>NZ_JAAKGP010000023.1 GCF_011043545.1 Rhodobacter sp. SGA-6-6 | reverse complement strand
ATCGCGCCCCCGCCCCGCCTTGCCCTTTCCCCCCGCGCATGACAGGACGGGCGCCATGCTGGCGATCCTGCTCAAGACCCTGCCCTTCTTCGCCGTGATCGGCACCGGCTTCCTCGCCGCCCGCTTCCGCCTGCTCTCGCCCGAGGCGACGGGGCAGCTGACCCGTTTCGTCTTCTACTTCGCCTTGTCCGCCATGCTGTTCGGCTTCGCCGCCAACCTGTCGCTGGCCGAGATCTTCAGCCTGCCCTTCGTGCTGGCCTATACGCTGGCCACCGGCCTGGTCTGGGCGCTGGTGCTGGCCGCCGGCCTTTTCCGCGGCACCGGCCGCGAGGCGGCGCTGTTCGAGGCGCATACCGGGGTGATCGGCAATGTCGGCTTCCTCGGCATCCCGATGCTGGTGCTGCTGCTCGGCCCCGGGGCGGTGGGGCCGGTGCTGCTGGTGCTGGCAGTGGACCTGATCGTGTTCTCCTCGATCCTGACGCTGCTGATCACCCTCTTCCGCTCCGGCCGCGTCGGGCCGGATACGCTGCGGGTGCTGACGGTCGGGCTGTTGAAGAACCCGATGATCGTCTCCACCGTCCTCGGCCTGGCCTGGGGCGCCACTGGGTGGCAGCTCTGGCCGCCGGTGCAGGACTACATGACCCTGCTCGGCGCCGCCGCCACGCCCTGCGCACTGTTCGCCATCGGTGCCTCGCTGGCCGGGCGCCGCCCCGACCGGCCGCTGGTCGCCGCCTGGCTGAGCTTTGCCAAGCTGGTCCTCCACCCCGCCGCCGTGGCCGTCGCCGCCCTGCTGGTCTTCCCGGTCGAGCCCTATGCTGCCGGCGTGATGATCGCCGCGGCGGCCTTGCCGGTGGCGGGCAATGTGTTCATCCTTGCGGAAAGCTACGGCGTTGCCCCGCAACGGGTTTCGACCGCCATCCTGATCTCCACCGCCCTGTCCGTGCTGACGGTGACGGCGGTGATAGCCCTAATGGAGACGACATGAAGACGATTTCGGAGAACCGCTGTTTCGGGGGCGTCCAGGGCGTCTATTCCCACGCCTCCGCCGCCACCGGCGGCGAGATGACCTTCGGCCTGTTCCTGCCCGAAGGCGCCGAGGACGGGCCGGTGCCGGTGCTGTGGTATCTGTCCGGCCTGACCTGCACCCATGAGAACGCCATGACCAAGGCCGGCGCGCAGGCCTGGGCGGCCGAGGCCGGGATCGCGCTGGTCTTCCCCGACACCTCGCCCCGCGGCGAGGGGGTGGCGAACGACCCGGCCTACGACCTGGGCCAGGGCGCGGGGTTCTACGTCAACGCGACCGAAGCCCCCTGGGCGCCGCATTTCCGCATGTGGGACTATGTGACCGAGGAGCTGCCGCGGCTCCTGTTCGGCGCCTTCCCGCTGGCCGAGGCGGCGCAGGCGATCACCGGCCATTCCATGGGCGGCCACGGCGCGCTGACCATCGCCATGAGCTTCCCGGGCCGGTTCCGCTCGGTCTCGGCCTTCGCGCCGATCTGCAATCCGACCGCCAGCAACTGGGGCCGCAAGCAGTTTGCCGCCTATCTGGGCGAGGACGACTCCGCCTGGGCCGCGCATGACTCCAGCCTCCTGATGCGGAAATACGGCTTCGACGGGCCGATGCTGATCGACCAGGGCACCGCGGACCAGTTCATCGACCTTTTGAAGCCGGAGGCCCTGGCCTCGGCGATGGCCGAACGGCGGCAGGGCGGGACGCTGCGGATGCAGAAGGGCTACGACCACAGCTATTTCTTCGTCTCGACCTTCATGCCCGACCACGTGGCCTTCCACGCCGAGGCGCTGCGGGGGTGAGCCAGCAAATTCCTTGGAAGGAATTTGCATCTTTCTTCCAAGAAAGATGCACCTTCTGGAGGCCCGCATGACCCTCTACATCGACGCCGACGCCTGCCCGGTGAAGGAGGAGGCCGAGCGGGTGGCCTCGCGGCTGCGCATCCGCATGGTGCTGGTCTCGAACGGCGGCATCCGGCCTTCCGCCAACCCGCTGGTCGAAAGCGTCTACGTCGGCTCCGGCCTGGACGAGGCCGACCGCTGGATCGCCGACCATGCCGGCCCGGGCGACGTGGTGGTGACCTCGGACATCCCGCTGGCGGCCCGGGCAATCGAAGCCGGCGCGGCGGTGGTGAAGCCCGACGGGCAGGAGCTGACCGCGGCCAACATCGGCCAGATCCTCGCCACCCGCGACCTGATGGCCGACCTGCGCAGCGCCGATCCGTTCCGGCAGGGCGGCGGGCGCAGCTTCTCGAAGGCCGACCGCTCGCGCTTCCTCGACGTGCTGGACCGGGTGCTGCGGCGGGGGTGACGGATGTGCGGCGCTTCCGGCTCCGTCCGCGGCACCGATGTCGCTTCGGGAACAGTTTCGCCGTCCGGCCCGGTGTCTGATCCGGGCATGTCCGCGCCGACCACGACCCCCGCCGCCCGCCCGACCTCCGGCATCCTGCTGGCGCTCGGCGGCGGCGTCGTGCTGTCGATGAACGACCTGGCGATCAAGGCGCTGGCCGAGACCGGCTATGCCCTGCATCAGGTGATCCTGATCCGGGCGCTGATCGGCATGGCGCTGGTGCTGCTGGTGATGGCCTTTTCGCCCGGCGGCTTCCGCCAGTTGAAGACCCGGCGGCGGGGCGCGCATCTGCTGCGCGTCTCGATCGTGATGTGCTCGAACCTCACCTATTTCGTCGGCCTGTCGCTGATGCCGCTGGCCGATGCCGTGGCCACCGCCTTCGTGGCGCCGCTGATCGTCACCACCATGTCGGCGGTCTTCCTGCACGAGAAGGTCGGCCCCCGCCGCTGGGCCGCCGTCGCCGTGGGCATGGCGGGCGTCATCGTGATGACGCGGCCGGGGGCCGGGGTGATCCAGCCCGCGGCGATCCTGGTGCTGATCTCGGCCTTCTGCTACGCCTCCAGCCACATGCTGACCCGCCACATGCGCGAGACCGAAAGCGCCGCGACGCTGAGCTTCTATGTCCAGGTCGGCTTCCTGATCGTCAGCGGCGGCATGGGGCTGTGGTTCGGCGACGGCCATCTGGCGCAGGCGCCGGGCAGCACCTGGGAGTTCCTGTTCCGGCCCTGGGTGATGCCGCCGGTCGGCGACTGGTGGGCCTTCCTCGCCACCGGGCTGGCCGTCGGCCTCGGCGGGCTGATGATGAGCCAGGCCTACCGCACCACCGAGGCGGCGCTGGTCGCGCCCTTCGAATACATCGGGATGCCGATGGCGATCTTCTGGGGCGTGCTCGTCTTCGGCACCTGGCCCGACGCCACCGCCTGGGCGGGGATTGCGCTCATCTGCGGGGCGGGGCTTTATACGCTCTGGCGGGAAACGGTGCGCAGGAAGGTGCAGGATGTCGCGGCCCCGAGCGGTGATCTTTGACATAGGCAACGTGCTGATCGGCTGGCAGCCCGAAGCCTTCTACGACGGCCGCCTGGGCGAGGCGCGGCGGCGCGCCTTCTTCGACGCGGTGCCGATCCATGCCGCGAACCTGGAGATCGACCGCGGCGCGCCCTTCCTGGCCTCGCTGCAGGCACTGGCCGGGCATCACCCGGACTGGCGCGACCAGATCCTGTGGTGGCATGACCACTGGCTCCAGATGGTGCAGCCGGTCATCGAGGGCTCGGTCGCCACGCTTAAGGCGCTGAAGGCGCGCGGCGTGCCGGTCTTCGCCCTGACCAATTTCGGCGCCGAGACCTATGAGATCGCGCTGCGGGAATTCCCGTTCCTGCACGACTTCGACCGCGCCTTCGTCTCGGGCCGGCTGGGGCTGATCAAGCCCGACCCGGCGATCTATGCCGTGGTGGAGCGGGAGACAGGGATCGCCCCTTCCGACCTGCTCTTCACCGACGACAGGGCCGAGAACATCGAGGCCGCCGCCGCCCGCGGCTGGCGAACGCATCTCTTCACCGGCTGGCGCCCCTGGGCGGAACGGCTGGTGCAGGACGGAATGTTGACCGAAAAGGAGGCCGGGCTGTGACACCGCGCATCATCGGGCCGGAGGCCGAGGCGAAGCTGACATGGCCGGGCATCCTGGCCGCCTTCGAGGCCGGGCACCGCCGGCCAAGGCCCGACATCAAGGACCTCTTCGTCTACCGCGGGACCGATACCGTGCTGGACCGCGCCACCTGGATCGACGGCATCGGCGCGCTGGTCAAGGTGGCGACGGTGGTGCCCGGCAACACCGCCCGCGGCCTGCCCACCATCCACGGCGCGGTGACGCTGTTCGACGACACCACCGGCGAGTTCCGGGCGCTGGTCGATTTCCACCTGGTGACCAAGTGGAAGACCGCCGGCGACAGCCTGCTGGCCGCCAGCCGGCTGGCCCGCAGGGACAGCCGCCGCATCCTGCTGGTCGGCGCCGGCGCGGTGGCGCGGTCGATGGTGCAGGCCTATCGCTCGATCTGGCCGGAGGCCGAGTTCACCGTCTGGTCGCGGCAGGTGCAGACCGCGGCCAGCATGGCGGTGCCGCTGGGGTTGCAGGTCGCCCCCCGGCTGGAGGAGGCGGTGCCGCAGGCCGACATCATCTGCACCTGCACCATGGCGACCGAGCCGCTGATCCGCGGCGAATGGCTGCGGCCGGGCCAGCACCTCGACCTGATCGGCGCCTACCGCCCCGACATGCGCGAGGTGGACGACGCCGCCCTGCGCCGCGCCCGCCTCTTCGTCGACGCCCGCGCCACCACCATCCACCACATCGGCGAACTGATCGCGCCCTTGAAATCCGGCGCGATCACCGAGGCGGACATCCTGGCCGACTATTACGACGCCCCGGCGCTGTTCGCCCGCACCTCGGCCGAGGAGATCACCATCGCCAAGAACGGCGGCGGCGCCCACCTGGACCTGATGACGGCGGATTACATCGTGCGGGCGGCGGAGTGAGGAGCAGGAGGGGATTACCGGGTCTGGCCTGCGCTGCTCGACACATTCCGGCAATCCGAGATTGTGGCAACAGAATCCCATCTTAACGCGGGATGCGACAGGACTGGTCCGGGAATGCAGCCTCCACAGCAGAACACCTATTTCGCCCATTCGGGAAAGGCGGAGGACGGCAGCGACTGGCAGACGCTTTCCGAACACCTGGAGGCGACTGCTGCGCGGGCAGCGACGGCGGGCCATCTGGTGGGCCTGCCGCTTTGCGCAAGCACCGCGGCGCGGTTTCACGACTTCGGCAAATACGACCCCGCCTTCCAGCGCCGGCTGAGCGGCGACAAGACGGCGGTCGACCACTCCACCGCCGGGGCGCATCTGCTGCTCGGCCGCGCCGGGCCGATGCCCCATGCCGCCCAGCTGCTGGCCTATGCCATCCTCGGCCACCACGCCGGCCTGCCGGACAAGACAGGCTCACAGGCGGCGATGGACCCCCGGATCGCGGGTTTTCGCGACCCCGTCCCTGCCGCCATCACCGCCGCGCAGCAACCGGACCTGTCCCCGCTGCTGCCGGAGTTGATGGCGAAGATGCGGATAAGTGACGAGAGCCGCAGGGGCTTCGACGCCTCGGTCGCCGGGCGGATGATCTTCTCCTGCCTGGTCGATGCCGACTACAAGGATACCGAGGCGTTCTACGACAAGCTCGACGGCCGCAGCCGCGACCGCGACTGGCCCGCGCTGTCGGACATCCTCCCCGACCTGCGCGCCCGGTTCGAGGCGCATATGGCGGGCCTCCCTCAGGGCGGCGACCTGAACCCGCTCCGCCGCGACATCCTCACCCATATCCGCGCCGGCGCCGCACTGCCCCCGGGCCTGTTCACCCTGACCGTGCCGACGGGGGGCGGCAAGACGCTGGCTTCGCTCGGCTTCGCGCTGGACCACGCGGCGGCGTATGGGCATCGGCGGATCATCTACGCGATTCCGTATACCTCGATCATCGACCAGACAGCCCAGACTTTCCGAAGCGTTTTCAAAGACCTGGGTCATGTGGTGCTGGAGCACCATTCCTCGATCGACGAGGAACGCCCCGGCCAGCAGGGCCGCGACAAGGCCCGCCTCGCCATGGAGGACTGGGCGGCCCCCCTCGTCGTCACCACCAACGTCCAACTGTTCGAGAGCCTGTTCGCCGCCCGCCCCTCGCGCGCCCGCAAGCTGCACAACATCGCCGGCTCGATCCTGATCCTCGACGAGGCGCAGGCCCTGCCGCGCGAGCTCTTGATGCCGGTGCTGCGGATGCTCGACACGCTGGCGACGCATTATGGCTGCACCATCGTGCTGTGCACCGCCACCCAGCCGGCCTTCGACAGCGCCCAGCTCGGGCCGGGCGGCCTGCCGCTGGCCGGGCGGGAACTGGCCCCCGACCCGCAGGGGCTGGCCAAGACCCTGCGCCGCGCCCGCATCTTCGACGGCGGCGAGATGGACGACCCGGCGCTGATCGAGGCGCTGCGCGACATCCCGCAGGGCATGGTCATCGTCAACAGCCGCAAGCATGCGCTGGAGCTGTTCCGGGCGGCACAGGCCGAGGGGCTGGACAGCCTCATCCACCTGACCACCCGCCAATACCCCGCCCACCGCCGCCGCATCATCGCCGGTATTCGGGACCGCCTCGATCCTGAAAACCCACGCCCCTGCCGCCTGATCGCCACCAGCCTGATCGAGGCAGGCGTGGACCTTGACTTTCCCAAGGGCTGGCGCGCCGAGGCGGGGCTGGACAGCATCGTGCAAAGCGCCGGCAGGGTGAACAGGGAAGGGAAAAGGCCGGTCGAGGACAGCACCCTGACGGTGTTCCGCGCGCCGGATCATCCCCCGCACCCGCAGATCCGGCCCCTCTCTGAAGCCACCCGCGTCACCGCCGCGAAGTTCGGTCACGAGAAACTGCTCGAAACCGAAGCCATCAACCATTGGTTCAACCAGGTCTACTGGACCCGCGGGATCGGGCGGATGGGCCAGCCGATGGTCGACGCCTTCACCTTCGCCCACAGCGGCACCGATTTCCCCTACCGCTCCACCGCCGAGGCGTTCCGCATGATCGACAGCCCGATGGTGCCGGTCATCGTCGCCATCGAGGACAAGGCCCGGTCCGAGGTGGAGAAGCTGGCCATCCCCAAAATCCCCTCCGGCGGCATCGCCCGCGCCCTGCAAGCCTATACCGTGCAGGTGCCGGAAAAGGCTCGCGCCCTGCTCATCGCCAACGGCCACGCCCGCTTCCACGCGACCCACCTGCGGGGCGACCAGTTCTGTGTGCTGGAAAACCGCAGCCTCTACCGGACGGAATTCGGGCTACACTGGGAACAGGCGGATTATCTGGCGGCGGACCAGAGCATCGTGTAAGCCTTAACATGCAAATCCAAGGAAGTTGCAAAGGAAGGGACGCTATGCTATTGTGGCTTATCCGCCCGTGGAGGAGATGAGCCTATGGACTTCAAGCCACCCAAACCCATCCGTCTTTTGGAAGTTTTCTTGGAGTGCGTCGCCATGGCACTGCGCATCGTGTTGAAGCTCCCTCCCTGACCATCTCGACATGTCGTCGTAAAGGCGCGGATAGAAACCTTGGTTTTGCTTGTTTGACGTTAATGCCCTCGCCGTTCACGGCGGGGGCTCAACCTGCGGCGAAATCACGCTTGCGTGACTGCCGCGAACGGATAGGCTTCCCACAGTGGAGGTGAAATTGTCCTACGGTATTCGTCTGCACGTCTGGGGCCGTCACGCCCTTTTCACGCGCCCCGAGTTGAAAGTCGAGCGCACCTCCTACGATGTGATGACGCCATCCGCGGCGCGCGGCATCCTTGAGGCAATCCACTGGAAGCCCGCCATCCGCTGGGTGATCGACCGCATCCATGTGCTGGAGCCGATCCGCTTCCAGTCGATCCGCCGCAACGAGGTGGGCCACAAGGCCCCCGCGGGCAGCATCAAGCGGGCGATGAACCGGGGCGATCTGGAGGGGCTGCAACTTCTGGTCGACGAGGATCGCCAGCAGCGCGCCTCGACCGTGCTGGTGAATCCCGCCTATGTGATCGAGGCGCATTTCGAGCTGACCGCCAAGGCCGATGCCTCGGACAGCGAGGGCAAGCACCTCGACATCTTCAACCGCCGCGCCGCAAAGGGCCAGTGCTTCCACCAGCCCTGCCTCGGCACCCGCGAATTCGCCGCCAGCTTCCGGCTGCTGGACCCGGGTGCCCTGCCCTCCGGCCCCAGCTGGGGCGAGCTGTGCCGCGAGGGCAGGCCGACTGCCACCCCGGCGCCCGTCCGGGACGCGCAGGCGGAAACCCCCGACCTCGGCTTCGGCACCCCGCGCGACCTGGGCTTCATGCTCTGGGACATCGACCACGCCGCCCCCGGCCGCCCGTCGCTCCTGTTCCGCGCCACCCTGCGCGACGGTGTGCTGGAGGTGCCCCCGCCCGGCAGCCCGGAGATCAAGCGATGAGCCTGCTCGCCGCGCTGGTCCGCGCCTACGACCGCCTGCCGGATGCCCCGCCCTTCGGCTATTCGACGGAGAAGATCGGCTTTTGCGTGGTGCTGAATGCGGACGGTTCGGTGGCCGATATTGCTGATCTGCGGGACACGGACAAAAAGAGCAGCCCACGGATGTTGGCGGTTCCGGCTTCGCCAAAACGATCAGGCAGCACGCCGCGACCGAATTTCCTCTGGGACAATGCCAATTATGCATTAGGCATAGGAAAGCTGAAAGATGCCAATGACACGCGGTATGACTCGTTCCGCGAAAAGCATCTCGAGTATCTGACACAGGCAAGCACGGCGGAGCTACACGCGCTCTGCCTTTTCTTAAAGAATTGGACACCCGAGAATTGCCAAAATTATTTCGATCCCGCAAAGCCGCCCACAGAAGGGATCGTGTTCGCGCACTCCGAGAGCTATCGGGACCTGTTCCTTCACGAAACGGCGGAGGCCCGCGAGATTTGGGCGAATGAGCGAGATCGGTGGATCGCTGTTCCAGGAAAATCCACGGAACGAGCAGTTTGCCTTGTGTCTGGCAAACGCTCGCCAATACAACGCACTCACCCTCCCATCAAGGGCGTGTGGGGCGGCAAAACCGAGATGGCGTTGGTCTCTTTTAATTCGGAAGCCTACGAATCCTACGGCCACGAGCAAGGCGACAACGCTCCGATCTCGGAAGCCGCCGCCTTCGCCTATACCACCGCCCTGAACCGCTTCCTCGGCGACAAGGCGCATCGGTTGCAGATCGGCGATGCCTCGACGGTGTTCTGGGCGGATGCGGCGGATTTGGCGGGGGCCGCGGGCGAGCATCTGGCGGAAGCCGAGGCGCTGTTTGCGGCGATGTTCGACACCGCCGACACTTCCGCGGACGACACGATCTTCAGCAACCGGGTGGGCAGCCATCTGCAAGCGATCCGCGAGGGACAGAGGCTGCCGGAGATCGAGCCTCTTCTGGACACGGGGGTGCGCTTCCACGTCCTTGGCCTCGCTCCCAATGCCGCGCGGCTCTCGGTCCGCTTCTACTGGGAAAGCGATTTCGGCACCCTGACCGCCAACTACCAACGCTATCTCGACGACACGAAACTGGACCCGCCGCCGCGCGACGGCTGGCCGCCGCTCTGGCGTTACCTCACCGAACTCGCCGTGCTGGGCAAACGCGAGAATGTGCCGCCGCTCATTGCCGGCGAATGGATGCGGGCGATCCTGACTGGCACGCCCTATCCGCTGACGCTGCTGTCCACCGTGCTGATGCGGCTGCGCGCCGATGGCGAGATGAATGCACTGCGCGCCGCGATCCTGAAATCCGTCCTGATCCGCAATTTCAAGTCGAAGGAGGCCCCCGTGGCGCTCGATCCCGCCAATACCAACAAGGGCTATATCCTCGGGCGGCTGTTCGCCGTCTACGAGGAAGTCCAGCGCGCCGCGCTCGGCGGCAATGTGAACGCCACCATCAAGGACAAGTTCTACGGCTCCGCCTCGGCCACGCCGCAGAAGGTGTTTCCGGCATTGAAGAAAAATTCGGTGCCGCATTTCTCGAAACTGAGCAAGCAGAACAAAGGGCGCGCGGTCAATCTGGACAAGCTCATCATGGAGATCACCGACCTGATGGAGCCGGGCGACGACCCGATCCCCGCCTCGCTCCCGACCGCCGATCAAGCGCTGTTCGGCATCGGCTATTACCACCAGCGCAGCGATTTCTTCCGCAAGCGCGACGACAAGACCTCCGAGGAGATTGCCGAATGACCACGCTTTCCCGCCGCCACGACTTCGTGCTGATCTTCGACGTAACGAACGGCAACCCCAACGGCGACCCGGACGCCGGCAACCTGCCGCGGCTCGACCCCGAGACCAACCACGGGCTGGTTTCCGACGTGAGCCTCAAACGCAAGATCCGCAACTATGTGGAACTGGCGAAGGGCGGTGAGGCCGGGCACCACATCTATGTGCAGGAAGGCGCCATCCTGAACGAGAAGCACCGGCAGGCCTATGTGGCGATCCGCGCCGACGACAAGTCGAAGAAGGACGCCAAGCTGAACCCCAAGGACAATGCCGAGGCCAAGGCGCTGAGCGACTGGATGTGCGCGAATTTCTTCGACGTGCGCACCTTCGGCGCGGTGATGTCGACCGGCATCAACTGCGGGCAGGTCAAGGGCCCGGTGCAGATGACCTTCGCCTCCTCGGTCGAGCCGATCCTGCCGGTGGAAATCTCGATCACCCGGATGGCCGCCACCAACGAGGCCGAACAGAAGAAGCGCGCCGAAGGGGCCGAGGAGGGCGACAGCCGCACCGACAACCGCACCATGGGCCGCAAGCATATCGTGCCTTACGGGCTTTACGTCGCTCACGGCTTCATCTCGGCCAAGTTCGCCGAGCGCACCGGCTTCTCCGAGGCCGACCTCGACCTGCTGTTCGAGGCACTGAAGAACGCCTTCGAGCATGACCGCTCTGCCGCGCGCGGCGAAATGACCACCCGCCGCCTGATCGCCTTCCGCCACCAGAACGCCCTCGGCAACGCTCCAGCCCATACGCTATTCGACCGGGTGAAGATCGGCCGCAACGTGGACGGAGAGTTCCGAGCGGTGGACGACCGCGGCATCGGCAACCTCGGGCCGGCCCGCAAGTTCTCGGACTACGTCGTCGAGATCGACCGCAACGGCCTGCCCGAGGGGGTCGAAATCCTCGATCTGGTGTGACCATGCCCGCCGAGATGGAACCCATCCCCCTCTCGGCGATCCAGCATGCCGTCTATTGCCTGCGGCAGGCGGCGTTGATCCATCTGGAGCGGCTCTGGGCCGAGAACCGCTTCACCGCCGAGGGCGATGTGCTGCACGCCGTTGCCGACAAGGGCGGCGCTCGCCGCACGCGCGGGGTGCGGCGGGTGCTGTCGCTGCCCTTGGCCTCGCAACGGCTGAATCTGACCGGGGTGGCGGATCTGGTGGAATTCCAGCCCGGCCCGGATGGCGAGACCGCCTTCCCGGTCGAATACAAGCGCGGCAAGCCCAAGTTGCACCGCGCCGACGAGGCGCAGCTTTGCGCCCAAGCGCTGTGCCTGGAGGAGATGACCGGCCGCTCCGTTCCCGAGGGCGCGCTCTTCTACGCCCAGACCAAACGCCGTGTCGTAGTGCCCTTCGATGCCACCCTCCGCGCGCTGACCGAACAGTCGGTGACCGACCTTGCCGCCGTCTTCGCCAGCCGGGCCACGCCGCCGCCGACCCCGCACAAATCCCGCTGCAAGGCGTGTTCGCTGATCGACCTCTGCCGCCCGGAGACCCATGCCCGTCCTGTCAAGCAATGGCGCGACCGGATGCTGGCGAAGGCGCTGGCATGAGGAAGCTTCTCAACACCGTCTACGTCACCACCGAAGGCACCGCCCTGAAGAAGGACGGCGAAAATCTGGTAGCCGAGGTCGAGGGCGCCGAGAAGGCGCGTGTTCCTCTGCACATGCTGGCTTCGGTGGTGGCCTTCGGACCGATCCTGCTGACCCCGGCGCTGATCGGCACCTGCGCCGAGCGCGGCATCACACTTGTGATCCTCGACCGCAACGGCCGCTTTCAGGCGCGGGTCGAAGGCCCGGTCACCGGCAACGTCCTTCTCCGCCGGGCGCAATACCGCGCGGCCGAGGGCGGCGAGGACATCGTGCGCTCGATCGTCCTGGGCAAGATCGCCAACCAGCGCGCGGTGATCCGCCGTTCTCTGCGCGACTATGGCGAGGAAATGGAGCCGCAGGCCCGCGCCGCGCTGGAAGCCGCCACCGACCGCATGGCGATGATCCTGCGCCGGGTGCAGATGAAGGACGACAGCATCGACCTCCTGCGCGGCTCCGAGGGCGAGGCGGCGACCCTCTATTTCGCCGTTTTCGACCACCTGATCCGCTCGCCGGACCCCGAGTTGCGCTGGACCGCCCGCTCCCGCCGTCCGCCGCTGGACGCGATGAACGCGCTGCTCTCCTTCCTCTACACGCTGCTGACCCATGATTGCCGCTCCGCCTGCGAAGCCGTGGGCCTCGACCCCGCCGTGGGCTTCCTGCACCGCGACCGGCCCGGGCGGCCCTCGCTGGCGCTGGATCTGATGGAGGAGTTGCGCGCGCCTCTCGCCGACCGTCTGGCCCTTTCGCTGGTCAACCGCCGCCAATTGCGGGCGAGCGATTTCCACCGGATGGAGGGGGGCGCGGTGCTGCTGACCGACGACGCCCGCAAGTTGGTGCTGACCGCCTGGCAGGAGCGCAAGAAGGAAGAGCGCCTGCATCCCTTCCTGGCCGAGAAGGCCCCCTTCGGCCTGGTCCCATGGTTGCAGGCGCAACTGCTGGCCCGCCACCTGCGCGGCGACATCGACGCCTATCCGCCCTGGTTCTGGAGCTAGCGATGCTGGTCCTCGTCACCTATGACGTGAACACGCTGGAGGAAGGCGGCAGGAAACGCCTGCGCCAGGTCGCCCGCGCCTGCGAGGACTGGGGCCAGCGCGTGCAGTTCTCGGTCTTCGAGATCGAGGTCGATCCGGCGCAGTGGACCAAGCTGAAGGCCCGGCTGGAGGGGATCATCCGGGTGGAACACGACAGCCTGCGCTATTACTATCTGGGCGCCAACTGGGTCCGCCGGGTGGAACATGTCGGCGCCAAACCCGCCACCGATCTGAACGGCCCGCTGATCATCTGAACTGCCCTGCGAACCACAAGCGTGCCGGATTTGCAGCCCAGGTTCGCAGCCGTGCCAGCTCTTTGAAATCGTAAGGTTCTCTTTCTCCAGACGCGGGCAGAAGTCTTCAGGTTCCGCGCTTTAGCCTGTTATCCGCATTTTCGGACGGATTTACCTATGTTTACAAGTCGGTTACTTGCTTGGAGTCGCTCCCCGCGTGGGAGCGCGGATCGAAACCTGACCCCCTACATCAGCCAGGGGCTTTGCGGCGTCGCTCCCCGCGTGGGAGCGCGGATCGAAACGCGCTTGCCCCGTATCGGGTCGGGCGCGAGCTTGGTCGCTCCCCGCGTGGGAGCGCGGATCGAAACCGGCTTAGCCTCGGCGGCCATTTCCTCCGGCGTCGTCGCTCCCCGCGTGGGAGCGCGGATCGAAACGCCTTGGTCACGGCGCGATAAGCCGACTTGCTGTCATGTCGCTCCCCGCGTGGGAGCGCGGATCGAAACCTACCACATCGTCATCCCAATCTGGGTGGTGGCCCGTCGCTCCCCGCGTGGGAGCGCGGATCGAAACGGGGTGGAGGACGGGGAGCACGGAAACCTTGTTTGTCGCTCCCCGCGTGGGAGCGCGGATCGAAACACACGACCCGCACGATGCTGGATTTCGAGGTCACGTCGCTCCCCGCGTGGGAGCGCGGATCGAAACCTTGAGGCTTGGGGCGCATGGGACAGCCGCCGGTGTCGCTCCCCGCGTGGGAGCGCGGATCGAAACGATCACCACCGGATCAGCGCCGATCATCCAGCCGATGTCGCTCCCCGCGTGGGAGCGCGGATCGAAACCTCGGACTGTTTCGCGCCGCTGTGGCAGGCGGTGGTCGCTCCCCGCGTGGGAGCGCGGATCGAAACGTCGACAGATCGGCCCAGATTCGGATTGACCAGCGGTCGCTCCCCGCGTGGGAGCGCGGATCGAAACAGGTCTCGCCCCGGCGGGCAGGGCACGATCTGGGGTCGCTCCCCGCGTGGGAGCGCGGATCGAAACGGCGGCGGGCGTCGGCATCGCTGCCGGACCTCCGTCGCTCCCCGCGTGGGAGCGCGGATCGAAACGTCTTGAACGGGCGGATATGCGGATCGGCTTCCGTCGCTCCCCGCGTGGGAGCGCGGATCGAAACAGCGCATCGTTGGCTGGGCGCATGACCGGACCATGTCGCTCCCCGCGTGGGAGCGCGGATCGAAACAAGTCGCCGAGGAAATGCAGGATGTCGCCCCGGTGTCGCTCCCCGCGTGGGAGCGCGGATCGAAACGAGTTGCAGGCCGTCTCTGTCGATGCGGCGGATTGTCGCTCCCCGCGTGGGAGCGCGGATCGAAACCAAGGCGGCAACGAACGCCATGGAGCAGGCAAAGTCGCTCCCCGCGTGGGAGCGCGGATCGAAACCATCTTCGCCAGATGATCGTCGGCGATGCCGCTCGTCGCTCCCCGCGTGGGAGCGCGGATCGAAACCTGGTTGAAAACGCGGGTGTCCATGTCTGTCTCCGTCGCTCCCCGCGTGGGAGCGCGGATCGAAACGGCCACGGCAACAAGCCGGGCGCGCTCGGCCACGGGTCGCTCCCCGCGTGGGAGCGCGGATCGAAACTGGAAGCTGGAGCACGACACGCAACCCGACATGGAGTCGCTCCCCGCGTGGGAGCGCGGATCGAAACAATCCCGATGTCGTGGCGGTCGAGGGGCCGGCGGTCGCTCCCCGCGTGGGAGCGCGGATCGAAACGGCGCGTCACGCAGCATCTCCTGGCGGTTGACGAGTCGCTCCCCGCGTGGGAGCGCGGATCGAAACATCGACCGTCTGGAGGTCGAACCAATCGCAGTCGTGTCGCTCCCCGCGTGGGAGCGCGGATCGAAACCGTGCCGCTGTCCAGAACAGCGCGGGCCTCGGCGGTCGCTCCCCGCGTGGGAGCGCGGATCGAAACGTTGCCGATCAGGCGGGTCGTGCCTTGCACACCGGTCGCTCCCCGCGTGGGAGCGCGGATCGAAACGTCAACAAAGGACAGCTTGTCTTCGCTCATCTCGTCGCTCCCCGCGTGGGAGCGCGGATCGAAACTGGGATAAAACATGAGGGCGCACCCGATGTTGGACTGTCGCTCCCCGCGTGGGAGCGCGGATCGAAACTACGGGCGCTATGTGTCGGCAGAAGAAGCAGCTGGTCGCTCCCCGCGTGGGAGCGCGGATCGAAACCCCCACAACTGGCGTGATCGGCCCGAACGGCACGGCGTCGCTCCCCGCGTGGGAGCGCGGATCGAAACCCACCCGCATGGCGCGGGCGGCCGAGGCGGTCGCGTCGCTCCCCGCGTGGGAGCGCGGATCGAAACTTCAACTGTCATGTAACCACTCCGCAGGAATGTGACGTCGCTCCCCGCGTGGGAGCGCGGATCGAAACATCTCACACCCCCATCGTCTTGATGATGACGCGCGCGTCGCTCCCCGCGTGGGAGCGCGGATCGAAACATAGCGCAGGACCACCCCGGCAACAGCGCCTCGTCGCTCCCCGCGTGGGAGCGCGGATCGAAACCCCGTCGATCTGCACGTCGCCCGCCTCGATCAGCGTCGCTCCCCGCGTGGGAGCGCGGATCGAAACAGCCAGCACACGCGCGGGCATGTGCCGGACTGGTCGTCGCTCCCCGCGTGGGAGCGCGGATCGAAACCATGTCGAGACCTACGATCTGTGCCTGCAACTGCGTCGCTCCCCGCGTGGGAGCGCGGATCGAAACAACAGCATCGTCTTCCTCAACCGCAGCATCCGCGCGTCGCTCCCCGCGTGGGAGCGCGGATCGAAACCACGCCAGATTGTAGCTGACGCGGTTGCCGTTGGGTCGCTCCCCGCGTGGGAGCGCGGATCGAAACGCCGATTATCCTGCCGGGACCACGGATTTGCGCAGCGTCGCTCCCCGCGTGGGAGCGCGGATCGAAACCCGGCTTTGGCGATCCAGTAGTTTCGGAAGCGGTCGTCGCTCCCCGCGTGGGAGCGCGGATCGAAACAACAAGGGCGAAGTCTGCATTCAGGGCACGGACTGTCGCTCCCCGCGTGGGAGCGCGGATCGAAACAAGTCAGAGTTGATCTCGCGCATTGCGAGCACTCGTCGCTCCCCGCGTGGGAGCGCGGATCGAAACCGGTTTCGGCTGTCCGCATCACGCGCCCGAGCACGTCGCTCCCCGCGTGGGAGCGCGGATCGAAACATGACTGAACGGAAGATCGCCGTCCCCGAGGCCGTCGCTCCCCGCGTGGGAGCGCGGATCGAAACTGACATCCCCGACGGCGCGGCGGGTGATGCCCGCGTCGCTCCCCGCGTGGGAGCGCGGATCGAAACAGCGCCTCGGCGATCGCACGGGGGCTTTCACCTCGTCGCTCCCCGCGTGGGAGCGCGGATCGAAACGCCACCTTCCGCAATCGCAGCTCGATGGACAAGGTCGCTCCCCGCGTGGGAGCGCGGATCGAAACATCGGTGTAGATCACCCTGCCATCCGTCTTGAGGCGTCGCTCCCCGCGTGGGAGCGCGGATCGAAACCTGTGCAATCGTGGGATCATCCCCCCGCACATGGCGTCGCTCCCCGCGTGGGAGCGCGGATCGAAACGCTGACCCCGCTCACGCAGCCAGTCACGCAAAATGTCGCTCCCCGCGTGGGAGCGCGGATCGAAACTCGAATGCCTCAAGCTCCTCCCCGCTCATGCCGGGTCGCTCCCCGCGTGGGAGCGCGGATCGAAACCCACAGCAAGAAGGCTGGCGAAATCTACGCCCATGTCGCTCCCCGCGTGGGAGCGCGGATCGAAACAGGTGGATGCGGCGCAGGACCGGGGCCTCCTCGGCGTCGCTCCCCGCGTGGGAGCGCGGATCGAAACAGTATCGCCGCGATCAGCGCGGAAATCCAGTTGGTCGCTCCCCGCGTGGGAGCGCGGATCGAAACACCAGCAGCTCATGCGGCAAGTCGGTGCCGGCGCGTCGCTCCCCGCGTGGGAGCGCGGATCGAAACGGCAGCCTCTCGCCAGCAGACGCCAGCGCGATATCGTCGCTCCCCGCGTGGGAGCGCGGATCGAAACATGGCGGCGAGGAAGCGATCCCATGACGCGCCCGTCGCTCCCCGCGTGGGAGCGCGGATCGAAACGCACGAGATCCCGCGACCGCGCGCGCAGCAGATCGTCGCTCCCCGCGTGGGAGCGCGGATCGAAACCTCAGCCGACAGCGCCGCGAGGTCGAGCTTGGTCGTCGCTCCCCGCGTGGGAGCGCGGATCGAAACCCCCGAACCCCGGGCAGGTGGATTGCCTCCCGCCTGTCGCTCCCCGCGTGGGAGCGCGGATCGAAACTTCCTAGATGTTGAAAGAGACGGGAGGGAAGGGAGGGTCGCTCCCCGCGTGGGAGCGCGGATCGAAACCCGGAAAGCGGGCTGGCGGGGCGAGGCTGTCCCTGTCGCTCCCCGCGTGGGAGCGCGGATCGAAACTGGTCCTGCGCAGCCAGGAACAGTCCGACCGCCTGTCGCTCCCCGCGTGGGAGCGCGGATCGAAACTCGCCGCAAGCCTTCGATCTTGTCGCCGGGTCTGTCGTCGCTCCCCGCGTGGGAGCGCGGATCGAAACCGCCTCCGACAGGATGCGCTCGTCCTCGTTGGCGAGCGTCGCTCCCCGCGTGGGAGCGCGGATCGAAACAGGCAGAGGTTGATCTCGCGCATTGCGAACACGCGGTCGCTCCCCGCGTGGGAGCGCGGATCGAAACATTTGCAGATGACGTGCGCCGGGAGCTTTCGGAGAGTCGCTCCCCGCGTGGGAGCGCGGATCGAAACACCTGGTGCGCCTGTGGTCCACCCCGATCAACTGGGTCGCTCCCCGCGTGGGAGCGCGGATCGAAACCCGCCAAGGCCCGTGCCGCACTGGACAACAACAGCGTCGCTCCCCGCGTGGGAGCGCGGATCGAAACGATGTCCTGGTGGTCGAGGCGCTCGATCGGCTGAGTCGCTCCCCGCGTGGGAGCGCGGATCGAAACCGACATGGTGCTGCCGTGCCGGTCGCCGGGGAAATCGTCGCTCCCCGCGTGGGAGCGCGGATCGAAACCGGCCATGCGCTCTGCTGATGGCGCATGCAGTAGAGTCGCTCCCCGCGTGGGAGCGCGGATCGAAACCGTC
This sequence comes from Rhodobacter sp. SGA-6-6, assembly GCF_011043545.1. Taxonomy (GTDB): domain Bacteria; phylum Pseudomonadota; class Alphaproteobacteria; order Rhodobacterales; family Rhodobacteraceae; genus Pseudogemmobacter. Next base: position 10,303 of record NZ_JAAKGP010000023.1, on the reverse strand, counting down.
GCTACCATCGCCGCGAAAGCCCGCATGTCGGTCGCTCCCCGCGTGGGAGCGCGGATCGAAACAGGTCATCCGCGAACGCCTTGGCCTCCCGGTGCGGTCGCTCCCCGCGTGGGAGCGCGGATCGAAACAATTCCTGTCATCCCTACTCCCCTTTCTCCAATAGGTCGCTCCCCGCGTGGGAGCGCGGATCGAAACTGCTGCTTGAGTTGCTGCGCTCCAAGCGTCTCGTCGTCGCTCCCCGCGTGGGAGCGCGGATCGAAACAATCCCTGTGGCCCCATAGGCCCAACCGGCCCCTGTCGCTCCCCGCGTGGGAGCGCGGATCGAAACACACTGCTGGAGACGGCTACCGGCAGGGCCCGCACGGTCGCTCCCCGCGTGGGAGCGCGGATCGAAACCGCCCTCGGCATGGAGCCGGATGACCGGCTCAAGCGTCGCTCCCCGCGTGGGAGCGCGGATCGAAACCTCAACCGCAGCAGCCGCGCATACGATGCAATATCGTCGCTCCCCGCGTGGGAGCGCGGATCGAAACTGACATCCAAAGAGCCGCAGTTATGTTTTCCCTTGTCGCTCCCCGCGTGGGAGCGCGGATCGAAACGCCCATCTCGCGGACCGCCGGTAATTTTCGATCAGTCGCTCCCCGCGTGGGAGCGCGGATCGAAACCCCGAGTTCGTCAGCCGGGCCGAAGCCCTCGGCGGTCGCTCCCCGCGTGGGAGCGCGGATCGAAACAGGGCCAGTTGCAGAAGGCGAACCCTCGAACGCTGTCGCTCCCCGCGTGGGAGCGCGGATCGAAACCCCGGAGGGCAGCCCTTGATCGGGACGATCATCCGTCGCTCCCCGCGTGGGAGCGCGGATCGAAACAGCAGGGCAACGTGTTGAACCGCATGAAGGCGGAGTCGCTCCCCGCGTGGGAGCGCGGATCGAAACTCCTGCCAGCGCGAGAGCATCTTCAAGGCGGTGCGGTCGCTCCCCGCGTGGGAGCGCGGATCGAAACTGGCATGGGCAGATGGATGTGACCAAGGACCCGACGTCGCTCCCCGCGTGGGAGCGCGGATCGAAACTGCCGTCGATCAGGGTCTGGGTGAGATAGGGCGGCGTCGCTCCCCGCGTGGGAGCGCGGATCGAAACCGGGATTACTGGACTGCCAAGGCCGGTAAGGACGGTCGCTCCCCGCGTGGGAGCGCGGATCGAAACTGGCCGCCTCCTTGCCGAAAGGCTCAACCTCTCGGTCGCTCCCCGCGTGGGAGCGCGGATCGAAACCAATGCTCCGCATCATCGTGTCGGTCGGGCGCGTGTCGCTCCCCGCGTGGGAGCGCGGATCGAAACGCAGGATCGGTGGTCGAGGCCTTCGGCGCTGGCGGTCGCTCCCCGCGTGGGAGCGCGGATCGAAACAGGCAGCAATCGCGGAGGCGGGCAGCATGATGACCGTCGCTCCCCGCGTGGGAGCGCGGATCGAAACAGCCCGACCGTCGAGCATGGCCGGGAGCTTTGCGGTCGCTCCCCGCGTGGGAGCGCGGATCGAAACTGCCTGATCCCCAGCGTAGGCTGCACCTCGGCGTGTCGCTCCCCGCGTGGGAGCGCGGATCGAAACACTGGTCGGTTCCAGCGCCGAGAGGCGACGACGGGTCGCTCCCCGCGTGGGAGCGCGGATCGAAACGTCCGAACCATCCAACAACAGGACGTTGCTCATCGTCGCTCCCCGCGTGGGAGCGCGGATCGAAACGGATAAGGGAGGCGGTTGTGGACGCGGAAATGTGTCGCTCCCCGCGTGGGAGCGCGGATCGAAACATTTCACCCTCCCCGCGAAAAGGCCTGGTAGGCTGTCGCTCCCCGCGTGGGAGCGCGGATCGAAACCCATTCGAGATTGTGATAAACCCAAATGTAGTTGTCGCTCCCCGCGTGGGAGCGCGGATCGAAACTCTCTGTTCCTTGTGGATGCACCGGCATTCCCGGCGTCGCTCCCCGCGTGGGAGCGCGGATCGAAACATCGACAGCAACGATGGATGGGGTGGGGCGTTCGCGTCGCTCCCCGCGTGGGAGCGCGGATCGAAACCCGCTCGTAGGGGCAGGCCGCGCCACGCATCCAGTCGCTCCCCGCGTGGGAGCGCGGATCGAAACGTCCTCGTAATGGCGGATCAGGGCGAGGAGCCGCGTCGCTCCCCGCGTGGGAGCGCGGATCGAAACGCCAGCCCCTCGTAGGAGGTGGCCCCGGAATAGGGTCGCTCCCCGCGTGGGAGCGCGGATCGAAACATCGTGTAGCCGATGGCCGCCAGCATCGCCTCGCGTCGCTCCCCGCGTGGGAGCGCGGATCGAAACTGGATCAGGTCGATGGTCCGCGCCGCCGCCTCGTGTCGCTCCCCGCGTGGGAGCGCGGATCGAAACGGGGCGCGGGGCACGTCTTGGCTGATCGACCACGGGTCGCTCCCCGCGTGGGAGCGCGGATCGAAACGCCGGATCATCGACCAGCCTGAAATCCGACCCCTTGTCGCTCCCCGCGTGGGAGCGCGGATCGAAACTGGCAGATCGTTGGCGGGCAGGTGTTCATCCTCGAGTCGCTCCCCGCGTGGGAGCGCGGATCGAAACGACATGGCGGACGTGAACGACGTTCTACTGCAAGTGTCGCTCCCCGCGTGGGAGCGCGGATCGAAACCTCGATAGCCATCCCTTGCGGAGACGAATAGTCGTCGCTCCCCGCGTGGGAGCGCGGATCGAAACTCTGCCGGATTGGGCGGTCTCGGATTTGGCCTTGTCGCTCCCCGCGTGGGAGCGCGGATCGAAACGCCGATTATCCCGCCGGGACCACGGATTTGCGCAGCGTCGCTCCCCGCGTGGGAGCGCGGATCGAAACATGGCCGAGCGGGCTGCGGACGGCAAACCGCAGGTCGCTCCCCGCGTGGGAGCGCGGATCGAAACCCCGGCGTTCGGCTGCTGGTGCGGTCGGCCACCGTCGCTCCCCGCGTGGGAGCGCGGATCGAAACCCGGACTGGACGCGCGTCCTGCCGGCGCAGCAGCCGTCGCTCCCCGCGTGGGAGCGCGGATCGAAACCAGGCCATTGACGCGATGGGGCTCTCCGGCCCCGTCGCTCCCCGCGTGGGAGCGCGGATCGAAACCGCGGTGCGGAAAGGGACATGCCAGAGCATCACGTCGCTCCCCGCGTGGGAGCGCGGATCGAAACTCGGCGTCCTTGATGCCCTTGATCAGGGCGTCCAGTCGCTCCCCGCGTGGGAGCGCGGATCGAAACAGATCGCAAGACCAGGCGTCGTGTCCAAGCGCGCTGGTCGCTCCCCGCGTGGGAGCGCGGATCGAAACAAGGCGAAGCAAGCGGAGGGCGCAGCATGACCCAGTCGCTCCCCGCGTGGGAGCGCGGATCGAAACTTCACACAACCCCGCCTCGCCTCGCGCGGGGCTTGTCGCTCCCCGCGTGGGAGCGCGGATCGAAACCTGAAAGCGCTTGCCGCCCATGGATCTGACGCTCGTCGCTCCCCGCGTGGGAGCGCGGATCGAAACAACGTGATCTGCAAGACCGGCCCCGGCGAATACAAGTCGCTCCCCGCGTGGGAGCGCGGATCGAAACACCCACACTCGCTGACGCCCTCTCGGAGGCTCGCGTCGCTCCCCGCGTGGGAGCGCGGATCGAAACGTCTGCTGCCCGCGCCGCGCTGGCACGGACGGGGGGTCGCTCCCCGCGTGGGAGCGCGGATCGAAACTACCACGAAAGCGAACTGGATGACGCAAGCAGGCCAGTCGCTCCCCGCGTGGGAGCGCGGATCGAAACAGGATGGTTGGCAGGCGCCATCAGCGATGCGTCCACGTCGCTCCCCGCGTGGGAGCGCGGATCGAAACCCCCGCTTTGAGTTGAAGGGCGGCGCGGGCCGAGTCGCTCCCCGCGTGGGAGCGCGGATCGAAACACACCACCGCCAGCACGTAGATCGTCATCCCGACCGTCGCTCCCCGCGTGGGAGCGCGGATCGAAACCAATCGTCCCGAATACCATCCCGATATCCGCCGCGTCGCTCCCCGCGTGGGAGCGCGGATCGAAACGGTGCCTGCACCCGCTTGTCGTCGGCAAGGTCCAGTCGCTCCCCGCGTGGGAGCGCGGATCGAAACCTGCACGAGACTGTCGAGACGGGTATTGTCAGCACGTCGCTCCCCGCGTGGGAGCGCGGATCGAAACACTGGTCCCAGACCAACGCGAGGTCGGTTCTCGCGTCGCTCCCCGCGTGGGAGCGCGGATCGAAACATCCAACCCCGGGCCAACCTGCCGAAGGGCGCGACGTCGCTCCCCGCGTGGGAGCGCGGATCGAAACGGGTCCGGTCATTGGTCAGCCTCCGTATCGCCGCGTCGCTCCCCGCGTGGGAGCGCGGATCGAAACAGCAACTCGGCCAGCGTGTATTCGTCCTCGTCGCGTCGCTCCCCGCGTGGGAGCGCGGATCGAAACCTCGGCAACCGGGTGGAGCGGGTAGGGGCCTCGAGTCGCTCCCCGCGTGGGAGCGCGGATCGAAACCTCAAGATGCTCCGCGGCTTCGGCAAGGACGTGGTCGCTCCCCGCGTGGGAGCGCGGATCGAAACGGTGCTGGTGAGTCGGTTGGTCGACCGCCCCGAGTCGCTCCCCGCGTGGGAGCGCGGATCGAAACATGCCCATGCTCCGCGCCATCGTCTCGGTGGGCCGTCGCTCCCCGCGTGGGAGCGCGGATCGAAACGAAATAGCACTGTCGGCCATCCGCGAATCGCGGCGTCGCTCCCCGCGTGGGAGCGCGGATCGAAACACCGCCGACGCCGACGACATCCTCTCGGCTCTGCGTCGCTCCCCGCGTGGGAGCGCGGATCGAAACATGAGCCATGAGAAGATGAAGATCGGCGTGAAGGGCCGTCGCTCCCCGCGTGGGAGCGCGGATCGAAACCATATGACCAGGAAGCCCGGTGACGTCGTCACAAGTCGCTCCCCGCGTGGGAGCGCGGATCGAAACGGCATTGTAGTAGAGGACGCGGAGAGGATCGCGCGTCGCTCCCCGCGTGGGAGCGCGGATCGAAACTCGTGCCCCGCATATGTTGGGTAGGAGACGGCAACGTCGCTCCCCGCGTGGGAGCGCGGATCGAAACCAGCACCCGCTGCCCGGGAAGACGGTAGACCATAGTCGCTCCCCGCGTGGGAGCGCGGATCGAAACCGTGAGTCTTCATATCGACAGCATCCGCATTGACGTCGCTCCCCGCGTGGGAGCGCGGATCGAAACGTTCAGGGCGGCACTCAGCTTTGCGCCCATGTCGGTCGCTCCCCGCGTGGGAGCGCGGATCGAAACACCTCCGCCCTCCCCCGATAACACCCATCAGGCAGTCGCTCCCCGCGTGGGAGCGCGGATCGAAACATGCGCGGTCCCCCTTGATCGGGGGCGGGGCGGGTCGCTCCCCGCGTGGGAGCGCGGATCGAAACCTCGGCGAGCGGGTCTGGCGGATCGAGGCAGAGGGCGTCGCTCCCCGCGTGGGAGCGCGGATCGAAACACTGGATTTGCACTCCGCGCAATCACGCAGCTTGTCGCTCCCCGCGTGGGAGCGCGGATCGAAACCACCTATCGCAGACAGTGATGCCCCTGCCACCGTGTCGCTCCCCGCGTGGGAGCGCGGATCGAAACTCGGACACCTCTCCGTCGAGCAGATCACCGCCGAGTCGCTCCCCGCGTGGGAGCGCGGATCGAAACCTCGATACCGTCCCGACGCCCGATTTCGACCGTGGTCGCTCCCCGCGTGGGAGCGCGGATCGAAACGCGGCCAACGCGCTCGGTCCGCAGACGTATGATGGTCGCTCCCCGCGTGGGAGCGCGGATCGAAACCCTACCATGACCGCCTGACCGACAAGTATCAGGCGTCGCTCCCCGCGTGGGAGCGCGGATCGAAACTGGGCTGGGAGGGCATCACCGACAACGGCAAGACGTCGCTCCCCGCGTGGGAGCGCGGATCGAAACTCGCAGTGAGGATAGGCCCGATGCCCGGACCTACAGTCGCTCCCCGCGTGGGAGCGCGGATCGAAACAGCGGCGATGCGGGCGCGTGAGGCCGGGTGGCAAGGTCGCTCCCCGCGTGGGAGCGCGGATCGAAACAGGAAAAACCACCGGAGGGCGGCATGATGCACATGTCGCTCCCCGCGTGGGAGCGCGGATCGAAACGCATGGCATCACGATCCGCTGTTGCGCGGAAAAACGTCGCTCCCCGCGTGGGAGCGCGGATCGAAACGCCCATGACCCTGACCACCTCCATCATCACCGGCCGTCGCTCCCCGCGTGGGAGCGCGGATCGAAACAATCTCAATCTTTCACCCGCCTGATGGAGGGCAACGTCGCTCCCCGCGTGGGAGCGCGGATCGAAACACCCCGCCACCGGCCAGCCGATGGAAGTCTTCGCGTCGCTCCCCGCGTGGGAGCGCGGATCGAAACTCCGGCTGATGATCGAGGTGCGCGACGGTCAGCACGTCGCTCCCCGCGTGGGAGCGCGGATCGAAACACCCTGCCTGCGCGAGAAGGGTTGCGGGCCGAGTGGTCGCTCCCCGCGTGGGAGCGCGGATCGAAACACGACCTGCGCGGGACGGCCGTCACGCGACTGGCTGTCGCTCCCCGCGTGGGAGCGCGGATCGAAACATGACCTGCTCCTGCCGCTGAGGCCGACCCGGTAGTCGCTCCCCGCGTGGGAGCGCGGATCGAAACGGGGCGGTGCATGTCCGGGTCGCGCAGGACTTCCCGTCGCTCCCCGCGTGGGAGCGCGGATCGAAACGACTGGAGGGATGTGGCGGGCATCACTGCCGCTGGTCGCTCCCCGCGTGGGAGCGCGGATCGAAACGCCAGCAAGGATGAGACGCGCTATTACCTGAACGGTCGCTCCCCGCGTGGGAGCGCGGATCGAAACATCCGCTGTCGATCTCCCTCAAATGCACAGCCACGTCGCTCCCCGCGTGGGAGCGCGGATCGAAACCGCGGTGCGGAAAGGGACATGCCAGAGCATCACGGTCGCTCCCCGCGTGGGAGCGCGGATCGAAACACCTCCGCCCTCCCCCGATAACACCCATCAGGCAGGTCGCTCCCCGCGTGGGAGCGCGGATCGAAACATCTGGGCTTCATTTTCGACGGCGGCGCCGTCAGGTCGCTCCCCGCGTGGGAGCGCGGATCGAAACCAGAAGCGGCTTGATCACCCTCGACATGCTGCCCGTCGCTCCCCGCGTGGGAGCGCGGATCGAAACACCGTCAGCCGCCAGCGTCGCCCCTCCACCGGCAGTCGCTCCCCGCGTGGGAGCGCGGATCGAAACACTGCGCGCGGGCACGACGCTTGGTCATGTGACCGTCGCTCCCCGCGTGGGAGCGCGGATCGAAACACCCCAACAGAACCTGCGTCTATCTGGAGGGTCGCGCGTCGCTCCCCGCGTGGGAGCGCGGATCGAAACAGGACGAACAAGCCATCGTAACCCAAGCTCGTCTGTCGCTCCCCGCGTGGGAGCGCGGATCGAAACGACCAGAAGCCCGAGAACTACACCGCCGATGGTGGTCGCTCCCCGCGTGGGAGCGCGGATCGAAACCCGGGATTTCTGCGGCGTGGTAGTGAAACAGCGGTCGCTCCCCGCGTGGGAGCGCGGATCGAAACTCGACGCGGATGTATTTCACGTCCCCGCCGCGCTGTCGCTCCCCGCGTGGGAGCGCGGATCGAAACTTGTCGTATGCCTTGTAGGTAGCCCCTTCGGTCGTCGCTCCCCGCGTGGGAGCGCGGATCGAAACGAGGACATCCACGGAGCCTGAGTTTCTGCCCGGGGTCGCTCCCCGCGTGGGAGCGCGGATCGAAACATGAGGTCACGGACACCTCGGCCCTCCTGCGCTGGTCGCTCCCCGCGTGGGAGCGCGGATCGAAACTTCGCGCCCTTGGTATACGCCGCCTGCTTCTCGAGTCGCTCCCCGCGTGGGAGCGCGGATCGAAACCAGAGCAACACATTGAAATCATTGGCGACCCCGGGTCGCTCCCCGCGTGGGAGCGCGGATCGAAACTGCGTTCCCCACGCGAGGTTGTTTGCCCTGTTGGTCGCTCCCCGCGTGGGAGCGCGGATCGAAACCTGTGTGGGGTTTGTGGTGGGGGTCAGTCCCAGCCGTCGCTCCCCGCGTGGGAGCGCGGATCGAAACTTGGCAATGACATATACGCTTTCGACCACCGCGCGTCGCTCCCCGCGTGGGAGCGCGGATCGAAACCCACACCTCGCGGGCGTCCTCGATGGCGCAGGCGGTCGCTCCCCGCGTGGGAGCGCGGATCGAAACCCTCAGGCAGGCGCTTGGGCGGGGTCCATTTTCCCGTCGCTCCCCGCGTGGGAGCGCGGATCGAAACTGTATCAAGTGCCGCTGTCGCAACCCTGCGGGCTGTCGCTCCCCGCGTGGGAGCGCGGATCGAAACCACAGCAAAGGCTGGCGCGAAGTCTGCGAATACGGTCGCTCCCCGCGTGGGAGCGCGGATCGAAACAACCTTGGGGCGGGCAACCTGCGGAAGTCCACGCGTCGCTCCCCGCGTGGGAGCGCGGATCGAAACCATGCTGTCGGGCACCTCGGCCCCGTCCACGGCACGTCGCTCCCCGCGTGGGAGCGCGGATCGAAACCTGGCGGCGGGAAGGGCAACGCGAACCTCTATTGTCGCTCCCCGCGTGGGAGCGCGGATCGAAACCAATGCGGGTGCAGGTCGTCCAGCTCGCCGTGATCGTCGCTCCCCGCGTGGGAGCGCGGATCGAAACCCCGCCCTCCGCTGCGAACATGTCAGAAACCGCCCGTCGCTCCCCGCGTGGGAGCGCGGATCGAAACCACGCCGCCGACTCGGGTTGCCGGTGGGTGATGCGTCGCTCCCCGCGTGGGAGCGCGGATCGAAACGTCGGTCATCTCAAACCTCAATCATGATGACGGGTGTCGCTCCCCGCGTGGGAGCGCGGATCGAAACCAACCGCTCAAAACCATCCGACGCAGAAGCGCCAGTCGCTCCCCGCGTGGGAGCGCGGATCGAAACCTCAAGTGCTGCGACGATCTCGCCGATCAGGTCGGGTCGCTCCCCGCGTGGGAGCGCGGATCGAAACGTATTCCTCGACGGTCTGATGGGCGATCCGCATCAGTCGCTCCCCGCGTGGGAGCGCGGATCGAAACCCCCCCGCAACATGAGTGGATTCCAGTGGACCAGTCGCTCCCCGCGTGGGAGCGCGGATCGAAACGCACCACCTCGGCGCAGATGCGCCGGGCGCTCGGGTCGCTCCCCGCGTGGGAGCGCGGATCGAAACGCGCGCCATACAGCGGAATCTCCAGTGATCTGGTTTCGCTCCCCGCGTGGGAGCGCGGATCGAAACTTGCAGAACAGCCCGTCTTCCTTTCGCTGGATCACGTCGCTCCCCGCGTGGGAGCGCGGATCGAAACCGCACCTCGATCACGACACCCGTCCCGCCTTCCGTCGCTCCCCGCGTGGGAGCGCGGATCGAAACCTTCACGTTCCTGAAGCCTGCGCGCTCGCGCGCCGTCGCTCCCCGCGTGGGAGCGCGGATCGAAACAGGATGTCGCGCAGGCGATCCCGGCCCCATGAGCGTCGCTCCCCGCGTGGGAGCGCGGATCGAAACCACAGCAAAGGCTGGCGCGAAGTCTGCGAATACGGTCGCTCCCCGCGTGGGAGCGCGGATCGAAACATGAGCCATGAGAAGATGAAGATCGGCGTGAAGGGGTCGCTCCCCGCGTGGGAGCGCGGATCGAAACGCCAGCCGGTCGCAAGGCGGGTGCATGACGGCCAGTCGCTCCCCGCGTGGGAGCGCGGATCGAAACCCGACCCGGACGGCCGCGCGCGTTGGTCGTTTTGTCGCTCCCCGCGTGGGAGCGCGGATCGAAACCATGATCGCCGTCTTCGATTCCTGAAACCGCTCGTCGCTCCCCGCGTGGGAGCGCGGATCGAAACGATATAATCCCCCTTCGGCCCGTAAGCCTTGGCGGGTCGCTCCCCGCGTGGGAGCGCGGATCGAAACCTCCACCTGCATTGCCGCTGCGGTCATGACGGCCGTCGCTCCCCGCGTGGGAGCGCGGATCGAAACAGCGCCGGGACCGCCTATCGCAAGGGCGATGCCGGTCGCTCCCCGCGTGGGAGCGCGGATCGAAACAGCGCCGTTCCTGCGGCCTCGAAGGCCGCCATCGCGTCGCTCCCCGCGTGGGAGCGCGGATCGAAACGGCGACGGTCCGCCCCGGCGGCGGCTCATGCAGCCAGGTCGCTCCCCGCGTGGGAGCGCGGATCGAAACTGCTGCGCATCATCGGTCAGACCGGCGATCCGAAG
>NZ_JAAKGP010000022.1 GCF_011043545.1 Rhodobacter sp. SGA-6-6 | reverse complement strand
GAACCTAGGTATGGCGGTACCAAAAACCGCTGCCTTACCACTTGGCGACGCCCCAACCGTGGCGCGGTGTTTAGCGAAGGCCCCGGCGGGCTGCAAGGGGGGCGGGGCAGAAAAATGGGGTCTCCTTCATGTGGGATGTGATCGTTCTCGGCGCCGGCGCCGCCGGCATGTTCGCCGCCATCGAGGCCGGGCGGCGCGGGCGGCGGGTGCTGGTCGTCGACCATGCAGCCAAGGCCGGCGAGAAGATCCGCATCTCCGGCGGCGGGCGCTGCAACTTCACCAATCTCGGCATCTCGGCCGAGCGGTTCCTGGGCCGCAATCCGCGCTTCGCGCTGTCGGCGCTGAAGCGGTTCACGCAATGGGACTTCATCGCCCGGATGGATGCGGCGGGAATCGCCTGGCACGAGAAGACTTTGGGGCAGCTCTTCTGCGACGGTCCCTCGACGCAGGTGGTGCAGATGCTGCTGGCGGACATGGAAGCCGCGGGCGTCACGCTCTGGACCGGCTGCGAGACCGGGGCGGTGACGCGGCGGGGCGCGGGATTCGCGGTGGAGACAAGGCGCGGGGTGCAGGCGGCGGCTTCGGTCGTCGTCGCCACCGGCGGCAAGTCGATCCCGAAGATGGGAGCCTCGGCCCATGGCTACCGCATCGCCGAGAGCTTTGGGCTGGCCGTCACCGAGACCCGCCCGGCGCTGGTGCCGCTGACCTTCGCCGAGCAGGAGCTGGAATGGATCCGGCCGCTGGCCGGGGTCTCGGTGCAGGGCCGGGCCTCCTGCGGGCGCGTGGGCTTCGACGAGGCGGTGCTGTTCACCCACCGCGGCCTGTCCGGCCCGGCGATCCTGCAGGTCTCCAGCTACTGGCGCGAGGGCGAGACGGTGGCGCTGGACCTCTGCCCCGGGACGGATGCCGGGGCGGTGCTGCGGCAGGCCAAGCGCGAGGCCGGGCGGGGGCAGCTGGCGGGCGCCCTGGCCCGGCTGGTGCCGGAGCGACTGGCGCGGCATCTGGCCCTGGCCTCCGGGATCGCGGGTCCGCTGGCCGAGGTGCCGGGGGCCACGCTGGACCGGGTGGCGGGCGGATTGCACGACTGGCGGCTCACCCCGGTGGGGTCCGAGGGCTATCGCACGGCCGAGGTGACGCTGGGCGGCGTGGATACCAACGGGCTGGACGCGCGGACGATGGAGGCGAAGGCGGTGCCGGGTCTCCATTTCGTCGGCGAGGTGGTCGATGTCACCGGCTGGCTGGGCGGCTACAACTTCCAATGGGCCTGGTCGAGCGGATGGGCGGCGGGGCAGGTGGCGTGAGGGGCCTCCTTGTCGTTCCATCACGCGGGCGGCGGGGGCGAGCCCGGAAAAAACACCTCCGGCCGGGTTAACAGGCGCGGAACGCGCCCCCGGCCAGTGCCCGACCGCCCCATGGGCGGGCGCTTCTGTGCCGTCCGTTCTCCGCTCCACCCGAAGGAGAGGCCGCACCATAAAGCGCCTGCTACGCACCGTCGGAAGCGCCCACCCGCGGTCGGGCGCCGGCCTCTGTTGCGTGAACGTCCGCCTGCACTTACACCCGCAGCGGGTTCGCCTTCGCCAGCCGGTCGAAGGCCATCAGGCTCTCCAGCAGCGCCGGCATCCGGTCCAGCGGCACCATGTTCGGCCCGTCCGATGGCGCGCGGTCGGGGTTCTCGTGGGTCTCGATGAAGACACCGGCGATGCCGATCGCAACGGCGCAGCGGGCCATGACCGGGGCGAATTCGCGCTGGCCGCCGGAGGAGCCGCCGAGGCCGCCCGGCTGCTGCACCGAATGGGTGGCGTCCATGATCACCGGCCAGCCGGTCTTCGCCATCGTGGGCAGGCTGCGCATGTCGGCCACCAGCGCGTTGTAGCCGAAGGACACCCCGCGCTCGGTCAGCAGGATGCGGTCGTTGCCGGTCGAGGCCACCTTGTCGGCCACGTTCGCCATGTCCCAGGGCGCCAGGAACTGGCCCTTCTTGATGTTGACCACCGCGCCGGTCTTGCCCGCAGCCAGCAAGAGGTCGGTCTGGCGGCAGAGGAAGGCGGGGATCTGGATCACGTCCACCACCGTCGCCGCCTCGCGGGCCTGGCCCTCGTCGTGGATGTCGGTCAGCACCGGCAGGCCGGTGTCGCGAATCGCCTCCAGCACCTTCAGCCCGGCCTCCATTCCCAGGCCGCGGCGGCCGGACAGGGAGGAACGGTTGGCCTTGTCGTAGCTGGCCTTGAACACATAGGCGGCGCCCGCCGCGGCGCAGGCCTCGGCCATCCGCCCGGCGATCATCTGGGCATGGTCCAGGCTTTCCAGCTGGCAGGGCCCGGCGATCACCATAAGCGGCAGGTCGTTGCCGCAGGCCAGCCGGCCGATCTTCACCGTTTTCATCGTCTTTCTCCTAGGCCGAGACCTGTTCGCGCAGGATCGAGATCGTCATCGACACCATCAGGTAGATCCCCAGCAGGATCAGCATGGTGACGAGCGTGTTCTCGAAGCTGCGCGGATAGGCGGGCGCATCGGTCGGCACCGGGCTGACCGAGACGGAAAGATAGCGGACCTGCCGGTTGGCCTCCACCCGGGAATTCTCCATCGCCTGCAGGGCCTGCGCCATCAGCATCTGCCGCGTCTGCACGTCGGCCTGGGCGATCAGCAGCTCGCCCTGGATGCGGGCGAGGGATTCGCCGCTCGCGCTGCCCTCGGTCAGCTTAGCGCGCAGGATGGCGATCTGCTCCTCCAGCGTGGCGATGCGGCGCTTCACCGGCTCCATCCGAGCCTGGTTGGGGGATTCGTTCGCCTCCATCTGCGCCAGGCTCAGGCGCTCCTGGGTCAGCTGCGTCTCCAGCGCGCCGATCTGCTGGGTGAGAAGCGTGACCTCGACATCCGAGGACAGCACCTTGAACTTCTCCTGCAGCTCGATCACCCGTCGCTGCGCAGCAAGGACGGCGGCCTCGGCGTCCTCATAGTTCTTCTGCGCGTCCTGCATGGTGTTCTCGCGCTTGCGCTTCGACATGTGGTCGACCTGCTCCTCGGCATAGGAGATCAGCTTCTCGGACCATTGCACCGAAAGCTGCGGATCGGGGGCGATCACCTCCATCTTGATCAGCCCTTCGGTCTGGTCGTAGGAGATCATCATCCGCTTCTGGTAGACCGCGTAGGCGTCGTCCATGTTGGCGTCGTCGGGCAGGCGCTGCAGCGGGTCCATGTGGTCGCCCTGGAAGGCGGCGCGGAAGCCGACGTCCTGCTCCAGCCGCAGCATGGCGTCGCGCGACATCAGGTAGCCCTGGACGACGATGGAATCCTGCATGTTGGCGGCCGGCGTGCCGGTCAAGAGCCCGCCGATGCCCGAGGCGGCCGGCGGCTCGGCGGTCTGGATCACGAATTCCGACTTGGTGGAATAAAGCGGCGTCGCCACCATGGCGAAATACCAGCCGGCGATCAGCGTCGGCAGGCCGACGAAGACGAACATCCGCGCCGCCAGCAGCGCCAGCTTGCGCTTGCGCCGCTTGGCGATGTCCTGCTGCATCTTCAGGATCTCGGCGGCGTGGTTCACCTCGGCCCGCTGCTCGGTCGAGGGCAGCTGGATCGGCTTGATGGTCTGCGGCAGCCGCACGCCGTCGCCCGGCAGCGGCGCCAGCGCCCGGCCGGTGCCCGGCGGCGGCGGCGCGGGGGGCTGGCCGGGCGCCGTCTCGGGCTCGGAGGCCACCAGGTCCAGCATCGAGGCGCGCTGGAACGGGTCGATCCCGGCCTGCCGCAACAGCCGCACTGCGTCGAAGTCCGAGGTGGCGGGCAGGTTGTGGCGCTGCGCCAGCCGCCGCGCCATCCGCAGCTGGCGGCCGGTCAGCCCTTCCTTGCGGATCGCCTCCAGCTGGGTCTCGGGGCCCGAAGGGGCAGGGAGGGGCGCGGCCTCGGCTTCGCGGGTCGAGCCGGGGAAGTGCTGGTCGCCGAAGCCGTCGTCATGGGTGGCGAAGGGCATGTCGTCGGCGGCCGCGGCGGGCACGGCGACGGGGCGCGGCCGCGGGGCCGGGGCGGCGGCCGGGTCCGGGCGGCGGATGTTGAACCGGACAGCCTTAAGCGGTGTAGTCATAGAGCCGTTTCGCCTCTTCGAGGGTGTCGAACATGTAAAGCTGGCCGTCCTTCAGCACCGCCGCCTGGCGGCAGAACTTCTCCAGCGTCTGCGCCTGGTGCGAGACGATGACGACGGTGGCGTTCTTCAGCCGCTCGCGCAGGATGCCGCCGGCCTTGCGGTTGAACTCGACATCGCTGGTCGAGGGCATCCCCTCGTCGATCAGGTAGATGTCGAACTCCAGCGCCAGCATCAGCGAGAAGGTGAAGCGCGACTTCATCCCGGAGGAATAGGTCATCACCGGCATCTCGAAATATTCGCCCAGGCCGCAGAGCCAGCGGCAGAAGCTTTCGACATAGTCCGGGTCCAGCCCGTAGAGCTTGGCGATGTAGCGCGAATTCTCCAGCGCCGACTGCTTGCCGGCGATGCCGCCCATGAACCCCAGCGGGAAGGAGACGCGGCTGGTGCGGGTGATCACGCCCTCGTCCGGCTTCTCCAGCCCGGCCATCATCTGGATGATCGTGGTCTTGCCGGTGCCGTTCGGGGCGAGGATGCCGAGCGAGCGGCCGATCTCGACCCGGAAGGAGGCGTTGTTCAGGATCACCTTCCTGCGGGTGCCCGTCCAGAACGATTTGGAGACATTGCTGAACTCGATCATCCACACGTCAGGCGACGGCCGGGGGCCGCCGCGCCTTTCCTTGCCTCTTGCCGCCGGGGCGGACCGCCTGCGCGCCAGCCTGCCGGATCTTGGTTGCCGTCCGGTTGCCGGCCTTGTGCCCGCGAGGGAATCTCCCGCGGGAAGATGCAGGCTAGCCGGTCTTTGCGGCCGCATTATGTCGGGGTTCCGCATTTCCGACAATGGCGGCGTGCGCGGACGATCACGCCTGCGTCACCCTGCCGGCCTGCGAGGGCGTTCCGGCCGGCCGCGCGGGACGGGGCAGGACCAGCGCCACCGCGCCCGCCAGCAGCGACAGGGCGAGGCCGAGGCGCGCCGCCTCCTGCATGGCGCCGCCGGGCAGGGCGGCGGAGATGGCGATGGCGGGGACGGTGAAGCCCATCGACAGGATCATCACGATGCGCAGCAGGTCGCCGGTCGTCACCCCGGGCGGCAGCCGCAGGCCCGAGGCCCTGGCCAGCGCCAGCCCGGCCGTCACCATCCCCAGCGGCCGCCCGATCCAGAGGCTGCCCAGCGTGACCAGCGTGGTCGGCGCGAAGGCCTGGAAATCCACCCCGCCGCGGATCACCCCGAACAGGAACAGGATCACCGCGACTGGACGCACCAGCAGATGCGCCAGCCGGTTCAGCGGATCGTGCAGGAACCCCTCGGCCTCGGCAAAAAGGCCGAAGCTGCGGTCGGCATGGGCGATGGCCGGGATCACCGGCAGCAGGCCGAGCGCGGCGGGCATCCCCGAGGCCGCGGTGCCGAACCAGGACAGCGCCCCCGCCAGCAGATAGGGCCAGAGCCTCTGGCCCGCGCGCCTTTGCCGCTCGGTCGCGCCGGGGGCGGGGCCGCGGCCGCAGAGCGCCCAGACCCCGAAGCTGGCGGCGAGGGGGAGAGCCAGCCAGAAGAGCCGCCAGGACAGGTTGGGGTTGGTCAGGCCCAGGATCAGCAGCGCCAGGATGTCGGTGGCGATGGCGAGAAGCAACAGCAGGTGCAGCGCCGGATGGCCCTGCCCGAACACCCGCCGCCCGACCAGATAGGCCAGCACCACGTCGGTGCCCAGGGGCACGGTCCAGCCCTGGCCGAAGCTCGCCTCCTCCGCCGTCTCGATCAGCGCCTGCAGGACCAGCCAGACCGGCGCGGCGCCGATCAGGCCCCCGACCGTCAGCCCCATCGGGAACACCGCCCGCCGCCCCGCCAGCGCGCCGCGCTCCAGGATCAGCGATTCCCACAGTTCCTTGCCCACGAAGAAGAAGAACAGCGCCATCAGCATGTCGGCCACCACCATGAAGGGGGTGATCGACACCGTGCCGCGCCAGACCCAGTTCGGCAGCGCGACCTCGGCCACATGCCATTCGATGAAATCGTAATAGCTCGCCGGGGCGAGGTTCACCCAGAGCGTGGCGGTGGCGATGCCGAGCAGCAGCGCAAGGCCGAAGTGGCGGACAAAGGGGGAAATGCGATACATGATGCCTTGCGTCCAGACTGATGCCATGGGTATCGCGGCGGCGGGGATGCGGCAAGCGCCGGGGTGGGGAAGGATGCCGGAAGCGGCGGATCTGCGGGCCGGGATCGAGGGATGCCGTCTGTGCACGGCGCGCTTCGCGGCGACCGCCACGGCGCATGTCCCGCGGCCGGTGGTCTGGTTCCGCCCCTCGGCGAGGCTGCTGATCGCAGGCCAGGCGCCGGGGGCGCGGGTCCATGCCTCGGGCAGGCCCTTCACCGACCCCTCGGGCGACCGCCTGCGCGACTGGACCGGGCTGTCGGCCGAGGAGTTCTACGACCTCGGCCGCGTGGCGGTGGTGCCGATGGCCTTCTGCTTCCCGGGCTACGACGCCAAGGGATCGGACCTGCCGCCGCCGCCCTTGTGCGCCGCGACATGGCGGGGGCAGGTGATGGCGGCGCTGCCGAAGGTCCGGCTGGTGCTGGCGGTCGGCGGCGCGGCCCTGCGCTGGCATCTGGGCAAGGGGCCGGTTACGGAGCAGGTGGCCGGCTGGCGTGCGGCGCTGGAGCGCGGGGTCTTCCCCTTGCCGCACCCGTCCTGGCGGAATACGGCATGGCTGAAGCGCCACCCCTGGTTCGAGGCCGAGCTGCTGCCCGAATTGCGGGCGCGGGTGCGCGCGGTGATGGAGATGGAATGAGCGTTGTGACCCTGCTGGACGCGGCCCATGCCGCCGTCTCGGCCGATCCCGAAAGCGAGACCGCGCGCCTGCGCTTCTACGAGCGGCTGGCGGACGGCGAGCTGTTCCTGCTGCTGGAGCGCGAGGCCGAGGGCGGGGTGCTGGACCCGAAGGTCTTCGACCTGGACAGCGGGCCGGTGGTGCTGGTCTTCGACCGCGAGGAGCGGCTGGCGGAGTTCTCCGGCGGCATCGCCCCCTATGCCGCGCTGCCGGGCCGGGTGCTGGCGGCGATGCTGAAGGGGCAGGGGATCGGGCTGGGGGTGAACCTCGGCGTCGCGCCCTCGGAGATGCTGCTGCCGGCGGAGGCGCTGGACTGGCTGGCCGGCACGCTGGAGGGCGGGCCGGAAGAGGCCGAGGCGCGGCCGCAGCGCTTCCTTGCGCCCTCGGTGCCGCAGGCGGTGCTGGCCGGGCTGGACGCCAAGCTGGCCCGCGCCGGCGGGCTGGCCGCGGCGGCAGTGCTCTGCGGCGTGGTCTACGACGGCGGACGGCAGGGGCATGTGCTGGCCTTCCTCGGCGCGGCGGAAGCGGCCGAGGCGGCGCTGGCCCGGGCGGTGCGCGAGGCGCTGGTGTTCTCGGGCGTCGAGGCGGGGGAACTGGACGTGGTGTTCCTCAGCCCGGGCGATCCTGCGGCGGAAGCGATGGTGCGGGCGGGGCTGCGCTTCGACCTGACGCCGCCGGAGGAGGAGAAGGCGGAGCCTGCCGGGCCCGGACTGGACCCGGCGAAGCCCCCGCGGCTGCGGTAGCAGCGGGGGCCAGCCCCGTCGCCAGTGGTTCTCGAACCAATGGCGCACCACTGGCGACCCCCGGGATATTAATGGACAGATGAATGGGGTATCATTTTACCGTTCTTGTAAGTGATTGAAACGGGTTGGATAAATCTTGCCGGACCATATTGACCCGGCGCACCCCTTCGGCGATAAGCCCGCATCCGAATTGCCGGGGGCCTTGGTGCCCCCTTTTCGTTGGGAACCACGATGAAGACCTTCACCGCTACTCCGGCGGACATCGAGAAGAAGTGGATCCTGATCGACGCCGAGGGCGTCGTTCTGGGCCGCCTCGCCACGATCGTCGCCAACATCCTGCGCGGCAAGAACAAGCCGACCTTCACCCCCCACATGGACATGGGCGACAATGTCATCGTCATCAACGCCGACAAGGTGCAGATGACCGGCAACAAGCGCGACGACAAGGTGTATTACTGGCACACCGGCCATCCGGGCGGCATCAAGAGCCGCACCGCGCGGCAGGTGCTGGAAGGCAACCACCCCGAGCGCGTGGTGGAAAAGGCCGTCGAGCGGATGATCACCCGCAACCGGCTCGGCCGCCAGCAGATGACCAACCTCCGCGTCTACGCCGGGGCCGCGCATCCGCACGAGGCGCAGCAGCCCACCGTTCTGGACGTGAAGTCCATGAACCCGAAGAACAGCCGGAGCGCCTGATCATGTCCGACATCAAGTCCCTTGACGACCTGAAGGCCGCCGTCGGCACCGCCACCCCCGCTGCCGAGGCCGCGCCCCGCGCGCCCGTCCGCGACAAGCTGGGCCGTTCCTATGCCACCGGCAAGCGCAAGGACGCGGTCGCCCGCGTCTGGGTCAAGCCCGGTTCGGGCAAGGTCGTGGTGAACGGCAAGGAAATGGCCGTCTACTTCGCCCGCCCGGTGCTGCAGATGATCCTGAAGCAGCCCTTCACCATCGCCAATGTCGAAGGCCAGTTCGACGTCTACGCCACCGTCGCCGGCGGCGGGCTCTCGGGCCAGGCCGGTGCGGTGAAGCACGGCATCTCCAAGGCGCTGCAGCTTTACGAACCTTCGCTGCGCGGCGCGCTGAAGGCGGCGGGCTTCCTGACCCGCGACAGCCGCACGGTGGAACGGAAGAAATACGGCAAGGCCAAAGCCCGCCGCAGCTTCCAGTTCTCCAAGCGCTGAGCGCTGTTCACCGGAATGGAAAAGGCCCGTGCTCTGCGCGGGCCTTTTGCTTTGGATGGCTCCTCGTCCGTCTTCGACTGCTCGTCGCAGGCGGCAGCGAGGAGAGGTCGAAGACCATCGACGAGCGGCGGGCAAAAAAGAAGGGCCGGTTGCCCGGCCCCAGTTCCTCAGGGGAAGGAATTCGGTTGGATCAGCCGCGCCAGAACGGCCTTGCGGCTTCGGCCTCGGCGGCGCCCGGGGTCAGGCCGATGTCGCGCAGCTGCTGCGGCGTCAGCCGCTCCAGCGCCAGGCGCGAGCGGCGGCGGTCTTCCCAGCGGGCCAGCACCAGGGCGGCGGAGACCAGCAGGCGCGGCAGCGGCGGCAGCGCGGCGGGAGACGGCAGGGCGAGGGCGGTGGAAGCTGTGCGCGGCATGGGCCGCTCCTTTGTGTTGATACAATTCGTCCGATCCGGTAAATGTATCATATCAATCCCTCTCAATGAGTCGCCAGAGATACATTGTGACTGATACAACTTGGCAGCCCGACCTGACTCAATATCCCGGCCCGAAGTATCTCGGCCTCAGCCGGGCGCTGCGCGACGCCATCCGGTCGGGCGAATTGCCGGCCGGAAGCCAGCTGCCGACGGTGCGCGACCTCGCCTGGCGGCTGCAGCTGACCCCCGGAACGGTGGCGCGGGCCTATCAGCTGGCGACGCAGGAGGGGCTGCTGGCAGCGACGGTGGGGCGGGGGACCTTTGTCGCGGCACAATCGCCGCGGCTGGGGCCGACGCAGCCCCTGTATCTGGAGCGGGTCACCGGCGGCAGCACCGGCCTTGTCGACCTGCGCCCGCCGCAGGTGCCCGAGGTGGGACAGGCCGAGGCCTTCCGCGCGGCGCTGATCGCCATGGCCGAGGGCGTCTCCACCGGCTGGCTGGACTATACCAGCCAGCGCGCCGAGGCCCCCTTGCGGGCCGAGGTGGTGAAATGGCTGGGCGACCGCGTGCTCGGCCCGATCTCGGCCGAGGACATCGCGCTGTCGAACGGCGGGCAGAACGCCATCGGCCTGATCCTCGACTGCTGCCTGCGCGGCGAACGCCCGGCGGTGCTGATCGAGGAACTGGCCTACCCGGGCTTCCGCTACGCCGCCCGCGCCGCCCGGGCCGAGGTGGTGGCGGTGGAGATCGACGACCACGGTGTCGTCCCCGAGTCGCTGGAGGCCGCCTGCCGCCGCCACCCGGCGCAGGTGCTGTGCCTGACCACCGAGGCGCAGAACCCCACCACCGGCCGGATGCCGCTGGACCGCCGCCTGGCCATCGCCGGCATCGCCCGCGCCTTCGACCTGCAGATCATCGAGGACGACTGCTATTCGGTGGCCGAGAGCAACATTCCCTCGATGCGGGCGCTGGCGCCCGAGCGGGTCTGGCTGATCGGCAGCCTGTCGAAGACCGTCTCGGCGGCGCTGCGCTTCGGCTATGTCGCCTGCCCGGCCGGGATGGGCGAGGCCGGGCGGCTGGCGGCGCAGCATTCCTTCTACGCGCTGTCCCGCCCGGTGGCCGAAATGTGCCACCGCCTTTTCGCCAGCGGCGCGGCGGCGGCGATCCGGTCGCGGGTGCAGGCGGAATTCGCCGAGCGGCTGCAGACGATGGTCAACAGGCTGGGCGCCTTCGACCTGGCCTGGCAGCCCGGCGTGCCCTTCGTCTGGCTGCGGATGCCGCTCGGCTGGCGGGCCAGCGCCTTCACCCGCATGGCCGAGGCCGAGGGGGTGCTGGTCCGCCCGGCCGACGAATACGCGCTGATCGGCGGGCGGGCGCCCAATGCGGTGCGGCTGGCCATCGCCGGCAACCTGCCGCGGGCGGATTTCGACGCGGCGCTGGATTGCCTCGCCCGGCTGCTGCGCAACCCGCCCTCGGATCTGGCGGCCTGAGCGGGACGCGGATTGTCGCAGGATTGTGCCGGCGCCGCGGGGCATTGTGGCGGAATTGACTCAAGCGCCGCGGGTTCACATGGATTTGCAAAGGCTTGCCGTTGACGCCCGCCGGGCGGGCAGGGCAGATTCGCCCGCAGGCAAGCAGCAAGAACGAGACCCGAAAATGGGACAGCAGACCTCTTTCCACGCCCCGCATGGCGGCGCCGATTTCCTGGGCTGGCGCAAGCGCGCCGGCACGACCGAGATCGTCTACGACGACGGCGTGCACCGCCGGATGATCTGGCGCGTGGCCGATGGCGCCGGGGCCGAGGCCCGGATCTCGGACGCGCTGCGGGTGGCGGTGGGGGCGCAGAAGATCGTGCCGACGCTTTATGACGAGCTGAAGAAGCGCGCCATCGCCATCGAGAAGATCGCCGGCTGACCGCCGGTTTTTCCGGCGCAGCCCCCGGAGGCGGCCGGAATGGGCCGCCTTTTTCCATGCCGGGGCCGCCCCGGCGAAAATGCCGACTTGAAATCCGGCGATTCCCCGTTCAGGATTTGATCAAACACCAAGGCAGAGACTGCCGCACCACAGGGGGGCCAATGGGGAACACTCCTTCCGCCGAGGCGAAGGCCGGCTGGACGCTGGTCTCACCGCCGGCGATCTATGTGCTGTTGATGCTGGCGGCGCCGCTGCTGCTGGTCTTCGGCCTGTCCTTTGCAGGGCTGGAGGGCGGGGCCAAGGTCAGCCTGCCCCTGCAGGAGGGGCAGGACCTTCACTTCACCCTGTCGAACTATGCCAAGCTGTTCTGCTGGTCGGCCAGCGACACCTGTTCCTCGACCGACGTGCGGATGGCCCAGGCCACCGCCACCGCGATGGGGCGGTCGCTGCTGGTGGCCGCGCTGGTGACGCTGACCACGGTGCTCCTGGCCTATCCGGTGGCCTATTACGTCAGCTTCCACGTCCATCCGTCGAAGAAATCGCTCTGGCTGTTCCTGATCACCATCCCGTTCTGGACCAGCTATGTGATCCGGGTGGCGCTGTGGCGCACCATCCTCGGCTATGACGGCGCGGTGGATGCAGCACTCGGCGCGGTGGGGATCATCGACCAGCCGCTGAACCTGCTGCAATACGGCACGCTGGCGATCGTCATCACCCTCAGCCATGCCTATGCCCCCTTCGCGGTGCTGCCGATCTTCGTCAGCCTGGAGAAGGTGGACCGCTCGCTGCTGGAGGCCGGGCAGGACCTCGGCGAATCCCGCTGGACCACCTTCCTGCGGGTGACGCTGCCCTTGTCGATGGCGGGCGTGGTGGCGGCGGTGCTGATCGTCTTCATCCCGACGGTGGGCGACTACGTGACGCCGGAACTGATCGGCTCGGGCAAGGTGCCGATGATCGCCAATTTCATCGAGACGCAGATGTGGAAGCTGCGCAATCAGGCGATGGGGTCGACGCTGGCGGTCAGCTCGATGCTGATCGTGGCGGTGGTCGCCACGCTCTTCGTGCTGGCGAACCGCCGCTTCCTGGGGGGCCGGAAATGAAGCAGGGTCTGGGCCTTCGCACCTATACGGTCATCTACCTTCTGGTCCTTTACGGGCCGATCATCATCCTGCCGCTCTTCGCCTTCAACGACGCGACCACGGTGGCCTTTCCGCTGTCGGGCTTCACCACCAAGTGGTTCGGCCAGATGCTGGCAGATGCCAACCTGAGGAAGGCGCTGGTCAACAGCCTGATCGTGTCGCTGTCCACCGCGACGCTGGCCACCACGCTCGGCATCCTCGCCGCGCGGTCGGCGGTGCGCTACAGCTGGCCGGGCAAGGGCATCGTCATGGGCTCGATCATGGTGCCGCTGGTGCTGCCCGAGATGATCGTCGCCATGGCGCTTCTGGTGCTGCTGCTGGCGGCGGGGATCAAGCTGTCGCTCTTCACCATCATCCTCGGCCATGTGCTGATCGCCATGCCCTTCGCGGTGGCGATCCTGTCCTCGGCATTCCAGTCCTTGGACAAGTCGCTGGAGGAAGCCGCGCTCGACCTCGGCGAGACCGGGTGGAGCACCTTCCGCCTGATCGTGCTGCCCTTGGTGATGCCCGGCATCCTGGCCAGCTTCCTGATCACCTTCACCATCTCGATCGACGAATTCATCATCGCCAACTTCCTCGGCGGCGGCGAGCCGGTGCTGTCGGTCTTCGTCTTCACCGCCTTCCGCTTCCCGTCCACCGTGCCTCCGGTTCTGGCGCTCGGGACGATGCTGGTGGCCTTCTCGATCCTGCTTCTGACCATCGCCGAATATTTCCGCCGCCGCGGCGTCGCCAAGGCGGGCGGCAAGGATACCGGAGGATTCCTGTGACCACGCCCGAAGAAAAGCCCGTGATGATCGAATTCCGGGATGTCCACAAATATTACGGCGACTATCACGCCCTGCGCGGCATCAACGGCACCATCCGGGCGGGGGAATTCTTCTCGCTGCTGGGGCCGTCGGGCTGCGGCAAGACCACGCTTTTGCGCACCATCGCCGGGTTCGAGGACATCTCCTCGGGTGCGGTGCTGATCGACGGCAAGTCGATGCAGGGGGTGCCGGCGAACGTGCGGCCCACCAACATGGTGTTCCAGAGCTACGCGATCTTCCCCCACATGTCGGTGGCCGAGAACGTCGGCTTCGGCCTGCGCAAGGACCCGCGGTCGAAGCCCGAGAAGGCGAAGGCGGTGGAAGAGGCGCTGGAGATGGTCGGCCTGAAGGGCTACGGCGGCCGCGCCGCCCATGCGCTCTCGGGCGGGCAGCGTCAGCGGGTGGCGCTGGCGCGGGCGCTGATCCTGAAGCCGAAGGTGCTGCTCTTGGACGAGCCGCTCAGCGCCCTGGACAAGAAGATGCGCGAGCATATGCAGGTCGAGCTGATCAAGCTGCAACGGCAGGTCGGCATCACCTTCATCCTGGTGACGCATGACCAGGAAGAGGCGCTGGTGATGTCCGACCGCATCGCGGTGATGTTCGAGGGCGAGATCGCCCAGCTGGCCGACCCGGAAACGCTCTATCGCCGGCCGAACAGCAAGAAGGTGGCGGATTTCATCGGCACGATGAACTTCGTCCCCTGCGAGATCCTGTCCGAAGCCGGCGGCAAGGTCGAGGTGGAGGCCAAGGGCCTCGGCCGGGTCACGCTGGACGGGACCCAGGCCCCGCCCGCCCGCGGCGAGACCCCGGTGGTCGGCCTGCGTCCCGAGACGTTGACGCTGCTCTACGACGGCCAGCAGGCCAGCGACCGGGCGACCGAGGGCGTGGTCGACGAGGTGATCTATTTCGGCGACATGACCTATTACGACGTCTACCTGGGCGGCACCGATGTCGAGGTGCGGCTTTCGATGCGCAACGTGCCGGGCCGGCCGATCCTGGATGTCGGCTCGAAGGTGCAGGTGGCCTGGAGCCCGGACGCGCTGGTCCTGTTCCGCTGAGGTCGGCAAATCGCGCGCCTTGCGGCGCAAGCCTTTGTCTCGCCTCTGCGCGCAAGCGCGCAACCGGCTCGGCTTGCCTCCGGCGGGGATATTTATCGACAGGTGAATGGGTGAAGTGTTCTTCTTCCCATTCACCTGTCTGAAAATATCCTCGGGGGGTTTGGGGGGCGAAGCGCCCCCATCAGCCGACAGCAGTTGCAAGGAGACCCCGCCAGCCGCAACCAAACGGAATGCGGCGGCAGCCACGCCTTTGCTTCACCGATCCGGCGGCAGCAGGCCGAGGCCGCGCAGGTAGATGCCGGTCGCGGCCTCCAGCAGCTGTTCCGGCGGGAAAGGGGAGCCGCCGCCGTTGCCGCGCAGGTAAAGCTCCACCACGCCGTGGCTCAGCGCCGAGACATGGGCCGAGACCATGCTGGCCGGCGGGCGCCGCCCCTCGGGCAGGCCGGTGGTGATCGCCTGCGCCGCCCGCTCCATCACCGCGCGGGCCTTGGCCGAGACCTGAGCCAGGTCGGGATGGGCGGCGGGATGCAGCCCGCTTTCGAACATCGCCTGGTAATGGCCGGGATACTTGCGGGCGAAGGCCAGGTAGGCCCGCCCCGTCGCCTCGAAGGCGGCAAGCGCGGTCGGCTGGCCCTCGGCCCAGGCATATTCCATCAGCGCGGCGAAGATGTCGAAGCCCTGCCGCGCCACCTCGGCCAGCAAATCGTCGCGACCGGCGAAATGGCGGTAGACCGCGGCCGGGGTCACGTCCGCCGCCTTCGCCGCCTCGGACAGGGTGAAGCCCTGCGGGCCCTTCTCGGCGATCAGCGCCAGCGCCGCCTCGACCAGCGCCTGGCGCAGGTTGCCGTGGTGGTAGCCGCGTTTCATCAGTCCTTCGGCCTGAGCCCGGGGCCGCCGCAGATCTTGTCGTCGATCCCGCCGATGGCCGCGGCATCCTTGCCCTTGTAGTCCACCGCCGACAGCACCACCTGCGCCGCGGCGATGCGGGCGCGTTTCTTGTCGTCGGACAGGATCACGGTCCAGGGCGCGCGCTCGAACTGGCTGCGCTGCATGGTCTCGTCGATGGCGGCGCAGTAGTCGTCCCATTTCGCCAGCCCCTCGATGTCGATGGGCGACAGCTTCCACTGTTTCAGCGGGTCCTTCTCGCGGTCGAGGAAGCGCTTCAGCTGCTCGGCCCGGCCGACCTCCAGCCAGATCTTCACCAGGGTGATGCCCTCGTCGACGATCATCTCCTCGAACTCGGGCAGCTGGCGGAAGAACTTCTCGCGCTCGGCGGGGGTGCAGAAGCCGAAGACATGCTCGACGATGGCGCGGTTATACCAGCTGCGGTCGAACAGCGCGATCTCGCCCGCCGCCGGCAGCCAGTCGATGTAGCGCTGGAAATACCACTGCTTGGCCTCGCGTTCCGAGGGCTTGGGCAGGGCGACCACATAGGCGACGCGGGGGTTCAGGTTCTCGCGGATGCGGTCGATGGTGCCGCCCTTGCCGGCGGCGTCGCGGCCCTCGAACACCACCACCAGCCGCTTGCCGGTGGCCTTCACGTCGGCCTGCATCTTCACCAGCTCGATCTGCAGCCGCTCCATATGGGCGTCGTAGTCCTTGCCCTTCATCTCCTCGCGGTAGGGATAGGACCTGGTCAGGATGTCGTTGCCGTCATCCTTCTCGATCGCCTTGCGCAGCGCCTTCGGCGCCCCGTCGCGGAAATAGCGGCTGATCGCGCCGTCGAAGGGAAGGTCCATGGCTGTCTCCTCACTTGGCGGCCAGTATCTCCGCGCTGCCGATCCTGGCAAGGTCGAAGGGCGTGGTCTGGTAGATCTCGTTGATCCAGTTGCCGTAGAGCAGATGGGCGTGGCTGCGCCAGCGGTTCAGCGGCGGCTGCGCGGGATCATCCTCGGGGTAGTAGTTCTGCGGCACGTTGATCGGGGTGCCGTTGGCGACGTCGCGGTCGTATTCCTGTTTCAGCGTGTCGCTGTCGTATTCGAAATGGTTGAAGATGTAGAGCGCGCGATGGCCCTGATCCTCGACCAGGCAGGGGCCGACCTCGTCGGACCCCAGCAGGGTGCGCAGGCCGGGGGCGGCGTTGATTTCCTCCTGCCGCATCTCGGTCCAGCGGCTGACCGGGATGACGAAATCGTCGGAGAAGCCGCGCAGGAAGGGCGAGGTGGGGGCGAGGTTCCGGTGCCGGAAGCAGCCGAAGGCCTTGGCCTGCAGCATGTGCTTCCTGACGCCGTGGAAGTGGTTGATCATCGCCATGCCGCCCCAGCAGACGCCGAAGGTGGAATGGACGTGGCTCTGGGTCCAGTCCATCACCTGGCACAGCTCGTCCCAATAGGTGACCTCCTCGAAGGGCAGGTGCTCGATGGGTGCGCCGGTGATGATCAGCCCGTCGAATTTCTCGCCCGAGGCCGCCACTTCGGCGAAGGGGCGGTAGAAGGTTTCCATATGCGCGGCAGCGGTGTTGCGGGTCTGGTGCTCGGTCATGCGGATCAGCTGGAAGTCGATCTGCAGCGGCGTGGCGCCGATCAGCCGGGCGAACTGGTTCTCGGTCTGGATCTTCTTCGGCATCAGGTTGAGAAGGCCGATCCGCAGGGGGCGGATGTCCTGATGCGCGGCGCGGGCGGGCGACATCACCATGACGCCCTCGGACCGCAGCACGTCGAAGGCGGGCAGGGTTTCGGGCAGGGTGATGGGCATTTCAGTCCTCTCGGGTCAGGGTTCGCGCCGGTCGATGGCGCGGGCGATCAGCCGGTCGAAATCGGGGGGGGTGCGGACATCGGCCACTTCCTCGGCGGTGACGGTGACGCCCCAGCGGGCCATCGCCTCGTAGCGCGGCTGGCGGTGGTCCAGCAGGCGGGCATAGCCGAAGCGGAGGAAGGCGTCGGGATCGACGGCTTCCGCCGGCTTGCCCTCCTGCGCCAGGTATTCCGACCAGAGGTCGGCCAGGAAGTCGGGCCGGTAGTAGATCGGCTTCGGCGCGCGGTCGAAGCGGCGGACCAGTTCGTCCCGGTGATCCTCGGAGCCCTTGATCCAGACCAGCAGCAGTGTGCCGGCCAACTGCTTCATCACCGGATCGTCGGGGTCCCCGGCCTCCACCACCTCGCAGATCGAGCCGGAGGTGTCGCAGATGAAGTCGCGGTAGCCGTAGATGTCCTCGGCCCGTTCGATGAAGCGGGCGGCGTCGAGGGTGGCGGCGATCTCGGCCTCGCGGTGCTGCTCCTGCCGCTTGACGTATTCGGCGAAGGGCAGCCCGCCCTTGGCGGCATCGCCGGGCTTGCCGAGGTAGGTGGAAAGCGGCGCGAGATTGTCGAAGGTGATGTTGGAGGCGATGTAGACCGAGTCCGACAGCAGCAGCTCGCGCAGAAGCGGGTTCTTCATCGCCTCGCGCTTGAACATGTCGGCGATGTATTCGCCCATGTAGCGGGTGCCGATGCGGTAATCGACCGAGTAATGGAACCAGCCGCCGCCCTTGGCCCGCGGCGCGTCGCGCAAAAGGTTGGACAGATGGGTCTTGCCGAGGCCGGACATGCCGAACAGCATGACGCGCTTGTGGCTGGCGCTGCGGTAGGCGTCGGCGGTGGGGTAGATCATCGGGCGACCCTTCGTGCTGGCGGTTCCGGTGTTAACGCCGGGCCGGAGGAGGGGCAATGGAAAACCCCGCCCGGGAAGGGGCGGGGGGTCCTGTAGCGCCGGGCAGGGGATCAGAAGTTGAAACCGACTTTCACGCCGACGGCGATGGCGTGGTTGCCGGTCATGTTGGCGCGCGCCGTGTCGGGGGTGCCGGTCTCGGGCTGCGCATCCCCTAGGTCGAGATACCGGGCGCCCATCGTGATCTTCATCTTTTCCTGGGTGTAGACCACGCCCACGCCGATCCCCTTGTAGCCGTTGGTCGGAGCCAGCGGCGAGACCAGCGGGTCGCCCTTGGGCTCATAGGTGGCGAAGATCGAGCCCGACCAGTTGTCGTTGAACTTGCGGCCCACGCCGAGGGTATAGGTGGTGGTGTCTTCCAGAGAGACGAGGCCGCCGCCGGTGGCCGCGGTGAAGACCTGCGGGTCGATCTGGAAACTGGACCAGTCCACCCAGCGGATCGAGCCGAAGGCCAGCGTGTTCGCAGCGACGCCGCTCTGGAAATCGAGGTTCACCGCCTGCGGCGTATCGACCGAGGTAACCGAGGGCAGAGCAACGCCTGCCGGAACCCCCGGAAGCGCGCTGGCAAAGGTCTCGGCGGTGTCGAGGTCGTGCGTGACCTTGGAGAAATAGGTCAGAGCGACGCGCAGCGCGATCTCGGGCCGCTCATAGGCGCCGCCGACGAGATAGCCCGTGCCCCAGGCGTCGTCGAAGGTCACGTTGTAACCGCTGAGGTTTACCGGGCCCGGCGGATCATAGGCCAAGCCGGCAAGCGTGACCTCGCCCGAAGCTTTCGAGGCGCGGACACCGCCGTGGACCGAGAAATTGTCGTTGAACTTGTAGCGCAGGATGCCAGTCACCACATCGGAATCGAGGACGGCAGAGGTGCCGCCAAGAACCGGGGACCCGCCGGCAGCCGCGGTCGGGTAGTAGACGTCCGCGCCGTAATCCTGGCCGTAGATCAGCGCGACGGAGAACTGGTCGCTGAGGTCGTATTTGAAGGCGATCCCCGGCAGGGTGTGGTTGCCGGCGACACTCTGGGTATCGAAGCCGGCGACATCCGTGCCGCTGACATCGGGATTGATCATCCCGAAGCTCAACTCGGCATAATTGCCCTGCTCGAAAATGATTCCGATGCCCTGGCCCGACCGATCCACCCCGCCCGCCTGCGCCATGCCCGCCGCAAGGCCGAAGGCCGCGGTCGTCGTCAGAATGCGTTTCATTGTCCTCATCCCTCGTGAAGGATTTCCCCTGCAAATCAGGCTAGGGGCTGCGGCAAAACGGGTCAATCAATGACGCCGCGTCACGGCTTCGTGAGGGGGCGCCTGTGGCCCCGCGGCCAGAGCCCCGGCCCGCGCGGCCCGGCGCGATTCCGACCGGATCGACAGCCAGTTGGCGGCCAGGATCAGCGCCGCGCCCGCGACCAGCGCCAGGGTCAGCGGCTCGTCGTAGAAGGCGGCGCCGATCAGGGCGATCAGCGGTAGGCGGGCGAAGTCGATGGGTCCGACGAAGGAGGCCGGCGCCAGCTGCAGCGCCCGGGTCAGGCAGAGATGCGCCGTCACCCCCGCCAGCCCGATCAGCGCCAGCCAGGGCAGGGTGGACTGCGTCGGCAGGGCCGGCATCCCGTCCGCCCCGGCCAGCGCGAAGCCGAAGCCGGTCTGGATCAGGCACATCCAGAACAGGATGGCGAGGATGTCCTCGCCGCGGGTCAGCCATTTGGTCAGCATCATCGACAGGGCGAAGAAGACGGCGCTGGCGGCGGCGGCCAGCACGCCGGGCTCGACATGGCCGAAGTCGGGGTTGGCGACCAGCAGGATGCCGGAGAAGCCGATGGCCGCGGCCAGGAGCCGGGCGCGGGTCTGGGTCTCGCCCAGGAACAGCGGCGCCAGCAGGATCACCCAGAGTGGCGAGGTGAACTCCAGCGCGAAGACCTGCGCCAGCGGGATCTGGGTCAGCGCCCAGAACCACAGCGACTGGCCGGTGAAATGCACGATGTTGCGTAAGGTATGGCTCGGCAGCCGCCGCGCGGTGATCCGGCCCAGCCGTCCCGAGCCGGCGGCCAGCGCCAGCACCAGCACCACGCCGATCAGCGAGCGCCAGGCGAGAATCTCGAACGTGTCGTGCTGCGCCTTGATCGCCCGCGTGGCGATGGCCATGGCGGTGAAGGCGGCGATGGAGCCGGTCATCCACAGGGCGGCGGTCAGGGGGCGGTAGGGCGCGGTCATCCGCCGATCTTCACCGCGGCCCGGCGGGATTGTCCAGTGGGGCAGGGCGCCCGTTCGCTCGCTGTGCAGCCGCGAACACCGCCCCTGCGCCGCGGGGCCTTGCCCGCGCCGGGGACAGGGGCCATTTGCGGCGTCAGACTTCAACGCAAAGGCCCGCCCATGACGCTGCAGACCCCCATCCGCCAGCCCGGCCATCCCGTCGATCCGCTGTTCCCGGCGCGCTGGTCGCCGCGGGCCTTCTCCGACGCCGCGCTGACCGAGGGGCAGGTCAAGGTGCTGCTGGAGGCCGCCCGCTGGGCGCCCTCGGCCGCGAACCACCAGCCCTGGCGGCTGGTCTGGGCGCTGCGCGGCGAGCCGGGGTTCCGGGCGATCCTCGACGGGCTGGTGCCCTTCAACCGCGAATGGGCCGAGAAGGCGGCGGCGCTGATCGTGGTGGCCTCGAAGGACCGGATGACCGGCCGCGACGGGGCGGAGGCCGACAACCGTTGGGCCGCCTTCGACAGCGGCGCGGCCTGGATGAGCCTGGCCCTGCAGGCGGCGCGGGACGGGCTGGCGGCCCATGCCATGGGCGGCTTCGACGCCACGGCGCTTGCCGCCGCGCTCGGCCTGCCCGAGGGGCACAGCCTGCAGGCGGTGGTGGCGGTCGGCCATCCCGGCCAGCCGGAAAGCCTGCCCGAGCCGCTGCGGGCGCGCGAGGTCCCCAGCCCGCGGCTGGCGCTGGAGGAGATCGCCTTCCACGGGCGGTTCTGATCCCGGGGAAGCGGAGTTCGCGCGAACTCCGCCCCGAAATCCGCGCGGATTTCGGTCCGGTTTCCGCGCGGAAACCGGGGTGCCGAAGGGGCGCCCCGGCTAAAGCCCCGAAATGCGATAATCGCGCTTCACCTGCGCCGTGGCCCGGTGCCAGGCGCTCGCCCTCGTCCGCGCCTGATGCGCCGCGAAGGCTTCGCGGTCGGCGAAACTTTCCTCCACCTGCCAGACCAGAGGATCGTCCGTCGGCCGCACCGAGAAGGACAGGCAGCCCGGCTCTTCCCGGGTCAGGCGGAGATGCTCGGGCAGATGCGCGCGGACGATCCCCGCCTCCGCCGCATCGGCGCAGATCAGACGTCCGGTCAGGGTGATCATTCGAGTTCGATGGTCCCCGGCGGCTTCGAGGTGCAGTCGTAGAAGACGCGGTTGATGCCCTTGACCTCGTTGATGATCCGGGTTGCGGTCTCGCCCAGGAAGTCGTGGCTGAAAGGGTAGTAGTCGGCGGTCATGCCGTCGACGCTGGTCACCGCCCGCAGCGCCAGCGCGTAGTCGTAGGTGCGGCCGTCGCCCATCACCCCCACGGTGCGCATCGGCAGGATGGCGGCGAAGGCCTGCCAGATCTCGTCGTA
Organism: Rhodobacter sp. SGA-6-6; assembly: GCF_011043545.1. Taxonomy (GTDB): domain Bacteria; phylum Pseudomonadota; class Alphaproteobacteria; order Rhodobacterales; family Rhodobacteraceae; genus Pseudogemmobacter. The sequence goes on along the minus strand of NZ_JAAKGP010000022.1, from coordinate 7,502 downwards.
GAGACCGTGTTTCCTGATCTGGTCGATGTAGACCGCATCGGCCCGGCGCAGGATCTCCAGCTTCTCGCGGGTGATCTCGCCCGGGCAGCGGATGGCGAGGCCGGGGCCGGGGAAGGGGTGGCGGCCGATGAAGGCGGGCGGCAGGCCGAGCTCGCGGCCAAGCGCGCGGACCTCGTCCTTGAACAGCTCGCGCAGCGGTTCCACCAGTTTCAGCCCCATCTTCTCCGGCAGGCCGCCGACATTATGGTGGCTCTTGATCGTCACCGAGGGGCCGCCGGAGAAGCTGACCGATTCGATCACGTCGGGGTAGAGCGTGCCTTGGGCCAGGAACTTCGCCCCGCCAACTTCGTTGGCGTGTTTCTGGAACACGTCGATGAACAGCTTGCCGATGGTCTTGCGCTTGACCTCGGGGTCGGAGACGCCTTCCAGCGCGCCGAGGAACAGGTCGCTCTCGTCGGCATGGATCAGCGGCATGTTGTAATGGTCGCGGAACATGGTCACGACCTGCTCGGCCTCTCCCAGCCGCAGAAGGCCGTGGTCGACGAAGACGCAGGTCAGCTGGTCGCCGATGGCTTCGTGGATCAGCACCGCCGCCACCGAGGAATCGACGCCGCCGGACAGGCCGCAGATCACCTTGGCGTCGCCCACCTGCTCGCGGATCTTGCGGATCGCCTCCTCGCGGTAGGCGCCCATGGTCCAGTCGCCCTTGAAGCCGGCGAGACGGACGAAATTCTCGTAGAGTTTCGCGCCCTTGGGGGTGTGGTGCACCTCGGGGTGGAACTGCACGGCGTAGAAGTTGCGCTCGGGGTCGGCGGTGATGGCGAAGGGCGCGTTGGGGCTGGTGCCGTAGACGCGGAAGCCCGGGGCGATCCTCGACACATGGTCGCCGTGCGACATCCAGACCTGTTCGTTGCCGGCGGCGAACCAGCCCTCCAGCAGCGGCAGCCGCTCCTCGGCCGGCGTCACGAAGGCGCGGCCGAATTCGGCGGTGCCGTGGCCGCCTTCTACATGGCCGCCGAGGCAATGCATCATCACCTGCTGGCCGTAGCAGATGCCGAGGATCGGCACGCCGAGGTCGAACACCCCTGCGGGCGGCATCGGCGCGTTCTCCCAGTAGACCGAGGCCGGACCGCCCGAGAAGATCACCGCCTTGGGGGCGAAGTCCTTCAGGAAGGCCTCGTCCAAGCGGTTGTAGGGGTGGATTTCGCAATAGACCTTCAGCTCGCGCAGACGCCGCGCGATCAGCTGCGTCACCTGGCTGCCGAAGTCGATGATGAGGAGGCGGTCATGGGTCTGGGTCATGGCCTCGCGTAGCGCGCGGGGGAAGGCTTAGCAAGAGGGGGACCGGCAGCGGAGCCGGGGTTTTCGCACCCCCCGCGACCATTTGTTGCTCGAACCAATGGCGCAAACAATGGTTGCACCCCGCGGGATATTTGAGGACAGAGAATGGGGTCGCTTTCGGGCCGGGCCGGTGTCGTTTTTGGCGGGCAGGTGACGGAAACGGGGGGCGGGCCTTGCCGGATTGGGTTCATAAGGGCGCAAAGGATTTCGCGCTTGGAGGCGGAGATGGGCGACATGGATGTGGCTGCGGAACAGGGCGGGGGGCGCAGGGCACGCGGCGGCGGCGGGGGCGCGCGGCGGGCGGAACGCACCGCTGTTTCCTTCGAGACGGCGCGGTTCATCGAGCGCAACATCCCGAACTTCGAGATCCTGAACGAGGAAGCCCTCCAGATCATCGAGCACAATGCCGAGACGGTGCTGGAGGAGATCGGCGTCAACTTCGTCGAGAACCCGGCGGCGCTGGAGCGCTGGAAGGCCGCCGGCGCCGACGTGAAGGGCGAGCGGGTGCATATCCCCCGCGGCCTCGCCCGCAAGCTGGTCTCGACCGCGCCGAAGTCTTTCACCCAGCACGCCCGCAACCCGGCGCGCAACGTCGAGATCGGCGGCAGGAACCTGGTGCTGGCGCCGGTCTACGGCCCGCCCTTCGTCCGCGATGCCGAAGGCGGCCGCCGCTATGCCACCATCGAGGATTTCCGCAACTTCGTGAAGCTGGCCTATATGTCGAAATGGCTGCATCACAGCGGCGGCACGGTCTGCGAGCCGACCGACGTTCCGGTGAACAAGCGCCACCTCGACATGCTGCTGGCCCACATGACGCTGTCGGACAAGCCCTACATGGGCTCGGTGACGGAGCCCAGCCGGGCGGCGGATTCGGTGGCGATGTCGAAGATCCTGTTCGGCGACGATTTCGTCGACCGGAACACGGTGATGACCAGCCTGATCAACATCAACAGCCCGATGACCTTCGACGGCATCATGATGGGCGCGCTGGAGGTCTATGCCGAGGCCAACCAGGCCGCCATCGTCTCGCCCTTCATCGTCGGCGGCGCGATGGCGCCGGTGACGGTGGCGGGGACGCTGACCCAGGTGCTGGCGGAAATCCTGGCCGGCGTCAGCTATTCGCAGCTCGTCCGCGCCGGGGCGCCGGTGATCGCCGGGGCCTTCGTGACCTCGATCGACATGAACTCGGGCGCGCCGACCTTCGGCACCCCGGAGGCCAGCCACATCACCTATGGCGCCGGCCAGCTGGTGCGGCGGCTGGGGCTGCCCTACCGCTCGGCCGGGGCCTTCTGCGGCTCGAAGCTGCCGGATGCGCAGGCGGCCTATGAATCGGCCAACAGCCTGAACATGGGCCTGCTGTCCGGCGTGAACTTCATGCTGCACGCCTGCGGCTGGCTGGAGGGGGGGCTGGTCTCCTCCTACGAGAAATTCGTCATGGACGCCGACCAGCTGGGCACGCTGCACCACCTGGCCAAGGGCGTTTCGCTGGACGAGAACGGCCAGGGCATGGACGCGATCCGCGAGGTGGGGCCGGGCGGCCATTACCTCGGCTGCGCCCATACCCAGGCGAACTTCAAGTCGGCGTTCTGGCGGACCGACCTGCTGGACTACAAGCCCTACGAGACTTGGGAAGAGGAAGGCGCGCGCGACACCCAGGCGCTGGCCTCGCTGCGGGTGAAGAAGCTGCTGGCGGATTACCAGGCGCCGGAGCTGGACCCGGCGAAGAAGGAAGAGCTGGAGGCTTTCGTGGCCCGGCGGAAGTCGGAAATGCCGGACGCCTTCATCTGAGATCGGCAGAAGCCGGTTTCGGGAATGGAAACGATGGAGGCCCGCGCGGGGAACCGGCGCGGGCCTTCTGTTTCGGGCGGATGGCGGGGTGAACCCCGCCCTACATTTGGCGCCCAACCGCCGGATTGCGGTAGGGCGGGGTTCACCCCGCCGATCCGCTACACCACCTCCCGCCGCAACAGGCTCGCCTCGGCGAGAAGGGCGATCAGCACCTCGATATGCTGGGCGATGGAATAGCAGGCATCGCCGCGGCGGCGGGTCGCTTCCAGCCGCTCCTCCGCCGTGAGCAGCTGCGGCAGGATGCGTTCGGGCGAGGTCTCGCCCGGCGCCAGCCGCTTCAGCCAGCGGCCGCGGTGGTAGTCGGGCAGGCCCAGGCGGGCGGCGCGCATCAGCATCGAGGGGCGGCGCATCTCGGACAGGGTCTTGCGGAAATCGGACATTCACGGGCCTCCATTGTTCTGCCCGCAACTCTGCGCCAACTCAACCATGCGTTGCATCCCGCCCGCTCTCAGCGCACGGCGGTTTCCGGATTGTTTAGGATTTGGTTACAATTATCGGCTTCACCGCGAAAGTTAACCATCAGGTAACCAATTAACCTTTAGGTTGCATTTGTCCAGGTCAGGACGGATCGCACCCGCTCCGCTACCGCCCAGCTACAGGATGTCCGGCTTGTCCAACCCCGCCCCCGCCGACCTGCCAGAATGGCTCCCCGACCGCGTGAGGCTCTACCTGAGCCATACCGAGCAGGGGGTGTCGATCCGGGCGCTGGCGCGGGCGGCGGGGCTGAACGCCTCCACCGTCATGCGCCAGGTCCGCCGCTTCGAGTTGCGGCGCGACGACCCGCTGATGGACGAGGCGCTGAACCTCCTGTCGCGCGGCATCCCCCTTCCCGACCCCGACCGAAAGGATGCGCTTTCCATGACAGCCCCGATCCGCAGCACCGCCGCCCGGCTGACCGACGAAGCCACGCTGATGCGCGAAGGCCGCCGCATCCTGCGCCGCCTGGCCGAGCCGGGGGCGGTGATGGCCATCGCCGCCGACATGGAGAAGGCGGTGGTGATGCGGGAATTCCCCGACGGCCGCTCGGCCCGCACCGGCATCCTCGACCGCGCGGTGGCGCAGGCCTTCACGCTGAAGGACTGGATCCAGTGCCGCAAGCCGGGCCGGGTGTCGACCTACGAGATCACCCAGGGCGGCCGGATGGCGCTGAAGCGGATGATCGACGAGGAGGACCGCCGCCGCCAGTCGTCCGAGATGCCCGGGCTGGCCGAGGCGCAGGGCGGCTTCGCCGGCCAGCACCGGGTCTGGGGCGAGCGGCAGGTGATCGACGACGACGGCCCGCGGCGGCTGCGCTACAACCTGGCGGAAAGCCCGGTGGCGGTGCTGGGGCGGCGGCGCGACAAGGACGGCAGGCCCTTCCTGGAAACGCCGCTGGTCGAGGCGGCCGAGCGGCTGCGCGAGGATTTCGAACTGGCGCAGATGGGGCCGCGGGTGGCGCAGAACTGGGAGAAATTCCTGACCGGGGGCGACCGCGGCACCTTCCGCGGCGACGGGCTGGCGGAGGGGCCGGGCCGGGCGCGGGAACGGGTGGCGCTGGCGCTGCGCGACCTCGGCCCGGGGCTCGGCGACGTGGCGCTGCGGGTCTGCTGCTTCCTGGAGGGGATCGAGGCGGCGGAGCGGCGGATGGGATGGGCGGCGCGCTCGGGCAAGATCGTGCTGCGCATCGCGCTGATGCGGCTGCGCCGGCACTACGACGAGCTTTACGGCCGGTCGGGGCCGCTGATCGGCTAGGCCAGCCCGGCCCTGCGCAGCACCAGCATCACCGACAGCCCGCCCAGCCAGAGCGAGGCGGCGCGGCGCAGCACCGGCATCCGCGGGCCGGTGCCGCGGCCGAGCGCCGCGCCGCCGGCCTGCCACAGCAGCGCGACGGCGGCGACCTGGGCGGCGAAATTGGCGATGTTGAGGGCGGCGTTCCCGGGATGCGGCAAGAGCACCAGCCCGAAGATCAGCGCCTTGGGGTTCAGCAGCGTGGTGGTGAAGACGGCCGCGGCGGTGATCGCCGGGCCGTCCCGGCCGGTCCGCGGCAGCCGCCACAGCCGCAGCGCCAGCACCGCCACCCAGAGTCCCGCCGCCAGCGCCAGCGCCGCCCGGGCGCCGGGATGCCCCTCCAGCAGCGGGGCGCCGGCCAGCGTCAGCGGCACCACCGTCAGCAGGTAGCCCGCCAGTTCCGCCGGGATCAGCCGCAGGGCGCGGGCCAGCCCGCGCTCGGCCCCGGCCAGGAACATCAGCGTATTGGTCGGCCCCGGCGTGACCAGCAGCGCCAGAATCGCCAGGGAAAGCTCGAAGGGACCCATCATCGGACCGGAAGTTGTGCCGATGCCGGATGCCATGGCAAGCCCCGCGCGGCCTTGATGCGGATCAAGCGCGACGGAAAAGGGGGCGCCTGTCCCGGGCGCCCCCTTCCGGCCGTTCTGCGCGGGCCGCTGCCTCAGTCGGCGCGGGTCAGCCCGGCCTTGTGCACGATCCCCGCCAGCGCCCCCCCGGCCAGCGGCGCGACGAGGAAGACCCAGAGGTCGGCCAGCGCCTTGCCGCCGACGAAGACCGCCGGACCGATGGAGCGGGCGGGGTTCACCGAGACGCCGGTGACCTTGATCCCGACCAGGTGGATCGCCGCCAGCGTCAGGCCGATCGCCAGCCCGGCCATCGCCGCCGGCGCGCCGGCCTGGGTGGCGCCGAGGATCACGGTGACGAAGAGGAAGGTCATCACGAATTCGAACACCAGCGCCGAAGCCAGCCCGTATTCGCCCAGGTAGCCCGCGCCGTAGCCGTTCTGGCCGAGACCGCCGTCCCAGCCGGCGCTGCCCGAGGCGATGATGTAAAGGACCAGTGCCCCGAGGATTGCTCCGATGACCTGCGCCGCCGCATAGACGGCGAAGGTGCCGCCGCCGATGCGGCCGCCCAGCAAGGCCCCCAGCGAGACTGCCGGGTTCAGATGCGCGCCCGAGATCGGCCCCAGCCCGTAGGCCGCGGCGACGATGGCCAGGCCGAAGGCCAGGCTGATGCCGGTCAGCCCGATGCCGGTGGTGCCGTCCGCCCCGGCGATGACTGCCGCCCCGCAGCCGAACAGGACCAGGATCGCGGTGCCGAGCAGTTCGGCGATGAATTTCTTGGCCATGATACCTCCATCAATGGTTAAGGTTGCATCCGCCGCATGGGCCTGCGGCAGGCCGGGCGGTGCGGATGCGTTGCCTTGCGTGCGGGAAAGCCTTATGTGGGGCAGTATCCGAAGGGCAGGGGAAAAAACCGTGCGCGACCTCAAGCTTCCCGACCAGCGCCATCCCGAGAAGGCCCACCGGCCCGATCAGGAGCAGCCGAAGAAGCCAAGCTGGATTCGCGTCCGCGCGCCCAACTCCGAGGGCTACAAGGCCACCCGCTCCATCCTGAAGGAAAAGAAGCTGGTGACGGTCTGCGAGGAGGCGGGCTGCCCCAACGTCGGCGAATGCTGGAGCGCGGGCCACGCCACCATGATGATCATGGGCGAGATCTGCACCCGCGGCTGCACCTTCTGCAACGTGGCGACCGGCAAGCCGCAGACGCTGGACGCCTTCGAGCCGGGCCGGGTGGCCCATGCGGTCTCGGAGCTGAAGCTGAACCATGTCGTCGTCACCAGCGTCGACCGCGACGACCTTGCCGACGGCGGTGCCGCGCATTTCGCCCAGACCATCCGCGCGATCCGCCACCGCGCGCCCGGCACCACCATCGAGGTGCTGATCCCGGATTTCCTGAAATCCGACCCCGGCGCCCTGGAAGTGGTGGTGGAGGCCCGGCCGGACGTGCTGAACCACAACCTGGAGACGGTGCCGGGGCTTTACCCCGAGGTGCGGCCCGGGGCGCGCTATTTCCACTCGCTGCGGCTGTTGCAGAAGGTGAAGGAGCTGGATCCGGCGATGTTCACCAAGTCGGGGATCATGGTCGGCCTGGGCGAGGACCGGCAGGCGGTGCTGCAGGTGATGGACGACATGCGCGCCGCGGATGTCGATTTCCTGACCATCGGGCAATACCTGCAGCCGACGCCGAAGCACCACCGCGTCGACCGTTTCGTCACGCCGGAGGAGTTCAAGTCCTACGAGAAGGCGGCCTACGGCAAGGGCTTCCTGATGGTCTCGGCCACGCCGCTGACCCGGTCGAGCTATCACGCCGGCGAGGATTTCGCGCAGCTGCGGGCGGCCCGGCTGGCGAAACTCGGCCGCGGCTGACCGATCCTTCGACGAAGGATCGTTACGAGTTTTCGTCGAAAACTCGAAGTCACTGATTTTCGTCGAAGGGTCTTGACTAGGAGAGCGGGTTTTCGCGGCAGATCTTGAGGAGGAGCC
>NZ_JAAKGP010000021.1 GCF_011043545.1 Rhodobacter sp. SGA-6-6 | reverse complement strand
CTAACTCCAGAGTTAATTCGGAAATTCCAGCGCTTGCGGGGCCGCCGAAGATGCCTGCAAATCTATCCGCCGATGAGGCGCAAATGTGCCTTCACCGGCCCGCCCGGCATGTCGATGGAGAAACTGCCGCTGCTGAGCCAGGCTGCATCGACCCCGTCAGAGTTGCTGACGAAGCCCAATGCGACCGGCACACCGCGCCTGTGGCACCAGGCGCCCGAACTGGTCAGACCCACGGGGCGGCCGTCGCAGAGGATGCCCTCGGCCCCGTAGAGTGCGCCGGTATCGGTGGCCAGCGCGATGCCGACAAGGGCTGTGGTTCGAGGCATCTTGCCTTGGGCGAGACCCGCCTCCTGCGGCATTACGGTATCGCCAAGCTCGTTCGGCCAAGCGGGCTCTCCGACCGAGATGCGCAGGGATTCCAGGGCATAGAGACCACCCTGCCGCACAAGGCCAGCGGCACGGAGCGTCTCGGCGGCGTGGGCCGCGAACTCGCTGTCCAGAAGGACCAGGACGCCCCGCGCGCCGCCGACCGAAGTCGGAGCGATCACCGCCGGAGCATAACCGATCTCGGCCATCCGCAGCTCGGCGGCGCCCTGCCCCGCGCCCACACCGGCCAGGCATTCGTCCACCTTCGGGCCGAGCAGCAGGAAAAGCCCATGGGCTGAGGTGACGGTCTGGATCGCATCGGGGGCAATACCCGCGCCTGCCAGCCATTTGCGATGCAGCCGCTCGGTTCCCGGCACCGACAGAACATAGGCTTCGTCATTGCCCACGGTCAGGATGCGGACCGCAGTCTCGATCTTGCCCGTTGCCGTCAGCCACACCGCAGTCGTCAGTCCGGGCTGCGGTGGCGCGTTCTGCCCGCCCAGGCGGTGCAGCGCCGCGACCGCCTCGGCGCCCATGACCCGAAGCTTCGCGTCGGCGGACAGATCGAACAGCACCGCCTCTTCGTCCGCAGCCGTGGCTTCAGCCGCTGCCCATTCCACCCAGTTCTGCCGCCCGTAACTGGGTTGCAGCACTGCGCGTTCAGCATCGGGGGCAAAGACCAGCGGCACTTCCCAGCCAGCGCGGCTGCCGAAGATCGCATGGGCCCCCTTGTGCTGGTGGTGCAAGGGCAGCCGGCGGCCGCCACGTGCCGAAACATGCTCGCGGTTCGGCCAGCCGACATCGTAGAGCACGCCCAGCGCCTCGACCGTGCGGTCGCGCATGTAGCTGCGGCGGGACTGGAAGGGCGAGAACCGCGCCACGTCGTATTCGGCAAAACCCTCGGGGCGGCGACGGTTGGCGATCCATTCGGCCATCATCAGCCCCATCGCCCCGCCGGTCATCACGCCGACCGTGTTCAGGCCACAGGCGACGAAGAGGTTGCGAAGTTCCGGTGTCTCGCCCATCAGCGCGTTGCCGTCGGGGGTGAAGCTCTCGGGCCCGTTGAAGAACAGCTGGATGCCGGCGGTTTCCAGCAGGGGGAAGCGCTTCAGCGCGGCGGTCAGGATCGGCTCGAAATGGTCGAAATCCTCGGGCAGCGAGTCGAAGCAGAAATCCTTCGGGATCCCGTCCAGCGCCCAGGGCTTCGCCCGCTTTTCGAGGCAACCGAACAGCAGCTTGCCGGCATCCTCCTTGTAGTAGGTGCTTTCGTCCGGCACGCGGATGAAGGGCATCGAGGGTTGCAGGCCCGGGATCGGCTCGGTCACGGCGTAGAAATGCTCGGCCGCTTGTAGCGGCAGGCTCACGCCATGCGCGGCGCCGAATTCCCGGCCCCACATCCCGGCCGCCAGCACCACGCTTTCCGCCTGCACCGGCCCCTCGGTGGTGAGGACGCCGCGCACCTCGCCGTTCACGACCTGAAGGCCGGTGACCTCGACATTCTCGACGATCTTCGCCCCGCCCATCCGCGCGCCCTTGGCCAACGCCTGGGTGGTGTCCACCGGATTGGTGCGGCCATCGCTGGAGATGTAGAACCCAGCCAGCGCATCGTCGATCACCACCTGCGGGCAGCGGTCGCGGATGTCGGCGAGCGAGATCATCTCGGCGTCATGGCCGAACTGGCGGGCAAGCGCCGCCGCACGCTCCATCTCCATCAGCCGTTCGCGGTTCAGGGCGAGCATGATCGAGCCGGATTTCTTGTAGCCGGTGGCCTGGCCGGTCTCGGCCTCCAGATTGCGATAAAGCTCGGCCGTGTAGCGCGTCAGTTCGGTCATGCGGCGGGTGCCCCGCAATTCTGCCACCGATCCCACGGAGTGCCAAGTGGTGCCGCAGCAGAGCTGCCGCCGTTCCAAGAGCAGCACGTCCCGGATGCCGAGCTTGGTCAGATGATAGGCGATCGAGCAGCCGATGATGCCGCCCCCGATGATGACGGTGCTAACCTGTGCCGGCAGAGCCATTTTTGTTCCGCTTTCCCGTTTGTTGCTGTCCTATGCGGCCCGTTCAGTGGATGAACGAGGCGCCGGTCACGTCGATGGTCGTGCCGCTGGAGTATTTCGCCTTGCCGCTGGCGCAGAAGACCGCCACGTTCGCCACGTCCTCGGGCGTGCCGAAATGGCCGGCGGGGATTTCATTCAGCATCTCCTGCGCGCCATAGATCGACAGCATGTCCTCGCCCTGGCGGGTGCCGATGACGCCGACGCAGAGGATGTAGGTCTGGATGTTCTTCTTGGCGTAGAAGCGGGCGATGCCGCGCAGGAGCGAGTTCATCCCGCCCTTCGATGCGCCATCGTGGAAGAAGTCCGGCCGGTCCCCGCGCACGGCGATCCGGGCCGAGATGCCGATGATGCTGCCACCGCCGGTTTCCTCGAAATGCAGCACGGCCAGGCGGGACAGATGCGCGGTGGCCACGAGATTGACCTTCAGCGTGTAAAGCCAGTGCGCGTCCCAGTCCTTCGCATCGGCGGTCATCGCGATCGGCTGGCGCACCGCGGCGTTGTTGACCAGCACGTCGATCCGGCCCTTCCATGCCACGGCGGTCTGCCACAGCCGTTCCAGATCCTCCACGCTGTCCATGGCGGCCTGCACCGGCAGCACCTTGTCGCGGCCCAGTTCGTCGGCGATGGCCTCGGCGCGGTCCCTGCTGCTGGTGTAGTTCAGCACCACCGCGGCACCCTGGGCCACCAGACCGCGGAGGATGCCCTCGCCGATGCCGCGCGACGCGCCGGTTACCAGGATGGTCTTGCCGGTCAGATCGGTGAAGTTCGTCATTGCATCATCCCTTTTTCTTGCGGCTGGCGTGCCAGGTCGCCGCCTCGCCCGCCATGGTTTCGGTCAAGAGGCCACCCAGTCGGCGGCTGACCGGGCCAGGCTTGCCGGTGCCGATCCTGCGGCCGTCGACCTCGACCACGGGAACCGCCAGTTCGAGCGTCGAGCAGATGAAGACTTCGTCGGCCGAGGACAGGGTAAAGGCGTCGAACAGGCATTCGTCGACCTCGAGGCCCTCGGCGCGGGCCAGTTCGATCACCACGGCGCGGGTGATGCCGGGCAGGATGTCGCGGCTGATCGGGGCCGTCATCAGCCGGTTTCCCTTAAGGGCGAAGACGTTGTAAGCGATCCCTTCCGAGACAAAGCCCTCGCGGTCCACGGCGATGCCGATATCGTGCCCCGAGGAGGTCACCTCGATCGCGCCCAGCACGCTGTTGAGGTAGTTGCAGTGCTTGGTTCCCGACGGCAGCGCGGCGGTCGAAACCCGCGGCCGGGACAGGAAGATGGCGCGCAGGCCGGCTTCCATCTTCTCGGCGATCAGGCCCTTATAGTAGTCCTTGAAGCCCCGGATCGGGATCACCGTCACATTCGGCTCGGCCTTCTTCAGCAGCCGCGGCTCCCACTTGATCGAGGAGATGCCCTCGCCCCGGCTGATCTGGATGCGCAGGTAGCCGTCCTCCATCGCATTCTCGGCGATGGTCCGTTCGATCAGGTCCTCCCATTCCACATCGGTGAAGGGGTTGGGGATGCGAAGGTAGTCCAACCCGTCGCGCATCCGGTCGAGATGCGGTTGCAGCCGGAACGGTGCGCGGTCCCAGACCGCCACACCTTCGAAGATGCCATCGCCGTAGAGGAAGCAGCGGTCGAACACCGACACTTTCGCCTCGTCCTCGCCAACGAAGCGGCCGTTGAGATAAATCCTTGGGGAAGTGGTAGCCATTTCTGCGGCGGTCCTTGTGTCAGTGAAGGTCGATCCAGAGACCACCGTTGGCGGTCGACCGGGCCGTGGTTCCGGGATAGAGGACGATGGTCGTCAAAGGCTGGTCGATCAGGGCCGGACCTGCAATCGAAGCTCCTGCTCCCAGCTTGGCGCCGTCGATCACCTGCACCTCCTGCCGTCCGCCCAGTTCGCGAAGATAGATCGACCGCGCACCCTTGTGGACCGGCGCGGCACCCGGCAGCGCCGTCACCCCGTGGTCCAAAGCGCGGCGCGGCGCCCGTCCCGTGGCCAGCACGCTCCATTCGGTGAACTCGACCGGATCGGTAGACCGCACGAAGTAGAGCCGTTCATGCACCTGATGGAAGGCTTCGGTCAGGGCGGCCAGCTCATTCGGGCCGCCGATCTGCCGGTTGTCGAAGCCCACCGACAATTGCCAGACCTGCCCGCGATAGCGCGCCTCGACCGAGAAGGTGATATCACGATCTTCCGGCGCAATGCCCATGCGGTCGAGGTAAGCTTCGCCCTCGGCAGCGAGTTCCGAAAGCATGACATTGATCCGGCCATGGTCGAAAGCGTCGCTGGAGGTGGGCACACTGCGCGAGAAGGTGGTCTTCATGTCGCTGACCAGGATGCCGAAGGCACTGAGCACCCCCGCCACCGGCGGCACGAAGACCCGCTTGATCCCCAGTTCCCGCGCGATGGGAACCGCATGCAGCCCGGCGGCGGCGCCGCCCGCCACCATCACGTATTCGCGGGGATCGACGCCGCGCTTGATGGTGATCTCCTCGATGGCGGCGACCATGTTCTGCTCGACCGTCAGGCCGATCAGGCTGGCCGCCTGGTCCACATCCATCTCCAGCGGCTCGGCGATATGGGTGCGGATCGCGGTCGCGGCGTTCTCTCCCGACAACGTCATCGTGCCGCCGGCGAAGTTCGCGGGATCGAGAAAACCTCGGGCGAGATTGGCATCCGTCACCGTCGGCCGGGTGCCGCCACGCTTGTAGCAGGCCGGGCCGGGCACCGACTTCGCGCTTTCCGGCCCCACATGGATGAAGCCGCCCGCGTCGACCCGTGCGATGGAGCCGCCGCCCGCGCCGATGGTCTTGACCTCGACCGAGGCGACGCCGAACACATTGCCGTCGATCACGCCCTCGCGGTGCATCGGAACCTGCCAGTTGTCGACGATGGAGATGTCGAAGCTGGTGCCGCCCATGTCGACGACGATGGCGTTGCAGGTCGGCTCGCCCTCGGCCCGGATGGCGCTGCGCGCGGATTCGGGCGCCGCCGAGGGCCCCGACAGGCAAAGGTTGATCGGCCGGGCCAGCACCTCGTCCACCGCGGTCTGGCCGCCGGACGAGGTCATCAGCGTCAGCACCCCCTCGAGCCCTGCCGCGCGCAGCCGGCTTTCCAGCTCCTTGATGGTCCGCCCCACCAGCGGCTTCAGCGAGGCGTCGATGGCCGTGGCCGAGGTGCGCCGGTATTCCCGGATCGTCGGGCTGGTCTGGTGGCTGAGGCTGTAGGGCACACCGGGCAGATGCTCGGCGATCAGCTCGCCCATGCGGATCTCATGCGCGGGATTGGCGATGGACCACAGCAGCGAGACGGCGATGGCCTGCACATCCAGCCGGTGCATCTCGCGCAGGAGTTCGACGGCCTGCGCCTCGTCCAGCGGCACGTCCACGCCGCCCTCGCTGTTGATCCGCTCGCGCAGACCCAGCGTCAGGTGACGGGGGATGTAGGGCTCGGGGTAGTCGATGGCGAGGGTGTAGGTGTCGGCTTTGCCGCCCTCGCGGATGGTCAGCGTGTCGCGGAACCCCTCGGTGCAGATCAGGCCGGTGCGGGCATAGGTCTTCTCCAGGATGGCGTTGGTCGCCGCCGTGGTGCCGCAGGAGAACCGCGCGCAGCTTGCCAACAATTCCCGGGTCGTCATCGACAGGTCGGTGGCGATCAGTGCGATGCCGTCGAGGATGCCGTCGACGATGCGCTCGGGTGTTGTGGGGGCCTTGTAGGTCTTGACCAGCCCGGCCTCGGCCTCCAGCACGAGATCGGTGAAGGTGCCGCCAACGTCGACGGCGATTTTCAGGCTCATTGCAGGGCTCCCTGACGCTTGGTTTCACGGCGGGCAAGCGTTGCCGCCTCGTTGAGCACGGGTTCGGGGCCGCTGGTGTCGACGATCACGCCATAGACCGAGGCCGCCCGCTCGGCCGAGATCCGCCCCGCCTTCAGCGCAGCCAGGACCTTCTCCGGCGCCCGCCGCAGCGGGTCGCCGAAGCCGCCGCCGCCGCAGCCGAGCGACAGAAGCTTCTCGCCCGGGCGGACCACGGTGTCTACCGAGATCGGCAGTTCCTCGCGCACCCCGTCTCCGGCCAGCCGGGCGATCATCATCGCCGCCCCTGGCTGCCCGCCGCGGACCCCGGCCGGGGGATTGTCGCGCGAGGCGGAATTGACCATGAAGCGCACGTCGCCCTCGCGCGGCCGGATCACGCAATCGGCGCCCGGCGCGCCTTCCCATTCGCCGGCACCGCCGGAATCGACCCGGACCTCCAGTCGCTCGATGATGATGGGCTGCTGCTGCTCGACCACCTCGACGCTGGACTGCCACAGGATACCCTGGCTCGCGCCGCTGCCATAGGTCAGCCAACCGTCATGGCCGTGCATCGCCGGACCACCCCAGTATCCCATGATCAGCTGGTTGACGAAGGGCCGGCCGTGCCGGGTGTCGGTGCCGCTGACCACCGCGCAGGAACCCGGCATCCCGATGGTGCCATAGGCGGTGCCAAGGTCGCCGCGCAGGTCGGCGAACATGGATTGCAGGTGCGGGATCAGCGCATGGCACAGGTTGGTCGTGGCCGAGGAGGTGGCCGCCGGGAAGCGCGGCTTGCCGATGGCCGCTCCCTCGCGCATCAAGGGCTTCACCCGCCGGAACGATCCGGTGCAGCGCGGCACGTCGGCCCCCAGCACATTCAGCACAGCCGTCATCACCGCCGCCGTGGTGGTGCTTTCGGTCATGTTGATGCCGAGCGGCAGGTTGTCCACATTGTCGCGCAGGTCGACGGTGATCAGCTCCTCTTCCGGGTCGACCTCGATGGTAGCGCGGATCGGGATGCCGCCGGGGTAGAGATCAGTCTCGGAATCGTAGAGCATCTCCTTCGACACCCGCCCCTTCGGCAGCGCTGCGATGGCGCGGCGGGCCATCCGCTCGGCATAGTTCTGGAACTCGTCCACGAACTGCCGCACGGTCCCGGCGCCATATTTCTCGCACACCGCCTTCAGCCGGCTTTCCCCGGTGCGCACCGCCGCCAGTACGGCGAGATAGTCGCCGTAGAACTGTTCCGGCACGCGGATGTTGGCCTTGCAGATGTCGATCACCTCGGGAACGTCGCGGTAGTCCTTCTGGATCCGCACGCAGGGCAGCATCAGCCCTTCCTCGTAGACATCGCGCGACCGCGGGCTGTAGGTGGTAGGCGTCGGGAAGCCGATGTCGCCCAGGTGGGCCCGGGCGATGACGTAGAAGGCGATCCTGTCCTCAACGAAGACCGGCGCGCAGACGGTGAAATCGGCGCAATGGGTGTTGCCGAGATAGCCGCTGTTGTTCACGAAGCAGTCGCCGGGCCGGATGTCGTCTCCGAATTTGGCGACGATCGCCCGCGGGATCAGATCGATGGCACCGACATGGACCGGCAGCCCCTGCGCTAGGCTGATCGACTGGAAGTTGGCGTCGGTCAGGCTGCAGGAGAAGTCCATCGCCGTGTTGAGGACGCCCGATCGCCCCGACCTGAACAGGGCATTGATCATTTCGCCGATGATGGCTTCGAATCGGCGCCGCAGGATGACCATGGTGAAGATGTCGATCCCGGGCGGGGTGATGGTTTGCTCGTCGCGTGACAAAACTTGGTTTCCTGTCGACTGGGGCCGGACCGAACGGCCAGCATGTCGGGCACTATGGTCCCGGGTCCTCCGGCGCGTCGAGTAAGTTGTTATTATGCAACATATCATCCGACTTTATGCGCGCTTCTGCGTCTGCGGTGGTATGCACCCGCAAAGACGGGGCGAGCCGGAGGATGCTACGGCTTGATGGCTCTTCGGGAACTAGCGGGCCATCAAAGTACGCGCAAATACCAGCGAGCAACAGGCTGGCCGTGGCGCCGAAAGCGCTCAGGCTAGCAGTCCAAAGTTGAGCCGACTGCCGGCACGTGCGGCAGCACCCATCGACGTTTGCGTTCACGAGCGAACGCCTAAAGTAGTGGCGATGAATCCGTGCAACGGGAAAGCGAAGGTGTGCAGTAATGGTGGTATCGGGCTGGCCTCTGTCGGAGCAAATCGCACGATGGCCTAGGACCGGCCTGCCCTTCGATATGCGTACTCTGAGGTTCGTGCTCGCAGCCGCCGAGCAGATGAGCTTCTCCTCGGCCGCCACTGCGCTGGACACGCGCGTTTCGACCGTAAGTCGCCGTTGGGTCCGAGCCCGTCGACGCGGGCGAGTTCGGTCAGGCGACGATTGGTGCCACGTCCCGAGAGGACGGCCACCAGGTCGATGGTTTCGGCGATCAGCGCGCGCGGCACGGTGACCACGGCTTCCTGGATCAGCTGTTCGAGACGACGCAGGGCGCCGATCCCCGATCCGGCATGGATGGTGCCGATCCCGCCGGGATGGCCGGTGCCCCAGGCTTTCAGCAAATCGAGCGCCTCGGCACCACGCACTTCGCCGACCGGGATGCGGTCGGGGCGCAGACGCAGCGAGGAGCGGACCAGGTCGGAGAGCGTGGCCACGCCGTCCATGGTGCGCATCGCCACCAGGTTCGGCGCGGCGCATTGCAACTCGCGGGTGTCCTCGATGAGGACGACGCGATCCTGCGTCCTGGCGACCTCGGCCAGGAGCGCATTGGTCAGGGTGGTCTTGCCGGTGGAGGTGCCGCCCGCCACGAGGATGTTGGCGCGCGAGGCGACGCCCAGGCGCAGCGCCTCGGCCTGAAGCGGGGTCATGATCCCGGCAGCGACGTAGTCGTCGAGGCTGAAGATCGCCACGGCAGGCTTGCGGATCGCGAAGGCCGGCGCGGCAACGACCGGTGGCAGCAGGCCCTCGAACCGTTCCCCCGTCCCGGGCAGTTCGGCCGACACCCGCGGGCTGCGGGCATGGACCTCTGCGCCGACATGATGGGCGACCAGCCGCACGATCCGCTCGCCATCGGCGGGCGACAGTGTCTGCCCGGTATCGGCCAGCCCTTGCGACAGGCGATCCACCCAGATCCGCCCGTCGGGGTTCAGCATCACCTCGATGACAGTCGGGTCTTGCAGGAGAGTTGAGATGGCAGGCCCGAGCGCGGTCCGGAGCATCCGCACGCCACGTTGGGCCGTTGCCTGCTGGTTGTCGAAGCCTGCCATCTCGTCCCCGTTCCGCCGGGGACGGTCGTGGTGGCGCCCCGGATGGGGATGATCAAGAGAGCCACGAATTGCGGGGTTTCAACAGGTTTCGGTCGTCGTAGTAGGGTGGCGCGCAAATACAGGAGATCGGCGGAATTGCTTTCGCGGCATTGATTGCGAAAGGCTCTGGAAGGGCCGAATCACGTCGGCCACGCGATGGCGCTTTCGCGGCGCAGTGAGCCGTCAGCATTGACATCACACCCATACGACCGATATCATTGATTGCAATTTAAAGAAGGTGAAATCATGGCTTCCATCACCATCAGAAACCTGTCGGCGGAGACCCATCGGGCCTTGAAGATCCGCGCCGCCCAGCACGGCCGCAGCACCGAGGCGGAGGTCCGCGAAATCCTCGAGCGGGCCGCGCTGCCGGAAGGCCGCGTCCGGCTGGGATCTCTGCTGGCCGAGATCGGGCGCGAGACCCGTCTGACGCGGGAAGAGCAGGCCGCTTTCGATGCCGCGATCGCGCGCGACCGGACCCCGGCGCAGCCGCTTGATTTCGACAGATGATCCTTCTCGACACGAATGTGGTGTCCGAGCCGATGCAGGTCACGCCCAACGCGGGCGTGGTCGCATGGCTCGATGGCCAGGCTGTCGAAACGCTCTTCCTGTCCGCGATCACGGTGGCTGAGCTGCGCTTCGGCGTGGCGGTCCTGCCGGAGGGAAAACGCAGGGAAGGCCTGAGATCGCGCCTCGAGGAAACGCTGCTGCCGCTCTTTGGCGACCGCATCCTTCCCTTCGATCTCGAGGCATCGGCAGCCTTTGCCCGCCTGATGGCTGCCGCGCGGGCGCGTGGCGAGGCGATCGGCAAAGCCGATGGCTTCATCGCTGCAACCGCAGTTGCCCAGGGCCTCGCCGTCGCCACGCGCGACGCCGCACCCTTCAGGGCGGCCGGCGTGACCGTCATCAACCCTTGGGAAACGGGAAACTAGGTCGGTTGGTCATTGGTCGTCCTGTTCCCCGGCTGCAGGCGGCGAGATGTCATCGGGGATCTCGTCCAGGAAGCTCTGCCCTTTCTGAATGCGTTTCCCGAGCGTATCCACGAAGCCCTCGAAGCGCTCGCGCCCCTTGACCTGTGCGGTGGCATGGTCCTCGGGCGCGATGGGCGGCGTGATGGTCAGCCAGAAACGGATGAAGAGCCCCAGCGTCTCGGTCGAGATGCGCAGATCGCGCTCGACGCGCGCGGCCTGCCGCGAGAGGCGGTCCAGGCGGCGGGTGAACGCAGCCTCCTGCATGTCGGCACTGTCCGGCGACAGGAAGGAGTCCAGTGCTGCCTCGACGATGGCGGAGCGCGACAGGCGCTTCCGTTCGGCGAGGTCGGCAACGCGCCCGATCAGCTTGACCGGCAGAGAAATGCTGAGGCGATCTCGCATGTCAGGTCCTCCTTCAAAGATCGATGCCATCGTTCGGATCGAGGGAGGCCTGCCGGGCGAGGCCTCCCATCTGGCGGCGCAGAGCCTGACGCTGCCGGGCGCTGTCCTCGTCCATCTCGTCGAGCATCATGGCGAACTCGCTTTCCGGCGCCGGGTCGATCCTGTCATGGACGATTTCGACATGCTCGGGCAGCTCCGGCTCGCGGCGGAGGCTGGAATTGGCCTTGTCCTCAGCCTTCTTTCCGCCCTGCCCCGCGGTCGGTGCCGATGGATCGGGTTGCCGCGGCTGAAGCGCCGACCAGCCATCCGGGCGCGTCGAGACGGCGACCTTGCCCGGATCGGGTGGCGGCAGGATGCGTTCGACGAGGCGGCGGTCCTGATAGTAGCGCGCCTTCTTCGCCCGGACCGGCGGGCTGCCGGCGACCATGACGATCTCGTCGTCGGGCGGCAGCTGCATGATCTCGCCCGGGGTCAGGAGCTGGCGGGCGGTCTCCGAGCGCGAGACCATGATATGGCCGAGCCAGGGCGCGAGCCGACTGCCGGCATAGTTCTGCATCGCCTTCATTTCGGTCGCCGTGCCGAGGGCGTCGGAGACCCGCTTGGCGGTGCGTTCATCATTCGTCGCGAAGCTCACCCGCACATGGCAGTTGTCGAGGATCGAGTTGTTCTGCCCATAGGCCTTCTCGATCTGGTTCAGCGACTGGGCGATCAGGAAGGACTTGATGCCATAGCCCGCCATGAAGGCCAGTGCGCTTTCGAAGAAGTCCAGCCTCCCGAGGGCGGGAAACTCGTCGAGCATCATCAGCACGCGATGGCGGCGGTCCTTGGCATGGAGATCCTCGGTCAGGCGGCGACCGATCTGGTTCAGGACGAGCCGGATCAGCGGCTTGGTTCGGGAGATGTCGGAGGGCGGCACCACAAGATAGAGCGTCGAGGGTTTCGGGTCGGCGATCAGATCGGCGATGCGCCAGTTGCAGCGCGAGGTGACGGCGGCGACCACCGGATCGCGGTAGAGGCCGAGAAAGGACATCGCCGTCGACAGAACGCCCGAACGTTCGTTGTCGCTCTTGTTCAAGAGTTCCCGCGCGGTCGAGGCCACCACAGGATGCGGCCCGGCCTCACCCAGATGCGACGTGGTCATCATCGCGTGCAATGTCGCCTCGATCGGGCGGCGCGGGTCGGAGAGGAAGGCGGCCGCGCCAGCGAGGGTCTTGTCCGGCTCGGCATAGAGCACATGCAGGATCGCGCCGACGAGGAGCGAATGGGAGGTCTTCTCCCAGTGATTGCGTTTTTCCAGCGAACCTTCGGGATCGACCAGCACGTCCGCGACGTTCTGCACATCCCGCACCTCCCACTCGCCGCGACGGACTTCGAGCAGCGGATTGTAGGCGGCGGAAGCGGCATTGGTGGCGTCGAACAGCAGGACGCGGCCATGTTTCGAGCGGAAGCCAGCGGTCAGCTGCCAGTTCTCGCCCTTGATGTCGTGGACGATCGCCGAGCCGGGCCAGGTCAGCAACGAAGGCACGACGAGCCCGACGCCCTTTCCAGATCGGGTCGGCGCAAAGCACAGCACATGCTCCGGCCCGTCATGGCGCAGGTAGTCGCGATCAAGCTTGCCGAGGATCACTCCGTCGGGGCCGAGCAGCCCGGCACACTCGATCTCCGCCCGTTCAGCCCAGCGGGCCGAACCGTAGGTGTCGATGTCGGTCGCCTCCCGGGCGCGCATCACCGAGAGCGTGATGGCGATGATGATGGCAAGGAAGCCGCCCGAGGCGGCGATCAGCCCGCCCTCGTAGAATATCCGCGGCGCATAGGCCTCGTAGAAATACCACCACCAGAAGAGCGCGGGCGGATAGTAGATCGGCCAGCCGAAGAGGTCGAACCAGGGCGGGCCGAGCTGGGACTGGAAGCCGAAGCGCCAGGCCACCCATTGCGTGCCGGTCCAGGTGGTCATCAGCACGATCAGGAAGACGATGGTGATCTGGCCCCAGAGGATTTTCGTGGCGGTCATGATGGAATCCTTTCGTCAGAGGCCGAGGTCGCGCTTGCGGCTGAGCGACCAGTCGATGCCGCCGCCCGTTCGGACGGCGCCGGCAACATGCTCGCCGAGCTTGCTGTCGATCTCGCGTGACCAGGGTACGAGCCGGAAGCCCAACCCGCCGTCAGGGCCAAGTCCCTCGATCATCGCGAAGCGGCCGGAGGAGAGCGCAAGCTGGCGGCGGCAAGTGCCGGCGACATAGTCCCCGGCCTGGGCTTTCAGATGCGGAAGGCCGGTCTCGGCCGAGAGCTGTTCACCCGCCGCATCCAGTTCGCGACGCCGGAGCGTCGCCAGCAGATTGCGCTGGAAGACGAGGCGCTGGCCCTGGCGACTGGCGAGGCCCTCGTCGGCAAGATGTTCGGCACGCGCATCCATCGCCGCGCGGACCTCCCGCCCGAAACCACCCATGGCGAGCGGCATCGGGTCGCGCTCGACCAGACGATGGTCGAGCCAGGTCGCACCCGGCGCGGCGATCTGGCTCTGAAGGTCGAGGTCGGAACGGTTGGCGAGGACCAGCGTCGGGCGGGCCTCCTCCGGTTCCCCGAAGCGGCGGACCTCGACGATGCCGCCGATCGGTGGCGCATGGTCAAAGGCCTCGATGCCGCGTAGCCGCACGTGATGGGCGCGCCCGTCGGTGCCGTCGATCACCGCATAGGCTTCGCCGGTCAATTCGTCATGGAGGCCCCGGTCGACCAGCCGGCCGATGAGGGGCGGCCGGTCGCGGGCGGCATCGATCACGAAGTCGGAGAAGCCGCGATCCTGCCCACGCTCGGTGAAGGCGCGGTGCATGGTCTTGATGATGTCGCCACGCATCCCGAGATCGCGCAGGGTCCGTTCCGCGCCCGGCCCGACCATCCACTCGCCCGGCCCGCCCTCGGCGGCGAGACCCATCTTCTCAAGATGCTGGAGCCGGCCGATCATCAGCCGGCGAAGCTCCGGGTCCGCCAGCCCCTTCGCCTGCGGGCGCAGGTCGATCATGCCAAGATCATCGGCCTGATACTGGATCTCGCGGTCGAGCCGGGTCCAGCGCTCCACCGTCACCTCGCGCTGGAGCGCGGCGCGGATTTCATGCTCCTGCTTCGGCCCAAGCTCGATGGAGACCAGGTCATCCGCCCGCGAGCGCAATCCGCTGCCGATATAGTCGCGCGAGATCACAAGGTCGGCGCCGGCCTGATCCACGCCGCGCACCAGCAGGTGGACATGCGGATTGTCGGTGTTCCAGTGATCCACCGCCACCCAGTCCAGCCGCGTGCCAAGATCGGCCTCCATCTGGCGGACGAGATCGCGGGTGAAACCCGGCAGATCGGCCATGTCGCCGGCGTCCTCGGGCGAGATGATGAAGCGGAAATGGTGCCGGTCATCCGCGCAACGGCTCGCGAAGCCGAGGTCGTCGGCGCGATCGTTCCCGGCGTCGAACATCACGCCCTTCTCTCCGTCCCGGCTGACGCCTTCGCGCTTCAGATACGAGAGATGTTTCGCCATTGGCGCGGTGCGAAACGCCTTGCCTTTGTGCCGGGCGATCCGCGCCTTGACCACGACGCGGCGGTTGGGACTGAACAAGCGCGATCGGCTGAACTTTCCCTGGCCGCGGCCGAAGCTCGAACGCCCCCAGGCGATCGATTGGCTGGCGGTGGTGTGCCCGGATTTCGTCGAGGGCGGAACATGTCCCGCTTTCTGGGCGGCACGCAGCACCTGGTTGACGAAGCTCTTCGTGCGCGGCGCGCGGGTCGAACGCGGCTTGCCAGGGCGGATGCGGAATTCGTGTTCGAACTCGCTCACCGCAACGCTCCTGAAAGGCCTGACGGGGCGCATCCCACGCGGGACCATTGAATTTGTTGCGAAAAACTGCGCTCTTTGCGCACGACCGACCCGCCTGCGCACGAAAAGCCGAGCCTCGTCAGAGGCTTGCGGCGTTCGTGGCAGGCGCTTTTATCTCGCCCTCCTTCTGTCGCGAGCACCGCCGCGACCCGTCCTTCCCGCCTTCCTTTCCCGCTTGCCGCTGCGCCACGACATCCTGCGATCCTGGTCATGGCGCGTCCTCGGGCCGGGATCGCGCGACGAGCAACTCCCCGGAAGGCGCGAGAGCATGCGGATGCGCCGGGACTGCCGGTGCCGCTACGGTGCTGTCCGCACCGCGTTCGGGATGACTGTCCGGCCCTGTCGCCGTGCCATCGAAACGCGCGACGAACAGCGATGCTTCGCGCCAATCGGCGGGTGGCAATGCGGCGGCGAGAGCGCCGGATAGCAGCGGATCACCGCCGAGAAGCGGAGCGAGCGTGGCGACATAGGCACGGGTTTCCGCGGGTAGTTCGCGCGTCCCGGCAAGGTATTCGTCATAGCCAAGGTATTCGTCATAGCGCGCGGGACCGGCATTGTAGGCGGCCAGCATCGCACCGATGTTGCCGTAGCGGTCGAACATCTCGCGCAGATAGGCGGCACCGGCGAGGATGTTGTCGCGCGGCTCGAACGGATCCTCGCCGAGCCTATGCTGGATACGCAGCTCCGCCCAAGTTTCGGGCATGATCTGCATCAGACCCATTGCGCCCGCCGAAGACACGGCGGTGCGGTTGCCACCGCTTTCGACCTGCAGGACGGCGCGGATCCAGGGCTCGGGAATGCCGAAGCGCAGCGCGGCTTCCGCCACATGCGCGGCGGCGGGATCGGACACCGGCGATACCGCAAGTCGCACGTCCTGAGCCAGCACAGCGACGGTCGGCGTGACGGCAAAGCCTAGGCCGGAAAGGAGAAAGGAAGCGAGGCGCCGGGCGGCGCGAGACCGCCCGGACGCAGATGCAGGATATCGCCGGGGGCAGTGCAGCCGCATCATCCCTCCTTCCCGTCGCGCTTCGGCTGGCGGTTCCAGTGCAGCGACCAGGAGGCCGGATCGGCACCGTTCTGGAACAGATTGGCGCGGATCGGATGCGGCAGCGCCGGATCGTCGATCAGTACCGAGAGGTATTCGCCGGCTTTCTCGCCAGTGCGCTTCCAGGCCGCGCCGACTTCCGGCGCGGCATCATCGTCGCCGAGATGCAACCGATAGTCGGGGGCATTCTCGGCGTCCGACGGCTCGATGGGCACGAAGTTGACGCCGACATCGAGCACGAAGGTCTGGATGCGGCCGCTGAAGCCGGTCTCGCTGCGGGTGAACTCGCCAATCTGGGGCATGGGTCTGGTCCTTTCTTGCGCGGTGAGGATGACGGCCGCTGCGCGCGGCGCGGGCCGAAGGCTGGGCGCTCACCGCATCTGCGCCCACCATTCGAAGCGCCTGTCGCCGTCACGATCAGTCCAGATCGGCGACAGACGGGCAGTGATGGAGGTGATCGGAAGCGGCCCGAAGTAACGACCGTCGAGGCTGTCCGGGGCGTCCCAGTTCATCAGGAAAAGCTCGCGCGCAGCGATCCCCCGGCAGCCCTGCCATCGGGGCAGATCGCGGCCGAGCCGGTCGCGCGCCTGCGCCTCGCCCCAGGCGCGGCCATGCGCGAGGATCGTCGTGCCGGACCGGCACACCTCGGTGCCGGGCAGTGCGAGCACGCGCTTGATCAGCGGCACGCCGCGCGGCAGATATCCGCGTTCGGCGAGGAAGATGGCGAGGTCGTCGGGCGGCGTGACCGCGACGAGATCGCCGACTTCAAGTGAGGTGATCGGGGTGGCGGCGTAGAGTCCAACCGGGGCGCTGGCGGAGGCGTTCCAGACCAGTCGCGGCGCATGGCTCGTGACGTCAGGAGCCGCGATCAGCAAGGCACCCGCGAGCATGACGGCGAGTGTGAGACGGCGCCGGGTCATGACAGGATGCTCCGCCGCGCGATCCAGGCGCGATGCTGGTCGCGGCCATAGGCGCGCGGCTCAGCGCCTGCACTCAGCCGGTTGTGGACGTGCCGCCAGTAGTCCGGCGCTACCTCTGCCGGCTCGATGCCGAGCGCTTCGATGGCATCGACGCGGTGAAGCACGCGCTCGACCACCGGCCAGCCGTTGAGCTTGAGCAGCAGTTCACCGCCTGGCCGGACGACGGGATGCGTCTGGACGGCTCGGCTCGCCCGATGGCACGCAGGATGTCGATGCGCGAGAGGACCGTGCCGTAGTCGTTCGAGGCCCAGCGAACGAGGGCAAAGATGCTGCCCGGCGCGAAGCCGACCAGGCGGCTGTGACGGTCGAGGATAGCGAATACGAGGCAAGGGTGGCGAAGAAGCCGGGCGCGGACGGAGGGGGAATTCAGGGGGGATCGAATTTCCCCAGGGCGTAAGGCCGCCTCACGGCTTGCGTCGGAAGCGGAGAAGCTTGCGGTAGCCGCCGGCAATCATCGCCGCGCCGTCGCCGAGGAGGTCGCGGACGGCATCACGCAGCGAGAATGTCGGCCAATGCTCGGCGGCAACGCGCCCCTTGCCAAAGAGGATTTCGGCGATCTCCCGCTGACCCGCGCCTTCCTGTCGACTGTCGACCGCCTGCAGCATCCGCTTCAGGCGTCGGCGTTGCTGGTGAGTGACTCGCTGGTCCGCGGGAATCCTGTAGCCGTTGAGATGGCGCAGAAGCCGGTCGAGTGCCATGAGGCGGTCGAGGCCATCGTGGTCGAGCGGGACGCAGACCGCGAGCGGGGCGTCGGGATGAAGCCGGGCATCGGCGACCAGATGGACGCCGGCTCCCATGTCGCGCAGGAGGACATGCATGTCTTCCGGCCCGAGGCGCATCTCGCCGCCGAGAAAGGCGCGCAATGTCGTAACCCCTTCGGTGGGCAAAGGAATTCCACTCACCAGCCGCAGGACGGCAGTATCAGCATTCTCTGACCAGAGCACCGCCTGATCGCGCGCGGAGAGGCGTGGCCGGGCCGCGAAATCGAAGCCCCCAGCGGTCCTTCATCCGATCGGGGAGCGGTTGCTCGAGGCTGCCTTGCCGGTGCAGTTCGGCATAGTCCTGCTGGTAATCGTGGTTTCGGCGAAGACATTCCCAGGCCAGATGATCCACAGGAGCACGGTCGACGAAGTCATAAGAGGATTGGGCGCGCCAGCGCGACGTATCGGGCCTCATGGCTTATTCTCCGGCACAACTGGGATACACACGTTAAGCGCGAATGACTTTGAGATGATTCTCGCAAAGGGGTAACCCCTCGCCGCCGCAACGCGCCTTGCCCTGCCGGCAACGCGATGCGCTACGATGGATCGGCGCGACGCAGGATCTTGTAGCCGTGCTCGCTCATCCAATGCGCGCGGGCGAGATGCGTGTCGTGCATCCGGCGCGCCCGCTCGGGTTCCAGAACAGGATTGACCCCGAACAAGATTTCGACCGCCTCCCGCCAGTCCGCCCCATCGGCTTCCGCATCCAGGAGGCGGAGGTAGAGCTTGAGATGCGCACGGTCGTAGTCCGTCAGCGTGTCGCCGGACGGGGCGTCGTCGCGGAAACGGGGGGCGGTCATACCTTGTCTCCCTGCGGCCTGCCTCTTCCGGGCAGGCGCACCGCACCATATCGCAAACTCGTGATCGGTAAATGACGATAAACCGAATTGTTCCAGCGCGCGCCTTTTGCGACAGACCGGAATTGCGGACTAGCGATTTGTCCGGCGCGAGACATCCAGCATCACCCCGATATGCGAGCCGGAGTCGATGAAGGCGATACCGGCGTCCTCCAGCGCCCTGCGGACATTGTCGGCTGTGGTCTCGAAGACGCGCAGATCATTGACGGACTCCAGCCGCTTCAGCGCGGTGAGCGAAACCCTGGCCTTGTCGGCGAGCATTTCCTGGGTCCAGCCCAGCAATGCACGCGCAGCCCGCGTCTGATGAGAAGTGATCATGCATGATCACCTCCCCCAGTTCAGGATTCACTCGCTACAACTACGGCTATTATAGATGGGGTATTCGGGTTCCGCAGAAGCCCATGCCGTCAATCTCGTGAAGGCGCCAATAACTTCAATTATGCGCGCTTCGGGGAAGGCAATATCTCCACAGCAGAATGGCTAATCCCAGATTTGCAACAGCCACTGCTGCTATCGCCGTTAATGTCCCGTCGCTTCCCCAAACCGAAAGCAAGACCGCCCCGATCGTAGGGGCCATGGCCTGCGCGATCAGCGAAGGCCGCGCCAGCCTTCCCATCACCGGCGCGTAGCGATCCGCCCCGAACAGGGCCAGCGGCAGCGCGCCCCTGGCAATCGAGAAGATGCCGTTTCCGGCCGCATAGAGGAAGATGGCGGCCCCGACGAGCGGCAGCCCGAGGGCCAGCATGACCAGACCCACGGCAGACAGGCCCGCTGCTGCGGCCAGCGTCCAGATCGGGTGATGCCGCCCGCCGCTCGCCATTTCGACCAGCCGTGCCGTCACTTGGGCTGGGCCGATCAAGGCTCCCAGGGCGACAGCTTCGGCCAGGGACAGGCCACGGCCTTGCAGCATGGTCAGCAGATGGACGGAAACGATGGTGACGGTGAGACCGGCAAGCACCATGATCGCCATCATGGTCAGGAAGGCCCGCCGCTCCGGGCCGGAATGCGGGATCGCGCCACGCCGATCTTCGGGGGTGGGAGCTGCGCGGCCGTTGCCCGGCAGGACGAACAGGATCAGCGGCAGGCATATCCCGAGCTGGATTGCCGCATAGGCGACGCAGGACCAGCGCCAGCCCAGATGCTCGATGAACAGCGCCGACAGCGGCCAGCAGACCGTGCTGGCGAAGCCGCCCCAGAGGGTCAGCGTGGTGATCGCGGATCGGGCCTCGCGCCCGTAGATGCCCCCAAGCGTGGCGAAAGCCGCGTCATAGAGACCCGCCCCCATCCCGATCCCGAGGACGATCCATCCGGCGATGAACACCGGCAGCACCGGCGCGGTGGCGAGGATCAGCAGCCCCGCCGCCAGCAGGAGGGCGGAAAGCGCCAGCACGGGCTTGCCGCCATGGTGCCGGATCGCCTCGCCCACACGCGGCGAGGCCATACCGGCGACGAACAGGCCGAGGGAGAGGCCGCCGACGATCCACGACAGCGACCAGCCCGTATCGGCGGCGATGGGGGAAGCGAACACCGCCAGCAGGTAGTAGGAGCTGCCCCAGGCGAAAATCTGGACGATCCCCAGGGCCGAGATTACCGGCCAGCGCCGGGCGTCCGGCATACCCGTGGCTGTCATCCTGCCTTCGCCATATCCGCCGCCTCGCGGGCCTTCACGTCCTCTGGAAACCATCGGGCACCCAGCCGCAAGGCGACATGCACCAGCAGGATCAGCGCAGGCACCTCGACCAGCGGCCCGATCACCGCCGCGAAGGCGACCGGGGAGGCCAGGCCGAAGGCGGCGATGGCGACGGCAATCGCCAGCTCGAAATTGTTGCCCGCCGCCGTGAAGGCGATGGCGGTGGTGCGGGGATAGTCGGCCTCGATCAGCCGTCCCATAGCAAAGCTGACGAGGAACTGGATGACGAAGTAGAGCGCCAGCGGCACCGCGATCCGCAGGGCGTCCGCCGGCAGGCGCACCACGTCGCCGCCCTTCAGGCTGAACATGGCGACGATGGTGAACAGCAGCGCCGCCAGCGTGATCGGGCCGATGCGAGGCAGGAAGGCGGTCTCATACCAGCCCTCGCCCTTGCGCGCGATCAGGATGCGCCGGGTGAGGAACCCGGCTGCAAAGGGGATGCCGAGATAGATCAGCACCGCTTCGGTGATGGTCCAGAAACTCACGTCGATCACGCTGCCTTCCAGCCCGAACAGCGGCGGCAGGACCGAGAGGAAAAACCACGCATAGGTGGAGAAGAACAGGATCTGGAACACCGAGTTGAAGGCGACCAGCGCCGCGACATACTGGCCGTCGCCTCGTGCGAGCTGGTTCCAGACCAGCACCATGGCGATGCAGCGCGCCAGCCCGATCAGGATCAGGCCGGTCATGTATTCCGGGTGATCGCGCAGGAAGATCACCGCCAGCGCGAACATCAGCACCGGCCCGATGATCCAGTTCTGCACCAGCGACAGCACCAGCACCCGCCTGTCGGAGAACACGCGCGGCAGTTCCTCGTATCGGACTTTCGCAAGCGGCGGATACATCATCAGGATCAGGCCGATGGCGATGGGAATGTTGGTGGTGCCGACCGAGAGCGCATCGAGCGCGACCGGCAGGCCGGGAAAGATCGAGCCAAGCGCGATACCAAGCGCCATTGCGGCGAAGATCCACAGCGTCAGCCAGCGGTCGAGGAACGAGAGCCGCGAAGGCGGCGCGAGGGCGGTCATGGGCTGATCTCCGGTCAGGATGCTGCGGGCGTCACGCGGAGGCCGTCGGCCCCCACCACGGCTTCCCCGTCCTCTTTCGAGAACGCAGCCAGTTGCGGGGGCAGAAGGTCCAGCACCGCCTCGGACGGGCGGCAGAGCCGCACCCCCTTGGGGCTGACCACGATGGGCCGGTTGATGAGGACCGGGTGCGCCATCATCGCATCCAGAAGCTGATCCTCGCTCAGCGCCGGATCGACGAGGCCAAGCTCGGCATAGGGCGTTCCCTTCTCACGCAGCAGATCGCGGGCGGTCAGTCCCATGCGGGCAATGAGTTGCACCAGCAGTTCCCGGCCTGGCGGGCATTTCAGATACTCGATCACATGCGGCTCGACGCCAGCGTTGCGGATCAGGCCGAGGGTATTCCTGGACGTGCCGCAGTCGGGGTTGTGGTAGATCACGACATCCATGATCCGCCCTCACGCCACATCCGGCCGGGGCCGGGTCGCGCCCTCGGCCTGGCCGATCTCGCGGAGCTTGGTCGCAAGGCTCGACCGATCCAGCGAGGCCACCGGCAGCGAGGAAAAGGCCGCGATCCGCGCTTTCATGTAGCGCAGCGCATTGACGAAGGCCATTTTGCGCTCAAGCTCGGTGCCGGTCGCAGCGGCGGGGTCTTCGATCCCCCAATGCGCCGTCATCGGCTGGCCCGGCCAGAACGGGCAGACCTCCCCGGCCGCGTTGTCGCAAACGGTGAACACGAAATCCATCACCGGCGCGTCCGGGCGGGCGAACTCGTCCCAGCTCTTCGAGCGCAGGCCATCGGTCGGGTAGTGGAAGTTCTCCAGCACCTGCAAGGCGGTCGGATGGACTTCCGCCTTCGGATGGCTTCCGGCCGAGAAGGCCCGGAAGCGCCCGCCGCCGTCCTGGCGCAAGACGCTTTCGGCGACGATCGACCGCGCCGAGTTGCCGGTGCAAAGGAACAGCACGTTGAACACGCGCGAGGATTGCTCGGACATGGCGATCACCCGCAGCAGGGTTGGGCGCCGGACGGGGCCGGGCAGCTGTTCTGCTCCTGAAGCCAGCGGTCGCGGGGCTTGCAGCTTGCTGGGCGCGGCGAGAGCGCTACGCGGACCTGCCCGCCCTCGATCCGGGGCAGCGCGGCCCGGTGAAGCTGCATCGGCTGCACCCCGTCGCTGACCTCGAAGGTCAGCTTCGCGCCGCGATCCAGACCGACGTGCTCGATCACCTTGCCGATGATCTTCATGAACTTGCCCGCAGGCATATGGGCGCGGTCCTCGTTCACGTCCCAGAGCTGGATGAAGATCTCGGTCCAGCTTTCCGGGTTCGCGCCGCAGTCCAGCGCCTCGAAGCGGCCCGCCTTGACTTCGGTGACGTGGTAGCCGGGCTTCACGTCCTGGCCGTCATAGCTGAACACCAGTGGCAGATCGGCTGCGCCGTCCAGCGCCGCCAGCAGCTCACCGATGGTAATGTCTTCCGGGTCGACCGCGCCGGTCAGCGCGCCGAGGTTGCCTTGGATGGTCATCTGCGATACCTTTTGATTCGACACTTTTAGGATTGTAGAAATATGGAAGAGCGTCAAGCCCTCGCTGCCTTCGGGGCTCTGTCACAGGAAACCCGCCTGCGCATCCTGCGGCTGCTGGTCGTTGCCGGTCCCGAAGGACTGGCCGCCGGGGTAATCGCGGACCAGGCGGGAGTGAGCGCCTCAAACGTGAGCTTCCACGTCAAGGAACTGGAACGCGCAGGACTGGTGAACGCCCGCCGGGAAAGCCGGTCGATCCTCTACAGCGTCGATTTCGAGGCGCTGAACGGTCTGGTGCGGTTTCTGATGGAAGACTGCTGCGCCGGGCAAATCGGACGTTGTGTCGAGACCGACACGTCGATTTGCCAAAGTTCCTGCGCGTAGCGCTCTCGTCATCGGCGGGACGACTAAATTGGCCGTAGTTTACAAAGGACGCCAGAGATTGGCTAAGAGAAGTACCGGTCCTTGATTCTGGAGGGTTCGGTATGCCTGAAGATCACTTCATCGGCCTGGACGTCTCGGCTCGGAGCGTCAACCTCTGCGCGGTAAACGGGGACGGCAAGGTCGTCCATGAAGCCAAGCTCTCGTCAAATCCAGACGACATCGTGCGTCACATCCTGGCGTTGCCATTTTCTGTCGTCCGCATCGGCCTGGAAGCCGGTATGCTGTCGCAACACATCTACAGCGGACTCGTCGAGGCAGACCTTGCAGCGGTCTGCGTTGAAACCCGCCACATGAAGGCGGCGCTGGCGGCGCAGTTGAACAAGACCGATCGGCATGATGCGCGAGGGATCGCACAGATGATGCGGGTTGGCTTGTTCAAACCCGTCCACGTCAAGACGGCGACCAGCCGCCGCCTGCGAGCCGTCCTCGCCGCCCGTCAGTTGCTGCGGAACAAGTTGCAGGATGTCGAGAACGAAATCCGGGGAGTGATCCGCGATTTCGGCTATGAGATCGGCAGGGTCACGAAGAGGGACTTCGAGTCGCGCGTTCGCGAACTGACCGAGAACACCATATTGCATGGGGTTTCGGATGCCCTGCTCCTGGCGAGACGCGGGTTGTGGGAACAGTTTCTTCGCCTCGATGACCTGCTTGTTCGCCTAGCGCGGGAAGATGAGCTGACACGGCGTTTCATGACGGTGCCCGGCGTCGGCCCGATGGTCGCATTGACCTTCCGTGCCACCGTGGACGTTCCTTCGCGTTTCATCCGGTCCAGGACGGTTGGTGCCCATTTCGGCCTGACGCCCCGCAAGCACCAATCCGGCGATGTCGACCGAACAGGCCGGATCTCCCGATGGGGCGACGCCATGATGCGCAGCCTGCTTTACGAGGCTGCGCAGGTCCTGCTGGCAAGAGTAAAGCGGTGGTCAGCACTGAAGGCCTGGGCCATGCAGGTGGCCCGGCGGCGCGGCCGCAAGAAGGCTGTCGTTGCGCTTGCGCGGAAGATCGCGGTGATCCTGCATCGCATGTGGATTGATGGAACAGAATTCGACTGGGGTGAACGGCGGCAGCCTGCCTCCCCATGACACGAGTTCGGCCAGGGGATTCCTGACCGAAGCACCTCCCCGCGAGGGGACGGGGGACGGCGAGTGCGCAAATACGACTTGACCGCTGCAGACTACCGCTGCGATGTCGCATTATAGATTGTTCCGTCGGCTCCTCTGATCCCATCCTGTGGCGGCCATGTGCCGACCTCGAAGAGAAGCGTGATCCTCGCGGGAGTGCTCTTCAGTCTTGGTCATCTGGTTTGACAAGTTCGACGTGACTGACCTCGAGCGCCTGCGCGATCTCGTAGAGCGTGATGACAGTCGGGTTGCGTCGCCCGCGTTCCAGGCTGCTGAGATACTGCTGACTGAGGCCAGAGCGCACTTCCAGTTCCTCCTGCGTCAGGCCTCTCTCCCGACGCAGGCGGGCAAGATTCCGGCCGACCAGTTTGCGCATGTCCATGCGCGGGAAGATCGCGATTTACATACTTTAAGTTTATCAACTATAATATGTATCAACGCTGCGGCGCCGAGTTCGCGGTCGCGCATGTGACGCGATCCGAATAGAGAAGTCGTATTGCCGCAGTAAATCGAGCCAAAATCGGTGCGTGGGCACCTTCCGGCCTCATCACATCGCTTTCCCGATTCGCCCCACACCTCGCCTTCCGTTCGCGGCAATGGACTTTGGTGGACCACAAGTCGTGGAAGATGGGAGAGGACGATGGGTTTGGGAAGGTAGTTTGAAGGAAGGGGCGTGCCCCCCTCCTTCATGGGGAGAGTTTGAGAGGGGTGGCGTGCCCCCCTTTCGTAAGGATTTCTGCCTGGTCGATCCGGCCGGAAATCCTGCGCCGCCGGGGGCGATCCGGTGCGAGCATGGGAAAACCCGGCGGCTTCAGCCGCCGGGTTTCCGGGCCTCCCGATCAGAGCGGGATGTCGTCGTCGTCGATGAACTTCCCGTGATCGGTCTCGGTCGCCTTGGCCCGGCTCAGGAAGTCCACCTGTTCGGCGATGATCTCGCAGCCGTAGCGGTCGCCCCCGGCGGCGTCGGTCCACTTGTGTAGTGGATGCGGCCGCGCACCATGACCTTCATGCCCTTGCCACAATGCTGCTGGACCGTCTTGCCGAGGCCGTTGAAGCAGGTGATGCGGTGCCATTCGGTGTCCTGCACCCGGTAGCCCTTCTCGTCGCGCAGGACCTGGCCGTCCGAGTAGCGGGCGCGCGAGGTGGCGAGGGTGAAGTGGGTGATCTTGGTGCCGCCCTGGGTGCTGCCGGTCTCGGGATCCTGGCCGATGTTGCCGGCGAGAAGGACGATGTTCTGCATTTTCAAGTCTCCGTTGCTTCGAGCCGGAGGGACCGTCCCTCCGACGAGCCCCGGAAAAAGGCCGTCTGGAGACACCCGCACTGCCGCCCCTTCGGCGGCAGCCTGCCCCCCAAGACCCGGGGTGGTGCGGGCAGGCGCGGCACGCGCCAACACGGCCCGGAGCCGCGGGGGTTGCTGGTGGAAACGGCACGGACTTAGGGGTTCGCCAAGGATGAGGGATGGTCTTTCCGCCGAAAGCCCGGCGGAGACGGATGCAGGGCATCATCCTTGTCGGCAACATCGGGTTGGACCCGTCGCATGCCACTTCGGGAGGCCGATCACCCTGCCCTTCACCCGACCATCCAAAGCGCCCGCCCGGGACAGGCCGGGATGCGCAAGAGAGGCAACCGCATGCAGGATGTTGAATTGCACTGCCACCTGCTGCCCGGCCGAGGAGGTCCAGTCTTGCGGCAAGGGCGTGAAGGTGCAGGTCCGCGCGCGCTGACAACGGAACCTGACCGGCGTCGGCGGGATCGCTATCGGCCCTTCCCGAGATTTGCCGAACATGAACTTCCCGCCGGGCCACGAGCCAGAAAGGGACGGGCATCGCCTGTCGACCTGCCCGCCCTGCTCGGGGCCCCGAAGACACCAAAGCGCAGCCGCCGGGTCGATCCGGTGGTGCGATGCGCCCTCTTGGGATCGCCCGCAGGTGTCACCCGCCTTTGAAGCGACATGATCGATCAAGTGGCCTGACCCAATCAGCGCCCAATGTGCTTTCAATGAACCATCGTTGACTCGACGAACCGAGATCGCCATATTGAATCATGCCGGAGGATTGCCAGATGCCCAGAGCCGCCACAGAGAACACCAGCCGCTTCCCGATGCAGATCCCGCCCGCCGAGAAGGCCCGGCTCATGCGGGCCGCGGCGCTGGAGCGGACGAGCCTGAAGGATTTCGTGCTGCGCAATGCGCTCATCGCGGCGGAAGCGGTGATCGAGAAGTCCGAGCGCCTGACGCTGGACGAGGAGCAGACCCGCTTCATGATGGACCTTCTCGACAATCCTCCGTCGCCGAACGCGCGCCTCGTGGCCGCGGCCAGGGCGCTGTCGTTCCGTAAATGACCTTCGGCGCTTGGCGGGAAGAACCCGTCTCGAAGGCGCATGACCGCAAGGGGTTCGATTGCGGTCAGACCGACCTGAACGATTTTCTCGCGCGCCATGCCCGGCAGGCGCATGAGAGCGGCGCGGCCAAGACCTATGTCGCCGTCGATCAGGCCGACGGGGTGACGGTCCGGGGCTTCTACACGCTCAGCCCGGCCCAGGTCGAATTCAGCCTGGTGCCGGCAACCGCCCGCCCAGCTGGCGCGGGCCGCCATCCGATCGGCGGCTTCCGGCTGGCGCGACTGGCGGTCAGCACAAACTGTCAGGGACATGGCCTCGGCGGCCAGCTTCTGATCCTGGCAGCGCAACGCTGCATCCAGGTCTCGGCACAGGTGGGCGGCACGATGCTCCTGATCGACGCGAAGGATCAGCGCGCGGCCGACTGGTATAAATCCTATGGCGCGCTCGAACTGCCGAATGCGCCATTGTCGCTGGTCCTGCCCTATGGCGTCTTCACCGAAGCGCTGAGGCTGGCCGGAAAGCCGGGCACCTGAAGACCGGCTGGCCCCCGGGGGCCCAAGCCTACCGGGCAGGAGCGGCACTGCCGACGGGGTTCAGATTGGTCATGGCCGCGACCCCGACGACCAGCCCGCCAACGCCACTGAGAAGCGTCAGCCCAAGGCCGGGATCGAGTGCGTTCTTCGTGACGCCATGGATCAGCGCGTAGCCCGCGATGGCTGCCGGAACGGCGAAGAGGCTGAGCGCCGCGATCCGGAGCCAGGGGTTCCGCGAAAAGCCGATCACAGCCATGACGAAGCCGACCGACAGCAGCACGGCGGCGATGGCGCCCAGTCCCGCCAGCACGATTCCCGCGCTGGCCGCATGGATCCCCTGGAAGACCGTCAGGCCGACCATGACGGGAAGAGCGTAGATCGCCAGATGCCAGGCGATGATGCAAAGGGTGATCGTGCCGGAAATGGCGAGCAGGATAAGCGTCATGGGAGCCTCCGCGGTCCGGATTGGGGGGATCACGACAGGCCGATCAGGGATACGCGCCGCCTGCGACTGAGCTGTTTCGCCGGTTCTTCCTAGGGTTGAAAAGAGCCCGAAAGGGCGATTGCGTCAAGGCATCGGGCATCCCTTGGGAGGGGATGCGCAGCATTCCGCTGCGCAGTTCGATGCCTGTCGTCCTGGCTGAAGAGCAGAAAGGTGGCGCTTACGCACCACCCCTGCCCCGACGATCGAAGACCCGCAGGCCGAGCTTCCTTGCCTTGTCGGCAAGGTTGTCCTGGATCCCGGTGCCCGGGAAGACGATGACGCCGAGCGGCATGGTGTCGAGGATCGCGTCGTTGCGCTTGAACGGTGCGGCCTTGGCGTGCTTCGTCCAGTCCGGCGCGAAGCCGACCTGCGGCACCTTGCGGTGATCGGCCCAGCGGGAGGCGATGAACTCGGCACCCCGCGGCGATTTGCCGTGCAGGAGCACCATGTCCGGATACTTGGCCCGCACCTTGTCGAGCAGGTCCCAGATCTGCCGGTGATCGTTGAAGTCGAGACCGCCGGTCAGGACGATCTTCGGACCGGCGGGCAGCGCCGGGCGCGGGTCCAGGCCTCCTCGCTGCTGTAGTGCATGTTCGACCAGATGGCCTGAAGCCGAGGGAAGAGTCGCATCAGCACATTTCTGATCCGCTTCCTGTCCTGCGATAGCACGCTGCCGATTAGTCGCTCCTCCAACTCCTTCGCCAGATCCTGGGTCTGGCGGTCGCTGCCGCTGGTACCGACGAGGCGGTGTTTTGATGTCCGCACTGCGCGGTAAACGGCAGGCCGGAAGAGCCGCAGCGCCTCAAGCACTGCGAAATCGCCAGGGTGGACCTCGCCCCTCACCGCACCCCAAGTGATAGTGAGCGAGTTGGCGAGCCGCACCGCATCTCGCGGCGTCCTCAGTTCCGGATAGATGCTCTCGAAGAACAGGTTCATGAGGTGCGTGTCGTCGCTGTCGAGCCAGCTCTCACCATCATCCTTCAGGAACAGCGGCTCGATCTGTTCGAGGAACAACTTCTGAAGGTGCATGGGGGCAGGCTCAGGCAAGTCGAACCCGGCCTGCACAATCTTCTCGAGGTAGTGCGCGCCTTCGGACGGATAGCGGTTGGCCACCACTTTCTCGGTCACCTCCCGGTCATAGGACAAGAGGTAGGCCACGTTCGGTAGTCGGTCCACCGACTTGATTAGCCGCAGTACCACCAGCGCTTCGTCGGGGGTAAGTCGATCAAGGTCATCGACGACGAAAAGGAAACACTTGTCCTGATCCCTCAAGGCATCCGCCACATGGCGCTGGAGCGCCTCCGTGTTCGTGTCCGTACGGATGTAGTTGGCGAGAGTAGAGGACACGGCGTTCACCGCTCCCTCCGCGACTGATCCCGCCACAAGACCTGCCGCAGCCCCCAGGAGCTGGCCGGCGCCAGCAATGTGCCCACCGAGCTTGGCCAAGGCGTCCTTGGCTTTCTCGCCCTTGGGTAGCTCCTTACTCAGCGTCGCGTAGAGCTCTTGAAAAAAGCCTATCGCGAGCGCGTCCTCAGTCCGGTATCACCATGCTTGGATTGATACGACGACGGGCGCGCTGGGATCCTGTGCGAGGTGGTGGCGAACGAGGTTGATGACACTGCTCTTGCCCGAGCCCCAAGGACCATGGATCGCTACCACACTACCCAATGGGCGCTTGAGCGCGAGGATGCAGCGAGCGATGGAATGAGCGAACGGGTCAAATCCAAAGCGGTCCTGCTCGGGATTTTCGATTGGGGCGTCGTTGAAGTCGGGCATAATTCGGCTCGAAGCGGTCAGGGTGTGGTTGGTGCGCGAAACTCAGTGAGTGCGAACGGCAAATTTGTCGGCGTCGATACCATCATGACCGGGGTTTCGCTGCGCCACCAGTCGAACGGCTGCTTCAGACAAGCGACCACGCAGCATGGGTAGGCCTCGACTGACCATTATGGGCCGCGCTTTCGAAAGGTGTGTGGTTCAGCCCAAGGGATCGTTTAGTCGTCATTGGCTTGGGGAGTCGTCGCTAAGACTCTGGCCGAGGTAGAGCCCGTCACATGCCGCAGCTGGGGGATCAGCGGGCCGGCGCCGCGAAGATGGGGCATGCGCCAGACGAGCTTACCCGACCTGCTTTTCATATGGTGCCCCCTGACCCAATGGGTTCTTCGAGGCATGCCTTCACGCCCATCAGCAGACATGTCGTCCTTCATGGCCTCGACCTGGCCGCGCCCCGCCT
>NZ_JAAKGP010000020.1 GCF_011043545.1 Rhodobacter sp. SGA-6-6 | reverse complement strand
ATCTGGGACCGCTTCCTGGCCTTCAACCTGGCGCGAGGGAACGACAAGGTTCCGGCCGGGTTCCTGCTCGGTTTCATGCGTCGCTGGCGAACGTCACCTAGTACGGGGATCCGACCGGAGGCTGCGCCTATTTCAACGTCGGAGCAAGCGCCTGATCCACGGCAGCGGGAGTTGCACGACCAGATCAAGGCTGCACCAAGTGGCAACCGGCAGTTTCACGCTTCAGACCTGTGTCGGCTCATCGGGCCGGCGGCTTACGAGGCTCGCGTTCTCGATGTCATCCAACGGTTCGGCTGCCCGAGGTTCACCGCGACGCTCGCCGTTCATGGGCGTGCTGTGATGTCAGGCGAGATCAGCCGGTGATTGAGAAACAGCTATGCTTGGGTACCTTTGAGAATTCCGCTAGCACAGTATGAAAAGCCGAGAGCGTCTTTGCCCAAGACCAGTGTAACTTCGGTTTCTGCCCGTATCGAACGGGCCTTTCACCTGTATCGTAATGCGAGATCGTCATTCCCAGCCCGAAGCTGCCAGTCATGCGGCCCGCAGCACGAAGCGCCTCGTAGGCGCGAACTAGGCCTACGTAGCGGTACCGACTAACGACCACTTTGGTAGTTTCGCGGCCGAGCACCATCCAAATCAAAACTCGACGGAAGCGGACATCCGAACCGTTTACCCGATCAATCCACGGCTCCCTAAATCAGTTTTGCGCTTACCGGGTTCTCGAGCGCGGATCTCCTGTCGGAGGTCTCCTTGTTCCTCTTTTTGAGCTCGATCCTGAAATCGTCGAGCATCTTCAGGTCTGCCTCCATGTCGTCCGGGGACGGCTGCGGTATGTCCCTACCGGCAGACATGTCGTGGCCTGACCGTTCGGACGCTCGCTTCATCGCGAAGAAGATGATCCGGTAGTCTTCGTCGGTGACCGTAACGTCTTTCAATCGGCCCGTCATCACGTCCGGCACGAACCTCACCACGGTCTTAGCAAGGACAAGCTCCTCAACGGCCCGCTCCCAAGATTCGCGTAAGTCCGAGTAAAAATCCTTTGCTTGCCGGCGGTATTCGTCTGTGTCGAAGTTCGTTACGGACTTGAGCTCCGTGGCGCGTTTGCGCAACCTATCAATCCGTGCGTTTAGGTCTGCAACCCACGGCTCGCTGTTCTCGCGGATCACGCCGAATCCCTCGGACTGGGTCTTGGCCACGACCGACTTTATCAGAGGTGCAGCGTCCCCGACTCGAGCTGCCTCCGACACCACCTCGTTGAAGAACACCAGATTGTGCGTGAAGATAATGACCTGCCGCCCTTTCTTCGCCTCGGCGACGAGACGTTGGGCGACCTTGCGAATGCGCAGGTGATCGAGCGAGGACACCGGGTCGTCGATGATGATACCGTAGCGCGGGTCATAGCCTCCGATCTCAGCGAGGAAGCAGGCGAGCGCCAGCGCTCGCTGCTCACCCTCCGAAAGGACCTGGTTGTTCTTCACGGCACCGGCGCCGTGAAGACCCACCGAGAACAGGCTCTTGCCGCCCGAACTCGAATCGCTGACCTTGAACGGGAGGTGGTTTAGGTCGAACGAGCAGATCTCCTCAGCTATCCGGCATTCCAACTCCTCGGTCACGAGCTGTTTACGCAGGGCGGTGATTTGCGTTGAGATCGAACGAGTCGCTACTTGTGTTTGGCAGCTCGCGAGCGATTTTTGCTCCCCGACGTCCCGAAGACGCTGCACGACCGTTTCGATGTCGTTCGCGAGCTTCGCCCGGTCCTTGAGTTCGGCGAGCCGCGCCCGCATGGCATCCAGCGTTTGGGTGTGGGAGGCGCTTTGTTGGAGCGACGAGGCCTCCTCCTCTAGGCGGGCGAGTTCGGCGGAGGACGTCGCGATGAGCGCGGCGACATCCGGAGCGGGCGCCGGGTTCGCCGTCTCGTCCAGCAGAGAAGCTCGCCTGGTCTCGAATTCGCGCAAGATCCTGATGATCTCGGCTACGATTTCCGCACGCGTGGCGTCGAGTTGGCCGTAGGCCGCTAGGCTCTCTTCCACGACCACAACCTCGGGCACTTTGACCTGCTCGACTTGCGAAAGAAGCGCCTGAAGGGCTTTGTGCGCTGCGTCAGCGCGCTTTGTGGCCTCCCCACTCACAAAATCGTTGAAGCGCGCTAGTCGGTCGGCACCAGACGAGGTGAGCGGCTCGAGACACAGGAGGCAAAGGTCGTCGGCCGTCTCCGGCAGACGCTCGGGCGCTGACTCCGCTCCAGCGGCAGCAAACTTGCGCGCTGCCTCGAACAGAATCCGCCACGCCTGGCTGCCGACATTCGCGACGGGTTCGTCCGCAAAGCTGGCGGATGCTGCGATCCTCTCAGCCTCCTCAGCCTGGACGAGCTCCCGGCGTGCGGATACGATTGCCTCGCCAATAGTATCCGAAAGCCCGCTTCGAAGGCTACCCAGCACTTCGCACACACGCTTCAAGACTGCGACGGCGCGGCGGCGCGTCGCAGCCAAGGCGACAGGATCGGCTGCGAGTTCTGCCTCCAGTCGGGCGAGTTCCTCTATTTCCGTCTTGGAAAGTTCAGATAGCGCGCGAAGTTCGTCCTCTGTCGGCAGCAACGAAACCTTTGGATGAAGTTTAGCGAGCGTCAGTGACACAGTGCTACCTGAGGTGTAGCCTGCGGGAAGCGGGACGCGCAGCCGCGATGCGAGGGCCTTCTCTTCTTCGGAGAACTTCGCGGCCATCCTCTGGCACAGTTCGCCATGGTGCTCGAGGATCGCAATTTCGCGGGGAAGGTAGGCGATCCTATTCTCGCCATCGACGTAGAGTCGGGCATTGTGACTATCGAAAACTGAAATCTGACGGAGCTGCGAGGGTGCGGGGGTCGCGGGATCCCACTCGATGTCGGTCACCGCATCGTCGCCGACCTTATAACGCACCTGCACCCGCATTGGCCCGCCGGTGGGGTCGAAGACGTTCCCCCGCAGTTGGTCCGCGGTGAGGCTGCGGCACAGCCGCTTGGCAATGCGTGTGTATCCGCTCTTCCCGCTCCCGTTCTCCCCATACACCAGTGTGATACCCACTGCAGCCATGCGCAGCTTCTGGTCACCGGCGAGCCGGTCGATGTTCTGCACCGGACCAAGCTGCACCAGCACGGTTCGCTGCGCCTCCCGAAATCCGCCTCCGATATGTGAAGCATCGATGGAAATCATGGGGTGAACGGGCGAGGCAGCCCTCGCCGCGGCACGCACGTTGTCGAGGATGCAGTCGGCGTCCGCCTGCTCTACTGAATAATCCGCCGCGATGGCGATCCGCCGCAGGCAGTCCTTCACCCAGTCGGGCTGTTCTGCGGCCCAACCTAACAGATCTTTGGCCATTTTCTCTCTCCTGTAAGGCGAGAATGCTTGCGTCTTTCGACGGACGCAAGCGAGGGGCCACATAAGCCGACGGGCTTCTACCTCATTCGGGCTGGCCGGTGGCAGGGAATCGAGCCGCGCCAGATGCTACGCCTCATCGGGCAAACTGCTTACAAGGCTCGCGTTCTCGATGTCATCCGGAAGTTCGGCTGCCCAAGGTTCATCGCGACGCTCGCCGTTCATGGGCGGGCCATGATGGCGGGAGAAATCGTCCGATCATGAGGGAACGGCAATGTGGCCGAAACGGCAGGCTCGGTTGACTACACCTCGCTCAAAACGGTGTTCGCGCCAATCGGGCTTAATCCGTTGCCGCACCGACCCAGAGAGGACTGCACTTTTTGAACCAGCATTAGATGTAGCCGTTACGCCTCAACTCATTCAAGAACCTGCTTTCTCTTAAGCGCCCCGAATGCTCGATCAGAAGGGATTTCTCTACAGCACGGCGACGTAGGCACACTGCCCCAATCTGGCGAAGACCATCAAAAGAATCTTCACGTTTCAAACATTTTCTTTACGCCACCTTCAATCGAACCTCGCTGGCCCCTCCGCCTGTCTTGATCACCTCGACCTGAACCGGGATCCTATCTTTCATTGCCTGTACATGGCTGATCACGCCCACGGTTCGCCCCTGCGCTTGCAGTCGCTCCAAGGCATCAATGGCAAGATCGAGGCTATCGGAGTCCAGCGACCCAAAGCCTTCGTCAATGAATAAGGTACCGGCCAAGGCACGATGTGTCCCCATGCCCGAAAGGGCCAGAGCGAGCGCCAGAGAAACAAGGAATCTCTCGCCACCCGACAAAGAGCGCGTCGTGCGTCGATCACCGGCCATGTCGAGATCAACGACGAGAAGCGCTAGGTCAGACGCGGCGACCTCCAACTGGTACCGTGGCTTGAGGTCCCTTAGGTGCAGATTCGCACGCTCCACGAGAAGGCCAAGGGTTACGGCCTGCGCGATCTGGGCAAAGCGATCTCCGCTCGCAGAGCCGATGGCGTCATTGATCGCGAGCCATGTATCGGCGGTCGCGCTGGCCTCCTTGATCTCGGTCTCAAGGCCCTTCAACCTTTCCTGCGCTTGAAGGTCTGCTGACTGCTGCTCGATCAACCCGCCGATCTCTTGGGCCCGTTTCTCGACCGCGGCATTGACCTCGTCTTTGCGGGCCTCAAGCTCATCCCGAGGTTTGTCTGGAAGCCCCTTTTCTTCGATGGCAATCAAGGCAGACTCAAGCTCCTTGAGCGCGCCGTCGGCTTCGGTCTTTTCAGTTTGTGCTTTTTGGACCTGTTCGCGGAGGGAAGTGACCTCTGCGTCGGAGGCTGCGTGAAGTGCGATCACGCGCTCAAAAGACAGACCCGCGGCAGCGCACGCGGCCGAAAGCGCCTCCTCAGCGGTCTTCGCACGGATTTCAGCCTGACCAACGGTCTGGCAAGCGGCGGCTAGCGCACTTTCAAAGCCGGCGAGAACGATCGCTTCGCGCCTGGCCGTGGCTTCAACGCGCTGGAGTGCGAGTAGCGCATCTTTTCGCGCATCGTTATGCCGCGTCCGGTGCACCTCCGTAGGCTCACCGCCCAGCAGCGATGCCCTTTCTTCTCTGAGAGCATGGAGGTTCTTGGTCCGCGCATCCCTTTGAGCCGTGGCATCCGCTTCTGCACGCCTTGCGACTGCGAGCTCAGCCGCAGCTCGGGCGATGTCGGGCCCCAGCTCTGCAAGCCGGGCCCGATAGTCGGTGAGGCGACGCTGCGCCTCCGTCAGGTCGGAGACGGCCCTTTGCAGCTCGCTTAGCACGTCCTCTGCGCCCTCGCCGAACGCTTCCACATCGCGGCCAAGCGCCGCGAGGATTGGTCCGACCCGGGTGTCGATCTGCTCGACCGCTGTTCTTGCAGTCTCGATATTCGCGGACAGCTTCTCGATCCTTGACCCGGATCCCGCCATCCTTTGATCAAGATCGCGGATCTGTGCCTCAAGGCGTGCAATCTCACGCCCTTGTGCATCGATCACCCTGGCCGCGTCGTCATGAATCCTGTCGACCTCCTCGAGGCGGTCCCGGTCTTGCTCCAGCTTCTTGCGCCACTCGCCGATCGTCACGACAAGCTGCGCATATACGACATCACCGACACCGGGCTCGCGCGGGAGCCGGTTGTCGAGAGCGGTGCCGTCCAGAAGGCCGCGCGCTTCGGTGAAAGCCTCGATGGCCTTCGCGAGGCGACTGTCGAGCTCTGGCCTGATCGCCGTCTCCTCGGCGCTAATTTTCTCGGCTTCGGCCGCTGTTCCGTCGGCGTTTCGGAGTGCGTCCATCGCCGCAGAGTACGCTTTCTCTTCGGTCTCAAGCTGCAAGCGGAGCTCGGCCGCAAGCTGCGCCAAGGCGCTGTCCTGCATCACAGGATGAGAGAGCGACTGACAGACAGGGCACGGTTCTCCATCCCGGAGATGCTGCCGCAGGCGCGCAGCTTCGGCCGAGACTGCGGCCGCAGCACTGGCGACCGGACGCCTGAGCGTTTCGACCCTTTGCCGGGCGGCCTCGACCTCTGTGGTCGCAATCGCCTTCGCCGCGACCGCAAAGGCAAGCTGTGCGCGCGCATCTGCGATCTTCCTTTCACTCCCGGAGATCACGCTTCGTGCAGCGCCCACCTCTCGATCAGCGCCCTGCACAGCGCGCAGTTCCGTCGCCGCTTGTGACAGACGCACCAATCTGGCGGACGGGTTAGCGGACCTCAACGCCTCGCGCTCACCCGCAACCTGATCCTGCCTTTCGTGGGCAGCCGTGACGGTAGTGTCGGCCCTCCTGATCGCGTCCTGCGCGGTCGTCTTCGTCTTGACGTCAATCGCTATCGAGTCTGTCAGGTCCGCTTTCTCGACCAACCATGCTGCCAGGCTGGTGGCCGCCTCGATACGATCCTGAAGGCGACCCTCGAGCATCGTCCAGTTCGCCAACAACGTCTCGTGGCCGACGACGGCTTCGAGGGTGGCGCTCTCCCGCGCAACAGCCGCCTCGAGCGCCTTCTTGTCCCTCTCCAGGTCCTGCGAAACAGCATCCGCCTGTCTTGCCTGTTCGGCCGCATCGGCGATTTTCGCCTCGGCATCCCGTAATTCGCCCTCTGCGGTCCTCATGTTCCCATCGAGGGTCGTCGCGCGTGTCCAGTCCGGGCCGAGCTTCTTGAACAGCTCTTCCGCCGCGTCGTGATCGGCCTTTGCCGTCTGCACCGCGACGTTCGCTTCCTTCACCAGCGCATCCTGCTGATCATGTTTGATGATGAGGTCATCGCGTGATGCTGAAGCATCGCCGAGAGCTTTGACCGCGATTTCCCGTTCCTTAACCTCGCTGCGCAGGCCACGCGCGCCTTCCCATTCCCTGAGCCAAGCTTGGTTCTCTGCACAGTCTTCAAGCGCTGTTTGCGCTGTTGCCACCCGCTGCCTCGCTTTGGTGACTTTCGTATGGGCTTCGTCCC
Organism: Rhodobacter sp. SGA-6-6; assembly: GCF_011043545.1. Taxonomy (GTDB): domain Bacteria; phylum Pseudomonadota; class Alphaproteobacteria; order Rhodobacterales; family Rhodobacteraceae; genus Pseudogemmobacter. The sequence continues at coordinate 25,313 of NZ_JAAKGP010000020.1, read as the reverse complement.
GCGATTCATACACGGCGATCTCGGCCGAGATCCGCTGAAGTTCCTTGCCATCCAGGGTTTGGAGGTCCCGCAGTTCCCCAATCTGCGCGGACAGGGCTTCGCGCTCATCCCCGGACAAAAGCCTGTGCTCGCCGCGCCGCGTTTCGAGCGAGTCGAGCGAGCGCCGCGCCTCCGCATAACGCTCGAAGACCTTCCGCGAGATCGCTCGATAGATCTCGGTGCCTGTCACCTTTTCGAGGATCGCAGCCCGGTCACCCGTCTTTGCAACGAGAAAGGCATCGAAATCGCCCTGCGCAAGGAGCACTGTCCGCCGGAACTCATCATATGTCAGACCGGTCAGCTCGACGATGCGCTCGTTCACGATGGAGGTTTGCGTCGCGAGAACCTGCTTGTCCGACAGCCGCATCACGCTCCGCTCTACTGCCTGCAGCCGCCCATCCAGTCTTCCCCGCGCCCGGCGAGCCATCCATTCCGCCGCATAGTCCTCTCCGTCGACCGCCCGGAACACTACGCGGGCAAAACCGTTGGAAGCTCCACGGCGAAGTGCCATGCGGGGGTCGTTGGACTTCAGTTCTTGACCATCGACGTCCTCGACGCTTTCCCGAGTGCCAGCACCCGAAAGGCGAGGACAGTCGCCATAGAGGGCCAGACACATCGCATCGAGAAGGCTCGATTTCCCTGCACCGGTCTCTCCCGTGATGGCAAAGAGGCCGGCAGATGAAAGAGGTCCTTCATTGAGTCGGATCGCAAAAGGCTCTGCGAGGCTCGCAATGTTTTCCCCGCTGATCGAGAGAATCTGCATGGCTCACAGGCTCCCCAGAATGTCGCGGAACCCCGCAAGGTGGCGATCGTCAGGAGCTATGCCGTGCCTGCGGCTGAACGCTTGCACGAAGAGGTCCTCGGGTTGCGTGTCCTTGAGGGAGATCACTGGGGCTGCCGAGGCGGCACTCTCTGGATCCGCATCCACGGCACGATGGATTCGAATGCCGGCTGGACGGACGGGCAGCGCGCGCAACAGCGCTTCGGCTTTGCCTATGATCACGGCAGGCGCGTCGGGCCCGGCCGCAAGTTCGACATAGACGAGGGGTCGCAGTCCCATGTCTGGGACAGCGACGACTTCCAGAAGCGCGGCTTCCAAGTCGTCGAGGTTCATCGTCCCTGACTTGGGCAATCGGAGGACCGGAGCCGGCCAGGGGATATCGCGATGGCGTGTCGTGATACTGCGTCCATCGATCTCAAGGATCGTGACGCCGTGACTGTAACGGATTTCGGAAGCCGAGAGCGGAAAGCAACTTCCGGAATATCGGACGCGGCCGCCGTCGAGGCTCTGTGGCCCGTGGAGATGGCCGAGGGCAACATAGTCAAGGCGAGGAGGAAAGATGTCCGGCGGTACCGCGTGCGAGCCGCCGATCAGAATCCGGCGCTCGGCGCCTTCACTCTCAATGCCACCCGTGCAGTGGAGGTGCCCAGTGGCGATAAGGGGCAGATCATCCACGATCTGCTCGACGGCTGCAACGATTTCGGCATGGAAGGACCGTGCTGCGGCCTCAATGCTGAGCCCGGTCTCTGTGTCTGAAAAGGTAACGCCCGTGAGGTCGGCCGCACGGAGGAAAGGGATCGCCAGAACGTAAAGAGCGGGATCGCCGTTTGGACCTGGGATGGCGATGAGATGCTCTCGTGCATCCAGAACGCCAGCTTGTCGGCGCACGGTCCCGATCGCGTGGATATCAAGGCTCTCAAACAGATCGGCGGGTGCTTCTAGACGCAGGGCGGGATCATGGTTGCCGCCCGTGATCACGGTGACGAGTTCTGGGCGCCGACGCTTGAACTCTGCGAGGGACCGATAGAGGAGTCGCTGGCTCTCGCCTGATGGGTTGCTGTTGTCAAATATGTCACCGGCGACGAGGAGGAGATCGATGTCCTCCTCGTCCAGGACGTCGGCGAGCCGCGCGAAGAACACTTCGTGCTCGCGCTCACGGGACCAGCCGTTCAGAGTTTGCCCAATATGCCAGTCGGCGGTGTGCAGTGCGCGCATCAAATCCTCAAAACCAAAGGCATTGATCGACGCAGCCTGCGTCGCAAGAAATCACAAGAGTAAGGCGCTCTTTGGCCATCTCTTGACACGATCTATCTGTTGGAAGCCGCGAGCAAGCCTCAATACGACTGCGCATTTTTATCCGGCCTTCTTCTCGAAAGAGCTATTCGGCGAAACTTTCCTTGACCTGTTCGAGATTGACCGACTTTCGATTTCGCGCGCTTCAACGATACGCCACATCCGGTATCGACCCTGCCCGGTCACTTCGCGGATGAGGTGCCGCGCCTCCATCCAAGCGAGGTTACGCTGAACGGCGGCGCGACTGGCGCCGGTCATTGTCTCGGCCATCGGGGCAGAGACAAGTGGCCATTCAGCAAGTACCGCGCGCAAGGCTTGGGGCGTTCTCCCCGAGAGTGAGGTCATCTCTGCCTCCGCCCGCGCAGCCCATACCTCAACGTCGTCGAGGTGCCGGATCGCGCTCAGGCAAGCCGTTTCCATCCCGTCGAGCCAGCGCATCAAACGGTCGGCGGGTCGGCCTGAAGCACGAAGGCCCCCTGCCCCGCCCATGGCCAGTGGCGCGAAGACTGCCCCTCTGCCCTCACTGGCTGCGATCCGGGCAGCCGTGACTGCCGCCTCCATACGGTCCCCGTGCTGCCCGAGACCCGCCAAGCTCCAAATGTGAAAGCCCATGCAGGCACGGCTGATCGGGTGCAGATCGGCAGCTTGCGCCATCAGGTCCAGCCAACCGCCCGCGCGATCCGCGAATGGCTCCGCCTCATCTGCCAAGTTCGCGGGGTCACGGCGATCCAAGAACGCGGCCAGGTCCACCTCCGGCCCTCGCCCTCCTGTCAGTCGCCGGACCGTCCATCCGACCCGTGCCAGGGCGGCAGTGTCGTCTTGAACTCCAGACAGGCGCAGGGCGATCCAGAGAGCCAGTCGATCCGGCCCGATACGGTCGCCTGCGAACCAGCTTAGGTCGGCCGCTTCGATCAGGGCGAGCCTGTGACGCCAGCCCTCAGGCCCCCTCCGCAACCGCTCGTCCAGCCCACCGAGCCGACCTGCGACACGGGCGAGCCGCGCGGCATTGTCCGCCTCGGCTTTGCGCCAGTCGTCAACGATCCCAGTCTCGCGGGGTTCGGCTCTGGGGCCGGGCGGCAGATCGTCGGGCTCGTCTTCGGTCGGACCGGGCAGGAACCACAGATCGTCTTCCGATCTCTCTTCGGCCTCTTCCACCCCGATCAGATGGTCGTCAAAACTATCAAGTGGAGCAGATGCTTGAGGCTTCATATGTGCAAAATACGCGCGTTTTGCATTTTACCCAAGGATTTTCTCGGGGTACCTCTGCACTTCTTATAGAGCACGCGAGCGCGACTGCCTGCGAGATCTGTCTGATCGCGCACAGCCTGAGGAAACCAAGGGCATTTCGCTGACCTAGGTCTTAGAGAGCGCCCTTGCTTCCGTTTAAAAACGGTCGTTTATTGCTGGTATATGAAACTGCAAATGGCCTGATTTTATGCCCCTGATCGGCTACGCGCGCGTCTCGACCGAGGATCAGACCCCCCTGCCCCAGTCGCAGGCCCTGAAATCCGCGGGCTGCGTCGAGATCCACGAGGAGCAGGCCTCGGGCGGCAATCGTGCGCGACCGGTGCTTGCGCGGGTGTTGGAACGCATCGGCAAGGGCGACACGCTGGTCGTCGTGCGGATCGACCGTCTCGCGCGATCCCTCTCGCATCTGCTGGAGGTGATCGAGCGGCTGGAAGCCAAGGGCGCCTTCTTCCGCTCGCTAATGGACCCGATCGACACATCCTCCCCGCAGGGCAAATTCACTCTCCAGGTCCTGGGCGCCGCCGCTGAGTTCGAGCGCGCCCTGATCCGCGAACGCACCAAGGCCGGACTGGCCAGCGCACGGACCAAAGGCAGGGTCGGCGGTAACCCGGGCCTGCGCGCCCGGGATCCGGCGGCGCTGCGCAAGGTCCGGCTGGCGCGGCAGGACGGCTACATGGAACGTCTGAACGAGACGGCGCAGGACTGGGTGCCCCATGTACGACGCTTGCGGCCCGACATGGCCTGGGAAGACGTGCTGCGCATCGTCAACGGCCCCCTGCCCCGTGAGCGCCAATGGACGCAAAGCCGCCTTTTGCGCGCAGTCAACGCCTATGTGCGGGACGGCTTCCTACCGCCCACGGTACTGGACCGCGCCGGCCGCCGCGAAACCGACGACCGCCTGCCCGCCATCGTCGCCGCCATCAAGGGCGCGGACCCCGACATCACACTTCAGGCGATCTGCACTCGACTCGAAGCGATGCGCGAGCGTACGCCCCGCGGGCGGACAAGCTGGCAACCCTCCTCGGTGAAGATGCTGCTGGAGAGGGCTGAGAGGCTGGGGCTGCTTGCTTAGTCGAGATGCCTTGCAAATTCTCCACGACATGGAAGGATTACAAGGCTTTGGCCAGCGCCATGCTCAGAAACTCTCTGCTCACGCAAAGGGGTTGATGATGCGAAGTTGGCCTTCCACCAGCAAGCCATCTTGCATGTCCTCGCTCCACAGCGTGGTGCAGCCTGCAACCAAAGCGCTGGCCACGATCATCGCGTCGTAGATCGAGAAGCTGTAGCGTTCCGCCAAGGCGCGGCCGACGTCATGGGTCTGAAGGGTCAGGTCTTCGACGGGACACAAGGCGCGCACGCCCTCGAGAAACGCCCCTGCTTCCTCCCAACTCATGCCAGCCTTGCGGCGACAGTTGACCAGCGTCTCGTTCAGGACTTGAACGCTGATCCGGGGCCCCTGCCCCAGGATGACCTCGGCGCGATCGGCCTTCGGGCCGTCGTCGAGCAGGTAAAGAACGACATTCGTATCCGCGAACTCAGCGCTCATGCGCGTCATCGCGGCTCAGGCGCTCTGCAGCGGGCAGCTTGCCCCGGAACCGGCGCAGACCCGTCAGCACCTCATCCGCGCGCGCCAGACGACGGACTCTGACCTGGCCGTCGTCCTTGACCAGGTCGATCTGATCGCCTTCCTTGAGGCCAAGCTCCCGAACAAGCTCGGCGGGCAGGCGGACGGCAAGCGAGTTGCCCCATTTCGCGACCTGCATTTTGGCCTCCTGCGTGGATATACGATCAGTAATGTATATCACACTAGCTAAATGGGCAAGCCTGTCCGCGAGCTTGGGCTACTCTTGTGCGTCACGCAGTGGCTGACACCAGATTTAGAAAGTGCTTGCGCGAATCTGATCGGTCAGGCAATAGTCTCGAAAAATAACGCGCGGTCACATAAAAATCGCGCCCACGGATCGAGCGGGGCATGACCGAGATAGACAAAGACCTGGACGTCGCCATTGGTCACTACGCCGAACTCTTGGCTTCGAACCTGCATGCACAACGTGCAGCGCACTTTCCACCCGATGCGAAGAAGGTGATGCGCAGTTTGACGAGCGGTGAGGCGGCCGAGTTGCTCGGTGTCGATCATACCTACCTTCGCAAACTTCATCGGGAAGGCAAGATCACCGACGTTGAGACGACGGCCGGTAGCCATCGCCGCTACACTCTCGACGATGTCTGGGAGATCAGACAAAGCCTTGAGGCCAACGCCAAGAAGCCGGGAACGTACGTGCCGGGCCGTCGTAAGGGCGACGAGCTGCAAGTCATTTCCGTTGTGAATTTCAAGGGTGGAAGCGGCAAGACCACCACATCAGCGCACCTTGCGCAGAGACTCGCGTTCAAGGGTTATCGTGTGCTGGCCATTGATCTGGATCCGCAGGCGTCGTTGTCCGCCTTGCATGGGATCCAGCCTGAACTGGACCTCATGGAAGGCGGGACGCTGTACGACGCAGTCCGGTATGACGACCCTGTTCCGGTTTCCGAGGTCATCAGGAAGACCTACATCCGTGGCCTGGATCTCATTCCGGGCAATCTCGAGCTCATGGAGTTCGAGCACGAGACCCCGGCCGCGATCCAGCGTGGCGGCGCCCGCGCTTTCTTCGCGAGAGTCCGAGACGCCCTCGACAGCGTCGAAAGTGACTACGATGTCGTCGTGATCGACTGCCCTCCGCAACTGGGCTTCCTGACCATGTCTGCCCTTTCCGCGTCCTCGGGCGTCCTGGTGACGGTCCACCCGCAGATGCTTGACCTCATGTCCATGTCTCAGTTCCTGCGGATGACGGCCGACCTGCTGGGCGTGATCCGCGATGCAGGCGCCAACCTGCGGTTCGATTGGCTCCGGTTCCTGCCGACCCGCTACAAGGTGGGCGACGCCCCGCAAACCGAGGTGATCGCCTTCATCCGCGGGCTCTTCGGGCGTTCGGTGCTGACCAACCACATGGTCGAGTCGACGGCGATATCGGATGCAGGGCTGACCAAGCAGACCTTGTATGAGGCGGACAAGAAGGACTTCACGCGCCAGACCTTCGACCGCGCCATCGAGTCCATGAATGCCGTCAACGACGAGATCGCTGCGATCATCCAAAGCACGTGGGGACGCAATGGCAAGAAAGCCTAAACTGGGACTGCCCTTGCAGACCTTGCGCAATGCCCCCGACGCTCTTGAGGGGCGCAGGCTGCGGGGCGGCGTGTTCGAGATCGAGCCTGACCATGTCGAGACCGTGGGCAGGCTGGATGACCGTCTTCAAATCGAGATTGCGGGGCTAAAGGCATCGATCTCCAGAAGTGGCCAACGGGTGCCGATCCTCGTGCGACCTCTCGAAGGGGATCGCTACAGCCTGATCTACGGGCGGCGTCGGCTTGAAGCCTGCCGGGATCTCGGGATCAAGGTCCGTGCGATCGTCACCGAAATGGACGGGGATCAGGCGCTTCGGGATCAGCTGCTCGAGAACCAAGAACGCCGCGATCTGAGCTTCATCGAACGTGCCTTGGTGGCGGCAGCCTTGCTCAATGGCGATCACCTGGGAGAGGCGGAACGCACCAACAAGGGCGTGGCAGAGGTTCTAGGTCTTACCGAAGCTGGTGTGTCGCAGCTGTTAAGCGTCGTCCGCGCGGTTGGCGAGAGCCTCGTCCTAGCGATAGGTGCTGCGCCAGGTATCGGCCGGCCTCGTTGGGAGGAACTCAAGAAGTCACTGGGCGATGCATCTGTGGACCGCGAGAACCTCGCTGCAGTAGCGGCAGAGACCAGGTCCTCTCACTCCGGTGGACCTGACGAAAAGTCGGACGCCGCGTTCCTGGCCGTCCTCGCCGCAGTGGTGCAGGCAGAGCGGCCGACCCGCCCATCAAGCCCCCGAGGGGCACCTAGTGTGGCCATTCCGGGTGTCGGGGCTGCAACCATCGCGACAGGGCGCCGCGGCCGACAGTTCAAGCTCGAGCTGAAGGCCGAGGACAGAGATTTTGTCAGCTGGCTTGAGGGCAAGGCCCCGCAGCTGATCGCCGAGCTTCACGAGCGCTGGAAGCGCAAGGAAGACTGAGGAAGAGCAACAACCAAAAAGGAGGCACGAGACAGGCAGAAAAGAAAAAGGCCCCGAGAAGCAAGCTTCACGAGACCTTTCTTAGGTTTCGCACGGGACCAGCCCGCTACAAAACTCAGTTTTCGCACCTCTGAATGTAGCGATCTGGCCCCTTTCCCGCAAGCGCAAAGCGATTCGCGGGCCAGGGAAATTTTGCCTTCGTGAATGACATCATGGAGTACACACCGATTTCGCCGTTTATGCGGCCGATCTCGCACGCCCATCTGCGCGTGGTCGAGCGGCCTGAGGTATCTGTTCCGGGTAAGCTCATCAACAAGTGGGAACTCCTGCGCGAACTGTCCAAAGCGCAAGCGGTCTTTGGGGTCACAGAACGTGATTTGACGGTCATGCAGGGTCTTCTCAGCTTCTTCCCGGACGATGCGCTTGGCGGGAACGCTGAAATGGTCGTCTTCCCGTCCAACAAGGCGATCTGCGAGCGGCTGAATGGCATGCCCTGCTCCACCATGCGCAGGCACATTGCCCGCCTGGTGGACGCTGGCTTGCTCATGCGCCGCGATAGCCCCAACGGGAAGAGGTATGTCCGCAAGCATGGCGAAGAGCGCGTGGCTTTCGGCTTCGATCTCTCGCCATTCTACTGCCGGTCCGAAGAGGTGGCACGGGCCGCAGAGGCTGTGCGTGAGGCCGAGGACCGTGTCCGGAGACTGCGGGAGGTCGTGAGCCTGATGCGGCGCGATCTTGCTGCCCTGGCGGAGTTCGGAGAAGAGGTCCAGCCAGGCCTCGGCCTCTGGGATCAGTTTCGCGACAAGGCTGTCCTCACAGCGCGCGCCCTGCGCCGCAAGCTCACGCTTGAGGAGCTCTCCGCATATCGGACCGACCTTGAAGCCCTTCTCGATCGCGCACGCAACGTCATTGATGGCCCTGAAACAGAAGAAATGAACACCAATGGTGCCAAGACTGAGCGCCACCATCATAATTCAAATAAAGAATCTATAGATCTTGAACCTGCCTTGGAAAAAGGCGGGGCGGAGGCCGACGCGCCAGATGTTGAAACGGATGCACCTGGTGCTGACGTGGAAGAAGCGGACACAAGACGCGTGCCAAAGATCCCGCTCCATCTGGTGATCGCTGGCTGCCCGTCGCTCAAAACCTTTTACCAAGGCGACATCCGCCATTGGCATCAGCTTTTCGACGCGGCTTGCCATGTACGGCCCGCCATGGGGATCAGTGCTTCCGCTTGGGAAGAAGCGCAACGGTTCATGGGCCCCGAGCAGGCATCGATCGTTGTCGTCGCTATGCTGGAACGCTTTGCGGACATCCGGTCGCCCGGTGGCTACCTCCGTGCGCTGACATCCAAGGCAGCGGCGGGCGAGTTCTCCTCTGGGCCGATGGTCATGGCGCTGATGTCCCGGCGAAATGCTGCATAACAGCTGTTAAGTCTCTTGGAGCGATCATCAAGTTCGGCGCGACTTTACAGCTGTTAAGTCACGCGGCGATGCGTCGGTAGCAGAAGAGAGGGAAAGGTTGGGGGGGTTGAGGGGTGACGGGAAGTGAGATCGGGAGAGTGGCTTCCGGCGCCCGTCGAGGAGAAGATCTGATGGCGAAAGCAGCTCAGAAAGTCACCCTGTCCCCCTCACGGGACATCCCCTTCGACAAGCTCGTGCTGAGCCAGTCCAACGTGCGGCGCATCAAGGCTGGCGTCTCGGTCGAGGAACTGGCCGAGGACATCGCACGCCGCGGACTGCTGCAGGGCTTGAACGTCCGGCCCATGCTCGATGCCGATGGGGTCGAGACCGGCATGTTCGAGATCCCGGCCGGTGGTCGTCGCTTCCAGGCGCTGTCGCTCTTGGTGAAGCAAAAGCGGCTGGCGAAGACCGCGCCGGTCCCCTGCATCGTGCGGGATGCTGCGTCGGAGATCCTCGCCGAGGACGACTCGCTCGCAGAGAACATGCAGCGCGTGGCTCTGCACCCGCTGGACCAGTTCCGAGCCTTTCAGGCCCTGCGCGAGAAGGGTCAGGGCGAGGAAGCGATCGCGGCAGCCTTCTTCGTCATGCCGCAGATCGTCAAGCAGCGCCTAAAACTCGCCTCCGTCGCCCCTGCCCTGCTCGAGGTCTATGCCGAGGATGGGATGACGCTGGAACAGCTGATGGCCTTCACGGTGAGCCCGGACCACGCGCGTCAGGTGCAGGTCTGGGATGCGGTGAAGAACTCCTGGAACAAAGAGCCCTATGCCATCCGGCGCATGCTGACCGAGACCTCGGTCCGGGCGTCTGATCGTCGCGCGGTTTTCGTCGGTGTCGATGCCTATGAGGCGGCGGGAGGCGCTGTGCTGCGCGATCTCTTCCAAGGCGATGACGGCGGTTGGCTCGAGGACCCTGCCCTTCTGGACCGGCTGGTGGCCGAGAAGCTTCAGGCGGAAGCCGAGGCTCTGGCCTCTGAGGGCTGGAAGTGGATCGAGGTGGCGACCGACCTGCCCTACGGCTACAGCCACGGTCTGCGACGTCTGGCCGGTGATCCCGCCCCGATGACCGACGAGGAAAGCGCGGCCCACGCTTCGCTCCTCGCCGAGTATCGTGTGCTGGAAGAGGAATACTCCGGCCAGGACGAATACCCCGAGGAGATCGATGCCCTGCTCGGGCAGCTCGAGATGGCGATGGAATCGCTGGAGCAGCGGCCGCTGATCTACGACCCGGCCGAGGTCGGGCACGCTGGCGTCTTCGTCACGCTGGATCGAGGTGGCAGCCTTGCGGTCTACCGTGGCTATGTCCGGCCCGAGGATGAGCCGCGCGAGGAGACCGCGGTCCTAGACGGTGATGGCGTGGATGCGATGGGGCAGGGGGGTGATGTCGGTGTTTCCAGTTGGAAACCGTCGGCGACCTCCGCCGGGGGCACCGTCATCACTTCGGGTGGTCAGCCGATCGGCGCCGATCCGACCGAGGATGAGGACGACAGCGCGCTGAAGCCGCTGCCTGAGCGGCTGGTCATGGAACTGACGGCCCACCGGACCCTGGCGCTGCGCGAGGCCATCGGGCGGTCGCCGGACGTGGCGCTGACGCTCCTGCTTCTGAAGCTGGTGACAGATACCTTCCGCACCTCCTCTGCCTCGGGCAGCTGCCTCGAAGCCTCGGTGCGCCACGTCTATATGTCGGCGCAGGCACCCGATCTGAAAGACAGCGTCGTGGCGAAGCTCGTCGATGAGCGTCACGCCGCTTGGGAGGCCGATCTGCCCCTCGGCGACGATGCCGCGCTCTGGGACTATCTGACCCTGCTCGACCAGAGCAGCCGTTTGGCGCTCCTGGCGCATTGCCTCAGCTTTGGGATCAACGCGCTCCATGAGAAGGTGAACCCCTACGGTGCGGGCATCTCCGCCAGCGGTCTGACCCGCCGCATGGCCCATGCCGATCTGGTGGCGCGTGCCGTCGATCTCGACATGGTCGAGGCAGGTTGGGAGCCGACGGTGGATGGCTACCTTAACCGGGTGCCCAAGGCCCGGATCCTCGAGGCTGTTCGCGAGGCGAAAGGGGAGGGGACCGCACAGCTTCTCGATCACCTGAAGAAGGGTGAGATGGCCACAGAAGCCGAGCGGCTCCTCAAGGGAAGCGGCTGGTTGCCCGAGGTCCTGCGCCGGACTGATGTCGTGGCGCTCGACGGCGAGGCGGTCGGAGAAAGGCAGGGGGAGGACGCGGGCGAGCCTGAGGATGTCGATCTCCCGGCCTTCCTGATGGTCGATTTGCCGGACAGCGCCGCGGCGATGATGGCCGCGGAATGATCTGAGCCATCCGGGGGCGGGGAAACCCGCCCCCTTCTCTCACAAAACACAGCAATATCAATATGATGAATGCGGATACTCGCATTCGGGATGAGGAATCATGTCTGCAACAAACATCATCGACACAGCCCCTTTGGGGGCGCTGATCCGTTACACCGACGGCAGTCCCAAGCCGCCGGCACGTTTCACCAAGAAGCTCGCAGCCTGGGAGCGCTCGAACGGCGTTGGCCGCCTTGTGAAGAAGGAACCGCCCAAGGTCTATCCGACATGGACGGCACCGGCCTCCTTCACGCTGCATGAGGGCAACTTCTCCTCGGACGGGGTGATCCTCGTCACGATCATGCGCAGTCATTCGGCTGACAGTCGACTGATCTTCCAGGTGGCCGAGGAACCGAAGCCCGGGCAGGTCCGCGTGCTGCTGGATTTCGGTGGTAACACCGAGCTTCTGCATCTGGCGGAGTCTGTCACTGCGGCCGAGCTTTGGAGCGCACGCGAAGGCTATCGCAACGCGCGACTCGAGATCGTCGGTGCCGACGACGGCGAAGGGGCAGGGGGCGCGGACCTGGCCGCCTGAGCCCTGAGATTGTGTGAGGGGCCTGCCGAAGGGCGGGCCTCTCACCGATCGCACCTTCGTCCCGCGATGCCGCGGGGCGCCAAAGGATCCATCTCCCAAGAAGGAGGTCTTCAACGAAGAGCCTGGCCGGGAGGCCGGCGGCGTTCCACGCATCAACGGAACAATCGGCTCCTGACGTTGGGGCACCATCCCCCGCTCGCCATTCCCTTCCTTGCCCCGAATCCCGTCTTCGAGATCAACCCGCGAGGGGTCGGACTACGGGCACGCCCGTGCCGCCGGGTGGATTCGGGCGAGCCGAACGCACCCGGTGATGTCAGCCAGCCTTCGGGCCTGCGGGGTCCTGTCGCGCGGGGGATGGTCCCCCGCCTCCAAGACAGGAGCCAAACAGATGTCCCGCAAAGATGCTCACGCCTTCGCAGCCTCCCTCGCCGCCACGCTCATGGTCTCGATCGTCGTCTTCCAGGCAGGAGATGGAACCTTCGGCGCTGTCCCCGCCGATGAAATCGACGGCGACGAGGTCGTGATCGTTTCGGAATACGATCCCTTCGGGTGAGGCTTCGGCCTCACTTCCCGAGGGGTGAGGCGCAGGATAGATGCGCCAGCTGGCCGTCAACCGCCCTAGTGATCGGCATGTCTTTGAGGAGAATATTGGGTGTAAACTGGACTCAATGACGATATGTTGTACCTATGCCTGTCGATTTCTCTGCCTTATCGCCCTCTGAGTTCGAGGCGCTTTCAGCCGATCTTATCGGTCGTGCTCTAGGTATTCGCTTTGAGCAATTCGGCGAAGGAGCCGATGGTGGAATAGATGGGCGACACGCGCCGCAGGCAGAAAGCCTGACTATCCTGCAAGCCAAGAGATACGAAAGGTCTGCGATCGCTGCTTTGAAGAGTGAGATGTCGAAGGAGCGAGCGAAGATCGATAAATTGGCGCCAGATCGCTACATCTTGGCAACGTCTGTAGCGATGACCCCACAACGGAAGCAGGACCTCATGGAGATATGTGGCCCCGCGATCCGCTCTCCAGGAAACATCTTTGGGCGCGAAGATCTCGAGGCGCTGCTGCGCGCTCATCCTGACATCGAAGAGGCTCATCCCAGGCTATGGACCCCCGCGAGCGGGCGTACCCTAAAGCGGATGCTTAATGAGACGTTGGATGAGCGCGAAGGCCGCGTGAAGCCTCCCTCGATCCTTCAAGCGCTGCTTCCGAAGCCAGGTACAGGCAGCAAGGTGGAGGCTGAAGCGGAAGCGGAGAGGGATACTCTGTTCCTCGTCGGAGCACGCCCCGACCACGACCAGTTCATTCTATGGCTTGGTCCAAAGCTCGAAGCGCATGGGTATCGCGTCTTTTCCGAGATCCTTACCCTCGAGCCTGGAGACAGATGGCACAAGGAGATTGGAGTGGCGCTGGAGCACCGCGCTGCGAAGGTGCTGGCGGTAGCGGGCGCGGCCACTCGCGCCAACGAAGACGCTATGGATCTGATAGACAGGGCGAAGACGCTTGCCGCAAGTCTTGGTGACGCTCGCTTGATAATCCCGCTACGGATCGAGGAGGGGGCCAAGATTGATGGTCTCCGCGATGCGACGCCTGCCGATTTCACGAGCGGCTGGGCGGAAGGGCTCTCGAAGCTTCTCGAGACGCTGCGCCGCCAACACGTGACGTGCCGTCGTGAGAACATCACGGTCGCAACCCAATGGGACAGCTTCCGAAAGCGTGGTGCTGTTCCGCTGGTGCGCGAGCCAGAGTCCTTGGTCTCGAATTGGATTCAGATATTGGAAATGCCCGATGAACTCCACTTTTACGAGGCGACGGGAGCGGTCCAAACCGGCGTCCTCAAGAGACGGGTGCAAGGGCTGTCGTTTCCCGCCGTCGCGTATGAGCGAGGCGTGATTACTTTCGCAACGCCGCCTGATGTTGAGGAAAGCTTCGGAGGAGTGGCAAAGTTGCGCCTGCGGACATCTGTGCCGGTTGTGGATGCGGTGGATAAAGGAATGCCCGAGATCGGTGTCGCGGGGCGTGATTTGTCGAACATGCTCACGGGCCTGCTGCGCGATGGATGGGAACGGCACTGCAGGAAGATCGGAATGGTCGCCTACGCGTATTCCAACGGCGATGGTTTCCATGTGTCCCCAACTCAGGTTGGGATTGGTGAACGGGTACCTTGGGGGCGGCAAGGCGAGCGCAGGTCGTCGATGCTGCGCAACATCGCCCGAAAGCATGTCTGGTCGTATGGTGTAACAGCGATTCCTCGGAACTGGCCTTTCTGGCACTTCCGCCTGAAGGCGCGCGTCCTTTTCGCGGAGGACAACGATACAGAGCAGGGCGAACGCATAGATGACCCGAAGAAGATGCACCGCCTTCGCAGATCGGTCTGCAAGGGTTGGCGCAACAAGCAATGGCATGGGCGGCTTCTGGCATTTCTTCAGGTCATGTCGGGCGACTCAGCCTACATTCGGGTTTCGCTGGCTCCAGGCCAGGCAATGCTTCTTTCATCTGAGCCAGTTCTCTTCACCTCACCGGTCAGCACCGCACTTCCAGACGTGGGCGACCCTGATGCCGAAGAGCAGGACGAAAGCACGCTCGGTCGGCCAGGGGCTGACGACGAAGATGCTGTGCCCGAAGGAGACGTTACATGAGGTTTCCCGAGGCAAGCTTGATCGTAGATCACTTGGATGAGCCAGAACTCGACTTCCGCCATGACCAGAGGAGCCACCACCCAAAGGATGGCCTGTTTCTCTTTGGACCTCATGACGGCCCACGGAAGCCTATAGAGGTTCGAATTGGGGTTGTCGGGACGGCGGAAGGGATCGGCCACTTCCGCTCTTGGAGCCGACGGCTGCTTTCGGGGATACAGGTGCCGCCTCCCGGGCCGACGGAGAAGAAGGACCGTCTTCATCTCGCGGACTTCGCCGGGCTCGAAGAGACATTCGGCGTTACGTTCGATCCAGATCGGCTCAGGGCCCTGACGGTCGAGTTCGACGCCATCGAGCGCGCGACGAGAGTGCAGAACATGCACGAGGCCGTCGATGCGGTCGCCCGTATCTACACTGAGCGCGTCCACAAATTCAGGCGCAACGAAGAGGGATCGATCGACGTATGGATATTCGTCGTGCCCGAGATAGTGTACGAGCGATGCCGTCCGGAATCGAGGCGGACCGGTTTGACCCTCGTCGCCGGGAAAACGCCCAAGAAGCAGCGCGCAAGGTCAGCCCAGTCGTTCCTTTTCATGGACGAACGGTTTGATCCGAGCATCGAGGACGTGTTTGACGACATACCCGACTTCCGTAGGCACATTAAGGCGACCTTGCTCTCGATCGCGCCATCTCAGATCCTGCGCGAGTCGACCCTCGAGCCGACAGCGTTCACCAACAGTGCGGGCTATCCCAAGCGAACCACCCAAGACCCGGCGACGGTGGCGTGGAACATCGCGACGGGGCTTTACTACAAGACTCAGGACCGGCCGCCCTGGAGGCTGTCGAACGTGCGCGAAGGGGTATGCTACATCGGGATGGTCTACAAAAACCTCCCGAACAACCGCGACAACCACGTCTGCTGCGCGGCGCAGATGTTCCTGAGTGAGGGCGATGGTGTGGTGTTCCGCGGCGCGAATGGCCCTTGGAAGACAGGCGAGTACGAGTACCATCTAAACGCTCACGCCGCGGAAGAGCTTCTAGGGACTGTGATCGAAGCGTATCGGGAGCTGCATTCCGAACCGCCCAAGGAGCTCTTCATCCATGGGCAGGCGTCATTCAACGACGAGGAGTGGAATGCCTTCTGTCGCACGGCGCCGAAGGGGACGAATGTCGTCGGCGTTCGGATCAAGCCAACGGGTGGTGACGCAAAGCTCTTCCGTGCTGGCGACTACCCTGTGATCAGGGGAACGGCCCTAAACTTAGACGAGAAGAACGCCTACCTTTGGACGAGCGGCTACGTCCCACAGCTGGATACGTATATCGGGCCTGAAACACCCAACCCGCTTATGGTGACGATCTTGCGCTCAAAGCATCGTCAACCAGAGATGCGGACGGTTCTTGCTGACATCATGGGACTGACAAAGATTAACTACAACTCGTGTAACTTCAACGACGGGCTACCGGTAACGGTTCGCTTCGCGAAGATGGTCGGCGACATCCTTGTGATGGGTTCGGCGCGGGAGGGCGGACCGCAGCCATTCAAATTCTATATCTAGCAAGGCTGTATTCGGATGCTTGGCAGAGCTTTGTAATGGCAGCTGCTCTTCCCCTAATGCTGAACACAAAGCATTGGAGGAAGAGCAGCATCAGTTTATGGCCAGGTCGCTTGCAGTTTTCCCCGCCTCCAACGCTTCCACAAACCACTGCGGTTTGCGCCCGCGACCGGACCAGGTGAGTGCCGGGTTCTCAGGGTGCCGGTATTTCGGCGCGGCAGGCGCGCGCGAGGATTTCGTCTCGGTGCCGACGAGTTCGGCCAGGGAGTAGCCCAGATCCCGGGCGAGAGATTCCACCTTGGCGCGGGCCTCTGCCTTCTGCCGATCTTGATAAGTGGAGATCGCCCTGGCGACGTCCTTCTGCAATTTCTTCAGCTCGCTGAGCGACAGTGCCTCGAGATCGTAATCAGCCATTGGTGCGGTCCGTGTCCTGAATGTTCCGGTATCGATAGCCCGTCGCGGTAGGGTGCCGCAACTCCCGGAAGGCAAGGGTAGGGGTGGCAAAGGCTGGTGATCGTCGTTTCGCCGCTAGGCAGGTGCTGAACTGGGGGTCAGGCAGTCTCGATTGGCAGGGTGACGGGTTCTAGCATGGGCTCCCCGCGCATCTCTGTCTCCCGGGCCATCCCTTCGACTGACAATCCCCTAATCCCGTTCGCTTGCCTGCGCGCAACCCCGCGTCAGTCCGGGCCGTGTTGCCCCTTTGGGGCTGCCCGCTCCACCCCGGTCCTCTGGGGGTCTCCGGTGGCCGTTCCGTCCACCGTGCACGCGTCACCCGACGGGCTTTTTCCGGGTCTTGTCGAAGGGACGGTCCCGAAGACAGGAAACACAGGAGCTTACCATGCAGAACATCGTCATCCTCGCCGGCAACATCGGTCAGACCCCCGAAGTCCGCACTACCCAAGGCGGCACCAAGATCACCAACTTCAGCCTGGCCACCTCCCGCCCCCGCCTCTCGGAAGGTCGCGTCCTGCGCGACGAGAACGGCTACCGGGTCATGGACACCGAATGGCACCGCATCACCTGTTTCAACGGTCTCGGCAAGACGGTCGCGGAGCATTGCGAGAAGGGCATGAAGGTCCTCGTCCACGGCCGCATCCACTACACCAAGTGGATCGACAGCATGGGGAACGACCGCTACGGCTGCGAGATCATCGCCGAGAAGGTCGACTTCCTGAGCCGCCCGAAGTCGGCCGAGACCGAAAACCCCGAGCTGGTCGACCGCGACGACGAGATCCCGTTCTGAGGAACGGGGTCTCCCCCTCGGGCCCGGCGGGGAACCCGCCGGGTTCTCGTACCCTCGGCATCAACGGGGTTGGCTAAATTGTCTTTTGGCAACCTTGAATTGCCGAAACTTGCTCACCAAATAGTGACTGCCCGCGAGAAATGGCTCACGGGTTTGGCCGTTGAACTTGTCAACCTCTTTATGGTGACCTGGCAGCACGATGCCGAACAGCATCTCTGCGACCAGAGCCAGACGGAATGAGACACTGAGCATAGCTCGGACCTCCACGGTTACATTATACCACCTCGCGTTTTGAGACCCGTGTCTGCGAGGCGTTCGGAAGTGAGACGCTGAACGTATGCGCTGACAGAAGGTGGCGTGCGTTCGGGGGACGCCCGGCCTAAAAACCGGAGCCCAGGGTCAGGGCCAGTCCTCCGAACTCTGCGATAAGGAGGCTGAATGCGGCTCGATTGGTTTAAGTCCAGAGGCTACCGCCATTTCGATCTGCCCGTTGGCGAGAAGTTCGCTAGGAAGGTAATGGACCCGAACTTCGTGATTGAGCACTCGTTTGTCCCGCTGCTTCACTACACGAAGTCAGAGAAACGCTACAAGAAATGCCCGATGACCGGGAAACGGACGATCACCTCGAAGGACCGCCCGATCAAGTATGCGTCGCACCGGGACGCCTGCATACTTTCGTTCTACGCCAGCGAAATAAACAAATTGCTGGATGCCCATTATAACGCCGCAGGTCTGTCCGATAGCGTTCTGGCCTATCGTGCCCTCGGTCGCGGCAACTACGATTTCTCGGCGGAAGTGCTTGCGTTTGCCAAGACCCATGCTCCCGTCACAATCTTGGCGTTCGACGTCAGCAGCTTCTTCGACAATCTTGACCACACGCTCCTGAAGCGCCGCGTGAAGGCAGTGCTGGGCGTAACGTCACTGCCCGAACACTGGATGCGCGTATTTCGGGCGATCACCGCCTTCCACTACGTCGATATGGAAGAACTCAAGGCGAACGCCACGTTCTCCTCCCGGCTCAAGGGGAATGGCCGGGACCGGATCGCCAGCGTCGAAGAACTCAAGGCAAATGGCATCAAGTTCCACCCGAACCCCGAACTGGCAAAGGGGCATCGGCGAGGCATCCCTCAGGGCACCCCCATCAGCGCAGCAGCGTCGAACCTATACATGATTGACTTCGACAAGGCTGCACGCGCTTTCTGCGACAGCATCGGTGCGCTGTATCGCCGCTATTCGGACGACATCTTGGTGATCTGCGACCCTGCTCACGCCGCAGCAGCCGAAGCAGAGATCATGGATCTCATCAAGGCAGAGAAGCTGGATATCTCTCCGCACAAGACCGAAAGGACCGAGTTTACGGGCACGGGCGCCGTGGCGGGGAAAGCGGCACAGTACCTTGGCTTCGCGCTCCACGAGGCGGGGCCTGCAATTCGCGAAAGCTCCCTCGCTCGCCAGTGGCGCAAGATGAAAAGAGCTATGCGTCGGACCCGCAAGATCGCCGAGCGAAATATTGCATCTGGAACGTCGACTAAGGCACACACCAAGCGCCTGTATCGCCGGTTCGCTCACCTGAAGGTGCGTGACGACGAAGGTGTTCGGATCGTGCGAAATTTTTCTTCCTATGGACGGCGCAGCGCCTCCGCATTCGGTGGTGACGAAAAGATCACTCAGCAGATCAAGCGGTTTGAACGCGCCGCGCTCCGTGAGATTCAGGAACTTAAGAAGATCAAGTAGACTTGCTCTTCCTCTTATTGGACCAGATTGCGTTTTACTGATCATGCATTCACATCGTCGCGGAAGTTAACTCGTCGGCGCAGGGCTTTGAGAGTGAGAGGAGTGCCGGTTTTCCGGCGACGGGTTGAGGGCTGGGAGAGTGGCTCCCGGCGCCCGTCGCGGGAGATAGCCGATGGGCGTTGTAGAAGTTCTGGATCCAGTCGCACCGGCGCGGGCGGGTGGCTGGAAAGTGGATGTGAGCCGGGGTGAGCGGAATGGGCGCGTGTCGTCCGAATGGTTCAACCGGCCCGATGACGAGCGGTATCTGTCGCTCGACGATCTCTGGGCCAGTGTGAAAGGCCGCTCCGAGCGCAGCCGGAGCCGGGTGGTGCAGACCGCTGACATCCGCGTCGAGGCGGCGCGCGACAACCCCGAACGGTTGCACCTGATGCTGCCGAAAGCGCATGAACCTGTCGCGCCCACGCATTGGGCCTTTGGCCAGCTTGCCAGCATTGTCGGCGCACCGGCGTCCTACCTGCGGCAGTTGCCTGCGCCGCTGGCGGGCATCAACCTGCAGTACGGCCTGACCAACCACCGCGCCGAGCAGGTGAAGACCTTCGAGACCGAAGGCGGTCGCACCGAACTGCGTGCCGTGACCGGCCCCGACTATGGCCGCATCCATGACCATGAACTGGTCGAAGCTGTGCAGCGCATCGCGGGCAATGGCACGGGCGATACGCGCTGGAAGGTGCCGGGCGTGCTCGACTGGTCGACCGGGGTGTACAACCCCGATGTCGAGATCAGCCGCGACACGACCACGCTTTATGCCTCGGACCGCGATGTCTTCCTGTTCCTGGTCGACGATCACAACCCGATCGAGGCGGGCCGCCTGCCGGACGGCTCCCCCGACCTCTACTTCCGGGGCTTCTACTGCTGGAACTCTGAAGTGGGCGCGAAGACCCTTGGCATGGCGAGCTTCTACCTGCGCGCCGTTTGCCAGAACCGCAACCTCTGGGGCGTCGAGGATTTCCAGGAGATTACCATCCGCCACTCGAAATACGCGGCCTCGCGCTTCGCGCATGAGGCCGCGCCCGCGCTGACGCGGTTCGCCAATTCCTCGCCGCAGGGCTTCGTGAATGGCATCAAGGCGGCGCGGCAGCAAATCGTGGCACGCACGGATGAAGACCGGAACGACTTCCTCAGGAAGCGCGGCTTCTCGAAGGGCGAATCCGGCAAGATCATCGAGAAGGTGCTGATGGAAGAGGGCCGCCCGCCCGAGAGTGTCTTCGACTTCGTGCAGGGCATCACGCGGCTTGCGCGCGACAAGACCCAGCAGGATGCCCGCCTCGACATGGAAGGGCGCGCCAAGAAGCTTCTCGACCGGGTCGGCTGACGCCGGGCCCGACAACGCGACCGCCCTCGCGCGCGGCGGTCGCGCTTTCTCCTTCCACATGCACGCCACTGGCCCCGCCCCGAGAGGGCGGGGGGCTTCGGCCTGCGCAATTCAGCGAGAACCTTCATGACCCCCCAGGAAGAAACCGTCATCCTCGATGCCCGCGACATCCTCGGCCGTTACCTCAGCCAGAACCCGGTCATCGGCAGCTGGCAGGCGCTGATGGACTACTGCGCGCTGACTGTCAGAGGACCCATCGAGCGCTTCCATGTCCTCTATCTCGACCGCAAGAACCGCATCATCTCCGATGAGCTTCTCTCGACCGGCACGGTCGACCATGTCCCGGTCTATCCGCGCGAGGTGATCAAGCGGGCGCTGATGCTGAACGCCAGCGCCTTGATCCTGATCCACAACCACCCCTCGGGCGATCCGACGCCGTCGGAGGCCGATCTCAGCATGACCAAGGAAATCCAGAAGGGCTGCAAGTACCTCGGGCTGACGCTGCACGACCACATCATCGTCGGCGCCGGGACGGAGCTGAGCCTGCGAGCTTTGGGCAAGCTCTGAGGGCCCGTCGGACCCATCGCCGCCGCCCCTTCGAGGAAGAGGGCGGCGGTTTGGTCTTTGACGGTTAAGCGGGGAGAGAGGCTTCCCGCGCCGTTGGAGATTTTCCCATGTTCGACCTGCCATTGCCCATCCACCCGACCGCTTACGCGCGGGGCGTCCCGCCGCATTTTCCCTCGGGCGAGGCTGACCCCAGTCACCCCTTCGCCCTGACCCTGTCGCGCCGCGCACCGGCAGATCTCATGTCGGGCTGCGCCGCCCCGCTCGTACTCTCCCGTTTCGCGACGCTGGCCGAGGCCATGCAGGGCGCGATCGACCATGCCGAGGGGATGGCTCCGGATACCGCGCCCGAGCTTCTGGCGATCCTCGACCGCGACGAGCGCCTTGTGCTGGCCGGGGCCGCCAGCGACCACGCTGTCGCATGGTGCCACCCGGTGACGAGCGCGGCCGAGGCAAGGAGCGTCGTGACCGAGGCAAGCCAGCTGCGCGCGCAGGCGGGCCGCGCGGCTGCCTGGGGTGAGCCCGATCTGGCGGTTCGGCTGCGCCACCGCGCCGATCTTCTCGATGCGCGTCTCGTCGACCCGCTCTGGCGCGCCTTTGCCGCCCGGGCGCTGCAGGTCGCGGCGTGAGGCCCGAGAGACAGAGGAGGGCAGGGGAATTTGGAGCTTGTCCGGGGGAGAGAGATCGCCCGGCCCGGCTCCGATCTCTTCCCCTTACCGGAGACACCCGATGACCCTGACTGAACCCACCCTCGCGCCGCCGATGGCACCCTCGACCGTCGATATGGCGCAGATCTTCGCGGCGCATGCCGAACGCGCGGCCCGAATCGACGCGCTGCGCCCCTGTAACAAGGATCGCCTCTTCGACGGCCTCATGGCCGCCGGCATAACCCATGTCACCGTGACCTTCGACGGCGCCGGGGACAGCGGCCAGATCGAAAGCATCGGTGCATGGTCCGGTGAAACCGCCGTCGATTTCCCCGCCACTGAAATCGAGTACGCCGCGCTCACCTGGGACGACCCCGAGATCGAGATGCGGCGGCTCTCGCTGGAGGATGTCGTAGAGCAACTCACCTACGACTTCCTCTCCGACACCCATGGCGGTTGGGAAAACAACGACGGCGCTTGGGGCCAGTTCTGTTTCGACGCCGCGGCCCGCTGCATCCACCTTGAGTTCAACGAGCGCTTCACCTCGTCCGAACTTTTCACCCACGATTTCTGAGGGGGCGGCGATGGCACATCCCTATCACCACGCCCTCTCCTCGGTGAAGAAATGGGGCGGCACGGTCGACTGCTACATGGCCGTGCATACCTGGTTCGACCAGAGCAAGGAGATCACAGCGGACTTCCG
The DNA here is from genome assembly GCF_011043545.1 of Rhodobacter sp. SGA-6-6. Classification (GTDB taxonomy): domain Bacteria; phylum Pseudomonadota; class Alphaproteobacteria; order Rhodobacterales; family Rhodobacteraceae; genus Pseudogemmobacter. The sequence goes on along the minus strand of NZ_JAAKGP010000020.1, from coordinate 3,080 downwards.
CCACCGGGCGCTACGCCACCATGCCGAGGGCATCTTCATGGCCGAGACGATCTTCGGCCCGACCCTCACCCTCTCGACCGGGCGCATCATTCCGACCCGATGGGTCGGCGAGCAGCATGTGAAGGAAGACCTCGGCTTCATCCCGAGTTTTGCCGATTGGGTGAAGGCCATCCGGCCCGAGCCCTGGATGGGCCGGACCGCGGGGATCGAGGCGCTGGTCGATCCGCATCTTGCGTCTCCCGTGGTCGAGGTCACCTGAGATGACCGATCCGGCCTATCAGCGCCTCGGCCTGCCCGTGACCGCTTCGCCCTATGCAGTTCTGCGGGCGGCGGTCCGGGCGCTTCACCCCGACACGCGCGCGGTTCGCGGCTTCCGGGCAGCGCGCAAGCGCTTCTACCGGCAGATGCTCTGCGCGCATGCCGCGCGACAGCTGGCGGGCGACAGTCCCACCGGCTGATCGCCCCCAATCACCCCTTTCTTCCAACAGAACGCCCGGCCTCTCGGCCGGGTTTTCCCCGTTCAGGAGGTCCCCATGGCGGATTACTTCACCCATTTTTCGTGCCTGCTCGACGTCGGCACGCCCGACAAGGCCACCCGCGCGCTTGCCCTGTTCCAGTGCTTGCGCGCTGCGGATCAGGACGCCGATGACCCGGAGGTCGCAGGCTTCGACCTCGTGTGCCAAGATGGCCCCAAGGGCAGCACCCTCTGGATCCATGATGACGAGCACGGAGATGTCGAGGCCGTCATCCGCTTCGTCCTGCGCCTCGCAGAAGAGCTCGACCTCACCGGACTTTGGGGTTTCCAGTATGCGTTGACCTGCTCCCGGCCGCGCCTCGACGCCTTTGGCGGTGGCGCGCATGTCATCGATCTCGGTGCCCGCAATTCCATTGGCTGGAGGAGCAGCCAGGAATGGCTGGCCGCCGCGCTGAACGGGGAGGACGTCGATGCCTGAACTCATCTGCACCACGGTCTACCAGTTCCCCGAACTCTCGGAGGCCGCAAAGGAAAAGGCCCGCAGCTGGTATCGCGAGCTTGGACCCCACGATGACTGGTGGGACGCGGTCTACGAGGATTTCGAGCGGGTCTGCGAAATCCTCGGCATCCGGCTGAAGACCACCCCCGTCCGCCTGATGGGCGGCGGGACGCGGGCCAAGCCCAGCATCTGGTTCTCCGGCTTCTGGAGCCAGGGCGACGGAGCCTGCTTCGAGGGCTATTGGTCCCACGCCAAGGGCGCGGCCGCGCACATCCGGGATTACGCGCCACAGGACGCAACCTTGCACAGCATCGCCGACCGGCTGCAGGCCCTCCAGCGGCGCAATTTTTACCAGCTGGCCGCCGAGGCCAGCCACCGTGGCCGCTACTACCACGAATACACCATGTCCGTGGACGTCACCCGCGACAGCCCGACCTGGCAGTCGCCGACCGGCGATGCGGAGGAGATCGTGACCGAGGCGCTGCGCGATCTGGCCCGCTGGCTCTACCGGCAGCTTGAAGCCGAATACGACCACCTCACCTCGGACGAGGCCATCGAGGAGGGGATCATCGTGAACGAGTACACCTTCACCGAAGCCGGGCGGCGGTTCGGGTGAGAGCGCGGGCAGTTCATTTGATCTTTACAAAGAGGTCATATGATCTATATTCAGGCCAATGGAGGACGCCATGTACGTTGCTGAGAAAATCCGGGAACCCGCACAGATCAACGCCGTCGCGTTGAAGGCCTATGCGCGCGTGGCCGATGCTTGGGGTCTCAGCCTCAAGGAAGCGGCTGGCCTTGCGGATATGTCAGAGAGCACCTGGAAGCGCGCCAAGAAGCCGGATTTCGCGGGGGAACTGACCAAGGATCAGCTTCTGCGGCTCAGTGCGGTGATCGGTATTTACAAGTCGCTCGAACTCTACTTCTCCGAGCCGCTCGCGCGAAGCTGGTTCACCCGTCCGAACACCGGCCCGCTGTTCGGGGGCAGCCGTCCGGTTGACACCGCCATCGACGGGGGCTTGCCGCAAATTCTCGCGGTTCGGACCTATCTCGATGCGTTGCGTGGTGGGGCATGAAGCAGACCGAGATTTCCGATCGCGGTCTCGTTCGTCTCCTGCCCGCCACTTACCACAAGCCGCCATCCCTGCGTGGTCTCGTCGATACCGATGACGAGATGGAGATCCTCGCAGAGATCGAGGGTCTGACCAGCGGCCGTCTTTTGGCGGAACGTGGGCGCAATCCGCATCTGGACCCGCGCGAGCTTGCCTGGCAGCGGCGCAGCCGTGATCTGCGTATTTATGGCGACAGTCATGTCAACGCCGCCTTCACCTATACCCGCGCCGGCGGAAATCGCTTCAACACAGAGGAGCGCGGCGCGTGGTATTGCGCATGGGAGGTGATGGTGTCCGTCAGCGAAGTGGCCTGGCACCGCACGCGCGAACTAGGCTTTACCGGCAGCTTCCATGACAGCGCTCGCTATGTGGAATTGCTGGCGGATTTCATCGGCGTCTTCGACGACATGACCGACGAGCTGGGCCATCCGGCTCTGCATCCCGATCCGGCTGTCGGATATCCCGAGGGCCAAAGCCTGGCCCAGCATCTCCGTCGGGGTGGATCGCGTGGCCTGATTTACCCGTCGGTCCGGGCGCCTGCTCTTGGCGGGAATTGCCTCGTCTGCTTCGAGCCTCACGCGATCCAGAACGTCCGGCCGGGCGCATCCTGGGATCTTGTTTGGGATGGGACGCCGCACTACTCGATTACGGCAGTCGGCTGACGAGTATCGGCGCATGCGTTTTGGAGGGGCCGAAGAAATGGAATCGGCAAATGGCAACAGCGCTGACGTGACGATCTTGCAGCCATGTGACCATCCGGCGTTATTCGAGGCTTTGGACTGTCCGCCGTCACCTACGGACGCACTACAAGCAGCACATCGCCGGACGAAAGAGAGGTCATTCCGGCGAAACACATGGCTTCCAACGATGGACTGAGTCTGCCGGTCTTATGGGCTTCCCATGGACGCGCTGAAGACGACGACATCTCTGCCCCAAGAGACCTCTATAGATTGCTTTGATGAATGCGATGTTCCAGCGTTATGGACGCTCCAAT
>NZ_JAAKGP010000002.1 GCF_011043545.1 Rhodobacter sp. SGA-6-6 | reverse complement strand
TAATCTCCAGTGATGGGGCAAAGCCCCGGCCAAGCTCTCTGGCGGGGGTGTTATCGCAAGGGGACCCGGAAAAACAGAGCAAATGCGACAGGAATCGGCGACAGGACGCCGCGTTTAGATCGGCTGGTCCGATCAGAGCGGCACAGTCAGCGTGTCAGGCCGGGGACCCAGAGCACGTCGTCCTTGCCGTCGTCGTTGGCAATGCGGCCGGCGACGAAGAACCAGTCGGACAGGCGGTTGAGGTATTTCACCGCCTCGGGGTTCACGTCCTCCTGCGCCGCCAGTTCCACCACCAGACGCTCGGCCCGGCGGCAGACGGTGCGGCAGAGGTGCAGATGGGCGGCCAGCGCCGATCCGCCGGGCAGGATGAAGCTGCGCAGCGGCGTCAGCTTCGTGTTCATGGCGTCGATCTCGGCCTCCAGCCTTTCGACCTGCGCCGCCACCATTCGCAGGGGGGTATAGGGCAGGTCGGCATCCTTCTCCCGGTCCGGGGTGCAGAGATCGGCGCCGAGGTCGAAGAGGTCGTTGGAGATCCGGGCCAGCGCCGCGTCCATCTCGCCGGTCGCGTGCTGGCGGGCAAGGCCGACGGTGGCGTTGGTCTCGTCGCAGGTGCCATAGGCGGAGACGCGGTCGCTGAATTTCGGCACCCGCGCGCCATTGCCGAGCGCGGTTTCCCCCTTGTCGCCGGTGCGGGTGTAGATCTTCGACAGGACAACCATGGCTTACCCCCTCGATTTCAGCCAGGCGAAGCCGACGATCAGCACGACGGCGATGAATTGCGCGATCAGCCGCCAGCGCATGACGCGGTTGGCGTGCTTGCGGTTGAACTCGCCGCCCTTGGCGAAGGTGCCGATGCCGAACAGCAGGATGGCAAGCACCACCAGCGCCGCGAAGGCGGCAAGGGTGAAGGTCGGGTCGTCGAACATGGGCACCTCCGGTCGCCCCCGGGTTTAGGCCAAAGCCGGCGGAATGCGAAGTCACATTCCGACCATGGGGCCGCCCCTGCGCTGCATCAGACCCTGGCGACCAGCCAGTCCAGCACCCGGTTGGGCAGAATGCGGCGGGCGATCCCCATCAGATGCGTCGGCGTGGTGACGTAGTAGCGCGCGCGGGGCCGGGGGCTTTCGCAGGCCCGCACCAGCGCCCTGGTCACCGCGCTGGCCGGCAACTCGAACCTGTCCGGCTTGGTCTTGGCGTCGTAGAGCCGGTGCAGCAGGCTGCGGTATTCCTCGGCCCGGGGCGAGGCTTCCCAATCCACCCATTTCTCGAAATGCGGCACCGAATTCTCGCGGATGCGGCTGGTGATCGGGCCGGGCTCGATCAGGACGATGTCGATGCCGGTGCCGCGCATCTCGATCCGCAGCACGTCGGTCAGCCCCTCCATGGCGAACTTGGTCGAGACATAGGCGCCGCGCCAGCGCATCCCCACCAGCCCGAGGACGGAGGAGCAGTTGACGATCCGGCCGTGGCCCTGCGCCCGCATCAGCGGAATCACCCTCGTGGCCAGGTCGTGATAGCCGAAGAGGTTGGTCTCGAAGATTTCCCGCAGCGCGCCGCGGGGCAGGTCCTCCACCGCGCCGGGGCAGGCGAAGGCGCCGTTGTTGTAAAGCACGTCCAGACGGCCGCCGCGGGCCTTCACCTCCTCCACCGCCGCCACGATGCTGGCCTCGTCGGCGTAGTCGAGGCGGAAGCTTTCCAGCCCTTCCTCGTGCAGGCGCTTGCAGTCCGCCTCCTGCCGGCAGGTGGCGAAGACCCGCCAGCCGCGGGCCTTCATCCCCCGCGCCGCATCCAGCCCGATGCCCGAGGAGCAGCCGGTGATGAGAATCGTCCTGTCCATGTGCCTGCCCATTCTTGTGCTTTTGCCGCAGGGCTAGGGCGTCGGCAGGCCGGCGTCAAATGAAGTTCCGATGGATCAGGGCGCTTCGGGGGACAGGAAGCGCAGCGCGACCCAGCCTTCCAGCCCGTCGCCCTCGATCCGCACATGGGCCCATTCCGAGCCCGGCTCGAAGCTGACCGCGACCGCCTCGCCGCGGGTCAGCCGGTCCACCACGGCGGCGCCGGTGGAGGGGCCCTCGCGCACGTTCACCGCATTGGCTGTGACATACCAGACATCGCCCGAGGCCGGTGCAGGGGCGGGTTCGGCGGCGGGAATCTCTTCCATGTCCATCGTCGTGGTCGGCAGGGCGGACAGGGTGAAGACCGGCTCGGGCCTGACCGTGCGGGCGGCTTCGGGTTCGGCCGGCGGGGTGTAGCTGGCGGTCTCGACCACCGGCTCCACCACCGGGGCGGCGCCCGCGGGTTCCGCCTCCACCGCCTCGGCCACCGCCACCACCTCCGGCGCGCGGCGGCGTTCCAGCACCACGATCCCTTCGCCATCGGCAACGGCGGCGGCAAGGCCGGGGCGCAACTGCCCCTTGTCCTCGCCCGCGATCAGCAGGGTGACGAAGATTGCAGCACAAAGGGGCACAAGAAGGCGGAACATGATTTTACCGGGGCAGCGGCGGCAGATACCCCTTTGGTAACATGGATCGGACGGCGGGTGAGAGGGAAAAAGCCGGGATCGGAAACCCTTACCGCGCGTGTTGCCGCTGGACCGCGCCGCGCCGCCGCACTACACAACATCCATGTCCCAGGACGACGATACCGACAAGACCTATGGCCTGACCGTGGCCGAACCGCTGTCCCGCGCGATCGGGGAGCGGTATCTGACCTATGCGCTGTCCACCATCATGCACCGCGCCCTGCCGGATGCGCGCGACGGGCTGAAGCCGGTCCACCGCCGAATCCTCTGGGCGATGCGGCGGCTGCGGCTGACGCCGACGGGGGGCTTCCTGAAGTCGGCCAAGATCAGCGGCGACACGATGGGGGACTTCCACCCCCATGGCGATGCGGCGATCTACGACGCGATGGCGCGGCTGGCGCAGGATTTCAACATGCGCTACCCGCTGGTCGACGGGCAGGGCAACTTCGGCAACATCGACGGCGACAACCCCGCGGCCTCCCGCTACACCGAGGCGCGGATCACCGCGCTGACCGAGGCGCTGCTGGAAGGCATCGACGAGACCTGCGTCGATTTCCGCCCCAACTACGACGGCCGGCTGGAAGAGCCGGTGGTGCTGCCCGCCGCCTTCCCCAACCTGCTGGCCAACGGTGCCAGCGGCATCGCCGTGGGGATGGCGACCAACATTCCGCCGCACAACCTCGACGAACTGGTCCGCGGCTGCCAGCTCTTGCTGAAGCAGCCGGAGGCGACCACCGCCGATCTGGTCGCGCTGATTCCCGGCCCCGATTTCCCCACCGGCGGCGTTCTGGTGGAGCCGAGGGACTCGATCCTGGAGGCCTACGAGACCGGCCGCGGCGCCTTCCGCACCCGGGCGAAATGGCAGGTGGAGGATCTGGGCCGCGGGACCTGGCAGATCGTCGTCACCGAAATCCCCTTCCAGGTGCAGAAGTCCAAGCTGATCGAGAAGCTGGCCGAGCTGATCCAGCTGAAGAAGGTGCCGCTGCTGGCCGATGTCCGCGACGAATCCGCCGAGGACGTGCGGATCGTGCTGGAGCCGCGGGCGCGGACGGTGGACCCCGAGGTGCTGATGGGCACGCTCTACCGCAACAGCGACCTGGAGACCCGGTTCAGCCTGAACATGAACGTGCTGATCGACGGCCGGGTGCCGCGGGTCTGCGGGCTGAAGGAGGTGCTGCGCGCCTTCCTCGACCACCGGCGCGAGGTGCTGCGGCGGCGGTCCGAACACCGGATCGAGAAGATCGACCACCGGCTGGAGGTGCTGGAAGGCTTCATCGTCGCCTATCTGAACCTCGACCGGGTGATCGACATCATCCGCTACGACGAGGACCCCAAGGCCGCCCTGATGCGGGAAAACTGGGGCAGGGAGCATCCCCGGGCGCTGTCCGAAAAGGACTACCGCAGCCCCGGGCCGGGCGAAGGCGAGCTGACCGAGGTCCAGGCCGAGGCGATCCTGAACATGCGGCTGCGCAGCTTGCGCCGGCTGGAGGAACTGGAACTGCGGGCCGAGCGCGACGCGCTGATGGCGGAACGCGCCGGGCTGGCCGACCTGCTGGACAGCGAGAAGCTGCAATGGAAGCGGATCGGCGAGGAGCTTGAGGACATCCGCCGCAAATACGGCAAGGGCACCCCGGGCGGCGACCGCCGCACCACCTTCGCCGAGGCCGGCGAGGTCGAGGAGGTCCCCTTCGAGGCGATGATCGAGCGCGAGCCGATCACCGTGATCTGCTCGAAGATGGGCTGGATTCGCGCCATGAAGGGCCATGTCGACCTGAGCCTGGAGCAGAAGTTCAAGGACGGCGACGGCCCCCGCTTCGCCTTCCACGCCGAGACCACCGACAAGATCCTGCTGGTGGCCGAGAACGGCCGCTTCTACACCCTGATCGGCGCCAACCTGCCCGGCGGGCGGGGGATGGGCGAGCCGGTCCGGCTGATGGTGGACCTGCCCAACGACACCGGCATCACCGACCTGATCCCGTTCCGGCCGGGGGCGAAATACCTGGTCGCCTCGGACGCCGGCGACGGCTTCGTCGTGCCGGCCGAGGATCTGGTGGCCCAGACCAAGGCGGGCAAGCAGGTGCTGACGGTGAAGGACGGGGTGAAGGCCGCGGTCTGCGTGCCGGTGCGCGGCGACCATGTCGCCGTGGTGGGCGAGAACCGCAAGCTGCTGGTCTTCCCGCTGGCAGACCTGCCGGAGATGGCCAGGGGCAAGGGTGTCCGCCTGCAGAAATACAAGGACGGCGGGTTGTCGGATGCGATCACCTTCGCCTTGGCCGAGGGCCTGTCCTGGAAGGACCCTGCGGGGCGCACCCGGACCGAGACCGACCTCTCCGAATGGCAGGGCCCGCGCGCCGGGGCGGGCAAAATGGCGCCGCGGGGCTTCCCGCGCGACAACCGCTTCACCTGACGGGGCAGGTTGACGGGGAAAGTTGCGCCGGGGCGCGGGCTTCGCTAGGACTGACGGTCAGCCCGAACGGAGTCGCCGATGGCCCTGATGCGCCTTTGCCTTGCCCTTTGCCTGATGGCCGGCCTGTCCGCCTGCGCCCGCAACGACCTGGCCGAGCCGCCGGTGCCGCTGGGGGAGTTCGCCCTGGGGCTGAACATCGCGGTGGCCGACAAGGTGGAGATGGTGCCGATCAGCCGCCCGGCCACGCCCGACGAATGGGAGGCCGCCATCGTCAAGGCGGTGGACGACCGCTTCGGCCGCTACGAGGGGACGAAGCTCTACAACATCGGCATCTCGGTCGATGCCTATGCTTTGGCTCCGCCCGGCATCCCGGTGGTGGCGGCGCCGAAGTCGATCCTGGTGGTGACGGCGAACATCTGGGACGACGCGGCGCAGAAGAAGCTGAACCCCGAAGGCCACCAGATCACCGTCTTCGAAAGCCTCTCGGGCGAGACGGTGATCGGCACCGGCATCACCCGGTCGCGGAAGCAGCAGATGGAGGCGCTGGCCTTCAACGCGGTGAAGAAGGTCGAGGACTGGCTGCTGGAACACCCCGAATGGTTCGACATGACGGCCGAGGAACTGGAGGCCGCGATGGCCGCCCGGGCCGAGACGATCAAGGAAGCGAAGAAGGCACCCGCCGACCCCGCGCCGGAACCCATGGTGGAGGTGGTCGGGCCCCCGGCCGATCCGGCCAACTGAGGCTTGATTTTCCCGCCCCCAGCCTTTAAGCCGCCGCCCGAGTAGACCGAGGGCCCCTTTGCGGGCCCCCAGAGAGCAAGGGCGCCCGACCATGGCAAAGGCAAAGTTTGAACGGACGAAACCGCACGTCAACATCGGCACGATTGGCCACGTTGACCACGGGAAGACGACGCTGACGGCGGCGATCACGAAGTATTTCGGCGAGTTCAAGGCGTATGACCAGATCGACGGCGCGCCGGAAGAGCGGGCCCGCGGGATCACGATCTCGACGGCGCACGTGGAATATGAGACCGAGGCGCGGCACTATGCCCACGTCGACTGCCCCGGCCACGCCGACTACGTGAAGAACATGATCACGGGTGCCGCGCAGATGGACGGCGCGATCCTGGTGGTGGCCTCCTCGGACGGCCCGATGCCGCAGACGCGCGAGCACATCCTGCTGGGCCGCCAGGTGGGCATCCCCTACATGGTGGTCTACATGAACAAGGTGGACCTGGTCGACGACCCGGAACTGCTTGAGCTGGTCGAGATGGAAGTGCGCGAGCTGCTGTCGTCCTACGACTACCCGGGCGACGACATCCCGATCATCAAGGGCTCGGCCCACCAGGCGCTGATCGGCGAGCGCAAGGACATCGGGGAAGACTCGGTGCGGGCGCTCTTGAAGGCGGTGGACGAGTATATCCCGACCCCGGCGCGTGCGGTCGACCAGCCGTTCCTGATGCCGATCGAGGACGTGTTCTCGATCTCGGGCCGCGGCACGGTTGTGACCGGCCGGGTCGAGCGCGGCGTGATCAACGTCGGCGACGAGGTGGAGATCGTGGGCATCCGCGACACCAAGAAGTCGGTCTGCACCGGCGTCGAGATGTTCCGCAAGCTGCTGGACCGCGGCGAGGCGGGCGACAACATCGGCGCGCTGCTGCGCGGCGTGGACCGTGACGGGGTGGAGCGCGGGCAGGTGCTGTGCAAGCCCGGCTCGGTGAAGCCGCACACCAAGTTCGAGGCCGAGGCCTATATCCTGACCAAGGAAGAGGGCGGCCGCCACACGCCGTTCTTCGCCAACTACCGTCCGCAGTTCTACTTCCGCACGACGGACGTGACGGGCACCGTGCAGCTGCCGGAAGGCACCGAGATGGTGATGCCGGGCGACAACCTGAAGTTCGAGGTGGAGCTGATCGCGCCGATCGCGATGGAAGAGAAGCTGCGCTTCGCCATCCGCGAAGGCGGCAGGACCGTCGGCGCGGGCGTGGTGTCCAAGATCATCGCGTAAGAATGGCGGGGTGAACCCCGCCTTGCGTGAGATTGAAAGGGCCGTCCCTCGGGGCGGCCCTTCCTGTTTAGCTGGCTCCGATCAGCGTGGCACCGAGAGCCAACAAGCGTGGGGCTAGGATGGCTTGATCAGAGGGGCGGCATCTGCCGGTCACGAGGATACAATCCAGACCCTTGGGGTTATGAACGCCGGGGTCGTCGGATTGGACATTGGGGAGTGCGTCCGGCGCAAGACCGGCGTCATACCAGAGTGCAGCAGCCATCCGTTCGAGCGACTTGTAGGAATGAAACCATGCGCCCCTGGCATCGCGGGCGATGCTGTAGACGTCATAGTGTCCGTTTCTTCGGGTTACTCCTACTGGCCTCAGGTCATTAAGATCACTCTCGGTTTCGATCAGACCGATCACCTTGCCATCCTGCCTCACAACCAGATCGATCTTTCTTCGCGCGGCGGTCACCTCGATTTCCCTCGTATCCTTGCTCCGCCAGACCGGAAGCTGCGCACCAAGAAAGAGGCTCCGATCTTCAGCATCGGCTTCGAGACCAAGGCGGGTGAGATGGTTCTGGATTGCGGGTTTCAGGATTTTCTCGCCGCACTTGCCGGAAATCTTCAGCGCATCCACGCATTCCTTCACGGCTACAACCAGACTTTGCATACCCATCTCCCTCGCCGCCTGAGTCGAAATCCCTGATGCTAATGCGCCAGTGCTTGCATCGGAAGGCAGCAAGATGGTGATACCGGGCCTATGAGTAAGGGGCCGTTCTCCGGGTGGCCTTTTTTGCATTCCGGGTGCCGCCGTGCCACACTTCGCCCATGGATCGGCTGATGCTTTTCCCCTCGGCCCGCCGCGACGATCCCGCCGTCGCGCGCTGGTTCGATGACCGGCCGGGGGAACTCGGCGCCCTCGCGCGGCGTTGGTTCAGGGTGATGCGCGGCTGCGGCGAGGATGTGCGGGAGTTGCTGCATGACGGCTGCCCGGTTGCCTGCGTCGAGGAGGCGGCCTTCGGCTATGTCGACGTTTTCCGGGCGCATGTGAACGTGGGGTTCTTCCGCGGCGCCGGGCTGGACGATCCGGCGGGGCTGCTTCAAGGCACCGGCAAGCGGATGCGGCATGTGAAGCTGCGGCCCGCGACGCTGCCGGACGAGGCTGCCCTGACCGCGCTGATCCGCGCCGCCCATGCCGACATGCGCCGCTGCCTCGGCCGGGAGTGACCTTTCGGAGATTGCCATGCCGCTGTTCGACCCGACCCTGCGCCATCCGATGCGGTTTCCCGACGGCACCGTGAACCGCTGCATCGCGCATCTGCCCGCCGTCATCGACCATCCGAACATCACGGTCGGCGACTACAGCTATGCCAATGACTTCGACCCGCCGGAGGATTGGGCGGCGCGGCTGGCGCCCTATCTCTATCCCGGCGCGCCCGAGCGGCTGGTGATCGGCAAGTTCTGCCAGATCGCCCATGGCGCGCGCTTCGTCACCGCCAGCGCCAACCATGCCATGCAGGGCGCCACGACCTATCCTTTCGCGATCTTCGATCATACGGCGCTGGAGGCGTTCAAAGGCGCCTTCGAGACCCTGCCGGACACGCGGATCGGCCATGATGTCTGGCTCGGCCATGGTGCGCTGGTGCTGCCGGGAGTGCGGATCGGCAACGGCGCGATCGTCGGCGCCGGGGCGGTGGTGACGCGCGACGTGCCGGATTATGCCGTGGTGGCGGGCAATCCGGCCCGCGTGCTGCGGATGCGGTTTGCGCCGGAGGTGGTGGCGCATCTGCTGGACCTGTGCTGGTGGGACTGGCCGCCCGAGCGGATCGAGGCGGCGCTGCCCGCGCTGGTCTCCGGCGATCCCGCGGCTCTGGCCTGAGGCGCGGGCAGGGGCTATGCTGGGGTCGTTTCGGAGAGACCCGCATGACCCGCCTGCTGCCCCTCTGCCTGCTTCTGCTGGCCGCCTGCGTCCCCCGCGAACCCGGGCTGACCGCCACCGAGGAATACGAGATCCGGCAATATGTGCCCGATGCCGACCTGTCGGACCTGACGCCGGCCCAGGCCAGCGCCCTGTCCAGCGCGCTGCACCACGGCGACGGTTTCGACATCCCCGCGCAGATCCGGTCGATCCTGATGTGGTGAGCGGCCAGCCCGCGAGAATCCCTTGACCTTCCCCGCCGCCTGCCGTAACCCCTGCGCCGACCACAGGGGTATAGCTCAGCTGGTAGAGCGACGGTCTCCAAAACCGTAGGTCGCGGGTTCGAGCCCTGCTGCCCCTGCCATTCCCTCCATCATCGCCGAACGTGACCCGGGCCGCCGGGGAAAGCGCTATTTCTCGCTGTCCAGCTTCAGCAGGCGCGGGGCGGCGGGCTGCGCCTCCTCTCCGGCCGCGGTCTCCGGGGCAGGAGGCTCCACCAGGTTGAACACCATGCCGCGGAAGACGGCGGTGTTGGCGGGGGCCAGGTCCTGCATCTCGGCGACATAGCCGGGCGAGAACACCGCCGCCATCGGCCCCGGCGCCCAGTGAAACAGGTTGTGGAAGGTGCAGACCGCCACCATCACCCCGATCCCCTGCAGCCCGACATGCTCTTTCGAGGACAGCCGGAACATCTGCGCCAGCACGAAGGAGGCGGCCATGCCGAAGCCCACGGTGATCAGCAGGTCCATGTCGCTGGTCTGGTCCCCCGCCGCGCCATCGGCGAGGTGGAAGCGGATGTAGCGGCCGAGGCCGACGGCCAGCAGGCCCAGCAGGAAAGCCCCGGCCAGCGACAGCGGGTAGAGCGCATTGGTGGCGATCTCCCGCCCGGCCGCAGGCGGGGTGCCGCGGCCGGGCAAGGGCGCGGGGGCGCCGCTGTGCTGCTCCTGCTGGCGGATGCGGTCCAGGCGTTGCTGAAACTGGTCCTGCTGCGACACGGCCGACTCCCCCCTCCTGTCCTTTCCGCCTCGCTCTGCCGGACCAATCGGGCGGAACTTTGGCGCCCCTGCGGCGCGATGGCCTGCTCACATCGGCGGGAATGGCGAAAACCGCAGCGGCCTTGGCGGAAACGGAAGCGGTGTCGCGGATGGCAGGAGTAGAGATGGGGCGAACAGGCAAAGGAGGGCGCGGGATGCGCTATTCCGGTTTCCGGGTGATTGCCGAGGCACTGACGGGCCACAAGGGCTGGAAGCCCGTCTGGCGCGATCCGGCGCCGCAGGCGGAGTATGATTTCGTCATCGTCGGCGGCGGCGGGCACGGGCTGGCGACGGCCTATTACCTGGCCAAGGAGTTCGGGCAGGCGCGCATCGCGGTGATCGAGAAGGGCTATCTCGGCGGCGGCAACGTCGGCCGCAACACCACGATCATCCGGTCGAACTACCTGCTGGACGGCAACGAGCCGTTCTATGAATTCTCGCTGAAACTGTGGGAAGGGCTGGAGCAGGACTTCAACTACAACGCGATGGTCAGCCAGCGCGGCATCCTGAACCTGATCCACACCGACGCGCAGCGCGACGCCTTCACCCGGCGCGGCAATGCGATGATCCTGAACGGCGCCGATGCCGATCTGCTGGACCGCGAGCAGGTCCGGGCGATGTATCCTTGGCTGAACTTCGACAACGCCCGCTTCCCGATCAAGGGCGGGCTGGCGCAGCGGCGCGGCGGCACAGTGCGGCACGACGCGGTGGCCTGGGGCTATGCCCGCGGCGCCGACATGCGCGGGGTGGACCTGATCCAGAACTGCGAAGTCACCGGGATGCGGATCGAGCAGGGGCGCATCAAGGGGGTGGAGACCACCCGCGGCTTCATCGGCGCGAAGAAGGTGGGCGTGGCGGTGGCCGGGTCGTCCAGCAAGGTGATGGCGCACGCCGGGATGCGGCTGCCGATGGAAAGCCATGTCCTGCAGGCCTTCGTGTCGGAGGGGCTGAAGCCGCTGATCGACGGGGTGATCACCTTCGGCGCCGGGCACTTCTACGTCAGCCAGTCCGACAAGGGCGGGCTGGTGTTCGGCGGCGACATCGACGGCTACAACTCCTATGCCCAGCGGGGCAACCTGCCGGTGATCGAGGACGTGGCCGAAGGGGGCATGGCGCTGATGCCGGCCATCGGCCGGGCGCGGCTCTTGCGCACCTGGGGCGGGATCATGGACATGTCGATGGACGGCTCGCCCATCATCGACCGCACCCCGGTCGAGGGGCTCTATTTCAACGGCGGCTGGTGCTACGGCGGGTTCAAGGCGACCCCCGCCAGCGGCTGGTGCTTCGCGCATCTGATGGCGAAGGACGAGCCGCACAAGGTGGCCCGGGCCTATCGTTTCGATCGCTTCCTCAAGGGGCTGATGATCGACGAAAAGGGCCAGGGTGCCCAGCCGAACCTGCATTGAGGGGCGCGATGAGCATTTTCAGCAAAAGTGGGAACCGGTTTTGCGGTTCGAAAATGCGAAAAGGACTTCTCGCATGATCATCAACCATCCGATCCTCGGGCCGCGGGATTCGCAGGAATTCGTCTATCTCGGCTCGGCCGAGCTGATGAACCGGCCCGACGGCATGACGACGGGCGTCGAGGCGTTCCACAACTGGCTCTACAACCGGGACAACCCGGCCGGGGAGCATCGGGAGCTGTGGTATCACGAGCAGGGCGACCGCTCCTGGCTGGTGGTGACGCGGAACACCGTGACGCATGAGATCAGATCGGTGGAGCTGGCCCGCGACGTGGCCAAAGCCATGGGGCGGACGAAATGAGCCAAGAGAACCGCATTTCCGGCGGCCAGATCGACCGCAGCAAGACCTGGCGCTTCACCTTCGACGGCGTGTCCTATCAGGGGCATCCGGGCGACACCCTGGCCTCGGCCCTGCTGGCGAACGGCGTGCGGCTGATGGGCCGCAGCTTCAAGTATCACCGCCCGCGCGGACCGCTGTCGGCCGGGTCGGAAGAGCCGAACGCGCTGGTGCAGCTGCGGTCGGGCGCGCGGCAGGAGCCGAACACGCGGGCCACGGTGGCCGAGTTGTTCGACGGGCTGGAGGCGACCAGCCAGAACGCCTGGCCCAGTCTGAAGTTCGACGCGATGGCGATCAACGACCGGCTGAACACCTTCTTCACCGCCGGTTTCTACTACAAGACCTTCATGTGGCCGGCGTCCTTCTGGGAAAAGGTCTACGAGCCGATCATCCGCCGCGCAGCGGGGCTTGGCGCGCTGACCCGTCAGGAGGACCCGGACGACTACGACAAGGGCTTCCTGCATTGCGATCTTCTGGTGATCGGCGCCGGGCCGGCCGGCCTGTCGGCGGCGCTGACCGCGGGCCGGGCGGGCGCCCGGGTGATCCTCGCCGATGAGGATTTCCGCATGGGCGGCCGGCTGAACGCCGAGACGCTGGAGGTCGGCGGCCAGCCTGGGGCGGACTGGGCCCTGGGCGCGGTGGCCGAGCTGTCGGCGATGCCGAACGTGCGGCTGATGACGCGGACGACGGTGATCGGCGCCTTCGACCACGGCATCTACGGCGCGGTGGAGCGGGTGAGCGACCACCTCGCCGTGCCCGCCAAGGGCAAGCCGCGGCAGACCCTGTGGCGGATCTATTCCCGCCGGGCGATCCTGGCGGGCGGGGCGACGGAACGCCCCATCGCCTTCGAGAACAACGACCGGCCCGGGGTGATGCTGGCAGGCGCGCTTCGCGCCTATGCCAACCGCTGGGGCGTGGCGGTGGGGGATCGCGTCGCGGTCTTCACCAACAACGACGACGGGCTGCGCAGCGCGATGGACCTGAAGGCCCGGGGCGTGGACGTGGTGGCGGTGATCGACGCCCGCAAGGACGGCGATCTGCTGCCCGGTGTCCGCCACCTGAAGGGGGCCGAGGTCGTGGATACCGCTGGCCGGCTGGGGCTGAAATCGGTCACCATCCGGCAGGCCGACGGGCGGACCGAGACGGTGGCCGCCACCGCGCTGGGTGTTTCGGGCGGCTGGAACCCCAACGTCAACATCTCCTCCCACCACCGCTCGCGTCCCGTGTGGGACGAGGGCATCCAGGGCTTCGTCCCCGGCGAGGACGGGCCTCCGGGCCTGACCGCGGCCGGGGCGGCGGCGGGCGTGCTGTCCACCCATGGCGCGCTGGCCGGAGGCCAGGCGCAGGCGGTTGCGGCGCTGGCCGATCTGGGGATCGCGGCCAAGGCCGGCGACCTGCCGCGGGCCGAGGATGCGCCGGTGTCCATCGTGCCGAAATGGTATGTCTCGGGCGGCAAGGGCCGGGCCTGGATCGACCCGCAGAACGACGTGACGCTGAAGGACGTGAAGCTGGCGCAGAAGGAGAACTTCTCGTCGGTGGAGCATCTGAAGCGCTACACCACGCTGGGCATGGCCACCGATCAGGGCAAGACCGGCAATGTGCTGGGGCTGGCGGTGATGGCGGGCCTGACCGGCAAGACCATCCCGGAGACCGGGACGACGATCTACCGCCCGCCCTATACGCCGGTGGCGATGGGCACCCTGGCGGGCCGGTCGCGCGGCAAGGAGTTCAAGCCCTTCCGGCTGACGCCTTCGCACAAATGGGCCGAGGAGCAGGGCGCGGTCTTCGTCGAGGTCGGCATGTGGCTGCGGGCGCAATGGCTGCCGCGCCCCGGGGAAACCCATTGGCGCCAGTCGGTCGACCGCGAGGTGCTGGCCACCCGCAAGTCGGTGGGCATCTGCGACGTGACCACGCTGGGCAAGATCGACATCCAGGGCACCGATGCGGCGGCCTTCCTCGACAAGGTCTATGCCAACAACTTCGCCAGCCTGGCCGTCGGCAAATGCCGCTACGGGCTGATGCTGCGCGAGGACGGGATCGTCTACGACGACGGCACCACCGCCCGGATGGGCGAGAACGAATACGTGATGACCACGACCACCGCCAATGCGGTGCTGGTGTTCCGCAATCTGGAATATGCCCGGCAGGTGCTGTGGCCCGAGATGGACGTGCAGCTGATCTCGACCACCGAGGCCTGGGCGCAGTTCTCGGTCGCCGGGCCGAACGCGCGCAAGCTGCTGCAGAAGGTGGTGGACCAGGACATCTCGGACGCGGCCTTCCCCTACATGGGGGCGGGGAACATCACCGTCGGCGGAGTGCGGGCGCGTCTGTTCCGCATCTCGTTCAGCGGCGAGCTGGCCTATGAGATTGCGGTCCCCACCCGCTATGGCGATGCGCTGGTGCGTCGGCTGATGGAGGCGGGGCAGGAGTTCGACGCCATCGTCTACGGCACCGAGGCGCTTGGCGTCATGCGGGTCGAGAAGGGCCATGTGGCGGGGAACGAACTGAACGGCCAGTCCACCGCGCTGAACATGGGCCTCGGCAAGATGGTGTCGAAGAAGAAGGACTCCATCGGGATGGTGCTGTCGCAGCGCGAGGGGATGGTGGACCCGAACGGCTATCGGCTGGTCGGCGTGAAGCCGGTCGATCCGAAGGGCCAGCTGACCGCGGGCAGCCATTTCCTGGAACATGGCGCCGCGCCGGTGATCGAGAACGACGGCGGCTGGCTGACCTCGAAGGTCTACTCGCCGCATCTCGGCTGCGACATCGCGCTTGGATATCTGAAGGCGGGCGACCAGAAGATCGGGAAGCGGATGCGGGCGGTGAACCTGCTGGCGAAGACCGAGACCGAGGTCGAGATCGTTTCCCCGCATTTCTTTGACTCGGAAGGGGAGAGACTCCGTGGCTGACACCTTGCATGCGCTGACCGCCCTGGGGCAGGCCGCCCCGCAGACCCATCAGGTCGGGCCCTACCGGATCGAGGAACGCTTCGACGTGGCGCTGGCCTCCGTCGCCATCCGCAAGGGGCGGGCGGCGGATGTGACCCGGGCCGCGCAGGCGGCGGGGATTCCGCTGCCCGAGGCCGCGCGCTTTGCAGCGGGCAATCCGTATTCGGCCTTCTGGGTCGCGCCGGAGATGTGGTTTGTCGAGGCGCCCTTCGCCACGCATGAGGACATCGTGGCGGCGGTGAAACCGCTGTTCGGCGATGCCGCCTCGATCACCGAACAGACCGATGCCTGGGTGCGTTTCGACCTGTCCGCCCCCGACCTGGGGCCACTGATGGAGCGGCTGTGCAACGTCGATTTCGCCACTGCGCCGGACGGTTTCGCCACCCGGACGGTGATCGAGCATATCGGCTGCTACCTGATCCGCCATACCGCCGGGGCGGTGACGCTTTACGGCGCCCGCTCCTCGGCGAAAAGCCTGCTGCATTGCCTGGAGGTGACGGCGGCGGCGGTGATCTGACCCGTCGCCCGCCGTGGCGCAGCCGGCGTCCCCGCTTTCGCGGGGCCGACAGTTCGCGTGGACATGGCAGCCCGGGCCGAGCGTCCGGCTTCGACCCCGCAAGGCCCGGCGCGGCTGGCGAATCCCCCCGCTATCCCCAGCCGCCCGCGGCCCCGTAGCGGGGGCGGCAGGGTGCCGCGTGAAACTGTCGCGGAAATGGCGGGCTTGTTGCGAAGCATGTTTCCCTGTAGTGAAATTCACCGTAAGATTTGATTGGTTCCCTTGGTGAGGCCCGCTATGGAAGACATCGTCGAAACCCCCGCCCTGCCGCGCAACAAGCCGGCCTTCGATCAGGACCCACATCGCGTCCGCGAAGTGGCCGAGCGCAACCTGGAGGCGGCGATCGGCCGCGAGGTGCGCAACTTCCGCCGCCAGCAGGGAATGACGGTGGCCGATCTGGCCGCGGTGACCGGGCTGTCGATCGGGATGCTGTCGAAGATCGAGAACGGCAACACCTCGCCCTCGCTGACCACGCTGCAGGTGCTGAGCCATGCCTTCTCGGTGCCGGTGACAGCCTTCTTCAAGAGCTACGAGGAAAAGCGCGAGGCGCAGCATGTGCGGGCGGGCGAGCATATCGAGATCGAACGCCGCGGCACCCGGGCGGGGCACCAATACAACCTTTTGGGCCATATCGGCTCGAATTCCTCGGGCGTGGTGGTGGAGCCCTATATCATCACCCTGACCACCGAGAGCGACACCTTCCCGGCCTTCCAGCACGAGGGGCTGGAACTGCTGTATATGCTGGAGGGCGAGGTGGATTATCGCCACGGCGAGCAGGTCTATCCGCTGAAGCCGGGCGACAGCCTGTTCTTCGACGCCGACGCGCCGCACGGGCCGGAGGTGCTGGTGAAGCTGCCGGCACGCTATCTGTCGGTGATCTCCTACCCGCAGGGGTAGGCTCGTCGTTCGCCTTCGGCTTCTCCTCGCGGTAGTTCTGCGACGAGGGACGAAGTCTACCGAGGAGCGTTTTCCTTGTGCTGCCACAGCGCATGGCGGATTCGCGCCGTCTTGTAGGCGTCGAACACCGCCATCGCCCAGACGAACAGCCCGCCGGAGACCTTGCCGACGAAGGAGACCTCGGGCGCGGCGGTCTTCAGGGTGAAGGCGCCCAGGAGCAGCACGAAGAAGACGAAGATCAGCCCGCGGATCGGCTGGCGGTTCAGCACCTGGCCCATGCCGGGCAGCAGGATCGCCACGGCCAGCACCAGGCGGGGGTTCGGGGGCTTTCTCATCCGTTGCCTTTCGTCCAGTCCAGAAGGTCGTCGCGCAGCGCCAGCAGGCTTTCCAGCAACGGCGCGATGCGGGCGGGCGAGACCGGCATCGCGCCCATCTCGGCATCGCGGAAGATCAGGTAGCGGCCGCGGTCGGCCTCTTCCGCCAGGATCACCAGCCGCAGGCCCTTGGGCGAGATCAGCAGTTCCTTCACCTTCGGATCGGCGAAGATCGCAGCATGGCGTGCGACCAGCCCTTCGGGCGGCAGCGCCGCGGCGTTGTCCGTGCGCAGCGCGATGCCCTCGGGCGTGCCGGCGGGGGCGGGCAGCATCTGCGGCAGGGTGGAGAAATGGGTGAACGGCTCCTGTCCCGAGGGGCGGGCCATGATGTCCAGCGTGGCCGCCAGCGGCAGCGGCTCGGGCAGCGAGACCATGACCCAGAGCGCCGGCAGCTTGCGGAAGGTCAGCGTGTCGGTCACCGCCTGCAGGTCGAAGCCGTGCGGGCCGCGCCGCCCGGTCATCCGGGGAAAGCCCGAGGGCTGGATCCGCGTCCTCACCCCGTCGAACAGCGGGTGCAGCGCGTCGAAATAGCCGGCGCGCGACAGGCGGCGGCCGTGCTGCGCGCGGACGAGCCGCCAGGTCAGCCACAGCAGCAGCGCGGCCGCGGGGATGGCGATCAGGGGATAGGTCGGGGGCATCGGGGCCTTTCTGTCACGGAAACGGCCCGCCGGGCGGGCGGGCCGTCAGAGGCTTCGGCGCGGGATCAATAGCCCGCGGGCTTGGGCCAGGGCATGGTGAACTGCGTGCCGCGGTTCACGAAGCGGTAGCGCCAGAAGTGGAACCACAGCGACACCACGATGTAGAAGCCGATCATCGCCACCAGCTGGGTGCCGTAGCCCAAGAACACCGCGAAGAAGACGGTGGCGCAGATGGCCAGCAGCACGATGGCGGGCACCGGGTGGAACGGATGCTCGTAGCCGCGCTTGATGGTGCCCATCGGCCACTTCTTGCGGAACATGATGATGTTCAGCGGCATGAAGGTGTATTCCAGAAGGCCCGACAGGATCGAGAAGGTGATCACCTGGTCCAAGGGCGCGCCGAGCGCGAAGATCAGCGCGATCGGCACCAGGAAGATGATCGAGCGGTAGGGCGTGCGGAAGCGGGGATGGACCGCGCCGAACCAGCCGGGCAGATACTTGTCCCGGCCCATGGCGAACCAGGCCCGCGAGGCGTCGTTGATGCAGCCGTTGGCCGAGGCCAGCGTCGCGAACAGCGTCCCGAAGCCCAGGAACCACAGCAGGCCGGTCGAGCCCGACAGCCTTGCGGTGTCGAACAGCGGCGCGACCGAGCCGTTCACCCCGTCGCCCAGGTATTCCCAGGGCAGCACGCCCGAGCAGAGATACCAGGTCAGCGTTGCGGCGATGGCCAGCGTCATCACCCCGGCCAGCGTGCCGAAGGGCAGGGCGCGGGCGGGGGAGCGGACCTCCTCGGCGGCCTGGGTGGTGCCCTCGATGCCGAGGTAATACCACAGGCCGAAATGCATCGCCGCCAGGACGCCGATCCAGCCGTAGGGCAGTTCGTGCCCCTCGAACAGGGCGGCGTGCTGCATGATGCCGCCGCCGAGGATGCCGGAGGTGGACAGGAACAGCACGATGATGGCGCAGAAGGCGATGGCGGTGATGACCAGGTTGAAGGTCAGCGTCGCCAGCACGCCGCGATAGTTCAGCCAGGCCAGGAACATGATGACCAGGATGATGAACGGGCGCTGGTCCAGCTCGCCGGAATAGCCGGTCATCGAGGCCACGACCGAGATCAGGTAGCCCGCGGTGATCGCATTCGCGGCCTCAAGCATCGTATAGGCGAAGACGAGGTAGAGGCCGACGTTGAAGGCCATCAGCGGGCCGACGATGTGCTTGGCCTGGGTGTATTGCCCGCCCGCCGCGGCGACGGTGGAGGTGACCTCCGAGTCGATCATGGCGACGCAGGTGTAAAGGATGCCGGCGACCCAGCAGGCGATCAGCGCCGCATAGGCCCCGCCCTTGCCGACGGCAAAGTTCCAGCCCATGTATTCGCCCACGAGGACGATGCCGACGCCGAGCGCCCAGATATGCGCCGGGCCGAGGACGCGCAGGAGGCCGACCTTGGTGCCGTGCGGCCCCATGCCGTCGATGTCTTTCGAGGTGATGTCGATATCAGCCATGTTGCGCTCCTACACGTGGTGCTCTTCGGTGATGGCCTCGAGCTCGCCTTCGCGCGACGAGGTGAGGACATCCTCGCTGTAGGTGCTGTCCACCCGCAGCCAGTCGACGAGCATGTAGAGTGCGAGGAGCGCCGAGACGCCCCAGGCCGCGTATTCCAGAAGGTTCCAGGTTTCCATGTGTTCGCCTTACTTGCCGAATTTCTCGGCGATGACTTCACGATACTCGACCTCCGAGAACCGCAGCATCAGCCAGTAGTAAAGGACGATGACCGCGATCATCACGAGCAACGCGCCGAAGGTGAAGCTGTAGTCGAAGCGGGCAAGGATCAGGTCGTGCGCCGTTTCCGGGGTGAAGCCGAGCTTTTCGTATTGCGCGGCCTGCACGGCGTTCTGGCCGAGGCTTTCCCAGGTCGGATTTTCCTCGGGCGAGGCGACGGTCTTGGCCGCGCCGGCCATGTTCAGGATCAGCGGCACGAACAGGGCGCCGACGGTCAGCGCGACCAGCACCAGCACGTCGATCAGCTGGCTGGCCTTGCTCTGCTTGGGGGCTTCGTAATGCGCCATGGTCACCCCCTCCGGCCGCGGGCTTCATCAAGGAACTTGATGTCCAGCCCATACATGAAGTCGCGGTCTTCGCGGTAATGCCGCAGCATGGCGAGGATCGCCGCCGTGTTGAACAGAAGCACGATGGCGCCGGCGATCAGCAGGATGGTCCGGGCCGTGCCGTCGGGCGCCAGGTTCCACGTGGCCAGCGCCACGAAGATTATCGCAAACCACAAACCGATCACGAAGGCCCATGCCACCAGCACATCGCGCCGGTGCATGGACGCAATTCTCTGAGCAAGATCTGCCACAGTCTCCTCCCTGGGGCCATGGCTCCGGTGCGGGCGCGGCCCTTGACGCCTTTTCTCTCACCGGCAAATTTGTTTTCTGGAAGGAAAACCTTCCCGAGACCATCTGTCAACAAAAACCGGGGTTCCTGACAGCAACAGACACATGTTTCCCGGCAGGTAAAAAAAGTTTCTTCCCAGTTGATAGGCCGATTCTTCGGTGCTAGCGTTTCGGCGAAAGCAGCAGGGAGACGAATCCATGTGTGGCATCGTTGGACTTTTTCTGAAGGACCCGAAGCTGGAACCGAAACTGGGCGAGATGCTGACCGACATGCTGGTCACCATGACCGACCGGGGCCCCGATTCCGCCGGCATCGCCATCTACTCCGGGGCCCGCGACGGCCTCGGCAAGATCACCATCCAGTCCTCGCAACCCGAGTCGGACTTCAAGGGCCTGGACGGCGCCTTGAAGGAAGCCATCGGCAAGCCCGTGACCTTGCTTGAGAAAAGCACCCATGCGGTGATCGAGTTGCCGATCGACCAGATCCAGGCCGCGCGCTCGGCGCTGGCCAAGCTGCGTCCCGGCGTCAAGGTGATGAGCGTGGGCGACTCCATCGAGATCTTCAAGGAAGTGGGCCTGCCCAAGGACGTGGTCAAGCGCTTCGACGTGGCGAAGATGAAGGGCACCCATGGCATCGGCCACACCCGGATGGCGACCGAATCGGCGGTGACCACGATGGGCGCGCACCCGTTCTCGACCGGCTCGGACCAGTGCCTGGTGCACAACGGCAGCCTGTCGAATCACAACGGCCTGCGGCGCGAGCTGGTGCGGCTGGGCAAGACCTTCGAGACCCAGAACGACACCGAGGTCGCTGCCGCCTATGTCAGCCGCAAGCTGGAAGAGGGGCAAAGCCTGGGCGAGGCGCTGGAATCGGGTCTGGACGACCTGGACGGTTTCTACACCTTCGTCGTCGGCACCAAGAACGGTTTCGGCGTGGTGCGCGACCCCATCGCCTGCAAGCCCGCCGTCATGGCCGAGACCGACCAGTATGTCGCCTTCGGCAGCGAATACCGTGCGCTGGTGAACCTGCCCGGCATCGAGGATGCCCGTGTCTGGGAACCCGAGCCTGCCACCGTCTACTTCTGGGAGCGTTGAGAGAATGCAGAGCTTTGATCTTGGCAAAGAGGGCCTGCGGGCGCTGAACAGCGCGCTGCACGCCCTGAAGGGCCAGACCAACATGACGAAGTGGGAAGTGGTGAACCCGAAAGGGGCGCATGCCATCGCGGCCGGAGTGGACGCCCCCGTCGACATCACCGTGCGCGGCTCCACCGGCTATTACTGCGCCGGGATGAACAAGCTGGCGACGATCCGCGTCAAGGGCAGCGCCGGTCCCGGCGTGGCCGAGAACATGATGTCCGGCACCGTCATCATCGACGGCAACGCCAGCCAATATGCCGGCGCCACCGGGCGCGGCGGCCTGCTGGTGATCAAGGGCAATGCCTCGTCGCGCTGCGGCGTGTCGATGAAAGGCATCGACATCGTGGTTCATGGCAGCATCGGCCACATGTCGGCCTTCATGGCGCAGTCGGGCAACCTGGTGGTGCTGGGCGATGCCGGCGACGCCCTGGGCGACAGCCTCTACGAGGCGCGGCTCTTCGTGCGCGGCAAGGTCAAGAGCCTGGGCGCCGACTGCATCGAGAAGGAGATGCGGGACGAGCATTACCAGATCCTCGAGGACCTGCTCCGCCGCGGCGAGGCCGACGGCAAGGCCAAGCCGGAAGAGTTCCGCCGCTACGGCTCGGCCCGCAAGCTCTACAACTTCAATATCGACAACGCTGCGGCGTACTGAGGCAAGAATGAGCGATTTTCCCCATACCCCGCCCCGCTACTCGGCCACCTTCACCCCGGCGGTGAACGCCGAGATCCGCCGCGCCGCGGCTTCCGGCATCTACGACATCCGCGGCGGCGGCACCAAGCGCCACCTGCCGCATTTCGATGACCTGCTGTTCCTTGGCGCCTCGATCTCGCGTTATCCGCTGGAAGGCTACCGCGAGAAATGCGCCACCGACGTCTGGCTGGGCACCCGCTTCGCCAAGAATCCGATCCACCTGGACATCCCGGTCACCATCGCCGGCATGAGCTTCGGCGCGCTGTCCGGCCCGGCGAAGGAAGCCCTCGGCCGCGGCGCCTCGGAAGCCGGCACCTCGACCACCACCGGCGACGGCGGCATGACCGAGGAAGAGCGCGGCCATTCCAAGACGCTGGTCTATCAATACCTTCCCAGCCGCTACGGCATGAACCCCGACGACCTGCGCCGCGCTGACGCCATCGAGGTCGTGGTCGGCCAGGGCGCCAAGCCCGGCGGCGGCGGGATGCTGCTGGGCCAGAAGATTTCCGACCGCGTGGCGATGATGCGCAACCTGCCCAAGGGCATCGACCAGCGCTCCGCCTGCCGCCACCCGGACTGGACCGGGCCGGACGACCTGGAGATCAAGATCCACGAGATCCGCGAGATCACCGACTGGGAAAAGCCGATCTACGTCAAGGTCGGCGGCGCGCGGCCCTATTACGACACCGCGCTGGCGGTGAAGGCCGGGGCCGACGTGGTGGTGCTGGACGGGATGCAGGGCGGCACCGCGGCGACGCAGGACGTGTTCATCGAACACGTGGGGATGCCGATCCTGGCCTGCATCCCGCAGGCGGTGAAGGCGCTTCAGGACCTGGGGATGCACCGCAAGGTGCAGCTGATCGTCTCGGGCGGCATCCGCTCGGGCGCGGACGTGGCCAAGGCGATGGCGCTCGGCGCCGATGCGGTGGCCATCGGCACCGCGGCGCTGATCGCGCTCGGCGACAACGATCCCAAGCTGGAAGCCGAATACCAGAAGCTGCAGACCACCGCCGATGCCTATGACGACTGGCACGAGGGCAAGGACCCGGCCGGCATCACCACCCAGGACCCCGAGCTGTTCAAGCGCTTCGACCCGGTCCTCGGCGGGCGGCGGCTGAAGAACTACCTGAAGGTGATGACGCTGGAGGCGCAGACCATCGCGCGGGCCTGCGGCAAGAACCACCTGCACAACCTGGAGCCCGAAGACCTCTGCTCGCTGACCATCGAGGCGGCGGCGATGGCGGGCGTGCCGCTGGCGGGCACCAGCTGGATCCCCGGCCGCAATGGCGGCTACTGAAAAACGATAAGATCGACAGGGAGTTTCTTAGATGACGAATGACCTTGCCAAATGGGCAAAGGATAAGGGCGTCAAATACTTCATGGTGTCCTTCACCGATCTGGCCGGGGCTCAGCGCGCGAAGCTGGTCCCCGCCCAGGTGATCAACGATGTGGTCTCCGGCGGCGCGGGCTTCGCCGGGTTCGCGGCGGGCTTCGTCGTGACCCCGGCCCACCCCGACACGCTGGGGATGCCGGACCCCAGCAGCGTGATCCAGCTGCCGTGGAAGCCCGAGGTGGCCTGGGTCGCCGCCAACTGCACCATGGAAGGGCAAGAGCTTTCCCAGGCGCCGCGCAACGTGCTGCGCCGGGTGATCGCACAGGCGGCCGAGGAAGGGCTTCGCGTCAAGACCGGCGTGGAGCCCGAATTCTTCCTGCTGACGCCGGAAGGCGACAAGGTCGCGGACCCCTGGGACTGCGCGGCCAAGCCCTGCTACGACCAGCAGGCGATCATGCGCCGCTACGACATGATCGCCGAGGTCTCGAACTACATGATCGACCTCGGCTGGGAGCCCTACCAGAGCGACCACGAGGATGCGAACGGCCAGTTCGAGATGAACTGGAAATACGACGACGTGCTGCAGACCGCCGACAAGCTGCAGTTCTTCAAGTTCATGCTGCGCTCGGTGGCCGAGAAGCACGGGCTGCGGGTGACCTTCATGCCCAAGCCCTTCCTCAAGCTGACCGGCTCGGGCCTGCACGCCCATATCTCGGCCTGGTCGATGGACGGCAAGCAGAACGCCTTCTACGACCCCGAAGGCGAGCTTGGCCTGTCGCAGAAGGGCAAGCACTTCCTGGGCGGGATCATGAAGCACGCCTCGGCGCTGGCGGCGATCACCAACCCCACGGTGAACAGCTACAAGCGGATCAACGCGCCGCGCACCTCGTCCGGGTCGACCTGGGCGCCGAACACCGTCACCTGGTCGGGCGACAATCGCACCCATCTGGTGCGCGTGCCGGGCAAGGGCCGGATCGAGCTGCGGCTGCCCGACGGGTCGGCCAACGCCTATCTGATGCAGGCGGTGATCGTGGCGGCGGGCCTGGACGGCGTGCGGACCAAGGCCGATCCCGGCAAGCGGCTGGACATCGACATGTATCAGGACGGCCACAAGATCAAGAACGCGCCGCGGCTGCCGCTGAACCTGCTGGATGCGCTGCGCGCCTATGACAAGGACACCACGCTGAAGTCGATCCTGGGCGAGGAATTCTCCGCCGCCTACATCAAGACCAAGCAGGCCGAGTGGGACAGCTATGTCTCGCACATGTCGTCCTGGGAGATCGAGCACACGCTGGACTGCTGATCCGGAAGTCCCCCTTCCCGGTTCTCTGGCCCCGGTTGCGCCTGGCGCACCGGGGCCTCTTTTATGTCGGGGCTATTCCAGCGAGGTCTCGGCCGAGGGGATGTGGACGGCCAGCAGACAGCCGTGCGGCGTATACGAATTGTGCTCGGTCCCGTCGCGGTAGAACACCAAGTCGCCCGCCCGCAGGATGGTGCCGTCGCTTTCGTGCAGCTCCCCTTCCAGGATCAGGAACTGCTCGTGCCCGTTGTGGCGGTGGCTGCGGCTGCGCATCCCGGCCGGCATCCGGTAGACGTGGAAGCCCTCGCCGAGCGCGCGGCTGTCGTCCAGTTGCAGCACCGCATCGCCAAGCGCCACCCCGTCGGGATAGACGAAGGGCGTGTAGTCGGCTTCGCGGATATTGGCGACGCGGCGGTCGCCTTCGGCGATGGGTTTCATGGCGTCCTCTTGGAATCTTGCCGACGGGTGAACAAATCTTGACTCACGTCAAGGAATTTTCCCTAGTTTGATGATTTGTTTCCTCACAGGTCAACAGCAGCGACAGGAGACGGACATGACGAAGAAGATTCTCTGCCCCACCGACGGGTCGGACCATGCCACGCGCGGGCTTCACGCCGCCACCGAACTGGCCAAGCTGACCGGCGCGCATCTGACGATCTGCGTGGTCAACATCGCCCATGGCGGCGTGCGCGGCCCGACGATCAACCATTGGACCAATGACGAGGCCGCCAAGCTGATGGCGGATGCCGAAGCCGTGGCCCGCGCCGATGGCGTGACCGACGTCGGCACGATCGAGATCGTCTCGCGCGAGGCCGGGTCGGCCATCGTCGCCTTTGCCGAGCAGAACGGCTGCGACCACATCGTCATGGGCACCGGCGACAAGCGCGGCGTGAAGCGGCTGGTCCTCGGCTCGGTCGCCGCTGAGGTGGCGGGCCAGGCCCATTGCTCGGTGACCGTCGCCCGCTAGGGCCTTGCCGGAAATCGACCGGAGAACAGGCGAGCGGCCCTGGGGAACGCAGATTCCCCGGGGCCGTTCTGTTTCCCGTCAGGAAGAAGATTTGACAGACGCGCAACTTGTCTCTTACGGTCTCGCCCAAGGCAACGGACACGGATTGCCAGAGAAAGCACAGCTCGGAGGTTGAGAATGAAGAAAAGGGTTGCGGTCATCGGGGCGGGGCCGTCGGGCCTGGCGCAGCTGCGCGCGTTCCAGTCTGCCAGGGTCAAGGGGGCCGAGATCCCCGAGATCGTCTGCTTCGAGAAACAGTCCAACTGGGGCGGGCTGTGGAACTACACCTGGCGCACCGGGCTGGACGAGCATGGCGAGCCGGTGCATTGCTCGATGTATCGCTACCTCTGGTCGAACGGGCCGAAGGAAGGGCTGGAATTCGCCGACTATTCCTTCGAGGAACATTTCGGCAAGCAGATCGCCAGCTACCCGCCGCGCGCCGTGCTGTTCGACTATATCGAGGGCCGGGTGAAGAAGGCCGGCGTCCGCGACTGGATCCGCTTCTGCACCACCATCCGCATGGTGAAATACAACGAGGACAAGGGCAACTTCACCGTCACCGCGCATGACCTGAAGGCGGACCGGATGTATGAGGAGGAGTTCGACAACGTGATCGTCGCCTCCGGCCACTTCTCGGTGCCGAACGTGCCGGAATACCCGGGCTTCGACCGCTTCAACGGCCGCGTGCTGCACGCCCACGACTTCCGCGACGCGCGCGAGTTCAAGGGCAAGGACCTGCTGCTGCTGGGCGCCTCCTACTCGGCCGAGGACATCGGCTCGCAATGCTGGAAATACGGCGCCAACTCGATCACCACCTGCTACCGGCACGAGCCGATGGGCTTCAAATGGCCGGAGAACTGGCAGGAGGTGAAGCAACTGGTGAAGGTGGACGAGAATACCGCCTATTTCGCCGACGGCTCCTCGAAGCGGGTCGATGCGATCATCCTCTGCACCGGCTACAAGCACCACTTCCCCTTCCTGCCCGACGACCTGCGGCTGAAGACGGCCAACCGGCTGGCGACGGCGGATCTCTACAAGGGCGTGGCCTGGGTGCATAACCCCAAGCTGTTCTACCTGGGGATGCAGGACCAGTGGTTCACCTTCAACATGTTCGACGCCCAGGCTTGGTGGGTGCGCGACGCCATCATGGGCCGGATCGCCATCCCGGAGGACAAGGCGGTGCTGCTGAAGGACGTGAAGGACCGCGTGGCGGGCGAAGATGCCGGCCAGGACGCGCATGACGCCATCCATTACCAGGGCGAATACGTCAAGGAACTGATCGCCGAGACGGATTATCCCAGCTTCGACGTGGACGGCGCCTGCGAGGCCTTCTTCGAGTGGAAGGACCACAAGAAGAAGAACATCATGACCTTCCGCGACAACGCCTACAAGTCGGTCATCACCGGCACCATGGCGCCGGTCCACCACACGCCCTGGAAGGACGCGCTGGAGGACACGATGGAAAGCTACCTGCGCAACTGAGGCCCTTCCCGGGCCGAACGGAAGGGGGCGGTCTTCGTCCCCTTCCTTCTGGACCGCGGCCGGGTCTTCCGCTTGCGTTCAGCCGCCGTGCGGACCTGCCTCTTTCGCGGGCAGCCGCCGGCTTTCCCGGACCTTCGGGAAACAAAGTTTCGTCAAATTAAAATATTTCTCGCCATATGAGCTTTGGCGTGCTTTCTTTTGCGACATCGGGTCGCAGGCGCCGTCTGCGGTCCGGCCCGACGGGAAGCGGGATGACGGAGTGACGGGGCGGCAGGACCACCCGGTAAGAGGTGTGCCGACCGTAGAAACTGCAACTGGCGCGGCAGGCGGCGCGATCCGGCCCCAAGGGGCAGGGGGCGCCGAACCGGCCGCCACACAACAGGAGTGAGGGTATGACGACGGAATCCGGTTCGGGCCAGATGGTCCGGGCGCTAAGCTGGAAGGGGGCCTTCTGGGTCGCGGCGGGTGTGCCGCCGCTGGTCCTGTTCTCGATCGGCGGGATCGCGGGCACCACGGGGAAGCTGGCCTTCCTCGTCTGGATGATCTCGATGGTGATGGGCTTCCTGCAAAGCTTCACCTATGCCGAGATGGCGGGGATGTTCGGCAACAAGTCGGGCGGCACCTCGGTCTACGGCGCCACCGCCTGGCTGCGCTACGGCAAGCTGATTGCGCCGCTGTCGGTCTGGTGCAACTGGTTCGCCTGGTCGCCGGTGCTGTCCCTGGGCTGCGCCATCGCCGCGGGCTACATCCTGAACGCGCTGTTCCCGATCCCGTTGGCCGACAGCCAGCCGGTGCTGGACTGGGTGACGGCGAACCTGGCCAACTACACCGCCGAGACGCAAAGCGTGGCGGACTACATGGCCGCCAATGCCGGCACCACTGCCGAGCAGGCGATCCAGGCCGTGGCCAGCGCCGACGCCGTCTCGGCGCTGACGCCCTGGTTCCGCAGCTTCGAGGCCGCCGCGATCAACATTCCGGGCCTTGGCACGCTGCACTTCAACTCGACCTTCCTGATCGGCGTGGTGCTGATGCTGATCATCCTGTTCATTCAGGAAAAGGGCATCGCCTCGACCGCAAGCGCGCAGAAATGGCTGGCCGTGATCGTGCTGATCCCGCTGCTGCTGGTGGGTCTGGTTCCGATCCTGACCGGCGCGATCAACTGGATGAACGTCACCAACCTGGTGCCTCCGACCGCAGCCTATTCGGGTGTCGATGGCGAGTGGAACATCGGCGGCTGGACGCTGTTCCTCGGCGGGATGTATATCGCCGCCTGGTCGACCTATGGCTTCGAGACGGCGGTCTGCTACACCCGCGAATTGAAGGACCCCAAGCGCGATACCTTCCGGGCGATCTTCTACTCCGGCCTGCTTGCCATCGTCTTCTTCTTCCTGATCCCCTTCTCCTTCCAGGGCGTCTACGGGGTCGAAGGCATGCTGGCCACCGGCATCGTCGACGGCACCGGCATCGGCGAGGCGCTCGGCAACATGATCGGCGGCGGGCCGGTCATCACCCAGATCTTCGTGATCCTGATGATCATGGCGCTGTTCCTGGCGATCATGACGGCCATGGCGGGCTCGTCGCGGACCCTCTACCAGGGCTCGCGCGATGGCTGGTTGCCCAAATATCTGGGCGAGGTGAACAGTCATGGTGCCCCGCGCAACGCGATGTGGACCGACTTCGCCTTCAACGTGGTCCTGCTGGCGCTGGCCTCGGACGCGGGCGGATACTTCTACGTCCTTGCCATCTCGAACGTCGGCTACATCATGTTCAACTTCCTGAACCTGAACGCCGGCTGGATCCACCGGATCGATTCGGCCCATATGGACCGGCCCTGGAAGGCGCCGACCTGGCTGATCGGGCTGAACACCTGCCTCGCCTTCGTCAACGCGCTGTTCCTTGGCGCCGGTGCCAAGGTCTGGGGCTACGAGAACGCGCTGTGGTCGGGGCTGATCTTCGCCTCGTTCATCTTCCCGGTGTTCTGGTATCGGCACTATGTCGTCGACGGCGGCAAGTTCCCGAAGGAAGCCTACGAGGACCTCGGCCTGCCCTATGGCGAGCTGGGGCAAAGGAAGGCCGGCATCCTGCCCTATGTGGCGCTGGTCGCCGGGGTCTGCGTCGTGCTCTGGGCGAACTGGTTCTTCGTCCTGCCGGGCTGACGGCACGAAAATCGAGGCAGGGGGCCGCTTTGGCGGCCCCTTTGCCATGGAGAAGGATTATTTCGCCAACGTTCTCTCCGAAGAAAAAATGTTGCATTTCATTATTGCTTTTGGGCGGGAATCGCCAGAGACTTGACGGAAACCACTACCTTTCAGGGAGCCTGCCGATGACCAACTCCTGGCGTTTCTCCACGCTGGCCGACCGCCACCGCGCGCTTGGGTCCGATCTCGAAGACTGGAGCGGGATGGGCACAGCCTGGTCCTACACCAAGGGCGACCCCGACGCCGAATACATGGCGATCCGCACCAAGGCCGGCCTGATGGACGTGTCGGGCCTGAAGAAGGTGCACATCACCGGCGCGGGGGCCAGCCATGTGATCGAGCGGGCGACCACCCGCAACATGGAAAAGCTGATGCCCGGCCGGTCGGTCTATGCCACCATGCTGAACGACCAGGGCAAGTTCGTCGACGACTGCGTGATCTATCGCCTGGCGCCGAACAGCTTCATGGTCGTCCACGGCTCGGGCGGCGCGCATGAGCAGCTGACCATGGCCGCCACCGGCCGCGACGTGTCGATCCGCTTCGACGACAACACCCACGACCTGTCGCTGCAGGGCCCGCTGGCGGTGGACTACCTGGAGAAGCACGTCCCCGGCATCCGCCAGTTGCCCTATTTCGCCCATATGCAGACCAGCCTCTTCGGCAAGCCCGCGATGATCTCGCGCACCGGCTACACCGGCGAGCGGGGGTATGAGCTGTTCGTGCGCGGACAGGACGCCGGCATGATCTGGGACCGCATCCTGGACGAGGGCAAGTCGATGGGGATCATTCCCTGCCGCTTCACCACGCTGGACATGCTGCGGACCGAAAGCTACCTGCTGTTCTTCCCCTACGACAACTCCGAGATGTATCCGTTCGAGAACGAGGGCCCGGGCGACACGCTTTGGGAACTCGGCCTCGACTTCACGGTTTCCCCGGGCAAGACCGGCTTCCGCGGCGCGGAAGAGCATTACCGGCTGAAGGGCAAGGAGCGGTTCAAGATCTGGGGCCTGAAGCTGGAGGGCAAGAACGTCCCCGGCAACGGTGCGCCGGTCTACAAGGGCGAGAAGCAGGTCGGCGTGGTGACGCAGGCGATGCATTCGCCGCTGAACGACTGGACCATCGCCATCGCCCGCCTGCCGGTCGATTGCGCCAACGACGGCACCAGGCTGGAGGTGCGCTGCGGCACCCATGGTCCGATCGCCGCCACCACCCACTCGATGCCGTTCTACGATGTCGAGAAGAAGCGGCGCACCGCCAAGGACTGATCTCTCGTCCTGATCGCGGGGGGCTGTCGGCGCGGACAGGGCCCCCCGCGACAGGGGTTGCAGCCACGGAAGAAGCGATGACCCTGACACCTGTCGAACCCACCATCCGAAGCCGCCCGGTCTATGCGCCGCTGGAACCGCGGCCCGGCCACCTGCACCTGATCGTCGCCGATGGCGAAGGCGCCGAGGCCGTCACCGACATGCTGGCGAAATCCGCCGATGCCGGGAACCTGCTGGCCGCAGCGCATGTGATGTATTGCCCGGGGCCGAACGGCACCGACATGGCCGACCGTCTGGCCGCCCTCGGCCCGACGCAGTTCTACCGCGGCCCCACCATCCCGGCACTGCTGACCCGGCTGGAGCGGGTGCTGCTGGATGCCCGCATGGGCACCCAGTTCTATCTTGCCGGGACCGAGGGGCTTTGCGGCCAGGCGGAGCGCGCGATCATGCAGACCGGCTTCCCGGCCACGGCGATCCAGAAGGAGCACCGCGGCTCCACCGTCCGCCGGGTGCAATGCGTGCATTGCAAGGGCATCACCGAGAATGTCTCGACCGATCCCTTCACGTGCAGCCATTGCGGGCTGAACCTTTTCGTGCGCGACCATTACTCGCGCCGCCTCGCCGCCTTCCAGGGCGTCAACATAGACGCCGAAGACCCGGGCCAGGTGCCCGAAGCCGTGGTGAGGTTCAAATGAGCGGCGTCGCCAAACTGAATGTCCGGGTGGCCGAGGTCGTGCCGGTCAACGAGCTGATCACCCGCTTCCGCTTCGTCTCGCGCGACGGCGCGGCGCTGCCGGCCTTTTCCGGCGGGGCGCATACCGTGGTCGAGATGGACGACAACGGCACCCGCCGGCTGAACCCCTATTCGCTGATGTCCGACCCCGAGGATACCTCGGGCTACGAGATCAGCGTCCGGCGCGACGACCAGGGCCGCGGCGGCTCGCTCTTCATGCACCGGCATGTTCGCCCCGGAATGGAGATGGTGCTGTCGCACCCCGTGAACCTGTTCGGGCTGGACAACCGGGCGAAGAAGCACCTGATGATCGCCGGCGGCATCGGCATCACCCCCTTCCTGGCCCAGGTGGCGCAGCTGAGCCATTTCGGCGGCCGGTGGGAGATGCACTACGCCGCGCGCAACCGCGCGCTCGGCGCCTATATGGACCGGCTGACCTCGGCCCATCCCGACAAGGTGCATTGCTACTTCGATGAGGAAGAGCAGCGGATCGACCTCGGCACCATCCTGTCGATGCAGCCGATCGGCACCCATCTCTATGTCTGCGGCCCGAAGGGGATGATCGCCTGGGTTCTGTCCACCGCCGAAAGGATGGGCTGGCCGAAGCAGGCGCTGCATTCCGAGGAATTCATCGCCCCCGGCACCGGCCTGCCCTTCACCGTCGAACTGGCGGCCTCGGGCAAGACCCTTACCGTCGGGCCGACGCAATCGCTGCTGGAGGCGATGGAGGCCGCGGGGGTGGACGCCCCCTACCTCTGCCGCGGCGGCGCCTGCGGGCAATGCGAGACGGCGGTGGTGCGCTGCGACGGCACCATCCTGCACCGCGACCACTGGCTGACCCCCGAAGAACAGGCCGAGGGCAGAAAGATCATGCCCTGCGTCAGCCGCTTCGAGGGCAAGACCCTCGTCATCGACCGATAGGAGGACGGACATGAGCCTTGACTTCAAACCCGGCGCCTTCAACGACTTCTTCCGCGAAGAGACCTTCCGCGACGACTTCACCTACCGCAACTCGCCGCAGAACATCCGGCGGTTCCCGTTCCCCTTCGACCGCGACGACTACATGTATTCGGTCAACATGGAACCGCATGTGCCGGGCCGGAAGGGTTCGGTCTTCGAGCATATCTTCGACGTGGACGAGCACTACGTCGCCGAGATGATCGACCGCGCCAAGGTGCTGGCCGACGATCCGCTGCGCTGCCAGTCGCTGCCGCACATGACGCTGGCCGGCTGGGACCTGCTGGAACTGATCATGGAGACCAAGGCGCAGGAATACCCGCAGTGGTTCTCGCTGGAGAAGAACGGCAACCGCTGGCGCTGGATCAACCGGCCGCTGGGGATCGACCATACCTTCACCTTCCTGGACGAATCGACGCTGCCCTACGGGCCGTTCGAATACATCACCCGCCAGACCCAGGGCGATTTCACCCTGCAGGACGAACGCGAGGGCACGCTGTGGATGGACGCGGGCATCGCCACCTCGCAGGCCGACTGGTCGGTCGATTTCGACGTGGGGATGAACTTCCACGAATGGCACGCGCCGGTGCCGCTGGCGCATGACATGGGTGTCTTCGACCGGGCGCTGAAATTCCTGCTGAAGCTGCAGCACGGCGCGCCGGTGCGGCGGTTCAACTGGACGATGACGGTCAACCCGCTCCTTGATACCG
This sequence comes from Rhodobacter sp. SGA-6-6, assembly GCF_011043545.1. Lineage (GTDB taxonomy): Bacteria > Pseudomonadota > Alphaproteobacteria > Rhodobacterales > Rhodobacteraceae > Pseudogemmobacter. The sequence continues at coordinate 580,467 of NZ_JAAKGP010000002.1, read as the reverse complement.
CGCCCGAGACCTATCCGAAATGGGGGCCGACCAAGACCACGCTGACGCAGGAGAACCTCGGCAAGAAGCAGCACCTGCGGGTGGAGTTGCAGACGCTCTACCGCCTGCCGCGGTCGAACGCGATCGCCTTCGACATCCGCTGCTACCTCGCCAGTTTCGAGGAACTGGTGACGGTGCCGAAATGGGCCCGCCGCCTGCACCGGGTGATCCGCGACATCCACCCGGACCTGGCGACCTACAAGGGCTTCATCCGCAACCAGCCCGCGATGGTGGAATGGCTGTCGAAATACGATGACGGCGCGCCCACCTCGCCCGGCTGGTGGCCCGAAGACTGACGCCGCCATGGGACAGGCGGCCCCCCCCCTCCGGCTGGGTTTCCTGATGTTCCCGGGGTTTCCGATGGCCTGCCTGACCTCGGCCATCGAACCCCTGCGCGCCGCCAATGAAATCTGCGGCCGCCGCGAATTCGTCTGGCGGCTGGTGGCCGAGACCGCGGCGCCGGTGCGGTCCTCGGCCGAGATCGGCTTCGACCCGGACGAGACGCTGCAGGAAACCGACGGGCTGGACCACCTCTACCTGCTGGCGCCGCCCACGGCGGAATATGCCGATCCGCGCCGCAGCCCGGCGCGGCTGCGCTGGCTGGACCGCACCGGCATCACCCTCGGCGCCTTCTCCGGCGGCATCTTCCCGCTGGCCCGGGCCGGGCTGATGGAGGGGCGGGGCTGTTCGGTCCACTGGTGCTACGAGGCGGCGTTCAAGGCCGAGTTCCCCAATGTCGCCGCTTCGGAATCCGCCATCCTGCGCGACCGCCGCCGCAACACGGTCTCCGGCGCGGGCGCGGTCTTCGACCTGATGCTGCGGCTGGTCGAGGAACGGCTGGGCCGCGAGACCATGACCGAGGTGGCCTGCTGGTTCCAGCATCCCTTCGTCCGCGACGCCGACGCCAGCCAGAAGGTGCCGGTGGCCCGCGCCGGCAGCACCGCCGACAGCCTGCCGCCGCAGATCCGCGAGGCGATCCGCCTGTTCGAGACCCATGTCGAGGACCCGCTGCGCATCCCAGACGTGGCCTCGGCCGTCGGCCTGTCCGGCAGGCATTTCGAGCGGCTGTTCAAGCGCGAGACCGGCCAGAGCCCGCTGCGCTACTACCACCACCTGCGGCTGATGAAGGCCCGGCAGCGGGTGCTCTATTCCAACGATTCGCTGCGCGAGATCGCCGCCTCGGTCGGCTACATGACCTCCAGCCCGATGATCCGGCATTACACCGAACTGTTTGGCGTCTCGCCCAAGGACGAACGCCGCCTGACCCTCTCGCTGCGCCAGTCCCGCATGACCGCGCCGAGGGTGGAGGCGGCGGAGTAGGGCTAGCCCTGCAACGACAGCACCGCGATTCCCCCGAAGACTGCGGCGATGCCCAGCCATTGCGGCGGGGCGACCCTCTCGCCCAGGAAGCGCCAGGCCAGCAGGATGGTCAGCACCCCGAACAGCGCCGAGGCGACGGCGGCATATTCCGGGTGCGGCAGCCAGGCCGAGGCCGTCACCAGGCCGAGCGCCAGCGCGTCGAGGCCCCCCATCGCCAGAAGGAAGGGCAGGGTGCCCGGCGCGGGGCGGGTGGAGCGCCAGGCCACGGCAAGCGCCAGCGTGCAGGCCGCCGCGGTGATCCGCGTCACCAGCATCGAGGGGAAGGTGGCGCCGGTCCGGGCCGCTTCCTGCCCCAGGGCGAAGGTCAATGCGAAGCCCGCCGCTCCGGCCATTGCCCAGAGGAGCGCCGTCCAGAGACTGCCGCGGAGCGCGCCGCCGTCCGCGCGCCCGGTCAGCGCGACCCAGGCGATGCCGGCGACGATGGCGGCCACCGCCAGCCATTCCGCCGTCGCCACCGCCCGGCCCTGCGCGGCGGCGATGCCCAGCGACAGCATCGGGAAGGATCCCAGCACCGGCGCGACGATCCGCACCGGGGCGCGGTGCAGCGCCTGATACAGCCCGCCCGAGCCGACGACATAGACCACCCCCGCCGCCACCGACAGCGCCAGCGCCTCGCCGGTCATCCGCTCCCATCCGCCGAGGATCAGGGTGGGAACCGCCAGCCCCAGCCCACCCGCCACCAGCACCGTCAGCAGCATCGGCAGCATGGCCGAGCCCTGCGTCAGCTTGCGGACCAGCAGGTCGTGCAGCGCCCAGGCCAGCGCAGCGCAAAGCCCGAATCCCAAGGACAGCATTTTTCCCCTCCGCGTGCCATCGGGCTTGTTTCACCCCGGCAAGGTGTTATTCTCTCAAATTAACAAGTTTTACCTGCACGAAATTCCCGCACAAGCACCGTTGCGGGGAACCGGGGGAACGAGATGCTCGACCAGGCCTATCCCACCGTCATTCCCGGGCCGCCGCGCCCGAGCCGCATCCTGACGCCGCAGAACCTGTCGCGCCATCACGGGCAGGAGCGGCATGTCATCCCCGGCGGCGGCGCGGCAATCCTGCAACTGATGCCGGGCGACCGGCTGACCCTGATCAACGATGAGGGCGGCCAGCCCGCCGAGATCGTTGCCGCCGCCGCCGACGGGCGGATCGACGCGGCGATCCTCGGCCAGGCGCCGAATTCCACCGCCGAGGGGCTGAAGGCGATGCTGGCGCTCGGCGATGCCGCGGGCGAGGGGCTTGCCCGCCTGCGCCGCGGACTGGCGGCGCGGCAGATCGACCTGGCCAAGGCCGGCGCGCTGCGGGTCTTCGCGCCCGACACCCAACCCGGCGCGCGGGCGGAGTTCACCGCGCTGGACGGCGGCTGGCTGGTGATCGCCGCCCCGGGCCTGCCGATGGCGCCCGAGGCGCAGGACACCGCCACGCCGCTGACCCTGCTGATCCAGCGCGCCAAGCCTCGGACGGTGGGCCATTACGACCTGCCCGATCCGCTGGCCGACCCGATCCTCGACCTGCGGGTGAAGTCGGCCACGGCGGAAAGCTATTTCGTCAAGGCCGGCGACTATATCCAGATCCTCGACGTCGATGGCCGGCAATGCACCGATTTCCAGTGCTTCGACGCCCGCAAGCTGGAGAAGGGCCTGCAGCACGCGCTGGACGTGACCACCTCGCGCACGCTGATGGGCCATGCCTATTCGATGCCCGGCCTGCATTCCAAGTATTTCGACCAGGACTGGCTGCCGCTGGTCGAGGTGGTGCAGGACACCGTGGGCCGGCACGACGCCTTCGCCATGGCCTGTTCGTCGAAATACTACGACGACATCGGCTATCCCGGCCACGTCAACTGCTCGGACAACTTCAACACCGCGCTGGCGCCCTATGGCGTCAGCCCGCGGCCGGGTTGGATGGCCGTCAACCTGTTCTTCAACACCAATATCGACGCCCATGGCGTTCTGGTCTCGGACGAACCGTGGAGCCGCCCGGGCGACTATGTGCTGTTCCGGGCGCTGACCGACATCGTTTGCGTCAACTCGGCCTGCCCGGACGACACCTCGCCGGCCAACGGCTGGTATCTGTCGGACATCCATGTCCGCACCTATTCCGGCGCGCAGAAGTTCAGCCGCGCCATCGCCCATCGACCCACCCCTGCCTCGGAGCCCCGGATGACCAAGGAAACCGCCTTCCATTCCCGCATCTCGGAGCGGACGCGGTATCTTGAGGAATACCGGGGCTACTGGCTGCCGCATGTCTATTCGCAGAACGGCGCCATCGAGGAATACTGGGCCTGCCGTCAGGCCGCGGTGGTGATGGACCTGTCTCCGCTGCGCAAATTCGAGGTGACGGGGCCGGATGCCGAGGCGCTGATGCAATGGTGCGTCACCCGCGACATGAAGAAGCTGTCGCAGGGGCAGGTGGTCTATACCGCGATGTGCTACGATCACGGCGGGATGCTGGACGACGGCACCGTGTTCCGTCTGGGCAAGGACCAGTTCCGGTGGATCGGCGGCGACGACTACTCGGGCATCTGGTTGCGCGAGCAGGCCGAGAAACTGGGGCTGAACGTCATGGTCCGCTCCTCGACCGACCAGCTGCACAATCTTGCGGTGCAGGGGCCGAACAGCCGCGAGATCATGAAGCGGGTGATCTGGACCGCGCCGCACCAGCCGACGATCGAGGAGCTGGGATGGTTCCGCTTCACCGTCGGCCGGATCGGCGGGCCCGCCGGGGCGCCGGTGATGGTGTCGCGGACCGGCTATACCGGCGAGTTGGGCTTCGAGATCTTCTGCCATCCGAAGGACGGCTCGACCGTCTATGATGCGGTCTGGGAGAACGGGCAGGACCTGGGGCTGAAGCCGATGGGCCTTGCCGCGCTGGACATGGTGCGGATCGAGGCCGGGCTGATCTTCGCCGGCTACGATTTCAGCGACCAGACCGACCCGTTCGAGGCCGGGATCGGCTTCACCGTGCCCTTGAAGTCGAAGACCGACGATTTCATCGGCCGCGATGCGCTGATCCGGCGGAAGGAGCATCCCAGCCGCAAGTTCGTGGGGCTGGAGATCGATTCCAACGTCGATGTCGGCCATGGCGACTGCCTGCATGTCGGCCGGGCGCAGGTGGGGGAGGTGACTTCCTCGATGCGCTCGCCGCTTCTGGGCAAGAACATCGCGCTGGCGCGGGTGGACGTGGCCCATGCCGAGGTCGGCACCGCGCTGGAGGTGGGCAAGCTGGATGGCCAGCAGAAGCGCCTGCCGGCGGTGATCGTGCCGCTGTCCGCCTACGATCCGAAGAAGACCCGCCCGCAGGGCTGAGACAGAAGGGGCGCCCCCGGCAGGAAGGGGGCGCCGCTGTCCCCCGTCCGGGGGCGGGACCGCAATGGGAGGCCCGCAATGCAGACGATGATCGACCGGATCGGGGGAGAGCCCCGGGTCCGCGCCATGGTCGAGAGGTTCTACGACCTGATCGAGACGGTGCCGCAGGGCCGCACGATCATGGAGATGCACCTGAAGGGCCACGGTCTTGCCCATGTCCGGCCCGAGCAGTTCGAATTCCTCTGCGGCTTCTTCGGCGGGCGGCGCTACTACCACGAGAAGCACGGCCACATGAACCTGCGCGAGATCCACGACCATGTGGAAATCCGCGCCCGGGATGCCGAGGACTGGCTGGAGCTGATGGAACAGGCGATGGCCGAGACCGGCGTGCCGCAGCCCGAGGCGAAGCAGATCATGGCCACCTTCCGCCGCGCCGCGCTGACGCTGGTGAACATGGCGGACTGACGGCCCGCCGCCGGGCCGGAACGAAGAACCCCCGCCGGCCTTGCGGCCGGCGGGGGTTTTGCTTTCGTCATCAGACCCGAAGGCCGCAAGATCAGTCGCGGCTCTCGATGGTGTCGACCAGGCTGGAATCGACCTCGGTCTCCATCGTCTCCATCGGGGCGGCCAGCGCGGCGGCCTCGTCGGCCTCGCTCCGGCGCGCCTCGATCACGGTGGCGTCCCGTTCGCCGGCGATCTTCTTCACCCGCTGGGTCGCCCCGCCGGTGCCGGCCGGGATCAGCCGGCCGACGATGACGTTCTCCTTCAGCCCGACCAGCTTGTCGCGCTTGCCCTGGACCGAAGCCTCGGTCAGAACCCGCGTGGTCTCCTGGAAGGAGGCCGCCGAGATGAAGCTGCGGGTCTGCAGCGACGCCTTGGTGATCCCCAGCAGCACCGGCTCGGCCTTGGCCTCGCGCAGGCCGCGGGCGCGGGCCTTGGCGTTCTCCTCCTCCAGCTCCTGCTTCTCGACCTGTTCGCCTTTCAGCAGGGTGGTGTCGCCGGAGTCGAGGATTTCCAGCTTCTGCAGCATCTGGCGGACGATGACCTCGATGTGCTTGTCGTTGATCTTCACGCCTTGCAGGCGATAGACGTCCTGCACCTCGTCGATCATGTAGTTGGCAAGCGCCTCGATCCCCATGATCCGCAGGATGTCGTGCGGAGCCGGGTTGCCGTCCATGATGTAGTCGCCCTTCTGCACGAAGTCGCCTTCCTGCACCGGAATATGCTTGCCCTTAGGGATCATGTATTCCATCGGCTGCAAGGTCTCGTCGACAGGCTCCACGGTGATGCGGCGCTTGTTCTTGTAGTCCTTGCCGAAGCGGACATAGCCATCGGCTTCCGCGATGATGGCGTGGTCCTTCGGACGACGGGCCTCGAACAGTTCCGCCACGCGGGGAAGACCCCCGGTGATGTCCTTGGTCTTGGCGCCTTCGCGCGGGATACGCGCCACCACGTCGCCCGGACGCAGTTCCTGCCCGTCCTCGACGGAAAGGATGGCGTCGACCGACATCGGATAGCTGATCGGGTTGCCGGCGTCGTTGCGCACCGGATCGCCGGTGGCCGGATCCATCAGGATGATCTCCGGCTTCAGCTCGTTGCCCTTGGGCGCGGACCGCCAGTCGGAGACGATCTTCTGCGTCATCCCCGTCGCGTCGTCCGTGTCCTCGCGCACCGAGAGGCCCGAGATCAGGTCCTTGAACCGCGCCACGCCCGCCTTTTCGGCGATGATCGGCAGGGTGAAGGGATCCCATTCGAACAGCTTCACGCCGCGCTTCACCGACTGGCCGTCCTTGACGTGCAGCTTGGCGCCGTAGGACAGCTTGTGCGCCGCACGTTCCTGGCCGGCGTCGTCGACGATGGCGATGGACATGTTGCGTCCGATCACGATCTGGTCGCCCGCCGCGTTGGTCAGGACGTTGGGGTTGCGCAGCTCCACCTTGCCCTCTTGCGAGGCTTCGAGGAAGGACTGCTGTCCGCCCTGCGCCACGCCGCCGATGTGGAAGGTCCGCATCGTCAGCTGGGTGCCCGGCTCGCCGATCGACTGCGCGGCGATGATGCCGACCGCCTCGCCGATGTTCACCTGGGTGCCGCGGGCAAGGTCGCGCCCGTAGCACTGGGCGCAGACGCCTTCCTCGGCCTCGCAGGTCAGCGGGCTGCGGATGCGGACCGAGACGATGCCGGACGAGTTCAGCATGTCTGCCTTGCGCTCGTCGATCATCTCGCCCTTGGCCACGACCACCTCGTCGCTGCCCGGCAGCACGATGTCCTCGGCCGCGACGCGGCCCAAGACCCGTTCGCCGAGCGGCGAGATCACCTCGCCGTCGTTCACCGCGGCGACCGCGGTGATGGCGTTCTCGGTGCCGCAGTCATGCACGCGGATGATGCAGTCCTGCGCCACGTCCACCAGGCGGCGGGTCAGGTAGCCCGAGTTCGCGGTCTTCAAAGCCGTGTCCGACAGGCCCTTGCGGGCGCCGTGGGTGGAGTTGAAGTATTCCAGAACCGTCAGGCCCTCCTTGAAGTTCGAGATGATCGGCGTCTCGATGATCTCGCCCGAGGGCTTGGACATCAGGCCGCGCATCCCGCCCAGCTGCTTCATCTGGGTGACCGAACCCCGGGCGCCGGAGTGGGCCATCATGTAGACCGAGTTCGGCTCCTTCTCGGCGCCGTTCTCGTCGGTTTTCGAGGCGGAGATGGTGGACATCATCGCCTCGGTCACCTTGTCGTTGCACTTCGACCAGGCGTCCACGACCTTGTTGTATTTCTCGCCCTGGGTGATCAGGCCGTCCAGGTATTGCTGCTCGAAGCCGGCAACCTGGTCCTTCACCTCGTTGACGATGGTCCACTTGGAGTCCGGGATCACCATGTCGTCCTTGCCGAAGGAAATCCCGGCACGGAACGCCTCGCGGAAGCCGAGGCCCATGATCTGGTCGCAGAAGATCACCGATTCCTTCTGGCCGCAGTAGCGGTAGACGGTGTCGATGACGGTCTGCACATCCTTCTTGCGCAGCAGCCGGTTGACCAGCTCGAAGGGCGCCTTGGCGTTCATCGGCAAGAGGTTCCCCAGCCGCAGCCGGCCCGGGGTGGTCTCGTAGCGCTTCCAGACGATGTTGCCGGTCTCGTCCACCTGTTTCAGGCGGGCCTTGATGCGGGCGTGCAGATGCACCGCGCCGGCGGCCAGCGCGTGTTCCACCTCGTCGATGTCGGCGAAGGCCATGCCTTCACCGACCATGCCCTTGCGCTCCATCGTGGCGTAGTAGAGGCCGAGCACCATGTCCTGCGAGGGCACGATGATTGGCGCGCCGTTGGCGGGCGACAGCACGTTGTTGGTGGACATCATCAGGACGCGCGCTTCCAGCTGGGCCTCAAGGCTCAGCGGGACGTGCACGGCCATCTGGTCGCCGTCGAAGTCGGCGTTGAAGGCCGAGCAGACCAGCGGGTGAAGCTGGATCGCCTTGCCTTCGATCAGGATCGGCTCGAAGGCCTGGATGCCCAGACGGTGCAGCGTCGGCGCGCGGTTCAGCAGCACCGGATGCTCGCGGATCACCTCGTCCAGGATGTCCCAGACCTCGGGGCGTTCCTTCTCGACCAGCTTCTTGGCCTGCTTCACGGTGGAGGACAGGCCCTTCGCCTCAAGCCGCGAGTAGATGAACGGCTTGAACAGCTCCAGCGCCATCTTCTTCGGCAGGCCGCACTGGTGCAGCTTCAGTTCCGGCCCGGTCACGATGACCGACCGGCCCGAGAAGTCCACCCGCTTGCCCAGCAGGTTCTGGCGGAACCGGCCCTGCTTGCCCTTCAGCATGTCCGACAGCGATTTCAGCGGGCGCTTGTTGGTGCCCGTGATCACGCGGCCGCGGCGGCCGTTGTCGAACAGGGCATCGACGGCTTCCTGCAGCATCCGCTTTTCGTTGCGGACGATGATGTCGGGCGCGCGCAACTCGATCAGCCGCTTGAGGCGGTTGTTGCGGTTGATGACCCGGCGATAGAGGTCGTTCAGGTCGGAGGTGGCGAAGCGGCCGCCGTCCAGCGGCACCAGCGGGCGCAGTTCCGGCGGGATCACCGGCAGCACGGTCAGCACCATCCATTCCGGGCGGTTGCCGGATTCCAGGAAGGATTCGACGATCTTCAGCCGCTTGATGATCTTCTTCGGCTTCAGTTCGCCGGTGGCCTCCTTCAGCTCCTCGCGCAGCTGCTCGGCGGTCGCCTCCAGGTCGATGGCGGCCAGCATCTCGCGGATCGCCTCGGCGCCGATGTTGGCGGTGAAGGCGTCGGCGCCATACTGGTCCTGCGCGTCGAGGTATTCCTCCTCGGTCATCAACTGGCCGTAGGTCAGGTCGGTCAGGCCCGGCTCGATAACGACGTAGTTCTCGAAGTAGAGGATGCGTTCCAGATCACGCAGCGTCATGTCCAGCATCAGGCCGATGCGGGACGGCAGCGATTTCAGGAACCAGATATGCGCGACCGGGGCGGCCAGTTCGATATGGCCCATCCGCTCGCGGCGCACCTTCTGCAGGGTGACTTCCACGCCGCATTTCTCGCAGACGACGCCGCGATACTTCATGCGCTTGTATTTGCCGCAGAGGCATTCGTAGTCCTTGATCGGCCCGAAGATGCGGGCGCAGAACAGGCCGTCGCGCTCGGGCTTGAAGGTGCGGTAGTTGATGGTTTCCGGCTTCTTGATCTCGCCATAGGACCACGACAGGATCCGCTCGGGCGAAGCCAGAGAGATCTTGATCTCGTCGAAGGTCTTCACCGGGGCGACCGGGTTGAACGGGTTGTTCGTCAGTTCCTGGTTCATTTCCAATTCCTTGAAAGGGCGCGGGGCTCAGAGGGAGGGGCTTCCCGATTTTCGACGAAAATCAGGAAGCCCGGGTTTTCGGCGAAAACCCGTTCCTCACTCTTCCTCCGCATCCAGGAGTTCCATGTTCAGGCCGAGGCCGCGGACTTCCTTGACGAGCACGTTGAAGCTCTCGGGAACGCCCGCCTCGAAGTTGTCCTCGCCCTTGACGATGCTTTCGTAGACCTTGGTCCGGCCGGCCACGTCGTCCGACTTCACGGTCAGCATCTCCTGCAGGGTATAGGCGGCGCCATAGGCTTCCAGCGCCCAGACCTCCATCTCCCCCAGACGCTGGCCGCCGAACTGCGCCTTGCCGCCCAGCGGTTGCTGGGTGACCAGGCTGTAGGGCCCGGTCGAGCGCGCGTGCAGCTTGTCGTCGACAAGGTGGTGCAGCTTGAGCATGTATTTCACGCCCACCGTCACCTTGCGCTGGAACCGCTCGCCCGTGCGGCCGTCGAAGACGTCGGACTGGCCGGACTGGTCGAAACCGGCCCGTTTCAGCGCGTCGTTCACGTCGGCTTCCTTCGCCCCGTCGAAGACCGGGGTGGCGATCGGCACGCCGCGGGTGACGGTCTGCGCCATCTCGACCAGATCGTCCTCGTCGCGGCCGGAGAAGGCCTCGTCCCAGGTCTCGTCGCCATAGGCCAGGCGCATCGCTTCCTTGACCGGGGTCAGGTCGCCCGACCGGCGGTAGTCGCGCAGCGCGTCGTCGATCTTCAGACCCAGGCCGCGGGCGGCCCAACCCATGTGGGTTTCCAGGATCTGGCCGACGTTCATCCGCGACGGCACGCCCAGCGGGTTCAGCACCAGGTCGACCGGAGTGCCGTCCGCCAGGAACGGCATGTCCTCCATCGGCACGACCTTGGAGATGACGCCCTTGTTGCCGTGACGGCCGGCCATCTTGTCGCCCGGCTGCAGCTTGCGCTTCACCGCCACGAAGACCTTGACCATCTTCATCACGCCCGGGGGCAGGTCGTCGCCGCGGCGGACCTTCTCGACCTTGTCCTCGAAGCGCAGGTCGAGGGCGCGTTTCTGCGCCTCGAACTGGTCGTGCAGGGCCTCGACCTCCTTGGCCTGCGCCTCTTCGGCGACGGCAAGCTGCCACCACTGGCCGCGCGACAGCGTGCCCAGCAGGTCTTCGTCGATCTTCGACCCGGCCTTGATGCCCTTCGGACCCTTCACCGCCTCGCGGCCGAGGATCAGCGATTTCAGCCGCGCGTAGATGTTGCGCTCCAGGATCGCCAGCTCGTCGTCGCGGTCGCGGGCGAGGCGTTCGACTTCCTCGCGCTCGATCTGCAACGCGCGCTCGTCCTTGTCGACGCCGTGGCGGTTGAACACCCGCACCTCCACCACGGTGCCATAGGCGCCCGGGGGCAGCCGCAGGCTGGTGTCGCGCACGTCGCTGGCCTTCTCGCCGAAGATGGCGCGGAGGAGTTTTTCCTCTGGCGTCATCGGGCTTTCGCCCTTGGGGGTGATCTTGCCGACCAGGATGTCGCCCGGCTGCACTTCGGCGCCGATGTAGACGATCCCGGCCTCGTCGAGGTTGCGGAGCGCCTCCTCGCCGACGTTCGGGATGTCGCGGGTGATCTCTTCCGGCCCCAGCTTGGTGTCCCGCGCCGCGACTTCGTATTCCTCGATGTGGATCGAGGTGAAGACGTCATCGCGCAGGATGCGCTCGCTGATCAGGATCGAGTCCTCGTAGTTGTAGCCGTTCCACGGCATGAAGGCCACGATCACGTTCCGGCCGAGGGCCAGCTCGCCCATGTCGGTGCAGGGGCCGTCGGCGATCACCTCGGCCCGGGCCACGCGGTCGCCCACCTTCACCAGCGGGCGCTGGTTGATGCAGGAGGACTGGTTCGAGCGCTTGAACTTGCGCAGACGGTAGATGTCCACCCCCGGCTCGCCCGGTTCCAGCATCTCGGTGGCGCGGACGACGATACGGGTGGCGTCCACCTGGTCGATGACGCCGGCCCGGCGCGCCATGATCGCGGCGCCGGAGTCGCGGGCCACCACGGCCTCGATCCCGGTCCCCACGAAGGGCGCGTCGGATTGCAGCAGAGGCACTGCCTGCCGCTGCATGTTCGAGCCCATCAGGGCACGGTTGGCGTCGTCGTTCTCGAGGAACGGGATCAGCGAGGCCGCGACCGACACCAGCTGTTTCGGCGACACGTCGATCAGGTCGATGGCATCCGGCGGGTTCAGCATGAATTCCCCGGCCTTCCGGCTGGAGATCAGGTCGTCGGTGAACTTGCCTTCCGCGCTTTGCGCCGCGTTCGCCTGGGCGACGGTGTGGCGCATCTCCTCGGTCGCCGACATGTAGATCACCTCGTCGGTGACCTTGCCGTCGATGACCCGGCGATAGGGGGTCTCAATGAAGCCGTATTTGTTCACGCGGGCGAAGGTCGCCAGCGAGTTGATCAGGCCGATGTTCTGGCCTTCCGGCGTCTCGATCGGGCACATCCGGCCGTAGTGGGTCGGGTGGACGTCGCGGACCTCGAAGCCCGCGCGCTCGCGGGTCAGACCGCCCGGGCCAAGCGCCGAGAGGCGGCGCTTGTGGGTGACTTCCGACAGCGGGTTGGTCTGGTCCATGAACTGCGACAGCTGCGACGAGCCGAAGAATTCGCGCACCGCCGCCGCCGCCGGCTTGGCGTTGATCAGGTCCTGCGGCATGATCGTGTCGATCTCGACCGAGGACATCCGCTCCTTGATCGCGCGTTCCATCCGCAGCAGGCCGACGCGATACTGGTTCTCCATCAGCTCGCCGACGCTCCGCACCCGGCGGTTGCCGAGGTGGTCGATGTCGTCGATCTCGCCATGGCCGTCGCGCAGCTCCACCAGCGCCTTGATGCAGGCGATGATGTCGTCGCGGTCCAGCGTCCGCTGGGTGTCGGGCTTCTCGAGGTCGAGGCGCATGTTCATCTTCACGCGGCCGACCGCGGAAAGGTCATAGCGTTCCTTGTCGAAGAACAGCGTGTCGAACAGCGCCGAGGCGGCCTCGACGGTCGGCGGCTCGCCCGGCCGCATCACCCGGTAGATGTCCATGAGCGCGGTGTCGCGGCCCATGTTCTTGTCCACCGCCATGGTGTTGCGGATGTAGGGGCCGACGGTGACGTTGTCGATGTCCAGCACCGGGATGTCGGTGATGCCCTGGTCCAGGAGCAGCTTGACGGTGCCGCCCTTGATCTCGCCGTCGCGGTCGTAGTCCAGCGTCAGCTCGTCGCCGGCCTCGACCCAGATCTCGCCGGTTTCCTCGTTGATGACGTCCTGGGCCACGAAGCGGCCGACGACATGGTCGAAGGGCAGCAGCAGCTCGGTGATCTGGCCTTCGTCGATCCATTTCTTGACCATCCGCGGCGTGGCCTTCTCGCCCGCCTTCAGGATGACCTCGCCCGAGGCCGCGTCCACCAGGTCGTAGGACGGGCGGGTGCCGCGCACGCGCTCGGGGAAGAACTTGGTGACCCAGCCCTTGTTCTTGACGTGGCGGAAGTTCACCGTGTCGTAATAGGCCGACATGATGGCTTCCTGGTCCATGCCGAGGGCATAGAGCAGCGTCGTCACCGGCAGTTTCCGGCGGCGGTCGATGCGGGCGAAGACGATGTCCTTGGCGTCGAACTCGAAGTCCAGCCAGCTGCCGCGATACGGGATGATGCGGCAGGCGAACAGCAGCTTGCCCGAGGAATGGGTCTTGCCCTTGTCGTGGTCGAAGAACACGCCCGGGGAGCGGTGCATCTGGCTGACGATCACCCGTTCGGTGCCGTTGACGATGAAGGTGCCGTTGGGCGTCATCAGGGGCATGTCGCCCATGTAGACGTCCTGTTCCTTGATGTCCTTCACCGACCGGGCGCCGGTCGATTCATCGACATCGAACACGATCAGGCGCAGCGTCACCTTCAGCGGCGCGGCATAGGTCAGGTCGCGCTGCATGCATTCGTCGACGTCGTATTTCGGCTTTTCCAGTTCATACTTGACGAACTCCAGCACGCTGGTCTCGTTGAAGTCCTTGATCGGGAAGACCGACTGGAAGGTGCCCTGAAGCCCTTCGCCGTCCAGCGGCCTGTCGGCGTCGCCCGACCTCAGGAACAGGTCGTAGGAGGATTTCTGAACCTCGATGAGGTTCGGCATCTCGAGGACTTCGCGGATCTTGCCGAAATAGCGGCGGATACGTTTCTGGCCAACGTAGACTTGCGCCATGCTCTTCGTAACCTTTCATTTTCCCGCGGCGGGCTTCCGTCGGGCCACGGAAGCGCGCCGCCTGGGCGGAGAGGGAGAGAGAGGTTCCATACCTGCCGCCTGTCCCGTCAGGCGGCTCCCGAACCTGTCGTCGCACCCGGAAAGACGCTTTCCCCGAAAGCCCCTTTCAAGACGCGATTTGGCTGGGGACGGAAGGATCCGTCCCCAGCCGGAAATCAGCGAAGCGGGAAGTCCCGCACCGTCCGATTACTTCAGCTCGACCTTGGCGCCAGCCTCTTCGAGCTTCTTCTTCATCGCCTCGGCGTCGGCTTTGGAAGCGCCTTCCTTCACCTTGCCGCCGGCTTCGACCAGGTTCTTGGCTTCCACCAGGCCCAGGCCGGTGATCGCGCGCACTTCCTTGATCACGTTGATCTTGTTGGCGCCGGCGTCGGTCAGGACGACGTCGAACTCGGTCTTTTCCTCCACGGCTTCAGCCGCGGCGGCCGGACCGGCAGCCATCATGACGGCGCCACCGGCGGCCGGCTCGATGCCATACTTGTCCTTCAGGATGGTCTTCAGTTCCTGGGCTTCCAGAAGGGTCAGACCGACGATGTCTTCGGCGAGTTTGTTCAGATCAGCCATTTTTGCTTTCCGTAAGTTCAGATGGGGTTCCAACGACGCGGGGACAACCCCCGCGCGAGACGCGAGGGTCAGGCCGCGGCCTTCTCCTCGATGGTCGACAGGATGCTTGCGATGTTCGAAGCAGGCGCGCCAATGGCACCGGCGATGTTCGAGGCGGGCGCACCGATGCAGGACACGATCTGAGCGATCAGCTCTTCACGCGACGGCATCGAGGCCACGGCTTTCACACCGGCCTTGTCCAGGATCGTGTCGCCCATCGCCCCGCCGAGGATCACGAAATTCTCGTTCCCCTTGGCATAGGCGTCGCAGACCTTGGCCGCAGCCACGGGGTCTTCGGTGAAGGACAGCACGGTCATGCCCGTCAGCAGGTCGGCCATCTTCGCGGCCGGCTTGCCTTCCAGGGCGATCTTGGCGAGCGTGTTCTTGGCAACGCGCACGGACCCACCCACGTCGCGCAGCTTCGCGCGCAGGTCCTGCATCTGTGCAACCGTCATTCCCGCGTAGTGGGCTACCACCACGACGCCAGAGCTTTCGAAGATCTGGCCGAGTTCCTCGACCACTTTCTCTTTTGCGGCTCTATCCACAGTTCCACTCCAAGATTGGGGTTTCCCCCGGCTCACTTCTGCCCCCTTGCAGGGGCGTTTCGGTCCGTTTCAGGGTTCCGAAGGCAAGACCGCCCGAAGGCGAGATCGTCTCGTTCCCCATCTCGGGCAGGATATTAAGGCGTTTGCGCGCCACCCGCCGTCTCGGACAGGACGGGGCTAAAGGATCTCTCCCCTTCGCCCCGCCATCCCTTGGCCCGAGGGCCGCGGGAATTCGTTGGGTGGGGCCGGGGCCCCACCGCGGCGGGTCACGCCTGCGCGGTCGTCGCCAGGTCCACCGACACGCCCGGACCCATGGTCGAGGAGAGCGAGACCTTCTTCACATAGGCGCCCTTGGCCCCCGAGGGCTTGGCCCGGGTCACGGCGTCCACGAAGGCGCGCACGTTCTCGGCCAGCTTGTCCTCGGCGAAGCTCACCTTGCCGATGCCGGCATGGATGACGCCGGCCTTCTCGACCTTGAACTGCACCTCGCCGCCCTTGGCGGCCTCGACGGCGGATTTAACGTCCATCGTCACGGTGCCGACCTTGGGGTTCGGCATCAGGTTGCGCGGGCCCAGGATCTTGCCCAGACGGCCGACCAGCGGCATCAGGTCCGGGGTGGCGATGCAGCGGTCGAACTCGATCTTGCCGCCCTGGATGGTTTCCAGCAGGTCCTCGGCGCCGACGATGTCGGCACCCGCCGCCTTGGCCTCATCGGCCTTGGCGCCGCGGGCGAAGACGGCCACGCGCACGGTCTTGCCGGTGCCGTTCGGCAGCAGGCAGACGCCGCGGACCATCTGGTCGGCATGGCGGGGGTCGACGCCCAGGTTCATCGCGATCTCGACGGTTTCGTCGAATTTCGCCGAAGCCGCGGATTTCACCAGCTTGACGGCGTCCTCGACCGAGAGGTTGGACTTGCCGGCAAAGGCTTCCTGCGCCTTCTTCACGCGCTTTGCGATCTTGGCCATGATGATCAGCCCTTCACTTCGATGCCGCAGGACTTGGCAGCGCCAAGGATGATGTTCATCGCCGCCTCGACGGTGTTGGCGTTGAGGTCCTTCATCTTGGTCTCGGCGATCTTGCGGACCTGCGCCGCGCTGATCGTGCCCGCCACTTCGCGGCCCGGCTTGGCCGAGCCCTTGGTGCGGTTGCGCTTGCCCTGCGGCTTCAGGCCGGCGGCTTCCTTCACCAGGAACGAGGCCGGCGGCGTCTTCAGCTCCATGCTGAACGACTTGTCGACGTAATAGGTGATGATCGTCGGGGTCGGCGTGCCGGGCGGCAGGTCCGCCGACTTCGCGTTGAACTCCTTGACGAAGGCCATGATGTTCAGCCCGCGCTGACCCAGGGCCGGGCCGACGGGCGGCGACGGGTTCGCCTGACCCGCCTTGATCTGCAGCTTGAGGCTGCCTGCGACTTTCTTGGCCATCTGGCCTACTCCTTCTCACAGCGCCCTCTGGCGCGGTTTAGTGGTCCGGTCCGCCGCCCCGAAGGGGGCTCGCCTCCCACGCGCTTCGCCTCAGGCCTCTTTCGAGACCTGGGTGAATTCCAGTTCGACGGGCGTCGCCCGCCCGAAGATCGAGACCGAGACCTTCAGCCGGCTGTGCGACTCGTCCACTTCCTCGACCATTCCGTCGAAGCCCTCGAAGGGCCCGTCGGTGACCTTGACCTTCTCGCCGATGTCGAAGCGGATCAGGTTGCGCGGCTGCGCCTCGCCCTCTTCGACCCGGTTCAGGATCGCGTTGACCTCGGCGTCGCGCATCGGCATCGGCTTGCCCTGCGGGCCGAGGAAGCCGGTGACGCGGTTGATCGAGCTGATCAGGTGGTAGCCGCGGTTCGACATTTCCATGTGGACCAGCACATAGCCCGGCATGAAGCGGCGTTCCGAGGTCACCTTCTTGCCGCGGCGCACCTCGATCACCTCTTCGGTGGGCACCAGCACTTCGTCGATCTCGTCCTGCAGACCGGCGTCTTCCACGGCAGTCTTGATCTGATCGGCAATCTTCTTCTCGAAATTCGAGAGGACGCTTACCGAATACCAGCGCTTTGCCATGGCCTCACTTCACCTTCTGCCTTGCGGGACCGGATCGCCCCGTCGTCTTTTGCCCGGAACAAAAAACAGCGCGCACCCCGAATCGATGCGCGCCGGTTGTCCTTTGGTTGGCCCGGGGATTAGCCGGTGCCGACCGATTGATCAAGGGGCAAGCGCCAGGCGGGCCGCCCCTTCGGCCCTCAGGCGCCGAAGATCAGCCGCAGGCCGGTGCGGATCGCCAGGTCGACCAGGCTGAAGAAGGTTGCGGCAAGGGCGGCGAGGATGAAGACCATGACCGTGGTCAGCATCACCTCGCGGCGGGACGGCCAGTGGATCTTGGCCACCTCGCCGCGGACCTGCTGCATGAACTGGAGGGGGTTGGTGCGGGCCATGGGCTTTCCGCCTTTCAGGATTCCGGGGTCGGCTGGCGACATACGGAATGCCGGGCCGGAATTCAAGCGCCGAGGCAGGGAAGGGGCCGACGATTGCTGGAGATGGGCTTCAACAGGTGTCGGCTTCTGCTCTCGCCGGACGGCTTCGGCTTCTTGGCGAAGGCGCGTGCCTTCGCCACAGCGCAACGCTTCCCCTTGTCCCGGCCGGGCCCCAAAGGCCCGGCCAGCGCCCGCCCCGCCCTCGGCGGGCGCTTCTCGCCCGCCGGGTCGGGCGCTGGCCTCTCGGGGTTAAGGACTGCCACCGTCTCCGGGTGCAGCCGCCGCGCACGGGCGGGGGCGAGGCAGTGCCTCGCCTGTTCCCGCCCGCTCTCAGACTACCCCCGCTCGGCGATATGTCCCGCCAGCCGCCTTGCGTCGCGCCAGGCGCCCCAGATGAAGGCGGAGGCGCGGCAGGACAGCCAGGACATGCCGACGAAATAAAGTCCGGGCACCCTGGCCACGCCCTTGTCGTGGGCGGGGCGGCCCTTGTCGTCGAAGGCCGGGACCTGCAGCCAGGAGAAATCCAGCGCATAACCGGTGGCCCAGATGATCGAGGCGATGCCTTCGGCCTTCACGTCCAGTTCCCGCACCGGGGTCGTCGCGCAGGCGGGAAGCGGCCCGATCTTCCGCGCTTCCGGTTCCTGCGGCAGGTCGATGCCGTTCGCCTCCAGATAGGCGTCCGCCTCGTCCAGCACCGAGAGGTAGTTGGCATCCCCCGCCTGGATGTTCGCGGCAAGGTCGCCGGCGAAGGTCAGCTTGCCGTCGCGCCAGCCCTCGGCCCGGCCGACCAGCCCCATGCCGCGGGCGGCGAGGTCGCGGAAGTCGACGGTCTTGCCGCCGCGGGCGCCGGAGACGGCGATGGTGACGTGTTCCGTTCCCGGCGCCATCACCGGCATGTCCCATTTGCCGAGCACCCCCAGCCACCAGACGAAATCCCGCCCGCGGTAGCGGATCGGCGGGCGGTCGTGCGGGCCGACCGAGAGAAAGACCTTGCGGCCGGCGCGCAGGAGTTCATCGGCGATCTGCACGCCGGAGGAGCCGGCGCCCACCACCAGCACCGCGCCTTCGGGCAACTGGCCGGGGTTCTTGTAGTCGGCGGAATGGATCTGGACCAGCCCGGCCTCCTCGGGCACCAGCGGCGGGATCACCGGCTTCTGGAACGGGCCGGTGGCGGAGACGATGTTCCTGGCCTCGAACACGCCCTCGCTGGTCTCGGCGCGGAAGCGGCCATCGGGCAGTTGCGTCACCGCGTTCACCGTGACGCCGCAGCGGATGGGCATCCTGATCCGCCGGGCATAGTCCTCGAAATATTCGACGATGCGGTCCTTGGGGGCGAAGGCATAGGGATCGACGCCCTCGAAGCTGAGGTTGGGGAAGCGGTCGTGCCAGGCCGGGCCGTTGGCGACCAGGCTGTCCCAGCGGCCGGTCCGCCACTTCTCTGCCAGCCGGTCGCGCTCCAGCACCAGATGGTCGATGCCGCGGTCGGAGAGATGTTCGCTCATGGCGATGCCGGCCTGGCCGCCGCCGACGATCAGCGTGTGGATGGTCTCGACGCTCATTCCGCTCTCCCTGTCCCTTGGGGTGGCTTCAGGCCAAAGCATGTATGGGAGACTCTGGATAGGGAAAACCAATTTCTCCCTTGCTGTCGGTTAGGTGCTGCCTAATCCGGGCGGCAAGGCGAGGGGGCTTCCGCCCGCCGGTGCCGCCTGATAGCCAAGGGCCGAGGGAAGGGGAAATCCAGGTGCCGGTATCCGAGAATTTGCGGGGCATCCTTTTCATGTGCCTGTCGATGGCGGCTTTCACCATCAACGACACCTTCATGAAGGATGTGACCCGGACGCTGCCGCTCTATCAGGCCATCGCGCTGCGCGGGGTGATCTCGGTCGCGGGCCTCGGCCTGCTGGCCTGGGCGACGGGGGCCTTCCGCTACCGGCTGCCGCGCAAGGACGGCTGGCTGATCCTGTTGCGGTCGCTGGCCGACGTGGTCTCGACGCTGTTGTTCCTGACCGCGCTCCTGCACATGCCGCTGGCGAACCTGTCGGCGATCCTGCAGGTGCTGCCGCTGGCGGTGACGCTGGCCGCGGCACTGGTCTACGGCGACAAGATCGGCTGGCGGCGGATGACGGCGATCCTGGTCGGCTTCGCCGGGGTGATGATGATCATCCGGCCGGGGACCGAGGGCTTCGACCGCTATGCCCTGCTGGGGCTGGCCTCGGTGGCCTTCGTGGTGGTGCGCGACCTGTCGGTGCGGCCGTTGCAGGGACAGGTGCCCTCGGCGCTGGTGGCCCTGGGTGCGGCGGTGGCGGTGGCGGTGATGGGCTGGATCGGCACCGCGGCCGAGGGCTGGCAGCCGATGACCGGCCCGGACGGCGGCAAGGTCCTCGGCGCGGGGCTGTTCCTGATCGTCGGCTACCTGAGTTCGGTCACCGCGATGCGGCATGGCGACATCGGGCTGGTGGCGCCGTTCCGCTATACGTCTCTGCTATGGGCGATCGTGCTGGGCTATGCGATCTTCGGCAACCTGCCGGACGGCTGGACGCTGCTCGGCGCCACCATCGTGGTGGGGGCGGGGATCTTCACGCTGATGCGGGAACGCGCGCTGCGGCGGAGGACGGTTTCTGCGCGGAAATCTTGACGGCGCCGGCGGAGGCCGCGCCCCCGGACCCGCAGTTGACAACCCCTGCGACTCCCCCTATAGCCCGCCTCACCTTGGGCAGGGAGGATTCCTTTTTCCGGGGTCAGAGCGCTTGAAGTGGTCATGATCCGGGCTTCCCGCCCCGATCCTCTGGAAGTCCACCGCGTCACCGTCCGTTGGGCGGTGGGGGCGGTGTTCGTGTTTTGCGATTCGCGCAAGGCATGGTCGAGAAGCGGCGCACCACAAGGCATGGGTGCGAGTATCGAAACGAGGAACGTGAATGCCGACGATTCAACAGCTGATCCGGAAGCCCCGGGAAGCGAACGTGCGGAAGTCCAAGTCGCAGCACCTGGAATCCTGCCCGCAGAAGCGCGGGGTCTGCACCCGCGTCTACACCACCACCCCGAAGAAGCCGAACTCGGCCATGCGGAAAGTCGCCAAGGTGCGGCTGACCAACGGCTTCGAGGTGATCAGCTACATCCCCGGCGAGAAGCACAACCTGCAGGAACACAGCGTCGTGCTGATCCGCGGCGGCCGGGTGAAAGACCTTCCGGGTGTGCGTTACCACATCCTGCGCGGCGTTCTGGATACCCAGGGCGTCAAAGACCGTCGTCAGCGCCGCTCGAAATACGGCGCCAAGCGTCCGAAGTGAGGTAACAGCAGATGTCCCGTCGTCACGCCGCAGAGAAGCGCGAAATTCTCCCGGACGCCAAGTATGGCGACCGCGTCCTGACCAAGTTCATGAACAACCTGATGCTCGACGGCAAGAAATCCGTCGCCGAGTCGATCGTCTACGGCGCGCTGACCCGCGTCGAGAGCCGCCTGAAGCGCGCCCCGATCGAGGCTTTCCACGAAGCCCTCGACAACGTGAAGCCCTCGGTCGAGGTGCGCAGCCGCCGCGTCGGCGGTGCGACCTACCAGGTTCCGGTCGAAGTCCGCACCGAGCGCCGCGAGGCGCTGGCGATCCGCTGGCTGATCACCGCCGCCCGCAAGCGCAACGAGAACACCATGGAAGAGCGCCTGGCCGCCGAACTGGCCGACGCGGTGAACAACCGCGGCACCGCGGTGAAGAAGCGCGAAGACACCCACAAGATGGCGGACGCGAACAAGGCGTTCAGCCATTACCGCTGGTAAGAGGACAACATGGCACGCGAATATCCGCTGAACCTCTACCGCAACTTCGGGATCATGGCCCACATCGACGCGGGCAAGACCACCACGACCGAGCGGATCCTGTTCTACACCGGCAAGAACCACAAGATGGGCGAGACGCATGACGGCGCCTCGACCATGGACTGGATGGAGCAGGAGCAGGAGCGGGGCATCACCATCACCTCGGCCGCGACCACGACGTTCTGGGAAAAGACCTACGACGGCAAGGAACCGACCTCGAAGAAGCACCGCTTCAACATCATCGACACCCCCGGCCACGTCGACTTCACCATCGAGGTCGAACGCTCGCTGGCGGTGCTCGACGGCGCGGTCTGCCTTCTGGACGGCAATGCCGGCGTGGAGCCGCAGACGGAAACCGTCTGGCGTCAGGCCGACCGCTACAAGGTGCCGCGCATCGTCTTCGTCAACAAGATGGACAAGATCGGCGCCGACTTCCAGAAGTGCCTGGACATGATCAAGGATCGCACCGGCGCCACCACGGCCCCGATCGCTTTCCCGATCGGCGCCGAGGACAAGCTGGAAGGCATCGTCGACCTGGTGACCATGGAAGAATGGGTCTGGGAAGGCGATGACGTCGGCGCGACCTGGGTCCACCGTCCGATCCGCGACGGCCTGAAGGACGAGGCTGCCACCCGCCGCTCCACCCTGGTGGAACTGGCGGTCGAGCAGGACGACGCCGCGATGGAAGCCTATCTGGAGGGCAAGGAGCCCAGCCAGGACGAGCTGCGCGCGCTGATCCGCAAGGGCACGCTGGCGATGGCCTTCGTTCCGGTCCTGGGCGGTTCCGCCTTCAAGAACAAGGGCGTGCAGGCGCTGCTCAACGCGGTGGTGGACTATCTGCCCTCGCCGCTGGACATCCCGCCCTACGTCGGCTTCGCCCCCGGCGACGAGACCGAGACCCGCAACATCGAGCGCAAGCCCGATGACGCGGAGCCCTTCTCGGCGCTGGCGTTCAAGATCATGAACGACCCCTTCGTCGGCTCGCTGACCTTCACCCGCATCTATTCGGGCGTCCTGAAGAAGGGCGACCAGATGATGAACTCGACCAAGGGCAAGCGCGAGCGCGTCGGCCGGATGATGATGATGCACGCCATCCAGCGTGAGGAAATCGAAGAAGCCTTCGCGGGCGACATCATCGCGCTGGCGGGTCTGAAGGAAACCACCACCGGGGATACGCTCTGCGATCCGTCCAAGCCGGTGGTGCTGGAAACCATGACCTTCCCCGAGCCGGTGATCGAGATCGCGGTGGAGCCGAAGTCGAAGGCCGACCAGGAGAAGATGGGCATCGCCCTCGCTCGCCTGGCCGCCGAGGACCCGTCCTTCCGCGTCGAGACCAACTTCGAATCCGGCCAGACCATCATGAAGGGCATGGGCGAACTTCACCTCGACATCCTCGTCGACCGCATGCGGCGCGAGTTCAAGGTCGAGGCGAACATCGGCGCCCCGCAGGTGGCCTATCGGGAAACCATCAGCCAGCCGCACGAGATCGACTACACCCACAAGAAGCAGACCGGCGGCACGGGCCAGTTCGCCCGCGTCAAGCTGCAGATCTCCCCGACGGAACCGGGCGAAGGCTATTCCTTCGAATCGAAGATCGTCGGCGGCGCGGTGCCGAAGGAATACATCCCCGGCGTCGAGAAGGGCATCAAGTCGGTCATGGACTCCGGTCCGCTGGCGGGCTTCCCGGTGATCGACTTCAAGGTGGCGCTGGTCGACGGGGCCTTCCACGATGTCGACTCCTCGGTCCTGGCCTTCGAGATCGCCACCCGGGCAGCCATGCGCGAGGGCCTGAAGAAAGCCGGCGCGAAGCTGCTGGAACCGATCATGAAGGTCGAGGTGGTGACGCCCGAGGAATACACCGGCGGCGTGATCGGCGACCTGACCTCGCGTCGGGGCATGGTCACCGGGCAGGACAGCCGCGGCAACGCCAACGTCATCAACTCGATGGTGCCGCTGGCCAACATGTTCGGCTACATCAACACCCTGCGTTCGATGACGAGCGGTAGGGCGGTGTTCACGATGCAGTTCGACCATTACGACGCCGTGCCGGACAACATCTCGCAAGAGATCCAGAAGAAATACGCATGACGGTGCGGCGGGGTGAACCCCGCCCTACCACCCCGTAGGCCGGGGGTCCCCCGGCATCACCGACAACCGAACGAGGAGTTGCCCCCATGGCAAAGGCAAAGTTTGAACGGACGAAACCGCACGTCAACATCGGCACGATTGGCCACGTTGACCACGGGAAGACGACGCTGACGGCGGCGATCACGAAGTATTTCGGCGAGTTCAAGGCGTATGACCAGATCGACGGCGCGCCGGAAGAGCGGGCCCGCGGGATCACGATCTCGACGGCGCACGTGGAATACGAGACCGAGAACCGCCACTACGCCCATGTCGACTGCCCCGGCCACGCCGACTACGTGAAGAACATGATCACGGGTGCGGCGCAGATGGACGGCGCGATCCTGGTGGTGGCCTCCTCGGACGGCCCGATGCCGCAGACGCGCGAGCACATCCTGCTGGGCCGCCAGGTGGGCATCCCCTACATGGTGGTCTACATGAACAAGGTGGACCTGGTCGACGACCCGGAACTGCTTGAGCTGGTCGAGATGGAAGTGCGCGAGCTGCTGTCGTCCTACGACTACCCGGGCGACGACATCCCGATCATCAAGGGCTCGGCCCACCAGGCGCTGATCGGCGAGCGCAAGGACATCGGGGAAGACTCGGTGCGGGCGCTCTTGAAGGCGGTGGACGAGTATATCCCGACCCCGGCGCGTGCGGTCGACCAGCCGTTCCTGATGCCGATCGAGGACGTGTTCTCGATCTCGGGCCGCGGCACGGTTGTGACCGGCCGGGTCGAGCGCGGCGTGATCAACGTCGGCGACGAGGTGGAGATCGTGGGCATCCGCGACACCAAGAAGTCGGTCTGCACCGGCGTCGAGATGTTCCGCAAGCTGCTGGACCGCGGCGAGGCGGGCGACAACATCGGCGCGCTGCTGCGCGGCGTGGACCGTGACGGGGTGGAGCGCGGGCAGGTGCTGTGCAAGCCCGGCTCGGTGAAGCCGCACACCAAGTTCGAGGCCGAGGCCTATATCCTGACCAAGGAAGAGGGCGGCCGCCACACGCCGTTCTTCGCCAACTACCGTCCGCAGTTCTACTTCCGCACGACGGACGTGACGGGCACCGTGCAGCTGCCGGAAGGCACCGAGATGGTGATGCCGGGCGACAACCTGAAGTTCGAGGTGGAGCTGATCGCGCCGATCGCGATGGAAGAGAAGCTGCGCTTCGCCATCCGCGAAGGCGGCAGGACCGTCGGCGCGGGCGTGGTGTCCAAGATCATCGCCTGAGACTGAACCGGCAGGGTGCGCGGGTCCGCGCGCCCTGTCCTTTTGAAGAACCCCGAAGGAAACCAACACGATGCAAGGCCAGACCATCCGCATCAGGCTGAAAGCCTTCGATTACCGCGTCCTGGATGCCTCGACGCAGGAAATCGTCAACACCGCCAAGCGGACCGGCGCGCAGGTGCGCGGCCCGATCCCGCTGCCGAACAAGATCGAGAAGTTCACCGTTCTCCGCGGTCCGCACATCGACAAGAAGTCGCGCGACCAGTGGGAAATCCGGACGCACAAGCGTCTTCTCGACATCGTCGATCCGACCCCGCAGACCGTGGACGCGCTGATGAAGCTCGACCTGGCCGCCGGCGTCGACGTCGAAATCAAAGTGTAAGGAGCGGGAAAGATGCGCTCTGGAGTCATCGCAAGGAAGCTGGGCATGACCCGGCTGTTCATGGAAGACGGGAAGCAGGTTCCCGTCACCGTCCTGCAACTGGACGGGCTGCAGGTCGTGGCGCAGCGCACCGCCGAGAAGGATGGCTACACCGCCGTCCAGCTGGGCGCGGGCGCGGCCAAGGCCAAACGCACCACCGCGGCGCAGCGCGGTCACTTCGCCAAGGCGAACGTGGCGCCGAAGCGCAAGCTGGCCGAGTTCCGGGTCACCCCGGACTGCCTGATCGACGTGGGCGCCGAGATCACCGCCGACCACTATCTGGCGGGCCAGTTCGTCGATATCGCCGGCACCTCCATCGGTAAAGGCTTCGCCGGCGGCATGAAGCGGCACAACTTCGGCGGTCTGCGGGCCTCGCACGGCGTGTCGGTCTCGCACCGCTCGCACGGCTCGACCGGCCAGTGCCAGGACCCCGGCAAGGTGTTCAAGGGCAAGAAGATGGCCGGCCACATGGGCTCGGTCCGCGTGACCACGCAGAACCTGCAGGTCGTGCGCACCGATTCCGACCGCGGGCTGATCATGGTCAAGGGCTCGGTCCCCGGTGCTGCCGGCGGCTGGGTCACGATCAAGGATGCGGTGAAGAAGCCGGAAGCCAAGGACGCGCCGCGTCCGGCCGCGATCCGCGCTGCCGCCGCTGCTGCTCCGGCCGCCGAAGTGGCTGCCGAAGGGGGTGAAGCATGAAACTCGATGTGATCAAGCTGGACGGCAAGAAGGCCGGCTCCATCGATCTGGACGAGGCGCTGTTCGGCCTGGAGCCGCGCGCCGACATCCTGCACCGCGTGGTGCGCTGGCAGCGGGCCAAGGCCCAGGCCGGCACCCATTCGGTGCTGGGCAAGTCGGACGTCAGCTACTCGACCAAGAAGATCTATCGCCAGAAGGGCACCGGCGGCGCACGCCACGGCTCCAAGAAGGCGCCGATCTTCCGTCACGGCGGCGTCTACAAGGGGCCGACGCCCCGCAGCCACGCCCATGACCTGCCGAAGAAGTTCCGCGCCCTCGGCCTGCGCCACGCGCTGAGCGCCAAGGCCAAGGCCGGCGAGCTGGTGATCGTCGACACGATCGCGCTGGCGGAAGCCAAGACCGCGCAGCTGGCCAGGACCGCGAAGGAACTGGGCTGGAAGCGCGTGCTGGTGATCGACGGCGCGACGGTGGACGCGAACTTCGCGCTGGCCGCCCGCAACGTCGAAGGCATCGACGTGCTGCCGACCATCGGCGCCAACGTCTATGACATCCTGAAGCGTGACATCTTGGTGATCACCAAGGCGGGTGTCGAAGCCCTGGAGGCCCGACTGAAATGACTGCGAAACCCGAGCATTACGACCTGATCAAGAAGCCGGTGATCACCGAGAAGGCCACCATGGCCTCGGAAGCCGGCGCCGTGGTCTTCGAGGTCGCCATGGACGCCACCAAGCCGCAGATCAAGGCGGCGGTGGAGGGCGTCTTCGGCGTCAAGGTGAAGGCGGTGAACACCACCATCACCAAGGGCAAGGCGAAGCGCTTCCGCGGCCGCGCGGGCGAGCGCAGCGACAAGAAGAAGGCCTATGTGACCCTCGAAGAGGGAAACACCATCGACGTTTCGACCGGCCTCTGATAGAAGCCGCGCGAATCTGGCGGCCCCGGCACTCCGGGGCCGTCTGGTTTTACCCCGGATGCGGATTTTCGACGAAAATCCGGGCCCGGGTTCCACCGGGGAGCTTCGGCGCCCTATACCCCGGACCTCATGGTCCTGAAGCAAACGGAAGACAGTAATCATGGCACTCAAGTCGTATAAGCCGACGACGCCTGGCCAGCGCGGGCTGGTTCTGATCGACCGTTCGGAGCTGTGGAAAGGCCGGCCTGTCAAAGCCCTCACCGAGGGTTTGCAGAGCCATGGCGGCCGCAACAACACCGGACGGATCACCATGCGCCACCAAGGCGGCGGGGCCAAGCGCCTCTACCGCGTGGTGGACTTCAAGCGCCGCAAGTGGGACCTGCCCGCGACTGTGGAACGGATCGAATACGACCCGAACCGCACCGCGTTCATCGCGCTCGTGAAATACAATGACGGCGAGCTGGCCTATATCCTGGCGCCGCAGCGCCTGGCCGTGGGCGACAGTGTCGTCGCCGGCGCCAAGGTCGACGTGAAGCCCGGCAACGCCATGCCCTTCTCGGGGATGCCGATCGGGACCATCGTCCACAACGTCGAGCTGAAGCCCGGCAAGGGCGGCCAGCTGGCGCGCGCCGCCGGCACCTATGCCCAGTTCGTCGGCCGTGACGGCTCCTACGCGCAGATCCGGCTGTCCTCGGGCGAGCTGCGTCTGGTCCGTCAGGAATGCATGGCGACCATCGGCGCGGTGTCGAACCCCGACAACTCGAACCAGAACTTCGGCAAGGCGGGCCGGATGCGCTACAAGGGCATCCGCCCGACGGTGCGCGGCGTCGCCATGAACCCGATCGACCACCCGCACGGCGGCGGCGAAGGCCGCACCTCGGGCGGCCGTCACCCGGTTACCCCGTGGGGCAAGGGCACCAAAGGGAACCGCACCCGCACGAACAAGACCACCGACAAGATGATTGTCCGGTCGCGTCACGCCAAGAAGAAAGGGCGCTGATCCATGTCCCGTTCCGTATGGAAAGGCCCGTTCGTCGACGGCTATGTCCTGAAAAAGGCAGAGACCGCGCGCGCTTCGGGCAAGAACGAAGTGATCAAGATCTGGTCGCGCCGTTCCACCATCCTGCCGCAGTTCGTCGGCCTCACCTTCGGGGTCTACAACGGCAAGAAACACGTCCCGGTCGCCGTGACCGAAGAGATGATCGGCCAGAAGTTCGGTGAATATTCGCCGACGCGGACCTACTACGGTCACGCCGCCGACAAGAAAGCCAAGAGGAAGTAAGCCATGGGTGCGGAAAAGAACCCCCGCCGCGTGGCGGACAACGAGGCGATGGCCGTGGCGCGGATGCTGCGCACCTCGCCGCAGAAGCTGAACCTGGTCGCGGGCCTGATCCGCGGCAAGAAGGTGGAAAAGGCCCTCAGCGACCTGACCTTCTCCAAGCGCCGCATCGCCGGCGAGGTGAAGAAGTGCCTGCAGTCGGCCATCGCCAATGCCGAGAACAACCACGGTCTTGACGTGGACAGCCTCGTGGTGGCGGAAGCCTGGGTCGGCAAGAACCTGGTGATGAAGCGCGGCCGTCCGCGGGCGCGCGGCCGGTTCGGCAAGATCATGAAGCCGTTCAGCGAGATCACCATCAAGGTTCGTCAGACCGGGGAGTCGGCATAATGGGTCAGAAGGTCAATCCGATCGGTATGCGTCTCCAGGTCAACCGCACCTGGGACAGCCGCTGGTTCGCCGAATCGAAGGACTACGGCAACCTCCTGCTGGAAGACCTGCGGATGCGCGAGTTCATCCACAAGGAAGCCAAGCAGGCCGGCGTCAGCCGCGTGATCATCGAGCGCCCGCACAAGAAGTGCCGGGTGACGATCCACACCGCCCGCCCGGGCGTGATCATCGGCAAGAAGGGCGCCGACATCGAGACGCTGCGCAAGAAGCTTGCCGCGTTCACGAAGTCGGAACTGCACCTCAACATCGTCGAGGTGCGCAAGCCCGAGATCGACGCCCAACTGGTGGCCGAGTCCATCGCCCAGCAGATGGAGCGCCGCGTCTCCTTCCGTCGCGCCATGAAGCGCGGCGTGCAGAACGCGATGCGGATGGGTGCCCTGGGTATCCGGGTGAACGTCGGCGGCCGCCTCGGCGGCGCGGAAATCGCCCGGACCGAATGGTATCGCGAAGGCCGCGTGCCGCTGCATACCCTGCGGGCCGACATCGACTATGCGCTGTCGGAAGCCGAAACCCCCTATGGGATCATCGGCGTGAAGGTCTGGATCTTCAAGGGCGAGATCCTTGAGCATGATCCGCAGGCGCATGACCGTCGTCTGGCGGAAGCTGCGGACGGCCCCGCGCCACGCGGCCCCCGCCGCGACCGCGAGCGCGCGTAAGGAGTAGAGGACAATGCTGCAACCGAAGCGCACCAAGTATCGCAAGATGCACAAGGGCCGCATCCATGGCGAGGCCAAGGGCGGTTTCCTTCTCAACTTCGGCTCCTTCGCCCTGAAGGCGACCGAGCCCGAGCGCGTCACCGCACGGCAGATCGAGGCGGCCCGCCGCGCGATCACCCGCCACATGAAGCGTCAGGGCCGGGTCTGGATCCGCATCTTCCCGGACGTTCCGGTCTCGACCAAGCCGGTCGAGGTGCGGATGGGCTCGGGCAAGGGCTCGGTCGATTTCTGGGCCGCCCGCGTCCAGCCCGGCCGGATCATGTTCGAGATCGACGGCGTCAGCGAGGAGATCGCGCGCGAGGCGCTGCGTCTCGGCGCGATGAAGCTGCCGGTCACGACCCGGATCGTGGCGAAGGAAGACTGGTAAGTCCGGCGGGGTAATCCCCGCCCTGCAAGGCCCCCGCCGGAGACGGCGGGGGCCTTTGCTTTTCCGGGCGCCCCGATTTCCGGGAACCGGCAGGGCCGGGTCATGTTACCCTCGCGGCAGGGCGCGAGGGGAAAACCGGAAAGGAAAAGCCATGAGCATCGCCAAGAACACCATCTGCCTCTGGTTCGACCGGGAGGCCGAGGCCGCCGCCCGCTTCTATGCCGAGACCTTCCCCGACAGCCGCGTCACCGGGGTGCATGTCGCCCCGGACGACTACCCGTCCGGCAAGAAGGGCGACGTGCTGACGGTGGATTTCATCGTCGCCGGCATCCCCTGCATGGGGCTGAACGGCGGGCCGGTGTTTCCGCAGAGCGAGGCCTTCTCGTTCCAGATCATGACCGAGGATCAGGAGGAGACCGACCGCTACTGGAACGCCATCGTCGGCAACGGCGGCAAGGAAAGCGACTGCGGCTGGTGCAAGGACCGCTGGGGCCTGTCCTGGCAGATCACCCCGCGCACCCTGACCGAGGCGATGGCCGCCGGCGGCGAGGAGGCGCGCCGCGCCTTCGCCGCGATGATGACGATGCAGAAGATCGACGTGGCGAAGATCGACGCGGCCCGCAGGGGGTAGGAGAGGGCGGAGTCGGTTCTGGAAAGCCCAAGGCTTGGCCGGGCGGGAGAAGGCGAGGCATTGCCTCGCCCCCGCCCGTGCGTGGCGGATCACCCGGAAACGCTGGCAGCCCTGAACCGCGAGAGGCCAGCGCCCGACCCGGCGGGCGAGAAGCGCCCGCCGAGGGCGGGGCGGGCGCTGGCCGGGTGCTTTGGGCACCCGGCCGGTCTGGTTGAAATGGTGCGCCTTGGCGAAGGCGATGGCCTTCGCCAGGACAGCGAGCAGGAGATTCCCGGCCGCAAGGGCCTTCCCGTCCGCGCCCGGCGCTGCTAGGGCAGGGCATCCAGCGGAAGGATGCTCCCATGGCCGAGATCGCCTCGCTTTTCGTCACCCGCCTTTACCGCGCCAAACTCAACGGGCTGGCGCGGAAGAAGGTGGATTACGAAGACCTCCGTGCCTCCTGCGAGATGATCGCCGAGGAGGACGAGGCCGGGCAGGCCTGGTGCGAAGAGCATGGCTATCCCGGCTATACCTCCTATTCCTCGCTGGCCGACCTGACTTGGCGGTCGCCGGTCTTCGCCGATCTGGAGAAGGCCATCGACAAGCATGTCGCCACCTTCTGCGAGGAACTGGCCTTCGACCTGCAGGGGCGGAAGCTGAAATGCAATGCGCTGTGGATCAACATCCTGCCCGAGGGCGGCACCCATTCCAGCCACATCCACCCGCATTCGGTGATCTCCGGCACCACCTATGTGGCGATGCCCGAGGGCACCTCGGCGCTGAAGCTGGAAGACCCGCGCCATGCGATGATGATGCACGCGCCCCTGCGCCGGAAGGACGCGCCGCAAGAGCTGCGGCCCTTCGTCTATGTCACGCCGGAGGTGGGCGAGGTGCTGCTGTGGGAAAGCTGGCTGCGGCACGAAGTGCCGATGAACATGGCCGAGGAGGACCGGATCAGCGTCAGCTTCAACTACGGCTGGGCTTAGTCTTCCAGGTCCTCGGTGAACGAAAGCGCGTCGAGGTTGCGGCGCTGGTGAACGATCCGCAGGATCACAACCGCGCCGCCCGCATGGCGGATCGGGTTGAAGAAGATGACGTGTTGGTCATGGGCCAAGGACCTCATGCCCTTGTTCAGAGCATCCCGCGGGCGGCCGCATCGGCCATCCCTGGCAATACGCTCGAAGGCGGCCGACAGGCCGGCGAAATAGCGCAGCCACTGATCCCGGCCCCAGGTTTCGACGGTGAACCTGCGAATGGCATCGAGGTCGCGCCGCGCCGCGCGGGTAAGCTTGGCGCGCATCAGCGAAAGGCGTCAGGCTCATAGGCGACTGGATCGAATTCTTCGTAGTCCCCTGCTTCGGCCTCGGCCAGAGCTTCCTCCAGCTCCGCCTTCAGCGCGAGGAAGGCGCGGGCGCGGTCCTTCTCCATCAGCTGGCGCATCCCGGCGCGCACCACTTCGGACAGGTTTGCATAGGCGCCGGATTCGATCTGGGCCTCGGCATATTCCTGCATCTGGCGGGTCAGGTGAACGTTCGGCATGGCGGCCCCATATGTCGGATCATGGCAGATACTGACATACCGGCGGGGAAAGGCAAAGCCGGAAAGCAGGCGGGGCGCGAAGCCCCGCCTTGGGCCGGTCAGAACCAGCCCTTGACCTTGCCCCAGACCGATTGCTTCGGCGCCGGAGCGGGCTTGGCCTTGGCCAGGGCCTCCACGGTCGCCTTCATCTCGGCCGCGACCTCTTCGGCCGACTTGGCCGCGGGCGCGGCGGCGGGTTTGCTGGCGGCGGCCAGCTTCTGCACCGTCTCCTTCATCTCGGCCGCGATCTGGTCGACCGACTTGCCCGCGGAAGAGGAAGATGCCGACACCACGGCATTGTCCTTCATCTCGGGCATGGCCTCGCTTTCGAAATGCTGCTCGTCGGCCTTCACGACGGCGGCCGCGACGGTGGCGGCGGTGAAGCCCGCGACGCCGGCCTTCGCCAGTGTCTCGGGTCCGGCGAGGCCGTCGACCTCGAGCCCGTTGCGGATCTGGAACTCGATCACCGCCTTCTCGGTCGCCGGGCCGAAGGCGCCGTCGGCTGCAATGCCGAGCGCTTCCTGCAGCTTTCTGACCTGCGCGCCCTTGAGGCCCCGGCGCAGCAGCACCAGCTCGGGCAGGCCGATGGCGGTGAAGGTGTCCGGCCCGGCGATGCCGTCCACGGCCAGGCCCTTGGACTTCTGGAACTCCTTCAGCGCCTTCTCGGTGCCGGGGCCGAAATCGCCGTCGGCGGCGACGCCCAGCTTCTCCTGCAGCCGCTTGACCGGCGCGCCCTTGAGGCCCTTCTTCAGAATGGACATGACATACTCCTTCCCATGATACAGGGGCCGGCGCTTGACGCGCCGGCCCGGCGATGCCAGAGCCTACAGGGCGGCCGAAATAATGCGCACGGGACAGATCGCCGGTCTTTCCCCCCTCGGCGGAAAGGCGCCGCCCCGGCCCCGGCGATTTCCCTTGCCCCCGCCCTGCTTCGCCTGTAGAGGGACGCATCCGCGATTCCGGGGCGACTCGGACTCGTCGGCTCGTCATTGATCCGCCAGGTCCTCGGTGACCCTGTTCCAGGGGCCGTCTGGCGATTGTGAAAGGAAGAAGGCGCAATGGACGCCAAGGAACTGAAGACCAAGACCCCCGACCAGCTGAAGGACAGCCTGGTCGCCCTGAAGAAGGAGGCGTTCAACCTGCGCTTCCAGAAGGCGACCAACCAGCTGGAGAACACCGCCCGGATGCGCGCCGTGCGCCGCGACGTGGCCCGCATCAAGACCGTGCTGGCCCAGAAGGCCGCCGAAGCGGCGAAGTAAGGGGACCCGACAATGCCGAAACGTATCCTGACGGGCACCGTCACCTCGGACAAGAACGAGCAGACGATCACCGTTCTCGTGGAACGCCGCTTCAAGCACCCGCTGCTGCAGAAGACCGTCCGCAAGTCGAAGAAATACCGCGCCCATGACGCGGAGAACAAGTTCAAGGTCGGCGATACCGTGCGTATCGAAGAATGCGCGCCGATCTCGAAAACCAAACGCTGGACGGTCGTGACCGAGGCGTAAGCCAAGGTCCGCCGTCTTCCGTCAATCGAAACCCTGGGGCCAGGAGAACGGTCCCCAAAGGTCGGGAGTAAACCAATGATCCAGATGCAGACGAATCTGGATGTAGCTGACAACTCCGGCGCACGCCGGGTGCAGTGCATCAAGGTTCTGGGCGGCTCGCACCGCCGCTATGCCTCGGTCGGCGACATCATCGTGGTGTCGGTGAAGGAGGCGATTCCGAAGGGCCGCGTGAAGAAGGGTGACGTCCGCAAGGCCGTCGTCGTGCGCACCGCCAAGGAAGTCCGCCGTGAAGACGGCACCGCCATCCGCTTCGACCGCAACGCCGCCGTCATCCTGAACAACCAGGGCGAGCCGGTGGGCACCCGTATCTTCGGGCCGGTCGTGCGCGAGCTGCGGGCGAAGAACTTCATGAAGATCATCTCGCTGGCGCCGGAGGTGCTGTGACATGGCTGCGAAGCTGAAGAAGGGCGACACCGTCGTCGTGCTGGCCGGCAAGGACAAGGGCAAGAAGGGTGAGATCACCCAGGTCATGCCCAAGGACAACAAGGCCGTCGTGGAAGGCGTGAACGTCGCCATCCGCCACACCAAGCAATCCGCCGCCTCGCAGGGCGGGCGCCTGGCCAAGGCCATGCCCATCGACCTGTCGAACCTGGCGCTGATGGACAAGGACGGCAAGGCCACCCGCGTCGGCTTCCGCATGGAAGGCGACAAGAAGGTGCGCTTCGCCAAGACCACCGGGGAGGTCCTCTGATGCTGGATCAAGCCACTTACACCCCGCGCCTGAAAGCCGCCTACCAGTCCAAGCTGCGCGCGGCGATGAAGGAAGAGTTCGGCTACAAGAACGACATGCAGATCCCGCGTCTGGACAAGATCGTCCTGAACATGGGCGTCGGCGAGGCGGTCAAGGACACCAAGAAGGTCAAGCAGGCCTCCGAGGAACTGGGCCAGATTGCCGGCCAGAAGGCCGTCATCACCAAGGCCAAGAAGTCGATCGCCGGCTTCCGGGTCCGGGAAGAGATGCCGCTCGGCTGCAAGGTCACGCTGCGCGGCGACCGGATGTATGAATTCCTCGACCGTCTGATCAACGTGGCGCTGCCGCGCGTCCGCGACTTCCGCGGCGTGAAGCCCTCGTTCGACGGCCGTGGCAACTTCGCCATGGGCCTCAAGGAACATATCGTCTTCACCGAGATCGACTTCGACAAGGTGGACGAGATCCTTGGCATGGACATCATCATCTGCACCACCGCGAAGACCGACGCGGAAGGCAAGGCGCTGTTGAAGCTGTTCAACATGCCCTTCAACGCCTGATCCCGAGGAACCTGACAAATGGCAAAGAAATCCATGGTGAACCGCGAGGTCAAGCGCGCCAAGCTGGTGAAGCAGCACGCCGCCAAGCGGGCCGCCCTCAAGGCGGTTGTCTACGACCAGTCGAAGCCGATCGAAGAGCGCTTCGCCGCGACTCTGAAACTGGCCGAGATGCCCCGCAACTCGTCGGCCGTGCGCGTGCACAACCGCTGCCAGCTGACGGGCCGTCCCCACGCTTACTACCGTAAGCTGAAACTGTCGCGGATCATGCTGCGCGAACTGGCCTCCTTCGGCCAGATCCCCGGCATGGTGAAGTCGAGCTGGTAAGGAGGACCGGAATATGTCTGTGAACGATCCTCTCGGCGATATGCTGACCCGCATCCGCAACGCGCAGATGCGCGGCAAGTCGGTGGTGGCCTCGCCCGCCTCGGCGCTGCGCGCCCGCGTTCTGGAAGTGCTGCTGTCGGAAGGCTACATCCGCGGCTACGAGAAGAAGCCCACGGCCAACGGCCAGGGCGAATTCGAGATCAGCCTGAAATACTACGAAGGCGAGCCGGTGATCCGCGAAGTCAAGCGCGTGTCGAAGCCGGGCCGCCGGGTGTATATGGGCGTCAAGGATATTCCCTCGGTCCGCAACGGCCTGGGTGTGTCCATCATCTCCACGCCGAAGGGCGTGATGTCGGATGCGAATGCACGCGCTGCCAATGTCGGCGGCGAAGTGCTTTGCACCGTGTTCTGAGGAGGGTTCCATGTCCCGTATCGGCAAGAAACCCGTGACCCTGGTGAAAGGCTCTTCCGCCTCGATCTCGGGCCAGACCATCGAGGTGAAGGGTCCGAAAGGCACCCGTTCCTTCACCGCTGGCGACGACGTGACCGTGACCATCGAGGGCGATGCCGTGAAGGTCGCCCCGCGTGGCCTGTCCAAGCGCGCCCGCGCCCAGTGGGGGATGACCCGCTCGATGATCCAGAACCTTGTGACCGGCGTCACCACCGGCTTCAAGAAAGAGATGGAAATCCAGGGCGTCGGCTACCGCGCGGCCATGCAGGGCAATGTCCTGAAGCTGTCGGTCGGCTATTCCCACGAAGTGAACTTCGAGGTTCCGAAGGGCGTGACCGTCGCGACCCCGAAGCCGACCGAGATCGTGGTGGAAGGCATCGACCAGCAGCTGGTCGGCCAGGTCGCCGCGAACATCCGCGAGTGGAAGCAGCCGGAGCCCTACAAGGGCAAGGGCATCCGCTACAAGGATGAGTATATCTTCCGCAAGGAAGGCAAGAAGAAGTAAGGGGCGCGAAAGAAATGGCGAACACCAAAAGAGAGCTGTTCCTCAAGCGCCGCCTGCGCGTGCGGAACAAGATCAAGGCCACGGCCCATGGCCGTCTGCGCCTGTCGGTCCACCGCTCGTCCAAGAACATCTCGGTCCAGCTGATCGACGATGTGAAGGGCGTGACCGTTGCCGCTGCCTCGTCGCTGGAGAAGGATCTCGGCGTCGTCGGCAAGAACAACGTCGAAGCGGCGGCCAAGATCGGCGCGGCGATTGCCGAGCGGGCGAAGAAGGCCGGGGTCGAGGAGTGCTACTTCGACCGCGGCGGCTTCCTCTTCCACGGCAAGATCAAGGCCCTGGCCGATGCGGCCCGCGAAGGCGGGCTGAAGTTCTGATCCTGCGGGCGGCGTCAGCGCCGCCCCGATGATCCGGGCCCCCGACCCGATCGGGGGCACCAGGATCGGCCCCAACGGCGCCAAGGCGGCGCCACCATGTGAAGGATTGCCTCATGGCAGAACGTGACAACCGCGGGGGGCGTCGTGACGACCGTCGCGACAACCGCCAGGAAGAGACCCCGGAATTCGCCGACCGCCTGGTGGCGATCAACCGCGTCTCGAAGACCGTGAAGGGTGGCAAGCGCTTCGGCTTCGCCGCGCTCGTGGTGGTCGGCGACCAGCGCGGTCGCGTCGGCTTCGG
The DNA here is from genome assembly GCF_011043545.1 of Rhodobacter sp. SGA-6-6. GTDB lineage: Bacteria > Pseudomonadota > Alphaproteobacteria > Rhodobacterales > Rhodobacteraceae > Pseudogemmobacter. The sequence goes on along the minus strand of NZ_JAAKGP010000002.1, from coordinate 544,115 downwards.
CAAGGGCAAGGCCAAGGAAGTGCCGGAGGCGATCCGCAAGGCCACCGAGCAGGCCAAGCGGCAGATGATCCGCGTGGCGCTGAAGGATGCCCGCACCCTGCACCACGACATCGAGGGCCGTCACGGCGCCGGTAAAGTGGTGATGCGGACCGCGGTGGCCGGCACCGGCATCATCGCCGGCGGCCCGATGCGCGCCGTGTTCGAGATGCTGGGCGTTCAGGACGTTGTGGCCAAGTCCATCGGCACCCAGAACCCCTACAACATGATCCGCGCCACCATCGACGGCCTGAAGAAGGAAACCTCGCCCCGTCAGGTTGCGGCCCGCCGCACCAAGAAGGTGGCCGAGATCCTGAAGAAGCCCGAAGCTGAAACGGTGGAGGCCTGATCATGGCGGCGACCAAGAAGACCCCCGCCGCGGATGCGGCAAAGAAGACCATCGTGGTGAAGCAGATCCGGTCGGCCGCGCGCCGTCCGGCGGTGCAGACCGCCACGCTGAAGGGCCTCGGCCTGAACAAGATGAACCGCACCCGCGAGCTGGAGGATACCCCTTCCGTCCGCGGCATGGTGAATTCGATCAGCCACCTGGTCGAGATCATCGAAGAGCGCGGGTGAATACAGGCGGGGTGAACCCCGCCCTACAGGCGCCCCTGCGGAGACGCGGGGGCGTTTTGCGTTTGGGGGCGCCGGTGCTAGGCTCCGCTTGCGACTCATTGGCCCGGGAGGGGCCGGGGCGACGGAGGAGGAAAACCATGGCCGCGAAGTATCAAGGCGGCTGCCAGCACGTCCATGTGACGGCGGCGGCGGAGCCGATCGACAACCACGAATGCCACTGCAACGTCTGCAAGTCGGTGACCGGGCAGCACACCACCCACGTGGCCTTCTTCAACCACGGCGACCTGCAGGCCGACCACCCCGAGAAGATGAAGCGGGTGCCGTTCAACGCCCAGAACCCCGACGGGCCGCTGGAAATCTGCCTCTGCACCGATTGCGGCGCGGTGCTGATGCTGGATGACAAGCAGAAGCGCATCCGCGTCGCGGTGCCGAACGTCATGGGCTACGACGACGCGGCCTTCCCCAAGGCGACCTACCACGCCTTCTGGGATGAATCGAAGGGCTACCCGGCGCCGCAGGACGGCCGCCCGGTCTATTCCGGTCTCCGCCCGGAGTTCACCTGGCCGCAGGGGGCCTGAGACCCGGTCCGCTGGCCGGATCGTGAACGGAAGGGCAGGGCCGCGGTTTTGCCTTTCCGGCGCATTTGCGCTATTCAGGGGCCAGAGCAGCCCCGAGAGACAGCAAATGTCCCGATCCCTTTCCGCAGCCGCGCTTTGCATGGCGCTTGGCACCGGCGCCGCGCAGGCCGATGTCTGCGACTACCGCCTTTCCGAGATGATCGCCGCCCGCGCGCCGCTGCTGGCGGCGGCCGCCGCCGATGCGGCGGTGATGGGCCGGTTCGACCCGACGGCCCCGGACTTCCTGACGCTGGTCGACAGCCGCACCGGCTTCACCGCCGTCGGCGCGGTGGTGGCCGGGGCGCGGGCGGCACGAGCGCTCGGCGGGGCGGAGGCGGCGCTCGGCGCCGGCAGCACGGTGCTGACCAGCCCGGCCATCGGCATGGCGGCCGGGGCTGCCGCGCTCGGCTTCGCCGGGGTCGAGGGCGTCTGCCGCTTCAAGGCCGAGCGGATCACCGATTATTACGAGGTGCTGGCGGTGCTGGCCACCGTGGCCGAAACCGCCGACCGCGACTTCTTCCAGCTCCAGCTCGGCCCGCCGCGCAAGAAGGCCGCGGTGGTCGAGATCTGGGACGCCAAGGCCGGCGTGCGCAAGCAATACCGGGTGGCGGACCTCTACCTGGCGAAGGGAGAGCTGCGGCTGACCCGCTGGGGGCCGAACAAGAACCTCGGGATGCTGATGCAGTTCGAGGGCGGCGTGCCTCAGGTCCGTGCAGCGGCGCCCTGATCGCTTGATCTTCGCGGGCCCAGCGTGTAGAGGCCCCCGGTGGCCCTTCCGGGGCCGCGACTCATCAACCAAGAAATGCCGTGTGCCCCCATCCGTCGCTGGCGGGGGTTTTCCGGCCAAGGAGAGCGACATGAAACTTCACGAACTGCGCGACAACGACGGCGCCGCCAAGAAGCAGAAGCGCGTGGCGCGCGGCCCGGGTTCGGGCAAGGGCAAGACCGCCGGCCGCGGCATCAAGGGCCAGAAGTCCCGCTCGGGCGTGGCCATCGGCGGCTACGAGGGCGGCCAGATGCCGCTCTACCGCCGCCTGCCGAAGCGCGGCTTCTCGAAGCCGAACCGTCTGGAATTCGCGGTGGTCAACCTGGGCCTGATCGAGAAATTCATCGCGGCCGGCAAGCTGGACGCAGCAACCGAGATCACCGAGGACGCGCTGGTCGCGGCCGGCGTGACCTCGAACAAGCGCGACGGCATCCGCGTCCTCGCCAAGGGCGAGATCAAGTCGAAGGTGAACCTGGTGGTCACCGGCGCCTCTGCCTCGGCGATCGAGGCGGTGAAGAAGGCGGGCGGCCAGATCACGGTTTCGGGCTCGGCTGCGGCCGCCGCGGAATAAGCGGTTGTGAGCGGCCGGAAGACCGCTTACATCAGCAACGGGTTTTCCAGCGCCGCCGGACCGGAAGACGGTTCCGGCGGCGTTGTCCATGAAAAGGGCAGAACATGGCATCCGCCGCAGAACAGATGGCCGCGAACCTTTCCTGGGGCGCGCTCGGCAAGGCGACCGATCTTCGCCAACGCATCTTCTTCACCATCGGCCTTCTGATCGTCTACCGGCTGGGCACCTATATTCCGGTCCCCGGCATCGACGGCGAGGCGCTGCGCAACTTCATGCAGCAGGCGGGGCAGGGGCTCGGTGGCATGTTGAACATGTTCACCGGCGGCGCGATCAGCCGGATGGGCATCTTCGCCCTGGGGATCATGCCCTATATCAGCGCCTCGATCATCGTGCAGCTGGTCGCCACCATGTATGGCCCCTGGCAGGGCCTGCGCAAAGAGGGCGAGCAGGGCCGCAAGAAACTGAACCAGTATACCCGCTACGGCACCGTGGCGCTGGCGATCTTCCAGGCCTACGGCATCGCCATGTCGATCCAGGCCGGCGACCTGGCGCATGAGCCGGGGTTCTTCTTCATCGCCTCCTGCGTGATCACCCTGGTCGGCGGCACCATGTTCCTGATGTGGCTGGGCGAGCAGATCACCAGCCGCGGCATCGGCAACGGCATCTCGCTGATCATCTTCGTCGGCATCGTGGCCGAAATCCCGGCCGCGCTGGCGCAGTTCTTCGCGCAGGGCCGGTCGGGCGCGCTGAGCACCCCGCTGATCCTTGGCATCCTGCTGATGGTGGTCGCGGTGATCACCTTCGTGGTGTTCATGGAACGCGCGCTGCGCAAGATCCACATCCAGTATCCCCGCCGCCAGGTCGGCATGAAGGTTTATGACGGCGGGTCGAGCCATCTGCCGATCAAGGTCAACCCCTCGGGCGTGATCCCGGCGATCTTCGCCTCGTCGATCCTGCTGCTGCCGACCACCATCGGCACCTTCTCGGGCGGGGCCACCAATCCGGTGCTGTCCTGGATCACCGCCTACCTGGGCTACGGCCAGCCGCTGCACCTGCTGGCGCTGGCGGCGATGATCGTGTTCTTCAGCTATTTCTACACCGCCAACGTGGCCTTCAAGGTCGACGACGTGGCCGAGAACCTGAAGAACCAGAACGGCTTCATCCCCGGCATCCGCCCCGGCAAGAAGACCGAGGATTACCTGGCCTATGTGGTGGACCGCATCCTCGTCCTCGGCTCGGCCTATCTGGCGGCGGTCTGCCTGCTGCCCGAAATCCTGATCTCGAAGGTCGGCGTGCCGTTCTACTTCGGCGGCACCTCGGTGCTGATCGTGGTGTCGGTGACCATGGACACCATCAGCCAGGTGCAGTCGCACATGCTGGCCCACCAATACGAGGCGCTGATCGAGAAGAGCCAGCTGCGCGGCGGCAAGCGGCGCAGCGGCGCCAAGACCCCCGCCAAGGCCCCGGCGAGACGCTGAGGCATGGCGGTCAGGCATATCATCCTGCTGGGCCCTCCCGGCGCGGGCAAGGGCACCCAGGCCAAGCGGCTGGAAGAGGCGCGCGGCATGGTGCAGCTGTCCACCGGCGACATGCTGCGCGATGCGAAAAGCTCGGGCACCGAGATGGGCCGCCGCGTGGCCGAGATCATGGACAAGGGCCAGCTGGTGACGGACGAGATCGTCATCGGCCTGATCGAGGAAAAGCTGAACGGCGGCGGCCAGGGCAACGGCTTCGGCGGCTTCATCTTCGACGGCTTCCCGCGGACGCTGCCGCAGGCCGATGCGCTTGGCGCACTGATGGAGCGCAAGGGCCAGAAGCTGCATTCGGTGATCGAGATGCAGGTGGACGACGCGGCACTGGTGGCGCGGATCACCGGCCGCTACACCTGCGGCAATTGCGGCGCGGTCTACCATGACGTGACCAGGCCCACCAAGGTGCCCGGCACCTGCGATGTCTGCGGATCGACCGACATGCGGCGGCGGGCCGACGATACCGAAGAGGCGCTGAAGACGCGGCTGATGGAATATTACAAGAAGACCTCGCCGCTGATCGGCTACTACTGGGCCAAGGGCAAGCTGGCCTCGGTGGACGGGCTGGCGGAAATGGACGCCGTTGCAGGCGCCATTGCGAAAGTTCTTGACAAGGACTGAAACCTTTGCCGTTGCCCTTGACGGGCGGCGGAAATCCCCCTATGGCACGGCGTCCCGGCATGGAATCGCCCGTGTCCGTGGTTTCCCGTGCATCTGGGAAGATCGTCGTCCGCGGCCTTCGCGCCGTGGGCAGTTGTGAAAAAAGGCTCTGGCGCTACGGAGCCGCAACCGGAAGGAAGGCACGCATGGCACGTATTGCTGGCGTCAACATCCCGACCCAGAAACGGGTTCCCATCTCGCTGCAGTATATCCACGGCATCGGCCCGCAGGCCGCCGGCCAGATCTGCGAGGCGCTGAAGATCGACACCGCCCGTCGCGTCAACCAGCTGACCGACGCCGAAGTGCTGGCGATCCGCGAATACATCGACGCCAACTTCACCGTCGAGGGCGACCTGCGCCGTGAAGTCTCGATGAACATCAAGCGGCTGATGGACCTGGGCTGCTACCGCGGCCTGCGCCACCGCAAGGGCCTGCCGGTCCGCGGCCAGCGCACCCACACGAACGCCCGCACCCGCAAGGGCCCGGCGAAGCCGATCGCCGGCAAGAAGAAGTAAGGGGAGACACGGGATATGGCACGCGATCCGAAAGCCGCTCGTGGCGGCAAGCGCAAGGAACGCAAGAACATCGCCGCCGGCGTTGCTCATGTGAACTCTTCCTTCAACAACACCAAGATCCTGATCTCGGACGTTCAGGGCAACGCCATCTCCTGGTCGTCGGCCGGGACCATGGGCTTCAAGGGCTCGCGCAAGTCGACGCCCTATGCCGCCCAGATGGCTGCCGAGGATGCCGGCCGCAAGGCGCAGGAACATGGCGTGAAGACGCTGGAAGTCGAAGTCCAGGGCCCGGGTTCGGGCCGCGAATCGGCGCTGCGCGCGTTGGCCGCGGTGGGCTTCAACATCACCTCGATCCGCGACGTGACGCCGCTGGCCCACAACGGCTGCCGTCCGCCGAAGCGCCGCCGCGTCTGAGGCTGCGGAACTATCGCCGGGCTGCGCCTTTCGCGCGGCCCGGATTTTGCGTTTGAAAGACCCTCGGGCGCCCCCGTCCTTCGGACCATGGGACTGGCGGCAAGAATGGAGGCGACAGCATGATCCACAAGAACTGGCAGGAATTGATCAAGCCCGCGAGCCTGGTCGTGAAGCCCGGCGCGGACGCCGCGCGCGTGGCGACCGTGATCGCCGAACCGCTGGAGCGCGGCTTCGGCCTGACGCTGGGCAATGCGCTGCGCCGGGTGCTGATGTCCTCGCTGCAGGGCGCGGCCATCACCTCGATCCAGATCGACAACGTGCTGCACGAGTTCTCTTCGGTGGCGGGCGTCCGCGAGGACGTGACCGACATCGTGCTGAACCTGAAGGGCGTCTCCCTGAAGATGGAGGTCGAGGGGCCGAAGCGGCTGTCGATCTCGGCCAAGGGGCCGGGCGTGGTGACCGCGGGCGACATCTCGGAAACCAACGGCATCGAGGTCCTGAACAAGGACCACGTCATCTGCCACCTGGACGACGGCGCCGACGTGTTCATGGAACTGACGGTCTCGACCGGCAAGGGCTATGTCTCGGCCGACAAGAACCGGCCGGAGGATGCGCCGATCGGCCTGATCCCGATCGACGCGATCTATTCGCCGGTCAAGAAGGTCAGCTACGAGGTGCAGCCCACCCGCGAGGGCCAGGTGCTGGACTACGACAAGCTGACCATGAAGATCGAGACCGACGGCTCGCTGACCCCCGATGATGCCGTGGCCTATGCCGCGCGCATCCTGCAGGACCAGCTGGCGATCTTCGTCAACTTCGAGGAACCCGAGCAGGCCGGCAAGCAGGAGCTGGACGCCGGGCTGGAGTTCAACCCGCTGCTGCTGAAGAAGGTGGACGAGCTGGAGCTTTCGGTCCGGTCGGCCAACTGCCTGAAGAACGACAACATCGTCTACATCGGCGACCTGATCCAGAAGACCGAGGCCGAGATGCTGCGGACCCCGAACTTCGGCCGCAAGTCCTTGAACGAGATCAAGGAAGTGCTGTCGGGCATGGGCCTGCACCTCGGCATGGATGTCGAGGACTGGCCGCCGGAGAACATCGAGGACCTGGCGAAACGGTTCGAGGACCAGTTCTGAGGGTCCGGCGTCAGCCGTATCCGAAACCCCGGGCTTGACCCGGGGCCCTGACAAATGCCCGCGCAGGCGGGGAACATCCCGGGCACGACGCCCCAACGACGCGGCCCGCAACGCACGGGCCGCAACACAAAGCAAAACGAGACCATAGGAGACCATCATGCGTCACGCGTCCGGCTACCGCCGCCTGAACCGCACCCACGAACACCGCAAGGCCCTCTGGGCCAACATGGCCGGCTCGCTGATCGAGCACGAGCAGATCAAGACCACCCTGCCCAAGGCCAAGGAACTGCGCCCGATCGTCGAGAAACTGATCACGCTGGCAAAGCGCGGCGACCTGCACGCCCGCCGCCAGGCGGCCGCGCAGCTGAAGCAGGACAAGCATGTCGAGCGCCTGTTCGCCATCCTCGGCCCCCGCTACAAGGAACGTCAGGGCGGCTATGTCCGTGTCCTGAAAGCCGGTTTCCGCTATGGCGACATGGCCCCGATGGCGATCATCGAGTTCGTGGACCGCGATCCTTCGGCCAAGGGCGCCGCCGATCTGGCCCGTCTGGAAGCCGCCGAGGATTGAGCCTTCGGGCCGTCCTTCCCGCGCCGATTGCAAGGCCCGCCCGTCGGCGGGCCTTCGCCTTTCCGGCCCCATAAGCGTCTTCGTGCGGTCAAGCATTTGCCTGTATTGCGGTTTTTCCTTGCAGATGGTGGTATGAACCCCAAGATCAATCTCAAGTAGAATCGGACCCGCCCGATCCGAGGTTGCCCGATCCGAGGTTGCCCGATCCGAGGTTACATGTCTGAACGGAAGGTTTTATCAGTGTTGCTGGATCAACTGGATAGCCTGGCCCCCATGGGTTACAACGTCGGGCTTCACATCCGGTTTGCGACCCCGCTTGTCTACAAGAGTTCGTATCCCGAGCCATGGGTGGAATACTACAACTCGCATTCCTATTATCTTCGTGACCCCCTGGTGTTCTGGGGTGTCGGCGTCGAGGGGACGACCCGGTGGAGTTCCATTCCGCTGCCGGACCCGTTCGGCGTGATGAAGAAGGCCGCCGCGCATGGCCTGAACTACGGGGCGGTTTCGTCCTACGGCCCGATCACCTCGCGGTCGATCGTGGGTATCTCGCGCTCCGACAGGGAGTTCAGCGACGACGAGCTGAGCACCCTTCGGGAATTGACGATCAGGTTGCATATCGAGGCGAAACCGCCCTCGGATCTGACCAAGGCGCAGATCGAAGCTTTGCAATGTGTCGCTAATGGGGATCGGCACTCGGCAGCAGCGGAAAGACTGGGCATCACGGAAAGCGCCTTCAAGGCGCGGCTGACATCGGCGCGTGTTCGGCTAGAGGCACGCACGACGTCGGAAGCGGTCCGAAAGGCGCGTGAATACCGGTTGCTGTGACCTGATCTGTGCCATTCCCCTTCAAAGGTTCTGCCAGAGGCCCAAGAAGGAGAAAGGGAAATGGAAGTAACTACGCTCTCGTTCGACAACCTGCACCATCATGGGCAGTTGTTCGCCAACATGTTCCGGGCCCGGCACCGGACCTTCATCCAGAACGCCAAGTGGGACCTGCCTCAGGCCAACGGGATGGAGTTCGACCAATACGACACCCCGGCCAGCCGCTGGGTGGCCGTCCACAAGCATGGCGAGGTGCTGGCCGGCGTGCGGCTGACGCCGACCACGCACAAATGCGGCATCTACAGCTACATGATCCGCGACGCCCAGCTTGGCCTTCTGGACACCATCCCGATGAACCTGCTGAACTTCCAGGCGCCGGTCGATCCCTATGTCTGGGAATCCAGCCGGGTCTTCGTCTCGGATGCGGTGCCGGCGGCGGAACGGCTGCGGGTGCAGATGCAGCTGATCCACGAGATGGTGGTCTCGGCCCGCACGCTGGGGGCGACCATGCTCCTGGGCATCATCCCCGAGCACAGCCCCCGGCTGGCGCGGCGGGTGGGGCTGGATTGCGTGCCGGTGGGCCCGGTGATGGACACCGGGGGGATGCGGTCGGTTTGCGTCTCGATCTCGATGGCGACCAAGTTGCACTAGGGGTGGTGCAGGTGGGGTTCATCACAGGGGGTCTTCCGATCACGGAGGACCCCACCTCTGCCCCGTCCGGGGCCAAGGGCGGGCGCCAGCCGTCGCCAGCCGCCAAGCCCGCTTTCCCATTCCGCGCCGCCGCCATAGACTGGCGGCATGGCCGACCTGTTCGATACCGTCCCGCGCGACCCTGCCGGTGCAGCCGCCCCGCGGCCGCTGGCCGACCGTCTGCGCCCGCGCAGCCTGTCCGAGGTGATCGGGCAGGAGCAGGTGCTGTCGCCCGAGGGCCCGCTCGGGGCGATGCTGGCCGCGCATTCGCTGTCCTCGCTGATTCTCTGGGGTCCGCCCGGCGTGGGCAAGACCACCATCGCGCGGCTGCTGGCGGCTGAGACCGACCTCGCCTTCGTTCAGATCTCCGCGATCTTCACCGGCGTGCCCGACCTGAAGAAGGTGTTCGAGGCCGCGCGGATCCGCCGCCAGAACGGCCAGGGAACCCTGCTCTTCGTCGACGAGATCCACCGCTTCAACAAGGCCCAGCAGGACGGCTTCCTGCCGCATATGGAGGATGGCACCATCCTGCTGGTCGGGGCCACCACCGAGAACCCTTCGTTCGAGCTGAACGCCGCGCTGCTGTCGCGGGCGCAGGTGATCATCCTGGACCGGCTGAGCCTCGCCGATCTGGAGCGGCTGGCGCAGCGGGCCGAGAAGGAACTCGGCCGCGCCCTGCCGCTGAAGGGCGAGGCGCGCGAGGCGATGCTGGAGATGGCCGACGGCGACGGCCGGGCGCTCTTGAACCTGATCGAGCAGGTCTCGGCCTGGAAGGTCGACCATGCGCTGGACCGCGACGAACTGGCCAAGCGGCTGATGCGGCGTGCAGCCCGCTACGACAAGTCGGGCGACGAGCATTACAACCTGATCTCCGCCCTGCACAAATCGGTGCGCGGCAGCGACCCCGACGCCGCGCTCTACTGGTTCGCCCGGATGCTGGAGGGCGGCGAGGACCCGCGCTTCCTGGCCCGCCGGCTGACCCGCATGGCGGTGGAGGACATCGGCCTGGCCGACCCGCAGGCGCAGGACGTGTGCCTGGCCGGCTGGCAGACCTACGAACGCCTCGGCAGCCCCGAGGGCGAGCTGGCGCTGGCCGAGGCGGTGGTCTATCTGGCGCTGGCGCCGAAGTCGAACGCGGTCTATGTCGCCTACAAGGCCGCCCGTGCCGCGGCCAAGGAGACCGGCAGCCTGATGCCGCCCAAGCACATCCTGAACGCGCCCACCCGGCTGATGAAGGACGTGGGCTACGGCGCCGGCTATGCCTATGACCACGACGCCGAAGACGGCTTCTCCGGCCAGGACTATTTCCCCGAGGGGATGCGCCGCCCGGTCTGGTATGCGCCGCCCGAACGCGGCTTCGAGCGCGAGCTGAAGAAGCGGGTGGACTACTTCGCCAAGCTGCGGGTGAAGCGGCAGGGCTGAGCCGGGACACGATTTTTCGGCGAAAAATCGGATTCCTTGACCCCTGCCGCGCTTCGTGGCATCGCCGCCCGGCAAGGAGGCCCCATGCTGGACGATCCCGACGACATCCACCCGCTGTTCCACGGCGCGCCGTCCTCGACCGAGTTCAGGAAGCTGCGCAAGCGGCTGGTGCAGAACGTCCGCGAGGCGATCGAGACCTACGGCATGGTCCGCCCCGGCGACCGCTGGCTGGTCTGCCTGTCCGGCGGCAAGGACAGCTATACCCTGCTGGCGGTGCTGACCGAGCTGAAATGGCGCGGCCTGCTGCCGGTGGACCTGCTGGCCTGCAACCTCGACCAAGGCCAGCCCGGCTTTCCCGCCACCGTGTTGCCCGAGTTCCTGACCCGGATGGGGGTGCCGCACCGGATCGAATACCAGGACACCTATTCGGTGGTGACCTCGAAGATCGCGCCGGGCGGGACGATGTGTTCGCTCTGTTCACGCCTGCGCCGCGGCAACCTCTACCGCATCGCCCGGGAAGAAGGCTGCTCTACCGTCGTCCTCGGCCATCACCGCGACGACATCCTGGAAACCTTCTTCATGAACCTGTTCCATGGCGGGCGGCTGGCGACCATGCCGCCGAAGCTGGTGAACGAGGAGGGCGACCTCTTCCTCTGCCGCCCGCTGGCCTTGGTGGCCGAGCAGGACTGCGCCCGCTTCGCCCGGGCGATGAACTACCCGATCATCCCCTGCGATCTTTGCGGCAGCCAGGAGGGGTTGCAGCGGGCGCAGGTCAAGAAGCTGCTGGACGAATGGGAGACGCGCAGCCCCGGCCGCCGGCAGGTGATGTTCCGGGCGCTGATGAACGTGCGGCCCTCGCATCTGGCCGACCCCGGCCTGTTCGACTTCGCCGGGCTGATGCTGGGCCGCCCCGGCGAAATTGAAGAAAACTCTAGGCAACTTCGCCTGCCGGATTAACGAAGCGATCAGCCCTTTCCGCCTTTACTCGGCCCCGAGCGCAGGCCCCGCCTGCGGCAGCGGAAAGGATTGCGCCCATGTCCCGGTCTCCCTCTGCGGTCCAGCGCCTGATGCGCCTTCTGGCCTGGGTCCGGCGGCCGGAGTTCCTGGTCTTCCTGCCGGCGATCACGCTGGCCGGGTTCTGGATGGGCGGCGAACGGGTGCTGCTGCTGCTGGCGGTCGGCCTGCCGCTGCTGTTCTCCCTCTCCGGCCCCTCGCTGCCGGCTACGGCAGAGGGCAGGGAGGGGCCGGTCCTCGCCCGGGTGATCGGCACCCTGGATGCGATCCTGCCCGGGCTGGCCGCCTCCGGCCGCGCGACCGCCTGCCTGGTGATCCGCTTCGACGATCCGGGCGACCTGCTGGACCGCCACGGCCGCGCCGCGCAGGCCGAGGTGCTGGCGCGGTGCGAGGATCGCATCCGCGGCGCGCTGCGGATGGGCGATCTGGTGGCGCCGATGCAGGACGGCAGCTTCACGGTGGTGCTGGCGCCGGTGCGGCGGCTGGATCTGGAGACGCTGGTGCAGATGTGCGCCCGGCTGCAGGAGGCGATCACCGCCCCGGTCTCGCTGGGGGCGGCGCAGGTCTATGTCACCGCCTCCCTCGGCTTCTGCATCGCCGGCCGCCCGGCCGAGCCGACCGGGGCCGCGCTGCTGGACGCGGCGCAGGTGGCGGCGGACGAGGCGGCGCGGCACGGCCCCGGCGCCATCCGCGCCTGGTCGGCCGAGATGTCGCGCAAGCAGGCCGCGCGCGACGCCATCCGCGACCAGATCGAGGCGGCGCTGGAGGACGGCCAGATCCGCGCGCATTTCCAGCCGCAGATCTCCACCGACACCGGCGAGATTTCGGGGATGGAGGCTCTGGCCCGCTGGCACCATCCCGACCGCGGCTGCCTCGCCCCGTCCGAGTTCCTGCCGGCGGTCGAGGGCAGCGACCTGACCGAGCGGCTGGGCGAGGTGATGCTGTTCCACGCCCTCACCGCGCTGGCCGACTGGGACCGCAAGGGGCTGCGGGTGCCCACCGTCTCGGTCAATTTCGCGGCATCCGAACTGCGCAACCCCCGCCTGCCCGACCGGCTGAAATGGGAGCTGGACCGTTTCGACCTGACGCCCGACCGGCTGACGGTGGAGATTCTGGAAACCGTGATCGCCAGTTCCGGCAACGACATGGTGGTGTCGAACATCGCGGCGCTGGCGGCGATGGGCTGCGGCATCGACCTGGACGATTTCGGCACCGGCCATGCCTCGATCACCACCATCCGGCGCTTCGCGGTGCGGCGGCTGAAGATCGACCGCAGCTTCGTCACCCGGGTGGACCAGGACCGCGAGCAGCAGAAGATGGTCTCGGCCATCGTCTCCCTGGCCGAGAGGCTGGGGCTGGAGACGCTGGCCGAAGGGGTGGAGACCCCGGCGGAACATGCGATGCTGTCGCAACTCGGCTGCGGCCATGTCCAGGGCTACGGCCTGGCCCGCCCGATGCCGCTGGAGGAGGCGACGGACTGGATCGCCCGCCACCGGGCGAGGCGGGACCGCATCCCCAGCATCGGCGCGCGGACGACGCGGTAGGGGCGCAGGCGGTCCGGCGTCGGGAGGGGCGGGCGCAGCATCGGCCGCGGCGGGGTCGGCCCGGCCGTGCGGCAGCCCCGGCAGGCCAGGCGACCGGCCCCATTCCGGGCGAAAGCGCTTGACCTTTCCCGCCCCCTTCTGTTCAAGCACCGCTGATCCCTTTCACGAACGGCGGTGGTCCTGATGGACGGTCAGAACAACAAGAACCTCATTCTCGCCATGGTGCTCAGCATGCTGGTCATCACGGTCTGGATGTTCCTGTTCCCGCCGCCCGAACCCGCGCAGGACCCCAACGCCCCGACCACGGCCGAAGGCCAGGCCGCGCTGCCGCCCGCCGTGCCCTCGGAAGGCACCACCGCCCCCGACCCGACCGCGGCCGAGGCGCTGCCCGAGGCCGAGCGGCTGGCGATCGACACGCCGGCGCTGGCGGGTTCGATCAACATGCGCGGCGGCCGCTTCGACGACCTGCGGCTGAAGCGCTACCGCGAGACGCTGGACCCGGCCTCGCCCGAGGTCACGCTGCTGTCCGCCGTCGGCAGCGAGGATGCCTTCTATGCCCTCTACGGCTGGGCGCCCGGCCCCGGGCTGACCTATGACGATGTGCCGGGGCCCAACAGCGAGTGGAAGATCGCCGCCGGTGCCACCCTGCGCCCTGGCGAGCCCGTCACCCTGCGCTGGGAGAACGGCAAGGGCCTGGTCTTCACCCGCGAGGTGGCGGTGGACGACAAGTTCATGTTCACCATCACCGACTCGGTGCAGAACGGTAGCGGCGCGCCGGTCAGCCTGCAGCCCTACGGGCTGATCCGCCGCCACGGCATCCCCAAGGACCTGCAGAAGATCTTCGTCGTCCACGAAGGCGTGATCGGCCGCGCCGACGGCCAGCTGACCGAGGTGGACTACACCGACGTGAACGAACTGCCGGTGATCGAGCGCGAACAGGCCGCCGCCGAGGTGACCGAGGCGGCGCAGGACGGCTGGCTGGGCTTCACCGACCACTACTGGATGGCGGTGCAGGTGCCCGAACAGGGCAAGCCGCACACCCAGGTGGTGAAACATGCCGCCGCGCAGGACATCTATCAGACCGAGATCCGCCAGCCGGTGATGACCGTCGCCGCGGGCGAGACCGGCGCCAGCACCTCGCGCTTCTTCGCCGGGGCCAAGGAATGGGCCACCATCCGCGCCTACGAGAACGACCCCGGCGCGCTGGACCGGCTGTTCGGCGCCGAGAAGACCGAGGCCGCGCCGATCCCCGGCTTCATCGATTCGATCGACTGGGGCTGGTTCTACTTCCTGACCAAGCCGATCTTCGCGGTGCTGCACTGGCTGCACGGCCTGATCGGCAACATGGGCTGGGCGATCATCGCGCTGACCTTCGTGCTGAAGCTCATCGTGCTGCCGCTGGCCTACAAGTCCTATGTCTCGATGGCGCGGATGAAGGAACTGCAGCCCGAGATGGAGGCGCTGAAGGAACGCGCGGGCGACGACCGCCAGAAGCTGCAGAAGGAGATGATGCAGCTCTACAAGGAGAAGAAGGTCAATCCGGCGGCGGGCTGCCTGCCGATCCTGATCCAGATCCCGATCTTCTTCAGCCTCTACAAGGTGATCTTCGTCACGCTGGAGCTGCGCCACGCGCCGTTCTTCGGCTGGCTGAAGGACCTGTCGGCGCCCGATCCCTCGTCGATCTACAACCTCTTCGGCCTGCTCCCTTGGGATGCACCCGCCGCCGGCACGCTGACCCACCTGATCTTCATCGGCGTGCTGCCGATCCTGCTGGGCATCACCATGTGGCTGCAGCAGAAGCTGAACCCGGCGCCCGCCGATCCGGTGCAGCAGCAGGTCTTCGCCTGGATGCCCTGGGTGTTCATGTTCATGCTGGGCGGCTTCGCCTCCGGCCTGGTGGTCTACTGGATCACCAACAACATCATCACCTTCAGCCAGCAATACCTGATCATGTGGAGCCACGGGAAACGCCCCGACATCTTCGGCAACATCCGCGCCGCGCGGGTGGCCAAGGCCGAGGCGAAGGTCGCCGCCAATTCCCCGTCCAAGCCCACGGCACCGGCGAAGAAGGGCAAGAAATGACGGCCCCCCCAGCCCCCTCGCTGGCCCATATCTTCCGCCACCCGATCAAGGCCCACGGACGCGAGCCCCTCGCGTCCGTTGTGCTTTCGGCGGGGCAGGGGCTGCCCTGGGACCGGCACTGGGCGGTGATGCACGACAGGTCGAAGTTCGATCCCGCCGCGCCGGCCTGGGCGCCTTGCGTCAATTTCCAGCGCGGGGCGCGCACCGCATCGGTGATGGCCATCACCGCGCGTTTCGACGAGACGACGGGCGAGATGGAGTTGGCCCATCCCGACCTGCCGGTGTTGCGCTTCTTCCCCGAGACGGAAGGCCCCCGGCTGATCGACTGGCTGGCCCCGATCAGCCCGCAGGAATGGTTCCGGCCGGTCGCCCTGGTGCGCGCGCCGGGGCGGGGGATGACGGACACGCCCTATCCCTCGGTCTCGATCAAGAACCTCGCCTCGAATGCGGCGCTCGGCCGGCACATGGGGATGGACCTGTCGATCCACCGCTGGCGCGGCAACCTCTGGCTGGACGGGGTGGAACCCTGGGCCGAGTTCGACTGGATCGGCAAGCGGCTGCGGATCGGCGGCGCGGTGCTGGAGGTGCGCGAGAAGGTCGGGCGCTGCAAGGCGACCATGGCCGACCCCGAGACCGGCGTTGTCGATGCCGACACCCTGCGCGCCCTGCGCGAGGTGGTCGAGGAGCAGGACTTCGGCGTCTTCGCCGTGGTGCTGGAAGGCGGGCCGGTCGCCTGCGGCGACAGGGTGGAGGTGCTGCAATGAGCATGGCGTTCACGCTGGCGCCGGAGCCGGAGGAAGAGGCGCGCGAGGCCGGGCGGCTCTTGTTCGCCGGGCCGGTGGATTTCGTCAAGGGCGTCACCGCGATGTCCGCCCTGCCGCCGGCCGACCGGGTGGAAATCTGCTTCGCTGGCCGCTCCAACGTCGGCAAGTCCAGCCTGATCAACGCGCTGACCGGGCGGAAGAACCTCGCCCGGGCCTCGAACACGCCGGGGCGGACGCAGGAGATCAACTATTTCGCCCTCGGCGACAGCCGCTACATGGTCGACCTGCCCGGCTACGGCTTCGCCGAGGCGCCGGTGGCGGTGGTGCGGCAATGGCAGGCGCTGCTGAAGCAATACCTGCAGGGCCGCGTCACCCTGCGCCGGGCCTTCGTGCTGATCGACACGCGCCATGGGGTGAAGGCGGTGGACGAGGAGATCCTGACCCTGCTGGACAAGTCCGCCGTCACCTTCCAGGTGGTGATGACCAAGGCCGACAAGGTGAACCGCGCCACCCGCGAGGCCAATGTCGAACAGGTGATGCAGGCGCTGCAGAAGCACCCCGCCGCATACCCTCAGATCGTCGTCACCAGCTCGGAAAAGGGCGAGGGGGTGGAGACCCTGCGGGCAATCATCGCCACCTTGCAATAGGGCGGATTCCCGCGGCGGATGCCGTCCGGGGCTGGCGGCTTTGCGCGGCTTCGGCCAATACTGCGGGCAAGGAGGAGCCATGCCCGCCGACAGCCAGTCCCCGCTTTCCCCGCTGCGCCATCCCAGCTTCCGGCTGATCTGGACCGCCACGCTGGCCTCGAACCTCGGGTCGCTGGTGCAGGGGGTGGGGGCGGCCTGGAAGATGGCGGAACTGACGCCATCCGAGGGGATGGTGGCGCTGGTGCAGGCCTCCACCACCCTGCCGATCATGGTGCTGGCGGTGGCGGCGGGGGCCATCGCCGACAATTTCGACCGCCGCCGGGTGATGCTGGCCGCGCAATGCTTCATGTTCGCGGTCTCGGTGGCGCTGTCGCTTGCTGCCTGGTTCGACCTGCTGGGGCCATGGAGCCTCTTGGCCTTCACCTTCCTCCTCGGCCTCGGCTCGGCGCTGCACCTGCCCTCCTGGCAGGCGTCGATGCGCGATCTGGTGCCGCGCGAGGACCTTGCCGCCGCCGTCACCCTGAACTCGATGAGCTTCAACCTGATGCGCTCGGTCGGCCCGGCACTCGGTGGGGTGATCGTGGCCAGCCTCGGCGCGGCGGCGGCCTTCGGGCTGAACGCGGTCAGCTATCTGGTGGTGATCTATGCCCTCTTCCGCTGGCGCGCCCCGGTCGAGGACCGCAACCTGCCGGCCGAGAAACTGGGCAGCGCCATCCGCGCGGGGCTGCGCTATGTCAGCCTGTCGCCCAACCTGACCCGGGTGATGGGCCGCGCCTTCCTGTTCGGCCTGGCCGCGGTGGCGCTGATGGCGCTGCTGCCCCTGGTCACCCGCGACCGGCTGGGCGGCGGCGCCACCACCTTCGGGGTGATGCTGGGGGTCTTCGGCCTCGGCGCCATCGGCGGCGCCCTGTCCAGCCCGCTGATCCGCCGCACCGCCAGCATCGAGGCCATCGTGACCGGCGGCTTCCTCGGCTTCGCCGCCGGCACGGCGGTGGTGGCGATGGCCGAGACGCTGGCGGTGGCGGTGCCGGGGCTGATGCTGGCCGGGGCCTGCTGGGTGCTGGCGCTGTCGCATTTCAACGTGTCCACCCAACTGGCCACTCCCCGCTGGGTGGTGGGCCGGGCGCTGGCGATCTACCAGACCATGGCCTTCGGCGGCATGGCCATCGGCGCCTGGATCTGGGGTTGGGTGGCCGAGGAAATCTCGATCCCCGCGGCGCTTTACTCCGCCGCCGTGCTGCTGCTGGCCGGGGCGGCGCTCGGGCGGGTCTGGCCGATGCCGGACCTGAACGACGTGAACCTGGACCCGGCCAACCGCTTCAACGTCCCGGCGCTGCGGCTGGACCTGAAGGCGCGGTCGGGGCCGATCATGGTGATGATCGACTGGGACATCCCGCCGGAGAAGACCGGGGCCTTCCTGGCCCTGATGGCCGAGCGCCGCCGCTTCCGCCGCCGCGACGGGGCGCGGCAATGGGCGCTGCTGCGCGACCTGGAGAACCCCGACATCTGGGTCGAAAGCTACCACGCCGCGACCTGGGTCGATTATCTGCGCCACAACCACCGCCGCACCGCCAGCGACGCCGGCAACTGGGACCGGCTGCTGGAACTGCACCGCGGCCCCGGCAACCCCCGCGTCCACCGGATGATCGAACGCCAGACCGTGCCGCTGCAGGACGACCTGCCGCTGCTGGAGCCTGAGGCTTAGGCGCAATCACTGACGACGCGGGTCGGACCGGGCGGGGGCGAGGCACTGCCTCGCCCCCGCCCGTGCGCGGCGGTTGCCCCCGGAGACCTGTCAGCCCGAGACCCGGAGAGGCCAGCGCCCGCCGAGGGGCGGGCGGGCGCTGGCCGGGACTTGTGGTCCCGGCTGGACAAGGGGAAGCGTAATGCTGTGGCGAAGGCGATGGCCTTCGCCATGGAAACCGGGCAGGGTGCGAAGCCTCTTCGCCTTCAGACGTGCTGCGCGCCGTTCACCTCGATCTCGGCGCCGGAGATGTAGCTGGCCTGGTCCGAGCACAGGAACCAGATCACGTCGGCCACCTCCTTCGGCTGGCCGAGCCGCTGCATCGGCAGCTTCTCGACGATCTTCTCGGTGCCCGGCGACAGGATCGAGGTCTCCACCTCGCCCGGGGCGATGGCGTTCACCCGCACCCCCAGCGGCCCGAAGTCATGCGCCATCTCGCGCGTCAGCGCCGCCAGCGCCGCCTTGGAGGTCGAATAGGCCGCCCCGGCGAAGGGATGCACCCGCGAGCCGGCGATGGAGGTGACGTTGACGATGCTGCCTTTGGTGGCGGCTAGTTCGTCCTTCAGCCCGCGGGCCAGGATCACGCTGGCGAAGAAGTTGACGTGGAAGACATGGCCCCAAGTGCGCAGGTCGGTCTCCAGCGTGTTCAGCCGCGCCCCGCCCGGCCCCTTCGGGCTGATCCCGGCGTTGTTGACCAGCGCATGGACCCGGCCGCCGACCTTGGCCTTGATCGTCTCGATGGCGGCGATGGTCTTGTTCGGGTCGGCCAGGTCCAGCTGGATATGGTTCTCCTCGCCGCCCGGCCAGGGGCAGCGCGGGTCGAAGGGCTGGCGCGAGCAGGTCAGCACCCGCCACCCCTCGGCGCCGAAGCGCTTGACGGTGGCATGGCCGATCCCGCGCGAGGCGCCGGTCAGGACCAGGACTTTCTGTTCGGACATGGACGGGCTCCTTCGCGGCCAAGCTAATCCTCCCCGCAGGGAAGGCAAGGCTTGGCAGGGGGGCGCAAAAGTCCTATTCGGCGGGGAATGCCGGAGGGCCCCATGAAGCAGCAGAATCTGACCATGCAGGATGCACTGAACACCGCGAAGATGTTGTCCGAGGCCCTGCCGTATCTTCAACGGTTTACCGGCGCCGTGGTGGTGGTGAAGTTCGGCGGCAACGCCATGGGCGACGATGCGGCGATGGCGGAATTCGCCCGCGACATCGTGCTGATGAAACAGGTCGGCGTGCATCCGGTGGTGGTCCACGGCGGCGGGCCGATGATCAACGAGATGCTGTCGAAGCTGGGCATCAAGTCGGAGTTCGTCCGCGGCAAGAGGGTGACCGACAAGGCCACGGTGGAAGTGGTGGAGATGATCCTCTCGGGCCTGGTCAACAAGCGCATCGTGCAGGCGATCATGGATGCCGGCGGCCGGGCGGTGGGGATTTCCGGCAAGGACGACGACCTGATGGTCTGCGAGGCCGACGACCCGGAACTCGGCTATGTCGGCCGCCCGGTGGAGATGAACGTGCAGGTGCTGCGCGATCTCTACATGGCCGGGATCATCCCGGTGATCGCGCCGGTGGGCACGGGGATGCAGGACAACGAGACCTTCAACGTCAACGGCGATACCGCCGCCGGGGCGATTGCGGGGGCGCTGAAGGCCGACCGGCTGCTTCTCTTGACCGATGTGCCGGGGGTGAAGGATGCCGAGGGCCGGGTGATGACCCAGATCACGCCCGAGGAAATCCGCCGGATGACGGCCGAGGGCGTGATCTCGGGCGGGATGATCCCGAAGACCGAGACGGCGCTGATGGCCATCGAGCAGGGCACCCGGGCGGTGACCATCCTCGACGGCAAGGTGCCGAACGCCAGCCTGCTGGACCTGTTCACCGATCAGGGCATAGGGTCGCAGATCCGCTCGACCGTGCCGCGGGTGAAGCCGCGCGCGAAAGGCTGAAAAGGCGTCGTTTCCGGCCTGCGGCGCGGCCCTTGCCGAGGCTAGGGTCGGGGCGGCCCTGACGGTAGAAAAGCCATGGAGCTGACGCTTGCCCGGATCGACGCGCTGCTGGCGCCGCATTGCCTGGAGGTGATGGGCGGCTTCGCGGTGGAGGCGGCGGAAGAGACGTTGCCGCCGGGGACCCGGACGCTGGTCCTGCTCGGCCCGCGCCAGCCGGGGTTCTGGCCGCATCTGACCGCGCAGCCGGAATGGCAGGACGGCCAGCCGGACCCGGTGGACCGCTGGTCGCGGCGGGCGATCGGGCGGATCGCCTGCGATCTGCGGGGCAAGGCGCTGTTCCCCTTCGGCGGGCCCCCCTACAGCCCGTTCTTCCAATGGGCCCTGCGCAGCGGCCGCTGCTGGGAAAGCCCGGTGCGGCTTCTGGTGCACGACACCCAGGGGCTGTGGGTCAGCTTCCGCGGCGCGCTGGCGCTGAAACAGGCGCTGGACCTGGCCCCCGGGGTGAAGCCCTGCGACAGCTGCGCCGGGATGCCCTGCCTGACCGCCTGCCCGGCGGGGGCGCTCGGCGCCGGGGGCTACGATGTGCCGCGCTGCCACGACTGGCTGGACAGCGGGGGGCAGGACTGTCTTTCCGGCGGCTGCCTCGTCCGCCGCGCTTGCCCGGTTGCCCGCGGCCATGCAAGGATGCGGGAACAATCGGCCTATCACATGAGGCAGTTCCACCGATGAAGCGCCTGATCCTGACGCGCCACGCCAAGTCCAGCTGGGACGACCCCCTGACGCCGGATCACGACAGGGACCTGAACGAAAGGGGCAAGGCCGCCGCCGCCGATCTGGGGCAATGGCTGGCCAGCCGCGGCTATGTGCCGGACGAGGTGCTGTGCTCGGACGCGCTGCGGACGCGCAAGACCTTCTCCGGCATCGCGCCGGCGCTGCCCGGGACCCCGGTGCTGGAGCTGAAGCCCTCGCTCTACCATGCCGGGCCGGATGTGATGATGGCGGTGCTGAAGCACGGCAAGGGCGAGTGTGTGATGATGATCGGCCACAATCCGGGGATCGCGGAATTCGCCCACAGGCTGGTGTCGAAAACGCCGATCAGCCCGGAGTTCCGCAAGTATCCGACCGGCGCGACGCTGGTGCTGGACTTCGCCATCGACAGCTGGGCCGATGTCGGCTTCGGCCAAGGGGTGACGGTGGACTTCACCGTCCCGCGCGAGATCGCGGCCTGATCCCTACCAGGCGCAGACCGAGACGCGCTGGTTCACCCAGCAGGCATCGTCGCGGCGCAGCGCGCCGAGGGGGCTGTGGGCGTGGCCGGCGAAGGGCGTCTCGTTCCACCAGCCGGTGCCTTGGCCGGGGCGGTCCATCAGCACCTGGGCGAAGTAGCGGCCGTCCGGGCTGGCGATCTGGAACGATCCGTCCGCATCCAGCGGGGTGAAGGCACAGCGGCCGCCGATCAGCTTTTCATTGCCGACGACCAGCAGGCAATCCGCCGGGCGGGCCACCCCGATCTCGGCAAGGGCGGGAGGGGCGAGGAGAAGGCAGGTCAGGGCGGCAAGGGCTTTCATCGGGACCTCGGGGAAAAGGCGGCATGAAAAAAGGGGCGCAACCCGCGCCCCCTTTTGCTGCCACGGCCGGGGCCGCAGCACAATCTCCGGTTTTCAATGCCCGAGGATCTGCGACAGGAACAGCTTGGTCCGCTCGCTCTGCGGGTTGTTGAAGAATTCCTTCGGCTCGTTCTGTTCGACGATCTGGCCCTGGTCCATGAAGATCACCCGGTTCGCCACCGCCTGGGCGAAGCCCATTTCGTGGGTGACGCAGAGCATGGTCATACCCTCCTGAGCCAGCTCGATCATGGTGTCCAGCACCTCCTTGATCATCTCGGGGTCCAAGGCCGAGGTCGGCTCGTCGAACAGCATGATCCGCGGCTTCATGCACAGCGACCGGGCGATGGCCACCCGCTGCTGCTGGCCGCCGGACAGCTGGCCGGGGTATTTGTGCGCCTGCTCGGGAATCTTCACCTTGCGCAGGAAGTGCATCGCGGTCTCTTCCGCCTCGCGCTTGGGGATCTTGCGCACCCAGATCGGCGCCAGGGTGCAGTTCTCCAGGATGGTCAGGTGCGGGAAGAGGTTGAAGTGCTGGAACACCATCCCCACTTCGGACCGCACCTTGTCGATGTTCTTCAGGTCCGAGGTCAGCTCGGTGCCGTCGACGATGATCTGGCCGGACTGGTGCTCTTCCAGCCGGTTGATGCAGCGGATCAGGGTGGACTTGCCCGAGCCTGAGGGACCGCAGATCACGATCCGCTCGCCCCGGTTCACCACCATGTCGATGTCGCGCAGCACGTGGAAGGTGCCATACCACTTGTTCATGTTGCGGATTTCGATCGCAACCTCGTCGGACACCTGAAGTTTCGCTTT
This sequence comes from Rhodobacter sp. SGA-6-6, assembly GCF_011043545.1. Taxonomy (GTDB): domain Bacteria; phylum Pseudomonadota; class Alphaproteobacteria; order Rhodobacterales; family Rhodobacteraceae; genus Pseudogemmobacter. Next base: position 521,635 of record NZ_JAAKGP010000002.1, on the reverse strand, counting down.
CGCTTCGGCCATGATGCGGCTCCTTAACGGTGGTCGGTCTTCAGCTTGCGTTCCAGATACATCGAGTATCGGGACATGCCGAAGCAGATGAGGAAGAAGATGACGCCGACGAAGATATAGGGCTCCCAGTAGATGCCCTTCCAGTTGATATCGGCGCGGACGATCTGCGTCACCCCGCGCAGCGGGTCGAGAAGGCCGACGAAGGAGACCAGGGTGGTATCCTTGAACAGGCCGATGAAGGTGCCGACGATGCCGGGGATCGAGATCTTCAGCGCCTGCGGCATGATGATCAGCCGCTGCGCCTGCCAGTAGTCGAGGCCGAGCGCATCGGCCGCCTCATACTGGCCGCGGGGCAGGGCGGCGAGGCCGCCGCGGATGACCTCGGCCAGATAGGCTGCCGAGAACAGCGAGGCCAGGATGATCACCCGCAGGATCAGGTCGAAGTTGGTGCCCGGCGGCAGGAAATAGGCCAGGAGCAGCGAGGCGGTGAACAGCAGCGTGATCAGCGGCACGCCGCGGATGAACTCGATGAAGCCGACCGAGAGCGTCTTCACCAGGAACATGTCCGACCGCCGGCCGAGCGCCAGGATGATGCCCAGGGGCAACGAGGCGGCGATGGCGGTGACGCCGATCACGATGGCCAGCACGAAGCCGCCGAACTGGTCGGAGTTGATCCGCGGCAGGCCCAGGGGCACGGCCGAGCCCAGATGGCCGGTCAGCCAGGGGTGGACGATCAGCGCATAGGCGCCGATCGCCAGCAGGCCGCCGAAGATGCCGATCCCGGCGGCGCGGCTGCGGGCGGCGCTGAAGGTGCCGAGGGCGGCGAGGACCGCGCCGAGGCCGAGGGTGGAGGCCAGCGGGAAATCCGCCAGCATCCCGAGGTTCAGGTTCAGCACTCCGCTGACGGCGCGCATGACGGCGACCATGGCCCAGACCGCGACCGAGATGGTCCAGATCACCGCCGAGACCACGGCCCCCAGCGTCTTGGCGACGATGCCGCCGCCCGAGCCGAGGCCGGGGTAGAAGCTGGAACTCGCGGAGAGCTTGGTCAGGAAGTCGGAACTGACCGCATCCAGGTAATGCACCAGCGCCGCGGCGACGAAGGCCGCGCCGATGGCGGCGACGATGGCATAGGCCAGGTTGCCGGCGCCGTCGCGCAGCCTGCCGTAGAGGAAGCCGAAGCCGACCCCCGCCGCCACGGCAAGGATGGCCGAGAGATAGGTCCAGACCTGACCGCCCCACAGCAGGAACAGCGCGGCGAAGGGATAGGCCAGCGTCACCCAGATCAGGTGCCTCGGCCGGGTCCGGGCCAGCAGGAACAGCCCGGCCATGATCGCCGCCGACACCGCCACCGCCAGGATCGGCGAGGACAGGAGCAGCATGGAGACCACCGCCAGCACCCCGGCAATGCCGGTCAGGATCGCGCCCTTGCGGTCGTTCCAGTAGAGGATCGGCGCCAGCGCCGCCAGCAGCAGCCCGGCGGTCAGCACCGGGCGCCAGTATTGATCCATCGGGTAGAAGCCGAAGATATACTGGTGCCAGCGCGCCTTGATCACCGCCCAGCAGGCGCCGCTCTCGGCCCCCATCTCGGCCACCTTCGCCCGGCATTCGGCCAGGCTGGAGGCGTTCCAGACGCTGTGCCACCACCAGGGGAAGGCCATCCAGACCAGCCAGACCACCACGATGGCGCCGAGGAAGGTCAGGATCGTGTTCAGCGGCCCCGAGAACAGGTTCTCGCGCAGCCATTTCACCGCCCCCATCTCCCGCAGCGGCGGGTCTTGCGGGGGCAGCATCTCGGACCGGACGAAGCTGTCGTGCATCTCAGCGCTCCTTCAGCTTCACGGCGTTGTTGTAGAGGTTCATCGCGCCCGAGATGATCAGGCTGATGATCAGGTAGGTCAGCATCATCAAGAGCATGCACTCCAGTTCGCGCCCGGTCTGGTTCAGGGTGATGCCCCCGAGCGTGCCGCGCAGGTCGAGGTAGGAAACCGCGATGCCCAGCGAGGTGTTCTTGGTCAGGTTCAGGTATTGGCTGATCAGCGGCGGGATGATCACCCGCAGCGCCTGCGGCAGGATGATCAGGCTCATGGTGCGGCCGGGGCGCAGGCCCAGGGCGAAGGCCGCCTCGGTCTGCCCGCGCGAGATGGCGAGGATGCCGGCGCGGACGATCTCGGCGATGAAGGCGCCGGTATAGAGCGACAGTGCGATCAGCAGCGCGGTGAAGCTGTGCTGCACCAGGATGCCGCCCTGGAAGTTGAAGCCCTTGGACACGCCGTTCTCGTCGGCGGCGAAGGCGGGCAGCTGCAGGTGGAAGCCCATGGCCAGCAGCAGAAGCACGATGGGGCCGAACAGGATCAGCAGCGATTTCCACCACGTCACCGGGCGGATGCCGGTCTCCTCCTGCACCGCCCTGGCGCGGCGCAGCAGCAGCTTGTTCGCCAGCACCGAGGCGACGATGACGGCGATGGTCGCCAGCACCGAGAAGTTGACCGGGACCGAGCCGATGGTGGTGCCGCCCAGCGGACGGTCCAGCACCGGGGTGGCGACATAGCTGCCGCGGTTGGTCACCGCGGCGGTGCCGAACAGAATCTTCGAGGCGGCGGGGTAGATGTCGTCGGAGGTGTCCTCCGTGGCCCAACTGTCCACCATCGCCTGCGTCACCTTGAACTCGTTCGGGGCGGGCTGGGTTTCCGAGGTCACCACGAAGACCAGGATGATCCACAGAAGCAGCGGCACGTTGCGGAAGGCCTCGACATAGATCGTCATCAGCCGGCTGACCAGCCAGTTGCGCGACAGCCGCAGCACGCCGGCAAGGACGCCGATGATGGTGGCCAGCACGCAGCCGAAGATGGCGATGACCAGGGTGTTCAGCAGGCCGACGATGACGGCGCGGCCGTGGGTGCTGTCGTTGGTGTAGGGGATCAGCTGCTGCTCGATGTCATAGCCGGCGCGGACCCAGAGGAAGCCGAAGTTGATGTCCTTGTCCTTGGCGGCGAGGTTCTGGATGGTGTTGTCCACCAGCCAGCCCACCAGCAGCAGGAACAGGATCAGCACCACCACCTGGATGGTGATCGCGCGGAAGCGCGTGTCGTAGACAAGCATGGAAAGGCGGAAGCCTTCCTTCGCCGCCCCCGAGGGCGTGCTCGTGGCCAAGGTCATGCGTTACCCCCTGTGTCCCGTCATGTGTCCGGCTTCCTTGCCGGTTATGCCGCGGGCATCCGCCGCGCGATGATCGGGTCTTGTTCACCGGAAAAGGCCTGCCGGGCAGGCCGGAAGCGAAGGGGCGCGGCCATGGCTGGCCGCGCCCCCGGTCGATCAGCGGAACGGCGCCGCGTATTGCAGGCCGCCCTGGGTCCAGAGCGCGTTCAGCCCGCGCGCCAGCCCGATCGGAGTGGAGGAGCCGATGTTGGCCTCGAAGATCTCGCCATAGTTGCCGCCGGCGGCGATGGCGCGCTTGAAGGCATCGGCGTCAAGCCCGGCCATCGGGCCCATGTCGCCTTCCAGGCCCATGAGGCGGCGGATCTCCGGGTCGGTGGTCGAGGAGGCGACCTCTTCGATATTGGCCTTGGTGATGCCCTTCTCCTCGGCGATCAAGAGCGCGTTGAAGGTCCAGCGGACGATGTCGCCCCACTGGTTGTCGCCATGGCGCACCGCCGGCCCGAGCGGTTCCTTCGAGATGATCTCGGGCAGGATGATGTGGTTCTCGCCATCCGCCATGGTGGCGCGGGCGGCGGCCAGGCCCGAGGCGTCGGTGGTGTAGGTGTCGCAGGCCCCGGCCAGATACTGGCGCTGGGCTTCCGAATCGTCCTGCACGGTAACGGGGGTGTAGCTGATGTTGTTGAACTTGAAGAAGTCCGCCAGGTTCAGCTCGGTCGTGGTGCCGGTCTGGATGCAGACGGTGGCGCCGTCCAGTTCCTTGGCCGAGGAGACGCCGAGGTCCTTCTTCACCAGGAAGCCCTGGCCGTCATAGTAGTTGATCGCCACGAAATCGAGCTTCAGGTCCACGTCGCGCGAATAGGTCATGGTCGAGTTGCGGATCAGCACGTCCACCTCGCCCGAGGCCAGCGCGGTGAAGCGGGTCTCGCCGGTGGTGGGAACGAACTTCACCTTCTGCGGATCGCCCACGACCGCCGCGGCGACGGCCCGGCACAGATCCACGTCGAAGCCCTTCCACTCGCCGCTCGCATCGGGCGCGCCGAAGCCGGTCAGGCCGACGTTGACGCCGCAGATCAGCTCGCCGCGGGCCTTCACATCGTCCAGCGTGGCGGCGAAGGCGGCGCCGGCCAGAACGGTCGATGCGGCCAGCGCGCCGAGAAATGCCGATTTCTTCATTGTTACCTCTTCCTGAGTTGCCGCCTTCGGGGCGGTGGTTCTTGGACCCGGCCCGAGGGCAGGGGCATGATGCTGTTGGAGGTGAGCCTCTCCCAGTGCCGCGCAGTTTCGGCGAAAGCGCTTTGGATGGTCAAGGGACTTCCGCGGCTTCGGGAAAATCTTCTGTTTCCGCAGGGTTGCTCGGCAAGGGATCACTTGTCCCGGCGCCGGGCGCGGGAAAAGCCGTGGAATGTTACCGACACAATCCGAAGAATCGGTCCGCCTGGAGAAAGGCATCGCGGCGGATCGCCTCGGCGGCGGCCTCCTCTTCGTCCTCGCCCCATTGCTCGGCCTGCCAGCGGCTGTCGACGCGCGAGGCGGCGAAGGCCTGTTCCGCGGTCAGCCGGCCTTCCGTTACGGCAAGCGCAAGGACCAGCGAGCCGGAGATGGCGACCAGGTCGTGCAGCCCGGCCAGGCCGAAGTCCGACAGGCCGGCGACATGGCCGGTCAGCCGGGCCAGGCTGGCCTCGGGCTGCGCCACCGGCATCACGCCATGGGTCAGCACCAGCGGTGCGTGCAGATGGGTGGCGGCCCAGTCGACCAGCGGGTCCCAGGCGGCGGCCTGCCGGTCGATCAGCGGCTGCGGTCCCTCGGCCCGGTAGCAGACCAGGTCGCTGCCGCCATAGCCCGCGAGTTCGGCGATCACCTCGGCCCTCAGCGGGGCCACCTTATCGATGGCGGAATTGGCGGCGCGGGTCAGCGGCATGGTGGCGGGCCGCACCGCGCCTTCCTGCGCGTTCCATTCGGCTGCCATGGCCTCGGCCAGCGCCCGCGTCGGCAGCAGCAGCGCCGCCTTGGCCGGGGTCTTCACCGGGCGCCCGTCCAGCCGGACGGTGAAGCCGCCCTCCACCGCCTCGGCCTTGGCCTCTTTCCAGAACCGCTTCGCCGTCCAGCCGCTCATCCGTTGCTCACTTGAACACCGTGAAGGGGTCGGCCGGCACGTCGTCTTCCTTCCAGTCCAGCGCCGCCCAGGTTCGCGCCATATGCTCGGGCAGGGGGGCGGTGAAGGTGACGACCTCCCTGGTGATCGGATGCTCGAAGCTGATCGAGCGGGCGTGCAGGTGCAGCTTCTTCGAGATGTCGCCGCCGACCGAGGCGCCCCAGCCGTCGCCCGGGTTGAAGGCGTCCGAGCCGCCGTATTTGCCGTCGCCGATGATCGGGTGGCCGATCTCGGCCATATGGGCGCGCAACTGGTGGGTGCGCCCCGTCACCGGCTCCAGCGCCATCCAGGACAGGCGGGAGCCGAGGAACCAGAGCGTGAAGAAATCGGTCTGCGCCCGCTTGGCCTCGGGGTGCTCCTTGGCCTTGGCGGGGTGGACGCAGAGCATCTTCTCGCCCTCGCCGCCCCGGCCGCGGCCGGGCGCCTTTTCCAGGTAGAACTTGATCGAGCCCTTCTTCGGGTTGGGCACGCCCGCCACCACCGCCCAGTAGATCTTGCGCGCCGCACGGTGGCGCAGCGTTTCCGACAGCGCCCGGGCGATGCGGTCGGTGCGGGCCAGCAGCAGGATGCCCGAAGTGTCCTTGTCCAGCCGGTGCACCAGCTTCGGCCGGTCCTTGTAGCCGAATTTCAGCGCCTCGGTCAGCCCGTCGACATGGCGGTCGCCCTGGCCCGAGCCGCCCTGCGAGGGCAGGCCGGCGGGCTTGTTCAGCACGATGATATGCTCGTCCTTCCACAGGACCGCATCCTGGATCATCTTCGCATCCGCGGCGCCGATCCCGTCGGGCTTCGGCCGGCTCGGCGCCTCGGTCTCCGGCAGCGGCGGCACGCGGATCACCATGCCGGGGGCGACCCGGTCCGAGGCCTTCACCCGGCCGCCGTCCACCCGCACTTGCCCGGTGCGGCACATCTTCTCCACGGCTCCTTGCGTCACCTGCGGGAAGCGGCGCTTCATCCAGCGGTCCAGCCGCTGTTCGCCCTCGTCCGCCGAGACGGTCAGCAGCTTCACCCCGCTCATGCGAAGGCCCCCCGGAAGATGTGCAGCGCCAGCGCGATGGCGGCCAGCGAAAGGACGACCGAAGCCGCGACATAGGCCAGGGCGAGGCCATGCGCCCCGCGGTCCCACAGCGTCATGCTGTCCAGCGAGAAGGCCGAGAAGGTGGTGAAGCCGCCGAGGATGCCGGTCATCAGGAAGGGGGCGAGCCGGGTGCCCCCCTTCTCGGCCAGCACCACGACCAGGAGGCCCATGACGAAGGAGCCGAGGACATTGACGATCAGCGTGGCCCAGGGAAAGCCGGTGCCGAAGGCCCGCCCGGCCGAGACGTTGACGCCATAGCGCAGCGCCGAGCCGATGGCGCCGCCGAGCGCGACCTGGAGCAGATGGGACAGGCTGAACATGGGCTGGCCTATGCGGCGGGGCGGGCGGAAAGTCAACGGTTGCGGGGCGACGGCTCCTCGTCGCATTCCATGCGCTCGTCGCTGGGGATCAGCGAGGAGGCGCCGAAGGCCCCGACGCGCGGCCGGCGTCATGCTCCGGGTCCGCCCCCGGCACCGGGTCGTAGCCGTGGCCGCCCCAGGGGTGGCAGCGGCAGATCCGATGCGCGGTCAGGTATCCGCCCTTCACCCCGCCATGCCGCTCCAGCGCCTCCAACGCATAGGCCGAGCAGGTGGGCTGAAAGCGGCAGCCATGGCCGACCCAAGGCGAAAGCAGCAGCCGGTAGGCCTGCACCGGCAGCGCCAGCAGATGGGCGAGCGGGGTCATCTGGGCGGCTCGTGCACGGCGCGCAGCGCGGCTTCCAGATCGCGCAGCATCTCGGCGAAGGGGCGGGCGACGGTGGCCCCGGGGCGGGCGACCAGCACATAATCCCAGCCCGGGCGGCCCTGCGGGCCGATCACCGCCCGCGCCGCTTCGCGCAGGCGGCGCTTGGCGCGGTTGCGGGTGACGGAATTGCCGGTCTTCTTCGAGGCGGTGAAGCCCACCTGCACCTTCGGGTCGCCGTCGCGGCGGTCGCGCGCCTGCAACAGGAAGGAGGCGGTGCCCTGGCGGCGGGCGGCGGCGGCCTTCAGGAACTCGGGCCGCGTCTTCATCACGCAAAACGAAACCGCCGGGGGCGCGGCGGGCGCTTCGGCATCCTGCCTTGCGTCCTGTGCCTCCGGCGGTGTCATGCTGTCTCCTTGCCCCCGAAGGGGATCGGGATCAGGCCGACAGGACCTTGCGGCCCTTGGCGCGGCGCGCGGCCAGCACCAGACGGCCGCCCTTGGTGGCCATGCGGGCGCGGAAGCCGTGACGGCGGCTGCGGACCAGCTTCGAGGGTTGGTAGGTGCGCTTCATCGCGGCTCTCCATCAGATCGGGTGCCCGAACCATGCAGATTCGAGGGCGGTAACTTGAAGCCCGCCTGATAGGGGCGTTTCGCGCCCAAGTCAACGCGGCTTGCGTGGGCCTTCTGCAACAGTCGCCCGGCTTTGCGCAAGGGCCGGGCGGCAAGGGGAACCCGCACCCCGCGGGGACGTCTTTAGTCCTTCTGCGGCGTGCAGGCATTTGATATTCCTGCGCGCAGCCGCGGCGCCCGGCAGGGGCAGGCCGGTTTCGGAATGGTGGGGCGGGTGACAGGGGAAGAACAGCACGCAGGAACGGAAGCCCGGCGCTGGCGCTTCTTCAGGACGCTCTCCGGGCGTTTCCTGCTGCTGACCGTCGCCTTCGTCATCCTGGCCGAGGTGCTGGTCTTCCTGCCCTCGATCGCCCGCTACCGCTACGACCTCTTGGCCGAGCGGCTGAAGATGGCGCAGATCGCCGCGCTGACCCAGCTGGCCGCCGACGACATGGTCAGCCCGGCGCTGGAGGCGGAACTGCTGGCCAATGCCGGGGTGTTCAACGTCGTCCTGCGCCGCGACGAGGTGCGGCAGCTGGTGCTGTCCTCGCCGGTCCCCGGCCCCATCGCCGGCAGCTACGACCTGCGCACCGCCACCAGCTGGGAGCTGATCCGCGATGCGCTGGCGGTGCTGGCCGACCGCGAGGTGCAGGTGATCCGCGTCATCGGCAACCCGGTGCAGGAGGGCGGCCAGCTGATCGAGATCACCATGGACACGCGGGTCCTGCGCGCGCAGCTGATGGACTACGGCCTGCGCATCCTCGCGCTCTCGGCGCTGTTCTCGGCGGTGACGGCGGTGCTGCTGTTCATCGCCGTGCAGCGGCTGCTGGTGCTGCCGATCCGCCGGGTGGTGCGACACATGCAGGTCTGGGCCGAGGCGCCCGAGGACGCCCGCCGGGTGATCGCCCCCTCCGCCGAGGTGATGGAACTGCGCGAGGCCGAGGAGGCGATGGCGCGGATGCAGACCCAGCTGACCGGCGCCTTGAAGCAGAAGGAACGGCTGGCCCAGCTGGGCGGCGCGGTGGCAAAGATCAGCCACGACCTGCGCAACATCCTGACCACCGCGCAGCTCTTCGCCGACCGGCTGGAGGGCAGCGCCGATCCGGCGGTGGCGCGTTCGGCGCCGAAGCTGATCGCCTCGATCAGCCGGGCGGTTTCCTTGTGCGAATCGACCCTGGCCTTCGGCAAGGCCGAGGAGGCGCCGCCCTCCTTGCGCCGTTTCGCGCTGGCCCCGCTGGTGGGCGAGGTGGCCGAGGGCGAGGGGCTGGCCGACGCCGGCCCCGTCACCTGCCTGATCGACGTGCCACCGGGCATGGTGCTGCGGGCGGACCCCGAGCAGCTGCACCGGGTGCTGTCCAACCTGATCCGCAACGCCCGCCAGGCCATCGAGGCCACCGGCCAGCCCGGCACCATCGAGGTCTCGGCCGGCGAGGACGAGGCCGACTGGTGGATCCGCGTCGGCGACACCGGCCCCGGCCTGCCGCCCAAGGCGCGCGAACACCTGTTCGCCGCCTTCCAGGGCGGGGCGCGCAAGGGCGGCACCGGCCTCGGCCTCGCCATCGCCGACGAGCTGGTCCGCGGCCACGGCGGCCGGCTGGAGCTGCTGCGCAGCGACGCCGAGGGCAGCGAGTTCCTGATCCGCCTGCCGAAGGCCGAAGGCCCGGGCGAGGGGTAAGGCCGTCCGTCGCCCGGCGGATTTTCCGGAAATTCCGCGGCGGAGCAGAAGGAAGCCCCGTCCTCGCGTTTTCTCCCTTGCCAAGCCGCCCGGGCAGGGCTACATGGCCCCCCACGACGGACCCGTAGCTCAGCTGGATAGAGCACCAGACTACGAATCTGGGGGTCGGGCGTTCGAATCGCTCCGGGTCCGCCAATCTTTTCAATATCTTGGCTGCTATCCCAAAGACTCGGTTAGACCGAGTTGGATCGGGGTTTGGGTCAAGGCTGTTTCTCCGAAACACGCTGACCCTGTGGCGCGGTGACGCTTCCAGACAAAAACGCGCCGCCTCTCCAGGACAAGTCCGGGAAGCTTCCGTTGGGGCCAGGCCCGGAAAGATTCCGTCTCAGGAGGACGTCGCCAGCCAGGGCGGCAGTTCGAAGGTGGAATCGGCGAAGGGCTCGGGCGCGATCAGCGCGGGGGCATCCTCAGGGTCGTGCAACTGATAGAACAAATGCGGCAGGCCCATCGAGGGGTCGCTGGTGGCATCGGGATAGGGGACGGCTGCCTGCCATTTCGGATGATAGCGGATCATCCCCGCCACGCTGCGATAAGGGAGCTGAAGCAGAGCTGCCGCGATCCGGCGGTTGGCCGCGAAATCGCCAGGATCGCCCACGCCTCCTGCCACCGCCGCGGCGATGGCGTAGTGATGCAGCGCGACATAGGGCTGGCAGCCGATCTCGGGGGTGGAATGCGGGCCGAACTGCGCCTTGTAGGCCTCGGTAAAGCGACGTCCGGGCTCGTCTCGCAACAGGCCGATCATCGTGCCTACGATGGTGCCGCGGCCCTGCGCGCCAACGATCTCGGAAAACGACTTATGCAGCGCACCGTATTGCAGGTAGAGCAGCACCGGCAGCGGCCGGCGCATGAATTCCAGATGGAATTTTGCCAGATCCCCGGCGTGGAAATGGGTGAAGGCCAGCACCGCCGGATCGTGGACACGCACTTCGTCGAGAAGTGCACACCAGTCAGTCTTGAGGCTGCGCATGATTCGTGGCGGAAAGGCCGGGGTCCAGCCGAACTGTTGCGCACAGGCGTCCATCGCATTGGCGATGACGATGCTGTAGGGTTTCGGTCCCGAGATCACCGCGATGCGGCGGTTCCTCGGCTTCCAGCGCCCGGTGTCGCGCAGCCAGGAAATGAATTTGATGAAGCCCTGACCATACCAGTATTCCGCCGGATCGCCCATGAAACAGCCGAAATAGCGCTCGGGGTCGCTGGCCACCGTGTCGTGATGCTGCAACAGCGTGTTGTGGTGGATGTAGATGATCCCGGCATCGGCGATCGGCTCGTATTCCGAATTCTGCGGCCCGATGTTGTAGCCGTTGATAATCGCGCTGACGCCATGGGTGGCGATCAGGCCGCGCGCTGCGCGCACCACCACTTCGGCGGTCTGGCTGCCGGTATCGACGAAGACCGGCTCGACCCGCCGGCCGATGATGCCGCCGCGGGCGTTGATCTCGTCCGCGGCCATGATCAGCCCGTTGCGGAATTCGCGGCCGTCGCTGGCCGAGGTTCCGGTCAGGGGAACCATGCTGCCTATGCGGATCGGATCAGTGCGCATCGTCTTGCCTCCCCGGCTTTTATGATTTTTGCGATGTGCGGCCGCCGGGTCGTTGCCCGGCGGCTTTGGTCAGTTCAGTTCGGGAACGGCCTCCGGCTCGAAGAGAAGGTTGTGCATCATCACCCGCAGCCCCGGCGGACCGACCGGCTTGATCAGCACCGGATAGCCCTGGGCGCGGATGCCGGCGATCAGCTCGGGCCCGGTGTCGGCAGTGATCACCAGTGCCGGACAGGGCTTTTCCAATAGGTCGTTGACCTCGTTCACCACCTCGGTGCCGAGATATTCACGGTTCAGCCGGTAGTCGGTGACGATGATGTCGGGCGCGCGTTCCAGCGCGGCGAGGCTGGCGGGAATGTCGCCGAGGTCGGCCAGGTTCAGCACCGCGATCCCCCAGCGTTCCAACAGCGCCGCCAGCGCTGCGCGGACATGAGGGTCGTCCTCCAGCAACAGGCAGGCGAGGCCGGAAAACTCGCCGCCGATCTGTTCGCTGATCTCGGGTTCGCCGATGGTGCTGTGCCAGATGTTGCCCACCGGCATCTCGATGGCGAAATCCGAGCCCCTGCCCGGATGGCTGCGCAAGAGGATACGATGTCCGAGAATCTCGGCCAGCCGGCGCGAGATGTTGAGCCCCAAGCCCAGGCTATGGCGGCGCTTGTCCTGGTGTTTCGAGATGCGGAAGAATTCCTCGAAGATTTCTTCGCGGAACTCGGGCGCGATGCCGGGGCCGGTGTCGATGACATGGACCTGCAGTTGCCCGCCAGCCTGCTTGCAGCCGATGACCACCCGGCCGACCTCGGTGTAGCGGATGGCATTGCTGACGAAATTGGAAAGGATGCGCTCCAGCAGCACCCGATCGCTGATCACCGCCGCGGTCGAGGGGATGATGCGCAGCTCCAGCCCCTTCTCGCGGGCCTGGTGATCGAACTGGATGCGCAGGCGTTCGAGGATGGCCGAGATCTGGAAGGTCTGGATCGAGGGGCGGATGCGGCCCGCATCGAGTTGCCCGATGTTCAGCAGCGCGCCGAGCAAATCCTCCATGATCGCAACCGAGACTTCCATCGCGTGCAGCGCCTGCTGGCGTTCGGTCTCGTCCTGGGCGCCGATGCAGCTGTAGATCAGGATCTTCAACGCCGCGAGCGGCTGGCGCAGGTCGTGGTTTGCCGCCCGCAGGAAGCGCGACTTGCTCTGGTCGGCGGCGGTGGCAGCATCGCGCGCCTTGCGCAGCGCCCGCTCGTTGCGCTGCGCAGTCGTTATGTCGAGACAGATTGCGGTCCAAGCGCCATCTGGCGCTTGCCAGCTTTCCAGCCGGTAGATGCTGCCGTCCGAGAAATAAAGCGTGGGCGCCCCCGCCGCTTCCTTCTCTCCATCGGATTGGGTTTCGATTTGCACCAGCAATCCGGCGCGTTCCACCGCGTCGATGAACTGGCCCCGGGTGATGCCGGAGGGAAGGCCGGCGGGAAAGCAGTTGAACCGTTCGGCGAAGGCGGGGTTCCAGGACAGAAGCCGCAGATCTGGCGACCAGTAGGAGACCGGAAGCCGAAGGTTTTCCAGCGCCGCGGCGGCATGGTGCGCGGACGCGGGGGCGCTCATGCCCGGTCGCGCATCTGGGCAAGCGCCTCGCCGTTCTCGACGGCATAGCGGATCGCAGCCTCGCGGGTGCGCAGGTCCAGCTTCCGCATCGCGTTGCCAAGATGGACCCGCACCGTCTGGCGGCTGATGTCGAGCCGTTCGGCGGTGTCCTGGATCGAACATCCCCGGCCCAGGAGGACGAGGATCTCGCTCTCGCGGCGACTGAGGCCCGCGCGGGCGACGTCGGTGGCGGACGGTGCCGCGGGAGCGGGCTGCTGTTCGCTCCAGCTGCGGGCGATCAGGTCGCGGGGGAAGGCGACCTCGCCTGCCAGCACCCTTTGCAGGGCGTGCTGGATCTCCTCGGGCCCCGAGGACTTCGGAATATAGCCGATCACCCCGTGCTGGATCGCGCGCAGGACATAGTTCGGATCCTCATGCACCGAGACGATGACGATCGGGATCGAGGGGTAGTTGCTGCGGATCAGCCGCAGCCCTTCCATCTCGGTGAAGCCCGGCATCACCAGATCGATCAGCAGAAGCCCCACGTCCGGGTTATCCTGCAGGACCGCCAGCGCCTCGTTGAAGCCGCCCGCCTCTTCGATCCGCAGATTGCTGTCCAGCCCCTGCGCCACCTGCTTGAGCGATTCCCGCACCACCCAGTGGTCGTCGGCGATCAGAATCGTCAGCGGCGAGCGGAGGTCAGGAGCGCGATCCATCATGCTCATCTTGCAGGACATCCTTCATCTGCCCGGCACCTCCGTCCGGGCGCCATCCTGAGGGCTATCTAGTTGTCTCTGGCAGGATTTGCAACGCTGGCAACCAGATGAAGGGATAGAGCATTCCCTGATCAGTGCGCCGGTCGCGCAAGAGGATTTTGCATAGATTATGTCTAGACGCTTTCGGGAAAGGAATGCCCGCCAAGCATAGCTTTCGCCCGTATTCTCGCGCAGTTCGGTCATATCCGGCCTCCCCATTGTGCCTGTATCGCCGTTCTTGCCGGCGCACATGCTGAAATTTTCCGTTGACATAGGTTGCATCCTAATCATACGTCTAGATGAAATGATAATTATTGATGTGTAAAGCATCAAATCGAAGGGTCTAGTGCCCGACCAGCAAGGAGAGGTGAAAGATGAAGACGCCCCTGTTCCGCACCGCCCCCGGCGGGCTGCGGATGACCCGCCGCACCGCCGTGAAACTCTCGCTGGGCGCTGCGGCCTCCGGTCTCGCCACCCCGGCCCTGTCGCAGGGCACCAGCGACAAGATCCTGATCGGGGTTCCGGCCTCGCTCTCCACCCCCTACGGCGTGGCGGACGACACCGACCATATCAACGGCACCATGCTGGCGGTCGAGGAGATCAACGCCGCGGGCGGCGTGCTCGGTCGCGAGATCGAGATCTTCGTCGCCGACGTGGACAAGCTGTCGCCGGAAAGCGCGCGCCAGTCGATCGCGGCCTGTATCGACCGCAAGGTCCATGCGATCTCGAACTCGTTCATCTTCGCGCCGATCCCGGCGATGGACGAATCCGCGAAATACAAATGCCCCTATGTCCAGGGCAACACGCAGCGCGCCGCCACCGACGCCTATCGCGAGAACCCCGAGAAATATTCCCACGTCTTCCAGACCGACCCGTCCGAGGTGAACTACGGCTGGACCTATCCGCTGTGGCTGAAGAAGATGGAGGAAACCGGGGTCTGGAAGCCGAAGAACCGCAAGATCCATATAGTGGCCGAGCAGGTCGCCTATTGCCAGACCATCCTCAAGGCCGCGCGTGAGGCGATCCCGAACTACGATTTCGAGCTGGCCGAAGTGACCGACATCCAGTTCCCGGTCAACGACTGGAGCCCGGTGATCCGCCGCCTGAAAGAGGTGGATGCCGCGGCGATCATGATCGACCACTGGGTCGCGGCGGAATATGCCGCCTTCTGCAAGCAGTTCGCCGCCGATCCGGTGCCGGATTCCCTGGTCTATCTGCAATACGGTCCGTCGCAGCCCGAGTTCCTGGAGTTGGGCGGCCGCGCGACCGAGGGCTTCTGCTGGAGCACCGTCCTCGGCGTCTACGGCGACGAGACCGGGCAGGCCTTCCGGCACAAATACCTGGAACGCTACCCGGAATACGTGGGCAACATGGGCCTCGTCTACACCGGCAACGGCTATGACATCGTGCAGTATCTGCGCCTCGTCTGGGAGGCAACCGGCAATCCCGAGGATTTCGCCGCCAACTGCGCCTGGATCCGCGCCAATCCCTACCGCGGCGTCTGCGGCATGATGAACATGAACAACGAACGCCAGGAAGGGCTGCACTACCCCGACAACGGTTTCGACAACCAGGCGGCAAAGCTGGAAGAGGGCATGGCGCAGCTTTTCGTCCAGGTGCAGGACGGCGAACACAAGATCGTCTGGCCGAACGAGATCGCGGAATCCACGCTGCGGCCCGCGCCGTGGTGGAGCTGAGGGGCGTCCGGTCAGATGACAGCATGGGATGAACAGATCCTGTTCTCCTGCAGGAACCTCTCGCTTGATCTGGGCGGGCGGGAGGTCCTGTCGGACATCAGCTTCGACCTGCGCCCCGGCGAGGTTCTGGGCATCATCGGCCCGAACGGCGCCGGCAAGACCAGCCTGCTGGAGATGCTCTCGGGCCGCTACATGCCCAAGACCGGCTCGATCCGCTATCAGGGGAAGGATGTCACCCGTCTTCCGCTGTTCGAGCGGGCGCGGCTGGGGATCGGGCGGACCTATCAGACGCCGCTGGTGCCCGAGCAACTGACGGTGGGCGAGAGCTTCAAGGCGGCGCGGCAGGCCTATCGTCCCTATCTGACGCGGTTCGATGCCGAATACGGCGCGCAACTGGTGAATTTCACCACGCCGCACAGCACGCCGACCGCGCTGCTGAAGACCTTCGAGCGGCGCAAGCTGCTGCTCTCGTGTCTCTTGATGCGCGAGCCGAAGGTGCTGCTGATGGACGAGCCGGCGGCGGGGCTGATCAATGCCGAGATCGACGAGATCGACCAGATCCTGCGGATGCTCTCGAAAGAGATGAACGTGGCGGTGCTGATCGTCGAGCATCGGATCGAGCTGCTGGAATCCATCGCCGACCGGGTGATCGTGATGGATGCGGGCGTGGTGATCGCGCAGGGCGAGCTGGCCGAGATCATCGACAGCCCTGCCGTGCGCGAAGCCTATTTCGAAAACCACTGACCGGCCGCCTTCGCGCAGCCATTCCAGGGGAAACCATGTCAGAGATACTGAAAGTAGAGGGCCTTTCGGCCGGCTACGGGCCTTTGCGTGTCCTTCACGACCTCGATCTGGTGATCAATGCCGGGGAAAGGGTGGGGATCGTCGGGCTGAACGGGCACGGCAAGACCACGCTCTTCTATGCCATCGCCGGGCTGACCGGCTGGCAGCGTGGGTCCATCGAACTGGCGGGAAAGCAGATCGGCCGCACCCGCAGCCAGGGACCGGGCCGTTACACCCATCAGATCGTGCGCCAAGGGCTGGCGATCATGCCGCAGGGCGACGAGATCTTCAACGGCCTGACGGTCGAGGAGCATCTCGACAGCGGCGCCTTCACCCCCGAGGCCTGGCGGACCCGCAAGGAACGCAAGGAACGCGTTCTCGACATCTTCCAGCCGCTCAGGAAGCTGATGAAGACCCCGGTCGGGCGCCTGTCCGGCGGCGAGCGGCGGATGGTCTCGATCGGGCGCGGGCTGATGACCGACGCGCGGCTCTACCTCGCCGACGAGCCTTCCCTGGGCCTTGCGCCCAAGATCGGCAGCGCGGTGATGGATGCGCTTTTGCAGATCGACCTCAAGGGCAGCGCCATGTTCATCGCCGAGCAGAACGTGGCCCTGCTGGAGGGGCGCGTCGACCGCATCATCGGGATGCATGCGGGCAAGCTGAAGGGCGAAGCTTCGGCGGCCTCGCGCCTTGGAGAGCGCTGACATGGCGCCGTTTCACGTCAACACAGAAGGGAGGGATCCGCGGTGGATATCTTTTTCGTCCTGACCAATGCGATCACCGTGGCCTGCATCTACGGGCTCATCGCCATCGCGGTCTCGATCACCTGGTCCAGCCTCGGGCTCATCAACCTGGCCTATGGCTTCGTCTTCACCTTCGCGGGCTACGGCGCCTGGCTGGTGGCGCAGCACATCAACGACCATCCCGCGCTGATCGCTGCTGCGGGGATAGCCATGGGGGCGGCGGCTGGGGTTCTGGTCTGCCTCGTGGTGTTCATCCCCTTGCATGACAAGCCGAACTTCACCACCCGCGGCATGATCGCCACGCTGGCGATCAGCCTGATCGGCAGCCAGTCGTTCCTGATGTTCTTCGGCCCGCGGCCGAAGTCGCTGCCGGAACTCTTCGGTTTCTGGACGCTGGACCTGTTCGGCGTGCGGCTCACCTCGGACAAGATCGGCATCGTGGTCTGTTCGGCCCTGATGCTGTTTCTGGTGGTGCGCTGGATGCGCGGCAGCCGCCGGGGACTGGAGATCCGGGCGATGATGATGAACCCGCACGCGGCATCTATCGTCGGCATCGGCATCCGCAGCACCGGGATCTACGTCATGGCGGTGACGGGGGCCATGGGCGGCCTCGCCTCGGTGCTTCTGTCGCAGACCTATTACATCGCGCCGTTCAACGGGCTGACGCCCTTGATCAAGGGCGTCTCCATCGCGCTTTGCGGCGGGCTGGGGTCGGTCCAGGGCGCGGTGATCGCCGCGATCCTGCTGGGTCTGGTCGAGGCGCTGACCAACGAATTCCTCGGCGGGCAATACGTGCTGATGACGCAGTTCCTTTTCATCATCGCCGTGCTGGTCGTCCGGCCGCGCGGGATCTCGGGGCTTCTCGACAAGGCGCGCGAACAATGACCACGCAGAAATCCGACTACACCTGGATCAACCCGCTGGCCGCCTGGGGCACCGCGACCGGCAACCAGAGCGCGCCTTCGGTCGAGGTTCCCGACATCCGCGAGAACTGGGACAAGGCCACCGGCTACAAGGTGCCGACCTACAAGGTCGGCCGGCTGAAGCACTATATCATCTGGCCCAACCACGGCGAAAAGCTGTGGACCCGCTGGCGCTGGTGGCCCACCCGGCGCAACATGCTGCACGTCACCGGGATCTACAACCGCAAGACCGCCATCGCCGAGAAGAAGATCCTCGACCGCCGGCCGGTCTACTGGCTGCTCTGCATGGCCTTCCTCGCCATCGCGCCGCTGCTGTTCCCGTCGAACATGCAGAACACGCTGCTGACCGCGGGCACGATCTTCGGCATCTTCGCCGCGATCAACGTCTGCTGGACGCTGATCATCGGCACCGCCAGCATCTTCTCGCTGGCGAGTTACGCGGTGGTGGGGACGGCCGGTTTCCTGACCTCGTGGCTGTCGATCACTTACGGCGTGCCCTGGTATGTGCTGCCGGTGATCGGATCGGTTGTCGGGCTGGTATTCGGCCTTGCCATCGCGCTTCCGGCGCTGCGGCTGGACGGCTTCTATTATGCGCTGCTGACGCTCGGGCTGAACGAGCTGTGCCGGGTGTTCTTCACTACCTCGCGCGAGTTCGGCTCGGCCTCGGGCGGACTTTACGGCGCCGACAGTTTCATCAGCGAAGCCTGGGATCCGATGGTGCAATCGCATGTCGGCTATTACACCTCGCTTCTCTTGCTGCTGGCCGCGCTGTCCCTGTTCCGGCTGATCAACGGCAAGAGGCTGGGCCGCATCTTGCGCATGGCCCCGGAAAAGCGCGAGGCCTTCGCCGCCGCCTGCGGGGTGGACTACAAACGCGCGCGGATCGTGATCTTCCTGATCACCTCGGTCGCGCTCGGCTTCATCGGCGGCTTCTATGCCGCGCAATACCGCGGCGTGGCCTTCTCGATCTTCAGCTTCGACACGGTGCTTCTGGGCCTCGCCATGCTGGCCATCGGCGGCATCGGCAAGGCCGAGGGCGCGGTGTTGGGCACACTGGTGGTGGTGTTCCTCGACAAGGTGCTGCTCGACTGGGGGCCGATGCGGCACTTCATGATCGGCGCGCTGATGCTGGCCGCCGTCCTGTTCCTCAACAACGGCTATTTCGGGATCAAACGCCAGTTCAACGCCTGGCGCGAGAAGAAGCGCGGCGAATGGCGCTCGGCCCGGACCGAGAAGGGCGGCGAAGCCCTGCCCGAGGAAGCGACCGAGATCGACGACAAGGATCAGCTCTACTTCCGCCGCTTCGACAAGATCCAGCGCGATTACCTCAAGACGCTGATCACCCCCGAGATCATCGAGGAACACCGTCGCCAGCCGCTCGGCCAGCACAGCGAGGCGCTGGAACGGGTGCTGCTCTACTTCCGCCGCACCAAGATGGAGGACAAATATGCGCTCCACCGCGCCGGACCCGAAGGCCCTTACAAGATTATCGCCTTTTCGGGACAGCGCGGCGTCTCGCCCCGCCTGGTGGATGACCGCGAATACGCAACGGTGGACGAGGGCTATCACGCCGTCTTCATGCGCCGCGTCCATGACCTGATGGAATCCTGAGATGAGCGAAGCAGACACCACCTCCGTCGCCGATGCCGACCTGCATGTGCGGGCGAATTTCGACAAGATCACCCGCAGCTACCTGCTGTCGGTGCTGAGCGACGCGCTGATCGAGGAACACCGCAGAAAGCCCGAGGGCCATCACAGCGAGCCGCTGACGCGCCTGTTGAACTGGTGCCAGACCCGCCCGCTGCACGAGCAGTATGCCGTGCTGCAAGAGGCGGGCGGGTGCTACCGCGTGGTGCGGCTGTCGGGCAAGCCGAGGGTGCCGCCCGCCCGGGTGGGCAGCGAAAGCTACGCCAGCCTGCGCGAGGCGCGCCATGCGGTGTTTCTGAACCACATCAAAGACTTGACAGGGAAGTAAGATGGCTCAGCAGAAAATCTTCGGTTACGCCAACCGGATTTCGGTGAAACAGGGCGAGGAGATCACCTTCCACGTCAACTGCGACGGCGCATCCGAGGCGCAGGCGCAGCTGGTCCGGCTGATCCATGGCGATGCGCATGAGGCCGGCCCCGGCTTTCAGGAGGAGGAGGTCGCCCATCCGTTGAACGGCGCCTGGCAGGTGAAGAAGCAGTTCACCCAGCTGGGCAGCTTCCTTCAGGTCGAGGATTCCGACAACCGGCTGGCGGTCGAGGGGCCGTTCACGCTGTTCTGCCACATCTGGCCCACCATCCCGAAGAAGGGCGCGCGCCAGACCCTGCTGGGGCGGTGGGACACCAGGAACAACACCGGCTTCGCTCTGGGGATCAATCCCGAGGGATATCTGGAATTCTGGGTCGGCGATGGCAAGGAGGTGGATTACGTCACCGCCGAGCTGCCGCTGGTGGCCCGGATGTGGTATTTCGTCGGCGCCTCCTTCGATCCGGCCACCGGAAAGGCGACGCTTTATCAGGAGGGGGTGGCGAACCGCTACAACTCGCTTCTGGGCAAGGTGGTGCCGCATGACTATGCCAGCCACGTCCGCCAGACCTTCCGCTTCCGCCACAAGAACGTGGCTTCGGTGCCGTTCCTGATCGCCGGCGCGCGCGATCACCATCTTCTGCGCGGAGATTTCGTCAACGACCTTTACGCCGGCAAGATCGACCGCCCGGCGATCTGCGACCGGGTGCTCGACCGCACCGAGCTCGACGCCTGCAAGACCGGGGCGAAGCCGAAGGCGGCGGCGATCCTGGCCTATTGGGACACGACTGCGGGCTACAGCGACCGCGGCGTTGGCCAGACCGTGTTCGACGCCGGGCCGCATGGGTTGCACGCCGAGGGGGTGAACCATCCGGTGCGCGCGATGACCGGCTTCAACTGGAACGGGCGCGATGATTGCTTCCGCCTTGCGCCCGACCAATACGGTGGCATCGAATTCCACCCCGATGCGGTGACCGACTGCCGCTGGGACGAGACTGCCCGCATCACCATCCCGTCCGACCTGCAAAGCGGCATCTACGCGATGCGGCTGCGCATCGGCCCGGGCACCGGCATCACCGAGGAATATATCGTCTTCATCGTGCGCCCGGCGAAGCCCTCGGCTAAGCTCTGCTATCTGATCCCCACCGCCAGTTACCTGGCCTATGGCAACGAGAGCCTCAGCTTCGACGCCCATATCATCCAGCCGATGACCGGCCAGCCGCCAGTGGTGACCGAGCTCGACATCGAGACCTACGAGCACCGCGAATACGGGCTGTCCACCTACGACCATTTCGAGGACGGCGCCGGGGTTTGCTTCAGCTCCTACCTGCGGCCGGTGATCAACATGCGGCCGAAATACCGGATGTCGAGCATGAACATCACCTGGCAGTTCCCGGCGGATCTGTCGATCTCGGCCTGGATCCGGCATCAGGGCTACGACTGCGATTTCATCACCGACGAGGATCTGGACCGCGAGGGGCTGGACGCGATCAGGCCCTACAACTGCGTGATCACCGGCACCCACCCGGAATATGTCTCGGAACGGATGCTGGACGCGCAGGAGGATTTCGTCGCCGGCGGCGGACGGCTGATCTACATGGGCGGCAACGGCTATTACTGGGTCGTCGGCTTCGCCCGCGACAACCCCGCCTGCATGGAGGTGCGGAAACTCGACTCGGGGATGCGGGCCTGGGCCGCGAAGCCGGGCGAGCATTACCTGCAAACCACCGGCGAGAAGAGCGGCCTCTGGCGCAACCGCGGCCGCGCGCCGCAGAAGCTGACCGGGGTGGGCTTCATCGGCGAAGGGTTCGAGACCGCCTCGCCCTATCGCAAGATGCCCGACGCCTGGCACCGCACCGCGTCCTGGATCACCGAAGGGATCGAGGGCGAGATCATCGGCGATCAGGGCCTCGCCTATGGCGCCGCCGGGGGGATCGAGCTGGACCGCTACGATCTGAGCCTCGGCACGCCGCCGCATACGAAGATCATCGCGGCGACCGGGGGCCATTCCGACAATTACGTTCTGGTGACCGAGGAATTGCTCTACGCCTATGCCGGGCTGGTCGGTTCGCTCGATTACCGGATCCGGGGCGACATGACCTATTTCACCGCGCCGAACGACGGGGCGGTGTTCTGCACCGGCTCCATCGGTTACGGCCAGGCGCTGCCCGCCAACGGCTTCGACAACAGCGCAGCGAAAGTGCTGGCCAATGTGGTCGAGGCCTTCGTCAAGGACGGCCCGCTGCCCGGCACCAGATGGACGCTGGAAGAGAAGCAGTGGCGCTGACGCCAGTTGTCCGATTCCGCTTCAGGAGAAGTCGGCGGTGGCCACAAACCGCCGCCGAGCAGTGTCAAGCGGAGCCGACGGAGCCTGACACCAAGGCTGCGGCCGGATGCCCCAGCATGACCGCGAGATGGACTGCCGCAACGATGTCTTCAGCCGGATCGACCCCGGACTACGCGCGAAGGGCATCGCGCCGGTTGCTGCGGGACGGCCCCTTTGGAAGAGTGGATAGCAGGCAGCTGGGTTTGACCCAGACTGGGAAACCGGGGGGCGCGTTCGGGTCCGCCATGGAATTCAGGGGTTGGCCAAAAGGCCAGCCCCTTCTTCCTTTCCGCCCGCCGGCATGTGAAAACGGAGCCGTTCGGCGCCCGGCCGGCCGACCGGCGCAGGGGCGCCCGCGGCAAGGATGAGGTCCCATGATCCCAACAGCAGACCTGATCGCCGGTATCCCGGTCCTCTTCGCGATGGCGGCCGAGGCGGAATACGGGCCCGCGCTGCGGGCGCGCATCGCGCCGCTGATGACCGGGGTCGGGCCGGTGGAGGGGGCGGTGACGCTGGCCGCGGCGCTGGCGGAGATGCCGCAGCGGCCGCGGCTGATCGTCTCGCTGGGGTCGGCGGGGTCGCGCCGGCTGGTGCAGGCGCAGGTCTATCAGGTCTCCGGCGTGGCCTATCGCGACATGGATGCCTCGGCCCTGGGGTTCCGGCCGGGGTGCACGCCCTTCTTGGACCTGCCGGCCCGGATCGACCTGCCGCATCGCATTCCCGGCCTGCCCGCCGCCAGCCTGTCCACCGGGGCGAACATCGTCAGCGGCCCGGCCTACGACCGGATCGCCGAGGAGATGGTGGATATGGAGACCTTCGCCCATCTGCGGGCGGCGCAGCGGTTCGGCATTCCGCTGATCGGCCTGCGCGGCATCTCGGACGGGGTCGAAGAGCTGCGGCAGCTGACCGACTGGACGCAATACCTGCATGTCATCGACGAGAGGCTCGCGGCGGCGGTCGATGCCCTGCGGAATGCGATCGGAGAGGGGACCTTGGCCCTTTGAGGCCGGTGCTGGCCCTTGGCTAGTCCTTCGGCCGCAGGTCCAGGATGCGCTTCGCCTTGCCCTCGGACCGCGGCACCGCGCCCGGCTCCAGCACCCGCACCTCGGCGGTCAGGCCGATCACGCTTTTCACCCGATGCGCCAGGTCGCGGGCCGAGGCTGCGCGGGCCTCCTCGGACGCGAAGGCGGGCTTGGCCTCGGCCAGAACGGCCATCCGGTCCATCCGGCCGGGGCGGGTCAGCTCGATCCGGAAATGCGGGGCGAGGCCGGGGCAGGACAGCAGCAGCTCCTCGATCTGGGTCGGGAAGACGTTCACCCCGCGCAGGATGATCATGTCGTCGGTGCGGCCGGTCACCCGCGCCATCCGCCGCATCGGCCGGCTGTCCCCGGGCAGCAGCCGGGTCAGGTCGCGGGTGCGGTAGCGCACCATCGGCAGGCCTTCCTTGGTCAGCGTGGTCAGCACCAGCTCTCCCCAGTCGCCATCGGGCAGCACGGCGCCGGTCTCCGGGTCGATGATCTCGGGGTAGAAATGGTCTTCCCAGATCGTCATGCCGCCGTCGCGCGGGTCGTCGGCGCATTCGACCGAGACGCCGGGGCCGATGATCTCGGACAAGCCGTAAAGGTCGTAGGCGCGGATGCCGAAGGCGCCCTCGATCTCGTCGCGCATCGAGGGGGTCCAGGGTTCCGCCCCGAACATGCCGATCTCCAGCGAGGATCGGGCCGGGTCCAGCCCCCGGCGGCGGAATTCGTCGATCACCGACAGCATGTAGCTGGGCGTGCCGAAGATCAGCCGCGGGCGGAAGTCGTCGATCAGGGTGACCTGCCGCTCGGTCATGCCGCCGGAGACCGGCACCACGGTGCAGCCCAGCTTCTCGGCGCCGGAATGATAGCCGAGGCCGCCGGTGAAAAGCCCGTAGCCGAAGGAATTGTGCACCATGTCGCCGGGCCGCCCGCCCGCGGCGCGGATCGAGCGGGCCATGACATCGGCCCAGATCTCCAGGTCGCGGGCGGTGTAGCCCACCACCGTCGGCCGGCCGGTGGTGCCCGAGGAGGCGTGCAGCCGCAGGATGCGCTCGCGCGGGACGGCGAAGAGGCCGAAGGGATAGCCCTCGCGCAGGTCCGCCTTGGTGGTGAAGGGGAAGCGCGCCAGGTCGGACAGGTCCTTCAGGTCGTCGGGATGCGCGCCCGCCGCCCTGAACCGCGCCTGCTGAATGGGGTTGTTGTCCCAGGCATGGCGCAGGCTGCGGCGCAGCCGGTCCAGTTGCAGGGCGCGCAGCGCGTCGAGCGAGGCGTTCTCCACCTCGTCCCGGTCGAGGGGGCGTTCGGGGGCGAGGGGCTGGTGGTGCATCGGGTCACTCATTGAACGTCTCGGGGGCGCTGCCCTTCGTGGGGATGCGGTCAGATTATGGCAAATTTTCGGTCCGAACCCGGGCGAAATTCGGGGCGCCCCTGCGGCATATGGCCGGGAAAGCGCCGATCCATCCTTTACAAATGCAATAATGTGAATATATGCAGGTGGACCAATGATCGCCGGGGGACAAGGGATATGGCGCGCGCGACGATGGGCCGGGTGATTCTGCTGGCGCTGGCGCTGGTGCTGGCTGCGCCGCACATGGCGCGGGCCGAGCTGCTGGAGGTCCGGCCGGTGCAGTTGACCGACTGGAAGGCGGTCTTCGGCCGGGTCGAGGCGCGCGACCGCCTGCCGGCGCGGGCGCGGCTGGGGGGCACCCTGACCGAACTGGCGGTGAAGGAGGGCGACCTGGTCGAGGCCGGCGCGGTGCTGGCCCGGATCACCGACCAGAAGCTGGAGTTCCAGCTGTCCGCCATCGACGCGCAGAAGGACTCGCTGGCCGCGCAACTGGCCAATGCCGAGGCCGAGCTGAAGCGGGGCGAGGACCTGCTGGCCCGCGGCGTCACCACCGTGCAGCGGATGGACGCGCTGCGGACGCAGGTCGATGTGATCAAGGGCCAGATCGCCGCGGTGGAGGCCGAGCGGCGGGTGGTGGAGCAGCAGGCGGCCGAAGGCGCGGTGCTGGCCCCGGCGGCGGGCCGGGTGCTGGAGGTGCCGGTGGCCGCGGGCGCGGTGGTGATGCCGGGCGAGGTGGTCGTCACCTTGGGCGGCGGCGGCATCTTCCTGCGCCTCGCGGTGCCCGAACGCCATGCCGCCACCCTGGCCGAGGGCGACGCCATCCGCATCGAAGGCCCCGCCGGCCCGCAGGAGGGGCGGCTGGAGCGCATCTATCCGATGATCGAGAACGGCCGCGTCGTCGCCGATGTCGCCGTCCCCGGCCTGCCCGAGGATTTCGTCGATGCCCGGGTGCTGGTCCGCCTTCCCATCGCCAGCCGCAGCGCGCTTGTGGTGCCGGAAACCGCGCTGATCCGCCGCTCGGGCCTCGATTTCGTTGCCGTGGCCGAGGGCGATGCCCTGACGCTGCGCGCCGTGGTGCCGGGCAGCCGCGAGGTGATCGACGGCGTGGCGGTGGTGGAAATCCTCTCCGGCCTGATCCCCGGCGACCGGGTGGAGACCGATGGGGCGGGGCATGACTGATTCTTCCCACCCCCTCGGCATCGCCGGCGGCCTGACCCGGGCCTTCATCGCCTCGGCGCTGACGCCGCTCTTCATCCTTGCCGCGCTGGCCGCCGGCCTCGTCTCGCTGGTCAGCCTGCCGCGCGAGGAGGAGCCGCAGATTTCCGTCCCGATGGTCGACATCCATGTGCAGGCGCAGGGCCTGCGGGCCGAGGATGCGGTCAAGCTGGTGACCGAGCCGCTGGAGATCATCGTCAAGGGCATCAACGGGGTGGAGCACGTCTACAGCAACACCCGCGACGATGCGGCGATGGTGACGGCGCGCTACGAGGTCGGCACCAGGTCCGAGGACGCCATCCTGCGGGTGCACGAGAAGCTGCGCGCCAATATGGACCGGATGCCGCTCGGCATCGGCGAACCCTTGGTGATCGGCCGCGGCATCGACGACGTGGCGATCCTGTCGCTGACGCTTTCGGCTGCCCCGGGGCAGGAGGTCACGGCCAACGACCTGACCCGGCTGGCGCGGGTGTTGCAGGCGGAACTGGCGAAGGTGGACGAGGTCGGGCTGACCTATCTGGTGGGCGAGGCGCCCGAGGCGATCCGCATCGCGCCCGACCCCGACCGGCTGGCGCTTTACGGCATCACGCTGCAACAGCTGGCGGGCAAGGTGGCGCAGGCCAACCGCACCCTGAACACCGGACGCTTGCGCGACGGCGGCGGGCAGGTCGATCTGGTCGCCGGCCAGACCCTGCAGGCCCCGGCCGAGGTGGCGGGCCTGTTGCTGACCGCCCGCGACGGGCGGCCGGTCTATGTGGCCGACGTGGCCGAGGTCTCCTTCGTTCCCGACACCTCGGACCATATCGTCCGGCGGGTGGAGAAGGACGCCGAAGGCGCGATCCACGACAGCCCGGCGGTGACGCTGGCCATCGCCAAGCGGGCCGGGGCCAATGCGGTGGTGGTGGCCGAAGAGGTGCTGCACCGGCTGCATGCGCTGGAGGAGGGGCTGATCCCCGATACGGTGCAGGTCTCCGTCACCCGCGACTACGGCGAGACGGCGAACGAGAAGGCCAACGAGTTGCTGTTCCACCTCGGCCTGGCGACGGTCTCGATCATCGCCTTGGTCTGGCTGGCCATCGGCCGGCGCGAGGCGCTGGTGGTCGCCATCGTCATCCCGGTGACGATCCTGCTGACGCTCTTCGCCGCGCAGGTGATGGGCTACACGCTGAACCGGGTTTCCCTGTTCGCGCTGATCTTCTCGATCGGCATCCTGGTGGACGATGCCATCGTGGTGATCGAGAACATCGCCCGCCACTGGGGGATGCAGGATGGCCGCTCGCGCCGCGACGCCGCCATCGCCGCGGTGGCCGAGGTCGGCAACCCCACCATCGTCGCCACGCTGACGGTGGTGGCGGCGCTGCTGCCGATGCTGTTCGTCAGCGGCATGATGGGCCCCTACATGTCGCCGATCCCGGCCAATGCCTCGGCGGCGATGATCTTCTCCTTCTTCGTGGCGGTGATCATCACCCCCTGGCTGATGGTCAGGATCGCCGGGCGGGCGAAGCTGGCCCATGGCGACCACGCGGCGGGCGGCGTCCTCGGCCGCGCCTATGCCGCGGTCGCCCGCCCGGTGCTGCGCAGCCGCGGCCGGGCGCTGGCCTTCCTGCTGGCGACGGTGGTGCTGTCCTTCGGCTCGCTCGGCGCGCTTTACACCCGCGACGTGACGGTGAAGCTGCTCCCGTTCGACAACAAATCCGAACTCGCGGTGATGATCGACCTGCCCGAGGGCGCCGCGGTCGAGGCCACCGACCGGGTGGCGCAGGACGTGGCCCGCGCGGTGCTGGCGCTGCCCGAGGTGCTGTCGGTGCAGACCCACGCCGGCACCCCCGCGCCCTTCGACTTCAACGGCCTCGTCCGCCACAGCTTCAACCGGGCCGAGCCTCAGCTGGGCGAGGTCTCGGTGCTGCTGGCGCCCAAGCACGACCGCGACCGCAGCAGCCATGCCATCGCGCTGGACCTGCGCCAGCGGCTGGACGGGCTGGCCCTACCCGAGGGCACCAGCCTGAAGGTGGTGGAGCCGCCGCCCGGCCCCCCCGTGCTGGCCACCCTGCTGGCCGAGGTCTACGGCCCGACGCCCGAGGCGAGGCGGGAAGCGGCGGCGAAGATCCGCGCCGCCTTCGAGAGCGTGCCCTTCATCGTCGACGTGGACGACAGCTTCGGGCAACAGGCAAGGCGGCTGCGGCTGGTGCTGTCCACCGACCAGCTGGAATTCTTCGGGGTGCAGGAACAGGATGTCTTCGACACCATCGCCATCCTGAACGGCGGCCAGGTGCTCGGCTATTCCCACCGCGGCGGCGGCCGGCACCCGATCCCCTTGCAGCTTTCGCTGCCCAAGGGCGCGAAGGTGCTGGACGAAGGCTTGTTGACCACGCCAATCCCGGCCAACACCCTGCCGGGCGCGCGGGGGGTGGTGGAACTGGGCGACGTGGTGACGGTGGCGGAGGAGCTGTCCTCCTACCCCGTCTTCCGCCACAACGGCCGCGCCGCCGAGATGGTGACGGCGGAACTGGCCGGCGATTTCGAGGCGCCGCTCTACGGGATGCTGGCGGTGGGCGAGGCGCTTTCGGCGATGGACTGGCCCGAGGGCGCGCCGGTGATCGCGCTGCACGGCCAGCCCGAGGACGAAAGCCATGTCACCCTCTTGTGGGACGGCGAATGGGAGGTGACCTGGGTCACCTTCCGCGACATGGGCGCGGCCTTCGGGGTGGCGCTGCTGGGGATCTACATCCTTGTCGTGGCGCAGTTCGGGTCGTTCCGGCTGCCCTTGGTGATCCTGACGCCGATCCCGCTGACCTTCCTCGGCATCATCTTCGGCCACTGGGCCTTCGGTGCACCGTTCTCGGCCACCTCGATGATCGGCTTCATCGCGCTGGCGGGGATCATCGTGCGCAACTCGATCCTGCTGGTGGACTTCATCCGCCATGCCACCCCGCCGGGCGCCCGCCCCTCTGTGGACACGCTGATCGAGGCCGGGTCGATCCGGTTCAAGCCGATCCTCTTGACCGCCATCGCCGCGATGATCGGGGCGGTGGTGATCCTGGCGGACCCGATCTTCCAGGGCCTCGCCCTTTCGCTGCTGTTCGGACTGCTGACTTCAACCCTGCTGACGGTGCTGGTGATCCCCGCGATCTACCGGGTCTTCCGCAGCTGACCCCTCAGGAAAGGACCCTGACATGAACCTCGACCGCTCCGTCACCCTCTTCGCCGGCATCATGGTGCTGGTCTCGGTCGCGCTGACCCTCTGGGTCTCGCCGCTGTTCGTCTGGCTGACCGTCTTCGTCGGCGCGAACCTGATCCAGTCGTCCTTCACCGGCTTCTGCCCGGCGGCCATCGTTTTCCGCAAGCTGGGCATCAAGTCGGGCTGCGCGTTCCAGTAACGGTTTCGCTCGTCGTGCGCCTTCGGCTTCTCCTCGCGAGGAGCGTCGAAGACGCCGACGAGACCCTCACAGCCGCGCCAGCGCCTCGGCCAGCAGCGCCTCCGGCGGCAGCCGGGCGTCCAGCGTGAGCGCTTCGTCGGGGCCGGGCGGCTCCAGCGTTTCATACTGGCTGTCCAGCAGGCTGGCCGGCATGAAATGCCCGCGCCGCGCCGCCATCCGCGCCGCGATCGCCTCCTTCGGTGCGGCGAGGTGCAGGAAGCGCACCCCGCCCGCCTCCCGCAGCCGGTCGCGGTAGGCGCGCCGCAGCGCCGAGCAGGCCACCACCACCGGCGCCCGGTCGCGCAGCACCGCGGCCACGCGGTCCAGCCAGGGCGCCCGGTCGGCATCGGTCAACGCCTCGCCCCGCGCCATCTTCGCCCGGTTGGCGGGCGGGTGCAGGTCGTCGGCATCGACAAAATCGGCCCCGAGGCGCTCGGCCAAAGCCTCCCCCAGCGTGGTCTTGCCGCAGCCCGAGACGCCCATCACCACCAGCCGCAGCATCGCCTAGTCCTTCAACAGCAGCGCCAGCGCGGCGCAGGTCAGCACCACGCCAAAGGCCACCAGCGCCGGCGGCCAGCTGCCATGCAGCGCCAGTTCCCACAGGATCACCCAGGAGGGCACCAGATAGGTATAGGCCATCACCTTCGCCGCCGGCAGCCGCAGCGAGGCGAACTGCACCAGCCAGGTGGTCGAGGCGGTGGCGGCGATGGAGACATAGGCCAGCGTGATCCAGACGATGCCGGGCAGGGCGGCCCAGTCGGTGTCCCGCAGCGCGGGCGCGGCCCAGAGGGCCAGCACCACCGTCCCCCCGGCCATGGTCAGGAAGGTGGACACGATGGCGCTTTCGCCGCGGTTCAGCCGGCGGACCAGCGCGGCATAGGCGGCATGGGCGGCGCAGCCCCAGAAATAGATCGCCTCGCCCCGGCCGATCTCCAGCCGCATCAGCGCGCCGAGGTCGCCGCGGAAGATCACCCACAGCGCCCCGGCGGCGCCGAGCGCCAGCGCCAGCGCCATCCGCGCGGTGGTGCGCTGGCGCAGGAACAGCCAGCCGAAGCCCGCCGCCATCACCGGCGTCAGGGTGAAGACGGCGGCGGTGGGCACGGCGGCGGCGGTCTTCAGCCCCTCGAACATCAGCACGAAATAGGCGGCCATCAGGCCCCCGAGCACCGCCCACCGCCAGGGCGCGTTGGTGGCCGCGGCCCGGGTGCCGCCCGCCGTCCGCGCCACCCCGGCCAGGATGCCGGCGGCGATGGCGAAGCGCAGCGCCGACAGCACCGCCGGATCGACATGCGGCGCGGCCATGGCGCCGAGCGAGAACGACCCGGCGACGAGGGCCGAGAAGGCCAACATGGCGGCATGGCCCTGCCGGGATCGCGTCATTGCAGGCGGCCTTCGGAGAATCGCGATGCGGGTCCCTTGGCGAAGGCCATCGCCTTCGCCACAGCGCACCATCGCAACCCTCCCGGCCGGGCCCCAAAGGCCCGGCCAGCGCCCGGCCCGGCGGGCGCTACTCGCCCGCCGGGCCGGGCGCTGGCCTCACAGGGTCTCTCGCCGGGATGTCTCCGGGTGAACCGCTGCGCACGGGCGAGGGCGAGGCAGTGCCTCGCCTTCTTCCGCCCGAAACCGCCGCCGCCTCGCTTCAGTTGCACAGCCGCCAGCCCTTCGCCGCGTCTTTCAGATGCGCGAGGAAGGCCTGCACCTTGCGGGTGCGGTGCAGGTCGACATGGGTCACCAGCCAGAGCGGCGATTCCCACTCCGGCCGCGGCGCCATCACCTCGACGAGGGACTCGTCGCCATGGGCGCGGAAGGCCGAGAGGAAGCCGATCCCCGCCCCCTGCCGCAGCGCCTGCTCCATCGCCTGCGGCTCGCCGGTGCGGAAGGTCAGCGCGGTCTCCGGCACCCTTTCGCGCAGCCAGCGGTAGAACGGCGCCCGCGCCGCCTCGCTGTCGGCGACGATGAAATGGTGCGCGGCAAGGTCGTCCTCGGTCGCCGGCAGGCCGTGGGCCTCGGCATAGCTGCGGGCGGCGTAGAGGCCGGTCCTGATCCGCACCAGCGGCTGCACCACGTTGTCCGGTTCCTCCGGCGCCGACCCGGCGCGGATCGCCACATGCGCCTCGCCATAGTCCAGCCGGAACAGCCGCATGTCGGTCAGGAAGCGCACCACCAGCTGCGGATGCTGGGCCTGGAACTCGGCCAGCACCGGCACCAGCAGGTCGGCGATCCCGGCGATGGAGGTGACGATCAGCTCGCCCTGCACCGTCTCGCCATGGCCCTTGATGCGGTTGGCCAGCTGGACGAACTGCTCGTCCGCCGCCTGCGCCACCGTCAGCAGGTCGCGCCCCGCCTCGGTGGGGGTATAGCCGCGGGCGTGGCGCTGGAACAGCTTCACCCCCAGCCGGGCCTCCAGCGCGTCGATGTGGCGGATGACGGTGGCGTGATGCACCCCCAGCACCTCCGCAGCGCCCGAGACCGTCCCCAGGCGCGCCACCTGATAGGCGGTGCGCAGCTCGTCCCAGTTCTGCATGGTTCCTCCCTGTGCGCTGCCGCACATCTGAATCCGCCGCGGCGGGAAAGGCAAGGGGGAGGGAGCGCGGCAGCGAGGTCCGCCCCGGCCCTCACTGGCGAAGGCGCGTGCCTTCGCCACGGCGCACCGCTTCCCCTTGTCCGGCCGGGCCTCAAAGGCCCGGCCAGCGCCCGCCCCGCCCTCGGCGGGCGCTTCTCGCCCGCCGGGTCGGGCGCTGGCCTCTCCGGGTTCAGGGCTGACCGGTTTCCGGGTGCAGCCGCCGCGCACGGGCGGGGCGAGGCAGTGCCTCGCCTTCTCCCGCCCGCCCCTACGGTCCGG
Source organism: Rhodobacter sp. SGA-6-6 (assembly GCF_011043545.1). GTDB lineage: Bacteria > Pseudomonadota > Alphaproteobacteria > Rhodobacterales > Rhodobacteraceae > Pseudogemmobacter. The sequence goes on along the minus strand of NZ_JAAKGP010000002.1, from coordinate 490,029 downwards.
TCAGCAGGCTCCGAACGGCCGATGCATTGCTCGGGCCGCCCCGCCATCGGGCGGCATGTGCCTTGACTCCCGCCCCCGCCCGGCGTATCGCCCGAGCCAATTCCCCGGAGGCCCAGGCTTCCGGTCCCATGGGCATTGCCCGGGATCGCCATCCGTCAGCGCGTCGCGCCCACGGGTGCCTTCCGGCTTTGCAGACGGGAACCGCCGCCCCATATCGGGGCAAACCGCAAGATGAGGTGACGCGATGTTCGAAAGCCTGTCAGAACGCCTCGGCGGCGTCTTCGACCGCCTGACCAAGGCCGGCGCGCTGACCGAGGCCGATGTCGTCACTGCCCTGCGCGAGGTGCGGGTGGCGCTGCTGGAAGCCGACGTCTCCTTGCCGGTCGCGCGCGACTTCATCAAGCGGGTGCAGGAAAAGGCCACCGGCTCGGCCGTCACCAAATCCATCACCCCAGGCCAGATGGTGGTCAAGTTCGTCCATGACGAGCTGACCCGGGTGCTGAAGGGCGACGGTCCCGCCGAGGCGCTGAAGATCGACAACCCGCCCGCCGCGATCCTGATGGTCGGCCTGCAGGGCTCGGGCAAGACCACGACCACGGCCAAGCTGGCCAAGCGGCTGAAGGAGAAGAACGGCAAGAAGGTGCTTCTCGCCTCGCTCGACACCAACCGCCCGGCGGCGATGGAGCAGCTTGCCATTCTCGGCACCCAGATCGGGGTGGACAGCCTGCCCATCGTCAAGGGCGAGACCGCGGTGCAGATCGCGAAGCGGGCGAAGACGCAGGCCAGCCTCGGCGGCTACGACGTGCTGTTCCTCGACACCGCCGGTCGGCTCCACATCGACGATGTATTGATGGACGAGGTCCAGGCGGTGCGCGACATCGCCGTTCCGCGCGAGACGCTGCTGGTGGTCGACGGCCTGACCGGGCAGGACGCGGTGAACGTGGCCTCGGAATTCGACGGCAAGGTCGGCATCTCCGGCGTCGTCCTGACCCGGATGGACGGCGACGGCCGCGGCGGTGCGGCGCTGTCGATGCGGGCGGTGACCGGCAAGCCGATCCGCTTCGTCGGCCTCGGCGAGAAGATGGACGCCATCGAGCCCTTCGACCCCGAGCGCGTCGCGGGCCGCATCCTCGGCATGGGCGACATCGTGGCGCTGGTCGAGAAGGCGCAGGAGACCTTCGAGGCCGAGCAGGCCGAGCGGATGGCCCGGCGCTTCTCCAAGGGCCTGTTCAACATGAACGACCTGCGGATGCAGCTGGAGCAGATGCTGAAGATGGGCGGGATGCAGGGCCTTATGGGGATGCTGCCCGGCATGGGCGGCATGGCCAAGAAGGCCGAGGAGGCCGGCTTCAACGACCGGATGCTGCGCCGGCAGATCGCGCTGATCAACTCGATGACCAAGCGCGAGCGGGCCAACCCAGACATGCTGCAGGCCAGCCGCAAGAAGCGGATCGCCGCCGGGGCGGGGCTGGACGTGTCCGACCTGAACAAGCTGCTGAAGCAGCACAAGCAGATGGCCGACATGATGAAGAAGTTCGGCAAGGGCGGCGGGATGAAGCAGATGATCCGCCAGATGATGGGGAAGGGCGGGATGCCCGACCCGTCGAAGATGTCGCCCGAGCAGCTGGCCGAGGCGGCCAAGGGGATGCAGCAGGGCCTGGGCGGCATGGGCGGCGGGATGCCCCCGGGCATGGGCGGCCTGCCGCGCGGCATCACCCTGCCCGCGGGGCTTTCGGGGCTGATGAAGAAGAAATGACTTGGCGTCTGGCGCAGGATGATGACGGCTGCCCGGTCCTTGAGACCGCGCGCCTGCGCCTGCGCAAGCCGACCATGGCCGACATCGAGCCGAGCTTCCGCTTCTGGTCCTCCGACCGTTCCCGCCTGATGGGCGGGCCGTGGACGATGGAGAAGCTGCGTGCGGAAACGCAGGGCCTGCTGGACCAATGGGCGAAGCAAGGCTTCGGCCTCTTCACCGTCACCCGTCCTGGGTCGGACGAAGGCATCGGCGGCATCGGTCCCTTCTTCCCCGACACCCACCCCGAGCCGGAACTGGGGTGGAGCCTGTGGAACCCGCAGGACGAGGGCCGGGGCCTTGCGCACGAGGCCGCCGCGGCGGCCCGCGACTGGTTCTTCGCCACCTCCGGCCACCGCACCGCGGTCAGCCATACCGATCCGCAGAACCACCGCTCGCACCGGCTTTGCGAAAGGCTGGGCGGCGTGGTCGATCCCGACGCGCCGCATCCCTACGGCGACGAGCCGAACCTGGCCTACCGCTACTTCGGGGGCACCGCATGATCGCCCTGTCCGGTATCCCGGTGATCGAGACCGGACGGTTGCGCCTGCGCGCGCCGCGGCTGGCGGACTTCGACCATTGGGCGGAGTATTTCGCCTCGCCCCGCTCGGTGCACGAGGGCGGGCCGAAGGACCGATATGCCGCCTGGCAGCATTGGGCCGCCGATGTCGCCCTTTGGGTGCTGAAAGGCTACGGCCCCTTCGGCGTCGATGACCGCGCGACCGGTGCCTATATGGGCGAGGTCGGCATCTACCACGGCGAGGGCTATCCGGCCCCGGAACTCGGCTGGTTCGTGGTGCCCGCCGCGGAAGGCCGCGGCATCGCGCTGGAGGCCGCCCATGCCGTGCTGGGCTGGGTCCGCCAGACCTTCGACTGGCCCCATATCACCAATATCATCGAGCCCGCCAACACCCGCTCCATCGCCCTCGGCCTGCGGCTGGGGGGCGTGATCGACCCCGCGCTGCCCGGCATCGACCCCGGCGACGTGGTGATCCGGCACGACCTGCGGGGTGCCGCATGATCGCCCTGTCCGGCATCCCGGTGATCGAGACCGAACGGCTGCGCCTGCGCGGGCCGGAGCCTGCGGATTTCGAGCCTTTCGCCGCCTTCATGGCCAGCCCCCGCTCCGCCCGCGTCGGCGGGCCGGTCTCGCGCGCGCAGGCCTGGCGGTCCTTCGGGCATCTGGCCGGCCACTGGCTGATGCGCGGCTATTCGATGTTCGTCCTGGCCGACCGCGCCAGCGGCGCGCCGCTCGGCATGGCCGGCCCCTGGTTCCCCGAGGGCTGGCCCGAGCCGGAGATCGGCTGGTCGATCTGGGCGCCCGAGGCCGAGGGCAAGGGCCTGGCGCATGAGGCCGCGCTGGCCGCCCGCCGCTTCGCCTACGATAGCCTCGGCTGGACCACCGCGATTTCGCTGATCGTCGAGGGCAATGCCCGCTCCGAGGCATTGGCCCGCCGGATGGGCTGCATCCACGAGGGCGAGTTCACCCACGAAAGCCTGGGCGGCAGCCGGATCTTCCGCCACCCCGGCCCGGAGGCCCTGGCATGACCCGCGCCCCGCACGAGACCCCGATCCCCGGCCCTGCCGCCGATTTCGCCGCCGCGCTGTCGGCGCATCTGCCGGTGCTGGAGACCGAACGTCTGCGCCTGCGCGCGCCGCGGCTGGCGGATTTCGACGCCTGGGCGGAAATCTTCTGCGGCCCGGCCGGCCCCGACCTGGGCGGCCCCTTCACCCGGGACGAGGCCTTCACCGAATTCGCCGCCACCGTCGGCACCTGGCTCCTGCGCGGCCACGGCCCCTGGGCGGTGGAGCCGCTCGCGGGCGGCGATGCCCTCGGCTTCGCGCTGATCGGGTTCGAGCCGGGGGACCGCGAGCCGGAACTCGGCTGGCTGTTCCGCCCCTCCGCGCAGGGACAGGGCCTGGCGCAGGAGGCCGCCGCTGCCGCGCTGGCCCATGCCCGTGCGCTGAACCTGCCCGGGCTGGTCAGCTATGTCGCCACGGGCAATGAACGCTCGGCCCGGCTGGCGCAGCGGCTGGGGGCGACGGCGGAAAGCGAGGAGGACGGCGCGATGCTGTTCCGCCACGCCATGGCCGGGGAATCCCGCAAGGACACGCAGACCGGAGGAGCCGACTGATGGACGCCGCGACCAGAGCCGCCAGCCTTCTGCTGGAACACCGCGCCTCGATCGACCGGCTGGACGCCATCCTCGTCTTCACGCTGGCCGAAAGGTTCAAGCGCACCCAGGCCGTGGGCAAGCTCAAGGCCGAACACGCCCTTCCGCCGTCGGACCCGGCGCGCGAAGCCCGGCAGATCGAAAGGTTGCAGCGCCTGGCCGAAGAGGCCGACCTCGACCCGGAGTTCGCCCGGAAATTCCTGAACTTCATCATCAGTGAAGTGATCCGACACCACGAAAGTTTCCAGAAGTAGGGCGGGGTTCCCCGTCCAAACCAGCCATCCAAAGGAGAAAACCCATGGCTATGAAAATCCGTCTCGCCCGCGGCGGCTCGAAGAAGCGCCCGTTCTACTCGATCGTCGCCTCCGACTCGCGCATGCCGCGCGACGGCCGCTTCATCGAGAAGCTGGGCACCTACAACCCGCTGCTGGCCAAGGACGACGAGAAGCGCGTCGTGATGAACCTGGAGCGCGTGCAGCACTGGCTGTCGCAGGGCGCCCAGCCGACCGACCGCGTGGCCCGCTTCCTGGAAGCCGCCGGCGCCCGTCCGAAGACCGAACGGTCGAACCCCAAGGCCGCCGTCCCCGGCAAGGCCATGGCCGAGCGCGCCGCCAAGAAGGCCGCCCGTTCCGCGGCGCCCGCCGAGGAATGATGATCCCCGGCCTGGGCCTCGTCCGGCGCACGATCACGCTTGCCCTCTGCGGCGCCGCCTTCTGGGCGGGGCTGAAGATCGGGCAGGCGGGGCAGGCGGATGCCTGCCTCGATGCCGGCGGGGCCTGGGACCGGCGCGGCTTCTGCAACGGGGTTGCACCATGAGCGAAGAGCGCGTCTGCGTCGGCGCCATCGCCGGGGCCTTCGGGGTCCAGGGCGAGGTGCGGCTGAAAAGCTTCTGCACCGAGGCCAGCGACATCGCCTCCTACGGCCCGCTGTGGACGAAGGACGGCAGCCGCAGCTTCACGGTCAGGCTGACCCGCCCGGTCGCGGGCGGCCTCGGCGCCCGGCTTTCGGGCGTCGCCACCAAGGAGGAGGCCGATGCCCTGAAGGGCACCGAGCTTTACGCCGACCGCGCCCGGCTGCCCAAGCTGCCGGACGACGAGTTCTACCATGCCGACCTGATCGGCCTGCGGGTGCGCGATACTGGCGGCGCCGAGATCGGCACGGTGACGGCCGTGCACAATCATGGGGCGGGCGATATTCTCGAAATTCGCCTGAATGGTCCCAAATCCGCCCTTCTTCTGCCATTTACGGTTGCAACGGTCCCGACTGTGGATGTTGCAGGTGGTTCGATGGTCGTCGACGTGCCCGAGGGGCTGGACTGACAGCCGCTTCCCTCGGGCCGGGCGGCCAGGCCCCTGCCCGGGTTGGAGAGGGATCGGATGGCCATTCGGGCAAGACTGCTGCAGGCGGCGACGGCGCTGCTGTATTTCGGGCCGCTCCTGGCCGGGCTGTCCGGCTACGGCTGGGCCATGCTGCCGCCCTTCGTCTCGCTCTTCGTGTTCTGGCTGGTGCTGTTGCGCCCGCATCACTGGCCGCAGCGCAACCGCGACTGGCTGGACCCGCAGATGCTGCTCTCGGCGTTGACCCAGGTGCTGACGCAGGTCCTGCTGGTCGCCGTGCTGTTCGGCATCGGCCGCGGCATCGGCGGCGTCACCGGCCACCTGCCGATGCTGCACCCCTTCCTGCCGCTGGCGGTGTCCTTCCTGGCGGTGCCGGTCTCGCGGCTGGTCTGGAACGGCGAGAGCGCGCTGGCCCGCGGACTGACGCTGGACCGGGCGCTGAAGCCCGGGCCCGCGACGCCCCGGCAGCCTCCCCATGCCAGCCCCGAGGAGGAGGTGGCACCGCTCCTCGCCCTTGCCGGTGACGCGCCGCTGGCCGAGGTCGGCCCGCTGCTGGACGACGTGCTGGACGAAGCCGACGCCTGGCAGCGGCTGGCGCTTCTGGCCGATGCGCTGGAGGCCGCGCCGTCCCGCCACGCCGCGCTGCGCGAGGCGATGATGATCTGGGCGACCGAGCCCGAGCGTTTCGCCGCCAACACCACCCCCACCGCGATGCGCGCCGCCTTCCGCGCCGCGGGGACCGACCGGGCCGCGCTGCGCCTGCTGCTGCCGCGCGCCGCGGCGCTGGCCCGGATGCTGCCCGACCGCCAGCCGCAATTCCCCGACCGCGCCGCGCTGGAGGCGCTGGCCGCCGGCGGCCTGCCCGGCCAGCTGGCCGCCGACCACGCCGCGCTGATGGGTGCGCTCGGCCACCGCGCCGCGCCGCGGGCCAAGGTCCGTCCCCGGATCGGAACCCTGCTGCCGACCTAGCCCCCTTGATGCCGGGCCGGAATCCCCGGATAACCCGGCCATGACCGATCCCGCCGCCCCTCCGAAGCCGAAAAGCCACGGCCGCCTGTCGATCGGCGCCAGCCTGACGCCGCGCGACCTGATGGCAGGGCCGCCGCGCCTGCAGGGCGCCTTCGAGGCACGGGTGATCACGCTGTTCCCCGAGGCCTTCCCCGGCACGCTCGGCCTGTCGCTGACCGGCAAGGCGCTGGACAGTGGCCTCTGGCGGCTGACGCCCATCCCGCTGCGCGACTTCGGCCAGGGCCGCCACCGCAATGTCGACGATACCCCGGCCGGCGGCGGCGCCGGCATGGTGCTGCGCGCCGATGTCGTGGATGCCGCGCTGGCCGCCGCGATGCAGGGCGCGCCGGAGGACCGGGCGCTCTGGCCCGTCCTCTATCTTTCCCCGCGCGGGCAGCGCTTCGACCAGCCGATGGCCCGTCGCCTGGCCGCCTGCCGCGGCCTCACCCTGCTCTGCGGCCGGTTCGAGGGGGTGGACCAGCGCGTCCTCGACGCCCGCGGCATCGAGGAGGTCTCCTTGGGCGATTTCGTCCTGACCGGCGGCGAGATCGCCGCGCAGGCGATGCTGGACGCGGTGGTGCGGCTTCTGCCCGGCGTCCTCGGCAATGCCGCCTCGACCGAAGAGGAAAGCTTCTCCGACGGCCTGCTGGAACACCCGCAGTTCACCCGCCCGCAGGTCTGGGAAGGCCGGGAAATTCCCGCGGTGCTGACCGGCGGCAACCATGCCGAGATCGCCCGCTGGCGCCGCGCGCTGTCCGAGGCGCTGACGGCCGAGCGCCGCCCCGACCTCTGGGCCGCGCATCGGGCCCGCAAGGGCAGCTGAAGGCCCCACGCCGCGCTTGACCCGGGCCCCCGCCCGCCCTATACGCCCCCGGTCCGGGGCCATCAGGCCGCCGGACCCGATTCCCTTTGCCTGCCCGCCTTCTTCGGCGGGGCCACCGCGAAGGGGCGGCAGATCGAAAAGCAGGCGCCACCTCCGGCGGGCTCGTCGCAAGACGGGGACCCGAGAGAAGACCGGGAGCTCTGGCACGGCATCACCTCTGCGGGACCACCGCAGGCAGATATGGAGACCGGCGCATGAACCTCATCGCCCAGATCGAGGCGGAGCAGATCGCCGCCCTCGGCAAGACCATCCCCGACTTCAAGGCCGGCGACACCGTGCGCGTCGGCTACAAGGTGACCGAAGGCTCGCGCTCGCGGGTGCAGAACTACGAAGGCGTCTGCATCGGCCGCAAGGGCGGCGCCACGCTGGCCGCCTCGTTCACCGTCCGCAAGATTTCCTTCGGCGAAGGCGTGGAACGGGTGTTCCCGCTCTACTCGACCAACATCGACTCGATCGAGGTGGTCCGCCGCGGCCGCGTCCGCCGCGCCAAGCTCTACTACCTGCGCGCCCGCCGCGGCAAATCCGCCCGGATCGCCGAAGACAGCACCTACAAAGCCAAAGCCGAATAAGGAGGGCCGGAGAGATGAAAGAGGGCATTCACCCCGACTATCACTTCATCGAAGTGAAGATGACCGACGGCACCACCTACCGCACCCGCTCCACCTGGGGGAAGGAAGGCGAGACGCTGTCGCTGGACATCGACCCGCTGTCGCATCCGGCCTGGACCGGCCAGTCGGCCAAGCTGATGGACACCGGCGGCCGGGTGTCGAAGTTCAAGAACAAATACGCGGGCCTCGGCTTCTGAGCCTTTCCGCCGCGAAGGACAGGGGCGCGCCGCAGGGCGCGCCCTTTTCCGTTGGGGGAGCTCGTCGCCGGCTTCGCCGCTCCTCGCGGGGCGGCGACGGGCGCATGAAATGCGACGAGGAGCGTTTCGTCGAGCTGTGCCCATCTCTCCTGACACCACGCTGTCAGCAGCGCCGTGATCTTCCTTGCCTCCCCAAACCTGCGAGGACGCAAGATGATGAACCGCACCCCCGTCAATCCCTGGCCCTGGTCGCTGGCGCTCGGCTACAACCAGGCCGAACTGGTCGCCGGCGCCCGCCGCCAGCTGACCTGCGCCGGGCAGACCGCCGTCGATGCGACCGGCGCGCCGCAGCATCCCGGCGACATGCGCGCGCAGCTGGGGCTGGCGCTGGATAACCTCGGCCAGGTGCTGGCCGCCGCCGGGATGGGCTTTGCCGACATCACCCGGCTGATGGTCTATACCACCGATGTCGATGCCTGCATGGCCGCCTTCGACCTGCTGGGCGCCCGCCTCGGTGCCGCCGGGGCCCGCCCGCCGATGACCCTGCTCGGCGTCGGCCGCCTTGCCCTGCCCGGCCTGCTGGTCGAGATCGAGGCCACGGCGGCGGATTGACCTTCCGGCGCGGTGCTGCCGGCTTGCGCCCGGCCGGTGTGCCATGGCAAGCTTGCCCCATTCACCGGACCCCGACCGATGCGCCGCGCCGAACGTCTTTTCCGCCTCGTCCAAGAATTGCGCAGCCGGGGCGTCAGCCGGGCCGGGGATCTGGCCCGGCATCTGGAGGTCAGCCCCCGCACCGTCTACCGCGACATCGCCCATCTCCAGGCCTCGGGCCTGCCGATCGAGGGCGAGGCCGGGATCGGCTATCTGCTGCGCCCCGGCTTCGACCTGCCCAATGTTGCCTTCACCCACGACCAGATCGCCGCCCTTGCCGCCGGCCTGTCCTTCGTGGAACGCAACGGCGACGGCGACCTGGCCCTTGCTGCCCGCGAGGTGCGGGCCAAGCTGCAGGCCGGGATGCCGCAGCCCGAGGCCCGCGTCCTGGCCGATGCGCCCTATTTCGCCGTTCCCCGGCCTGCGGCGACGCCGCCCCATGCCGCCGCCCTGCGCCGGGCGATCCGCAAGCGGCGCGTGGTCCTTTTGTCCTACGCCGACGGGGCCGGCCTCCGCTCGGACCGGCGCCTCCGCCCGCTGGCGCTCTGGACCTTCGCCGAGGGCTGGATGGTCACCGGCTGGTGCGAGCTGCGACAGGATTTCCGCACCTTTCGGCTGGACCGCATCCGCAGCCTGACCCCGACCGAGGAAACCTTCGCCGAGGAAGAGGACAAGAGCCTGGCCCTGTTCCTTGCCCGCGACGCCTGCCACGGGCCGCAGGGCTGACCCGCCAAGGCCCCCTTGCCCCCGAGCCTTTCCTTGAGTAGCCCCCTTCCCCTATAGTCGCCCGGCGGAATGTCGCCGAACAGGGGACGCGCGGGGCAGGGGTTCAGGCATGGCGCATATCATCGTTGTCGGCAACGAGAAGGGGGGCTCGGGCAAGTCCACCACCTGTATGCACGTCGCCACCGCGCTGGCCCGCATGGGCCACCGGGTCGGCGCGCTGGACCTCGACCTGCGGCAGAAGACTTTCGGCCGCTATGTCGAGAACCGCCGCGCCTGGATGGCGAAATCCGGGGTGAAGCTGCCCTCGCCCGATTACCGCGACCTGCCCGAGGCCGACCCCGCCACGCTGGCGCCGGGCGAGAACCCCTTCGACCAGCGGCTGACCGCGGCGGTGGCGAACATGGACCCGGTGAAGGACTTCATCGTCATCGACTGCCCGGGCAGCCACACCCGGCTTTCGCAGGTGGCGCATTCGCTGGCCGATACCCTGGTCACGCCGATGAACGACAGCTTTGTCGATTTCGACCTGCTGGCCCGGATCGACGCCGAGACCGGCAAGGTGAAAGGCCCCTCGATCTATGCCGAGATGGTCTGGGGCGCGCGGCAGTTGCGGGCGCAGGCCGGGCTGCGGCCGATCGACTGGATCGTGCTGCGCAACCGCCTCGGCGCGCAGCAGATGCACAACAAGAAGAAGGTGGGTGCGGCGCTGGAAGATCTGTCGCGGCGGATCGGCTTCCGCGTGGCGCCGGGCTTTTCCGAACGGGTGATCTTCCGCGAGCTGTTCCCGCGCGGCCTGACGCTTCTGGACCTGAAGGACACCGGCGTCGACCAGTTGAACCTGTCGAACATCGCCGCCCGGCAGGAATTGCGCGACCTGATGGCCGCGCTGCGGCTGCCTAATGTGACAGTCCAGTTCTGAACAGCACGGCGCGGGCGACGGTGACCTGTCTCACCCCGCCCATCCGCTGCAGGCGCAGGTCGAAGGCGGATTGCGCCTCCGCCTGTTTCGGGCGGAAGAGGCCCAGCTTCTGCAGGATCGTCAGTGCCTTCGCCATGGTGCGTCTCCTTCCGTTCGCGCTTTCGATGGCCCCGTTCTGCCGCCGGAGCCGGGCAGCTTTGTGGCGGGGCGAAGGGGAAAGCGGGGCTTTCTTCGACCCTGCGGTGACAGATTGTTTCCCGGGGTTGAGCAGCCGGGGCGGAAGATGCCAGATGGCGGCAAGGACAAGAAGGGGCCGGGACCATGGCGAACATGCTCTACGACGCGCTTTTCGCGCCGCTGCGGGGGCGGGAGGGGGCGTTCCTGATCCTGGCGGACGGCAGCGCGCTGTCGGGCCGGGTGTTCCATGCCATGCTGGCGCGGGCGGCCCATGCGCTGCGGGCGGCGGGGGTGAAGCCCGGCGACCGGGTGGCGGTGCAGGTGGCGAAGTCGCCGCAGGCGCTGGCGGTCTACGGCGCGGCGGTGGCGGCGGGCGCGGTCTTCCTGCCGCTGAACACCGCCTATACCCCGGCCGAGGTGGCGTATTTCCTCGGCAACGCCACGCCGCGGGTCTTCCTCTGCGACCCCGCCCGCGAGGAAGCGCTGACGCCCGTGGCGGCTGGGCAGGGCGCGAGGCTGATGACGCTGGACGGGACGGGGCAGGGGTCCTTCGCCGAGGCAATGGAGGACCAGCCGGAGGAGATCGCGGCGGAGCCGCGGGGGCCGGAGGATCTGGCGGCGATCCTTTATACCTCGGGCACCACCGGGCGGTCGAAGGGGGCGATGCTGACGCACCGCAACCTGCTGTCGAATGCCGAGGTGCTGGCCGACCTCTGGCGCTTCACCGAAGACGACGTCCTGCTGCACGCCCTGCCGATCTTCCACACCCACGGCCTGTTCGTGGCCTCGAACATCGCGCTTTTGACCGGCGGCAGGATGATCTTCCTGCCCGGCTTCGACCTGGAGGCGGTGCTGCGCCTGATGCCGCAGGCCACCGCGATGATGGGGGTGCCGACCTTCTACACCCGGCTGCTGGACGATCCCCGCTTCACCCGCGACCTGACCGCGGGGATGCGGCTGTTCGTATCCGGCTCGGCGCCCCTGCTGGCCGAGACCCACCGGGCCTTCGAGGCGCGGACCGGCCACCGCATCCTCGAACGCTACGGCATGACCGAGACCAACATGAACACCTCCAACCCCTATGAGGGCGAGCGGCGGGCCGGGACGGTCGGCTTTCCGCTGCCCGGGGTGGACCTGCGGATCATGGCGGAGGGCGCCGAAGTGGCGCCGGGCGAGGCCGGGGTGATCGAGGTGCGCGGCCCGAACGTCTTCGCCGGCTACTGGCAGATGCCGGAGAAGACGGCGGAGGAACTGCGGCCGGACGGTTGGTTCATCACCGGCGACATCGGGAGGCGGGATGCCGAAGGTTACGTGCAGATCGTCGGCCGGGCGAAGGACCTGGTGATCTCGGGCGGCTTCAACATCTATCCGGTGGAGGTGGAGGCGGAACTGGACGCGCAGCCCGGCGTGCTGGAAAGCGCGGTGATCGGCCTGCCGCACCCGGATTTCGGCGAGGCGGTCTTCGCGGTGCTGGTGCCGCAGCCGGGCGTCACGCTGGACCCGCAGGCGGTGCTTGACGGATTGCGCGACCGGCTGGCGCGGTTCAAGCAGCCGAAGGCTGCGGTGGTGGTCGAGGCGCTGCCGCGCAACGCCATGGGCAAGGTGCAGAAGGCGGACCTGCGCAAGACCTATGCCGGGTGGTTCGCCGGCTGACGAATTTTCTCCGAAAATTCAGGCTATTGAACGGATTCCACGCCTGTTGCCGATGGCGGATCGAGTATTTGGACCAAGGTGAAAGGGCTTCATCTTGGTCCAAATACTCCCGCCGGAGGCGCAGGTTTCAACCCTCGCTGCCTTCGGAAAGCTCGCTCTCCAGGAACCGCTCGAAGGCATCCAGGTCCAGCGGCTCGAACTGGCCGAAGCCCTGCATCCAGACGGTGGCGGCGCGCATCGCGTCGGGCTCCAGCTTGCACCAGATCACCCTTCCGCGCTTCTCGCGGCTGATCAGCCCGGCTTCGGCCAGGGTCTGGAGGTGCTTGGAGATCGCGGCGAGGCTTTGCTGGAACGGCTGCGCCACGTCGGTGACAGCCATGTCGTCCTCCAGCAGCATGGTCAGGATGGCGCGGCGGGTGGGATCGGCCAGCGCGGCGAAGATGGTGTCGAGGCTGGGGGCAGGGGGCGGAGCCATGCGGCGACTATCGGGGCGCCTGGCGGATTGTCAACCGGATGGTTGAATATGCGCGGGGTGCGGGATGGGCGCGGCGGGGCTGCGACCGGCCCGATCCATGGTTACAAATCCAAGCTATATCAATGGGTTGGTTCCGGGATGCCCCTGCTTGACTCGGCCCCCTCGCGCCCCTATTACCGCCCGTGACTGCCGGAAGGGGGCATCCATGGCTTCGGAACCCGATCCTGAGCGACTGCGGGCGCTGGAACAGCGTCTTGCCGCCGCGAAGGGCAAGCCGAAGCCGGAACGTTCCCGGACGGCGAAGGGCTTCTCGCAGGGCGAGGTCGCCTACAGGATGGTGATCGAGCTGGCGACCGGCATTCTGGTCGGCGTCGGCATCGGTTACGGGCTGGATGTGCTGTTCGGCACCCTGCCCGTCTTCCTGGCGATCTTCTCCCTGGTGGGCTTTGCCGCGGGGGTGCGCACCATGCTGGGCACCGTGCGGCAGGTGCAGGAAAAGACGGACGCGGCCGAGGCCGCCGGGCGTGAGAGGGACTGAGACGTGGCGACGGGCACCGAAGAACACGGCGGCGAGGCAGGCGGTCTGGCCATCCATCCGATGGACCAGTTCATCGTCAAGCCGCTCTTCCGCGACATCGAGCCGGGCACCTGCGTCCCCGCCGACGGCATCACCGAGGGCTGCGTCAAGTGGTATGAGGTGACCAACGTTACACTGTGGATGGGCATCGCCGTCCTGGTGCTGATCGGTCTCTTCGTGCTGTCCACCCGGCATCGGGGCATCGTGCCCTCGCGGCTGCAATCGGTGGCCGAGCTGTTCTACGGCTTCATCCACAACATGGTCGAGGAAGTGACCGGCCACGAGGGCGCGAAGTTCTTCCCCTATGTGATGACGTTGTTCATGTTCATCTTCCTGGCCAACATCCTGGGCCTGATCCCGATGAGCTTCACCACCACCTCGCATATCGCGGTGACGGCGGTGCTGGCGATGATGGTGTTCCTGACCGTCACCCTGGTCGGCTTCTGGCGCAAGGGCATCGGCTTCCTGTCGATGTTCTGGGTCTCTTCGGCGCCGCTGATCCTGCGGCCGGTGCTGGCAGTGATCGAGGTGATCTCCTATTTCGTGCGCCCGCTGTCGCACTCCATCCGTCTCGGCGGCAACCTGATGGCGGGCCACGCCGTGATCAAGGTCTTCGCGGGCTTCGCCGGCGTGATGGGCGTTGCCTCCATCGTTCCGATCGCCGGGATCGCCGCGGTCTACGGGCTGGAAGTCCTCGTCGCGGCCGTCCAGGCCTATGTCTTCACCATTCTGACCTGCGTCTATCTTCGCGACGCGGTGGGCGACGCCCATCACTAAGGTCCGATACCCAACCTCAAGCCATTCCAATCCATAGGAGAATCATCATGGAAGGCGAACTCGCGCTCCTCGGCAAATACATCGGTGCCGGCCTGGCGACCATCGGTCTCGGCGGCGCCGGCATCGGCGTGGGCCACGTCGCCGGCAACTTCCTGGCGGGCGCCCTGCGCAATCCCTCGGCCGCTGCCAGCCAGACCGCGACCCTCTTCGTCGGCATCGCCTTCGCGGAAGCCCTCGGGATCTTCTCGTTCCTGATCGCGCTCCTGCTGATGTTCGCCGTCTGATCTTCCAGGCCTGATTTCCGGGCCAGTCCATGGGCTGGCCCTGGTTCCAAGGGTTCAGGAGAGACGACATGGCAACCGACGCAACTGCCGAGGCGGGAAAGTCAGCGGGCCTGCCCCAGCTGGATTTCACGACTTGGCCGAACCAGATCTTCTGGCTTCTGGTCACGCTGGTCGTGATCTACCTCGTGCTGTCCAAGGTGGCCCTGCCGCGCATCGGCGCGGTGCTGGCCGAGCGCAAGGGCACGATCACCAACGACTTGGCGGCGGCGGAAGAGCTGCGGCAGAAGGCGGTGGAGGCCGAGCGGGCGTTCAACGAGGCGCTGGCGACGGCGCGGGCCGAGGCGGCGAAGATCGTCGCGGCGGCCAAGGCCGACATCCAGAAGGACCTGGATGCCGCCACCGCCAAGGCGGATGCCGAGATCGCGGCCAAGGCGGCGGACTCGGAAGGCAAGATCGCCGAGATCCGCGCCGGTGCGCTGGAGGCGGTGGAAGCCGTCGCCAAGGACACCGCCAGGGAACTGGTGACGGCGCTCGGCGGCTCTGCGGATGCGCGGGCGGTCACGGCGGCGGTTTCCGCCCGGCTGAAAGGGTGAGGCGATGAAGAAGCTTTCGGTTCTTTTCGCGCTGGCGGGTTCCCCGGCCCTTGCGGCCTCCGGCCCGTTCTTCAGCCTGCAGAACACCAACTTCGTGGTGCTGGTGGCCTTCCTGCTCTTCGTCGGCTTCCTGGTCTACATGGGCGTGCCGAAGATGCTGGCCGGGATGCTGGACAAGCGCGCGGCCACCATCAAGGCCGAGCTGGACGAGGCCCGCGCCCTGCGCGAGGAGGCCAAGTCGGTGCTGGCCTCCTACGAGCGCAAGCAGAAGGAAGTGGCCGAGCAGACCGAGCGCATCATCTCGACCGCGAAGGAAGAGGCGATGGCGGCGGCCAAGCAGGCCAAGGCCGATCTGCAGGCCTCCATCGCCCGGCGCCTGGCCGCGGCCGAGGACCAGATCGCCAGCGCCGAGGCGGCCGCGATCAAGCAGGTGCGCGAGCGCGCGGTTGCAGTGGCGGTGGCTGCGGCGGGCGACGTGCTGGCCAAGCAGATGACCGCGGACAGCGCTGCGGCCTCCATCGACGAGGCCATCGCCCAGGTGGATGCCAAGCTGCACTGAGCCTTCGGGCCGCATGATACCGAGACCCCGGTGCCGCAGGGCGCCGGGGTTTTCGATTTTTCGGCGAAAAATCGAGATCAGCGCGCGTTTTCGTGGTCCAGCCGCTGGCGGGCGATGGCCTCGTTCCGCTCGGCCCGCAGCACGTCCTGGAAGCTCTGCTCGACATAGCTCAGATGCGCCTCCACCGCGGCGCGGGCGGCGGCGGCGTCGCGAGACTGCAGCGCCCGGTCGATTGCCCGGTGCTGCTCCAGCAGCAGGTCGCGGGTGGTGCGGTTGCGGAACAGCATCCGGCGGTTGTAGAACACGCCCTGCCGCAGCAGATCGAACATCGAGCGCATCATGTGCAGCATGATGACGTTGTGGCCGGCTTCGATGATCGCCATGTGGAACTCGGCGTCGAGCGCCGCCTCGTCGGCGGGGTCGCGTTTCAGATGCGCGGCCTCCATCCGGGCGAGGATCGCGCCGATCACCTTCAGGTCGGTGTCCGATCCGTGCCGCGCCGCACGTTCGGCGGCCAGCCCCTCGATGTCGCGGCGGAAGGCGAGGTAGTCGAAGACCGCCTCCTCGTGGCCGGCGAAAAGCCGGGTCAGCGCCGGCGGGAAGGCGGGGGCAAGCGTCTCGGAGACGAAGACGCCGGAGCCGGCCTTGCTGGACAGCAGGCCGCGGTCGGAAAGCTCGGCGATGGCCTCGCGCAGCGAGGGGCGCGAGACGTCCAGCCGCGCGGCTAGGTCGCGTTCGGCCGGCAGGCGTTCGCCGGGACGCAGGATGCCGCGCAGGATCAGCTGCTCGATCTGGCGGACGACCGAGGCCGAAAGCTTCTCCGGCGTGACTTTCTGGAACGGCATGGCACCCCCGCGGCTGGTGCGAAAATATGGCCGCCTCGCCCGGGGTCAATGGAAAAGGGGCCGGAAGACCGGCCCCTTTCGCGCGGATGCGGGCGGGATCAGGCCGTCGGCCGGATGATGATCTCGACCCGGCGGTTCTTGGCGCGGCCCTCGGGCGAGAGGTTCGAGGCGACCGGCTGGTCCTCGCCGCGGCCATAGGCGGTGATGCGGCCGTTCGGCACGCCGCTTTCGCGCAGGATGTTGGCGACCGAGACGGCGCGGCGCTGCGACAGGTCCTGGTTGTAGGCGGCCGAGCCGGTGTTGTCGGTATGGCCGATCACCTCGACCCGGCTGTTGGGGTATTTCACCAGGCTGGCGGCGACGGTCTTGATGTCGCGGGTCAGGTCGGGGCGCAGGCTGGCGCTGTCGGTGGCGAAGAGCAGGTCCTGCGGCATGTTCACCACCAGGTAGTCGCCGTGGTTGGTGACCGAGATGTTCGACGACAGCGAGCCGCGCAGTTCGGCGGCCTGGCGGTCGAGGTCGGCGCCGATCAGCGCGCCGGTGCCGGCGCCGATGGCGCCGCCGATCAGCGCGCCCTTCAGCTCGTCGCCGTCGCCCGAGGCGGCGACGCCCGCTGCGGCGCCCAGAAGGCCGCCCACGACGGCGCCGCTCTTGGTGCGGGCGTTGGGGTCGTTGGGATAGGCATTGGGATCGACGCAGGCCGTCAGGGTCAGGAGGCCGGCCGCAGCCAGCAGGATCGGGGTCTTGGTCATGGATACGCTCGTTGCCAGTTGTTCTGGCCCGGTGCTCCGGGCTTGGCCTCAGCCTATAACATGCGCGGGCGGGACGGCACAGGGGCAAGCCCCGATGCGCGGGGTTCTGCCGAGCGCCGCGCCGGTCACATCCTTGTGCGGTCACATCCCGGTCCGCGCCGCCTCCCAGGCCAGCATGGCGCGCTTGCGCGGGAGCCCCCAGTGATAGCCGCCGAGCGCGCCGTCGCGGCGGATGGCGCGGTGGCAGGGGATCAGGAAGGAGATCGGGTTCCTGCCGACCGCCGTTCCCACCGCCCGGTGCGCCGCCGGATGGCCGATGGCGCCGGCGATGTCGGCATAGGTGGTGACATGGCCGGTGGGGATGGCCAGCAGCGCCTCCCAGACCTTGATCTGGAACGGCGCGCCGATCAGGTGCAGCGGCGCGCGGCGGCCCTCGCCGGCGCCGAAGGCGGCCTCGGCCCAGGGGGCCAGGGCGGTGGGGTCCTCGGTGAAGGTCGCGCGGGGCCAGCGGCGGGTCATGTCCTCCATTGCCGCCTCGGCCCCGCGGTCGTCGGCAAAGCCGATGCCGCAGATGCCCTTGGCGGTGCCCATCACCAGCGCCTGCCCGAAGGGGCTGTCGAACCAGCCCCAGCGGATCTCCAGCCCTTCGCCGCCGCGGGCATAGTCGCCGGGGCTCATCGCCTCCCAGGTCAGGAACAGGTCGTGCAGGCGGCCGGTGCCGGAGAGGCCGAGTTCATGCGCCGTCTCCAGCGTGGTGTGGCGTTCGGCCAGCAGGCGGCGGGCGTGGCCGAGCGTCAGGTATTGCTGATAGCGCTTGGGCGAGACGCCGACCCACTGGCTGAAGGTGCGCTGGAAATGCGCCGGGCTCATGTTCATCCGGGCGGCGAGGCCGTCCAGGGTGAGGCCCGGAGGGGCCTCGTCGATCACCCTCAGGGCGCGGCCGATCACGGCGTAATGGTAGGCGGGGGACTGGTCGGTCATGGCGGAACTCCTTGTCAGTGAAGATAGGAGGGGTGAAGGATGTCCGCGACCCGTTTCCTGCGGCTAAGAGGCTGGCCCATCTGGACCGGGCGGGAAAAGGCGAGGCGCTGCCTCGCCGCCGCCCGTGCGCGGCGGCTGCACCCGAAAACGGTGGGGCATGAAACCCCGAGAGGCCAGCGCCCGACCGGGCGGGCGTGAAGCGCCCGCCAGGGGGCGGGCGGGCGCTGGCCGGGCCATTGAGGCCCGGCCGGTCCTGGTCGAACCGTGGCGATGTGGCGAAGGCACGCGCCTTCGCCAAGACGGTCTTCCACCCCCACCTTGCCGCCGCTGCGCATTCGTGCTGGAAACGACCCATGGTCAGGCAGCTCGAATACCCCGCCATGAAGGCCCTGTTCACCCGGTTCCGCGAGGCGGAGGCCGAGCCGAAGGGCGAGTTGGAACATCTCAACGCCTTCACCCTGCTGGTGGCGGTGGCGCTGTCGGCGCAGGCCACCGACAAGGGCGTGAACCGGGCCACCCGCGCCCTCTTCGCCATCGCCGACACGCCGGAGAAGATGCTGGCCCTGGGCGAGGCGGCGCTGACCGATTACATCAAGACCATCGGCCTTTACCGCAACAAGGCCAGGAACGTCATCCGGCTTTCCCAGCGGCTGATCGAGGTCTACGGCGGTGAGGTCCCCTCCTCCCGCGCGGCGCTGATGTCGCTGCCGGGGGTGGGGCGCAAGACCGCGAACGTGGTGCTGAACATGTGGTTCCGCCTGCCCGCCCAGGCGGTGGACACCCATATCTTCCGCGTCGGCAACCGCACCGGCATCTGCCCCGGCAAGGACGAAACCGCGGTCGAACGCGCCATCGAGGACAACGTCCCGGCCGAGTTCCAGCAGCACGCCCACCACTGGCTGATCCTGCACGGCCGCTATATCTGCTTGGCACGCAAGCCGAGATGCGGCATCTGCCCGATCCGGGAATGGTGCCTATACGAGGACAAGACGACATGAAGACCTATCAGGTGGTGGGCATCGGCAACGCGATCGTGGATGTCTTCTCGACCGCGGACGACACATTCCTGGACCTGATGGGCATCGGGAAGGGCATCATGCAGCTGGTCGAGCGCGAGCGGGGCGAGATGCTCTACGCCGCGATGAAGGACCGGCGGCAGGCGCCCGGCGGCTCGGTCGCCAATACCATCGCCGGGATCGGCGCGCTCGGGCTGTCGACGGCCTTCATCGGCCGGGTGCACGACGACGCGCTCGGCCGGTTCTACGCCCAGACCATGGCGGCCGAGGGCACCGATTTCGTCAATGCCCCGGTGCCGGGGGGCGAGCTGCCGACCTCGCGCAGCATGATCTTCGTCTCGCCGGACGGCGAGCGGTCGATGAACACCTACCTGGGGATCTCCTCGGAGCTCGGCCCCGACGACGTGTCGGAAAGCGTGGCGGGCGGGGCGGGCATCCTGTTCCTGGAGGGCTATCTCTACGACAAGGACAAGGGCAAGCAGGCCTTCGAGCGGGCGGCGCGGCTGACCCGCGCCGGCGGCGGCAAGGCCGGGATCGCGCTTTCCGATCCGTTCTGCGTCGACCGCCATCGCGACAGCTTCCGCCGGCTGGTGAAGGAACTGGACTACGTGATCGGCAACGAACACGAATGGACCTCGCTCTATCAATGCGACCTGTCGGCGGCGCTGGAGCAGGCGGCGGCGGATGCAGGCACGGTGGTCTGCACCCGGTCCGGCCACGACGTGGTGCTGGTGCGCGGCGACGAGCAGGTGGTGGTGCCGGTCCGGCGCGTGGTGCCGGTGGATGCCACCGGCGCAGGCGACCAGTTCGCCGCCGGCTTCATCTACGGCTTGGCCACCGGCGCCCCGCTGGAGGTGGCGGGCCGCATGGGCTGCGTCGCCGCGGCCGAGGTGATCGGCCATTTCGGCGCCCGGCCCGAGGTGGAGGTGATGGCGCTGTTCCGCAAGGCCGGGCTGGTCTGACCGTTTCGGCGGGGAAATCCCGCAGTTGTTCATGGCCGGAAGTGGTTATATGATCTGACCAATTCACCGGGGATCAGCCATGGACATGCCGTCGCCCGACGCCAGCATCCTTGCCCGCAAGGCCCGCATCTTGGCGCGGCTGGCCGCTGTCCTGCCGAAAGACGCGCTGATCGGCGACGAGGCCGAGACCCGGGCCTACGAATGCGACGCGCTATCCGCCTATCGCTGCCTGCCGCTGGCCGTGGTGCTGCCGCGGACGACCGCCGAGGTCTCGGCCGCGCTGCGGGTCTGCCATGAGGAGGGCGTCCCGGTCGTGCCCCGCGGCGCCGGCACCTCTCTGGCCGGGGGCGCGATGCCGACGGCGGATTCGGTGATCCTCGGCCTTGCGCGGATGACCGCGGTGCTGGAGACCGATTACGACAACCGCTTCGTCCATGTCGAGACCGGGCGGACCAACCTCTCCGTCACCGGCGCGGTGGAGGCGGAGGGGTTCTTCTACGCCCCCGACCCCTCCAGCCAGCTGGCCTGCGCCATCGGCGGCAACATCGCCATGAATTCCGGCGGGGCGCATTGCCTGAAATACGGGGTGACGACCAACAACCTCTTGGGGGTGCGGCTGGTGCGGATGGATGGCACCGTGATCACCCTGGGCGGACCCTGGGGCGAGCCTTCGGGACTGGACCTGCTGGGCGTGGTCTGCGGCTCCGAAGGGCAGCTCGGCGTGGTGACCGAGGCCTGGCTGCGCATCCTGCCGAAGCCCGAGGGCGCGCGGCCGGTGCTGGCGGGGTTCTCCTCGAACGAGGTGGCAGGGGCCTGCGTGGCCGACATCATCCGGGCGGGCATCCTGCCGGTGGCGATCGAGTTCATGGACCGCCCCTGCATCCGCGCCTGCGAGGCCTTTGCCCGCGCCGGCTACCCGGAGTGCGAGGCGCTGCTGATCATCGAGGTCGAGGGGTCGGAGGCCGAGATCGCCGAGCAGCTGGGGCGCATCCGCCAGATCGTGCTGGCCCACGACCCGGTGGAGTTCCGCGAGGCCGGCGACGAGGACGAGGCCCGCCGCATCTGGCTGGGCCGCAAGTCGGCCTTCGGCGCCATGGGGCAGATCAACGACTACATGTGCCTGGACGGCACCATCCCGGTTTCCGCCCTGCCGCTGGTGCTGCGGCGGATCGGCGAGATGAGCCGCGACTTCGGGCTGGAGGTCGGCAACGTCTTCCACGCCGGCGACGGCAACATGCACCCGCTGATTCTCTACGATGCCAACAGGCCCGGCGATCTGGAGCGCTGCGAGGCCTTCGGGGCCGAGATCCTGAAGCTCTGCGTCGAGGTGGGCGGTTGCCTGACCGGCGAGCATGGCGTGGGGATCGAGAAGCGCGACCTGATGGGGGTGCAGTTCTCGGCCGCTGATCTGGAGGCGCAGATGCGGGTGAAGGATGTGTTCGATCCGGGCTGGCTGCTGAACCCGGCGAAGGTGTTTCCGCTGGCGGCAAGTGCCGGGCGGCGCGCGGGTTGAAAGCGCCGGGGGCCAGCCCCCGGACCCCCGGAGTATTTTTGTCGAAAGGAAGACAGGGGACATGCGCCCGGCAAGCGAAGCGGAACTGGCGGAGGCGGTGGCCGGGTCGGTGGGGCCTCTGGTGATCCGTGGCGGCGCGACGCGGTTTGTCGGCGGTGCAGAGGGGGAGGTGCTGCAAACCTCTGGCCTTGCCGGCGTGGTCCTCTATGAGCCGGCGGCGCTGACGCTGGTGGTGCGGGCGGGGACGCCGCTGGCCGAGGTGGAGGCGCTGCTGGCGTCCGAGCGGCAGCGGCTGGCCTTCGAGCCGCCGGACCTGCGGGGGCTGCTAGGGCGCGAGGGGGTGTCGACCATCGGCGGGGTGGCGGCGGCCAATGCCAGCGGCCCAAGGCGGGTGCAGGCGGGGGCTTGCCGCGATGCGATGATCGGGGTGCGCTTCGTCACCGGCCGCGGCGAGGTGGTGAAGAACGGCGGCCGGGTGATGAAGAACGTCACCGGCTACGATCTGGTGAAGCTGATGGCCGGCAGCCATGGCGTCCTCGGGGTGCTGAGCGAGGTCTCCTTCAAGCTGCAGGCGATGCCGGAGGCGGAGGCGACGCTGGTGCTGGAGGGGCTGGACGATGCCGCCGGGCTGGCGGCGCTGCGCCGGGCGCTCGGCTCGCCCTTCGATGTTTCGGGCGCGGCGCGGGTGGCCGGGCGCTCGCTCTTGCGGGTCGAGGGGATGGCGGGGTCGGTCTCCTATCGCCTCGGGCGGTTGCGGCAGATGCTGGCGGGGGATGCGACGGTGCTGGAGGGGACCGCAAGTGCCGCACTGTGGCGGGAGGTGCGGGAGGTGACGGCGCTGGCCGGCAGGCCGGGCGACCTGTGGCGGCTGGCGCTGGTGCCCTCGGCGGCGGCGGAGGTAGCGGCGGCGGTCGGCGGCGAGGCGGTGTTCGACCGCGGCGGCGGGCTGGTCTGGCTGCTGCTGCCGGAGGGGCAGGGGGAGGCGCTGCGGACGGCCATCGCCGGGCGCGGGCAGGCCGCGCTGATCCGGGGCGCCGGGGCCTCGCCCTTCGCACCGGAGGCGGCGGAGGTGGCGGCCCTGTCCGCCGGGCTGAAGGCCGCGTTCGATCCGCGCGGCATCCTGAACCGGGGGTTGATCTGATGCAGACCTCCTTCACCCCCGAGCAGTTGCAGGACCCCGGCATCGCCCGGGCGAACGAGATCCTGCGGGCCTGCGTCCATTGCGGCTTCTGCACCGCCACCTGCCCGACCTATCAGGTGCTCGGCGACGAACTCGATAGCCCCCGCGGCCGCATCTACCTGATCAAGGACATGCTGGAGGCCGGGCGGCCCGCCGACGAGAAGACGGTGAAGCACATCGACCGCTGCCTGTCTTGCCTCGCCTGCATGACCACCTGCCCGAGCGGGGTGCATTACATGCATCTGGTCGACCACGCCCGGGCGCATGTGGAGCGGACCTATCGGCGGCCGCTGATGGACCGGCTGCTGCGGGCGGTGCTGGCGCGGCTATTGCCCTATCCCGAGCGGTTCCGGCTGGCGCTTTTCGCCGCCAGGCTGGCGCGGCCGGTCCGGCGGCTGGTGCCGGATGCGCGGGTCAGGGCGATGCTGGAGATGGCGCCGAAGCGCATTCCGCCGGTCAGCCGCAACGACGATCCGCAGGTCTTCCCGGCGGAAGGCGCGGCAAGGATGCGGGTGGCGCTGCTGACCGGCTGCGCGCAGAAGGCGCTGGACACCGACATCAACGATGCCACCATCCGGCTGCTGCGAAGGCTGGGCTGCGAGGTGGTGGTGGCGAAGGGCCAAGGCTGCTGCGGGGCGCTTACCCACCACATGGGCAAGGAGGCGCTGGCCCACACCTCTGCCGCCGCCAATATCCGCGCCTGGATGGCCGAGAAGCGCGGGGCGGGGCTGGATGCGGTGGTGATCAACACCTCCGGCTGCGGCACCACGGTGAAGGACTATGGCCACATGTTCCGCAACGATCCCCTCGCCGAAGATGCGGCCACGGTGGCCGGAATGGCGAAGGATGTCAGCGAGCTGCTGGTCAGGCTGGGCCTGCCCGAGGGCGCCCCGAAGGGCCTGCGGGTGGCCTATCACGCCGCCTGCTCCCTGCAGCACGGCCAGCAGGTGAAAGCCGCGCCGAAGGACTTGCTGAAGCGGGCGGGCTTCGAGGTGGTGGAGCCGGCGGACAGCCACCTCTGCTGCGGCTCGGCCGGGACCTACAACCTGTTGCAGCCGGAGATCAGCGCCGAGTTGAAGCGGCGCAAGGTGGCGACGCTGGAGGCCAAGGCGCCGCAGGTGATCGCTGCCGGCAACATCGGCTGCATGATGCAGATCGGATCGGGCACCGGCGTGCCGGTGGTGCATACCGTGGAACTGCTGGACTGGGCCACCGGCGGGCCGAGGCCGCGGGCGCTGGCGGAGTGACCCGCCACAAAAGTGCCCGAATTTTCCCCTAGCCCGCAGGGACACCAGCAGGAGACGCCATGCGCCCGATCTTCGCCCTCGTCCTCGCGCTCCTGGCGGCCCCTGCGACGGCCCCCGCGATTGCCGAGGACAGCGGGCTGGTGGGGATGCTGACGGCGGACGACGCCCGCGGCTGGGAGTCGGTCGGCAAGCTGATGATGGGGCGGCGGGGCTTCTGCACCGGGGTGCTGATCGACCCGCAGCGGGTGCTGACCGCGGCGCATTGCCTTTACGACAAGGAGACCGGCGCGCGGACGCCGGACGACCAGATCAGCTTCCAGGCCGGCTGGCGCAACGGAAGGGCCGAGGCCTATCGCGGCGTCCGCCGATCCGTGCCGCATCCCGACTACATCTATTCCGGCGAGGACGAGATGGAGCGGGTGGCCTATGACCTTGCGCTGCTGGAGCTGGACCAGCCGATCCTGCTGCCGCAGCTGCCGCCCTTCGCCACCGACGTGCGGCCCGGCACCGGCGCCACCGTCAGCGTGGTCAGCTATGCGATGGACCGCGCCGAGGTGCCCTCGATCCAAGAGGGCTGCGCGGTCATCGCCTCCACCCGGCCGGCGCTGATCCTGTCCTGCGACATCGACTTCGGCTCCTCCGGCGCGCCGGTGTTCTCGGTCGAGGGCGGGGTGGCGCGGGTGGTCTCGGTGATCTCGGCCAAGGCCGAGATGGAGGGCCGGAAGGTGGCGCTGGCGGTGCCGCTGGAGGAGCCGCTGAAGGTGCTGGAGGCCGAGATGGCGAAGGAAGGCGCAGGCCGCGCCGCCGGGGTCCGGGTGATCAAGGGCGGGCTTTCGGGCGGCGCCAAGTTCGTCTCGCCATGAGGTTTGCGGTCCTGCTGGCAGCCCTGGCAGCGCCGGCGGCGGCCGACAATACCGGCCTGGAGCCACTGACCCGGCGCGAGCAGTTGCTGGGCTGGGAGGCGGTGGGGCGGCTGGACCTCGGCGGCGGCAATTTCTGCACCGGCACGCTGATCGCCACCGACCTGGTGCTGACCGCGGCGCATTGCGTCCATGGCGCGGACGGCCAGCCCGAGGACCCGGGGCGGATGGTCTTCCGCGCCGGCTATGCCGGGGGCGAGGCCATCGCGGAATCGCTGGTGCGGCGGGTGGCGGTGCTGCCGGGTTATGATCCGCTGTCGCCGGTGTCGCAGCGGAACGTGCAGAACGACGTGGCGCTGCTGCAGCTGACCTCGGCGATCCCGGCGGCGGTGGCGGCGCCCTTCGTGGTGAAGGCGCCGGGCACGGGCGATGCGGTCTCGGTGGTCTCCTACGCCGTGGGGCGCGAGGAGATGCTGAGCTGGCAGCGCGAATGCCGGGTGCTGGAGCGGTCGGGGCCGCTGGTGGCGCTGGATTGCGACGTGACCTTTGGCGCCTCGGGCGCGCCGGTGCTGGACCGGAGCGGTGGACGGGCGCAGATCGTGGCGATCATCTCGGCGGGTGGGCCGACCGAGCGCGGGCAGCTGGCCTTCGGGATGGAACTGCCGGGCGCGGTGGCGGCGCTGAAGAAGCAGCTGGCGACCGGGCAGGCGCTGGTCGGAATCTCCGAGCCGGTGTCCCGGCCCGGCGTCCGCCGGATCGGCACCGGCGACGGCAGCAGCCGCGACATCGGCGCGAGGTTCGTCTCGCCGTAGGGGCGGTCCCGGGCTTGACCCAAACGCTTCCGCTCGGGCCGGCGGTCTCGCAGGGTGGGGGCGACCCTACCACCGCCGGCTGCCTTGGCGAAGGCCATCGCCTTCGCCACCGCGCACCGTTTCAACCGGGACCGGCCGGGCCTCAAAGGCCCGGCCAGCGCCCGCGGCCACCGTCTCCGGGCGAACCCATCCGCACGGGCGGGGGCGAGACAGCGCCTCGCCTTCTCCCGCCCGCCTCCGCGTCGCAGAAGCTCGTCCCCCGGGGGTCTTGAATCCCCGCCCCGCCTTCCCCAGATCATCCGCATCCGGGCGCCACGACAGGGCCCGGGGAACCCGCCCGGCCCCGCGATGGGGCGGGCACCAGACGCATCGCTTTCGTGAAAGGATGACCCATGCGCAGCTTCGATTTCGCTCCGCTCTACCGTGCCACCGTCGGCTTCGACCGGGTGGCCGACCTGATGGATCGGGTGCTGTCGGCCGATGTGGCCCAGCCGACCTATCCGCCCTACAACATCGAGAAGACCGCCGAGGATGCCTATCGCATCTCGATCGCAGTCGCGGGCTTCACGCCCGAGGAACTGTCGGTCGAGGTGAAGGACGGCCATCTCTACGTCGCCGCCCGCAAGGCCGAGGCCGACGCCGAGAAGACCTACCTGCACCGCGGCATCGCCACCCGCGCCTTCGAGCGCCGCTTCGCGCTGGCCGACCATGTGAAGGTGACGGGCGCGTCCCATGAACACGGGATGCTGCACATCGACCTGGCCCGGGAAATCCCCGAGGCCGCCCGTCCGCGCCGGATCGAGATCTCCCGGCCGGCCGAGGCCGCCCCGGCCATCGAAGCCAAGGCCGAAACGGTGAACTGATCCCGTCCGACGGATGAGGAAGGCCCGGGCATCGCCGCCCGGGCCTTTTTCTTTTGCTCCTCGTGCGCTTCGCTTCTCGTCGCCGACGACAAGCCGAAGGCGAAGGAGGAGGGGCTCAGCGGTCCAGCGTGGCCGCCAGCCGCATCAGGTTCACCGCCTCGATGCGGTAGCCGTAGGGGTCCTCGCCCCGGGCCGACAGCGCCAGCTCCACCGCCTGGTCCCACCCCCAGTCGCCCAGATAGACCGACCCTTGCAGCAACTGGCCGAAGCCGGCGACGGCGGCGGCGAAGCGGGCCTCGTCGGTGGCGGGCTCCTGCCCGGTGATCGGCGTCTCGATCAGCTGGCTGTCCTCGGCCCCCGGCGCCTTCCAGCGCAGCCGCAGGAAGCCGAGTTCCCCTTCGGTCGGCCCGGCCGGGGCCGCGCCATAGCGCAGCGGGTCGTTCAGCAGCGCGTCCGACCCCGGGGCCGTCACCTCGTAGATCGCCGTCACCTGCAGCCCGGCGCCGATCTCGCCCGCGTCCACCTTGTCGTTGTTGAAATCCTCGCGCTTCAGCGCCCGGGTCTCGTAGCCGATCAGCCGGTATTCCGCGACCTGCGCCGGGTTCCATTCGACCTGCACCTTCACATCCTCGGCGATGGCGAAGAGCGCGCCGGTCAGCTGGTCCACCAGCACCTTCCGCGCCTCGGACAGCGTGTCGATATAGGCGGCCTGGCCGTTGCCGTTCTGCGCCAGCGCCTGCATCGTGGCATCGTCCAGGTTGCCGCGCCCGAAGCCAAGGACCGAGAGATACACCCCGTCCTGCGCGCGCTTCTTCGCCACATAGGCCGTCAGCCCCTCGGGGTCCGACACGCCGACGTTGAAGTCGCCGTCGGTCGCCAGCAGGATGCGGCTGACCTCGCCTTCCGCCTGCATCCCCTTCGCCACCTGATAGGCCAGTTCCAGCCCCTCCGCCCCGGCGGTGGAGCCGCCGGCGGTCAGGTTGTCCAGCGCGGCAAGGATGGCGTCGCGGTCGGCGGCCTTGGTCGGCGGCAGCACCTGACCGGCGGACCCGGCGTAGGTGACGATGGAGATTTCGTCCTCGGGCCGCAGTTCCGGCAGCATCAGCGCCAGCGACTGTTTCAGCAGGCCCAGCTTGTTGGGGTCCTCCATCGACCCGGAGGTGTCGATCAGGAACACCAGGTTCAGCGGCGGCCGCGCCTCGGTCTCCGGCAGGGCGCCTTGCAGCCCGATGGTCACCAGCCGCGTGCCCTCGTTCCAGGGCGTCGGCATCACCGAGACGGTGGTGCGGAAGGCCTGGCCGGGTTCCGGCACCGGGTAGGCATAGGGGAAGTAGTTCACCATCTCCTCGACCCGCACCTGCTCGGGCGTTGGCAGCATCCCCATGTTCAGGGTCGACCGCACGATGGCGTAGCTGGCGGTGTCGACATCGGTCGAGAAGGTGGAGACCGGCTCCTCGGCGGTGATCTTCACCGGGTTGGCCTCGGCGGTGGAATATTCCTCGGTGTCCGGCAGCGGCAGCGGCTGGATGTCGGGAACCGGGGCCGGGGCGGCGGCGGGTGCAGCCAGATAGGGTGCGCCCGCTTCCTCGGCCATGATCCCGT
The DNA here is from genome assembly GCF_011043545.1 of Rhodobacter sp. SGA-6-6. Taxonomy (GTDB): domain Bacteria; phylum Pseudomonadota; class Alphaproteobacteria; order Rhodobacterales; family Rhodobacteraceae; genus Pseudogemmobacter. Next base: position 462,006 of record NZ_JAAKGP010000002.1, on the reverse strand, counting down.
CGGCTGCGCGTTCCTTCCTGACCCGGGGCTGGCCGCCGGAGCCCAGGTCGGCCTCCGCCTCGGCGACGACCGCGGCCGCATCGGCCCCGGCCGGAGCCTCGACCGCCGGGGCGGCGTCGGCGGAAGGTTCGGCGGGCTGGTCCGGGGCCGGGGCGGCAAGGCGCGCGTCGTCCTCGGCCGGGGCAGCGGCGGTCCCTGCCGGTGCGGGGACCGGGACCGGCGCCGTGGGGGCTTCGGTCTTGGGGGCCACCGGCGGGGTGTTGTTGCGGGTGGCGGGCAGGATGACGGCCACGCCGATCACCAGCGCCGCGACGGAGGTGGAGGCCGCAAGGGCGGGCCGGGAGGTGAGGAAATTCAGCATGGAAAGCACTCCGTTCAGGAACCCCGCCCTTTGCGGGCGGTCCTGACTGGAACGCGAAGGCGCGGTGCTTCCTTGGAGGCGGTCGAAATTTTCCATCGCCAGCTTCAGCGCGGCCTCGCGGGCCTGCGGATCGGCGGCGGGAGCGGCGCGCAATGCCGCCTTGAGGGCCTTGAGATCGAGGTCGTCGCTCATTTCGCTTCCTCCGCGGCCATGGCCTTCAGCCGCTTCTTCACCTCCGACATGCGCCAGGCGATGGTGCCTTCCGAAACCCCGAGGACTGCGCCCGCCTCGGCCTGGGTCATCTCTTCCCCGAGGACAAGCGCCACCGTGTCGCGCAGTTCCGGCGACAGCCGCCGCATCGAGACGGTCAGCCAGTCCAAGGCTTCCGCCTGGGTGGCGATCTCGTCCTGCCGGGCGATCTCCCAGTCGCCCCAGCCCTGCGCAGCCCTGGCCCGCGTGGCCTGCCGCCGCCGCAGGTCGTGCGCGGCGTTGACCACCACGCGGTAAAGCCAGGTGGTGAAGCGCGCCTCGGCCCGCCAGCCGCGCAGCTTGGCGGGCAGGGCGGCGCAGATGTCCTGGGTCAGGTCCTCGGCCTCGGCCTTGCTGCCGGTCAGCCGCCAGGCCAGGCCGTGAATGCGGTCGTAGTGGCGCGCGACCAGCGTGGCGAAGGCCGCGCGGTCGCCCTGCGCGGCGGCAAGTCCAAGGGTTTCGTCGGCCGTGTCCATCAGCATGATGGATAGCAGACGCGCGGGCGGCGGCAATCCTTGGGCCGCGCGGGGCCGATTTCCTCTCTCCGCCGATCCCCCGGCCCTCGCCTTGCCTGCCCCGCCCGGCTCGCCTAGGCTGGCGCCATCCCCAGACATGCGGTGGTTCATGCGTGCCCTGATCGCCCTTTGCGCCTTTCTCTGCCTCGCCCTGCCCGTGCTGGCGCAGGACGCCGGACTGGTCCGCGCCGATGCGCCGGACTGGGTGGACGACCTGCCGCTGCCGGCGGTGGACGAGACGCTGCTGGCGCAGTCGCTGGACGGAGTGCATTACATCCTGTCGGACCACCAGCGGCACTGGCAGGGCGACACTGCGCTGTCCTATGCCCGCACCGCGCTTCTGGTCACCGACCGGGCGGGGCTGGAGCGGGCGGCGACGATCAGCTTCGACTACGATCCCCGCTTCGACCGGGTGGTGCTGACCCGGCTGGCGGTGATCCGCGGCGGCAAGGAGATCGACCTGCGCGACAGCCTGCGCGAAGAGGTGCTGCGGCGCGAGGAGCGGCTGGAGCAGGGCATCATCGACGGCACCCTGACCGCCTGGATCCAGGTGCCGGACCTGCGGGTGGGCGACATCGTCGACTATGCCAGCATCCGCGAGATGAAGCCGATGGTGGCCGAGGGCGAGCGGGCGGTCTGGTCGGTGCTGGAATGGGGCGTGCCGGTGCAGCTGTCGCGCACCGTGGTGCTGTGGCCCGAGGACTGGGGCTTCAACCAGGCGCCGCTGCCGGAGCGGGTGACGCATGTCTCCTCGCCGGTCGCCGGGGGGCTGGTGCGGCACGAATGGCAGCGGGTCAACCATGTGCCCGAGCGGTGGGAGGACAACATTCCCCCGGGGCATGAGGAGGGCGCGATCCTGCGGCTGTCGGCCCTGACGGACTGGGGCCCGATCTCTGCGGCGGTGACGCCCTACTATGCTGCCGACTATCCGCTGACCCCGGAATGGGATGCGAAGGTGGCCGCCATCGCCGCGGCCAGTGAAGACCCCGAGACCCGCGCTTTCGCGGCGCTGCGGCTGGTGCAGGACGAATTGCGCTATGTCTCGCTGTCGGTGGGCGCCGGCGGCTACTGGGCGCGCAAGCCGCAGGAGGTGATCGCCTCGGGCTTCGGCGACTGCAAGGACAAGGCGCTGCTGCTGGCGGTGATCCTGAAGCGGCTGGGGCTGGAGGCGGCGGTGGCGCTGACCGACGTGGACGCCGGTCCCGCCCTGCCCGGGGAAGTGCCGATGCTGGGCGCCTTCGACCATGCCATCGTCCGGATCTGGCACGACGGCCGCGCGCATTGGGTGGACCCGACCGCCAGCCACCAGGGCGGCGGCTTCGACACCGCCGCCCCGCCGCCCTTCGGCTGGGCGCTGCCGCTGACCGGCCCGGAGCAGCTGGAGCTGGAGCCGATCCCGGTGACGCCCGAGCAGGGCTGGTCCACCGACGTGACCGAGACCTATGCCTTCACCGCGCTTGGCCTGGGGCTGGAGGTGCGGTCGGTCTATCGCGGCGGGGCGGCGGATTCGATGCGGCAGAAATGGGCGACCAACCCGGCCTCCGCCCTGTCGCGCGACTACCTGGACTATTACGCCGGGCGCTATCCCGGGCTGGTGATGGTCCGCGAGATGGAGATGCGGGACGACCGTGCGCAGAACCGGCTGGAGATGGTGGAACGCTACCTGCTGCCGCAGGAGGCGCTGCGCGGATCGGCGGTGGAGCGGGACTTCCCCTTCGGCACCGAGGATTTCGCCTCCAACCTGCCGGAGCGGCTGACGGGGCCGCGGCGGGCGCCGCTGGACGTAGGCGGCCCGGCGATCTTCCGGCACCACATCCGGGTCGGCAATGCGCCGATGGAGTTCATCGCGCCGGACCCGGTGCGGTTGGCCAACCCGGGCTTCCGCTTCAGCCTGACCGCCGGCGACAGTCCGGCCGGGACGCTGGCGCTGGACTGGGAATACCAGCGCAGCGGCGCCCCGGTGCGGCCCGAGATGGCGGCGGCGGTGATCACCGACGGCCGCCAGGTCAGCGACGCCACCTGGTTCAGCTGGGATGTCTCGCCCGATCCGGGCTTCGGCCCGTAAGCGAAAAGGCCCCCGTCCCGCGAAGGGACAGGGGCCGGGGCCTGCCCGGCGGGGGCGTCAGTAGAGCAGGCCGTCGTAGAGCGCATAGACCCCGCCGGCCGAGTTCAGGTGGCCGGAGGCGCCCGAGGCGCGGGCATAGGCGACGATGGCATTGTAGGTGCCCGGGCCGAAGGACCCGTCGATGCCGCCGTGGTAATAGCCGTAGGCCCGCAGGCTGCGCTGGATCGCCTTGCGCTCGGCCCTGGAATAGCTGTTGAAGGCCTGCGCCGCCGGGGTCGAATAGACCGAGCCGTAGCGGGGCGTGTCGTAGCGCGGCCCGGGGTCGCGGTAGACCGGCTCGCGGTAGGTGGGCGCGGCCTTGCGGTGGCGGTTGTTCTCGATCAGTTCGTCGATGATGATCGCGGTCAGGGCGCCGGCGACGAAGCCCTGTTCCTTCTTGCCCCAGGCATGGGCGGGGGCGGCGGCGGTTGCGGCCACCGCAAGCGCGGCGGCGGTGGCGATGGCCTTGGTGTTGAAGAGCGGCAGCATGTCCGGTCCTTTCCATGAACGGTTCTGCACCCGAGCAGTGGTGCGATGGGGCCAATCTGGGACGCCGCGCCCTGCTAGGCAAAATCGCCGGGGCGTTATCGGATAGCGGCAGGGATTCCAGAGGGTTGCACGGCGCCGGACAGCGAAAAGGGGCGGGTCCCCGCGGACCCGCCCCCTGCCGTTTCCTGCCCCTGAAGCGGGACTCAGATGCTGAGGCAGATGTATTTCATCTCCAGGAAGTCCTCCATCCCGTGGCGGCTGCCCTCGCGGCCGAGGCCGGATTGCTTGACCCCGCCGAAGGGCGCGACCTCGGTCGAGATGATGCCGGTGTTCACGCCGACGATGCCGTATTCCAGCGCCTCCTGCACCCGGGTGATGCGGCCGATGTCGCGGGCGTAGAAATAGGAGGCCAGGCCGAAGATGGTGGCATTGGCCTTCTCGATCACCTCTTCCTCGGTCTCGAAGCGGAAGAGCGGGGCGACCGGGCCGAAGGTTTCCTCGTTGGTCACGATCATCTCGTCGGTGACGCCGGTCAGCACGGTCGGCTGGAAGAAGTTGCCCCCCAGCTCGTGCCGCGCGCCGCCGATCTCGACCTTGGCGCCTTTCGAGGTGGCGTCGGCGATATGCTCCTCGACCTTCTCGACAGCGGCGAAGTTGACCAGCGGGCCGAACTGCACCTCTTCCTTCAGGCCGTCGCCGACCTTCGACCGCGCCACCGCGTCGCGCAGCTTGGCGGCGAAGGCGTCGTAGACGCCGGACTGGACATAGATCCGGTTGGCGCAGACGCAGGTCTGGCCGTTGTTGCGGAACTTCGACATCATCGCGCCCGCCACCGCCGCATCCAGGTCGGCGTCGTCGAAGACGATGAAGGGCGCGTTGCCGCCAAGCTCCATCGAGCATTTCAGCACCTGCTCGGCGGCCTGGCGCAGCAGGATGCGGCCGACCTCGGTGCTGCCGGTGAAGGTCAGCTTGCGGATCAGCGGGTTCTCGCAGAACTCCTTGCCGATCTCCGAGGATTTCCGCGAGGTGATCACCGAGAAGATGCCCTTCGGCAGCCCGGCCCGTTCCGCCAGCACCGCCAGCGCCAGCGCCGACAGCGGCGTCTCGGCGGCGGGGCGGGCGACGAAGCCGCAGCCTACGGCCAGCGCCGGGCCGCATTTGCGGGTGATCATCGCGTTGGGGAAGTTCCAGGGCGTGATCGAGGCGACGACGCCGATCGGCTGGCGGATCACGGTGATCCGCTTGTCGCGCTGGTGGCCGGGGATGGTCTCGCCGTAGACGCGCTTGGCCTCTTCGCCGAACCATTCGATGAAGCTGGCGCCATAGGCGATCTCGCCCTTGGCCTCGGCCAGCGGCTTGCCCATCTCGGCGCAGAGGATGATGCCCAGGTCGTCCTGGTTCGCCATCATCAGGTCGAACCACTTGCGCATGATGACGGCGCGTTCCTTGGCGGGGCGGGCGGCCCAGTCCTTCATCGCGGCATGGGCGGCCTTGATGGCATGGGCGGCCTCGGCGCGCGACAGGTCCGGGACCTCGCAGATCACGTCGCCGCGGGCGGGGTTGACCACCGGGAAGGTGGCGCCGTCGGCGGCATCCACCCATTCTCCGGCGACATAGGCCTTGGTGGCCAGCAGCGAGGGATCATTCAGCAGGTCGCGCAGGTTGGTCACGGAATCGAGCATGGGAGCCTCCGTTCGAAAGGGATGCCGCGGGATGCCACGGCGGGGGCCGTGTTGTCCAGTTCCGTGCCGGGATTAGGTCCAGTTGGCGCCGCAAGTCGCCGGGGGCTGGAGGGATGCCGGGCACTCGTCGGGCACTTCGTGTCCTCCTCGTGAGATCTCGCGAAGAGTGCACGAAGTGCTCGATGAGCCTTGTCAGCCGTTGGCGTGCATCCGCTCGATATAGGCGCGCATCTCCTCGGCCTCCTGCCGGGCGTCGCGCAGCCCGTCCATCGCGGCGCGCAACTCGGCCTCGGTCTGGGCGATCTGGTTCATCAGCTCGCCCTCGCGCTGCTCCAGGTAGATCACCGCCTGGTCGCGGACCTCCTCGGCCTCGTGCAGGGCCTGGGCCATGCGGTCCATCTCGGCCAGGTCGTTGCCGGCCACCCGGGCGAAGCGGTGCAGGAGCCAGTGGGTGAACCAGCCCATGGCGAAGGCCAGAAGCAGGATGATCGCGGTGGCGATGACGAATTCGGTGCGGTTCATGCCCTGTCTTGTCCTGTCTTCAGCCGTCCTGCGTCTCGGGGCGCGGCTTCGGCCGTATCGTCTTTTCCGTCGGCGCGACAGAGGGCGAGGTGTCGCCCGAGAAGTCAGGCCCCTCCGCCGCAGGCGCGGCAGCGGGGGCGGCGGCGGCGGTTTCCCCGGCCGGCGCGGCGGCGGCCAGCTTCGGCACGAATTCGATCCGCCGGTTGGCCTCGCGCCCTTCCTCGGTGCCGTTGTCGGCGATCGGCACGCCCTCGCCATAGCCGACCGCGGTCATGCCCGAGACATCGACCCGCCGCCCTTGCAGCGCCAGAAGCACCGCCTCGGCCCGGGCCTGGCTGAGGGCCTTGTTGCCGCTCTCCGACCCTTGCGCGTCGGTATGCCCGGCGATCTCCATCGGCAGGGCGGGGCAGTCCTTCAGCACCTCGGCCAGCTTGGCGATCACCGGCAGCGAGTCGCTGCTGATCTCGGCCGAGCCGGGGGTGAAGGTGATCTTCTGCGCCGAGACCACGGCCTTGACCTCGGCCGCGCATTCCTCGGGCGTGGGCAGAGCGGCGAAGGGGTCCAGCTCCTCGTCATAGGTCACGTCGACGCGGAAGGTCTGGCCTTGGCCCAGCTTGCCCGACAGGATCTGCGTCACCCGGGCGCGGGCGTCCAGGCTGCCGGCGACGCCCTTCACCTCGACGGTGTCGGCGCGCACCAGGAGGTTGCCGTCGTGCAGCACCGCCAGCGCCTCCAGCCCGGCCAGCACCCGGATCGGCCAGCCGTCGGGCAGGTCGGGGTCCAGCCGGGTGGCGACATAGACCTTCGAGGCGCCGAAGGAGGCGCGGGCGAAGGCGTCCACCGCGGCCTGCTGCGCCTCGTCGGTCAGCCGGCCGCGCAGTTCCACCCGGCCTTCGGGCGTCAGCTTCGCGGTGAATTCCGCCGGGCCCTGCGCCGCTTCCTTCTTCGGCAGCTGCGCATCCAGCGAGAAGACCGGCGGCAGCGCCGCGCGCAACTCGCCCACCACCCGGTCGAAATCGCCCTGCGCCACGCTGTCGCCCGCCAGCAGGCTGACATCGGCGTCGGAGAAGGTCAGCGTGGCATTGCCCAGTTCCGCCACCGCCTTGATCCCGGCCGCCACGCCTTCGGCCCAGCGGGGGGTGGGGACGCCCAGGCCGATGGTGCAGTCGGCCCCCGCGGGCAGGCCCGCCGCTTCGGCCGCGCGCAGGATGGTCAGGCGGGCGCGTTCGCTGTCGGCGGCGCAGGCGTCGAAGCGGGCGCCCTGGTCGTCCTTGATGAAGCGCAGGGTGAAGGGCGTCAGCACCGGCCGCGGCGCCGAGATCTCCAGCACCAGCCGCAGCCCCTCGGGCCGCCGGGCGTTCAGCGCGGCTTCCAGCTGGCGCTTCTCGGCGGCGCTTTCGGCGATGGCCGTCACCTCCACCCGGTCGGCCGCGACCGAGACCTTGGAGCGTTTCAGCATCTTCAGCGCCTCGATCCCGAAGGTCAGCGCGTCGTTCCAGGCCTCCGGCGCCGGCCAGGCGGCGGCCTCCAGCAGGTTGTCGACCTCGATCCCCGGTGTCATCGCCTCGGCGGCGGCGACCAGCGCGGCCTCGTCGATGCCGCCGGCCTCGGGCTGTTCGGGCAAAAGGCCGATCAGCTGGATGCCGTCGTCGTTGCGCAGCATCTCGACCGAGAAGCGCGGGGCAGCCAGCGCCGAGGCCGGCGTCACCTCCAGCGAATCGCGGATGCGGCTGGAATCGACCAGGGTGCCGACCAGGTTCAGCGCCCGGAACCGCGCCCGTTCGTCCGGCGCGGTGCCGGCGAGATGCACCTGCAACCCGTCCGAGGCCACCGTCACCCAGTCCATCCCCGCGGCCTGCAGGCCCGAGGAGACCACGGCATCCGACCGCATCTCGATCACCAAGGCCGAGAGGAAGGCGACGACCAGCATCACCACCCCCGCGGCCGCGAAAGCCGGCGCGGCCAGAAGCGTGGAGGACAGGCGGAGAAGGCGCTTCGGCAAGGGTCACTCGTGCAGGCGGGAGTCGGGCAGGCGGGGAGTCGGGGGCCGGCCCCCCCTGCTTCCTAGGGCGATTGTCCGGCCGGATCAATCAGACCAGCGCGGCTGCGGCAAGAAACAGCACAAGGATCAGCCCGGCGTCGCGGTTGGACTTGAAGATGCGCAGGCAGGAGGCCGGGTCGTCGGGGCGCAAGAGCCGCATCTGCCGGACCATATGCGCCCCCATCGCCCAGACCCCGGCCAGCACCAGCAGCATCGGCCAGGGGCCGCGGGCGGCGGGCAGGGTGGCGATGACGGCGGCCATCAGCAGCAGCACCGCCAGCAGCAGGAAGCCCGCCAGCCAGCGCCCGGCATTCTTGCCGAACAGCCGGGCGGTGGACTTCACCCCGATCAGCGCGTCATCCTCCTTGTCCTGCAGGGCGTAGATCGTGTCGTAGTAGAGCGTCCAGCTGATGCCGGCGGCATAAAGCAGGAAGGCTCCGGGCGGGACCTGCCCGGCATGGGCGGCCCAGGCCAGCAGCGCGCCCCAGTTGAAGGCGAGGCCGAGGAAGGCCTGCGGCCACCAGGTGAAGCGTTTGGCGAAGGGATAGATCGCCACCAGCGCCAGCGAGCCGACGCCCAGGGCGATGGCGAGGCGATTGTAGCTGAACAGGATCAGCGCGCCGATCAGGGCCTGCACCGCCATCCAGACCAGCGCCTGCTTCACCGTGACCTGGCCGGAGGGCAGCGGGCGGCTTCGGGTGCGGGCGACCGAGCCGTCGATGTGCCGGTCGGTGATGTCGTTCCAGGTGCAGCCGGCGCCGCGCATCAGCAGGGCGCCGATGCCGCAGCCGGCGGCGATCCACAGGTCCCAGGGCCGGAAGCCGTCGACATTCGCCGCCAGCGCCACGCCCCAGAGGCAGGGGATATAGAGCAGCCATGTCCCGATCGGCCGGTCCGCTCGGCTGAGCCGCAGGAAGGGGCGGGTGCGGGGCGGGGCGAAGCGGTCCACCCAGTTGCCTTTCGGCGCATCGGCGACTTGCCCGGGCTGCGCGGGCTCTGGCGTTCCGGTGTTATGGGACATAGGTTTCCCCCATGGCAGAGCGACAGGTCCGACTTCACATAGACCAGCCCCTTCGCCCGGGGCAAGCCGTGGCCCTGTCCGAGGGCCAGGCGAACTATCTTTTCGCGGTGATGCGGCTGCCGGTCGGCGCCCCGGTGCTGCTGTTCAACGGCCAGGACGGCGAATGGCGGGCCGAGGTGGCCGAAGCGGCGAAGCGCCGGGGGGTGCTGGTCTGCCGCGAGCAGGTCCGGCCGCAGGTCCTGCCCCCCGACCTCTGGCTGCTGTTCGCGCCCCTGCGCAAGGAGCGCACCGCCTTCCTGGTGGAAAAGGCTGTGGAGCTGGGAGTGCGGCGGCTTCTGCCGGTGGCGACCCGCTACCTTTCCGGCGACCGCTTCCGCGCCGAGAAGGAGCGTGCCCATGCGGTGGAAGCCGCCGAGCAATGCGGCGCCACCTTCGTGCCGGAGGTCTGCGCGTTGCAGCCGCTGGAGAAACTGCTGTCCGGCTGGGATGGCCGCCGCCTCTACTGGGCCGACGAGGCGCTGGCGGGGCAGGGGGCGGACTGGCCCGGCGCCCCGGGCGACCCGGCGGCGATCCTGATCGGCCCCGAGGGCGGCTTCGCGGCGGAGGAACGCGAGCGGCTGCGCGTGCTGCCCTTCGTCACCCCCGTCTCGCTCGGCCCCCGCATCCTGCGGGCCGAGACCGCGGCGCTGGCGGCGCTGACCCTATGGCAAGCCCGCTTCGGGGACTGGCAATGACCCCTCGTGCTTTGGCCGGGCGGGAACAGGCGAGGCACTGCCTCGCCCCCGCCCGTGCCCGGCATGTCACCCGGAAACCTGTCGGCACGAAACCCCGGGAGGCCAGCGCCCGACCCGGCGGGCGAGAAGCGCCCGTCGGGGGCGGGGCGGGCGCTGGCCGGGCCTTTGAAGCCCGGCCGGGAAGGTTGAACCGTTGCGCTGTGGCGAAGGCGATGGCCTTCGCCAGACCGGCCGGGCAGGCCCCGCGATGACCGGCATCCGTCCCGAGATGCGCGACCGGCTGGAGCGCTGGTCGGAGCCTGCCCTCGGCGCGGCGGTGCTGGCGCTCGGCCTCTGGACTGCCACCCGCGGTGGCTGGCTGCTGGCGGCGGGGGGCGGCATGGTCGCGGCGCTCGGCGCCGGCTGGCTGGTCCTCGGCCTGCGGCGGCTGCGCTTCCGCGGCCAGGGCGATGCGCCGGGCCTGGTGGAGCTGGACGAGGGCCGCGTCACCTACATGGGCCCGCGCATCGGCGGCAGCGTCAGCCTGGATGAGTTGACCGAGATCCGCCTGCTCACCCTGCGGGGCCGCCGGGCCTGGCGGCTGCGGCAGGCCGACGGGGAGGTGCTGCTGGTGCCGCTGGATTCCACCGGGGCCGAGGCGCTGTTCGACGCCTTCTCCACCCTGCCGGGCCTCAGCTCCGCCGCGCTGGTCGCCGCCCTGTCGGGCGAGGGCCCGGCCACCGGCCAGACCCTTCCCGCCCCCGGCGCGGCCGACCGGCTGGTCTGGCGGCGTCCGGGCCGCGGCATGGCCCCGCTGTAATTCTGCCATGACCTTTTGTGATGATTTCGCCGGGTCCCTTGACTATCCCTGATCGGCAAGACACCTGTGTCCGCCGAAACGACCTGTCCCCCAGACGGAGCCTGCCCATGTCCATTCCCCAGTCCGGCGGCGGACCGATCGAGAGCTTCGACCAGCTGGCGGGCCTGCTGGAGTCCGGCTGCAAGCCGCGCGAGCAATGGCGCATCGGCACCGAGCACGAGAAATTCGGCTGGCTGACCGACTCGCGCCTGCCGCTGCCCTATGCCGGCGACCGCTCGATCTCGGCCCTGTTCGCGGCGCTGGAGGCGCGCTTCGGCTGGTCGCCGGTGCGCGAGGGCGACAACACCATCGGCCTGACCCGCAACGGCGCCAACATCAGCCTGGAGCCCGGCGGCCAGTTCGAACTCTCCGGCGCGCCGCTGGTCTCGGTGACGGAGACCGCGGCGGAGCTGGACAACCACCTGGAGGAGGTGGCGCAGATCGCCGGCCCCCTGGGCATCCGCTTCATGTCCATCGGCGCCGCGCCGGACTGGACCCACGCGCAGATGCCGGTGATGCCGAAGGGGCGCTACCGGCTGATGACCGATTACATGGGGCGCGTCGGCACCCATGGCACCCAGATGATGTATCGCACCTCCACCGTGCAGGTGAACCTCGACTACGGGTCCGAGGCCGACATGGTGCAGAAGCTGCGGGTGGCGCTGGCGCTGCAGCCGGTGGCGACGGCGCTGTTCGCCTCCTCCCCCTTCTTCGAGGGCAAGGAAAACGGCCACAAGAGCTGGCGCTCGCGCATCTGGCGGGGGCTGGACGACAGCCGGACCGGGATGCTGCCCTTCGTGTTCGAGGACGGGATGGGCTTCCAGCGCTATGCCGACTGGGTGCTGGATGTGCCGATGTATTTCGTCTACCGCGACGGGAAATACATCGACGCGCTCGGCCAGTCCTTCCGCGACTTCATGGCCGGGAAGCTGCCCGCCCTGCCGGGCGAGAAGCCAACGCTGTCGGATTGGGCCGACCACCTGACCACCGTCTTCCCCGAGGCGCGGGTGAAGAAATACATCGAGATGCGCGGCGCCGATGCCGGCAGCCGGGCGCATCTGGTGGCGCTGCCGGCGTTCTGGACCGGGCTGATGTATGACCAGACCGCGCTGGACGCCGCCTGGGACCTGGTGAAGGGCTTCGACGCCGAGACCCGGCAGGGCCTGCGCGTCGCCGCCTCGGTCTCCGCCCTGCAGGGCGAGGCCGGCGGGGTGAAGCTGCTGGACCTGGCGCGCGCTGCGGTGGCCTTGTCGCAGGCCGGGCTGGCCGCGCGCGGCCATGGCGAGGAGCGGCTGCTGGCGCCGCTGATGGAAAGCCTGGCCTCGGGCAGGGTGCAGGCCGACCGCTGGCTGGAGCTGTATCGCGACGAATGGGGCGGGTCGCTGGCCCCGATCTACGAGGCGGCGAGCCTTTAGGGACGATTTCCGCGCGGATTTCGGTGCGTCACCGCTCCGGCAGATCCAGCCAGGGCTTGCCGTCCTTCCAGCCGCCGCGGACGAGGCGTCCGGGCCGGCCCATCTTCGGGAATTCGGCGATCCGGTCGCGGAAGCGGTCGTTGCTGACCACGATGGCATCGGCGTCGCTGGCGTGGGTCAGCAGGAACGGGTCGGCCTGGGTGCCCTTCGGCACCACCAGCACGCGATCCGCGCCGATCCCCAGCAGCGCGCCGAAATCGCCGTCATGCAGGTAGCGGCCGGTCAGCTTGTAACCGGCATTGGCATCGAAGATCACCCCGGCGCGGTAGCCGCGGCGGTCCAGCAGGTCCAGCACCGCGATCACCGGGCCGAGCCGGGGCGTGTTGTCCTGCCAGTGCATGACGTTCGAGCCGTCCACCACCGCCTGCGGCCGTGCATCCGCCTCATGTGCCGATCTCCGGCTCCGGGCCAGCAGAAGCAGCAGGATTGCCAGCAGCACCAGCCCGAACAGCCCAAGGAGCAGTCCGTCGCTCATGTCAGCCCTGCGGCTTCTTCTGCCCGATCTTCGGCTCGGTCCCGGCCTTGAGGCGGGCGAGGTTGGCGGCGTGGCGGATGTAGATCAGCACGGTCAGGATCATGGTCAGCAGCAGCATCCGGCCGTGGTCGAAGGCGAAGAGCCAGAGCGGCGACAGCGCCGCCGCCACCAGCGCGCCGACCGAGGAGATGCGGGTCACCGCCACCGCCACCGCCCAGGTGGCGCAGCAGGCCAGCCCGACGCGCCAGTCCAGCGCCAGCATCAGGCCGAGGAAGGTCGCCACCCCCTTGCCGCCCTTGAACCCCAGCCAGACCGGATAGAGATGGCCGAGGAAGGCGGCCAGCCCCGCCAGCTGCGCGGCATCCTCGGCGCCCAGGAAGGCCCGCGCCAGCACCACCGCCAGCGCGCCCTTGCCGCCGTCCAGCAGCAGCGTCGCCAAAGCCGCGCCCTTGTTGCCGGTGCGCAGCACGTTGGTGGCGCCGATGTTGCCCGAGCCGATCCGGCGCAGGTCGCCCAGCCCCATCGCCCGGGTCACCAGCACGCCGAAGGGGATCGACCCCAAGAGATAGGCCAGCACCGCCGTCAGGACCAGCGTGTCGGTTGCAGTCACCAGTTCCGGCATGTCCGTCCCCTCAGGCGGCGAAGACCTGCGCGCCGCCGACCCATGTCGCCAGCACCTTACCCTCCATCCGCGCGCCGTCGAAAGGGGTGTTCTTCGACTTCGAGCGCAGGGCGAAGCGGTCCAGCTGGAACGGCGCGTCGGGGTCGAACAGCACCAGATCGGCCGGGGCGCCTTCCGCCAGCCGCCCCTGCGGCAGGCCCAGGCGGCGGGCGGGGTTCAGCGCCATGGCGCGGAACAGCGCGGGCAGCGTCAGGTGACCGCCGTGGTAAAGCCGCATCGCCGCGGGCAGGAAGGTTTCCAGCGCCACGGCGCCGGTGGCGGCCTCCTCGAAGGGCCGGCGCTTCGATTCCTCGTCGGCCGGGGTGTGGAAACTGGCCACCACGTCGATGGTGCCGTCCGCCAGCGCGGCGATGACGGCCTGCCGGTCGTCCTCGGATCGCAGCGGCGGGGTCAGCTTGAAGAAGGTGCGGTAGTCGCCGACGTCGAATTCGTTCAGCGTCAGGTGGTGGATCGAGGTCCCCGCCGTGACATCCAGTCCCGCCGCCCGGGCGCGTTGCAGGGCGGGCAGGGCGGCGGCCGTGGTGATCTGGTCGGCGTGGTAGCTGGCGCGCGTCATCTCGACCAGCGCGAGGTCGCGCTCCAGCCCCATCCGTTCCGCCAGCGGCGTCACCGCGGGCAAGCCGCGGAGAGAGGCGAACTTGCCGGAGGTCGCCGAGGCGCCCTTCGACAGGCCAGGCTCCTGCGGGTGGCCGACGACCAGCGCGCCCAGGGAGCGGGCATAGGTCAGCGCGCGGGACAGCGCCTTGGTGTCGGGCGCCACCGCGAAGACATCGGTGAAGGCCACCGCGCCGGCGTCCAGCAGGAAGCCGATCTCGGTCATCTCGCGCCCCTCGCGGCCCTTGGTCAGGGCGGCCATGTGGCGGATGCGCACGGGGGCGGATTCGGCGGCGCGGCGGGTGACGAATTCCAGCACTTCAGGGGTGTCGATGGCGGGCAGGGTGTCGGGCCGGGCGATGATCGTGGTCACGCCGCCCGCCGCCGCCGCGAGGCCCGCCGAGCGGAAAGATTCCCGGTGCCGCTCGCCGGGCTCGCCGATCTTCACCCCCCAGTCGATGATGCCGGGGGCCAGGCACTTGCCGCCGCACTCCACCACCTCGGCCCCCTTCGGCAGCTTCGCGTCGCGGCCGAGGATCGCGCCGTCGCGGACCGTCAGGCTGCCGGGGCTGTCGGTCCCGGCCTCGGGATCGATCAGGCGGGCGTTGGCGAAATGCAGCGTGGTCATCTGTCCGGTCTCTGTCTGGCCCGTCGGTCCGGGCGTGTAGGGGCGGCGGCGGCGTCTGTCCAGCCGGTCTAGGGCCTGCCGCGGCGGCGGAAGAGGTAGAAGGCCGCCGCGCCCATCAGGAAGGGGATCGGCGAGCCCTCGGAGATGGAGAGCGCCAGCGTCGCCACCAGCCCCAGCCACAGCGCCCAAGGTGGCGGGCCGCGCCGCGGCTGCGGCCGGTCCCGCGCCGGGTCGAGCCGCTGGCCCCGGCCGGCGGGGGGCGGCTCCGCGCGGTCGGCCTCGACCGTCTCTGGCGCGGGATCGGGCCGCACGGGCTCGGGCAGGAAGACCGGCGGGCCGTCGCGGTCGGCGTCGGGGCCGGTCATCCGCGCCCCGCCACGGTCAGAATCCGCCGGGCCGCGGCCTGCGGGTCGGAGAGGTATTTCATCAGATGCTTGTCTCCTGACAGGGTGACGATCTGCACGGCGCCGAGGAAGGGTCGGGCAAGGCGCAGCTGCGCCAGCGGAATGCTGCGGCCCGCCGGGCCGATCAGCCGGCGGCCGGTCAGCAGCCAGCGGTCGGACAGCGCCTCGGAGGCCAGATAAGCCGCCCGCGCCGCGATGGCGATCGCCGCGCCGATCGGGCCGGCCGCCGGAAAGGGATTGCCCTGCCAGATCAGCACCAGCCCCGCGACGGTGCCCAGGACCACCGCCATCACCAGATGCGCCTTCCAGTAGACCAGCCGGTCGGCGCGGAACTCCTCCAGCACCGCCTCGTCCGGGTCCGGCCGGACCGCGTGCCCCATGATCCCGTCCGGCTCGATCCGCGCCATCGCTATCCCATCAACACGAAGAGAGTGGTGAAGACGGCCAGGAAGACCAGCACGGCCACGGCTACCATGCCGCCCTTGCGCATGTCGTCCTTCGAGGGCTTGCGGTCAGGGTTCATCGCGGGGCCTTCCCGTCCGGGGCGGCGTAAAGCGCGATCAGATGCGCCATGGTCTTGCGATTCAGCAGGCGGAAATGCAGGCGGCTGCCATCGGGGGCGGTGAAGGTCAGGCCGCGCCAGCCGCCGGACCAGTAGGGCTGGGGCCAGGTGCCGGCCCGCGGCAGCGACTGCAGCCGGGGCGCCCCGGCGAAGGGATGGCGGCGGACGAGGATGCGGCGGTCGGTCAGCGCATAGGCATCCCGCGCGAACAGGAAAAAGGCGCCTGCGGGAAAGGCAAGCACCGGCAACACCGCTGGCCCGGCGACGAGGCTGAAGAGGAAGACCGAACCGGCAAAAATCGCGGTTCCGGTAAAGTCCGGCCGGCCGGACCACAGAAGCACCTCGCCGGAGGTAAGAAGACCGGGCCAGTCGGGCGTCGCCGCCGGGTCCGCGGTGACCGATGCTCCGGCAGGTTCAGGCGCCAGCAATCCGCTCACACCATCGTCCCCACGATCTTCCGCCCGCGTTCCGCCCGCAGGTTGCGGGCCAGCAGGTCCATGCAGGCCATGCGCACCGCCACGCCCATCTCCACCTGGTCCTGGATCACCGAGCGGTTGATGTCGTCGGCCAGGTCGCCGTCGATCTCCACCCCGCGGTTCATCGGTCCTGGGTGCATCACGATGGCCTCGGGGCTGGCGTGGGACAGCTTCTCGGCGTCCAGCCCGTAGCGGTGGTAATACTCGCGCTCCGAAGGGATGAAGCCGCCGTCCATCCGCTCCTTCTGCAGCCGCAGCATCATCACCACGTCGGCGCCCTTCAGCCCCTCGCGCATGTCGTCGAACAGCTCGCAGCCGAAGGCGTCGACGCCCGAGGGCATCAGCGTCGGCGGCGCGATCAGGCGGATGCGGTTCTCCATCTTGTTCAGCAGGATCAGGTTCGACCGGGCCACGCGGCTATGCGCGATGTCGCCGCAGATCGCCACCGTCAGCCGCTGGATCCGCCCCTTCGCCCGCCGGATCGTCAGCGCATCCAGCAGCGCCTGGGTCGGATGCTCGTGCCGCCCGTCGCCGGCGTTCAGCACCGCGCAGTTCACCTTGGACGCCAGCAGGTTCACCGCTCCCGAAGAGGGATGCCGGACCACCAGCAGGTCCGGGTGCATAGCGTTCAGCGTCAGCGCGGTGTCGATCAGCGTCTCGCCCTTCTTCACCGAGGACTGGGCCACCGCCATGTTCATCACATCCGCCCCCAGCCGCTTGCCCGCCAGCTCGAAGCTGGCCTGGGTGCGGGTGGAGTTCTCGAAGAACATGTTGATCTGCGTCATCCCGGCCAGCACGTCGGACTGCTTCACCGTGCGGCGGTTCAGGTCGACATAGCGGTCGGCAAGATCGAGGACGGTGGTGATTTCCAGCGGCGCGAGCGGTTCGATGCCAAGCAGGTGGCGGGCGCGGAAGGCCATGGGGGAGGTTCCCTTCGGTTTCGCCCGGCTTAGCGCAAAGCGGGCGAGGGGGGCAAGCCTTGCCGCCCCAGCCGCCGCGGCCTACCCTCCGGCCCATGGGAATCGCCTCCGACATCGCCGCCGACTGGCACGCCGCGCTGGCCGCGCTGGCCTGGCAGCTGGACGCGGGGGTGGACGAGGCGCTGTCCGATACCCCGGTGGACCGCTACGGCCTGCCCGAGGCGCAGCCGGCGCCGCGGCCGGCCGCCGCTGCCCCTGCCGCAAGGCCCCAGACCCCGACGCCGGAGCCGGTGCGCACCGCACTCGACCCGGTGGCCGTCGCCGCCGCCGCCGCTGCGGCCGCCCGGACTCTGGACGACCTGCGCGAGGCGGTGGCGGCCTTCGACCTTTGCGAGTTGAAGAAGGGCGCGCGCAACACCGTCTTCTCCGACGGCAACCCCGCCGCGCGGCTCTTGATCCTGGGCGAGGCGCCGGGGCGGGACGAGGACCTCGCCGGCCGCCCCTTCGTCGGCCGGGCCGGGCAGCTCTTGGACCGGATGTTCGCCGCCATCGGCCTCAGCCGGCAAAGCCCGGATGCCGAAAGCGCGCTCTACATCACCAATGTCATGTTCTGGCGCCCCCCCGGCAACCGCGACCCGGAGCCGGCCGAGATCGCCATGATGAAGCCCTTCGTCCTGCGCCATATCGAGCTGGCTGACCCGCAGGTGATCGTGGTGATGGGCAACACGCCGCTCTCCTGCCTGACCGGCCACCGCGGCATCCTGCGGGCGCGGGGCAACTGGACCACCGCGCTGGACCGGCCGATGCTGCCGATGACCCACCCGGCCTATCTGTTGCGCAACCCCGCCGCCAAGCGCGATGCCTGGGCCGACCTGCTGGCGATCCGGGAAAGGCTGCGGGGATGAGGCCGGCCTTGCAGCGAGGGAGCAGAGCATGGGCATAGACGAGAGCAAGGACTTCATCCCGGTCCGCATCGCGGTGCTGACCGTCTCGGACAGCCGCGGGCCGGAGGACGACCGCTCGGGCGACACGCTGGCCGAACGGCTGACCGGGGCGGGCCACATCCTTGCCGCCCGCGACCTGCTGCCCGACGACCGCGACCGCATCGCCGCCCGGCTGCGCGACTGGATCGCCGATCCGGGCGTGGATGTGATCCTGACCACCGGCGGCACCGGCCTGACCGGCCGCGACGTGACGGTCGAGGCGCATCGGGACGTCTACGAGAAGGAGATCGAGGCCTTCGGCACCGTCTTCACCCTGGTCTCGATGCAGAAGATCGGCACCTCCGCCGTGCAGAGCCGCGCCTGCGGCGGGGTGGCGGGGGGGACCTATCTCTTCGCCCTGCCGGGCAGCCCCGGCGCCTGCCGCGACGCCTGGGACGAGATCCTGCGCTGGCAGCTGGACTACCGCCACCGCCCCTGCAACTTCGTCGAGATCATGCCGCGGCTGGAGGAGCACAAGCGGCGGAAGTGAGGCGGGGAGAGCTGCTCGGGCGGAAAGAGGAGCAGGAAGCTCCATTCTCCGTCCTGCAAATATCCCCGCCGGAGGCTCTCCCGGCAGGGCCGGGCGCTTGCCTCAGACCACCAGGAAATTGGTGAACTGCCAGGAATCATCTTCGTCGCGGTCCTCGGCGAAGCTGTTGATCCGGTGCGCAAGCGGGGTCCAGTCGGTGTAGTGGCACTCGATCCGGCCCAGGTAGGGGCGCTGGACCTCAAGGCAGCGGGCGTGGTCCATCTCGTCGGCCTCGACGATGCCGGCCCGCGGGTTCTCGGCCGCCCAGACCATGGCGGCCAGCACCGCGCTGGTGACCTGCATCCCGGTGGCGTTCTGGTAGGGCGCCAGGGCCCGCGCCTCGTCGCAGGAGAGGCGGGAGCCATACCACATCGCCCCTTTCGCGTGGCCGTAAAGGAGCACGCCGAGGTCGTCGCCGCCTTCGGTGATCTCCTCGGCGGTCAGGATATGGGTCCGGGTCGGCAGCTGCCCGGCGCCCTTGACCTCGTGCAGCGAAAGGATGGCGTCGTTGCAGGGGTTGTAGGCGTAGTGGCAGGTCGGGCGGTAGATGGCGCGGCCGTCCTGCCAGACGGTGTAATAGTCCGGGATCGACAGCGCCTCGTTATGGGTGATGACATGGCCGAACTGCGGCCCGTCGGGGCACCAGCTGCGCACGCGGGTGTCGGCGCCGGGGCGGTCGATCCAGATCGCATAGCCGGGGCCATGGTCGAAGGCGTGGCCCTGCGGCGGCAGCTTCTTCTCATGCGTGCCCCAGCCCAGTTCGGCGGGCTGGAAGCCTTCGGACAGCAGGCCGTCCACCGACCAGGTGTTGACGAAGACGCCCTTCGGCTTCGGCCGGGCCGAGACCTGGGTGTCGCGCTCGGCGATATGGATGCCCTTGACGCCGAGGCCCTGCATCAGCGCCGCCCAGTCATCGCGGCTGCGCGGGTCAGCCGGAACGCCGGTATCCGCGGCCAGCCGCAGCAGCGCCTCCTTCAGCAGCCAGGACACCATGCCGGGATTGGCCCCGCAGCAGGAGACCGCGGTCGGCTTGCCCTTCGACGCCGCGGCCAGCGCCCGCACCTTCTCGCGCAGCGGATAGTTGGTGCGGTCGGCGTTCGGCAGGGCCGAGCCGAAGTAGAAGCCGGGCCAGGGCTCCACCACCGTGTCGATGTATTGGACGCCGATTTCCTGCGCCAGCAACATCAACTCGATGGAATCCACGTCGACCGACAGGTTGACGATCATCCCCTTCCCCTCGGGGAACAGGCCGCGCAGGGTTTCGGCGAAATTCTCCGGCGTCAGCGCCAGCTGCAGGTGGCGGATGCCGTGGTCGCGCAGGAGATGGGAGAAGTCGCCCGAAGGCTCGATCACCGTGAACCGGCTGCGGTCGAAGCCGATGTGCCGCTCGATCAGCGGCAGCACGCCCCTGCCGATGGAGCCGAAGCCGATCATCACCAGCGCGCCGTCGACCGTCGCGTGAACCTCCTGCGTCATCCGCCCGTCCTTTCCTTCAGTGTTCCTTGGCCTTCGAGGTCAGCCAGTCCATCAGCGCCAAAAGCACGCCGGAGACGACGAAGGTCAGGTGGATGATCACCATCCACTGCATCGTCTCGGCGCTGGCGGCATGGGCCGGGTCGCCCTTGCCGAGCGACATGAAGACCTTCAACAGGTGGATCCCCGAGATCGCCACGATCGAGGCGATCAGCTTCATCTTCAGCCCGGAGAAATCCACCTTGCCCATCCAGCCCGGCCGGTCGGCGCCGGTGTCGAAGTCGAATTTCGACACGAAGTTCTCGTAGCCCGAGAACAGCACGATCAAGAGCAGGTTCGCCGCCAGCGACAGGTCGATCAGCGTCAGCACCGCGAGGATGGCCTGGTCCGCCGTCAGCTCCAGCACCTTCGGCAGGTAATAGGCCAGCTCCTTGACGAAGATCACCGCCAGCAGCGCCAGCGAGACCGAGAGGCCCAGATACATCGGCGCCATCAGCCAGCGGCTGGCGAAGAGCGTGCGCTCGAAGCTGTTCTCGATGGAGGGTTTGCCGCTCATGCTGTCCTCGGGCGCGTGGAATGGAAAGGGCCGCAACCTCGCGGCGCGGCCCCTGTGGGATGGGTGCGCCGGGCGCACCTTATCCGTTAGTTCTTGGCGTAGTATTCGACCACCAGGTTCGGTTCCATCTGCACCGGATAGGGCACGTCGCCCAGGCCCGGGGTGCGCACGAAGGTGGCGGTCAGCTTGTTGTGGTCGACTTCCAGGTAGTCGGGCACGTCGCGTTCGGTCAGGGCGATGGCCTCGGCGATGGCGGCCATCTGGCGCGACTTCTCGCGGACCGAGACCACGTCGCCTTCCTTCACCCGGTAGGAGGCGATGTTCACCGGCTTGCCGTTCACCAGCACATGGCCGTGGTTGACGAACTGGCGGGCGGCGAAGACGGTCGGCACGAACTTGGCGCGGTAGACCACCGCGTCCAGGCGGCGCTCCAGCAGGCCGATCAGCATCTCGCCGGTGTCGCCGCGGACGCGCTCGGCCTCGGCATAGATCTTGCGGAACTGCTTTTCGGTCAGGTCGCCGTAGTAGCCCTTCAGCTTCTGCTTGGCGCGCAGCTGGGTGCCGAAGTCGGACAGCTTGTTCTTGCGGCGCTGGCCGTGCTGGCCGGGGCCGTATTCGCGCTTGTTCAGCGGCGATTTCGGGCGGCCCCAGATGTTTTCGCCCATGCGGCGGTCGATCTTGTATTTGGCAGCGGTGCGTTTGGTCATCGCTGATCTCCTTCTTTCGGTTCCAGAAGGGCGTTGTCCTCTCCTCCGGACCTGATCCGGGGGCGACAGGTCATCCCCTTGCGGGGGCCGCCAACACCAATGAAAAGCCCCGGAATCGCTTCCGGGACCATGGGGGGCTTATAGGGGCGATTCCGCCGGTGTCAACCATAGGCTCGTCGTGCGCCTGCGGCTTCTCCTCGTGCGCGCCCCGAGGAGGAACGAAGTTCCCGGCGAGGCTTCATGCCGCCCGCGTCTCGTGCCGCAGGATCGCCGCCTCCGACGACGACAGGTTGCGCCGCGCGTAGTCGCCGTAGGAATGCGGGTTGACCTCGATCCCCGGAAACAGGCCCAGCAGGCCCGCGCGGTCGTGCGGGTCGATGGTGTCCAGCGCGGTGTTCGACGGGTGGAAGCTTTCGGTCTCCATCCCGTTGGCGAAGATCACGTTGTGGCGGTCCAGCAGCAGGTGGATGTAGGTCACCTCGCGCGCGGCCAGGTCGACGGCGATGGACTGGTCGTTCACCAGGTCCTCGGCCGCCACCAGCACTTCGGCGCTGTTGAACAGCGCCTGCGCCGCCGGGCCGCGCAAGAGCATCCGGTGCTGCGGCGAGACCCAGAGGTCGTCCTCCGGCCTGCCCTGGCCAAGCGCCCCGGCGCGGAAGCGGATCGGCCGCAGATGCGGCATGGCGTAGAGCCGGGCGCCGGTCATCCGCCGGCTGCCGCGCCACAATATCTCCTGCGGGCCGTTGTCCTTGGTCTGGATCAGGTCGCCCGGGCGCAGGTCGTCGATCAGCCGCGGGCCCTCGGGGGTCAGGATGCGGGTGCCGGGGGTGAAGCAGATCACCCCGCCGCCCGCGCGGTCGCCCGCCGCCCCGCCGGAGCGGTCGATCTGCGCCCGCACGATCCAGAGGTCGCGGTCGGCCGGCGGCGGCGTGCCCAGGAACATCAGCAGCCGGGCGCCGCTGTCGGGCACCGGCAGGATGGTGACCGGATAGCTTTGCAGCCCGTCGGTGACGATGAAGCACTGGTCCGGCATCTCCTCCGGCTCCTCGCGCGTCTCGTCCCGCTCTTCCGTCCCTACCGCGACACCGATCAACCGCTGAACCATGCGCGCCGCCCGCTGGCGCATGTCCGCCGCCCCTTCGGCCCCTTCCAGAAGCAGAACCCCGCCCGGCGCGTCGATGCGCACGGCATTGCCCGTCCAGCGCCAGGCGGCGCCGACCGTCAGCATGTCCAGGGTGGCGGCGCTGACGCCGTCCACTTCGGTCTGTGACCAGGAGATGACGAACGTGGCTTTTACGCCCGTTCCCATAGCCTGTTTGCCTGCTCGTTCTTATTCTTTTATTGGGCCGAGGTTAGCAGGCGCGGGCCGGCTTGGCTATGACGTTCCTGCCACAGTTTTGCCGTAAAATCGGTCAGAAATTCAACTGAAGGTTGATGGAGCCGACCGTCTGCGCCTCGGGCTGGCCCTCGAATTCTTTGCCGAGCCGGGTCAGCCCGAACAGGACCGAGCGGCGGTCGCCCTGCCAGGCGATGCCTGCCCGCAGCCGCGAGCGGCTGTCGCTCAGCACCGCCGCGCCGCCTTCGGGCAGCAGCTCGCTGTCGAAGACATGCGCCACGTCGCCGCCGAGGAGGAAGCTCCACCCCGGTTCCGGGCTGCCGGCCACGGCGCGATAGCGCTGGCCGGTGGTGTGCTCGCGGATCATCAGCGCGCCGCGGCCGTAGCTGCCGAAGGCAAGGTCCAGCCCGCCGCGGACGAAGGTCTCCAGTCCCGCCTGCGCCTCGGCGAAGGGGCGGATGGTGGCGTCGCCCAGGCGGAAGCTGCGGCCGGTCTCCAGCACCAGCGTCGGGTGGAAGCCGTTGGCGATCTGGTCCGAGGCTACCCGCGGCCGCGACATGCCGAAAAGGTCGTGCAGCGCGTCCTGCAGGTCGCTGATCCCCGTTTGCTCGCCGCTGATCGCGAGGTCGAGGCCCAGGCTGGTCTCCAGCCCCGCCGTCTGGAAATGGCTGTGGACGCCGAAGGCCAGCACGCCGGCATAGCGGCGGTCGCCGGGGGCGGCGACGGTCAGGTTCTCGGGCGCGATGATCTCGGCCCGGGCGCGGAATTCCAGGATCTCGCCGAAGCGGCCGGGCAGTTCGCCCGACCAGGACGGGCCGCGGACCCGGCTGACCGTGTAGCTGCCGGTCCGCCAGCGGTCCTCGAGGTCGCCGAGGCCGTCGTTGGTGAACATGCGGCCCCAGCCCAGCGTCACCCGCTCCTGCGTCGAGGCAGGCGCCGCCAGCCCGCACAGCAGCACCGCCGCCAGAAATCCCCTGATCTTCATTCCGTCCCCTGCCCTTGGCCGTTCCGGTCCAGCCAACACGGCGACTGTGGCCGGGATCGGGCGGCTCTGTGGCCTTTCGCAGGTCTTTGCCTCATGCCCGCCCCGCCGCCCCGGACAGTGTCACCGGGTCGATCCCCAGCAGCCGCAGGGCGCCGGCCCATTTGGCGGGGTTGGCCTCGCGGAACACCAGCTCCGCCCCCGCCTCGCAGACCAGCCAGTCGTTGCGCAGGATCTCCTCCTCCAGCTGCCCCGGCCCCCAGCCGGAATAGCCGAGCGCCAGCAGCGCCAGTTCCGGTCCCGCGCCGCTGGCCAGCGCCTCCAGGATGTCCAGCGTGGCGGTCATCCGGTAGCCGCCCGGCACTTCCATCCCCGGCTCGGCCTGGCCGTTCCAGTCGTCCGAATGCAGCACGAAGCCGCGGCCGCGTTCGACCGGGCCGCCGAAATGCACCCGGATGTCGCGGCCGGGGGCGGAGGCGCGGATGCCCAGATGCTCCAGCAGCCCGGCGAAGGACATCTCGGCGGCGGGCTTGTTGACGATCAGGCCCATGGCGCCCTCGGCGGAATGGGCGCAGATCAGGATCACGCTGCGCTGGAACCGCAGGTCGCCCATGCCCGGCATGGCGATCAAGAGCTTGCCCGCAAGGTCCCCCGCGATCTGTTTTCCGGCCATGGGCGCCTCC
The DNA here is from genome assembly GCF_011043545.1 of Rhodobacter sp. SGA-6-6. Lineage (GTDB taxonomy): Bacteria > Pseudomonadota > Alphaproteobacteria > Rhodobacterales > Rhodobacteraceae > Pseudogemmobacter. Next base: position 437,985 of record NZ_JAAKGP010000002.1, on the reverse strand, counting down.
TCGCCCCCAGAATGCCCGGCGGGCGAGGGATGCTCAAGCGCGAAGGGGCTGCGGCAGCGGCGCCACAGATCACGTCTCGTCGCCCGGAAGTGATTTCCAGCCCCCGCCCGGGCCGCCTATCTTGCCCGCCATGATCCGCCTTCCCGCCCTTGCCGCCCTGATGCTGCTTGCCCTTCCGGCCCTGCCGCCCGCCGCGCAGGCGCGCACCGCCAGCCAGGACGAGGTGCTGTCGGCCGCCCTGCTGCCCGGCTGGCAGACCGGGACCGGCGCGCATATGGCCGGGCTGCGGCTGGACCTGGCGCCGGGATGGAAGACCTACTGGCGGTCTCCGGGCGACGCCGGCATCCCGCCGCAGTTCGACTGGTCGGGGTCCGAGAACCTGAAGTCGGTGCGCATCCACTGGCCGGCGCCGACGGTGTTCCACACCAACGGCTACCAGACCATCGGCTACAAGGGCGGCGTGGTGCTGCCGGTCGAGCTGGTGGCGCGCGACCCCTCGCGCCCGGTGGTGCTGCGCGCCCGGGTGGAGCTGGGAATCTGCCGCGACATCTGCGTCCCGGCCTGGCTGGACCTCTCGGCCGAGGTGGCCTCTCCGGGCGCCCCCGACGCGGCGATCCGCGCCGCGCTGGCCGCCCGCCCGGCCACCGCGGCGGAGGCGGGGCTCACCGGCATCTCCTGCGCCGTGGAGCCGATCGCCGACGGGCTGCGGGTGACCGCCACGCTGGCGCTGCCGCGCCAGAGCGGCGCCGAGGCGGTGGCCTTCGAGACCGGCGACCCGCGGGTCTGGGTCTCGGAGGCGCAGACCGGGCGGCAGGGGGACAGGCTGGTCTCCACCGCCGAGATGGTCGGCCCCGGCGGCCAGCCCTTCGCGCTGGACCGCTCGGCGCTGGTGCTGACGGTGATCTCGGACCGCGGCGCGGTGGAAATCCGCGGCTGCCCGGCGCCGTGAGCCGCCGCACCCTTTATCGCAACGGCTGAGGACGGCTCCGGTGACGATGGAGCCTGATCGGGACGGAATGCCCCGGGCAGGCGCTTGCGGAACCCTCTGGCCTTGCCGGGGCGGGGCGGGTAAGAACCGGGCCTGTCCCTGGGGGAGAAGATGACCAACCTGATCCGTCCGCAGCCCGGCATCCTCGAGATCGCGCCCTATGTCGGCGGCAAGGCGGCCGTGGCCGGCGTCGCCAATGCGGTGAAGCTGTCCTCGAACGAGAACCCCTTCGGCGCCTCGGAAAAGGCGCGCGAGGCCTATCTGCGCGCGGTGCACAGTCTGCACCGCTACCCCAACACCGACCATGCCGAACTGCGCGAGGCCATCGCCGAGGTCCATGGCCTCGACGCCGCCCGGGTGATCTGCGGCGTCGGCAGCGACGAGATCATCCAGCTTCTGGCCCAGGCCTATGCCGGGCCGCGCGACGAGGTGGTGTTCACCGAGCACGGCTTCCTGATGTATCGGATCTCGGCGCTGGCGGTCGGCGCCACGCCGGTGCAGGTGGCCGAGCGCGAGCGGGTGACCGATGTCGACGCCATCCTTGCCGCCTGCGGCCCGCGGACGAAGCTGGTGTTCATCGCCAACCCGAACAACCCCACCGGCACGATGATCGCCCCGGCCGAGGTGGAGCGGCTGGCCGACAAGCTGCCGCGGCAGGCGATCCTGGTGCTGGACGGCGCCTATGCCGAATATGTCGAGGGTTTCGACGGCGGCCTCGCGCTGGTGGAGGCGCGGCCGAACGTGGTGATGACGCGGACCTTCTCCAAGATCTACGGCCTCGGGGGCTTGCGGATCGGCTGGGGCTACGGCCCGGCCGAGATCGTCGACGTGCTGAACCGCATCCGCCAGCCCTTCAACCTGTCGGCGGGCCAGATGGATGCCGCCACCGCGGCGGTGCGCGACCAGGACTGGGTGGCGAAATGCCGGGCCGAGAACGCCCGGATGCGCAGCTGGCTGGCCTCGGCGCTGGCCGAGGCGGGGGTGCCTTCGGACGTCTCCGCCGCCAACTTCATCCTCGCCCGCTTCGCCAGCGTCGAGGAAGCGCAGGCCTGCGACGCCTTCCTGCAATCGGAAGGGCTGATCGTGCGGCAGGTGGCGGGCTACAACCTGCCGCATTGCCTGCGCATCACCATCGGCGACGAGGCCAGCTGCCGCCGGGTCGCCCATGCCGTCGCCCGCTTCAAGGGGGCGAAATGAGCGCGGTCTACCAGCGGGTGGCGCTGATCGGCCTGGGGCTGATCGCCGGCTCCATGGCCCATGCGATGCGCGCCCGCGGGCTGGCGGGCAAGATCGTCGGCCATGCCCGCTCGGCCGAAACCCGGGCCATCGCGCGGGAACTGTTCTGCGACGAGGTCTGCGAGACGGCGGCCGAGGCGGTGCGGGACGCCGACCTGGTGGTGCTGGCGGTGCCGGTGGGCGCGATGGAAGAGATCGCGGCCGAGATCGCCCCGCATCTGAAGCCGGGGGCGGTGGTCACCGACGTGGGGTCCGTCAAGGGCGCGGTGGTGGAGGCGGTGGCGCCGCACATGCCGGACGGCGTGCATTTCATCCCCGGCCACCCGCTGGCGGGGACGGAATATTCCGGCCCCCGCTCGGGCTTCGCCACCCTGTTCCAGAACCGCTGGTGGCTGCTGACGCCCTTGCCCGGGACCGATGTCACGGAAATCGCCCGGCTGCGCGGGCTGCTGGAAGCCATCGGCGCCAATGTCGACGAGATGGACGTGGCGCACCATGACCTGGTGCTGGCGGTGGTCAGCCATGTGCCCCATGCCATCGCCTATACGATGGTCGGCGTGGCCGACCACATGCGCCGGGTGTCGCAATCCGAGGTGATCAAGTATTCCGCCAGCGGCTTCCGCGACTTCACCCGCATCGCGGCCTCGGACCCGGTGATGTGGCGCGACGTGTTCCTGACCAACAAGGAGGCGGTGCTGGACATCCTCGGCCGCTTCGCCGAGGAGCTGTTCGTCCTCCAGCGCGCCATCCGCATGGAGGACGGCGACCACCTGCACGCCTATTTCACCCGCACCCGGGCGATCCGCCGCGGCATCATCGAGGCCGGGCAGGACACCGCCGCACCGGACTTCGGCCGGGGGGCCGAGCCGCCCAGGGGGGCGTGACGATGCGGGCGGCGCTGCTGCTGGTCCTGCTGGCCTGCGCCGGAATGGCGCGGGCGGAAGAGATCGGCAGTTCGCCGCGGCCGCCGCCCAATCCGGCCTATGCGCAGCCCGCGGCGGCCGCTCCGGCGGCAGAGCCCGAAGCCGCGCCCGAAGCGGTGATCGCGGTCTCGCTGCGGCCCCGGCCGCGGCCGAGGGCAATCGCCGAGATGGTGGCGGCCGCCGGCGCCGGGGCGGGCGGCAAGGGGCTGGACCTGGCGGCGATGGTGCCGGAACCCGACGAGCCTCCCCCGCCGCCGAAGAAGAAATCGAAGGCGGACCGGGCGAAGGAACGGGAGACCGCCTCGAAGAAGGGCTCGGTCTGCGGGGTGGCGGCGATCAAGGGCGAGAAGATTGCCCCGATCAAGGCCAAGGTGAAGGGCTGCGGGCTGAAGGACGGGGTGCGCGTCACCAGCGTCTCCGGCGTGCGGCTGAGCCAGGGCGCGACCATCGACTGCGCCACCGCCAAGGCGCTGAACACCTGGGTGCGCGAGGTGCTGCAGCCGGCCTATGGCGGCCATGTGGTGGAGCTGCGGGTGGCGGCGCATTACATCTGCCGGCCGCGCAACAACAAGAAGGGCGCCAAGGTCTCGGAACACGGGCGCGGCAAGGCCATCGACATCGCCGGGATCGTGCTGGACAGCGGCAAGGCGGTGATGGTGCTCGGGGGCTACGACAAGCGGCTGCGCAAAGTGCACAAGGGCGCCTGCGGCATCTTCGGCACCACGCTGGGGCCGGGCTCGGACGGCTATCACGAGGACCACCTGCATTTCGACACCGCGGATTACCGCAGCGGGGCCTATTGCCGGTAAAGCGGATTTTCGTCGAAAATCCGGGCACGATCCTTCGGCGAAGGATCGTTCAGCCGACGGGGCGGCGCAGCATCGGCGCCGGGCCCAGCGGGAAGGGGCCGAGCGACATCCGCCCGCCCTCCATCACCAGGGGCAGGGCCAGCACCTCGGGGTCCTTGCTTTCGGCGGCGATGGCGCGCAGGAAGTTCCCGATGGTGGGGGCGACTTCCGGCTTGATGGTGCCGGTGGCGACCAGCAGCGCCGGCAGCCGGTCCCAGCCGCGCAGTTCCAACAGGATGCGGCCTTCGGCATGGCCCTCGGCATCGGCGGCGATGCCGCCTTCGGCATGGAGCGTCAGGGCGCCCCAGCCGAGGTCCAGCGCGCGGATTTCCACCGCGTCCAAGAGCGGCGGCAGGCTGCCGGAGTGGCGGTTCAGCGGCGCGGTCAGGCGCAGGCCGATGTCGCCCTCGATCCGCTCCGCCTCGGCGGGCAGGTCGGCGCCGGCAAGGGCGGCAAGGAAGGCCGGACCGGGCCGCAGGGGGGCCAGGTCGAAGGCCAGCGCATAGCTAGCGGGGCCGCGGGCGGGGTCCTCGGTCAGGGCGAGGGCGATCTCGCCGAAGCCGATCTGCCAGCCGAGGTCCGACTGCGCGGTCAGCCCGGCGGCCGAGGCCCCCAGCCGCCGCAGCGGCAGGTCGGGATCGGGGGCGGAGGTCAGCCGGACGCGCAGCGCGTCGGAGGTCAGCGCGACGGTCTGGCCGGACAGGGTGACGACCTGCTGCGGCGGCAGTTCTGCCGTCAGCACCCAGGGCGCCCAGGTCGCGGCATGGAGGCGCAGGGAAGGCGCCTGCCAGCCGGCGCCGGAGACCGGATCGGCCAGCTTCACACCCGTCGCCCGCAGGTCCAGCCGGGCGGGGAAGCCGCCGACCGAAAGCGTGGCGACCTCGGCCTGCATCCCCTGCGCCCGGGCCCCGGCCAGTGCCTGGTCCGCCCCGCGCTCGATCGCCAGCTTGGCGGCGAACCAGCCGCCGCAGGCGACAAGCAGCAGCACGACGACAAGCCATTTCAGAAACCGCATCGCCCGCCCTTTCTCATGGCCTTGCCCCGTGATCTACAGGGCGGGCTACAGGAGGGCCAGCCTTGCGCGAAACCATGTGGGTTTTCGGCTATGGATCGCTGATCTGGAACCCGGAATTCCCGGTGGCGGAGCGGCGCATCGCCCGCGCGGCCGGCTGGCACCGCAGCTTCTGCATGAGGTCGATCCACCACCGCGGCACGGTCCGGGACCCCGGGCTGGTGCTGGCGCTGGACCGGGCCGAAGGCGCGCATTGCGACGGCGTGGCCTTCGCGGTGGCGCCGGGGGCAGAGGCGGAGACTCTGGCCGGACTGCGCGCGCGGGAGCTGATCTCCTCGGCCTATCTGGAGACCACCTTGCCGCTGGCGACGGCGGCGGGCGAGGTGCAGGCGCTGGCCTATGTGATCGACCCCGACCATGTGCAGTATTGCGGCGGGCTGGACCTGGAGGACCAGGCGCGGATCATCGCTCGGGCCGCGGGCGGGCGCGGGGCGAACCGCGATTACCTCTGGTCCACCGCCGCGCATCTGGCGGAGCTGGGGATCGCCGACCCCGATCTGGAATGGCTGGCGGAGCGGGTGCGGGCGCTGGCCGGGTAGGCCTCCTCGTCCGGCTTCGCCGGCTCGTCGGCATTTCGTCGTAGGGTGAGGATGTCGTTCCGCGGTTTCCATGGCGAAGGCCATCGCCTTCGCCACAGCGCAACGCTTCCCCTTGTCCCGGCCGGGACCATAAGTCCCGGCCAGCGCCCGCCCCGCCCTCGGCGGGCGCTTCTCGCCCGCCGGGTCGGGCGCTGGCCTCTCGGGGTCTTGGGACACCCGTCTCCGGGTGCAACCGTCCCTCACGGGCGGGGGCGAGGCAGTGCCTCGCCTTCTCCCGCCCGAACACAGGGGAGGGGGGTGAACCCCGCCCTACGGGTTCCGCCGCGGGAACCTCCGCCGCGCCGGAATCGCCTTGGGCCGGCGCGGGCGACCTGCTAACCTGCCGCCAACCAGACAACGAGGGCAGGCAGAGCCGGAATGCAGCGACCCGAGACCGAGCCGGGCACCACCTTCAGCCAGCCCATCCGCGCCATCACCACGATGCTGGTGGTCTGCCTTCTGGTGGGCACAGGGGCCTGGGTGATCCACGGGATGGTGATCGACATCATCCGCACCAACCCGCTGCTGAACGGGCTGATCGCCTTCGTCTTCGTCCTCGGCGTGATGACCTGTTTCTGGCAGGTGCTGATCCTGGCGCAGTCGGTCAGCTGGATCGAGAATTTCGTCCGCCGCGTCCCCGGCGCCGAAGAGGCTGCGCCGCCCCGCCTGCTGGCGCCGCTGGCCGCGCTGCTGCGGTCGCGCGGCGCGGCACGGATGACGCTTTCCTCCTCTTCCGCGCGGTCGATCCTCGACTCGGTGGCGCAGAGGGTGGACGAGGCGCGGGACATCACCCGCTACCTGATCAACCTGCTGGTCTTCCTTGGCCTTCTCGGCACCTTCTGGGGGCTGGCGACCACCGTTCCGGCCGTGGTGGACACCATCCGCAGCCTCGCCCCGGAAGAAGGCGAAAGCGGCCTCGATGTCTTCGGCAAGCTGATGACGGGGCTCGAAAGCCAGCTGGGCGGGATGGGCACGGCCTTCTCCTCCTCGCTGCTCGGCCTTGCCGGGTCGCTGGTGGTGGGGCTCTTGGAACTGTTCGCCGGCCATGGCCAGAACCGATTCTACCGCGAGCTGGAGGAATGGCTGTCCTCGATCACCCGCATCGGCCTCGGTTCGGACGGGGCCGAGGGCGACCAGTCGGCGGTGGCGCAGGTGCTGGACCATATGGCCGGGCAGATGGAAAGCCTGCAGGAGCTGTATGTCCAGTCCGACGCCGCCCGCATGGGGGTGGAAGAGCGCATCGGGGCGCTGGCCGCGGCGGTGGACCGGCTGGCGGCGGGGATGGAGGCCGACCGCAACCAGACCGCGCAGCAGGGCGCCGCGCTGGCCGAGGTGATGGGGCGGCTGGCCGAGGGGCAGGAGCGGCTGATCCGGGCGCTGGCCGCGGCCGAGAACGGGGTGGATGCCGAAAGCCGGATGCGGCTGCGGTCGATCGACACCCAGCTGCTGCGGATCCTGGAGGAGATGTCGGCCGGCCGGCAGGAGGCCGTGGCCGACCTGCGCAGCGACATGGCCGGGCTGGTGGCGGCAATCCGCCACCTGGGCCGCGGCGCCGTCGGCCGGGGCTGAGCCATGGCCCTGTCGCGCCACCGCCGCGATTCCAGCATGATCTGGCCGGGCTTCGTCGATGCGGTGACGACGCTCTTGATGGTGCTGATGTTCGTGCTGACCATCTTCACCGTCATGCAGTCGGTGCTGCGCGACACCATCACCACCAAGGACAACGAGCTTTCGGCGCTGACCGATCAGGTGGCGGCGCTGTCCGAGGCGCTGGGGCTGGAACAGAAGCGGGCGGCGGGATTGCAGTCCGAGGTGGGGGAATTGCGGGCCTCGCTGACCGCCGCGCTGGCGGAGGGGGAGCGCCGGGCGGGCGTGATCGCTGGACTGGAGGCCGATCTGGCGGCGCGGGAGGGCGAACTGGCCGAGGCGCGGGTGCGGATCACCGATTTCGAGGCGCAGGTGGCGGCACTGCTGGGCCAGCGCGACAAGGCGCTGGCCGATCTGGCGGTGGTGACCGGGGAGCGTGACGAGTCGCAGGCCCGGGCCGAGGGGCTGGCGGCCTCGGTCGCCGAGCTGGAGGCGGCGAAGGCGAAGCTGATCACCGAGGCCGAGGCGGCGCAGCTGGCGCTGGCCTCTCTGCGCGACGAGATCGACGCGCAGGCCGAGGCCGCCCGGCTGGATGCGGCGAAGCGCGCGGCGCTGGAGGCGCTGGTCAAGGACTTGCAGGCCAAGGGCGCGGAGGACGCCGCTGCGCTGGAGTCGGCGAAGACGGAGCTGTCCGAGGCCGAGGCGGCGCGGCTGGTCGATGCGGCGGCGCTGGACGCCCTGCGCAAAAAGCTGGAAGGCGCCGATGCCGAACTGACCGCGATGACGCTGGCGCTGGAGGAGGAACGCAGGCGGGCGGAGGAGACGCTGACCCTGCTGGCGGCCGCCCGGACCGAGGCGGCGCAGGCGGCGGGCGAGAAGGATGCCGCGCTGGCGGCGGCGGAGACCGCGCTGCTGGCGGAGCAGGAGAAGGCGCTGGCGGCGGCGCGCGAGGTGGAACTTCTGAACCAGCAGATTGCGGCCCTGCGGTCGCAGCTGGGATCGTTGCAGCAGGTGCTGGACGAGGCCGAGGCGCGGGATGCCGAGGTGCAGGTGCAACTGGAATCCTTGGGGACGCAGCTGAACTCGGCGCTGGCGCAGGTGGCGGCGGAGCAGAAGCGCCGGGCGGAACTGGAAGAGGCCGAGCGCAGGCGGCTGGAGGCCGAGAAGGCCGACCTCGAACGCTTCCGGTCGGAATTCTTCGGCCAGCTCTCCACCCTGCTGCAGGGCCGCGAGGGCGTGCGCGTGGTCGGCGACCGCTTCGTCTTTTCCTCGGAGGTGCTGTTCAACCCGGGCTCGGCCGACCTGGCGCCGGAGGGGCGGGCGCAGATCGCCGGGGTGGTGCAGATCCTGGACGAGATCCGCGGCGAAATCCCCGAGGGCATCGACTGGGTCATCCGGGTGGACGGCCATACCGACAACATCCCGCTGTCCGGCACCGGCGAGTTCCGCGACAACTGGGAATTGTCCCAGGCCCGGGCGCTGTCGGTGGTGCGCTTCATGCAGCAGGAGTTGGGCTTCCCGCCCGAACGGCTGGCCGCCACCGGCTTCGGCGAATACCGCCCGGTGACGCCGGGCGACAGCGCCGAGGCCCGGGCGCAGAACCGCCGGATCGAGCTGAAGCTGACGGAGAGATGACGTGACCCTTGCCGCCGAGATCGAAGCCTGCGAACGCGCGGTCTGGCAGGCGCTGGCCGATGGCGATGCGGCAGCGGACCGGGCTGCGCTGGCGGCGGATTTCCTCGGGCTTTACCCGGACGGCTTCGCCGGGCGCGAGGACCATGCCGGCCAGCTGGCCCGCGGGCCGACGGTGGCGGAGTTCGCGCTGTCGCAGCTGCGGGTGCTGCCGCTGGGGCCGGACCATGCGCTGATCGCCTATGCCGCCCGCTACCGCAGGCCGGGCCGCGGCGCCGACGAGGACATGTATGTGAGCTCGGTCTGGCGTCGCCGCGGAGGGGGCTGGGAAAACCTGTTCAGCCAGGACACCCCCGCCATGGGCGACCGCCTGCCTTGAGGCCGGTCAGACGCCGGTGAACAGCAGGTCGAGGGCGCGGATGATGCTGTCGCGGCAATGGGCCAGAGACCCGCATGATTTTTTCAGCAGCGACGCAGGCACGGCGGCCAGCGACTGCACCAGAATCGCATGAGGCTGTTCGGCAAAATGCACGACGGGCGAAATTCCGGCGGGCTGGGGCCGGGCCTTGCTCAGGGGGACCAGAGGCGCAATCACCCTGGTTGCCAAACCCTCGTGCAGGTCATCCTGCAGCAGCACGGCAAGAGAGCCGTTCGGCAAGCGGAAGACATCGAACTGCGCCGCCATTCCAGTCAGAACACCCGGTATTCGGCCAGCGGAAGGCCGTTCTCCTCGATCCAGGTGTTGTAGTTCTTGATCGCCTCGGCGTTCTCGCGCTTCCAGGCCTCGGCCCGGGCCGCCTTCAGCGCGGCGGCGACGCCCTGTTCGGCAGCGCGGGAGACGTTGACGCCGAGCGCCTTCGCCTCGTCCAGCAGGGCGGCGTCGAGGGTCATCGAGGTGGAACGGCGGGCGGGCATGGCGGGGCCTTTCGGGGGAACCGTGAAATCATAGCGGAAAACATACCGCAGGACCATACCGCCTCGCAAAGCAAAACCCCCGCCGGAGCGGGGGTTTTCGGTCTCATTCCGCCGTCAGCAGCGGCGGCTTCTGGTTGGCGATCCGCGGTTTCTGCGGCTCCTGCACCTGCAGGTCGATGGCGCCGTCCTTGACCGCCACCTTCACCACGCCGCCCTTGACCAGCCGGCCGAACAGCAGCTCCTCGGCCAGGGGCTTCTTGATGTGCTCCTGGATCACCCGGGCCAGCGGGCGGGCACCCATCTTGTCGTCGTAGCCCTTGTCGCCCAGCCAGGCTGCCGCTTCCGGCGTCAGCTCGATATGGACGTTGCGGTCGATCAGCTGCGCCTCGAGCTGCAGCACGAACTTCTCGACCACCTGCAGGATCACCTCCTTCGGCAGGGCCGAGAAGCTGATCACCGCGTCCAGGCGGTTGCGGAACTCGGGGGTGAAGGTGCGCTCCACCGCCGCGGTGTCCTCGCCCTCGCGCTTGTCGCGGCCGAAGCCGATGGCGGCCTTCTGCATGTCCGCCGCGCCGACGTTCGAGGTCATGATCAGGATCACGTTGCGGAAATCCACCGCCCGTCCGTTGTGGTCGGTCAGCTTGCCGTGGTCCATCACCTGCAACAGGATGTTGTAGACATCCGGGTGGGCCTTCTCGATCTCGTCCAGCAGCAGCACGCAATGCGGATGCTGGTCGACGCCGTCGGTCAGCATCCCGCCCTGGTCGAAGCCGACATAGCCGGGCGGCGCGCCGATCAGGCGGGAGACCGCGTGCTTCTCCATGTATTCCGACATGTCGAAGCGCAGCAGTTCCACCCCCAGCACCTGCGACAGCTGCTTGGCCACCTCGGTCTTGCCCACCCCGGTCGGGCCGGTGAAGAGATAGTTGCCGATGGGCTTCTCCGGCTCGCGCAGGCCGGCGCGGGCCAGCTTGATCGAGGCGGACAGCGCCTCGATGGCCTTGTCCTGCCCGAAGACCAGCCGTTTCAGCGTCTTCTCCAGGTCGCGCAACACCTCGGCATCGTCCTTCGAGACGTTCTTCGGCGGGATGCGGGCGATCTTGGCCACCACGGCCTCGATCTCGCGGGTGCCGATCACCTTCTTGCGCTTCGATTCCGACAGCAGGTGCTGCGCCGCCCCGGCCTCGTCGATCACGTCGATGGCAGAGTCGGGCAGCTTGCGGTCGTTGATGTAGCGCGAGGCCAGTTCCACCGCCAGCTTCACCGCATCGGCGGTGTAGCGCAGGTCGTGGTGGGTCTCGAAATGCGGCTTCAGGCCCATCAGGATCTTGATGGTGTCGGGAATCGAGGGCTCGTTCACGTCGATCTTCTGGAAGCGCCGCGAAAGCGCGCGGTCCTTCTCGAAGTGCTGGCGGAACTCCTTGTAGGTGGTCGATCCCATGCAGCGCAGCTTGCCGCCCTGCAAGGCCGGTTTCAGCAGGTTGGAGGCATCCATCGCCCCGCCCGAGGTCGCGCCGGCGCCGATCACGGTGTGGATCTCGTCGATGAAGAGGATGGCGTCGGGGTGATCCTCCAGCTCCTTGACCACGGCCTTCAGCCGTTCCTCGAAATCGCCGCGATAGCGGGTGCCGGCCAGAAGCGCGCCCATGTCGAGCGAGAAGATCGTGGCGCCGGACAGAACCTCCGGCACTTCCTTCTTCACGATCTTCCAGGCCAGCCCTTCGGCGATGGCGGTCTTGCCGACGCCGGGGTCGCCCACCAGCAGCGGGTTGTTCTTGCGGCGGCGGCAGAGGACCTGGATCGCCCTTTCGACCTCGGCCTCGCGGCCGATCAGCGGGTCCACGTCGCCCTTGATCGCCTTGATGTTCAGGTCGACGCAATATTTCGACAGCGCCGATTCCTTGGCCTCGCCGGCCTCGGCCTTCGGGGTCTCGTGATGTTCCTCGGCCCCCTGCACCGGGCGGGATTCGCCGAAGGACGGGTCCTTCGCCACGCCATGGGCGATGAAGTTCACCGCGTCGTAGCGGGTCATGTCCTGCTCTTGCAGGAAATAGGCGGCGTTCGATTCGCGCTCGGCGAAGATCGCCACCAGCACGTTCGCGCCCGTCACCTCGGTCCGGCCCGAAGACTGCACATGGATCGCCGCGCGCTGGATCACGCGCTGGAAAGCGGCGGTCGGCACGGCTTCCGACCCTTCGACATTGGTCACCAGCGTGGACAGGTCGTCGTCGATGAAATCGGTCAGGGTCTTCCGCAGCTCGTCGAGATCGACCGAGCAGGCGCGCATCACCCGTGCGGCATCGGGTTCGTCGATCAGCGCCAGCAGCAGGTGTTCCAGCGTGGCGAGTTCGTGGCGGCGGGCATTGGCCAAGGCCAGCGCGCCGTGGATGGCTTGCTCGAGCGTGGACGAGAATGACGGCACTTTCGCGTGCTCCTGTAACTCGGGGCAGGTCGGGCCGCTGCAAGGGCCTGATCCAACCGTGGCCTCATGTGGTTAAGGATCGGTTTTATTCCGCGCACTTCAAGGGCAATTTCACAGCAAGGCCCTTTTCGGCAACCAAAGTCATCAATTGTGATGACGGGGACTCATGAAGCGGGTCAGAACCTGTCCTTCCGTTTGCGGATTTCGGCGAAGACCTCGACATCGGGCGCATCGGGCATCCCCACCGCGGCCTTCATCCCGGGCAATCCTGCACGGAGGAAGGGGTTGGTTGCCAGTTCTTCGGAAAGCCGCGAGGGCATGGGCAGGCGGCCTTCGCGGCGCATCCTCTCCAGAGCCTCGACCCGCAAGATAAGCGCGGGATTGTCGGGTTCAAGGGTCGCGGCGAAACGCAGGTTGCCGGTCAGGTAGTCGTGGCCCGAGCAGACCAGCGTTTCCGGCGGCAGCGCGGCGAGCTTTCCGAGGCTCTGCCACATCTGGGCGGCGCTGCCCTCGAACAGCCGGCCGCAGCCGGCGGCCATCAGGCTGTCGGCGGTGAAGGCCAGGCCGGAGGCCGGGAAGTGGAAGGCGAGATGGCCGCTGGTGTGGCCGGGCACCGCGATGACGGTGCCCTCCTCGCTGCCGACGGCGATGCCGTCGCCCTCGCGCAGCGCCCGGTCCAGGGGGGGCAGGCGGTGGCTGTCGGCGGCGGCGCCCCAGACCTGCGCGCCGGTGGCGGCGCCGATCTGCGGGACGGCCTGGATATGGTCGTCGTGGTGATGGGTCAGCAGGATCAGGTGCAGCGGCCAGCCCCGTTCGCGCAGCTTGGCGAGGATCGGCCCGGCCTCGGGCGCATCGACCAGCGCCACGGTGCCGGTTTCGCCGTCGCGGACCAGGAAGGCGAAGTTGTCGGTCAGGCAGGGGATGGTGACCAGTTCGAGCGCCATGGTTTTTTCCGCCTCCGTCGCTAGATTGGGCACCAGAGTGACCCCAAGGGCGGCGGACCGCAATGCACCTCGACGTGCTGGACCTGCGCAACTTCTATTACCGGACCCAGCTGGGCCGGGTGGCGCAGCGCGCGATCCGCGACCAGGTGGTGCGGCTGTGGCCGCCTGCCGCCGGGCAGACGGTGGTGGGCTTCGGCTTCGCCGTGCCGCTGCTGCGGCCCTACCTGGCCGAGGCGCGGCGGGTGATCGGGCTGATGCCGGGGCCGCAGGGGGTGATGCCCTGGCCGGCGGGGATGGCGAATGTCTCGGTCCTCTGCGAGGACACCTCCTGGCCGGTCTCCACCGGCTTCGTCGACCGGCTGGTGCTGATGCACGGGCTGGAGACCAGCGAGCAGCCCTCGGCCGTGCTGGAGGAATCGCACCGGGTGCTGGGGCCGGGGGGCAAGGCGCTGTTCGTGGTGCCGAACCGGGCTGGGCTGTGGTCGCGGCGGGACGGCACGCCCTTCGGCTATGGCCGGCCCTATTCCGGCGCGCAGCTGGAGGCGCAGCTGAAGCGCCACGGCTTCACGCCCGAGCGCAGCCTGACCGTGCTGCACGCCCCGCCGAGCAACGCGCCGTTCTGGCTGCGCACGGCGGCGTTCTGGGAAAGGGCGGGGCGGCGGCTGCCCTGGCTGTCGGGCGGCGTGCTGATGGTCGAGGCGTCGAAGCAGGTCTATGCGCCGACGCGCGGCGGCCTGGGCGCGGTGGTGAAGAAGCCGCTGAAGGTGCTGGAGGGCATCCGCGGCGGCACCGGCGAGCCGGCGCTGAACCGCGGGCCGGGGGCGGCGGGCTGACCCTTCAGATCACCCGCACCCGGGTGCCGACCGGGCAAAGCTCGAACAGTTCCGCGATCATCTCGTTGTAAAGGCCGATGCAGCCGTCCGAGGATTTCCGCCCGATCTTCCGCGTGTCGTGGGTGCCGTGGATGATATAGGCCGGCCAGGAGAGATACATCGCATGGGTGCCCAGCGGATTCTCCGGCCCCGGCGGGATCGGCTTCCAGTCCGGGTAGCGCTCCATCTGCGAGGCGGTGGGGGTCCAGCTCGGCCCCACCTTCTTGCGCACGATCTCGGTATGGCCGCGCTTGGTCAGCTCGTCCGAGATCGGCACCGAGGTCGGGTAGAGCCGGTGCCCGCTGCCGTCCGCGTTCCACCAATGCAGCGCGCGCGAGGCGGTGTCGGCCACGATCATCGGCCGGCCCGCCGCATCGAAATGGTCTCGCCAGTCCTGCATCCGGAAGCCGGAGGCGTTGTTGCGGTTGGTCTGGCCGGTTTCGGCCCGTGCCATCGCGGGAACCGTCAGCGCGACCGCCGCTCCGAGGGTCAGCACGCCGCGGCGGGTCAGGGAATGGGTCATGCGGGCCTCCTGCCTGTTCTGCCTGTCTTGTCCGGTCCGTTGTGTCGGCCGGGAGGGAGCCGGGGTCAACCGCCGCGGGGGCCGGGTCACGCCCAGTTGAAACCGCCGTGAGGCGGCATTTTCAAACCGCTTGCGGGAGGCAGCGCTAACAGCGGCGAAATGACGTCCGCCAAGGTCAAGTTTCGGTGAGCAACCCGGTTGCGGGGTCGGGATTGCTCTGCTAAGGACGCCCGCGATATCGGGATTTGAACGGGCTCTCTGCGCCATGGCGGCCATCGCCATGACCGGCAAGGTAAGGCCCGCGACATGGGAAGGGATGACGTGTCCGAACCAGCTTCTGTTTCCGCAGGAATCGCCGCCCGCTACGCCAGCGCGCTTTTCGAGCTGGCCAGGGATGCGGGCGCGCTGAAGGCGCTGGACGCCGATGCCGAGGCGCTGAAGTCGGCGCTGGCCGCCAGCCCGGAGCTGTCGGCGATGATCGCCTCGCCCGTCATCAGCCGCAGCGAGCAGGCCGCCGCCATTTCGGCCATCGCCGCCAAGATGGGGCTGAACCCGCTGACTGCCAACACGCTGGCGCTGATGGCCGACAAGCGCCGCCTCTTCGTGCTGCCGCAGTTCCTGGCCGAACTGGCCAACCTGATCGCCGCCGAGAAGGGCGAGATCACCGCCGAGGTCACCTCTGCCGCCAAGCTCACGGCCGCGCAGGCCAAGAAGCTGGCCGAGACGCTGAAGGCCAAGGTCGGCAAGACCGTGAAACTGAACGCCACCGTCGATGAAAGCCTCATCGGCGGACTTATCGTCAAGCTGGGCTCGACCATGATCGACACTTCGGTCAAGTCGAAGCTCGCTTCCCTGCAGAATGCCATGAAAGAGGTTGGGTGATGGGAATCCAGGCTGCTGAGATCTCTGCGATCCTGAAAGAGCAGATCAAGAACTTCGGCAAGGACGCCGAAGTGGCCGAAGTCGGCCGCGTGCTGTCGGTCGGCGACGGCATCGCCCGCGTCCATGGCCTCGACAACGTGCAGGCCGGCGAGATGGTGGAATTCCCCGGCGGCATCCGCGGCATGGCGCTGAACCTGGAAGTCGACAACGTCGGCATCGTGATCTTCGGCTCCGACCAGGACATCAAGGAAGGCGACACCGTCAAGCGCACCAAGGCCATCGTGGACGTGCCCGCCGGTGACGGCCTGCTGGGCCGCGTGGTCGACGCCCTTGGCAACCCGATCGACGGCAAGGGCCCGATCGCCGCCACCGAGCGCCGCGTCGCCGACGTGAAGGCCCCCGGCATCATCCCGCGCAAATCGGTGCACGAGCCGATGGCGACCGGCCTCAAGGCCGTGGACGCCATGATCCCCGTCGGCCGCGGCCAGCGCGAGCTGATCATCGGCGACCGCCAGACCGGCAAGACCGCCGTGGCGCTGGACACGATCCTGAACCAGAAGACCTACAACGAGGCTGCCGGTTCCGACGAATCGAAGAAGCTCTACTGCATCTACGTCGCCGTCGGCCAGAAGCGGTCGACCGTGGCGCAGCTGGTGAAGAAGCTGGAAGAGACCGGCGCCATCGCCTACACCATCGTTGTCGCCGCCACCGCCTCGGACCCGGCGCCGATGCAGTATCTGGCGCCCTTCTCGGCCACCGCGATGGCGGAATACTTCCGCGACAACGGCCGCCACGCCCTGATCATCTACGATGACCTGTCGAAACAGGCGGTGTCCTATCGTCAGATGTCGCTGCTGCTCCGCCGCCCGCCGGGGCGCGAGGCCTATCCGGGCGACGTGTTCTACCTGCACTCCCGCCTGCTGGAGCGTTCGGCCAAGCTGAACGAGGATTTCGGCGCCGGCTCGCTGACCGCGCTGCCGATCATCGAGACCCAGGCCGGCGACGTGTCGGCCTATATCCCGACCAACGTGATCTCGATCACCGACGGCCAGATTTTCCTTGAGACCGAACTGTTCTACCAGGGCATCCGCCCGGCCGTGAACACCGGCCTCTCGGTGTCGCGCGTGGGCTCCTCGGCCCAGACCTCGGCGATGAAGTCGGTGGCCGGCAAGGTGAAGCTGGAGCTGGCGCAATACCGCGAGATGGCGGCCTTCGCGCAGTTCGGCTCCGACCTCGACGCGGCGACCCAGCAGCTGCTGAACCGCGGCGCGCGTCTGACCGAGCTGATGAAGCAGAACCAGTATTCGCCGATGACCAACGCCGAGATCGTCTGCGTGATCTACGCCGGCACCAACGGCTATCTCGACAAGATCGCGGTCAAGGACGTCAGCCGGTTCGAGGCTGGCCTGCTGCAGCACCTGCGCACCAAGGGCAAGGCGCTGCTGGACGACATCACCAGGAACGACCGCAAGGTTGCGGGGGATCTGGAAAAGGCGATCCGGGCAGAACTGGACGCCTTCTCCAAAGACTTCGCCGTCTGAGCGCCCTGAAGGAGAAGCCAGATGGCCAGCCTCAGGGACCTCAAGAACCGGATCTCCAGCGTCAAGAACACGCGGAAGATCACCAAGGCGATGCAGATGGTCGCCGCCGCGAAACTGCGCCGGGCGCAGGAAGCGGCCGAAGCCGCACGTCCCTATGCCGAGCGCATGGGGGCGGTGATCGCCTCGCTTGCGGCGGGGCAGGGCAATGACGGGCCGAAGCTGCTGGCCGGCAACGGCCGGGACCAGGTCCACCTTCTGGTGGTGATGACCTCGGAGCGCGGGCTCTGCGGCGGCTTCAACTCGTCGATCGTCAAGCTGGCCCGGGCTCGGGCCAACGAACTGGCGGCGGCGGGCAAGACGGTGAAGATCCTCACCGTCGGCAAGAAGGGCCGCGAGCAGTTGAAGCGCGACTGGTCGTCGGCCTTCGTCGGCCATGTCGACCTCAGCGAGGTGAAGCGCCTCGGCTATGCCAACGCGCAGTCCATCGCGCGCGAGGTGATGGCGGCCTTCGAGGCCGGCGAAGCCGATGTGGTGACGATCTTCTACAACCGCTTCCAGTCGGTGATCGCCCAGATCCCGACCGAGCAGCAGATCATCCCGGCCAGGTTCGAGTCGACCGGCGCCACCGCGCTTTACGACTACGAACCCTCGGAAGAGGCGATCCTCGCCGACCTGCTGCCGCGCGGGGTGGCAACGCAGATCTTCACCGCTCTGCTGGAAAACGGCGCCTCGGAACAGGGCGCGCGGATGTCCGCCATGGACAACGCGACGCGCAACGCGGGCGACATGATCAACAAGCTGACGATCCAGTTCAACCGGAGCCGTCAGGCCGCGATCACCACCGAGCTTATCGAAATCATTGCGGGCGCCGAGGCGCTCTGACGAAACCGGAGTAACAGACAATGGCAAGAGCCCCGAAAGCTTCCGCCGCCGCGGGTAGCGGCAAGGTCACCCAGGTCATCGGCGCCGTCGTCGACGTGCAGTTCGACGGTGCCCTGCCCGCGATCCTGAACGCGCTGGAGACCACCAACAACGGCAAGCGCCTGGTGCTGGAAGTCGCGCAGCACCTGGGCGAGAACACCGTCCGCACCATCGCCATGGACGCCTCGGAAGGGCTGGTCCGCGGCACCCCGGTGACGGATCTCGGCGCGCCGATCTCGGTGCCGGTGGGCGACGCCACCCTGGGCCGCATCCTGAACGTCATCGGCGAGCCGGTGGACGAGAAGGGCCCGGTCGTGGCGACCGAAACCCGCGCCATCCACCAGCCCGCCCCGGCCTTCAGCGAGCAGGCGACCGAAAGCCAGGTGCTGGTCACCGGCATCAAGGTCATCGACCTGCTGGCTCCCTATGCCAAGGGCGGCAAGATCGGCCTGTTCGGCGGCGCCGGCGTGGGCAAGACCGTGCTGATCATGGAACTGATCAACAACATCGCCAAGGTGCACTCGGGCTATTCCGTGTTCGCCGGCGTGGGCGAGCGGACCCGCGAGGGCAACGACCTCTACCACGAGATGATCGAGTCGGGCGTCATCAAGATCGACAACCTGTCGGAGTCGAAAGTGGCGCTGGTCTACGGCCAGATGAACGAACCCCCGGGGGCCCGTGCCCGCGTCGCGCTGACCGGCCTGACGCTGGCCGAGCAGTTCCGCGACCAGTCCGGCACCGACGTGCTGTTCTTCGTCGACAACATCTTCCGCTTCACCCAGGCCGGGTCCGAAGTGTCCGCCCTTCTGGGCCGTATCCCCTCGGCTGTGGGCTACCAGCCGACGCTGGCCACCGACATGGGCGCGCTGCAGGAGCGGATCACCTCGACCAAGGCGGGCTCGATCACCTCGGTGCAGGCGATCTACGTGCCGGCCGACGACCTGACCGACCCGGCGCCGGCAACCTCCTTCGCGCACCTCGACGCCACCACGGTGCTGTCGCGCGCGATCTCGGAACTCGGCATCTACCCGGCGGTGGACCCGCTCGACTCGACCTCGCGTCTGCTGGACCCGGCGGTGATCGGGCAGGAGCACTATGAGGTGGCGCGTTCGGTGCAGGGTATCCTGCAACGCTACAAGTCGCTTCAGGACATCATCGCCATCCTCGGGATGGACGAACTGTCCGAAGAGGACAAGCTGACCGTCAGCCGCGCCCGCAAGATCCAGCGCTTCCTGTCGCAGCCCTTCGACGTGGCCAAGGTCTTCACCGGCTCGGACGGGGTGCAGGTGCCGCTGGAGAAGACCATCGCCTCGTTCAAGGCCGTGGTTGCCGGCGAATACGACCACCTGCCCGAGGCCGCCTTCTACATGGTCGGCGACATCGAGGAAGTGAAAGCCAAGGCCCAGAAACTCGCCGCGGCTGCGGCGTAAGGGGGAGAGATGGCAGGCACCCTGCAATTCGACCTGGTTTCCCCGGAGCGGAGGCTCGCCTCCGTC
Source organism: Rhodobacter sp. SGA-6-6 (assembly GCF_011043545.1). Classification (GTDB taxonomy): domain Bacteria; phylum Pseudomonadota; class Alphaproteobacteria; order Rhodobacterales; family Rhodobacteraceae; genus Pseudogemmobacter. The sequence goes on along the minus strand of NZ_JAAKGP010000002.1, from coordinate 418,605 downwards.
CCGGCGACCGAGGTGCAGATCCCGGGCGCCGACGGCGACATGACGGCGATGGAGGGGCACGCCCCCACCATCACCACCCTGCGCCCCGGCATCCTGAAGGCCGTCTCGGCCGAAGGGACCAAGGCCTATGCGGTGACCGGCGGCTTCGTCGAGATCGGCGCCGGCTCGGTCTCGGTCCTGGCCGAGCGCGCCGTGCCGGTGGAAGAGCTGAGCGCCCAGCTGATGGACCAGCTGATCGCCGATGCCTCCGAGGCGACCGCCGTGGCGGTGGACAAGGACAGCGCCGACAAGGCGATGGCCGACCTCCTGGCGATGAAGGCCGCCGCCGGCTTCTGATCCCGGCCTCCTGCGACCGAAGGCCCCGCCCGCCGGGGCCTTTCTTTTTTCATTCCATCATTTTGCCGCTTTCGGGCAATATCCCGCGGCGGGTTACGGAGACTGGCGGCATGAAGCGCATCGGCAACGGCATCGGCATCCTGCAGGGATCGCGGGTGCTGTTTTCCGATTTCGCCGACGGCGGTGTGATGTGGACCGGCAGCGGCGACCGCGAGAGCCGCTTCCTGGTCTCGTTCAAGCCGCCCTTCCGCGAGGTGCCGGCGGTGACCGTGGGCATCTCGATGTGGGACATGGACCACAAGACCAACTCCCGCGCCGACATCACCGCCGAGAACGTCACCGCCAGGGGCTTCCACATCGTGTTCCGCACCTGGGGCGACACCCGCGTGGCGCGGGTGCGGGCCGACTGGCTGGCCATCGGCGCGGTGAAGGACGACGACGACTGGGACGTGGCGTAGGGCGAAGCCCGGCGCCACAGGCCCGGGTTTCACTCCTCCGCTTTCTCCGACCCCGGAGGAAGCATCTTGCCGGTCAGCCAGAGGCTGATCAGGAAGACCAGCGTCCCGCCGATCAGGTCGATCAGATAATGCCCGCCCTGCGCCAGCGTGGCAGGGATCATGAACAGGTTTGCCAGCGCCAGCGGCGCGAAGACGAAGGTCCGCCAGGCGAACCACGTCACCATCAGAGCCATGATCATGTGATAGGAGGGAAAGGCGACCACGCCCGAGATGCTTTGCAGAGTGATGACGGGAAGGCCGTTGCGGACCAGCTCCATGAAATAGGCCCCGACCGCGGGCGAGATGTTCATCTGCATCAGCAGGTTCTTGTCCATCCCGGCCGGCACATAGGCCGAAGGGCCGATGCTGGGCAGCAGCCACCAGATGCCGATGGCAAGCACCATCGTCACGATCCCCATCGTCAGCAGACGGTAGAGCGCCCGGTCGCGCCGCAGGAAGGCCAGCAACAGGACGAGGAAGACGATTTGCCCTAGGGCGGTCGGATAGAGATACCCCAGCCCTTGCAGGACGCCCGGAAAGCCGCCCAGCCAGGCCACGAAATCCGGCCAGTGATAGCCGAGGGCGGCATCGACGGCCTGCAACTGGTGGTCGATCAGAGGATTGGCCAACGGGAACAGCGCGAAAATGAAGATGGCCGACAGGGCGGTGAAGCCCATGAAGATGCCGATGCTTATGGCCGCCAGCCCCAGCCGCGGCGCAGCCTTCCGGTTGCGGGCGTAAAGCCCGGTTGCCACCAGCGCCAGCGCAGCGGCAATGCCCGGTGCGAACTCGTCCCATGCGACGGCGGTTCCCTTGACCCAAGCCAGAAGCAGGGTGGCGAGACCGAGCAGACCGATCGCTCCTGTCAGAAGCCGTTCCTCCGCCCGCATGTGCAGGAAGGCCGGAGGGGGCAGCAGGCCCCCCGCCGTTGCGTGTCCCGCACTCACAACCGGTTTCGCCGTCATTCCAAGCCGCCCCTTTGCCATGGCTGTCGGGCGGCAACCTGCCGGGGCAATATGGCCCGATCAGGGCGGAAAATCCGCGAAAGCGCGGCGGTTACCCCCGCGGGTAAAGCCCCTCGTAGATCGGGGTCAGCGTTTCGGTCTCGAACAGGCTGGAGACCGACATGCCGCCCCAGATGTTCAGGATCGCCTGGGCGAACATCGGCGCCGTCGGCACCACGCGGATGTTCTTCGCCGCCAGCACCTTCTCGCCCTGCTCGATGGAATCGGTGATCACCAACGATTTCATCACCGAGTTCGACACCCGCTCCACCGCCGGGCCGGACAGCACGCCATGGGTGATGTAGCTGTGGACCTCGGTCGCCCCCGCTTCCATCAGCGTCTCGGCCGCCTTGCACAAAGTGCCGGCGGTGTCGCAGATGTCGTCGACGATGATGCACTTGCGGCCCTTCACGTCGCCGATGACGGTCATCCCCGCCACCTCGCCCGCCTTCTCGCGCCGCTTGTCGACGATGGCGAGGGGGGCGGTGATCCGCTTCGCCAGTTCCCGCGCCCGCGCCACCCCGCCCACGTCGGGCGAGACGATCATCAGGTCCTCCATCTGGCCCTTGAAGTGGTGCTCGATGTCCAGCGCGAAGACCGGGCTGGCGTAGAGGTTGTCGACCGGGATGTCGAAGAAGCCCTGGATCTGCGCCGCGTGCAGGTCCAGCGTCAGCACCCGGTCCACCCCGGCGCCGGCGATCAGGTTGGCGACCAGCTTGGCGCTGATCGGCGTGCGGGCCTTGGCGCGGCGGTCCTGGCGGGCATAGCCGAAATAGGGGATGACGGCGGTGATCCGGGAAGCAGAAGACCGACGCAGGGCGTCGGTCATGATCAGCAGTTCCATCAGGTTGTCGTTGGCCGGGTTCGAGGTCGGCTGGATGACATACATGTCCTCGCCGCGGACGTTCTCGAACACCTCGACGAAGATCTCCTGGTCGTTGAAGCGTTCCACCCGCGCGTCCACCAGATTGACGCTCATCCCCCGGTGCATCGACATCCGCCGGGCGATCGACTTCGCCAGGCTGAGGTTGGCATTGCCGGAGATCAGCTTCGGCTCGGTGATGGCGGGCATGGGAAACTCCGGGAGCAGGGGCGGAATCGGTTGCGCGCGGGATAGCACCGGCAGGGGGCCGGGCAAAGGGGCCAGGGCAGGAAAACCGGCTTTGCGGCAGGAAGACTTGATCCTGCCGCGGCGGGCGGGCTATTCCGGCCCGGCTGATCCGAAGGTGTTCCCCCATGACTGCCGATCCCCACCCCACCGCCGAGGCCCCGCACCGCCATTGGGACTGCGGCGGCGCGCGTCCGGTGCTGGCGCTGCATTGCAGCCTGGCGCATTCCGGGGCCTGGGCCGGGCTGGCGATGCGGCTGCGGGGGATCACCCTGACCGCCTCGGACCACCCCGGCCACGGAAGGGCGGCGGATTGGGACGGGGTGCAGGACTACCATGCGCTGTGCACCGCGACGGCCACGGCGCTGGCGCGGCAGCTGGCGGTGGACGGCCGGATCGACCTTTTCGGCCACAGCCTCGGCGGCACCGTCGCGCTGCGCATCGCGCTGGAGAACCCCGGGCTGGTGCGCAGCCTGGTGCTGGTGGAGCCGGTGCTCTTCGCCGCCGCCCGCGGCAGCGCGGCCTTCGACCGGCTGCCGCTGTTCCACGGCGACCTCATGCGGATGATCGCCGAGAACCGCCCGGCCGCCGCCGCCCGCTTCCATGCCGAATGGGGCGCGGCCCCGGCGCTGGCCGACCTGCCCGAGCGGCAGCGGCGCTACATCACCGAGCGCATCCACCTGATCCCCGCCGCCAACCCGGCGCTGGTGGAGGACAATGCCGGCATGACGCGGCCCGGCGGACTGGAGGGGCTGGAGATGCCGGTGCTGCTGGTCGAGGGGGCGGAAAGCCCCGAGATCGTCGGCGCGATCCACGACGCGCTGGCGGCGCGGCTGCCGCGGGTCGCACGGTTGGCGGTGCCGGGGGCGGGGCATATGGTGCCGATCACCCATGCCGGTGCGGTGGCACCGGCGGTGCAGGCGCATCTGGACGCCAGCTGAGCCGATTTTTTCGGAGAAATCGCCGGGATCAGCCGGCGCCGAAGGCCCGCAGGAAGGCGTCCACCTCCGCTTCCGTCGTGGACCAACTGGCGACCAGCCGCGCGCCCTCGCGCCCTTCGGGCAGGGTCCAGTCGTAATAGTCCGCGCCCGCCGCCTTCAGCCGCGCATGGGTGCCCTCGGCCCATTCGGGGAACATCATGTTGGCCTCCACCGGATGGTTCTGCACCACCTCGTTGCGGCCGGCCAGGCCCTCGGCCAGCCTTGCGCCCATGGCATTGGCGCGTTCGGCCAGCCGCAGCCAGAGGCCGCCGTCCAGATAAGCGTCGAACTGTGCCGACAGGAAGCGGTGTTTCGAGAACAGATGGCCGCCGCGCTTGCGCCGCAGCTCGAACTCCCGGGCGCGGGCGGGGTCGAAGATCACCACCGCCTCCACCCCCAGGCAGCCGTTCTTGGTGCCGCCGAAGGAGAGGACGTCGATCCCCGCCTTCCAGGTCATCCCGGCCGGGGTGGCGCCGGTCGCCACCAGCGCATTGGCGAAGCGCGCGCCGTCCAGGTGGCAGGGCAGGCCCTTGGCCTTCGCCAGGGCGGTCAGGGCGGCGATTTCCTCCGGGGTATAGGCGGTGCCGGCCTCGGTCAGGTTGGTCAGTGTCAGCATCCCGGTCTGCAGCGAATGCACCCCGCCGGCGCCGATCCGGTCCAGTTGCGCGGACAGGGCGGCGGGGGTCATCTTGCCATGCGCCCCGTCCACCAGCACCAGCTTGGCCCCGCCGGCGTAGAACTCCGGCGCGTTGCATTCGTCCTCGGCGACATGGGCATGGCGGTGGCAGAAGACCGAGCCCCAGGGCGGCGTCGTCAGCGCCACCGACAGCGCATTGGCGGCGGTGCCGGTGGCGACCAGGTAGACCGCGGCCTCCGGCGCCTCCAGCACCTCGCGCACCCGGTCGCGGACCCGCTCCATCAGCGCATCCGCGCCGTAGCTGCGGGCATAGCCTTCATTCGCACGGACCAGCGCCGCCATGATCTCCGGCGCGGCGCCGGAGGTGTTGTCGGAGGCGAAGAACATCAGGGCGTCTCCTCGATGATGTAGTCTTCCCAGTCCTCCTCGGGGACCGCATGTTCGGGCACGGTCATGCCGCGCACCGAATGGCCCGAGGCATGGGTGCTTTCGGGATCGCCGGTGATCAGCGGATGCCAGTCGGGCAGCCGCTCGCCCTGCCACAACAGCTTGTAGGCGCAGGTGGCGGGCATCCAGTAGGCCACCTTCGGCAAGGTCTTGGGCGTCAGGAACACGCATTCCGGCACGAAGCGGCGGCGGTTGGCATAGTCGGTGCAGCGGCAGGTGGCGTCGTCCAGCAGGCGGCAGGCGATCGAGGTATAGGCGACCTCGCCGGTATCCTCGAACTCCAGCTTGTTGAGGCAGCACTTGCCGCAGCCGTCGCAGAGCGCCTCCCATTCGCCGGGGGTCATCTGCTTCAGCGGGACGGTTTCCCAGAATTTCGGGCGCAGCGCGGTCATGGGCCGCAAAGTGCGATTTCCGCGCGGAAACCGCAACCGGACTTCGCGTGAAGTCCGACGGTCAGAGCGAAAGGCGCATCAGCGGGCGGCCGTCCTTCACCGCCGCGACTTGCCGGAACCCGGCCTTGAGAAAGACCGAGGTCGAGCCGACGAAGAGGCCCACCGATTTCGACTGCTTGGCGCGGTCCATCGGCGCGGCCTCCAGCAGGCGCGCGCCGCCCTGCCGGGCGAAGGCGATGCCTTCGGCCAGCATCGGATGGCTGAGGCCCTTTCCGCGCTGATCGCTGCGGAAGAAGAAGCAGGAGACCGCCCAGACCTGCGGGTCTTCGGCGGGCGCGTCGGGCAGCGGGCTGGAGACGCGGCCGGGGTTGTTCCATTCCGGCACGTCGGCGCGCGGGCCGATCTGCATCCAGCCGACCGGCTGCCCGCCGCGGAAGGCCAGCAGTCCCGGCGGCGGGCCGCGGCGGATGCGGTCCAGCATGACCTCGCGCTTCTCCTCCCCGCTCATCGCCTGCCGCTGCTTCGGCCGCAGCCGGAAATGGGTGCACCAGCAGCCGTAGCAGGCGCCCTGCGGGCCGAAGAGCGCCATGAAATCCGGGATCAGCTCCGGCGTCAGCGGCTGGATGCGCAGGTCTTCCATCGGGCTCTCCTGTGGCCCCCGCAGGATGTTGGCGTTGCGTCCGGCCGTCAATCAGGCCGAAAGGATCGCCGCGCCCGGGCGCAATCGGCGTTCATCTGCTCGATCAGCGCCGGCAGGCCGTCGAACTTCATCTCGTCGCGCAGGTAATCCACCAGCGCGACCGAGAGGTGATGGCCGTAGAGGTCGCCCTTGAAGTCGAGGAGGAAGGTTTCCAGGTTCGGCACCTCGCCACCGAACATCGGCCGCACGCCAAGCGAGGCCGCGCCCATGTAGCTGCCGGCCTGCGGGCCGGTCAGCACATCGACCTTGACGGCATAGACCCCGAAGCGGGGCAGGTGCAGCCCGGTCAGCGCCATGTTGGCGGTGGGGAAGCCAAGCTCGCGGCCGCGCTTCTCGCCATGGACGATCTCGCCCTCGATCCGGTGCAGGTGGCCCAGCATGTCGGCGGCGTCGCGGGGGCGGCCCTCGCTCAGCGCCTGGCGGATGGCGGTGGAAGAGACCTCGCGCCCGCCGATCTGCACCAGGGGCGCGATGGTGGTGGCGAAGCCGAGGCGCCGGCCGAGCGCCGTCAGGTCGTCGGCCGTTCCCGCCCGGCCCTTGCCGAAGCGGAAGTCGGCGCCGACGACGATGTGGCGGATGCCGAGGCCGCGGGCCAGCACCTTTTCGGCGAAGTCCTCGGGCGTCAGCGCGGCGAGGGCGCGGTTGAACTGCAGCTGATACAGCTGCTCCACCCCCAGCTTCGCCAGCCGGTTGGCCCGCGATTCGGCGTTCATCAGCCGGAAGGGCGGGCTGTCGGGGGCGAAGACCTGGCGGGGATGCGGCTCGAAGGTGATGATGCCCAAGGGCCCCTTGCCGCGGGCGAGGTCGATCACCGACTGGTGCCCCAGATGGACGCCGTCGAAATTGCCCATGGCGACCGAGGCGCCGCGCGCCGCGGGGTCAAGCCATTGCCAGTCCTGGTGAATCTGCATCCGCGCCCTTTGGTCGGGCGCGGTCTGCGCCCCTAGTCGAACTTGCGGCTCGGCGCCAGAACCAGCGCCTCGCCCTTCAGGACCACGGTTTTACCCACCGAGGCCCAGGTTTCAAGGGTCACCCGGCGTTTCGCGTGGTCGATGGCCAGCACCTTCACCTCGGCCGTCACCCGGTCGCCGGGGCGGACGGGGGCCATGAACTTCAGGCTCTGGCCCAGGTAGACGGTGCCGTGGCCCGGCAGCTGCTCGCCGATCACGGCGGAAATCAGCCCGGCGGTCAGCATCCCGTGGGCGATGCGGCCCTCGAAGATGGTGTCCTGCGCATAGGCATCGTCCAGATGCACCGGGTTGCGGTCGGTGGAGACCTCGGCGAAGAGCTGGATGTCGCGGTCGGTGATCTCCTTGGTCAGGGAACGGGTCATCCCGATCTCCAGATCCTCGATGCAGATCGTGCCGCGCGGCAGGTTGTGGGTGCTGTCCAGCATCATGGCGAATCCCTTGGTTGCGGGAAGGGTAGCAGATGCTGCGGCGCAGAACAAATTCTTTGCGCAAGAAACGAATACTTGGACGCAGGGCGGCGTAATTATGTTTCCGCTGCGCTGCGGTAGGTCAGCGCAGGTGCCCCATGGCGAAGCTGGGCGACAGCCGGCGTTCGGTCAGCCAGGCCTCCAGCAAGGCCTTGTCGGGGCGGGCGGACTCCGTCCCGAAGGCGGAGGTGTCGATGCCGCCGGTGATGAAAAGGGTGTCCAGCCCCTCGGCGATGCCGCCCTGCACGTCGGTGGCGATGCCGTCGCCGATGCAGAGCACCTGCGGCTCGCCCGGCCGGATCGCGGCAAGGCGGCGGCGGGCGAGATCGTAGATCGGCGGATGCGGCTTGCCGAAGTAGAGCGCGCGGCCGCCCATCTGTTCATAGTCACGCGCCAGCGCGCCGGCGCACCACAGCCGCTGGTCGCCCATGTCCACCACGATGTCGGGGTTGGCGCAGAGCATCGGCAGGCCGAGCGTCTTGCCCATCAGCAGCGCGGCGCGGTAGTCGGCCGGCGTCTCGGTCAGGTCGTCGCGCAACCCGGTGCAGACGATGCCCTCGGCCTCCTGCATCGGCACCCGCCGGATCGGCGGCTGCGCGGCGGCGTATTCGGCGATGTCGGCGGCGAAGTCGGTGAAGAAGGGCTCGTCCTTTGCGGCGCCGATGTGGTGGACCCTGCGGCCGACGGCGCCCGAGACCAGCGCATATTGCGCGGCATCGCCGGAGGTGACCACCTCGTCCCAGGCGTCGCGCGGCACGCCCATCCGGTCCAGCTGCGCCACCACCGAGGGTTGCGGCCGCGGCGCGTTGGTCAGCAGCACCACGGCGCCGCCGCCGCTGCGGAAGGCTCGCAGCGCGGCGACGGCGGCGGGGAAGGGGGCCTTGCCGTTGTGCAGGCAGCCCCAGAGGTCGCAGAAGACGGCATCATAGCGCGGGGCGATCTCGGCGAGGCTGGCGATGATCTCGGTCATGGGCGGCCCTTTCCCGCGGTGCGCGGATTTTCGACGAAAATCCGGGCGCTTACAGTTTCAGCGCCGGAATGATCTGCTTCTTGCGGCTCATGATCCCGGGCAGAACCACGGTGTTGCCGGAGACCTTCGCACCGAAGGACGCCTCCGCCAGCTGCTTCACCAGATCGTTCGGCACCAAGAGCGTCGCCTCTTCCTTCAGGATGTCGACCACGAACAGCAGCACCTGGTCGGCGCCGTCTTCCTTCGCCACCGCTTCCATCGACGCCATCAGGCTGTCCTTGCGGTCCAGCACCAGCTTCGGCGCGGTGGTTTCCAGCACCGAGACCCGCAGTTCCTTGCCGGCGACGTTGTATTCCTTGCTGTCCATCCGCAGCAGTTCGGCATCCGAGAAGGCGGACACGTCGGACTTCGCCTCGAACATCGCGGTGGCAAGGTCGGCGATCTTCACGCCCAGGTCGGCGGCCAGCTTCTCGGCCACGGCCTTGTCATGGGCGGTGGTGGTGGGGCTGCGGAATTCCAGCGTGTCCGACAGGATGCAGGACAGCATCGCGCCCTTGATCCCCTTCGGCGCCTTGGCCACCGCATCGCCCATCAGGTCGTGCATGATGGTCGCGGTGCAGGCCAGCGGGCGGATGGTGATGTCGATCGGGGTCTTGGTCTTCAGCCCGCCGACCAGCATGTGGTGGTCGATGATGGCCTGGATCCTGGCCTCGTTGACCGAGGGCGGCAGTTCGGCCGGGTTGTTGGTGTCGACGATCACCACCTTGTCCTCGGCGGTCACGTCTGCGATGATTTCGGGCTTGTCGAGGCCCCAATGCTTCAGCACGAAGGCGGCCTCGGTGTTCGGCTCTCCCAGCAGCACGGGCTTCGCGGGGGTGCCCTGCACCTCGTTCAGATACCAGGCCCAGATGATGGGCGAGCCGGTGGAGTCGGTGTCGGGGGATTTGTGGCCGAAGACGAGCGTGGTCATGGTTTTCTCGCGGGGTATGTGGGTCTGGCGCGGCTTATAGGGGCCGGGGCCGGGATTGTCATCCCCGGCGCGGGCGGAGGGCGGCGGGATGCTGCAATGCAGCAGCGGCGGCGCTGACTTCCTTGGCGAAGGCCATCGCCTTCGCCACGGCGCGACGGTTCAACTGGACCGGCCGGGCCCCAAAGGCCCGGCCAGCGCCCGCCCGCCCCTCGGCGGGCGCTTCACGCCCGCCGGTCGGGCGCTGGCCTCTCCCGGTTTCGTGCTGCCACAGTCTCCGGTCGAACCCTCGCGCACGGGCGGGGCGAGGCAGTGCCTCGCCTGTTCCCGCCCGAACCGGCGGCAGCTCAGCCCCGGCGTGCCGACCACAGGATATGGCCGACCACCGCCGCCAGCACCAGTCCGCCGCCGACCAGCGTCGCGGGGCCTGGCGTCTCGCCGAAGACCAGCCAGACCCAGAGCGGCGTCACCGGCACTTCCAGCGCGCCCACCAGCGCGGTCTCCACCGGGCTGACGCGGCGCGAGCCGAAGACGAACAGCGCGAAGGCCAGCGAGGAATTGATCAGGCCGAAGGCGGCGGTCAGCGACAGGTCCCAGGCGGTCAGCCCCGCGGTGGTGGCGAAGGGCAGGCAGATGGTCGAGGCCCACAGCGCCGAGACGATACCCGCCGCCAGCGCCGGCAGGCCCGGATTGGCGCGCGAGATCAGGATCAGCGCCGCCATCGACAGCACCATGCCGAAGCTCATCAGGTCGCCGGCCAGGGTGCCCTCGCTGCCGAGGCCGACCATGACCGCCGACCCCGCCGCCGCCACGACCGCGGCGACCAGCGCCGCCAGGCCCGGCGGTTCGCGCAGGATCAGCCAGCCGAGACCGGCGGCGACGAAGGGCAGGGTGGCGTAGATGATGGCGACATGGGCGATCGAGGTGGATTTCAGCGCGCCGACGAACATCAGCATCCCCAGGCCCGAGCAGAAGGCATAGGCCCACCCCGCCCGGCCGAGGCGGGCGAAATCGCCGATCCCGGCCCGGCCGCGGGTCAGCGCCAGCAGCAGGACCAGCCCGGCCGCGCCGGCCCATCCGCGCCACATGATCACCGTGGGCGTGTCCAGCGCGATGGCGCGGGCGAACAGGCCCGCCGTGCTCCAGGCAAGGGTGGCGCCGAGAAGGAGGAGAAGGCCGAGCCTGCGCTCGGCCGTCATTGCGGCCCGGTCAGCGGGGTGACGGTCCAGCCGTTGCCTTGCAGCAGGTTCAGCACCCCTTCCTCGCCCGACAGGTGCAGGGCGCCGAAAGCCACCACCACCGGCCCTTCGGCCGCCGCCGCCTCGATCACCGGAATCCAAGCGCGGTTGCGGCTGTTCATCAGCACCTCCTCCAGCACCGCCATCTCGGCATCCACCTGTTCGCGGGTATAGCCGGGCGCGTCGTAGGACATGTGGCGCATCAGTTCCCACATCAGCCGGCCGTCGCCGTCGAAATAGGCGTCGGCGAGGGTCTCGGAGAAGTCGGTGATGCTGTCCTCCATCGCCAGCGTCTGCTCGATCATGGCGATCTGGTCGGCTTCCGACATGGCGCCGAAGATCGAGAACACGGTGTCGTAGGGCTCCAGCGCGCGGACGGGCACGCCGGCGGCAAGGGCGCTGTCGATCAGCTGTGCGTCGAGGCCGTTCGGATCGACCATCGCCTCCATCGCGCAGGGCGGCACGGCGAGGAGGACGGTGACATACCAAGGCCGGAACTTGGCGGCCATGAAGGGCGGCACGCCGCGGGCGCGGGCGGCCTCGGCCAGCCGGTCCCAGGTCTCGGGCGGCAGGATCTGGTTCAGCGCCGGGCCGTCGGTGATCACCATGACCGAAGGGTCGCGGCCCATGTGCTGCTGCAGCGCCTTCTCCTCTTCCGGCCCGGCCTCGACCAGCAGGGCGGTGGCCCCGGCGATCTCGGGCGCGAAGCGGGCGACGGTGGCGCCGTGGCGCGGGTCCTCCAGGTGATAGGTGCCGAGGATGATGATCCGGTCCTCCCCGCGCTCGGCCTGCCAGAAGTTGCCGCGGGCGAAGGGCTGGGCATCGGCCAGCGCGGTGACCGCCGCGCGCTCCTCGGCCGGCATCAGGTCCAGCAGGTTCAATCCATGGCATTCGGCCCCCGCGGAGGGGGCGGCGAAGGCGGCGGCCAGCAGCGCCAGACCGGCCAGGGCGTTCGGGAAACGGACCATCGGATACCTCCTGCGACGGCCGGCAGGATGGCATTGCGGCGCGGGAAGGGAAAGCGCCGCGACCGGCGATTTTTCCGCGCCGCTTGGGTGTTGACTCGAAGCGCCCTCTTGCCTAGATCATCCGCCGTTAGCACTTGCCTGGGGTGAGTGCCAACAGTTTCAACCTGGAACCCAAGGGAGAGTTGCCAGATGGCTTTCAAACCGCTGCATGACCGCGTTCTGGTCCGTCGCGTCCAGTCCGAGGAAAAGACCAAGGGCGGGCTGATCATCCCCGATACCGCCAAGGAAAAACCCGCCGAGGGCGAGATCGTCTCGGTCGGCGAGGGCGCGCGCAAGGATTCGGGCGAACTGATCGCCCCCTCGGTCAAGGCCGGCGACCGCGTGCTGTTCGGCAAATGGTCGGGCACCGAAGTCACGCTGAACGGCGAAGAGCTGCTGATCATGAAGGAAAGCGACATCCTCGGCATCATCGCCTGAGATCGCTTTCCCAACCGCAATAAATTCCAAGGAGAACAGCAATGGCTGCCAAGGACGTCAAATTCCAGTCGGATGCCCGCGACCGCATGCTGCGCGGCGTCAACATCCTCGCCGATGCCGTGAAGGTCACCCTGGGCCCGAAAGGCCGCAACGTGGTGATCGAGAAGTCGTTCGGTGCGCCCCGCATCACCAAGGACGGCGTGACCGTCGCCAAGGAGATCGAACTTCAGGACAAGTTCGAGAACATGGGCGCCCAGATGGTGAAGGAAGTCGCTTCCCGCACCAATGACGAGGCCGGCGACGGCACCACCACCGCCACCGTGCTGGCCCAGGCCATCATCAAGGAAGGCCTGAAGTCGGTTGCGGCCGGCCTGAACCCGATGGACCTGAAGCGCGGCATCGACCTTGCCACCACCAAGGTCGTCGAGGCGATCAAGGCCGCCGCCCGTCCGGTCAAGGACTCGGATGAAGTCGCCCAGGTCGGCACCATCTCGGCCAACGGCGAAGCGGAAATCGGCCGCCAGATCGCCGACGCGATGCAGAAGGTCGGCAACGAGGGTGTGATCACCGTCGAAGAGAACAAGGGCCTGGAAACCTCGACCGACGTGGTCGAAGGGATGCAGTTCGACCGCGGCTACCTGTCGCCCTACTTCGTCACCAACGCCGACAAGATGATCGCCGAGCTGGAGGATGCCTACATCCTGCTGCACGAGAAGAAGCTGTCGTCGCTGCAGCCGATGGTGCCGCTGCTGGAAGCCGTGATCCAGTCGCAGCGCCCGCTGGTCATCGTGGCCGAGGACGTGGAAGGCGAGGCTCTGGCGACCCTGGTCGTCAACAAGCTGCGCGGCGGCCTGAAGATCGCCGCCGTCAAGGCCCCGGGCTTCGGCGACCGCCGCAAGGCCATGCTGCAGGACATCGCCATCCTGACCGGCGGCCAGGTGATCTCGGACGACCTCGGCATGAAGCTGGAAAATGTCGGCATCGACATGCTGGGCCGGGCCAAGAAGGTGTCGATCAACAAGGACAACACCACCATCGTCGACGGCGCCGGTGACAAGGCCGAGATCGAGGCCCGCGTGGCGCAGATCCGCGCGCAGATCGAGGAAACCACCTCGGACTACGACCGCGAGAAGCTGCAGGAGCGTGTGGCCAAGCTGGCGGGCGGCGTTGCCGTCATCCGCGTCGGCGGCATGACCGAAGTCGAAGTGAAAGAGCGCAAGGACCGCGTCGATGACGCGCTGAACGCCACCCGTGCGGCGGTTCAGGAAGGCATCGTGGTCGGCGGCGGCGTGGCGCTGGTGCAGGCCTCGAAGGCTCTGGACGGCCTGAAAGGCGCGAACAGCGACCAGGAAGCCGGCATCGCCATCGTCCGCCGCGCGCTGGAAGCGCCGCTGCGCCAGATCGCCGAGAACGCCGGCGTCGACGGCGCCGTGGTCGCGGGCAAGATCCGCGAATCCTCGGACCCCTCGTTCGGCTTCAACGCCCAGACCGAGGAATACGGCGACCTGTTCAAGTTCGGCGTGATCGACCCGGCCAAGGTGACCCGCACCGCGCTGGAAGACGCGGCTTCGGTGGCCTCGCTGCTGATCACCACCGAGGCGATGATCGCCGACAAGCCGGCAGACAAGGCCGCTGCCCCGGCGATGCCCGGCGGCGGCATGGGCGGCATGGACTTCTGATCCATCCCATCCGGGAAACAGGGAAGGGCGGCCCCCGGGCCGCCCTTTTCCTTTGCCAGACGGGTCCGGTTCTGCGCAGACTGGCGCATTTCCAGCCGGAGGACGCGACGATGGCCGACCCCGCCAAGCAGATGAAACACAACCAATATGTCATTATCTTCATGAGTGCGGTGCTGCTGTTCGGCGCCTTCAATGCCGTGATGGTCACCGCAGACGAATACGATCCCGGGTTCTATGTCTGGTTCAAGATCGCGCTGGATGCGGCGATGACCGGGCTTCTGGTCGTTCTGCTGATCGTCGTCGCGCGCGGGGCGGACACCGGCGGGTTGAAGGGGCTGGCGCTGCTGGTGGGGCTGGTCGGTCTCGCCGCCGGGCTGGTGAAGCTGGCGGCGCGGTTCTCCAGCGACCACGGCTGGTGGACCGGGCATTTCAACTACGCGCTCGGCTGAGCCGCCGGTCAGGCGGGGTCGGGGCGCGAGATCGCCACGATTTCCAGCGCCATGTCCCCCGCCGGCCGCTTCCATGTCACTTCGTCGCCGACCTGTGCGCCCAGAAGCGCGCGGGCCAGCGGCGAATGCGGGGCGATGCGGCCGAGGGTGGCATCGGCCTCGTCCTCGCCGGTGATCTCGTAGGTGGTCTCGGCGCCGTCTTCGTCCGCCACCGTCACCCGCAGGCCGAAGGCCACCTCGGACAGGTCGTGCGCCGCCGGATCGACGAGGATCGCCGATTTCAGCCGAGCCTCCAGCCAGCGGATGTCGCGTTCCGCCGCCGCCTCGGGCAGCTTGTCCAGCCGGTCCTCCCGCGCCTTCAGCGCCGCGAGGTCGGCCTGACGCGCCGCCAGCCGGTCCTGCAGATCGCGCAGGCCCCGAGGGGTGACGTAGTTCGGATGCGGCGACAGCGGCAACTCCGGCAGGTCGGGCCGGTCGGCGCCCGCATCCTCGTTCACGAAGGCGCGGCTCATCGGACGATCTCTTCCAACGGATCGTAGAGACAGGTATCGCCCCAGGCGGCCTCGGGCAGGAGGTCTGGCTTGAACCGGATTTTCCCGGAGGCGAGTTCCACCCGCGAGAAGAACCGGCGCTCGGTCACCACGCCCTCGGGGTCCTGCCAGGCGTCGTCCAGCGCGCCGGAGCGCAGGGTGCAGCGGAAGTAGAGGTCGACCTGATGGAAGCCGGTGGCGGGGTCGTGGAATTCGTTCACCAGCGCGGCGGGGCCGACCTCGACCTCAAGCCCGGTCTCCTCGCGCACCTCGCGGATCAGGTTCTCGGGCAGCGACTGCCCGGCCTCGCAGCCGCCGCCGGGGGCGCACCAGAGGTCGGAGCGGCCCTCGGGGTAGGCGTTGACCAGCAGCAGCCGTTCCTCGGCATCGAGGATCAGGGCGCGGACGGCAAGGCGGGGCTTCGGGCGGATCATCGGCGCAGGGTGCGACGGCGGGCGGGGCTTGTCCAGCCCGCGCCGGCTCTTGCGCCCGCCGGGGATGCGGGCATGATCGGCGGCATGAGCGATCCCGCATCCCCCGCCGCCGAGAGGGTCATCCTGGTCCACGGACTGGCGCGCAGCAAGCATTCGCTGGCGGCGATGGGGCTGGCGCTGAAGGCCGCCGGCTATGCGGTGGAAAGCGCCGCCTATCCGTCCACCAAGGCGCCGCCGGACGACCTGGTGCAAGGTGTTGCCCGCGCCTTCGCCGCGCCCTGGCAGGGGGTTACGCATTTCGTCGCCCATTCGATGGGCGGCATCCTGTTGCGCGACTGGCTGGCGCGCGGCCATCCGCCGGGGCTGGGGCGGGTGGTGATGCTGGCGCCGCCGAACCACGGATCGGAACTGGTGGATGCCCTGGGCGACTGGCGGGTGTTCCGGCTGGTGAACGGGCCGGCGGGGCTGGCGTTGGGGACGGGGCCGGACAGCTGGCCGAACCGCCTGCCGCCGCCCGACTATCCGCTGGGGGTGATCGCCGGCAGCCGCTCGGTCTCGCCCTGGTTCTCGCAGTTGCTGCCGGGGCCGGACGACGGCAAGGTGACGGTGGCGAGCACAAGGCTGGAGGGGGTGGCGGACCACATCACCCTGCCGGTCAGCCACACCTGGATGATGGTGAACCCGACGGTGATCCGCCAGGTGCTGCATTTCCTGCGCGAGGGGCGGTTCCAGCGCGAGGGGGAGGCCGGGACGGAGGGGTGAACTTGGCCCATGACCCGGTAGGGCGGGGTTCACCCTGCCGTCCGCGGTTTCCTTGGCGAAGGCGCGTGCCTTCGCCATAGTGGGTCATTTCAACTGGACCGGCCGGGCCTCAATGGCCCGGCCAGCGCCCGCCCCGCCCTTGGGCCAGGCGCTTCTCGCCCGCCCGGTCGGGCGCTGGCCTCTCGGGGTCAGGCTGATGAGTTTCCGGTTGATCCGCCACGCACGGGCGGGGGCGAGGCAGTGCCTCGCCTCATCCCGCCCGAGGCAATGCGATGGCGGGGTGAACCCCGCCCTACCCCCGGACCACCCGGTTCGCATGCCCCATCTTCCGGCCCGGCCGGGCCTCGCCCTTGCCGTAGAGGTGCAGCGCCACGTCGCGTTCGCGCAGCAGGGCAGGGATGCGGGCGATGTCGTCGCCGATCAGGTTCTCCATCACCACATCGGCGAAGCGGCTGCCGTCGCCCAGGGGCAGGCCCGCCACGGCGCGGATGTGCTGCTCGAACTGGTCCACCGCGCAGCCCTGCTGCGTCCAGTGGCCCGAGTTGTGGACCCGGGGCGCGATCTCGTTGACCAGAAGGCCGCCGGGGGTGACGAACAGCTCCACCCCCATGACGCCGACGTAGTCCAGCGCGTTGAGGATGCGCGCCGCCAGCAGCACCGCGTCCGAGCGCTGCGCGGCGGACAGGCGGGCGGGGACGGTGGTGCTGCGCAGGATGCCCTCGCGGTGCACGTTCTCGCCCGGGTCGTAGGCGGCGACCGAACCGTCCAGCCCGCGGGCGGCGATGACCGAGACCTCGCGGTCGAAGGCTATGAGCCCCTCCAGCACCGAGGGCGCGCCCTGCATGGCGGCCCAGGCGGCGGGGATCTCGGCCTCGCCGTTCAGCCGGACCTGACCCTTGCCGTCATAGCCGAGCCTTGCGGTTTTCAGGATCGACGGGCAGCCGAGCCGGGCCACCGCGGCGCGCAGGTCGTCCTCGGACGTCACCGCGGCCCAGGGGGCGGTGTGCAGCCCGAGGTCGTTCAGGAAGGACTTCTCCGACACCCGGTCCTGGCTGACCGCCAACGCCCGGCGGTCGGGGCGGATCGGGCGGAGGCTTTCCAGAAGGTCCAGCGCCGAGGTGGGGACGTTCTCGAATTCATAGGTGATGACATCGACCGCGGCGGCGAAGGCGCGCAGGGCGGCCTCGTCTTCGTAGGGCGCGGTCGTCACCGCATGGGCCACGTCGCCCGCCGGCGCCGCGCCGGGCTCGAAGATGTGGCAGCGGTAGCCCAGCCGGCTGGCCGCCACCGAGAGCATCCGGCCCAGCTGGCCGCCGCCGAGGATGCCGATCACCGATCCGGGGGGCAGTTCACTCATCCTTCGGCTCCTCGGGGATCGAGGCCGACAGCGCCGCCCGCCAGGCGTCCAGCCGCTCGGCCAGCGCGGGGTCGGAGACCGCAAGGATCGCCGCCGCCATCAGCCCGGCATTCGCGGCCCCCGGCGCGCCGATGGCCATGGTGGCGACCGGATAGCCCTTGGGCATCTGGAGGATCGAATAAAGGCTGTCCACCCCCGACAGCGCCTTGGTCTGCACCGGCACGCCGATCACCGGCAGCCGGGTCTTCGAGGCCATCATCCCGGGCAGATGCGCCGCGCCGCCGGCCCCGGCGATGATCACCTTCAGCCCGCGCGCCACGGCGGTCCGGCCGTAGTCCCACAGCCGGTCCGGCGTGCGGTGGGCAGAGACGATCTTCGCCTCGTGGCCAACGCCCAGCTGGTCCAGGATCAGGGCTGCCTCCTTCATCGTGGCCCAGTCGGACTGGGACCCCATGATGATGCCGACGGGTGGGGTCATGCGTGCCTCCGTTCCTCGCTCGGGCCGCGCATATACCGCCGGCCTGCGCGGGGCAAGGTTGCGCGCAAAAGGGAAGGGGCGCGGCCCATTCGCCGCGCCCCGCTGCCCCTGGGGTTCTGCCCGGGTATGCCTCCCGGTTGCGGCCCTGGCCCGCCTCAGAACTTCATCACATAGGAAATGCCGGCGACCAGCGGATCGACCTCGACCTTGCCGATCGGCGAGCCGTCCAGCGTCACGTCGCTGTCGATGTCGATGTAGCGCAGGTCGAAGCGCACCGCGCGCTTGTCGTCCAGCGCCCAGTCGGTGCCCAGATGGGCGGCAAGGCCGAAGCTGTCCTCGATCTTCAGCTCGTGCCCGGCCATGCGCTCCTCGAAGAAGGCGGTGTAGTTGACGCCGAGGCCGACGAAGGGCTTCAGCGCCCCGCCGGTCGGGAAGTGCCAGTTCAGCGTGACGGTGGGCGGCAGGTGCTTGGTCTCGGCGGCATAGGCGCCGGCGAGGTTGATGCCGTGCTTGAACGGCAAGGCGCCCAGAAGCTCGATCCCCAGGTTGTCGCGGATGAAATATTCGACGGTGATCGAGGGGCGGGTGCTGTTGTCCACCGTGGCGGCCGCGCCGGCCAGGGTGCCGTTGTCGCTTTTCGGGGCCACCACCGCGGCACCGAAGCCGATGGTCAGGTCGCCCGCCGACTGGGCCAGCGCCGGGCCGGCCAGCAGCGCGGCGGCAAGGGCGGTTGCGGAGAGGAGGGAGGAATGCGTCTTCATGGTCGGAACCTTCTGTCTTGTGCAGGCGCAGGCTTGGACCGGCGGCCGGCCCGCGACGTTGACGTGGATCAAAAAGGCCCCGGTTCCGCCTGCGGCATTCCGTAGCGGTAAGATATTGATCTGGAATGATTAAATATATCTCAAGAATGTTCGTTTCCGCCGCCGCCGCCCCTTCCCCCCGGCCCGGCGGCGGACTAGTCTTTCCCGGCGGGCAATCGGCAGAAGGTGCGGGATGCGGGGTGTTCTCGGGGCGGTGATGGCGGGCTTCCTGGCGACCGCCCTGCCTGCGGCAGCCGAGACCGCGGCGATCTGCCAGCGCGGGGCGCAGGCCGGCACCGTGCCCCTGGACTACCTGCTGCACCTGGAGGGGCGGGAATATCACGACCTGGTATTGCAGCGGATGGACCCCGCCGCCTTCGACCCAGGCCCCTCTGCGGCCTGGGAGGAGTATCTGCGCGGCGCGGTGCTGGCCGAGGCGATCGAATGGCCGGGGGTGCTGGCCGACAAGGCCGCCGACCTGCCGCCCGCGGCGCATGACCTGCCCTGGCTGGTGATGCTGGCCGATCTGGAGACCGGCATCTTCGGCCCGGCCGAGGTGCTGCTGACCCGGCCGCAATCCATCCTGTTGCCCGACATCCTGCCGCTGATGGAGCGGCACGGGCTGGCGGAAGAGGTGGCGGTGCTGCGCGAGGGCATGGCGCTGTTCCCGGAATGGGGGCTGAACCCGGCCGAGCGGCAGCTGGCGATCTACAGCGTCGAGGGCGAGATCGTCGACGCCCGGCGGGAAGAGGCGCTGCGCGACCTGGACGCCCGCTATCCGCGTAATGGCCGGGCGATGGCCGCCGCGGTGGCGCTGCTGCAGGGCCAGCCGGAACTTGCGCAGCTCTACCGCGCCCGGCTGGACGCCATGGGCGACGAGGCGCGGCTGGACCACCTGGTGCTGGTGCTGCGGCGCGATTGCCTGCCGGCCTGGCTCTATGCCGCCGAGGAGGTGGAGGCGGCCTATCTGTCGCTCGGCTCCGCCCAGGCGGGGCTGTTGATGATGGACGATCTGGCGCAGGGGCTGGACGGTGCCCTGCCGCAGATCTGGCTGGACAGCAGCGGCTCGGCGCTGGCGCTGCATCTGTTGCGGGTGCTGGAGCTGCGGAACGAGACCGCGCTGGTCGAGGGGCTGCGCCGGGTGCTGGCCGAATTCCCCCGACCCTTCCCGCGCGACGGCGAGGCGCGGTGGTCGGCGATGGACGGCTTCGGCCCCGAGACCTGGAACCGGCTGGACACGGCGCTGCCCGAGGATGCCTACGACCTGATCCGCAGCGCCATGCTGTCGCTGGCACGGGATTCGGGGTTGCTGCCGTAGGAGCGCCCCTCCGCCCCACCCGGTTTCTGTGGCGAAGGCCATCGCCTTCGCCACAGCGCTACGGTTCAACCTTCCCGGCCGGGACCATAAGTCCCGGCCAGCGCCCGCCCGCCCCTCGGCGGGCGCTTCTCGCCCGCCCGGGCGGGCGCTGGCCTCTCGGGGTTTGGCGTGACCAATGCTTCCGGGTGCAGCAGCCGCGCACGGGCGGGGGCGAGGCAGTGCCTCGCCTTCTCCCGCCCGCGGATGACGGGCAACGGGGTGCCCCCCGGCGTAGGGCGGGGTTCACCCCGCCATTCCACCGCCCTTACGCGATGATGTCGGGGATCAGCTGGTCCTCGATCCGGGTGATCGCGTCCTTCAGCGCCAGCTTCTGCTTCTTCAGCCGCCGCAGCGTCAACTGGTCGGGCCGGCCGGTGGTCTCCAGCGCGTGGATCGCCTCGTCCAGGTCACGGTGCTCGCGGCGAAGCACTTCCAGCTTCACCTTCAGCATTTCCTCGAAGCTCATCTCGGAGGGCGCGTTCATGGCTGCGACTCGGGGTCCCCTGGCTCTTTTGATCAATCATATAGCGCGTCCGCGGCAATTTTTGAAGGAATCTCGGGGGCTGCCCGCCGATTCCGCAGCGCGGCGACTTGCGGCGCGCCAGCCGCTTTCCCATATTCATTCCAAGGACGCCGGTGCCCGCGAAGGGGCCGCGCTCCGGGCATGTCGCTTGAACCAAGGGCAGACCGATGACGAAACTGAGTTTTGGGGCCCACCCCTTCCTTCTGGGCTTCGAGCAGCTGGAACGGCTGGTCGAGCGCACCGCCAAGTCCGGGGCCGAGGGCTATCCCCCCTACAACATCGAGGCGGTGACCGAGAACGCCTATCGCATCACCCTTGCGGTGGCGGGCTTCCGCGAAGAGGATCTGTCGATCACGGTCGAGGACCGTCAGCTGGTGATCCGCGGCCGCCAGGCCGACGACAGCGGCGAACGGGTCTTCCTGCATCGCGGCATCGCGGCCCGGGCCTTCCAGCGCAGCTTCGTGCTGGCCGACGGGGTCGAGGTGGCGGGGGCCGGCATGGAGCATGGCCTGCTGAACATCGACCTGCGCCGGAACGTGCCGGAGACCGTGGTCCAGACCATCCGCATCGGCAAAGGAGGTGCGAAATGAACACGCCTTTCGACGCTCTGCCCCAGGGCAGCAACCGTATCGTCTATGTCCGCCCCGTGCAGGTGGCGGACCTGCCGGAAGAGGTCCGCGCGCAGATCGAGGGGACGGATGTGATCTATTCCGTCCATGCGCCCGACGGCCAGCGGCTGGCGCTGGTGGCCGACCGCAGCATGGCCTTTCACCTGGCGCGCGCGCATGACTTTGCGCCGGTGAACGTCCACTGACCGCCCTCTGACGGGCCCCGGCGCGGCGACGGAAAGCCGCCGCGCCGCCGTATCACCTTCGGAAACGCGCCCGGCCGAAGGAGAGAAGGCATGAAGACGACCACCGGCTACAGCGGCGCACAGATCGCGCTGCACTGGCTGATCGCGGGCGGGGTCCTGTTCAATTACATCGTCAGTTCCGGCATGGGCCGGGCGCTGCATCAGCGGCTGGAGGGCGCGGAGATTTCCGTCCCCATCGCCGGGCTGCATGTCTGGATCGGCGCGGCGGTGCTGGCGCTGGTGGTCCTGCGCATCGGGCTGCGGCTCTTGCGCGGCGGCCCGGCGGTGGAGAAGGGGGCCTTGGGCAAGGCGGCCTCGGCCGTGCATGGCCTGTTGTATCTGCTGATGCTGGCGGTGCCGGTGTCCGGCGCCGCGGCCTGGTTCGGCGGGGTGGAGGCGGCGGGCGATCCCCATGGGATGCTGGCCAACCTGCTGGTCCTGCTGGCCGGCGCCCATGCGCTGGCGGCGCTGTTCCACCACTACGTGATGAAGGACGGCGTGCTGCGGCGGATGCTGCGGCCGGCGTAAGGAACGCAATTTTCTTGGAAGAAAATTGTCAAATTCCTTCCAAGGAATTTGGGCGCGGTCAGAGGCCCGCGCCCTCGTCCAGCCCCAGCATCAGGTTCAGGTTCTGCACCGCCGCGCCCGAGGCGCCCTTGCCCAGGTTGTCCAGCACGGCCACCAGCACGGTCGCCCCGGTCTCGGGGTTGCCGTGCACCGAAAGCTCCATCCGGTTGGTGTCGTTCAGCGCCTGCGGCATCACCCGCGGCTGGTGGGCGGCCGCATCGACCACGGTCACGAAACGCTCGCCGGCGTAATGCGCCCGCAGCGCCTCTTCGGCGCGGGCGGCCCCGCCGGGCAGCGACAGTTCCACCGCCACCGCCATGCCTTGCGCATACTGCCCGACCGAGGGCACGAAGACCGGCGGGCGGACCAGCCTGGCGTAGCCGGTGATCTCGGGCAGGTGCTTGTGGGCCTGCCCGGTGCCGTAGAGGAAGGAGCCGGTGACGGCGCCCGACTCGAATTCCTCGATCATCGCCTTGCCGCCGCCGGAATAGCCCGAGACGCCGGAGATGGCGATCTGCGCCCCGGCCTCCACCACGCCGGCATCGACCAGCGGGCGCAGGAGGGCGATGGCGCAGGTGGACCAGCAGCCGGGGTTGCTGACGCGGGCGGCCGCACGGATCGTCTCGCGCTGGCCCTGCGCCAGTTCGGGGAAGCCGAAGGTCCACCCGGGGGAGGTGCGGTGGGCGGTGGAGGCGTCGATCAGCCGGGTCTTCCCGCCGGCGGCGTCGCAGGCCGCGACGATCTCCTTCGCCGCCGGGTCTGGCAGGCAGAGGATCGCCACCTCGGCCTCGGCGAAGGCGGCCAGCCGGGCGGCATTGTCCTTGCGCAGCGCGGGGTCGATGCGGACCAGCGCGATGTCGTCTCGCCGCTCCAGCCGCTCGCGGATCTGCAGGCCGGTCGTGCCGACATCGCCGTCGATGAACACCTTGCGCGCCATGGTCGCCTCCTTGCCGTCCGCCCCGGGGGATATAGTCGCTTGCGGCGGGCGTGCAATGCGAAACGGCCGCTGCAAGCCGGGGGAGCCGCGGTTTGGCCGGGCGGGATGAGGCGAGGCATTGCCTCGCCCCCGCCCGTGCGGGGCGGTTGCACCCGGAAACGGGAGTGACAAGAGACCACAGAGGCCAGCGCCCGCCCGGGCGGGCGAGAAGCGCCCGCCGAGGGGCGGGCGGGCGCCGGCCGGGTGCTTTGGGCACCCGGCCGGGAAGGTGGCAATGGCACCGCATGGCGAAGGCGATGGCCTTCGCCAAGGGGGGCGGGGCGGGGGAACCGCCAACCGCCTCCGGCTCAGGCCTTGATCAGCCCCATGCTTTCCAGCTTCAGGATCACCTGATGGGCGCAGTGGTCGACGTCCACGTCCTGGGTGTCCACCCGCAGTTCGGGGTTCGCCGGGGTCTCGTAGGGGTCGGAGATGCCGGTGAATTCCTTGATCTTGCCCTCGCGCGCCAGTTTATACAGGCCCTTGCGGTCGCGGCGCTCGCATTCCTCGATGCTGGTCGCCACATGCACCTCGACGAAGGCGCCATAGGCCTCGATCATCTCGCGCACCGCCCGCCGGGTGGCGGTATAGGGCGCGATCGGGGCGCAGATGGCGATGCCGCCGTTCTTGGTGATCTCGGACGCGACATAGCCGATCCGCTTGATGTTGATGTCGCGGTGTTCCTTGCTGAACCCCAGTTCCGAGGACAGGTGCTTCCGCACCACGTCGCCGTCCAGCAGCGTCACGGGGCGCCCGCCCATCTCCATCAGCTTGACCATCAGCGCATTGGCAATGGTGGACTTGCCCGAGCCGGAAAGCCCGGTGAAGAACACCGTGAAGCCCTGCTTCGCGCGCGGCGGCGAGGTGCGGCGGAGTTCGGCCACCACCTCGGGGAAGGAGAACCAGTCGGGGATCTCCAGCCCCTCGCGCAGGCGGCGACGCAGCTCGGTGCCGGAGATGTCCAGCACGGTCGATCCCTCGGGAACCTCGTCTACCGGGAAATACTGCGCCTTTTCCTGCACATAGACCATCTGTTTGAAATCGACCATCTGGATGCCGATCTCCTCCTGATGCTTGCGCACCAGCTCCTGCGCGGCATAGGGGTCGTAGAAATCCTTGCCCTGGCTGTTCTTGCCCGGTCCGGCATGGTCGCGGCCGACGATGAAATGCGTCACCCCGTGGTTCTTGCGGATGATGGCGTGCCACAGCGCCTCGCGCGGGCCGGCCATGCGCATCGCCAGACCCAGAAGCGACATGGTGGTGGTCGAGGCCGGATACTTGTCCAGGATCGCCTCGTAGCAGCGCACGCGGGTGAAATGGTCCACGTCGCCGGGCTTGGTCATGCCGACGGTCGGGTGGATCAGCAGGTTGGCCTGCGCCTCGCGGGCGGCGCGGAAGGTCAGTTCCTGGTGGGCGCGGTGCAGCGGGTTGCGGGTCTGGAAGGCGACGATCTTCTGCCAGCCCATCTTGCGGAAGAAGGCGCGCAGCTCGTTCGGGGTGTCGCGGCGGCTCTTGAAGTCGTAGTGGACCGGCTGCTGGATGCCCGTCACCGGCCCGCCGAGATAGACCTTGCCGGCGGTGTTGTGCAGGTAGTTCACCGCCGGATGCGCCACGTCGTCGGCGCCGAAGACCTTCTCGGCCTCGTTCGCCTTGTTCGGCACCCATTTGTCGGTGACCGACAGGATGGCGAGGATCACCCCCTCGGCATCGCGCAGCGCGATGTCCTGGCCGGGCTCGATCTTCTCGGCGAAGACCTCGGTGACGTCCAGCGTGATCGGCATCGGGAACAGCGCGCCGGAGGCCAGCCGCATGTTCTCGACCACGCCGTCGTAATCGGCTTCGGACATGAAGCCCTTCAGCGGGGTGAAGCCGCCGTTCATCAGCAGTTCCAGGTCGCAGACCTGCCGCTGGGTCAGGTCCCAGGACGGCAGCGCCGCCGCCTCGTGCTTCAGCTTCTGGGCGGATTCGTAGGAGACGTAAAGCTCCGGGATCGGCGCAAGGTTGTTCTGCATGGCCTCTGTCCTGTGTTTTGCGGGGAGGAGAGTCGCGTCCTCACCCGTCAGTTCGGCGTGAAGGGCGTGATATTCGGCAAGTTTCCCTGCCAGAAAGCGGTCGACCAGCCGCGCCTTCTCGGCGCCGCCGCGGGGGGTCAGCGCATAGGCGAGGCGCTGGCGCCGGTCGGTGATGGCGTTGCGGTCGGTCACCTGAATCAGCCCGGCCTCGGCCGCGGCGCGAAGCTGGGCGTTCAGGCTGCCCAGGCTGATGCCGAGCGCCTGCGCCGTGGCGCGCTGCGAAGCCTCCGGCGCGCGGTCGAGCTGGCGCAGGAGGCGGAAGAGCTGGTCTTCCTCGGGCAGGGCGGGGCGGGAGGAGGCGGGCATCGGAGCGGGGACTGTGGCATTCGCAACTGTGTTCAATGATGAACATATTCCATATGGCGCCGCCGGAGGAAAGCGAAAGCTGCATTTGCCGGCGAAAAAGGCGATTTTCCCGCTAAGGGCGCGGCAGAAGGGTCACAGTCCCGCGGGGAAAGGCCGCGGCGGACCGGCCTGTCGCAGCAGCCCGGGCCGGAAGATCACGACATGCGTCAACTCGGGCCGCGAGCGCGAGGAATAGAGCATCCCTTCCGCCCCCGCCGCCCGCGCCGCATCGGAAAAGGCCCAGGTCGGGGAAGGGACGCCCGCCGCCCGGAGGTCCTGCCAGACCGCGGAAACCCCGGGCTGGCCGCGCAGGTCGGCCAGCCGGGCGGCGGCAAGCTGCAGGGGCACGATCTCGCGCGGCGGATCATCGGCGCGCAGATAGCGGCGGATCGCCACGGCGCAGCCCTCGGGCGTCAGCGAGGCGTAAAGGGCGAACTGCCCGGACTGGTGGAAGCGCCCCTCCGGGGCCGAAGCCGGCGCCAAGGGGTCGGCGCCGCGGAAAATCGCCCGGAACAGCGGTCCGGCATGGGGCAGGAGGGGCGGCGCCTCGGGGGCAGGACCTCCCGTCATCGCTCAATGCCCCGCCAGGAACCTTTCGGCGTCCAGCGCGGCCATGCAGCCCATGCCGGCGCTGGTCACCGCCTGGCGGTAGATGTGGTCGGTCAGGTCGCCGGCGGCGAAGACGCCGGGGATCGAGGTGCGGGTGCTGCCCGGCTCCACCTTCACATAGCCGCCGTTGTGCAGCTCCAGCTGGTCCTTCACCAGTTCCGACGCCGGGGCATGACCGATCGCCACGAAGAAGCCGTCGCAGGGGATGTCGGTCACTTCGCCGGTCTTGACGTTGTGGGCGCGCACGGCGGTGACGCCGAGCGGCGCCTCGGTCCCCAGCACCTCTTCCACCGTATGGTTCCACAGCACCTGGATCTTCGGGTGCTTGAACAGCCGCTCCTGCAGAATCTTCTCGGCGCGGAAGCTGTCGCGGCGGTGGATCACCGTCACCTTGCTGGCGAAATTGGTCAGGAACAGCGCCTCTTCCACCGCGGTGTTGCCGCCGCCGATCACCACCACTTCCTTGCCGCGGTAGAAGAACCCGTCGCAGGTGGCGCAGGCCGAGACGCCGAAGCCCTTGAACTTCTCCTCGCTGGGCAGGCCCAGCCATTTCGCCTGTGCGCCGGTCGCCAGGATCACCGCATCGGCCAGATAGGTGGTGCCGGAATCGGCATGGGCCTTGAACGGCCGGGCCGAGAGGTCGAGCGAGGTGATATAGTCGCTGACCACCTCGGCCCCCATGGCGCGGGCATGGGCCTCCATCCGCACCATCAGGTCGGGGCCCTGCACCTCGGTGTCGCCGGGCCAGTTCTCCACTTCGGTGGTGATGGTCAGCTGGCCGCCGGGTTGCAGGCCCTGCACCAGCACCGGGTTCAGCATGGCGCGGGCGGAATAGACCGCCGCGGTATAGCCCGCCGGGCCGGACCCGATGATGAGAACCCGCGTATGTCTTTCGGCCATGACCGTCCCCCGGAATTGCAGCCTGCCCGATATAGGCAAAGCCTTGCCGGGCCGAAAGCCCCGAATGCTTGCCGAAAAGGCGGCTGCGACGAAACGCGGCGCGGTGCGCGGGGGCAGTGGACGAAAGAATATTGCGCGGATCGGCGCAACCGCCTAGAAGGCGGGCAACCAGGGAGAGAGCAATGGCCGGACACAAGCTGGACCCGATCGACCGGCGCATCCTTGCCGAGTTGCAGGCCGACGGCCGGATGACCAATGTGGAACTCGCCAGCCGCGTCGGCATCTCGGCCCCGCCCTGCCTGCGCCGGGTGCGCACGCTGGAGGAGGCGGGCTACATCACCGGCTACCATGCCGAGATCGACGCCCGCGAACTGGGCTTCGAGGTCGCCGTTTTCGCCATGGTGCGGCTGAACTCGCAGGCCGAGGCCGACCTGTCCGCCTTCGAGGCCCGCTGCCGCGCCTGGCCGCTGGTCCGCGAATGCCACATGCTGAACGGCGAGATCGACTTCATCCTGAAATGCGTCTCGCCCGACCTGTCCACCTTCCAGAGCTTCCTGACCGGGGAACTGCTGAAGGCCGAGAACGTGGCGAACGTGAAGACCAGCCTGGTGATCCGCTGCGCCAAGGACGAGCCCGGCGTGCCCTTCGACGTGCTGGAGGCGCGGCTGGCCCGCAGCGCCTGAACGCCGCTCGTCGATGGCCTTCGGCCACTCCTCGCCGGGACCCGCGAAGAGCGCATGAAATGCGGCGATGAGACTGTCCCAAAACGGAAAACGGCCCCTTGTGGTGCCAGAGGAGCACCGGGGCCGTCTTTCCCGTCTCCCCCGAGCAGGGGGCGGGCACATTTCCAGCGGCCTGGCCCTTGCGGGTCTTACACGCCTGCCGGCACTGATACTGTCGCAGCGGGACAACTGCTGCGTGTAAATCTGTCACCAATATGGCCCGCTGTCAAACCTCGGGCGCGTTTCGGGCCGCGTCCCTGGACGATGCCGGTTGCCCGCCCGGCATTGTCCCCTTCTTTCGCACAATCGGCCGGGGGACCGGCGCGAATTGTGGCAAATCGATTCGGATCAGCGGGCGGCGAGGGCGGTCTTGCCGAAGAGCCCGACCTCGCGGCGCGGTGCCGGGCGTTCCTGCGGCGCGGCGGCTTCGGCCGTCGCGGCGGGGCGCCTGCGCTGGCCGCGCATCCAGGGAAAGGCCGGCAGCGGCTCGGCCGAAGCGGCGATCACCGAGCGAAGCCAGCGGCGTTCGGTCCTGATGTCCTGGGTCATGGTCTGTCTCCTCTTGGCTCTGCGGCCTTGAACTGAGGATCGCGGACCAATGCGGCGGCTGTTGGACGGATATTTGCCGGATTGGGGCCAATTCCGGGCGGGCGACAATCCGGCGCAAAAGCCGCCATCGTTGCCGGAATTGCGAGTTTTCGGCGAAAACTCGGGACAATCGGGCCGGTGTTGCCCGAACTGTTTCCCGGATTGCGGCAATCCGGTGGCGGCTACAGCCGGATGGCCGAGATCAGCCTTCCATAGTCGGCCTCGCCGGCATGGGTGGTGCGGCGGTAGGAATAGAACCGCTCCGAATCGCGGTAGGTGCAGTGGCGCACCCAGTCCGCCTGTCCCACCCCGGCCGCGCGCAGCCGGTGCAGGCCGAAGCCGGGCAGGTCGAACAGCAGCCGATCGCCCTGGCCGTTGGCGAAGAAACGGGTGTAGGCCGGGTCCTCGTCGCGGAAGGCGTCGAGGAATTCGGGGCCGACCTCATAGGCGGCCTGGCTGATGCAGGGACCGATCACTGCGGAAATCGCTTCGCGCTTCGCGCCGAGAGTCTCCATCGCCGCCACCGTCGCCTCCAGCACCCCGTCCAGCGCGCCGCGCCAGCCGGCATGGGCGGCGCCGATCACCCCGGCCTCCGGATCGGCGAACAGCACCGGCTGGCAATCCGCCGTCAGCACCGCCAGCGCCAGCCCGGGCGTGGCGGTCACCATCGCATCCGCCCGCGGCCGGTCGGACAGCGGGCCGGCGACCGTGACCACATCCGCCGAGTGCACCTGGTTCACCGTCACCAGCGCCTGCGGCGCCACCCCCATCGCCTCGGCCGCGCGGGCGCGGTTGATCGCCACGATCTCCGCCTGGTCCGACGAGCCCGCGCCGCAGTTCAGCCCGGCGAAGATGCCCGAGGAGGCCCCGCCCTTGCGGGTGAAGAAGCCGTGGCGGGCGGGCAGGGCGTCGGAGGTGATGATTTCCAGCATCATGGTCAGGGGGCGAATCCGGGCGGCGGCGGGGCGGCGGGCGGAAAGACGGCGAGCGCCTTGAACAACTCACCCATTTCCTCCGGGTCGGTCAAGCGCCGCTCTGCCGCCCGATGCGCGGTGAGCGCTTGACCGTCCAGACCGGCGGCCAGCCGGTCGGCCCGGGCGGCAAGGCCGAGGGCAGACAGCAGCGCGCCCTGGGTGGTGTAGCGCGTGGCGGCGGGGGCGGCGGCCAACGCCAGCGCCTCGAAATCGACATGGGCGGTCAGGTCGGCTTCGCCGGGGGCCTCCAGCGGATCGGCGAAGGCATGGGCCCGCAGCGCCTGGAAGGTATCGCCGCGCGAGCGCCAGCCGCCATAGTCCACCACCAGCGCCAGCCCGCCATGGCCGGCGATGCGGGCCGCCAGTCCGGCCATGATCGGCGCGGCGGCGGGGCAGGTCTCGACCACATCGCCTTCCTGCGTGTCGGCCAGCCGGTGTGCCAGCAGGGCCAAGGGGGCAGGGGGTGCGCGGCCGAGGGTCAGCCGGCCGGCGTCCAGCCCGACCATGGTCTCGGACCAGCCGTCGCCCGCCCGGGTGAACTGGCGGATCGGCAGGGCGTCGAAGAATTCGTTGGCGACCAGGAACAGCGGCTGGCCGGGCAGGTCCTCCACCCGGTCCAGCCAGTCCACCGAATGGGTCCCCAGCGTGGTCCGCTGCACCTGCCGCAGCCGGGGAGAAACCTCGACCAGCATGACCCGCGCCGCGTCCTGGAAGCCCGGCACGCCGCGGGTGGCGCGCAGCAGGTCGGCCATCAGGGTGCCGCGGCCGGGGCCGAGTTCGGCCAGGGTGAAGGGCGCGGGCCGGCCGAGGTCCAGCCAGTATTGCGCCAGGCAAAGGCCCAGCAACTCGCCGAACATCTGCGAGATTTCGGGGGCGGTGGTGAAGTCCCCGGCGGCGCCGAAGGGCGCGCGGCTGGTGTAATAGCCGTGCTGAGGGTGCAGCAGGCATTCGGCCATGTAGTCGGACAGCCGCATCGGCCCGGTGGCGGCGATGCGGGCGGCGAGAATCTCCGCCAGCGCCGTCATGCCGCCTGCCGGGCGCGGGTCAGGACCCACAGGCCGATGAATATCATCGGCAGGCTGAGGCATTGCCCGGCGGTCAGCCCCCAGCCGCCGACATGCAGGTAGAGGCCGAGCGGATTGCCCTCGGCCACGAATTGCGCATCCGGCTGGCGGACGAACTCCACCAGGACGCGCGCCGTGCCGTAGCCGGCGACGAAGAGGCCCATGATCCGCCCCGGGAAGCGCAGCCAGCCGCGGCGGTATGCCAGCCACAGCACCGCGGCGCCGAGCAACAGCCCCTCCAGCGCGGCTTCGTAAAGCTGGCTCGGGTGGCGGGCGCAGAGGCCGGCGATGCCGGGGCAGGTCTGGGCGGCGTCGCCGGGGAAGACCACGCCCCAGGGCAGGTCGGTCGGGCGGCCCCAGAGCTCGGCATTGATGAAGTTGGCGAGACGGCCGAGCAGCAGCCCCGGAGGCACCGAAAGACCCATCAGGTCGCCCAGCCGCAGCATCGGGATGCCCTCGGCCCGGGCGAAGAGGACGCCGGCGGCGGCGACGCCGAGGAAGCCGCCGTGGAAGGACATCCCCCCCTCCCAGACCCGCAGGATCGCCAGCGGCTCGGCGGCGAACTTGGCGGGCTCGTAGAACAGCACATAGCCGATGCGGCCGCCGAGGATGACGCCGAGGATCACCCAGGTCATCAGCCGCTCCAGCTGGTCGCCGGTCATCGGCGCTGCGCCGCCCCAGAGATCGGCGCGGCGCAGGGTGCGGGCGGCGATCCACCAGGCCAGGACGATGCCGACCAGATAGGCCATCGCATACCAGCGCAGCGCGAAGGTCATGCCGAAGACGGAAATGGAGAAGATCTCGGGCGAGATGTCGGGGAAGGGGATCATGCCGGTCTCCGCTGCTTCGGGGCTTGATGCGGGCCGGGTGCGGCGAAGTCAACCGGCTGGCAGCCTTGTGAAGGGGGACGGGCCGGCGCATATAGGGGTGGTGACAGGAGGCCCTTCCATGCAGACGCGCAACAAGTTCCTCGACGACATCAGCCAGCTGATGACCAATGCCATGGGCGTGGCGCAGGGCGCGAAGACCGAGGCGGAGACGGCGATGAAGTCGCTGGTCGACCGCTGGATGGCCGACCGCGACTTCGTCACCCGCGAGGAATTCGACGCGGTGCGGGCGATGGCGCAGAAGGCCCGCGAGGAGAACGAGGCGCTGAAGGCCCGGCTGGATGCGCTGGAGGCTGCGGCGGCGAAGAAGAAGGGCTGACGATCCTGTCTAGCGAAGGATAGGGGCGGAGGCGTGTGTCGTCTGTCGGCCTGCCCCCGCCTGTCCTCCCTGCGCAGGCGGGAATCCATCTTCCGACATCCGTTTCCTGGGTCCTCGCCCGCGCGAGATGACAGTTCTTGTTGTGGTGAGGACAGCGGGAAGCCCCGTGCCGCGGGTCTGCCGCCTGTAGGGCGGGGTTTAACCCGCTGCTCCACGGTGTCCTTGGCGAAGGCGCGTGCCTTCGCCATAGCGCAACGTATCAGCCAGACCTGCCGGGCCCCAAAGGCGCGGCCAGCGCCCGCCCCGCCCTCGGCGGGCGCTTCTCGCCCGCCGGGTCGGGCGCTGGCCTCTCGGGGTCTCGTGCTGCCACCGTCTCCGGGTGCATCCGCCGCGCACGGGCGGGGGCGAGGCAGTGCCTCGCCTGTTCCCGCCCGCGGCGGGGTGAACCCCGCCCCTACATGCTTGCGCTTAACCCCGCTCTACGCCCGGAACAGCCGGAACGCGGCCGAGGCGGCCCAGCCGGAGACGGCCGCCAGCATCAGCGAGACCAGCCCGTAGATCAGCGGCTGTTCGCGGGCCATGTTGTAGACCATCCGCTCCAGCCCCGCCTTGCGCACGTTGATCTGGCGTTCCTGGCTGGCCACCACCTTGCCCCCGCGCAGCAGGAACAGGCGAACCTTGTAGATGCCTTCGGTCAGGTTGGCGGGCAGCACCACGTCGGTGCGGAACAGCGTCTGCTCGGTCAGCTGCACCCGGTTCTCCATCAGCCGGTAGCGGCCCTCGCCGGTGCGCACCCGCATCATCGCCTCGACGAAGGCTTCCGAGGCATCGGCCTCGGCGGTGATGCCGACGGCGCGGATCACCCGGTCGATGGTGATGCCCTGGCGCAGGTTCTCGGTCGCCGAGAGGATGTCGTGCAGGTGCCCCGTGGTGGCGACCGCGTAGAACGAGGGCGCGCTGTCCACCGCGATCGAGGCGTTGTTGACCCAGATGCCCCAGACCCGGTCCTTGCGGCGCACCATCAAGGGCGTCGCCGGCCCCTCGATGGTGACGATCACGTCCAGCCGACCCTCGGGCGGCGGGCTGTCGCGGCGGACGGCGCCGTAGACCAGGATCTCGGACCCGTCGAAATCGGCGGTGATCGAGACGCGGTTCTGGCTGAGACCGGCGACGATGGTCTCCGGCGGCTTCTCCTGCGCCCCGGCGGGGCCGGCGAGCAGGCAGAAGGCGAGGAGGAGACGGCGGATCACGGCAGCACCCCCGGCATCACCGAGTAAAGCTCGGCCGGGCGGATCAGCAGGTCGGCGGCAATGCGCAGCGCCACCGCCAGCACCAGGAGCGACAGCAGGATGCGCAGCTGCTCGGCCTTCAGCCGCAGCCCGACCCGGGCGCCGATCTGCGCTCCGATCACCCCGCCGAAGATCAGCACCAGCGCCAGCATCATGTCGACGGTCTGGCTGGTGACGGCGTGCATGACGGTGGTGAAGGCGGTGACGAAGATGATCTGGAACAGAGAAGTGCCGACCACCACCTTGGTCGGCATCCCCAGAAGGTAGATCATCGCCGGCACCATGATGAAGCCGCCTCCGACGCCCATGATCGCGGCCAGGAAGCCGACCAGCGCGCCGACCAGCACCGGCGGGATGACGCTGATGTAAAGCCCGCTGGCGCGGAACTTCATCTTCAGCGGCAGGCCGTGCACCCAGTTGTGGACATGGGCGCGGCGGACCGGCGCATTGGGCTTGCGGCTGCGCAGCAGGGCGCGCAAGGACTCCTGCAGCATCATCGCGCCGATCAGGCCGAGGAACAGCACGTAAGAGAGCTGCACGAAGAGGTCGACCTGCCCCTTCGCCTTCATCCAGGCGAAGACCCAGATGCCGATTCCCGACCCGCCGACGCCGCCCGCCAGCAGGACGAAGCCCATGCGGAAGTCCACCGCCTTGCGCTTCAGCTGCGCCAGCACACCCGAGACCGAGGAAGCCACCACCTGGTTCGCCCCGGTCGCCACGGCGACGGCGGGGGGAACGCCGATGAAGAACAGCAAGGGCGTGATCAGGAAGCCGCCGCCCACGCCGAACATGCCGGACAGAAAGCCGACGATCCCCCCGATCCCGAGGATCAGGAAGGCATCGACCGAGACCTCGGCAATCGGGAGGTAGATCTGCATCGCGCCGGACGGGATAGGGAAGACTTGTCCGAGGGTTGCGCCCCTTTGGCGGGGAAGTCAAATGCACAAAGGCGTCATTCCGGCGCAGAGAGGAAACGCCTCAGGATGCGTTCCAGTTTTGCCGCACCCAGGGGGGCCATGGCCTTGGTGTGGTCGTGGCTGATCCTCTCCTCCGACAGTCCGGCGGCCATGTTGGTGATGGTCGAGACGGCGGCGACCTCCAGCCCCAGGAAGCGGGCCAGGATCACCTCGGGCACGGTGGACATGCCGACCGCATCGGCGCCGAGGGTCCTCAGCAGGCGAATCTCGGCCGGGGTCTCGAAGGAGGGACCGGAATACCAGGCATAGACGCCTTCTTTCAGCGCGATGCCCTCGGCCGCGGCGGCTGCCCGCAGGGCGGCGCGCAAGCGCGGGGAATGGGCGTCGGTCATCGGCACGAAGCGGGCGTCTGTCCTTTCGCCGATCAGCGGGTTCAGGCCGTTGTAGTTGATGTGATCCGACAGCAGCATCAGGTCGCCCGGCGGGATGTCGGGCCGCAGCGACCCGGCGGCATTGGTCAGGATCAGCCTGTCGGCGCCGAGCGCCTTCAGCGTTTCCAGCGCGCCGCGCATCGCGGCGGGGTTGCCGTTCTCGTAGTAATGCTCGCGGGCGCCGAAGACGGCGACGCGGACGCCCTCCAGCAGGCCGACGTGCAGATGCGGGTTGTGGCCGGAGACCTGCGCCCGGGGAAAGCCCGGCAGGTCGGCATAGGGGATCGCCGGGCCGTCTACCGCCTGCGCCAGATGCCCGAGGCCGGAGCCGAGGATCAGGCCGAGGCGGACGGGCTCCTCTCCGGCACGGGCGCGGATCAGGGCGGCGGTCTCGGTCGGTTCGGTCATCGCGGGTCCTCGGCTGCGGCTGGTGACGCGAGGATACGGCCATCCGCGAACAGGCTGCCACCTCTTTCTGCCAAGGCGGATGGGCAACCGGCGCCAGCTTCGTCCGGCTTATTTGGCGAAGGCGCGTGCCTTCGCCACAGCGCAACGGTTCCATCTGGACCGGCCGGGCCTTCAATGGCCCGGCCAGCGCCCGCCCCGCCCCCGGCGGGCGCTTCTCGCCCGCCGGGTCGGGCGCTGGCCTCTCGGGGTTATGTGTGACCAGCGTTTCCGGGTGCTACCGCTGCGCACGGGCGGGGGCGAGGCAGTGCCTCGCCTGTTCCCGCCCGCCGGGCCGCAGTCCTACCCGTGCAGAATGCCGATCCCCGCCGGGACCATGGGCTTGCACGAAGGCTGGCGGCGGGGTAGGGCGCGGCCATGGGACAGCTGGTCGAGACCGTGGTGGAGGACGAACGCTGGGCCGGCCTTGGCCTCGACGCCCTGGCCGAGGCCGCGGCGCGGGCGGCGCTTTCCGGGCTGGGGCTGGCGGCGGACGGCTTCCGCATCGCTCTCCTGGCCTGCGACGATGCCCGCATCGCCGGGCTGAACGCCGATTTCCGCGGCAAGCCTGCGCCCACCAACGTGCTCAGCTGGCCCTCCGAGGAACGCGCGGCGGAGTTCGTCGGCGAGGAGCCGGAGCGGCCGGAGGCAGGGACGGAGGATAACCCGGAGGACCTGGGCGACATCGCCATCTCCTGGGAGACCTGCGCCCGCGAGGCGGCCGAGCAGGGCAAGCCGATGGAGGCGCATGTCGCCCATCTGGTCGTCCATGCCGTGCTGCATCTTCTGGGCTACGATCACGTCGAGGACGAGGATGCCGCGCTGATGGAAGGGCATGAGGTGCGGATACTTGCGTCCATGGGGCTTCCTGACCCATATTGAGCAGGCACCCGCGGGACGGGTGTTTTTCGGACAAAGGACCGATGGGCAGTAGCACCGAAGGGTCGTCTGCGGCGCAAGGAGCGGCGTTGCAGGACACGGCCGACGAAGACCCTCCAGAGGCCGCAGGACGCGGCTTCTTCGGGCGGATCCTCTCCGCCTTCACCCCGACAGCCGAGCCGGACGACACCCCGGCGGCCTCTGCCGCACCTGCCGCCAGCGCCGGCCTCGGTGCGCTGCGACGGATGCGGGTGGACGACGTGGCGATCCCCAAGGCCGAGATCGTCGCCGTGCCGCTGGACATCGGCAAGGACGAACTGGTCGAGGTGTTCCGCCAGCACGGCTTTTCCCGGGTGCCGGTCTACAAGGGCACGCTGGACCACCCGCAGGGGCTGGTCCACCTGAAGGACCTGGCGCTGACTCATGGCTTCGGCGCCAACGGGCGGTTCAGCCTGAAGCGGCTCTTGCGGCCGATCCTCTACGCCCCGCCGTCGATGCCGACCGGCGTCCTGCTGCAGAAGATGCAGAAGGAGCGGGTGCACATGGCGCTGGTGATCGACGAATACGGCGGGGTCGACGGCCTCGTCACCATCGAGGACCTGATCGAGACCGTCATCGGCGAGATCGAGGACGAGCATGACGAGGTGGAAGGCGCGCTGTGGAAGGAGGAGAAGCCGGGGGTGATCCTGGCCCAATCCACCGCGCCGCTGGAGGAGATCGAGGCCGCGCTCGGCCTGAAGCTGCGGCAGGAGGGCGAGGACGAGGAGATCGACACCATCGGCGGGCTGGTCTTCCTGCGCGCCGGCCGGGTTCCGGCCCGGGGCGAGGTGGTGGACCACGAAAGCGGCGCGCAGATCGAGATCGTCGATGCCGACCCGCGCCGGATCAAGCGGCTGCGGATCCGGCTGCCCGCGACTGCGGCAGGCCCGGCGGCGGAAGGCTGAATGGGCCTGCGGCGCTGGCTCTGGCCCGGGCGGGGACCTGCGGCGCTGGCCTTCGGGCTGGGGGCCGTGGTCGCGCTCGGCCAGGTGCCCTTCGGGGTGCAGGTGCTGGCGCTGCCGGCGCTGTGCGGGCTGCTGCATCTGCTGTCGCGTGAGGCGGCCCCGCGCGCCTTCGCACTGGCGCTCATCGCAGGTGCGGGGCATTTCGCGCTGGCGCTGAACTGGATCGTCAATCCCTTCTTCGTCGACCCCTGGGTGCATGGCTGGATGGCCCCCTTCGCCGTGGTGCTGCTGGCCTTCGGGCTGGGGCTGTTCTGGGCCGGGGCGGCGGCGCTGGCCGCGGCGCTGACGGCCCCGGGGCGGCTGCGGCTGCTGGCGCTGGTGACGGCGCTGGCGCTGGCCGACCTGCTGCGGGGCCATGTCTTCACCGGCTTTCCCTGGGCGCTGTTCGGCCATATCCCGCTGGACACCCCGGCCGAGCAACTGGGCGCGCTGGTCGGCGGCTATGGCATGGGCGCGGTGGTGCTGGCGCTGGCCGCGCTGCCGCTGGCCTGGCCGCGGGCGGGAACGGTGGGGGCCTTAGCGGCCATCGCGGCGGTGCTGGTCTGGGGCCATGCGCGCCAAGGGCTGGAGGCCGCGCCGCCGCCCGGAGGGGTGGTGCGGCTGGTGCAGCCCGCCGTGGTGCAAAGCCTGAAATGGGACCCGGACGAGGCAAGGGCCACCTTCGACGGCCTGCTGGAGCTGACCGTCGCCCCGCCGCAGGGCGCGGTGCCCGACCTGGCGATCTGGCCCGAGACCGCGGTGCCTTTCCTGCTGGCCGAGGGCGAGGGCGCGGCGCTGGCGATGGGATCGCTCGGCCTGCCGGTCGCGGCGGGCTATCAGCGGGTGGAGGGCGAAAGGGCCTGGAACAGCCTGGCGCTCTTCGGCCTCGGCGGCAGCATCGGGCAAAGCTACGACAAGATCCACCTCGTCCCCTTCGGCGAATACATCCCCTTCGGCGACCTGGCCTTCCGCCTGTTCGGCCTGCGCGCCTTTGCCGCCCAGCAGGGATTCGGCTACACCGCGGGGGAAGAGGCGCGGCTGGTGGACTTCGGCCCCGGCCTCGGCCCGGCCCGGGTGCTGATCTGCTACGAGGCGATCTTCCCCGGGGAGGTCGGCACCCCGGACCGCCCCGGCTGGCTGCTGCAGGTGACCAACGACGCTTGGTTCGGCACCCTGACCGGGCCTTACCAGCACTTCGCCCTCGCCCGGCTGCGGGCGATCGAGCAGGGGCTGCCGCTGGTGCGGGTGGCGAACACCGGGATCAGCGCCGTGGTCACCGCCACCGGGCAGCTGGCGCCCGACACCGCCGGCGTCCCCGCGCGGATGGGGATGGGCGCGCGCGGCACGGTGGACGCCGCGCTTCCCGGCGCGCTGCCGCCGCCGCCCTATGCCCGCAGCGGGGACCTGCCGCTGCTGCTGATGTTGCTGGCGGGGCTCGCTTTCGCCGCCCTGCGGGCGCGCGCCGGCAAGCGCCCTTGAAACTTCGCCTGCAAGCGCGTAACCGGCGGGCATCCTTTCCGTCACAACGGCTTCCTGGCGTGGCGGTTTAACCCAACGGAGCACCTTTCCCATGAGCCGCAAGTCCTATGTCTTCACCTCCGAATCCGTGTCGGAGGGGCATCCCGACAAGCTGTGCGACCGCGTGTCGGACGCCGTGCTGGACGCTTTCCTGACCGAAGATCCGAATGCCCGCGTGGCTTGCGAGACCTTCGCCACCACCAACCGCGTGGTGGTGGGCGGCGAGGTCGGCCTCTCCTCGAAGGAGAAGACCCAGGCGATGATGGAGCGGATCGACGGCATCGTCCGCGACTGCGTCCGCGACATCGGCTATGAGCAGAAGAAGTTCCACTGGGAAAAGATCAAGGTCCACAACTACCTGCACGAGCAGTCCGCCCATATCGCGCAGGGGGTGGACCGCGACGGCGCCGGCGACCAGGGCATCATGTTCGGCTATGCCTGCACCGAGACGCCCGAGCTGATGCCGGCGCCGATCCAGTATGCCCATGCCATCCTGCGCCGGCTGGCCGAGGTGCGGAAATCCGGGCAGGAGCCGACGCTGGGGCCGGACGCCAAGTCGCAGCTGTCCCTGCGCTACGAGAACGGCAAGCCGGTGGAGGTGACCTCGATCGTGCTGTCGACGCAGCATACCTCGAAGCGGCAGACCTCGAAGGTGATCCGCAAGATCGTGGAGCCCTATATCCGCGAAATCCTGCCCGAGGGCTGGCTGACCAAGAAGACCGAATGGCACGTCAACCCGACCGGCACCTTCGTGATCGGCGGGCCCGACGGCGACGCCGGGCTGACGGGCCGCAAGATCATCGTCGACACCTATGGCGGCGCCGCGCCCCACGGCGGCGGGGCCTTCTCGGGCAAGGACCCGACCAAGGTCGACCGCTCGGCGGCCTATGCTGCGCGCTATCTGGCGAAGAACGTGGTGGCGGCGGGTCTGGCCGACCGCTGCACGCTGCAGGTCTCCTACGCCATCGGCGTGGCGAAGCCCTTGTCGATCTACGTCAACACCCATGGCACCGGCACGGTGGAGGAAGCCGCCATCGAGAGGGCGGTGATGGAGGTGATGGACCTGACCCCGCGCGGCATCCGCACCCATCTGGGCCTGACGAAACCCGTCTACGCCCGCACCGCCGCCTACGGTCATTTCGGCCGCGAAGCCACGGCGGACGGCGGCTTCAGCTGGGAGAAGACCGATCTGGTCGAGGCGCTGAAGAAGGCGGTCTGAGCGCCGGGCTGCGGGCTCGGAGGGCCTTGAGCCCCCGCTCGCCCGCGCTGCCGCGGAAGGTTGCGACGGCGGCTCCGCAAGGGGCCGCCGTTTCGCGTGTCACCGCTTCACCTCTTGCAGCGTGTTGCCGCCATCCACCACCAGCGTGGTGCCGGTGACATAGGAGGCTTCGTCCGAGGTGAGGAACAGCGCGCAGGCGGCGACCTCCTCCGGGGTGCCGGGGCGGCCCACCGGCGTGGCGCGGCCGGCCCGCAGCTCCATCCGGCTGGAGCTGGCGGTGGCGATCCAGCCGGGCAGGACGGCGTTGCAGGTCACGCCGCGGCCGCCGTATTCCAGCGCGATGGACCGGGTCAGGCCGGTGATCCCGGCCTTGGCGGCGGCATAGGCCGAGGCGCCCGCGAGGGCGACCAGCGGGCCGGTGACCGAGGCGATGTTGACGATCCGGCCGAAGCCGCGGTCCGCCATCCCCGGCAGGGCGGCGCGGCAGCAGTGGAAGGGGATGGTGAGGTTCAGCGCCATGTGATGTGCCCAAGCCTCGTCTGACCAGCCCGCCAGCGGCTGGTGCTTCACGCGCTTGCCCGTCTGCACCATGCCGGCGTTGTTCACCAGAACTTCGACCGGGCCGAGCCGTGCCTCGATGGCGGCGAAGAGATCGCCGACCTGCGCCGGGTCGGTCAGGTCGGCGACATGGGACATCGCCGACAGCTCAGCGCCGCGGTCATGGATGCGCGGGGTGGTCGCGGTGAGGCAGACCCGCGCCCCTGCCGCCGCCAGCGCGCGGGCGATGGCGAAGCCGATTCCCTCGGCGGACCCCGCCCCGGTGACCAGCGCCACCCGTTCCTTAACGCCTGCCATGCCGCACCTCTCCTGCCCCGCTTTGCGGCACAGGATGCCGGAATATCGGATAAGTGCAATTCCGGGTCGATTTCGATCTCTCCGAAAACCCGGTCCTGCAAGGATTCTCCATACACGCGGAATTGCGCGGGCGCTCATGGCCCGCCCTTCCCCTTGTCGGCACCTGTCCTTATATGGGAGCGCCCCGCCCGGCATCGCCTGAGTCGCGGGGCTGACCCATTCGCAAGGACCCCACCGCATGTCCATCCTTTCCGGCCTTCTCTCGTCCGACATGGCGATCGACCTCGGGACGGCCAACACGCTTGTCTACATCCGCGGCAAGGGCATCGTGCTGAACGAGCCCTCGGTGGTGGCCTATCACAACAAGGACGGCAAGAAGCAGGTGCTGGCCGTGGGCGAGGACGCCAAGCTGATGCTGGGCCGCACCCCCGGGTCCATCGAGGCGATCCGGCCGATGCGCGATGGCGTCATCGCCGACTTCGACTCCGCGGAAGAGATGATCAAGCATTTCATCCGCAAGGTGCACAAGCGCACCACCTTCTCGAAGCCGAAGATCATCGTCTGCGTGCCGCATGGCGCCACGCCGGTGGAGAAGCGGGCGATCCGCAACTCGGTCTTGCAGGCGGGTGCGCGGCGGGCCGGGCTGATCGCCGAACCCATCGCGGCGGCCATCGGGGCGGGGATGCCCATCACCGAACCCACCGGCAGCATGGTGGTGGACATCGGCGGTGGCACCACCGAGGTGGCGGTTCTCAGCCTTGGCGACATCGTCTACGCCCGCTCCGTCCGCGTCGGCGGCGACCGGATGGACGAGGCGATCATCTCCTACCTGCGCCGGCACCAGAACCTGCTGATCGGGGAATCCACGGCCGAACGGATCAAGACCAGCATCGGCACCGCGCGGATGCCCGACGACGGCCGCGGCTCCTCGATGCAGATCCGCGGGCGCGACCTTCTGAACGGGGTGCCGAAGGAGACCGAGATCAACCAGGCCCAGGTGGCCGAGGCGCTGGCCGAGCCGGTGCAGCAGATCTGCGACGCGGTGATGCAGGCGCTGGAGGCGACGCCGCCCGATCTGGCCGCCGACATCGTCGACCGCGGCGTGATGCTGACCGGCGGCGGCGCGCTTCTGGGCGACCTGGACCTGGCGCTGCGCGAGCAGACCGGGCTGTCGATCTCGGTCGCCAACGAGTCACTGAATTGTGTTGCGCTCGGCACCGGGAAAGCACTGGAATACGAAAAGCAGCTGCGGCACGTCATCGACTACGACAGCTGATCTTCGCGGGGCGACCCGCCCCTGAACGACAGCGCAGGATGGCGAGGCGCGCTTGGCCAGGAAACCCACAGGACCGGAAGACTATTCCCGCCCGCTGCGCCGCCTGCTGGTGGCGCTCTTGGTGCTGCTTCTGCTGGGCCTGTTCCTGCTGTGGCGGATCGACAGCCCGCGGGTGGAGCGCTTCCGCTCGGCGCTGGTCGATGCGGTGGTGCCCAACATGGAATGGGCGCTGGTGCCGGTCAGCAAGGCCGCGGGGATGGTGGAGAATTTCCAGTCCTACGACCGCATCTACGAACAGAACCAGGAGCTGAAGCGCGAGCTGCAGAAGATGACCGCCTGGAAAGAGGCGGCGCGTCAGCTGGGCGAGCAGAATGCGCGGCTTCTCGACCTGAACAAGGTGCGGCTGGACCCGAAGCTGACCTGGGTCACCGGGCAGGTGCTGGCCGACAGCGGCAGCCCGTTCCGCCAGTCGGTGCTGCTGAACGTCGGCGCCCGCGACGGCATCCGCGACGGCTGGGCGACGATGGACGGCCTGGGCTTCGTCGGCCGCATCTCTGGGGTGGGAGAGCGGACCAGCCGGGTGATCCTCTTGACCGATTCCAACAGCCGGGTGCCGGTAACGGTGCAGCCCTCGGGCCAGCGGGCGCTGCTGTCGGGCGACAATTCCGCCATGCCGATCCTGGAGTT
This sequence comes from Rhodobacter sp. SGA-6-6, assembly GCF_011043545.1. GTDB lineage: Bacteria > Pseudomonadota > Alphaproteobacteria > Rhodobacterales > Rhodobacteraceae > Pseudogemmobacter. The sequence continues at coordinate 376,703 of NZ_JAAKGP010000002.1, read as the reverse complement.
CATCGAGGATGCCGACGAGATCGCCCCCGGCGACCGGGTGGTGACGGCGGGCGACGGCGGCGTGCTGCCGGCGGGCCTGCTGGTCGGCCAGGTGGTGCGCGACACCGACCGGCGGCTGCGCGTGGTGATGTCGGCCGACTACCAGCGGCTGGAGTTCCTGCGCGTCCTGCGCAGCCATGAGCTGGAGCCGATCACCGATCCCGGCGGGCTGATCGCGCCGCCGCTGCTGCCCTCCACCCCCGAGCCGGTGGTGGATGCCGAGGGCGAGGCCGCGGCCCCGCCGGTGGCGGGCGGCGGCGACGTGGGCGAAAGCGGCTCGGGCGATGCCGAGGCGGGCGGCAGCGATGGGGGCGGCTGATGATCAGCCTCTGGCGGGCCGCGCATTGGGGCTACCGCGCGCTGTTCCTGGGCCTCGCGCTCTTGCTGCTGTTCCTGCGGCTGCTGCCCCTGGGCAGCGATGCGGGGCGCTTTCCGGGGCCGGACCTGATCTTGTGCATGATCATGGCCTGGGTGATGCGCCGGCCCGATTATCTGCCGGTCTGGCTGATCGCCGCCGTGGTGCTGGCCGAAGACCTGATCCTGATGCGTCCGCCCGGACTCTGGACCGCGCTGGTGGTGATGGGGTCCGAGTTCATCCGCTCGCGCGCCGCACTCACTCGTGAGTTGAACTTCCTGGTGGAATGGCTGCTGGTGACGGGGCTGATGATGGCGATGCTGCTGGCCTACCGGCTGGTCTTCACCCTGGCGCTGCTGCCGCAGCCGCCCTTCGGCTTTGCGGTGGTGCAGGTGCTGTGGTCGACGCTGGCCTATCCGCTGGTGGTGGGCGCCTCGCGGCTGGTGCTGGACCTGAGAAAGCCCGCGACGGGCGAAACCGACGATTACGGGAGGCGGCTGTGAGACGCACCCAGAAGGAAAACGAGGACAGCGCCCGCGGCATCACCCGCCGCACGCTGATGATGGGCGGGGCGATGGCGGCGATGGTGGCCGCCCTCGGCGCCCGGCTGCGCTATCTGCAGGTGGACCAGGCCGACGAGTTCCGACTGCTGGCCGAGGAGAACCGCATCAACATCCGGCTGATCCCGCCGCGGCGGGGGATGATCTTCGACCGCAACGGCAAGGTGATCGCCGGCAACGAACAGAACTACCGCGTGGTGGTGACGCGCGAGGATGCCGGCGACGTGGACCTGGTGATGCGGCGGCTGGCGGCGCTGATCCCGATGACGGCCGAGGAGCTGGAGGAATCCATCGCCGCGGTGAAGAAGCATTCCGCCTTCGTGCCGGTGATCGTCAAGGACCGCATCAGCTGGGAGGACTTCTCCAAGATCGCCATCAACGCCCCGGCCCTGCCCGGCGTGGTGCCCGAGATGGGCCTGTCGCGGCAATATCCGCGCGACACCGACTTCGCCCATGCGGTCGGCTATGTCGGTCCGGTGTCGGAAAAGGACCTGGAGGGCGAGACCGATCCCGATCCGGTGCTGCGGCTGCCGAAGTTCCAGATCGGCAAGATCGGGGTGGAAAAATGGATGGAATCCACCCTGCGAGGTTCGGCCGGGACAAAACGGATCGAGGTCAACCACGTCGGCCGGGTGATGCGGGAACTGGAGCGGCGCGAGGGCGTGCCCGGCGCCGACATCCGGCTGACCATCGACGCCGACGTGCAGAACTTCGCCCAGGCCCGGCTGGGCGAGGAAAGCGCGGCCGCGGTCGTGATGGATGTCAGGAACGGCGACATCATCTGCATCGCCTCCTCGCCCTCCTTCGATCCGAACCTCTTCGTCCGCGGCATCAGCCATGCCGACTATGCCGCGCTGACCGAGCACGACCACCGGCCGCTGGCCAACAAGGCGGTCTCGGGCGCCTATCCGCCGGGATCGACCTTCAAGATGGTGACCGCGCTGGCGGCGCTGGATGCGGGCGCCATCGACGCCGGCTACAAGGTGCGTTGCCCGGGCTATCTGGAATTCGGCGGGCGGCGCTTCCACTGCCATTCGCGCGGCGGCCACGGCACCGTCGGCCTGACCCAGAGCCTGGAGAAAAGCTGCGACGTCTTCTACTACGACGTCTGCCAGAAGGTCGGCATCGAGAAGATGGCCGAGATGGGCAAGCGGCTCGGCCTCGGCATCCGCCACGACCTGCCGATGTCGGCCATCACCGAGGGCATCATGCCCAACCGCGCCTGGAAGCAGGAGCGGCACAAGGCCGAATGGCGGATCGGCGACACCATCAACGCCTCGATCGGGCAGGGCTATGTGCTGGCCTCGCCGTTGCAGCTGGCGGTGATGACGGCGCGGGTGGCCAGCGGGCGGGCGGTGTCGCCGCGGCTGGTGCGGATGATCGGCGCCGAGGAGACCCCGGTGGCCGATGCGCCCGACCTGGGGATCGCCGCCGAGCATCTGGCCATCGTCCGCCGCGGCATGTTCGACGTGGTGAACGGCTCCAGCGGCACCGGGCGCTCCAGCCGCATCGCCGATCCGGCGCTGGTGATGGCGGGCAAGTCCGGCACCAGTCAGGTGCGCAACATCTCGGCCGCCGAGCGCGCCCGCGGCGTGGTGTCGAACGAGCAGCTGCCGTGGAACCGGCGCGACCATGCGCTGTTCGTCGGCTATGCGCCCTATGACGACCCGCGCTATGCAGTGGCGGTGGTGGTGGAGCATGGCGGCGGCGGCGGTGCCGTGGCCGGCCCCATCGCCCGCGACGTCCTGCTGCGGGCGCTGTCCGACGGGCTGCCGCCGCTGTCGGCCTATCCGGCGGCGCAGCGCGGCCGGATCGAGACCATGCTGAAGGAACTGCCGCTGCGCGATCCCGTCACCGGCGCCGCCCCCGACCGCGAGAGGGCGTGATGAGCTTCCTGGAAAGCCGCATCAAGTTCGTGCCCACCGGCATCCGCAAGGTGCTGTATCTGAACTGGCCGATGATCCTTCTGACCGCGGCGGTGGCCTCGGTCGGGGTGCTGATGCTCTGGTCCATCGCAGGCGGCGATTTCGACATCTGGGCCCGGCGGCAGGCGCAGGTCTTCGGCGCCGGCATGGTGCTGATGCTGATCGTCGCCATGGTGCCGATCTGGTTCTGGCGCAGCATGGCCGGGGTGGCCTATGTCGTCTCGTTCCTGCTGCTGCTCTACGTGGAGTTCCGGGGCGAGACCAACATGGGCGCGCAGCGCTGGATCGACTTCGGCTTCCTGCAGTTCCAGCCGTCCGAGATGATGAAGTTCACCCTGGTGATGCTGCTGGCGGCCTATTACGACTGGCTGGACACCCGCAAGACCTCGCGCCCGCTGTGGGTGCTGCTGCCGGTGGTGCTGATCCTGGCGCCGACGGTGCTGGTGCTGATGCAGCCGAACCTCGGCACCTCCTTGATGCTGATCCTGGGCGGGGCGGCGGTGATGTTCGCGGCCGGCGTCAGCCTGTGGTATTTCGCCGCCGTCGCCAGCCTGACGGTGGCGGCGGTGGCAGGGGTGTTCCTGACCCGCGGCACGCCCTGGCAGTTCCTGCACGACTATCAATACAAGCGGATCGACACCTTCCTGGACCCTTCCGCCGATCCCCTGGGGGCGGGCTACAACATCCTGCAGGCGAAGATCGCGCTCGGGTCGGGCGGATGGTCCGGCAAGGGCTTCATGCAGGGCACGCAGAGCCGGCTGAACTTCCTGCCGGAGAAGCACACCGATTTCATCTTCACCACGCTCGCCGAGGAATTCGGCTTCGTGGGCGCCTTCTCGCTGCTGGTGCTTTATGCGCTGATCATCGGCTTCTGCCTGGTCTCGGCGCTGCAGAACAAGGACCGCTTCTCGTCCTTGCTGATCATCGGCGTGGCGGGGAACTTCTTCTTCTACCTTGCCGTCAACCTGTCGATGGTGATGGGCATGGCCCCGGTGGTGGGGGTGCCGCTGCCGCTGCTGTCCTACGGCGGCTCGGCGATGCTGGTGATCTTGGTCGGCTTCGGGCTGGTGCAGAGCGCCCACGTCCACCGGCCGCGCTAGGCGGAGAGTGCCGGGGGTTTCACACCCCCGGACCCCCGTGGAGTATTTGGGCCAAGAGGAAGGGGATCAGAGGATCTTCTGCCCCGTCTTCGCCCAGTCCTTCATGAACTGGTCGATGCCCTTGTCGGTCAGCACATGGCTGGCCATCGCCTTGATCACCGAGGGCGGGGCGGTCATCACGTCGGCGCCGATCAGCGCGCATTGCGAGGCGTGGTTCACCGTGCGGACCGAGGCGGCAAGGATGTTGGTCTCGAAGCCGTAGTTGTCGTAGACCTGCCGGATGTCGCCGATCAGCTCCAGCCCGTCGAGGTTGATGTCGTCCAGCCGGCCGATGAAGGGGCTGATGAAGGTTGCCCCGGCCTTGGCGGCCAGCAGCGCCTGGTTCACGCTGAAGCACAGCGTCACGTTCACCATCTTCTCTTCGCCCGACAGCACCTTGCAGGCCTTCAGCCCGTCCCAGGTCAGCGGCACCTTGACGGCGATGTTGGGGGCGATCTCGGCCAGCTTGCGGCCCTCGGCGATCATCTCGTCGGCCTTCAGCGCCACCACCTCGGCCGAGACCGGGCCTTCGACGAAGGAGCAGATTTCCTTGGTCACTTCCAGGATGTCGCGGCCGGATTTCAGGATCAGCGAGGGGTTGGTGGTGACGCCGTCCACCATGCCCAGATCGTGCAATTCGCGGATGGCATCGACATCGGCGGTATCGACGAAGAATCTCATGGGGCGGCTCCTTTGCGGGATGGCGGGGGTGGAGGTGTCTCGGTCGCGGCGGTATTACCGCAAACGGGGGCGGCGCGAAAGGGTGCGTCGCCGGGATATGTTGGCGCTAACAGTGACCGAGCGGCAGTTCATCGCGGGCGAGACGGTGGGGGTCCTGACCACGGAACCCCTGGGCCGCGTGCTAGACTATCGCGCGCCGGAGGGCGGCTGCGGAACGGGAGATTTCGTCGAGGTTCCCCTTGGCCCGCGCCGGGTGCTGGGGGTGGTCTGGGGGCCGGGGCAGGGGGATTGGGACCCGGCCAAGGTCCGCCCGGTGAACCGGGTGCTGGACGCCGCGCCGATGCGCGAGGAGCTGCGGCTGTTCCTGCACCGCGCCGCCGACTACACGCTGACGCCGCTGCCCGCCATGCTGCGGCTGGCCACCCGCGCGCCGGGACTGGGCGACCCGCCGGGGATGCGCAAGGTCTATCGCCTGGCCGGCCCGGTGCCGAACCGGCTGACCGAGGCCCGGCACCGGGTGGTGGAGGCGCTGCGTGGCTGGGGCGGGGCGGCGGTGACGCTGGGCGAACTGGCCGAGGCGGCGGCCTGCGGCACCGGGGTGGTGAAGGGCCTCGTCCAGCTGGGCGTGGTGGCCGAGGAGGAGGCGCCGAAGGACCTGCCCTATCCGCGGCTGGACCCCTCCGGCCTGATGCGGCTGGAGGGCGATCAGGTGGCGGCAGGGGATGCCCTGGCCCATGCGGTGGCGGCCGGGGAGTTTCAGGCGGTGCTGCTGAAGGGCGTCACTGGCTCGGGCAAGACCGAGGTCTATCTGGAGGCGGTGGCGGAAGCCTTGCGCCGCGGCCGGCAGGCGCTGGTGCTGCTGCCGGAAATCGCCCTGACCGCCGATTTCCTGTCCCGGGTCGAGGCCCGCTTCGGCGCCCGCCCGGCCGAATGGCACTCGGGCGTCACCATGACCGAGCGGCGGCGGCTGTGGCGGATGCTGGGGCAGGGCGAGGCTTCGCTGGTCGTCGGCGCGCGGTCGGCGCTGTTCCTGCCCTTCCGCGACCTCGGGCTGATCGTGGTCGATGAGGAACACGACACTTCCTACAAGCAGGAGGATGGCGTGCTCTATAACGCCCGCGACATGGCGGTGCTGCGGGCCTCCATCGCGGGCTGCCCGGTGGTGCTGTCCTCGGCCACGCCCTCCTTGGAAAGCTGGGCCAATGCCGAGGCGGGGAAATACCAGCGGCTGGACCTCGGCGCCCGCTTCGGCGCGGCGGAGATGCCGCGGATGCGGGCCATCGACATGCGGGCGGAACGGCTGCCGGCGAACCGCTGGATCTCCGACATGCTGGCGAGAGGAGTGGCCGAGCGGGTGGCGCGGGGGGAACAGGCGCTGTTGTTCCTGAACCGCCGCGGCTATGCGCCGGTGACGCTCTGCCGCGCCTGCGGGGCGCAGGTCGGCTGCGACCATTGCGATGCCCGCATGGTGGAACACCGCTTCCTGAAGCGGCTGTTCTGCCACCAATGCGGCGCGACGAAGCCGGTGCCGGCCACCTGCCCCTCCTGCAAGGTCGAGGGGCGGATGGCGGCGGTCGGCCCGGGGGTGGAGCGGCTGGCCGAGGAAGTGGCGGAGCGTTTCCCGGGGGCGCGGCTGGCGGTGCTGTCCTCGGATCTGTTCGGCTCGGCCCGGGCGCTGAAGGAGCAGATCGCGGCGATTGCCGAGGGCGGGGCCGACATCGTGATCGGCACCCAGATCGTCGCCAAGGGCCACAACTTCCCGCTGCTGACGCTGGTCGGCGTGATCGACGCCGACCTCGGCCTGCAGGGGTCGGACCTGCGGGCGGCGGAGCGGACCTTCCAGCTGATGCGGCAGGTGGCGGGCCGGGCGGGGCGGGCCGAGAAGCCGGGCGAGGCCTGGCTGCAGACCCACCAGCCCGAGCATCCGGTGATCCGCGCCATCCTCGGCGGCGACGAGGAGGCGTTCTGGCGCGCCGAGGCCGAGGAGCGCCGGATGCAGGGCGCGCCGCCCTATGGGCGGATGGCGGGGATCATCCTCTCCGGTCCCGACCTCGGCGCGGTCTTCGATGTGGGTGGGGACCTTGCCCGCCGCGATGCCCCCCTGCGCGCCGTGGGGGCCGAGGTCTTCGGGCCGGCCCCCGCCCCCATCGCCCGCATCCGCGGCCGGCACCGGGTGCGGCTTCTGGTCAAGGCGCCAAAAGGTGCGGCGCTGCAACCTGCGCTGGCGCAATGGGTGGCGCAGGTGCGGCTGCCGGCCAACCTGCGGCTGGCCATCGACATCGACCCGCAGAGCTTCTTCTGACCTTGCTTGCAGTTTTCCGGTATCTGCCGCGGAGGAGCGGAAAGTGCAGCCTTGCAACGCCATCTGCAAAATGCCGCGCAAGGGGCGGAAAAGATATGCGGCGCTGGCGCGGGCCGCTGCTATAGTCGCCGGCAATCGAAAAAGAAGAGCCGGGCGAGCCTTGTGATGATCGAACCTGACCTGCGCGACCGCATCCTCGCGGAACCCGAGACGATTCTGGAAGACCGCGACCTGATGAACGCGCTGGTGGCCGCGAACGAGCGCGCCATGGGGGCCAATATCGTCGACCTGCGCGGCATCGCCATGCAGCGGCTGGAGACCCGGCTCGACCGGCTGGAGGACACCCACCGCGGCGTCATCGCCGCGGCCTACGAGAACCTGGCCGGCACCAATCAGGTGCATCGGGCGATCCTGCAACTGCTCGACCCGCTGGATTTCCAGGAGTTCCTGCGGGTGCTGACCGGCGATGTCGCCGCCACCCTGCGGGTGGATTGCGTGCGGCTGGTGCTGGAATCGGTGCAGGACGCCGAGGACCCGGCGCTGCGCCGGCTGGGCGATGTGCTCTATGTCGCCGAGCCGGGGTTCGTGGCGAATTACGTCGCCGCCGGCCGCAACGTGCCGCTGCGCCCGGTGACGCTGCGGCAGGTGATGCCGGAGAGCGATGCGCTTTACGGCGACCGGGCGGGCTATATCCGGTCCGAGGCGCTGCTCAGGTTGGATTTCGGCAAGGGGCGGCTGCCGGGGATGCTGGTTTTCGGGGCGGAAGATCCGCATCAGTTCAAGCAGACCCATGGCACCGACCTTCTGGCCTTCTTCGCCGGCGTGTTCGAACGGACGATGCGCCGCTGGCTGTCGTGACCGGGCTGGCGATCTCGGAGGAGGTCCGGGCGGCGCTGGCCGACTGGCTGGCGCAGATCGCCGCGCTGAAGGGGGCAAGCCGCCACACCGTCGAGGCCTATTCCCGCGACGTGGCGCGCTACTTGTCCTTCCTTGCGGGGCATCACGGCGGCACCATGGGCCTGCGCGGCATCGTCGAGACCGAAAGGATCGACCTGCGGGCCTGGATGGCGCATGAGCAGAACCGCGGGATCGGCGCCCGCTCGCTGGCGCGGGCGCTGTCCTCGGTGAAGGGCTTCACCGCCTGGGCCTCCGACCGGCTGGGGGAAGAGGCGACCACCGTCCTGTCCGCCCGCGGCCCGAAATACCGCCGCAAGCTGCCCCGTCCCTTGTCCGAGGAAGGGGCGGCGGAGATGCTGGAGACCGTCGGCCACCAGGCCCGCGACGACTGGCAGCAGGCCCGCGACGTGGCGGTGGTGACGCTGCTTTACGGCTGCGGCTTGCGGATCTCCGAGGCGCTGTCCCTGACCGGCGCGCAGCATCCGCTGCCGCAGGTGCTGCGCATCACCGGCAAGGGGGCCAAGACCCGGCTGGTGCCGACCCTGCCCGCAGCGGCGCAGGCGGTGGCGGATTATGTCCGGCTCTGCCCCTGGGACCTGGCCGGGGACCAGCCGCTGTTCCGCGGCGCCCGCGGCGGCCCGCTGTCCCCGCGCCCGATCCAGCTGGCGATGGAGAAGGCCCGCGCCCAGCTGGGCCTGCCCGCCACCGCGACGCCGCACGCGCTGCGCCACAGCTTCGCCACCCACCTGCTGTCCGCCGGCGGCGACCTGCGGGCGATCCAGGAACTGCTCGGCCATGCCTCGCTGTCCACCACCCAGGCCTATACCGCGGTGGATGCCGGCCGGCTGATGGAGGTCTACGAGCGCGCCCACCCGCGGGCATCATGAATTCCCGACGCGCAGCCGCATTGCGCCCGGCACGGAATTGGTTCATCAAAAGAATATGTCAGACCGTCTCAAGGCCCTGTCCGTCCACCTGCTGACTGCCACCGGCGCGGTGCTGTCGATGTTCGCCATGCTCGCCGCGGTGGAGGGCAAGTGGAGCCTGATGTTCCTCTGGCTGGTCGTCGCGCTGATCGTTGACGGGATCGACGGTCCGCTGGCCCGCAGATACGACACCCAGAAGAACTGGCCCACCTATGACGGCGTCCTGATGGACCTGATCGTCGATTACCTGACCTATGTCTTCATCCCCGCCTTCGCCCTGTTCAAGTCCGGCCTGCTGTCGGGCTGGACCGGCTGGCTGGCGATCATCGTGATCTGCTACGGCTCGGTGGTCTATTTCGCCGACACCCGGATGAAGACCAAGGACAAGAGCTTTGCCGGCTTCCCCGCCTGCTGGAACATGGTGGTGCTGGTGCTGTTCGCGGTGGCGCCGTCGCAGAGCGTGATCCTGATCGTGGTGGTCGGGCTGACGGTGACGATGTTCACCAACCTGAAGTTCATCCACCCGGTGCGGACGAAACGCTGGCGCGAACTGTCGCTGGCGATGTGCGTGCTGTGGATTGCCTTCGCCACCTGGGCGGCCTGGGTGGATTTCGCCGAAGGCAGCCTGGCGCATTGGGGATTGATCGTGACCTCGCTCTACCTTGCGCTGGCCGGGATCGCGCAGCAGGTCATTCCCGAAGGCATCCGGCGGGTGCGCTGACGATCCTTCGGCGAAGGATCGTTTTTCGGGTTTTCGGCGAAAACCCGTTCTTACAACCGCGACAGCACCACGCCCGCGACGATCACCGCCGCGGCCAGCGCCTTCTCCCGTGTCATCCGCTCGTTGAACCCCAGCCAGCCGATCAGCACCGCGAACAGGATCGAGGTCTCGCGCAGCGCCGCCACCAGTGCGATGGGAGCGAAGGTCATCGCCCAGACCGAGACCGCATAGGCGCCGTAGCTGGCCGCCGAGGCCACCGCCCCCATGCCCCAGGCCCGGGCGTCGCGCGGGATCACCCGCAGCCCGCGCAGCGCCAGCATCCCGCAGGTGAAGAACAGCCCGTCGGCGACGAAGACCCAGGCGACATAGGCCGCCGGCACCCCGGAAATCCGCGCGCCCATGCCGTCGATCATCGTGTAGCTGGCCGTCGCCAGCGCCGAGCCGAGCGCGAAGGGCAAGAGCCGCCGGTCCTCGCCGCTGGTGAAGACGCCGCGGGCCATCAAGAGGATGCCTGCCGCCAGCACCGCGATGGCCATGTATTGCCGGCCGGTGACCGCGTCGGCCAGGACGAAGGCCCCGACCAGCGCCACGATCATCGGCGCGGCGCCGCGGGCGATGGGATAGACCCGGGACAGGTCGCCGCGGTCGTAGGCGTAGGACAGGAAGAACTTGTAGGCGAAATGGGTGCAGCCGGCGCCGATCACCCAGGGCACCGCCTCCAGCGCGATGGGGGGCGAGACGGCGATCACGGCCAGGCCGATGGGAACCTCGACGATGGAAAGGATCACCATCCCCCCCACCTTGGAGGTGCCCAGCTTGATCAGTGCGTTCCACATGGCATGCAGGAAGGCCGCGGCCATCACCGCCAGGAAGACCGCGAAGCTCATGCCGCCACCCGCATCAGGGCCACTCCCGCCAGGATCAATCCGCCCGCCACCGCCTTGTCGCGGCCCATGGGCTCGTGGAACAGCCGCCAGCCGATCAGCATGGCGAAGAGGATGGAACATTCCCGCAGCGCGCCGACCAGGGCGATGGGGGCCTGGGTCATCGCCCAGACCACCACGCCATAGGCGCCCAGCGAGGCCGCGGCGGCCAGCGCGCCCCGGCCCCAGCCCGCGGGCGATACCCGGAACGGTGCGGTGCCCCGCAGCGCGGCGACGGCCAGCCCGAAGAACAGCCCGTCCAGCGCGAAGGTCCAGCCGAGGAACATCGTCAGATGCCCCGCCGCCCGCGCGCCGAGGCCGTCGACCAGCGTATAGCCGGTGGTCATCACTGCCGTCGCCAGCGCCCAGGGGATCAGCCGCCGGTTCTCGCCGGCCCGGATCGCGCCGCCCGCCATCGCCATGATGCCGGCGACCAGCACCAGCACCGCCGCCACCTCACCGGCCGTCAGATGGTCCGCCCCGACCAGCGCCGAGGCCGCCAGCACCATCAGCGGCGCCGAGCCGCGAGCCAAGGGGTAGACCCGGGACAGGTCGCCGTGGTCGTAGGCGGCGGAGAGGCACAGCTTGTAGGCGGTGTGCAGCGCGGCGGCGGCGATGAGCCAGGGCCAGACCCGCGCCGGCGGGAAGGGGGCGAAGGCCAGCATCGCCAGCCCGATGGCCCCCTGCACCAGCGCCATCACCAGCAGGTTCTGCAACCGCGACCCGCCGGGGTTGCCGGTGCGGATCAGCCCGTTCCAGGCCGCATGGAGGAAGGCCGCGCCCAGAACGGCCAGGAAGACGCCAAGGCTCACGGTCGCGCGCCTGTGATGAAACTGTCATGCGCAGGGCTACAGGGCCTTTGCGGCCGCCGCAAGCCGGGTTCAGATCAGCAGCCCCGCCGCCCCTTCGTGGCGCAGCAGCGCCACCTTGGTCTCCACCCCGCCGGGGGCGGAGAAGCCGCCGAGCGTCTTCGCGCCGAGGATGCGGTGGCAGGGGATGATGATCGGGATCGGGTTCGCGCCGCAGGCCTGCCCCACCGCCTGCGCGGGCGCGCCGACCAGGGCGGAAATCTCGCCATAGGTCCGGGTCTCGCCGAAGGGGATCGCGGCCATGGCGCGGCGGACGGCGGCGTTCAGCCCCTCGCCCCAGTCCAGCGGCAGGTCGAAGGCCTGCCGCGCGCCGGCGAAATACTCGGCCAGCTGGCGCAGCCCCTCGGCCTCCAGCGCCGTCGGCTCCGTTTCGGCCGCCCGCCAGTCCAGCGCCACGATCCGCCCCGCGCTTTCGCGCAGCGAGACCGGACCGAAGGGAGTGTCCAGGGTGCCGGTCACGGGAAGTCCATCACCAGTTGCGGCCTGGCCTCGCCGTCGTAGGAGGCGTCCACCTCGTAATGCCGCAGCTGGAAGCCGCCGTCGCGCAGAACCCAGGCGCCGGCATCATAGGCATCGCCGATGCCGCGCCAGTAGCCGGTGGCGGACAGCAGGCCGGTGGCCGGGTCGAAGCTGCCGTTGACCACGAAGCTGCGGGCGGTCCAGCCGGTGACGGTGATTTCGCGGACGGGGCTTTCGAAATCCTCGGGGTCCTCGTTCACCGGCGCCACCGCGGGCTGCGCCAGCGCCAGCGGCACGATGCCGTCGAACTCGGTCCGCAGCAGGAAAACATCGGTCAGGTTGTAGGCGCCGATGTTGCAGCGGAATTGCCAGAGCGTGACCTGCTCCGGCTCGGTCACCGACCAGGGCATGGTCACGTCGAAGCGACGGGGCGGCTCGATCAGGCTGCCGTCCTCGGCGAAGGCGGCCATGCAGCTGTCCGCGAAGGCGGCGGAAAAGGCGGCGACGGCGCGGTCGTTCAGGGAGTCGGGCAGCGGGTCGGCCAGGGCGGCGGGGGCCAGGACGGCCAGCAGGCAGGGCAGGGCGGGGCGCAGCATCAGGATCTCCTCCGCCGGCCATGCTGCCATGCCCCGCCGCGGGTTCCAAGCCGGATCAGCCCGCCGCAGCCCCCGGCGCGGCGATGCCGAGCGGCGCGAAGGCCTCGCGCAGCAGCGCCGCCATCCCCTCCAGCGCCGGCGAGGTGCCGCGCGGGTTCCGCCGCAGCAGCACCCGGGCGCTGTCCACGTTGGAATAGCCGTCGGCCACCGTCAGCTCGCGGCAGCCGGCCGGGATGGTGCTGCGCGACAGCGGCGCGATGGCCATGCCGTTCATCGCCGCCAGCCGGAAGCCGCCCGCCATGTCGCAGGTCCAAGCCGGGCGCCAGTCGATCCCCTGCCGGTTCAGCGACAGTTCGGCATAGTCCCGGCTCCAGTCGGACTTGAAGTAGACCGCCACCGGCACCGGCCGGCGCAGGTGCTGTTCATGGTGCAGCGAAGTGACCCAGACCGTGGGATCGACGCAGAGGACCTCGCCCTCCTGCACATAGGCCCAGTCGTAGATCACGGCGATGTCGATCAGGTCGTCCTCCATCGCCTGCAGCAGCGCCGAGGAATGATCGACCCGGACCGAGACCTGCACCCCCTCGTGCCGTTCGTCGAAGGCGGCGAGGGCGCGCGGCAGCACGGTGCCGGAATATTCGTCGGGGATGCCCACCCGCACCGGCCCGACCAGCGGCTTTTCCCGCAGCGCGAGGACGGCCTCGTCCAGCGTCTCCACCACCCGGCGGGCATAGGGCAGCAATTGCTCGCCCCGCGGCGTCAGTTCCACCCCGCGCGCCTGGCGGAGGAACAGCGGCTGGCCGAGGTTCTGTTCCAGCCGCTTGATCTGCAGGGAAACCGCGGATTGGGTGCGGAACAGCCGCGCCGCGGCATGGGTGACCGAGCCGGTATCGGCCACCGCCAGGAAGCTGCGCATCAGGTCGCTGTCGAGCGGATTGTGCATCGGCTACCCATGAGTCAAGTTCATGTCACCTATTAAACCTATTCGTTTGTGAAATGTCAAAGCCGGGCCCATATCTGGCGGGCAGATCAATAGGAGGCCACCATGTTCACCCGTCTTGTCACCCTGCTGCAGCTGCGCCGCTCGACCGCGTTCCTGCTGGCGCGGGTCGATGACCGGCTGCTGGACGACATCGGCCTGTCGCGCGCGGAGCTGATGGAGATGCATATGGGCATCTCCGCCCTCGACCGGGTGGCCCGCGCCAATGCATACCCGTTGGGCAAGGCACTCCCTGTCGCGGTCTGACGGAGGCTTGCGCGGGGGCGATGCGCCCGCATCCCCCCGCGCCTTTCTTTCCCGCACAGTTTTCCCCGCCCGCTCCGGCGGGGATTTGCGTTGTGGTGTCCGGGTTCCATGGCGAAGGCCATCGCCTTCGCCACCATGCACCATCTCAACCAGACCGGCCGGGCCCCAAAGGCCCGGCCAGCGCCCGCCCCGCCCTCGGCGGGCGCTTCTCGCCCGCCGGGTCGGGCGCTGGCCTCCCGGGGTTTGGAACCGCTGCCGTTTCCGGGTGCAACCGTCTCGCACGGGCGGGGGCGAGGCAGTGCCTCGCCTTCTCCCGCCCGGCCGGAGCCGTGTGCCGAACGCGATCCGCGTCAGCCGAGCGCTTCGTTGCAGCGCTTGCAGGTGCCGGGGTGCCTGTGGCTACCGACATCCGGCAGGATCTGCCAGCAGCGCTGGCATTTCTCGCCCGGCGCCGGCTCGAAAACCACGCCGATGCCCGGCACTTCCGGCAGGCGGAAGGCTTCGGCGGGCTCGGGGTCGGCGGTCAGCTGGATGCCGCTGGTGATACAGAGGTTGGCGAAATCCACCGATTTCAGCGCCGCAAGGATCGCGGTATCCGCCACATGCACCACCGGCGCCGCCTCCAGGCTGGCGCCGATCACCTTGGCGGTGCGCTGCACCTCCAGCGCGCCGGTGACCACCCGGCGGGCGGCGCGGATGCCTTCCCATTTTGCCGCCAGCGCGTCGTTGCGCCAGCTGGCCGGGGTGTCGGGGAAGTCCTGCAGGTGGACGGACGAGCCCTCGCCCGGGTGCCGGCACAGCCAGACCTCCTCCATGGTGAAGACCAGAATCGGCGCGGTCCAGACCGTCAGGCGCTGGAACAGCAGGTCCAGCACGGTGCGGCAGGCCCGGCGGCGCAGCGACGTCGGCGCGTCGCAGTAGAGCGCGTCCTTGCGGATGTCGAAATAGACCGCCGACAGGTCGGTGGTGCAGAAGGCGAACAGCTTCTGGAACACGCCCTGGAAGTCGTAGGCGGCATAGCCCGCCCGCACCTCTTCATCCAGTTCCGCCAGCCGGTGCAGCACCCATTGCTCCAGCTCCGGCATCTCCTCCGGCGCGACCTTCTCGGCCTCGGTGAAGCCGGCGAGGTTGCCCAGCAGGAAGCGCAGCGTGTTGCGCAGCCGGCGGTAGCTGTCGGCCACCCCCTTCAGGATTTCCTTCCCGATCCGCAGGTCCACCGTGTAGTCGGACAGCGCCACCCAGAGCCGCAGGATGTCGGCGCCGTATTCGCCGATCACCTCCTGCGGGGCGACGGTATTGCCGAGCGATTTGGACATCTTCATGCCCTTCTCGTCCAGCGTGAAGCCATGGGTCAGCACGCCCTTGTAGGGCGCCCGGCCCTTGGTGCCGCAGGCTTGCAGGAGCGAGGAGTGGAACCAGCCGCGGTGCTGGTCGGTGCCTTCCAGGTAAAGATTGGCGATGCCGTCCTCGGTGCCGTCCGGCCGGTCGCGCAGCACGAAGGCATGGGTGGAGCCGGAGTCGAACCAGACGTCCAGCACATCCATCACCTGGTCGTAATCGGACGGATCAACGATGCCTTGCAGCATCTTCTCCTTGAATCCTTGCACATACCAGACATCGGCGCCCTCGGCCTCGAAGGCGGCCACGATGCGGGCGTTCACTTCCGGGTCGCGCAGCAGGAAGTCCGGGTCGGTCGGCTTCGCCCCCCTCTTCACGAAGCAGGTCAGCGGCACGCCCCAGGCGCGCTGGCGGCTCAGCACCCAGTCCGGCCGCGCCTCGATCATCGAATGCAGCCGGTTCTTGCCGGTCTCGGGCGTGAAGGTGACCAGATCGCGGATCGAGGTCAGCGCGCGTTCGCGGATGGTGTTGCCGTAGTTGGACTGGCCGTCCTCGATCCGGCGGTCGATGGCGGCGAACCATTGCGGAGTGTTGCGGAAGATCAAGGGCGCCTTCGACCGCCAGGAATGCGGGTAGGAATGCTTCAACTTGCCCTTCGCCAGCAGCGCGCCCGCCCAGGCCAACTGCTTGATCACGCTGACGTTGGCCGGGCCTTCCTTACCCTCGGGCGTCAGGATCGCCTGCCCGCCGAACACCGGCAGG
The DNA here is from genome assembly GCF_011043545.1 of Rhodobacter sp. SGA-6-6. Taxonomy (GTDB): domain Bacteria; phylum Pseudomonadota; class Alphaproteobacteria; order Rhodobacterales; family Rhodobacteraceae; genus Pseudogemmobacter. The sequence continues at coordinate 360,965 of NZ_JAAKGP010000002.1, read as the reverse complement.
TCGGCGCGGTAGGAGCCGTCGGGCTCGACGTTCCAGGTCATCGGCAGGCCGAACTTCTGGCCCAAGGCATAGTCGTCCTCGCCATGGCTGGGCGCGGTATGGACGAAGCCGGTGCCCGCATCCTCGGTGACGTGATCGCCGGGGAGCATAGGGACATCGTAGTCCCACTCGCCATTGGCCCCTTCGATGCCGCGGAAGGGATGCGCCAGAACCAGCCCGCGCAGTTCCTCGGCGGAGACGCCGCGGACCCGCCGATACATCCCCTCGGCCAGCTTCGCCGCGGTGAAGACGCTTTCGGCCAGCTTGTCGGCCATCAGATACAGCCCGCCCGGAACCGCGTTCGATCCCTCGGGCGCCCCGGTCACCTCGTAAAGCCCGTAGGCGATGTCCGGGTTGTAGGCCACCGCCCGGTTCTGCGGGATGGTCCAGGGGGTGGTGGTCCAGATCACCACCCGCGCGCCGTGCAGCCCGCTGTCCGCCGCGGCCGAGACCACCGGGAAGCCCACCCAGATCGTATGCGAGGTGTGGTCGTGATATTCCACCTCCGCCTCGGCCAGGGCGGTCTTCTCGACCGGCGACCACATCACCGGCTTGGACCCCTGATAGAGCGTGCCGTTCATCAAGAGCTTCATGAACTCGGCCGCGATCACCGCCTCGGCGTGGTAGTCCATGGTCAGGTAGGGCCGGTCCCAGGCGCCGGTCACCCCCAGCCGCTTGAACTCCTCGCGCTGGATGCCGATCCAGCCCTCGGCGAACTTGCGGCATTCCTGGCGGAAGGCCACCACGTCCACCTCGTCCTTGTTCAGGCCCTTGGCGCGGTATTGCTCCTCGATCTTCCATTCGATCGGCAGGCCGTGGCAGTCCCAGCCGGGGACGTAGCGGCTGTCCTTGCCCATCATCTGCTGGCTGCGGACCACCATGTCCTTCAGCACCTTGTTCAGCGCATGGCCGATGTGCAGGTGGCCGTTGGCGTAGGGAGGCCCGTCATGCAGCACGAAGGAGGGGCGGCCCTGCTTCTCGCGCAGCCGGTCGTAGATGCCGATCCGTTCCCACCGGGCCAGCCAGTCGGGCTCGCGCTGCGGCAGGCCGGCGCGCATGGGAAACTCGGTTTCGGGCAGGAAGACGGTGTCGCGGTAGTCGGGGGCAGAGGTCTCGGGCGTGTCGGCGCACATTCGGGAAATTCCTTGCGGAGGATGTTCGGTCGGAGAGTCGGACGGAATTTGCCCCGGCGGCCGGATCAGGCCGCCGGGCCGGTAATTCGCAAGGGGAACCGGCCGCATCGCATGGCGCGCCTTATAGGCGCTGCGCCCGGCGCGGTCCAGAGCGGCCGGCGGCAGCGGCTTTCCCCACTGGACAGCGCGGCGGGGATGGGTCTCCCTTCGGTGCAAGGAGGATTTGCCATGGAACGGATCACCATCGCCGCGGTTCTGGCGCTGGCCGCGGGGGCGGCCGGGGCAGAAGGGCCGCGCCTTGCCTCGCAGGTGCCGGGGCTCGCGGTGCTGCCGCTGACGGACCTGCCCGCCGCCCCGGGCACGAAGGAGGAGCGCCAGTATTGCAGCCATCTCTTCGCCGACCCGCAAAACGCCGCGGGCCGCGCCGTCCGCGACAAGGGCTGGGAGGTGACGGGCGAGGTCCCCCTCGGCCCCTGGACCGCGGTCAGCTTCGTCGGCGGCTGGCTCCCTTCCACCTCGGGCACCTGCGACCTGACCGAGGGCAACATCGGCCTGTTCTCCGGCGCGCAACTGGTCGGGCTGGTCTATTCCGCCGACCCGGAGGACCAGCTGATCGGCCATGCCACCGCCTTCGGCCCCTCCGGCCTGCGGATCTTCGACGGCTCGGTCCTGCCCGGCCCGGTCGCCGACCTGCGGCTGATCGGCACGGATGTGGCCGTCACCCCTCCCGCGCCGGAGGAGCCGGTCTGCGGCAGCGCGACCGTGCCCTATCTCCACGGCCTGCCCATCGACATGGCCCGTGGCCTGCTGGCGGAGTATGGCTGGCAGCCGGTGCCGCAACCCGCCGCCGTCTCCGGCCTGGCGCAGGCGATCGCCGCCGCCGGGGTGACCGAGGTGGAGGACTGCGCCGGCACCGGCTTCGGCTTCTGCTCCTATGTCTACCGGGGGCCGGCGGGCGGATTGTCGGTCGTCACCGCCGGAGAGCCGAGCGACGACTACGGCCTGCCCGCCGTGGTCGGCCATTCCGTCCAATGCGGCGGGCAGCTGCCGGCGGGCAATGGACTCGACCTGCCTTCCGCGGCAGAATGAGCGCCATGAAGGAACCCTCGCTCAACGTCCTGGGCGGTCCGCTGGAGGCCTGCTCCACCGCGCCGATGACCGGCTTCTTCCGCGACGGCTGCTGCAACACCGGCCCGCAGGACCGCGGGCTGCACACCGTCTGCGCCCTGATGACGGCCGAGTTCCTGGCGCTGTCGAAATACCTGGGCAACGACCTGTCGACGCCGCGGCCGGAATATGGCTTCCCGGGGCTGAAGCCCGGCGACCGCTGGTGCCTCTGCGCCGCCCGCTTCCTGCAGGCGCATGAGGAGGGGGCGGCGCCGCAGGTCCGGCTGGCCGCGACCCATATCAACACCCTGCATGTGGTGCCGCTGGAGATCCTGCAATCCTGCGCCGTGGACGCGCCGTAGGGCGGGGTTCACCCTACCGATCCACCGATGCCATGGCGAAGGCCATCGCCTTCGCCACCGCGCCACGCTTCCCCTTGTCCGGCCGGGCCTCAAAGGCCCGGCCAGCGCCCGCCCCGCCCTCGGCGGGCGCTTCTCGCCCGCCGGGTCGGGCGCTGGCCTCTCGGGTTGTGTGCCGCACCGTCTCCCGCTGAACCCATCCGCACGGGCGGGGGCGAGGCAGTGCCTCGCCTCATCCCGCCCGGGGCCGTCCGCGCAATGGCCTGCGACACCCCATCCCCTTGCACCTCCGCCCCGGCAGAGGGACAACGGCCCCATGATCCCGCCGCGCTTTCCCATCACCGAACAGCAGATCGAGTCTGTCGTGGCCGAGTTCTACGGCCTGATCCGCCAGCACCCCGCGCTCGGCCCGGTCTTCGCCAACCATGTCGCCGACTGGCCCGAGCACGAGGCCAAGATCGCCCGGTTCTGGAAGAACGCCATCCTGTTCCAGCGGGTCTACGACGGCAATCCGATGGCCGCGCACCTGCAGGCGGGCGATGTCCGGCCCGGCATGTTCGGTCCCTGGCTGGGCCTCTTCGATTCGGTGCTGGAGCGGCAGCTGCCGCCCGAGACCGCCGCCGCCTGGTCGGCGCTGGCGCATCGGATCGGTTCCGCCTTGCGCTACGGGCTGCTGGACAGCGGCCCGCGCGACCAGCCGCCCTCACTTCGCTGAGGTTATTTCGCCGATAGGGCCGGCTGCTTCGCGGGGGCGGGCAGCGCCAGCGGCGGGCGGATCGCGCCCTCGTCCCGCATCAGGTCGTCGATGAACAGGCTGAGAAGCTGCGGCCGCCCCGAGACCCCGGCCTTGCGGTAGATCGCATTGGTCTGCGCCTTCACCGTGCCCTCGCTGGTCTGGCGCACCGCGGCGATCTCGGCGGTGCTGAGGCCCTTGATGGCGAAGAGCGCCACGTCGCGTTCGGCCGCGGTCAGCGCCCATTCGGCGAAACGCTCCTCCAGCAGGCCGTGGAAGGCGCCCGAGGCGCGGCGCAGGCTTTCCTCGGCGCGTGCCCGGTCGCGCAGCGCCCGCCGCAGCGCCAGCCCGCCGAGGCCGAGGCCGATCAGCAGGCCGGCGGCGGCGCCGACTTCCAGCAGCTCCCGCAGTTCCCAGGGCATCGGCCCGAAGGGCAGGCCCAGGACCGAGGCCAAGATGTCCGACACGAAGAACAGGGCGCAGGCCAGCTGCACCAGGAAGACGAGGGCAAGGAGCCAGGGCCGTCTCATGCCCGCCCCCCGCGGCCCGGGCGATCAGTCGTCATCGTCGCCGCCCCCGCCGTCCGAACCGCCGCCGCGGTCGTCGTCGTCCCGGTCGTCGTCGCGGTCGTCATCCCGGTCATTCCGGTCGTCGCCGTCGCCCTGATCGTCCCGGTCATCGTCGTCGCCGTCCCAGTCGTCCCAGTCGCCGTCCGCATCGCCTTGGCCGCGGGCGATCCAGAGGTCGCGCAGGATCTCGCCCGTTACCGGGTTGACGATGATCTCGCGCCGCCCGCCGTCCTTGGTGGCCAGGATGCGGACCCGGCCGAGGAAGGTGCGGCCGACCTCGGTGATGCGATAGCCCTTGCGCTTCAGCTCGCGCACGATGTCGTCCGAGCGGTCGCGGGCCTCGGCCATACCCGCCGCCGCCATGCCGCCGACCAGCGCGGCCAGAAACACCCTGCGCCTCATCCCCTGCCTCCGCCGTGCCGGGCCATCCTTGCCGAAAGGCGCCCCCCCGGGCAAGGCCGGGGAAGGCGCAGCTCCGCCGATGGGCGGATCAGTCGTCGTCGCGGTCGTCGTCACGGTCATCCCGATCATCGCGGTCCCGATCATCGTCGCGGTCGTCCCGATCATAACGGTCATCCCGGTCGTCATCGCGATCATCATCCCAGTCGTCGCGATCATCGTCCCGGTCCTCGAAATCGCGCGCGGTGTCGCGGATGTCCACCCCGGTGCGCCCCTGTTCGCGGCGCGAGGCGCGGTCGGTGTCGTGGTCCAGGACCGTGCCGGTGGCTGCGTCGTAGACGGTCTCGATCTTGACCTCGCCGCGCACCGCCTCGACCTCGATCTGGGTCGGCCCGCGCTTCACCTCGATCCAGCTGTAGCCCTGGCGCTGCAGGTCGGCGACCAGCGCCTCGGTGTCCACCGCCGCCAGCGCCGCGCTGCCGCCGAGGCTGAGTGCTGCCGCAAGAACGATCCGTTTCATCTTCGATTCCTTTCCGGTTCGGGGCCCTGCTTCGGGCCCGGGAGCCGTGCCCCATCGGCACGGAGACGAACCAGCCGTGCCCAAGCGGCAAGGGAAATTGGCGCGAGGTTTAGCCGGGATGCAATAAACCTCGAGCACAAGGGCATAAACCGGGGTTTATGGGCCTGGAAATGCACGAAGCCCCGCCGGGGACGGGGCCTCGTGGCGTCATTTGCAGGAAGGGTCAGACCTTCATCGTCACGCCCAGGTGCTTGGCCACGGTGAAGATGTCCTTGTCGCCGCGGCCGCACATGTTCATCACGATCAGGTGGTCCTTCGGCAGCGTCGGCGCGATCTTCGTCACATGGGCCAGCGCATGGGAGGGCTCCAGCGCCGGGATGATTCCCTCCAGCCGGCAGCACAGCTGGAAGGCCTCCAGCGCCTCGGCATCGGTGATGGAGACGTATTTCGCCCGGCCCACCTCGTGCAGCCAGGCGTGCTCCGGCCCGATGCCGGGATAGTCGAGCCCGGCCGAGATCGAGAAGCCTTCCAGAATCTGCCCGTCCGGGTCCTGCAGCAGGTAGGTGCGGTTGCCGTGCAACACCCCGGGCCGCCCGCCGGTCAGCGACGCGCAATGCTCCATCCGGTCGTCCACGCCCTTGCCGCCGGCCTCGACCCCGATGATGTTGACCGTGGGATCGTCGAGGAAGGGGTAGAACAGCCCCATGGCGTTCGACCCGCCGCCGATGGCGGCCACGACCGTATCGGGCAGGCGGCCCTCGGCCTCCTGCATCTGCCAGCGCACCTCCTTGCCGATGATCGACTGGAAGTCGCGCACCATGGCGGGGTAGGGGTGCGGGCCGGCGACGGTGCCGATGCAGTAGAAGGTGTCGCGGACATTGGTCACCCAGTCGCGCAGCGCGTCGTTCATCGCGTCCTTCAGTGTGCCGCGGCCGCTGGTGACGGGGATCACCTCGGCCCCCAAGAGCTTCATGCGGAAGACGTTTGGCGCCTGCCGCTCCACGTCATGCGCGCCCATGTAGACCACGCATTTCAGCCCGAACTTGGCGCAGACCGTGGCGGTGGCGACGCCGTGCTGGCCCGCCCCGGTCTCGGCGATGATCCTTGTCTTGCCCATGCGGCGGGCGAGGATGATCTGCCCCAGCACGTTGTTGATCTTGTGCGCGCCGGTGTGGTTCAACTCATCGCGCTTCATGTAGACCTTGGCGCCGCCGAGATGTTCGGTCAGCCGCGGCGCGAAATAGAGCGGGCTCGGCCGGCCGACGTAATGCTTCCACAGGTCGTCCATCTCGGCCCAGAAGCTGGGGTCGGTCTTGGCGTGTTCGTAGCGCGCTTCCAGGTCGAGGATCAGCGGCATCAGCGTCTCGGAGACGAAACGCCCGCCGAAGATGCCGAAGCGGCCCGCCTCGTCGGGGCCTGTCATGAAGCTGTTCACACCGTCCTCGGCCATCGTCCCGCACTCCCCTGCCTGTCCTGCCGGTGTAGCGCCCCGGGCCGGCGGAGAAAAGGGGGCGCTGCCCCCTCGGCCTTCGGCCTCACCCCCGGGATATTTTTCGTCCAGAAAGAGGAGAAGGCCCTTGTCCTCTTTCTGGACGAAAATATCCCCGCCGGAGGCACCCCGAGGAGGAGCGCGCAGGCGCGACGACGAGAGGAAAGGCTTGCGGCGCAGCCGCGCGATCTACTTCGGTCAGCGCAGGACCGGAACGGCGGGGGCGAAGGCGGCCTGGGCGAAGGCGGCGATCTTCGCGGCGTCCTTCACCCCGGGCGCGCTTTCCACGCCGGAGGAGACATCGACCTGCCGGGCATTGGTCAGCCGGATCGCCTCGGCCACGTTGGCCGCCGTCAGGCCGCCCGCCAGCATCCAGGGCCGCAGCCAGCGCCGCTGCGCCACCAGCCGCCAGTCGAAGGCCAGGCCGTTGCCGCCCGGCAAGGCCGCGCCCTTCGGCGCCTTGGCATCGACAAGGATCTGATCCGCCACCAGCGAGTAGTCCAGCACGGCGGCAAGGTCGCCCTCGTCGGCCACCCCGACCGCCTTCATCACCGGCAGGCCGTAGCGGACCTTGATCTCGGCCACCCGGTCGGGGCTCTCCTTCCCATGCAGTTGCAGCATGTCCAGTGGCATCGCCTCGATGATCGCGTCCAGCGCGGCGTCCTCGGCATCGACCACCAGCGCCACCTTGCACAGCCCCTCCGGCGCGGCCAGCGCCAGCGCGCGGGCCTCGGCCAGCGTCACGAAGCGCGGCGATTTCGGGAAGAAGTTCAGCCCGACATAGGCCGCCCGCGCCGCCACCGCCGCGGCAAGGTCCTCGGCCCGGCGGATGCCGCAGATCTTCACCCGGACATCGGCCATCACCCGCGCCCGTTCTCCAGAAGCGCCAGCACCTCGTCCTTCGGTCCTTCCTTCTGGTCGCGCAGCACGGCGAGTTCGCGTTCCAGCCGCGTCACCTCGCGCGCCTTGCCGCGGGCGGTGGAGCGGATGCGCATCTCGCGGAACCATTCCCAGACGAAGCCGATCAGCACCCCGAGCGCCACCGAGCCCAGGATCACCAGGAACAGCGGCAGCTGCCAGACATGGTCCAGCCCCAGCAGCGCACCCATGTCCTCGGGCAAGAGCCGCACCGGGACCGAGGCGCGGTTGGCCAGCGCCAGCACCAGAAGCGCCAGCCCGGTGACGGCGATGAACAGAAGCCTCATATAGCGCAGCATCGGCAGCCCCCCTTGCGGACATGCCCCCTTATCGGCCGTCCCGGGGCGGCCTGCAAGGGCGCGCCCGGCGGCGGATGGTCACTTGCCGTTCAGCCGGTCGCGCAACAGCTTGCCGGTCTTGAAGAAGGGCACCTTCTTGTCCTCGACCTTCACCGCCTCGCCGGTGCGGGGGTTGCGGCCCATCCGTGCGTCCCGCGCCTTGACCGAGAAGGCGCCGAAGCCGCGCAGTTCCACCCGGTCGCCCTTGGCCAGCGCCTCGATGATTTCCTCGAACACCGTGTTGACGATGCGCTCGACATGGCGCTGCGTCAGGTGCGGGTTCTCGTCCGCGATCTTCTGGATCAGTTCAGACCTGATCATCCTGGTCCCCCCTGTGGCCGGACCTTCGGGCAGCGGCCGCCACGTTGTTATCCGGGCCGACTATAAGGGCATCTTTCCCCGCCTGACAAACGAAAACGGGGACTTGGCCGCGGGCCGCGCCGCCCTTCGCCAAAGCGAAAGGCCCCGCGCGACGGCGGGGCCTTCCGGTGTTTTTCGGCTGCGCGGAAGCGGATCAGCCGCGATCCTTCAGCGCGGCGCCGAGGATGTCGCCCAGCGAGGCGCCCGAATCGGAGGAACCGTATTGCTCCACGGCTTCCTTCTCTTCGGCGATCTCGCGCGCCTTGATCGACAGGCCCAGCTTGCGGGTCTTCGGGTCGATGTTGGTGACGCGCACGTCCACCTTGTCGCCGACCTGGAAGCGCTCCGGCCGCTGGTCGCTGCGGTCGCGCGACAGGTCCGAACGGCGGATGAACGACTTCTGGCCGTTGTAATCCACCTCGATCCCGCCGTCCTCGATCGCCGAGACCGCGACGGTGATGACCGAACCGCGCTTCACGCCGTCCACCGCATCGGTGAAGGTGTCCTCGCCGAGCGCCTTGATCGACAGCGAGATGCGTTCCTTCTCGACATCCACCTCGGTGACGGCGGCTTTCACCACGTCGCCCTTGCGGTAGGACTGGATCGCCTCTTCGCCGCGCTGGTCCCACGACAGGTCGGACAGGTGGACCATGCCGTCGATGTCGCCGTCGAGGCCGACGAACAGACCGAACTCGGTGATGTTCTTGACCTCGCCCTCGATGACCGAGCCCACCGGATACTTCTCGACGAAGACTTCCCACGGGTTGCGCATGGTCTGCTTCAGGCCCAGCGACACCCGGCGCTTGGCCGAGTCGATCTCCAGCACCATGACGTCCACTTCCTGCGAGGTGGAGACGATCTTGCCGGGGTGGACGTTCTTCTTGGTCCAGCTCATTTCCGAGACGTGGACCAGGCCCTCGACGCCGGCTTCCAGCTCCACGAAGGCACCGTAGTCGGTGATGTTGGTCACGCGGCCCTTGTGGACCGAGCCGATGGGATAGGCTTTTTCCACGGCATCCCACGGGTCGGACTGGAGCTGCTTCATGCCCAGGCTGATGCGGTGGGTTTCCTTGTTGATCTTGATGACCTGGACCTTGATGGTCTCGCCGATCGACAGGATCTCGGACGGGTGGTTGACGCGGCGCCAGGCCATGTCGGTGACGTGCAGCAGGCCGTCCACGCCGCCCAGGTCGACGAAGGCGCCGTATTCGGTGATGTTCTTCACCACGCCGTCCACGACCTGGCCTTCGGACAGGTTGCCGATCACTTCCGCACGCTGTTCGGCGCGCGATTCTTCCAGGATGGCGCGGCGCGACACCACGATGTTGCCGCGGCGGCGGTCCATCTTCAGGATCTGGAACGGCTGCTTCATGCCCATCAGCGGGCCGGCGTCACGCACCGGGCGGACATCGACTTGCGAGCCCGGCAGGAAGGCGACGGCGCCGCCCAGGTCGACGGTGAAGCCGCCCTTGACGCGGCCGAAGATCGCGCCGTCGACGCGCTGCTCGGCGGCATAGGCTTTTTCCAGCCGGTCCCAGGCTTCCTCGCGGCGGGCCTTCTCGCGGCTGATCTGCGCTTCGCCGCGGGCGTTCTCCACCCGGTCCAGATAGACCTCGACGGTATCGCCCACGTTGATCGACGGGGCCTCGCCGGGGTTTGCGAATTCCTTCAGGTCGATGCGGCCTTCCATCTTGTAGCCGACATCGATGATGGCCTGGCCTGCCTCGATGGCGATGACCTTGCCCTTGACGACAGTGCCCTCTTCCGGGGTGTCGATCTCGAAGCTCTCCTTCAGGAGGGCTTCAAATTCTTCCATTGCGTTCTTGGCGCACATGCGGGTTTTCATCCTTTAACGGTTGTGTCTGGCCATGCGGTTGGCTCCGCCGGTCTTTGCTGGCCCTGGAAAAAGCCGGACACCCCCGGGGAAACCGGAAGGGGCACGAGTCCTTTCAGGATGGGCGGCCTATAACGACTCGGGGCCCGAAGGGCAAGGAAGAAGGCGGGATCAGCCCCGGCCTTCGCCGATCCGGGCCGAGACCGCGGCGCAGGCGGCCGCCACCGCCGCGCCGATCTCCATGCCGGTGGTGTCGATCAGCACCGCGTCTTCGGCCGGCCGCAGGGGGGCATCGGCGCGGCCCATGTCGCGGGCGTCGCGTTCCTTCACCTCGGCCAGCACGCGCGTCTCGTCGCCGCCGACCTCCAGCCAGCGGCGGTGCGCCCGCACCTCGGGGCTGGCGGTGACGTAGAGCTTCACCTCGGCCTCGGGGCAGATCACCGTGCCGATGTCGCGGCCGTCCAGCACCGCGCCGCCTTCCCGCCGGGCGAAGCGGCGCTGGAACTCGACCAGCGCCGCCCGCACCTCGGAGATCGCCGCCACCCGGCTGGCGGCCTGCCCGGCCTCCAGGCTGCGCAAGCCGTCGCGGGACAGGTCCTCGGGCCGCAGGGCGCGGGCCGCCGCGACGGGGTCGCCGCCGATCGCGCCGACGGCGCGGTAGAGGAGCCCGGTGTCCAGATGCGCCAGCCCGAAGCGCTCGGCCACCGCGCGGCTGATGGTGCCCTTGCCCGCTGCCGCCGGCCCGTCGATCGCCACCGTGAAGATCATCGCCCGTCCCCCAACCCCGAGTTTTCGCAGAAAACTCGTAATCTGATTTTCGACGAAAATCAGGTCCGCAGGATCTTTTCCATCGGCCGACCCCTGGCCAGTTCGTCCACCAGCTTGTCGAGATAGCGGATTTCCCGCATCAGCGGCTCCGCGACCTGTTCCACCCGCACCCCGCAGACCGTGCCGGTGATCAGGCTGCGCTTCGGGTTCATCGCCGGGGCGCGGGCGAAGAAGGTCTGGATGTCCAAACCCTGCTCCAGCGCCCCGGCCAGTCCCGCCGCGTCGTAGCCGGTCAGCCAGAAGATAACCTGATCCACCTCCGCGCGGCTGCGGCCCTTCTTCTCGGCCTTGGCGACCAGCATCGGATAGACCTTGGCGAAGGCGGTGGCGAAGATCCGATGCTGCGCCATTCCCCTCACCCCCGCCGGATCGCCGCGCCGAGGCCGTTCATCAGCCCCTCGAACACCGGGAAGGAGGTGACGATGGGGCTGCCGTCGTCCACCGCGATTTCCCGCTTCGCCGCCATGCCGGCGACGAGGAAGCTCATGGCGATGCGGTGGTCCAGGTGGGTGCGGCAGGTGGCCCCACCCGGCATCCCGCCCGGGCCCATGCCATGGACGACCAGCACGTCCTCTTCCTCCTCGACCCGCACCCCGCAAGCCTCCAGCCCGCGGGCCATGGCGTCGATGCGGTCGCTTTCTTTGACCCGCAGTTCCTTGACGCCCCGCATCACCGTCCGCCCCTCGGCGAAGGCGGCGACGACCGAGAGGATCGGGTATTCGTCGATCATGCTGGGCGCGCGCTCCTCCGGCACCTCGATGCCCTTCATCCCGGGAGAGAAGCGGACGCGCAGGTCGGCCACCGGCTCGCCACCCTCTTCCCGCGGGTTCTCGAAGTCGATCAGGGCGCCCATCTCGACCAGCGTCAGGTAGAGGCCGTTGCGGGTCAGGTTCTGGCTGACGCCGGGAACGCGGATGTCCGAGCCCTCGACGATCAGCGCCGCGCAGGTCGGGAAGGCGGCGGAGGAGGGATCGCGCGGCACCGCCACCGTCTGCGGCCGCAGTTCCGGCCGGCCCACAAGGGTGATGACATGGCCCTCCGGCCCCTTCTCCACCGACAGTTCGGCGCCGAAGCCGACCAGCATCCGTTCCGAATGGTCCCGTGTCGGCTCGCGCTCGATCACCACCGTCTCGCCGGGGGCGTTCAGCCCGGCCAGCAGCACGGCGGATTTCACCTGGGCGCTGGCCACCGGCAGCGCGTAGCGCACCGGAACCGGGTCCGCCGCGCCGATCACCGTCATCGGCAGCCGTCCGCCCTTGCGGCCCCAGGCCTGGGTGCCGAACAGCGACAGCGGATCGGTGACCCGCCCCATCGGCCGCTTCCGCAAGGAGGCGTCGCCGGTGAAGGTGGCGGTGATCGGCGTCGTCGCCATCGTCCCCATGATCAGCCGCACGCCGGTGCCGGAGTTGCCGCAGTCGATCACGTCCTCCGGCTCGCGGAACCCGCCGACGCCGACGCCGTGCACCGACCAGGCGCCCTCGCCCTGCCGGGTGACGGTGGCGCCGAAGGCCCGCATCGCCGATGCCGTGTCCAGCACGTCCTGCCCTTCCAGCAGCCCGGTGATCCGGGTTTCGCCCACCGCCATCGCCCCGAAGATCAGCGCCCGGTGGCTGATCGACTTGTCGCCCGGGATCAGCGCGGTCCCGCTCAGCGCCCCCGCCTTGGCAGAGATCATCGGTTGGGCTTCACCATGGCCGGACATGCGCTTCTCCTTGCGGTTCGGCCCGCTGATAGCGCAAGCGGCGACAACGGTCCAGCGGCGGCGCGGGGCGGAAGCCGGGGACGCTCCGCGGGGAGTATTTATGGTCAAGAGGAAGCGGCATGGCCTTCCTTTCGATCCCAAATACTCCCGCCGGAGGCTCCTGCGGTTACAGCCTGCGGAAGGTCAGGTAATGGGGACTGCGCCCCTCGCGCAGCGCCTTCTGCTCGTAGCGGGTGGAGAGCCAGTCCTCCCATTCCTCGCCCGCGCCGCCCTGGCGGACCAGCGCGAAGCCGGCGGGGGGCACTTCTTCCAGCGTCTGGCGGACGTAATCGGGGATGTCGGTCGCCACCCGGAACTCGGCCCCCGGCGCGGTGACGCGGGCCAGCGGCAGCAGGTAGTCCGGCGTCACGAAGCGGCGGCGGTGGTGGCGGGCCTTGGGCCAGGGATCGGGGTAATTGAGGAAGACCTTCGACAGGCAGGCGTCGGGCAGAACGTCGAAGACCTCGCGCACGTCGCGGGGATGCAGCGACAGGTTGGTCACCCCCTCGGCCCGGATCTTTCCCAGCAGCATGGCGATGCCGTTCACGAAGGGCTCGGCGCCGATGATATGCACCTGCGGGTTCCGCGCCGCCATGTGCACCAGATGCTCGCCGCCGCCGAAGCCGACCTCCAGCCACAAGGGCTTGCCGCCGGCGAAGGACAGGTCCAGCGGCGCGCGGGACGGGTTCTCCGCCTCGGTCACCCCCCTCAGCGTCAGTGGCCCGAGGTCCTGGGCCAGATAGTCCTTCTGGCTGGCCCGCAGCGTCTTGCCATGGGTGCGGCCATAGAAATTGCGGCGGGGAGGGGTAGGGCTGTCTGACATGCGCGCGCCATAAGCCGGGGCAGGGGGGCGGTCAAGCGCAGGCGGCCCACAGTTCGGAGGCGGTCAAAGCTCCGATCTGCAGGGAGAGAGGCCATGGCGTGGCGGGTTTGGAGATGTGGTGGAGTCGGCCGCAGCCTTGGAAACTGCAATCCGTTCATCCAACCTGGCATGTCCCAGGGTTGACCTCGCAATCGCCCGGTGATGAATGGGACTGGATCGGGGAAACAGGGATTTCCGAATGCCGGCAAGGCTCCACTGGGCATGGCATGAGCCAAAGCGGATGAGGAGGCTGCTCACCGTCGAAGATCACCTGCTCTGGTCCTATTCGATGCTCAGCGTATCCCGAGAGGCGATGCAACGGATGCAGGGGGGTGAGACGAACCCCTTCCCCGGAGGTCGCACCAAAGCCGCCAATATCCTGATGTCGAAATACCAGGATGGCAGAAAGAACATCACAAGTCTTGATCGGGATGACGCTCTCGCCCAGAACGGAAGCCATGTATGCGCACATTTCGGCTGTATCGCGCCGCGCTATCATATGGATCATCTGATTCCGAGAAGCCGGTTGTCCGGCGACTACATACCCTTGAACCAAGTGAGATCCTGTCCGCGCTGCAACACCAGCCGCGGTAACGGCGACCTGATGGGATGGCACCGAAGCAACGCAACCTTTCCGAGCCTGGGAATACTGCGACGCTATCTGAAGCTCTGCTACTTCTACGCCCAACGCAACGACTGCCTTCAAGAACCGGTAGATGAGGCGGTGGCAAGCGGGTTGCCGTTTGAACCGCGGAACCTGCCCCGTCTGTTTCCGCCGGTGCAGGTTCTCATTTGGGACTACGCCTATCCGGCTTGACACCATGCAAGGCTGGTAGCTCTGCTCCTGAGAGACAACCGGCAGGATGGGCGCGGCCCATCCTGCCGTGCCTTTCATTCCCCGTGATAGGTGACGGTCTTCACGTCCTCGCCCGGCGCGGTCTTCTGCCGGCGGACGATCAGCCGGTTCAGCGCGTTGATATAGGCGCGGGTCGAGGCGACGATGGTGTCGGTGTCGGCCGAGGATCCGGTGACGATCCGCCCGTCCTCCTCCAGCCGCACCGAGACCGTGGCCTGCGCGTCCGTCCCCTCGGTCACCGCATGGACCTGATAGACCTGCAGGTTGGCCTTGTGCGGGAACAGCATCTTCACGCACATGAAGGCTGCGTCGACCGGGCCGTCGCCGGTGGCGTCGATGTGATGGTCCACCCCGTCGATCGACAGCACCATGTCGGCCTCCTGCGGGCCCTCGGTGCCGCAGACCACCCGCAGCTTCTTCAGCTGCAGGTATTCGTGGGCATCGTTGGTCTGCTCGTCCGAGACCAAGGCGATCAGGTCCTCGTCGTAGACCTCCTTCTTGCGGTCGGCCAAAGCCTTGAACCGCACGAAGACATCGTTCAACTGGTTGTCGGCCAGGTCGACCCCCAGTTCCTTCAGCTTGGCCCGCAGCGCGGCGCGGCCGGAATGCTTGCCCATGGCGATGTTCTTGACCGTCAGCCCGATATGCTCGGGCTTCATGATCTCGAAGGTCTCGACGTTCTTCAGCACGCCGTCCTGGTGGATGCCGGATTCGTGGACGAAGGCGTTCTTGCCGACGATGGCCTTGTTCGGCTGCACCACGAAGCCCGAGACGGTGGAGACCCGGCGGCTGAGGTGCATGATCTTGGTGGTGTCGATGCCGGTGCGGTAGGGCAGGATGTCGTTCCTGACCCGCAGCGCCATCACCACCTCTTCCAGCGCGGTGTTGCCGGCGCGCTCGCCGAGCCCGTTGATCGTGCATTCGATCTGCCGGGCGCCCGCTTCCACCGCCGCCAGGGCATTGGCGGTCGCCATGCCGAGGTCGTTGTGGCAATGGGTGGCGAAGGTGATGGTGTCGGCGCCGGGCACCCGCTCCAGCAGCATCCGGATGATCTTGGCCGATTCCATCGGGTAGGTGTAGCCGACGGTGTCGGGGATGTTGATGGTGGTGGCGCCGGCCTTGATCGCGATCTCCACCACCCGGCACAGGTAGTCGGCCTCGGTCCGCGTCGCGTCCATCGGCGACCATTGCACGTTGTCGCAGAGGTTGCGCGCATGGGTCACGGTGTCGTGGATGCGCTCGGCCATCTGGTCCATGTCCAGGTTGGGGATGGCGCGGTGCAAGGGCGAGGTGCCGATGAAGGTGTGGATGCGGGGGCTGCGGGCGTGCTTCACCGCCTCCCAGCAGCGGTCGATGTCCTTGGGGTTGGCGCGGGCCAGGCCGCAGATGGTGCTGTTCTTCGCGCGCCGGGCGATCTCGGACACCGCGGCGAAGTCGCCCTCGCTGGCGATGGGGAAGCCCGCCTCGATGATGTCCACCCCCATCTCGTCCAGGAGGCCGGCGATCTCCAGCTTCTCCTCGTGGGTCATGGTGGCGCCGGGGCTCTGCTCGCCGTCGCGCAGCGTGGTGTCGAAGATCAGGACGCGGGGTTGCGTGGTGGTGTCGGCCATATCTGGTATTCCTTCGGGTCTTAGCCTGTGGTCGCGGTCAACGGGCGCTGGTCACCTCCGAGCGGTCGCGCCCGAGGGCACGCTCAGAGGCGGCTAAGAAGGAGCAGGCCAAGGGAGACCTGCGGGCAAAAGCCCGGCGTCCGGCAACGGATATGCGATCCCTTGGTCATGGCGCGGGACTATACGGAGGAATCCGGCGAAGAAAAGGGGGGTTCTCGGGGCGGCCGGCGGTTTTCCGATTGCGCGGCTTCGCCGCAAGCCTTTTGTCTCGCCTCTGCGCCTTTCAGGCGCAACCGGCTCGGACGTGCCTCCGGATATTTAGGGGCAGGTGAACGGAGAAGAGGTCTTCTTCAAATTCACCTGCCCCAAATATCCTCAGGGGGTTTGGGGGCAGAATGCCCCCATCAGTCGACAGCAGCCCCAGGCAACTCTGCTGGCCACAACTAAAGGAATGCGGCGGCAGCCGCTCCTTCGGGTCACGGATTGGCCGCGGGCTCCTCGGGCGTCGCGCCTTCCGCGGGAGCCGCGCCGTCGGCGGGGGCCTCGGGGGTGCCTTCCGGGGCGGCGGTCAGGATGCCATCCTGCCAGATGCCTTCCGCCACCTGGCCGGTCTTGTAGGTCATCCTGCCCGGCCCGCTGCGCTTGCCCGCCTTGAAGCTGCCCTCGTAGATGTCGCCCGAGGGATAGGTCGCCTTGCCCGTCCCGTCGATCTCGCCGGCCTTCCACTCGCCCACATAGGTGAAGCCGTCCGGCATCCGGATCTCGCCCTGGCCCTCGCGCAGGCCGGCCCTGAAGCTGCCGGTGTAGGTGGTGCCGTCCGGGTAGGTCGCCGTGCCGACGCCCTCGCGCGAGCCGGCCTTCCAGTCGCCCTCGTAGCGGTAGCCGTCCGGGTAGGTCATCACCCCGGTCCCCTCGGGCCGGGCGGCGACGAAATCGCCCTCGTAGACCAGGCCGTTGGCATAGGTGGCCTTGCCCTTGCCCTGGATCACCCCCTTCTCCCATTGCCCGGTATAGGTGGACCCGTCCGGATAGGTGATCGCGCCCTGGCCCTGCGCCTGGTCGGCCGCCATCGCGCCGACATAGACCGAACCGTCCGGATAGGTCACCGAGCCGGTGCCCTCCATCCGCCCCTCGACCCAGGAGCCTTCGTAGCGGAAACCGTCCTTCGCCGTGAACAGCCCCTGGCCGTGGCGGCGGTCGGCCTTGAACTCGCCCTCGTAGACATCGCCCGAGGCATGGGTGACCTTGCCCCTGCCCTCGCGCTGGCCGTTGACGAAGGGGCCCTCGTAGACATCGCCGTTGGGCTGGGTCAGCTTGCCGGTGCCGTTGATCTGCCCCCCCGACCAGTCGCCGGTGTAGGTCAGACCGTTCGGCATCACCAGCGTGCCCTTGCCCGCGCGTTCGCCCTTGACCAGCCCGCCCTCGTAGACGGTGCCGTCCGGGTAGGTGATCCTGCCCTGGCCCTCTTTCACCCCAGCCACCCAGTCGCCCTCGTAGCGGTAGCCGCCGGGGTTCTCGATCGTGCCCTTGCCGTGGTGCTGGCCGTTCTCGAAGGCGCCGGTGTAGACCGCGCCGTTGGCATAGCTGGCCTTGCCCTCGCCGGTCATCTTGCCGGCCACCCAGTCGCCCTCGTAGGTGCCGCCGTCGGCGAAGGTGATCTTGCCCTTGCCCTGCGGCTGGCCCTTGTCGAAGGCCCCCTCGTAGACCGAGCCGTTGGGGTATTTCGCCACGCCCTGGCCCTTGATCTCGCCGGCCACCCAGTCGCCGGAATAGCTGTAGCCGTTGGGCAGGGTATAGGTGCCGGTGCCGTCCTGCCTGCCGTTCCAGAAGGTGCCCTCGTAGACCGAGCCGTCGTCGTAGGTCTTGGTGACCACCTCGCCCTCGGACTGGGCCAGGGCGGGGCCTGCCGCCAGCGCCGTCAGCAGAAGAAGGGCCGTTACCTTGCGCATCGGTGTCTCCATCCGGGCGAATCCGGGGGGAAGGGTAAGACGCCGCCCTTGGCGCTGGCAAGCCGGGCCGCTACAACCGCCGGGAACGATTGGGCCCCGGACCTGGAGACGCGCGATGACCGATACCTTCCGCCTTATGCTGGCGCAGGCCGATCCCACGGTCGGCGACATCGCCGGGAATGCGGCGAAGGCGCGGGAATACTGGGCGAAAGGCCGCGCGGCGGGCGTCGACATGGTGGCGCTGACCGAGATGTTCGTCACCGGCTACCAGACCCAGGACCTGATCCTGAAGCCGGCCTTCCAGCGCGCGGCGCTGGACGCCGTCGAGGCGCTTGCGCGGGATTGCGCCGATGGCCCGGCGCTGGGGATCGGCGGGCCGGCGGTCCGCGACGGCCGGCTGTTCAACGCCTGGTGGGTGCTGCAGGGCGGCCGGGCCACCGCCATGGTGCTGAAGCATCACCTGCCCAACGATGCGGTCTTCGACGAGAAGCGGGTCTTCGCCTCGGCCGATGTCGCCGGGCCCTATGTGGTGAACGGGGTCCGCATCGGCACGCCGATCTGCGAGGACGCCTGGCACCCCGACGTGGCCGAGACCCTGCAGGAGACCGGGGCCGAGATTCTGCTGGTGCCGAACGGCAGCCCCTACCATCGCGGCAAGCCCAATCTGCGGCTGAACCTGATGGTGCAGCGCGTGGTCGAGACCGGGCTGCCGCTCTGCTATCTCAACATGGTGGGCGGGCAGGACGATCAGGTCTTCGACGGCTCCTCGATGGTGCTGAACCCCGGCGGCCATCTGGCGGTGCAGATGCCGCAGTTCGACGAGGCCACGGAGATCGTCACCTTCCGCCGCGGGCCGGAGGGCTGGCGGGCCGACGAGGGCACGAAAGCGCCGATCCCGCCCATCGGCGAGGCGGATTACCGCGCCTGCGTCGTCGGCCTTGGCGACTACATGCGCAAGACCGGCTTCTCGAAGGCCCTCCTCGGCCTCTCCGGCGGCATCGACAGCGCCATCGTCGCCGCCATCGCCTGCGATGCGCTCGGGCCGGAGAACGTCCGCTGCGTCATGCTGCCGTCCGAGTTCACCTCGGCCCATTCGCTGGAGGACGCCACGGCCGCGGCCCGCGCCCTCGGCTGCCGGCTGGACACCGTGCCGATCTCGGGCACGCAAGCGGCGGTGGGGCAGGCGCTGGCGCCGCTGTTCGAGGGCACGGAGCCGGGCATCACCGAGGAGAACATCCAGTCCCGCCTGCGCGGGCTTCTCCTGATGGCGCTGTCGAACAAGTTCGGCGAGATGCTGCTGACCACCGGCAACAAGTCGGAAATGGCGGTCGGCTATTGCACCATCTACGGCGACATGAACGGCGGCTACAACCCGGTGAAGGACATGTATAAGACGCGCATGTTCCTGACGGCGAAATGGCGGAACGAGAACCACCGGCCCTGGATGGAGGGCCCGGCGGGCGAGGTGATCCCGGAGCGGATCATCACCAAGCCGCCCTCGGCCGAGCTGCGGGCGAACCAGACCGACCAGGACAGCCTGCCGCCCTACGAGGTGCTGGACGCGATCCTGGAGGGGCTGGTGGAGAAGGACCTCTCGGTCGCCGAGATCGTGGCGCAGGGCTTCGACGCGGCCACGGTGAAACGGGTGGAGCACCTGCTTTACATCGCCGAATACAAGCGCTTCCAGTCCGCCCCCGGGGTGCGGCTGACGCAGAAGGCGTTCTGGCTCGACCGCCGCTATCCCATCGCCAGCCGCTGGCGCGACGGGACATGAGCCTCGCGCTCTACACCGCCGCCGCGCTGGCCGAGATCGCCGGCTGCTTCGCGGTCTGGGCCTGGTGGAAACAGGGCGCCTCGGCCTGGTGGCTGCTGCCCGGCCTGGCCTCGCTGGTGGCCTTCGCCTGGCTGCTGGCGCTGACCCCGGCCGATGCCGCCGGCCGCAGCTACGCCGCCTATGGCGGGATCTACATCCTCGCCTCGCTGCTCTGGCTCTGGCTGGTCGAGGGGCAGCTGCCCCGTCCCACCGACAGCCTCGGCGCCGCGCTGGCGCTGGCCGGGGCGGGCGTCATCCTCTGGGGCGCCCGGGGGTAGGAGATTGCGCGCCTTGGCTCGCGCAAGCCTTTCGTCTCGCCTCTGCGCGCAAGCGCGCAACCGGCTCGGAGGTGCCTCCGGCGGGGATATTTATCGGACAGGTGAAATGATGCAGAGGTCTTCCTGATTTCATCTGTCCATAAATATCCTCAGGGGGTTTGGGGGCAGAATGCCCCCAATGGCGCGGCAGCCGTCAGACCTCCACCGCCGTCGTCTCCGGCCGCAGCCGCATCACGTCCTCGGGGCGGCAGAGCTGGGTGGCGTCGGTCATCACCGCCGCCGCCGCGGCCGCGGCGCCCATGGCCAGCGCCTCGGCCTCGTCCTGGCCGCGGGCCTTGGCCAGCACCAGCGCCGCGACGAAGCTGTCGCCGGCGCCGACGGTGGACTTCACCTTCACCTTCGGTGCCGGCGAGAACAGCCGCCGCTCCACCGTCGCCAGCACGTTGCCGTCCGATCCGCGCGCCACCACCACCTGCCGCGCCACCCCGGCCCGCGCCAGCCCCTGCGCGAAATCGGCGGTGTCCCTGCGGCTTTCCAGCTTTCCCCCGGTCAGGCTCTCGGCCTCTTCCGCGTCCATCCGCAGCACTTCCAGCCCCGGGATCGGATTGCGCACCGCCTCGTTCAGCGGCTTGCCCGAGGTGTCCAGCACCACCCGGCTGCCCGGCATCGATTCGGCCAGTTGCGCCGGGAAATCCGCCGGCACCCCCGGCGGCTGGCTGCCGGAGATCACCGACAGGCCGCCCGGCCGCGCCGTGGCGCGCAGCAGGGTGAAGACCCGCGCCCGCTCGGCCTCGCCCCAGACCGGCCCCGGCAGCATGAAGCGGAACTGCTTTCCGGTCGTCCCCTCGGTCACCGTCAGCGACTGCCGGGTCTCGCCGGGGCCGAGGATCGACAGGAAGGTCACTCCCGCCGCCCGGATCAGCCCGGCCAGCCGGTCGCCGGTCAGCCCGCCGATGGCGACCAGCGCCAGGCTGTCGCCGCCGAGCGCCCGGATCGCGCGACTGACGTTCAGCCCGCCGCCGCCCGGATCCAGCAGCGGATCGGTGCAGCGCAGCTTCTGGCCGGGCAGGATCTCCGGCACCTCCGTCGCCATGTCCAGCGCGGGGTTCAGCGTCAGCGTCAGGATCGGGCTCTGCTCGGGCATCGGGGACCTCGGGTTCTGTTACCGCTATCATACCCCCGGGCGGCGGCGGTGGAAACACCCTGCCGCGGCTCTGCACCGGCGCACCCTTGCTGCGCGGACCTGGGGAATAGCCGGAACCCGGGGCGGGCCGTAGATGTTGGCCAATGGAACCCCGAACAACCGGAGAGCGCAGATGCCTGCCGTGAAACTCGCCATCGTCTATTACTCCACCTACGGCACCGGCCACACCATGGCCGAGATCGCCGCCGAGGCCGCCCGCGCCGCCGGCGCCGAAGTGCGGCTCTTGCGCGTGGCCGAGACCGCGCCGCAGGAGGTGGTGAACGGGCAGGAGGGCTGGAAGGCCGCCGCCGAAAAGCAGAAGGACATCAAGGTCGCCACGCCCGAGGACCTGGTCTGGGCCGACGCCTTCCTGTTCTCCTCGCCCACCCGCTACGGCCAGGCCGCCAGCCAGATGCGCGCCTTCATCGACACTTTGGGCCCGGTCTGGCAGCAGGGCGCGCTGGCGAACAAGCCGGTCAGCGCCATGACCAGCGCCGGCAACCCGCACGGCGGGCAGGAGGCGACGATCCTCGGCCTCTACACCAGCTTCATCCACTGGGGCAGCCTGATCGCGGCGCCGGGCTACACCGACGCGGCCGTGGGCGCGGCGGGGGGCAACCCCTATGGCTACAGCCACACCCAGGGCGCGCCCTTCGACGACAAGGCCAAGGCCGCCATCGGCCACCAGGCCAGGCGCCTGGTCGAGATCGCGGCGAAGCTGCAGGGCTGAGGCCGTTGGGGGCATTCTGCCCCCCATGCCATCGGTTTCTCGAACCGATGGCGAAACCGCTGGCATACCCCTGAGGATATTTGTGGCAGGTGAATTTGAAGAAGAACCCTTCTGCCTTTCACCTGCCCTTAAATATCCCCGCCGGAGGCAAGCCCGAGCCGGTTGCGCGGAACGCGCAGAGGCGAGACGAAAGGCTTGCGGCGAAGCCGCTCCTTGCAGCGACGGCCGCCGTCCTCACCCCGCCAGCAGGTGCTGGTAGCTCTGCGGCACGAAGCGGAAGCCGTCTCCAGATGCCTCGGCATAGCCCACGGCCGGGAAGGGCATGTGGTAGCCGATGAAGGGGATGCGGTCGGCGGCGATCATGCCGAAGACCTTCTTCCGCGTCTCCGCCCCCATCGCCTTGTCGGCGTCGAAGCGCACCTCCCAGTCCGGCCGCTGCAACGAGAAGACGTAGTGGTTGGCGGTGTCGGCGGTCAGCGCCAGCCTCTGGCCGTCGGATTCCACCATCCAGGCCATGTGTCCGGGGGTATGGCCGGGCGCCAGCAGCGCGGTGAGGCCGGAGACGGGGCTGCCGCCGTCGTCGAGGAAGGTCGTCTTCTCCGCCAGCGGCTTGACGTTCTTGTCGAAGCCCTCGTTCCCCGCGGCGGCCCAATGGTCGTATTCCGCCGTTCCGGTGACATAGCGGGCGTTGGGATAGAAGGGCGTCGCCCCGTCCGCCGCCATCAGCCCGCCGATATGGTCGCCGTGCATATGGGTCAGCACCACGATGTCCACCTGCTCCGGCCCGATCCCGGCGGCGGCCAGCGCCGCGCCGGTGCCCTCGGCCGAAAGCCCGGTGTCGAACAGCACCAGCTCGGCGCCGGTGTTCACCAGCACCGGGGTGAAGAAGTTCTGCGTCCGGTCGGCGGGCAGGAAATTCGCCTCGGCCAGCGCGGCGAAATCCTCGGGGCTGGCGTTCAGCCCGAAGGTCTCCTGCGGCTTGTCGGTGGTGCGGGTGCCGGCCAGCAGCGCGGTGACCTCGAAGGCGCCGAGGGGGAAGCGGTGGAACAGCGGCTGGCTGCCGCCCTGCATCTCGGCCCGGGCGAGGGCGGGGCCTGCCCCCAGGACGGGGGCCAGCGGAAGGGCGGCGGCGGCGATCAGCGCCTGTCGGCGGGACAGTCCGGTCATGCGATCCTCCTTCGGTTGATCCCGAAAGGATAGGCCGATCCCGGCCCGCGGCCCTTCACAGCGCCGTCATCTGGCGTGCATCAGCGCACAACCGGATGTGCATCATTCCCACCAGCGGTCGATCTCGGCGATCTCGGCATCGGACCAGCCGAAGTGATGCGCCAGTTCGTGGACCACCACATGGGTGACCAACTCGCCGATCGAGACATCGCCGCGCTCGGCCCATTCGTCCAGGATCGGGCGGCGGAACAGCCAGATCAGGTCGGGATGCTGCGGCTGGTCGGCGCTGGACTTCTCGGTCAGCGGGATGCCCTCGTAAAGCCCGGTCAGCTCGAAGGCGTCGTTCAGGTCCATCGCCTCCAGCACCTCGTCGGCGGGGAAGTCCTCGATCCGCAGCACCACCTGGGTGGCGGGGGTGCGCCAAGGCTCGGGCAGGGTGGAGACGGCCTCGTGCGCCAGCTGTTCGATCAGGGCAAGCGAGGGGGCGATGGTGTCGGGCGTGGGATTGGTCATGGCGGCAGGCTAGCGGCAAAGCCGGGGTGACGGAAGGCTCATGCCGTGTCAAGATGGCGGGAGGAGGGGCGATGGCCCAGAAGACGCAGAGCGCCCCGTTCGACCGCGCCGCATGGGAGGCGGGGCTGGAGCCCGCGCTGCGCGCCGAGGCGGCGGCGCTGCTGGCGCTGTTCTCGCGCGCGACGGGCTGGGAGCCGCGGCTCTGGGGCGGCTCGATGGTGGGCTTCGGCCGTTATGCCTATCGCTACGCCAGCGGCCATGCCGGGGAACCGCTTGCCACCGGCTTCGCCGCCCGCAAGATGGAATGGTCGGTCTACATCCTGCCGGGTTATGCCGACCACGGCGCGATCCTTGCGCGGCTGGGGCCGCACCGGGTAGGCAAGTCCTGCCTCTACCTGCGGCGGCTGGACCGGGTGGACATGGCCGCGCTGGAGGATCTGGTCCGGGCGGGGCTTGCCGATCTGGCCCGGCACTGGCCGGTGTATCCGGTCTGACGGGCCGCAGGGCCGGGCGCGCGCCCTCAGGTCTTCCCTACCCGTTCTCCTTCAGCACCTGTCCCGCCAGATAGAGCGAGCCGCAGATCAGCACCCTGGCCTGCGGGGTGATCGCCACGATCCGGGCCAGCGCCTCGGCGACCGATCCGGCGGCCTCGGCCTGCAGCCCGGCCGCGCGCGCCGCGTCGCGGGTGGTCTCGGCGGGAAGGGTGTTCGGCTCGCCGGGGATCGGCACCGCCCAGAGTTTCGCGGCATGGGCAGCGAGGGGCCGCATGTAGCCCTTCACGTCCTTGGTGTTCAGCATCCCGCAGATCAGATGGGTCTCGCGGGCGGGCATCCTTGCCAGCGTCGCCGCCACCGCCTCGCCCCCCGCCGGGTTGTGGCCGCCGTCGAGCCAGAGTTCCGCCCCCGGCGCGCTGTCCGCCAGCGGGCCCCGGCGCAGCCGCTGCATCCTTGCCGGCCAGACCGCCCGGGTGACGGCCGCCTCGGCCGCCGCCTCGTCACGGCCGAGCAGGCGCAGCGCGGCAATCGCCGCCCCGGCGTTCTGGATCTGGTGGGGGCCCGGCAGGTTCGGCAGCGGCAGGTCGAGCAGGCCGTTCTCGTCCTGATAGACCAGCCGGCCGCGTTCTTCCGAAACGCTCCAGTGCTGGCCATGCACCCAGAGCGGCGCGCCCAGCCGGGCCGCCTTGGCCTCGATCACCGCCAGCCCCTCGGGCTCCTGCGGGCCGACCACGCAGGGGACGCCGCGCTTGATAATCCCGGCCTTCTCGCCGGCGATCTCGGCCAGGGTTTCGCCCAGGTATTGCTGGTGGTCGATGGAGACCGGGGTGATGATGGTCAGCCGCGGCTTCTCCACCACGTTGGTGGCGTCCAGCCGCCCGCCGAGGCCCACTTCCAGCAGGGTGAAATCCGCCGGGATGCGGGAGAAGGCCAGAAGCGCGGCGCAGGTGGTGATCTCGAAGAAGGTGATCTCCTCGCCGCCGTTCGCCGCCACGCATTCGTCCAGGAGCGCCGCCAGCGCAGGCTCCGCGATCAGGTCTCCGGCCAGCCGGATGCGTTCGTGGAACCGCGCCAGATGCGGCGAGGTATAGGCGTGGACCCTGGCCCCGCCCGCCTCCAGCCCCGCCCGGATCATCGCCTGGGTCGAACCCTTGCCGTTGGTCCCGGCGAGATGGATCACCGGCGGCAGCCGGGTCTCGGGATGGCCGAGCGCGGCCAGCAGGCGATGCACACGGGTAAGCGTCAGGTCGATGACCTTGGGGTGGAAGGTCATCATCCGCTCGAGAATCAGGTCGGAGCCGGCGGGCGATCCGATGGTCTTGGTCACGCCTTGGCCTCCTCGGCCACCGGCTCGGGCGCGGGCGGGGCGAGGTCGCCCTTCACCGCCGGGGGCTGGCCGGTCAGCATCCGCAGGATCGTCACCAGCTCGTCGCGCATGTCCTTGCGGTGCACCACCCGGTCCAGCATCCCGTGGTCCAGCAGATATTCGGCGCGCTGGAAGCCCTCGGGCAGCTTCTCGCGGATGGTCTGCTCGATCACCCGGGCGCCGGCAAAGCCGATCTGGGCGTTCGGCTCGGCGATCTGCACGTCGCCCAGCATGGCATAGCTGGCGGTCACCCCGCCGGTGGTCGGGTGGGTCAGCACCACGACATAGGGCAGCCCGGCCTCCTTCAGCATCTGCACGGCGACGGTGGTGCGCGGCATCTGCATCAGCGACAGCATCCCCTCCTGCATCCGCGCCCCGCCCGAGGCGGAGAACAGCACCAGCGGCTTCTTCACCTTCACCGCCCGCTCGGCCGCGGCGATGATGGCATTGCCGACATACATCCCCATCGACCCGGCCATGAAGCCGAAGTCCTGCGCCGCGGCGATCACGCCGGTGCGGCCGATCTCGCCCTCGGCCACCAGCATGGCGTCCTTCTCGCCGCTGGCCTTCTGCGCGGCCTTGATCCGGTCGGGGTATTTCTTCTGGTCGCGGAAGCCCAGCGGGTCCGCCACCGGCTCGGGCACCTTCACCTCGGTGAAGATGCCGCCGTCGAACAGCGCCTTGAAGCGGTCGCGGGGGGAGATCGCCATGTGGTGGTCGCAGTTCGAGCAGACGTTCTGGTTCGCCGCCAACTCGCGGTGGAACAGCATGGTCCCGCATTCGGGGCATTTGGTCCACAGGTTCTCGGGCACCTCGCGGCGGGAGAACAGCGAGTTGATCTTGGGGCGGACGTAGTTGGTGATCCAGTTCATGCCTTGCAGGCCCTTCCGGTCGCGGCGGTCGTCTTCGAGATAGTCCGGCGGGGGG
This sequence comes from Rhodobacter sp. SGA-6-6, assembly GCF_011043545.1. Taxonomy (GTDB): domain Bacteria; phylum Pseudomonadota; class Alphaproteobacteria; order Rhodobacterales; family Rhodobacteraceae; genus Pseudogemmobacter. Next base: position 334,850 of record NZ_JAAKGP010000002.1, on the reverse strand, counting down.
GCAAATGCAATCGGCAGGGGGCGGGGGCGGTCCGGCGGGAAGTGGCGGGGGGTCTGCCTTGCGGGGCGGGGCGACGGTCGGTTTCCTTCCGATCAAGATTGAGCCACCCGTGGCATCGAGAGCTAAGTGAGCGCTTTTTTGGGGGGGACGTAGGCCGGCCTCTAGTCATCGACAAATTTTTGCCGCTCTTCTGCAACATAAGACCCCGGAAGATTACTTCCGGGCACTCGGAGCAACCTTTGTCCAACACAAGTTTTCAGGAGCGTTTGCAACGCATCAGCGCCACTACACCGCAGCCAATGGTGCAGGGCAGCGGGCAAGGTCGTCCCGGCAAGGTGGGGATTGGTCGCATCGGCATGGCTGGGGCTGCTATGGTGCTTGGCCTGCAGATCGTGAAACTCGCCAATGAGAACTATGAAGCGATCCGCGACAGCCATGGCTTGGCGGCAGTTGCTGGAACCGCCCTTGTCGGCATGGTGATTGGCCTGACTGGGATCGTGCTGATCATACGCGCCTGCTTCAAAACCTTTGTTGCGTCCGCTGCCGTGGCGGAACATCAGGTGGGCCACTCATGTCCCGTCAGGAAGCCATCGAAGGCCGCACAGGTGCTTTTTTCACTTATGGGCTTTGCATTCGGCGTGATCTCATGCCTTGGCCTTGCCGTGGCGGCAGCCGCGCGGGTCATCGAAACAGAACAGGCACATGCCTTTTCATCTGGCAGCATCCTCGTCGCGTTTAGCTTCGCATTGGTATCAGTGCTCATCGGGCTGAGCGGGCTCTTTGCGCGCGGTCGCGGACTATTGCGTGTGCCGGTTTACTTCATGTTCGGGTGGATTCTGGCCTTCGTCACGTTCCGTATGATAAGGGTCAACTTGCTCGAATGGGAGCCGTTTACCAGCCATTTCCAGTAGGAAAGCAAGCCCTCAGGTCGGCTTTCGGTTGCGACGGCGCATACTTTTTCCTCGTGGTCTCTTACGCCACATGACCGTCAGCAACGGGCTCAAACCGACATCGCGCCTGGGGGAATACCTGATATGCTGCACCTGATATGCTGCGCAGGGCCGGGGGCATTTGCGGTGTCGGGAACGGGTCGGATGCCAGCTTCAACCAGCACGTCCGGCCGGTCGCCCCCCTCACGCGATCACAGCCGCCGCCGTGCCCGCAGCGCCGCGCCGATGGTGCCGTCGTCGAGGTAGTCGAGCTCGCCGCCCACCGGCACGCCCTGCGCCAGCGTCGTGACCTGCGCGGGCGTCGCGGCCAGCGCCTCGGCCAGGTAATGCGCGGTGGTCTGGCCGTCCACCGTGGCGGCCAAGGCCAGGATCACCTCGGTCAGCCCTTCCTCGCCCACCCGCCGCACCAGCCGCGGGATGCCGAGTTCGTCGGGCCCCACCCCGTCCAGCGCCGAGAGCGTGCCGCCGAGCACATGGTAGCGGCCGCGGAACACCTGCGCCCGTTCCATCGCCCAGAGGTCGGCGACATCCTCGACCACGCAGACCTCGCCAGTCGCCCGGGCCGGGTCGGCGCAGATCGGGCATAGCTCCTCGGTCGAGATGTTGCCGCAGACCCGGCAGTCCTTGGCCGTCAGCGCCACATGCGCCATCGCCTGCGCCAGCGGCGCCATCAGCTGCCCCCGCTTCCCCAGGAGCGCCAGCACCGCCCGCCGGGCCGAGCGCGGGCCGAGGCCGGGCAGCCGGGCCATCAGCTCGATCAACGCCTCGATGCCCGGATCGTCGGCCCCGGCCATGGTTCAGAACGGCAGCTTCATGTCGGCCGGCAGGCCGAGCGCCTCGGTCATCCGGCGCATTTCCTCCGCCTGGCGGGCGGCGCCCTTGCCTTGCGCGTCCTTGATCGCGGCGAGGATCAGGTCCTCGATCACTTCCTTCTCCGTCGGCACCAGGATCGAGGGGTCGATGTCCAGCCCCGTCACCTCGCCCTTCACCGTCACCCGGGCCTTGACGAGGCCGGCCCCGGCCTCGCCGGTCACCACGGTGCGGGCCATCTGCTCCTGCATCTCGGCCAGCCTGGCCTGCATCTCCTGGGCCTTCTTCATCATGCCCGCCATGTCGCCCAGGCCGCCCAGGCCCCCGAGACCCTTGAACATCGCAATCTCCTTTTGTTCCTTCCCCAGATACGGGGACAGCGGCATCGGTGCAAGGTTGCCGCCACAGCGGGGTCCCGATTTCCGCGCGGAAATCGGACCGGAATTCGCGCGAATTCCGGTGTGCGGCGGGCCGGTCACTCCTCGAACGGGTCCCAGTCGTCATCCACTTCCGGCTCCGCCTCCGGCAGGGCCTCGGCCGCGGCCTGGGCGGCAAGGTCCTCGGGCCGGCGGACAGCGGTGATCTTCGCGCCGGGGAAGGCGGTGAGGACGGCCTGCACCAGCGGGTTGTCCTCGGCTTCCGACTTCAGTGCCCTGTCCTGCGCCTCCCGCGCCTCGGCGATGGTCGGCGCGCCGCCGGAGCCCGTCACCGACACCCCCCACCGCGCCCCGGTCCAGCCCTGCAGCCGCTGGCCCAGCCTTGCGGCAAGGTCGGGCTTCGCCTCCGGCACCGGCTCGAACTCGATCCGGCCGGGGGAGTAGCGCACCAGGCGGACGCAATCCTCCACCTCCTTCAGCAGCAACATGTCGCGCTTGTCCCGGATCAGGTCGATCACCGCATCGAAGCTGGCGTAGACCTGCAACTGCCCCTCGGCCAGCGCCGGCGCCGCGGCCGCCATCACCGGCCCGCGCATCGGCGCGGCGGGCGCGCGCATCATCGCGCCATGCACCGGGCCGCCCCCGGCCGGAGCGCCCCCGGGCGCGCCGCCCGAAGGCCGCGGCCCATCGGTCAGCCGCTTCACCAGCGTCTCCGGGTCCGGCAGTTCGGCGACATGGGTCAGCCGGATCACCGCCATCTCGGCCGCCATCATCGCATTGGGCGCAAGGCCCACCTCCTCCATCGCCTTCAGCAGCATCTGCCACATCCGGCCAAGGCTGCGCATCGACAGCCGCCCCGCCATCTCCAGCCCCCGGGACCGCTCGTCCGGCGGCACGGTCGGGTCCTCCGCCGCCTCGGGCGTGATCTTGATCACCGAGATCCAGTGCGACACCTCGGCCAGGTCGCGCAGCACCGCCATCGGGTCGGCGCCATCGGCATATTGCGCCGCCAGTTCCGACAGCGCCGCCGCCGCGTCGCCGCGCATCACCATGTCGAACAGGTCCAGCACCCGGCCGCGGTCCGCCAGCCCCAGCATGGCGCGGACCTGGTCCACCGTGGTCTCCCCGGCGCCATGGCTGATCGCCTGGTCGAGGATCGAGGTCGCATCCCGCGCCGACCCCTCGGCCGCCCGGGTGATCAGCGCCAGCGCGTCGTCGCTGATCTGCGCGCCCTCGGCGGTGGCGATCTTGCGCAGGAGCGCGATCATCACCTCCGGCTCGATCCGCTTCAGGTCGAAGCGCTGGCAGCGGGAAAGGACCGTCACCGGCACCTTGCGGATTTCGGTGGTGGCGAAGATGAACTTCACATGCGCCGGCGGCTCCTCCAGCGTCTTCAGCAGCGCGTTGAAGGCCGAAGTCGACAGCATGTGCACTTCGTCGATGATGTAGATCTTGTAGCGCGCGCTTGCCGCCCGGTAGTGGACCGAGTCGATGATCTCGCGGATGTCGCCGACCCCGGTGTGCGAGGCCGCGTCCATCTCCATCACGTCGACATGGCGGCCCTCCATGATCGCCACGCAATGCTCGCATTTGCCGCAGGGTTCCGTGGTCGGGCCGCCGCTGCCGTCGGGGCCGATGCAGTTCAGCCCCTTGGCGATGATCCGCGCGGTGGTGGTCTTGCCGGTGCCGCGGATGCCGGTCATCACGAAGGCCTGGGCGATGCGGTCGGCGGCGAAGGCATTGCGCAGGGTGCGCACCATGGCATCCTGGCCGACCAGATCGGCGAAGGTCTCGGGCCGATACTTGCGGGCCAGGACCTGATAGGCTTTCTCGGGGGCGTCGGACATCGGGGACTCGGGACCTTCGGGTTTGCGCGCGCCAGACTAGGGCGCGGGCCGGGCAAGGTCCACCGGGAAGGAGGGCGGATGGCGCTGATGATCGCGAGCCTGCCGGCGGGCGGCGGGGAACTGGCGCTCTGCCCGATGCCGGGGCGGGGCGGAGCCTATGGCGCCGACCTGCGCGAGGTGCTGGCCTGGGGGCCGGGACTGGTGCTGACCATGGCGACGGCGGAGGAACTGGCGGCGAAGGGTGCGGGGGATCTGGCGGAGGACCTTGCCGCCCATGGCATCCGCTGGCGGCACCTACCGGTGGCGGACTTCGGCCTGCCGGAGGCGGCGGTCGCTTCGGCCTGGCCGGCGGTTGCCGCTGAGGCGAGGGCGGTGCTGGCGGGCGGCGGCCGGGTGCTGGTGCATTGCCTGGGCGGCTGCGGCCGGTCGGGCATGGCGGTGCTGCGGCTGCTGGTCGAGACCGGCGAGGCGCCGCAGTCCGCGTTGGCCCGCCTGCGCGCCGTCCGCCCCTGCGCGGTGGAGACCGAGGCGCAGTTCCTCTGGGCCTCGGCCGGGTAGGCTAGGCCTGTCCGCGCAGGCTGGCGACCGGGGATTGCCGGTAGGCCATCCAGGCCGGCAGCGCCGCCAGCAGCGCCGCAGCGGCCAGCAGCAGCCCCAGCCCGGCGAAATCGGCCGCGGCCAATTCCACCGGCAGGTCGAAGCCCTGCCGGTCGGCGATCATGCGGGACAGCAGCCGCGCGGCCAGCCAGCCGAGGACGAGGCCGAGTGCGACGCCGCAGGCGATCAGGGCAAAAAGCTCGCTCCAGACCAGCGCGAAGATCGCCCCCCGCGGCGCGCCGAGCGCCCGCAGCGCGCCGATCTGCCGCCGGCGCTGGCCGACATGGGTGATCGTCACCAGCAGCAGCGCCGCCGCCACCAGCCCCTGCGCCGCCGCGGCCACGGCGGCCAGCACCTGCCGCGCATCGCCCAAAGTGCCGTAAAGATTGGTCAGCACCTCGGCCGGGAAGATCGCCAGGGTGCCCTCCTCTACCCGATAGTCCTGCCGCAGCCGGTAGGCATCGGCGATGCTGGCGGGCTTCACCAGAATGGCCGGAACGTCGGGGGTTTCGCCATCGTGCCAATCCTCGGCCAGCGGCGCATCGGGGTCGAAGCCGGCGTGGCCGTGGTCATGGTCGTGATCCTCTTCCGCATGGTCGTGCGCTTCCTCCCCATGCCCCGCTTCCATCCCGTGCACATGCCAGACCGCCTGGATCGGCACCAGGATGGCGCGGTCCCAGGGGGTGCCGGTCGGCTCCAGCCGGCCCACCACGCGATAACGCACCTCGTCGTGGTCATGGCCGATCTCGCCATGGGTCGGGGTGATCCCGTCCCCAAGCGCCAGATCGACCCGCGCGCCGATCACCGCCTCGCCCTCGGCAGCGAACATCCGCCCTCCGGCGAAGCCGGGCGCGGTTTCGGCGATCAGCCGGGTGGTGGTGCCGACCACCGGATGGCCGCGGTGGAAATCGCCGAAGCCCACCGGCGCCGCCCAGGCCACGCGGGGATCGTCCTGCAACCCGGCCAGCACCTCGCCCGGCACCAGCGGCAGCGCGGCGGGTTGCAGGAAGACGGTGGAGAGCACCAGCTGCGTCTCGCTGCCCGGCGCGCCGATCACCAGGTCGAACCTGTCGGCGGCCCGGGCGCTGCCCAGCCGCAGCGCCCGCTCCTGCAAGGTGACGCCGGTGCCGAGCGCCACCGCCAGCGCGATCAGCAGCACGACGACGAAGGACCCGGCCTTGAGCCGGCCGAGATCGGCAAGGATGAAGCGCAGCATCAGGCGGCCCTTTCGGTGTCGTCGCGGATCAGTCCGCCGGCCAGCGCGATGCGGCGGGGCAGGCGGGCGATCAGGCCGGGATCGTGCGAGACCACGATCAGCGTCGCCCCGGTCCGCTGCGCCAGCCCGTCCAGCAGCGCGCCGAGGGCGGCGGCGTTGGCCGGGTCAAGGCTGGCGGTCGGCTCGTCCGCCACGATCACCCCCGGTTGGCGCAGCAGGGCACGCGCGACGGCGACGCGCTGCATCTCGCCGCGCGAAAGGGTTTCGACCTTCTGGCCGGGGCGGGTCAGGCCGACCTCGGCCAGCAACTCGCCCGCCCGGTCCGCCATCGCCCGGTCGGCGACGCGCGCCAGACGGGCGGGCAGCAGCACGTTCTCCAGCGCCGACAGCCCGGGAAACAGGTGGAAATCCTGCATCACCAGCCCGATGTTCGCCCCTCGCCAGCGGTCGCGCGCGCTTTCCGACAGCGCGGCGATGTCGGTGCCGCCCCACAGCACCCGGCCGCGGCTGGGGCGCTCCAGCCCGGCGATCACGTTGACCAGCGTCGACTTGCCCGAGCCGGAGGGGCCGGCGACGGCCAGCCTGCCGCCCGCAGGCAGCGTCAGCTCGGGGATGTGCAGGGCGGGGGCGTCTAGGCCGGGGAACAGCACCTGGATGCCGGAAAGATGCAGGTCGGGCATGGCTCAGACCGTCTCGAACCGCGCGTCGCGCAGGCGCAGCTGGCTGAGGAAGCCGGTGTCCGGGTCCATCCAGGACCCGCGCTCCAGAACGCCCCGCGCCTCGATCCGCTGGTTCGGATCGGTGAAGGTCTGCTTCGCGCGCAGGTAGACCACCAGGATGTTGTCCGGCCAGTCGGCATCGGTGGAGCAGAAGGGGCAGAGCGCCATCGGGATTTCCGTCAGCACGAAGAAATCCGCCTCGGCCTTCAGCGGCGGGGCCATGAAGCCCTGGATGGTCACCTCCTGCCCGGTCAGGTCCTTCACCTTGTCGGAGAACTCCAGCCCCAGCGGGCCGAAGGAGGCGTAAAGCTCGTCGAAGGACAGCTGCGCCGCCGCCCAGGCCGGGCGCAGCGCCGGGAGCGAAAGCCCGGCGGCCATCGCGGCCAGCCAGGACCTGCGGGTGAGAAGGGCGTCGGTCATCCTGTCCTCCGATGGATGCGGCCGCCCGGGAGAAATCCGGGCGGCCGCGTCTCGATCCTTACTTCTGCGCCGCGCCGAGGGCGAAGACATCGGCCAGCACCCGGTAGACGTCCGACTGCTCCATGTAGCCCTTGAACGCCTCGGCGCCGGGGCCGGAAGCCTGCAGCACCATGTCGTCCACGGAATGGACCGCGGTGTCGTTCGCGCGCGGCAGGTTGCCCTCGCGCAGCACCGCGCCGGGCCAGTCCTTGTAGGCCTCGTTGGCGACGTAGTTGCCCTCGGCATCCTGGATCGCCGGGACGAAGGGGCCGTCCAGCTTGGCGCCCCAGGTCTCGTAGTAGTCCGGGAAGTTCGAGGCGAAGATCGCCAGCGGCCGCTTCACGTCCACGCTGTCGGGATAGCCGTCGCCGTCGGCATCGACATAATCGGGGAAGCCCGCGTCGTCGTAGACGCCGACCTTCTCGCGCATCTCGTCGCCCGGCTTCTCGGTGTCGATGGTGCCGATCAGCGAGACGCCGTGGGTATGGTCGCCCGTCACCACCACCAGCGTGTCGGGGTTCTTCGCCGCGAAGTCGCGCGCCACCGCGACGACATGGTCAAGCTCGATGGTCTCCAGCACCGAGCGTTCCCAGTCCATCGGGTGGGACATCTTGTCGATCAAGGCGCCTTCGACCATCAGGAAGAAGCCGTCGGGGTTCTTCGACAGCTGCTCCAGCGCGGCGGTGGTCATGTCCACCAGCCCCGGCTGGTCGGGGAACTTGTCCACGGTGCCCTTCTTCAGCTGCTCGCGGTCCAGCCAGGTGTCCATGTTGCCGGTATGGAACAGCCCCAGCACGCGGCCGGTGTTGCTGCCCGAAGCCGCCGCCAGCTCTTCCTTCGTCGTGGCGATGGAATAGCCGGCGTCGCGGAACAGCTGGATGTAGTCCTTGTCGTCCTTGCGCTTCGAGCCCGGCACGTCGGCCTTGAGGAAATAGGCCGAGCCGCCGCCCAGGACCACCTCGGGCAGCAGGTCGTGGAACATGCCGACGATCTCGGCCTTGTCGCCGCGCTTGCGGGTGTGGGCGACCACGGCGGCCGGGGTGGCGTCCTCGATCTCGGCGGTCGAGACGATGCCGATGGATTTCTTCGTGGTGCGGCGCAGCGCCTCGGCGATGGTCTCCACCTTCGGGTCGTCGAAGCTGTCCGGCGTGCGGTCGGCATAGACGCCGAGCGCGTTCACCCTGCTCTTGTGCCCGGTCATGTAGGCCGAGGCGGTGTTGGCCGAATCGGTGGCGATGGAATGGGTCGAGGAGGTGCCGATGAAGGCCATGAACTCCAGGTCGTCCATCGCCAGCCGGCCGTTCGCCTTGCCCCCGGTCATGCCCTTGGCCATGATCCGGGCCGAGGTGCGGTGCGCGACCGACAGGCCGTCGCCGATGATGAAGATGATGTTCTTCGCCTTGGGCACCCCGGCGGTGCCGTAGACCTCCCAGGTGACCGCCTTGGCCTCGTCGCCCGCCTTGACCTCGACGGCGTAGCTGCCCGGCTCGGCCAGCGCCAGGTCGCGCAGGATCAGGGCGGAGCCGAGGACGGTATCGTCCTCGCCCTTCTCCTCGGCCACGAATTCGGCCGGCTTGCCGAAGACCTCGGCATAGGGCTTGCCGTTCACGGTGACGGCGATGTCGGCCTCGGCATGGACGGCGTCCAGCTCGACCTTGAAGTCGAAGGGCGACCCGGCAAGGATCGTCGCCCGGTCGAGCGGATAGATCTCGGCGGCCTGGACGGCGCCCGCAAGGATGGTGCTGGCCGCAAGGGCGGCAAGGGTGATGCGCATGGATACCTCTTCGGGGTTCGTGCAAATGGTCCCGCAGCCGCTCTAGCCGCCTTCCGTGACAGCAAGGGCGCAGGCGGATGACAGTAGGATGAAGCCCGCGGGCTGCTTGGGCCTCCCGCAGGATGGAAATCCTGCAGGAATCCGCTGACTCGCAGGTTTTCCTGCATAATGCTGAACCGACGCAAGGAAGGCTGCGACCCCATGACCCTGCTCACCCGCATCCAGGACAGTTCCGAACGGCTGACCGCCTCGGACCGCCGCATCATCGAGGTCCTGCTGGGCCAGCAGGGCGAGGCGGTGTTCCTGTCGGCCGCGCAGCTGGCGGAACGGGCGCAGGTGCACGAGACCACCGCTACCCGGCTGGCGCAGAAGCTGGGCTTCAGCGGCTATCCCGAGCTGCGGGCGCAGTTGCAGAAGGAGATGATGGCGGGCCAGGACGCCGCGGCGCGGATGCGCCGCTCGGTCGCCAAGGTGGCGGACGGCAGCTATCTGGCCGATCTGGTGCAAAGCGAGCTGGCGGCGCTGGAGCAGCTGGCCCGCAGCGTCGCCCAGTCGGACGTGGACATCGCCTCGGACATGATCGTCGCGGCGCGGCGGGTGTTCATCTTCGCGCAGGGCCATGCCACCGCGGTGGCGGCCTTCCTGCAACGGCGGCTGGACCGCTTCGGCATGGCCACGGTGATGCTGACCGGCCGCGGCCGCGACATCGCCGAGCGGCTGACCGGCCTCGGGCCGGAGGACCTGGTGCTGGTGCTGGCCTTCCGCAAGCAGCCTGCCGACTATGCGGCGCTGATGGGCCATGCCGCGCAGGTGGGCGCGCCCACGCTGCTGATCTCGGACCTGGCGGGGCCGACCATGACCCCGCCGGCCGGGCATCTGCTGGCCGCCCCCCGCGGAAGGTCGGGCACCGAGTTCCAGACCCCGATCGTTCCCCTGACCATCGTCAACGCCATCTTGCTGACCATCGCCGGCCGGCACGAGACCCAGGTCGTCGCCAAGCTGGAGGAGCTGGCGGGCCTGTTCGACCGCTTCGGATGACAACCATCTCTGGGAGGAGAGACCATGTTCAAGACCTTGAAGGCCGCGCTTCTGGCGGCGGCCTGCGTCCCCGGCCTGGCCGCGGCGCAGGATCTGGACCGGATGTCCAGCGATGAGCTTTATGCGCTGGCGAAGGAGGAGGGGACGGTGACCGTCTTCTCGCTCTCCAGCCGCATCGCCCGGGTGGAGAAGGCCTTCGAGGAAGCCTATCCCGGCATCGACCTGATCGGGCTGGACCTCAGTTCGGCCAAGCAGATCGCCCGGGTGGTGGCCGAGCAGGAGGCCGGGGTCCATGCGGTGGACGTGCTTTACATGGCCGATGCGCCGGTGGTGCTGCGCGACCTCTTGGCCCCTGGCCGCATCCACACCTATGTGCCGCCGCGGGTGGCCGACCAGCTGGACGCGCAGTTCAAGGCCCCGCTGCTGGTGCACCGCCTGTCCACCAAGGTGCTGATGTATAACGAGGCCGCCTACCCGGACGGCAGCCCGATCACCAACCTCTGGCAGCTGACCCTGCCGGAATGGCGGGGCAAGGTGATGATGGTCGATCCCACCCAGCGGGGCGAATTGCTCGACCTGCTGACCGAGATCGCGCTGCATCCCGACGAGATGGCCGCCGCCTGGAAGGCGCAGTTCGGCACCGACATCGAGGTGGACGGCGACCTGACCGGCGCCGGAGAGCAGTTCATCCGCAACCTGTTCCTGAACGACCTGGTGCTGGTGTCGAACAGCGACGACCTCAGCAAGGCGGTGGGGACCAAGGACGCCACCGACCCGCCGGTCGGCTTCGGCACCTATTCCGACCGCCGCGACAATGAAGAGGAAGGCTGGGCCCTGCAGGTCGCCAACGATGTGGAGCCGGCGAACGGCATCCTGTTCCCGGCGGTGCTGGCGGTGGCGGACAAGGCCCCGAACCCGGCGGCGGCGCGGCTGCTGATCGACTTCATGTTCGGCGACGACAGCGCCGACGGCGGCCCCGCCTTCGCGCCCTTCAACGTGCCGGGCGACTATGCCACCCGCACGACCATCGCCGACGACCCGGATTCGGTGCCGCTGGAGGAACTGAACGCCTGGACCATCAACACCGAGGCGGTGGCCGAGAACCGCGCCCGGATCGCCGACCTGATCATCACCCTGCAATGAGGCAGGCGGGACGCGGCCCGATGGCCGCGTCTCTCACCGGCGGAGATTTCCCATGTCCCTGCAAGCCACCGCCCCGCCGCCCCGGCGCCGGCTGCTGACCTCGCGCCGGCTGGTGCCGCTGTTGATGATCCTGATCGTCGGCGTGCTGGTGCTGGCACCGCTGCTGCGCATCGGTCTCGCCACGCTGACACCGGCGGGGCTGGAGGCCTGGGGGGCCGTGCTGGCAAGCCCGATGTCGCCGAATCTGTGGTGGCGGCCGCTGATGAACACGCTGGTCCTCGGCCTCGGGGTCTCGGCCGGCTGCCTGCTGCTCGGCGGCTTCACCGCCTGGCTGGTGGTGATGACCGACGTGCCGGGCCGCCGCCTGCTGGGCGTGATGCACACGCTGCCCTTCATGATCCCCAGCTTCGCCGCCGCGCTGGCCTGGGGCACGCTGTTCCGCAACAGCCGCATGGGCGGGTCGTCGGGCTTCTTCGAGGCCAACGGCTTCATAATCCCCGACTGGCTGGCCTGGGGCCTCGTGCCGGTGCTGATCGTGCTGATCGCGCATTACTATTCGCTGGCCTACACCATCATCGCCGCCGCGCTGTCCTCGGTCGGCGCCGATCTGGTGGAAGCCGCGCAGATGACCGGCGCGCGGCGGCCGCGCATCTTCTTCGGCATCGTGCTGCCGGTGGTGACGCCCGCGCTGGTCTCGGCCGCCTCGCTGACGCTGGCGGGGGCGGTGGCGAATTTCGCCGCGCCCGCGCTGCTGGGGCTGCCGGTCAGGATGCAGACCCTTTCCACCCGCCTCTTCGGCATGATCGAGATCGGTCAGGCCGAGCGCGGCTTCGTGCTGGCGCTGCTGCTGATCGCGGTCTCGGGCGTGTTCCTGTTCCTGTCGGACCGGCTGGTCTCTGGCCGGCGCGCCTTCGTCACCGTCACCGGCAAGGGTGGCCGCACCCGGCGCTTCCCCCTCGGCCGCTGGCGCTGGCCGCTGTTCGCCGCGGGGTTCGGGCTGGCGATGCTGACCACGGTGGTGCCGGTGGTGGTGCTGGTGGCCTCCAGCCTGGCGCCGCAGACCGGGGCTTTGTTCTCGAACTGGACGCTGCATTTCTGGCTGGGCGAGGGCGGCGGGCAGATCGCGCAAGGGACCGCTGGCATCTTCCGCAACCCGGTGCTGATCGGGGCCTTGGTCAACACGCTGAAGCTGGGCGTGGTGGTGGCGCTGATCTCGATGGTGCTGGGGCTGGCGCTGGCCCATACCATCACCCGGAACAAGGGCACGGTGCTGGCCAATGTCCTGTCGCAACTGGCCTTTCTGCCGCTCCTCATCCCCTCGATCGCTTTCGCCGCCGCCTATATCGCGCTCTTCGGCGCGCCGCTCGGCCCGCTGCCCTCGCTCTACGGCACCTTCACCCTGCTGGTGATCGCCGCCGCCGCCCACAACCTGCCCTATGCGGTGCAGGCCGGGCGCTCGGTCCTCGGGCAGATCTCCACCGACCTGGAGGAAAGCGCCCGCCTGACCGGGGCCGGGCCGCTGCGGCGGATGTGGGCCATCGTCTTCCCGCTGGCGATCCGCGGCCTGCTGGCCGGCGCGATCCTGGTCTTCGTCAAGATGGTCCGCGACCTGTCGCTGGTCGTCCTTCTGTTCAGCGCCACCTCGCCGGTGCTGTCGATGGTGGCCTACCGCTACGCCGCCGAGGGCTTCATGCAATTCGCCAATGCCATCACCGTGCTGATCCTTGCGATCTGCCTTGCCGCCTCGCTGGTCGCGCAGGCGCTGCAGGCACGGGTGCAGAAATGGAAGGACTGACCGCCATGCCCGCCGTCCGGACCGAGCCGCAGGATGCCATCCGCATCACCGGCCTTGCCAAGCGCTTCGGCGACTTCACCGCCATCCCCGACCTTTCGCTCGCCGTGCCGCCCGGGTCCTTCCTGGTGCTGGTCGGCCCCTCCGGCTGCGGCAAGTCCACGCTCCTGCGGATGCTGGCCGGGCTGGACGAGCCTTCGGCGGGCGAGATCGCCTTCATGGGGCAGGTGGTCTCCTCCGGTGCCGGCGGGGTGGTCGCCGACCCGCGGAAGCGCAACGCCGGGCTGGTGTTCCAGTCCTATGCGCTGTGGCCGCACATGACGGTCGCCGGCAACATCGGCTGGCCGCTGAAGGTGGCCGGCTGGGACAAGGCCGCCCGCGAGGCGCGGATCGGCGAGGTGCTGGCGCTTCTGGGCATCTCCGCCCTGCGCGACCGCTATCCGGCGGAAATCTCGGGCGGCCAGCAGCAGCGCGTCGCCATTGCCCGCACGCTGGCGCCGAAGCCCGCGATCCTGCTGTTCGACGAGCCGCTGTCGAACCTCGACGCCAAGCTGCGGATCGAGATGCGCAGCGAATTGATGCGCATCCACCGCGCCACCGGCGCCACCTCGGTCTATGTCACCCATGACCAGGTGGAGGCGATGACCATGGCCACCCATGTCGCGGTGATGAACCAGGGCCGCGTGGAGCAGTTCGGCCCGCCGGCCGCGCTGCTGAAGCGGCCGGCCACCACCTTCGTCGCCACCTTCCTGGGCACGCCGCCCGGCAACCTGCTGCCCGCGCGGCGGCAGGGGGACATGCTGGTCCATGCCGGCATCCCGCTGGCCCCCGCCGCGCTGGCGCAGGGCCGCGACGAGGTGCTGCTGTTCTACCGCGCCGAGCAGATTTCCACCGCCAAGGCCGCCGGCCGCCCGGCGATCCGGGCCGAGTTCTCCGAGGCCGCGCCGATGGCCGGGCGGGTGATGGTGACGGCGCTGCTCGGCCCGATCCGCCTTTCCGCCATCACCGAAGACATGCCCGACGCCCACCCGGGCGACGGGATCGACCTCACCCTCTGCGGCACGCCGGATGCCGTCTTTGCCCTGTCCGGCGAAAGGATCGAATGATGCGCCTAATCCTGATGCGCCACGGCGAAACCACCTGGAACGCGGAATCGCGGCTGCAGGGGCAGGACAATTCCCACCTGTCCGAGCGCGGCATCCAGCAGGCCCGCGGCTTCCGCGCCTTCGTGCGGGCGCTGAGGCCGGCGCGGGTGGTGTCCTCGGACCTCGGGCGCACCCGGCAGACCGCCGAGCTGATCGGCCATGGCACCTGTCCCTCGGACCCGCGGCTGCGCGAATGGGACATGGGCAGCTGGACCGGCCGCACCAAGCCCGAGCTGATCGCCGCCCATGCCGATCTCTACCACGCCTGGCGCGCCGGCACTTACACCCCCGAGGGCTGCGAGCCCTGGGAGGTGTTCCGCGACCGCGTTGCCGCCGGCCTGCGCCACTGGCTGGCGGCCGGCGAGGGGGACCTGCTGGCGGTGGTCCACGGCGGGGTGATCCGGGCGGCGCTGGACGCCTTTTTGCAGATCCCGCCGTCGCGGGTGATCCCGGTCACCCCGGGCACCGGCACCCTCCTCAGCTTCCCGCCGGGCGACTTCGCCGCCGCGCAGCTGGAGGGTTACAACATCGGCGCCGTGGTCCCCGACCTCACCGTCGCCGACTGACCGGGCCGCCCGCCGCCGCCCGCCGCGGTGCCGGGCGGGCTCCCGCCATCCCGACGGATTTTTCTCCGCAGGTTTCCGCTCATGCGCCGGGGCCGCCCCGCGGCTCACATGATTGTTGCTGCTCCGCTGCGGGGCCGGGCCTGCATACTTGCCTCCCATCTCCCCTGCGGCATGATGCGACCGCAACGCGCCGCCCCGGAATTTCGAGGCCCCGATGACCCTTGCCCCTCTCTCGCGAACCTTTGTCTCCCTGCTGGCCCTCGCCCCCGCCGCGGCCCTGGCGCAGGATTTTAACGCCGAGCCGCCGAACGCGCCGGACTACCGCCCCGCCTTCGAGGGCCAGACCCGCGCCCCGGTGATCGCCGATGCCGAGCCGGAGCGCAGCGTGGTCGCCTCCGGGCTGGACAACCCCTGGGGCATGGAGGAACTGCCGGACGGCAGCTGGCTGGTGACGGAAAGGCCCGGCCGGATGCGGATCGTCGGCCCGGACGGCAGTATCTCGGAGCCGGTGTCCGGCCTGCCGGAGGTCTTCGCCGAAGGCCAGGGCGGGCTGCTCGACGTGGCGATCCGCGACGATTTCGCCGAGACCCGCCGGGTGTGGTGGAGCTATGCCGAACCCCGCGAGGGCGGGCTGAACGGCACCGCCGTCGCCACCGGCACGCTGTCGCCCGACGGGCGCGAGATGACCGGGGTGAAGGTGATCTTCCGGCAGGAGCCGGGCTGGGCCTCCAAGCTGCATTTCGGCTCGCGGCTGGTCTTCGCGCCGGACGGGGCGCTGTTCGTCACCACCGGCGAACGCTCGGTGATCGAGGCGCGGCCGCTGGCGCAGGACGTGTCCACCCATCTGGGCAAGGTGCTGCGGATCGACCCCGAGGGCGGCCCGGCCGAGGGCAACCCGGAGATTCCCGGCGGGCAGCCCGAGATCTGGTCTTACGGCCACCGCAACCTGCAATCCGCCGCCATCGGCCCGGACGGCGCGCTCTGGACCGTGGAGCACGGGCCGCGCGGCGGGGACGAGTTGAACCGGCCGGAGGCGGGCAAGAACTACGGCTGGCCGGCGATCGTCTACGGTCTGGAATACGACGGCACCCCGGTCGGCGAGGGGCTGACCCAGGCCGAGGGGATGGAGCAGCCCATCTATTACTGGGACCCGGTGATCGCCCCCAGCGGGCTGGCCTTCTACGAGGGCGGGCTGTTCCCGGGCTGGGAGGGCAGCGCGCTGATCGGCGGGCTGGCCGGGCAGGCGCTGGTGCGGCTGGAGATCGCGGACGGCCGCGTCACCGGCGAGGCGCGCTACCTGCAGGGCTTCGCCCGCATCCGCGACGTGGCGGTAGCCCGCGACGGATCGGTGATGGTGCTGACCGACGGCGAGGGCGGCCAGCTGATCCGGCTGACCCCGGGCGGGGGCTGACCTTGCGCCGATGGAATGGGGAGGGGTGAGAGGCTGGACAACGACCCAAGCGGGGCTCGTTACGGCTGCTTCCTTCCGGACCTGACCGGGTTGGCGAGGCGCTCGCCCGCGCCAACCTCTCGCCGCCGGATATAGGGGGCGGGCGTCGGATTCGCAAGCGCAAGGACGGGCGGCGGAGCGGGGGCCGATTTTCGGCGAAAATCGGGGCCGTCAGATCAGCCCGGCCATGCGGGCGCCGGTCAGCAGGTCGGGCGCCAGATGATGCGCCCACCGGCCCTGCGACGGGGCGATGTCCGGCACCTGCACCACCACGCAGCCGGCGCGGAAGGCGGCCTCGGCGCCGGTCTCGCTGTCCTCGAACACCAGGCAGCGGGCGGGCTCCACCCCCAGGAGGCGCGCGGCCAGCAGATAGGGGGCCGGGGCGGGCTTCGGCGCCTCCACGTCGTTCAGGGTGACGACATGGGCGAAGGACTGCGCGATCCCGGCGATCCGCAGCTTGCGGTGCGCCCAGTGATGGCCGGTGGAGGTGACGAGGACCCGCGGCAGTTCCGGCCCGGCCAGCAGCTCCATCGCGCCGGGCTTCAGCGGCAGGCCCTCTTCCACCCGGGCGTCGAAGCTGGCGCGCCAGTCGCGGTTCACCGCGTCGAGGTTTGCCTGCGGCAGGGCGGCGCGGAGGATGGCGGCGGTGGTGGGTTCGTCCTTGCCAATCAGCCCATGCATGAAGGGCTCGTCCACCGGATGGCCATGGGCGGCGAAGGCGGCGATGCCGGTGGCGATGGCGATGGATTCGGTGTCCACCAGTGTGCCGTCGAGGTCGAAGAAAAGCGCGTCATACATGCGAGGGGGTATCCGGCCGGGGGAAATGGGGTCGGGTCCTTCCTTGCCATGGAGGGGCGGCGGGGGGAAGGGGGGCGGGACATCCGATCCCGCCTTGCCCTTGGCGAAGGCGCGTGCGTTCGGCCGATGATGTAGGGCGGGGTTCACCCCGCCGCCCCTTTTTGCTTCCTTGGCGAAGGCGTGTGCCTTCGCCACAGCGCAACGCTTCCCCTTGTCCGGCCGGGCCTCAATGGCCCGGCCAGCGCCCGCCCGCCCCTCGGCGGGCGCTTCTCGCCCGCCCGGGCGGGCGCTGGCCTCTCGGGGTCTCGTGCTGCCACCGTCTCCGGGTGAACCGTCCCGCACGGGCGGGGGCGAGGCAGCGCCTCGCCTGATCCCGCCCGATCAGGGCGCCGTCCCGCCTACAGATACAGCCGCAGCCGCTGGAAGCCCTCCGCCGTCAGCCCCGCCCCCTCGGGGCGCAGGTGCGCGGCCTCGGAGCGGTGCTCCATCGCCTCCGGCCCGGAGTCGTAAACCACGCTGGTGCCGGGCAGCGGGCGCAGCGACCAGCCCTCGGCCGGCGCCAGCGTGTCGGGGCCGATCCGGCCCTGCCGCAGGATGTGGTCGCGCAGGATGGCGGTGCACAGCTCGTGCCGGTCCAGCACCACCTCGAACGGCCCGCCGCCGAGCGCGCCGCTGGCGCGGAAGCTGTTGGTGACCAGCACGAAGCGGTCGTCGGGCCGCACTGGCACGCCGCCCCGCCGCAGCTCCAGCACCCGCCGCGCCTGCGGCCGGACCAGTGCGCCGCGCGGGTCGTAGCGGGCAGGAAGGCTGGGATCGATCCGGTAGCTGATGCCGATCACGGTGGTGAAGGCATGGGCGGGGAAGGCCGGGTCGATCAGCCGCTGCTCCGCCCGCCCCGGCACCACCTGCGCATAAAGCGCGGCGGCGCGTTCCAGCTCCTCGGCCAGCTCCGCGCCGGTGACCAGCACGCCCACCACGGTGTTGGGAAAGGGATAGAGGTCGAAGACATGGCGCACCGACAGCGGCCCCGGCGCGATGCGGGTGTAGTTCAGCGGCCCGCCGCGGCCGCCGGCGCGGTAGGGGGTGGCGGTGGCCAGCACCGGCAGCCCCTCCCATGCCGTCCCGGCCAGCGCCCGGCGGGCATGGTCGATCTTCGCCAGTCCCAGCAGCCGCAGCGCCGCCACATCCGCCACCTGGGCGAAGGCGGTGGAGAGCGCCACTTCGGTCCGTCCCAGTTCCCGCCGGGTCCAGGCCAGCGCGGCGCGGTGGTCGGGACCGACGGCCCGGCGCAGCTCCTCGGCATGGCGGCGGATCGCCGCCGCCGGCAGGCCCGCCGCCACTTCGGACACGCTTTCCGCCCGCACCTCGGCCCCGGCGACGGTCCAGCTGCCGGCCCCGCGGCGCAGCCGCAGGTCCATGATGCCGAGGTGCGAGCCGGAATGCCCCGGCTGCACCACCGGCTTGCCCGCCACCCGGCCGGCGGCGGCGTCGACGCGGGCATCCGGGTGCAGCCCGCGGTGGGGAAAAACCAGATGGCTGTGGCCGAGCACCAGCGCGTCGATCCCCGGCAGTTCGGCCAGTTCGATGCCGATGCCCTCGCGGCCGCCGGGTCCGGCCAGCCCGGTATGGGCGAGGCAGATCACCAGGTCGGCCCCGGCCCGCCGCAGCTCGGGCAGCCGGGCGCGGGCGGCCTCGACCATCGGCCGGGCGTCGAGGCGGCCGGAGAGATGGGCCTGGTCCCACCGCAGGATCTCGGGCGGGGTCAGGCCGAGGATGCCGATGCGCAGCCGATGCGGCCGGCCGCTGCCGTCGGCCAGCACCCGGTCGAGGATCGCATAGGGCGGGGCCAGGGTGTCGTCCTCCAGCGGCCCGCCTTCGCCGCGGCGGCGCAGGACATTGGCCGAGACCACCGGGAAGCGCGCCTCCGCCAGCGCCCGGTCCAGCACCGGCAGCCCGTAGTTGAATTCGTGGTTGCCCAGCGTCGCCGCGTCATAGGCCAGCGCGTTCATCGCGCCGATCACCGGATGGACACGGCGGCGGCCGCCCTGCGCGGCCAGGTCGGCCAGCGCCGAGCCCTGCAGGAAATCGCCGTTGTCCAGCAAGAGCGCCCCCGGCGCCCCGGCCCGGGCCGCGGCGATCAGGCCGGCCATCTGCGCCAGCCCCTGCCCGTGCAGCGGGCGGTTGGCGGCATAGTCGTAGGACAGGATGTTGGCGTGCAGGTCGGTGGTGGCCAGCACCCGCAGCAGAACCTCGTCCTGCCGGTCGGCTGCCGGTTCCGGCAGGGGGGCCGTTTCCGCAGGCTGCGTCAGGGGTTCGGGCTCGCGCTCCGCCAGGCCCGCGGCCAGTTTCAGGAGGGTGGCGCCATGGCGCGCAGGTCTCACCTGCACCCCCGGAAAAGTTCTTTCGGACCCAAGGCTTGACGCAGCACGTGACGCTGACCCGGTGAGAGGAAATCACGCTTCGGATCGTGTCATGAAGAAGGCGGGCGGGACAAGCAAAGTTTGAATGTCAGTGAAATATTTCAACGCATAATTGTTCGATGATGTGGGGCGGAGGCCCTGTTCCTGCGCCGGCACCGGGCCATTTGCGCCTCTTCGCGCGGCATGGCATGACTTGCGCGCCAAAGGGGCTGTGGCCGGGGTGCTACAGCCTGCCGGGCGGGGCAGGGGAAGCGGGCGATGCAGCAGGCGGAACAGGTGACATTCGGCGGCTCGGGGCTGGACCGCAGGCAGCAGCTGCGCGGCGATCCGCAGTCGCTGGCCGCGGCCTGGGCGCGGGCGCTGGTGCTGCCCTACTGGCGCGGCCGCCCGCTGGTCTCGGGCGAGGAGGTGGCCGCCCCGGCCTGGCTGCCCTCCTCCCACCCGCTGGTCGCCGATGCGGCCGAGCCGGTTCTGCTGGGCGAGGACGAGGGGCACTTCCGCTTCGCCGTCGATGTCTCGGCCAGCCTGCCGGAGGCGCTGCCTATTGGAGGCCCCTTCGACTCCGGCCGCCAGCCGCATCCCGCCCTGCCGCCCAACCAGGGCTTCGCCGACCTGCGCGGCATCATGGCCGGGCTTTCGCCGCGGCAGGCGGAACTGGCGATCATGGGCAAGGCGCTGATCGAATGGCACCGGAGCCATGGCTTCTGCGCCGCCTGCGGGACGCGCAGCGCCATGGCGACGGGCGGCTGGCAAAGGACCTGCCCCGCCTGCGCCGCGCCGCATTTCCCGCGCACCGATCCGGTGATCATCGTCCTGGTCACCCGCGGCAACCGGGTGCTGCTGGGCCGCAGCCCCGGCTGGCCCGAGGGGATGTATTCGCTGCTGGCCGGCTTCATGGAGCCGGGCGAGACCATCGAGGCCGCCTGTCGCCGCGAGGTGCTGGAGGAGACGGGCATTCCTCTCGGCGCGGTCTCCTACCTTTCCTGCCAGCCTTGGCCCTTCCCGGCCAGCCTGATGATCGGCTGCCGGGCCGAGGCGCTGGACGACCGCATCACGCTGGACCCGGTGGAGCTGGAGGATGCGCTGTGGCTGTCGCGCGAGGACCTGGCGCTTGCCTTCGCCGGCGGCTTGCCCCAGATCAGCCCCGCGCGGCGCGGCAGCATCGCGCAATTTATCCTGAACGCATGGCTTGCCGATCGTCTCGATTGAGACGACATTGACGGAAACGGGCGAGGGGCCGGAGAAGAGATGAAGCTGACCACCCGACAGGACATCGAGGCGCCGCTGGATTTCGTCTATGCGCAGCTGACCGATTTCGACCATTTCGAGCGGATGGCGATGCGCCGCGGGGCCGAGGTGGAGCGGACCGACCGCCTGCGCAGCCCGGGCGTCGGCATGGCCTGGCGCATCCGCTTCGCCTTCCGCGGCCGCCCGCGCACGGTGCAGGTGCGCTTCGCCGATGCCGAGCCGGGGGCGCATCTCGCCTGGGCCTTCGACAGCCCCTCGCTGGCGGGCACCGCGCAGGTCGAGCTGGTCTCGCTGTCGCCGCGCCGGACGCGGATGACGGTGGTGTCGGAGGTGAAGCCGAAGACGCTGGCGGCGCGGCTGCTGGTGCAGTCGGCGCGGCTGGCCAAGGGCCGGGTGCAGCGCAAGCTGGATGTGGCCAGCGGCCAGCTGGCCAACATGATCGAGGAACAGGCGCGGGGGGCGGCGCGGGCGTAGCGGCGGCGCTGCGATCCTGTCATTTCCGCGCAGGCGGGGTCTATCGGCCCGGGCGCACTCCGTCACCCGCTCCCCCCTCCGTTGTTTCCTTGGCGAAGGCGTGTGCCTTCGCCATCATGCAACGCTTCCCCTTGTCCCGGCCGGGCCCTCAAGGCCCGGCCAGCGCCCGCCCCGCCCTCGGCGGGCGCTTCTCGCCCGCCGGGTCAGGCGCTGGCCTCTCGGGGTTCAGGGCTGCCAGTGTTTCTGGGTGATATGTCCCGCACGGGCGGGGGCGAGGCAGTGCCTCGCCTTCTCCCGCCCGGGGGAGGCGGGGTGAACCCCGCCCCACGGCCGCACGGCTCTTAAGGCGGGGATCGCCCCGCCCTCTCACCCGCGCCGGCGGTCGGCCGGATAGACCCCGAGCAGCGTCACATGGGTGGTGAAGAAGCCCAGTTCCTCCAGCGCGCGGGCGACGGGCGGGTCCTCGGGGTGGCCCTCGATGTCGGCGTAGAACTCGGTCGCTGTGAAGCTGCCGCCGACCATGTAGCTTTCCAGCTTGGTCATGTTCACCCCGTTGGTGGCGAAGCCGCCGAGCGCCTTGTAGAGCGCGGCCGGGATGTTGCGCACCCGGAAGGTGAAGGTGGTGATCATGTGCTCGGCGCGGCGGCTGGGATCGGCCTCGCGCGACATCACCAGGAAGCGGGTGGTGTTGTTCTTCTGGTCCTCGATCTGCGGCACCAGCACCTCCAGCCCGTAGATCCGCGCCGCCAGCTCGCTGGCCAGCGCGGCGCGGGACGGGTCGCCCGCCCCGGCCACCTCACGGGCGGCGCGGGCGTTGTCGCTGCTGACCACGCCCTTGATGCCGTGGGTTTTCAGGAAGCCCGCGCATTGCGGCAGGATCACCACATGGCCATGCGCCTCGCGCACCTGCTCCAGCCGGGCGCCCTTCACTCCCAGGAGGTTGACATGGACCCGCACGAAGGCCTCGTCCACGATGTGCAGTCCGGCCTTGGGCAGCAGCGAATGCACGTCGGCCACCCGGCCGTAGGTGGAATTCTCCACCGCCAGCATACCGAGGTCGACGTCGCCCGCGCGGGTCATCTCCACCACGTCCTCGAAGGTCTGGCAGGGCACCGGCTCGAAATCCGGGCGGGCCTGGGCGCAGGCCTGGTGGGAATAGGCCCCCAGCTCCCCCTGGAATGCGATGCGTCCTGCCATGTCCGGGCTCCTTCGGCGACACTTCCCCCGAAAAGGGGCAATCGGTCGCGCTCCTACACCTTGCGTCCCCCCGGGGGAAGCGGTTAGAAACCGGCCCAACCGACGACCAAGGGATGCGCGCGACATGTTCGACACGATGACGATGACCAAGGCGGTGGCGGGCGTCTGTGGCGCGCTGCTGGTGTTTCTGCTGGGCAACTGGGTGGCCACCGAGCTTTATGCGATGGGCGGAGGCGGCCATGGCGGCGGCCACGGCGAAGAGGGCGAGCTGACCCAGGCCTATTCGATCGACACCGGCGCCGCCGGCGAATCCGCGGGCGGCGAAGAGGCCACGGTGGATGTGGCGGCGCTTCTGGCCGCGGGCGATGCCGCCGCGGGCGAGAAGGTCTTCGGCAAGTGCAAGGCCTGCCACAAGATGGACGGCACCAACGGCACCGGCCCGCATCTGGACGGCGTGGTCAACCGCGCCAAGGCCTCGGTCGAGGGCTTCAGCTATTCCGAGGCGCTGAAGGCCATGGCGGCCGACGCCTGGACCCCGGAAAACCTGTTCGCCTTCCTCGAAAGCCCCAAGGGCTATGCCCCGGGCACCAAGATGGCCTTCGCCGGCCTGCCCAAGCCCGAGGACCGCGCCAACCTGATCGCCTATCTGGCCGCCCACTGACGGCGCCGGACCACCGGATCTCCGGGGCCGCTCCGCAAGGGGCGGCCCTTTTCCTTTGGCCGGGATCGTATGGCGAGGGCGATGGCCTTCGCCGGAAAGCCCGGGCCGGGGAACAACCGACTGTTGCTGCCCGACCCCCGATCACAGTCTCGCGCGGGGGGATTTCCGGGCCTTTGCGCTTGGCAAAGCCGGGCTTAGCATGGTCAATGGCGGGAACCGGGACGGAAGGACGGAAGAATGGCAGAACGGGCAGTCACGCGGGCGGCGGAGAGGACGGCAGGGCAGGGGCTTCGCGCCACGGCCCTTGCGGTGGGGGCGATGATCTGCGGGCTTGCGCTGGCCACCGCCGCGCGGGCCGAGGAGAAGGTGATCACCTCGCACGGCATCTCGACCTTCGGCGACCTCAAGCTGCCGGCCGACTTCACCCACCTTCCCTATGTCAACCCCGACGCGCCGAAAGGCGGCGAGATCAGCCAGTGGGCGCCCGGCAGCTTCGATTCGTTCAACCCCTATGCGATCGCGGGCAATGCCGGGGCGCTGTCGTCGATCCTTTACGAATCCATCCTGTCCGGCACGGCGGATGATGTCAGCGCCGCCTACTGCCTGCTGTGCGAGACGATGGAATATCCCGAAGACCGATCCTGGGTGATCTTCAACCTGCGCAAGGACGTGACCTTTTCCGACGGCAGTCCCTTTACCGCCGAAGACGTGCTGTTCAGCTACGAGCTGTTCCGGGACAAGGGCATTCCCGAATTCCGCAGCGTGTCGAACGGGAAATACCAGTCGGTCGAGGTGCTGGACCCCTACCGGATCAAGTTCACCTTCACCCCCGGCACGCCGTTCCGCGACATGCCGGTGAACGCGGGCGGCACGGTCATTTTCTCGAAGGCGCATTACGAGGCCAACAACCGCGATCTTGAAAAATCGAGTTTCGAGCCCTTCCTCGGCACCGGCCCCTATGTGCTGGAAAGCTACAGGCCGGGCCAGCAGATCATCTACAAGCGGGACGAGGACTACTGGGGCGAGACCCATCCGCTGAACGTCGGGCAGAACAATTTCGACCGCATCCGGATCGAATACTTTGCCGATGACAATGCGGCGATGGAGGCGTTCAAGGCGGGCGTCTACACCTTCCGCAACGAAAGCTCGGCCAAGCAATGGGCGACGGGCTACGGCTTCCCGGCGGTCGCGGCACGCGACGTGATCAAGGCCGAGCTGCCCTCGGGCGATATCGCCGGCGGCCAGGCCTTCATCTTCAACCTGCGGCGCGAGCAGTTCCAGGACCCGCGGGTCCGCGAGGCGATCGGGCTGATGTTCAACTTCGAATGGTCGAACGAGACGCTGTTCTACGGCATCTTCTCGCGCATCAATTCGATCTGGGAAAACTCGGACCTCGCCGCGACGGGCGTGGCCGGGCCGGACGAAGTGGCGATCCTGCAGCCCCTGGTCGACGAGGGGCTGCTGCCCGCCGGCATCCTGACCGACGAAGTTCCGATGGCCCCGGTGTCGTCCAAGGACAACGCGCTGGACCGCAGGAACCTGCGCAAGGCCTCGGCCCTGCTGGACGAGGCGGGCTGGACGGTGGGCGATGACGGGATGCGCCGCAATGCCAAGGGCGAAACCCTGCGCATGGCGATGGTCCATTCCCGCACCGACCTTTTGCCGGTCTGCAACGCCTTTGTCCAAAACCTGCGCGCTTTGGGCGTGGACGCCAGCTTCGACATCATCGACGATCCGCAGTTGCAGCAACGCGCCAGCCCGCCGAATTTCGATTTCGACGCGCTGCCGACGACCGTGGTGAACGGCGGGCTGGAACCGGGCGGCGTGCTGAAACAGGCCTGGTCCTCGGTGGCAAAGGACAATTCCAGCCGCAACCGCATGGGCTATGCCGATCCGGCGGTGGACCGGCTGCTGGAGGTGGCAGAGGCCGCGACCTCGCGCGAGGAGCTGCGCGCCGCGATCCGGGCGCTGGACCGCGTGCTCCGGTCGCAGCACGTCGTGGTGCCGCGCTATTTCAAGAAGATTCATACCGTGGCCTATTTCGACATCTACGAGCACCCCGAGACGCTGCCGCCCTATGCTCTGGGCGAATTGGCCTTCTGGTGGTACAACCCCGAAAAAGCCGACGCGCTGAAGGCAAAGGGCGCGTTGAAATAAGCAGGAACGGGCAGGACTTTGGGCGCCTATATCTTACGCCGTCTGGCATTGGTCATCCCCACCTTGTTCGGGGTGATGGTGATCAACTTCGTGCTGACGCAGTTCGTTCCGGGCGGCCCGATCGAACAGATCCAGGCCCGGTTCGAGGGCGAGGGCGACGCCATCCAGAGCCTGGGCGGAACCGCGGGCGGCGGCGTGCAGGAAGAGGGCGGCTATGTCGGCAGCCGCGGCCTGCCACCCGAATTCCTGGCGCGGCTCGAGTTGCAGTTCGGCTTTGCCCGCATCGTCTGCGACGAGGGCTTTGCCGGAGTGCCGTCGATCACCGCGCCGGAATGCCGCAAGGAGCCGATCCCCGCGACCGAACGGTTCCTGATCATGATGGGCAACTATCTGACGCTGGATTTCGGGCAAAGCTACTTCCGCTCGATCTCGGTCGTCGATCTCGTTCTGGAAAAGATGCCGG
Source organism: Rhodobacter sp. SGA-6-6 (assembly GCF_011043545.1). Classification (GTDB taxonomy): domain Bacteria; phylum Pseudomonadota; class Alphaproteobacteria; order Rhodobacterales; family Rhodobacteraceae; genus Pseudogemmobacter. The sequence continues at coordinate 309,549 of NZ_JAAKGP010000002.1, read as the reverse complement.
TCTCGATCACGCTGGGGCTGTGGTCGACGCTGATCGGCTATCTGATCTCGATCCCGCTGGGCATCCGCAAGGCGATGAAGGACGGCTCCAGCTTCGATACCTGGACCAGCGGCATCATCATCGCCGCCTATGCGATCCCGTCCTTCCTGTTCGCCATCGTGCTGATGGTGGTCTTCGCCGGCGGCAGCTATTTCCAGTGGTTCCCGCTGCGCGGCCTGACCTCGGAGAATTTCGACCAGCTGTCGCCCCTGGGCAAGGTGGCCGATTACCTGTGGCATATCGTGCTGCCGGTCACGGCGCAGCTGATTTCGGCCTTTGCCACCCTGACGCTGCTGACCAAGAACAGCTTTCTGGACGAGATCAAGAAGCAGTATGTGATGACGGCCCGCGCCAAGGGCCTGTCGGAAAACCGGGTGCTTTACGGCCATGTGTTCCGCAATGCCATGATGCTGGTGATCGCGGGCTTTCCTTCGGTCTTTCTGGGCGTCTTCTTCGGGTCGGCCCTGCTGATCGAGACGATCTTCTCGCTGGACGGGTTGGGGCAGCTTTCGTTCAAGGCCGCCGTCGAACGCGACTATCCGGTGATGTTCGGCACCCTCTTCGCCTTCGGGCTGATCAGCCTTGTCGTCGGGCTCCTGTCGGACCTGATGTATGTCTTCGTCGATCCCCGCATCGACTTCGCCAGGCGCGAGGGCTGAGGGATGGCGCTGTCGCCGCTGAACCAGCGCCGCTGGCGCAACTTCAAGGCCAACCGCCGGGCGCTGTGGTCGCTGATCCTGCTGGGCTTCCTCTACGGCCTGTCGCTGTTCGCGGAACTGCTGGCGAACGATCACCCTCTGCTGGTGCGCTACCGGGGCGAGTGGCACACGCCCTTCCTGAACTTCTACTCCGAACAGACCTTCGGCGGCGACCTGCGGACAGAGGCCGAATACGCCCTGCCCGAGGTGCAATGCCTGATCATGTCGGCCGGCGCGCTGGAGTGCTGGGACGACCCCGAGGGCATCCTGGCCGAGGTCGAGGAAAAGGGCACCGTCCTCGGCCAGCCGGTGGACAAGGGCTTCATCCTCTGGGCGCCGATCCCCTACAGCTACCAGACCATCGTCAACACCCGCGGCGTGGCGCCGGGGCCGATCACCGCGCAGAACTGGCTCGGCACCGACGACGCCAGCCGCGACGTGCTGGCCCGGGTGATCTACGGTTTCCGGCTGTCGATCACCTTCGCACTGGTGGTCACCGCCATCTCCTCGGTCCTCGGCATCGCCGCCGGGGCGATCCAGGGCTATTTCGGCGGTGTCGTCGATCTGGTGTTCCAGCGGCTGATCGAGATCTGGTCCTCGATCCCCTCGCTTTACGTCATCATCATCCTGTCGGCGGTGTTCTCCCGATCCGTGACCCTGATGGTGCTGCTGATGGTGCTGTTCGGCTGGACCGCGCTTGTCGGCGTGGTGCGGGCCGAGTTCCTGCGGGCGCGCAACTTCGAATATGTCCGCGCGGCCAAGGCGCTTGGCGTCGGCGACATGGCGATCATGTTCCGCCATGTGCTGCCGAACGCCATGGTCGCCACGCTGACCTTCATGCCCTTCCTGATCGTCGGCACTATCAGCGCTTTGGCGGGGCTGGACTACCTTGGCTTCGGCCTGCCGGCCTCGGCGCCCTCGCTGGGCCAGCTGGCGCGGCAGGCGCAGCAGAACCTGCAGATGCCGTCGCTGGCCTTCGTGGCCTTCTTCACCTATGCCATCATGCTGACGCTGATCGTCTTCATCTTCGAGGGCGTCCGCGATGCTTTCGACCCGCGGAAGACCTTCAGATGAGCCTGCTTTCCGTATCGGACCTGAACGTCCGTTTCTCGCAGGACGGCCGGCTGATCGAGGCGGTGAAGGGTGTCTCCTTCACCGTGGACCGCGGCGAGACCGTGGCGCTGGTCGGCGAAAGCGGCTCGGGCAAGTCGGTGACGGCGCTGTCCACCGTGGGCCTCTTGTCGGACAACGCCAGCACCTCCGGCTCCGTCCTCTGGCAGGGCAAGGAGATGCTGAACGCGCCGGAGCCGACCCTGCGCGCCATCCGCGGCAACGACATCAGCTTCATCTTCCAGGAGCCGATGACCAGCCTCAACCCGCTGCACACGATCGAGCGGCAGCTGGGCGAAAGCCTTGCCCTGCACCAAGGGCTGAAGGGCGATGCCGCCCGGGCGCGGATCGTCGACCTGCTGACCAAGGTCGGCATCCGCGACCCGGAAAGCCGGCTGACCGCCTATCCGCACCAGCTGTCGGGCGGGCAGCGGCAGCGGGTGATGATCGCCATGGCGCTGGCCAACGGGCCGGAACTGCTGATCGCCGACGAGCCGACCACCGCGCTGGACGTGACGATCCAGGCGCAGATCCTGGACCTGCTGGCCGGCCTCAAGCGCAGCGAGGGGCTGGCGCTGCTGTTCATCACCCACGACCTGAACATCGTCCGCCGCATCGCCGACCGGGTCTGCGTCATGCAGGGCGGCCAGATCGTGGAACAGGGGCCGACGAAGGAGATCTTCGCCGACCCGCAGCACCCCTATACCCGGAAGCTGCTGGCGGCCGAGCCCTCCGGCACGCCCGATCCCGTCGCCGCCGACGCGCCCAAGGTGGTCGGCGCGGAGGCCCTGCGGGTCTGGTTCCCGATCCACAAGGGCCTGTTGCAGCGCACCGTCGGCCATGTGAAGGCGGTGAACGAGGCCACGCTTTCGGTCCGCGCCGGCGAGACGCTCGGCGTGGTGGGCGAAAGCGGCTCGGGCAAGACCACGCTGGCGCTCGGCCTGATGCGGCTGATCTCGTCGCAGGGGGAAATCCGCTTCCTCGGCAACCGGATCGACAAGGTGCGGGGCGGCGCCTTGCGGGGCTTGCGCCGCGACATGCAGATCGTGTTCCAGGACCCCTACGGCAGCCTGTCGCCCCGGATGACGGTGGGCGAGATCGTGGCCGAGGGGCTGGGCGTTCACGGCAGCCCGGACGGGCAGGACCGCGGCCGCATGGTGGCCGACATCCTGCGCGAGGTGGGCCTGGACCCCGCCATGGCACAGCGTTACCCGCACGAATTCTCCGGCGGCCAGCGCCAGCGCATCGCCATCGCCCGCGCCATGGTGCTGCGGCCGAAGCTGGTGGTGCTGGACGAACCCACCAGCGCGCTGGACATGACGGTGCAGGTGCAGATCGTCCAGCTTCTGCGCGAATTGCAGCGGAAATGGGGGCTGGCCTATATCTTCATCAGCCACGACCTGCGGGTGATCCGCGCCATGGCCCACAAGGTCATGGTGATGCGGGCGGGCGACGTGGTGGAGGCGGGGACGGCGGAGCAGGTCTTCACCGCGCCGCAGGCGGACTATACCCGCGCGCTGATGGCCGCGGCTTTCGCCGGCCACGGGGCGGACGGATGAAGATCCTGTTCGTCCACCAGAATTTCCCCGGCCAGTTCCTGCACCTCGCCCCCGCCCTTGCCGCCCGCGGCCACGATTGCCGGGCGCTGACCGATGCCGGCAACACCCGCGCCTCGCCGATCCCGGTCTGGCGCTACCGGCACGCGGCCGAGAAGGTCGATCCCGCCGCCACCCGGCTGGGGCGCAACTACACCACCATGTCGGACCGCGGCGTCACCGTCGCCCGCGCCTGCCTGCAACTGCGCGAGCGCGAGGGCTATGTGCCCGACGTGATCTTCGGCCATTCCGGCTGGGGCGAGACGCTGTTCCTGAAAGAGGTCTGGCCCGAGGCGAAGCTCTTGATCTATGCCGAGTTCTACTACCGCGGCCGCGGCGCCGACGTGGGCTTCGACCGCGAGTTCGGCCCTGCCTCCTTCGACCAGGTGATGATCGCGCAGGGGCGGACCGCGCATCTGGGGCAGGCGCTGGCCCATGCCGACAAGGGCGTCTCGCCCACCTTCTGGCAGGCCTCGACCTATCCGCCGGCTCTGCGGTCGATGATCGAGGTGGTCTTCGACGGGGTGAACACCGATGCGCTGGCCCCCGATCCTACCGCCAGCCTGACCCTGCCGGACGGGAAGGTGCTGCGCGCGGGGGACGAGGTGCTGACCTTCGTCAACCGCAACCTGGAGCCCTATCGCGGCTACCACATCTTCATGCGGGCGCTGCCGCAGGTGCTGGCGGCGCGGCCCGACGCGCAGGTGGTGATCATCGGCGGCGACGAGGTGTCCTATGGCGCGGCGCCGAAGGAGGGCAGCTGGAAGGAGGTCTTCCTGAACGAGGTGAAGGACCGGCTGGACCTGTCCCGGGTGCATTTCCTCGGCAAGGTGCCCTATCCGCAATTCGTCTCGGCCCTTCAGGTCAGCCGCGTCCACGCCTACCTGACCTACCCCTTCGTCCTCAGCTGGTCGATGATGGAGGCGATGGCGGCGGGCTGCCTTGTCGTCGGCGCCAGGGTGCCGCCGGTGGAGGAGGTGCTGCGCGACGGCCACAACGGAAGGTTGGTCGATTTCTTCGACGTGGAAGGCTGGAGCCGGGTGCTGACCGAATGCCTTGCCGACCCCGCTGCGCAGGACCGCCTGCGCGCCCAGGCCCGCCGGACGGTGCAGGAGCGCTACGACCTGACCCGGGTCTGCCTGCCGAAGATGGTGGCGCTTGTGGAAGGGCTGGGGCCGAAGGGGTAGGTCGGGCGGCCGCGGTTTCCTTGGCGAAGGCTATCGCCTTCGCCACAGTGCACCGTTTCAACCCGCCCGGCCGGGCCCCCAAGGCCCGGCCAGCGCCCGCCCCGCCCTCGGCGGGCGCTTCTCGCCCGCCGGGTCGGGCGCTGGCCTCTCGGGGTTCAGGGCCACCACCGTCTCTGGTTGACATGCCGCGCACGGGCGGGGGCGAGGCAGTGCCTCGCCTTTTCCCGCCCGGCCAAACGACGGCTCAAGCCTGGAGGAGTGCCCGCCGTCCCCTCAGGTGATCTTCTCCAGCCGCTCCTTGGAGATGTCGCCCGGCACGATGGTGATGGGGATCGGCAGGTTGCCCGAGTTCCGGCTCATCGCCGTGACCAGCGGCCCCGGTCCGTGCTTTTCCGTCCCCGCGCCGAGGACCAGCACCCCGATGGCCGGGTCGTCGTTGATCTGGCCCAGGATCTCGGTCACCGGATCGCCCTCGCGGATCACCAGTTCGGGGTTCACCCCCTGCTTGTCGCGCATCCATTTGGCGAAGACCTCGAAATGCGCCTCGATCCGCTCGCGCGTTTCGGCGCGCATCAGGTCGGCCACGCCCATCCAGTGCTGGTATTCCTCGGGCGGGATGATCGAGAGGATGACCACCCCCCCGGCGGTATGGGCGGCCCGCAGCGCGGCGTAGCGCATGGCGTTCAGGCATTCGCGGCTGTCGTCCAGCACGACGAGGAATTTCCGCATATGTCTCTCCCTTTGCCCGCGGATCATCCCCGCCGCGGGCCGGAAACGCAAGCCTCAGCCGGCAGGGGCGGCCTTCGCCTCGGCCTCGGGGTAGTGGAAGGCCAGCAGGATCGAGCGGGAAAGGTTCAGCACCATCAGCGCTGCCCAGAGGCCATGGTTGCCCGCGGGCAGCAGCAGGAGCAGCGCCAGCAGGTAAAGCGCGGCGCAGCGCAGCGTCGCCCGGCGCATGGTGCGGGTCAGCGTGGCGCCGATGAAGACCCCGTCCCAGGTCCAGGCCGCCGAGCCGACCAGCGGCGCGGCGATGAGCCACCACAGATGCTCCCGCGCCTCGGCCCGCACCTCGGGTGCGCGGGCCATAAGGTCGATGATCGCCGGCCCCGCCGCCCAGAACACCAGCGCCAGCAGCGCCGCGCCGGCAAAGCCCCAGAGCAGCGCCAGCCGCGTCGCCTGCCGCACCGCGCGCGGCACGCGGGCACCGACGGCCTGGCCGACCAGCGTCTCGGCGGCGAAGGCGAAGCCGTCCAGCGCATAGGCTGTGATCTCCAGGAACTGCAGCAGCACCTGGTTGGCGGCCAGCGTCACGTCGCCCTGCCGCGCGCCGAGGAAGATGAAGCTGGTGAAGCAGAGTTGCAGCACCACCGAGCGGATCATGATGTCGCGGTTCACGTCCAGCATCAGCCGCAGCGCCTGCGTATCTGTCAGTCTGGCACGGGCGGCGGCGAAGACCGGGCCGCGGAAGGCGCCGCGGCAGAGCCAGAGGCCGAGGGCCAGCCCGGTCCACTCCGCGGCCAGCGAGGCGAAGGCGACCCCCGGCACGCCCCAGCCGAGGCCGAGCACGAACCACAGGTCCAGCCCCATGTTCAGCCCGTTGATCCAGAGCTGCACCATCACCATCCCGCGCGGCCGTTCGGTCGCCAGCAGCCAGCCGGTGACGGCGTAAAGCCCGATGGTGGCGGGGGCGCCCCAGATGCGGATCGACAGATAGGTGGTGGCCAGCGACTCGACCTCGGCGCTGCCCGGGGCGATGCGGAAGGCGGCCCAGATCAGCGGCGCCTGCAGGACGATCAGCACCAGCCCGGCCGCGGCCGCCACCAGCAGCGCCCGCAAGAGGATGGCCGCGGATTCCGCCCCGTCGCCCCGCCCGTGCGCCTGCGCGGCCAGGCCGGAGGTGCCCATGCGCAGGAAGCCGAACAGCCAGTAGACCGTCGCCAGCACCACCGCACCCAGCCCGACCGCGCCGATGGGCGCCGCCAGCCCCATCTGCCCGACCACGCCGGTATCCACCGCTCCGATCAGCGGCACGGTGGCGTTCGACAGCACGATCGGCCCGGCGATGCGCCAGATCCGCCGGTTGGTCATCGGCCCGGGATCGAGGACGGGTCGGCTCACCGCGCGCCTTCGGGCATCAGGAAATGCCCGGTGCCCTGCGCGAAGAGGCGGACGCGGTCCTCCTGCCAAGCCTCCACATGGACCGAGGCATAGCGCCGGCCCTGCCGCACCACCCGCGCCTCGGCGAAGCTGTCGCGCGACAGGCCGGGGCGCAGGTAGTCCACCGTCAGGTCGATGGTTTTCGGCAAGGGCGGCAGCGGGTCCTCGGCGGTCAGGCCCGACCAGACCAGCCCGAGGATCGCCGTGGCCTCCAGGAAAGCCGCGGTGACGCCGCCGTGCAGCGCCGGGATCACCGGATTGCCGATCAGCATCGGCGAGAACGGCAGCACCGCGGTCAGCCGGTCGCCCGCGGTCTCGAACCGCAGGCCGAGGAAGCGCAGGTAGGGGATGCCTGCCGCCAGCCCGTTCAGCCTTTCGGTTCGCGCGGTCATTTCGCCCGCTCCACCGTGAAGGCGCCGGTGGCCATGGCGACGGGGCGGCTTTCGTCCTCGTCCGTCGCGGTGACGCGGACGAAGGCGACGGACCGGGTGACATGGTGGCATTCGGCCCGGGCGCGGATCGCCTGTCCCGGGGTGGCGGGGCGCATGTAGTCGATCCGCAGGTCCAGCGTGGCGGTGGTGGCGGTGTTGGCCGGGTGGCACATCACCGAGGCGCCCGAGGCGGTGTCCATCAGCGTCGACACCGCGCCGCCGGCGATCACCCCGGTCGCCGGGTCGCCGACCAGCCGCGCGTCGTAGGGCATCAGGATCGTCGCCCGGCCCTCGCCGATCTCCTCCACCACCAGCCCGAGCGCGCGGGCATGGGGCAGGGCGGCGATGAACTGCTGTGCCTGGCTGGTCTGCGCTTCGGCCAAGGTCTTCCCCCTGCTGCGTTTCCGCCACCGTTATTGGCCCATCCCCGCCGGCGCGCAAGTGTCGCGGCCGCCTTTCCCTGCGTCCGCTCAAGACGGTTGAGATTGCGGGGCGTCCCGCATAGCCTTCGGATCAGGCGGGGCCGGGGACTGGCGGGGAAGACTGGCAGGGGCTGGAATGACGACCGAGCGGCTGAGTTTCAAGGAGATGTGCGCGAAGTTCGAGGTGACGCCGCGGACGCTGCGCTACTACGAATACATCGAGCTGCTGGCCCCCGAGAAGGAGGGCCGCGCCCGCTTCTACGGCCCGCGCGAGGTGGCGCGGATGAAGCTGATCCTGCGCGGGCGGCGGTTCGGCTTTTCGCTGGAGGAGATCCGCCAGTGGCTGCTGGTCTACGGCAAGAAGGGCGAGAAGCAGCAGCTGGGCCAATGGCTGACGCTGGCCGACCGCCAGCTGGTGGAACTGGAACGCCAGCGGGCGGAGCTGGACGTGACCATCGCCGATCTCAAGGCGCTGCGGGCGACCGCGGTGGAGGAGATGACGAAGCTGGGCGAGGGGTAGGGAGCAACTCGCCGATCCGGCGCCCTTGGCGAAGGCCATCGCCTTCGCCATCGTGCAACGCTTCCCCTTGTCCGGCCGGGCCTCAAAGGCCCGGCCAGCGCCCGCCCCGCCCTTGGGCCAAGCGCTTCTCGCCCGCCGGGTCGGGCGCTGGCCTCCCGGGGTTGTGTGCTGCCATCGTCTCCGGTTGAACCGCTGCGCACGGGCGGGGCGAGGCAGTGCCTCGCCTGTTCCCGCCCGCGGAAAGGGATGGCGGGGGGAACCCCGCCTACGATCCCCGCCCCTCCCCCCAACCGCAAACCCCACGATCTGACCCCGCGTCGCCTTTACCCGTGACGTGACGTTATGCTTACCTTAACGTCAAGCGCGCTGGTATCCGCTGGACCGCACCCCCATCTGCCCCGGCAGTTGCAGTGCGTGCAGATGAGACACCCATGACCGAACCCGACCAGATGACGATCCGCGAAATGTGCGACGCCTTCGACGTCACGCCGCGGACGCTGCGCTTCTACGAAGCCAAGGAATTGCTGAACCCGATCCGCCTCGGCACCCGCCGCCTTTACACCCGCCGCGACCGCGCCCGGCTGAAGCTGATCCTGCGCGGCAAGCGCTTCGGCTTCAGCCTGGAGGACATCCGCCAGACCCTGGACCTCTACGACCGCGAGGGCGGCAACTCGACCCAGCTGCTGCGAACCTGGCAACTGGCGCAGGACCGCCTCGCCGCGATGGAGGCGCAAAGAGCCGAGCTGGACGAGGCCATCGCCGAGTTGAAGGCCGAGCTGGAAGCCAGCGCGCCCGCGATCGAAAGCCTGAAGAAAGCCGCCGCAGAGGCGCCCGAAGACCACTGAGAGGGAGAGACCGACCATGCCCAGCTACACCGCCCCCGTCGCCGACATGCAGTTCCTGCTGCAGGAGGTGCTGAAGGTCACGACAAGCGATGTGCCGGGCTACGGCGACCTCGACGCCTCCTTCACCTCCGCCGTGCTGGAGGAGGCGGGCAAACTCGCCTCCGAAGTGCTGGCGCCGCTGAATGCGGTGGGCGACCGCGAGGGGTGCGTGCTGGAGAACGGCGTGGTCCGCACCCCCACCGGCTTCAAGCAGGCCTTCGAGGCGGTGAAGCAGGGCGGCTGGACCGCGCTGGACGCCGCGCCCGAGCTGGGCGGGCAGGGCCTGCCCTACCTGATGCACACCGCGGTGAACGAGACCTTCGTCTCGGCCAACATGGCCTTCAACATGTATCAGGGCCTGACCCACGGCGCCTATTCGGCGATCCTGGTGCACGGCACCGACGAGCAGAAGGCGAAATACCTGCCGAAGATGGTCTCCTGCGACTGGACCGGCACCATGAACCTCACCGAGCCGCATTGCGGCACCGACCTCGGCATGATGCGGACCAAGGCCGAGCCGCAGGCGGACGGGTCCTACCGGATCACCGGCCAGAAGATCTTCATCTCGGCGGGCGATCATGACATGGCCGAGAACATCATCCATCTGGTGCTGGCGAAGGCCCCGGGCGGCGGCGAGGGGACCAAGGGGATTTCCCTTTTCATCGTGCCGAAATTCCTGGTGAACGAGGACGGGTCGCCGGGCGCCCGCAACGCCGTCTCGGTCGGCAAGATCGAGGAGAAGATGGGCATCCACGGCAATGCCACCTGCGTGATGAACTACGACGGCGCCACCGGCTGGCTGCTGGGCGAGCTGCACAAGGGGATGCGGGCCATGTTCACCATGATGAACGAGGCCCGGCTCGGCGTCGGCCTGCAGGGCTATGCGGTGGCCGAGGCCGCCTACCAGAACGCGGCGGCCTACGCGAAGGAGCGGCTGCAGGGCCGCGACGTGACCGGGGCGAAGAACCCCGATGGCCCCGCCGACCCGCTGATCGTCCACCCCGACATCCGCCGCAACCTGATGGAGCAGAAGAGCTTCGTCGAGGGCGCGCGGGCGCTGACCTTCTGGGGCGCCGCGCTGATCGACGCGGCGCATCGCAAGGGCGATGCCGATGCCGACGGGCTGGTCGGCCTCTTGACTCCGGTGATCAAGGGCTTCCAGACCGACATGGGCTTCGCCATGGCGGTGCAGGCCCAGCAGGTCTTCGGCGGCCACGGCTATATCGAGGAACAGGGCATGTCCCAGTTCGCCCGCGACGCCCGCATCGCCATGATCTACGAAGGCGCCAACGGCGTGCAGGCGCTGGACCTGGTGGGGCGCAAGCTGGCGGCGGACGGCGGAAAGCACGTCATGGCCTTCTTCGAGATGGTGAAGGCCGAGTGCAAGGCGCATGACGGCGACGAGCGGATGAAGCCCTTAGTCGAGCCGCTGAAGGCGGCGTCCAAGCAGATGCAGGCGGCGGGGATGTTCTTCATGCAGAACGGCATGAAGAACCCCAATGCGGCGCTGGCCGGAAGCTACGATTTCATGCACCTGATGGGGCATGTCTGCCTGGGCCTGATGTGGACCCGGATGGCCAAGGCGGCCTTGACGGCGCTGGACGAGGGCCGCGGCGACCGCGGATTCCTGGAAACCAAGCTTGCCACCGGGCGCTTCTACATGGCCCGGCAGCTGCCGCTTTGCGCCTCCCACCTGGCGCGGATCGAAAGCGGCGCCGATCCGGTGATGGCGCTGGCGGCCGAGGCGTTCTAGGCTGCGGGGGACCCGATCCTTCTCCGAAGGATCGGCGCCCCGTCCTGCCCGAGGTGCCCGATGCCCAGACGTTTCCGCCTGACCCGCCGCTTTCCGGTCGCCATGACGGAAGACGGCTACCGCCGCCTGAAACGCTTCGCCGCCGAGGCGGGGCTGGACGAGGGCGAGGCGCTGTCCTTCCTGTTCGAGAATTTCGACTCGGTGACGGACAAGGACAACCTGACCCACCGGATGCGGCTGTTCAATTCGGAGCTTGAGGCGCGCAAGCGGTAGGGAGTGCGCGGGGTGGGAAGTGCGGATGCCTCCGGCGGGAGTATTTGGGCCAAGGTGAAATGGCATGTCCACCCCGCCCCGACTGTCCGGATTGGCTACCGGGGCTTCGGGGCGGGGCTTCACCTCGGGCGGTCATCGGCTCTCCAGCCTGCACCGCAAGCCGGAGAATGACGTGGGAATCATTAACAAGTCCTTATTCATCTTGGCAAAAATACTCCACGGGGGTGCGGGGGTGTGAAACCCCCGCCTCCGACGGCAGAGAGGGGAACCACGGATGACAGCCCAACTCCACTGTTTCGGCGAATCCGGCAATGCCTATAAATGCGCGCTGGCGCTGGAGATGACCGGCACGCCCTGGCAGCCGGTCCATGTCGATTTCTTCCGCGGCGCGGCGCGCTCCCCGGACTTCCTGGCCCTGAACCCGATGGGCGAGGTGCCGGTGCTGGTCGACGGTGGCGAGGTGCTTACGCAATCCGGCCTCATCCTCCAGCACATCGCCGAAAGGACCGGCAGGCTCGGCGGCGCGACCGAGGCGGAGCGGCGCGAAATCTGGCGCTGGATCCTCTGGGACAACCACAAGCTCTCGACCCAGGCCGGCACCTGCCGGTTCCTGATGAACTTCCTCGCCCCCGAGAAGCGGCCCGAGGGTGTGGCGCCATTCCTGCAAGGGCGGCTCAAGGCGGCCTATCGGGTGCTGGATGCCCACCTGCAGGGCCGCCACTGGATCGTCGGGGACGGCCCGACCATTGCCGACCTCTCCTGCTGTTCCTACCTCTATTACCCCGAGCCCTTCGGCTTCGCCCGCCCCGACTGGCCGGAGATCGACCGCTGGCTGGACCGCATCGCCGCGCTGCCCGGCTGGAGGCATCCCTACGACCTGATGCGCCGCGCCTTTCCGGGCGCGTGACGCAGCGAAACCGTTGCGCGACCGGGGCGGCAGGGACCAGAAACGGATAAGGGCTCCCGGTGCCCGACCCGGCGCCCGACCTGACGGAGGAAAGACATGACCGAAGCCTTCATCTACGACGCCTGCCGCACCCCGCGGGGCAAGGGCCGCGCCGACGGCGCGCTGCACGAGGTGACCTCGGTCGCCCTTTCCGCCGGCATCCTGAACGCGGTGAAGGAGCGGAACGGGCTGACCGGCCATGCCGTCGAGGACGTGATCTGGGGCAACGTCACCCAGGTCGGCGAACAGGGCGGATGCCTCGCCCGCAGCGCCGTGCTGCTGTCGGACCTGGACGAAAGCATCCCCGGGCTGGCGATCAACCGCTTCTGCGCCTCCGGCATGGAGGCGGTGAACCTGGCCGCCAACCAGGTCAGGGGCGGTGCGGGCCAGGCCTATATCGCCGGCGGGGTCGAGATGATGGGCCGGGTCGCCATGGGCAGCGACGGCGCCGCCATCGCGGTGGACCCGACTCTGGCGATGAAGACCTATTTCGTGCCGCAGGGCATCTCGGCCGACATCATCGCCACCGAATACGGCTTCACCCGCACCCAGGCCGATGCGCTGGCGGTGGAAAGCCAGCGCCGGGCGGCGGCGGCCTGGGAGGATGGGCGGTTCGCCAGATCCATCGTGCCGGTGAAGGACCGCAACGGCCTGATCCTCCTCGACCGCGACGAATACATGCGTCCCGGCACCGACCTGGCCGCGCTGGCGAAGCTGGAGCCCAGCTTCAAGGCGATGGGCGAGGTGATGCCCGGCTTCGACAAGGTGGCGCTGATGAAATATCCCCACCTTGAACGGATCGAACATATCCACCATGCGGGGAATTCCTCCGGCATCGTCGACGGCGCCGCGGCGGTGCTGATCGGAAATGCGGAATTCGGCAAAGCCCACGGGCTGAAACCCCGCGCCCGCATCCGCGCCACGGCGAAGATCGGCACCGATCCGACGATCATGCTGACCGGCCCGGTGCCGGTGACGCAGAAGATCCTCAAGGAGGCCGGCATGTCGATTTCGGACATCGACCTGTTCGAGGTGAACGAGGCCTTCGCCTCGGTCGTGCTGCGCTTCCTGCAGGCCTTCGACGTGGACCCGGCCAAGGTCAACCCCAACGGCGGCTCCATCGCCATGGGCCACCCGCTGGGCGCGACCGGGGCGATCATCATCGGCACGCTCTTGGACGAGCTGGAGCGGACCGGCAAGGGCACCGGCCTTGCCACGCTCTGCATCGCCTCCGGCATGGGCGCCGCGACCATCATCGAGCGCGTGTGATGCCCAAGCTGGACCCCGAAGACGCGCCGCTGAAGACCGGCTCGACCTACCCCGAACCCTATGCGGCCATGATGAAGGGCCGGTCCTCGCGCCGGCTGGGCGATCTGGCCGGGCTGACGCAGTTCGGCGCCAATCTGGTGATGCTGGAGCCGGGGGCGGTGGCCAGCTTGCGCCACTGGCATCAGAACGAGGACGAATTCGCCGTGGTCCTGTCCGGCGCGCTGGTGCTGGTGGAGGACGAGGGCGCGTTCCCGATGGCCCCGGGCGAATTCGCCGCCTGGAAGGCGGGTGTGCCGAACGGCCACCGTTTCGAGAACCGCTCGGACGCGCCGGCCAGCTTCCTGATCGTCGGCACCAAGGCGCCGAAGGAAGTGGCGACCTATTCCGACGTGGATTTCCGCATGGAGATCGAAGGCGGCAGGGAGGTTCGTCACACCTACCGCGACGGCAGCGACTGGCAGGGGCCGCGCTGACCGCCCGAACGAAACATCCCGCGGGGGCAGGCGTCCCCGCCTCCGATACCGGACAGGAGGACCCGATGACCGATTTCACCTATGCCGTCGATGCCGATGGCGTCGCCACCATCACCTGGGACGTGGCCGCGAAGAGCATGAACGTCATGTCGCTGGCCGGCTTCGCCGAACTGAGCGGCCATGTCGACGCCGCCCTGGCCGATCCGGCCGTGAAGGGGGTGATCATCACCTCCGGCAAGAAGGATTTCGCCGGCGGCATGGACCTGAACGTCATCGCGCAGATGCGGGCGGGCGGGGCGCAGGCGATCTTCGACGGCGTGATGCAGATGCATGGCGTCCTGCGCAAGATCGAGCTGGCGGGGATGGATTTCAAGACGAAGAAAGGGGGGAAGCCCATCGTCGCAGCCCTGCCGGGCACCGCGCTTGGCATCGGGCTGGAGCTGCCGCTGTCCTGCCACCGCATCATCGCCGCCGACAATCCGAAGGCGAAGATCGGCCTGCCGGAGATCATGGTCGGCATCTTCCCCGGCGCCGGCGGCACCACAAGGCTGAGCCGCAAGCTGGGGGCGATGATGGCGGCGCCCTTCCTGCTGGAGGGCAAGCTGAGCGACCCGAAGGCCGCCAAGGCTGCCGGGCTGATCGACGAGGTGGTCCCGGCCGGGGACCTGCTGGCCCGGGCCAAGGAGTGGGTGCTGGCGGCGAAGGAGGCCGATCTGGTCAAGCCCTGGGACGACAAGGGCTACAAGATGCCCGGCGGCGCGCCTTATCACCCGGCGGGCTTCATGACCTTCGTCGGCGCCTCGGCCATGGTGAACGGCAAGACGCAGGGCGTGTTCCCGGCGGCCAAGGCGCTGCTGGCGGCGGTCTACGAGGGCGCGCTGGTGCCCTTCGATGCGGCGCTGCGGATCGAGGCGCGGCATTTCACCTCCGTCCTGATGAACCCGTCGTCCTCGGCGATGATCCGCAGCCTCTTCATCAACAAGGAGGCGCTGGAGAAGGGCGCCAACCGGCCGAAGGTTGAGGACCAGACGGTCAGGAAGCTGGGCGTCCTCGGCGCCGGGATGATGGGGGCGGGGATCGCCTATGTCGCCGCCAATGCCGGCATCGAGGTGGTGCTGATCGACGCGACGCAGGAGGCGGCCGACCGGGGGCGCAAGCACTCCGAGGACCTGCTCGACAAGGGCGTGAAGCGCGGCAAGGTGACGGCGGAGAAGAAGGCCGAGGTGCTGGGGCGGGTCACGGCCACCACCGATTATGCCGCGCTGCAGGGCGTGGACCTGATCGTGGAGGCGGTGTTCGAGGACCCGAAGGTCAAGGCCGAGGTGACGAAGAAGGCCGAGGTGGCGGCGCCCGGCGTGGTCTATGCCACCAACACCTCCACCCTGCCGATCACCGCGCTGTCGGCGGCTTCAAGCCAGCCGGAGAACTTCATCGGCATCCATTTCTTCAGCCCCGTCGACAAGATGATGCTGGTCGAGATCATCCGGGGCGAGAGGACCGGCGAGGTGGCGGTGGCCAAGGCGCTGGATTTCGTCCGCCAGATCAGGAAGACCCCGATCGTGGTCAACGACGCCCGCTTCTTCTACGCCAACCGCTGCATCATCCCCTATATCAACGAAGGCATCCGCATGGTGGCCGAGGGGGTGGAGCCGGCGCTGGTGGAGAATGCCGCCAAGCTGGTGGGGATGCCCTTGGGCCCGCTGCAGCTGGTGGACGAGACCTCCATCGACCTGGGCGTCAAGATCGCCAAGGCGACCAGGGCGGCGATGGGATCGGACTATCCCGACGGCGCGGTGGACGAGGTGCTGTTCTGGATGGCCGACCACGGACGGCTCGGCCGCAAGGCCAATGCCGGCTTCTATGCCTATTCGGACAAGGGCGAGCGTCAGGGCCTGTGGGAGGGGCTGGCGGCGAAATATCCGCTGGACAAGATGCAGCCCTCGCTGGCCGACGTGCAGCACCGGCTCTTGATGGCGCAGGTGCTGGAGGCGGTGCGGGCGCTGGAGGAAGGCGTGCTGACCGACATCCGCGAGGGCGACGTGGGCGCCATCCTCGGCTGGGGCTTCGCCCCCTGGTCGGGCGGGCCGTTCAGCTGGCTGGACATGATCGGGGCGGCGCGGGCGGTGGAGATATGCCGCGGTCTGACCGCGCAATTCGGCAAGCGCTTCCACGCGCCGAAGCTGCTGGTCGAGATGGCGGAGAAGGGCGAGACCTTCTACAGCCGGTTCGGGGGCGAGAAGGCGGTGGCCTGAGCACCGAGGCGGTTTCTCTGGCGAAGGCGTGTGCCTTCGCCACTGTGCAACGGGTCAGCTTGACCGGCCGGGCCCCCAAGGCCCGGCCAGCGCCCGACCCGCCCCCGGCGGGCGCTTCTCGCCCGCCGGGTCGGGCGCTGGCCTCTCGGGGTTTTCGCTGCTGCCGTTTCCGGGTGCAGCCGTCGCGCACGGGCGGGGCGAGGCATTGCCTCGCCTTTTTTCGCCC
Organism: Rhodobacter sp. SGA-6-6; assembly: GCF_011043545.1. GTDB lineage: Bacteria > Pseudomonadota > Alphaproteobacteria > Rhodobacterales > Rhodobacteraceae > Pseudogemmobacter. The sequence goes on along the minus strand of NZ_JAAKGP010000002.1, from coordinate 293,314 downwards.
GACCCGGTCTTGGTTCGGGTGGGCGGGTTTACGGGTCGAAGCGATAGCCGAAGCGGGCGATGTCCTCGGCGCAGTCCTCGGCCACCAAGGCCGCCGTTTCCCCGGTGTAATACACCCGCCAGTCCCGGCCTCGTTCGCTCTCGTTCGCCCGCGGCAGGGCCAGGCGGAAGCCGAGATGCGCCTCGAAGGGCTGCACCTCCTCGGCGAAATGCTCCAGCCTTATGAACAGGCTTGCCTTCTCCTGCCCCGAGGGCAGCCGCAGATAGGCGCCGTAGGGCCAGAGCCGGAAGGCGGCGCGGGTCTGCCGGTGGGCGAGGAAGCCGCCGAAGTCCAGCGCCTTGGCCAGCCCCACCGCCGGATGCGCGAAGCCCTGCGCCCGCAGCCAGTGGTAATAGCTGACCGCCCGGTCCCAGGGGTTGCGCACCAGGGTGACGGTCAGGAAATCCGCGATCTCCTCCGGCGTCACCAGCCCGACCACATCCGACAGGGTGGAGTGCTTCCAGACCCGCCCCGCCGTCTTCACCCCCTTCCAGCGCCCGGCCCGCGCCCGCGCCTTCGGGGTGTCGCCGATCAGGATGTCGTCCTTGGCCGCCCGCGCCTCCAGCGCCAGGCTCAGCGCCGTGCCGCCGGTCTTCGGCACATGCACGAAGATGAACCGGCGGCGGCGCGAGATGATCATGGCGCGATCAGGTTGGGCAGGTCCCGTCCCTCGGCGAAGGCGATCAGGTTGTCCACCGCCATCATCCCCATCGCCTCGCGCACCTCCAGGCAGGCGGTGCCGAGATGCGGCAGCAGGGTGACGTTCTCCATCGCCCGCAGCGCCGCCGGCACCTCCGGCTCGAACTCGTAGACGTCGAGGCCGGCGCCGGCGATCCGCCCGGCCTGAAGCGCCTCGATCAGCGCGGCCTCGTCCACCACGTCGCCGCGGCTGATGTTGACGAAGATGCCCGTCCTCTTCATTGCCGCCAGCGCCCGCGCATCCACCAGATGCCGCGTCGCCGGCCCGCCCGGCACCGCGGCCACGACGACATCCGCCGCCATCGCGGTGGCCATGTCCACCTGCCGCGCCGGGAAATCGGCGGCGACGGTGGAGCGGTTGTGGTAGACCACCTGCATCCCGAAGCCGAAATGGCAGCGCCGGGCGATGGCCTTGCCGATCCGCCCGAAGCCGAGGATGCCCACCGTCTTGCCGGTGACGTGGGCGCCCAGCATCTGCACCGGATGCCAGCCCTCCCATTTGCCGGCGCGCACCATCCGCTCGCCCTCCCCCAGCCGCCGGGCGGTCATCAGGATCAGCGCCAGCGCGATGTCGGCGGTGGCGTCGGTGACGGCCCCGGGGGTGTTGGTCACCGCCAGGCCCGCCGCACGGGCCGCCGCCACGTCGATATGGTTGTAGCCGACGCCGAAATTCGCCAGCAGCCGGGCGCGGGGTTTCGGCACATCGGCGAAGACATCGGCCTGATAGCGGTCGCCAAGGGTGGGCAGGATCACGTCGAAGTCGCGCAAGCTGTCGCGCAACTCCTCGGCCGACAGCGGCGAGGTGCGGTCGCGCAGCACCAGGTCGAAGCGCGCGGCGGCGGCCTCGATCACGCGGTCCGGCAGGCGGCGGGTGACAAGCAGGCGCATCAGAACATCCTTCCCCCCAGCGGCACCTCGTGCCCCGGGCCCAGCAAGACCACTTCGCCCGCCTCGTCGGGAACGCCGAGGACCAGCACCTCGGACATCACCGGGCCGATCTGCCGCGGCGGGAAGTTGACCACCGCCATCACCTGGCGGCCGATCAGCCCCTCCGGCGTATAATGCCGGGTGATCTGCGCCGAAGATCGTTTCACGCCAAGATCGCCGCCGAAATCGACCCAGAGCCTGTAGGCGGGCTTGCGCGCCTCGGGGAAGGGCTCGGCCCTGACGATGCGGCCGACGCGGATGTCGACCTTCAGGAAATCGTCGAAGCCGATCACTTGCCAAGCTCCCGCCCGCGGTCGGCGGCGGCCTTCACCGCGCGGCGCAGCAGCGCCGGGAAGCCGCTGTCGGGGTCCATCAGCACCTGCAAGGCCGCCGCGGTGGTGCCGCCGGGGGAGGTGACGTTGACCCGCAGCTGCTCGGCGCTGTCCGGCGAGCGGAAGGCCAGTTCCCCCGCCCCGCAGACCGTGGCCCGGGCCAGCTGCATGGCGACCTCCGCCGGCAGCCCCTCGGCCACGCCCGCCGCGGCCAGCGCCTCGATCAGGTGGAAGACATAGGCCGGGCCGGAGCCGGAAACCGCGGTCACCGCGTCGATCTGATCTTCGCCTGCCAGCTCCACCACCTGACCCACGGCCTGCATCAGCGCCCGGGCCAGCGCCAGATGGGCCGGCGTGGCATGGGCATTGCCGGCGATCGCGGTGATGCCGCGGCCGACCATGGCGGGGGTGTTCGGCATCGTCCGCACGATGGGGGTGCGGTCGCCCAAGGCGGCCTCGAAGCTGGCGATGGTCGTCCCGGCGGCGATGGAGACGAAGAGCGTGCGGCCGTTGCCGAGCGCTTGCAGGGCGGGCAGCGCCGCCCCCATCATCTGCGGCTTCACCGCCAGCAGCGCCACCGCGGGGGCGGGGGGAATGCCCTCGTTCAGCCGCACGCCGGTGCCTTTCAGCCAGTCGCTCGGGTTCGGCTCCATCACCCGGACCGAAGCCGCGGGCAGCCCCGCCTCCAGCCAGCCCGCCAGCAGCGCCGAGCCCATCTTGCCGCAGCCGAGCAGCACAAGCCCTTCGCGGGCCACGGTTTCCAGTGTCATGAGCACCCCCTTTGCGGGGGAGGAGGTTAGACCGGGACCGGGCGGCACGGAAGCCCGTTCAAGACGAAATCCGCGCGGATTCCGGTCCGGTTTCCGCGCGGAAACCGGCGCGTCAGGCCCGTCCGTAAGCCTCGGCGATGGCGACCTTCATCGCCTCGGCCGGGGTCTTCTCGCCCCAGGCGGCCATCTGGAAGGCCGGATAGAAGCGTTCCGCCGCCATCACCGCGCCGGCGATCAGCCGGTCGATCTGTTCCGGCCCCGCCACCTGTCCGCCGGCAAGGCAGAGGCCGTAGCGCCAGACCATCAGCTTCTGCTCGGCCCACCAGGTGAAGGCGCCGGTCCAGACCATGTCGTTGCAGCGGTTCAGCACGTCGTAGAGCGCGCCGAGGCGGTCCTCCGGCGGCTCCATCTCGAAGGTGCAGATCAGCCGCAGCGTCTCGTCCTGCGGACTCCAGGCCAGCGTCAGCGAATAGGTCCGCCACTGGCCCTCGACCGCCATGGCGATCTGGTCCTCGGTCACGCGGTCGAATTCCCAGTCGTTATGGGTGGCCAGCGTCTCGACGATGTCGATCGGATGCAGGTCCTCGTTCAGCAGGAACTCTTCGGAAAGCGACATTGCCCGGCCTCATCATGATGCCCTTGCGGCCATGGAGACCCCAAGAAGCTGGGTGTCTGGCAAGGGTCAGCGTTTGCTCGACGCGCCCTTACTAGATATAGTGCTGGGGCCGGGGAAGCCTGTAAAGCGAATTCTTGCAAATTCTTCTGTGGAAAAGACGGGGTCTGCCGCTGTGGCAATGACGGAAACCCGGCCCGAATTCGTATCGGCCGATTAACCTTGCCACGCGACCCCATACCTCCTAGGCCGGTCGGGGCGGCACTTCGCCGCCACAGGAGGCGACCATGACGATGTTCTCGCAGAAGGCGCCGTTCGATCTGACCGAGTTCCTCGGCAAGCCCGCAACCCCCGAAGCCCGCAGGCTGCGCGCGTCGCTGCGCCGCAAGCACTGGCTGCCCGGCGTCCAGGCCGAGGGCAATGCCCTTGTCCCGCCGGCTTCGCCGTCCAAGGCCGCGAAGGCGGGCGGCAAGGGGGAATGACGGCATCTGTCGGCCAGCGCGCGGATCAACCGCCGGCATGACGATGGCGGGCCGCAAGGGCCCGCCATGAGGGTTGTCCAATGGCTGCTCAGTAATTCCCCGGCGGGTCGCTGGCGGGGAAGGACTCGTCGTTCTGCTCGTCCACCATGTCCCATTTCCGGGGCGGAATATCCATTTCCTTCCGCCCGGCGGGGCGGACGTAGTCATGCGGCTTGGGCTTGGCGGGTTTCTTCTCCGCCTCGCCGGCCGGGCCTTTCGGGGCGGTGGCATCCCAGGTCGTCTTCGGATGTTCCATGGCTACCTCCTTCGGGTCGCTGCGGGGAACGGCTGCGGCGGGGGTCATTCCCCGCCGTTGGTGGCGCGGTCGTTCTGGCGGGCCTTGCGGTCGCCCTTCTCGCGGTTGACGCCGCCGGCATTGGCCTCGGCATTGCCAGGGATGGTGTTGGCGTGCTTGCTGGCCGCCTGGTCCATCTTGCGCTTCTGCGCCTCGGCCTCGACGCGGAAGCTGTCCTTCGGGGCGGTCTTGTCCTGATGCGGCTGGGTCATCGTCGGGTCCTCCTTGCGATGGAAAACCACAAGGCGGGCCGGATGGTTCCCGCGCGGGCGCGGCCCCGGCAAAAAGACGGCCCCCGCGCGAGGGGAGGCGCGGGGGCCCGAGATTGGCGGGTCCGGGTCTGGGGAGGCCCGGGCTGAGGGGAAGGGGACAGCCCGCCGCCGCCTTGATGGCAGGCGAAGGATTCAGCCGTGTGACGGCCTCACCCCCGGCCGATCATGCCGACGATCTCTTTTGTCCGCGCCAGGATCGGGGCGGCGATGACATCGGCGCGGTCGGCGCCGTCGCCGAGGATGCGGTCGATCTCGGCCGGGTCCTTCATCAGCCGGTTCATCTCGGTGGTGATCGGGGCGAGTTTCGCCACCGCCAGCTCGGCCAGCTTCGGCTTGAAGGTGCCGAACTGGGCGCCGGCGAATTCCGCCACCACCCCGGCCACCGGCTGGCCCGAGAGGCCGGCGTAGATGTTCACCAGGTTGCGGGCATCGGGCCGGTCCTTCAGCCCCTCCACCGTCTCGGGCAGCGGCAGGGGATCGGTCTTGGCGCGGCGGATCTTCTTCGCGATGGTGTCGGCATCGTCGGTCAGGTTGATGCGGCTGTTGTCGGACGGATCGGACTTCGACATCTTCTTCGTGCCGTCGGTCAGGCTCATCACCCTGGTGGCGGCGCCTTCGATCACCGGCTCGGTGATCGGGAAGAACTCGGTGCCGTAGTCGTGGTTGAACTTGGCGGCGATGTCGCGGGTCAGCTCCAGGTGCTGCTTCTGGTCCTCGCCCACCGGCACCATGGTGGCGTGGTAGAGCAGGATGTCGGCGGCCATCAGCGAGGGATAGGCCAGGAGGCCCAGCGAGGAATTCTCGGCGTTCTTGCCCGAGGTCTTGTCCTTGAACTGGGTCATCCGATACATCCAGCCGATGCGGGCGACGCAGTTGAAGATCCAGGCCAGTTCGGCATGGCCGCTGACCTGGGACTGGTTGAAGAGGATCGAGCGTTTCGGGTCGATCCCGGCGGCGATGAAGGCGGCGGCGGCCTCGCGGGTCTGCTGGCGCAGCTTCTCGGGGTCCTGCCAGACGGTGATCGCGTGCATGTCGACGAGGCAGTAGATCGTCTCGATCCCTTCCTCCTGCTTTTCCACGAAACGCTTCAGCGCGCCGAGGTAGTTGCCGAGGGTCAGCCCGCCCGAGGGCTGGATGCCCGAGAAGATGCGGGGTTTGAAGCTGGCGGCCATGGGGGACTCCGTCTGGAAATCGCAGGCCTCCTCGCGTAATCCATGGGCCGGGGGGCGTCAACGGCCCGCCCGGAAGGAGACCGGATGGACCGCGACCTGAATGCCCCGCCGCTGAACCCGCTGCCCTGGATCGTCTGGGTGCTGGCCCTGCCGCTGATCGCGGTGGAGGTGGTGGTGCAGCTGGGGACCTCCGGCCTGGCCGGGGGGCCGGAGGCCGTGGGCTGGCGGCTGCGGGCGATGGAATGGTTCGCCTTCTCGCCCGATTTCCTGCGCCGGGCGCTGGAGACGGGAGAATGGCCGCTGGAGACGCTCTGGCGGCAGGTCTCCTACGTGCTGGTGCAGGGGGAGGTGACCTCGACCGTCTTCGTGGTGGTCCTGCTCTTGGCCTTGGGCAAGATGGTGGGCGAGGTGTTCCGCTGGTGGGCGGTGGCGCTGGTCTTCGTGGGCTCGGCGGCCATGGCGGCGCTGGTCTACACGCTGGTGATGCCGGGCAACCGGGTGCCGCTGGTGGGCGGCTTCCCGGCGGTCTACGGGCTGATCGGCGCCTTCACCTTCCTGATGTGGGTGCGGCAGGCGGCGACCGGGGGCAACCAGTGGCGGGCCTTCACCCTGATCGGCGTGCTGATGGGGGTGCAGATCTTCTTCGGCGCGATCTACGGCGGCGTGGCCTGGGTGGCCGAACTGGCCGGCTTCGCGACCGGGTTCCTGCTGTCCTTCGTGGTGGCGCCGGGCGGCTGGAACCGGGTGATGGGGCGGCTGCGGAACAGGTAGGGTAGGTGCCCGTCCCGGTTTCCTTGGCGAAGGCGTGTGCCTTCGCCAAGGCGCAACGGTTCACCTTGTCCGGCCGGGCCCCTAAGGCACGGCCAGCGCCCGCCCCGCCCTCGGCGGGCGCTTCTCGCCCGCCGGGTCGGGCGCTGGCCTCGCGGGGTTCAGGGCTGCCAGCGTTTCCGGGTGCTACCGCTGCGCACGGGCGGGGGCGAGGCAGTGCCTCGCCTGTTCCCGCCCGAAGTAGCGGGAGCGATGCCCTACCGCTTTCTGCGCAGGACCGATTTCAGCTCCGGCAGGCTCATCGCGCCGAGGGCGGCCGCGGCGGCGAAATAGGTGGCGATGCCGGCGAGGATGATCCCGCCGAGTGCCGCCGTGCGCGGGCCGGGGGTGGCCAGCTGCCCGGCAAGCGCCCAGGACAGGCCCCAGAGCACCGCGCCCATCAGCGCCGAGGCGGCGATGATCCGCGGCAGCCGGTGCAGGAAGCGGGGGTCGAAGGTGGCGGCCTCTCCCATCTTCCGGCTGCCGTGCCAGAGCTGCCAGACCATCACCCAGGCGGACACCGAAGTGGCGATGGCGGCGGCGAGGAAGCCGAGGACGGGCAAGAGCCCGACCGCCAGCACCACGTTGACCACCATCGACCACAGCGCGAAGCGGAACGGGCTGCGGGTGTCCTCGCGGGCATAATACAGCGGCTGCAGCACCTTCTGCAGCACGAAGGCGGGCAGGCCGACGCCATAGGCGGCCAGCGCCTGCGCGGTGTAGACCGCGGCCTCGGGTCCGAAGGCGCCGCGCTGGTAGACCACGGTGATGATCGGCCAGGCGATCACCACCAGCGCCACCGCTGCGGGCACCGTCAGCAGCAGCGCGAATTCGGTGCCGCGGTTGTAGGCATTGCGCGACCCCTCGTCGTCGCCGGCGCGCAGGCGGCGGGACAGTTCCGGCAGCAGCACGATGCCGATGGCGATGCCGACCACGCCGAGCGGCAGCTGGTAGAGACGGTCGGCGTTGTAGAGCCAGACCATCGCGCCCTCGGTCATCGAGGCGACCTGGCGGCCGACGATCAGGTTCACCTGCACCACGCCCCCCGCCAGCACGGCGGGGGCGGCGATGATGGCAAGGCGCTTCAATTCCGGCGTCAGCACCGGCCGACGGAAGGGCAGGCGGAAGCCGAGGCGGCGCACGGCGATCCAGCAGACCAGCAGTTGCAGCACCCCGGAGACCGTGACCGCCCAGGCCAGCGTCCGCCCCATGTCCCAGCCGAAGCGGTCGGCCAGCAGCATCCCGGCGATCAGGCTGAGCGACAGCAGGATGGTCACCGCCGAGGTGACGAGGAAACGCCCCATCGCGTTCAGCATCCCCGACAGGAGCGCGGTCAGCGAGATGAACAGGATATAGGGAAAGGCGATCCGCCCCAGGGTGACGGCAAGATCGAACCTCTCGTCCCCGGCGAAGCCGGAGGCCATCATCAGCACCAGAAGCGGCATCGCCAGCATGGCGATGGCCGAGAAGACGGTCAGCAGCGCGGCCATGCCCCAATAGGCGTCGCGGGCGAAGGCTTCCGCGTCCTCGCCGGCCTCGGACTTCTTGGCGAACATCGGGATGAAGGCGAAGTTGAAGGCGCCCTCGGCGAAGAAGCGGCGGAACATGTTGGGCAGCGACTGCGCCACCACGAAGGCCTCGGCCACCGGCCCGTCGCCCAGGAAGCGGGCCATCAGGATGTCGCGCACCAGCCCGGCGATGCGGGACATCAGCGTCCAGAAGCCGACGGTCAGGAAGCCCGAGATCAGGCGCATGGGTTTCATTGGGCGGGGCCTTTCGGGGCTTCGGTCCCGGATCGCTCGTCGAGCACTCCGTGCACTCCTCGCGGACCGGCGTCTTGTTCGTCGGCTGCTTCCTGCGCTGCTTGCAGGGAAAGGGCAAGCCGAGGAGTGCACGGAGTGCTCGACGAGGCGGGGGTCATCCCTGCGCCCGCTCCGCCCCCTCGGCGATGGCGGCGCGCAGTTTCTTCTCCAGCGCCTCCTGCTTGGCCTTCTGGTGCAGCTTCAGGCCGAACATGTCCTTGACGTAGAAGGTGTCCACCACCTGCGCGCCGTAGGTGGCGATCACCGCCGAGACGATGGAGATGGTGTTGTTGGCCAGCGTCCGGGTCAGGTCATACAGCAGGCCCGGCCGGTCGCGGGTGTCGACCTCGATGATGGTGTAGATGTCCGAACCCTCGTTGTCGAAGGTGATATGGGTGGGGAAGCGGAACTCGCGCTCGCGCTTCTTCACCTTGTCGCGGTCCTTCAGCGCCTCGCGCGGCATCACCTCGCCCTTCAGCGTGCGCTCGATCATCTGGCGCAGCCGGGGCAGGCGCGAGACCTCGTAGGGCTTGCCCTCGGCGTCCTGCACCCAGAACACCGGCGTGGCGTAGCCGTCCTTGGAAGTATAGGTCCGCGCGTCCACCACGTTGGCGCCGACCAGCGCCAAGGCCCCGGCGAGGCGCGAGAAGATGCCGGGATGGTCGGCCAGCGCGAAACAGGCGCGGGTGGCGTCGCGGTCGGGATCGGGATGCAGGTCGATGCGGATCTCGTCGTCGGCCAGCCCGCGCAAGAGGGTGGCGAAGACCGCATGGGTGTCGGTCATCAGCCCCTGCCAATAGGGCGGGTAATGGCGGGCCAGTTCCGCCCGCAGGTCCTTGGCGTCCCAGTCGGAAAGCCGCTCGCGCAGGGCGCGCTTGGCCTCGTCCTCGCGGTTCTCGCGGTTGACCCGTTCCAGCCCGCCTTCCAGCGCCGCCGCTGTCTCCTTGTGCAGCTGGCGCAGCAGCATGGCCTTCCAGTTGTTCCAGGTGTTCGGCCCGACGCCGCGGATGTCGCAGGTGGTCAGCACCGTCAGCAGGTCCAGCCGTTTCCGCGTCTTCACCGCCTTGGCGAAGTCGCGCACGGTGCGCGGGTCGCCGATGTCGCGCTTCTGCGCCATGTCGGACATCAGCAGGTGATAGCGCACCAGCCATTCGACGGTCTCGCATTCCTCCTCGGTCAGGCCGAGGCGGGGGCAGACCTGCCGGGCTATGCGGGCGCCGAGGATGGAATGGTCCTCCGGCCTGCCCTTGCCGATGTCGTGCAGCAGCAGCGCGACGTAGAGCACCCGGCGGTTGACGCCCTCCTTCAGGATCGAGGACGACAGCGGCAGGTCCTCGACCAGCTCGCCGCGCTCGATCTGGGCGAGGATCGAGATGGTCTGGATGATGTGCTCGTCCACCGTGTAGTGGTGGTAGACGTTGAACTGCATCATCGCCACGATCGGCTCGAACTCGGGGATGAAGGCGGCGAGGACGCCGAGTTCGTTCATCCGCCGCAAGCTGCGTTCCGGGTTGCCGTGCTTCAGCAGCAGGTCGAGGAAGATGCGCGCGGCCTCGGGGTCCTCGCGCATGTCGTCGTCGATCAGGTGCAGGTTGGCGGCGACGATCCGCATCACGTTGGGGTGGATCAGGTAGCCGGTGCGCAAGCCTTCCTCGAACACCCGCAGCAGGTTCAGCTTGTCCTGGAGGAAGGCCCTGGGGTCCTTCAGGTCCAGCCTTCCCTGCACCAGCTTGTAGCCCGGTTTCACCCTCTTGGTGCGGCGGAAGATGCCGAACAGGCTGGCCTCGCGCTTGGCGTGGCGGGCTTCCAGCTCGGTCAGGAAGATGCGGGTCAGTTCGCCGACGCGGGTGGCGTGGAGGAAGTAGTCCTGCATGAACACCTCCACCGCCCGCCGTCCGCGCTGGTCGGAATATCCCATCCGTGCCGCCACCTCGACCTGCAGGTCGAAGGTCAGCTGGTCGGTGGGGCGCTTCGCGATGTAGTGCAGGTGGCAGCGGACGGCCCAGAGGAAATCCTCGGCCCGGGCGAAGGCCTCGTATTCGTCGCGGGTGAAGAGACCCGCATCGACCAGGCCCGAGGCGCGGGGCACGCGGTGCAGATATTTGCCGATCCAGTAGAGCGTCTGCAGGTCGCGCAAGCCGCCCTTGCCCTCCTTGACGTTGGGTTCCAGCACATAGCGCTGGCCGCCCTGTCTTTTGTGCCGGGCGGTGCGTTCGGCCAGCTTGGCCTCGATGAATTCGGGGCCGGAGTTGCGGAACAGCTCGCCCCAGAGCCGGTCGGCCAGTTCGGCGGCCAAGGGCGCGTGGCCGGCGATGAAGCGGTGCTCCAGCAGGGCGGTGCGGATGGTGATGTCCTCGCGCCCCAGCCGGATGCAGTCCTTCACCGTGCGGCTGGCATGGCCGACCTTCAGCTTCAGGTCCCAGAGCAGGTAGAGCATGGTCTCGATCACCGATTCCGCCCAGGGGGTGATCTTCCACGGCGTCAGGAACAACAGGTCCACGTCGGATTGCGGCGCCATCTCGGCGCGGCCGTAGCCGCCGACGGCGAGCACGGCGATGCGCTCGGCCTCGGTCGGGGAGGGCAGCGGATGCAGGTGCTGCGACACCGCAAGGGCAGCGATCACCAGCCCGTCGGTCAGATGCGCCTGCGAGGTGATCAGGTGCCTTGCATGGCGCGGGTCGTTGGCGAAGCCGGCCTCCAGCACGGCGTTGGCCCGGGCCTTCGCTTCGGCCAGGTGGCGGGTGGCGATGCCGCGGGCGGCGCGCGGATCGGTGCCCGGCGGCAGTTCGGCCAGGATCGCGGCCATCACCGCGCGCGGGTCGATGATCTGGTCGGGGGGCATCAGCAGCGGCCCCCCGGCCAGCGGTCCTTCGGAAAGGGCGGACGGGGCGATGGCCCCGGCCGGATCAGAAGCCGGCGCCGGCGAAGCTGCGGGGGGCGGGGTCAATCACGAAGACCTGGTTGTTGCGGATTTCGGCGATGGCGAGGCCGCGCTCGTTGCTGCCGTCGGGGCGCAGGCGGAAGATGCCGGTGACGCCGACGAAGCCCGCGTTCTGGGTCAGCCCGGCGGCGCCGAGGCCCTTGCCGGATTTCGCCAGCGCGCCGATGGCGGCGATGCCGTCATAGGCGAGGCCCGCGATCGGCAGCGGCGTCTCGCCATAGGCGGCCTGGTAGCGGCTCTGGAACTGGGCGTAGAGATTGGGGTCCGGCATGGCGAACCAGCCGCCCTGCACGCCGGGCAGCGACAGCGTGGCCGAGGGGATGTCCCAGCGGGTCAGGCCCAGGAACTTGGTCGCCGAACGGTCCAGCCCGCTGTCGATCAGCGTCTGCGACAAGAGGGGCAGCGCACCGGCGGTGTCGGCGGTCAGGAACAGCGCCGAAGCGCCCGCGCTCCGGGCCGTCGAGACGATCGAGGGCGCGGCGGCGGCGACACCGCTTTGCGAGAATTCGTAGCCGGAGACGGCGACGATGGTGCCGCCGGCGGCGGAGACGCCGCGCTGGATCGCGGCCTTGCCGGCCTCGCCCGCCGCATTCTTGTCATGCACGATCATGATGCGGTTCTTGCCCTGGCGGACGGCATAGGAGGCCAGCCGGCGGGCGGTGTTGGCGAAGGTCGGCCCGAGGACATAGACATTGCCGCCGGCGATGTCGGTGTTGTTCGAGAAGGCGAGGACCGAGATGCCGCGCCCGGCGGCGGCGACGCCGGCCGCATTGGCCTCCTGCGCGAAGACCGGGCCGAGGATGACCTTGGCGCCCTCGTCCATCGCCTTCACCGCCATGGCGCGGGCGGCCTCGGGGCTGCCGCCGGTCTGGTAGACCCGCAGGTCGATGGCGACGCCGGACAGGTCCGCCATCGCCAGCCGCGCCGCGTTTTCCAGCTGGGTGGCCATGGCCGCATCGGTGGCCTGGCCCGAGCCGCCGGGGACCAGAAGGGCGACCTGCACCGGCTCTCCCCGCGTGGTCGCGGGGCCGGCGGAGGGACCCCCGGCCACGCAGCCGGTCAGCGCGAAGGCCGACAACAGCAGGGCGGGCAACGGCAGGCGGCGGGAGAGGACAAGGCGGGCCAAGGACTTGCGGGCCCGGCGGAATGCGGACAACATGGAAAAACCCCGTATCTGGAAAGGCGCGGCGACGTTGGGCAGGTTAATTGGTTCCGATCCCGCTGTAAACGCAGGCAACGCGATTTGCCGGAGGATGCGGTGACCGCCGCGCCCGCCGGGCGCGGGGCAGGCGGCATTCCGCCGGGGCTGCATCTGGTGGCGGTGCCGATCGGGGCGGCGCGCGACATCACGCTCAGGGCGCTGGACGTGCTGGCGGGGGCGGATGTGCTGGCGGCCGAGGACACGCGAACCCTGCGCCACCTGATGGAGATCCACGGGATCGCGCTGAACGGCCGGCCGCTGGTCGCCTATCACGACCACAACGAGGCTGCGGCGCTGCCCCGGCTGATGGCGGCGCTGCGCGAGGGCAAGTCGGTGGCCTATGCGCCGGAGGCGGGCACGCCGCTGGTCTCGGACCCCGGCTTCGGCCTGGCGCGGGCGGCGGCGGCCGAGGGGATCGCGGTGGTGGCGGCGCCCGGCGCCTCGGCGGTGCTGGCGGCGCTGGCGGTCTCGGGCCTGCCGTCGGACCGCTTCCTCTTCGCCGGCTTCCCGCCGGCGGCGGCGGGGGAGCGGGCAAGGTTCATCGCCGAACTGGCCCCGCTGCGGGCGACACTGATCCTTTACGAATCGCCCCGCCGGGTCGGGCGGCTGCTCGGCGAACTGGCGGAGGGGCTGGGAGAGACCCGGCAGGCGGCGCTCTGCCGGGAACTGACCAAGCGCTTCGAGGAGGTGACGCGGGGCACCCTCGGCGACCTCGCCGAACGCTTCGCTGCGGCGGAGCCGAAGGGCGAAATCGTTCTGGTCATCGACCGCGGCGCGGAGGTGCAGGCCGATGCGGCGACGCTGGAGGACCTGCTGCGCGAGGCGATGACCCGGCTCAGCGTGAAAGACGCTGCGGCGGAAGTGGCGGCGAAGACCGGGACCAGTAAGCGAAGCATTTACCAATTGGCGCTAAACCTGTCGGAGAGGTGAAGGAAGGGTGCTATCCTTCCCGCAGGCAGGAGGTGACCATGCCCTTCGATTTCGGTTTCGACAGCGATTTCTCCACGGCCCGGCAGCGGCGGGGCAAACGCTCTTATCTGACCGGGCTCGCTGCGGAAGAAGCGGTCCGCCGCCGCTATCTCGCCGAAGGCTACGATCTGGTCGCCTGCCGCAAGCGCTGTCCCGAGGGCGAGATCGACATATTGATGCGGCAGGGCGCGCAACTCGTCGCCATCGAGGTGAAGTCCAGCGCCACCCACGACCTTGCCATGGAACATGCCTGCCCGGCACAGCTGCATCGGGTGTCGATGGCCTGCGAACGCTGCATGCAGGACATGGCGGGCGAGGGGATTTCCGACATGCGGCTGGATCTGGCGCTGGTCGACGGGCGCGGCCGGATCGAGGTGATGGAATCCTTCCTGTATTTCTAGCGGCGGATCGGGGTTTGCATCCCCGGCGGGCTTGCGCCATCAAGGGGCATCTTTGCGAAGGAGATGCCGATGGCCCTGAAGGTCGCCCTGCAGATGGACCCGATCGGGTCGGTCAACATCAATGCCGATTCGACCTTCCGCATCGGGCTGGAGGCGCAGGCGCGCGGGCATGCGCTGTTCTTCTACACGCCGGACCGGCTGGCCTTCGTCGAGGGGCGGGTTGTGGCGCGCGGCCAGTGGATCGAGCTGCGGCGGGAGGCCGGGAATCACGTCTCCTACGGGCCGGAGGTCGAGGTTGATTTGGCCGATATGGACGTGGTCTGGCTGCGGCAGGACCCGCCCTTCGACATGGGCTACATCACCTCGACCCATCTTCTCGACATGATCCATCCGAAGACGCTGGTGGTGAACGATCCGTTCTGGGTGCGGAACTTCCCCGAGAAGCTCCTGGTGCTGAACTTCCCCGACCTGACGCCGCCGACCGCCATCGCCCGCGACCTGGAGACGATCCGGGCCTTCAAGGCGCGGCACGGCGACATCATCCTGAAGCCGCTCTATGGCAACGGCGGCGCGGGGGTGTTCCGGCTGGACGAGAACGACCGCAACCTGTCATCGCTCTATGAGCTGTTCACCAGCATGAGCCGTGAGCCGATGATCGTGCAGAAGTTCCTGCCCGCCGTCGCCAGGGGCGACAAGCGGGTGATCCTTGTGGACGGCGAGCCCGTTGGCGCCATCAACAGGGTGCCGCAGGCCGGAGAGACCCGGTCGAACATGCATGTCGGCGGACGGCCCGAGAAGGTGGGGTTGACCGAGCGCGACCTGGAGATCTGCCGGGCCATCGGGCCCACCTTGCGCGAGAAGGGGCAGGTCTTCGTCGGCATCGACGTGATCGGCGACTGGCTGACCGAGATCAACGTGACCTCGCCGACCGGGATCCAGGAGCTGGAGCGCTTCGACGGCACCAATGCGGCGGCGCGGATCTGGGAGGCGATCGAGGCGAAGCGGCGGTAGCTCGTCGTGCGCCTTCGGCTTCTCCTCGCGGGAGCGCGGATCGAAACACGGCATCGACGATGCGCGGGTAATTCGGGCTGGTGCTTCCCACGGAAGCGCGGATCGAAACTTGTCGCAGGCCACGGCCAGGGCTTCGCCCAGCTGTCGCTTCCACGCGGAAGCGCGGATCGAAACCCGGGACCGGCGTTGTAGGCCGCAAGCGCATAATGTCGCTCCCCGTGCGGGAGTGTGGATCGAAACAGTCCGTCGACAGTCGTGGTCATGGACGTGCTCCCGTCTCTCTCCACATGTGAGCGCGGATCGAGACACACTGTCCGACGCCGAAACCGAACGGGCGGATGTGTCGCCCCTCGCGGGGAGCCGAGGAGTGCCTGAGGCATCGACGAGGCGGGGTCAGTTGGTCTTCACCGTCAGCCGGTAGCCGATCGCCTCGGCCACATGCGGCTGGCGGACCTGCGGCGCGCCGTCGAGGTCGGCGATGGTGCGGGCGACGCGCAGGACGCGGTGGTAGCCGCGGGCGGAGAGGCCCATCCGTTCGGCCACCTTCACCAGCAGCGCCTTGCCTTCGGCATCGGGGGTGGAGGTTTCCTCCAGCAGTCCGCCCTCCATGTCGGCATTGACCCGCAGGCCGGGGTGATCGCGGAAGCGTGCCGCCTGCACCTCGCGCGCCGTTGCCACCCGGGCGGCGATGGCGGCGGAGGTGTCGCCGGAGGCGGGCAGGTCGAGGTCGGTGAAGGCGACCGGCGGCACCTCGACCCGCAGGTCGAAGCGGTCCATCAGTGGCCCCGAGATGCGGCCGAGGTAGTCCTCGCCGCAGAGGGGCGCCTTGCCGCAGGCGCGGGCCGGGTCGGTCAGGTAGCCGCAGCGGCAGGGATTGGCGGCGGCGACCAGCAGGAAGCGGCAGGGATAGCGGATATGGGCATTGGCGCGGGCGATCATCACCTCGCCGGTCTCCACCGGCTGGCGCAGGGTCTCCAGCACGGCGCGGGAGAATTCGGGGAATTCGTCCATGAACAGGACGCCGTTGTGGGCCAGCGAAATCTCCCCCGGCTTCGCCCCCTTGCCGCCGCCGACGATGGCGGCCATCGAGGCGGTGTGGTGCGGCTCGCGGAAGGGGCGCTGGCGCGAGATGCCGCCTTCGGAAAGCAGCCCTGCCAGCGAATGGATCATCGAGGTCTCCAGCGCCTCGGCCGCGGTCAAAGGCGGCAGGATGCCGGGCAGGCGGGCGGCCAGCATCGACTTGCCGGACCCCGGCGTGCCCACCATCATCAGGTGGTGCCGCCCGGCGGCGGCGATCTCCAGCGCCCGCTTGGCGCGTTCCTGGCCCTTCACCTCGCGCAAATCGCGGCCCGGCGGGCCGGCGGTGACCTCGCCCGCCGCCGCCGGGGGCAGAGCGGCCTGGCCGGTGTAGTGGCGGACCACCGCGTTCAGCCCGTCGGCCGCCAGCACCTCGGCGGCGCCGACCCAGGCGGCCTCGGCCCCGCAGGCGCGGGGGCAGAGCAGCGCGCGGTCCTCCTCGGCCGCGGCCATGGCGGCGGGCAGGGCGCCGGCGACCGGCATCAGCCGGCCGTCCAGCGACAGCTCGCCCATGGCGACGGTATGTTCGACCTCGTCCTTCGGGATGATCTCCAGTTCCGCCAGCAGCGCCAGCGCGATCGGCAGGTCGAAGTGGGAACCCTCCTTGGGCAGATCGGCGGGCGAGAGGTTCACGGTGATCCGCTTCTGCGGCAGCGCGATGGACAGCGCGGCGAGGGCGGAGCGCACCCTTTCCCGCGCCTCGGACACCGCCTTGTCGGGCAGGCCGACCAGGCTGAAGCCGGCGGAGCCGGTGGTGACGGAGCACTGCACCTCGACCATGCGGGCCTCGACCCCCTCGAAGGCCACCGTATAGGCGCGCGCGACCATGATCCCTCCGCAACTCCGGTTAACGGGTAGCGGGGGAATGGTTAAGAAAGTGTGAGCGGCGGCGGGAGGAGACTGATTTTCGACGAAAATCAGGGGCGGTAGAGCGCCATGAATTGCGGCCAGGCCTCGGGGTCGGCTGCGGTCTTGTCTCGGCAGAAGGCATTGCAGAAGCCGAAGCGGCGGCCCGCCAGTTCCAGCACATGAGTGACGGGCTTGCCGGAATAGGGGCAGGTGGCGTTCTCGGCCTCGGCCCCTTGGACGGCGCGGGCGGCCAGTGGCTGGGGGCCGGGCCAGTCGCGCCGGGGCCAGTCGCGGCGGTAGAAGTCCTGGTCCGGGCCGTCGACCAGCCCCATCGCCCGCCAGCGGCGGAAGGAGGGATGGGCGAGATGGGCGTTGACGTAGAGCATCGCCTCGGCCCCGACGGGCAGGTTGTAACCGGCGATGCGGGCGGCGACCGGCGCGAAGAAGGCGTCGGCGGCGGAATATTCGCCGCAGAGCCAGGGGGTTGTCGTGCCGGTCGTCGCGTGGGCCCAGGACCACAGGGTTTCGAGGCGCGCGAGGTCGGCCAGCACTTCGGCCGGCGGGGCGCAGTCCTGATAGAACACCCGCAGGTTCATCGGGCAATGGTTGCGCAGCGCGGCGAAGCCGGCGTGCATCTCGGCTGCCAGCGCCCGGGCGGTGGCGCGGGCCCTGGGGGCCTGCGGCCAGATCCCGGCTTCGGGGTGGCGCGTTGCCAGTTCCTCGGCGATGGCGATGGTCTCGGGGACCACGCTGCCCTCGGGCGTGCGCATCACCGGCACGGTGCGGGCCGGGGGGAAACCGGCCAGAAGCGCGGGCAATTCGTCGGTGTAGAGCCGGGCGCTGCGGGTGCGGACCGGGATGCCGAAGGCGTCGAACAGCAGCCAGCCGCGCAGGCTCCAGCTGGAATAGGCGCGGTCGCCGATCGCGAGGTCGTAGGTCATGGGCCTCTCCGTTTCGCGGCAGGCTAGGGCGGCGGCGCCCC
Source organism: Rhodobacter sp. SGA-6-6 (assembly GCF_011043545.1). Lineage (GTDB taxonomy): Bacteria > Pseudomonadota > Alphaproteobacteria > Rhodobacterales > Rhodobacteraceae > Pseudogemmobacter. Next base: position 275,634 of record NZ_JAAKGP010000002.1, on the reverse strand, counting down.
CGGGGCCAAACGATCAATGGTGACGCCGGTCATCACGGCCGGTGATTGATGGCGAAGGTCTGCGGCGGCGTCAGGGTCAGGGTGGTGACGGAAAGCGGCTCGATCCGGTGGGCGAAGACGGCCTCGGCCGTCAGTCCCGCGGCCCGTTGCAGGGCCGAGAGGATCGGGCCGAAATGGGCGACGACGATGATCTCGGGCGCCGTGCCTTGCAGGCGGTGGAGCGCTGTCAGGGTGCGGGCGGAAAGGTCGTTCCAGCTTTCGCCGCCGGGGGGGCGGACCTCGCCGGGCGTTTCCCAGAAGGCGCGGATCAGCGCGGGCTCCTCGGCTTCCACCTCGTCGTGGCGGCGGGTTTCCCAGCGGCCGAAGTGGATTTCCCGCAAGCCCGGGTCGTGCGGCAGCCGCCGGCGGCCGGCCAGCGCATCGGCGGTGGCGACGGCGCGGTAGAGGTCGGACGAGATCACCGGGGCCTCCGCGGGCAGGTGGGCGGAGAGGCGGGCCAGCGCGGCGGCATCCGACAGGTCGGCGGGCAGGTCGGTCCAGCCGACCATGCCCCTGGCATGGGTCGGGCCGTGGCGGACCAGCCAGAACCGGGTCATGGCAGCCGTCCCTTCAGCGCCAGCGGCAGGCCGCAGAGGACGGCGACCACCAGCCCCGCCTCGCCCGCCAGCCGCTGGTTCAGCCGCCCCTGCTCGTCGCGGAACCGGCGCGACAGCGGATCGGCAGGGACGATGCCCCAGCCCACCTCGTTGGTGACGCAGATCGCGGGGGCGGGACAGGCGCGCAGCGCCTCGGCCAGCCGGGCGGTCTCGGCCTCAAGATCATGGCCGGCCAGCAGGTGGTTGGTCAGCCAGAGCGTCAGGCAGTCGACCAGCACCACCTCCTCCGCCCGTGCCTGCGCCAGCGCGGCGGCAAGATCCAGCGGCGCCTCCACCGTGACCCAGCCCTCGCCCCGCTGGGCGCGGTGGCGGGCGATGCGCTCCGCCATCTCGGCGTCGAAGGCCTGCGCGGTGGCGATGTAGCGGCGGGGGCGGCCCGAGGCCGTGGCCAGCGCCTCGGCATAGCCCGACTTGCCGGAACGCGCGCCGCCGGTCACCAGCGTCAGTCGGGGCAGGTCGGGCAAGGCGGGCTCCTTCGGCAGGGGTGGTCCGGGTATAGCCGGGCGGGGGCCGCGGGCGGAAGGGGCGATTGCCGCTTGAGCCCGCGCCGCGGCCCGTGCATGACTGCGCGGCATGAAATGGATGATCGCGCTGACGCTGGCCCTGTTGGCCGGCCCCGGGATGGCGGAGGTAGTTCCGCCGCCGGGGATGGATGTCTATGTGTTGGGCGAGGTGCACGACAACCCCGCCCATCACGCCGAGCAGGCCCGGCTGGTGGCGCTGATCGCGCCGAAGACGGTGGTCTGGGAGATGCTGACCCCGGAACAGGTGGCGGCGATGGCGGGCGTGGACCGGACCGACCGCGCGGCCATGGCGCAGGCGCTGGACTGGGCGAACTCGGGCTGGCCGGATTTCGCCCTGTATCACCCGATCTTAGCGGCGGCGGGCGAGGCGGCGCATCGCGGCGCCACGGTGCCGCGGCCCGATCTGCGCAAGGCGATCGGCGAAGGGGCGGCTGCGGCGCTTGGCGACAGGGCCGAGGGCTGGCCGATGGGGCCGCTGGCGCCGGCGGAGCAGGAGGCGCGCGAGGCCGAGCAGCGCGCGGCGCATTGCAACGCCCTGCCCGAGGACCTGCTGCCCGGCATGGTCGAGGCGCAGCGGATGCGCGACTGGTCGCTGGCCGCGCTGGCGGTGGCGGCGGTCGAGGCCGGGAAGGGGCCGGTGGTGGTGATCACCGGCTCGGGCCATGCCCGCAAGGACAGCGGCGCCCCCGCCCTGATTGCGGCGGCGCACCCGGAGGTGACGGTCTGGAGCCTCGGCCAGATCGAGGGGGCGCCCGAGGGGGACGAGCCCTATGACGCGGTGCAGACCGCCCCCGCGCCGGAGCGGGAAGACCCGTGCCGGGCGTTCTCGGGCTGAGCGCGGCGGTTGAGTTCGGGCCGGGCCGGGCCTAACCTGCCGGCCGCAAGATGAGGTGCGGGATGCTGGCCGGAAAACGGGTGCTTCTGATCATCGGCGGCGGGATCGCGGCCTACAAGGCGCTGGACCTGATCCGGCGGCTGCGGGAACGCGGGGCAAGCGTGCGGGCGGTGATGACCGCCGCGGCACAGCAGTTCGTCACGCCGCTGTCGGTCGGGGCGCTGACGGCGGATCACGTCTTCACCGATCTCTTCGACCGGCAGGACGAGCAGGACGTGGGCCATATCCGGCTGGCGCGCGAGGCCGAGCTGATCGTGGTGGTGTCGGCCACCGCCGACCTGATGGCGAAGCTGGCGCAGGGGCTGGCGAACGACCTGGCCTCGGCCGTGCTGCTGGCGACCGACCGGCCGGTGCTGATGGCGCCGGCGATGAACCCGCGGATGTGGGCGCATCCGGCGACCCGGCGCAACCATGCGCTGCTGGCACAGGACGGCGTGCGTTTCGTCGGCCCGAACCGGGGCGAGATGGCCGAGAGCGGCGAGGCCGGGATCGGCCGGATGGCCGAGCCGCTGGAGATCGTCGCGGCGGTGGAGGGCCTGCTGGCCTCGGGTCCGCTGGAAGGAAAGCATGTGCTGGTGACCTCCGGCCCGACGCATGAGCCCATCGACCCGGTGCGTTATATCGCCAACCGCTCCTCGGGCGCGCAGGGCACCGCGCTGGCGGCGGCGCTGCGCGATCTGGGGGCAAGGGTGACCTTCGTCACCGGCCCGGCCGCGGTCCCGCCGCCCGCAGGGGTGGAGGTGGTGCGGGTGGAGACGGCCGCCCAGATGTTGGCGGCGGTGCAGGCGGCGCTGCCGGCGGATGCGGCGGTGATGGCGGCGGCGGTGGCCGACTGGCATGTCGCCAATGCCGGCGCGCAGAAGATGAAGAAGGACGGCTCCGGCAAGGCTCCGGCGCTGGTCTTCGCCGAGAACCCGGACATCCTGGCCGCAGTGTCGCAGGGCGTGCCGCGGCCGCGGCTGGTGGTGGGCTTCGCGGCGGAGACCGAGAAGGTGGTGGAACACGCGATGGCCAAGCGGGCGCGCAAGGGCTGCGACTGGATCGTGGCGAACGACGTCTCGCCGGCCACCGGCATCATGGGCGGGGCGGAGAATGCGGTGGTGCTGATCGGCGCCGAAGGGGCGGAGGAATGGCCGCGGATGGGCAAGGACGAGGTGGCGCGGCGGCTGGCGGCGCGGATCGCGGAGGCGCTGGCATGAGGGCAAAAATCCTGGAAGATTTTTGCAGGAATTTTCCAAAATTCCTGCCGGTTGCCCGATGACCCCGGTCGTCCGCATCCTGCGCGAGGACTGGGCCGACCCGTCCCTGCCGCTGCCCGCCTACCAGACCGCCGGCGCGGCGGGCGCCGACATCTGCGCCAATTTCCCGCCCGGGACCCGGGCCGGGGGCCTGACGCTGCAGCCGATGCAGCGCGCTATCTGCCCGACCGGGCTGCGGGTGGCGATCCCCGAGGGGTTCGAGATGCAGGTCCGGCCGCGGTCGGGGCTGGCGACCAGGCACGGCATCACCCTGCCGAACACCCCCGGCACCATCGATTCCGACTATCGTGGCCCCTTGGGCGTGGCGCTGGTCAACCTCGGTGCCGAGCCCTACACCATCCGCCACGGCGACCGGGTGGCTCAGGCGGTGATCGCGCCGGTGGTGCGGGCGGGCTTCTTGGTGGTCGAGGCGCTGGATGCGACCGAGCGGGGCGAGGGCGGCTTCGGCTCCACCGGATTCTCGGTGCCGGGCAGATGATCGGCCTCCTCGGCTTCGCGGCGATCTGGGGCTTCGGGCTCTGGCGCGGGGCCGGGCGCGGGCTGCTCTGGACGGCGACGGCCATCTGGTGGGGGGCGATCCTGCTGGCCCATGCGCCGGGGATCGGGGCCGAGGGGCTGGTCGGCGGCGATTTCCGGGCTTGGCTGGTCTTCGGCCTGCTGGCGGCGCTGGTCTGGCTTTACGCCACCGTCTTCCGCGCGGTGAAGGCGCGGGCGGCCCCTCCTGCCGTCGCGGCCCCCGCTGCGGGGTTCTCCGAGACCGAACTGAACCGCTATGCCCGCCATATCTTCCTGCGCGAGATCGGCGGGCCGGGGCAGGCGCGGCTGAAGGCGGCGAAGGTGCTGGTCGTCGGCGCGGGCGGCCTCGGCTCGCCGGCGCTGCTCTATCTGGCGGCCAGCGGCGTGGGCACCATCGGGGTGATCGACCCCGATGTGGTGGAGGCCTCGAACCTGCAGCGGCAGGTGATCCACAGCGACGCGCGGATCGGGATGCCGAAGGTGTTCTCGGCCGAGGCGGCGATGAAGGCGCTGAACCCCTTCGTCGCGGTGCGGCCCTATCACCGGCGGCTGGAGGCGGGGATCGCCGCCGATCTGGTGGCGGAGTATGACCTGGTGCTGGACGGCACCGACAATTTCGACACCCGGGACCTGGTGAACCTGGCCTGCGTCAGGGCGGGCAAGCCGCTGGTGGCGGGGGCGATCACCCAATGGGAGGGGCAGCTTTCGGTCTGGGACCCGGCCCGCGGCGCGCCCTGTTCGGCCTGCGTCTTCCCCGAGCGGCCGGCCCCTGGGCTGGTGCCGACCTGCGCCGAGGCGGGCGTGGCCTCGCCCCTGCCCGGCATCATCGGCGCGATGATGGCGGCGGAGGCGGTGAAGCTGATCACCGGCGCGGGGGAGCCGCTGCGGGGAAGGCTGATGATCCACGATGCGCTTTACGCCGAGACCCGGGTCATCGGCGTGAAGCGGCGACCGGATTGCCCGGTGTGCGGCGCTATTCCGTCACCGTGAAGGGAGTCTCGGCCAGGACGACATAGTGATCGTCGGCCATCAGCCGCAGCAGATAGTCGCCGGGCGCCAGCGTGTCGTAGTAGAGGTCCGGCGTCAGCGTCATGCTGCCGTCCAGCACCGCGCCGGTATAGGCGAAGGCGAGGTAGTTGTAGACATTCGGGTCCCCCGCCGCGAAGACGCCGATCCAGTCGTATTTCAGCCCCGGCGCGCCGGTCCAGCTGACGGTGACGGATTCGCCCGCCTTGACCGTGGGGCTGGCGGTGGAAAGCGTCGGCTTGCCGTCGTGGCCTATCACCGAAAACCGGATGCGGGCCTGTTCCGTCCCGGCCTCGCCGATCAGCACCGCGTCCCAGGGGCCGGGCGTCAGGCCGAGGGTAGAGAGGCGGAAGGCGCGGTTCCAGGACGGCGTCAGCCCCTCGACCGAAGTGACGGTTTCTGCCGCAGGATCGCCCCCGCGCGGCACGATGCGGACGCCCCAGGTGGCATCGCCGGGCAGATAGCCGCGGACGAGGAAGGTGCCGCCTTCCGGCACCAGCCGCGGCTCCACCGCCAGGAGGGCGGGGGCCGGGGCGGGGGTGACGGTCAGGTCGGCGATGACGGCGCGGTGGTCCGAGGGCCAGGGCGCGAAGCCGCGGTCTACGTCCGGGTTGCCGGGCTCGCCCCAGAGCTCGGCCCCGCGGACCTCGGCATTGGCGGCGAAGATGTAGTCGATGCGGTCCAGGCTTTCGCCCTCCACCTGCAGGGGCCAGGGGAAGCCGGGAGAATAGCTGATCCCGGGCCGCGCCACCGGGTCCGGGTGGGCGGTGCGGAAGGCGTCGGCGAAGCCTGCGGTCTCCATCCTCTGCGTCACCGGCCAGGGCAGGGCGATGCTTTGCTGCGGGCGCGATCCCTTGGCGGTCTCGGTCCAGTCCAGATGCGAGGGGCTGTTGAAATCGCCGGTGACGACGACCGGGATGCCCTTGGCGACCAGCGGCTCCATCCCCGCGGCATAGGCGTCGATCTCGGCCAGCCGGACCTCGTTTTCCGCCGCCAGCACCTCCTCGGGCGTGGCGCCGTCGCGCAGCAGGTCGGGGCCGTAGGGGTCGGAGGACAGGTGCAGGTTGCCGAGCGCGATCACCTGCCCGGGCGCGACCATGGCCCAGACATGCGGCGCATCGGCGTCCAGCCCGGCGAGGGGATAGGGGGCCTGGCCTTCCTCGGTCCGCTCGCCCAGCTTGGGGTCGAACAGCGGAACCCGGCTGATGATGTGGCGGCGCAGGTCGACGTAGGGGTAGCCCGCGGCGGCGGCGATGGCCGCGGTCTGGCCGTCGGGTTCCTGCAGGCTGACGATGTCGGCATCGGCCGCGCGGATGACTTCGATCAGCTGCGGCTGGCTGACCTGCACCCCGCCATACCAGATGTTGAAGGACATGATCCGCAGGTCCACCTCACCCTCGGCAAGGGCGGGGGTAGCGAGCAGGGCAAGGACGGCGGGGGCAAGGAGGGAACGGGCCATTTGCGTCTCCGGTGCTGTCGGTGACAGAGTGGAGGCGGAAGACCGGCCTGGGAAGAGGGTTTCTGGTGCGATTTGTGCTACACGGGGCGGCCGTCCTGACCCTGACGGCGATCACCCAGCTGGGCGGTATCGCCTGGGTTGTGGCGCTGGCTTTCCGGCGCCGGCGGTGGGCGGCGTTCCTGTTGGCCTACGGGCTGCTCTGGGCCGTGGCGCAGCTGGCCGCGCCGCAATTGGGCCGGGAGCCGATCCCCTGCCGGGGCGGGCCGCTGCGGATGCAGTCGGCCTTCTACTGCGTCACCCTGCGCAACTTCGTCAGCCCCGAGCTGCGGGAGGTGGCGCAGCGGGCCGCCGAGCGGGTGGCGCGGGACCACCCGGGCACGGTGACGCTGGCGCTGGACGGCAATTTCCCCTTCCTGTCCGGCTTCCCGATGATCCCGCACCTGAGCCACGGCGACGGCGACAAGCTGGACTTCGCCTTCTTCTATGCCGACGAGCGCGGCTATGCGGTGGGTCGGACGAAGTCGCCCATCGGCTACTTCGCCTTCGAGCGGGCGGGGGAGGAGACCTGCCCGCCCGCCTTCCCCACCTTCCGCTGGGAGATGCGCTGGCTGCGGCCGGCGATGGCCGGGCTGGAGTTGGAGCCGGAACGCACCGCGGCGCTGCTGCGGGCGCTGTTGTCCGACACGCGGGTGGGCAAGGTGTTCCTGGAGCCGCCGCTGGCCGCCCGCCTGGGGGTGTCGGGCGGCAAGCTGCGCTTCCAGGGCTGCCGGGCGGCGCGGCACGACGACCATATCCATGTCCAGCTGTGAGGCGGGGACACGATTTTCCGGCGAAAAATCGGGCGCTTCAGCCGAAGCGGTAGCTCGATGCGGTGACGCCGCCGAACAGGTCCTTGTCGTGGTAGACCATGGTCGCGGGCTCCGCTTCCGCCGCGCCGAGGGCGGCGAAGAGAGGGACGAGGTGATCCTCCTCCTTGTGGCAGACCCGGGCATAGGGAGCTTCTTCCCAGCGGATCAGCCGCTCGGTCCGTTCGGCGGCGGGCAGGGCCAGGGTCTCGGCCAGCCAGGCGTCGAAAGCCTCGGACGGGACCTTGGCCTGCGGGCCGAAGAGCCGCAGGTTGTGGTAGGAAAGGCCGGAGCCGAGGATCAGCACGCCTTCGTCGCGCAAGGGCGCCAGCGCACGGCCGAGGGCGAAATGCTCCTTGGGGCTATAGCCGCGGCGGAGCGAGACCTGGAACAGCGGCATCGAGGCGTCGGGATACATGACGAAGGCGGGGACGAAGCAGCCGTGGTCGTAGCCCTGCCGGTCATCCAGCCGGGCGGGCAGGCCTGCGGCGCGGATCAGGTCAGCGGCGCGCTGCGCCAGATCGGGCGCGCCGGGGGCGGGATAGGTGATCTGGAAGGTGTGCGGCGGGAAACCGTGGTAGTCGTAGACCATCGGCGGACAGGCCGAGGACATGACGGCGAAACTGTCGTCCTCCCAATGGCCCGAGATCATCAGGATCGCCTTCGGGCGCTCGGGCAGGTCCTTGACCATCTGCACGAAGCTGGCCTCCAGATTGGCGAACATCGCCCGCCAGTCGGGCATCCAGGGCCAGGGGCCGCCGCCGTGGCTGATGAAATAGCTGGGCATCCGGGGCATCGCCGCTTCTCCTTTGCTGCTGCGCCAAGGATGGGGCCGGCGGGGCCGCCGCGCAATCCGGCAGCACCGGCGGGGGATGGTGCGCAGATGCACAGGCGGGCGGCCGCTTGCAAGCCGCCCCGGCCTTGCCCATAGTCGCGCGGAACCTGACGGGAGCCTGACCCATGAAACTGACCGCTGCCCTCGGCGCGCTCGCGCTGTCCTTCGCCGCCACGGCCACCTTCGCCCAGGACCTGCCGGACCTCGGCGGCCAGGAGATCACCGTGGTGACCGAGAATGCCTATCCGCCGCTGCAGTTCCTGGACAAGGACGGCAACGCCGTCGGCTGGGAATACGACGCCATGGCCGAGATCGCCAAGCGGCTGAACGCCACGGTGAAATACGAGAACACCAGCTGGGACGCGATGATCCCCGCGGTGGCGGAAGGCCAGTACGACCTTGGCATGACCGGCATCACCATCAACGACGAGCGCAAGGAGAAGGTGGACTTCTCCGACGCCTACATGCGCTCGGAAATGCTGATGATCGTGCGGGCGGACGAGACCCGCTTCACCGACGCCGCCGGCTTCGCCGCCGACCCGAACCTGCTGGTTTCGGCGCAGCCCGGCACCTCGCCCTTCTATGCCGCGGTCTACGAGATCCTGGACGGCAACGAGGAGAACTCCCGCATCATCAAGTTCGAGACCTTCGGCGCCGGGCTGGAGGCGCTGAAGACCGGCGACGTGGACCTGACGCTGTCGGATTCCACCGCGGCCAACGGCTATGTCGGCGCCTCGAACGGCACGCTGAAGATCATCGGCGCGCCGCTGGCGGCCGAGGATTTCGGCTTCATCTTCCCGAAAGGGTCGGAGCTGGTGGCGCCGGTCAATGCCGCCATCGCCAGCATGAAGGCGGACGGCACCCTGGATGCGCTGAACCAGAAGTGGTTCGTCGACTACAAGATGGGCGAATGAGCCCGCGGGCCCCGGGGCGACCTGAACCCCCGGGGCCGGTCCGATGACGCCGAACCCGAAGCCCGAAAAGGATTTTCCCTGGTGGCTGGCGATCCTTGCGGTCACCGGCCTCTGGCTGTTGTGGGAGATGCTGTCGGACGAGACCTACCGTGCGGCGCTGCGGACCCTGGGCAAGGGGGTCTGGATCACCATCGGCGTCTCGGTCTTCGCCTATCTCGGCGCCTGCCTGATCGGGCTCGGGCTGGCGGTGATGGGGCTGTCGCGGCATGTGGTGCTGCGCCAGATCGCCCGGCTCTATATCGAGATGATGCGGGGGGTGCCGATCCTGGTGCTGCTGCTCTACGTCGCCTTCGTGCTGGTGCCGGGGCTGGTGCAGGCGGCGAACTGGGTGGCGACCGCCTTCGGGGGAGAGCCCGTGCTGCGGACCCGCGATGTGCCGCTGCTGTGGCGGGCGGTGCTGGCCTTGATGCTGGCCTATTCCGCCTTCCTGGCCGAGATTTTCCGGGCCGGGTTGCAGGCGGTGGACAAGGGCCAGGTGGAGGCGGCGATGGCCCTTGGCCTGAACGGTTGGCAGCGCTTTCGCCACATCGTCTTTCCGCAGGCCTTCCGCATGATCCTGCCGCCGCTCGGCAACGATTTCGTGGCGATGGTGAAGGACAGCTCCTTGGTCGCCGTGCTGGGGATCGGCGACGTGGCGCAGCTGGCGAAGGTGACGGCGGCGGGGAACTTCCGCTATTTCGAGACCTACAACGTGGCGGCGCTGATCTATCTGGTGATGACCATCGGCCTGTCGCTGCTCTTGCGCCGGTTCGAGGCCAGGATGCGGACGCGCGGGCGGGAGGCGTAGGCAGCGGGGGTTTCACACCCCCCAGTCCATTGGTTTCTCGAACCGATGGCGAAACCAATGGACTACCCCGTGGAGTATTTGGGCCAAGATGAAGGGCCTTTCCGAAGGAGACATAGCGATGAACATATTGCTGGAGAAATGGGACACGCCCTTCGGCCTGCCGCCCTTTGCGTCGATTCGCGACGAGGATTTCGCGCCGGCCTTCGACGAGGCTTTGTCACGCGCCCGGGCAGCGGTTGCCGGGATCGCAGAGGGGGAGGCGGCGGATTTCGCCGGGGTGATCGAAGGGCTGGAACTGGCGGAGGCTGATCTCGACCGGGTGGCGGGGGTCTTCTACAATCTCGCCGGGGCGGATTCCAACGACGCGCGCGAGGCCTTGCAGCGCGATCTGGCGCCGAAGATGAGCGCGTTTTCCAGCGAGATCACCAACAACAAGGCGCTCTGGGCAAAGATCGAGGCGCTTTGGCAGGGGCGCGAGGGGCTGGGGCTGACGGCGGAGCAGTTGCGGGTGCTGGAACTGTATCGGCGGATGTTCCTGCGCTCGGGCGCGGCGCTGGAGGGCGCGGCGGCGGAACGGCTGACGGCGGTGAAGGCGCGGCTCGCCGTGCTGGGGACGCGGTTTTCCCAGAACCTGCTGGCGGACGAGCGCAGCTGGTTCATGGAACTGGCCGAGGCCGATCTGGAGGGCCTGCCGGGCTTCGTGGTCGAGGCGGCGCGGGCGGCGGGGGCCGAGCGCGGCCTCGGTCCGGTGGTGACGCTGAACCGCAGCCTGATCGTGCCCTTCCTGCAGTTTTCGCCCCGCCGGGCCTTGCGGCAGAAGGCCTATGAGGCCTGGGTGGCGCGGGGGGCGAACGGCGGCGAGACCGACAACCGGGCCATCGCCGCCGAGATTCTGGCGCTGCGGGCGGAGCGGGCGGCGCTTCTCGGCTATGCTGATTTCGCCAGCTTCAAGCTGGAGCCGGAGATGGCGAAGACTCCTGCGGCGGTGCGCGACCTGCTGATGCGGGTCTGGCAGCCGGCCCGGGCCAAGGCGCTGGAGGATGCCGCGGTGCTGGAGGCGATGCTGCGCGCCGACGGCCTGCCTGCGCCGCTGGAGCCTTGGGACTGGCGCTACTATTCCGAGAAGCGGCGCAAGGCCGAGCATGACCTCGACGAGGCGGCGCTGAAGCCCTACCTCTCGCTCGACGCCATGCTGGGGGCGATGTTCGACTGCGCGCATCGGCTGTTCGGGCTGGAGTTCCGGCAGATCGAAGGCCCGTTCTACCACCCGGATGTGCGGGGCTGGGAGGTCACCCGGCGCGGTGAACACGTCGCGGTCTTCCTGGGCGATTATTTCGCGCGGGGATCGAAACGCTCGGGCGCCTGGTGTTCGGCGATGCGGTCGCAGCGCAGGCTGGGCGGCGACCAGCGGCCCATCGTGGTGAATGTCTGCAACTTCGCCAAGGGCGATCCCTGCCTGCTGTCCTACGACGACGCCCGCACGCTGTTCCACGAATTCGGCCATGCGCTGCACCAGATGCTGTCGGACGTGACCTATGGCTTCATCTCCGGCACCTCGGTCGCCCGCGATTTCGTGGAGCTGCCGAGCCAGCTCTACGAGCATTGGCTGGAGGTGCCGGCGGTGCTGGAGGCCCATGCGAAGCACTACCGGACCGGGGAGCCGATGCCGGCGGACCTGCTGAAGCGGCTTCTGGATGCCGGGACTTACGATCAGGGCTTTGCCACGGTGGAATTCGTCGCCTCCGCCATGGTGGACCTGGAGTTCCACAGCGGCCCGCCGCCGGCCGATCCGATGCAGAAACAGGCCGAGGTGCTGGAGGCGATGGGGATGCCGCGGGCGATAAGGATGCGCCATGCCACGCCGCATTTCGCCCATGTGTTCTCGGGCGACGGCTATTCCGCCGGATATTACAGCTACATGTGGTCCGAGGTGATGGACGCCGACGCCTTCGCCGCCTTCGAGGAGACCGGCGACCCCTTCGACCCCGCCACCGCCGAGAAACTGGAGCGCTTCATCCTCTCGGCCGGCGGGTCCGAGGAGGCCGAGGCGCTGTATCTGAAGTTCCGCGGCCGGATGCCGGGGGTGGAGGCGCTGCTGAAGGGCCGGGGCCTGTTGGACGCGGCGTAAGGACACGATCTTTCGGCGAAAGATCGGGCGTCAGGGCCGTCGCAGCGCGCCGGGCGGCTGGCCGAAGGCCTTGCGGAAGGCGCGGCTCAGCGTGGCGGGGCTGGTGAAGCCGGTGCGCAGCGCCACCTCGGCCAGCGGGTGCTGCGTCTCGGCCAGCATCCGGCGGGCGGCCTGCAGCCTCAGCGCGAGGCCATGGGCGCCCGGCGTGGTGCCGAAGGCCTGGCGGAACAGCACCTCCAGCCGCCGGGGCGACAGGCCGACCGCCGCCGCCGTCTCGGCGGTGCTTTCCGGCGCGTCCAGCCGCGCCTCCATCCGCGCGGCGGCGCGGGCGACGCGGGGGTCCATCGCCGGGTCGGTTCCGGGACGGGAGAGCTGCGGCTCCCCGCCGGGGCGGACGGTGGACAGGAAGGACAGCGCCACCTGCCGCGCCAGCCCGGCGCCGTGGCGGGCGCGGATCAGGTGCAGCATGAAGTCCTGCGCCGGGGCCGCGCCGCCGATGGTCACCCGGTTGCGGTCGATGACATAGCGGTCGGGCACCACGTCTATCTCGGGGTGGCGGGCGGCGAGGTCCTCCTGATCCTCCCAATGCACGGTGGCCCGGTGGCCGTCCAAGAGCCCCGCCCGCGCCAGCACCCAGGGGCCGGCGTCGATGCCGCCGACCAGGGCGAAGCGCGGCGCGATCCGGCGCAACTCGCGGATCAGCGGCCGGGTCGCCACCTCGTCCAGCCGGTAGCCGGCGATGACGATCAGCGCCTCGGCCCCCTCGGCCGCCGCCAGCGGACCGGAGGAGGGCAGCGACAGCCCGCAGGTCAGCGGTGCCGGCGCCCCGTCCGGGGTGACCACGCGCCAGCGGAACGCCTCCTGCCGCAGCTGGCGGTTGGCGTTGCGCAAGGGGTCCAGCGCCGAGGCGACTTCGAGGATCGAGGCCTGCGGCAACACCAGAAGGGCGATGGTCAGCGCCGCGCGCGAGGGCGTGAAGATTGCATTTTCCGTCATGGGAATTGCGTAATATGCCAAGCACGCCTTGCCAAGGGGGCTATGGTATCCGCCAGACCGAGGGAGGATTCCATGCCGCTGACCATGAACCGCGAAGTCTTCATCACCTGCGCCGTCACCGGCTCGGGCGGCACGCAGGACCGTTCCCCCCATGTGCCGCGCAGCCCGCAGCAGATCGCCGAAAGCGCCATCGCCGCGGCCAAGGCTGGCGCCGCGGTGGTGCATTGCCACGTCCGCGACCCCGAGACCGGCAAGCCCGCCCGCGATCCGGCGCTGTATCGGGAGGTGACCGAGCGCATCCGCGACTCGGACACCGACGTGGTGCTGAACCTGACCGCCGGCATGGGCGGCGACATGCTGTTCGACGGCACCGAGGCGATGAACCGGATGTCGCAGAAATCCGACATGGCCGGCGCGACCGAACGGGTTCAGCATGTGGTGGAATGCCGGCCGGAGATCTGCACGCTGGACTGCGGCACGATGAACTTCAACGAAGCCGATTATGTGATGGTCAACACGCCCGGGATGCTGCGCGACATGGCCAAGCGCATGGTCGACAGCGGCGTAAGGATCGAGATCGAGGCCTTCGACACCGGCCACCTGTGGTTCGCCAGGACCCTGGCGGAAGAGGGGATCATCCCCGACCCGGTGCTGGTGCAGCTGTGCATGGGCGTGCCGTGGGGGGCGCCGGACGACCTGAACACCTATCTGGCGATGGTCAACAACGTGCCGAAGCACTGGCACTGGTCGGCCTTTGCCCTCGGCCGCAACCAGATGCCCTATGTCGCCGCGGCGGTGCTGGGCGGCGGCAACGTGCGGGTGGGGCTGGAGGACAACCTCTGGCTGGACAAGGGCGTGCTGGCGACCAACGCGCAGTTGGTGGAACGCGCGGCGACGATCATCGAGAACCTGGGCGCAAGGGTGATCACCCCCGCCGAGGTGCGGGCGCGGCTGAAGCTGGAGAAGCGGGCGCCGGCGGGGAAATAGCCGAGCCTCCGGCGGGAGCATTCGGGTCAAGGAAGGGGCGGAAGATGCGAGGAGCATGGATCGGCATGGCGCTGGCTTTCGTGCTGGCCGGCTGCACCGAGGAGCCGCCCGTCCTGCCGGAAGGCAAGCCGCTCTCGGCGGCGGAGCGGGCGGAGTGCCTGGCCGCGGGCGGCTCGGTCGGGCGCGGCGGGATGCTGCCGGACGAGATCTGCATCCGGCCGCTGAAGGATGCGGGCAAGGCCTGCACCATGGCCGCCGATTGCGAGGGGGTGTGTCTGGCCGAGAGCCGGACCTGCTCCAAGGTGACGCCGCTGTTCGGCTGCTACGAGTTTCTGGACGGGCAGGGCCGGCAACTGGCGATCTGCGTGGATTGACGCCCGGAGGTGCGGGACAACAGGGAAGGATGGCGCGAATGGCGCGGAAGGCTGCGATGATCGGGCATACGAGGTTCTGAATGTCGACGACGATTGTCCAATCGGGCATTGCTGCTGCCGTGGTTCTCGGGGCGGTTTTTGGCGCGGCCTTGGGCTATCGGCGGCAGTTCAAGCTGCTCGTCTTTCATCTTGCGGCTGTTCTGACGGTGGTGGTCTGGGCCTGGCTCGGCGCCGGTCGAACGCTCCATCCGGATTATGCGCTGGCCCCGGCGGGCGGTGATCTGCGTCTTTTCCTCGCCCTGACGGGCGGCTCCTATGTCCTGCCTGTTCTGGGACTGGCGGCCATGGTCGGAGCATGGGTTTCATTCATCCGGGCCGGTTCACATGGACCTCGGCCCACGAGCGGGAAGATCGGTAATGACGAATAGAAAAGCGGCAATCATCGGGGGAGGGGTCATCGGCGGCGGCTGGGCCGCGCGGTTCCTGCTCAACGGCTGGGACGTGGCAGTGTTCGACCCGGACCCCGAGGCCGAGCGGAAGATCAATGCGGTGCTGTCGAACGCGCGGCTGGCGCTGCCGGCGCTGTCGGACGTGCCGATGCCTCCCGAAGGGAAACTCAGCTTCGCCGGGACCATGGCCGAGGCGGTCGAGGGCGCGGAATATGTGCAGGAATCGGTCTCGGAACGGATCGAGCTGAAGCACAAGGTCTATGCCCAGTTGCAGCAGGCCAATCCCGGGGTGCTGATCGGCTCCTCCACTTCCGGCTTCAAGGCCAGCGATCTGCAGAAGGGGTCTCCTGCGCCGGAAAACATCATCGTCGCGCATCCGTTCAACCCGGTCTACCTGCTGCCCTTGTCCGAGGTCTCGGGGTCGGAGAAGAACCCGCCTGCCACCGTCGAGAAGACGGTGCAGATCATGAAGGACATCGGCATGTTCCCGCTGGTGGTCCGCCACGAGATCGACGCCTTCATCGGCAACCGCTTCCTCGAGGCGGTCTGGCGCGAGGCCCTGTGGATGCTGAAGGACGGCATCGCCACCACCGAGGAGATCGACGAGGCGATCCGCATGGGCTTCGGCCTGCGCTGGGGCCAGATGGGCCTGTTCGAGACCTATCGCATCGCCGGGGGCGAGGCCGGGATGCGGCATTTCATGGCGCAGTTCGGCCCGACGCTGAAATTCCCCTGGTCCAAGCTGATGGACGTGCCCGAGTTCAACGAGGAACTGGTCGACCTGGTGGCCAGCCAGTCCGACGCGCAATCCGGCATGTATGGCATCCGCGAGCTGGAACGCATCCGCGACCAGAACCTGGTGGGCTTCCTGCGGGTGCTGAAGGAGCGCAACTGGGGCGCCGGCAAGGTGCTGCGCGAACATGACGAGGCACGGGCGGCGGCCTTCCATGCCCAGACCGACTCGGCGCCCAAGGCCGAGCCGCTGGTGATGGCGCATATGCAGGTGCTGCCGGGCTGGATCGACTACAACGGCCACATGACCGAAAGCCGCTACTACTTCGCCAATTCCGAGACCATCGACGCCTTCCTGCGGCTGATCGGCGCCGGGATGGACTACGTTACGGCAGGGCACAGCTACTACTCGGCCGAGACCCACATCCGCCACCTCGGCGAGGCGCGCCTGGGCGACCGGCTGACCGGCACCTTGCAGATCATTTCGGCCGACGAGAAGCGCTTCCGGTCCTTCGTGCGGGTGATGCGGGGCGAGGACTGCGTCGCCACCATCGAACAGCTCTGCCTGCATGTGGACATGAAGGCGGGCAAGACCGTGGCCGCGGCGCCGGAGGTCTGGGCCAAGCTGAAGGCGATTGCCGAGGCCCATGCGGGGCTGCCGCTGCCGGAAGGCGCGGGCCGCGCCATCGGCCAGAAGAAGGGGTGAGGCGATGGATTTCGGGCTGAACGAAGAACAGCGGATGATCGTCGACACCACGCGGGCCTTCGTCGAGGCGGAGCTTTATCCGCACGAGCAGGAGGTCGAGCGGACCGGCGTCCTGCGCGAGGATCTGCGGCAGGAGTTGCAGGCCAAGGCCATGGCGGCGGGTCTCTACGCCGCGAACATGCCGGTGGAGGTGGGGGGCGCCGGCCTCGATACCCTGACCTGGCTGCTTTACGAAAAGGAACTCGGCAAGGCCAATTACGCCCTGCACTGGACCACGGTTTGCAGACCCTCGAACATCCTGATGGCCTGCGAGGGCGAACAGCGCGACCGCTACCTGTTCCCCTGCGTCCGCGGCGAGCGGCACGACTGCCAGGCGATGACGGAACCCGGCGCGGGGTCCGACCTGCGCGGGATGAAGTCCTTCGCGCGGGAAGACGGCGGCGATTTCGTGCTGAACGGCACCAAGCACTTCATCTCCCACGCCGATGTGGCGGATTTCGCCATCGTCTGGGTGGCGACCGGGGAAGAGGACACCCCGCGCGGCAAGAAGAAGCTGATCACTGCCTTCCTGGTCGACAAGGGCACCCCCGGCTTCACGGTGCGCGACGGCTACAGGAACGTCAGCCACCGCGGCTACAACAACATGATCCTGGAGTTCGACGAGTGCCGGCTGCCGAAGAGCCAGATTCTCGGCGAGGTCCACAAGGGCTTCGAGGTGGCGGGCAAATGGCTGGGCGCGACCCGGCTGCAGGTGGCCTCCACCTCGCTCGGCCGGGCCGAGCGGGCCTTGGGGCTGGCGCTGGCCTATGCGGCGGAGCGCAAGCAGTTCGGCCAGCTGATCGGCAAGTTCCAGGGGATTTCCTTCAAGCTGGCCGACATGGCGCTGGAGCTGAAGGCGGCGGAGCTGCTGACCCGCGAGGCGGCGTGGAAATACGACCAGGGCACGGTGAC
Organism: Rhodobacter sp. SGA-6-6; assembly: GCF_011043545.1. GTDB lineage: Bacteria > Pseudomonadota > Alphaproteobacteria > Rhodobacterales > Rhodobacteraceae > Pseudogemmobacter. Next base: position 258,535 of record NZ_JAAKGP010000002.1, on the reverse strand, counting down.
CGAGGCCGACATGTCGATGGCCAAGCTGAAGGCCACCGAGGTGCTGGCGATGATCGCCGACGAGGCGATCCAGATCCACGGCGGCATGGGGCTGATGGACGAACTGCCGCTGGAACGGATCTGGCGCGACGCAAGGGTGGAGCGGATCTGGGAGGGCACCTCGGAAATCCAGCGCCACATCATCAGCCGGGAAATGCTGCGGGCGCTGGGGGCCTGAGGACGGCCTGCTGCATCGACGGCCGGGGGGCCAGCCCCCCGGACCCCCCGGGATATTTAGAGACAGATGAAAGGATTTGTTAACCTTGGTCTGCAAAGCTGATTCCACGGTACAGGCGGGGACGCCGATGACCGTGACGGGTGAAACCCTGCCTCGGTCCGCCGGGGCAGGGCGCCTTTCTTCCCCTTTCATCTGTCCCCAAATATCCTCGGGGGTCCGGGGGCAGACGGCCCCCGGCGCTTTCCGCCGGGCCGGAGGCTGCAGATGACGCGCCTCGACCGTCTGCTCCGCCCGCGCCACATCGCTGTTCTGGGCGCCAGCTGGGCGCTGAACGTCATCGAGCAATGCGGCAAGATGGGCTTTGCCGGGCCGGTCTGGCCGGTGCATCCGACCAAGGCCGAGATCGGGGGCCTCAAGGCTTACCCCAGTCTCGCCGACCTGCCGGAGCCGCCGGATGCCACCTTCATCGGCGTCAACCGCCATGCCACGCTGGAGGTGGTCGAGGACCTGCGCCGGATCGGCGGCGGCGGGGCGATCTGCTTCGCCTCCGGCTGGACCGAGGCCGGCGAGGCCGGGTTGCAGGAGCAACTGGTCGCGGCGGCGGGGGAGATGCCGATCCTCGGGCCCAACTGCTATGGCGTGATCAACTATCTCGACGGCGCGCTCTTGTGGCCCGACCAGCACGGCGGCGTCCGGGTCGACCGGGGCGTGGCGCTGGTCAGCCAATCCTCGAACATCGTCATCAACCTCGGGATGCAGGCGCGGGGGCTGCCGGTGGCCTATGTCGCCTGTCTCGGCAATGCCGCTGTCGTCGGCCTGGCCGAGCTGACCGGGGCGCTGCTGGACGATCCGCGGGTCACGGCGGTGGGGCTTTACATCGAGGGGATCGACGATGCCCCGGCCTTCGCCGCGCTGGCCGAGAAGGCCCGCGCCATGGGCAAGGGGGTGGTGGCGATCAAGTCGGGCAAGACCGAGCTTTCCCGCACGGCCGCCGCCTCGCACACCGCTTCGCTGGCGGGGGGCGGGGCGGCCTCCAGCGCCTTCCTGCGGCAGATCGGGGTGGCGGAGGTGAACACGCCCTCGGAACTGATCGAGACGCTGAAGATCTTCCACCTGCACGGCCCGCAGATCGGCCGCCGCATCTGCTCGCTGTCCTGTTCGGGCGGCGAGGCCGGGCTGGTCGCCGATCTGGCGGCGCCGTTCGGGATCGACTTCCCGGCCGTGCCGCAGGCGACGCACGACCGGCTGTTCGCGGTGCTGGGGGAAATCCCCACCATCTCCAACCCATTGGATTACCACACCTTCATCTGGGGCGACGGGCCGAAGACCACCGAGGTCTTCACCGCGATGCTGGAGGCCTACGACGCCGGCATCTACATCATCGACACGCCGCGGACCGACCGCTGTTCCGACGACTGGTATCGGCCGGCGCTGAACGCCATCGTCGCGGCGCAGAAGGCCACGGGCAGGATCGCCTTCCCGGTCGCCTCGATGGCCGAGAACTTCGGTGAAGGGCGGGTGGCGGAGATGCGCGAGCAGGGGGTCTGCGCACTCCTGGGGCTGGAGACCGCGCTGGCGGCGATCCGGGCGGCGCAGACCCCGGCCGGGCTGCCGGGCTGGCGGCCGGCGCAGGCGCTGCCGCCGCGCGAGGCCGCGATGCTGAGCGAGGCCGAGGGCAAGGCGTTGCTGGCGGCGGCGGGGGTGGCGGTGCCGCGGTCGGTGACGGGGGCGACGTTGCAGACGCTGGACGTGGCGGGGTTGACCCCGCCCTATGTCCTCAAGGGCCTCGGCTTCGCGCACAAGACCGAGGCGGGGGCGGTGCGGCTTGGGCTGGCCTCGCTGGAAGGCCAGCAGGAGATGCCCGGCGCTGCCGGCTATCTGGTGGAGGAGATGGTGACCGGCGCGGTGGCCGAGGTCCTGCTGGGCCTGCGCCGCGATCCGGTCTATGGCGTCACCCTGACCCTCGGCATGGGCGGCGTCACCGCCGAGGTGCTGGCCGATACCGTGACACTGGTGCTGCCCGCGACGGCGGAGCAGGTGCTGGAGGCGATGCGGCACCTGCGGCTCTGGCCGCTCCTGGACGGCTACCGCGGCCGGCCGAAGGCCGACATGGCCGCCGTCGCCGGGATCGCCGTCCGGCTGGGCGCGCTGATGCTGGCCGACGGCACGCTTGAGGAAATCGAAATCAACCCCGTCCTCGTCCGGCCCGAAGGGGCCGTGGCGGTGGATGCGCTGATCAGGAAGGTCTGAGACATGCCCATGGAAATGCGAACCGAAGGTCCGGTGAAGACGCGGCGCGAGGGCGCCATCCTCGAAGTCACCCTCGACAGGCCCAAGGCCAATGCCATCGACCTGAAGACCAGCCGGGTGATGGGAGTGGTGTTCCGCGACTTCCGCGACGACGACTCGCTGCGGGTCTGCATCGTCCGCTCCGAAGGCGAGAAGTTCTTCTGCCCCGGCTGGGACCTGAAGGCCGCGGCCGATGGCGATGCGGTCGACGGCGACTACGGCGTCGGCGGCTTCGGTGGGTTGCAGGAACTGCCCAACCTGAACAAGCCGGTGATCATGGCGGTGCAGGGCATCTGCTGCGGCGGCGGGCTGGAACTGGCGCTGTCGGGCGACATCATCCTGTGTTCCACCACCGCCACCTTCGCCCTGCCGGAAATCCGTTCGGGCACCGTGGCCGATGCGGCCAGCATCAAGCTGCCGAAGCGCATTCCCTATCACGTGGCGATGGACCTGCTGCTGACGGGCCGCTGGTTCGACGCCGAGGAGGCCTTCCGCTGGGGCCTGATCAAGGAAATCTGCCAGCCGGATCAGCTGCTTGCCAAGGCCTGGGATCTGGCGCGGCTGCTGGAATCGGGGCCCCCGCTGGTCTATGCCGCGATCAAGGAGGTGGTGCGCGAGGCCGAGAACATGCGCTTCCAGGACGCGCTGAACCGGGTGACCAAGCGGCAGATGCCGACGGTGGACCGGCTCTATTCCTCCGAGGACCAGCTGGAAGGTGCCCGCGCCTTCGCCGAGAAGCGCGACCCGGTCTGGAAGGGCAGGTGATCGCGCTGCAAGGCGGCCAGCGCCCGGGTGCCCGGTGCGCAGGCCGCCTCCAGCCGCTGCCGCTCGGCCTCCGGCAGGGCGGCGGCGCGTGACGGGCGCGGCTGCGGCAGGCGGGCGGCCTTGGCCACCCAGCCCTCCGGCGCGCTGCCGGTCAGGAAGCGGCCCAGCCGGGCGATCTGCGCCTCCGGTTCCCGCACCAGCGCCTCGTAGCTGAGATACATCCGCCGCCCCTCGGGCAGGTGGAGGAACTCCTCCACCCCCTGCCGGATCATCCGCGCCCAGAAGCCGCCGGCCATCGCCACGTCGGGCTGGCGGTCCAGCAGCGGCTGCTGCGGCACCAGCGACCCCAGCCGTTCCAGCCAGGGCCAGAACCGGGCACGGCCGTAGTGGCGGTCGGGGTGCAGCAGGTCCAGCCCCAGGCGGCGCAGCCGGTGCTCCATGTGGATCGCGTAGCGGGTGGCGGGATAGTCGCGCATCGACAGCGCGGTGTCCGGTCCGTCCCGCGTCAAGAGCACGAAGCGCGCCCGCGGGAACAGCCGCGCCAGCGTCCGGGTGGCGGTCATCGATCCGCCCGAGCGTTCCACCCAGGAGGTCCGCCCCATCCGGCGGGCCAGCGCGGCGAAGGCGTCGTGGTAATGTGCGGCCGAGCTTTGCTCCGGCTGGCGCAGCACCTGCTCGCCCAGCCAGTCGAACAGGTCGTCCGGCCGGTCGGTCAGGTGCGGCAGGGCGACCGCCAGCAGCGGCGGGCAGCGCCAGGGGTCGTGACGGGGGTTCTCGACCCGGCCGTAGAGGAATTCCTTCGGTGCCTCGTCCGGGTTGCCGATCAGCATCCCGGTCGGGTTCGGCTCCGCCAGCCCGCGCCAGAACCGCGCCGCATTCATCTTCCCGGGCAGCAGCGCATGCGAGGCGGCGGTGCTGAACACCTCGGACAGGCTGAGGATGTCGGGATGCTGGTTCAGGATGTCCGAGACCAGCGTCGAGCCGCAGCGCGCCGTCCCCAGGATGAAGGCCCCGTCCATTGCAAGCTCCTGTCCGTTCCCGCCGGACAAGGCTGCATCGTATTCGCCCCATTGCGTCAAGCCGGGTATTCCTTCCCTGTTTGCGACATCCGCTGTCGCCCTTGGTCGAGGCTGCCGCCCCGGGCCGGATTACCACGGGTCCGGCCTCCCCTCTCCCCAACTCGGCCAGCCGGGGGGAGTTCCCGGGAAGGGCCGCCGGAGAGCCGCATGGAAGAAACCGATTACATCATCGTCGGCGCCGGGTCGGCCGGCTGCGCGCTGGCCTACCGGCTGAGCGAGAACGGCAGGCACCGGGTGACGGTGCTGGAGGCGGGCGGTTCGGATCGGCGGTTCTTCGTGCAGATGCCGCTGGGATACGGCAAGCTGTTCTACAACCCGGCGGTGAACTGGATGTATAGCGCCGAGCCGGACCCCGGGCTGAACGGCCAGCGCGACCATATCCCGCGCGGGCGCATCCTCGGCGGGTCGTCCTCGATCAACGCCATGGTCTGGATCCGCGGCCACCGCGCCGATTACGACGAATGGGGCGCGGAAAACCCGGGCTGGGGCTGGGACGAAGTGCTGGCCGCCTACCGGCAGATCGAGGACAACGAGGCCGGCGGCAACGACTGGCGCGGCAAGGGCGGGCCGCTTTACATCAGCCGCAACCGCAAGGGGCTGCACTGGCTGGTCGAGGATTACATCACCGCCTGCGGCGAGGCGGGGCTGCCCTACAATGACGATTTCAACGGCGAAAGCCAGGAAGGCGCCGGGACCTACCAGATGACGATCCGCGGCCGCCGCCGCAACTCCGCCGCCCGGGCTTTCCTGCGGCCGGCGATGCGGCGGAAGACCCTGAGCGTGGTCACCGGCGCGCAGGTGACGCGGGTGCTGCTGGAGGGCAACCGGGCGGTGGGGGTGGAATACCTGCGCGACGGCCGGCGGCACCTGCTGCGGGCGCGGGCGGAAGTGATCCTGTCGGGCGGCGCGATCAACACCCCGCAACTGCTGCAACTGTCCGGCATCGGGCCGGGCGGGCTGCTGCAGGAGATGGGCATCCCGGTGGCGGTGGAGAACGCCAATGTCGGCGCGCATCTGACCGACCATCACGGCATCAACTACACCTGGAAGATGAAGGTGCCGACCTACAACAACATCCTGCGGCCCTGGTTCGGCAAGGCGCTGATGGGGATGTGGTATCTGGCCCTCGGCGGCGGACCGCTGGCGAAGTCGATCAACCACGGCGGCGGCTTCTTCCGCACCAGGCCCGATCTCGACCGGCCGAACATGCAGCTCTACATGCAGGCGTTTTCGACCCTGCTGCCGAGGGCGGGGGAGCGGCCGCTCTTGACGCCTGATCCCTTCCCCGGCCTGTCGCTGGGGCTGTCGAACTGCCGCCCGACTTCGCGCGGGCATGTCCGCATCGCCTCACCCGACCCGCTGGCGCATCCGGAGATCGTGGCGAACGCCTATTCGACGGCGGAGGATGTGGAGGAGATGCTGCTGGCGGTGAAGTTCCTGCGCCGGATCGCGGCGCAGCCCAGCTTCGCCCGCTGGGTGGAAGAGGAACTCCGCCCCGGCCCGCAGGTGCAGAGCGACGAGGCGCTGATCGACGACTTCCGCCAGCGCTCGGGGACCGTCTACCATCCCTCCTGCACCGCAAGGATGGGGCCGGACCCGGCGGCCTCGGTGATCGACGCGCGGCTCAGGGTGCATGGGGTGGAGGGGCTGCGGGTGGCCGATGCCTCCAGCTTCCCCAACCTGATCGCCGGCAACACCAACGCGCCCTCGATCTTGGTCGGCTGGAAGGCGGGGGAGATCCTCCTGAAAGACGCCCGCTGAGGGAGCCGCCTCGGGGGGCATCGAGCCCCCGCTCGGCGGCACTGCCGCGGGACGGTTCTGCAAGGGTGTGCCGGTTGAAGCCGCGGATGCCTCCGGCGGGGATATTTATTGTCCAGAAAGAGGAGAGGGCCTTTGTCCTCTTTCTGGACTTAAATATCCTCAGGGGGGTTGGGGGCAGAATGCCCCCATCAGTCCGACAGCAGCCCCAAGCGACTCCATCAGCCGCAACGAAAAGGAATGCGGCGGCAGCCGCGCCTCTGGATGCCTCACTCCCCGCGCGGGAAGCGTTTCGACTCTTCCAGCAGGTTCAGGTCCATATGGTTGCGCATGTAGCGCTCCGAGGCGGCGCGCAGCGGCTGGTAGTCCCAGGGGTAGTAGCTGCCGTTGCGCAAGGCCTCGTAGACCACCCAGCGGCGGGCCTGGCTTTGCCGCACCTCGGCGTCATAGGCCGCAAGGTCCCAGCGGGCATCGGCCAGCGCGCGGAAATGCGCCAGAACCTCGGCGGCGCGTGGGTCGGCGGCGAGGTTCGTCTCCTCCTCCGGGTCGTTGGCCAGGTCGAACAGCTGCTCGGGGTCGGCCAGGCAGCGGGTGTATTTCCACGCCCCCTGCCGCAGCGCCACCAGCGGCGTGATCGAGCCTTCGGCGGCATATTCCATCGCCACCGGCGTCGTCCGCATGCCGCCCTTCGCCAGCGGCAGCAGCGACTCGCCGTCGGTCCAGGGCATCACCTCCGTCATCGACACCCCGGCCAGGTCGCAGAGCGTGGGCGTCAGGTCGATGGTGGAGACCGGGTCCTCGACCAGCCGCGGCTCCAGCCCCCCCATCGACTCTGGCGCTGCGATCATCAGCGGCACCCGGGCGGAGCCCTCGAAGAAGTTCATCTTGAACCACAGGCCGCGCCGGCCCAGCATCTCGCCATGGTCGGAGACGAAGACCACGATCGCCTCCTGCCGGGTCGCCTCCAGCGCGGCGAGGATCTCGCCGATCTTGTCGTCGACATAGGAGATATTGGCGAAATAGCCCTGGCGCGAGCGGCGGATGTGGTCGGGCTGCACGTCCAGCCCGCGCCAGTCGCAGGCCTCCAGCAGGCGCTGCGAATGCGGGTCCTGCTGCTCGAAGGACAGCGCCTCGGGCGGCTCCAGCTCGGGGGCGCCTTCGTAGAGGTCCCAGTATTTGCGCCGGGCGACGAAGGGGTCGTGCGGGTGGGTGAAACTGGCGCAGAGGCACCAGGGCCGGGGATCGGCCCCGCGCGACAGGTCGTAGATCTTCTGCACCGACTGGAAGGCCACGTCGTCGTCGTATTCCAGCTGGTTGGTGATCTCGGCCACCCCCGCCCCGGTGACCGAGCCCATGTTGTGATACCACCAGTCGATCCGCTCGCCCGGTTTCCTGTAGTCCGGGGTCCAGCCGAAATCCGCGGGGTAGATGTCGGTCGTCAGCCGCTGCTCGAAGCCGTGCAGCTGGTCGGGGCCGACGAAATGCATCTTGCCCGAGAGGCAGGTCTGATAGCCCGCCCGGCGCAGGTGGTGGGCGAAGGTCGGGATGTCCGAGGTGAACTCGGCCGCGTTGTCGTAGACCCGGGTCCGCCGCGGCAGCTGGCCGGACATGAAGCTGGCCCGCCCCGGCGCACAGAGCGGCGAGCCGGTGTAGCTGTTGGCGAAGCGGACCGAGCGTGCCGCCAGTTTCCGCAGGTTCGGCACCTTCAGGAACTCCGCCGGGCCATCGGGGAACAGGGTTCCGGTCAGCTGGTCCACCATCAGGATCAGGATGTTCGGGCGGGTCATCGGGGGCTCCGGTCTTGGCGCTGCGGGGCGCAGGTTAGCCGCGCCCGGGAGGCCCGATAGCACGGAACGGACGCAACGATGCAAGGAAACGAAGTGCCGGGCGAAAGGGCCGCACCGCTTTTCGGACGGGCCCGGAGGGGAAGCGGGGTTTCACGGCAGGAAATGTAACCGGGGAGCGCGAAAAGGTTTGCCCCGCGGCGGGCTTCGCGGTTTATTGATTCCCGAGTCAACAAAAGAATCCCCCGGAAAACGCCGGGACTGCAACAGGGAGAACGGACATGTCTGACGCAAGCCAGCGGCTGGACCACATGATCGAGGACGTGCGGCGCGGACGCATGACGCGGCGTGAATTCGTCGGCCGCACCACGGCGCTGGGCGTCTCGGCAGCGCTTGCGGGCGCGCTTTACACCAAGGCCGCCCACGCCGAGCCGAAGAAGGGCGGGGTCATCCGCGCCGGTCTCGCCGGCGGCGAAAGCACCAACACGCTGGACCCGGCGCTGGCCGCCTCGGTCGTGCCGCAGGTCGGCAACGCGCAATGGGGCGAGCAGCTGGTCGACATGATGCCCGACGGCTCGGTCGAGATGCGGATCGCCGAGGAAGTGTCCTCCTCGCCCGATTCCAAGGTCTGGACCTTCAAGATCCGCCAGGGCGTGGAATTCTCCAACGGCCAGACGGTGACGGCCGAGGACGTGATGGCGACCTACAAACGCCACACCGACGAGAATGCGCAATCCGGCGCGCTGGGGATCGTCAAGGGCATCGCCGAGATGAAGGCCGAGGGCGACAAGCTGGAGCTGACGCTGGAAGCGCCTTCCGCCGACCTTCCCTACCTGCTGACCGACTACCACCTGATCATCCAGCCCGGCGGCGGCTACGACAACCCGACCGCGGGGATCGGCGCCGGCCCCTATATCCTGGAAACCTTCGAGCCGGGCGTCCGCTACGCCTACAAGAAGAACCCCAACTACTTCGACCCCAACACCGGCCATGCCGACGAGGTCGAGATCCTGTCGATCAACGACAACACCGCCCGGACGGCCGCGCTGCAGGCGGGGCAGGTCCACATGATCAACCGGGTGGACCCGAAGATCGTGGAACTGCTGAAGGGCGCGCCCGGGGTGCAGGTGCGCCGCGCGGTGGGCCGCGGGCATTATGTCTTCATCATGCATGTGGACAAGGCGCCCTTCGACAACAACGACCTGCGGATGGCGCTGAAATACGGCATCAAGCGGCAGGAGATGGTGGACAAGATCCTCGGCGGGCTCGGCTCGGTCGGCAACGACTTCCCGATCAACGCGGCCTATCCGCTGTTCGACGACAGCATCGAGCAGCGCGAATACGACGCGGCCAAGGCCAAGGAATATTACGACAAGTCCGGCCACGACGGCAGCCCGATCATCATGCGCACGGCGCCCGGCGCCTTCCCCGGTGCGGTGGATGCGGCCAACCTCTTCGCGGCCTCGGCGCAGGCCGCCGGCATCCCGCTGCAGGTGCAGCTGGAACCGGACGACGGCTACTGGACCAACGTCTGGAACGTCGAGCCGTTCTGCGCCAGCTACTGGGGCGGCCGGCCGGTGCAGGACCAGATGTATTCCACCGCCTATCTGTCCACGGCGGAATGGAACGACACCAAGTTCAAGAACGCCAAGTTCGACGAGCTGCTGATGGCGGCGCGGGCCGAGCTGGACCAGGACAAGCGCAAGGGCATGTATTCCGAGATGGCCCATATCGTCCGCGACGAGGGCGGCCTGATCCTGCCGATGTTCAACGAATTCGTCGCCGGTGTCAGCGACGCGCTCGGCGGCTGGGTGGACGATCCCAACGCCGAGATGATGAACTACCGCGCGCCGTCGAAGTGCTGGCTGGCCTGAGGCCCCGCCGGTGCATCCGATCCTGAAACTGCTGGTCCAGCGCATCGCGCTGGGCCTCCTTCTGCTCTTCGCCGTTTCGGCGGTGATTTTCCTGGGGGTCGAGGCGCTGCCGGGCAACACCGCGCAGGCGATCCTCGGCCAGTCGGCCACGCCGCAGGCTGTGGCCAACCTGGAGGCGAAGCTGGGGCTGGATCAGCCGCCGCTCACCCGCTATTTCTCCTGGCTCGGCGGCATCCTGACCGGCGACCTGGGCAAGGCGCTGACCAACGGCGCCGACATCGCGCAATCCATCGGCCAGCGGCTGGGCAACACGCTGTTCCTTGCCGGCTGCGCCGCCGCCATCGCGGTGCCGCTGGCGATCATCCTGGGTCTGGTCGCGGCGCGCTATGCCGGGAAATGGCCGGACAAGGTGATCTCGGGCATCACGCTGTCGACGATCAGCCTGCCGGAATTCGTCGCCGCCTATTTCGTCATCTACCTGCTGACGCAGCTGTTCCCCATCTTCCAGCCGGTCGCCATGGTCTTCCCCGGCATGGGCTTCTGGGCCAAGCTGCACGCCGTGGCGCTGCCGGTGATCGTGCTGGTGCTGGTGGTGCTGGCGCATATGATGCGGATGACCCGCGCGGCGATCCTGAACGTCATGCAGTCGGCCTATGTCGAGACGGCCGAGCTGAAGGGCCTGTCGCCGATGACGATCATCTGGCGCCATGCCTTCCCCAATGCCATCGCGCCCGTCGTCGCCGTGGTGATGCTGAACCTGGCCTATCTGGTGGTGGGCGTGGTCGTGGTCGAGGTGGTCTTCGGCTACAACGCCCTTGGACAGTATCTGGTCGACCATGTGACCAAGCGCGACCTGCCGGTGGTGCAGGCGGTGGGGCTGATCTTCGCCGCGGTCTACATCTTCCTAAATATGGCGGCCGACATCATCGGCATCCTGGCCAACCCGCGGCTGAGGCACCCGAAATGAGGATACCCTTCTCTGCCCTCGTCGGGATGGTGCTGACCGGCGGCTTCCTGTTCATCGCGGTCTTCGCCCATTTCATCGCCCCCTATCCGATCGACGCCCCGGTCGGCGGGGTCTGGGAAAGCCCCTCGGCCAGCTTCTGGCTGGGCACCGACACCATCGGCCGCGACATCCTTTCGCGGCTGATCTACGGCGCGCAGATCACCATCTTCGTGGCGCTGGCCTCCTCGGTGCTGGCCTTCTCGCTGGGGTCCTTCCTCGGCTTCCTGGCCGCGGTGAAGGGCGGGTGGGTGGACCAGCTCTTGTCGCGCGCTGTCGACCTGGTGATGGCGATCCCGGCGCTGATCGTGGCGCTGGTGCTGCTGTCGGTGCTGCCCTTGAACCTGACCGTGCTGATCCTGGTGATGGGGGTGCTGGATTCCACCCGCGTCTTCCGGCTGTCGCGCGCCGTCGCCGCCGATATCGCGGTGATGGATTATGTTGAGGCGGCGAAGCTGCGCGGCGAGAAGGGCAACTGGGTGATCTTCCGCGAGATCCTGCCCAATGCCCTGTCGCCGCTGGTGGCCGAGTTCGGCCTGCGCTTCATCTTCGCGGTGCTGTTCATCTCCACGCTTTCCTTCCTCGGCCTCGGGGTGCAGCCGCCGCTGGCGGACTGGGGCGGCATGGTGAAGGAGAACAAGGACGGGCTGATCTACGGCAAGTCGGCGGCGCTGCTGCCTGCCGGGGCCATCGCCGCGCTGGCGATCAGCGTCAACCTGGTCGCGGACTGGATCCTGACCCGCACCTCCAGCCTGAAAGGGGGCCGCGGTGGCTGACGACCTGCTTCTCGACATCAAGGGCCTTGTCATCGAGGCCACCGCCTATCCGCCCGGCGAGCCGCCGAAGGAGGTGACGCTGGTCCATGGCGTCGACCTGCAGTTGCAGCGCGGCCGGGTGCTGGGGCTGATCGGCGAATCCGGCGCCGGCAAGTCCACCATCGGCCTGTCCGCCATGGCCTATGGCCGCGGCGGGGTGCGGCTGACCGGCGGCACGATCCGGCTGAACGGGCGGGAAATCCGCACCGCGGGCCCGCAGGCGCTGCGCGCCCTGCGCGGCAAGGAAGTGACCTATGTCTCGCAATCCGCCGCCGCCTCGTTCAACCCGGCCAAGCGGCTGATGGAGCAGGTGATCGAGACCTCGCTGTCCCATGGCATCATGGGCAAGGCCGAGGCCGAGGCGCGGGCGCGCGCTCTGTTCCGCAAGCTGGGCCTGCCCAACCCGGACACTTTCGGCGAGCGCTATCCGCACCAGGTTTCCGGCGGGCAGTTGCAGCGGGCGATGACGGCGATGGCTTTGTGCCCGAAGCCCGATCTGGTGATCTTCGACGAGCCGACCACCGCGCTGGACGTGACCACGCAGATCGACGTGCTGGCCGCGATCAAGGAGGCGATCCGCGACACGCAGGTCGCTGCGCTCTACATCACCCACGACCTGGCGGTGGTGGCGCAGGTGGCCGACGACATCATGGTGCTGCGCCACGGCCGGATGGTGGAACTGGGCACCACCGACCAGATCATCAACGCCCCGCGCGAGGATTATACCCGGGCGCTGGTCTCGGTCCGGTCGCTGGAACATGCCGAGAAGACCCCGGCGCCGCCGGTGCTGCAGGTCGCCAATGTCACCGCCCGCTACCGCGGCACCAATTTCGACGTGCTGAAGAACGTCAGCATCGACCTGCCGGCCGGCCAGACCCTGGCAGTGGTGGGCGAATCGGGATCGGGCAAGTCGACGCTGGCACGGGCGATCACCGGCCTTCTGCCGCCGACCTCGGGGCGGATCACCTTTGCCGGGCGGGTGCTGTCGAACGACGTGAAGGGCCGCAGCAAGGACGACCTGCGCGAGATCCAGATGATCTATCAGATGGCCGACACCGCGATGAACCCGCGGCAGACCGTCGGCACCATCATCGGCCGGCCGCTGGAGTTCTACTTCGGCCTGAAGGGGGCCGAGCGCGACCGGCGGGTGCAGGAGCTGCTGGACCAGATCGAGATGGGCAAGGGCTTCGCGCAGCGCTATCCGGCGGAGCTGTCGGGCGGGCAGAAGCAGCGGGTCTGTATCGCCCGGGCGCTGGCGGCGAAGCCGAAGCTGATCATCTGCGACGAGGTGACCTCGGCGCTGGACCCGCTGGTGGCGGACGGCATCCTGAAGCTGCTGCTGAACCTGCAGGCCGAAAGCCATGTGGCCTATCTGTTCATCACCCACGACCTGGCGACCGTGCGGGCGATTTCCGACAAGATTGCGGTGATGTTCAAGGGCGCGGTGGTGCGCTACGGCCAGAAGAGTGACGTGCTGGCGCCGCCCTATGACGATTACACCGACCTGCTCTTGTCCTCGGTCCCCGAGATGGAACTGGGCTGGCTGGAGCGGGTGATCGAGCATCGCAGGATGGCCAGTGCGGGCAACTGATCCGGTGGCCCGCGCCGATTTCTGCGCAGAAATCGGGCCGAAATCCGCGCGGATTTCGGGGCGGAGTTTGCGCAAACTCCGCGGTGTTGGGGGGAGCGGTCCCGGGACATGAAGCTGCTGCTGATCATCCTCGACGGCGTGCCGTGGCGGAACTGGCGGCGCCTTTTCGGCAACCTCGAAGGCTGGGTCGAGCAGGGCGAGGCGCGGGTGCGGCGGATGCGCTCGGTCCTGCCCTCGACCTCGGCCAGCTGCTATGCCTCGATCCACACCGGCCTGCCGCCGCAGGTCCACGGCATCTGGGACAATGCCGACATCCGGCGGCTGGAGTTTCCCGATGTCTTTTCCGAACTGACGCGCGCCGGGAAGAAGACCGGGGCGGTCACCCATTCCTACTGGTCGGAATTCTTCAATCGCGCGCCCTTCGACGTGGTGCGCGACATCGAATACGACGAGCCGGAGGGGCCGATCACCCATGGCCGGTTCCACACCATGAAGGGCTATGGCCACGCCAACCAGATGACGCCCGCCGACCACGACCTGTTCGGCACCCTGACCCGGCTGGCCGAGGTGAAGGGCATCGACTACGGCATCCTCCACACCTGCACGCTGGACAGCATGGGCCACCGTTTCCACCACGACTGCGAAGAGATGGACCACGCCTGCTTCGTGATGGATGGCCAGCTTGCGCCCTTCATCCACCGCTGGCGCAGGGCGGGATACGAGGTGATCGTCACCGCCGACCACGGCCAGGACGCCCGCGGCCACCACGGCGGCACCGGCGAGGACCAGCGCGACTTCGCCTTCTACTACTTCGGCGCGGCGCAACTGCCGCCGCCGGACGTTGTGCTGGACCAGCTGGCGCTGGCGCCCTCGATCCTGGCGCGGATGGGTGTTGCGGTGCCGCCGACGATGAAGGCGACGCCGTTTTTCACCTGAACCTCGTCGGGGACTTCGTCTCCTCCTCGGGCGAGGAGGGACGAAGTCCCCGACGAGCGGTCAGGACGCGTAGTCCGGCGCCTCGGCGTCCAGCACTGCCTTGATCTCGCGCAGGTGGTTCTCGGCGTAGCCGGGGTAATCCTCCCATTCCCGCGCGGTCTTCTCGGCCACCTCGTCCGACAGCACCCGCAAGGGCCTCCCGGTCTGCAGCGCGCGGATATAGGTCTCGGCCGCCCGCTCGAAGTAATAGAGCCGGTTGAAGGCCTCGGCCACGGTGCGGCCGATCACCAGCACGCCGTGGTTGCCCATGATCATGGTGCCGATCTTCGGGTCCTGCAGCATCTCGGCGCAGCGCGCGCCCTCGTCGCCGAAGGCCATGCCGCCGTAATGGTCGTCCACCACGTAGCGGCCGAAGAACATCGCGGTGTTCTGGTCGATCGGCGGCAGCCTCGAATCGGCCAGCGCGGCCAGCACCGTGGCGTGGATCGAATGCACATGCATCAGGCAGCGGGCGTGCGGGCAGGCGCGGTGGATCGACCCGTGCAGCCCCCAGGCGGTGGGGTCCGGCGCATCCGGCCGGTCCATCGTCGCGGGGTCGTTGGCGTCCAGCTCCAAGAGGCCCGAGGCGGTGATCCGGCTGAAATGCCGCCCGTTCGGGTTGATCAGGAAGCGCGTCCCCTCGGGGTTCACCGCCAGCGAGAAATGGTTCGACACCGCCTCGTGCATGTTCTCGCGCACGGTCCAGCGGAAGGCGGCGGCGAGGTCCACCCGCTCGGCCCAGTTGGTGAGGTTGGCGTGTTTCATCGGGACTCTCCTGCCGGTTTCCGCCGCCAGTCTGCGCGGAAACGCGGACCCGGGCAACAGCGTCGGAATTGTGGCGGCCTGTCCTTAAAATTCCCGGAAAAGCCCACAGTTTCAACTCAAGCGTCGGGCAGGATGGCGACATGCCGAAAAGGGGCGAAGGAGGCAGCCATGCAGGTCACCCATGATTTCGATACCGCCGCGGCCTTGCCGGTGGGCTGGGGCGTGCGGGTGCTTCTGCTGTCCGCGGCCGAGCGGACGCCGCTGCAGGACCGCATCGCCGGGCTCGGCGGCATCGTCGAGGTCGAGACCGAGGTCTATGCCGCCCTGGCCGCGATGATCGACGATCCGATGGGCTACGGGCTGTTCGTGATGGAATGCGACGGGCTTGGCGGGATCGAGGCCGGGAGCCGCGCGGCGAAGACGCTGGCGGCGGTGAAAAGCCGGGTGCCGGTGATCCTTGTCAGCGCCGAGCATACCGCCCAGGTCTTCCCGCAGGAACGCAACGCCCCGGTCTGCCTGAGGGCACCCTTGTCGGCGGTGTCGCTGCGGGTGGGATTCGAACATGCGCTGCGCGACCGGCTGATGTGGCGCGCGGCCTGAGGTTTCCGACATGCGAAAGGGCGGGCCGCTATGGCCCGCCCTTTGCTTTTTCCGTCGCGCCCGGCCTCAGGCCAGCGAGAGGTTGGTCGCCGATTCGCGGCCGTCACGGCCCGATTCGATGTCGAAGGTGACCGGCTGGCCGTCCTTCAGGCTGGTCAGGCCGGCGCGCTGCAGCGCGGTGATGTGGACGAACACGTCCTTCTTGCCGCCTTCCGGGGCGATGAAACCATAGCCTTTGGTTTCGTTGAACCATTTCACGGTGCCCTTGGCCATCGTGATGTCTCCTGTCGTGGTGCCGCCCGCGGGAGTGCGGCGGCCTGGCGCAGTCAGCTGTGGTCGAGGCTGTGCCGATGGTCGGAGACAGGTCGAGAGATAACGTCGCAATCTGCTTTATGGGGCTTTTTCACCCCAAAATCAAGATCACGCGCGGAGGGGGGCGGACTGGGGCAGCCGCGACCAGATCAGGCCAAGGATCGTGGCGGCGATGCCGACCGAGGTCCAGAGCAGCAGCGCGGTGAGGAGGGAGCCGCCGAGAAGCAAGGAGACCAGCGCCACCAGAAGGCCCAGAGTGCCTGCTGCGATGGTGAGGATGGCGGCCATTGCGGTCTCCTGTTCCGAGGCGGTCAGGAAAGCCCGGGAATGGGGCGGAAATGCGGCGCGCTCGCGGAAAGGTTGCAGGATGCGCGCGCCGCAAGGGGTGCCCGGGCCGCAAGGACTGCGGCCCGGGGTGTCAGAACACGTCGAAGAGGTAGAGAAGGATGATGATCGGGATCGGGATGCCGATCAGCCAGGCGAGTGCGCCTTTCATGGGATGCTCCTCCGATTGGGTTCGGAGGAATAACGCGGGGAGGGCGGGAGGGGTTCCGCGAAAGGGGCGGTTAACCCTTGTCGTGGCAGGCTGGAGGAATGCCGAACTACATCAGGCCGAAACGGACAGGGGCGCGGGTGTTCTTCACGGTCTGCCTGGCCGTCGGGGCGGCGACCTGCTTATGCGCGAGGTGGCGGCCCTGCGGCGGGCGGTGGCGGCGACAAGGGCGGAGCGGCCGTTCGGGATCGCGGCGTGGGTCGTGTTGCCGGATCATCTGCATTGCGTATGGGCAATGCCGGAAGGAGACGGCGACTTCTCGACGCGATGGGGCGCGATCAAGGCGCGGTTCACGCGGGAGGTGAAGGAGGCGGTGGGGTGGAACCCCACCCTACCGCGCTCGCCGAGCAAGATCGCCAAGGGGGATGCCGGGATATGGCAGAGGCGGTTCTGGGAACACCACATCCGCGACGAGGACGATTTCGCGGCGCATGTCTGGTATTGCCACATCAATCCGGTGAAGCACGGGTTCGTTGCTCGGCCGGAGGATTGGCCGTATTCGTCGGTGCATTGGCGGTAGGGTGGGGTTCCACCCCACCGATCCCGCAACGGTGGGGTGGAACCCCACCCTACCTCGAAAACTTCTTGTATTTCACCCGCTTCGGCTCGATCGAATCCGGGCCGAGACGGCGCACCTTGTCTTCCTCATAGGCCTCGAAGTTGCCCTCGAACCATTCGACATGGGCGTCGCCCTCGAAGGCCAGGATATGGGTGCAGAGGCGGTCGAGGAAGAAGCGGTCGTGGCTGATGATCACCGCGCAGCCGGCGAAATCCTCCAGCGCCGCCTCCAGCGCTTGCAGGGTTTCCACGTCCAGGTCGTTGGTGGGTTCGTCGAGCAGCAGGACGTTGCCGCCGCGGCGCAGCAGCTTGGCCATGTGCACCCGGTTGCGTTCGCCGCCGGACAGGAGACCCACCTTCTTCTGCTGGTCGCCGCCCTTGAAGTTGAACGCCCCGCAATAGGCGCGGGAGTTCATGGTGGCGTCGCCGAGTTCCAGCACCTCCAGCCCGTCGGAGATTTCCTCCCACACCGTCTTGTTGGCATCCAGCGCGTCGCGGGACTGGTCGACATAGGCCAGCTTCACCGTGTCGCCCAGGGTGATGGTGCCGGCGTCGGGTGTCTCCTGCCCGGTGATCATGCGGAACAGGGTGGACTTGCCAGCGCCGTTCGGGCCGATCACGCCGACGATGCCGCCGGGGGGCAGGCTGAAGGACAGGTCCTCGATCAGTTGCTTGTCGCCGAAATGCTTCGCCAGCCCCTCCACCTCGATCACCTTGCCGCCGAGGCGGGGGCCGTTGGGGATGATGATCTGGGCGGTGGTGATCTTCTCGCGCTCGGACTGGCTGGCCTTTTCCTCATAGGCCGCGATCCGGGCCTTGGACTTGGCCTGACGGGCCTTGGCGCCGGCGCGGATCCATTCCAGCTCGCGCTCCAGCGATTTCTGCGTCGCCCGGTCCTCGCGCGCTTCCTGCGCCAGCCGCTTGGCTTTCTGCTCCAGCCAGGCGGAATAGTTGCCCTCGTAGGGAATGCCGCGGCCGCGGTCCAACTCGAGAATCCAGCCGGTGATGTCGTCGAGGAAATAGCGGTCGTGGGTGACGATCAGGATCGTGCCCTTGTATTCGATCAGGTGCTTTTGCAGCCAGGCGATGGTCTCGGCATCCAGGTGGTTGGTCGGTTCGTCCAGCAGCAGCATGTCCGGCGCTTCCAGGAGCAGCTTGCACAGCGCGACCCGGCGGCGTTCGCCGCCCGAGAGGGTTTCCACGTCGGCATCGTCGGGCGGGCAGCGCAGGGCTTCCATCGCCACGTCCACCTGCGAATCCAGGTCCCAGAGGTTCTCGGCGTCGATCTGGTCCTGCAGGGCGGCCATCTCCTCGGCGGTCTCGTCCGAGTAGTTCATCGCCAGTTCGTTGTAGCGGTCGAGCTTGGCCTGCTTGGCCTTCACCCCCTCCATCACGTTGCCGCGCACGTTGAGTTGCGGGTCGAGCTGCGGCTCCTGCGGCAGGTAGCCGACGGTGGCGCCCTTGGCGTGCCAGGCTTCGCCGGTGAAATCCTTGTCGATCCCGGCCATGACACGCAGGAGCGTGGACTTGCCCGAGCCGTTGACGCCGACGACGCCGATCTTGACCCCGGGCAGGAAGTTCAGGCGGATGTTCTCGAACACCTTCTTGCCGCCCGGATAGGTCTTGGACACGCCGTCCATGTGGTAGACATACTGGTAGCTGGCCATGGCGGGACTCCCTTTTCCGGCGGACCGGGATCAGATAGCGGGATTGCGGGCGAAGGGCAACGAAGGGAAGGCGATGCGGGCGGGACTTCCGAAAGCGCGGCCGGGGATGGTGATCGGCCTTCTGGGCGGCTCCTTCGATCCGGCGCATGAGGGGCATGTGCATGTCACCCGCGAGGCGCTGAAGCGGATGGGGCTGGACCGGGTGTGGTGGCTGGTCAGCCCGGGCAATCCGCTGAAGGCGCGGCAGCCGGCGCCGATGGCGGCGCGGATCGCGCAGGCGGAGCGGATGCTGGGGGGCGACCCGCGGGTGGTGGTGACCGACATCGAGGCGCGGCTGGGGACGCGCTTCACCGCCGACACCATCCGGCGGCTGCGGCGGATGTATCCCGGCGTCAGCTTCGTCTGGCTGATGGGGGCGGACAACCTGGCGCAGTTCCACCGCTGGGACCGCTGGCGCGACATCATGGCGATGGTGCCGGTGGGGGTGCTGGCGCGGCCGGGCTCGGGCCTTGCGGCGCGGCTGTCGGTGGCGGCGCAGGTGTTCCGCGGCCACCGGGTCGGACGGGGCGAGAACCTCGGCAGCCGGAAGGGGCCGGCCTGGGTCTTCGTCAACGTGCCGATGAACGACGCCTCGTCTTCCGAGATCCGGGCGAAGGGCGGGTGGAAGGGCTGACCGCTCACCCCGGCGTGACTGGTGCAGGCGGCGGGGAATCCGCTAGAAGGGCTGCATTGATCCATGGGGGACTCGATTTGATCGACCGGCGGTATTTTCTGGCGGGGCTGATGGCGGGGCTGGCCTCGCCCGCGCTGGCCGAGGTGATGGAACGCTCGCCGCGGCCGGTGGCGCGGGGCAAGATCGCGGCCTCCTCCGGCTCGGCCGCGCCGGGGTTCGAGGCGCTGATCGCGGCGGCGAAGCTGGGCGGCACGGTGGGCTTCGTGGTGGCCGATGCGGCGACCGGCGCGGTGCTGGAGGCGCATGAGCCGCAGGCCAAGCTGCCCCCCGCCTCGGTCGCCAAGGCGATCACCGCGCTTTACGCGCTGGAGAAGCTGGGGCCGGGGCATCGCTTCGTCACCCGGGTGCTGGCGACCGGGCCGGTGAAGGGCGGGGTGGTGCAGGGCGATCTGGTGCTGGCGGGCGGCGGCGACCCGACCTTGCAGACCGACAACCTGGGCGACCTGGTGGCGCGGCTGGCCAAGGGCGGGCTGAAGGGCGCGACGGGGCGGTTCCTGGTCTGGGACGGCGCGCTGCCGCGGCTGAGGACGATCACCGACGACCAGCCGGTGCATGTCGGCTACGACCCGGCGCTGTCGGGGCTGAACCTGAACTTCAACCGGGTCTATTTCGAGTGGAAGAAGGCCGGCGGCGACTGGAAGGTCGGCCTGGACGCGCGGGGCGAACGCTTCGTGCCGGCGGTCTCCGGCATCACCGGGCGGGTGGTGAAGCGGGAGAGCCCGCTCTTCACCTACGACCAGTCGCCGGGGCGCGAGGACTGGACGGTGGCCTCGGCCGCGCTCGGCAAGGGCGGCAGCCGCTGGCTGCCGGTGCGCCAGCCGGCGGCTTACGTCGCCGAGGTGTTCCGGGTGCTGGCCCGCGCGCAGGGGATCGACCTGCCGAAGGGCGATGTGGTGGCGAGGATGCCCGGCGGCACCGAGATCGGCCGGGTAGAAAGCGAGCCGCTGACCGAAGTGCTGCGCGACATGCTGAAGTTCTCGACCAACATCACCGCGGAATGCTGCGGGCTGACCTCCAGCCATGCGGCGAAACTGGCGGCCTCGGGCCGGGCGATGACGGATTGGGCGGCGCAGCGGCTGGGGATGACGTCCAGCTTCGCCGACCATTCCGGCCTCGGGGCGGCGTCGCGGGTGACGGCGGCGGACATGGCGAAGGCGCTGGTGGCGGCGCATCGCGGCGGCCTGGGGCTGAAGCCGATCCTGCGCGACGTGGGCATGAAGGACGCCGAGGGCAAGGAGATCAAGGGCCATCCGGTGAAGGTGCTGGCGAAGTCGGGGACGCTGAACTTCGTCTCGGGCCTGGCCGGGCATATCGTGCCGCCGGGCGGCCGCGAGATGATCTTCGCCATCTTCACCGGCGACCCGGCGCGGCGCGATGCGGTGCCGGTGGCGCAGCGCGAGGGGCCGGAGGGGGTGTCCGGCTGGACCAAGCGGTCGCGGCGGCTGCAGGGGCAGCTGATCAACCGCTGGGCGGGGCTTTACGCCTGAGGGTGGCGTGTGCCCCTATCAAGGCTGCATATGCCTTACCCTTGCCCCCCATTCGATCGCGGCGGCGTGCAGGCGGTCGATGTGGAGTTCCTCGCGCACTTCCTCCAGCATCCGCAGTTCCACTTGGCTGTGGCGGCCGTCCGAGGTGACCACGTCGCAGGCCAGCGCATAGGCGGTCTCGTAAAGCCGCTCGGGCAACGCCTCGCGGATCAGGCCGAACAGGGCGTCGAGCCCGTCCTCTTCCTCGAACAGGTCGAAGATGGTCTGGCTGACCCGGCGGATGCGGTCGGTGTCGTAGGCGGCGAAGATCGGCATGTGGTTGACCATGCGCTGGATCGCCACCAGTTCCGCCGTCCGCATGTTCTGGTCCGAGGCCGAGCAGGCCACCATCACGGCGACAAGCGCATCCTGCGCGGACATCGGGGCGGTGTCGGACATGGGCCTCTCCTTTGCGGTTGGGCCGGAGATTATTGACCCCGGCGGCGGGCGGCAATAGAGGACGGGGCGTCCGCGGCGCGGTGTCCCGGGCGTTTCAGGAGTGGAAAGCATGACTTCCCTGCGCGATGCGGCGATGAATTCGAAGGCCTGGCCCTTTGAAGAGGCCCGCGCGGTGCTGAAACGCTTCGGCGGCAAGGACCCGAAGAAGGGCCATGCCCTGTTCGAGACCGGCTACGGCCCGTCGGGCCTGCCGCATATCGGCACCTTCGGCGAGGTGGCGCGGACGACGATGATCCGCCGGGCCTTCGAGATCATCTGCGACATCCCGACCCGGCTGATCTGCTTCTCGGACGACGTGGACGGGATGCGCAAGGTGCCCGAGAACGTGCCGCAGCAGGAGATGCTGAAGGCCAACCTTCAGCGGCCGCTGACCTCGGTCCCCGATCCGTTCGGGGAATACGAAAGCTTCGGCGCCCACAACAACGCCATGCTGCGGCGGTTCCTGGACACCTTCGGCTTCGAATACGAGTTCATCTCGGCGACCGATTTCTACAAGTCCGGCCGCTTCGACGACACGCTGAAGCTGGCGGCGGAGCGGTATGAGCAGATCATGGAGATCATGCTGGCCTCGCTGCGCGAGGAGCGGCAGCAGACCTATTCCTGCTTCCTGCCGATCCATCCCGAGACGGGGCGGGTGCTCTATGTGCCGATGAAGCATGTCGACAAGGCGAACCACACCATCACCTTCGACGACGAGGACGGGCGGGAATGGACGCTGCCGGTGACCGGCGGCCATGTGAAGCTGCAATGGAAGCCCGATTTCGGCGCCCGCTGGGCGGCGCTGGACGTGGACTTCGAGATGTATGGCAAGGACCATTCCACCAACACGCCGATCTACGACGGCATCTGCGAGGTGCTGGGGGGCCGCAAGCCGAACCACTTCACCTACGAGCTGTTCCTGGACGAGCACGGCCAGAAGATCTCCAAGTCCAAGGGCAACGGGCTGACCATCGACGAATGGCTGACCTATGCGGCCTCGGAAAGCCTGTCCTACTTCATGTATCAGAAGCCGAAGACGGCCAAGCGGCTGTGGTGGGACGTGATCCCGCGGGCGGTGGACGAATATCACCAGCAGCTGAAGGCCTTCCCGGACCAGACGGTGGAACAGCAGGTCAGCAACCCGGTGTTCCATATCCACGACGGCAAGCCGCCGGAGTCGAAGATGGTGGTCAGCTTCGGGATGCTGTTGAACCTGGCTTCGGTGGCCGGCGCCAAGGACGCCAAGGGACTGTGGGGCTTCATCCGCCGCTATGCGCCGGAGGCCTCGCCCGAGACGCATCCGGACCTGGACGCGGCGGCGGGCTATGCCGTGCGATACTTCGCCGACAAGATCGCGCCGACCCGGGTGTTCCGCCTGCCCTCCGACACCGAGCGGGCGGCGATGGAGGATCTGGTGGCGCGGCTGAAGGCCTGGGACGGGGGCCTCGACGACGAGGCCTTGCAGTCGATGGTCTTCGCGGTCGGCAAGGAACATGGCTTCGAGCCGCTGCGCGACTGGTTCAAGGCGCTTTACGAGGTTCTGCTGGGCGCCAGCGACGGTCCGCGCTTCGGCGGCTTCATCGCGCTTTACGGCGTCGAGGAGACCGTGGCGCTGATCGAGAAGGCGCTGGCGGGCGGGCTGGTCTCGGGCTGAGACTTCCGGGCGGCCGGTGGTGGCGGGGTGAACCCCGCCCTACGATACCGACGATTGTTCTGGGTAGGGCGGGGTTCACCCCGCCACTCTCCGGCTTCCGCATCCATGTCATCCGCGAAAGCGGGGACCCATCTCTGAAAGCGGCCTTCCGGGTCCCCGCTTCCGCAGGATGACAGTTGCGGAAGGACACTCCGTTGCGCCCCTCCGCCCTGTCCCGAACGCTCCCCACAGGCGCGGTTAACCCCCTGTTGATACCTCCCTTGCCCCAAGGCGCGGGGTGCGGTGTCTGTCCGTTTCCCGCCGCCCGTGATCCGGGAAGAGGCAAGGGATACCGACATGAACAAGGCGATTACCGAAGGGCTGGTTCTGATGCCGCCGGCTTTCGCGGCCGGGCTGAACCTGTGGTCCAGCAACAACGGCCGCCCGGGCGATGCGTCCTGGCAGGGCGCGGCCAATGCGGCGCTGGTGACCAACGACCAGGACTTCGGCGGCTGCCTGGAGATGCAGAAGACCAACGCGACCCAGAAGCTGCGCTGCTTCACCCAGACGCCGCTGCGCCCCGACATGTATCTGCGCATCTCGGCCCGGGTGAAGGCGGTGGCGGGCAACCTGCCCTCGGTCCGCATCGCCGCCTGGGTGGGGACGCTGGCCGAGACCAATGTCGGCGGCAGCATCGTGCAGGCCGGGCCCGCGGTGACGCTGACGCAATACGGCGAGGTGGTCACCGTCGAAGCCATCGTCGGGGCCGGCGCCCGCACCGGGGTGACCATGGCCTGGGGCGCCTCGGCCGCCTTCGCCCATGTCGGGCTGGACCTGACCGGGGCGAACGGCGGCACGGTCCGGATCGACGACCTGGTGGTGGAGGATGTCACCGGCGTCTTCCTGCGCGACATGATGGACATGGTGGACGTGCGCGACTACGGCGCCAAGGGGGACGGCACCACGAGCGACGTGGCGGCCTTCCTGGCGGCGGATGCGGCGGCGGCGGGGCGGACGATCCTGGTCTCCTCGGGCAGCTACCATCTGCCGGGGAACCTGACCATCAATTCGCCGATCCGCTTCCAGGGCACGGTGGTGCAGCCGGCCGGCAACCGGCTGGTGCTGACCCGCAACTTCGACCTGGAGACCTATTCCCGCGCCTTTGGCAGCGATCTGGAGGGGTTCCGGCGGGCCCTGCAGGCGCTGTTCTACTTCAGCGACCATGTGACCTTCGACATGTCGGGCCGGCGGGTCGATCTGGACGGGCCGATCGACGTGGCGGCGCTGTCGGGGCTGACCTCCTTCGCCAACCGACGGGTGCTGCGCAACGGATCGCTGAACGCCGTCACCTCCACCGCCTGGACCAGCGAGACCGTGACCTCGGTCGGCACCTATGCGATCACCAGCTCCACCCGGCTGAGCGGGGTGGCCAATGTGGCGAACATCCCCGTCGGCGCGCTGGTGCAGGGCACCGGGGTCGGCCGCGAGGTCTATGTGAAGTCGAAGAACGTCGGCGCCGGCACGATCGAGCTGTCGCAGCCGCTCTATGGCGCCGCGGGAACGCGGACCTATACCTTCACCCGCTTCAGATACCTGCTGGATTTCAGCGGCTTCTCGCTGCTGTCGCGGTTCGAGATCCAGGAGGTGGAGTTCAACAGCCTCGGCCTCTGCTCGGGCGTGCTGCTGCCGATGGCGGGGTCGGTGTTCCGCTTCGACAGCTGCACCTTCAACCGGCCGAAGGACCGCGGTGTCACCTCGGCCGGGACCGGCTGCCAGGGGATGTTCATCGACTACTGCCAGTTCCTGTCGAACGAACAGTCGCTGGACGCGCAGAACCGCAGCACTATCGCGGTGAACGTGCAGGCCAACGACGTGAAGTTCCGCAACAACCGCATCGTGCGCTTCAAGCATTTCGCGGTGATGAACGGCACCAGCCACATGATCTGCAACAACCACTTCTTCCAGGGCGACGACGCGCCGGCGGGGGTGCGGCTGGCGGGGCTGGTCTTCACCCAGACCAACGTGGCGACCGTGGTCTCGGGCAACTACATCGACAACTGCTTCATCGAATGGGGCAACGAGCACGACCCCGAGCCGGGCTTCAACAACGAGTTCTCCTTCGGCGGGCTGAACGTGGTGGGGAACATCTTCATCGCCTCGGACGTGAGCAGCGCCTTCCGCTGGCTGGTGGTGAAGCCCTATGGATCGGGTCATTTCCTGAACGGGTTCAGCCTGGTGAACAACACCTTCCGGGTGTTCAACGCCACGGTGGACCGGGTGGAGATGGTGGACACCTCCTTCGCCGGGCTGGATTTCACCCGTTCGCGCAACGTGCGGGTGGAGGGGAACACCTACAACCAGGTGGCGCAGACGATCCAGAACCCGATCGTGGTCAGCCACAGCCAGAACACCGCCGCCGATACCTGGGTGCTGGATGCCGGGGGCTACATCCCCTTCGGCGGGCGCATCCGCATGGTGGAAAGCGTGATGCCGGAAGGGGCGATCACCACCGCGGCCAATGCGGCGCGCTACGTCTTCCCGAATGCGCTGCCGGGGCAGGGGGCGGGGGGCGTGCAGGCCCATCTGCGCTGGGGCGAGGCGGTGAAGGGCAAGGTCGCCGCGGTGATCCGGATGGACATGCCGGCCTGAGCCGGCGGCGGGCGAGGCGTTCAAGGGGCGGTCCTGCGGGGCCGCCCCTTCGGCATTCCCGGCGGGGTCAGCCCTTCAGGTCCTCGGCGCTCAGCCGGAAGGCGCGGGCGAAGCCGCCGTTCAGCAGGCCAGACTGCGGCACCAGCCGCACGAAGGAGAAGTCCGGCAGGTCGATGTAGACCGTGGCCTTCGGGTTCCGCTCCAGCCAGCGGGCGCGCAGGGCGGCGCGGTCCGGCGCGTCGGCGGGGACGAACTCCGCCCTTGCGCGGATCATCAGGCGGGGGTGCGTCATCGGGTCGCCCTTCGGCCCGACCTCGCCCACCATCAGCGCGCAATCGGGGTTTTGCCGCAGCGCCCGCGTATGCGGCGCGAGGCCGGAGACCAGCGTCATCGGCCCGGCTTCGGGATCGCGCGCGAAGGCGATCCGGCTGATTCCGGGGGCTCCGGTGTCGGGATCGGTCCAGGCCAGCGCGGCATGGCCGGTGTTCAGAAGCGACAGCGCCTCGGCCCGGGCCTCGGCATCGGCATCTGCCACGGGATCGCGGCGGGAGGGGGGGGCGGCGGACATGAGTTCTTCCGTTGGTGATTGACAGCGGGGTGGCTGGGGAGTCATCTGGCGGCATTCAAGCACCATGACCGGCCGGCGATTACTGGCGCACTCCCTTGGCTTGGACGCGAAGATGACCGACAGAGCGCGGGGCCACAATGGCCTGACCGACTTTCTGCCCAAGATCGTGACGGTCTGGCAGGAAGGATACCGCCTTTCCGACCTCAAGGCCGATGCGCTGGCCGGGCTGACCGTCGCCATCGTGGCGCTGCCCTTGTCGATGGCCATCGCCATCGCCAGCGGGGTGGGGCCGGAGCGCGGGCTCTACACCGCCATCGTCGGCGGCTTCCTGGTCTCGGCCCTCGGCGGCAGCCGGTTCCAGATCGGCGGGCCGGCGGGGGCCTTCATCGTGCTGGTCGCCGCCTGCACGATGCAGACCGGGGTGGAGGGGCTGATCCTCGCCACCTTCCTGTCCGGCTTTATGCTGATCGTCGCCGGGGCGTTGCGGCTGGGGACCTACATCAAGTTCATCCCCTATCCGGTGACGGTGGGCTTCACCGCCGGGATCGGCATCATCATCTTCTCCAGCCAGATCAAGGAACTGTTCGGCCTGACCCTGCCCGGGGCGGAACCGGCCGAGATCCTGCACAAGCTGGAGGCGCTGTGGGCGGCGCGGGGCACGGTGACGCCGGCCGCCTTCGGCATTGCCGCGCTGTCGGTGGCGGTGATCATCGGCTTGCGGCGCTGGCGGCCGCATTGGCCGGGGATGCTGATCGCAGTGGTGCTGACCTCGGTCGTGGCCGCCGGGCTGGCCCTGCCGGTCGAGACCATCGCCAGCCGCTTCGGCGCCCTGCCGAACCTGCCGCCGATGCCCGCCCTGCCGGCGCTGTCGCGCGCGGCTTTGGCCGAGGCCGCGCCCTGGGCGTTTTCCTTCGCCCTCCTCGGCGCCATCGAGTCGCTGCTCTCGGCGGTGGTGGCCGACGGCATGTCCGGCGCGCGGCATCGGTCGAACGCCGAGCTGATGGGGCAGGGGGTGGCCAACATCGGCTCGGCCCTGTTCGGCGGCTTCTGCGTCACCGGCACCATCGCCCGCACTGCGACCAACGTGCGCGCCGGCTCCCGCGGGCCGGTCTCGGGGATGCTGCACGCGCTGTTCCTGCTGGCGGTGATGGTCGTCGCCGCGCCGTTGGCCGGCTATATCCCGCTGGCCGCGCTGGCGGGGGTGCTGGCGGTGGTCAGCTGGGGCATGATCGAGAAGGAGGAGCTGTGGACCCTGGTCCGCGGCTCGCGCGGGGATGCGCTGATCGTGGTCAGCACCTTCCTCCTGGTGGTGTTCCGCGACCTGACCGAGGGGATCATGGTCGGCTTCGCGCTGGCCGGGCTGGTCTTCATCAAGCGGATGTCGGACGGCACCGCGCTGGAGGCGCCCGAGGGCGAGGGCGCGGTGCAGCGCGACGACCTGATCCTCTACCGGCTGCACGGCCCGTTCTTCTTCGGCTCGGCGGCGCAGGTGGGCGGCGTGCTGGACCGCATCGCCGACCGCCCGCGCCGGTTTGTCATCGACTTCGGCGATGTGCCGATGATCGACAGCTCCGGCGCCCGCAGTTTCGAGGTGCTGGCCCGCAAGCTGGAGCGCAAGGGCGGCCGGCTCTGCATCCTCGGCGCCCGCCCGGCGGTGCGGAGGGTGCTGCTGGCGCAGGGATTGAGGGAGCCGCTGGTGAGGTATCTGGCGGATTTGGGGGAGGTGGAGGCGGGCGGGCCGGTGGGGTGAAACCCCACCCTACGCGAACGGTCCTTATGTAGGGCGGGGTTCACCCCGCCGGCCCCTGCCTCAAAGGTTCTCCGCCTGCGGGAAGCCCAGGACGTGATAGCCGCCGTCTACGTGGATGATCTCGCCCGTGGTCGCGGCGCCGTAGTCGGAGCAGAGCCAGACTGCGGTGCCGCCGATGGTCTCCAGCGTGGCGTTCGACCGCAGCGGCGCGTTCTCCTCGGTGTGGCGGAAGGTCGCCCGCGCCCCGCCGATGGCCGAGCCGGCCAGCGTCTTCATCGGGCCGGGGGAGATGGCGTTGACGCGGATCTTCTGCGGGCCGAGGTCATTGGCCAGGTAGCGCGTGGCCGATTCCAGCGCCGCCTTCGCCACCCCCATCACATTGTAGTTCGGCGAGACCCGGTTGGAGCCCTGGAAGGTCAGGGTGATCAGCGCCCCGCCGTCCGGCATCAGCCCTTCCGCCCGCCGCGCCACGTCGATGAAGCTGAAGCAGGAGATGTTCAGCGAATTCAGGAAGTTGCCCTTGGTGGTGTTGATGAACCGCCCGGTCAGCTCGGTCTTGTCGGAGAAGGCGATGGCGTGGATCACGAAGTCCAGCCTGCCCCAGCGGTCCTTCAGCGAAGCGAAGCAGGCGTCCAGGGACGCCTCGTCCGTCACGTCCACGTCCACCAGCACGTCCGACCCGACCGAGGCTGCCAGCGGCTGCACCCGCTTGCCGAATGCCTCGCCCTGGTAGGAGAAGGCCAGCTCCGCCCCTTCCGCCGCCAGCGCCGAGGCGATGCCCCAGGCGATGGAGCGGTCGTTCGCAACCCCCATCACGAGGCCGCGCTTGCCTTTCATAAGGTCTGCCATCCTGGCCCCCTTGAAATGGATCCGTTGAAAACTCAGCCGAGGTATTTCGACATGACCAGGGTGGCGTTGGTGCCGCCGAAGCCGAAGGAATTGGACAGCACGCCGTCGATCTCCACCCCCTCGCGCAGGGTGGTGACGATCTCGCCCGGGTCCAGGTTCGGGTCGGGGGTGACGACGTTGGCGGAAGCGGCGATGAAGCCCTTCTGCATCATGATCAGCGAATAGATCGCCTCATGCGCGCCGGTGGCGCCCAGGCTGTGCCCGGTCAGCGACTTGGTGGAGGCGATGGGGGGCGTGGTGCCGCGGCCGAAGACGCGGCGGATCGCCTCGACCTCGGTGATGTCGCCGACGGGGGTGCTGGTGCCGTGGCTATTGATGTAGTCGATCCGGCGGCCTTCGGGCAGGGTGGACAAAGCCACCCGCATCGACCGCTCGCCGCCCTCTCCCGAAGGGGCCACCATGTCGTGGCCGTCCGAGGTGGCGCCGTAGCCGGTGACTTCGCCGTAGATCTTCGCGCCGCGGGCCAGGGCGTGATTCAGCTCTTCCAGCACCACCACGCCGCCGCCGCCGGCGATGACGAAGCCGTCGCGGGTGGCGTCATAGGTGCGGCTCGCCGTCTCGGGCGTGTCGTTGTATTTCGACGACATCGCGCCCATGGCGTCGAACAGGCAGCTGAGCGTCCAGTCCAGCTCCTCGCCGCCGCCGGCGAAGACCACGTCCTGCTTGCCCATCTGGATCAGCTCGGTGCCGTTGCCGATGCAATGCGCGCTGGTCGAGCAGGCCGAGGTGATCGAATAGTTCACGCCCTTGATGCGGAACGGCGTGGCGAGGCAGGCCGAGACGGTGGAGGACATGCCCTTGGTCACCCCGAACGGCCCGATCCGCTTCGGGCTGCCGGTCTCGCGCACCACGTTGTGGGCACGGAAGAAGCTTTTCGTCGAAGGCCCGCCGGAGCCGACGATGATGCCGGTGCGGTCGTTCGAGACCTCGGAGTCCGTCAGGCCGCTGTCGGCGATGGCCTGCCGCATGGCGATGAAGGTATAGGCCGCCCCGTCGCCCATGAAGCGCAGGTCGCGCTTGTCGATATGGTCCTCGACGTTCAGCTTGACGGTGCCGTGGACCTGGCTGCGGAAGCCGTGCTCGGCATAGTCGGGGGCGAAGACGATGCCGGATTTCCCCGCCCGCAGCGAGGCTTCCACTTCGGCGGCATCGTTGCCGATGGGCGAGACGATGCCGATCCCGGTGATGACGACGCGGCGCATGGGATTCTCCTTCAGGTCAGCTCGCCGAGAGGGCGACCTTCATGTCCTTGACCAGATAGATGGTTTCGCCATCCGCCTCAACTCGGCCGTCGGCCACGCCCATGGTCAGGCGGCGGGTCTGCACCGCCTTGGTGAAATCGACGTAGTAGGTCAGCATCCTGCGGTCCGGCCGCACCATGCCGGTCAGCTTGACCTCGCCGACACCGAGCGCATAGCCGCGCCCCTGCCAGCCGCGCCAGCCGAGGTTGAATCCGGTCAGCTGCCACAGCCCGTCGAGGCCCAGGCAGCCCGGCATGATCGGGTTGCCGGGGAAGTGGCAGGCGAAGAACCACAGGTCCGGGGTGATGTCGAACTCGGCCACCACATGGCCCTTGCCATGCTCGCCGCGGTCCTCCGAGATGTCGGTGATGCGGTCCATCATCAGCATCGGCGGTTCCGGCAACTGGGCGTTGCCCGGCCCGAACAATTCCCCCCGGGCGCATTTCAACAGGTCTTCCTTGTCGAAGCTGGTCGGATAAAGACCCATCGGCCGCGCATCCCCTCTGCGTAAGATTGTTGCCAACCCGTGTAACAGAGGCATGGAAGGCTAAGCAAGGGCGGGGCGTTGCACCCCGGGGGCGGAATCCGATTGATTCGGCGCCCCCGGGTTTTATATATGTCCTTATGGGCAACGGGTTTGCGACATGACTCCGGTGGCGGAAAAGCGGGGGGCCGACTGGCTGGCGCACGGCGGGTTGCGTCCGACGCGGCAGCGGCTGGCCCTGGCCGGCCTGCTGGTCGGCGACGGCGAGGACCGCCATGTCACCGCCGAGGGACTTTATGCCGCAGCCAGTTCTGCCGGTGAGAAGGTCAGCCTCGCCACCGTCTACAACACCCTGCGGGCCTTCTGCGAGGCCGGGCTGATGAACGAGGTGGTGGTGGACGGGTCGAAAAGCTACTTCGACACCCGCATGGACGACCACCCGCATTTCTACTGGGAAGACAGCGCCACCCTGACCGACGCCCCGAAGGACGAGTTGAAGATCACCGGCCTTCCCGCCGCGCCGGAGGGCACCGAGATCGCCAGGGTCGACGTGGTGATCCGCCTGCGCCGGCGCTGAGCCTTCGCACCATCCCCGATTTCGGCTAGGCTGGTCCTCTCGGCAAAAGGGGCAGGCCATGGCAGGCAGGATCTTCATCGGCGTCGGCGGCTGGACCTACGAGCCCTGGCGCGGCAGCTTCTACCCCGAGGGCCTGGCTCAGAAGCGGGAACTGGACCATGCCAGCCGCGTGCTGACCTCGATCGAGGTCAACGGCACCTATTACGGCTCGCAGAGGCCCGAGAGTTTCCGCAAATGGCACGACGAGGTGCCCGAGGGCTTCGTCTTCGCGCTGAAAGGCCCGCGCTTCGCCACCAACCGCCGGGTGCTGTCCGAGGCGGGCGAGAGCATCCAGCGCTTCCTCGACAGCGGGGTGGTGGAGCTGGGCGACAAGCTCGGCCCGATCAACTGGCAGTTCATGGCGACGAAGAAATTCGATCCGGAGGATTTCGAGGCCTTCCTGAAGCTGCTTCCCGCCTCGCACCAGGGCCGCAAGCTGCGCCATGCGGTGGAGGTGCGCCACGACAGCTTCCGCACGCCGGAGTTCACCGATCTGGCCCGCGCCCATGGCGTGGCGGCGGTGATCGCGGCGGACAGTGAATTCCCCCAGATCGCCGACCCGACCGCGCCCTTCGTCTATGCCCGGATCATGGGCACGGCGGAGGACGAGCCGCTCGGCTACAGCGAAAGGGCGCTGGACCTCTGGGCCGAGCGGGCGAAGGTCTGGGCCGAGGGCGGCTGCCCGGAGGGTCTGGATTATGTGGGCGACCCGAAACCCTCCGGCCCGCGCGACGTGTTCCTTTACGTCATCAGCGGCCACAAGGTGCTGAACCCGCAGGCCGCGATGGCGCTGATCGAGCGGCTGGGGTGAACGGGGCGGCGGGGTGAACCCCGCCCTACGACGCGCCGGGTCTTCCCGGTAGGGCGGGGTTCACCCCGCCGTGCCCCGCCGGCCGCCGCGCCACGGTGTCAGAACCACTGCCCCGGCTCCATCAGCCCAAGGTCCATCAACTGCTGGCTGTGCCAGTCGAAGGGGACCGAGTTGTGCCAGCGGAAGTTCTGGATGTCGAAGCGGCTGCCCGGGTTGGTGCGCAGCGCCTTGGCGGTGCGGAACGAGCAGACCGCCGCCGTCAGGTTGTTGTGCCAGGGGCAGGCGAAGGTGTTCAGCTCTTCCTCGTTGAAGGTGAAGTCGGGGCGCAGCCGCAGCCCCTTGCGGGTCTTGAAGATCGAGATGCGGTCGATCTTGCGCCGGGTCCAGGGGATGTGCTCCTCGAACCGCCAGCGCAGGCCGCCGAAGAAATCCATCTGCCGGTCCTTCTCGGCCCAGTTCTTCTCGGCGTCCTTGCGGGCCAGCGCGTAATAGCCCGAGCGGTCGAGATGGGCATCCTCCAGCGACACCGCATTGCCGTGGGTGTCCAGGTCGCTGGCGTAGAGGTCGACGACATAGGTCAGCATCGCCTCGCGCCGCTCCTCGGCATGGAAGGCCAAGAGGTCGCGGACCGAGCGCGATTCGCAGAACGGGAAGAACAGGTATTCGGCGTTGTAGCAGTAGTAGAGCCAGATCCCCGGCGCGGCGTCGTTGACCCGGTTCACCGCCTCGGACAGGGCGGCGTCGGCATAGACGTCGTGCAGGACGTGGTGGACCCTGGCCTCCAGATCGGCCGGCAGCGCCATGTCCTCGGGCGCCAGCAGCATCACGGTGCGGAAGCCGCTTTGCAGGTGGTGGCGCAGGGTGCTGTCGATCTCCACTGCGTCCTCGGCCATGATCATGGCGACAGGGCCCTTGGCCAGGGCCGGGCCGGCGGTGCCGATGAAGGTCTCCAGATCCTTGTAGCGCATCATGTTCCTGCCGCCGGGGCCATTCCCCGCGGGGCCGGGCCGATCGGTTCCAGAATCGGTGAAGTCTTCGTGCATGGCAAGGGGGTGGCGTTGCCGTGGCGGGCAGCGGGGTGTAAAAGCCGGGCCGCAGGAGGCGCGGGAATGGCCGATCCGAAGAAACTGTTCATCAAGACCTACGGGTGCCAGATGAACGTCTACGACAGCGAACGCATGGCCGAGGCCATGGGCGCGCAGGGCTATGTCCAGACCGAGGTGCTGGAAGAGGCGGACATGGTGCTGCTGAACACCTGCCATATCCGCGAGAAGGCCAGCGAGAAGCTTTATTCCGACCTCGGCCGGCTGAAGCCGCTGAAGGCGGAGCGGCCCGGGCTGAAGGTCGGCGTCGCCGGCTGCGTGGCCCAGGCCGAGGGCGAGGAGATCCTGAAGCGGATGCCGCTGGTCGACATCGTGGTCGGGCCGCAAAGCTATCACCGCCTGCCGGCGATGGTGCGGGCCGAGGGCCGGGTGGTGGACACCGATTTCCCGGCCGAGGACAAGTTCGAGCACCTGCCCGCCCGCAAGGCGCTGCGGGGGCCGACGGCTTTCCTGACCGTGCAGGAGGGCTGCGACAAGTTCTGCGCCTTCTGCGTGGTGCCCTATACCCGCGGCGCCGAGGTCTCCCGCCCCGCCGAGCGGCTGCTGCGCGAGGCGCGCGACCTGGTGGACCGCGGGGTGCGCGAGATCACCCTGCTGGGCCAGAACGTCAACGCCTACCATGCCGGCGGCTGGACCTTGGCCCGGCTGATCCGGGAACTGGCCGGGATCGAGGGGCTGGACCGCATCCGCTATACCACCAGCCACCCCAACGACATGGCCGAGGACCTGATCGCCGCCCATGCCGAGGTGCCGCAGCTGATGCCCTACCTGCACCTGCCGGTGCAGTCGGGCAGCGACCGCATCCTGAAGGCGATGAACCGCAAGCACACAGCGGACCATTACCTGCGGCTGGTGGAGCGCATCCGGGCGGCGCGGCCCGACATCCTCTTGACCAGCGACTTCATCGTCGGCTTCCCCGGCGAGACCGAGGCCGATTTCGAGGCGACGATGGCGCTGGTGCGGCAGGTGGGCTACGGCGCCGCCTTCAGCTTCAAGTATTCCGCCCGCCCCGGCACCCCGGCGGCGGAGAAGGCTCCGGTGGCGGCGGAGGTGGCCGACGAACGGCTGCAGGCGCTGCAGGCGCTGATCACCGCGCAGCAGCAGGCGGCGCAGGCGGCGATGGTGGGGCAGGAGGTGGCGGTGCTTTACGAAAAGACCGGCCGCCGCCCCGGCCAGATGGTCGGCAAGTCGCAGCACCTGATGGCGGTGCATGTCGAGGACGCGGCGGGCCGCATCGGCGATCTGGTCCGCGCCCGCGTCTCAGCTTCGGCGCCGAACTCGTTGGCGGCGGTCAGGATTCCGGATTGACCTTGGGTCAGCCGCAAGGTTTCCGGCGGCGAAACAATCTGTCCTTATCCACAGGATATTGTGGGTAACTGCGGACGGACCGCCACATAAATGCCCAAATCTCCAAGAATCCCCTTTACTTCGCAGGGGTCGGACGGCAATTCTCGGACCAGCTGTCACATAGTGGTGAAGGGGGCTCTGGCTGTGAACGGGTATTCACGCGCAGTGCGGATGATGTTGGGAGGGCTGGCGCTTGCGGCCGGCCTGGGTGGGGCTTCGGTCGCCCTGGCGCAGGAATCCCCTGTCGTCACCGGCAAGATCGAATGGGGCGTCTGGATCGACGACGACGGCTGTATGCACTGGTGGGCCGACGGCGGCCTGGAAGGCTACATGGTGCCGCGCCGCGACCCGAAGACCGGCAAGCCGGTCTGCCTGAAGAAGAACACCTGCCTGGTCGAGAACACCGACACGCTGTTCGCCACCGACAGCGCCAAGCTGACGGCCTCGGGCCGCGACCGGCTGCGCCAGTTCTTCAGCCAGGCGGGCGCCTTCGGCTATGCCATCTACGGCCATACCGACAGCCGCGCCTCGGACGAATACAACATGAGCCTGTCGAAGCGCCGCGCCCATGCGGTGGCGGAAGTGGCCCGCTCGGTCGGCGCCTCGGTCGAGCGTGAGCTTGGCTTCGGCGAACGCCAGCCGATCGCCTCGAACGGCACGGCGGCCGGGATGGCCAAGAACCGTCGCGTCGAAATCGTTTGCTATCGGTGGTGACAATGATGCAGAGCTACATGAAACTCGGCGCCCTCCTTGCCGCCCCGCTGCTGCTCGGGGCCTGCGTGGAAGACGGCCTGCACCGCTACCGCGGCCCGGACGACGTGATCGCCACGGGCGTGGACAAGGGCCGCGACACGGGGGTGCTGGTGAACGGCCGCGCCGCCATCGCCTACGACCCGGACGGCTGCCAGAACTGGATCATGGACGACGGGGTCGAGGGCTATTCCAGCCCGCGCTACGACCCGGCCTCGGGCCTGCCGGTCTGCAACAACCACTTCCCGCCGGGCACTGTGATCCGCGAATACCAGACCCGTTCGGAAGGCATCGCCGACTGGACCCCCGGCCCCGGCATCAAGACCGTGGTGGTCAAGCGCTGCCCGGCCGGCACCACGGCTGACGCGAACGGCGTCTGCACGCGCTGAGCCGCCGCCGACACACCGCCCCTTCGGGCGCCGCTTCCGGGCCGCAGCCGCCAGCTGCGGCCCGTTTCCGTCCTGGGGGCGGGATTTTCGCCATTCCCCCCGTCCTCCTCTTGTCTTCGCCCGTCATCGTCACAATTTCTACAGCATGACCCGCAAGATATGGGGGTGCCTGCAAAAATCCTTGCCAGATCGCGGGGTGTGGCGCAGGCTCCTGTCATGGGCCCTCTGAACAAAGGAGATCCTTTTGGGCATCAGCGCGCTGACCCCCCCGACCAGCCCCGAGGACATGGTGGAAACCACCCTCGAATTTCCCGACAACCGGTTGCTGATCGACCTCTGCGGAGAGTTCGACCGCAACCTGGCCCAGGTGGAGCACCAGATGGGGGTTCACATCCTGCGGCGCGGCAACCGTCTGGCGGTGATCGGCGACAAGGGCGCGCGGGAGCAGGCTGCGGCGGTGCTGCGCAGTCTCTACGCCCGGCTGGAGGCGGGGCGCAGCCTCGGGGCCGGCGACATCGACGGCGCGATGCGGATGGGCCGCCCGGTGACCCCCACGGGCGAGGGCGAGCAGATCGAGCTGTTCAACCCCGGCATGGAGTTGCGCACCCGCAAGAAGCCGATCGAGCCGCGGACCGAGGCGCAGAAGGCCTATGTCGCCAACCTGTTCAGCCATGAACTCGGCTTCGGCATCGGCCCGGCGGGGACCGGCAAGACCTACCTGGCGGTGGCGGTGGGGGTGACGATGTTCATCTCCGGCGCGGTCGAGAGGATCGTTCTCAGCCGCCCGGCGGTGGAGGCGGGCGAACGCCTCGGCTTCCTGCCCGGCGACATGAAGGAGAAGGTCGATCCCTACATGCAGCCGCTCTACGATGCGCTGAACGACTTCCTGCCGGCGAAGCAGGTGGAAAAGCTGATGCAGGAGAAGCGGATCGAGATCGCGCCGCTGGCCTTCATGCGCGGGCGCACCCTGTCGAACGCCTTCGTGGTGCTGGACGAGGCGCAGAACGCCACCTCGATGCAGATGAAGATGTTCCTGACCCGCCTGGGCGAAGGCAGCCGCATGGTGATCACCGGCGACCGCACCCAGGTCGATCTGCCGCGCGGCACCGTCTCGGGTCTGTCCGAGGCCGAACGCATCCTGAAAGGGGTTAAGGGCGTCAGCTTCAACTACTTCACGTCGAAGGACGTGGTGCGCCACCCGCTGGTCGCCCGCATCATCAACGCCTACGAGGCCGACGAGGCCACGGCGGGCTGAGCCGGGTTTCCCGGCTCAGCGCTCCTTCACATAGGGCTCGCCCCCCGCCCGCGGCGGGATCGCCTTGCCGACGAAGCCGGCAAGGACCAGCACCGTCAGCACATAGGGCAGGGCGGTCAGGAAGGGCACCGGCACCTTGACCTGCACCACCGCCTCCACCACGTCGGGGCGGTTGGCCAGCGCCTGGAAGAAGCCGAACAGCAGGCAGGCCCACATCGCCGCCACCGGCCGCCACTTGGCGAAGATCAGCGCCGCCAGCGCGATATAGCCGCGGCCCGCCGTCATCTCCTTGCCGAAGCCCGCCTGCAGCGCGGTGGCCATATAGGCCCCCGCAAGGCCGCAGAGGACGCCGGTCACCATCACCGCCGCATAGCGCAGGCCGACGACGCTGACGCCCGCGGTGTCCACCGCCGCCGGGTTCTCTCCCACCGCGCGCAGGCGCAGGCCGAAGCGGGTGCGATACAGCACCCACCAGGTCAGCGCCACCACCGCGAAGGCGGCATAGAC
Organism: Rhodobacter sp. SGA-6-6; assembly: GCF_011043545.1. Classification (GTDB taxonomy): domain Bacteria; phylum Pseudomonadota; class Alphaproteobacteria; order Rhodobacterales; family Rhodobacteraceae; genus Pseudogemmobacter. The sequence continues at coordinate 221,221 of NZ_JAAKGP010000002.1, read as the reverse complement.
CGGCAGCGGGTGGCCCGAGATCACCTCGTCGTAGAACGGGCCGATCACCGGGATCGCCCGCGCCTCTTCGGCGAAGGGCAGGGCGATCGGCTGGAACCGCGCCGGGCCGTTCAGCGGCGGGGTGCGGCCGCCCTGGCCGAACATGCTTTGCGCCACCAGCACGGTCAGGCCGGAGGCGAGGAAGTTCAGCGCCACGCCCGAGATCAGCTGGTTGCCGCGGAAGGTGATCGAGGTCACGCCATGGATGGCGGCGAAGACTAGCGAGCCGCCGATCCCCGCCAAGAGCCCCCACCAGACCGATCCCGAAAGCGCCGCCGCCGCGCCGGCGCACATCGCGGCGGCCAGCATCTTGCCTTCGAGCCCGATGTCGAAGATGCCGGCGCGCTCGGAGTAAAGCCCGGCGATGCAGGCCAGCATCAGGGGCGTCGCCAGCCGCAGGGTGCTGTCCAGCATCTGCAGGAAGGTGGCGTAATCCATCACGCGGCCTCCATCGTTCGCGGCCGGAACAGGGCGAAGATCCGCACCAGCAGCATCCGCACCATCACGTCCAGCGCTCCGGTGAACAGGATCACCAGACCCTGCACCACGATCCGCATCTCGATCGGGATCTTGGTCCAGAGCCCGAGTTCCGCCCCGCCCTGGAACAGGAAGCCGAACAGCAGCGCCGCCAGCACCACGCCCAGCGGGTGGTTGCGCCCCATCAGCGCCACCGCGATGCCGATGAAGCCGGCGCCGGAGGCCGAGTTGCCTAAGAGACGCTCGGCCTCGCCCATCACGTTGTTGATCGCCATCATGCCGGCCAGCCCGCCGGAGATCAGCATCACCACCATGATGACGAAGGTCGGGTTGATCCCGGCATAGCGGGCGCCGGCCTCGGACTTGCCGAAGGCGCGGATCTGGTAGCCGAGGCGGGTGTGCCACAACAGCACCCAGACCAGCACCGCCATGGCGAGCGCGATGAACAGGGTGACATTGGCCGGCACCGCCTTGGTGAAGACCAGGTTCAACAGCGGAATGTCGTTCAGCGCCGGCAGGTGGGTGGCGGGCGGGAAATTGGCCGAGGCCGGATCGGCCTGCCCCACCGGCTTCAACGTGTTGACCAGAAGGTATTGCAGCAGGCTGGCGGCGATGTAGTTGAACATGATCGTGGTGATCACGATATGGCTGCCGCGCTTGGCCTGCAGCCAGGCCGGGATCGCCGCCCAGACCGCCCCGAAGGCCGCTGCCGAGGCCGTGGCGCCGATCAGCGCCAGCGACCAGTGCGGCCAGGGCACGAACAGGCAGGCCAAGGCCACGCCGAGGCCGCCGAGCAGCGCCTGCCCCTCGCCGCCGATGTTGAACATGCTGGCATGGAAGGCGACGCAGACCGCCAGCCCGGTAAACATGAAGCTGGTGGCGTAATAAAGCGTATAGCCCCAGCCGTAGGCGTTCATCACCGAACCCTGCACCATCACCGTGATCGCCTCCCACGGGTCCTGCCCGATGGCCAGGATCACCAGCGCGGCGATGGCGAAGGCGAGGATCAGCGAGACCAACGGGACGAGCGCGACATCGGCCCAACGCGGCAAACGGTCCATCACGCGGCCTCCCCTTTTCCGGTGATCCCGGCCATCAGCAGGCCCAGTTCGCGTTCGTCGGTGGTGTCGGGGTCGCGGAAGCCCATGATCTTTCCGTCGAACATCACCGCGATGCGGTCCGACAGCGACATGATCTCGTCCAGTTCCACCGAGACCAGCAGCACCGCCTTGCCGGCGTCGCGCAGCGCGATCAGCTGCTTGTGGATGAACTCGATGGCGCCGATATCCACCCCGCGGGTGGGCTGGCCGACCAGCAGCAGGTCGGGGTCCTGCTCGAATTCGCGGGCCACCACGATCTTCTGCTGGTTGCCGCCCGAGAAGCTTTTCGCCTGCAGTCCGGGGATCGGCGGGCGCACGTCGAAGGTTTCCATCTTCTTCGCGGTGTCGGCGCGGATGGCGGCGTTGTCCATCAAGAGCCGGTTCTTCTGGTATTCCGGTTCGTTGAAATAGCCGAAGGCCATGTTTTCCCAGGCGGTGAAGTCCAGGATCAGCCCGTGGTGGTGGCGGTCCTCCGGCACATGGGCGATGCCGGCGCGGCGGCGGCTCTGCCCGTCGGCGCCCTTGCCCGACAGCGGCAGCGGCTGGCCCTTCAGGGTGACGGCGCCGGTGGCGCGGATCATGCCGCCAAGCGCCTCCATCAGTTCGGACTGGCCGTTGCCGGCCACCCCGGCGATGCCGAGGATCTCGCCGGCGCGGATCTCGAAGCTGACGCCCTTCAGCCGCTCGACCCCGTGTTCGTCCTTCACCCTCAGGTCCTGGACGGACAGCACCACCGCGCCGGGGCTGGCGGGGGCCTTCTCGACCTCCAGCAGCACCTTGCGGCCCACCATCAGCTCGGCCAGCTGCTCGGGGCTGGTTTCGGCGGTCCTGACCGTGTCCACCATGGTGCCGCGCCGCATGACCGAAACGTTGTCGGTGGCCTCCATGATCTCGCGCAGCTTGTGGGTGATCAGAATGATGGTTTTCCCTTGGGCCTTCAGACCCTTGAGGATGCGGAACAGGTGGTCGGCCTCGGCGGGGGTCAGCACACCGGTGGGTTCGTCCAGGATCAGGATGTCGGCCTGGCGGTAGAGCGCCTTCAGGATCTCGACCCGCTGCTGGTGGCCGACCGACAGGTCCTCGACCAGCGCGTCGGGGTCCACGTCCAGTTCGTATTCCTGCGACAGCTCGGCCAGCGTCTTGCGCGCCTTGGCGAGGCTGGAGTTCAGCATCGGCCCGTCCTCGGCGCCGAGGATGACGTTCTCCAGCACGGTGAAGTTCTGCACCAGCTTGAAATGCTGGAACACCATGCCGATGCCGGCGCGGATGGCGCTCTGGCTGTCGGGGATGGCGGTGGGCTTGCCGTTGATCAGGATCTGCCCGGCATCGGCGCGGTAGAAGCCGTAGAGGATGCTCATCAGCGTCGACTTGCCGGCGCCGTTCTCGCCGATGATGCCGTGGATGGTGCCGCGCGGCACGGCGATGTTGATGTCGCGGTTGGCCTGCACCGGGCCGAAGGCCTTGGAGATGCCTTTCAGCTCGATGGCATAAGCGCCGTTTTCCATGCAGCTTCCCCCGTCCCGCAGGCCGCCCGCCGCTTTTGTCGCGGCTTCGGCGGACCTTGCAAAATGTGCCGCGCCAGAGACCCGGCGCGGCACCGAGATTGCCCCTGTCGGGGGATCAGAACGTCGCGGCCGGGCAGGTGTCGTCCGACATGTAGTCGTGGACCACGATCTCGCCCGCCTTGATCTTGGCGGCGGCTTCGTCGACCGCGGCCTGCATCTCGGGCGTCACCAGGGCGGCGTTGTGCTCGTCCATCGCATAGCCGACGCCCTCGTTCGCCAGGCCCATGACGTTGATGCCGGGGGTCAGCGCCTCGCCTTCCTTGAAGGCCTCGTAGACCGAGTTGTCGACGCGCTTGACCATCGAGGTCAGGACCGAGCCGGGGTGCAGGTAGTTCTGGTTGCTGTCGACGCCGATGGACAGGATGCCCTCGTCCGCCGCCGCCTGCAGCACGCCGATGCCGGTGCCGCCGGCCGCGGCATAGATCACGTCGGCGCCTTGCGCCTTCTGGCCCTTGGCCAGTTCCGCGCCCTTCACCGGGTCGTTCCAGGCGGCGGGGGTGTCGCCGGTCCAGTTGATGATCAGCTTGGCGTCCGGGTTGGCCGCCTTCACGCCCTGGGCATAGCCGCAGCCGAACTTGCGGATCAGCGGGATGTCCATGCCGCCGATGAAGCCCACCGTGCCGGATTTCGAGGCCATGGCGGCCATGATGCCGACCAGGTAGGAGCCTTCATGTTCATTGAACACCACCGACTTCACGTTCGGCGCGTCCACCACCATGTCGATGATGGCGAACTTGGTGTCGGGGAAGTCGGGGGCCACCTTGGCCAGCACGTCGCCGAAGGCGAAGCCGGTCATCACCACCGGGTTGGCGCCGGCCTCGGCCAGGCGGCGGAGCGCCTGCTCGCGCTGCGCCTCGTCCTGCATCTCCAGTTCCTTGTAGGTGCCGCCGGTTTCCTTGGCCCAGCGTTCGGCGCCGTTGAAGGCGGCCTCGTTGAAGGATTTGTCGAACTTGCCGCCGAGGTCGAAGATGATCGCCGGCTCGGCCAGCGCGGCGCCGGCCATCAGGGCCAGGGTGGCGGTCGCCCCGGCAAGGGATTTCATCAGGGTCATGGGTAGCTCTCCCGGTTGATAATGCGCAGCGCCGCCCTGTCCGCCGGGAAGGCCCGGTCGCGGGCGGATCATGGGCCAGATTAGTCGGGAAGGCCCCCGGGGGGTCAAGTCGGATTCGCGTGATCGGCCGGCGTTTCCTGACGCTTTGGTCAGGAAGTGCGGCTTCCCCTGCGTCAGAGGTCGCGCGCCATGACTACGGCGTCGATGCGCGTGCCTTCGGGGGTGGCGTAATAGCCGCGGCGGCGGCCGGCGGCGGCGAAGCCCGCCGATTCGTAAAGCGCGATGGCGGCAGGGTTTTCGGCGCTGACCTCCAGGAAGGCCCGCCCCGCCCCGCGCAGCCGCGCCTGGTAGAGGAAGCGCGCCACCAGCCTGCGGCCGAGGCCGAGGCGGCGGCTCTCCGGCGCGACGGCAAGGGTCAGCAGTTCCGCCTCCCCCGCCACCGCCCGGCCGAGCAGGAAGCCGGCGTCGCCCTCGACCAGCAGGAAGGCCAGCGGGTCGGACAGGAAGCCGGCGAAATCCGCCTCGCTCCACGGCGGCGGGCTGCGGAAAGAGCGCCGGTGCAGCGCGGCAAGCGCGGCGGGGATCACGGCAGGATCACCGGAGGCGGGTCTGACGGCGGGGCGGCGTCGGCGGCCTTCAGGTAGAAGGGGGCGGGCGGCGGGCCGGGGGTGCGGGTCGCGGCGATGCGGGCGATGGCCTCGGCGATCGGCATCGCCGGGGGCAGGGCGGTGTCGCCCGCCGCGCTGCCGGTGGCAGGGCCGGCGAAGGGGGCAAGGGGCTCCAGCCGCGCCGGGCCGCCCGGGAAGTCCTGCACATAGGCCAGTCCCTGCCGCGCATCCTCGATCACCCGCAGCGGCCGGGGCAGGCCATGGGCCAGCGCCTCCAGCCGGGTGACGCCGACCGCGGGGATGTCCAGCGCCAGCGCCAGCCCGCGGGCGGTGGCGACGGAGATGCGGACGCCGGTGAAATTGCCGGGGCCGATGCCCACGGCGATCCGCCGCAGGTCGGCCCAGCCGATGCCCCCCTCGGCCAGAACCTCTTCCAGCATTGGCACCAGCCGTTCGGCCTGGCCCTTCTGCATCGGCTCCTCGCGGCCGATCACGCGGCCGCCCGGCAAAAGCAAGGCGGCGGCGCAATGCGCCGCCGATGTGTCGAAGGCCAGAAGCGGCAACTCCTCCTGCGTCTTCGACTTGTCGTCGCCGGACACCGCCCCGCGAGGAGCGACCCGAAGGGAGCGGGGAGCCGGCATCGAGAGATCAGGCGGCGACCGGCCGCACCTCGGTCACTTCGGGGATGTAGTGCCGCAGCAGGTTCTCGATCCCCATCTTCAGCGTCAGGGTCGAGGAGGGGCAGCCGGCGCAGGCGCCCTGCATGTGCAGGTAGACCACGCCGCGGTCGAAGCCGTGGAAGGTGATGTCGCCGCCGTCCTGCGCCACCGCCGGACGGACGCGGGTGTCGAGCAGTTCCTTGATCTGGCGCACGATGTCGGCGTCTTCACCCGAATGCTCGGCATGGCCGCCGCTCGTCGCGCCATTGCCCTCGATCACCGGAGCGCCGGACTGGTAATGCTCCATGATCGCGCCCAGGATGGCGGGCTTGATGTGCTGCCATTCCACGTCCTCGGCCTTGGTGACGGTCACGAAGTCGTTGCCGAAGAAGACGCCGGTCACGCCGCCCGCCGCGAAGATGCGGCGCGCCAGCGGCGATTTCGCCGCCGCTTCCTGCCCCGGGAAATCGGCCGTGCCGGTTTCGAGCACGGTCTGTCCCGGCAGGAACTTCAGCGTGGCGGGGTTCGGGGTGGATTCGGTCTGGATGAACATGGGCTATCTCCGGCCAGTCCCTTCGGATATGCGCCCCGCCCCGCCCGCTGTCAAGGCAAGGGCCCTGCGGGCAGGGGCAAGGACCCTGCGGGTTTCAGCCACGGTCGGCGCCGAAGTAGGCATACATCTGTTCCAGCGCGGTCAGCGCGCGCAGCTGGACGTTGCGCAGGATCGCGCGTTCCTCGGCGTGATAGGCCACGGCGGGATTGGTCTTCGCCTGGATGCGGGGGCGGGCAGACATCGGTCTGGTCCTTTCAGAGATGGTCTCTCCCTCGCCCGGCAATATGGCCCTTTCTGCACCGCAGAAAAACCGGCACGGACGCAGCCCTGCCATGCTGCGGGTGCATGGCCCCCCGGTTTGGGCGGTTCGGGATTTTCCGGCTTCCTTGGCGAAGGCACGTGTCTTCGCCACAGCGCCACGTTTCCCCCTTCTCCCGGCCGGGCCTCAAAGGCCCGGCCAGCGCCCGCCCCGCCCTTGGGCCAGGCGCTTCTCGCCCGCCGGGGCGGGCGCTGGCCTCTCGGGGGTATGTGCCGCATCGTCTTCGGTTGATCCGCCGCGCACGGGCGGGGCGAGGCAGTGCCTCGCCTGATCCCGCCCGGGGCCAAGCCGGGAAACTATCCCCAGACCAGCACCGCGATGAAATAAAGCCCGTTCATCGCCGCCACGCAGGCCACCGCCAGCGAGCCGAGGTCCTTGGTGTCTTTGGCGAACTGCGACCAGCCGGGCGAGAGATGGTCCACCAGCACCTCCAGCGCGGTGTTCAGCGCCTCGACCGCCACCAGCAGCAGCACCAGCCCCGCCATTCCCGCAAGCGCCGGCCCCGAAGCGCCGCAGAGCGCCAGCACGGCCAGCGCCAGCCCCCCGAAGACGGCCTCCTGCCGGAAGGCGCTTTCCCGCGCCAGCCGCCTCAGCCCGGCGGCGGAATAGCCCGCTGCAGCCAGGAAATGCGCCAGCCCGCCCTTGCGGCCGGGCTTGCGGGGGGAAGGATCGGCACTCATCGGGGCACTGTCTCGCAACGGAACGGCAGGTCCGCCGCAGGATCGCGGCTTCCGCGGCGGATGTCCATCATCCGCCGTTCCCGCCCGTCACTCGTAGCAGTAGAGCGGCACCACCGCGTTCGACACCCCGTCCGGCACGCCGCCGGTAACGTCGCCGCCGCTGCCCTCGCCCTGCGGCTTCACCCAGCGGTTGGTGGCCAGGAAGGTCAGCAGCGGCCCGGTCGGCACCGCGAAGTTCATGTTCTGCGGCAGGCTGCCGGTCTCCTCCAGCACCGCGATGTCGTCGATGCGGCTGACCACCACGCCGATCACCGCGCCCTTCTTGTTCAGCAGCGGCCCGCCCGAGTTGCCGGGCTGCACCGGCGCCGTGATCATCACCCGGTTCGAGGAGCCGTCGATGCCGCGCAGCGCGCTGACATTGCCGCTGGTCACGGTCAGGCCCTGGTCCAGGCTGGTGTAATAGGGATAGCCGAGCGCGGTGACCGTCTCGCCCAGCTTCGGCACCTCCAGCGCCGAGAGCTTCAGCCAGACCCCCGCATCCGGCGCGCCGGCCAGCATGGCCAGGTCCAGCGTGGAATCGCTGGCCTTCACCTCCAGCGGCGTGCCGTCCACCATCGCCACCGCGCCGCAGCCCTCGACCACATGGGCGGCGGTGACCAGCACCGTCGGCGCGATGTAGAAGCCGCTGCCCGAGCCCTTCAGCGTGCCGGTGACCTTGGGCAGCGGCTCGCTCGGGGCGGGGGTGGGGGCGGTGGCGCCGGGGCTGGCGACCGGCAGGCTGCCCGGCTCGCGCACCGGGGCGGGGCCGGGATTGCCGACGCCGATCACGCCGCCGGGATCGGGCGTGGCCGGGCTGCCGAGGGGCGGGGCGGTGGCGCCGCCCGGATCGGGCGCGACGGGGGCGGCGGGGCCGGGGCTGCCCAGTGGCGGCGTGGCGGGCTCGTTCCCGGCGATGGTCACCGGGCCGCCCGGATCGGGCTGCGGTTCGGGCTCGGGCTCGGGGTCCGGCATGTCGGCCACGCCCGGCGCCGTCGGCCGGCGCACCTGGTCCTTGGGCCCGTTGCCGTCCGAGGCGGTGGAGGGCGCCGCGGCATTGACGCCGCCGTTGATCACCTGGTCGATCACCCCGCCGTCCGTCCACATCAGCGAGGCCGGGCTGCCGCCGACCGTCATCGAGGCCGCCATCAGGTTCAGGTGGTAGAAATATTCCGGCCAGACCACGATGGAGACGGTGGACCAGCTGCCGTTGTAGAAGTCCGACCGGGCATAGGCCACCATGTTGTCCTCGATGGTGACCGAGGTGATCCAGAGCTGGTTGTCGCTGTATTGGTAGGGGTCCGATCCCTGCACCGCCTGGCCCATGAACCAGTCGTGGATGTTCTTCATCCCCGGTTGGTCGGTGAAGCGGACCATGACGGAAAAGCCGCTGTCGTCGGACAGGAACTCCACCGCATCCTTGTTGTCGACCGATTTCAGCAGGGTGAACGGATGCAGGTAGGAGGTGTTGGTGGTCTCGGAATAGAACAGCTGCCAGCCGTTCTTGACCCGCTCGTCCTCCAACTTCATCACCAGCCGGTTCAGGTGGCGGTAGAGCGGGCGCGAGGCGCCTTCCTCGCGCTGGACCCAGGCCTGCAGCGCGGCCTGGGCGTCCTGGTTCCAGATGCCGTCGGTATAGCCGTAGTAGTCGCCCGAGAAGGCCAGCGCCGCCTGCACGGTGGCGATGTCCTCGCGGCTCATCGGCGCGGGATCGAAGGGCTGGTCGATCCAGCCCTGCGCCTGCGCCTGCGGCGCGGCCAGGAAAAGGCCGAGGGCGATCAGCAGGACGGACAGAAGGGCGCGCATGGCGGCGGTCTCCGGGGTTTCGGGCGATGCCGCCATGCTGCCCCGCTTCGGGCGGTTTGAAAAGGGATGTTTCCGTGATCGGGGGTCGGGAATGCCTGCGAGGGGGGCGGGGGGGCGGCGGCGACGGGGACGGAAGGAATTGCTGCGCCCCCTGCTGGCCGGGAGGGTGAGCCCGTAGCTGCCATCGGAATGGAGCCTGCGCGCAGCCCCCGATGAAGCTCCGGCCGGATCAACAGGCGCGGAACGCGCCCCCGGCCAGCGCCCGACCGCCCCCCGGGCGGGCGCTTCTGCGCCGTCGGCTTCCGCTCCAGCCGGAGGAGAGGCCGCACCATAAAGCGCCTGCTACGCGCCGTGGAGGCGACCACCCGCGGTCGGGCGCCGGCCTCTGTTGTGCGGGGATGACCGCAATGTCCTGCGAAGCGGACATTCTTCCTCGACAGTGCCGCATCCCGACAGCAAGGTCAGGTGCGCCCCCTCAGATCGCCGCCGAATGCTGGGCCTTGGACTGGTCGTAGGCGTCGAAGGCGCGGGCGATCATGCGGGTCAGGGGGCGGCCCTTCACCGGGATCGACAGCACGCCGTCCTGCAGCGCCACCATGTCCTCGAACCCGGCGGCGGCGCTGCGGAACAGGCCGTCCACCCAAGCCGGCGTCACGCCGAAATCGCGCATCAGTTCCGCGCGGTCGACCCGGAAGTCGCACATCAACGCCTCGATGATCCGGCCGCGGACCAGATCCTCGGCCCCGAAGACATGGCCGCGGTGGGTGCTGAAATGCCCCGCCCGGATCGCCTTGGTATGGACGGCGGTGGCCGAGGCGTTCTGGGCATAGCCCTGCGGGAAGCGGCTGATCGACGAGGCGCCAAGGCCTATCAGCGCCGGCGCGGTGTCGTCGGTATAGCCCTGGAAGTTGCGCCGAAGCTTGCCGGCCTTCTGCGCCACCGCCAGCCCGTCCGTGGGGCGGGCGAAATGGTCGATGCCGATCTCGTCGTAGCCGTCCCAGAGGAACAGCTGCCGGGCGGTCTCGAACAGGCCCAGCCGTTCCCCGGGCGTTGGCATGGAATCCGAGGGGATCATCTGCTGCCGCCGGCTCATCCAGGGCACATGGGCATAGCCGTAAAGCGCCACCCGGTCGGGCGAGAGGGAAAGCAGCTTCTGCACCGAATCCGCGATCCGCTCGGGCGTCTGGTGCGGCAGGCCGTAAAGGATGTCGGCGTTCAGGCTGCGGACGCCGCGGGCGCGGATGCGCTCGGCGATGTCGCGTGTCAGCCCGTAGCTCTGCTCGCGGCCTATGGTCTTCTGGATTTCCGGGTCGAAGTCCTGCACCCCGATCGAGGCGCGGTTCATGCCCGCAGCGGCCAGCGCGTCCAGGCGGGCGTCGTCGACCTCGTTCGGGTCGATCTCGACCGAGAATTCGCCGCCCTCGGCCATCGGGGCCACGTCGAAGATCGCCTCGGCCAGGGCATGGACCTCGGCCGGGGGCAGCATGGTGGGGGTGCCGCCGCCCCAGTGCAGCCGCGACAGCCGCACCCCGCGCGGCAGGTGCCGGGCGAGAAGGGCGATCTCGGTCTTCAGGGTCTGGGCGTAGGCGATCACCGGATCGTCCGACGAGGTGCCCTGGGTCCGGCAGGCGCAGAACCAGCACAACCTGCGGCAGAATGGCACATGCAGGTAGAGCGAGATCGCCGAACCTTCGGGAATCGCCTCGATCCAGTGGGTGAAGGTGCCGGCATCCACCCCGCCCGCGAACTGCGGCGCGGTGGGATAGGACGTATACCGGGGCACCCTCGCGTCAAAAAGACCGAGGCGCGTGAGTTGCGCATCGACTGTCATGCGACTACCTTTAGGCGCGTCGGGGGCTCCGGTCCTTGATGCAGATCAAGGGGCGAAAGGGCGGACATGGGATTGCAGGTTGGCTTGGGGGCGCATCCCGAATGCGGCGATTGCCCCATCCGGCACCGTGCCGTCTGCGCCCGATGCGAGACGGACGAACTCGCCGCGCTGGAGCAGATCAAGTATTACCGCAGCTACCAGGCCGGGCAGACCATCACCTGGTCGGGCGACCGGATGGATTTCGTCGCCTCGGTGGTGACCGGCATCGCCACGCTGACCCAGACCATGGAGGACGGGCGGCGGCAGATGGTGGGCCTGCTGCTGCCGTCGGATTTCGTCGGCCGGCCGGGCCGGGTGACCGCGGCCTACGACGTGACGGCGACGACCGACGTGCTGATGTGCTGTTTCCGCAAGAAGCCCTTCGAGGAGATGATGGGCAAGACCCCGCACATCGCCGAGCGTCTGCTGGAGATGACGCTGGACGAACTGGATGCGGCGCGGGAATGGATGCTGCTTCTGGGCCGCAAGACGGCGCGGGAGAAGATCGCCTCGCTGATCGCCATCATCGCCCGCCGCCACGCGTCCTTGCACCTTCGGCGGACCGGCGGCAGCATGGTGGTGGACCTGCCGCTGACCCGCGAGGAGATGGCGGATTACCTGGGGCTGACGCTGGAGACGGTCAGCCGCCAGATCTCGGCCCTGAAGAAGGAAGGCGTGATCAGCCTGGAAGGCAAGCGCCACGTCACCATCCCGGATTTCGACCGCCTGCTGGAAGAGGCGGGCGACGACAGCGACGGCGGGATGCTGGCCTGAGCCATATGGCGCGGCTGCCGCCGCATTCCTTTTCGTGATGGCTGGCGGAGGCTCTTGCGGCTGCTGTCGCCTGATGGGGGCATTCTGCCCCCAAACCCCCTGAGGATATTTGTGGCAGGTGAATTTGGAAGAAGAGCGCTTCTTTCTTTCACCTGCCCCTAAATATCCCCGCCGGAGGCAAGCCCGAGCCGGTTGCGCGCTTGCGCGCAGAGGCGAGTGGAAAGGCTTGCAGCCGCGCTCGCGCGGCTGCGCTATTCCTTCAATGTGCCATGAACACCGGGATTTCCGCCTGTTCCAGCATGTTGCGGGTGGCGCCGCCCAGGATCGCCTCGCGGAAGCGGGAATGGCCGTAGGCGCCCATCACCAGGAGGTCGGCGTCGAGGTCGCGGCAGGCGCGGTGCAGCACGTCCGAGATCCGCGGCAGGGTGCGGGCCAGCACCGAGACCTCGGCCTTCACCCCGTGGCGCACCAGCAGCTGGCACAGCAGCCCGCCCGGGTCCGACCGTTCCGGCCCGTGCGGCGGCGGGTCGATCACGGTGATCGTCACCCTTTCGGCCTGTTTCAGGAAGGGCAGCGCCCGGCGGGCGGCGACCATCGCCTCGCGGCTCTGGTTCCAGGCCAGCACGATGTGGCGCGGCACCGGGGCCTTCAGCCCGCTCTGCGGCACCACCAGCACCGGGGCCATGCCCTCGAACATCGCGGCCTCGATCACCGCCTCCGACTCGGGGCCGGAGGTCTCGGCATAGGGTTTCGGCAGCACCACCAGGTCGGCATAGCGGGCGCGGGCGGCCACCAGGTCGGTCAGCGCGCCCATCTGGGTCACCGCCGTCTCGACGGCCGAGCGCAGGCCGGGCCCCTGCGCCGCCAATGCCTCCTTCACCGCCTTCTCGTTGGCGCGGGCCTCCTGCTCGGCCCGGTCCATGGCGACCTGCAGCACCACCGCGCCGGCGCCGACGTAGGAATAGCCGACCTGGGTCCGGTCGACGCCGAGCGCCAGCGCGTCGAGATGGGCGTCGGCCTTCAGGCAGATCGCGGCGGCTGCGGCCACGGCGGCCCCGATCCGGTCGGGCGCGGTGGCAACGGTCAAGAGTGACTTGTAGGCCATGGATGCCTCCTGAGGTTGCATTGACGGAAACCATGCTAGGCTCCCATCAGGCCCCCTTGCGTTGACCGAGGTCAAGTCTGTCGCATGATGCTGTTGATGCAGATCAAGGAATGATGATCGCCGCGACTGCAAGAAGCACCCTGTCGAGAATTCCGTTCCGGGGGCCTGAGTCGCTGACGGGGCTCCTGTCTGCCGGGCGGGACATAAAAGACGAAGGGACGCAAAATGTGGGATTACGTCAAACTGATCGCGCTGGGCGTGATCGCGGTCGCCGCCGCGATCGCGGCCAATTACGCGCGCGATCTGGCCTTCATGGTGAACGCGATCGAAGTGATGCTGGTCTCCGCCATCGCCTTTCTGGTGGTGCTGCGGGGCGTCGGCGATCCGAAGGTGGTGAACCGGGGCGAATACAATGATGGCATCATCCGCTGGGGGGTCTTCCTGACCGCCTTCTGGGGAGTCGTCGGCTTCCTGGTCGGCGTGGTCATCGCCGCCCAGCTGGCTTGGCCCTGGCTGAATTTCGAGGCGCTGCAGGGCATCGGCAACTTCGGCCGGCTGCGGCCGCTGCACACCAGCGCGGTGATCTTCGCCTTCGGCGGCACGGCGCTGATCACGACCGCCTTCTACGTCGTGCAGCGCACCAGCGCCGCGCGGCTCTGGGGCGGCAACGCCCTGCCGAACTTCGTCTTCTGGGGCTGGCAGACGGTGATCCTGCTGGCGGCGACCTCCTATGTCCTGGGCGGCAGCCAGGGCAAGGAATATGCCGAGCCGGCCTGGCACATCGACATCCTGATCACCGTGGTCTGGGTGGGCTTCCTGGCGGTCTACGCCGGCACGATCATGAACCGGAAGGAGCCGCATATCTACGTGGCGAACTGGTTCTACCTGTCCTTTATCATCACCATCGCCATGCTGCACCTGATCAACAACATGGCGATCCCGGTCTCCATCGTCGGCAGTTCCTCGGTGCAGGTCACCTCGGGCGTGCAGGATGCGATGATCCAGTGGTGGTATGGCCACAATGCCGTGGGCTTCTTCCTGACCGCGGGCTTCCTGGGGATGATGTATTACTTCGTGCCCAAGCAGGCCGAGCGTCCGGTCTACAGCTACAAGCTGTCGATCATCCACTTCTGGGCCTTGATCTTCCTCTACATCTGGGCCGGCCCGCACCACCTGCACTACACCGCGCTGCCGGAATGGGCCTCGACCCTGGGCATGGTGATGTCGGTGATCCTGTGGATGCCCAGCTGGGGCGGCATGATCAACGGCCTGATGACGCTGTCGGGCGCCTGGGACAAGCTGCGCACCGATCCGGTGATCCGGATGATGGTGGTTTCCATCGGCTTCTACGGCATGTCGACCTTCGAGGGCCCGATGATGTCGATCAAGGCGGTCAACAGCCTGTCGCACTACACCGACTGGACCATCGGTCACGTCCATTCCGGCGCGCTCGGCTGGAACGGCATGATCACCTTCGGCGCGCTCTACTTCCTGACGCCGCGGCTGTGGAACCGGGCCGGTCTCTACAGCCTGAAGCTGGTCAGCTGGCACTTCTGGCTCGCCACCATCGGCATCGTGCTCTACGCCTCGTCGATGTGGGTCTCGGGCATCATGGAAGGGCTGATGTGGCGCGAGGTCGATGCCAACGGCTTCCTGGTGAACGCCTTCGCCGACACCGTGGGTGCGAAATATCCGATGAACGTGGTGCGGGCGCTTGGCGGGGTGATGTATCTCTCCGGCGGCCTGATCATGGCCTACAACCTCTGGATGACGGTCAAGGCGCAACCGGCGAAGGACGCCGTGAACGCCAACGACTTCGTTCCGGCCGAATAAGGGAGGGGATGAGAAATGGCTCTCCTTGACAAGCACAAGGCTATCGAAACCCATGCCACGCTTCTGATGGTCCTGGCCTTCCTGGTCGTGACCATCGGCGGCCTCGTGCAGATCGTGCCTCTGTTCTACCTGGAAAACACCATCGAGGACGTGAAGGGGATGCGCCCCTACACGCCGCTGGAACTGGCCGGCCGCGACATCTACGTCCGCGAGGGCTGCTATGTCTGCCACAGCCAGATGATCCGCCCGATGCGCGACGAGGTGGAGCGCTACGGCCATTACTCGCTGGCGGCGGAGTCGAAATACGACCATCCGTTCCAGTGGGGGTCGAAGCGGACCGGGCCGGACCTGGCCCGGGTCGGCGGGCGCTATTCCGACGAATGGCACCGCGACCACTTCTTCGACGCCAAGCAGGTGGTGCCGGAATCGCTGATGCCGCCCTACGGCTTCCTGTTCGACCGCGAGATCGACGGCAGATACATCCGTGACTCGCTGGAGACCAGCGCGCTGGTCGGCGTCCCCTATACCGAGGAGATGATCGCCAGCGCCCAGGCCGACTTCGTGGCCCAGGCCGACCCGAACGCCGATTCCTCGGGCCTGCAGGAACGCTATGGTTCGGCGGCTTTCGAGGGCGGCAAGGACGTGAACGTGCGCAACTTCGACGGCCAGCCGCAGCTGACCGAGGCCGATGCGCTGATCGCCTATATCCAGGTGCTGGGAACGATGGTCGACTTCTCGACCTTCATCCCGGACCCGACGCGCTGAGCGGGGGAGGGAGAGATGGAAATCTATACCTTCCTGCGCCACATGGCGGACAGCTGGGGGATGCTGGCGATGCTGCTCGGCTTCCTCGGCATCTGCCTCTGGGCCCTGCGCCCGGGCAGCCGGCCGCTGCATGACGAGGCCGCAAATTCGATCTTCCGCAACGACGCTGCGCCTGCGGAAGCCTCGCAACCCGACTGCAAGGAGGCGTGACCATGTGCGCCAAGAAAGTGACCAAGACGCAGCGCGAGGTTCCGACCACCGGCCATGAGTGGGACGGGATCCAGGAGTTCGACAACCCGATGCCGCGCTGGTGGGTCTGGGTGTTCTACGGCACCATCGTCTGGGGCCTGTGGTATACCATCGCCTATCCGGCCTGGCCGATGATCTCCAGCGTGACCCAGGGCTACCTGGGCTACAACGCCCGCGACAACGTGGCGGCCGAGATCAAGCGCTTCGACGACGCCAACGGCGAGATCAAGGCAAAGCTGGTCGCCGCCGACCTGAACGCCATCGGCAGCGACGAGGCGCTGGCCGGCTATGCGCAGCGGGCGGGGCAGGCGGTCTTCATGACCAACTGCTCGCAATGCCACGGCGCCGGGGCGGCGGGGGTGCAGTCGCTGGGCTACCCGAACCTGCTGGACGACGACTGGCTCTGGGGCGGAACGATGGAGGACATCCACCTGACCGTCACCCACGGCATCCGCAACACCACCGACGGCGACGCCCGCTATTCGGAAATGCCGAAGTTCGGCGTGGACGAGTTGCTGGACGACACCCAGATCGGCCAGGTGGTGGAATACGTGCTGCAGCTTTCGGGGCAGGAGCATGACGCCGCGCTGGCGGCCGAGGGGCAGACCGTCTTCGTCGACAACTGCTCGTCCTGCCACATGGAAGACGGTTCGGGCGACCGCGCGCAGGGCGCGCCGAAGCTGACCGATGCGGTCTGGCTTTACGGCAGCTCGCGCGAGGCGATCACCCATACGGTCACCTATGCCCGCTTCGGCGTGATGCCGGACTGGAACGAGCGGCTGACCGAGGACCAGATCCGCGCCGTGGCCTTCTACGTCCACGGCCTGGGCGGCGGCGAATAGCCCTGCCCGACGGCAATCCCCGGCGGTTCCAACCGCCGCCGGGGACCGGCACCGGCGCCCCTTCCTGTTCGCGCGTTTCCGGGGGCGCCGGTGCCACCTTCCTTCCCGGGCGGGCCGCGGTCAAGCCGCGGCTCTTTCGCTGCCGCCCCAGCCCTGCGCGGCCTGCAATCCCGCCTTGCAGTCCTGCCTGCGTCAAAGCGCCCTGCGGCGCCGCGCCCCGCTGAAAATCTGTATCGGCAATGACAGAATTGACGCAGGTCAAAGTCCCGCCGCCCGTGGCCCTGCCATATGCAGGGAAAAGCAGTCCAGCCAAGCCGGAGCCATTCCGTGAGCACGCCCGATACCAATCCTCCCTCGCTTTACGCCGCGCGCGAGCCGATCTTCCCGCGCCGGGTCAAGGGCAGCTTCCGCACCCTGAAATGGTGGATCATGGCGGTGACGCTGGGGATCTACTACATCACCCCCTGGCTGCGGTGGGACCGCGGACCGAACCTGCCCGACCAGGCGGTGCTGATCGACATGGCGCACCGGCGGTTCTTCTTCTTCATGATCGAGATCTGGCCGCACGAATTCTACTTCGTCGCCGGCCTCTTGATCATGGCTGGCCTCGGCCTCTTCCTCTTCACCTCCGCCGCGGGCCGGGTCTGGTGCGGCTATGCCTGCCCGCAGACGGTCTGGACCGACCTCTTCCTCCTGGTCGAACGCTGGGTGGAAGGCGACCGCAACGCCCAGATCCGCCTGCATCGGCAGAAATGGGACGGCGAGAAGATCAGGAAGCGGCTGGCCAAGTGGGCGGTCTGGCTGCTGATCGCCCTGGCCACCGGCGGGGCCTGGATCTTCTATTTCACCGATGCGCCCGCGCTTCTGCGCGACCTGGTCACCGGAGAGGCGCATCCGATCGCCTATACCACCATGCTGGTGCTGACCGCGACGACCTTCGCCTTCGGTGGCTTCGCGCGCGAGCAGATGTGCATCTACGCCTGCCCCTGGCCGCGCATCCAGGCGGCGATGATGGACGAGGACACCATCACCATCGGCTACCGCGACTGGCGGGGCGAGCCGCGGGGCAAGCAGACCGTGGCCGGCAACGGCGACTGCATCGACTGCATGGCCTGCGTCAACGTCTGCCCGATGGGGATCGACATCAGGAACGGCCAGCAGCTGGCCTGCATCACCTGCGGCCTCTGCATCGACGCCTGCAACGAGATCATGGACAAGATCGGCAAGCCGCGCGGGTTGATCGGCTACCTCGCCCTGACCGACGAAACGCGCGAGCGCGAGGGCCAGATGCCGAAATCGGTCTGGAAGCATATCTTCCGGCCGCGGACCATCCTTTACACCACGCTGTGGTCGGCGGTCGGCCTCGGCCTGATCGTGGCGCTGTTCCTGCGCACCGAGATCGACCTGAACGTCACCCCGGTGCGCAACCCGACCTATGTCACGCTGTCCGACGGCTCGATCCGCAACAGCTATGACCTGCGGCTGCGCAACAAGCATGGCGAGGACCACTGGTTCGCCGTCTCCGCCACCTCCGACACCGGGCTCTTCACCCTGGCGCTGGAGGGCGAGGACGGGCTGAAGCTGCGCGTCCCGGCCAACGAGACCAAGTCGGTCCGGCTCTATGTCACCGCCCCTGCGGGCACCGGCGCGACGGCCGCGGCGCGGACCGATCTTCGGCTCTGGGTTCAGGACCTCGGTTCGGATACCATGCCGGGGACCGACCGCGTCAGCCACGAGACCATCTTCAACGGCAAGGGGAACTGAACCATGGCCGAGATCACCGGACGCCAGGTGGCGGTCTTCACGGTGGGCGCCTTCGGGATCATCATCGCGGTGAACCTGGTGATGGCCTGGCAGGCCGTATCGACCTTCCCGGGGCTGGAGGCGCCGAACACCTTCGTCGCCAGCCAGGAATTCGACGCCCGCCGCGAGGCGCAGGAGAAGCTGGGCTGGACCGTGGCGCCGACCCACGAGAACGGCCGCGTCAGGCTGGCGATCACCAATGCGGCCGGCCGGCCGGTCGAGGTGGCCTCGCTGCAGGTGCTGATCGGCCGCCCGACCTCGGCCCGCGACGACGTGACCCCCGACTTCGCCTTCGTCGGCGGCGTCTACGAGGCGCCGGTGGAGCTGGCCCCCGGCCAGTGGATGCTGAAGCTGGAGGCGGTGGCGCAGGACGGCACGCTGTTCGAGCAGCGCTTCGACCTGCGGGTGAAGGGCTAGACCATGGCGATTGCGGAGCGCGACATCGGCGAGGGGATGACCGGCGGGTTGTCGGCCTGCCCGGCCTGCGTCGCCGCCCCCTCGGCCGAGCGCATCGCCCAGCTGTCGGCGCAGGGCGATGCCCGGATCGTGCTGTCCCTGCCCGCGGCGCATTGCGCCGCCTGCATCTCCACCGTCGAGGGGCGGCTGGCGGCCTATCCCGGCGTGAAGTCCAGCCGGCTGAACCTGACGCTGAAGCGGGTCACCGTCGATGCCGGGCCGGAGGTTACCGCCGAGGACCTGATCGCCGCGCTGAAGGGCGTGGGCTACGAGGCGCATGAACTGGACCCCGGCCTGCTGTCGGCGACCGAGGCCGACAAGACCGCGCGCGACCTGCTGATGCGGCTCGGCGTGGCGTTCTTCTCGATGATGAACGTCATGCTCCTCTCCATCGCGGTCTGGTCGGGGGCCGAGAACGCCACCCGCGACCTGTTCCACTGGATTTCCGCCGCCATCGCCCTGCCGACCGTGGTCTTCGCCGGTCAGCCCTTCTTCAAGTCGGCCTGGGCCAGCTTGCGCGCCGGGCGGCTGGGGATGGACGTTCCGATCTCGCTGGCGCTGATCCTGGCCTCCTCGATCTCCCTGTTCGAGACCATCCATTCCGGCCACCACGCCTATTTCGACGCCGCGGTGATGCTGGCCTTCTTCCTGCTGGTCGGCCGCTACCTCGACTACCGCACCCGCGCCATCGCCCGCTCCGCCGCCGAGGAACTGGCGGCGCTGGAGGTGCCGCGGGCGACGGTGCTGGAGGACGGGGCCGAAGTGGTGAAGCCGATCTCGGAGATTGCGGCGGGCGACATCGTGGTGGTGCGCCCGGGCGGGCGGATGCCGGTGGACGGCGTGGTGATTGCCGGCACCTCGGAACTGGACCGCAGCCTGCTGACCGGGGAAAGCCTGCCGGTCTTTGCCGGCGAGGGCGCCGTGGTCTCGGCCGGCGAGGTCAACCTGACCGGGCCGCTGACCCTGCGGGTGACGGCGGCCGGCAAGGATTCCAGCCTGCACCGCATGGCCGATCTGGTGGCGGTGGCCGAGGCGGCGAAGACCCGCTACACCAGCCTGGCCGAGCGCGCCTCCAGCTGGTATTCGCCGCTGGTCCATCTGCTGAGCTTCAGCGCCTTCGGCTTCTGGATGTGGCAAACCGGCGGCGACCTGCGCTATGCCATCAACATCTCCGCCGCGGTGCTGATCATCACCTGCCCCTGCGCGCTCGGCCTCGCTGTGCCGGCGGTGGTGACGGCGGCCTCGGGCAAGCTGTTCCGCAAGGGCCTCCTGATCAAGCAGGGCACCGCGCTGGAGCGGCTGGCCGAGGTGGACACTGTTGTCTTCGACAAGACCGGCACCCTGACGCTCGGCACGCCGGAGCCGACCAACCTCGACGCCCATCCCGCGATGGCGGTCGAGGTTGCGCTGGCGCTGGCCGGCGCCTCCGGCCATCCGCTGGCCCGGGCGCTGGCCGACGGCGCAAGGGCGCGCGGGTTGCGGCCGGCGCGGGTTGAGGACCTGCGCGAGGTGCCGGGCTACGGGGTCGAGGGGGTCTGGAAGGGCCGTCGCGTCCGCCTGGGCCGCGCCGAATGGTGCGGCGCTGCCGCCTCGGTGGCCGAGACCGCGACCTGGCTCTGCACCGGGGAAGGGGAGGCGCCGCGGCCCTTCACCTTCACCGACCGGCCGCGCCCCGGCGCCGATGTGGCGGTGGGGGCGCTGCTGGCGGCGGGCAAGCGGGTGATCCTGCTGTCCGGCGATGCCGAACCCGCGGTGGCGGGGCTGGCGCAGCGGCTGGGGATCGCCGAATGGGCCTCCGGCCAGCTGCCGGCCGAGAAGGCCGCGCGGGTGGCGGGGCTGACCGCGGAAGGCCGCAGGGTGCTGATGGTCGGCGACGGGCTGAACGACACTGCGGCGCTGGCGGCGGCGCATGTGTCGATCTCGCCCGCCTCGGCGCTGGACGCGGCGCGGGTGGCCTCGGACATCGTGCTGCTGGGGCAGGACATGGCGCCCATCGCCGACGCCGTGCGGATCGGCACCCAGTCCAGCCGCAGGATCGTGGAGAATTTCCTGATCTCGGGCGGCTACAACGTGGTGGCGGTGCCGCTGGCGCTGACCGGCCACGCCACGCCGCTGGCCGCGGCGCTGGCGATGTCCCTGTCCTCGATCACCGTGACGCTGAACGCGCTGAGGCTGAAGTAATGGAAATCCTGGGCATCCTGATCCCCGCCTCGCTGTTTCTCGGCCTGATCGGGCTGGTGTTCTTCGTTTGGGCGATGAAGACCCGCCAGTTCGACGACCCCGAGGGCGACGCCAACCGCATCCTGACCAAGGACTGGGACGACCGGCCGAAACCGTAGGGGCACGATTTTTCGGCGAAAAATCGGGATCAGGCCAAGGTGACGGTGGCGGGGGCCAGCCCGTCGATCTCGACGGTGCAGGTATCGCCGCGGCTCAGCGCGCCGACGCCCGCAGGGGTGCCGGTGAAGATCAGGTCGCCGGGGGCCAGCGTCACCAGCCGCGACAGGTGCATCAGGATGCCGGGCACCGGCCAGATCATGTCCGACAGCTTCGCCTGCTGCCGCACCGCGCCGTTCACAAGGCAGCGGATCACGCCGTCGGCCAGCGGGCCGGGGCGGATCGGTCCCATCACGGCCGAGGCGTCGAAGCCCTTGGCCATGTCCCAGGGCCGGCGCGCGGCCTTGGCCTCGGCCTGCAGATCGCGGCGGGTCAGGTCGTTGCCGGCGGCATGGCCGAAGATCAGCCGCTCTGCGTCCTGTTCGGACAGGTTGGCCCCGCCGTCCTTGAGCGCCACCACCAGTTCCGCCTCGTAATGCAGGTCCCGGGTGGCGGGCGGGTAGGGCAGGGTGCTGCCGCTGTCCACCAGCGCATCGGCGGGTTTCAGGAAGAAGAACGGCAGTTCGCGGTCGGGATCGTTGCCGAATTCGCGGGCATGTTCGGCGTAGTTCCGGCCGACGCAGAAGATGCGGCGGACCGGGAAGCGGTCAGCCGTGCCCTCGACGGCGGCGGAGGGTTGCGGCGGCGGCGGCAGGACCCAGCCCATCACGGCCCCAGCGTTTCGCAGGAGACGCCGCGGGCGCGCAGGCGGCGGCAGGCCAGGTCGGCCTGGTCCTCGGTCAGCCCCATGAAATTGGCGTGGTAGCTGCCGCCCTTTTCCGAGATCTTCCGCAGCCCCTGGTTCAGCGTGGCGCTTTCGGCCAGCGCGACTTTCAGCAATTCGCGTTCCGCCTGGGCGCGCGAATTGTAGTCGCCGACGTTGACGCCCCAGTGACGGCCGCCCGAGCTGGACTTGGCCACCACCACCAGTTCCTCCTCCGGCGCTTCGGCGGCGGCGAGTTCGATGGTTTCCGGCTCGGCGCTGTCGAAGATCGGCGCGTTGCGGGTGGGCTTGGCGGCCACGGTCTCGACCTCTGCGACAGCGGGCGTTTCGGAGGCGGGCGATTCGGGCATCGGCGCCACCACCGCGGCGGCGACGGTTTCCACCGCCTCGACCTGCGGCGCCTCGGGCGCTTCGGCCAGCAGCACCTCTTCCGGGGCCTGCACGGTTTCCACCAGGTCCTCGACCGGCGGCGCGGCGGGCGTCTCCTCGGCGGCGGCAAGCTCTACCGGGGCCTCGGCCGCCGGCTCTTCCACCGCCGCGGTCTCCGGGCGCGCCATCGGACGCAGGGCTGCGAGGGCCGGATCGGCCACGGGCGCCTCGGCCAGTGCCACGGCCTGGGCTTCGAGCGTGTTCTCGGGCGGGGTTTCCGCTGCAGTCGCTCCGGCCAGCGCCAAGGCCTGCGCCTCCAGCGTGCCCTCGGTCGGCGGGGCCTCGGCCACGGTGACGGGTTCCTCGGCCACCGGCTCGGCCGCGGCCGATTCGCCTTGCGCCAGCGCATGGGCCTGGGCTTCCAGCGTGCCTTCCGGCGGCGGTTCGGCCAGCGCTTCGCCAAGAGCGTCGTTCACCCCCGCGGCGATGGCCAGTGCCACGGCGTCGGGGACCTCGGGCTCCACCACCGCCTCGGCCACCGCCACCGCGACGGCCTCGGCCGCCACGCCGGGCTTGGCCTTCGGCCGCGGCGAGCGCGTGACCTCGCCCGAGACCCGGATGGTCTTGGCCGAGCCGCCTTCGACGCCCGGCTCGTCCACCGGCCCGGGACCGCCGGCGACCAGCGCGTCGTCGGGCAGGGGTGCCGCTTCCGGCACCTTCTCGCGCACGTTGTTGCGGGCGGCGTTGAAGCCGATGTCCATCAGTTCCGCCATCTTGGCATTGCGCGCGGCGGTGGAGGTGCCGCCGAAGACCGTGGCGATGATCCGCTTCTTGCCGCGCTGCGCCGAGGCGGTCAGGTTGAAGCCCGCGGCCACGGTATAGCCGGTCTTGATCCCGTCGGCGCCTTCGTAGCTGTCCAGGAAGCGGGCGTTCGTATTCCGCACGGTCGCCATGCCCGCATCGGCGGTGCGGCGGGAGAAAATGTTGTAATATTGCGGGAAGTCGTAGAACAGGTGGCGGCCGAGGATGTTCATGTCGCGCGCCGTCGACAGGTGGCCCTCCTGCGTCAGCCCGTTGGCGTTCTTGAAGGTGGAGTTCCTCATGCCGAGCGCGCGGGCGGTCTTGGTCATCCGCTTGCCGAAGGCCTCGGGCGAGCCGGAGATGTGGTCGCCGAGCGCGGCGGCGGCATCGTTGGCCGACTTCACCGCCGCGGCGCGGATCAGGTAGCGCACGGCGATCTTCTGCCCGGTCTTCAGCCCCAGCCGCGACGGCGGCTGCGAGGCGGCGTATTTCGTCACCGTCACCTTGTCGTCCAGGTGCAGGCGGCCGGCCTCGATCTCCTGGAAGACGATGTAAAGCGTCATCATCTTGGTCAGCGAGGCCGGATGCAGCCTGGTGTCGGCGTTCTTTTCGTAGAGCACCTCGCCCGAGCGGGCATCCATCACGATGGCCGCGAAAGGCGCCGCCTGTGCCGGGTGGGGCAAGCCGATGGCCGCGAAGACCATGACACCGATGAGAGCGCGGAGAATCCGCCCGAGAAGCGATTTCACGTCGCCTGTCCCTTATGCCTGTAGTCGGGTCCCGTTTTCGGAACCTCGTTTCTGCCGGGGATCAGGCTAGCACAGGGGGACGAAGCAGAAAACACCTAATTTCCAAGGGCTTTGGGGGATTTCCTGATCCTGTGTCCGAAGCGCTGCGTCCGGCGGTCCGGCAGGGAAGATATGGGGGTGTCCAGGCGGACGCCCCCAAGTTATGGGGCACGTTTTTGCAGCCCCTCCACATGCCCGGGCAGGGCCGACAGGTCGGCGAGGCTGGCATAGCGCGGGTGGCCCTGCGGTTCATCGGCGGATTCCAGCGCCCAGGTCAGGCCATGCGGCACATAAGCGCCGAAGCCGCCGGCCTCCAGCGCCGGAATCACGTCCGACTTCAGCGAGTTGCCGACCATCAGCGCCTGCGCCGCGCCGGTGCCGTGGCGGGCGAAGACGGCGTGGTAGGTCGCGGGCGTCTTGTCCGAGACGATCTCCACCGCGTCGAACAGGTCGCCCAGGCCGGATTGCGCCAGCTTGCGCTCCTGGTGCAGCAGGTCGCCCTTGGTGATCAGCACGATGCGGAAGTCGTCCGCCAGCGCCTCGACCGCCTCGCGGGCATGGGGGAGGAGCTCGACCGGATGGTCCAGCATCGCCCGCCCCGCGCCGAGGAGTTCCGAGATCACCGAGGCCGGGACCCGGCCTTCCGTCACCTCGATCGCGGTCTCGATCATCGACAGGGTGAAGCCCTTCACCCCGAAGCCATAGGCGCCGATGTTGCGCCGCTCCGCCGCCAGCAGCCGCTCCATCAGGGCGCCTTGCTCGGCATGGTCGCGCAGGAGGTCGGCGAAACGCTCCTGCGTCAGGCGGAAATAGGCCTCGTTCTGCCAGAGCGTGTCGTCGGCGTCGAATCCGATGGTGGTCAGCATGGGCGTCCCTTTCCGCCCCTGAATGCCTCCTGCCGCCGGCCCTTGCAATCCCGCCCCTTTTCGTCCCGGGAAAAGAGGCTATATTCCGGCCACGCCCCGGAAACCCGTGCCTTGCAGGAGCAGCCCTTGACCCTTCGTCCCGCCAGATCCTCGGCCGGCGACCGCGCCTCCAGCAGCGGCGGCGCACCGGGCAACGGGCAGGACACCTCGCTTCTGGCCAAGCCGAAGCCGAAGACGCAGCGGCCGCCGATGTATAAGGTGATGCTGCTGAACGACGATTACACCCCGATGGAATTCGTCGTCCATGTGCTGGAGCGGTTCTTCGGCATGTCCCATGCCCAGGCCTTCGACATCATGCTGACGGTCCACAAGAAGGGCCTTGCCGTGGTCGGCGTCTTCAGCTTCGAGGTGGCCGAGACCAAGGTGGCGCAGGTGATGGATTTCGCCCGCCGCCACCAGCACCCGCTGCAATGCACGATGGAAAAGGAATAGGGCCGCCGCGCCCCTCCCATGCGATCCGAACGGCTTGAGAAGGCGCTGCAAGACGGCGCATGGGTGCTGCCCGGGGGGCGGATCGGCGTCTGGCGGCCGCGGGCGGGCGACGACCTGTCGATCCTTCCGAAGGACCGGGTCACGGTGCTGACCGGCTTCCGGCCCGACCACGACTGGTTCGCGGCGCAGGGGTATTCCATGGAGCCGTCGCCCCCCTATGCGGGGGCACTGGTCTGCCTGCCGCGGGCCCGCGACCATGCCCGCGCCCTGCTGGCCGAGGCCGCGGCCTCGGTGGTGCCGGGCGGGCCGGTGGCGGTGGACGGGCAGAAGACCGACGGCATCGAAAGCGTGCTGAAGGAATTGCGGGCGCTGGTCCCGCTGGGCGAGGCGCTGTCCAAGGCCCATGGCAAGCTGGCGGTCTTCCCCGCCGGGCCGCAGCTGGCCGGATGGGCGGCGCGGGAGACCCGGATCGAGGGCGGCTTCCTCACCCGACCCGGGGTGTTCTCGGCCGACGGGCCGGACCGCGGCTCGGCGCTGCTGGCGGGGCTGCTGCCGGCGAAGCTGGGGCCGAAGGTGGTCGATCTGGGGGCCGGCTGGGGCTACCTGTCCCGCGCGGTGCTGGCCCGCGAAGGGGTGAAGCGGCTGGATCTGGTGGAGGCCGAGCGCGACGCGCTGGACTGCGCCCGGGCCAACATCTCCGACCCGCGGGCGCAGTTCCACTGGGCCGACGCCACCCGCTTCCGCCCCGAGCATCTGGCCGAGACCGTGGTGACGAACCCGCCCTTCCACAGCGGCCGCGATGCCGATCCCGCGCTCGGTCTGGCCTTCATCGCCGCCGCCCGCGGGATGCTGGCCCCGGACGGAGCGCTGTGGCTGGTCGCCAACCGCCACCTGCCCTATGATGCCGCGCTGACCGCCGCCTTCCTGGCGGTGGAGGAGATCGGCGGCGACAGCGCCTTTCGCGTGATCCGTGCCACCCGCCCGCGCCGGCGGCCCTGAACGAGGTTCCCATGTCCCTTTCCGTCTCCGGCAAGACCGCCATCGTCACCGGCGCCGCCAACGGCATCGGCCTGGCCATCGCCCGCCACCTGCTGGACAAGGGCGCCCGGGTGATGTGCGCCGATGTCGACGAGGCCCGGCTGGAGGCCGAGGTCGGCGAGGAGGCGCGGGCCGAGGGTGCGGTGCGGCTGTTTGCCGGCGACCTGACCCAGAAGCTGACCATCGCCAACCTACTGTCCGCCACCGTCGACGCCTTCGACCGCGTGGACATCCTGGTCAACGCCAGCCGCCGCTTCGCGCCCTCGGACCCGCTGAACCCCGAAGCCGACGGGGTGGAAGTGATGTGGCAGCAGAACCTGATGACCGCGCTGCGGATGAGCCAGATGGCCGCCCGCCGGATGATCCAGGCCGCCGAGAGGGCGGGGGACGAGGAGGGCGCGCCGCTCGGCTGTATCGTCAACCTGTCCTCGCTGGCCGCGGGGACGACGCAGCCCGGCCTGCTGGGCTATTCCATCGCCATGGCGGCGGTGGAGCAGATGACCCGCAGCCTGGCGGTGGAGCTGGCGCCGAAGGGGATCCGGGTCAACGCGATCTCCTTCGCCTCGGTGATGAGCGCCAGCCTGCAGGGCGCATTGCGCGAGAACCCCGACTGGCACGACCGGCTGGCGGCGGGCACGCCCTTGGGTAGGATCGCCGGGCCGGACGAACTGGCCGAGACGGTGCAATACCTGGCCTCGGACGCGGCGCGCTTCGTCACCGGGCAGGTGATCCGCGTCGACGGCGGGCGCGGGCTCTGCGACCGGGTGGCCGCGCCGGCCTATTGATCATCACTCGGGATACTGTCACTCGGGATACTGGGCCTTGCATTGCGCGATCACCGGCTCCGCCGCGCGCAGCAACTGCCGGCGCTTGTCCTTCAGCTGCGCCAGCTTGCGCGCCTCCAGGTCGAGGTCGATCGACTTCGGCACGGTATAGGTGCGGGTCTCGGTGTCCGGGCACATCGTCCGGCGCGGCGGCTGCGGATTGCCGTTGGCATCGGGCGGCGAGGGCAAGAGGCAGGGCACGAAGGTGCGGTATCTTTCCGTCCGTTTCTCCAGCGCATAGCCGCGCTTCAGGTTGGCCTCGGATTCGGCGATCAGCCGCTCCACCGTGCGCAGGTCGCGGGTGTTGCGGGCGATGCATTGTTCCTGCGGCGTGCCGCAGGCGGCGACAAGGAGAAGGGTCAGGGGAAGAAGACGTTTCATTCCGGGCGACTCGCATTGGGGGTTGCCGCGAGTCTAGCCCCGGCGCAGGGCCATGCCAAACGCCGCGTTGGCCGGGACGGCAAGCGGTGGTAGGAGAGGCCCGGGCGGCAGCAGGAGGCGGCGATGGAGACGGATTTCGAGGCGCGGAAGGACAGGGCGGCCACTTGGTTCCATGCCCTGCGCGACCGGATTGTCGAGGCTTTCGAGGGGCTTGAGGCTAGGGCGACCGCGCCGGGCACGCCCCCCGTGCGCTTCGAGGTGACGCCGACCACCCGCCCGGATGGTGGCGGCGGCCTGATGTCGGTGCTGCGCGGCGGCCGGGTTTTCGAGAAGGTCGGCGTCAACTGGTCGGCGGTTCATGGCCGATTGGGGGAACGCGCACAGGCCGCGATGGCGGCGCGCGGCGTGCCGGGGATGGCGCAGGACCCGCGGTTCTGGGCCAGTGGGATTTCCCTCGTCGCCCATATGGCCAACCCGCATACGCCCGCCGTTCACATGAACACCCGGATGTTCTGGACCCCGGGGGCCTGGTGGTTCGGCGGCGGCGCCGACCTGAACCCCTGCATCGAATATGCCGAGGACACCGCCCATTTCCATGCCGAGATGAAGCGCGCCTGCGACGCCCATGCGCCGGACTACTACCCCCGCTTCAAGGCCTGGGCGGACGAATATTTCTTCGTCCCCCACCGCGGCCGCGCCCGTGGCGTCGGCGGCATCTTCTACGACGACCTGAATACCGGCGACTGGGAGGCCGACTTCGCCTTCACGCAAGCCGTGGGCGAGGCCTTCCTGCCCGCCTTCCTGCCGGTGACCGAACGGCGGCTGGGGACCCCCTGGGGCGAGGCCGAGCGCGAGGTGCAGCTGGTCCACCGCGGGCTTTATGCCGAATACAACCTGGTCTACGACCGCGGCACGAAATTCGGGCTGGAGACGGGCCATGACGCCAATGCGGTGCTGATGAGCCTGCCGCCGGTGGCGAAATGGCCGTGACGGGCTGATTTTCGGCGAAAATCAGGAGGGAAGGAAGGGGCCGGGATGGCGGATATCGTGGTGAAGGCGGCCTATGGCTCGGTCGTCGAGGATGACGGGATGCTTTTCGTCGGCTTCGCCGAGGGGGAGGGCGAGGACGAGCCCTATGTGCTGTTCCGCCAGCCGCTCGGCGGCGGCCCGGTCTGGCTGGAGGTCAACGACGAAAGCTTCGGTGCCGAGGATGCGGTGGAACGGGTGACCGAGGGGCCGAAGGGGCTGGAGATCGCCCTGCGCCCGGGCAAGGCCGCGGCCTTCGGCTATGCCGGCTCGGTGGCGGTGCGGATCGGCCCGGGCTGCGAGGATGCCGCAGAGGCGCTGGAGGCGCTGCGGGGGATGCTGGGCGGGGCGATGATGGCGGGGTGAACCCCGCCCTGGGGGGGTGCGGATGAACACCCGTCCCGGGTCAAGCCCGGGACCTCTCTTTCCAGCGTTCCGCGGTTTGGGGCGAGGTCCCGGGTCAAGCCCGGGACGGGTCTGGTGGTTGCTACGGCGACGCCCGCAGCAGCAGGACCACGCCCGCCAACAGCAGCGCGATCCCGCCCATCTGCCGCGCCGTGGTCCGCTGGCCGAAGGCGAAGCGGGCGACGGCCAGCGCCAGCACCACCTCCACCAGCGCCAGGGTGCGGACATTGGCGGCGGTGGTCAGCGAGAAGGCGATGAACCAGAAGGCCGAGGCCAGCGCGCCGAGGAAGCCCGCCGCCAGCGAGGGCGCCCAGGACCGGAAGCTGCCGGTCAGCGCCGGGCGGGCGCGCAGCCAGAGCCAGAGGCCGAGCACCAGGCTCTGCACCGCCAGCGACAGCGCCAGCATCGCCAGCGCCCGGATCAGGAAGCTGCCCTCGGGCAGGGCGGTGATGCCGCCGCGGAAGCCGATGGCGGCCAGCCCGAAGGCGAAGCCGGCGGCCAGCCCCGGCACGGCGGGGCCGATCCCGGTCAGCATCGCCCGGCTGCCGCCGGGCTTCAGCGTCAGCACCAGAACCCCGGCCACGGCCACCGCGATGGCGCCCAGCATCGGCCAGGTCAGCGGATCGCCCAGAAGCAGCCAGCCCGCCAGCGCCACCAGCACGGGTTCGACCTTCAGCCAGGCGGTCACCAGCCCGAAGCCCTGCGACCGCATCGCCTGCAGCATCATCGCCGTGGCGGTGATCTGCGCGAGCGCGCCGGTGACGGTCCAGGCCAGTGCCGGCAGCGTCAGCCGCGGCAGAGCCTCGCCGGTGATCCAGAGCGCGAGGGCCAGGAACAGGCAGGCGAAGGGCAGGCCGAACAGGAAGCGGGTGTTGGCCGCCCCCAGCGTGCCCAGCCTCGCCGTCAGCCCGGACTGGGCGGCGTTGCGCCCCGTTTGCGCCACCGCCCCCGCCAGCGTGGCCCAGGCCCAGAGGGGCAGCATCAGCCGCCCTTCGCCCAGAGGGCGGCAGGCTGGCCGTCCAGCCGGTAGAACAGGTTCGGCTCCGAGACGATGTAGATCTCGCCCGCCGCGCCGACCGCCACGCCCTCGGCCTGCGGAATGCCCTCGGCCAGCCCGGCCCATCCGCGCCAGAGCGGCAGGACGCTGACGATCTCGCCCTCCGGCGCGTATTCGTAAAGCGCGGCGTTCATGTGGCTGAGGAGGACCAGGTTGCCGGTCGCCTCGTGCAGGGTGACCGAGGACAGGTCGGCGGCCAGGAAGGCATGGCCCGCCGAGGGCGCCCATTCGTGGATGCCGAGCGCCATGCTGCCCCCGGCCAGCGTCTCCTCGATCCCGGTGACGGACAGCACCCGCACCGGCCACATCTCCTGCACCAGCACCAGCCGGTGCCCGGCGGCATCCCAGGAGACGCCCTCGAAGCCCATGTTGTCCTGCGCGGCGAAGTCCAGCGTCAGATGCGGCGCCTGCGCGATGTCCAGCGCGGTGGTCGCCGGGGTGATCGTCACCCAGGACAGCCGGTCCCGCCCCTCGTCTGCGATGATGAAGCGGTCGCCGCCGACATGGGTGATGCCCTCGGGGTCCTCGGCGCCCTGCAGCGGGAAGCTGCGGAGAAGCCGGCCCTCGGGCGACAGCTCGGCCACCTGCGGCGGGCGGTTGGTGACGGTGAACAGCGTGCCGGTCGCGGCCGAGAAGGTCAGGCCGGAGACGTTGTCCGACAGCCCCTCGATCTTCCGCGCCTCGACGGCGGCACGGTAATGCGGCAGCCAGAGGCCCTTGTCCTGCCATTCGGCGCGCTGGCCCTGCATGGCGATCCAGGCCTGCGCCAGCCCGGCCAGGCCGGTGGCCCAGAGACCGGCACAGACGGCGGCCAGCGCCAGGACGGCAAGGAGAAGCCAGCGGCGCATGGGATCAGGCGGACCGGATGGTGTCGAGCATCAGCTGCACGTTGGCCGGGTCGGCATCCGGCGTGATGCCGTGGCCGAGGTTGAAGATATGCGGCCCGTTGCGGAAGGCGTCGACCACCCGCCGGGTCTCGCGCACCAGCGCCTCGCCCCCGGTCACCATGTGGCGCGGGTCGAGGTTGCCCTGCACGCAGCCGCCGGGCTGGACATGCTCGGCCGCCCATTCCGGGGTGACGGAATTGTCCACGGCGACGCAATCGGCGCCGGTGGCGGCGGCGAAGCCGATGTATCCCGGCCCGGCCTCGCGCGGGAAGGCGATGACGGGCAGGCCGGGGTGCTGGTCCTTCAGCGCCGAGATGATGCGCGCGACCGGCTTCACCGCGAAATCGGCGAAGTCCTGGCCTTTCAGGGAGCCGGCCCAGCTGTCGAACAGCTTGATCACCTCGGCCCCGGCCTCGACCTGGGCGGAGAGGTAGAGGATCGTCGCCTCGGTGATGCGGTCGATCAGCGCCTCGAAGGTGGCGCGGTCGGCGGCCTTCAGCGCATGGGCGCCGGCCTGGTCGTCCTTGCCGCGGCCGGCGATCATGTAGGTGACCACGGTCCAGGGTGCGCCGGCGAAGCCGATCAGCGTGGTTTCCTTCGGCAATTCGCGCGACAGGATGCGCAGGGTCTCGTAGACCGGGGCCAGCGTGTCGTGGATCGCCCCGGCCGGGCGCAGGGCGGCGACCTGCGCCGGGGTGGTGGTGGTCTCCATCCGCGGGCCCTCGCCGGCCTCGAACCACAGTTTCGGGCCGAGGGCCTGCGGCAAGAGCAGGATGTCGGCGAACAGGATGGCGGCGTCGAAGCCGAAGCGGCGGATCGGCTGCAGCGTGACCTCGGCGGCAAGGTCCGGCGTGTAGCACAGCGACAGGAAGTCGCCCGCCTGCGCCCGGGTGGCGCGGTATTCCGGCAGGTAGCGGCCCGCCTGCCGCATCATCCACACCGGCGGCACCGGCAGCGTCTCGCCGGCAAGGGCGCGCAGGATGGTCTTCTGGCTCATGGTCTTCCCCGGATCGTGCTGCCCCTCCGCCTGACGCGAAAGCCGTTGCTTTGCAAGCCCCCTCGGCCGGGGCGGCCGGAAACGCGCCGCAATGCCGCGGCGGGTGGGGAGACCTTTACCCCGGGTCGAAGGCGGGTTGCGCCCGGACGCCGGGCCGGGCAGGAAGACATCCCGCAGTTGCAAGGAGTTTCCGATGTCCGACCCGATTTCCCCCGCCCCCCGCCTGTCCGGTGCGAAGCTGACCGGCATGTTCCTGGCCTTCCTGGTCGGCGGCATCCTGCTGGTCTGGCTGCTGTTCTGGCTGGCGGAGCGGTTCCTCGGCTTCTCGCCGCAGTCGAACGCCATGGGCTTCCTGGTGCCGATCTTCGCGGCGATGGCCGTCGGGCAGGTCTGGTATCAGCGCGAGGGCGCGCGGCCCGCCTCGGGCCGGGCCTGGGCGATGGCGGTGCTGTGGACGCTGCTGACGCTGGCGGTCCAGATCGGGTTGCTGGTGCTGGCCTGGAAGGCCGGCCTGCTGACCGAGATGCTGGGCAGCAGCCCCACCGACGAGGACCTGAAGATCTTCGCCCTGGTCCTGCTGGGGATCGGCGTCTTCCAGGTGCTGGCGATGCGGGTGATGCTCTGGGCGGCCTTCCGCGGGGCGGCGAAACAGGCCGAGCGCAAGGCGAAGCTGGCGCGCTAGGAGATCGGCATCCGCCGTTTCTTGCCCGGTCTCTCTGGCGAAGGCCATCGCCTTCGCCACCGCGCAACGCTTCCCCTTGTCCGGCCGGGCCCTCAAGGCCCGGCCAGCGCCCGCCCGCCCCTCGGCGGGCGCTTCTCGCCCGCCCGGCCGGGCGCTGGCCTCTCGGGGTTCAGGGCTGCACCGTCTCCGGTTGAACCGTTTCGCACGGGCGGGGGCGAGGCAGTGCCTCGCCTCATCCCCGCCCGGGCCTGGCGGAGAGGTGATGGCACGGCTGCGGCGCGGCGGACAGTTGCCCTTGCGCCCCCGCTGCGCTAGGCCAAGGCATCATGAGCGACATGCCCTCCCCCGACCGCCCGCTGAAGATCGGAACCCGCGGCTCTCCGCTTGCGCTGTGGCAGGCGCATGAGGTGCGGCGCTGCCTGATGGCGGCCTTCGCCCTGCCCGAGGCGGCTTTCGAGACCGTGGTGATCAAGGTCACTGGCGACCAGATCCAGGACAAGGCGCTGCGCGAGATCGGCGGCAAGGGCCTGTTCACCCGCGAGATCGAGGAGGCGTTGCAGGACGGCGCCATCGACATCGCCGTCCATTCGATGAAGGACATGCCGACGCTGCAGCCCGAGGGGCTGGTGCTGGACTGCTATCTGGAACGCGCCGACGTGCGCGACGGCTTCGTCAGCCCGCGGGCGGCGCGGCTGCAGGACCTGCCGCAGGGCGCGGTGGTCGGCTCCTCCTCGCTGCGGCGGCGGGCGCAGCTGAAGCTGCGGCGGCCGGACCTGCAGCTGGTGGAGTTCCGCGGCAACGTCCAGACAAGGATGCGCAAGCTGGAGGAAGGGGTGGCGGACGCCACCTTCCTGGCCATGGCCGGGCTGACCCGGCTGGGCATGGCGCATGTCGCCCGCTCCGCCATCGCGCCGGAGGAGATGCTGCCGGCCTGTGCCCAGGGTGCCATCGGGGTGGAGCGGCGTGTCGGCGATACCCGCGTGGCGGCGATGCTGGCGGCGATCCATCACGGGCCGACCGGGCTGCGGCTGGCGGCGGAGCGGGCCTTCCTGACCCGGCTCGACGGTTCCTGCCAGACGCCGATCGCCGGGCTGGCGGTGCTGGAGGGCGACAGGCTCTGGCTGCGCGGGGAAATCCTGCGGCCGGACGGCAGCGCCTCGGTCGCGGGCGAGGTCCGCGGGGCCGCGGGCGATGGCGCCGCCATGGGCGTGGCGCTGGCCGGGGAGCTGCTGGGCCGGGCAGGCCCGGGCTTCTTCGGCTGAAGGCATGGCCGACCCCGATCTGGAACGGGCGGTGGAGGAGGCGCTGGACCAGCCTCCGGCCCGGGTGCGGCCGCTGGAGCTGGCGGACGGGCGGCGGTTCTGGCTGAAACGGGTGGAGCGCCTGGCGGGCCGGATGCGGCTGCAGAAGGGCGACCCGGCCCGCAGCTTCGCCGCCGAGCGCGAGGGGATTCGGGCCTTGCAGGCGCAGGGCCTGCCGGTGGCGGGGGTCGAGATGGAGGGGCCGGGCTGGATCGTCCTGCCCGACGCCGGCCCGGTGCTGCCGCAGGTGGTGGCCGATCCGGGCCTTGCCGAGGCCGGGAAGCTGCGGGCGATGGAAGCGGCGGGGCAGGCGCTGGCGCGGCTGCATCTGGCGGGCATGGTGCATGGCCGCCCCGCGGTGCGCGACATCTGCTGGGACGGCGCGCAGGTGCGGTTCATCGACCTCGAACGCTTCCGCGCCGCGCGGCCGGGCGGGCTGCGGCAGGCGGCGGACCTGATGGTGCTGGCGCAGAGCGCTTTCGCCCGCTGGCCGGAGGACGCCCGCTGGCTGGAAGCCGCCTTCGCCGGCTATCGTGCGGAGGGGCCGCCGGGGGCCTTGGCCCGGGCGGGGCGGCTGGCGCTTCTGCTGGCGCCGCTCGGCTGGCTGGGGCGGGCGCTGCTTCTGTTCCGGCCGCAAAGCCGGGAGTTGCGGGCGCTGACGCTGGTGCTGCCCTGGCTGCGGCGGCAGGGGTAGGCCGTGGTGGGGTGGAACCCCACCCTACCGGAAGTCGACGTAGCGTGGGGTTCCACCCCACCAATGCCGACGGTTTCCTAATCCTGCGCCCGCAGCACCTGCGCCGGACGGGCCGACAGCGGCCGTGCGGCGAAGACGAGGCCCGCCAGCAGCGTGGCGATGATCCCCCCCGCGACGATGGCCAGCGCCGAGACCGGCTCGAAGACGTAATCCGTCTCCATCACGAAGCGCATCACCGCCCAGCCGGCGATGCCGCCCGCCGCCACCGCGACCACCCCCGCCGCCGCCCCCAGCAGCCCCGCCCGCAGCGCGAAGCTGATCAGGATGCGGGCGCGGGTGGCGCCTAGGGTTTTAAGGATCGCGGCCTCGTAGATGCGGGCCCGTTCGCCCGCCGCCGCCGCGCCGATCAGCACGATGAAGCCGGTCAGCAGCGTTCCCGCCGCCGCCCAGGCGGTGGCGGTGGCGATGGCCGACAGCGCCTCGGCCACCCGGTCCACCGCCTCGCGGATGCGGATGGCGGTGACGTTGGGCCAGGTCTTCGTCACCTCGCGAAGGATCGTCGCCTCGGCCTCCGGCGGCGCGTAGACGGTGGCGATATGGGTATGCGGGGCGCCGGCCAGCGCGGAAGGGTTCAGCGTCATCACGAAGCCCATGCCGGCGTTGGAGAAATCCACCTCGCGGAAGGAGGTGACCACCGCGGTGATGTCGCGGCCGAGGATGTTGACGGTGATCCGGTCGCCCAGTTTCAGCCCCATCTCCGCGCCTTCCGTGGCCGAGAAGCTGATTTGCGGCTCGCCGGTATAATCCTCGGGCCAGAAGGTCCCGGCGGTGATCCGGGTCTTCTCGCCCGGGGTGGCGGCATAGGTGATGCCGCGGTCGCCGCGGACGACCCAGTGGTCGCCCGCCACCTCGCGCGCCGGGCGGTCGTTGATCCTTGTGATCACCCCGCGCAGCATCGGCGCGGTCTCGGTGCCGGTGACGGCGGGATTGGCGGTCACCCGGTCGAGGAAGGGGCCGATCTGGTCGGGCTGGATATCGACGAAGAAGAAGGCCGGGGCGCGGTCGGGCAGGTCGGTGGCGATGGCGCGGCGCAGGTTCCAGTCGATCTGGCCGGTGGCGGCCAGCACCGAGAGCCCGAGGCCGAGCGACAGGATCACCGGCAGCGCATCGCCCTGCGGGCCGCCGATGGCCGAAAGGGCGGCGCGCAGCGCGGGGCGGCCGCGGGCGGCAGGGCTGCGGGCGAGGCGGCGGGCGGCAAGGCGCAGGCCGAGGGCGGCCAGCGCCAGCACCGCCAGCGCGGCGAGGATGCCGCCGGCGGTGCCGAGCGCCAGTTCCGGGATGCCGGAGGCCAGCGTGGCGGTGCCGACCAGCGCCGCCGCCAAGAGCGCCAGCACCACCAGCCAGCGCGCGCGCGGCCAGTCGCGGGTGCCGCTGCCGCCGCGGTAAAGCGCGGCGGGGCGGATGCGCTCGGTCCGGGCCAGCGGGATCAGGGTGAAGATCAGCGCCGCCAGCGCGCCGTAGAAGGCGGCTTCGGCCAGCGCCCCGGGCGAGAGGCCGATGGTGGCGGGGAAGGGCAGCGAAGCCTCGATCAGCGGCGCGGCCATGAGCGGCACCAGCGCGCCCAAGGCGACGCCGATCAGGATGCCGAGGGCGGCAAGGATCGCCGTCTGCGCCAGGTAGATGCGGAAGATCAGCCCGCCCGACGCCCCAAGCGTCTTCAGCGTGGCGATGGTGGCGGTCTTGCCGTCCAGATGGCTGCGGATGGCGGCCGAGATGCCGACCCCTCCCACCGCCAGCCCGGCCAACCCGACCAGCACCAGGAAGCTGCCGATGTTGGTCACGAAACGCTCGATACCCGGGGCGGCGTTGCGGCTGTCGGTCCAGCGCATCCCCTTGTCGCGGAACCGCGTCTCGGCCTGTTCCTCGAGGGCGGCGAGATCGGCGCCTTCGGGCAGGGTCATCCGGTAGCGGGTTTCAAACAGCGAGCCGGGGACGAGCAGGCCGGACTCGGCCAGCGCCGCGGTCCGCACCACCGTGCGGGGCCCGAGGGTGAAGCCGGTGGAGGCGCTGTCGGGTTCGCGGACCAGCGCGGCGGTCAGCCGGAATTCCTGCGTGCCGAGGCGGAAGCTGTCGCCGATGGCAAGGCCGAGGCGTTCCACCAGCACCGGGTCCATCACCGCGCCGGGCAGGCCCTCGGTCCCGGCCAGCGCCTGCTCTACCGGGATCGGCGGCTCCAGCACCGCCGCGCCGGTCAGCGGCCAGGCGGCATCCACCGCCTTGACCTGCGTCAGCGCTTCGT
The DNA here is from genome assembly GCF_011043545.1 of Rhodobacter sp. SGA-6-6. Taxonomy (GTDB): domain Bacteria; phylum Pseudomonadota; class Alphaproteobacteria; order Rhodobacterales; family Rhodobacteraceae; genus Pseudogemmobacter. The sequence continues at coordinate 184,624 of NZ_JAAKGP010000002.1, read as the reverse complement.
CGCCCTCGATCACCGCCATCGAGCGGAAGTCGTAGACCTCGGAGGAGGCGGTGGCGATGCCGTCGATGAAGGCCAGTTCCCCGGCATCGGCGGCGCGGTAGGTGAAGCGCATCTCGGCGTCGCCGCCCAGAAGGACCGCGCCCTGATCGGCCAGCCCGGACTGGATGCCGGCGCGCAAGGTGCCGACCCCGGCGATGGCGGCGACGCCGAGGGCGAGGCAGGCGAGGAAGACCCGGAAGCCGCGGATGCCGCCGCGCAACTCGCGCCGGGCGATGCGGAATGCCAGACCGAATTGGGGGCTCATGCCAGCCGCCCGTCGGCCAGCCGGATCACCCGGTCGCAGCGCTCGGCCAGTTCCGGCGCATGGGTGACCAGCACCAGCGTGGCGCCGTGGCGGTCGCGCAAGCCGAACAGCAGGTCCATGATCGCCGCGCCGGTGGCACCGTCGAGGTTGCCGGTCGGCTCGTCGGCCAGGAACAGCGCCGGCCGCGGCGCCGCGGCCCGGGCCAGCGCCACCCGCTGCTGCTCGCCCCCCGACAGCTGGCTTGGATAATGGTCGATCCGGGGGCCGAGGCCCACGGCTTCCAGTTCCGCCCGCGCCCGGTCGAAGGCATCGGCGGCGCCCGCAAGCTCCAGCGGGATCGCCACGTTCTCCAGCGCGGTCATCGTCGGGATCAGGTGGAAGGACTGGAACACCACCCCCATGGTGTCGCGGCGGAAGCGTGCCAGCGCATCCTCGTCCATCGCGGTCAGGTCCTGGCCGAGGGCGCGCACCTCGCCGCCGGTGGCGCGCTCCAGCCCGCCCATCAGCATGAGCAGCGAGGATTTGCCGGAACCGGAGGGGCCGACCAGCCCGATGGTCTCGCCCCGGTTGACGGCAAGCGTGATGCCCCGGAGGATGTCGACCGGCCCGGCATTGCCGGCAAGGGTCAGGCGGGCGTCGGTCAGCGCAAGGACGGGAGCGGACATGGGGAACTTTCTGCAAGGCGGCGTCGCCCTGGTCTATGGCGCATTGCGGGCCGCCTGCAATGTCACGATTGCGTTGGTCTTTTCCGTCGCTGTGGCTGTGGCAGAGCCGCTGACGGTGGTGGCGCTCGGCGACAGCCTGACCGCGGGCTACGGGTTGCCGCCGGAAGAGGGGCTGGTGCCGCAGCTGGAAAGCTGGCTCCGGGACCACGGCGCCGATGTGGTAGTGCAGAACGCCGGCGTCTCGGGCGACACCACCGCGGGCGGGCTGGCGCGGGTGGACTGGGCGCTCGGCCCCGAGGCGGATGCGCTGATCGTCACGCTGGGCGGCAACGACATGCTGCGCGGGCTGTCGCCGTCGGAGGTGCGGGCCAATCTGGACGCGATCCTGACGGCGGCGGATGCGAGGGGACTGCCGGTTCTGCTGGTGGCGATGGCGGCGCCGGCAAATTTCGGGCCGGACTACAAGGCAGAGTTCGATGCGGTCTACCCCGATCTGGCCGCGGCCCATGGCGCGTTGCTGGCGCCGGATTTCTTTGCCGGCTTCGTGGGCGCCGGGGGCTCGATGACCGATCCGGCCAGCTATGCCGGCTGGATGCAGGCCGATGGCATCCACCCCAATGCCGAGGGGGTGAAGCTGGTGGTGGAAGGGCTGGGGCCGAAGGTGCTGGAGCTGCTGGCGAAGGCCGGCGGCTAGGGTTGCTCGTCGAGCACTTCGTGCACTCCTCGTCGGGGTGACGACGAGTGCACGACGTGCTCGAGGAGGGTGCGAGGAAAGGAAGAGGGATGGCGCTTCTGGACGATCTGGCCGCGGTGGTGGGGGCGGGGCAGGTGCTGACCGGGCCCGATGCGGCGCGCTACGCGCGGGACTGGATGGGGCGCTATCACGGCGCGCCGCTGGCGGTGGTGCGGCCGGGCTCCACCGCCGAGGTCTCGGCCTGCGTCCGGCTGGCGGCGGCGGCCGGGGTGCCGGTGGTGCCCATCGGCGGCAACACCGGGCTGGTCGGCGGCACCATGACGGACGGCGGGCTGATGGTCAGCCAGGAGCGGATGAACCGCATCCGCGCGCTGCGCCGCGACGCCCGGCTGGTGGTGGCCGAGGCGGGCGTGGTGCTGCAGCGCATCCACGAGGCGGCCGAGGCGGAGGGCCTTTACTTCCCGCTCTGGTTCGGCGCCCGCGGCTCGGCGATGCTGGGCGGCGCGCTGTCGACCAATGCGGGCGGGTCGAACGTGCTGCGCTACGGATCAACCCGCGGGCTGTGCCTGGGGCTGGAGGTGGTGCTGGCCAACGGGCGGGTGCTGGACCTGATGTCCGAACTGCACAAGGACAATTCCGGCTACGACCTGAAGCAGCTGTTCATCGGCGCCGAGGGGACGCTGGGGATCGTCACCGCGGCGGTGATGAAGCTGGTGCCGAAGCCCCTGGCCCATGCCACCGCCTGCGTCTCGGCCCGGTCCTTGCCGCAGGCTTTGGGCCTGCTGAACCGGATGCAGGAGGCGACGGGCGGCCGGGTCGAGGCCTTCGAGTTCATGCCGCGCAGCTATTCCGAACGGCTGGCCGCGGTGCGGCCCGACCTTGGCCTACCCTTCGCCGCGGTGCCGGAGGTGACGATCCTGATCGAGGCGGCGACCACGGTGGCCGAGGAGGCGGCGCCCGATGCCACGGGCGGGGTGCCGTTGGTCGCGCGGCTGGAGCAGGTGCTGGCGGCGATGCTGGAGGAGGGGCTGATCGAGGATGCGGTGGTGGCGCGGTCCGAGGCGCAGCGGCGGCGGATGTGGGAACGGCGCGAGGCGGCGGCGGAGATCTGCGTCGGGCTGGAGCCCGCGGTGGAATGCGATGTCTGCGTGCCGGTGGACCGGGTGGCCGATTTCCTCGACCGGGCCGAGGCGCGGCTGAAGGCGCTGGACCAGGGCTTCCGCAGCCTGACGGTGGCACATCTCGGCGACGGCAACCTGCATTACAGCGCCTTCCCCAGCCGCGACGATGCGGCGTTGAAGGAGGCGGCGATGGAGGTGGTCGAGGACGTGGTGCAGGAGCTTGGCGGGTCGTTCAGCGCCGAGCATGGCATCGGCCTGTCCAAGCTGTCCTCGATGCGGCGGCGCAAGGACCCGGTGGCGCTGGAGGTGATGCGGGCGGTGAAGGCGGCGCTGGACCCGAAAGGGGTGATGAACCCCGGCAAGGTGGTGCCCTGAGGCCGGCCGCCGGGGGGCCGTCTGCCCCCCGGACCCCCCGAGGATATTTGGGGACAGATGAAAGGCGGGGCGGGTTATTGCCCGTCCAGCCAGTCGCGGAAGCTGTCCACCACGGCGGGGTCGCAATCGACCAGATGCTGCGGGGCGGGGTAGTCGCCCTCGTGCACGTCCCGGGCGAAGCGGGACATCGCGTCGATGCGCAAGGCTTGCAGCCTGTCGTATTCGGCGGCGAAATCGGCGTAGACCTTGGCGTGGCGCGGGACATGGCCGCGGGTCTGCCCGAGCACGTCGTCGCTGAACAGGTATTGCGCATGGCCGCCGCGGCCGGCGCCCATCGAGATCAGGAACAGGCCGGTCTTCTCGGCGATGGCCTGGGTGATCGAATGCGGCACCACCTCGATCTCGGCGGCGAAGGCCCCGGCCTCCTCCAGCGCGCGGCACTGGTTCCAGACCAGCTGCGCGGTTTCCAGCGTCTTGCCCACGGCCTTGAAGCCGCCGGTCCAGGTGCGTTTCGACGGGATCAGCCCGACATGGCCGCAGACCGGCAGGCCGTGGTCGGCCAGCGCCCGCACCGTGGCGAGGCTGCCGGAACAGTAGAAGCCGTCCGCGCCTTGCGCGTAGAGGGGAAACGCCCAGCGGAGGAAATCCTCGGTTCCGCCGATCTCGTAGAAGTTCTGGCCGGGGAAGGCGAAGCAGTCCGGCGCCGCCTCGCGGAAGCGGCGGTCGTGCAGCATGGCGGGCGGGACCGACAGCAGCTCCACCCCGGCGCGGGCGGCGGCCTCGGCCTCTTCGATCGTCTCCACCCGCAGCATGGCGAACTGGTGGCGGCCGCGGGCGTCCATCAGGTCGCGGACGGTAAGCCGGGCCATCAGGGCAGGTCCACCCAGACCTGGCCGGCCTCGACCTTCACCGGATAGATGCGCAGGGCCTCGCAGGCGGGCAGGCGCTTCGCCTCGCCTGTGCGGTAGTCGAACTGGCCGTTGTGCTTGGGGCATTCGACCAGGTGGCCCATGACCAGGCCGTCGCAGAGATGCACGTTTTCATGCGTGCAATGGCCGGCGGTGGCGTAGAACGCGCCCTCGGGCGAATGGTAGAGGGCGAAGCTCTGGCCGGCGTGGTCCCAGCGGATCAGGTCCTCGGGGTCGATGTCGTCGGTCGTGCAGGCGGCGGTCCAGGTCATGTCGTCCTCTTATTCGGCAGGCAGGGCATTCGGGGCGGGCGCGGCCGGGGCCGGGGTACCGGGCGAGATCGCGTGGAATTCCTCGCGGTAGGGCCGGGCGGTCGGCGGCAGCTCGCGCTTCAGGAAATAATCCTCGTAGGCCAGCTGGCGGCGGAAGGCGGGCCACATCTCGCGGAACCCCTCGGCGATGGAGCGGTTGGGCGCCGGCAGGTCGTGCCGGATCGCCTCGTGCAGCTTCGGCAGGGCGTGGAAGGGCACCATCGGGAACATGTGGTGTTCGACATGATAGTTCATGTTCCAGTAGATGAAGCGGCTGATCGGGTTCATGTAGACGGTGCGGCTGTTCAGCCGGTGGTCCACCACGTTGTCGGCCAGCCCGCCGTGCTGCAGGAGCCCGGTCATCACATGATGCCAGGCGCCATACATCCGCGGCAGGCCGATCACCATCAGCGGCAGGATCGAGCCCATCCAGAAAGCCAGCGCCACGGTGGCGGCGTAGATCGACAGATGGATGATCGCCACCCGCTGCACCTTGCCCCATTCGGTCTGCGGCACGAAGGTGCGCTCCTCGGGGTTGGGGCCGAGGAGGGCGTTGTAGACCAGGTTCGGGAAGAACCTGATCACGTCGATCACGCCGAAGAAGTTGAGGACCAGCTTCGCCAGTTCCGGCGGCCGCATCACCGCGATCTCGGGGTCGCGGCCGACGATATAGGTGTCGGTGTGGTGGCGGGCGTGGCTCCAGCGCCAGGTGGCGGAGTTGCGCATGATCATGAAGCTGGCGATCTGGTAGACCGCGTTGTTCATCCAGGGCGTCTTGAAGGCGGTGCCGTGGCTGCATTCGTGCCAGCGCGAATCGGAGGCCGAGCCGTAGAGCGTGCCGTAGACCAGCCAGAACGGCGCCGATGCCCAGGAGGGCCAGAGCCAGATGGCGATGGTCACGCTGACCAGCATGGTGCCGTAAAGGAGGAGGGTGTCGCGGATCGCCGGCGCATCGCTGCGCTGCATCAGGTCCTTCATCACCTTGCGCGGCACTTCGCTGTGATACCATTCGGCCGCGGCAAGTCCGGTCTCGACGGCACGGGCGCCATCGGGGCCCAGCAGGCTGTAATCGCGTTTCGGCATGGCGGCCTCCCTCTCTGCCGGTGAAAATAGAAGATTCGTTCCATTCCGGGCAGGGGCGGACTGGAAAGTCACGTCATGGCGCGTCATCCTTGGCTGGAGGAGATGACGAAGAATCGTCAGAAGGGGGCGGCATGGCGCGGCGACCGGGATTGCGGCAACTGGCGGCGGCGGCGGGGGTCAGCCTCGCCACGGTGGACCGGGCGCTGAACGGGCGGCAGGCGGTGAAGCCCGAGACGCGGGCGCATCTGGCCGAGGTGGCGGCGCGGATCGGCCATCCGGCGGCGGCGCGGCTGGCCGGCGGCGCGGCGCTGCTGCCGGAGGTGACCTTCGGCATCGTGCTGCACAAGCAGGGCCAGGATTTCTACAAGGCCTTCGCCGAGGAACTGCACCGCGCCGTGGCCGCGGCGCCGGGGGTGCGCGGGCGGCTGGTGCTGGAGTTCAGCGTCAGCCAGTCGCCGTCCGACATGGCCGGGCTGCTGCGGCGGATGGCGGGGCGCTGCGACGTGCTGGCGGCGACCGCGGTCAACCACCCCGAGGTGACGGCGGCGGTGGAGGAGCTGCGCAGCCGCGGGCTGGCCTGCTTCTCGCTGCTGTCGGAATTCGCGCCGGGGGCGCGGGCGGGCTATCTGGGGCTGGACAACCTGAAGGTGGGGCGCACCGCCGGCTGGATGATCGGGCTGGCGGCGAAGGCTCCGGGCAAGGTGGCGGTCTTCGTCGGCGGCCACCGCTGGCACGGGCACGAATTGCGCGAGGCGGGCTTCCGGTCTTACCTACGCGAGGCGGCGCCGGGGCTGGAGGTGCTGGAGACCCTGGTCAATCTGGAAACCCGGCAGCTGACCTACGAGGCCACGCTGGCGCTGATCGCCCGCCATACCGACCTGCGCGGCATCTATGTCGCCGGCGGCGGCATGGAGGGCGCCATCGCCGCGGCGCGCGAGGCGGCACGGCCGGGGGATGTGGCGATGGTGGTCTCGGCGCTGACGCCCGAGTCGCGGGCGGGGCTGGCCGAGGGGGTGGTGACGCTGGTCACCGACACGCCGCTGCAGAAGCTCTGCGCCGAACTGGTCGCCCGGATGGCGCGGGTGGCGCTGGAAGGCGCGGCCGCGGCGGGCGAGGGGCAGCATTTCCTGCCGCCCGACCTGCACGTCCGCGAGTCGATCTAGGCCAGATTTGGAATTTTTCAGTTGCCTTGGTGCAAAAATGGAATATCAATTCCATAAGGGGCGCGGGGAGAGCGGCCCGAATCTGTTGTGCCGGGGTCCGTCCGGCCTCACCATCGAAGTCTTCCGGGGGAACCGTGACGCTGCCTTTTGCCCTGAACCACATGACCGCGCCGAACCTCGGCTGGGAGCCCTTCCTGGACCTGGCCCGCGACCTCGGCTGCGTCGGGGTGGAGTTCCGCAACGACCTGAAGACCCCGCTGTTCGGCGGCGCCGATCCGGCGGCGGTGAAGGCTGCGGTCGAGGCGCGGTCCTTGCGCTTCCTGGCGCTGGCCGAGGTGAAGATGTTCAACGACTGGTCCGACGCCAAGGCGGCGGAGGCCGAGGCCCTGATGCGGATCGCCGTGGCGGCAGGGGCCGAGGCGGTCAGCCTGATCCCGCGCAATGACGGCGTGGCGACCGGCCGCGCCGACAGCCGCCGGGTGACCGAGACCGCGCTGCGGGAGATCCTGCCGATGCTGAAGGCGCATGGGCTGAAGGCGATGGTGGAGCCCCTGGGCTTCGCGGTCTGCAGCTTGCGCTACAAGGATGTGCTGGCCGATTGCATCGACGCCGTGGGCGGGGCGGGCACCTATCACATGGTGCACGACACCTTCCACCACGCGCTGGCCGGCTTCGGCCCGATCTTCCCGGAGCTGACCGGGATCGTCCATGTCTCGGGCGTCAGGGACGCGATTTACCTCGACGACATGCGCGATCCGCATCGGGTGCTGGTCGATGGCGACGACCTTCTGGGCAATGTCGCGCAGATCCGGGCGCTGCGGGCCGCCGGCTATGCCGGGCCGGTCAGCTATGAACCCTTCGCGCCGCAGGTGCACGCGCTGGCCGATCCGGCCCCGGCGCTGCGGGCCAGCATGGATTTCATCCGTTCGGGCGTGGAGGCCTGAGCGATGGACTGCCGCGCCGGAACAGGCGCGGTCCGGCAGGGAGAGAGCGGTGTGCCGGACACCGCATGGAGGAGGAGAAGACCATGAAGAAGATCATGCTGGCAGGCGCCGTCTCGCTGCTGGGGACGACCGCGATGGCCGATGGCGTCGGCGTGTCGATGGCGCTGTTCGACGACAACTTCCTGACGGTGCTGCGCAACGGCATCCAGAGCTATGCCGATGCCAACGGCATCCCGGTGCAGATCGAGGATGCGCAGAACGACGTGGCCAAGCAGCTGGATCAGATCAACAACTTCATTGCCTCGGGCGTCGATGCGATCGTGGTGAATCCGGTCGACACCTCGGCCACCCAGGCGATGTCCGATGCCGCGGCGGCGGCGGGCGTGCCGCTGGTCTATGTCAACCGCCAGCCGGTGAACCTGGACAACCTGCCCGACAACCAGGCCTTCGTCGCCTCGAACGAGGTGGACTCGGGCACGCTGGAGACCATCGCGCTGTGCGACAACTGGGCGGCCGAGGGCAAGACCGAGGTCAATGTCTACGTGCTGCAGGGCGAGCTGTCGAACCAGGCGGCGGTGCAGCGGACGCAGGACATCTATGACGTGATCGAGGCCGGCAAGTGCAAGGTCAAGATCAACGTCATCGACCAGCAGACCGCCAACTGGAGCCGCGACCAGGCGCAGAACCTGATGACCAACTGGCTGTCCACCGGGGCGGCTTTCGATGGCGTGATCTCGAACAACGACGAGATGGCGATCGGCGCGATCCAGGCGATGAAGGCGGCGGGGATCGACATGGCGACCGTGCAGGTCGGCGGAGTCGACGCGACGCAGGACGCGCTGGCGGCGATGCAGGCGGGCGACCTGGACGTGACGGTGTTCCAGAACGCCAAGGCGCAGGGTGAGGGCGCGCTGAACGCCGCCGTGGCGCTGTCCAAGGGCGAGGCGGTGGACCAGACCGTCTGGGTGCCGTTCGAGCTGGTGACCCCGGCCAACGTCGCCGACTACCTGGCGAAGAACTGACTTCGGGCAGGGCGGGGCGGCAGCGATGCCGCCCTTCCTCCTTCCGGCCTGCCGGGCACGCGCCCCGGGCCGGGACCGATCAATGATACCGAAGGGGGAGGATTGATCCCGTGACTCAGGCAACGCATGGGCTGGGCGGCCTCAGATACGATCCGGCCAAGCGCAACCGCGCCCCGGAATGGAACGTCCTCGGCGCGCTGGTGCTGATCGTGCTGGTCTTCGAGCTGCTGAACCGGATGAACGGCACCTCGTTCCTGTTCAACATGCGCGACACCGGCGGGCTGTTCAACCAGGCCCGGCTGGACATCATCGTGCTGCAGGTGGCGATCACCGGCATCATCGCGCTCGGCGTGACGCAGGTGATCATCCTCGGCGGCATCGACCTCTCCTCCGGCTCGGTCGTCGGCGCCACGGCGATGATCGTGATGAGCTTCGCGCAAACCGAACTGGTGAACGGCAACCCCAATCCCAAGGCGATCTTCGGGGCATGGGCCATGGACCTGCCGGTGATCGTGCCCATTGCGGTGGGGCTGGCCTGCGGGCTGGCGGCGGGGCTGATCAACGGGCTGCTGGTGGCCTATACCAAGATCCCGCCCTTCATCGCCACGCTGGGGATGATGGTCTCGGCCCGCGGCGTCGCGAAATGGTGGTCGAACGGCCAGCCGGTGTCGTTCCCGACCGAGACCTACGGCAGCCTCGCCAACGGCGACATCCTCGGCACCCTGACCTTCGGCCTGGTCAGCTGGCCCGGGCAGAATCCGGCGGTGGTCTTCGCGGTGCTGGCGCTGCTGTTCCAGATCGCCATGATCCGCACGCTTTACGGCAAGCGCTGCTATGCCATCGGCAGTAACGAGGCTGCTGCGCGGATGTCGGGGATCAATGTCGACCGCCACAAGGTGCTGGTCTATGCCATCGCCGGGATGCTGGCGGCGGTGGCGGCGATCCTTCTCACCTCGAAGAACCTGACCGCGCAGGCGGGCATGGGGGTGATGTATGAACTGGACGCCATCGCCATGGCGGTGATCGGCGGGGTATCGCTGGCCGGGGGCCGCGGCTCGATCATCGGCACCGTGCTGGGGGCGATGATCTTCTCCACCATCATCTCGGGTTTCACCTCGATCCGGCTGGACGCCTACTACCAGGAGATGGTGAAGGGCGCGATCATCGTCGGCGCGGTGGTGCTGGACCAGTGGCGGCAGCGCAAGCGGATGCGGGGGTAGGACGATGGCGAGGGTCATTCTGGAAACGCGCGGCCTGACCAAGCATTACGGCGGGGTCCATGCGCTGGAGGACGCGGATTTCATCCTGCACGAGGGCGAGCATGTCGCCGTGGTCGGCGACAACGGCGCCGGCAAGTCCACCTTCGTCCGTCAGGTCACGGCGGTGGAGCAGCGCTCGGCCGGCGAGATCTTCTTCGACGGCCAGCAGGTCGCATTCTCCGGTCCGCTGGAGGCGCGGGAGGCCGGGATCGAGACGGTGTTCCAGACGCTGGCGCTGGCCGACGATCTGGACGTGCCCTCGAACCTGTTTCTGGGGCGCGAGCTGTTCAGGTGGCGCTTCGGCCCGTTCAGCTGGCTGGACCGCAAGACCATGCGCGACCGCACCATGGAGGCGCTGAAGACCACGGCGGTGAAGATCCCCAATGTCGACAACCCGATCCGCAACATGTCGGGCGGGCAGCGGCAATGCGTCTCCATCGCCCGGACGGCGGCCTTCGCGTCCAAGCTGGTGATCATGGACGAACCCACGGCGGCGCTTGGCGTGCAGGAGACGGCGCAGGTCGAGAACATCATCCGCGGGCTGAAGGAGCGCGGCATCCCGATGATCCTGATCAGCCACAACCTGCGGCAGGTCTTCGATCTGGTGGACCGGATCGTGGTGTTCCGCCGCGGGCGCATCGTCGCCTCGCTGCGGAAGGAAGAGACCGACGGCAACGATATCGTGAGCTACATCACCGGGGTGAAGGGGGGCGAGGTGAATGCCTGACCACCGCGACACCGTGGCGGTGATCGCCGGGGGGACGCAGGGCCTTGGCCTTGCCATCGCCGCGCGGCTGGCGGCCGAGGGCTGCACCCGGCTGGTCATCGCCGGCCGGCGGCGGGCCGAGGGCGAGGCGGCGGCCGAGGGGCTGCGGGCGCAGGGGGCGGAGGCCGTCTTCGTCGCCGCCGACATGGGCGTGGTCGAGGATGCGGTGGCGCTGGTCGACCGTGCGGCCGAACGCTTCGGCCGGGTCACCGCGCTGGTCAACGCCGCGGCGACCACCGAGCGCGGGTCGATCCTCGACTGCTCGCCGCAGGATTTCGACCGGCATATCGCCGTCAACACAAGGGGACCGTTCTTCGCGCTGCAAAGGTTCGCGCAAAGGGCGGTGGCGCAGGGCCATCCGGCGCAGGCGGTGAACATCCTGTCGATGGTGGTCCATTGCGGGCAAAGCTATCTTGCGCCCTATTCGGCCTCGAAGGCGGCGCTGGCGAATGTGACGAAGAACGCGGCGCAGGCGCTGCGCGGCCATCGCATCCGGGTCAACGGCATCAATTGCGGCTGGATGGACACGCCGGGCGAGGATGCGGTGCAGCGCCGCTTCCACGGCGCGCAGGACGGCTGGCTGGAAGCGGCCGAGGCGCGCCAGCCGATGGGAATGCTGGTCAAGCCCGGGCATGTGGCCGGGCTGGCCTCTTGGCTGTTGTCCAGCGACTCGGGGGTGATGACCGGGGCGCTGGTGGATTTCGATCAGAACGTCGCCGGGGCTTATCCCGAATGAGGGGCCCGGAGTAAGGAGCAAGATGACGATCAGATTTGGCCTTCTTGGCGCGGGGCGCATCGGCAAGGTTCACGCCAGGGCGGTGACCGGCGATGCCGATGCGAAGCTGGTGGCGGTGGCCGACGCCTTCCCCGCCGCTGCGCAGGCGATCGCCGGGCAATACGGCTGCGCGGTGCGGTCGATCGACGCGATCGCGGCGGCAGACGACATCGACGCGGTGGTGATCTGCACCCCCACCGACACCCATGCCGACCTGATCGAGCAATTCGTCAGGGCCGGCAAGGCGGTGTTCTGCGAGAAGCCCATCGACCTGAGCCTCGCCCGGGTGAAGCGATGCCTCGATGTGGTGCGCGCCGAGAAGGGCACGCTGATGGTCGGCTTCAACCGCCGCTTCGACCCGCATTTCCGCGCGGTGCGGGCCGAGATCGACCGGGGTTCCATCGGCGAGGTGGAGATGGTGGTGATCACCTCGCGCGATCCCGGCGCGCCGCCGGTGGACTACATCAAACGCTCGGGCGGCATCTTCCGCGACATGACCATCCACGACTTCGACATGGCCCGCTTCCTCTTGGGCGAGGAGGTCGAGGAGGTGGTGGCCACCGCGGCGGTGCTGGTGGACCCGGAGATCGGCAAGGCCGGGGATTTCGATTCGGTGCAGGTGATGCTGCGCACCAAATCCGGCCGGCAGGCGGTGATCTCGAACAGCCGCCGCGCGACCTATGGCTACGACCAGCGGATCGAGGTGCATGGATCGAAGGGCATGGCGGCGGCCGAGAACCAGCGGCCGGTCTCCATCGAGGTGGCGAACGGCTCGGGCTACACCCGCCCGCCGCTGCACGACTTCTTCATGACCCGCTACACCGAGGCCTATGCCGCCGAGATCGCCGCCTTCATCGCGGCCATCGGCGGCAAGGGCAAGGCGGAGCCCTCGGGCGAGGACGGGCTGATCGCGCTGGCGCTGGCCGATGCGGCGGTGAAGTCGGTGGCCGAGAAGCGTGTGGTCAACCTGGCCGAAGTGCTGGCCTGACCTCTCGTCGTTCGACTTCGTCTCCTCCTCGTTTCTCCCCCGAGGAGGGACGAAGTCTCCGACGAGGCCGGTCTATTCCGCCGGCCTCGTCCGCACTTCCATCTGCAGGATCACCGGCACCGGCCCGGTGTCCTCGCCGCCGCCCGACAGCGGCACCGCGCCGCGGGTGGTCTCGCCGAAGCCGGCCTCGGCCAGCAGGCCGCCGATGCTGTCGTCGGGCCGCTCCTCGCCGCCGACCTCGCGCGTCATGTCCAGCGCGTCCTGCGCCAGGAAGCTGAGGTTCTCGACCGGCGTATGCTGCTTGGCCGGGGTGACGACCACGATCATCCGCTCCTGCCCCAGCTTGTCGCCGCCGATGGCGAAGAGCCCGCGCTTCAGTTCGTCCCCCGGCAGCACCCGTTCGGCCGCCCAATGGGTGATGGAATAATCCGCGCCGACGTAAAGCACGTTCACGTCCACCGGCTGGTCGCTGTTGTTCTTCGCCAGCACATGCACCTCGTCCGCCGGCAGGAGCACCGGCACCGGCGAGAACGGCAGCGGCGTCAGCGCCGGGTTCTCGGCGTTGCGGGTCAGCATCTCGACCTCGACATCCAGCCCGCCGCCATCGCCGACCGCCGCGCCCAGCTTCATCAGGTTCAGCGCCCGGGCCATCATCGACAGCGTGTCGCCCAGGGTCAGCGCCAGGTCCTCGGCCGACTTGTCGCCGGAGGATACCGAGGGCGTGGAGGCCAGGTCCTCGGCCAGGCCGGTGGAGGGCAGCACCCAGATCGCATCCGGGCGCGGGCTGTCGGGGATCACCGCCAGCCGCAGGTCGGCCTCGGCGCCGGGCTCCACGAAGACCAGCCGTGGGCCGACCACCTCCTGCAGCACGGCGAGTTCCTCCAGCAGCGCATCGGCGGGGGCCGATCCGGCCGGCGGCAGCGCCACGGTCAGGGTGAAGTCCACCGCGTCGTCCAGCTTGCGCAGCATCAGCCCCTTCGGCAGTTCGGCCGGCAGCGCCTTGCCTTCATGCTCCACCGGCACCGCGGTGGTTGTGAAGGTGTCGGTCTTCGCGACCTTCACATAGCCGAGCGCCGCATCGGTCTCGTCGGCGGCCGAGGCCATCACCGCAAGGATGTCGCCCTCGGAAATGCCGTGCAGTTCGCCGGCCGGGATGGTGAAGCCCTCGCCTTCGGCCGTGGCCTGCCATTGCGTCACCGGCGCGCCGGCATCGCCCGAGAAGGCCACGGCGTCCAGGTCGCCCTCGAACAGCGGCGTCGATTTCGCCAGGTTCTTCACCGCGTATTTGCGCAGCACCTCCTCGGCGATCTGGCCGTAGGTGGCGCCGGGATGTTCGGCGATGGTCTCGAACAGGGTGTAGGTGAAGACGCCATGCGGCTTCCTGTCCGGCTTGCCCTTGGGCAGCTTCTTCTCCGGCGTCACCTCGTTGGTCTGGGCGGCGTAGAAGGCGACGAAGGCGCCGTCGCCGCCGGCGGCCACATCGACCGGCGGCTCTTCCGCGGCGCGCGGGTCCTCGATGCTGCGGCTCAGCACGTCCTCCATCGCCTCGGCATCCATGCCGAGGACCGAGGGGTCCAGCTGCCGCAGCCGCACGTCGTCGTCGCCGGTGTCCACCGCCCGGGTGGCGGTGCCGGAGTGGCAGCTGTCGAACACCACCCAGACATCGGCGCCCTTGGCCCGCAGCGCATCGACCATGGCGCCGATCTCGTCATCGACCAGCGCATTCTCGACATGGCCGACGCTGTCGTTCCACTGACCGATGTCCACCGGCAGGAACAGCTCGTCCAGCCCGTCCAGCTCGTTCGGGTCGTCGGTGGCCGGGGCCTGGGTGCCGTGGCCCGAGAAATGCAGGTAGATGAAATCCCCCGGCTGCGCCTTGGCGGTCAGCTCGGCGAAGGCGGCGCGGATCGCCTCCAGCGTGGCGGGCTCCACCCCCTCCACCCCGTCGGTCAGCATCGTCACATGATCGGCGGCGAAGGGCACCGGCGCCTCGGTCAGCAGGTAGTCGCGCACCATCTCGACATCGTTCTTGGGGCCGTTCAGCCACCAGCGCTCGTCGAGGTTGCGGTATTCGTTGGCGCCGATCAGCAGCGCGTAATTCTCGCGCGCAAGGGCGGGCATCGCGCAGAGGGCCAGGGCCGAGGAGAGGAGGAGCTTGCGGAACATCGGGGAAATCTCCGGGATCAATTGGTCATCAGGGCGTAATCGGCGGGCACGGAGCCGGCATTCTCGATCTTCAGGACGAAGGCGCCGTCCTCGGCCGGGGTCCAGCCGCAATAGGCGATGTGGCTCTGGTCGCCGTCAGTGCAGACGACATGGCCCGCCGCGTCAAGCACCGTCAGGTTCAGGTCGGCGCCGGGGGCGGCCTCGACATAGACCTCGGCATATTCGCCGCCGCGGAAGGGCATCGGCGCCCGGGTCTCGGCCTCGCCCGCCGGCAGGGCGGCGAGGTGGTAGACCGGGCCGGAGGCGACGCCCTTGTCCCTGTCGGCGCGCAGGTCGCCGATCAGCGCCATGAGTGCCGGATCGCCCGCCGCCAGCGCCTCGGCCTCGGCCAGGATCGCGTCGGCGGACAAGGGCAGGTCGGGCGGCAGGCCCGCCTCCTTGCGCAGCTGCGCGGCGGTGATCAGGATCAGCGGGTCGCCCGCCGCCAGTCCGGCGGCATGGACCCGGGCCGACAGTTCGGCGGTCTTCAGCGGGCCGATTCCCTCGGCCCCCGCGGGCAGGGCGGAGAGGGCGAGAAGGGCGACGATCCGGTTCAGGGCAAGCATTTCGGTATCCGTTGGACCTTGGTTGCGGCCGAAGATGAGGCCCGCGGACGGCCCTGTAAACGCACAATTCTTTCATGACCGTCTTTGTCATGTGACCCCGGCGCCGCGGCCCCCTACCTTCCGCTGCATGAGGCAGGACCGGGAACGACCGGCGCCCCGGATGCAATCAATCAGGAACCTGAAACGTGATGCTTTCGAAGACCGATACCCGGCGTGCCAGCCGCAAGGGGCTGTGGCACAGGCTGACGATGGCGGCCCTTCTGGGCCTGATGCTGGCGCTTCCCGCCGCCCGTTCCGCGCTGGCCGAGGCGCCCGCGGCCGCGGCGCTGGACAGCGCGATGGACACGGTGCTGACGGTGCGCAGCGCCGATGCCTCCGACCGCTTCCTCGGCTCCGCCTTCCTCTGGGGCGAGGAGGCCGAGGTCGCCGTCACCAATGCCCATGTGGTGGGCGAGGCCGAGGAGGTCCGCCTGGTCGACCGCCACGGCAACGAGGAGACCGGCCTGGTCATCGCCCGCGACACCCTGCGCGACGTGGCGGTGATCTCGGTCGGTCCGGGCAAGGATGGAAAACCGCGGCGCGGCCTGGTGCCGGCGGCGGACCCTGCCGGGCTTGGCCTCGAGGTCTTTGCTCTGGGGGCACCCCTCGGCGTGGAGTTCACGCTGACCGAGGGGCTGATCTCGGCCGAGGCCCGGCAGGTGGATATCGCCGTGCCGATCCTGATGCTGCAGCACGACGCGGCGGTGAACCCGGGGTCCTCGGGCGGGCCTCTGGTGGATGCGGCGGGGCGGCTGGTCGGCATGAACAGCCAGATCGCCGACGGCAGCCGGATGTTCGTCGGCATCGCCTATGCGATCCCGGCGGGCGATCTGGACCGCATCGTCACCGGCCTGATCGAGGAGACGCTGGCGCCCTTCCCCCAGCTGGGCCTGAAGGCGCGGCCGGTGGACCGCAAGGTCGGCGCCATGCTGGGGCTGGACCCGCAGGGCCTCTTGGTCGACGGCACGGTGAAAGGCGGGCTGGCCGAGGCGGCGGGGCTGAAGGCGGGCGACGTGATCCTTGCGGTGAACGGCGCCGAGATCGCCCGCCCCGGCGACTTCGCCTTCCTGCTGGAGGCGGCGCAGGGGGGCGAGACCGCCGCCCTGACCGTGCTGCGCGACGGGACGGAGCAGGAGATCGCGCTGGCCTTCGCCCTGCCGGAGGCCGAGGAGACCGCCATCGGCATCAAGCTGCGCGACTTCGACGCCAAGGCGCAGCCGGAGCGGGTCGCCAGCTACCGCCTTGCCGCGCTCGGCGTGATCCTAGGCGAGGACGGCCGGGTGAAGGAGATCACCGAGAACTCGCCGGGCCTTTTCGCCGGCCTCGGCCGCGGCGACCGCATCCTGGCGGTGAACGGGGTGGAGATGGACGCCGCCGCGCTGGAGGCGCTGGAACTGACCGAAGCCACGATGCTGCTGGTGCAGGCGCCGGACGGCTCCACCCGCCACATCTTCCTCGATCCCTGGGGCGGGGCAGAGGGCGTCCGCCCGGTCGGCGGCGCGAATGTGCTTGACCCCAGCGTGATCGTGTTCTGATCCTGCGGCCATGACCGAACATACGACAGACCGCATCCTGCCCGATCGTATCCTCATAATCGAGGACGACGCCGAGACCGCCGCCGCCGTGGCCGCGGCGGTCCGCGACCTCGGCTGCACCCCCGTCCACCGCGACACGCTGGACGATGGCGTGGCCGAGGCGGCCTTGGGCGGCTACCGGGTGATCGTGCTGGACCGGATGCTGCCCGGCGGAGACGGGGTGGAGGCGATGGCCCGCATCCGGGCCGGCGGCAGCGGCGCGCTGATCCTGATCCTCTCCGCCCTCGGCCGCGCCGCGCAAAGGGTGGAGGGGCTGGAGAAGGGCGCCGACGACTACCTGCCGAAGCCCTTCGAGCCCGAGGAACTGCGCGCCCGCCTGCGCGCGCTCTTGCGCCGCGGCACGATGCAGGTGCTGGACAACGACCTGATGGCCTTCGGCGATCTGGAAATCCGGCTGAAGGCCCGCACCGTGCATGTCAAGCTGACCCATGTCCCGGTCAGCCCCAAGGAATTCGAGCTGATCACCTATTTCGCCCGCCACTCCGGCCAGACCGTCACCCGGATGCAGCTTCTGGAGAACGTCTGGAACCTGCATTTCGACCCCGGCACCAATGTGGTGGATGTCCATGTCGGCCGGTTGCGCCGCAAGCTGGAGGAAGCCGGGTCCCACGCCATCCAGACCGCCCGGGGCGAGGGCTATGTCTTCGCGCCTCTGCCGGGCGCGGGCTGAGGGTGTCCCCCGCCGACGAACGCCCGCTGAAGGCCCGCGCGACATGGCGGCTGGCGGCGGTGATGGCGGCAGCGGTGGCGGCGCTGGCGATGCTGGCGATGGGGCTGCAATACAGGCTGGTGGAGACCCGGTTGATGCAGGCGCAAAGGGCGCTGCTGACCGCCGATCTGGACGGCTTCGCCGCCCTCTACGACCAGCGCCGGATCATCGCCGTGCGCGAGGCCATCGCCTTGCGGGCGGCCTCGGGCGCCGATGAGATGCTGCTCTTGATGGACCGGCAGGGCGGGGTGCTGGCGGGCACCTTGCCCGGCTGGCCCGAGGGGCTGGCGCGGCAGGGCGGGGGCTTCACCATAGACCCGGCGCAGGAGATCATCCGCGACGGCCACCGCTGGCTGGCGGTGGCGCGGGAATTGCCGGGGGGCTTCCCGCTGCTGCTCGGCCGGTCCTTGCAGCCGGTGGACGACACGCTGGCGGATCTGCGGCGGGGGATGCTGGGGCTGTTGCTGGCGGTGCTGCTGGCCGCCGGGGGCACCGGCTGGCTGGCCGCCCGCTGGGTGATGGCCCGCATCGGCCGGGTGAATGCGCTGGCCGACCGGGTGGCCGGCGGCGACCTCTCGGCCCGCCTGCCCGGCCCGCGCGCGCCGGACGAATTCGGCCTGCTGGAGACCCATGTCCACGCCATGCTGGACCGGATCGAGAACCTGAACCGCGCCACCCATCACCTGTCCGACACCATCGCCCACGAGCTGCGGACGCCGCTGAACCGCATGGTCCAGCGGCTGGCGCGGCTGGAGGGGCAGGAGGAGGAGGTCGGCGCGCTGAAGGCCGAGATGCGTCAGGCGATCCGCATGTTCGATGCCCTGCTGGACATCAGCCGGGCCGAGGCCGACCAGGGCGGCGGCGGGCTGGTGCCGGTGGACCTGTCTTCCGTGGCCGCCGAGGTCTGGGAACTCTACGAGCCGCTGGCCGAGGACAAGGGCCTGCTGCCGCGCGCCGAGGTGGCGTCGGGGTTGCAGGTGCTGGGAGACCGCACCCTGATCGCGCAGGTGGTGGCGAACCTGCTTGACAACGCCATCAAGTATTGCGGCCCGGGCGACAGCCTGGCCCTGACCGTGGCGACCGAGGGCGGCCGTCATGTCCTGCGGCTGGCCGACAGCGGGCCGGGCCTGCCGGCCGGGCTGCGCGAGGAAGCCTTCGACCGCTTCACCCGCGCCGACCGCGACCGGGCGCGGGGGATCAAGGGCCACGGGCTGGGGCTGGCGCTGGTCCGCGCCATCGCCGCCCGGCATGGGGCGCGGCTGATCCTGCCGCAGACGGCGCGCGGGCTGACGGTGGAACTGGCCTTTCCGGTGTTGGCCGAGGGTGGTGTGTAGCTGCTGTTTCGCGTCTCCCTGGCGAAGGCGCGTGCCTTCGCCACGGCGCAACGGTTCAATCATCCCGGCCGGGCCCCAAAGGCCCGGCCAGCGCCCGCCCCGCCCTCGGCGGGCGCTTCTCGCCCGCCGGGTCGGGCGCTGGCCTGTCGGGGTTATGCGCTGCCAGCGTGTCCGGGTGATATGCCACGCACGGGCGGGGGCGAGGCAATGCCTCGCCTTTTCCCGCCCGACCTGACCGCCGACCTCCCCCGATGACAAATGCAGTCATCCGATCCCGCATCCCCTGCGCGGACTTGTGCCACGCCCCGGCCCCGCTATCTTGGCCGCATGATCAGACCCCTGGCATATGCGCTTCTCCTTTCCACCACGGCCCTTCCGGCCCTGGCCGAGACGCGCGCCATCGTCATCGGCGTCTCCGACTACACCGTGCTGGACGCCGACCTGAAGGGCCCCTCGCACGATGCCCAGCTGATCGCCGAGACGCTGGTCGCCCGCGGCGTGGACCCGGCGCAGGTCACCGTCCTCGCCTCCGCCCCGCCGTCGCTGCCCGAAGGCGTCTCCAGCGCCCAGCCGACCCGCGCCGCCATCCTGGCCGCGATGGAGGATGTGGCGGCGAAGGCCCAACCCGGCGACACCGTGGTGTTCTACTTCTCCGGCCATGGCTCGCAGGCCCCCGATGCCTCGGGCGACGAGGGCGGGGGGTATGACGAGATCCTGCTTCCCGCCGATGCCGCCGGCTGGAAGGGCGCCATCGGTGCGGTGGAGAATGCCATCGTCGACGACGAGTTGCAGGCCTGGGCGCAGGGGCTGATGGACCGCGGCGTCCAGCTGGTCGGGCTGATCGACGCCTGCCATTCCGCCACCGGCTTCCGCGCCATCGGCGGCGAGGGCGTGGCGAAGACGCTGGAGCCGGAGACGCTCGGCATCCCCGACGACGCCCCCTCGGCCCCCGCCGCCGCGCCGCTGGTGCTGCAGGGGGACTACGTCTTCCTCTATTCCTCGCAGTCCGACGAGCGGTCCTTCGAATACCCGTTCGGCGACACCGGCGCCTGGCATGGCGAGTTCACCCTGCGGCTGGCGCAGGTGCTGGCCGAGGCGCCGCAGGCGACCTGGGCGCAGGTGCTGGCGGCGGCGACCGACGCCATGGCGCAGGGCCCGGCCCGGCAGATGCCGGAAGGCGAGGGGCCGCTGCTGGACGCGCAGGTCTTCGGCACCGGCTCCGCCCCCGGGCGCTGGCGGCTGGATGGGGCCAAGGTCGAGGCCGGGCTGCTGCAGGGGCTGGAGGCCGGGGCGGAACTGACGCTCTATGCCGCCGGCGCGGGCGGGGAACCGCTCGGCACCGTCACCGTGGCGAAGGCCGAGGCCCGCAGCGCCACCCTCTCCGGCCCGCTGCCCGAGGGCGCCGCCTGGGCCGAACTGACCGCTGCTGCTCCGGCGAAGCCCTTGGTGCTGGCCGCCCCGGTCCGCGCCGATGCCGGCGACGGCTTCGACTATGCCGCCTGGGAGGCGGCCCTTCCCGCCCCCGGGGCGGACCCCGACCTGATCCCGATCCTTGTGGACGGCACCGTGGCGCTGGCCAATGCCGACGGCGTGCTGGACCCGGAGGGCCCCGGCTCCACCCCCCGCATCGTGCCGGAGGAGGGCGAGACTCCGGCGGCGGCGGTGGAGCGGGTGCTGGAGACCGCCGCCCATGGCCTGCGCCTGCGCGAGACGCTGGCCGGCGCCGCGGGCCGCGGGCTGACCGGCCAGCCGGTGATCGCGATAGAGGTGGAGCGCCGCCCCGCGCTGCCGGTGCCGTCCGAGGGCGGCGTGGCCTGCGGCCCGGCCGATCCCGGCACCGCCGCCGATCCGGCGAAGGGCGTGGCGCCCTGCGACCAGCTGTGGCTGACGCTGACCAATACCTCCGGCAAGGCGCAGGACGTCTCGGTCCTCTATTTCTCCGCCGATTTCACCGTGGCGCCGATCTGGCCGGTGCAGAACCTGGCGAACCGCCTCGCCCCCGGCGAAAGCGTGACCGTGGGGCTGCAGATCGCCGCGGGCTCCACCGCGGGGCTGGAGGAGATCTGGGTCCTCGCCGTGCCGGAAGGCGACGGCCCGCGGGTGGACCTGACCCGCCTTGCCAGCCCGGAGATGACGCGCGATTTCGCCGGCGCATCGGACGGGATGACAATGTGGCTGGAAGACCGCATGATCGACCCCGAAGAGGCCGCCAACCGCGGATTTTCCCTGAAACCCAGCCCCCTTGCGATGATCCGCCAGGTGGTGAGACTGACGCCCGAGCCTTGAGACACCCCCGGGGACGATTGCCCCGGACCCGCAACGGAGACCATGATGCGAAAATCCCTTTTGACCTCGACATTCGCCGCCTTTCTGGCGCTGACCGGCGGCGCCCTGGCCGAAGCCCCGCCCGAGGTGCTGACCGGCGACTTCGGCGGCGCCGGCTCCTCCTCGCCCTTCGACTTCGCGGCCTCGGGTTCCAAGGCCGCCCGCAATGCCGAGCCCGAGGAGGCCGGCGCCAAGGTGATCGGCGGCGAGGTCGCGGCCGATGGCGCCTGGCCCTGGCAGGTGGCGCTGGTGGTGGCGGGGCAGCCGGTCTCGCCCGACACCCAGTTCTGCGGCGGCTCGCTGGTGCTGGACACCTGGGTGCTGACCGCGGCGCATTGCGTCCACATGGCGGACGACCAGGGCGAATGGTTCGATGTCGATCCCAAGGCGATCTCGATCCTGGTCGGCACCAACAAGCTGGACGGCACCGGCGACGTGGTGCCGGTGGAGAAGATCATCAAGCACCCCTCCTACCTGGGCACCCAGTTCGACTACGACATCGCGCTGATCAAGCTGGCCCGGGCGCCGACCGTGCCCTACAAGACCATCGAGGTGCCGGACGCCAACTTCAGCCAGGTGCTGAACCAGCCCGGGGTGACCACCATCGTCACCGGCTGGGGCCTGCAGAACGGCGGCAAGCTGTCGCCCGAGCTGCGGCAGGCGCAGATCCAGATGCTGGACCGCAACCTGTGCAACACCGCGATGATGGAGGCCCGGGCGGACGAGGCCGCCAAGGGCTTCTCCTACGCCGCCCAGGTCTTCGGCCTGCGCGAGGAGGACGCCTATGCGGTCTGGGACGAACTGGTCGCCAAGGCGCCGATGCCGCTGAGCGAGAACATGATCTGCTCGGGCACCTTCGAGGGCGGCAAGACCTCGTGCAACGGCGACAGCGGCGGGCCGCTGGTGGTGCCGCTGGAGGACGGCAGCTACATCCAGGCCGGCATCGTCAGCTGGGGGCTGAGCGCCTCGTCCGGCAAGGGCTGCGAGGAGACGGCGACCTTCTCGGCCTATACCAACATCGCCAATTTCGTGCCCTGGCTGAACGAGGTGATCCAGAGCGCCCCGTGAGGGGGCAGAAAGGACAGGAGGCCCCTTCCTTGAGGAGGGGTCTTCTTGCGTAGGGTTGGGGATAAGCCCTTTGGCCGTTGAGTGCTGGTTCAGTATTAAGGTGGAATGGAAGGACGGGAAGTGACACTGAAGCCAATGCTCGCGAGAGCGGTTTCCCTGATCAGTGCCAGTGCGGTATCGGCTGAGATGAGCACCGAAGTCAATGTGACTGAACCAACGGGGTTGCCTCCGTTCGAGCTGTTTCAGGAATGCGATGCCTGTCCCGAGATGATCGTCATGCCGCCGGGCGAGTTCATGATGGGGGCCATCCCGGGAGAATCCGTCAACCCGTTCGACATCTATGGCGAGAACGCCGGGATGCGTAAACGGGGGCCGGATGAGCCGAACATCATCCCGAGCGAGCACCCGCGGCACAGGGTGCAGATGGATATCCCCTATGCCATCGCGCGCAACGAGACCACCCATGCGGATTGGATGGCCTGTGTGGAGGATGGCGGCTGCACCCATGTGCCCGATCACCGTGTCCTGACACCCAGTGGATACAGGGAGCTGGGTCCACAGCATCCTGTGATCAACGTCTCCTATCTCGACTCGCTGGAATATGTGGCCTGGCTCAACGGGCAGGTCGGCGCCGAGGTCTATCGCCTGCCGACGGAAGCCGAGTGGGAATATGCCGCGCGCGCCGGGACGGAGACTCCCTTTGCGCAAGGCGATGAACTGACTGCGGAGCAGGCGAATTTCTCGCGGAGCGCGAGTGAGAACCTGCGGGGAGAGCCCATGCCCTGGCTTCTTGACCGATATATGCCGGTGCCTGTCAACGAACTCGACGCAGCGAACGCTTGGGGCGTTCGGCACATGTCGGGGAATGTCGTGGAGTTAACCCTGTCCTGTTGGTCGGAAGAGCACTTGGGCCTGTCAAGTGATAGCGCCTATCTTGCCAATGCTGTAGCACCGGATTCCTGCCGGAGCGTCGCCAATCGGCGTGTCGCCAAAGGCGGAGCATATATGATCGCCATGGACAGTCTCCGTCCTGCCAGACGATTTCGTCCGACTGAGGATCGCAGGCGTGGCTTTTTTGGGTTTCGTGTTGTCCGGATTCTTGAAGGCAGCGAGGGAGTGCAATAGCGATACTGGTTCAATGATCCGGCGATAAATTCGGGTCAGTGGTTGCAAGATGGCTCTCTTCCGCAAAGCTGTCGGCCAGGTCCTTGCTCCAACAATCCCGCGATGAGGAAAGACCCGGGCGTCCACCCGGGCCTTCCGTCCTCCGCCGCAGCGAAGATCAGTTCGTCATCAGGTAATAGGAGTTCCGGCTGCGGCCGGTGTTCTCCACCGCGATGTAGAAATAGCCGTCCCAGGCCGGGACGAAATCGCAATAGACTTGGTCCGAGGGCGAGGTGTCGTAGCAGATCACGTTGCCGTTCTCGTCGGTGATCACCATGTCGAGGTTGGCGTCGCCGTCGCCGACCACGGCCACCTCGGCATAGGAATTGCCGTAGAAAGGCACTTCCCAGATGTCCATCCGGCCCGAGTTCAGCCGCGACAGCCAGCTGACCGCGCCGCCGATCCGCCCGCGCGAGGTTTCCGCCTCGGCGTCGGCGATGATCTCCTTCAGCGCCTCGTCGTCTCCGGCCAGTTCCGTCGCCTTGGCGAACATCTCGGCGGCGGTCGGCGGGGCCTCGGCGGCGCCCTCGTCCTCGTTCGCGGCGGCGCCGAAGGTGGCCACGGCGGCGGGGCGGGTCTCGCCCTCGTTCATCATCGGCGCCGGGGCGGCGGGCGCGGCGGGGGCGGCCTTCTTGCGGAAGCTATCGAGGCTGAGTCCCTCCTCGTCGAAGCCGGCGGGGTCGAGCGCGGCGGGCTCCTTCGCCTCCACCTCGGCCGAGGCGGCCAGCTTGGCGGCGGTCAGCACGGTCAGCGCGTCGCCCGAGGCGGTGCCGATCTCGTAAAGCTCGTAGGCCATCGACAGCGTGGCCGCGGCGCCGCGTTCGCCGCCGGCGGCGGTGGTGACGTTGGTGCCGGACTTGTCGGCATCCTGGGCGAAGGAGGGCAGGGAAAGCGCCACCAGCGCGGTGGTGGCGAGCGTCAGGGAAAGGGATTTGAGTTTCATGGCGGATCCTATGCTTGCACATGTGGCCCGGGGGGCAGGGGGCCGGGATGCGGGCATGGTGTCATCCCGCGAAGCGTTTGGAAAGACGGCATGGCGTGACAAATGCCGTCATCCGGGGGAGGGCGATTTTTCGGCGAAAAATCGGGATCTCCCCGCAGCGGCGGTCAGTTGGTGACCAGGCGATAGCGGGTCTCGTTCCCACCCCGGTTTGTCACCGTCACGGTGAAGAAGCCGTTGCGCGCCGGGGTGAAGCCGCAGAAGGCACGGTCGCGGGAGCCGTCCTCGCGGCAGATCTCGGCGCTGGTCTCGTCGGTGACGGTCAGGTCGAGATTGCCGCTGCCGTCGCCCGTCAGCGCGATCTCGGCCGGCAGGCTGCCGTTGAAGGCGATGCGCCAGCTGTCGGCCTTGCCTGCGGGCAGGACCATGGCGGCGGCGCTGACATGGCCGCGGCCGGGGGCGGGGCGCTCCAGCGCCGCGGCGACATCGGCGGCCACGTCGGCCAGCGCCGGGCTCCCTTCGGCCATCATCAGCGCCAATGCCAGCGCCTCGGGCGAGGCCGGATCGCGCGGCAGGCCGGCGGCGGCGGGCGCCTCCGGGGCCGGAGTGCCGGCGCCCTCATGCGTCCAGCCGGTGGCGGGGCGCAGTTCGGCGCCGCGGGCCAGCCGGGCGGCGGCGAGCAGCAGCACCGCATCCTCGCGCGCGAGGCCGAGGTCGTGGATCTCCTGCGCCAGCGCCAGCTGCCGCACCGGGCCGGGGGCGGCGGCCTCGGCGGCGGGCGCAAGGTTGGGGCCTTCCGCCGCGGCGGGCAGGGCGGAGAGCAGCAGGGCAAGGGCGGCGCGCATCGGGTGGTCCTTCCTGGCGGCCAGATTTGCACCAAGGCCGCGGCGGGGGGAAGGCGGGATTTCCGCTTCCCCCTTCCGGCGCAACGGCTTTCGCGCTACCCCGGGGGCCGACAGGAGGAACCGCCCATGCCCGCCATCCCCTCGGCACAGGACATCCTTGCCCGGCTGATCGCCTTCGACACCGTGTCCTCGAACCCCAACCGGGCGCTGATGGACTGGGTGGCCGGGCTGCTGGCCGGGGCGGGAATCGAAAGCCTGCTGGTGCCGGACGCTGGCGGCGGCAAGGCCAATCTCTACGCCACCGTCGGGCCGGCGGGCGGCGGCGGGGTGATGCTGTCAGGCCATACCGACGTGGTGCCGGTCGAGGGGCAGGCCTGGACGCATCCGCCGTTCCAGCTGACCGAGGCGGAGGGGCGGCTCTACGGCCGCGGCACCGCGGACATGAAGGGCTTCGTCGCCTGCGCGATCCGGGCGATGCTGATGGCGGCGGAGACCGGGGTCAAGACGCCGCTGCACCTGGCGCTGTCCTATGACGAGGAGATCGGCTGCATGGGTGTGCGCAGCCTGATCGAGATGCTGGAGGCCGCGCCGCAGCGGCCGCGGTTCTGCATCGTGGGAGAGCCGACGGGGATGCAGGTCGCCACCGGCCACAAGGGCAAGGTGGCGCTGCGGGCTACCTGCATCGGCCGCGAGGGCCATTCCGCGCTGGCGCCGCTGGCGCTGAACGCGCTGCATCTGGCGGCGGAGTTCATCGGCACGATCCGGGCGGCGCAGGCGCGGGTGGCGGCCGAGGGGCCCTTCGACGGCGACTACGACGTGCCCTATACCACGATCCACGCCGGCAAGATGCAGGGCGGCGTGCAGGTCAACATCGTGCCCAACCGCGCCACGGTGGATTTCGAGATCCGCTCGCTGGCCGGGGTGGACGTGGCGGCGCTGATCGGCGAGCTGCGCGCGGGCGCGGAGGCGATCGTGGCGCCGCTGCGGGCGGAGTTCCCCGAGGCGGCGATCGAAGTGGAGCGGCTGTGGGACTATCCGGGCCTGGGGACGCCGACGGATGCCGAAGTGGTGAATTTCGTCAAGGCGCTGACCGGGGCGAACGGCACCATCAAGGTGGCCTTCGGCACCGAGGGCGGGCTGTTCGATGCCCGCCTCGGCGTGCCGACGGTGATCTGCGGCCCGGGGTCGATGGCGCAGGGGCACAAGCCGGACGAATTCGTTGCCGTCGAGCAGATCGGGCGCTGCGAGGCGATGCTGGCGGGGCTGGTGGAGCGGCTGCGGGCGGGGCTGTGAACTGGCCGAAGGGGCTTGCGGCTGGGGGCGGAGCCGGGGGTTTTCCACCCCCGGACCCCCGGAGGATATTTGGGGACAGATGAAGACGAGAGGCGTTGCCGGGCGCCGTGCGGCGGCCTAGCCTTGCGGCCATGTCGGGGCGCAATCGCATCACCATCGCGCAGAGCCAGAGGCTGTCGCTGAACACGCGGCTCTTGTCCTCGATCAAGGTGCTCGGCAGCGATGCCGCGGGGCTGAGCCGGTTCCTGGAGGAGGCGGCGGCGGAGAACCCGCATCTGCTGGTGGAGCCTGCCCCGCCGGGCGACTGGCTGCCGCGCTGGTCCGAGCCGCTGCGGCAGTTGCGGGAGGGGGCGGCGCCGGCGGCGGAGGAGATCGCCGCGGCGGCGGGGCCGAGCCTGCAGGCGCATGTGGCGGAGCTGCTGGCGGGGCTGCGGCTGCGCGGGGCCGAGGCGCGGCTGGCCGAGGGGCTGGCGCTGGCGCTGGAGCCTTCGGGCTGGCTGGGCCGGCCGCTGGAGGCGCTGGCGGCGGAGGCGGGGCTGGCCCCGGCGCAGGCGGAGGCGGTGCTGGCGCGGGTGCAGGCGGCGGCCGACCCTGCGGGCCTGTTCGCTCGCGATCTGGCGGAATGCCTGCGGCTGCAGGCGGCGGAGGAGGGCTGGCTGGACCCGCTGGCCGAGGGGGTGCTGGCGCGGCTGCCGCTGGTGGCCGCCGGCGCGGTGGAGCGGATCGCGCGGGAGCTGGCGGCGGAGGAAGCGGCAGTGGAGGCGGTGATCCGCCGCATCCGCGGGCTGGACCCGAAGCCGGGCGCGCGCTTCGCCGCCTGCGCCGCGCCCTTGCGCGAGCCGGACCTGATCGCCCTCCGCGGGCCGGAGGGCTGGGAGGTCCGGCTGAACGGCGCGGCGCTGCCGGCGCTGCGGTTGGCGGGGGAGAAGGGGCCGGGACGCAGCGCGGCGCAGGCGCTGGTCCGCATGGTCGAGGGGCGCAACGCCACCCTGCTGCGAGTGGCGCGGGCGATCCTGGCGCGGCAGGTGGCGGCGCTGGAGCAGGGGATCGGCGCGCTGCGGCCGATGACCATGGCCGAGGTGGCCGAGGCGACCGGGCTGAACCAGAGCACGGTCAGCCGGGCGGTGGCGGGGACGGCGGTGGACACGCCGCGCGGCACCTGGTGGCTGCGGCAGCTGTTCAGCCGGCCGGTCCGCGGCGAGGGGCCGGCGGCGGCGGCCTTGCGCGACAGCCTCGCCCGGCTGGTGGCGGCGGAGGATGCGGCGCGGCCGCTGTCCGACGCGGCGCTGGCGCAGGCGCTGGCCGCGGCCGGGGCGCCGGTGGCGCGGCGGACGGTGGCGAAATACCGCGACATGCTGGGCATCCCGCCGGCGCACCGGCGGCAGAAGCGCGACAGGAAAGGTCGCACCCGGGGATGACGCCGGCCCTTGGCCGCGCTAGTCAGGCGGGGCGAAGGACAGGAACGGAACACGCGCATGGCCTATTTTCTGGGCGTCGACACCGGCGGCACCTATACCGATGCGGTCATCATGGACGATGCCGCCAATCTGGTTCTCGGCAAGGCGAAGTCGCTGACCACGCGGGCCGACCTCGCGCTCGGCATCGGCGGGGCGGTGGATGCGGCGCTGGCGGCGGCGGGCATTGCGGCCGCCGACATCGCGCTGGTCTCGCTGTCGACCACGCTGGCGACCAATGCGCTGGTCGAGGGGCAGGGCGGCCGCGTCGCGCTGGTCTTCATCGGCTTCGACGAGGACGACCTGACCCGCGGCGGGCTGGCCGAGGCGCTGAAGGGCGACCCGGTGCTGCGACTGGCGGGCGGGCACGGCCATGCCGGCAACGAGGCGGCGCCGCTGGACCTGGCGGCGCTGGAGGCGGCGGTGGCGGAGCTTGGCCCGCAGGTGATGGGCTTCGCCGTGGCCGCCCGCTTCGCCACGAGGAACCCCGCGCATGAGATCGCCGCGCGCGAGGCGATCCGGCGGGTGACTGGGCGGCCAGTGACTTGTTCGCATGAACTCTCGGCCCAGCTGAACGGGCCGAAGCGGGCGCTGACCGCGGTGCTGAACGCGCGGCTGATCGGCATGATCGACCGGCTGGTCGCGGCCTGCGAGCGGCATCTGGCGCAGGTGGGCATCGACGCGCCGCTGATGGTGGTGCGCGGCGACGGGGCGCTGATCTCCGCCGCCATGGTGCGCGAGCGGCCGATCGAGACCATCCTGTCCGGCCCCGCCGCCAGCATCGTCGGCGCGCGCTGGCTGACCGGGGCGAAGGATGCGCTGGTCAGCGATATCGGCGGCACCACCACCGATGTCTGCCTGCTGAAGGACGGCCTGCCCGAGATCGACCCGCAGGGCGCCCGCGTCGGCGGCTTCCGCACCATGGTCGAGGCGGTGGCGATGCGGACCACCGGCCTTGGCGGCGACAGCGAGGTGCATCTCTTGACCGAGGGACTGGAGGGCGGGCTGCGCCTCGGCCCGCGGCGGCTGATCCCGGTGTCGCTGCTGGCGGCGGAGCATGGCGCCATGGTCCATGCCGCGCTGGACCGCTGGCTGTCGTCCGAGAAGGCGGGCGACATGGACGGCCGCTTCGTCCTGCCGATGGCCGGTTCGGCGGGCGGTCTCGGTCCGCGGGAACAGGCGGTGCTGGCGCGGCTGGACCGGCCGATGCCGATGGCCGATGCCCTGACCTCGCGGCTGGAGGCGGTGGCGCTGGACCGGCTGGTGGCGCGGGGGCTGGTGATGATCTCGGGCGTCACGCCCTCGGATGCCTCCCACGTGCTGGGGCAGCTGGACAGCTGGGACGCCGCGGCGGCCGAGAAGGCGCTGATGCTGATGGCGCGGCGGCGGACCGGGGCGGGCGAGCGCTTCGCCCAGGGTCCGGGCGCGCTGGCGCAGGCCATCGTCGACCAGCTGACGGCGCAGACGGTTGACTGCCTGCTGGAGGCCGCCTTCGCCGAGGACAGCGCCTTCGCCGGCGAGGACCCGGTGGCGCTGGCGCTGCACCGGCTGACCGCGGCGGGCCTGTCGCGGCACAGCGGCATCGTCGCGCTGTCGGCGCGGCTGGCGGTGCCGGTGATCGGGCTGGGGGCATCGGCGCCCTCCTACTACGGCGCGGTGGGAGACCGCCTGGGTTGCGAGATGATCCTGCCGGAACATGCTGGGGTGGCCAATGCCATCGGCGCGGTGGCGGGGCAGGTCAGCCAGCGGGTCTCCGGCATGGTCTCCTCGCCGGGCGAGGGGCGGTTCACCGCGCATATGTCCACCGGCCCGCAGCATTTCGCCGACCAGGACGCGGCGATGGACGCGATGGAGGCGGCGCTTCGCGAGGAGGCGGTGGCCCGGGCGCGGCTGGCGGGCGCGGTGGACCTGCGGGTGACCGCCAGCCGCGAGGTGCGCGGCGCCGAGATCGAGGGCCGGACGATGTTCGTCGAGGGCATGGTGACGGTGACGGCCTCCGGCCGCCCGCGGGTGGCGCACGACCGGGCGGCGGAGTAGGGCGGCCCGGGGAGCGCCCACGGCGGAGCGGAACACCTGCGCGAGGCCGTCGGAATGCCTCTTGACGGGGCCGGACCGACCGCCTATTCCGCCCGCCAGTGGCTAGGTAGCTCAGCTGGTTAGAGCACGCGACTCATAATCGCGGGGTCGGGGGTTCGAGTCCCCCCCTCGCCACCACTTATCTCTCTTCTCAGGATGCTTCCTTGCGGTCGGGCGATGTAAGCCCATCACGGGAGGTCAGGCTTGCCTGTGTTCCAATACATTCACCAGCTTCCCCGCCGGGTCCCGGAGGTAGAAGCGACGCACCCCCCATGGTTCGTCGGTAAGGTCGTAGGCGATGGGAAAGCCCCGCGCCTTTGCCCGCTCGAATACTTCATCCACATTGCTGACCTCTATCGAAAAGTCGGGAACGGGAGTGCCCGCCCCGCCTTCTTCGGCAATGCTGATCTGGGTGGCTGCGCTTTGGCCCGACATCAGCGTTACGATCCAGCCGTGATCCATGCCGACGGTCATGTCGAACAGCGTTTCGTAAAAGCTTCGGACTTCACCGATCTCTGACGTGCTGATATTCGCCACGATCCGAAGAACTGTCATGCTTCCCTCTTGCTGCTTGGCATCGCCTGTTGCCGGATCGGGCCCTCGATTCTCTGGCTGATCGGCAGTCTCATGGCTGCATCCCGCCCGTCGCTTCCGTCACCCTGTCCGCCGCCGCCCGCACCAGTTCCCCGATCCGCGTCGCGTCCGACAGGCCCATGCGGAAGGCGGGGCCTGACACCGACAGGCCCGCCACCGGCTCGCCGTGGGCGTTGAAGATCGGGGCGGCGACGCAGCGCATTCCTTCGGCGCGTTCCTGGTCGTCGATCGAGAAGCCGCGCTCGCGGGTGCGGGTCAGGTCGCGCAGCAGGGAATGGTCCGAGGTCAGGGTCAGCGAGGTGAACTTCGCCAGTCCCTGCCGGGCGATGATGCCGCGGACCTTCTCCTCGGGATACCAGGCCAGCAGCGCCTTGCCGATGCCGGAGGAATGCATCGGACCCTTGGTGCCGGGGGCGAAGAAGGCGCGGATCGCCTCGTGCGTTTCGACCTGGGCCAGGAAGACCACCTCGTCCTTGACCTCGGCGCCGAGGTTGGCGGTCTCGCCGGTGTCGCGCATCAGCTGGTCCATCGGCTGGCGGGCGCGTTCCACCACCTTGGTGCGGCGCAGGAAGGCGGTGCCGGTGCGGAAGGCGCCGGAGCCGATGTGCCAGAACTGGCCGGGTTCCTCGACCTCGACCATCCCGTGGCCCTGCAGGGTGACCAGCGCGCGGTAGACGGTGGCGACGGCCTCGCCGGTGGCCTCGGCGATCTCGGAAAGCGTCCGACCGGGATAGGCGGCGACATGGGAGAGAATCTCCAGCCCCCGGTCCAGCGCCTGCACGGTGTTCTGGTCGGTCTTGTCGTGGAAGGCCTTGGGTCGGCCGCGGGGTTTCTGCGCCATCGGTTTTCCTCCTGCCGCGGCTGAAAAACCGCAAGGTGATGATCCGGCGGGAGATTATCACCTCTCGAATCAAATGAAAAATCTTTTCGAAAAAATTGTGATGACGGCTCGGTCGCCCTAATGTGGTTCCATCCAAGAGGGAGCTTTCTGCCATGTCCTTCCAGAACCCGGTCTTCATCCCCGGCCCGACCAACATGCCGGAATCGGTCCGCAAGGCCTGCGACATGCCGACGCTGGACCACCGCAGCCCGGCCTTCGCCCGCCTGTTCAAGCCCGCGGTGGCCGGCGTGAAGCGGGTGCTGAAGATGGATGCGGGCGAGGTCGTCATCCTGCCCTCCACCGGCACCGGCGGCTGGGAGGCGGCGATCACCAACACGCTGTCGCCCGGCGACACCGTTCTCGCCGCGCGCTTCGGCATGTTCAGCCACCGCTGGATCGACCTCTGCCAGCGCCACCGGCTGAACGTCGAGATCATCGAGACGCCCTGGGGCCAGGGCGCGCCGCTGGCCGCCATCGAGAAGGCGCTGAAGGCCGACAAGGGCGGCCATATCAAGGCCGTCCTCGTCACCCACAACGAGACGGCGACCGGGGTGCGGTCCGACATCGCCGGCATCCGCCGGGCGATGGATGCGGCCGGGCATGGGGCGATGCTGTTCGTGGATGGCGTGTCCTCCATCGCCTCGATGCCCTTCGATTTCGCCGGCTGGGGCGTCGACATCGCGGTGGCGGGCAGCCAGAAGGGCTTCATGCTGCCGGCGGGGCTGGCGATCCTGGGCGTCTCGCCCAAGGCGCTGGCGGCGATGGAGACGGCGCAGCTGCCGCGCACCTTCTTCGACTTCCGCGACATGCTGGCGGCCTATGCCCGCGGCGGCTATCCCTATACGCCGGCCGTCGGGCTGATCGCGGGCCTCGCCCATTCCATCGAACTGCTGGAGGACGAGGGGCTGGACAACGTCTATGCCCGCCATCACCGGCTGGCCGAGGGCGTCCGCCGCGCGGTCGCCGGCTGGGGGATGGCGCCCTTCGCGGCCTCGCCGGAGCTGTATTCGGACACCGTCACTGCGGTGAAGGTGCCGGAGGGCTGCAACGGCACCGATCTGGTACAGCTGGCGGCGTCGAAATACGGCATGGCCTTCGGCGTGGGCCTCGGCGAGGTGGCCGGCAAGGTGTTCCGCATCGGCCATCTGGGGATGCTGACCGACGCCATGGTGCTGTCGGGCCTCGCCGTGGCCGAGATGTGCATGGCCGATCTGGGCTGGCCGGTGCGGCTCGGCTCGGGCGTGGCGGCGGCGCAGGAATACTACCGCGGCACGGCGCCGGCGATGGCCCTGGCGGCGGAGTGAGGGTGGAGAGCGCCGGGGGGCCAGCCCCCCGGACCCCCCGGGATACTTATGGACAGATGAAAGGGGTTGGCCGTGAAAGACCTGAACGGATTGATCGTTCCCACCTTCGATGACGTGCTGGCGGCTCATGAGCGGATCGCGCCTTATATCCACCGGACGCCGGTGCTGACCTCCTCCTATCTGAACGACCTGACCGGGGCGGAGCTGTTCTTCAAATGCGAGAACTTCCAGAAGGCCGGGGCGTTCAAGGTGCGCGGCGCCTGCAATGCGGTGTTCGGGTTGAGCGATGAGATGGCGGCCAAGGGCGTGGCGACGCATTCCAGCGGCAACCATGCGCTGTCGCTCAGCTATGCCGCCGGGCAGCGGGGGATTCCCTGCCATGTGGTGATGCCGCGCACGGCGCCGCAGGCGAAGAAGGACGCGGTGCGGGGCTATGGCGGCCAGATCACCGAATGCGAGCCTTCGACGTCGAGCCGCGAGGCGGTCTTCGCCGAGGTGGAGGCGCGGACCGGCGCCGAATTCGTCCATCCCTACAACGACCCGCGGGTGATCGCCGGGCAGGGGACATGCTCGCGCGAACTGCTGGAGCAGGTGGAGGGGCTGGAGGCCGTGGTGGCGCCGATCGGCGGCGGCGGCATGATCTCGGGCACCTGCCTGACGCTGTCGACCCTCGCGCCGGGGGTGGAGGTCTTCGCCGCCGAGCCGCTGAACGCCGATGATGCGGCGCGCAGCTTCCGCGCCGGGCATATCATCGCCGACGACGCGCCGGAGACGGTGGCGGACGGGCTGAAGGTGCCGCTGAAGGACCTGACCTGGCACTTCGTCAGCGGCCATGTGAAGGACGTGCTGACCGCGACCGAGGAGCAGATCGTCGACGCGATGAAGCTGATCTGGAAGCGGATGAAGATCGTGATGGAGCCGTCGAGCGCCGTTCCCCTGGCCTGCATCCTGGCCAACCGCGAGCGGTTCCGGGGGCGGCGGATCGGGGTGATCGTGACCGGGGGCAATGTCGATCTCGACCGGCTGCCCTGGATGAAATGAGGGGACAGGACATGAACAAGCAAACGAATTTCGAGGGTCTGGAAGTGGGCTACGACATCCCCGCGCTGCCGGGGATGGACGAGGCGGAGATCCAGACCCCCTGCCTGGTGCTGGATCTGGATGCGCTGGAGCGCAACATCGTCAAGATGGGCGATTATGCCAAGGCGCACGGGATGCGCCACCGCGCCCATGGCAAGATGCACAAGTCGGTGGACGTGCTGAAGCTGCAGGAACGGCTGGGCGGCGCCGTCGGCGTCTGCTGCCAGAAGGTCTCGGAGGCCGAGGTCTTCGTGCGCGGCGGCATCAGGGACGTGCTGGTCTCGAACCAGGTCCGCGACCCGCTGAAGATCGACCGCCTGGCCCGCCTGCCGAAGCTGGGAGCCAGGATCATCGTCTGCGTCGACGATGTGGCGAACGTGGCCGACCTGTCGGCGGCGGCGGTCCGGCACGGCACGCAACTGGAATGCTTCGTGGAGATCGACTGCGGTGCCGGGCGCTGCGGGGTCAAGACCACGCCGGAGGTGGTGGAGATCGCCAAGGCCATCGACGCCGCGCCGGGGCTGAAGTTCACCGGCATCCAGGCCTATCAGGGCGCGATGCAGCACATGGACAGCTACGACGACCGCAAGGCCAAGCTGGACGCCGCCATCGCGCAGGTGAAGGATGCGGTCGCGGGGCTGAAGGTGGCGGGGCTGGAGCCGGAGCTGGTCTCGGGCGGCGGCACCGGCAGCTATTATTTCGAAAGCAATTCGGGGGTCTACAACGAATTGCAATGCGGCTCCTACGCCTTCATGGATGCCGACTACGGCCGCATCCACGACGCCGAGGGCAAGCGCATCGACAAGGGCGAATGGGAAAACGCGCTGTTCATCCTGACCTCGGTGATGAGCCATGCCAAGCCGCATCTGGCGGTGGTCGATGCCGGGCTGAAGGCGCAGTCGGTAGACAGCGGGCTGCCCTTCGTCTATGGCCGCGACGATGTGAAATACATCAAGTGCAGCGACGAGCATGGCGTGGTCGAGGACCCGCAGGGCGTGCTGAAGGTCAATGACAAGCTGAAGCTGGTGCCGGGCCATTGCGACCCGACCTGCAACGTGCACGACTGGTATGTCGGCGTGCGCAACGGCAAGGTCGAGGCGGTCTGGCCGGTCTCGGCCCGCGGCAAGGCCTATTGAGGATACGATTTTTCGACGAAAAATCGGGCCCCGGCAACAGGCTGGGGCCCGGGACGGATTGCCGGAAAGGACTGCCATGCTGATCGTTCCCGAGGCGCTGATCGCCTCGCTCGTCTCGCCCGAGGATGCCTTCGCGGCGGTGGAGGCCACCTTCGCCGCCATGGCCCGGGGCGAAGCCTACAACTTCCCGGTGGTGCGCGAGGCGCTCGGCGGCGGGCGGCAATACGGCTTCAAGTCGGGGCTCGACCGGGCGGGAGGCCAGCTGGGGGTGAAGGCGGGCGGCTACTTTCCCGGCAATGCCGAGAAGGGGCTGATCAATCACCAGTCCTCGGTCTTCCTGTTCGACCCCGAGACCGGGCGGCCGCAGGCGATGGTGGGCGGCAACCTCCTCACCGCGCTGCGGACGGCGGCGGCGAGCGCGGTCTCGATCGACCGGCTGGCGCGGCCGGAGGCCAAGGTGCTGGGGATCGTCGGCGCCGGCCATCAGGCCGGGTTCCAGTTGCGGGCGGCGGCGCGGGTGCGGCGGTTCGAGCGGGTGATCGGCTGGAACCTGCACCCCGAGATGCTGCCCCGCCTCGGCGCGGTGGCGGCGGAACTGGGGCTGCCATTCGAGGCGGTGGACCTGCCGCGGATGCGCGAGGCGGATGTGATCGTGACCATCACCTCCTCGCCCGCGGCCAGCCTGATGGCGGCGCATGTCTCGCCCGGCACGCACCTGGCCTGCATGGGCACCGATACGGTGGGCAAGCAGGAGGTGGAGCCGGCGCTGCTGGCCGGGGCGTCGGTCTTCGCCGACGAGGTGGCGCAGTCGGTGACCATCGGCGAGGCGCAGCACGCGGTGGGGTCGGGTGCGCTGGCGGAGGCGGCGATCACGCCCATCGGCCAGGTGCTGGTGGGGGCGCATCCGGGGCGCCGCTCGGCCGGGGAGATCACGCTTTTCGACGGCACCGGCGTCGGGTTGCAGGACCTTGCCGTTGCCGCCGTCGCGGTGGCGCGGGCGCGCGAGCGCGGGATGGGGATCGAGGTCCGGGTCTGATCCCGGCCTTTCCTCCTGCGCCTCCGTCCCCGGCGGATTGTGACGGGCACAAGTTTTGATCAAAGCCCTGTTGATGCGGCGGCCCTGCCGTGGTGAGACTGCGCTGACGGCGGCGGGAGGGCGATCTGCGATGCGGGTCTTCATCAACGGCTTCGGGCGGATCGGCCGCTCGGTCTTGCGGGCCTGGGCGGGGGCGCCGGGCCGCTGGCCGGGGCTGGAGATCGTCGGCATCAACGACATCGCCGCGCCGGAGATGTGCGCCTATCTGTTCGAGTTCGACTCGGTCTTCGGCCCGTGGAAAGGCAAGGTGGCGCTGGAGAACGGCGCGCTGGTGGTGGACGGCCGCGCGATCCCGCTGCACCGGACCGGCGACATTTCCACGCTGGACCTGAAAGGCACCGATCTGGTGATGGAATGCACCGGCCGGGCCGACACGGCCGAGGTTGCCGGGCGCGGCCTGCGGGCGGGGGCAGCGCGGGTGCTGGTCTCCGGCCCCTCGGCCGCGGCGGAGCTGACGGTGGTCCTCGGCGCCAACGAGGAGCGGCTGGGGGATCAGCGGATCGTCTCCAACGCCTCCTGCACCACCAACGCGCTGGCGCCGCTGGCAAAGCTGATCCATGCGCAATGGGGCATCGTCACCGGCTCGATGACCACGGTGCATTGCTACACCGGCAGCCAGCCGGTGGTGGATGCCCCGGCCGCTGACTATGCCCGCAGCCGGGCGGCGGCGCTGTCGATGGTGCCGACCACGACTTCGGCCGCGCGGCTGCTGGATTGCGTCCTGCCCGAGGTGGCGGGGCGGATCGTGGCGCAGGCGGTGCGGGTGCCGGTGGCAAGCGTCTCCTGCGTCGACTTCCACCTGATGCCCGAGCGGCCGGTCACGGCGGATCAGGTCAACGCCGCCTTCCGGGCCGCCGGCGGCGTGATCGGCGCGACCGACCGGGCGCTTGTCTCCACCGACCTGCGGGCGCGGCCGGAGTCGGTGGTGATGGCGACGCCTGAGACCAAGGTGACGCCGCAGGGGATGCTGCGGGTCTTCGGCTGGTATGACAACGAGTGGGGCTTCTCCAACCGGATGCTCGACATGGCCCTGCGGATGGACTGAGGCCGGCGTTGGAGCCTCCGGCGGGAGTATTTGGGCCAAGATGAAGCGGCTTTTCCTTCATCTTGGCCCAAATACTCCGGGGGTGCGGGGGCTGGCCCCCGCCACGGGGTCAATCGAGCCCGTCGTCGGGGATATTGAGCAGCGTCCCGCAGGCCTTGCAATGCACGGCGTCGTGGTCGTGGCGGCGCAACCCGCAGCGGGGGCAGGGGAAATGCGCCTTCCGCGGCCGCAGCGCCACCTGCACCAGCCGCAGGAACAGGCTGATGCCGACGATCATGATCAGCACCGACAGCAGCCTGCCCCAGGTGCCGACCAGCGTCACGTCGCCGAAGCCGGTGGTGGAAAGCGTGGTGACGGTGAAGTAGAGCGCATCGACATAGTCGCCGATGCCCTCGTTCACGCCGGACTGGGTCTCGTAGACCAGCGCAGTCATGGCGAAGAGGAAGATCAGCAGGTTGGCCCCGGCGCGCAGCATGTCCTGATGGCGGCGGAAGCCGGGGATGTCGTCGCCCAGCTGGTCCAGCGTCTGCGGCGAATGCAGCACGCGGTAGAGCCGCAGGACGCGCAGGAAGGCCAGCCCCTCGCCCCAGATCGGGAACAGGAGCGAGACGATCACCAAGAGGTCGGCGATGCCCCAGAGGCTGAACAGCTCGCGCAGCGGGCGGCGCGCGATCAGCAGCCGCGCCAGCAGGTCGGCCAGGAAGATCAGCCCGATGGCGATGTCGATGCCGATGTTGGCCGGCCCGCGCGGCAGGAAGGAGCTGGCGACAAGGTAGCAGACCGTCGCCAGGTCGAAGGCCAGCAAGCCATAGCGGAAGCGGTCGCCCGCCTCGCCGTGGCCCTCGTAGAGCTCTCGCAGGCGGGTGCGCGGGGTCATTCGCCGTAGGGCACCCAGACGGTCTTCACCTCGGTGGCGCGGGCCAGGAATTCGCGCCCCTCGCCCTGAGTCCGCCAATCGCGGGACTGGCCGTTGGCGACCCAGGTGCGCTTCAGGTTGCCGGTGCTTTCCTTCTCGATCAGCGCCGCCGGAGTGCCGTCGAAGGCCCAGATCGCGTCCACGTCCATATGGCCGGCCAGCGGCTTGGCGATGTCGGCATGGCTGCCGGTCAGAATGTTGACCACCCCGGCCGGCAGGTCCGAGGTCTCCAGCACCTGATAGAAATCGGTCGCGGCCAGCGGGAAGGGGTCGGAGGCGGCAAGGACCACGGTGTTGCCCATGGCGATGGCCGGGGCCATCAGCGAGATCAGGCCGAGGAGCGGCGTCTCGTCGGGGCAGAGCGCGGCGATGACGCCGACGGGTTCGTTCAGCGCCAGGGCGAGGCCGCGCATCGGCACCGGCTTCGCGGCGCCTTCGTATTTGTCGGCCCAGGCGGCATAGGTGAACAGGCGCTGGATCGACGCCTCCACCTCGGCCTTGCCGTCCTTGCCGGTCATCTCCCGGATCCGGGCGGCGAATTCCGCGCCGCGGGCGGAGAGGTTCTCGGCGATGTAGTAGATCACCTGCGCCCGGTTGTGCGCGGTGGTCCGGCCCCAGCCTTTCGCGGCCTGGGCGGCCTCCACCGCGTTGCGCACGTCCTTGCGGTTGGCCAGGCCGACATGGCCGAGGAGGCGGCCCCGCGGCGACCAGACGGCGCGGGAATGGCCGCCGTCCGGGCGGGCTTGCTTGCCGGCGATGAACAGCTTGGCGGTGCGGTCGATGCCGTCCACCTGCGGGTCGCGCGGTTGGGGGACGGCGGGGATGGCTTTCAGCGGCCGCGCCCTGCGGGAGGGTTTGAGGTAGGCCGTCAGCCCCTCCCAGCCGCCCTCGCGGCCGAAGCCGGATTCGCGGACGCCGCCGAAACCGGCGGCGGCGTCGAACATGTTGGTGCCGTTGACCCAGACCACGCCGGCGCGCAGCTTCGGTGCCACGTCGAGGGCGAGGTTGATGTTCTCGCTCCACAGGCTGGCGGCCAGGCCGTAGCGGGTGTTGTTCGCCAGTTCCACCGCCTCGGCCGGGGTGCGGAAGGTCATCGAGACCAGCACCGGGCCGAAGATCTCCTCCTGCATCAGCCGCGAGGCGGTGGAGAGGCCGGTGATCAGCGTCGGCGGGTAGAAGCAGCCCTGCGGCACAGGGGTGGCGGCGCGGTAGATGTCGCCGTCCGAGGCGTCGACCAGCCGGGTGATGGTGTCCAGCTGGACCGGATCGACGATGGCGCCGATGTCGATGCATTTGTCCAGCGGGTCGCCGATCCGCAACCCGTCCATCCGGCGTTTCAGTTTCGCATGGAAACGGTCGGCGACGCCCTCCTGCACCAAGAGGCGGCTGCCGGCGCAGCAGACCTGGCCCTGATTGAACCAGATCGCATCGACCAACCCTTCCACCGCCGAGTCGAGATCGGCGTCGTCGAAGACGATGTAGGGCGACTTGCCGCCGAGTTCGAGCGTCAGCGCCTTGCCCTGTCCGGCGGTGGCTTCGCGGATGCGCTTGCCGACCGAGGTCGATCCGGTGAAGGCCACCTTCGCCACGCCGGGATGGGCGACCAGCGCCGCCCCGGTGTCGCCGTCGCCGGTGACGATGTTGAGCACGCCCTTCGGCAGCCCGGCCTCGCGGGAGATTTCCGCGAAGAGAAGCGCGGTGAGGGGGGTGTATTCGGCGGGTTTCAGCACCACGGTATTGCCGGCGGCCAGCGCGGGGGCGACCTTCCAGGCCAGCATCAAGAGCGGGAAGTTCCAAGGGATGACCTGCCCGCAGACGCCGAGCGGTTCCATCCCGGGCTTTTCCGAGGCCAGAAGCTGGGCCAGCCCGGCGTGGTAGTAGAAATGCCGCGCGACCAGGGGGATGTCGATGTCGCGGCTTTCGCGGATCGGCTTGCCGTTGTCCATCGTCTCCAGCACGGCGAAGAGACGCGAGTGCTTCTGCACCAGCCGGGCGAGGGCGTAGAGCACTTTCGCCCGCTCGTGCCCCGGCGTCCGCGCCCATTTCGGGAAGGCGCGGGCGGCGGCGGCGACGGCCTTGTCCACCGTGGCGGCGGAGCCCTGCGACACCTGCGCCAGCACCGCGCCGGTGGCGGGGTTCCGCGTCTCGAACGGGTCCTCCGCCGCGGTGAAGCGGCCGTCGATCCAGTGGCCGAAGCGGCCCTCGTGCTTCGCCAGCCAGGCCAGCGCCTCGGTGTCGGCCTCGGGCGCGGGGCCGTAGGACATGGCGTCGAAGATTTCCTGGATGGTCACTTCAATGC
Source organism: Rhodobacter sp. SGA-6-6 (assembly GCF_011043545.1). Taxonomy (GTDB): domain Bacteria; phylum Pseudomonadota; class Alphaproteobacteria; order Rhodobacterales; family Rhodobacteraceae; genus Pseudogemmobacter. The sequence goes on along the minus strand of NZ_JAAKGP010000002.1, from coordinate 144,283 downwards.
CCACTTTCGACCTGAGAAGGTCAGTTTCGTTGCGCCTCTGAGATTCTGAGCTGCCCACCGCATGTCATATTGCCAAGTATAGAATAGGTCGCCGGAGCCTTCGAGTTCCTTGCGAAAGTTTGCCCAGATATACTTGGCAACTTCTACGATTGAAGCTTCGCCTCCGGTGGCGCGAATCGCTTCAATGACCCAATTCTCTAGATCAGCTTTCGTGGCCATCATTTATCCTATCGCGTGGCGGTGGCCGGCCGAGTAATGGCCGGTCAGGTGGTGTTCCAGCTGCCGCTCGATGTCGCCCAGAAGCGAGGAGGCGCCGAAGCGGAACAGGTCGGGGTAGAGCCAGTCGTCGCCGAGTTCGTCCTTCATCAGCGCGAGGTAAAGCAGCGCGTCCTTGGCCTTGGAGATGCCCCCGGCGGGCTTGTAGCCGACCTTGATGCCGGTGCGGTCCTGGTAGTCGCGGATGCAGCGGATCATGGTCAGGCTGACCGGGAGGGTGGCGTTCACCGCCTCTTTCCCGGTGGAGGTCTTGATGAAATCTGCGCCGGCCATCATGCAGACCAGCGAGGCGCGGGCGACGTTGCGCAGGGTCTGCAGCTCTCCGGTGGCGAGGATCGCCTTCACATGGGCGTCGCCGCAGGCCGCGCGCATCTCGCGCATCTCGTCGTAAAGCGCCTGCCAGTCGCCGGTGAGGACGTGGCGGCGGGAGATCACGATGTCGATTTCCTGCGCGCCGGCCTTCACCGACTCGCCGATCTCGGCGATGCGCAGATGATATGGCGACAGCCCGGCGGGGAAGCCGGTGGAGACGGCGGCGACCGGGATGCCCGATCCCTCCAGCGCCTGCACCGCGGTTTCCACCATCTCGTGGTAGACGCAGACGGCGCCGACGGTCAGGCCGGGCATCCCGAGGGCGTCGAGTATCTCGGCCCGCACCGGCTGACGGGCCTTGGCGCAGAGGCGGCGGACGCGGCCGGGGGTGTCGTCGCCGGAGAGCGTGGTCAGGTCGATCAGGCTGATGGCCTTCAGCAGCCACGCCGCCTGGAAGTCCTTCTTGACGCTGCGGCGGCCGCCCAGCGTGGCGCAGCGCCGTTCGATGGCGCTGGTGTTGGCCTGCACCGAGGCCACCCAGTCGAGGTCAAGCGCCATGCCGGGGTTGCGCGGATGGCCCTGCCGGGGGGCAAGCTGCGGCAGGAGGCCCGGGTCGGCCTTGGTCGGGGTCAGGGTCTGCAAGGCGGCCTCCGCTTGCCCGGACGGGCAGGGTCAGGATGCCATGCGCGGGACCGGGCTGGCAAGGGCGGGCCTGACCGGCTGGTCAGGTTTTGCCGCCCGGCGGATCGGGGGTGAAGCTGGCCCAGTCGCTGCCGGTTCCGGGCGGCGGCAGGCTGTCGCGCGGGATGTCGCGGAAGAGATGCACCTTGGCCAGGAACAGCGCCGACAGCGGCGCGGTGGAGAAGAAGAACACCGCCACAAGGATTTCGCGCAGGGCGAGGCGGCCCTCGGCCAGCCAGACATGGAAGGCCACCGCCACCAGCGCGGCGCCGACGCCCAGCGTGGTGGCCTTGGTCGGCGCGTGCAGCCGCTGCATCCGGTCCTTCAGCCGCAGGAGGCCGAAGGAGCCGATCAGGCCGAACAGCCCCCCGGCGACCAGCAGCAGGGCGACGACGATCTCGGCCAGCGCGGTCATTCGACGATGCTCCCGCGCAGCAGGTATTTGCAGAAGGCCATGGTCGAGACGAAGCCGGTCATGGCGAAGATCACCGCCGCCTCGAAGCTGAAGACCGAGCCGGAGCGGGCGCTGTAGAGGATGACCAAGGCGGTGACGTTGACGGTCATGGTGTCGACCGCCAGCACCCGGTCGGCGAAGCCGGGGGCGGTGGCGATGCGGATCAGGTTCAGCAGAAGCGCCAGCGCGAAGCAGCCGATGGCGAAGGTCAGGGCGTGGTCGAGGATCATGCGAAAATCCTTTTCAGCCGGGATTCGTAGCGGGTGATGATGCCCTGCCGCACCTCCTCGGGGTCGGGGGCGTGGAGCGCGTGGACCAGGAGGACGCGGCCGTCGGCCGAAATGTCGGCGGTCAGCGTGCCGGGGGTCATGGTGATGGTGCCGGCCAGCAGGGCGACGGCCTCGGGCGAGGTCAGCGATGTGGGGACGGCGATGAAGGCGGAGCGGATGCGGTCGGGCGGCAGGAACAGCACGATCCGCGCCACCTGGAAGCTGGAGACCACCACGTCCCAGAGCACGATGCCGAGGTAGGGCAGCAGCGCCAGCGGGCGTTTCAGCCGCGGCTTCCCGGGCCACCAGGGCGCGGTCAGCAGCGGGACGGCGGTGGCGAGGGTGGCGCCGAGGGCCAGCGAGCCGAAGGTCCAGCTGTCGGCCAGCACCAGCCAGAACAGCGTCAGGAAGACGGTCAGGCCGGGATGGGGGAAGAGGCGGCGGAGAGGCATTTGCTCAGGCACCTCAGGGCAGGTCGTTGGCGAGGATATAGGGGGCGGGGTCGTGCAGGGCCTCCGCCGTGCCGGCCAGCCAGCCGGTGACGGGGCCGGCGAAGACGGTCAGCGCCGCCAGCGCCAGCAGCAGGGCGGCGGGGGCGAGGGCCTGGCTTGCGGGCAGGGCGGCGGGTTGCCCCTGCGGCTTCCAGAACAGGGCGGAGCCGGCGCGGGACAGCGCCAGCAGGGCGAGGAAGGTCGCGCCGAGGACAACCATCCAGACCGGCCAGAACGGCAGCGCCTGCAGCACCATCAGTTTGGCCGGGAAGCCCGACAGCGGCGGCAGGCCGACGGTGGCGATGGCGGCGGCGAAGAACAGCGCCGCCAGTGCCCCCGGCAGGGGCGGGGAGGCGGCGTCCAGCCCCGCGGACCCGCGGTCGCGGGCGAGGTCGGCGATCAGGAACAGCGCCGCGCCGGCAAGGGTGGAATGGATCATGTAGTAAAGCGCCGCGGTGGTGCTGGCGGCGGTGAAGGCGGAAAGGGCGGTGAAGACCGTGCCCATCGACATCACCGCGGCATGGGCGGCCAGCCGCGGCAGCGACCTTGCGCCGAGGAGGCCGACGGCGCCCAAGGCCAGCGTGACCAGCCCGGCGGGCAGGAGAAACTGGCCGATCATCCCCCCGGTCAGGGCAAGGTCGGGCGGGAAGACCAGGGTGCCGAAGCGCAGGGCGGCATAGGCGCCCAGCTTGGTCATCACCGCGAAGAGGGCCGCCACCACGCCGGGCGACTGCGCATAGGTGCCTGGCAGCCAGAACTGCAACGGCACCAGCGCCCCCTTCACCGCGAAGACCAGCATCAGCAGCACCGCCGCCACCCGTATCAGCGCATGGTCGCCCTCGGGCAGCGCGGGCAGCTTCGCCGCCAGGTCGGCCATGTTCAGCGTGCCGGTGACGGCATAGATCGTCGCCAGCGCGAACAGGAACAGGGTGGAACCGAGCAGGTTCACCGCGATGTATTGCAGCCCGGCGCGGATGCGCGGGCCGCCTCCGCCATGCACCATCAGCCCGTAGGAGGCGATCAGCAGCACCTCGAAGAAGACGAAGAGATTGAAGGCGTCGCCGGTCAGGAAGGCGCCGTTCAGGCCCATCAGCTGGAACAGCCAGAGCGCATGGAACCGCCGCCCGCGCCGGTCCCAGCCGGTGGCGACGGCCTGCGCCAGCACCACCAGCGCAAGGCCCGAGGTCAGCACCAGCATCAGCGCCGACAGCCGGTCCAGCACCAGCACGATGCCGAAGGGCGCGGGCCAGTCGCCGAGGCGGTAAAGCTGCGGCGGCCCCTCGGTCGCGGCCTGCAGCAGCGCCAGCGCGATCGCCAGCAGCGCCGCGGTGCCGCCCAGCGACAGCACCCGTCCGGCCATGCCGGACCGGCCCGCGAACAGCGACAGCGCGGCCAGCGCCGCGGGCAGCACGACGGGGGCGACGATCCAGTGCCCCATCAGCCGCGATCCTCCGGCGTGCCGGAGGCGGGGTCGGTGCCGTCGTGGCCAAGCTCCAGCCAGGCGCCGAGGGCCATCATCACGATCACCGCCGTCATCCCGAAGCTGATCACGATGGCGGTCAGCACCAGCGCCTGCGGCAGCGGGTCGGTCGGCGCCTCCACCGTGCCGACGATGGGCGCCGCGGCGGTCTTCAGCCGGCCGGCGGAGAAGATGAACAGGTTGACCGCATAGGAGAGGAAGGTCAGCCCCAGGATCACCGGAAAGCTGCGCAGCCGCAGCATCAGGTAGATGCCGACGGCGGTGAGCAGGCCGATGGTCAGGGCGAACAACACTTCCATCTACAGCTCCCGGTCCGCGGTGTGCTGCGCCAGCCGCGACAGGGTGGAGAGCGCCAGCAGCACCCCGCCCAGGACGCAGAGGAAGACGCCCAGGTCGAACAGCGCGGCGGTCGTCAGCTCGACCTCGTCCAGCGGCCAGGGGTGGATATGGGTGTATCCCGAGGTCAGGAAGGGCCATCCCATCGCCCAGGCGGCGGCTCCGGTCAGGGTGGCCACCAGCACGCCGGCGCCGATCAGGCTTTGATGGCCGAAGCGCAGACGGCGTTCGGACCAGACGAAGCCGGAGGCGATGTATTGCAGCAGGATGGCGATGGAGACCACCAACCCGGCGACGAAGCCGCCGCCCGGCAGGTTGTGGCCGCGCAGGTAGATGAAGATGCCGACCAGGATCGCCGGCGGCATCAGGAAGCGGGTGGCGGCGACCAGCATCGGCGGATGCGGGTCGCCGGCGTTGCGGGCCAGCTTCAGCCCGGCCAGCCGGTCCAGCGCGGTCCTCGACGACAGCACGGACGCGGCCAGCGCGAAGATCACCAGCGCGGCGATGCCGAGGACGGTGATCTCGCCATAGGTGTCGTAGCCGCGGAAATCGACGATGATGGTGTTCACCGCATTGGTGCCGCCGGCCCCGGGCTTCGACTGCGCCCAGTGGTAGTCCGACACCCGGGGGAAGGCCGGGTCGCGGGTCATCAGCGCGAAGGCCAGCAGGCCGGCGCCGATGCCGGCGGCGGCGGCAAGGGCGGCGTCGCGGGCGCGGCGCAGGGAAGTGCTTTCCCGCGGAGTCTCGTCCGGCAGGAAGTTCAGCGCCAGCAGCATGAGGAGGATGGTCACCACCTCCACCGTGATCTGCGTCAGCGCCAGGTCGGGGGCCGAGGCCCAGGCGAAGGCGGCCGAGAGCATCAGCCCGACGATGCCTGTCAGCAGCAGCGCCAGCACCCGGTTGCGGTGGCGGAAGGCGGTGGCGATGGCGGCGGCGGTCAGCAGGACCCAGCCGGCGAGAGGGGCGAATTCCAGCGGCAGCAGCGGCCGGTTGCCGGCGGCATGGGGGCCGGTCAGGAAGGCCCAGGCGGCCAGCGCCACGATCACCGCGGTGGCGGCGAAGATGCTGCGGGAGAGGCGGCCGTCGTTCAGGAGGTCGGTCGCCCTGCGGCAGGCGCGGGCGAGGGCATCGGTGGTGGCCTCGAACACCGCCTTCGCCTCGGGCAGCGGCGCGGCCTCCCAGACCGCCCGCAGCCGGGGGTAGAGGCCGAGCAAGACGAGGCCGCCGCCGAGGGCGGCGAGCGACATCCACAGCGCGGGCGAGGCCAGCCCGTGCCAGAGCGCGATATGGGCGTGGACCGGCGTGCCGGTCGTGGCCGAGGCGGCGGCCTCGACGAAGGGGCCGAAGACGGCCATCGGCATCAGGCCGGAGGCGATGACGATGGCAACCAGCAGGGCCGGTGCCAGCCAGAGGCCGGGGCCGGGGTCATGGGCGCGGGTTTCCATGGGCGGGCCGAGGAAGATTCCGGCCAGGAAGCGGAGGGAATAGGCCACCGACAGCAGCGCCCCCGCCAGCGCCAGCAGGGCGACGAGGGGCGTTGTCAGCGCGGCATTCTCCAGCATCGCCTCCTTCGACAGGAAGCCGTTCAGCGGCGGGATGCCGGCCATCGACAAGGCGGCGACCAGCGCGAGGACGAAGGTCAGCGGCATCGCCCGCCGCAAGCCGCCGAGTCGGCGGAGATCGCGGATATGGGTGGCGTGGTCGACAATCCCGGCCACCATGAACAGCGCGGCCTTGAAGCTGGCATGGGCGAGGACGTGCAGCATGGCCGCACTCGCCGCCGCCTTGGTGCCGAGGCCGAGGAGGAAAGTGATCAGGCCGAGGTGGCTGACGGTGGACCAGGCCAGGATCGCCTTCAGGTCGTCCCTGAACAGCGCCACCTTGGCCCCCAGCAGCATGGTCAGCAGCCCGGCCCCGGCCACCGCCACGGTCCATTCCGCCGTTCCCGACAGCACCGGCCAGAGCCGCGCCATCAGGTAGAGCCCGGCCTTCACCATCGTCGCCGAATGCAGATAGGCCGAGACCGGCGTCGGCGCGGCCATGGCGTGGGGCAGCCAGAAGTGGAACGGAAACTGCGCCGACTTGGCGAAGGCGCCCAGCAGGATCAGCGCCAGCGCCAGCGGGTAGAGCGGGCTGGCCAGGATCGCCTCGCGGCTTTGCAGGATCACCGACAGTTCGTGCGACCCGGCGATGCGGCCCAGGATCAGCATCCCGGCGATCAGCGCGATGCCGCCGCCGCCGGTGACGGCCAGCGCCATGCGGGCGCCCTGCCGGCCCTCGGGCAGGTGGCTCCACCAGCCGATCAGCAGGAAGGAGGAAAGCGAGGTCAGTTCCCAGAACACCAGCAGCAGCAGAATGTTGTCGGAGAGCACGATCCCGGTCATCGCGCCCTGGAACAGCATCAGGCAGGTCAGGAACCGCGCCATCGGCTCGCTGGGGGCAAGGTAGAAGCGGGCGTAGAGGATGATCAGCAGGCCGATGCCAAGGATCAGCCCGGCGAACATCAGCCCCAGCCCGTCGATGCGGAAGCTGGCGTTCATCCCGAGGGCGGGAAGCCAGTCGAAGGTGGCCGTGACCGGGGTGCCGTTCAGGATCGCAGGCGCGTGGGACAGCAGCCCCGCCAGCGCCAGCGCGGTCGCCGCGCCTGCCGTCAGCGCCGCCGCGCCGCGCCCCAGCCATCCCGCCAGCGCGGCCAGAATCGCGCCGAGAAAGGGCAGGGCTGCGATCAGCGCAGGCGACATGCGGGACGGGTCCTCCTCGGGCCGGATGGTGGCGGGCAGACTTGCCCGCCGGGCCGGGGAATTCAAGCCTTTCCCGGGCGTAAGGCGTGCCGCCGATGCCGGAAGAGGGCGATTTTTCGACGAAAAATCGGGGCCGCCGCGCCCGTCACAGGTTCCGCAGCGTGATCTCGGCGGGGCGGGAGCGGGTGATCACCGTCAGCGCGTTCGGCAGGTCGTTGGACTCGATCCAGTCGCGGGCGGCCTGGTCTTCGCGGCCGTGGTGCTTCCAGCGGGCGGTCAGGCGGCGGACCAGTTCCGCCTCGGGCACGTCCAGGAAGACGGTCAGGTCGAACATCGGCGCCATTGCGCGCCAAGGGTCCTCGTCCAGCAGCAGGTAGTTGCCCTCCACGATCAGGATGCGGTCCTCTGGCCCCACGATGTCGGCCCCGGCGCGGGAGAGTTCCATCGCGCGGTCGAAGATCGGAATCGCCACCTCCTCTTCCTCGCGCAGGCGGCGGAGCAGATGCAGGAAGCCCATGGCGTCGAAGGTTGGCGGCGAGCCCTTGCGGGCGCGCAGGCCGCGGGCCTCCAGCACCGCGTCGTCGTAGTGGAAGCCGTCCATGGGGACGACGCGCGCGCCGGGGGAAAGGGCCTCGGCCAGGGCGGCGGCGAGGGTGGATTTGCCCGAGGCCGGCGGCCCCGCCAGCGCGACGAGGAGCCGCCCCGGCCCCTCGGCCCGGGCGCGGATCAGCTTGGCGAGGCCGGTGGGGGTCATCCGGGGGTCCTTTCGTTTGGCTGGAGGTTAGCCGGGGCGGAGGGAAAGGGGCAAGCAGGGGGAGAGCGCATCGTGGCGGGCGGGAAAAGGCGAGGCATTGCCTCGCCCCCGCCCGTGCACAGCGGCTGTCCCCGGAGACGGTGGCAGCACGAGACCGGGAGAGGCCAGCGCCCGCCCGGGCGGGCGAGAAGCGCCCGCCGAGGGGCGGGCGGGCGCTGGCCGGGCCTTTGAGGCCCGGCCGGGAAGGTTGAAATGGCGCACTGTGGCGAAGGCACGCGCCTTCGCCAAGGAGGCCGGGCAAAGCCTGCCTCACCCCTGCAACGACATCGCCTTGCGCTGCCGCGCCCGCTCCAGACCCAGCTGCCGTTCCCGCCAGATGATCAGGATCCCCGCCGTCACCACCAGCGAGGCCCCCAGCAGCATGGTCCAGGTCGGCGCCTCGGCGAAGACGAACCAGCCGATGGCCAGGGCGAAGATCATCGAGGCATAGTCGAAGGGCGCCACCAGCGAGGCATCCGCCTCGCGGTAGCTGGAGGTCAGCAGGATCTGCCCGACGCCCCCCAGAAGCCCCGCGCCGACCAGCAGCGCCGCCTCGGCCGGCGTCGGCCAGACCCAGCCGAAGGGCAGGGTGGCCAGCGACAGCACCGAGGCGGTGACCGAGAACCAGAACACGATGGTCGCGGTCTTCTCGGCCAGCACCAGCTTGCGCACGAAGACCTGCGCCAGCGCCGAGAACATCGCGCCTCCCAGCACCACCATCGCCCCGAAGGCCTCGGCATAGCCCGCCTGGGCCGGATCCAGCACGGTCAGCCGCGGATAGACCACCACCAGCACCCCGCAGAGGCCGAGCGCGACGCAGGCCATGCGGAAGAGCCGCACCTCCTCGCCCAGAAACATCGCGGCGAAGACCACCGTCAGGATCGGCGAGGCATAGCCGAGCGCCGTCACCTCGGGCAGCGGCAGGTAGGCGAGGCCCGCGAACCCCAGCCCCATGGCGCAGGTGCCCATCAGCCCGCGCCAGAAATGGCCGAAGGGATTGGCGGTGCGGAAGCCCTGCGCCAGTTCCCGCCGCCAGGCCAGCCAGGCGACGATCACCGGGATGGCGAAGAACGACCGGAAGAACACCGTCTGCCCGGCCGGCACATGGTCGGCGGTGGCCTTGATCAGCGCCGACATGGTGATGAACACCAGCACCGAGGCCAGCTTGTAGGATATGCCGCGCAGCGGGCGCATGGGGGGCTCCTTCGATCCCGCCGATGAAGCATGGGGCGGCGGGGAAGTGCAATCCCTCTGGACCTTTGCGCCCGCCGGGGGTTCCATGGCCGGAAAGGGAGGGCGCCATGACCGTTGCGACGCAAAGACCGCTGCCGGAGCTGATCGACCAGGGCCGCGGCCTTGTTCCCGCCGACCTGGTGCTGAAGGGCGGCCGGGTGTTCGACCTGATCACCGGAGAGATGGTCGAGACCGATGTGGCGATCTGCGGCGACACCATCGTCGGCACCTTCGGGACCTACGCCGGCCGGCGGGAGATCGACGTGGCGGGCAAGGTGCTGGTGCCCGGCTTCATCGACACCCACCTGCATATCGAAAGCTCCTGCGTCACCCCGCATGAATTCGACCGCTGCGTCACCCCGCGCGGCGTCACCACCGCGATCTGCGACCCGCACGAGATCGCCAATGTCTGCGGCCTGACCGGCATCCATTACTTCCTCGACTCCGCGGCGCAGACGCTGATGGACATCCGCGTGCAGCTGTCGTCCTGCGTGCCCTCGACCCATATGGAGACCGCGGGAGCGCGGCTGGAGGCCGGGGACCTGGTCCCGCTGATGCACCACCCCAAGGTGATCGGGCTGGCCGAGTTCATGAACTTCCCCGGCGTGCTGATGAAGGACCAAGGCTGCCTGGCCAAGCTGGAGGCCTTCCGCGGCCGCCATATCGACGGCCACGCGCCGCTGCTGCGCGGGCTGGACCTGAACGGCTACATCGCCGCCGGCATCCGCACCGAGCACGAGGCGACCACGGCGGAGGAGGCGCTGGAGAAGCTGCGCAAGGGGATGCGGGTGCTGATCCGCGAGGGCTCGGTCTCCAAGGACCTGCACGCGCTGGCGCCGGTGCTGACGGAACGGCATTCGCCCTATCTCTGCCTCTGCACCGATGACAGGAATCCGCTGGACATCGCCGAGCATGGGCATCTGGACCACATGATCCGCACGGCCATCGGCCTGGGCTGCCCGCCGCTGGCGGTCTACCGCGCGGCCTCGCTGTCGGCGGCCGAGGCCTTCGGGCTGAAGGACCGCGGGCTGATCGCGCCGGGGAAACGGGCCGACATCGCGGTGATCGACAGCCTGGAAGGGTGCCATGCGGCGATGGTCTTCGCCGGCGGCGTGCTGGCGGACGACGCGGGCTTCGCGGCGCGCAAGGGGACCGAGCCGGTGGCCCGCGCCTCGGTCAAGGCGCCGAAGGTGGGGCCGCAGGACTTCCGCACCGCCGGCAACCGGGCCGAGACGCCGGTGATCGGCATCCTGCCGGGCAAGATCATCACCCCGCACCTGAGCTTCGACATTCCCCCGGTGGACGGCGACAAGCGGCCCGATCCTGCGCGCGACCTGATGAAGATCGCGGTGATCGAGCGGCATGGGAAGAACGGCAACCGCGCGACCGGCTTCGTGCAGGGCTTCGGGATGAAGGCGGGCGCCATCGCCTCGACCGTCTGCCATGACCACCACAACATCGCCGTGGTGGGGGCGGATTACGCCGACATGGCGCTGGCGGCGAACCGGCTGGGCGAGATCGAGGGCGGCTTCGTGGTGACCCGCGGCGGCAAGGTTCTGGCGGAGCTGGCGCTGCCGGTGGCGGGGCTGATGAGCCTGCGGCCGTTCGAGGAGGTGCGCGAGGCGCTGGTCGCTTTGCGCGCCGCCGCCCGCGAACTGGGGGTCACGCTGGAGGAACCCTTCCTGCAACTCGCCTTCCTGGCCCTGCCGGTGATCCCGCATCTGAAGATCACCGACCACGGCATGGTCGATGTCGACCGCTTCGAGGTGCTGCCGTGACCGCCACGATCTGGCACAACCCGCGCTGCTCCACCTCGCGCCGGGTGCTTGCCGACCTGCGGGCGGCCGGGGTGGAACCGGAGGTGGTGGAGTATCTGGCGACCGGCTGGACCGAGGCGGGGCTGCGGGCGCTGCTGGCCGAGGCGGGGATGACGGCGCGGCAGGCGCTGCGGGCGAAGGAGCCGCTGGCGAAGGACCTCGGGCTGACCGCCGAGGGCGTGTCCGAGGCGGCGCTGATCGCCGCCATGGTCGCCCATCCGGTGCTGGTGGAACGTCCCTTCGTCCGCACCGCCAAGGGCACTGCGCTCTGCCGCCCGCCGGAGCGGCTGGCCGGGCTGCTGGATTGAGCCGCTGCCGCGGCAAGCCTTATACATTGCGGCCGGCGGGAGTCCTTTGCGGCCAATGTCGCAGGCTGGGGGCGCTTCGCCCCCCAGACCCCCCGAGGATATTTAAGTCCAGAAAGAGGAGAAACCTTTGCCCCTCTTTCTGGACTTAAATATCCCCGCCGGAGGCTCCGACATCGGCCGCAAGGCGCTCCATCAGGGGGTTTTCCTTTGCCGTCAGCCCGCTAAGCTGGCGGCGGAGCGGAGGGGAACATGGTTGCCATCGTGACGGCGGGGGTCTCGGCCATCGGGCGGCCTCTGGTGCTGGCGCTGGCCCGGGCCGGGCATGACGTGGGCTTCACCCATCTCGGCGCGCCCGAGGCGGCGGCGCGGCTGGAGGTCGAGGTGGCCGCTCTTGGGCGCCGGGCCAGGGGCTGGGACAGCGACGCCGGCGACGAAGCGGCGGTGGCCGCGTTTCACGACGCGGTGGCGGATTGGGCCGGGGCGGCGCCGGAGGTTCTGGTCAACAATGCCGGCATCCAGACCTGGGCCTCGCTCCTGGACCTGCGGGCCGAGCAATGGGATGCGGTGATGCGCACCAACCTGCGCGGCTGCTTCCTGAACACCCAAAGCTTCGCCCGGGCGCTGGTGGCCGCCGGCCGGGGCGGCGCCATCGTCAACCTCGGCTCGGGCTGCAACAAGCTCGCCTTCCCGCGGCTGGTGGACTACACTGCCTCCAAGGGCGGGATCGAGCAGTTCACCAAGGTCGCGGCGGTGGAGCTTGGGCCCCTTGGCATCCGCGTCAACTGCATCGCCCCCGGCGCCATCGCCACCGAGCGGACGGCCTCGGAGGCCGGAGACTACGCCGCCACCTGGGCGAAGGTCACCCCGCTGCGCCGGGTCGGCGCGCCGGAAGACATCTGCGGCCCGCTGCTGTTCCTGATCTCGGAGGCCGCCGGCTTCGTCACCGGCCAGACGCTCTGGGTCGACGGCGGGGCGTTCAGCCAGGCCAACTGGCCCTATGAGGTGACGCCGTGACCCGCACCCTGCTGCTGTTCGGCGACAGCAACAGCCATGGCACGATGCCGATGGCGGCGCTGTCCGACACCGGGCGGTTCTCCCGCGCCGAACGCTGGGCCGGCCGGTTGCAGGCGCTGCTGCCGGACTGGGAGGTGATCGCCGAGGGCCATCCCGGGCGCACGACGCTGCACGACGACCCGGTGGAGGGGCCGCACCGCAACGGCCTGCGGGTGCTGCCAGCGCTGCTGGAGACGCACCGGCCGGTGGATGCGGTTCTGGTGATGCTGGGCACCAACGACCTGAAGGAGCGGTTCAGCGTCAACGCCGGCGACATCGCCCTGGCGCTGGAGCGGCTGGTGCGGGAAATCCGCGCCAGCGCCGCCGGGCCGGGCGGCGCCGCCCCCGGCATCCTGATGGTGGCGCCTCCGCCGATCGAAGAGGTGGGTTGCCTGGCGGAGATCTTCGCCGGCGGGGCGGCGAAATCCCGCCTGCTGGCCGCAAGGATCAGGGCGATGGCCGAGCGCAACGGCCTGCCCTTCCTCGACGCCGGGGAACTGGTCCGGGTCAGCCCGCTGGACGGCATCCATTACGGGCCGGAGGCCAACCCGGTGCTGGCGCAGGCCTTCGCCGAAGCCATCCGCCGCCACTTCCCCTGATTAGGCCCATCCTAATCCGCGCTGCGCCAATCCATCCTTTTTTTCCAAAGCTGAATCCCGGCAATCTCTTTTCCGACCCGCCACCCGCCCGATCCCCGGAGGCCGCCATGACCCTGCACGATCCCGCCCTCGCCGAGTTGCGCGCCAATGTCGCCCAGCCCTTCGACCGCGCGCAGGCGATGCCGAAATCGGTCTATACCTCCGCCAGTTTCGCCGAGCTGGAGCAGCAGCACATCTTCGGCCGCGAATGGCTCTGCGCCGGCCGGGCCGAGGCGCTGCCCGACCCCGGCGACTACATGACGATGGAAATCTCCGGCGAGCCGGTGATCATCCTGCGCGACCGCGACGGCAGCCTGCGCGGGCTGTCCAACGTCTGCCGCCACCGGATGAGCACGCTGCTGGAGGGCCGCGGCAACCGCCGCAGCATCGTCTGCCCCTATCACGCCTGGACCTACAATCTGGACGGCTCGCTGCGCGGCGCCCCGGCGATGGCGCGCAACGAGACCTTCTGCAAGGAAGACGTGCGCCTGCCCTCGATCCGGGTCGAGGACTGGCGCGGCTGGATCATGGTGACGCTGAACCCCGACGCCCCGCCGCCGTCCGAGACGCTGGCCGGGGTGGACCGGCTGGTCGGCCACCTGCCGATGGAGACCTACACGGAAGTCTTCCGCGAGGAATTCGAATGGGCCACCAACTGGAAGGTGCTGGCCGAGAACTTCATGGAAAGCTACCACCTGCCGGTCTGCCACGCCGGCACCATCGGCGGCGCCTCCGACCTGAACAAGATGGAATGCCCCGAGGGCGAGGAGGCCTTCAACTACCACTGGATCGTCAAGAACGACCTGGTGCCGCTGGCGCTGGCGCATCCGTCGAACACCGCGCTCACGGGCGACGACCGCCGGATCACCTGGCTGCTGGCGATCTACCCTTCGCTGCTGATCACCCTGACGCCCGGCTATTTCTGGTATCTCTCGCTGACGCCGAAGGGGCCGGGCAAGGTGCAGGTGCTGTTCGGCGGCGGGATGAGCGCCGACTGGATGGCCGACCCGCAGGCCGCCGAGCATCTGAAGGGGGTCAAGGCGCTGCTGGACGACGTCAACGTCGAGGACAAGGGCTGCGTCGAGCGGGTCTACCGCGGCCTCTGCGCCGGCCTCTCCGCCCCCGGGGCGCTGTCGCATCTGGAGCGCCCGAACTACGATTTCGCCCGCTGGATCGCCTCGAAGATCCCCGAGGCGCAGAGCTAGACCTGCAAGAAAGGACCATCATGGCCCACAAGCGCCATCGCAAGTTCAACACCAAGGACACCTACCCCGAGCAGAAGCTGGACAACGACCTGTGCCAGGCCGTGGTCGCCCGCGGCACCACGATCTTCCTGCGCGGCCAATGCCCGCAGAACCTGGACGACGCCAGGGACATCGGCAGCCACGACCCGGTGGAGCAGACCCACAAGGTGATGCAGAACATCCGGCAGCTGATCGAGGAATGCGGCGGCCGGATGGAGCACCTGTGCAAGGTCGTGGTCTACCTGACCGACGTGCGCCACCGCGAGGCGGTCTACCGGACCATGGGCGAATACATCAAGGGCGTGCATCCGGTCTCGACCGGGGTGGTGGTGACCGCGCTGGCGCGGCCAAGCTGGCTGGTCGAGATCGACGCGACCGCCGTCATCCCGGACTGAACCGTCGAAAGCCGGGGGTTTCACACCCCCGGACCCCCGTGGGATATTTTCAGACAGATGAAAGGGAAGGGGTCTTCCAGTTTTCATCTGTCCATAAATATCCTCGGGGGGTCCGGGGGGCGAAGCGCCCCCGGCGGCCTGCCGCAAGGAGCCTGCGCATGACCTTCTCGCTTCTCGCCCGCTGCCCGGAGACCGGCGCCTTCGGAATGGTGATCTCCTCCTCCTCTCCGGCGGTGGCGGCGCGCTGCGCCCATGCCCGGGCGGGGGTGGGGGTGGCGGCGACGCAGAACATCACCGACCCGACGCTGGGACCGAAGCTCCTGGACCTGATGGAAGCCGGGGCCTCGGCGGCGGAGGCGATGGCGGCGGTGGTGGCGCAGGCGGCGCATGTGGAGTATCGCCAGCTGCTCTGCGTCGATGCGCAGGGCCGGTTCGCCAGCCATTCCGGCGCGAAGACGCTGGGGGTCTGGGCGCTGGCGGAAGGCGAGGGCGCCATCGCCGGGGGCAACCTGCTGGCGGACGAGGGCGTGCCAGCGGCGATGCTGGCGGGGTTCGCGGCCGCAAAAGGCAGCTTCGGCGACCGGCTGGTGGCGGGGTTGCAGGCCGGGGCTGCGGCCGGGGGAGAGGCCGGGCCGGTGCATTCCGCCGGGCTGCTGGTGGTGGACCGGGAGAGCTGGCCGGTCGCCTGGCTGCGCGCCGACTGGTCCGAGGCCGCGACGCCGATCGAGGAGGTAGCCCGGGCCTGGCAGGTCTATCAGCCGCAGATGGCCGCCTATATCCAGCGGGCGAAGGACCCGGAATGGGCGCCCTCCTACGGCGTGCCCGGCGACGAATAGCGCGACGAACAGGCTTTCGCACCGGAGGCGGCGCCGCTAAACCTGCGGGATGCCGCTGCGCTTCACCCTTCGACAGCTGGAATACCTGGTCGCCGTGGGCGAGACCGGCTCCATCGCCGCGGCGTCGGAGCGGGTGAACGTCTCCTCGCCCTCGATCAGCGCCGCCATCGCCCAGCTGGAGCAGGAGTTCGGCCTGCAGCTTTTCGTCCGCCGCCACGCGCAGGGCCTGTCGCTGACCCAGGGCGGTCGCCAGTTCGTCGACGAGGCCCGCGCGGTGCTGGCGGCGGCGGGGCGGCTGAACGACCTGGCCAACGGCATCACCGGGCAGGTGCGGGGCCCCCTGTCGGTCGGCTGCCTGGTCACCTTCGCCCAGGTGGTGCTGCCTCGGCTGCGGCGCAGCTTCGTCACCCGCTATCCGCAGGTGGACTTCCGCCAGTATGAGCGCCACCAGGCCGAGATCCTGGACGGCATCCGGCAGGCGCGGCTGGACGTGGCGCTGACCTACGACCTCGACATCCCCGCCGATCTGGAGTTCGTGGCGCTGCTGAGCCTGCCGCCCTATGCGCTGGTCCCGCCCGACCATCCGCTGGCCGGGCGGGACCACGTCACCCCGCAGGACCTCGCCCCGCATCCGATGGTGCTGCTGGACCTGCCCTTCTCTACCGACTACTTCATGGAGGTCTTCCGCCCCCACGGGTTGCGCCCGCGGGTGGTGGAGCGGACGCGGGACATGGGGGTGATGCGGGCGATGGTGGCGAACGGCTTCGGCTATTCCATCGCCAATATCAGCCCGCAGTCGGCCCTTGCCCCTGATGGCCAGCAGCTGCGCCATGTGCCGCTGCACGGCGCCGATCCCCTCAGCCTCGGCCTCGTGCTGGCCGAGGGGGCGACCAGCGCGCTGACCATCCGCGCCTTCATCGACCATTGCCGCGAGGCGGTGACGGCGCCGCTCCTCTCCGGGGCGGCCGCACCGTGAGCCGGGTGCTGATCGTCGCTCATGGCCAGCCCTCGGACCCGCTGCCGGCCGCCGCGGCGCTGGACCGGCTGGCGGCGCAGGTGGCCCAAGGCCTGCCCGGCTGGCAGGTCCGCGCCGCCACGCTGGCCGAGCCGGGGCGGCTGGAGGCCGAGGCCGCGGGCGAACCTGGGATGGTCTTCCCGCTTTTCATGGCCGGGGGCTGGTTCACCGGGGCGCAGATCCCGGCGCGGCTGCGGGCAGCGGGGGCCGAGGGCTGGCGGCTGCTGCCCCCCTTGGGCAGCCTGCCGGCGTTGCAGGACCTGACCGTCGCGCTGGCGCGGGACAGCGGAGCGGAGCGGATCTTGCTGGCGGCGCATGGGTCGTTCAAGTCGCGCGCGCCGGCGGCCATCGCCGACCGGATGGCGGCGCGGATCGCGGCCGAGACCGGCATCCCGGCGGCGGCGGCCTTCATCGAGCAAAGCCCGCGGCTGGAAACCGCCACCGGCTACTGCCCCGGTTCCGCCTGCCTGCCGTTCTTCGCCATGGCGGGCGGGCATGTGGAGGAGGACCTGCCGCAGGCGCTGGCCCGGGCGGGATTCCAGGGACGCATCTTGCCGCCGGTGGGGCTGGATCCGCGGGTGCCGGGGCTGATCGCGGAGGCTTTGCGGCAGGCGTAGGGTCCCGAGTTTTCGTCGAAAACTTGTGAATTACGGATTTTCGGCGAAAATCCGGGTCAGACCGTGTGTAGGTAGAGGTCGAAGTCCACTTCGGAGACCGTCCGCATCACCCGGGCATATTCCGCGGCCTTGATCGCGGTGAAGGTGCGGTGCATGTCCTCGCCCAAGGCGTCCTTCAGGAAGTCCGAGCGTTTCGCCGCCTCGATCGCCGATTTCCAGTCGGTCGGGATCGCCGCGGCATCGGCGGTCTCGGCATAGGCGTTTCCGGTGACTTCCGGCCCCGGGTCGGTCTGCTGCGCCATGCCGCGGCGGATGCCGGCCAGCACGGTGGCCGCCACCAGATAGGGGTTGGCGTCCACCCCCGCCGGGCGATGTTCGATCCGCCGGGCCTTGATGTCGCCCGCCGGAATCCGCAGCGCCACCGAGCGGTTGTTTACCCCCCACGAAGGCGAGACCGGGGCGTAGCTTTGCGAGGCGAAGCGGCGCCAGGAATTGGCGTGGGGGGCGAAGACCAGCATCGATTCCGCCATGGTCTCCTTCAACCCGCCGAGGGCGTGCAGGATCGCCGGGTTCCACCTGCCCTCTTCGGCCTCGACGAAGACGTTCTTCCCCGCATCGTCCAGCATGGAGACGTGGAAATGCATCCCCGAGCCGGCGTAATTCTCGTTCGGCTTGGCCATGAAACAGGCGGTCACGCCATGGGCGCGGGCCTGCGCCCGGACGATCCGCTTCAGCCGCATCAGGTCGTCGGCGG
Source organism: Rhodobacter sp. SGA-6-6 (assembly GCF_011043545.1). Taxonomy (GTDB): domain Bacteria; phylum Pseudomonadota; class Alphaproteobacteria; order Rhodobacterales; family Rhodobacteraceae; genus Pseudogemmobacter. The sequence continues at coordinate 126,540 of NZ_JAAKGP010000002.1, read as the reverse complement.
CCTGCATCACGTCGGTGCGGTAGTGCAGGGTCAGCTCATACTGGCCGGGGGCGTATTCGGAGATCAGCGTCTCGGCGGTGATCCCGGCCTTCTTCGCGCTGGCGTAGATGTCGGAGAACAGCGGCAGCATCCCGTGCAGGTGGTCGACCGAATAGACCTCGGTCTTCCACGATTTCCGCCCGTCCAGCACGTCGCGGGCGGGCTGCATCTTGCCGTCCGGGCCGCGCTCGTTGTCCAGCAGGAAGAACTCCAGCTCGAAGGCGCCGGCGGGGTGCAGCCCTTCGGCGGCCAGCGCATCCACCTGCCGCTGCAGCGCGTGGCGGGGGTCCGAGGTCATCCGCTGGCCGTCCAGCGTATACATCGACATGAAGACCTCGCCGCGGGGCGGGTTGGTCCCGTGCAGCGGCACCAGGGTGCCGGGAATCGGCCAGGCCCGCAGGTCGCCGTCGCCCTGATCCCAGATCAGCCCGGTCTCGTGGACATCCTCGCCGCAGATGTCCAAGCCGAGGATCGAGATCGGCAGGTGCCGGCCGGATTTGTAGAAGGACAGCAGCTCGTGCCGGCGGATGATCTTGCCGCGGCCGATGCCGTTGGCGTCGTGCAGCACGATGTCGAAGGCCTCGATGTCCGGGTGGGCGGCAAGGAAGGCTTCGGCCTCGGCGGGGGTGGAGCCGGAGGGGCTGGTCTCGGTCATGTCAGGCTTTCGCGAAAAGGTCGGTCAGGAGGGAGTCGAAGCCGGCGATCAGGCGGTCGATCTGGGCCTTCTTCGTTGCCGGGCTGACCAGCATCATGTTGTGGAAGGGCGCGATCAGGCTGCCGCGGTTGATCAGCCCGGTGTGGAGCGCCGCCTCCAGCTGCGGCTGGTGGGCGAAGCCGGCCTCGGTGCCGTTGCGCAGGGGGCCGGGGGCGCAGATGAACTCCACCCGCGCGCCGACGCGGACGACGTGCCAGGGGGCGCCATGGGCCTTGATCGCCTTGGCGAGGCCATGGCTCAGCCGCTCGGCGCCCTTTTCCATATGGGCATAGGCGTCTTCCGTCATCACCTCGGAGAGGGTGGCGACCAGGCAGGCGAATTGCATCGGGTTGGCCGAAAGCGTGGTGCCCATGCCGGAATGGCCCGAGGGGCGGCCGGCGTTCACCTCCTCGTATCGCTGCGCGATCTCGTCTGTCATGCCCCAGACCGCGGTGGGCATCCCGCCGGCCACGCATTTGCCGACGACGAACATGTCGGGGGACAGCGAATGGACGCTTGTATAGCCGCCGAGGCCGGACGAGATGGTATGGGTCTCGTCGATGATCAGCAGCGCGCCATGGCGGCGGCTGAGCTGGCGGAGGCCGTCGTGGAAGCCGGCCTCGGGCAGGACCATGCAGGAATTGGTCATCACCGGCTCGGTCAGGATGGCGGCGATCTCGCCGGTGGCCAGCGCGGCCTCGACCGCGGCGAGGTCGTTGAACTCGACGCAGGCGGCGCTGCCGGTCAGGTCGGCGAACTGGCCCAGAAGGCCGGGGCGGTTGACGGTGCGGCCGTTCTGAAGCGTCACCATGGTCTCGTCGACGGTGCCGTGGTAGCAGCCGTTGAACACCAGCACCTTGGGCCGGCCGGTGACGGCGCGGGCGACGCGCAGGGCGAAGCGGTTGGCGTCGGTGGCGGTGGTGGCGATCTGCCAGCGGAACCTGCCGAAGCGGTCGGTCAGCAGCTGGCCCGCGTCCAGCGCGGCCTCGGTCGGCAGCATGTAGGTCAGGCCGCGGCGGGCCTGGTGGCGGATGGCCTTCGCCACCGGGGCAGGGGAGTGGCCGAACATGCTGCCGGTGTCGCCGAGGCAGAAATCGTCCAGCCTGTTGCCGTCGATGTCCTCGATCCTTGAGCCATGGGCCTTGGCGACCAGCGGCAGATGCGGCATCGGCCAGTCGGCCATCCAGTGCATCGGCACGCCGGAGAGGAAATTGCCCGCCCCCTTCGCCAGTGCGGCGGCGGCCTTGGGCCGGGCCCTGGCATAGGCGGCGGCCTCGCGCGCGGCGAAGGCCTGAAGACGGTTCTGGCGGACCCCGGCTATGGTCTCGGCGGGCATCTGTCCGGCTCTCGCGGCTGGGGATGATGGCGCGCACTATGCCGCAGGATTTGATCAAATTGCAAGGGGCGAGAGGGGAGGCGCGGGCGGGAGTTCCGGCGATCTTGGCGAAGGCCATCGCCTTCGCCACAGCACGACGGTTCCCCCTGTCTGGCCGGGTGCCCAAAGCACCCGGCCAGCGCCCGCCCGCCCCTCGGCGGGCGCTTCTCGCCCGCCCGGGCAGGCGCTGGCCTATGTGGTCTCTCACGGTCACCGTCTCCGGGGCACCCGCCGCGCACGGGCGGGGGCGAGGCAGTGCCTCGCCTTGTCCCGCCCGGCCGGCACCCGCCGCAGATGTCGACCCTCCCTAGCCTCCAATGCCCGGAACCCCCATATCCCCCGATGCCCCGGATACAGGAGGAGCCATGGAACAGGCCGTCAGACAGTTGTTCGAGCGCTACGCCGGCTTCTTCGCCCGGTCGCTGGCCGGCGAGCCGGACCCGGAGGAAGCCGCCGCGCTCTACGCCCCCGAGTTCATCGCCGCCACCCCGGCCGGCATCGCCACCGGCAAGAACGACGCGGAGTTCCTGAAGGCGATGCGGGCCGGCTACGAATATTACCGCAGCATCGGCACCCGAGAGATGCGCATCCGACACCTGCATGTCGCCTGCATCGACGACTGGCACTGTCTGGCCCATGTCGCCTGGACCGCGGTCTATGCCCGCGACGACCTGCCGGAGACGGAGATCGACTTCGAGGTCCATTACCTCGTGCAGGTGCTGAATGGGGAGCCGAAGGTCTTCGGCTGGATGTCGGGCGACGAACAGGCGCTGCTGAAGGCGCGCGGGGTGGTTTGAGTGACGAGACCCCGGACATGGGGCGCCTTGGCGTTACCTTCCCGATGAAGCTCCGGCCGGGTCAACAGGCGCGTCAGCGCCCCCGGCCAGCGCCCGACCGCCCCCCGGGCGGGCGCTTCTGCGCCGTCGGTTCTCCGCTCGGGCCGAAGGAGAGGCCGCACCATAAAGCGCCTGCTACGCACCGTCGGAGGCGCCCACCCGCGGTCGGGCACTGGCCTCTGTTGCGCGCGGATGACCGCAATATCCTGCGAAGCAGACATGCCGCCGCGCGCCTACCCCCACCGCCCCTCGAAATCCTCCGGCACCAGCAGATCGTGTCGACCCACATCCCGCAGCCTCCGCTCGCCGCAGAGCGCCATGGTGATGTCGATCTCCTTGCGGATCACCTCCAGCGCCGCGGTCACGCCGGCCTCGCCCATGGCGCCCAGGCCGTGCAGGTAGGCGCGGCCGATCATCGTGCCGGTGGCCCCCAGGGCCAGCGCCTTAAGCACGTCCTGGCCCGAACGGATGCCGGAATCCAGCCAGACCTCGGTCTGGCCGCCCACGGCCCGGACGATGGAGGGCAGGGCGCGGATGGAACTCAGCGCGCCGTCCAGCTGCCGGCCGCCGTGGTTGGAGACCACCACGGCATCGGCGCCGGCGTCCACCGCCATCTGCGCGTCCTCGGCGTCCAGCACGCCCTTCAGCACCAGCTTGCCGCCCCATTGGTCGCGGATGCGGGCGACCTTGCTCCAGTCCAGTTTCGGATCGAACTGCTCGTTGGTCCAGGCGGTCAGGTCGGCGAGGTCGGTCACCCCCTTCACATGGCCGACGATGTTGCGGAACTGCCGCCGCGGCGTCCGCGCCATCGCCAGCGCCCAGCGGGGCCGCCGCAGGATGTCCAGCAGGTTGGGGATCGTCGGCCGCGGCGGGCTGGTCAGGCCGTTCTTCAGGTCCTTGTGGCGCTGGCCCAGGACCTGGAGGTCCAGCGTCAGCACCAGCGCCGAGCAGCCGGCCTTCTTCGCCCGCTCGATCACCGCATCGACGAAATCCTCGTCGCGCATGACGTAGAGCTGGAACCAGAAGCCGGGGCCGGCATGTTCGGCCACATCCTCGATGGAACAGATCGACATGGTGGAGAGCGTGAAGGGCACCCCGAAGCGGGCGGCGGCGCGGGCGGCGAGGATCTCGCCGTCGGGATATTGCATCCCGCAGCTGCCCACCGGAGCCAGCGCCACCGGCATCGTCACCGGCTGCCCCAGCATCGTGCCCGAGGTGTCGCGGTCGGAAAGGTCGCGCGCCACCCGCTGCCGCAGCCGGATGAGGGAGAAATCGGAGCAGTTGTCGCGGAAGGTCTGCTCGGTATAGCTGCCGGACTCGCAATAGTCCCAGAACATCCGCGGGGTGCGCCTGCGGTGCAGGCGTTTGAGGTCCTCAATGCAGGTGATGACGGGCATGGCTTTCCCCGGAACAGTCGGAACTGGTCAGAAGTCTTTACCGATGTTCAGGGGGCGGCGCAATTCGCCGCCACGATGATTTCCGCGCGGAAATCGTGCCGAAATCCGCGCGGATTTCGGCGGGGGCTCAGGCCGAATGCGCCCCGGTCGCCAGCGCCTTCACCTTCGCCAGCACCTCGGCCGGGGCCTTGCCCTCGCCGATGTCCTTGACGATGGCCGAGCCGACGACGCAGCCGTCCGCCACCCCGGCGATGGTCTTCGCCGCCTCGGGCGTGGTGATGCCGAAGCCGACGATCACCGGCAGGTCGGTGGAGCGCTTGATCCGCGCCACCTCCGGCCCGACATCGGTGGCCTGCGCCGAGGCCGCCCCGGTGATCCCGGTGATCGAGACGTAATAGACGAAGCCGGAGGTGTTCTGCAGCACCTTCGGCAGCCGCCTGTCGTCGGTGGTCGGCGTCGCCAGCCGGATGAAGTTCAGCCCGGCGGCCTGCGCCGGCAGGCACAACTCGCTGTCCTCCTCGGGCGGCAGGTCGACGACGATCAGCCCGTCGATCCCGGCCTCCTTGGCCTCGGAGAGGAAGCGGTCGACGCCGCGGGAATAGATCGGGTTGTAGTAGCCCATCAGCACGATCGGGGTCCTGTTATCCCCGGCCCGGAAGGTGCGGACCATCGCCAGCACCCGGTCCATGGTCATGCCGGCCTCCAGCGCCCGCTGGCCCGCGGCCTGGATGGTCGGACCGTCTGCCATCGGGTCGGTGAAGGGCATCCCCAGTTCGATGATATCCACCCCGGCTCCGGGCAGGCCCTTCACCACCTCCAGCGAGGCGGCCTCGTCCGGGTCGCCGGCCATGACATAGGCGACGAAGGCCTTCTTCCCTTCGGTTTTCAGCCGCGCGAAGGTGTCGTCGATCCTGGTCATCTGCATCCCCTGCCATCCCCCTTGGCATCTGCCATGGCGGGGCAGGGGAAATCAATGGGGGCGGGGCTTCGGGTTTTCGTCGAAAACCCGTCCTGTCCGAGTTTTCGACGAAAACTCGCTGCGCGGGCGATGGGGCAAGCGCTCACCCCTGCTGGCGCCAGGGCGCCGAGACCATCCAATGGGTGCCGAAGCGGTCCTTCAGCATCCCGAACCCGTCGGACCAGAAGGTCGGCTGGTAGTCCATCATCACCGCGCCGCCCTCGGCCAGGGCGGCGAAGATGCGGCGGGCCTCGGCATCCGATCCGGCCTCGTGGCTGATCGTCACCGACTGCTGCGGTTCTCCGGCATGGCCGGGCGGGAAGTCCGAGGCCATCAGGCTGCGCCCGCCGGCCGCCAGCGTGGCGTGCATGACGAGGGACGAGGCCTTCATCTCGGCGGTGGCATCCGGCGCCTCGGCATAACCCATCATGGTCAGCGTGCCGCCGAAGATCTGCCGGTAGGCGGTCATCGCCTCGCGGCAATTGCCCTGGAAGTGGAGATAGGGGTCGAAGGACATCGCCGTTCTCCCGCTGGTATCCGTGCAGGGTAAAGGGGAATCGGCGGGTCGGGCAACGGGGGGCCGGTCGGCGGAGCCGGGATTGGCGGGTTTCGCTCTTGCCGTTTCTCCCATTGCCATGGCGAAGGCGCGTGCCTTCGCCACGGCGCAACGGTTGCAACTTGGACCGGCCGGGCCCCCAAGGCCCGGCCAGCGCCCGCCCCGCCCTCGGCGGGCGCTTCTCGCCCGCCGGGTCGGGCGCTGGCCTCTCGGGGTTTAGCATGGCCAATGTCTCCGGGTGCTGCCGCCGCGCACGGGCGGGGGCGAGGCAGTGCCTCGCCTGATCCCGCCCGCTCCAGCGTAGGGAGGTGTGGTTGATCATCTTCCGCAATTGCATCCGATCGCCGCTCCGCGACCCTGTGCCGGGAAACCTTGATCCTTCCCCCCGCCCCCCGTAGAAGCGCCCCGTTCGCGGCGCAGCGCCAATGGAGGGCAGCATGGGTTTCAGGATGGGCATCGTCGGGCTGCCGAATGTGGGCAAGTCCACCCTCTTCAACGCGCTGACCCGCACCGCCGCGGCGCAGGCCGCCAACTTCCCCTTCTGCACCATCGAGCCGAACGTCGGCGAGGTCGCCGTTCCCGACGCCCGGCTGGAGGTGCTGGCCGCCATCGCCGGCTCGAAGCAGATCATTCCCACCCGGATGACCTTCGTCGACATCGCCGGCCTCGTCCGCGGCGCCTCGAAGGGCGAGGGGCTCGGCAACCAGTTCCTCGCCAATATCCGCGAATGCGACGCCATCGCCCATGTGCTGCGCTGCTTCGAGGACGGCGACATCACCCATGTCGAGGGCCGGATCGACCCGGTGGCCGATGCCGAGACCATCGAGACCGAGCTGATGCTGGCCGACCTCGACTCGATCGAGCGCCGCCGCGCCAACCTCGCCCGCAAGCTGAAGGGCGGCGACAAGGAGGCCGCCGACCAGGACCGTCTGCTGGCACTGGCCGAGAAGGCGCTGGCCGAGGGCCGCCCCGCCCGCAGCGTGAAGGTGTCCGAGGACGACGCCCGCGCCTGGCGCCTCCTGCAGCTGCTGACCGCCAAGCCCGTCCTCTACGTCTGCAACGTCGAGGAAGGCTCCGCCGCCACCGGCAATTCCCGGTCCGCCCGCGTGGCCGAGATGGCGGCGGGCCAAGGCGCCGGGGTGGTGGTGATCTCCGCCCGGATCGAGGAGGAGCTGGCGCAACTGCCGCCCGAGGACGCTCAGGTATTCCTCGAAGAGATGGGCCTGCACGAGGCCGGGCTGGACCGGCTGATCAAGGCGGGCTACGACCTGCTCGGCCTGCAGACCTATTTCACCGTCGGCCCGAAGGAGGCCCGCGCCTGGACCATCCAGAGGGGCACGCTGGCCCCGCAGGCGGCCGGCGTGATCCACGGCGATTTCGAGAAGGGCTTCATCCGCGCCGAGACGGTGGCCTACGAGGACTACGTTGCCGGCGAGGGCGAGGCCGGCGCCAAGGAAGCCGGCAAGTTCCGCGTCGAGGGCAAGACCTACGAGGTCAAGGACGGCGACGTGCTGCACTTCCTGTTCAACGCCTGAGGGAGCGAGGCAGGGGGCAGCACCTCCGGCGCAATGCGGTCTCGCGGCGGGTGCGGGCGGCGGCGAGACAGCGCCGCGCTTCCGCCTTTGCGGGACAGGTCTGCCCGGCTGTCCTCCCGCAAGAGTTGCCCGCCCCGGTCCGGCGTTCCGCTTCCGCTTTCAGGCTGAAGCTGTCCTCTCCGCGTGCAGGACCTGGGACGGTCCAACGTGATCTCCGCTCCCCTGCGGAGGGTCCCGCGCGTGTGGACGTGACTACGATATTTCATACATCTGCATCCGCCGGGCCTGCCCGGTCTCGTCCCTCGCGCGGCGACTTGGGCCAGATCGTGCCGAACTACAGTCTGGGACTGGGGGCCGAAGGCGCCGCGACTGCCGTTCGGCATCATCCTTGGCCCCGATCATGCCCGACCTTTCCCCCTTGCCCCCGCCCGCGCGCCCCGATAAACGGGCAGGCGGAGTGGTGGCCGAGTGGTCGAAGGCACACCCCTGCTAAGGGTGCAGGCGGGGAACCGTCTCGAGGGTTCGAATCCCTTCCACTCCGCCATCCATTCTCCGGCTATCTAACCCATTGAATCAACCGGAGGAATTTCTCCGTCATTTCCGCCGCTTGCGTGGTATCGGAGACGCATTCCCCGTCTCCGCGCACACCTATCTCCCCTTGAATCCGCGATTTCGCGCGCCCGGTCTTCGTTGGCGAAGGGACGGTCTGGATCCTGATTTCCCTGCCATTCCCTGACGGCCGCGGATTTGCAGGGAAATGCCTTCTCTCCCGTCGGACAGCCCGTGCGATTGTAGCGCGACACGAAATTTTGCAGCGTGCGACACGAAGATTTGCAGCAGCGCAGTTTTCTGGAACGGGGTGATCAAGGGGTCTTCAACTTGCGCCCGAACGGATGGAACGGAGAGGTGTAGCCCCGCTCCATCGTCCCGTCGGCCAGCTTCCGCTGCGGGAAGGCGTCGAGGGGGCCGCCCGGATCGACTGCGACAAGGTCGTGGCGGAGGGGATTCGGGCCAGATATGGTCTGGTCCAGAGCGCAGGCCCGAGCCATCTGGCCGGCGACTGGATTTCCCCGCCATATCCCGCCGGTGGCCGACGGCCATCCTGCGCCCGGTCATCCCCGGTCTCCCGCGGGGTTGCCCGCTGGGATCGGGTCCATCGTAACGGGATCGGCAGGATCAGAAGGTGCTCATCACGTTGAGGATGCTCTGCTTGCTGTTCTCCAGATGCCGCTCCATGGCGGCTGCGGCGGCCTCGGGGTCGCGTTTGCGCAGCGCCTCGATGATGTCGAGATGCTCCCGGCTGCCGGGCACGAAACGCTCGGGCATCCGCTTGATGCTGAAGATGCGGGTCTTGCGGCGCAGGTTCTTGATCATCTCGGCCAACGTGGAGTTGCCGGTGGCCTCGGCGATGTCGCCATGCAGCAGGTCGTCGGCATCCCAGTGGTTGCCGAGTTCGGGCACCGGCCTGCCCATCTGGTCGGAGAACATGCCTTCCAGCTTTTCCAGCGTCTCGTCCGAGATGCGCGAGGCCGCCAGCCGCGCCGCTTCGGTTTCCAGCAGCTTGCGGACATAGAAGATGCAGACGATCTCGTGGAAGGAGAAGTTGCGGATGGTGATCAGCCGCCCGTTGTAGCGGGTGACCAGGCCTTCGGATTCCAGCCGGGTCAGCGCCTCCCGCACCGGCGTGCGCGAGATGTTCATGTCGATGCTGAGCAGCCGCTCGTTGATCATCTGGCCGGGCTTGAGGCTCAGGTTCATGATCCGCTCGATCAGCGTGTCATAGGCGACCTCGGAAAGGCTTCGGCCGTCGGCCTCGGGGGGGGAGGCCGACTTGTTCGACAGGGCAGTGCTCTCCATCATCCGTCTCTTGTCTGTCCCGGTTGCGTTGTTGTCGTCCGACCCGCCCCCGCCCGGTCCGGTCGCGCAATCCCCGTTCCGCGACACGTCCCGGGCAAAGCGCAGGAAGGCGTCCGCGTCATCGGGCCGGAAGACCGGCAGGCCGCCGGTTCTGCCGGTGCAGGCCATGGCCGATCCGTCCCTGCCGCCGCAACACCCGCCCGGGCCGGTTGCCGGTAGGTTTGCCATTCTGCCAGACGGTCTCTCCGTTGACAACGACCATCAGTATACCATCGCTGACACCGTCGACATTCTGGTAGTCCGCCCGGTCGATCACCGTCCCGGGATCGAAGAGCGTCAGGTCGGCCCAGGCTCCGGGCCGGATCACGCCGCGGTCCTTCAGTCCGAACGACTCCGCTGCCAGCGAGGTCATCCGCCGCACCGCCTCTTCCAGCGGGAAAAGGCCGAGATCGCGGCAGTAATGCCCCAGCACGCGGGGGAAGGTGCCCCAGAGCCGGGGGTGGGCGCGTTCGTCATGGGGCAGGCCGTCCGACCCGATCATCGCATAGGGGCGCGACAGGATGCGCTGCACGTCGTCTTCGGACAGCATGAAGTAGATTGCCCCGGCGGGCAGCAGGCGCCTGCCGGCCTCGACCCCGTCGACCCCCCATTCCTCGGCGATGTCGGCCACGGTCCTGCCCGCCATCTCGGGGAAGGGCGTGGACCAGGTGACGATCACCTTGTAGCGGCCGTCGCAGCGGCCGGGGTCGAGCACGGTGGAGCCGGCGTTGTAGGGATAGACGTCGATGGCGACAGTCTGTTCCTCGCGCGCCCGCTCGATGCGTTCCAGGGTCTCGACCGAGCGGCCATGGTTCCTGGCGTCGATCAGCTTGTGGTGCGAGATCTGCACCGGCACGTCGCCCTCGCGCCCGATGCGCAGGGCCTCTTCGATCGACGGGTCGATGTCGTCGGCCTCGTTGCGCATATGGGTGGTGTAGATGCCGCCGTGGCGGCCCACCACCCTGGCGATCTCGATCACCTCTTCGGTCGCCGAGGCCTTGGCAGGCGGATAATGCAGCCCGGAGGACAGGCCGAGCGCGCCGGCCTCCATGCATTTCTCCATCGCTTCGCACATCCTGGCCGTCTCGTCGGCGGTGGCTTCGCGGTCCAGCCGGTCCATGGCGCCGTAGCGCAGCGCCGAATGGCCGACCAGGACGCCGGCGTTGACCGCCGAGGGGCTGGCTTCCAGCGCGTCGAGATAGCCGGCGAAGTCCGGGAAGGCATAGCCCTCGCGCGCGCCCAAGAGGCCGAAGGACATCGGCCAGGCGCGCCCCTCGGTCGCCCGGATGTCGACCGGCGCCAGCGAGAAGCCGCAGTTTCCGGTGATCACCGTCGTCACGCCCTGGCTGATCTTGTTCGGCAGCAGCGGATTCGACAGCAGCACCTGGTCGTCGTGGGTGTGGACGTCGATGAAACCCGGGGCAAGCGCCTTGCCTTCCGCGTCGATGCAGGTGTGTCCCTCGTAGTCCGGCAGCGTGCCGACAGCCTCGATCCGGGCGTTCCGCACCGCCACATCGGCGGGACGGCCCGGCGCCCCCGTGCCGTCGATGACCCATGCGTTGCGGATCAGGAGATCGCATGTCTTCATTTGAATTCTGCCTTTCTCGTCAAGGAGGAAGCGCCGCCGGAAGCATGGGATCACGGCTCAGGATTCGGTTGGCCGACTTGTGATCCAAACAGGTTGCGCCATAGTTATTTCATTGGTATACCAAACTGGAAATGCGAGTCGAGCAAGAAAATTCAACACTCTAATGGAAGTTCCTCGCCAGCCTTGGCCCATGCACGCCTGTGTGGGGCGCGGCCGGAAGGGCCTTCTGCGATCTGATCCCGGAGCAAGAAGATGACCAGCAGCAACGACAGGGCCGACCGGCTTTCCGGCCTGTTCAACATCACCGTCACGCCCTTTTCGGCCGATGGCGCCATTGACGGTGCGGCCTTCGCCGACGCCATCGAGCGGGTGATCGCGCAGGGGTTCGACGGGCTGCTGATCGGCGGGACCTACGGCGAATTCGCCACCATGGATACAGCCGAGCGCGCGGACCTGTTTCGCCGCGCGGTGGAGGTGGCCGCAGGTCGCGTGCCGCTGCTGCTCTGCACCGCCGACTCGGACCCGCGGGTGGTGCGCGAACTGACTGCCCTGGCCGAAGACCTGGGCGAAGTGCCCATGGTCATGCCGCCCTATGTCTCGGAAGTGAACGACGACCATATCGTCGCCTTCTTCGAGGAGATGTCGAAGATCTCGCGGTCCATCATGATCTACAACGCGCCGGGGGTCGGCATCACGCTGTCGCCTGCGCTGATCGAGCGGCTGGCCGGGGTGAAGGGCGTCATCGCCATGAAGCAGGGGGCGCTGCATCCGCTGGTGGTGGACGACATCCTCGGCCGGGTGAAGGGGCGGCTGAAGCTGTTCTGCGCCTCCGACCTGCAGATGCTGGGGCCGATTGCAGCCGGTTTCGACGGCGTCAGCAGCACCAACAGCTGCGCCTTCCCGGAGCTGATCCATGCGATCTATCACGAACTGGCCGAGGGCAATGCGAAGAAGGCCGGTGCGATGCAGCATTCCTGGCAGGAATATCGCGCCTTCGCCCTGAAGAAGGGTCAGCCCCAGACCACCAAGGCGGCGATGACGCTGCGCGGCTGGGTCGGCGGCCATGTGCGCGCGCCGCTGCTGGACCTGGGCGCCGCGGATAGGGAGGCGCTCGGCGCCATCGTGAAGCGTCTGGGATACTGACGCGCCGCCGGCGCATTCCCGAGCTTAGGGAGGCAGACATGGATCTTGGCCTGGCAGGGCGCCGTGCGCTCGTCTGCGGGGGCAGCAAGGGGCTCGGCTTCGCCTGCGCCAGGGCACTGGCGCAGGAAGGGGTGGCCGTGACCATCACCGCGCGCGGCGAGGCGGGCCTTGCCGCCGCCGCCGCCGCGATCCGCGCCTCCTGCGGCGCCGAGGTCGGCTGGACGGCGGCCGACATGCGGTCCGAGGCGGATCGCGCCCGGCTGGTCGCCGGCGTCGGCCAGGTCGACATCCTCGTCACCAATGCGGGCGGCCCGCCGCCCGGCGATTTCCGCAACTGGTCGGCGGCCGACTGGCACCGGGCGCTGGAGCTGAACATGCTGGCCCCGATCGACCTGATCCGGCTGGTGATCGACGGCATGACCGCGCGCGGCTTCGGGCGCATCATCAACATCACCTCGGGCGCGGTGAAGGCGCCGCTTCCGGGGCTTGGCTTGTCCAACGGCGCCCGGGCGGGGCTGACCGGCTTCGTCGCAGGGCTCTCGCGCGAGGTGGTGCGGCATGGCGTGACCATCAACAACCTGCTGCCGAGCGCGTTCCGCACCGAGCGGCTCGACCTGACCGCCCGGACCATCGCGGCCGAAAAGGGCGTTCCGGAAGAGGAGGCGATGGCCGACCGCCTGGCCGGGATACCGGCGGGACGCTTCGGCGACCCCGACGATTTCGGCGCGGCCTGCGCCTTCTTCGCCTCGGCCCGCATGGGCTATGTGACGGGCCAGAACCTGCTGATGGACGGCGGCAGCTTCCGCGGCACCCTGTGATCGAAAGGCCCGGGCGGGCGGCATCCGCCCGGGGCGACAAGAACCCCCGGACGGCCGGGGCGGCAGATGGAGGAAGAAGATGGATCTGGGAATTCGGGGCAAGGTGGCCCTTGTGTTCGGCGCCGGTGGCGGGCTCGGCGGCGCCATCGCCACGGCCCTCGCCGCGGAGGGGGCCGCGGTCGCGGTCGCCGACATCGCCGCCGAGGCGGCAGAGGCGCGGGCCGAAGCGATCCGCAGCGCCGGCGGCCGTGCCATGGCGCTGGTCTGGGACCTGTCGGACCACGCGGCGATCCCGGACCGGCTGGCCGCGGTCGAATCCGGCCTCGGCCCGGTCGACATCCTGGTCAACAACACCGGCGGCCCGCCGCCGACGCCGGTCTCGGGCCAGCCCGGCGAGGTCTGGCTGCGGCATTTCCAGTCGATGGTGCAGTCGGTCATCCTGATCACCGACGCGGTCCTGCCCGGGATGCGCGCCCGCGGCTGGGGCAGGGTGATCACCTCGACCTCTTCCGGCGTGGTGGCGCCGATCGCCAACCTCGGCCTGTCGAACACGCTGCGCGCCAGCCTGGTGGCCTGGTCGAAGACGCTTGCCGGCGAAGTCGGGCGCGATGGCGTCACCTCGAACATCGTGCTGCCCGGCAGGGTCGCCACGCAGCGCATCACCTTCCTGGACGAGCAGCGCGCCAAGCGCGAGGGGCGAAGCCTCGAAGAGGTGCAGGCCGCCTCGACCGGCACGATCCCGGTCGGGCGCTATGGCCGCCCCGAGGAATATGGCGATGCGGTGGCCTTCCTGGCCTCGGAGCGCGCCTCCTACATCACCGGCACCGTGCTGCGGGTGGATGGCGGGCTGATCCCCAGCATCTGACCGGCGGCTGGGGCACCCCTCCGACCGGAACGACACGAGGTCCCGGATGACGACCGATCCTCCGCCCGCCCGCCGCAGCCTTGCGGAATGGGAGTTCACCGTCCTCGACTCGGCGCTGGTGGCGCCGAGGATGATGCGGATCGGCCTGACCTGTCCCGATCTGGCGCGGTTCGACTATGCGCCGGGCCAGGCCCTGCGGATCGCGGTGCCCTGCGGGCGCGACGGCGTGGGCGAGCGCGACTACACGATCCGCGGCCTCGACCGTGCGGCCGGGCGGATGGACGTGGACGTGCTGCTGCACGGCGATACGCCCGGTCCCCGTTGGGCGCGCTCTGTCGTGGCGGGCGACCGGGTCCGCGCCCGCGGTCCGCGCAGTCCGGTCCGGCTGTGGCCGGGGCGGGACTGGTATCTCCTGGCAGGAGACGAGACGGCGATGCCCGCGATCCTGCACATGCTGGAAACCCTGCCCGCGGGGGCCACCGCCCGGGCGTTCGTGGAGATCGCGGACCCGGAGGACCGCATGGAGGCCGCGATCCGCCCCGGAGCCGCCCTGACCTGGGTCCTGCGCGGTCGGGGCGGGTCGCCACACGCGGAATTCATCGGCCAGGTGCTGGAATTCCCGCGCCCGCCCGGGCAGGGTCAGGCCTGCGTCATCGGCCAGACCGGCCCGGTGCAGGCGATCCGGCGCGGATTGATGGCGGCCGGCATGGCCCGCGAGGACATCGCGGCGGAAGGATACTGGCGCCCCGGCCGGACCGGCGGCGTCATCGAAAGCCTCGACTGACCCCCGGGCCTTCCCGGATTCCACCACAGGAGCAAATCAGGTGCAGCCGCAATCCCCGTCCCATGTCTTCGCCCCGCCGCCGGTTCCGGCCGTGCCGGTCATGGGGTCTTCCGGGCTTTTCCCGGTGCGCAGGATCTATTGCATCGGGCGCAACTTCGCTGCCCATGCGATCGAGATGGGACATGACCCGGACCGCGAGCCGCCGTTCTTCTTCCAGAAGAACCCCGATTCCGTCCTGCTTCCGGGCCGGGACCTGCCTTACCCGCCCGGCACCGCGAGCCTGCACCATGAGGTCGAACTGGTGGTCGCCTTGGCGTCGGGCGGCCGCGACATTCCCGAGGCCGGGGCGTTGGAGCGTGTGTTCGGATATGCGGTCGGGCTGGACATGACGCGCCGCGATCTGCAAGCCGAGGCGAAGAAGGCGGCCCGCCCCTGGGAGATCGGCAAGAGCTTCGAGCATTCCGCGCCGGTCGGGGAAATCGTGCCGGCGGCGGTGTCGGGCCATCCGATGCGCGGCGGCATCCGGGCGCTGGTGAACGGCAGCCAAAGGCAGGAAGGCGATCTGGCCCAGATGATCTGGAAGGTGCCCGAAATCATCGCCCATCTGTCGCGCTATTTCGAGCTGGCGGCGGGGGACCTGATCTTCGCGGGCACCCCGGCCGGGGTGGGCGATGTCCGGCGCGGCGACCGCATCCGGGCCGAGGTGGACGGCCTGCCCGCGCTTGAGGTCACTGTGGTCTGACCGGCCCGCCGACAGGCAGGGCAGCCTTTCCGCGCGCCGGTAGATCTGCGCGCGGTCCGCATTTCTGTCACGGCGATCCGGCTGCGCGCCGATTCGCGGCGAGGGGCGCGCTCCCGGCCCGCATCGCGCAGCAGGGCCGATGGCGACGGCCGAATACCTGAGCTTCGGATGGATAATTTGCGATTTCACCAGTGACCCGACGCCGCCGGAGACTTGGGGCTTGACAGGTTTCCGTTCTGGTATACCGTTGGGATGTGTTCGGTGGTCCAATGATGTATCTTACTCGGAGCGGCGTGCCGATCACGCATCGCCTGTAGCCGGAAGCCGGAATTCCGCCGCGGCGACAGCTGCGGAAAGACGGGCGCAGCGTGAACTTCTTCTTTGACGGAAAGGAAAAATCATGGCGGAACTGGTCCTCGCTATCGCCACGTCCCACAGCCCCACGCTCCTGATGGAGCCGGGCGCGTGGCTGGCCCGTGGCAAGAGCGACGATGTCAGTGTGCACGCGCTTTACGATTTCGACGGCAAGCGGGTCACCTACGACGAGCTGCTGGCGAAGACCCCCGCCAGCATGGCCGACGAGATCAGCGCGGACGTCCTGGCCGAGCGCCATGCCCGCAACCAGGCCGGCATCGCCGAGACCAAGCGCCTGCTGCAGGAGGCCAGGCCCGATCTGGTCGTCATGATCGCCGACGATCACTGGGAAGTGTTCAAGGACGACAACATGCCCATGATCTCGGTCCACTGGGGCGAGAAGCTGCCCTATGTCCCCGAGGGGATCATGGTCTGGAAATATGACGAGACCCTGCGTCAGGCCGACTGGTATCCGCAGGAGGAAAAGGAATATCCGGTCGATTCCGCGCGGGCCAAGCGTCTGCTCGGCGACCTGATCGCCCGCAAGTTCGACGTGTCGCACACCAAGTATTATCGGGAAGGGCAGGGCATGACCCATGCCTTCGCCTATGTCTACACGCGGGTGATGGACGATGTGGTCTATCCGGTCATTCCGGTTTCCATCAACACCTACTTCCCGCCGAACCAGATTCCTGCCCGCCGGGCCTTCGAACTGGGCGCCGCCATCCGCGAGGCGATCGAAAGCTGGGACGAGCCGCTGCGCGTCGCCGTCATCGCCACCGGCGGGCTGAGCCATTTCGTGGTGGACGAGAAATTCGACCGCGAATTCCTCGACCTGATGGAAAAGGACGATGTGGAACTGCACGCCGCCCTGCCGGAAGCCAAGCTGCAATCCGGCAATTCCGAATTCCGCTGCTGGTCTGCACTGGCCGGGGTGGTCTCGGGGATGAAGATGAACCTCATCGACTACATCCCCTGCTATCGCAGCCCGGCCGGAACCGGCTGCGGCATGGCCTTCGCCACCTGGGAAAAGAAATAACAACCCGCCCGGGTCCCAACAAACCACCGATGAACAGGGAGTTCACGATGTCCTACCAGACCCTCAGCTGGGGGCGGCTCGCCGCCTGCGCCATGCTGGCGCTCGGCGGCGCCCCCGGCGCCGTCCTCGCCCAGGACCTGACCGCCGTCACGCTGCAGCTCGATGCCGGCTATTCCGGCGCCAATGCCGGCTTCATCGTCGCCAAGGAAAAGGGCTTCTTCGAGGAAGCCGGCCTGGACGTGTCGATCACCCAGGGCAAGGGATCGGGATCGACGGCCCAGATCGTCGGCGCCAAGCAGGCCGACTTCGGCTTCTCCGACGGGTTCGTCGTGGCGAATTCGGTCTCGCAGGGGGTCGACATCCGCATGGTGGGGGCGATCTACCGCCGCAACCCGACCGCGATCATCACCATCGAAGGCTCGGGCATCGAAAGCCCCAAGGATCTTGAAGGCCGCACCCTGGCGCTGCCGACCGGCGTCGCGGCCTACCAGCAGTTCCCGGCCTATACCCGCAACTGCGGCATCGACGCCGAAAAGGTGCGCAACGTCAACGTCGACCAGGTCTCGGAAGAGGCGGCGCTGCTGGCCGGACAGGTGGATTCCATCGCGGCCTTTGCCCAGTCCTCGCTGCCGGCGCTGGAGCTGAACACCGACAAGAAGCTGGTCACCCTGTGGTTCGCCGATTGCGGCATATCGACCGTGGGGGCGGGCATCATCGTCCACAACGACACCATCGCCGAAAGGGCCGACCTGATTGCCCCCTTCGTCGAGGCCGCGGTGAAGGGCTTCGTCTACGCCCGGGCCAATCCCGACGAGACCGTCGACATCGTGATGAAGCACCAGCCCGCGACCGACCCGGCCATCGTCCGGCGCGAGCAGGAACTGTCTTGGATCAGCTGGGGGACCGAGGCCTCGATGGGCTTGCCGCTCGGCCGGATGGACGAGGGCGACTGGAAGATCACCGTCGACATCGTGAACGAGAACACGACCGGCGAGCAGATCGAGACCGCACAGGTCTACACCAACGACTTCGCGCCCACTGCGGAAGACTACATCCCGCAGAAGCCCGAATGACCTGATCCGACACCAAGAACCGCTTTCCGAGGGTAGACCGCAAATGTCCGAAACGAACACGACCCCCTATTTCGAAGTGCGGGATCTGACAAAGATCTATGCCAGCGCGGACGGCCCGGTGCGTGCGCTCGACCGCGTCTCCTTCGCCCAGAACAAGGGAGAGTTCGTCTCGCTGGTCGGGCCCTCGGGATGCGGCAAGAGCACGATGATGATGATCGCCGCGGGGCTGCTGGAGCATTCCAACGGCCAGGTCGAGGTGGAGGGGCGGCCCGTCACCTCGGCCCGCAGCGACATCGGCATCGTCTTCCAGAGCCATGTCCTTCTGGACTGGCGCACGGTGCTGGGCAATGTCCTGCTGCAGGCGGAAGCCCGCGGCATGGACATGGCCCAGGCCGAGCGCCGCGCCCGGGCGCTGCTGAAATCCGTCGGGCTGGAGGGTTTCGAGAAGAAATATCCCGGTCAGCTGTCCGGCGGGATGCGCCAGCGGGTGTCGATCTGCCGGGCGCTGCTGCACGAGCCGCCGCATCTGCTGATGGACGAACCCTTCGGGGCGCTGGATGCCCTGACGCGCGACCAGCTGACGCTGGACCTGCAGCGCATGGTCGCCGAGCGGGACATGACCGTGACCTTCATCACCCATTCCATCCCCGAGGCGGTGTTCCTGTCCGACCGCGTGGTGGTGATGACCCCGCGTCCCGGCAAGATCGACAAGGTGATCGACATCGACATCCCGCGCCCGCGCCGGCTTGCAGCGCGCGGAACCGCGGAATTCGCAGAATACTGCCGCCAGATTCTCGAGGTCTTCCTGGAAAGCGGCGTGATCCGCGAGGAAGACCAGCGACTGGCAAGCTGAGGGAGACAGAAGAGACAATGACAAGCATGCCCATACCCTCGCATTCGCGCGCGCCCTCGCTGGAGGAGGTGGAGGCCCGCGTCCAAGCCGAGAACCGCGCCCGGAAGAGCAGCCAGAAACGCAACCAGATTCTGGCGCCGATCCTGCTTCTGGTCGCCATCCTGGTGATCTGGGAGGCGGCGGCGGCGATCCTCTCGATTCCGCGCTACCTGCTTCCCGCCCCGACCGAGATCGCCCGCACCATGGTGAACCGGATCGAACTGATCCTGCAGCAGAGCTGGGTCACCTCCATCGAGGTGATGCTGGGCTTCGGCATGAGCGTGGTGGTCGGCGTGCCGCTGGCCATGGGGATCGTGCGCTGGAAGGCCTTCTCGACGGCGGTCTATCCGCTGCTCGTCTCGGCCCAGACCATTCCCAAGGTCGCGGTCGCCCCGCTGTTCATCGTCTGGTTCGGCTTCGGCCTTGCCCCCAAGGTGCTGATCGCCTTCCTGATCGCCTTCTTCCCCATCGTCATCAACACGGTGATGGGCCTGCGCGCCATCGAGAAGGAAAAGATCTACCTGGCCCGCTCGCTCGGCCTCTCGGGGGTCGAGACCTTCCGGCTGATCCGCATCCCCGATGCCTTGCCCTCGATCTTCGCCGGCATGAAGATCTCGGTCACGCTGGCCGTGGTCGGCGCGGTGGTCGGCGAATTCGTCGGCGGCGATGCCGGGCTCGGCTACATGCTGCTGATCGCCAATGGCGCGCTCGATACCCCGCTGCTGTTCTGCGGCATCATCGCGCTGACCTGTCTCGGCTTCATCTTCTACTACCTGATCGAGCTTATCGAGCGCCTGGCCCTGCCGCATCTCTATTCCAAGGGCGGCGACAGTTCGGGCCACTGACCCGGCCGTATCCCGCGGCACGACTCCGGAGGTGGCGCGTCCTGCGCCATCTTCCTGCGAAATCCGGAAGAATGACATGAAGATAGAATGGAATGACCTGCCCGGCGCCGGCGGCCTGCGTGCAGGCCAGACCCGCAAGGGAATCTGCGGCGGCCTGATCTCGGCGGTGCGGATGACGGCCGCCCCCGACGTGCAGTTCGACGGCAAGACCCACTGGCACGAACAGGAGCAGATCGTCGTGGTGACCGAAGGCAATATGCGCTTCGTCATCGACGGCAGGGAATGCAGCGCAGGGCCGGGGGAGATGGTGTTCTTCCCGGCGCGCTCGCGCCATGCAGCCGTCGGCACCGGCCCGGAGGGTGCGGTCTACTACGAGATCTTCGCCCCGGCCCGCCCGGATCTCCTGCCGGGCTGGACAGGCCCCTCGCCGCTGCACTTCGACTGAGAGGGATGGCGAAGGACCTTGGCGGCGGCGGGTCGCGGGCGGCGCAGATGCCCCAGGCCAGCTTCGGCTACGCGCTGACCCGCACCGTGCCGATATGGTCCCGCATCAGCTGAACCGCGCGGTCTTCGTCGCGGTCGAGAACGGCGTCCATCAGGCGGGTGTGATGCTCGATGGCGGATGCCGCATGAAGAGTTGCCAGCAGCGCCGCATCGGTTCGCGGGTCGGAGAGCGCCGCCCGGCCCAGAACGATCAGGCGCTGGTGGCGGCGGACCTGCGCATAGAGCTGGTCGAGGAACCGGGCCAGCCAGAGACTGTTGCCGCCGCCGACAAGGGCCAGGTGGAACGCCTGATGCGCGGCCTCGAAGGTCTCGTAGTCGGCCTCGGACATGCCGGTGTGCAGGGCCGGCGCGCGCGACAGGGTGCGGTGGGCCAGAAGCACGCGCTTTTGCCAGTCGTCATCCCCCAGCCGGATCGAATCCCGCAGAAGCTGGGTCTCGATCGCCAGCCGCGTGTGCTGGATGTCCAGCAGTTCGGCATAGCTGGCACCGACCACCCGATAGCCGCGGTTGCGCGCCAGCGTGACCAGGTTCTCGCCTTCGAGCCGTGACAGCGAATCGCGCAGCGGCGTCCAGCCGAAGCCATATCGCGCGGTCAGGGTGGCGACGGTCAGCGGCTCGTCCGGGGCCAGCGCCCCCGACAGGATGTCCCGCTTCAACGTCTCATAGGCTTGATCTGTCTTGGACATTTGTCCGTGCTTTCCTGAACGGCCGCCAGTCTGGCGCGTCCTCACCAGCCGGTCAACGTGGAGCCTTCCGGATTATATAAAATATAATCTTGACGAATATCCAATGTTTATATTTTATCTATCACGCCGGGGAGACATTCGGCCGCCGACGCCCGTCGGCAGGAGCACCTGAACCCAACAGCGAGACCTCATGATGAAACACACCCTTGGACCGCTTCTTCTGGGAACGTCTCTTCTGGCTCTGCCGGCCTCGGCCGAAGAGCTGAAGATCGGCATCCTTTTCGGCTTCACCGGCCCGATCGAATCCCTGACCCCGCCGATGGCGGATGGGGCGGAGTTGGCGATGAAGGAGGTTTCGGACAGCGGATTGCTGCTGGACGGGGCGACGGTATCCTCCGTCCGGGGCGACAGCACCTGCGTGGACGCTTCGGCAGCCACCGCAGCGGCCGAGCGGCTGGTGACGGTGGACAGGATCGTGGCGCTGATCGGGGCGGATTGCTCGGGCGTGGCGACGGCGGTGCTGAACAACGTGGCGGTGCCGAACAACATCCTGATGATCTCGCCCTCGGCCACCACCCCGGCGCTGTCGTCGGACAGCGACAAGGGCCTGTTCTTCCGCACCGCGCCCTCGGATGCGCGGCAGGGCGAGCTTCTGGCCAGGGTGCTGATCGACCGCGGCATCAAGGCGGTGGCGGTGACTTATACCAACAACGATTACGGCAAGGGCTTCGCCGACAGCTTCGATGCGGCCTACAAGGCGGCGGGCGGCACGGTGACGCTGGTCGCGCCGCATGACGACGGCAAGGCGGATTACTCGGCTGAGGTCTCCGCCCTGTCGGTGGCGGGCGGCGAGGCGCTGGTGGTTCTGGGCTATTCGGACCAGGGCGGCAACGGCATCATCCGGGCCTCGCTGGACAGCGGTTCCTTCGACCGTTTCGCCGTGGGCGACGGGATGCATTCCGAGAAGCTGATGTCGGATTTCGGGCCAGACCTGCAGATCTTCGGCACCGTGCCCTGGACGGTGGGCGACGGGTCCGAGAAGTTCACGGCCTATGCCGCGGCGGCCGGAAAGAATGCCGACAGTTCCTTCGTGCGGGAATCCTATGATGCGGCGGCGCTGATCCTGCTGGCGATCCAGCAGGCGGGCGATCCGGGCAAGGCCCATGAGCATGTGATGGAGGTCGCCAACGCGCCGGGCGAGAAGATCTATCCGGGCGAGTTGGCCAAGGGCCTGCAGATCCTGAAGGACGGCGGCGATGTCGATTATGTCGGCGGCTCCGATGTCGAGATGATCGGCAACGGCGAAAGCGCGGGCAGCTACCGCGAGTTCGAGAACAAGGGCGGCAAGTTCGAGACCGTCCGGATGCTCGGCGCCGAGTGAGCAAAGCGCCGGGCCGCCCCGTGCGGCCCGGCCTTTCCCGGAGATTTCGCCATGACCCAAGTTCCGAAGCCACCGGACCTGCTGGTGGTGCAGAACCTCTGCATCTCGTTCGGCGGGCTCAAGGCTGTCGACGACATGTCGCTGACCATCCGCCGCGGCGGCATTGCCGGGCTGATCGGCCCGAACGGGGCGGGGAAATCCACGCTGTTCAACCTGATCGCCGGCTACCACCGGCCCACCTCGGGCAGGGTGTTGCTGGACGGCGAGGACATCACCGGCGAGGCGCCGCATATCCTCTTCGGCAAGGGATTGCTGCGCACCTTCCAGATCGCCCGCGAATTCTCGAAGCTGACGGTGCGCGAGAACCTGATGATGGTGCCCGCCCGGCAGACGGGCGAGACCTACATCGGCGCGCTTCTGCGCCCCGGCCGCGTGCGGGCCGAGGAGCGGGCCCTGCGCGAAAAGGCCGATGAGATTCTGGAGTTCCTGGAAATCACTCATGTCGCAGACCTGCCCGCGGGCAGCCTGTCGGGCGGGCAGAAGAAGCTCCTGGAACTGGGCCGCACGATGATGGCGGAGCCGAAGATCGTCTTCCTCGACGAGGTCGGCGCGGGGGTGAACCGCACCCTTCTCTACACCATCGCCGACGCCATCCGCCGCCTGAACCGCGAGCGCGGCTACACCTTCTGTCTGGTCGAGCATGACATGCAGTTCATTGCCGAGCTTTGCGACGACGTGACCTGCATGGCCGAGGGCCGGTTGCTGGCGCGGGGCAGCGTCGAGGACATCCTCTCGGACGAGGCGGTGATCGCCGCCTATCTGGGCAAGGGCCGGGCGGCCAAGGGCACGGGCTTGGCCGGCACCGAGGTGGAGGCGGTCACATGAGCTTCCTCCGCGCCGAAAACCTGACCGGCGGTTACGGCGGGCCGCCGATCCTGAACGGCTGCACCATCGAGGTGGACCGCGGCCGGATCGCCGTCATCGTCGGGCCGAACGGCGCGGGCAAGTCCACCGCGATGAAGGCGGTGCTGGGGATGCTGCGGCTGACTTCGGGCCGCGTGATGCTGGACGGGCGCGACATCACGGCGCTGCCCCCGCAGGCGCGGATCAGGGCGGGCATGGGCTTCGTGCCCCAGACCGAGAACGTCTTTCCCACCCTGACCGTGTTCGAGAACCTTCAGATGGGCGCCCTTCTGCGCAAGGACGCCATCGGCGACACCCTGGACGAGATCTTCGCGCTGTTCCCGATCCTGGCCGACAAGCGCCACCAGCCGGCGGGGCAGCTGTCCGGCGGGCAGCGCCAGCAGCTTGCGGTGGGACGGGCGCTGATGACCAGACCCTCGGTCCTGCTTCTGGACGAGCCTACGGCCGGCGTCAGCCCCAATGTGATGGATGAGCTGTTCGACAAGATCACCCGCATCGCCGCGCAGGGCCTTGCCGTGCTGATGGTCGAGCAGAACGCCGCCGGGGCGCTGGAGATCGCCGATACCGGCTTCGTGCTGGTGCAAGGGGCGAACCGCTTCACCGGCACCGGGAGAGAGCTTCTGGCCGATCCCGATACCCGCCGCAGTTTCCTCGGGGGGCGCGCATGACCGATATCCTGAACGGGCTGGTCCACCTGACCAGTATGCTGATCCTCCCCGGCCTCGCCTATGGCAGCCAGCTGGCGCTTGGGGCTCTTGGCGTCACGCTGATCTTCGGTGTCCTGCGCTTTTCCAGCTTTGCCCATGCCGAGGGCCTGTCGCTGGGCACCGCGCTGACCATCCTCATCACGCTCTGGCTGCAGGGCATGGGCGTCTCGCTGGGGGTCCTGCCGACCGCGCTTTTGGGAATGCTGCTCGCCATGCCGCTGCTGGCGCTGGTGTTCATCGGAACGGACCGCGCGCTTTACCGCCACTTCCGCCGCATCAATGCCCGGCCCGAGGTCTTCATGATCGTCTCGGCGGGTGTCATGCTGATCATGAACGGGGTGATCCGGCTGGTGATCGGCACGGATGGCCGGGATTTCGAGGATGGCGAGCGGTTCATCGTCACCGCCCGGGGCTTCCGCGACTGGTCGGGGCTGGCCGAGCCGCTGGTGCTGAAGACCTCGCAGATGCTGACCATCGGTCTGGCGGTGCTGGCGATGGCCTGCCTCTTCCGGTTCCTGAACCGCACCCGGGCGGGCCGGTCGATGCGCGCCTATGCCGACAACCGCAATCTGGCGCTCTTGTCCGGCGTGGACCCCGACCGGATCGTGCGGCTGACCTGGGTGCTGGTCGCGGTGCTGTCGGTGCTGGCGGGGGTGCTGTTCGGTCTCGACAAGGGCTATCGCCCCTTCGTCTACCAGCAGCTCCTGCTGCCGATGTTCGCCGCCGCCGTGGTGGGGGGCCTGGGCAGCCCGGTCGGGGCGGTCGTCGGCTCGATGATCGTGGCCTTTTCCGAACTGGCGCTGACCTTCGCCTGGAAGAAGGCCCTGACTTATCTGCTGCCGGCCGGGCTGGCTCCGGATGGAATGATGCAGCTCCTGTCCACCGAATACAAATTCGCGGTGTCCTTCCTGATCCTCGTCATCGTCCTGCTGGTGCGCCCGGCGGGCCTTTACGGAAAGGCCGCAAGATGAACCGCACCGCCCTGCTCTATGCCGCGATGGCGGCGGTTCTGCTGGCCGTCGGGCTGTTGCAAAGCTGGCAACTGGCGCTGACGATCTTCAACCTCTGCGTGATTTCCGCGGTGATGTCCCTGGGCGTCAACGTGCAGTGGGGCGTCGCCGGCATGTTCAATGTCGGCACGATGGGGTCGGCTGCGGTGGGAGGTCTTGCCGTCGTTCTGGTCTCGGCCCCGCCGGTCGGCGCTGCGTGGGAGGCGGGCGGCACAGGATTGCTCGCCGCCGGCGCGGTTCTTCTGGGAACGGCGGTAGCCGTGTCGGTGCTGTGGCGCAGGCTGTCGGGCCTGCCGGTCACCCGCGGCCTTGCCGTCACGGTGACGGCGATCGCCGGCATCCTTGTGGCGCAAGGCTGGTTCCTGCCCGCCACCGCCGCGATCGAGGCGGTGGATGCCGCCAGCGCGGGCTATCTCGGCGGCCTCGGCCTGCCGGTGGCGCTGTCCTGGGGCGTGGGCGGCCTGCTGGCCGCACTTGTGGCCTGGCCCATCGGGCGGCTGACGGCGGGCTTGCGCTCGGACTATCTGGCGGTGGCGACCTTCGGGATTTCCGAGATCATCCTCGCGGTCCTGCGCAACGAGGAATGGCTGGCCCGGGGGGTGAAGAACGTCACCGGCCTGCCGCGCCCGGTGCCCTATGAGGCCGATCTGCAATCCGCACCCTGGGCGCAGCAGATCGCCGACTGGCTGGGCTGGCCCCTGCGCGACACCGCCTCGGTTCTGGTCAAGCTGGCCTATGCCGCCTGGTTCCTCGCCGTGCTTCTGGCGATCTGGTGGGCGCTGGAGCGGCTGGCCCGCGCGCCCTGGGGCCGGATGATGCGCGCCATCCGCGACAACGAGGAAGCCGCCCGCGCCATGGGCAAGGACGTGGCGCGCCGCCATCTGCAGGCTTTCGTGCTGGGTTCGGCCATCGTCGGCATCGGTGGCGCGATGCTGGTGACGCTGGACGGCCAGTTCACCGCCGGCAGCTATCAGCCGCTGCGCTTCACTTTCCTGATCTGGGTGATGGTCATCATCGGCGGGTCGGGCAACCACAGGGGCGCCATCTTCGGCGGCTTCCTGATCTGGTTCGTCTGGGTGCAGGCCGAGACCGCGGGCCTGTGGCTGGCCGCGACCGGCGCCGCGCTGCTTTCCCCCGAGAACCCCCTCCGGCTGGCGCTGGAACAGGGCCCCGCCCAGCTGCGCTATGTGGTGATGGGGCTGATCCTTGTCCTTGTCATGCGGTTTGCCCCCCGGGGGCTGATCCCCGAAGCAACCCCCGAGGCCCCGAAATGAGCGCCGATCTGCTTGCCCCTCTCGATCTGACCGGCCGCGTGGCCCTTGTGACCGGCGGCACCGGCGGTATCGGCCGCGCAACGGTGGAGCGGCTGGCCGCCTATGGGGCCACCATGGCGCTGACCTGCGTCGAAGGCGTCGAAGACCCCGCCACCGTGGCGGCGGGTTTCGGCGGGCTGGCCGTCACGGTGCACCCCCTGGACCTGCGCGATCCGGTCTCGATCCGGCGCTGCATGGCATCGGTAACGGCGGCGCATGGCCGGATCGACATTCTGGTGAACAACGCCGCCGTCGGTTCGGCAACGGTCGCGGCTTTCTCCGACGACCCGGACATCCAGGACAGCTTGATGCTGGCGATCAACGCCGACGGCACCCTGAAGATGTGCCAGCAGTTCATGGCGCTGCCCGGCGGTCCCGGACGAAAGCTGATCAACATCAGCTCGGTCGGCGGCGGGATCACCGCCTTTCCCGGGTTCCGTCTGTCGGATGGCATGAGCAAGGCCGCCGTCGCCTTTCTGACCCGGCAACTCGCGGCCGAGGCGGTGCATGGCGAGGTCGATGTCTTCGCCATCTGCCCGGGCGCGACCAACACCCCGATGTTCCAGGCCAGCACCCTGTCGAAGCTCACGCCCGAAGCCTTGGCCGCCTTTCTCGCCCGCCTGCCGAAGGGCCGGCTGATCGAGCCGTCCGAGATCGCGGCGCTGGTGCATTTCCTGTCCGGCCCCGCCTCGCGCGCGCTGCATGGGGCGGTGCTGGACGCCTCGATGGGCCTGGGCTCGCGTCCGGGCCTGATGTCGGAATACGCCTGAGGGACGCCGCCATGACCACGGATTTCGAAGCCACCCGCCGCGCCTTCGATCTGCCCGAAGGCATCGTCTATCTGGATGGAAATTCCCTCGGTCCGCTGCCGCGCGGCGTCGCCGAAAGGCTGGGCCGGGCGGTCACCGACGAATGGGGCCGGATGCTGATCACCGGCTGGAACAAGGCAGACTGGATCAACCTGCCCCGCCGTGTCGGCGGCCGCATCGGAAAACTGGTGGGGGCGGAGCCCGGGTCCATCGTCGTCGGCGACACCCTGTCGATCAAGGTCTATCAGGCGCTGGCCTCGGCCCTGGAGATGAACCCGGGCCGCCGGGTCATCCTGTCGGACACGGGGAATTTCCCCTCCGATCTCTATATCGCCGAAGGACTGGCCCGCACGGTCGGCCGCGACGTCCGGCTGAAACTGGTTGCCCCCGAGGATCTGGCCGAAGCGCTGGACGAAACCGTCGCGGTGCTGCTGGTGACCGAGGTCGACTACCGCACCGGCCGCCGCCACGACATGCAGGCGATGATCGCGAAAGCCCAGTCGCTTGGCATCCTGACGGTCTGGGACCTGGCCCATTCCGCCGGGGCCTTCCCGGTGCATCTGGCCGCCTGCAACGCCGACTTTGCCGTGGGTTGCACCTACAAATACCTGAACTCCGGGCCCGGCGGCCCCGCCTTCATCTATGTCGCCCCCCGTCATCAGGACCGCGCGGTCCCCGCCCTGTCGGGGTGGATGGGGCATGAAGCGCCCTTTGCCTTCGATCTCGACTATCGCCCGGCACATGGCGTGGAGCGTATGCGCGTCGGCACGCCGCCGATCCTGCATCTGACCGCGCTGGATGCGGCGCTCGATGTCTGGGACAGCGTCGATCTCGACGACCTGCGCGCCCGGTCGCTGGACCTGGGCGACCTGTTCGTCGAACGGGTCGAGACGGAGTGCCCCGAGCTTGTCCTGGCGACGCCGCGCGCCCCCGGCCAGCGGGGCAGCCAGATCTCGTTCCGCCACCCCGAGGGTTACGCCATCATGCAGGCCCTGATCGCCGAGGGCGTGATCGGCGACTTCCGCGCGCCCGACATCCTCCGCTTCGGCTTCACCCCGCTCTATACAGGCCTGGAAGACGTGCGGAGGGCCGCCGATGTCCTCTGCAAGGTCATGGCGGAAAGGCTCTGGGACAGGCCGGAGTTCCGAAAACCGCAGGGCAGGATCGTGACCTGAACCGTTTCCAAGGGCATCGCGCAGCCGGATTCCATGGGTGACGAACCGTGGGGCCTGCCCGCCGCGCCTCACCCCACCCTCTCCACCGTCGTGGCCAGGCGGTAGCCGTCGCCCCATTCCGTCACGATCAGCTTCTCCGACCTCTCGCCGTCGCCGATCTTGCGGCGGAGGCGGCTGACGAGGTTGTCGGCGGCGCGGTCGTAGGCCCGCGGCTCGCGACCGCGCACGAGGTCGAGCAGGCGGGCGCGGGACAGCACCTCCCCCGGATGGCCGAGCAGCGCGGTCAGCAGGCGGTTCTCGCCGGTGGTCAGCGGCAGATCGCGCCCGTCGGCCAGGGTCAGGCGCTGCCGGTCGGCGTCGTGCACCATGCCGGCGAAGCGGCGGGCGCCGGTGGTGGCGGGGGCGGCCGGCGGGGCGCGGCGCAGCACCGCGCGGATGCGCGCCAGCAGTTCCCGCGGGCTGAAGGGCTTCGCCAGATAGTCGTCGGCGCCGCTGTCCAGCCCGGCGATCCGGTCCTCCTCATCGGTGCGGGCGGAAAGCAGGATCACCGGCATCCGCCGCCGCACCAGCGCCCGGAAGAGGGCGGGGCCCTCCTCTCCGGGCAGGGCGGGGTCCAGGAGGACGAGATGGACCGCCGTCCGGGCCGGCGCCCGCTGCGCCTCGGCGGCGGTGGCGGCCAGCCGGACGCGCAGCCCCTGCCGGCGCAGGAACAGCCCCAGCGGCTCGCGGATGTCGCGGGCGCCGTCGACGACAAGGATCTGCGGGAAGGGCGGGGGCATCGGCCGGACAACGGATCGGGAGCCGGCACATGCCGGTCCGGGGTGGCGGTTCTGCCTGGCGGTCCGTCGCTCGGTCCTGTCGCCCGCGGGCAACAGGGCGATGCTAAATCATCGCCGGCAGGGACGGAACACCGCTTCGCGACAAATTGCGACAAAAAACCTAAGGCATCCGCATTGCAATCCGTGCCGGATCGCAGTTGACCGCCCGAGACGCCAGCCCTGCGCCCGCCGAAGTCCCATCGCTTCAGCAGGAGTATCCCGGATGCTGCGCCCCGCCTCTCGCCTTGCCTCGGGCACGGCCCTGTCGTTCCTGATGTCCTTCGGCCTTCTGTCCGTGCCGGCCCTGGCGCAGACCGCCGAGGAGGAGGACGGAACCTTCCTCGGCACCATCGTCATTTCCGCCGAGGAGCAGATCAAGCAGGCGCTGGGCGTGTCGCAGATCAGCGAAGAGGACATGAAGAAGACCCCGGTGGTCAACGACGTGGCCGAGATCATCCGCAAGATGCCGGGCGTCAACCTGACCGGCACCACCTCGACCGGCCAGCGCGGCAACAACCGCCAGATCGACATCCGCGGCATGGGGCCGGAGAACACGCTGATCCTGATCGACGGCAAGCCGGTGGCCTCGCGCAACTCGGTCAAGATGGGCCGGGGCGGCGAGCGCGACACCCGCGGCGATTCCAACTGGGTCCCGGCCGAGATGATCGAGCGGATCGAGGTCATCCGCGGGCCGGCGGCGGCGCGCTACGGCTCGGGTGCGGCGGGCGGCGTGGTCAACATCATCACCAAGCGGCCCGAGACGATGACGGGCCAGGTCGGCCTGTCGTGGAACATTCCCGACGGCGACGACGAGGGCGGCACCAAGCGGGCGAACTTCATGTTCGCCACGCCGCTGACCGAAAGGCTCAGCTTCCGCATCTACGGCAACTACAACAAGTCCGAGCCCGACGCGCTGGACATCAACGACGAGGCCGAGGCCGGGACGGGCGGCACCACCCCGCTGGCCGGGCGCGAGGGGGTGGAGAACAAGGACATCAATGCGCTCCTGTCGTGGCGGATCGCCGAGAATCACGAGCTGGACTTCGAGCTGGGCTTCTCGCGGCAGGGCAACATCTACGCCGGCGACACCCAGCTGGGCGGCATCGGCACGATCCCGGCCTCGCTCTGGGGCGAGGAAACCAACCGGCTGTATCGCCGCACCTTCGCGCTGACCCACCGCGGCGAATACGGCTTCGGCGAATCCTACAGCTACCTGCAGTTCGAGCAGACCGACAACACCAGGCTGTGCGAGGGCGCCGCCGGCGGCGGCGAGGGCGCGATCACCAACTGCGTCGACACCGACGGCGACGGCACCAACGATGCGCCGGGGTTCAAGACCATCGAGCTGCTGAACGTCAGCGCCAAGACCGAATGGATCCTGCCGCTGATGCTGGGCGGCAAGAACTCGGCCCTGACGCTGGGCGCCGAATACCGCGGCGAGTTCATGGACGACCCGGTGTCGATCGGCACCACGGTTCCCCCGGTGATCTCCGACCCCGACATCGTCAACGATCCCAGCCTGCGCGATCCGAAGACCGACCAGCAGATGCTGGGCCTCTATGCCGAGGCGAACATCGAATGGTCCGAGGCGCTGACCCTGACCCCGGGGCTGCGCTACGACTACAGCGACGACTTCGGCTCCAACCTGTCGCCCAGCCTGAACGCGGAATACGTCTTCAACGAGAACTGGACGATGAAGGCCGGGGTGGCGCGGGCCTTCAAGGCGCCGAACCTGTTCCAGCTGAACCCGGGCTACGTCTACACCACCCGGGGCAACGGCTGCCCCGTGGTGGACGGCGTGCGGCTTTCCGGGCCCTGCTTCGTGATCGGCAACCCCGACCTCGACGCCGAGATCAGCGTCAACACCGAGATCGGCATCGCCTATCGTGACGACGAGGACCTGAACGTCTCGTTCACCTGGTTCCACAACGACTACAAGAACAAGATCCAGTCGGGCCAGATCCAGGAGAACCCCGGCGCCACCGCCAACCGCCTGTTCCGCTGGGAGAACACCGGCCCCGCGGTGATCGAGGGGATCGAGGGCAACTTCAGCCGGCCCCTGGGCGAGCAGTTCGCGCTGAACGCCAACTTCACCTACATGCTGGAGTCCGAGATCAAGGCCACCCGCCAGCCGCTCAGCCTGGTGCCGGACTACACCATCAACGCCTCGCTGGACTGGCAGGCGCGCGACGACCTGCTGTTCACCCTGTCGGCCACCCATTACGGCCCGATCCCGGTGAACATGGTCAGCAGCATCACCAACGACGACCTGACCGACGGCGGCACCGTCACGCTGAACGAGCGCGGCTCCTACACGCTGTTCAACGTCAACATGAAATGGGACGTGAACGACAGCGTCTATGTCACCGCGGGGGTCAGCAACCTGTTCGACAAGCAGCTGTTCCGCACCGACACCAGCGGCGGCGGCAACACCTACAACGAACCGGGCCGGGCCATCTATGTCGGCGTGAACACGACGTTCTGACCGGGCCGCCTGCCCGCCGCCGCCCGTGTCCCCCTCGGACCGGGCGGCGTCCTTCCTTCACGCGGGACAGACCCCCGCCCAGGATGCACCGATGACACCGATACACCGCCGCACCCTGCTTTCCGCCCTGCCGGCCTTCTGCCTGACCCCTGCCTTCGCGCAGGAGACCTCGCGCCGGCGCGGCGGCAAGGTGCCGGACTACCGCATCTTCGAGGCGCCGCCGGCGACCCATGCGCTTTCCCGCCACGACATCGCGGTCGAGGGGCAGGGCTACCGCCTGTTCCTCGCCGTCCCGACCGCCGATCCGCCGGCCGGGGGCTGGCCGTCGCTGTGGATGCTGGACGGCAACGCGGCCTTCGACCGGCTTGCCGCCGGGGATCTGGCCGCGCACAGCGGGCTTGCCGTCATCGGCATCGGCTATCCGGTGGAGCAGTCCTTCGACACCACCGCCCGGGCGCTGGACTATACCCCGACCAGCCTGACGCCCGACCCCGAGGGGGGCAGGGGCCGCAAGACCGGCGGCGCCGACGCCTTCCGCGCCCGGCTGACCGGCCCCCTGCGCGAGGCGGTGGCCGGGCGGGTCCGGCTCGACCCGGCGCGGCGGGTGCTCTGGGGCCATTCCTACGGCGGGCTGTTCACCCTGCACTGCCTGCTGTCCGACCCCGGGGCCTTCGCCGGCTGGGTGGCCGCCAGTCCCTCCAGCGGCTTCGGCGGCGGCGCCCTGCGCAACATGCTGGCCGGGGCGCCGCAGCTGCCGCCGGGCCGCATCGCCCCGCTGCGGATCCTGCTGGGCGACAGCGAGCACCGCCGGGGAACCGAAGCGCCGAAGGCGCCGCGGCCCTCGCCGGAAACCCTTGCGCTGGCGGACCTGCTCGGCCAGCGCGCGGACCTGGATGTCCGGGTGACGGTGCTGGAAGGACTGGGCCACGGCCAGACCTTCACCGCCTCCTTCGCGCAGGCCCTGGACCTGGCCGCCGGGCTCCGGGCCTGACGCCCGCCGGCGCTTTGCCGCCGCTGCGGCGCCTGCGTCTTGTGCCGGGCGGTGCAGGCGCATACCTCGGGGCCGCGACCTGACGGCAGCAAGAACAAGACCAAAGGCAGGCCATGCGTTATCTTCTGATCTTCTACGCCGAACATATCGGGCAATGGCGGTTCCTCGACACCGCGCAGCTGGGCCGCGCCCGCCTGCATTGCCCGGAGGACCTGCCGGAGGTGCTCAACCAGACGCCGGAGGTGACGCTGGGCTGGATGCTGGGGCAGCGCGACTTCGGCGGGTTCCAGCGGCAGGCCGGCACGGAAGGGGCGGAATGGGTCCGGGTTTATCGGCTCGGGGCCGACCGGACGGTTCTCGGCCAGGACCGGGACTACCAAGGCGCCTGGTTGGAGATGTTCATGCAGGAAAACGCGCCCATCGGCTGGATTCCGGCGCGCCGATCCGCCCAAGCCGCCGGAAGCGCCGCGCAGGACCTGCTGCGGTCGCGCGCCGAGGATCCGCTGCGCGCCGAGGCCGAGGCCTGCCGGCAGACCATGGGCCAGATGCGCGCGCGCCAGCAGGCGCAACGCGGCCCGCGCCGGCAGGACCCGCCGATGGCGCGGCCGCGCGAGAAGGCGTGACGCCCGGTTGCGGGCAGTCCGCCCGCCTCACATCTTCCGCAGATAGGCGCTGGAGACATATCCCTTCAGCGCCCGCGCCTGCTTCAGCGACACCTTGCACCAGCTGGTGCTGCCCGCGCGTTCGCAGCTCTGGACCCAGAGGACGGTGCCGTTCGGCAGGCCGACGATGACGCGGTAGCCGACGCCGGGGCCGGCGCGCATCTTCAGCATGTCGTCAGCCTCGACGCCGCTCACCTCGTAATAGCCCCGGGGCTCGGCCTGCGCGGGGGACACCGCCGAAAGCGGGCCGAGCGCCAGGGCGGCGCATGTGGAGAAGATGGTCTTGCGCATCGGTTCATCCGCTTTTCTGCTTTCGCCTCGGCCGGCAATTTAGGCCGGTCGGGGCGCCGCAAGCAACCTCAACCCCGCGTCCCCTCCAGCCGGACCTTCAGCACCAGCACCACCAGCGCGATCAGCGTCAGGGTGCTGGCGGCGGCGAAGGCGCCGGTGACGTTCAGGTCGTGGAACAGCAGCTCGATCTGCAGGGGCAGGGTGTTGGTCTGGCCGCGGATGTTGCCCGAGACCACGGTGACCCCGCCGAATTCGCCGATGGCGCGGGCGCCGCAGAGGACGGCGCCGTAAAGCAGCGCCCAGCGGATGTTGGGCAGCGTCACCCGGCGGAACACCTGCCAGCCGCTGGCCCCCAGCGTCAGCGCGGCCTGCTCCTGCTCGGACCCCTGCGCCTGCATCAGCGGCAACACCTCGCGCATCACGAAGGGAGAGGTCACGAACATGGTGACCAGCACGATGCCGGGCAGCGCGAACAGGATCTTGATGTCATGCGCGATCAGCCAGGGTCCCAGCAGGCCCTGCCTTCCGTAGAGCAGCAGGTAGCAGATGCCGGCGATGATCGGAGAGATCGAGAAGGGAATCTCGATCAGCACCAGCAGCGCCTTGCGGCCGGGGAAGCTGAAGCGCGCGATCAGCCAGGCGGCAGCGATGCCGAAGGCGATGTTGACCGGCACCACGATCACCGCCACCACCGCGGTCAGCCAGACCGCGTGCAGGGTGTCCGGCTGCAGGATGTTGGCGGCATAGAGCCGCCAGCCCTCGGCCAGGGCGCGGTGGAAGATGTAGATCATCGGCACCACGATGAAGACCGCGGTCAGCGCCAGCGCCGCGCCGATCAGCAGCCGCGGCACCAGCCGGCTTTCCTTGGGGGCCAGCGCGCCCGGGGTCTGGTCCGGGGTCATGGCGCCCGCCCCCGGTGCCGCGTCGCCAGCGCCTGCAGCAGGCCCGACACCGCCAAGAGCGCCAGCGCGATCAGCAGAAGCACCAGTGCGATCACCGCGGCGCCGTTGTAGTCGTATTCCTCCAGCCGGATCACCGCCAGTAGCGAGGCGATCTCGGTCTTCATCGGCAGGTTGCCGGCGATGAAGACGATGGCGCCGAACTCGCCCAGGCAGCGGGCCAGCGACAGGGTGGTGCCCACCACCAGCGCCGGCAGGATCGCCGGCAGCACCACGCGGACGAAGCAGGTGAAGGGCCCGGCGCCCAGCGTGCGGGCCGCCTGCTCGTATTGCGGGTCCAGGTCCTCCAGCACCGGCTGCACGGTGCGGATCACGAAGGGGATCGAGGTGAAGGACATGGCGATGGCCACGCCCCAGATGGTGAAGACCACCGGCAGGCCCATCGGCTCCAGCACCGCGCCATACCAGCCGTTGGCCGAGAACAGCGCCGAAAGCGTCAGCCCCGCCACCGCGGTCGGCAGGGCGAAGGGGATGTCGACCAGCGCGTCCAGGAGCCGCCGGCCGGGAAAGTCGTAGCGCACCAGCACCCAGGCCATCAGCAGGCCGTAAAGCGCGTTGAAGATGGTCGCCATCGTGGCGGCCAGCAGGGTCAGCTTCAGCGCCGCGAAGGTGCGGGGCGCGGTGGCGATGGCCCAGAACCGGGCCGGGCCGATCTCGGCCCCCTTCAGCACCAACGCCACGGTCGGCAGCAGCACGACGATGCCGAGGAAGGCCAGCGTCACGCCCATGGTCAGGCCGAAGCCGGGCAGGACCCGCTTCGGGCGGACACCCCAAGCGGGAAGGGGCAGGGTGGTCATTGGTTGACGAAGACGGTGTCGAGGATGCCGCCCTCGGCGAAATGCTCGGCCTTGATCTTGTCCCAGCCGCCGAACACCTCGTCGACGTTCACCAGCTTCACCTCGGGGAAATTGGCGGCGAACTCGGCCTGCGCGGCCTCGTCATGCACCCGGTAGAAATGCGCGGCCAGGATCTTCTGGCCCTCGGGCGCGTAGAGGAAGTCGAGATAGGCCTTCGACACTTCCTCGGTGCCCTTCTGCGCGGCATTGCCGGTGACGATGGCCACCGGGAATTCCGAGTAGAGCGACAGCGAGGGCGTCACCCGCACGAAGCCCTTGTCGGCATATTCCCTGGCGATGCCGCCGGTTTCCGCCTCGAAGGTGATCAGCACGTCGCCGATCTCCTTCTCGGCGAAGGTGACGGTGGCGGCGCGGCCGCCCTGGTCGAAGACCGGGACGTTGGCGAAGAGCTTGCGCACGAAGTCCTGCGCCGCGGCCTGGTCGCCGCCGTTCTGGTCCAGCGCATAGGCATAGGCGGCCAGATAAGTGTAGCGCGCATTGCCGCTGGTCTTCGGATTCGGGAAGATGACCTGCACGCCTTCCTTCACCAGATCGTCCCAGTCCTCGATCCCCTTCGGGTTGTCCTTGCGGACCAGGAAGGCGGGCAGCGAGTAATAGGGCGAGGCGGCGTTGGGGAAGGCGTCGCGCCAGTCGGCATCGACCAGCCCGCCTTCGGCCAGCACGTCGATGTCGGTCACCTGGTTGAAGGTCACCACATCGGCGGGCAGCCCTTCCAGGATGGCGCGGGCCTGTTTCGACGATCCGCCATGCGACTGGTCGATGGTCACGTCTCGGCCGGTCTCGACCTTCCACTTCTCGGCGAAGACCGGGTTGATGGCCTCGAACAGCTCGCGCGCCACGTCGTAGGAGACGTTGAGGATGCTGTCCTGCGCCAATGCTGGGGTGGTCAGGCCGAAGGCCAGCGCGACGGCGGCCAGGAGATTGCGTTTCACGGGGTCGACTCCTTGAATCTGGGATTGTCGGCGGCTGCGGGAAGGGTTTGTGCCCCCGGGCCGCCGGGGAAGATCTGCCCCGCTTCGGGGCGCAGGCGAAGGGTCTGGCCGACCGTCAGCGCAGCGGCGCTGCGGCGGGCGACCTCGGCCTCGGGCCGACAGTCGGCGGGGCCTTCCATCACCAGCCGGTGGGTGGCGCCGGTGGTGGTCAGCGCGGTCAGCCGGAAGGGGCTGGCCGGGTCGGGGATCGGGGTGATGTCGGCGGGGCGCAGGAACAGCGTCGCCGGCCCGTCCGCCATCGCCCGCCGGGGCAGGGCACTGGTGTCCAGCCCCGGCGCCTCGGCCCGGCCCTGGCGCAGGGTGACGGGGATCTCCACCGTCAGGCCCAGGAAGCGCGCCACGAAGGGGGTGGCGGGGTGGTCGTAGATCTCGTCCGGCCGCCCGGTCTGCTCGATCCGGCCGGCGCCCATGACGACCACGCGGTCGGCCAGCTCGAAGGCCTCTTCCTGGTCGTGGGTGACGAAGATCGTCGTGGTGCCGGTGGCGTCGTGCACCCCGCGCAGCCAGCGCCGCAGATCGCGCCGCACCTGCGCGTCCAGCGCGCCGAAGGGTTCGTCCAAGAGCAGCACCGGCGGCGAGATCGCCAGCGCCCGGCCGAGCGCCACCCGCTGCCGCTGGCCGCCGGACAACTCGGCCGGGTAGCGGTCGGCCAGCGCCGGGATCTGCAGGAAATGCAGCAGTTCCTCCACCCGCGCGGCGATCTGCGCCTTGCCGGGCCGCTGCGCGCGGGGCATCACCGTCAGGCCGAAGGCGATGTTGTCGCGCACCTTCAGATGCGGGAACAGCGCGTAATGCTGGAAGACGAAGCCGGTCCGCCGCTCCTGCGCGGTCTTCGGCAGCCAGTCCTCGCCCTGCACCGACAGGCCGCCGGCATCGGGCCAGTCCAGCCCGGCGATGATCTTTAGCAGCGTGGTCTTGCCGCTGCCCGAGGGGCCGAGAAGGGCGATCAGCTCTCCCTCGCCGATGGTCAGGTCGATGCCCCGCAGGACGTCGACGGGGCCGAAGCGGCGGGTCATGTTCGAGATCTGGAGTGTCATGCCGTCCCCTTCCGCGCCGGGGGACCCTATCGGCAGCGCTCCTCCGGCCGCAAGGAAAGGGGATGGGCGTTTTTCGGGCGAACGGGAGAATAATATTCTCCTGTCGGGCCGGAATTTCGCGGCGTTCTGCTATGTGCAGGCCGCGCCGCGCCGAAGGGCTGCCGGGCCGGAGCGAATCCGGCCCATGCGACGGTGGCCTTAGAAGCTGTCTCGACG
The DNA here is from genome assembly GCF_011043545.1 of Rhodobacter sp. SGA-6-6. Taxonomy (GTDB): domain Bacteria; phylum Pseudomonadota; class Alphaproteobacteria; order Rhodobacterales; family Rhodobacteraceae; genus Pseudogemmobacter. The sequence continues at coordinate 89,294 of NZ_JAAKGP010000002.1, read as the reverse complement.
CCTTGTCTGGGCCGTCACTCCCCGGCGATCTGCCTGGCCTTTTCCACCAGCACCTCGGCCTGGCGGATCGAGGCGTAGTCGATCAGCCGCCCGTCCAGCGACACCGCGCCCTTGCCCTGCGCGGCGGCCTCGGCCATCGCCTCCAGGATGCGCTTCGCGCGGGTGACTTCCTTCTCGGACGGGCTCATCACCTCGTTGGCCAGCGCGATCTGGCTGGGGTGGATCGCCCATTTGCCCTCGCAGCCCAGAACCGCGGCGCGGCGGGCGGCGGCGCGGTAGCCGTCGGCATCCTGGAAGTCGCCGAAGGGGCCGTCGACCGGGCGCAGCCCGTTCGCCCGCGCCGCCACCACCATCCGCGCCAGCGCGTAATGCCACATGTCGCCCCAATGCACCGCGCGCGAGCCGTCTTCCAGCGGATCGGTCAGCACGGCGTAATCCGGATTCACCCCGCCGATGATCGTGGTGCGGGCGCGGGTGGAGGCGGCATAATCCGCCACGCCGAAATGCAGGCTTTCGTTCCGTTTCGACGCCGCGGCAATGTCCGAGACATTCTGCATTCCAAGCGCAGTTTCGATGATATGCTCGAATCCGATGCGCTTCTTATATCCTTTCGCATCCTCGATCTGGGTCACCATCATATCCACCGCATAGACATCCGCGGCGGTGCCGACTTTCGGAATCATGATCAGGTCCAGCCGTTCGCCGGCCTGTTCGACCACGTCCACCACGTCGCGATACATGTAGTGGGTGTCCAGCCCGTTGATCCGCACCGACATGGTCTTCTTGCCCCAGTCGATCTCGTTCAGCGCCTTGATGATGTTCTTGCGCGCCTGCGCCTTGTCGTCCGGGGCGACGGCATCCTCCAGGTCGAGGAAGATCACGTCCGCTTCGGATTTCGCTGCTTTTTCAAACATCTGGACCGATGTTCCCGGAACGGCAAGTTCCGAGCGGTTCAGACGGGCGGGGGCCTGTTCGACGGTGTGGAAGCTCATGGGGCGAATCCTTCGCGGCTGGGGTGCATCGACGGGCAGCAGAGAAGGACGATCCGGCGGGGGTCTGTCAAGTAATAAAATTTCACCGTCAGGGGCTGTCGCGGAAGATCGTTAGGCGCCCCTCAGCCCTTGGGCTGCGCCTCCAGCGCCAGCCGCGAGGAGAAATAGAAGGAAATCGCCTGGGCGCGATTCCGGACCCCGAGTTTCTCGTAGAGATTGGACAGGTGGAACTTCACCGTATTGTCGGAGATTTCGAAATCCCGCGCCAGTTCCTTGTTGGAATGCCCCTTGGACAATGCCTCCAGCAAGGCCCGCTCCCGCCGGGTCAATTGCGAGATCGGATCGGATTGCAAATCCCGCAGGTCGAGAAACGGGAATACCATCTGCCCCCCCGCCACGGCGAGACAGGTTTCCAGCAATTGCTCGGTCGGCGTGGTGCGGGCGACGAAGCCCGCCGCCCCGGCCAGCATCGCCAGCCGCGCCACCTCGCCGCCCGCATCGTCGCCGTAGACCACGATCCGCGGCGCGCCGGGCTGGTCGCGCAGCACCTCGATCAGCTTCTGCCCGCCGAGCAGCGGCAGCCGCCAGTCGATCACCGCCACCTTGACCGGCACCCGGATCACCGCGCCCAGGAACCCCTCGGCGGTGGAGGAGGTGGCAACCAGAGAGAATCGGGGATCGCGGTCGAACAGTTCGGACAGGGCCTGCAAGACCAGCGGATTGCTGTCTGCCAGCGACAGGTCGATGGGGCGGTTCGGCTGCGCAAGTTTTTGATCCGACATGATTTTCTCCAAAAACCTACCCATTCGGGTTGGGTATCCCGGTGTATACCACCGTATCCCAACCTGATTGGGTAGGAAAATACCCATACTTATGGAAACCCGAAAGCAGGAGTAACGCAGGTTGTGCCCTCGGAGCAATCGGATTTTCCTGCGATGAAACCAAAGCGCAGGCGAACCGATGACCAAGATTTTCCCGGCCCTCTCCATCCCCGAAACCTTGGCCGCCGGCCCCGGCCCCGGCAATACCGACGCAAGGGTGCTGGCCGCCTTCGCCCGTGCCGGCACCGCCGACCACATGCAGGCCGACGTGCTGCGCGGGATGATCGAATGCAAGGAGATGCTGCGGACGCTGTTCGGCACCGCCAACATCCACACCTTCGGCGTCGGCGGCACCGGCTTTTCCGGTCTCGATTGCATGTTGAGTGCGATCCTCCCGGGCGACAAGGTGGTGGTCTTCGTCAACGGCACCTTCTCGGGGATCGACGGGCTGACCGTGCGGATGAAGGCGGCGACCCGCGAGGAACTGGCGGCCAACCCGCTGGACCCGCAGGCGGCCTCGGCCACCATCGTCGCCGTGCCGCATGGCCAGTCGGTCACCGAGGCGGTGGTCGAGCAGGCGCTGGCGCAGCACAAGCCGAAATGGGCGCTGATGGCGCATTGGGAAACCGGCTCGGGCCGGGTGAACGACCTGCAGGGCTTCTCCGATGCCTGCCGGCGCCATGGCGTGCTTGGGCTGGTGGATGCGGTCTCCTCGCTGGGGATCGCCGATTTCTCCATCGACGATTACCCGGGCGTCCACGGCTGGGCCTCCTGCCCGCAGAAGGGCGTGCTCTGCCTGCCGCTGACCTATGCGCCGGTGTCCTTCTCGGACCGCTACATCGCCGAAGTGCGGGCCAACGGCGCCGCGACCTACGTCCACCATCCGGTGCTGGAGGCCCGCCACTGGGGCGTGATCGACGGCAAGGACGTGCCGACGCCGGCCTATCACCGCACCCATTCCGGCTATGCCGTCGCCGCCTTCCACGAGGCGCTGCGGCTGACGCTGGAACATGGCCGGGCGCAGAAGGCCCGCGACTATGCCTTCCATGAATCCGCCCTCCGCTGGGCGGTGGAGGAGATGGGCTGCACCGTCACCTCGAACATGACCTCGCTGGTGGTGCTGAACCTGCCCCCCGCCCTTGCGGGCCGCGAGAAGGAACTGGTGCAGAAGTGCCGCGCCGACGGCTTCGGCATCTGGCCGACGCTGTCGGAGCCGGTGCAGGTGCGGATCGGCATCCTGAACCAGCTGGGCGAGGCACAGATCACCGATATCGTCACCCGCTTCGCCGACGCGCTGATCGCCTTGGGAGGGGCGGTCGACAAGGGCGCGGTGCTGGACGGGCTGGCGCGGCGCTACCGCACGGCGCTGGCGGCGGAATAGGCGGAACAGGACAGAGGGAGGCGAGGATGGACATCCACGAATATCAGGCCAAGGAAATATTGAAGAGCTTCGGCGTCGGCATCCCCGATGGCGCGCTGGCCTACAGCCCCGAACAGGCCGCCTACCGGGCCCGCGAACTGGGCGGCGAACGCTGGGTGGTCAAGGCGCAGGTCCATGCTGGCGGCCGCGGCAAGGCGGGCGGCGTCAGGATGTGCGCCTCGGACAGCGAGATCCAGGATGCCGCAGCCGACATGTTCGGCATGAAGCTGGTCACCCACCAGACCGGCCCGGCCGGCAAGGGCGTCTACCGCGTCTATGTCGAGGCGGCGACGCCCTTCACCCGGGAAATCTACCTCGGCTTCGTGCTGGACCGCACCTCGCAACGGGTGATGATCGTCGCCTCCGCCGAGGGCGGGATGGAGATCGAGGACATCTCGGCCCAGAAGCCCGAGTCCATCGTGCGCTCCACCGTCGAGCCCGCCGTCGGCCTGCGCGACTTCCAGGCCCGCGAGATCGCCTTCGCGCTCGGCATCCCGCCGACGCTGACCCAGCAGATGGTGCGCACGCTGCAGGGCTGCTACCGCGCCTTCACCGAGCTGGACGCGACCATGGTCGAGATCAACCCGCTGGTGATCACCGCCGACAACCGCATCCTGGCGCTGGACGCCAAGATGACCTTCGATGGCAACGCGCTGTTCCGCCATCCGCATATCGCGGAACTGCGCGACAAAAGCCAGGAAGACCCGCGCGAAAGCCGGGCCGCCGACCGGGGCCTGTCCTACATCGGCCTGACCGGCAGCATCGGCTGTATCGTCAACGGCGCCGGTCTGGCGATGGCGACGATGGACACGATCAAGCTGGCCGGGGGCGAGCCCGCCAACTTCCTGGACATCGGCGGCGGCGCCACGCCGGAACGGGTGGCCAAGGCCTTCCGGCTGGTGACCTCGGACAAGAACGTGCAGGCGGTGCTGGTCAACATCTTCGCCGGCATCAACCGCTGCGACTGGGTGGCCGAGGGCGTGGTGCAGGCGCTGAAGGCGGAACCCGTGGAGGTGCCGGTGATCGTCCGCCTGGCCGGCACCAATGTCGAGGAGGGGCTGAAGATCCTGGCCAAGTCCGGCCTGCCGATCATCCGCGCCACCACGCTGATGGAGGCCGCGCAGCGCGCCGTCATGGCCTGGCAGAACGACAAGACGCAGAACACCAAGGTGAGGGCCGTGCAATGACCATCTTCATCGACCGCGATACCCGCGTCATCGTCCAGGGCATCTCGGGCCGCATCGCCCAGTTCCACACCCAGGAGATGCTGGACTACGGCACCAATGTCGTCGGCGGCGTCGTCCCCGGCCGCGGCGGCGAGACGGTCCACGGCGTCCCCGTCTTCAACACGGTGAAGGAGGCCGTCGCGGCCACCGGCGCCGATGCCTCCATCGTCTTCGTGCCGCCGCCCTTCGCGGCCGACAGCATCATGGAGGCCGCGGACGGCGGCATCCGCTACTGCGTCTGCGTCACCGACGGCATCCCGGCGCAGGACATGATCCGGGTGAAGCGCTACATGATGCGCTACCCGCGCGAGAAGCGCATGGTGCTGACCGGGCCGAACTGCGCCGGCACCATCTCGCCCGGCAAGTCGCTTCTGGGGATCATGCCGGGCCACATCTACCTGCAGGGCAGCGTCGGCATCGTCGGTCGCTCCGGCACGCTGGGGTATGAGGCCGCGCAGCAGCTGAAGGACCTCGGCATCGGCGTCTCGACCTCGGTCGGCATCGGCGGCGACCCGATCAACGGCTCCAGTTTCCGCGACATCCTGGAGGCGTTCGAGGCCGACCCGGAAACCGAAGTGGTCTGCATGATCGGCGAGATCGGCGGCCCGCAGGAGGCCGAGGCGGCGGAATACATCCAGAACCACATGACCAAGCCGGTGGTCGCCTATATCGCCGGCCTGACCGCGCCCAAGGGCCGCACCATGGGCCATGCCGGGGCGATCATCTCGGCCTTCGGCGAAAGCGCGTCGGAAAAGGTGGAGATCCTCTCCGCCGCCGGCGTGACCGTGGCCGAGAACCCTTCGGTCATCGGCGAGACCGTGGCGCGCGTCCTGCGCCGCCGCGCCGCCTGATGCCCTCCGGCCCGGCCGTGAGCCGCCGGGCCGGAGCCCTTCATCCGGGATCACCACGATGACCAAACCCAAGGTCCTGCTGACACGGCGCTGGCCCGATGCGGTGGAACGCGCGATGGCCGAACGCTTCGACCTGACGCCGAACGCCTCGGACCGTCCGCTGGGCGTGTCGGACTTCCGCGACGCCTTCGCCCGCTTCGATGCGGTTTGCCCGACGGTGTCGGACAAGCTCGGGCCGGAGGTCTTCGACCTGGCCGACACCCGCACCCGCATCCTGGGGAACTACGGCGTCGGGGTCAGCCATATCGATCTCGACCGCGCCCGGGCGCTGCGGATGACGGTCTCCAACACCCCCGACGTGCTGTCGGAATGCACCGCCGACCTGGCGATGACGCTGCTGCTGATGGCCGCCCGAAGGGTGGGCGAGGGCGAACGGCAGCTGCGGGCGGGCGGCTGGAAGGGCTGGCACCCGACCCACATGATCGGCACCAAGGTCTCCGGCGCCACCCTGGGCATCATCGGCTTCGGCCGCATCGGCCAGGCGATGGCGCAGCGGGCGCATTTCGGCTTCGGCATGAAGATCCTGGTCCAGAACCGCTCTCCGGTCGCGCCCGAGGTGCTGGTCCGCTACAAGGCGGAACAGGTCGCCAGCGTGGACGAGTTGCTGCCGCAGTGCGATTTCGTCTCGCTGCATTGTCCCGGGGGCCGCGCCAATGCCCGGCTGATCGACGGCCGCCGGCTGGACCTGATGCGGCCGGGCGCCTTCCTGATCAACACCGCCCGCGGCGAGTTGATCGACGAACAGGCGCTGGCGCAGGCGCTGTGGTTCGGCACCATCGCCGGCGCGGGCCTCGATGTCTACGAACGCGAGCCGGCGATCCCCGGGGAACTGCTGGGCGCCGACAATCTGGTGATGCTGCCGCATCTGGGGTCGGCGACGGACCGGACGCGCGAGGCGATGGGCTTCAAGGTGATGGAGAACCTGACCGCCTTCTTCGACGGCAAGGCGCTGCCGGACCGCGTGGTCTGACGGCAAGGCAACCGTCCGGCGGGTCTGGGCCAAACTTCCGACGGACGGGAAAGGCGCCGCGCAAGCTCCGGCGCCTTTCGCCTTTGGTGGGGGAGGCCGTTGGCTTGGCGAAGGCGCGTGCCTTCGCCACAGCGCAACGGTTCAACCGGGACCGGCCGGGCCTCAAAGTCCCGGCCAGCGCCCGCCCCGCCCTCGGCGGGCGCTTCTCGCCCGCCGGGTCGGGCGCTGGCCTCTCGTGGTTTAGCGCTGCCACCGTCTCCGGGTGATATATCACGCACGGGCGGGGGCGAGGCAGTGCCTCGCCTGCTCCCGCCCGAGGAAAGCGGGGCGGGGAGGTGCCTAACCGCCTCTACGCCTGTTCCTCGTCGATGCTCCGCGTCTCGCCGGTCGCGGCGCTGGTCCGGGTCGCATCCGGCCGCGCGTAGGTCCAGAGGATGCGCATCTCCTCGCTCTCCGAGGCGTTGAGGAACCGATGCGGCACTCCGGCCGGGACCCAGGTGGTGTCGCCCGGCTGCATCTCGTGCTTTGCGCCGTCGATCTCCACCGTTGCCCGCCCTTCCAGCACCATCACGCTTTCCTCGCAATTGTGCCAGTGCAGGGCGATCGACCCGCCCGGCGGGAAGATGGTGATGCCGTTGATCAACCCGGTGGAGCCGCAGGCGCGGGTCACCAGCGGGATGGTCGTCACCCCGCCGCCGCGCTGCACCACCGGCCGCTCGGAAGGGCGCAGGATCACCGGGGGGAAGCTCCGGCCCATCGTCAATACCCCAAGGCCCGGTCGACCAGATGCAGCAGCGGCTCCCCGGCCTCGCCGCGCCGCACGTTCTCGGCGATGACGCGGGAGGAGGAAGAGGGCCGTGTATCGGCGGCGACATGGGGGGTCACGGTCACGCGGGGATGCGCCCAGAAGGGATGGTCCTGCGGCAGCGGCTCCTGCCGGAACACGTCCAGCGTGGCATGGCCGACCTGGCCCGCGTCCAGCGCCGCCAGCAGGGCCTCGTCGTCGATCAGCGGCCCGCGGCCGGGGTTCAGCACCGCCGCCCCCGGGGCCAGCAGCGCCAGGGTGCGGGCGTTCAGGATGTTCTCGGTCTCCGCCGTCTTCGGCAGCAGCGTCACCACGATCTCCGCCCCCGCCAGCGCCCGGTCCAGCCCCTCCGGCCCGTGCTCGGCGGGCAGGCCGTCGATCTCTTTCGGCGTCCGGCTCCAGCCCGTCACCGGGAAGTTCAGCGCCTGCAGGGCCCGCGCGCAGGCCAGCCCGAGCGCCCCCAGACCCAGCATCGCCACCTTGCGTTCCCGCGCCAGCGGCGGGCAGGTCTGATCCCAGATCCGGTCCGGGTTCAGGATATGCCGGTCCATCCCCAGATGGTGGCGCAGCACATGGCCCGTCACCCATTCCACCATGCCCTCGGTCAGCCCGGGGTCGACCATCCGGCACAGCGGCTGGGTCAGCGTCGGGTTGCCGACGATCCGCTCCACCCCCGCCCAGAGGTTCAGCACCGCCTTGGTGCGGGTGAAGGGGGTGAAGTCCTGCAGCGGGGAGGTGGGCGCATATACTATATAGTCCACCGCCGCGGGGTTCTTCGCCTCGGTCACCACCTCGGCCGCGAGCCCCGCCTCGGCCAGGGCGGCGGAAAGGGGATCGCGGTAATCTTCCCAGAGCGAGGGCGTGGCGAAGAGGATCAGCGGCATGGGCAGGCCTTTCTTGCGATGGCCCCAGTCCTAGGACGGATCGCCGGGCCCTGCAACCGGAGGGCAGGGGGGTATTCCGCCGCGCCCGCCCCGGCAGAAGGGACCCGGCACGCGGCGGCAAAGCGGGAGCGCCCGATCACACCACCGTGCCCTGCTTCCGCGTGACAATCCCCCTCTCCGCCCCCATATTTCCCTCAAGCAAAGGAGCCGTGCGATGTTCTTCCTCGACCGCAAGAAGATGGAAATGGTCCGCCCCGAAGATGCCCTTCCCGGCCGCCCCGATCCGATCCCCACCGCCGAGACGCATTTCATCTTCCACCGCCCGCTGAAATCCCCGGTCCCGCCCGGCATGGAAGAGGCGATGTTCGGCATGGGCTGCTTCTGGGGCGTCGAGCGCAAGTTCTGGCAGCTGCCCGGGGTCTGGCTGACCATGGTCGGCTACGCCGGCGGCTATACGCCGAACCCGACCTACCGGGAGACCTGCACCCAGATGACCGGCCACAACGAGGTGGTGCGGGTGATCTACGATCCGGCGAAGGTCTCCTACCAGCAACTGCTGAAACTGTTCTGGGAAAACCACGACCCGACGCAGGGGATGCGGCAGGGCAACGACATCGGATCGACCTACCGCAGCGGCATCTATACCTATAGCCCGGAGCAGGAAGCGGCGGCGAGGGCCTCGCTGCAGGTCTACCAGCAGGCGCTGGCCGCGGCGGGCCGGGGCCGGATCACCACCGAGATCCTGCCCGCGCCGACGTTCTATTATGCCGAGGATTATCACCAGCAGTATCTGGAGAAGAACCCCGACGGCTATTGCGGCGTCGGCGGCACCGGCGTGACCTGCCCGATCGGCACCGGCGTCGCGGCGGGCTGACCGCGCTGTTTCGCGGGCCCTTCGCCGGGCACAACCGGCGAGGACGGCACGAAGAGCATGGACGATCCCGCCCGCAGCGCGTAAGCCGGCCCGAAAAAAGGAGCCCGCCGATGCCCAGCTGGACCGCCCTGACCACCCTCGACGGCGAGGATGCCGCCCGCGCCCTCGGCGAGGCGCTGGAGCGCATGGTTCCCGAACCCTATGGCGTCGGCATCTTCGACATCGAGGACGGCTCCGGCCGCTGGGAAGTCGGCGGCTATTTCCACGAGGAGCCCGACGGGGTGATCCTGGAAATCCTTGCCGCCGCCTTCGGCGCCAACAGCTTCGCGGTGTCGGAAGTGCCCGAGGCCGACTGGGTGGCCCATGTCCAGCGCGAGCTGCATCCGGTGGAGGCTGGCCGCTTCTTCGTCTACGGCAGCCACGACCGCGACCGGGTGCCGGAAGGCCGCGTCGCGCTGGAGATCGAGGCGGCGATGGCCTTCGGCACCGGCCACCACAACACCACCCTGGGCTGCTTGCTGGCCTTCGACCGCCTGTTCGGCGAAGGCTTCCGTCCCGGCAACATCGCCGACATCGGCGCCGGCACCGCGGTGCTGGCGATGGCCGCCGCCAAGGTCCTGCCCGAGGCGCGGGTGCTGGCCTCCGACATCGACCCGGTGGCGGTGGAGGTGGCGCGGGCGAACCTTGCCGTCAACGGCCTGACCTCCCGCATCGCCTGCGTCGAGGCCGCGGGTTTCGACCATGTGACCATCCGCAAGGCCGCGCCCTTCGATCTGGTCTTCGCCAATATCCTGAAGGGCCCGCTGATCGAGCTGGCCCCCGAGATGGCCCGCCACACCGCCCCCGGCGGTCTGGTGATTCTGTCCGGCCTGCTGATGGTGCAGGCCGAGGCGGTGATCGCCCGTTACGTGGCGTCACAGTTCCGTCTCCGATCCCGCGACGATCTGGGGGAATGGAGCGCATTGGTGCTGGAGCGGCTGTAAATCACTGGCATAAAAGGATAAAATAGGAAAAGCATTTGCCTTCCCGGGCCGATTGCCCAAATCTCGCCACATTTCGACCGCATCAAAACCTCAAGGCGGGGGCCTGGCTGATGGTGAAGCAAATGTGGGCTGACCCGAATCTGAACGAGTTCTACGGCCGCGTCGCCCGGATCGAGAAGGCCCATGCCAAGGGCTACGGCTTCGAGGCGGCGGGCACGCTCGGCCGGTCTTCCACCTGGAAACGCGACAAATCCGGCTGGCGCTTCCTGAAGCCGCTGGTCGTGGTGCTGGCGATGGGTCTCGGCCTGAAGGGCGTGATCCATTATTACGTTGGCGCCGAGCTGTATCAGGAGCGGGTCGCCGGTCTGCAGGCGGGCGAGGGCTTCGACCGTGTCGGCGGGATGCTGATGCAGGCCGATGCGGCGACGCTGGCGATCTCTGCCACGCTGGCCGAGGTCTTCCTGAAGTAATCGCGCTGCCAAGGAACGACGAAAGGGCCCCTCGGGGCCCTTCTTGCATTCCGGCATGTGTTGCCCCCGGAAAGGGAAAAGCCGCCCCCGAGGATCTCGGAGGGCGGCTAACCTCTGTCCGGCGACCTTCTGCTTGCGCAGCCGGTCATCACTGGCGTTCGAGCGGGCTCAGCGGCCCATCATCTCGATGTCGCCCCGGCACAGGCCGATGTCGTCCAACTCGCGATCCGAGAGCTTGGACAGGGCCTTGCGGGTGACGCGGGCGTCATTCCAGGCCCCGAGCATGGCGAAGATGCTGGTCAGGGCGGTGACGGCGCGATACGTCGTGATGGCGCCGAACGGTGCCGGGCGGCTCGTTTCGATGGCGGCCATGGTGCGTTCCTTTTCATTCTGCTCAAAACCGAAGCTCCGTGCTTCGATGACAGCCAGATAAACTTGCTGCAGGTGCAAAGCAAGCTGGGTCCAAGCAAGGCGGCCTTGCAGCGCCTGCATGACTGGAGTCACAAATCCGCCACGATTTTTAGGGGGATTTCAACGGTTCTTCGGGTCGGCAGCCCCCGTTGGTCGCTTTCGCATCGCGCCCCGTCGCTTTTCTGCACCTGCATAGCCGCCGGGCCTTAGGCCTGCAACCGCAAACTTGCCATTGGCGGATGTTCCCTTTTCGTGCTAACCCCCACAGCATCTGTGCTTTTGCACAGCAGAGTTGCTTTTAAAGGGGGCAGGATGCGGGTGATCGGGATCGACCCTGGCTTGCGCAACCTCGGCTGGGGGGTGATCGACGTGGCGGGCGCCCGGATCGCCCATGTCGCCAATGGCATCTGCCATTCCGACGGCGCCACCGACGACCTGGCCCGCCGGTTGTGCAGCCTCCATGCCCAACTGACCGAGGTCTTCCGCCAGCACTCCCCGGAAACGGCGGCGGTGGAGCATACTTTCGTCAACAAGGATGCCGTGGCGACGCTGAAGCTGGGGCAGGCCCGCGGCATCGCGCTGCTGGTGCCGGCGCAGTTCGGGCTGGAGGTCGGGGAATATGCGCCGAACGCGGTGAAGAAGACCGTGGTCGGCGTCGGCCATGCCGCCAAGCAGCAGGTCGACCATATGGTGCGGCTGCATCTGCCGGGGGTCAGCATCGCCGGGCCGGATGCCGCCGATGCGCTGGCCATCGCCATCTGCCACGCCCATCACAGCCAGTCCGCCGGCCGGTTGCAGGCCGCGCTGCAAAGGGCCGCGGGATGATCGGGAAGATTGCCGGACGGCTGGACTGGAAGGGCCTGGGCGAGGTGCTGATCGACTGCCGCGGCGTCGGCTACATCGTCCATGTCAGCGACCGCACCCTTGCCGCCCTGCCGCCCGAGGGCGAGTTCTGCGCCCTCTACACCGACCTGCTGGTGCGCGAGGACCTGCTGCAGCTGTTCGGCTTCCCGACCATGATCGAGAAGGAATGGCACAAGTTGCTGATGACGGTGCAGGGGGTCGGGGCCAAGGCCTCGATGGCGATCCTCGGCACCCTGGGGGCCGAGGGGGTGGCGCGGGCGATCAGCCTGGGCGACGCCCGCGCGGTGCAATCCGCCCCCGGGGTGGGGCCGAAGCTGGCGCAAAGGGTGATTCTGGAGCTGAAGGCCAAGGCTCCCGGGCTGATGGCCGCCGGCGCCCGGCTTTCGGCCAAGGCCGGGGCCGACGACATGGTGATCGAGCCCGCCGCCTCGGCCCCGGCGCCCAAGCGCGCTGCGAAGGACGACGGTGCCGTGCGCCGCGCGACCTTTACCGCCGATGCGCTGTCGGCACTGGTCAACCTCGGCTATTCGCAGGGCGATGCCGCGCAGGCCGTCGCCACCGCCGCCGGAGAGGCGCCGGAGGCCGACACCGCCGCCCTGATCCGCGCCGGGCTGAAGCTGCTGCAGCCGAGGTAAGCGATGACATCCGATCCCGCCCTCCGCCCCGAGAAGCTGCCCGAGGACAGCGACCGCGCCCTGCGGCCGCAAGCCCTGGAGGAGTTCATCGGCCAGCACGAGGCCCGCGCCAACCTGCGGGTGTTCATCGATTCCGCCCGGATGCGCGGCGAGGCGATGGACCACACCCTGTTCCACGGTCCCCCCGGCCTGGGCAAGACCACGCTGGCGCAGATCATGGCGCGCGAGCTTGGCGTCGGCTTCCGCATGACCTCCGGCCCGGTGCTGGCGCGGCCGGGCGACCTGGCGGCGATCCTGACCAATCTGGAGCCGCGCGATGTCCTCTTCATCGACGAGATCCACCGGCTGTCCCCGGTGGTGGAAGAGGTGCTCTACCCGGCGATGGAAGATTTCGCGCTGGACCTGGTGATCGGCGAGGGGCCGGCGGCGCGGACGGTGCGGATCGACCTGCAACCCTTCACTCTGGTGGGGGCGACCACGCGCCTGGGCCTTCTGACGACGCCCTTGCGCGACCGCTTCGGCATTCCGACAAGGCTGCAATTCTACACCGAGGACGAGTTGAACGAAATCGTCACCCGCGGCGCCCGCCTGCTGGGGGTGGAAGCCGATGCCGAGGGCTGCCGCGAGATCGCCCGCCGCGCCCGCGGCACCCCGCGCATCGCCGGGCGGCTGCTGCGCCGGGTGGTGGATTTCGCATTGGTCGAGGCCGGGGGGCGGATTTCCCGCGCGCTGGCCGACCGGGCGCTGACCCGGCTGGGGGTGGACAACCTCGGCCTCGACGGGGCGGACCGGCGCTATCTGGTGCTGCTGGCCGAGAATTACGGCGGCGGCCCGGTGGGGGTGGAGACCATCGCCGCGGCCTTGTCCGAGCCGCGCGACGCCATCGAGGAGGTGATCGAACCCTACCTGTTGCAGCAGGGCCTGATCCAGCGCACCCCGCGCGGGCGGATGCTGGGGATGAAGGCCTGGCGGCATCTGGGGCTGGAAGCGCCGAGGCCGCCGGGGCAGGGCGATTTCTTCGACGCTTAGGCCCAGTGGATAACGCCGGGGGCCAGCCCCCGGACCCCCGGAGTATTTGGGCCAAGATGAAGGGCAGGGAAGGGACTTGACCCTCCGCTCGCAAGGCGGGAAGAGGCGCCCGTGGCAAGCAGGACCCGCCGATGACGCCGACCGAGATCGAAGCCCTTTTCACCCGCGCCGACGGCTCCTTCCTCTGCGCCCGCTGGGGCCGGCCCATCGTGCCGGTGGTCTTCGGGGTGGAGGAGGCGACGCTGGCCACGGTCAAGGGCGCCATCGAGGCGGTGGTGGCCCATGCCGGCCACCGCATGGCCGAGACCGACCCGGAACTGGGCGCCAACCTGATGGTCTTCTTCTTCCGCGACTGGTCGGAACTGCCGCAGGTGCCGAACCTCGACCGGATGATCCCCGGCCTCGGGCCGCTCTGCGAGAGGCTGAAGGCGGCGGGGGCCAACCAGTATCGCGCCTTCCGCTACGACCCGGCCGGCGCCATCCGTGCCGCCTTCGTCTTCCTGCGGATGGATGCGCATCTGTCGGCCCTGCCCGCCGCCGACCTGGCGCTGGCGCAGGCGGCGCAGGCGATGCTCAGTTGGGGCGAGGGCGCCTTCGCCGCAGCCTCTCCGCTGGCGCGGGACGGCGACCGGGTGCTGCTGCGGCCGGAAATCGCCGCGCTGATCCGCGCCGCCTACGACCCGGTGCTGCCGCCGGTCTCGCAGGACCCGTCCCACGCGCTGCGGCTGGCGGCGCGGATGGGCTGATCTTCAGGATTCGTTCACGGGTCCGCAGCTAGGCTCTCCCCGCGGACAGGAGGGAGGCGCGGATGCTGGACCGGACGGAACGGGAGGCGGTCGAGGAGGCGATGCACAGCATCATCGGGCGGATGGAGGGCTTCCTCTACCGCTGCCGCAACGACCGCGACTACAGCATGATCTTCATGGCCGGCGACGTGGCCCGGCTGACCGGCCACCCGGCGCAGGCCTTCACCGGGGCGGAACACCGCTCCTATTCGGCGCAGACCCACCCGGAGGACCTCGAACGGGTCTATGCCGCGGTGGATGCGGCGCTGGCGGCGCAGGGGAACTGGAACGTCGACTACCGGATCCTGCGGCCGGACGGCAGCGACGTATGGGTGCGCGAGATCGGCGGCGGGGTGTTCCGGGGCGACGAATTGCTCTACCTTGAGGGTGTCGTGGTCGACAGCGACCTGAGCCGCCGGGCCGAACTGCGCAATGTCGAGATGCTGGAGGCGATTTCCGAGAAGTCGCGGCTGTTGCTGAAAAGCACGGTGCCCATCGTCAACGTGCTGCGGACATTGCGGATTCTGGCGATCAACGCGCGGCTGGAGGCCGGGCGGGCGGGGCCGATGGGGGCAAGCTTCGGCTTCGTCGCCAACGAGGTCTCGCGCCTGGCCGAGGAGACGGCGACGCTGGCCGAGGCCATCGCGACGATCACCGGACAGCTGAACCGGCTGGTCGAAAGCGGATGAGGGTTTCGGCCTTGGCAGCGCGCGCGGCGGCACATAGGCTGCGGCCATGTCCAGCCTGTCGCACAGCCTGCCCGTCCGGGTCTATTACGAGGACACCGATCTCGCGGGCATCGTCTATTACGCCAACTATCTGAAATTCATCGAGCGCGGGCGCAGCGAGTGGATCGCCGCGCTGGGGATCGACCAGATGGAGCTGCGCGCCCGGCAAGGCGTGGTCTTCGCCGTCCGCCGGGTCGAGGCGGATTACCTGCGGCCGGCCCGTTTCGGCGAGGACCTCGTGGTGGAGACCCGGCTCTCCGCCATCGGCGGGGCGCGGATCGTGCTGGAGCAGGCGGTGCTGCGCGGGGGCGAGCGGATATTCCAGGCCGAGGTGACGCTGGTCTGCCTGTCCGAGGACGGCCACGCCCATCGGCTGCCGGCCGAGGTGCGGGCGCGGCTGTCGGGGCAGTTGCATTAGGGGCAGCGGCTCCGGAGGGCTTCTGCCTGCTGGGCGCATGGCTTGAATGCCGATACCGGCGTTGCGCCAGGCATCGGCTCCGAAGGGTGTTTCCCTCCTTCCACCGTCTCGGGCGGGGGCGAGGCACTGCCTCGCCCCCGCCCGTGTGGATGGGTTCCCCCGGCAACGGCAGTCGCTCCAAACCCCGAGAGGCCAGCGCCCGACCCGGCGGGCGAGAAGCGCCCGCCGGGGGCGGGGCGGGCGCTGGCCGGGCCTTTGGGGCCCGGCCGGTCCCGGTTGACATGGTGCGCCGTGGCGAGGGCACCTGCCTTCGCCATGGCAAGCGGGAGGAGCGGCGGGGTGAACCCCGCCCTACGGTTTCTGCCGGGCGGATGGGTCGATCCGGCGGTCGTCCCACCCTCCTGTCCTCCCCGCGCAAGCGGGGACCCAAGGGCGGTAATGGCGCGGGCGGCGTGCCGAGCCAGTCTTCCCCGCAAAGGCGGGGATGACAGACAACATTGGCGGGGGCGCCGCCGCACGGGGCCTTCCCGTCCCGCCCGCGCGGCCTCCCGCTTGGTTTCCTTTCCGCGGACGGAAAAACCCGCCATCCGCACCGAAAACCCTCGGCGACGCCCCGCCGCTCGCCAACATGTGTTGGCTTTCCCCCTGTAACCTTGCTAGAATCACCGCTAACGGAGCCACCAAGGCCCGACCCAAAACGAGCAGGCGTAATGGAAACGGAAACCCTCGCACTGGCGCAGGAGATCGACTTCTCCTTGCTTGCGCTTTTCGCACGCGCAACCTTCACGGTGAAGATCGTCATGCTGATGCTGATGGTCATGTCCTTCTGGTCATGGGCGATCATCATCCAGAAACACATCATGTTCCGCGCCGCGCGGAAGGAGGCGGCGATCTTCGACCGCGCCTTCTGGTCGGGCGAGCCCTTGGACGAGCTTTACGAGAAGATCGGGCCGGAGCCGCAGGGCGCGTCGGAGAAGGTGTTCTCTGCCGGGATGCTGGAATGGCGGCGCAGCCACAAGCAGGACGGCGCGCTGATCGCCGGCGCCCAGGCCCGGATCGACCGGGCGATGGATGTCGCCATCGCGCGGGAATCCGAACGGTTGAACAAGGGGCTCTCGTTCCTGGCGACCACCGGATCGACCGCGCCCTTCATCGGCCTTTTCGGCACGGTCTGGGGCATCAAGCACAGCTTCGAGCAGATCGCCATCAGCCAGAACACCAACCTCGCCGTCGTCGCCCCCGGCATCGCCGAGGCGCTGCTGGCGACCGCGGTCGGCCTGGTCGCGGCCATCCCGGCGGTGGTGTTCTACAACAAGCTGAACTCGGATTCCGAGCATATCCAGGGCAATTACGAAAGCTTCGCCGACGAATTCGCGACGATCCTGTCGCGCCAGCTGGATTCCTGAGCCATGGGCGCGGGCGTCGTCAAGAAAGGCGCGGGCGGGCATCGTCGCCGCCGCCGCGGCACCGCCGCGGCGATGAGCGAGATCAACGTCACCCCCTTCGTGGACGTGATGCTGGTGCTCTTGATCATCTTCATGGTGGCGGCGCCGATGCTGCAGGTCGGCGTGCCGGTGAAGCTGCCGGAGACGGCGGCCAATGCCATGCCGACCGAGCAGGAAGAGCCGCTGACCATCACCATCACCGCCGAGGGCGATCTGATGATCATGACCACCGCGGTGGCGGATGGCGAACTGATCCCGCGGCTGCAGGCCATCGCCTCGGAGCGGACCTCGAAGAAGGTCTTCCTGCGGGCCGACGGGCGCATCCCCTACGAGCGGGTGGCCCAGGTGATGGGGGCGCTGAACGCGGGCGGCTTCAACGAGATCGGGCTGGTGACGGATGGCCAGGGCCCGTCGATGAACGAGGGCTGAGGCGCGGTGACGGACTGGGGCCAGGATACGGGCCTTTCCAAGGGCACGATCTACTCGGGGGCGGGCCATATCGGCCTGATCCTCTGGGTGGTCGTGGGCGACTGGCTGTTCCCGCATTCCGAGCCCGAGACGATCGAGGTCGCCACCGTCTCGATGATGACCGAGGCCGAGTTCCAGGCAATGCAATCCTCGGCCCCGGCGCCGTCGGAGACGCCGGCGCCCGAACAGGCGGCCACGGCCGAGCCGGAGGAAGCGCCCGCCGCGCCGGCGGCGGAGCCGGAGGTGCAGCCGGAGCCGCAACCCGCGCCGCAGCCCGAACCCGAGCCGGTGGCCGAGACCCCGCCCGAGCCCGAGGCGGTGCCACAGCCGCCGGAACCCGTCCCCGATCCGGTCCCCGCCGAGCCGGTGGCGGAGCCGGCGCCGGATGACGTTGTGCTGGCGCCGGAGGAACAGCCGATCCCCACCATGTCCTCCAGCATGAGGCCGAAGCCCAAGCCCGCCCCCATCGTGGCGCCGGACCCGGTGTCGGTGCCCGAGGACACGGTGACCGCCGAGACCCCGACCGAGGCCACCAGCGAGGAGCCGGCCGAGACACCGCCCGAGGTGGTCGAGGAGCCGCAGCCCGAGGCCGTGCCGGAGGAGACCGGCGACATCGTCGAGACCGAGGCGACCGAGGAGCAGGAAGAGTCGCTCGGCATGGCCAGCTCGCCGCGGCCGAAGGGCAAGCCCAGCCGTCCGGCGCCGACCGAGACCCCGGCGACGGAGACCCCGACCAATACCGGCACCGCGACCGAGGACAGCTCGGACGCCGCGGCCGAGGCCGCGATTGCCGCCGCCCTGGCCGAAGCCGCCGCCGAGGAGGAGACCGCCCCCGCCGGCGGATCGGCCGCCCCCGCGCCCAGCGGGCCGCCGCTCAACGCCGGCGAGATCGGCGACGTGCAGGCGGCCATCGGCTCGAAATGGAGCCTCGGCGCGGTGTCGACCGACACGATGCGCACCACCATCGTGGTGCGGGTCAGCTTCGACCCGACCGGCAAGCCGACCGACATCCAGCTGATCGAAAGCGACGGCCCCAGTCAGGCGGCGACCGATACCGCCTACATGGCGGCCAAGAGTGCCATCGTCCGCGCCGCGCGGGAGGGTGGCATCCCCTTCCCGCCCGACAAATACGAGACCTGGAAGGTGGTGGATTTCGTCTTCGACCCGAACGGGATGCGATTCAGATGAGGCGCATTCTTTCGGCAAGGGGCCGCTCGGCGGCCGGATTTCCCCGCAACTCCGCGGCCCGATGGGCTAGGATCGGGCGGGATAAGGCATCAAGAAACGGAGCACGAGGCAGATGAAACCGTCCTTCCGCATCCTTCCCGCGCTGCTGGCGCTGGCGCTTGGCAGCGTGACCGCCCTGCCCGCCGCGGCGCAGGAGCCGTTGCGCATCAACATCACCCAGGGGGTGATCGACCCGATGCCCTTCGCGGTGCCGACCTTCATCGACGAGGGCGGAGCCGGGGAACTGGCGCGCAACCTCAGCCGCGTCGTCGCCTCCGATCTCGGCGGCACCGGCCTGTTCCGGGAAATCCCGGAGGATGCCCATATCAGCCGGATCGGCAGCTTCGACGGCGGCGTCGCCTTCGAGGACTGGCGCGCGGTCAATGCCCGGGTGCTGATCACCGGCGCGGTCTCGGCCTCGGGCGGGCGGGTGACGGTGAAGTTCCGCGCCTATGACGTGGTGAACGGCTCGGTCATCGAGGGCGCCGCGCTGCAATTCGCCGGCACTACCGATGGCTGGCGGCGGATGGCGCACAAGGTGGCCGACGTGGTCTATTCCAAGATCACCGGCGAGGGCGGCTATTTCGACAGCCGCGTGGTCTTCGTCAGCGAGTCCGGGCCGAAGAACGCCCGCGCCAAGCGGCTGGCGGTGATGGATTACGACGGCGCCAATGTCCAGTATCTGACCGACAGCAGCGCCATTGTGCTGGCGCCGCGCTTCTCGCCGGCCGGGGACCGCATCCTGTATACCAGCTACGAGACCGGCTTCCCGCGCATCACCCTGATGGACGTGGGCAGCCTCAGCCGGCAGACCCTGGGCGAACAGCCCGGCACGATGACCTTCGCGCCGCGCTTCTCGCCCGATGGCGGCACGGTGGTGTTCAGCCTGGAACGCGGCGGCAATACCGACATCTATTCGATGGACCTGCGCGGCGGCTCGGTGAAACAGCTGACCAACGCGCCCTCGATCGAGACCGCGCCCTCGTTCAGCCCGGACGGCAGCCAGATCGTGTTCGAGAGCGACCGCTCCGGCGCGCCGCAGATCTATGTCATGCCGGCCTCGGGCGGCGAGGGGCGGCGGATTTCCGGCGGCGAGGGGCGCTACGGCACCCCGGTCTGGTCGCCCCGCGGCGACCTGATCGCCTTCACCAAGCAGAACAAGGGCCGCTTCCACATCGGCGTCATGCGCACCGACGGCAGCGAGGAGCGGTTGCTCACGGCCTCGTTCCTTGACGAGGGCCCGACCTGGGCGCCGAATGGCCGCGTGATCATGTTCACCCGCGAAACCAGCGGAGGCGGCGGGCAGGCCGGGCTGTGGTCGGTCGACATCTCGGGCCGCAACCTGAAGCAGATCCCCAGCGAGGGCCCGGCCAGCGATCCGGCCTGGTCGCCGCTGCTGCCGTAATCCTGCGCAGGGGCCGAGGGGGCCGATTCCCAAAGCCGCGCGAACCTGATAGAAACGGGGAAATGCCCGTTCGAGCCAACGAGAAGGACAGAACAAGATGACGCTTTTCCCCAAGGCCCTGCTGCTCCTGGCCGTGCTGACGCTGGCCGCCTGCCAGAACCCCAACCGCTATGGCGCGGGCGGAGCCGGGGGGGCAGGCGCGGGTGCCGGCGGCTATGTCGACACCACCGGCCTGGGCGACCCGAACGACCCGCGCTCCATCGCCTATTTCAACCAGACGGTGGGCGACCGGGTGCTGTTCGCGGTGGACCAGTCGACGCTGTCGCCCGAGGCGCGGACGGTGCTGACCGGCCAGGCCAACTGGCTGAACCAGAACCCGGCCTATGCCATCATCATCGAGGGCCATGCCGACGAACAGGGCACCCGGGAATACAACCTCGCCCTCGGCGCCCGCCGCGCAGCGGCGGTGCAGCAGTTCCTGATCAGCCAGGGCGTCGGGGCCGGGCGGATGAAGACCATCTCCTACGGCAAGGAGCGGCCCATCGAGGTCTGCTCGGACGAATCCTGCTATTCCCGCAACCGCCGCGCCGTGACGGTGCTGTCGGCCGGCATGGGGGTGTAAGGATGATGCGGCGGCTGCGCCTTCTGCTGCCCTTGCTGGCGCTGCCCCTGGCGGCGCCGGCGGGGGCCGAGACCCTGGCCGACATCCGGGTCGAACTGGGCCAGCTGGCCGCCGATTTCAACACGCTGAAGGCCGAGTTGACCACCACGGGCAGCATGGCCTCGGTCGGCGGCGGCGATGCGCTGCAGCGGATGGACGCCATCGAGGCGGAACTCGCCCGGCTGACCGCCCGGGCCGAGGAGATCGAGCTGCGGCTGAACCGGGTGGTGACCGACGGCACCAACCGCATCGGCGACATCGAGTTCCGGCTCTGCGAGGCGACGCCGGGCTGCGATCCGCTGAACATGCCCGCCACCGTGCCGCTGGGGGGCGCCGCCCCGGCAGCGACCCCGGCGCCTGCGGCGACCGACACCCCTTCCGCCTCCTCCGGCGGGCCCGAGCTTGCGATGGGCGAACAGGCGGATTTCGACCGGGCCAAGGAGGTGCTCGGTCAGGGTGACTTTCGCGGTGCTGCAACGCTCTTTGCGACCTTTACCGAATCCTATCCTGGCGGGCCGCTGACGCAGGAGGCCCACTACCTGCGCGGCGAGGCGCTGTCGCAGCTGGGCGAGACGGCGAATGCCGCGCGCGCCTATCTGGAGGCCTATTCCGGCGACCCGCAGGGCGGCTTCGCCGCCGATGCGCTGCTGAAGCTGGGCCAGGCGCTGGGCACCCTGGGCCAGACGCCCGAGGCCTGCGTGACGCTGGCCGAGGTGACTGCGCAATACCCCGGCACCATGGCGGCGACCCAGGCGCCGATCGCCATGCAGGGGCTGGGGTGTCCGTAAGCCTGACGGATCGGCTGGTTCTGCCGGCTGAGAAGAGAATCGGGGTGGCCTTGTCGGGCGGCGGAGATTCCGTCGCCCTTCTGCATCTGCTGCGGCAGGCGGGGCATGAGGTGCTGGCCGTCACCGTGGACCACGGCCTGCGCCCCGAAAGTGCCGTGGAGGCGCAGCTTGTGGCGGGCCGGTGCCGGGGCTGGGGTATTTCCCATCACGTCCTGCGGTGGGAGCGGAGCGACATCCGCGGCAACCTGATGGATGCGGCGCGGCGGGCGCGGGCCGGGCTGATCGCGGACTGGGCGGCGGGGCAGGGGCTGTCCGCCGTGGCGCTGGGCCATACCGCCGACGACCAGGCCGAGACGCTGCTGATGGGCCTCTCGCGTGCCGCCGGGATCGACGGGCTCTGCGGGCTGCGGCCGGAGTGGCGGCAGGGTGGAGTGACATGGCTGCGGCCGATGCTGCGGATCGGCCGGGCGGAGCTGCGCGGCTGGCTGGCGGCGCAGGGCCTGCCCTGGGTGGAGGACCCCACCAATGCCGACGACCGCTACCTGCGCGCCCGCACCCGCAAGGCACTGGCCGCGCTGGCGCCCTTGGGGCTGACGGCAGAGCGGCTTGCCGAAAGTGCGGCGCATCTGGCGCAGGCCCGGGCGGCGCTGGATGCCGCGGTGGCCGAAGCCGTGCCGGGCGTGATGACGGAGTCTGCCGGTGCCCTGCGCGTCGATGCCGCCCGCTTCGCCGCCCTGCCGGCCGAGATCGCCCGGCGGCTGGCGCAGGCGGCGGTGCTCTGGCTCTCCGGCGCCGATTACCCGCCGCGCGCCGCCGATCTGGCGCGGTTCGTCGCCGCCATTGCCGGGGGAAAGGCCGCCACCCTGGCCGGTTGCCGGCTCAAGGACGGCTGGCTGGCTGCGGAACCCCGCGCCGTAGACATGCGCCGCTGGCGGGTGGAGGGGCAGGGGCAGGTCGCGCCGCTGGGGCCGGAGGGCCCGCGCCAGTGCCCGGACTGGCGCGCCACGGGCCTGCCGCGGCATGTGCTGGAGGTCACGCCGGGCCTGTGGCAGGGCGAGACCCTGATCGCCGCCCCCTGCGCGGGTTTCGGCGCGGCGACGGCGATCTGCGTGCCTTCCTTCGCCCAGGCTCTGTTATCGCATTGAACCCCGGCCGCAGATGACTATCTTGGGATCAAAGCCGCGCCGCACCCGGCGGGCCGTGGCCGTTACGGGAGTCTCTTCGTGAACAACGCACGAAACATCGCCTTCTGGGCCGTCCTGCTTCTTCTCATCGTGATGCTGTTCCAGCTGTTCTCGGGCGGGCAGTCGACCATGTCCTCGCGCAACCTCAGCTATTCGGACTTCATCGCCATGGCCGAGGGCGACAAGATCCAGTCCGTCACCCTGGACGGCGAGCGGGTGGAGATCCGGGGCAAGGACGGCACCTCCTATGTGGCGATCAAGCCGGATGGCGAGGAGATCACCGACCGGCTGATCGCCAAGGGCATCGAGGTCAAGGCGGTGCCGCAGGAAGAATCGGGCTTCATGTCGATGCTGTCCTTGTGGCTGCCCTTCCTGGTGCTGATCGGCATCTGGATCTTCTTCATGAACCGGATGCAGGGCGGCGGCCGCGGCGGCGCGATGGGCTTCGGCAAGTCGCGCGCCAAGCTGCTGACGGAAAAGCAGGGCCGGGTGACCTTCGACGACGTGGCCGGGATCGACGAGGCCAAGGAAGAGCTGGAAGAGATCGTCGAATTCCTGCGCAACCCGCAGAAATTCTCCCGTCTCGGCGGGAAAATTCCCAAGGGCGCGCTGCTGGTCGGCCCCCCGGGCACGGGTAAGACCCTCTTGGCTCGGGCCATCGCCGGTGAGGCCGGGGTGCCGTTCTTCACCATCTCCGGCTCCGACTTCGTGGAGATGTTCGTGGGCGTCGGCGCCAGCCGCGTGCGCGACATGTTCGAGCAGGCGAAGAAGAACGCGCCCTGCATCGTCTTCATCGACGAGATCGACGCGGTGGGCCGCGCCCGCGGCGTCGGCATCGGCGGCGGCAACGACGAGCGCGAGCAGACGCTGAACCAGCTTCTGGTGGAAATGGATGGGTTCGAGGCCAACGAGGGCGTGATCATCATCGCCGCCACCAACCGCAAGGACGTGCTGGACCCGGCGCTCTTGCGCCCCGGCCGGTTCGACCGCCAGATCCATGTCCCGAACCCCGACATCAAGGGGCGCGAGAAGATCCTGTCGGTCCACGCCCGCAAGGTGCCGCTTGGTCCCGATGTCGATCTGCGCACCATCGCGCGCGGCTCTCCGGGCTTCTCGGGTGCCGATCTGATGAACCTTGTCAACGAGGCGGCGCTGATGGCCGCCCGGGCGGGGCGCCGCTTCGTCACCATGGTGGATTTCGAGAACGCCAAGGACAAGGTGATGATGGGGGCCGAGCGCCGGTCGATGGTGCTGACGCCCGAGCAGAAGGAGATGACCGCCTATCACGAGGCCGGCCACGCCATCGTCGGCATGTCGCTGCCGAAATGCGATCCGGTCTACAAGGCGACGATCATCCCGCGCGGCGGCGCGCTCGGCATGGTGATGAGCCTGCCGGAGATGGACCGGCTGAACTGGCACAAGGACCAGTGCGAGCAGCGCATCGCCATGACCATGGCCGGCAAGGCCGCCGAGATTCTGAAATACGGCGACGAGGCGGTGTCGAACGGACCTTCGGGCGATATCCAGCAGGCCTCGGCGCTGGCCCGCGCCATGGTGCTGCGCTGGGGCATGTCCGAGGTGGTCGGCAACATCGACTATGCCGAGGCGCATGAAGGTTATTCCGGCAACGCCGGCGGCTTCTCGGTCTCGGCCGAGACCAAGCGGCTGATCGAGCAGGAGGTGAAGCGCCTGATCGACGAGGGCTACGAGACCGCCCGCCGCATCCTGACCGAGCGGCAAGAGGATTGGGAACGGTTAGCCAAGGGTCTCCTGGAATACGAGACGCTGACCGGCGACGAGATCCGCAAGGTGATCGCCGGCGAGAAACTGGGCGACGATGCCGATGCCGGCACCCCGCCGGCGCCTTCGGGCGGCGGCACGGCCTCGGTGGTGTCGATCCCGAAGACCCGCAAACCGCGGGCGGCGAAGCCGAAGCCCGACCCGGAACCCTCGCCGCTGTGACGGTGGAGAAGGCCCCGCGAGAGCGGGGCCTTCTGGTTTTGGGGGAGACGCAGGCGGCCAAGGGCTTCCTTGGCGAAGGCGCGTGCCTTCGCCATCGCGCAACGGGTCCCCTTGTCCCGGCCGGGCCTCAAAGGCCCGGCCAGCGCCCGCCCGCCCCTTGGCGGGCGCTTCTCGCCCGCCCGGGCGGACGCTGGCCTCTCGGGGTCTCGTGCCACAGCCGTTTCCGGTTGCAGCCGCCGCGCACGGGCGGGGCGAGGCAGTGCCTCGCCTTCTCCCGCCCGGGCCGGTCGGGGATGGTGGGGCGGAGCCCCACCCTACCTCAGGCCCGGCGGGTTCCCCGCGCGTCCCGCCGCCCCCCGTTGCCCGGCCCCCCCGATCCGGCCTAGGTTGGCGGCGAAGCCGCGGGCGGGGGTGGGATGATCACGGTCTATCGGGAAGCCGGAGGGCGGCTGGCGGCCTCGGGCGCGGCGCTGGAGCCGCTGGCGGGCGTGGTCTGGATCGACCTGCACGCCCCTTCCGCCGCCGAGGAAAAGGCGGTGGAGGCGGCGCTCGGCCTGAACATCCCCACCCGCGAGGACATGGAGGAGATCGAATCCTCCTCCCGCGCCTATGCCGAGGACGGCGCGCTTTACCTGACCGCGCAGGTCGTGGCCTCGCCCGAGGGGCGCGAGCCGGAACTGGCGCCGGTGACCTTCGTCGTCGCCGGGCCGCGGCTGGTGACGGTGCGCTACCACGCCCCCGGCTCCATCGCCTATTTCGCCAAGCGGGCCGAGGCGCATCCCCTGGGCTGCACCTCCGGCATGACCACGCTGATGGCGCTGATGGAGACCATCGTCGACCGGCTGGCCGACATCCTGGAGGGCGAGGGCCGCAAGCTGGACGCCACCACCCGCGCGATCTTCGAGGCGCACCGGCCCTCGGGCCGGATGCAGGTGCTTTCGGCGCTGATGCAGCGGATCGGCCGGGCCGAGGACCTGAACGGCAAGGTGGACGAAAGCCTGACCACGCTGGCGCGGCTGGGGACCTATCTGGCGCTGGCGGGCGGCGAGGCGAAGGCCGACAAGGCCGACAAGGGCCGGCTGAAGGTGCTGGGGCGCGACATCCGCTCGCTGCTGGAGGCGGCGGAGAAGCACGAGCGCAAGATCACCTTCCAGCTGGACGCCACGCTGGGGGTGATCAACATCCGTCAGGCCGACGTGATCAAGATCTTCTCGGTGGTGGCCTTCGTCTTCCTGCCGCCGACGCTGATCGCCAGCATCTACGGGATGAACTTCGACGTGATGCCGGAACTGCACTGGCCCTGGGGCTATCCGCTGGCGCTGCTGGCGATGGCGGTCTCGGCGCTGGTGCCCTTCCTGATCTTCCGGTGGAAGAAATGGCTGTAGACTGGAATCCGGCGGCCTATGCCGCCTTCCGCGGCTTGCGGCTGCGGCCGGCGCTGGACCTGCTGGCGCAGGTGCCCGATCTGCCTCCGGGCGATGCGGTCGATCTCGGCTGCGGCGACGGCGCGGCGGCGGGGCCGCTGGCGGCGCGCTTTCCCGGGCGGCGGCTGGTGGGGGTGGATGCCTCGCCCGCGATGCTGGAGCAGGCGGCGGGCTATGCGGCGAAGACGCTGGCCGACATTGCGGACTGGCGGCCGGGGGCGCCGCCGGCGCTGGTCTTCTCCAACGCCGCGCTGCACTGGTTGCCGGACCATGATGCGCTGCTGCCGCGGCTGGCCGGGCTGCTGGCGCCGGGCGGCACGCTGGCGGTGCAGATGCCGGTCAACCACATGGCGCCCTCGCACCGCTTCCTGCGCGACATCGCCCAAGCGATGTTCCCCGACCGCTTCGACTTCGCCGGCTACCGCCCGCCGGTCGCCACGCCCTCGGAATACTGGGCGCTGCTGGCGCCCCTCGGCGCGCTGTCGGTCTGGGAGACGGAATATCTGCAACCGCTCGGCCCCGCGGCCGAGGGCCACCCGGTCCGCGCCTTCACCGCCTCCACCGCCATGCGCCCCTTCCTCGACCGGCTGACCGCCGAGGAGGCGGCGCGGTTCACCGCCCGCTACGACGAGGCGCTGGACAGCGCCTATCCGCGGCTGGAGGATGGCGGGGCGCTGTTCCCCTTCCGCCGCCTGTTCCTGATCCTGACGAGGCCCTGACATGCCGATCGCCCTGAAACCCACCGATTTCACCGCCCGCGTGGTCTGGATGGGCACGCAGGAGGTGCCGGTCGAGAACCTGGTGATCACCTCGGTGCCCGTCACCGAGATGCCGCTGACCTTCGCCGGCTATGCCCGCGAAAGCCACGGCGGCGAGACCCGGCCCTCCTGCTCGCGCGTGCTGGCGCAGCATCCGCGCGGCACCCCCATCCGCAACACCCGCCAGTTGTGCCTCGTCAGCGCCGAGGAGATGGCCGAGGTCGCCGCCGACTTGGGGTTGGCGGCCGAGTGGAACCACGCCTGGGTCGGCGCCTCGCTGGTGCTGGAGGGGATACCGGATTTCACCCATGTCCCGCCCTCCAGCCGGTTGCAGGGGCCGGACGGGGTGACGCTGGTGGTGGACATGATCAACCATCCCTGCCAGGAGCCTGCGGTGACGATCGCCAAGGCCACCGGCGGCCGGGGCAAGACCTTCAAGACCGCGGCCATGGGCAAGCGCGGGGTGACGGCCTGGGTGGAACGCGAGGGCCTGCTGCGGCTGGGCGACGTGCTGCGGCTGCATGTCCCGGACCAGCGCCCCTGGGTCTGTCTGGACGACGCCCGCGGGCTGGCGGCGGAGTGACGGCGGGGGAAAGTTTTCCCCTGAAATCCCCCAATTCCGGGCCGGACACAGCGGCTGGCGAATTTTGCGGCTTTCATGTCGCAAACCGGCCGTTGCATACCGATGTCCACCGCTATCACGTCGCTAATGGAATATCCGGCACGCCAGCCGCCCGTGGGAGACGCACATGGCCTTCAAGACCGACATCGAGATTGCGCGCGAAGCGAAGAAGAAGCCGATCATGGAGATCGGCGCCAAGCTGGGCATCCCGGCCGAACACCTGCTGCCCTACGGCCATGACAAGGCCAAGGTCAGCCAGGAGTTCATCAAGTCGCTGGAAGGCAAGCCCGACGGCAAGCTGATCCTCGTCACCGCGATCAACCCGACGCCGGCGGGCGAAGGCAAGACCACCACCACCGTGGGCCTGGGCGACGGGCTGAACCGCATCGGCAAGAAGGCGGTGATCTGCATCCGCGAGGCCTCGCTCGGCCCGAACTTCGGCATGAAGGGCGGCGCCGCGGGCGGCGGCATGGCCCAGGTCGTGCCGATGGAGGAGATGAACCTCCACTTCACCGGCGACTTCCATGCGATCACCTCGGCCCACAACCTGCTGTCGGCGATGATCGACAACCACATCTACTGGGGCAACGACCTGAACATCGACGCCCGCCGCGTGGTGTGGCGCCGGGTGATGGACATGAACGACCGCGCGCTCCGCGACATCGTGGTGAACCTGGGCGGCGTCTCGAACGGCTTCCCGCGCCAGACCGGCTTCGACATCACCGTGGCTTCGGAAGTCATGGCGATCCTCTGCCTGTCGAAGGACCTGGAAGACCTGCAGAAGCGGCTGGGCGACATCGTGGTCGCCTATACCCGCGACAAGAAGCCGGTCTACTGCCGCGACATCAAGGCTGACGGCGCGATGACCGTGCTGTTGAAGGACGCGATGCAGCCGAACCTGGTGCAGACGCTGGAAAACAACCCGGCCTTCGTCCACGGCGGCCCCTTCGCCAACATCGCCCACGGCTGCAATAGCGTCATCGCCACCAAGACCGCGCTGAAGCTGGGCGAATACGTGGTGACCGAGGCCGGCTTCGGTGCCGACCTGGGCGCCGAGAAGTTCTTCGACATCAAGTGCCGCAAGGCCGGGCTGAAGCCGGCGGCGGCGGTGATCGTGGCCACCGTCCGCGCGATGAAGATGAACGGCGGCGTCGCCAAGGCCGACCTGGGCACCGAGAACGTGGAAGCCGTGAAGAAGGGCTGCCCGAACCTCGGCCGCCACATCGCCAACGTGAAGGGCTTCGGCGTGCCGGTGGTGGTTGCGATCAACCACTTCTACAGCGACACCGATGCCGAAGTGGCGGCGGTCAAGGCCTATGTCGCCGAACAGGGCGCCGAGGCGGTGCTGTGCAAGCACTGGGCCAACGGCTCGGCCGGGGTCGAGGACCTCGCCCATACCGTGGTCAAGCTGGCCGAGGGCGGCACCGCCAACTTCGCGCCGCTCTACCCCGACGAGATGGGCCTGTTCCAGAAGGTCGAGACCATCGCCAAGCGCATCTACCATGCCGACGAGGTGATCGCCGACAAGTCGGTGCGCGACCAGTTGAAGGCTTGGGAGGCCGCGGGCTACGGCAACCTGCCGGTCTGCATGGCGAAGACCCAGTATTCCTTCTCGACCGACCCGAACCTGCGCGGCGCGCCGACCGGCCACACCATCCCGATCCGCGAAGTGCGGCTTTCGGCCGGTGCCGGCTTCATCGTGGTGATCTGCGGCGAGATCATGACCATGCCGGGCCTGCCCAAGGTGCCGAGCGCGGAAGTGATCCGGCTGAACGACGCCGGCCAGGTCGAGGGCCTGTTCTAAGGCGCCGCATTGTCCTTCCCGGGCCGCCGCCTTATCTGGGGGCGGCCCGGACAGGAGAACGACAGATGCGCAAGCCCGAGGATTGCACGACCATGGCCCATATCCGGGCCGAGATCGACCGGCTGGACGAGGATCTCGTCCGGCTTTTCGCCGAAAGGGCGGGCTATATCGACCGGGCGGCCGAGATCAAGGCGGAGGTGGACCTGCCGGCCAGGATCGACGACCGGGTGGAGCAGGTGGTGCAGAACGTCCGCCGCCATGCCGAGACCTACGGCCTGCCGCCCGATCTGGTGGAAAAGCTGTGGCGGCGGCTGATCGACTGGTCCATCGCCCGCGAGGAAAGCCGGCTGGGGCCGGATTCGCTGCGGCGGGGCTGAGGAAGGGACGAAGCGGCAGATGAGTGCCACGCTGATCGACGGCAAGGCCATCGCGGCCCGGATGCGCGCGGAGACCCGCGCCGAGGCCGAAAGGCTGGCCGAGGCCGGATGGGCGCCGCGGCTGGTGTCGATCTCGGTCGGCGACGTGGCGGCGGCGGAATTGTATGTCCGCAACCAGCAGCGCTCGGCCGAGGCCGCGGGTGTGGCCTTCGAGGCCCGCAACTACCCCGAGGCGATTTCGCTGGAGCAGCTGACCGGCGTCATCCAGGGCCTGAACGCCGACCCGCGGGTGAACGGCGTCATCATCCAGCGCCCCTTGCCTTCGCATATCCCGGTGAAATCGCTGCAGAAGGCGGTGCATCCGCTGAAGGATGTCGAGGGGATGCATCCCTCGTCCATCGGCAACATCGTCTACAACGACCTGACCCTCGGCCCCTGCACCGCAGTAGCGGCGGTGGAGATCCTGAAGACGCTGCCCCTGAAGATGGAAGGGCTGGATGTCTGCGTGATCGGCCATTCCGAGATCGTCGGCAAGCCGATCGCCTTCCTGATGATGGGCCTGGGCGCCACCGTCACCGTCTGCCACCACATGACCCGGCAGGTGGCGGTGCACAGCCGCGCCGCCGATGCGGTCTTCGTCGCCGTCGGCAAGCCCGGGCTGGTGCGGGGCGAGATGCTGAAACCCGGGGCGGCGCTGATCGACATCGGCATCAACCGGGTCGACGGCAAGACCGTAGGCGACGCCGATTTCGCCAGCTGCGCCGAGGTGGCGGGCTGGATCACCCCGGTGCCCGGCGGGGTCGGCCCGGTCACGGTGGCGATCCTGATGAACAACGCCGTTCTGGCGACACGGATGCAGATGGACCATTACCGCGCCGCCTTTGCGGCCGCGGTCTGAAGGAGGATCGGATGACGGCCAAGGTGATCGACGGCAAGGCCTTTGCGGCCAATGTGCGGGCGCAGGTGGCGGCCCATGTGACGAAGCTGAAGGACGAGAAGGGCATCCAGCCGGGTCTCGCCGTGGTGCTGGTGGGCGAGGACCCGGCCAGCCAGGTCTATGTGCGCAACAAGCACGCCTCGACCGTCGAGGTCGGAATGGCCTCTTTCGAACATCGTCTGCCGGCCACGACGTCCGAGGCCGAGCTGCTGGCGCTGATCGACCAGCTGAACGCCGATCCGAAAGTCCACGGGATTCTGGTGCAGTTGCCGCTGCCTGCTCACCTGAACTCGGAACTGGTGATCAACCGGATCGAGCCGGCGAAGGATGTGGACGGATTCCACATCTCGAACGTGGGGCTGTTGGGGACCGGGCAGAAGTCGATGGTGCCCTGCACGCCGCTCGGCTGCCTGATGATGCTGCGCGACCATCACGGCTCGCTCTCGGGGCTGAATGCCGTGGTGGTGGGGCGGTCGAACATCGTCGGCAAGCCGATGGCGCAACTGCTGCTGGGCGACAGCTGCACCGTGACCATCGCGCATTCGCGCACGAAGGACCTGGCCGAGGTCTGCAAGCGGGCCGACATCCTGGTCGCCGCCGTGGGCCGGCCGGAGATGATCACCGGCGAGATGGTGCGGCCGGGGGCCACCGTGATCGACGTGGGCATCAACCGGATCGAGCGCGACGGCAAGGCCAAGCTGGTCGGCGACGTGCATTACGAAAGCGCGGCCAAGGTGGCCGGGGCGATCACCCCGGTGCCGGGCGGGGTGGGGCCGATGACCATCGCCTGCCTGCTGGCCAATACCCTGACCGCCTGCTGCCGCGCCAACGGGCTGGAAGAACCGAAGGGGCTGACGGCCTAACGCGGCATCGGGATCGCCCGCGCCCTTGCTCCGGTCAGGATCGCAAGGGCGCCGGGCTGCATCAGGCCGGAAAGGGTGGGGTCCTCGCACCAAAGCCCGCCGGTATAGGCGCCGTAGGCCGGCAGGATCAGCCGCCGCGCATCGGCCAGGAAACAGGGTTTTCCCTGTCCGGCCAGCCGGGCCTTCGGGTGGTAATGGCCTGAAATCTCGAACATTTCCGCCGGGTCGGCGATGTGCCGGAAGGTCAGCGCGCCGAAGCCGACTTCGGCCCGGTGGCTGCCGCCCAGCGACAGCGGGCCGGGATCGTGGTTGCCTTCGACCCAGATCCACTCCCGCCCGGCCATCAGCCGGGTCAGCCACAAGGCGTCCCCCTCGTCCAGACTGTCGGCGGCGGCGAGGTCGTCGAAACTGTCGCCGAGGCAGATCACCGTCGCGGGGGCGGTGGCGGCGATGTCGGCATCCAGTCGCTCCAAAGTGGCGCGGGTTTCGTAGGGCGGCAGCAGCGCCCCGGCGCGGCGGGCGAGACGGGCGGATTTGCCGAGATGCAGGTCGCTGACCGCCAGCAGGCGGCGGGCGGGCCAGTGCAGCGCGCCGGAGGGCAGGGCGTGCAGGGTCTCGGGGCCGAGGGTCAGGGCGAAATGCATGATTCAGACAAGTCCTGCCGCCTGCATAAGCGCTTTCGCCGCCGCATCTGCAAGCTTTTCGCGGGCCTGCCCCTCGATCGGCACCTTGCTGGGCTCCAGGAACAGCGGCGCGGAAAGCGGCGTCACCCGGTCCAGGCGGCGCAGGTCGATGCGGCCTTCGGTGCGGGCCAGCAGGCCCTCGATCCGCGAGAAGTCGATCAGGCCGCGCATCGCCTCGTCCCTGGTGATCTGCAGCAGCAGGTGGCCGGGGTCGTAGCGGCGCAGGGTGTCGTAGAGGATGTCGGAGGAAAACGTGGCCTGCCGCCCGGTCTTGCGGCGGCCGTGGTGGCTGCGCTCGATCAGGCCGGCGACGATGGCGACGTTGCGGAAGGTGCGCTTCATCAGGGCGTTGGAGGAAAGCCAGGTCTCCAGCCCCTGCCGCAGGGTTTCCACCTCGAACAGCGGGGCAGGGTCGGTGACGGGGGAAAGGCCCCAGATCAGCGTGGCGTAGTCGGTGGCGACGAAGCCGAGCGGGTCGAGCCCCTGTTCCTCCATCTGTTTCGTCACCAGCAGGCCGAGGGTCTGCTGGGCGTTGCGCCCGGCGAAGCCGTAGATGCAGAGATGCTCGCGCCCTTCGTGCGGGAAGCTTTCCAGCAAGAGCGAATCGCGGTCGGGCAGGCGGGAGACCTGCCGTTGCAGCGCCAGCCAGCCGGCGGTGTGGGCGGGCAGGCCAGGCCAGTCCTCCTGCTGGAAGATCTGCAGGATACGGTCGGCCAGCAGGGTGGAGGTGGCGAATTTGGTGCCCGAATAGACGGCGACGCGCGGATCCTTCGCGGCGGAGCGGGTGACCTCGACGGTCAGTTCGTTCAGCCCCTCGTAGCGGACGATCTGGCCGGCCATCAGGAAGGTGTCGCCGGGGGTCAGCGAGGAGGCGAAGGATTCCTCGACCTCGCCGAGCGGCTGGCCGCGGCCGCGCAGGCGGACCTTCATCATCTCGCTGTCGACGATGGTGCCGAGGTTCTGGCGGATCACCGCCGCCGTGCGCGGATCGCGCAGGTGCCAGAGCGGGCCGGTCTGCTTCAGCCTTTGCCAGCGGTCGTAGGCGCGGAGCGCGTAGCCGCCGGTCGCCACGAAATCCAGCGTGCGGTCGAAGTCCAGCCGCGAGATGTCGTGGTAGGGGCCGGCGGTGGCGATCTCCCGGTAGAGCGCATCGGGATCGAAGGGGCCGGCGCAGGCGGTCATCAGGATGTGCAGGCACAGCACGTCGCGGGAGCCGGGGCCGCGCGGTTCGCCGTCCAGCGTGCGGTCGCGGACGGCATCGAGAGCGGCCCGGCATTCCACCACCTCGAAGCGGTTGGCGGGGACCAGCAGCGCCTTCGACGGCGCGTTGTAGCGGTGGTTGGCGCGGCCGATCCGCTGCACCAGTCGCTTGACGTTCTTCGGCGCGCCGACCTGGATCACCAGATCGACATCGCCCCAGTCGATGCCGAGGTCCAGCGAGCCGGTGCAGACCACGGCGCGCAGCCGGCCCTCGGCCATCGCGGCCTCCACCTTCTCGCGCTGTTCGCGGGCGAGCGAGCCGTGGTGGATGCCGATGGGCAGGCCCTCGTCGTTCGACAGCCAGAGGTCGTGGAAGAACAGCTCGGCCTGGGCGCGGGTGTTGTGGAAGATCAATGTGGTCCGGTGGGCCTTGATCTGCTTCAGGATTTCCGGGATCGCATGGCGGCCGCCACCGCCGGACCAGGGCGGCGCCTGCGGGGTCTCCAGCATGGAAATGTCGGGATCGGGGCCGGGATCGGCCAGAAGCACCTGCGTGCCGGGGGCGAGGAAGCGGGCCAGCGCGGGCGGGTCCTCGACCGTGGCGGAGAGGCCGGCGCGGCGGAGGCCGGGGGAAAGGCTCTGTAGCCGGGCGAGCAGCAGGGTCAACTGGTCGCCGCGCTTCGACTCGGCCAGCGCATGGAGTTCGTCGACGATCACCCGTTGCAGGCCGCCGAAGACTTTCCCTGCGTCCTCGTAGCTGAGCAGCAGCGCCAGGCTTTCCGGCGTGGTCAGCAGGATATGCGGCGGATCGGCGCGCTGGCGCTTGCGGGCGGTGGCGGAGGTGTCGCCGGTGCGGTCCTCGACCCTTATCGCCAGGCCCGCGCCTTCGATCGGGCGGCGCAGGTTGCGGCGGATGTCGGCGGTCAGGGCTTTCAGCGGCGAAATGTAGAGCGTGTGCAAGCCGGGGGCGGGATTCTGCGCCAGTTCGGCAAGCGTCGGCAGGAATCCTGCAAGCGTCTTGCCGCCGCCGGTGGGCGCGATCAGCAGGGTGGAGGCGGCGGAGGCGCGCTCCAGCATCGCCTGTTGGTGGGGATGCAGCGCCCAGGCTTGCGCGGCGAACCAGCGGGAGAGGGGGGCGGGAAGCGGGACCATGGCGGGAAGGTAGGGCCCAGGCGGGGCGATTGCAAAGGGCGGCGGGGGATTTCCGGCGCGGCCCCGGTGGCCCGAGGGGGGCGGGGAGAATATTCATCTCCGGCGGAGGGCCCGAATGGTCCGCGCCTTCTGTCGGGGCTTGCGGGAACCGGGCCGGGGGCCTAATCGGAGCGCATGAGGCTATTGTTCCTGGGCGATGTGATGGGCAAGACCGGCCGCCGTGCGGTGGCCGAGCGGCTGCCTGCGCTGCGCACGGCCTGGGGGCTGGATTTCGTCGTGGTCAACGGCGAGAACGCCACCGGCGGCATGGGGCTTTCGGCGGAACATGCGCGCGGCCTGCTGGCGGCGGGGGCGGACGTGGTGACGCTGGGCGACCATGCCTTCGACCAGAAGGACATCGTGCCGCTGCTGGAGGAAGAGCCGCGGATCCTGCGGCCGGTGAATTACTCGAAACTGGCGCCGGGCAAGGGCGCGCGGGTCTATGACGCGCCCGGCGGCCGCAAGGTGCTGGTGGCGCAGGTGCTGGGGCGGGTGTTCATGAAGCAGCCTTTCGACGACCCGTTTTCCGCCATCGAGCCGGTGCTGAAGGCGCATAGGCTGGGCGCCGCGGTGCAGGCGGCCATCGTCGATGTCCATGCAGAGGCCACCTCCGAGAAAATGGGGATGGCGCATTGGTGCGACGGGCAGGCGAGCCTTGTCGTCGGCACTCATACCCATGTGCCCACCGGCGATGCGCAGATCCTGAAGGGCGGCACCGCTTATCTGACCGACGCCGGCATGTGCGGCGACTACGACTCGGTCATCGGGATGGAGAAGCTGGAGCCGATGCGCCGCTTCGTCACCGGCATGTCGAAGGCGCGGTTCGAGCCGGCGGGCGGTGAGGCCACGCTCTGCGGTGTCTTCGTCGAGACCGACGACCGCACCGGCTTGGCCACCCGCGTCGCCATGGTGCGGCAGGGCGGGCGGCTGATGGAGGCCGCACCTTGAGCGGCACCTTGACCGGCAGCCGCTGGGTGTTCCTGCCGGTCCTGCTGTGGCTGGGCATCGGCTGGGGCTCGACCCAGCCCTTGGGCAAGATCGCCACCAGCGGCGGGCACGGGCCGTTCGGGCTGATCCTCTGGCAGCAGGTGGTCTGCGTGATCGTGCTGGGTCTTGTCGCGCTGGTGCGGCGCAAGGGGCTGAAGCTCAGCCGCGAGGCGCTGCGCTTCTATGTCATCGTCGCGGTGCTGGGCACGGTGATCCCCAATGCGACCTTCTACATCTCGGTGGCGCGGCTGCCGGCGGGGATCATGTCGCTGCTGATCTCCACCGTGCCGATGATCGCCTTTCCGCTGGCGCTGGCACTGGGGATGGACCGCTTCTCGCTGCGGCGGCTGGCGGGGCTGCTGCTCGGCCTTTGCGGCGTCCTGCTGATCGCCGCGCCGGGGGCCGGGCTGCCGGAGGCGGCGATGCTGGCCTTCCTGCCGGTCGCAATGATCGGGCCGCTGTTCTACGCGCTGGAGGCGACCTATGTCGCCCGCACCGGCACAAGGGGGATGGACGGGTTGCAGGCGATGTTCGGGGCCTGCCTGGCCGGGCTGGTGCTGGTGCTGCCGATCACGCTGGCCACGGGGCAGTTCTACTGGCCCACGCCCTTCGGCCGGGACGATGCGGCGCTGGCGATGTCCTCGGCGCTCCATGCGCTGCTTTACGCCACCTATGTCTGGCTGGCGGCCTCGGCCGGGTCGGTCTTCGCCTCGCAGTCCAGCTACCTGACCACGGCGGCGGGGATGGTCTGGGCGATGCTGCTGCTGGGAGAGCGGTTCTCGCCCCTGGTCTGGCTGGCGATGGCGGCGATGCTGGCCGGGGTGGCGCTGGTGCAGCCGCGGCGGCGGGCGGCGGCCGTGCCGGTCGCCGCAGCAGGAGCGGGGGAAACATGTTCGGCCTGATCCTTCCGGCAGAGGCGATGCCCTGGGTGTCGCTGGCCCTTCTGGCGGCGATGTTCGCCCTGTTCATGCTGGAGCTTATGCCCGTCGAGGTCACCGCCATCGGCGGGGCGGCGGTGATGATGTTTCTGGGCATCCTGCCGCTGCAGGACGCCACCGCGGTGCTGTCGAACTCGGCCCCCTGGACCATCGCGCTGATGTTCCTGGTGATGGGCGGGCTGGTGCGGACCGGGGCGGTGGAGATGATCATCGCCGCGGCCGAGCGGCATGTCGGCGAAAGGCCGAAGCTGACCATCGTGGTGCTGTTCGTCTTCGTCTCGGTCGCCTCGGCCTTCATGAACAACACGCCGCTGGTGGCGGTGATGATCCCGGTCGTCATTCAGATCGCGGTCAGGATCGGCTCGGCGCCCTCGAAGCTGTTGATCCCGCTCAGCTACATGACGATCCTCGGGGGGATGATCACGCTGATCGGCACCTCGACCAACATCCTGGTGGACGGCGTGGCGGCCAAGCAGGGGCTGGAGCATTTCGGCCTGTTCGAGATCGCGCCGCTCGGCATCGCGGTGGCGCTGGCGGGCGGGGCCTATCTGGCGCTGTTCGGCGGCAGGCTGCTGCCGGTGCGGCAGTCGATGGGGGTGCTGCTGTCGGACCGCAAGAAGATGAAATACTTCACCGAGGTGGCGATCCCCGAAGGCAGCCCGCTGATCGGCCAGTCGCCCACGGAGGTGGACCTGTTCCGCCGCGACGGGGTGCGGCTGATCGACGTGCTGCGCGGCGATGCCTCGCTGCGGCGCGACCTCGCCCCGGTGCGGCTGGAACCGGGCGACCGGGTGGTCCTGCGGGCCGAGATGCAGGACCTGCTGGAATTCGACCGCCGCAGCGAGGTGCATCTGGTCGACAAGCTCTACTCGGTCAAGACCGAGACGGTGGAGGTGCTGATCGGCCCCGGCTGCCGGATGGAGGGGCAGCGGCTGGGCGACCTGCGGCTGCGCCGGCGCTACGGCGTCTATGTGCTGGCGGCGCACCGCAGGAACCAGAACATCGGCCGGCAGCTGGACGACCTGACGGTGCGGGTGGGCGACACCCTGCTGCTGGAAGGCAATATCGAGGACATCCAGAAGCTGGCCGCCGACATGGACCTGGTGGACATCTCGCGCCCCTCGGTCAAGCCGTTCCGCCGCGCCAAGGCTCCGATCGCCATCGCCGCGCTGGTCTTCATCGTGGTGCTGTCGGCCTTCGACCTGGCGCCGATCCAGGCGCTGGCCTTCCTGGCGGTGGCGGTGATCCTGTTCACCCGCTGCGTCGACAGCGACGAGGCTTTCGAGTTCATCGACGGCCGCCTGCTGGCGATGATCTTCGCCATGCTGGCGGTGGGCGAGGGGCTGGACCGCTCCGGCGCGGTGGGGATGATCGTCGATGCGGTGGCGCCCTTCCTGGCCGGGCTGCCGCCCTTCCTGCTGATCCTCGGGGTCTATTTCATCGGGCTGGTGCTGACCGAGTTCCTGTCGAACAATGCGGTGGCGGTGATCTTCACCCCCATCGCCATCCACCTGGGCGAGCAGCTGGGATACGATCCGCGGCCCTTCGCGGTGGCGGTGATGTTCTCGGCCACGCTGGCCTTCGCCACCCCCATCGGCTACCAGACCAACATGATGGTCTACGGGCCGGGGGGATACAGGTTCTCGGACTTCACCCGGGTGGGGCTGCCGCTGAACCTGCTGACCATGCTGGTGGCAAGCGCGCTGATCCCGCTGATCTGGCCGCTGTGAGGAGGATGCGATGAGGAAGGTCCTGCCGTTCGTGGTGGCGCTGGCGGCCTGCGCCGCGCCCGTCGCGGAGCCTGGGGTGCAGAGGGTGCGGCTGACGGACACCAGGCTGACGCTGGTGCTGACCGACGGCACCCGCTGCTCGGTCGACTGGCGGGCGGCGCCGGCCGGGCGGATGGAAAACTGCGGGCCGGGCTACGGCTATGCGGTGACGGTGGAGGACAATCCCAACATCCTGCGCCAGCTGGTCGAGGGCGTGGTGCTGGCGCTCGGCGGCGAGGGCGTGCTGGCACCGATGGCCGAGGTGGTGGTCACCGGCCCGGGCGGCACCGATCAGGTCTTCGTCTCGCCGCCGGAGCGGTGAGACGCTTCCTGTTGCGTGCCCGGGGGCGGGGGTTGCCCTTGGCCGGGGCGGCGGTGTAGAGGACGGCCACACCGAAGATAACCGGCAGAGGTAGGCCCATGGCAGGCCATTCCAAATGGGCGAACATCCAGCACCGCAAGGGCAAGCAGGATGCCATCCGCTCGAAGATGTTCTCGAAGCTTTCCAAGGAAATCACCGTGGCCGCCAAGATGGGCGACCCGGACCCCGACAAGAACCCGCGGCTGCGGCTGGCGGTGAAGGCGGCCAAGGCGCAGTCGATGCCGAAGGACGTGATCGACCGGGCGATCAAGAAATCCCAGATGGGCGACGCGGCGGATTATTCGGAAATCCGCTATGAAGGCTACGGCGCCGGCGGCATCGCCATCATCGTCGAGGCGCTGACCGACAACCTGAACCGCACGGCATCGAACGTGCGCAGCTATTTCACCAAGGCGGGCGGCAACCTGGGCCAGACCGGCTCGGTGTCCCACGGTTTCGACCGGCTGGGCGAGATTTCCTATCCCGTCGGCGCCGGCTCGGCCGACGAGGTGATGATGGCGGCGATCGAGGCCGGGGCGGAGGATGTGGAGTCCGACGAGGACGGCCACTGGATCTATTGCCGGGTCGAGGACCTGTCGGCAGTCTCGGAGGCGCTGGAGGCGTCGCTCGGGGAATCCACCGAAAGCAAGCTGGTCTGGCGGCCGCAGTCGCGCACCGAGGTGGATCTGGACACGGCGACCAAGCTGATGAAGCTGATCGACCTGCTGGAAGAGGACGACGACGTGCAGACCGTCACCCACAACTTCGACGTGCCGGAAGAGGTCGCGGCGCAGCTGTAAAGCTGATTTTCGACGAAAATCAGGGGGGCGGGACGAGGGTCCGTGCCGCCTCGGTACTTATGGCGCGGGTCAGCGGCGCCAGCGTGGGGGCGGCGAGGCGGGTGAACTGCCAGTGCAGCGCCACGTCCAGCGGGCTGTCGGGGGCGAGGTCGATGAGGCGGCCTTCGGCGATGTGCCGGGCGACCAGCGGCTCGGGGTTCATCGCCCAGCCGAGGCCGGCGAGGGCGGCATCGACGAAGCCCTGCGACGAGGCCAGCATATGCGCCGGGAAGGCGGGGGTGCGGCCGGTCAGCCTGTGCACCCAGCGGTGTTGCAGCGGGTCTCCGGGCGAGTAGACCAGTGCCGGGGCATGGGCCAAGGCTTCGGCGGTAGGCCCCTCGGGGAACCAGCGGGCCCTGAAGCCGGGGCTGGCGGTGGCGCGGTAGCGCAGGCTGCCCAGCGGGATCGTGTCGCAGCCCTGCAGCGGGCCGGGATGGGCGGTGATCGCCGCCACCACCTCGCCCCGCTTCAGCCAGTGCTGGCTGACCTCTTGATCGTCGATGACGAGGTGGAAGAGCAGGTCTTCCGTTGCGGCCAGCGCCGGGATCACCCAGGTGGCCAGGCTGTCGGCGTTGACGGCGATGCGCAGCGTGGCCGGGCCGGGGGCCAGGCCGGGCAGGTCCTCGGCCAGTTGCCGGGTCAGCAGGGCGATCTCGTCATGGTGGCGGACCAGCCGCAGGCCCGCCTGCGTGGCGGTGCAGGGCTGGCCGCGGGTCAGGAGCAGGGTGCCCGCCGCCTCTTCCAGCGCCTTGATCCGTTGCGAGATGGCGGAGGGGGTGACGTG
This sequence comes from Rhodobacter sp. SGA-6-6, assembly GCF_011043545.1. GTDB lineage: Bacteria > Pseudomonadota > Alphaproteobacteria > Rhodobacterales > Rhodobacteraceae > Pseudogemmobacter. Next base: position 49,391 of record NZ_JAAKGP010000002.1, on the reverse strand, counting down.
GAGGTCGGCCGCGGCGGCCTCGAAGGAGCCGCGGCGGTGGATGGCGGCGAGGGCGGCGAGCTGGGCGGGATCGAACATGACGGGCTTTCGCTTGTGGCTGGCCGCCGGGGGCGCTTCGCCCCGGACCCCCCGAGGATATTTGGGCCAAGATGAAGATTAGAAGAACTTAATCAGGGCGCAAAGGATTAACTGGAATGCCAGCCTTCCTGCCGGTAGCAGGGCCGCGGGCACAAGGGAGTGCGGCGGATGGTCGAGGCGGCGGCGGCGGGGTTCCTGACCGGGTTGAGCCTGATCCTGGCGATCGGGGCACAGAATGCCTTCGTGCTGCGGCAGGGGCTGCGGCGCGAGCATGTGGGCGCCGTGGTTGCGGTCTGCGCCGGGTCGGATGCCTTGCTGATCGCCGCCGGGGTGGCGGGCTTCGGCGCGGTGTCGCAGGCGGTGCCCTGGCTGGCCGGGGCAATGCGTTGGGCGGGCGTGGCCTTCCTGCTGGTCTATGGCGCCTTGCGTTTCCTCGCGGCGCTGAAGGGCGGCGAGGCGCTGCGGCCGGCCGAGGGCAGGGCGGCCAGCCTGAAGGCGGTGCTGGCGACCTGCCTGCTGCTGACCTGGGCCAATCCGCATGTCTGGCTGGACACGGTGGTCCTGCTCGGCTCGATCTCGGCGCAATATCCGGGGCGCGGCCTGGCCTTCGCCCTGGGGGCGATGACGGCCTCGGCGGTGTTCTTCTCGACGCTCGGCTTCGGGGCGCGGCTGTTGGCGCCGGTCTTCGCCCGGCCGGGGGCCTGGGTCTGGCTGGAGGTCGGCGTCGGGCTGGTGATGTGGGCGATTGCGGCGGGGCTTGCCTTTTCCTGAGCCGGCGGCTCTGGTCGCCGGATGGAATCGGGTCGGGGAAAACGGCGGGCGCTGGCGGGCATCCTGTGGATGCTGCTGTCGGGCCTGTGTTTCGTCGGCGTGAACGGGGTGGTCAAATACCTCGGCACCGACCTGCCCGCGGCGCAGTCGGCCTTCATCCGCTTCGCCTTCGGCGCGGTCTTCTTCCTGCCGGTGGTGCCACGGGTGCTGCGGATGGGCCTGCCCGCGCCGGTCTGGCGGCTGTTCGGCTGGCGCGGCCTCTTGCATGTGGCGGCGGTGGTGTTCTGGTTCCACGCCATGGCGCGGGTGCCGGTGGCCGAGATGTCGGCCATCGCCTTCCTGAACCCGGTGCTGGTGCTGGTGATCGCCGGGCTGATGCTGGGAGAGCGCTTCGGGCCGCGGCGGGTGATGGTGGTCGTCGCGGCGCTGGCGGGGGCGATGCTGGTGCTGCGCCCGGGCTTCCGCGAGGTGACCGAGGGGCATCTGGCCCAGATCGCCGCCACCCTGTGCTTCGCCGCCAGCTACATCGTCGCCAAGCGGCTGGCGGCGGCGGCCCCGGCCTCGGTGGTGGTGGCGGTGATGTCGGTCTCGGTGACGCTGGGGCTTCTGCCGCTGGCGCTGTGGGTCTGGCAACCGGTCAGCCCGGCGCAACTGGCCTGGCTGGGGCTGGTCGCCGCGCTGGCGACCGGCGGGCATTACGCGATGACGCGGGCCTTCTCGGCCGCGCCGCTGGCGGTGACGCAGCCGGTCAGCTTCCTGCAGATCGTCTGGTCGACCGCGCTCGGCGCCCTCGCCTTTTCCGAGGCGGTGGACCCTTGGGTGCTGGCCGGCGGGGCGCTGATCATCGGAGCGATCAGCCTGAACACCTGGGCCGAGGCCCGGGCCGAGGCGCGCGGCGCGCGGCTGCCCGCCGGGGTGGTGGAGACCTGAAGGGCGTTGCGCCCGCCGGCCGGGCAGCGTGCGGCCGGGTTACCCGGTGTTGAGATGCCTCTTCCTAGGGTCGCGCCGTCCAAGGCCTTCCCGCGGAGATGCATATGCCCGACGATACCGACATCCTGGGGCTTCCCCTGATCCTGCCCAGCCAGGCGCAGAAGCACGTCACCCACAACGAGGCGCTGGCGGCGCTGGATGTCCTCGTCCAGCTGGCGGTGATCGACCGCAGCCAGACCATGCCTCCCGGCGCTGGCGGTGCCGGGGGACCGGCATATCGTGCCGGCGGGGGCGACGCTGGACTGGTCGGGCAGGGCGGGGCAGGTGGCGGTGATGACGGCGGCGGGCTGGCAGTTCCACCAGCCCCGCCCGGGCTGGCAGGCGCAGGTGCTGGCGGAGGGGCAGGTGGCGGTCTTCGACGGGCTGACCTGGAAGACGCCCTCTGAGGGGCCGCTGACGGCGCGGCTGGGGGTCTCGGCCACGCCGGATGCGGTCAACCGGCTGGCCGTCAGCGCTCCGGCGACGCTGCTGAACCATGCCGGGGCGGGGCATCAGCTGAAGCTGAACAAGGCGGCGGCGGGGGATACCGCCAGCCTCCTGTTCCAGACCGGCTTTTCCGGCCGGGCCGAGATGGGCGCCACCGGCGGCGACGAATTCCAGATCAGGACCAGCGCCGATGGTGCCGGCCTCCAGAGCGGCTGCATCGCCATCCCTAATAGGCGCACCGGACAATCTGGGAGGTGTTCGAGGAAGAGTGCCAACACCTCTTGCCCTGTGCCGGCTCCTGCGATGACTTCCACAGCGTTCCGGGTTCCCGTGCCGCTGACTGGACGTGCATCGTTCCTCCATGGTTCCGCCGGCCGACTGCCACATATCACAAAGCGTAGATCGCATCCCCTTCGCCTCTCCCTGCTCTCTTTTATCTTTTCTCCGATCTCCTTTCTCTTATCTCCGGTTTCCGACCTTCAACCCCGAATCTTCCCCGACGCTCTTCTCCGGTCTTTATCTGATCGCCGAAATCCTTTCTCTTATCTTTGGCATTGTCTGTGAATGAATCGAGCCCTGGATGCTGATTCCGTGCAGGAGAAATCTTAAATCACATCTCGTTACTCTGAGTGGGGCGTTGCGAAGAGCACCGATCGAATGGGTATAAAGTGTATTTTTATCAGCATGTTGTATGAATTCCTCACTTCGTTCGTCGGGATGGGTTCTTCCGTTGCGAAAGCTGATCTCGCTGCCTGCCTTGTGATCGAAGATATATGAGGTCTTGTTGGGGCGCGTTTCCGTAGTCTGTATGGAGTTTTCTTTAAAAGAAAAAATCTCCCTATGGTTGTTGAGATTTCCGTGCCTGTCTGTAATAAGTGAAGGTGATGGGGTGTGGAACATATATATGAGCGGGTGCCACGATCATGAAGAAGCTCCACGGAATCGCTAAAGAGGGGTGCGTAATTGCCGATAGCGCGCCGGCTGTTTCAAGTTCGACCGCCTCCAGGAAGGCATGTGTCGAGCTAGGGACGGCCTCGGCCGGGGGTATGATCTCCTGCCGGCTGACGGGGGAGGAACTGACAGCGTACGATGGTCTCTGCTCGGAACTCCGCGCTCGATCCCGGTCGGACGGGGTGCGCTTGGTGATCCGAATGGCGTCTGGTTTCCTAGAGTTCTCCCAAACGGATACTGGGCATCTCAGTGCTTTGCAGCAGGATCTGCACCGGATCGGCACCGGCGTGAACCAGCTCGCGCTGGCCGCCAAGCGTGGCCGGATCGACTTGGCGCGGGATCAATGGGAAGCCGTAAATGAGTTGCGGCACGAGTTGCCCGGCATGCGCAGCCTCCTGGGTCAGGTCGTTGCCGAGCGGCGGCGGCAGGGCAGGGCGCTGTTCCGAGCCTTCCTTGCCGGGGAGGAGGGGTGCAATGGTTAAGCTTGGCGCACGTCCTGTCGGGATGGCCGAGGCCGTCCTTGGCGAGATCGATCTCCTGCGGCCGCAGCGCGGCCGGGGCAGGGGCGGGCTGCAGGTCCGGCAGGGCTTCAGCTTCTCTCCCAGAGCCGGGCAGTTCTGGCGCTTCGCGCTCGGCTCCAATGCGGCGGTCCTGAAGAGGATCGGCAAGGGCGGCACCGCGAATGCGAAGGAACTCTCCGGGCAGTTGAGCTATCTTTTCTCGAAGTCCACCGCGATCTTCGGCAATGCCGTCACCCATGATCCGAACGCCAGCGGGCTGGCGCCGGAGGAGCGCCGCGAGATCGTGGAGACCTGGGTCGATGGCTGGCGCGGCACGCCTAAGAACGGCCATACCAGTCATCTGCTGATGAGTTTTCCGGCCCATGTCCGGCCGGAAAAGGCGCAGCTGATCGCCGAGGCCTGGGCCTTCGAGATGTTCCAGTCGGGCGAGCACCAGGATGATGAATGGGCCTATGTCGCGGCGCTGCACACCGACCGGCCGCATCCCCATGTCCATATCGTGCCCAACAACCGGGGATTGGCAAACGACAGTTGGTTCTACATGGCCAGGAATCATGTCTTCAACCTCGCCATGATGAAGGAGCGCATGGTGGCGATCGCGGCCGAGGAGGGGGTGTGCCTCGACGCGACCTCGCGCGCCGAGCGGGGCATCCTGACCTATGGCCCGAACCGGGCGGAGATCGAGCGGGCGCGGCGGGAGGGCAGGGCGCCCGAGGAGCGGATGCGCGAGGGCCGGGCGTTGGAGGATGCGCTGGCGACATTCGCGCGTTCGGCCGAGGTCATGCGTGGGCTGTTATATGTTGCGGCGCTGACGGAGCTCCCGGAAATCTCGCCACGGATCACCGAGGCCCAGGCCGTATTGCGGCGGGGCGGGGTGATCCGCCCCTTCCCGGTCCTCGAGGCGGATGCCGAGCGCGCCGATCTGGAGCGGCACTTCAATGGCTGGATGGCCGCGACGGAGCAGAAGATCCGCCAGATGTCGGCGGCGGAGCGCAAGACGCTGCGGGAAGAACTCCACGGCTATGCAGAGGACATTGCACGAGCCTTAGGCGATGCCCGCGGTGCAGAGCTGCTGCGCCAGCGTCCGCAATCGGAGATCTATGGCATTGCCCTCGAGGAGGAGAACCTTCGCCGGGGTGGCGAGATGGTTCGGCTGCGTCCGGGCGCCGCCGGCGAGCTGCGTGATGGCATATTGGCTGCGGCCTCTGGGGCCGGGCTGAACCCGGAGACCATTGCCAGGCGGCTGGAGACCGGGGCGGCCAATGCCTGGGAAGAGCGCGACTGGATCCGGACCGATCTCTTCGTCATCGCCGGCCGGTGGCGGCTCGATCTACGCGATCCCGAGCAGGCCGGGAAGGTCTCCGGGCAGCTGGACGGGTTCTACGCCAAAGCCGAGGCCCTGATCGACCATGCAAGGGAGCAGGAGCGGCTGGAGTCGAATGATCGCCTGGTCCGGACCCTGCACGCGATAGCGGGAATCATGGAAACGGAGGGCAGGATCGAATTCCGGGGGGATGCCCATGCCGAGCGCTTCGCCGAAGAACTGCGACGGCGCTACGGCGCGGGGATCATGGCCGAGCTCGCCGGTGGACGCACCGAGGCGCTTGCCGCGGATGTCTCCGATCCGGAGCGACGGCGCTGGATCGCGCGGGCCGTCGTCTCTGCGGCCAAGTCGTATGTGACTGTCGGCTTGACCCTGCGGGAGACGGAGAACGCGGAGCGCAGGTTGATGGATCGGCAGGAGCATGATCGAGCGCTGGATCGGGAGTAGTGAACGCCTCATATTGCAGTCTTCCGCTGCCGTCAGCAGTGCCGGATCCAGCTTGATGATACTGATGCTGTTAATTTCCGCTGAGACTTGGACTTGCCCGGAACATGTGGAGAGCACCAACTGAGGAACCATGAGGTGTTCTATGAGAAACGGGAACAGACCGAAGCCGGAATTTCGGCGTGAAGCGGTGCGGCTGGCGCTGACCAGCGGTCGGCCGGGGCGGGAGATCGCGGAGGATCTGGGCATTGGCTTGTCGACGCTGACGCGCTGGCTCGGGCAGGAACGCGATGCCAGTGAGCCAAGCGAGGCACCGGTTGATCTGCATGCCGAGCTGAAGCGTCTGCGGCGGGAGAATGCGGTTCTGAAGCAGGAGCGCGATATCCTAAAAAAGCCGCGGTGGGTTCAACCGGTCAGGGCAACATGATGGGTTTCATGATGCGCTGAGGGAGCGAACAATGGCACGGACGGGACGGCCGGGAATGTCGAGGAAACAGAAGGTCGAACTGTGGCAGCGGTGGAAGGCTGGCGAGACGCTCAGCGATATCGGGCGCGCGCTTGGCAAGCATGCCGGATCGGTCTTCGGAGTTCTGATCGCCAAGGGTGGCATCGCCCCAGCGGCTCGGCTTCGGCGGGCTGGTGCGCTCGACATCGCCGAGCGGGAGGAGATCGCACGCGGCATGGCGGTCGGCATCTCGTTCCGCCAGCTGGCGCGTGATCTGGGTCGGGCACCATCGACGATCAGCCGCGAAGTTGCCCGGAACGGGGGGCGCCGCCGGTATCGGCCCTCGCGGGCGGAGGAGCGCGCGAGCCGACAGGCCCTGCGCCCCAAGCCCTGTCGGCTCGCGACCGATCCCGATCTCTGTGCCGTCGTGGCGGAGAGGCTCGAGAGCCGCTGGTCTCCGCAGCAGGTTTCGGGCTGGCTGAAGGCGACCTATCCCGGCAGGAGCGAGATGCAGCTGTCCCACGAGACCATCTATCGAAGTCTCTTCGTCCAAGCCCGCGGCGTGTTGAAGAGGGAGCTTCTTGCGCATCTGCGCAGCCGCCGGATCATGCGCAGAGGCAAGACCGCGAGCACCACGGGGCAGACCCGAGGTCAGATCATCGGTGCCGTGTCGATCCGGGACCGACCGGCCGAGATCGAAGACCGTGCCGTGCCGGGCCATTGGAAGGGCGACCTGCTGAGCGGCGCGCGCAACAGCCACATCGCCACGCTGGTCGAACGCCGATCCCGCTTTGTCATGCTGGTGCGCGTTGGCGGCAAGGACTCGGGCAGCGTCGTGGAAGCCTTCGTGCGACAGGTCGGTCGCTTGCCGCAGGGATTGATGGCGTCCTTGACCTGGGACCGCGGAACCGAGCTGGCATTCCACCGCCGCCTCACTCTGGCCACCGAGGTCGCGGTCTATTTCTGCGACCCACAAAGTCCTTGGCAGCGCGGTAGCAATGAGAACACCAACGGGTTGCTGCGCCAATACTTCCCGCGGGGCATGGACCTCTCGGGCCTGTCCCAGGACGATCTGGATGCCGTCGCCCTCAGCCTGAACACACGACCCCGAAAGACCCTTGGCTACAGGACCCCGGCTGATACTCTGAACGAAGCCGTTGCCCTGACCGGTTGAACCCACCGCGGCCTTCTTCGCGAAAGAGGGAAATCGGGGAAGTTCGCCTTCATCGATGCAGAGAAGGCCAGCTTCCCGATCAGCCGGATGTGCCATGTTCTGGGTGTCAGCCAGAGCGGCTTCTTCGCCTGGCAGGAACGTCCGGCCTGTCGCCGCCAGCAGCAGGACATGGTCTATCTGGCTCATATCCGCACGGCCTTCGCGCTGTCGAACGGCACCTATGGTAGTCCGCGCATGCACCGTGATCTCGTCGATGAGGGCCATGAGATCGGACGGCATCGCACGGCGAGGCTGATGCGAGAGAACCGGTTGATCGCGCGGCAGAAGCGGCGCTTCAAGCGCACGACGGACAGCGAACATGCCTGGCCCGTCGCGCCCAATCTGGTGGCGCAGGACTTCACAGCGGACGGCCCGGACAGGAAGTGGGGGGCGGACATCTCCTACATCTGGACGGCAGAGGGCTGGCTCTATCTCGCCATCGTACTGGACCTCTTCTCGCGGCGCGTCGTCGGTTGGGCCACGAGTGACCGCCTGAAACGCGATCTTGCGGTCGAAGCCCTGCGCCGTGCTCTGGTAGCTCGCGACCCTGGGTCGGGGCTGGTTCACCATTCCGACCGCGGGTTGCAATACTGCTCGGTGGACTATCAGGCGCTGCTGCGCAAACGTGGCATCCTGATCTCGATGAGCGGGCGCGGGAACTGCTACGACAACTCGATAGTGGAAACGTTCTTCAAGACCATCAAGTCGGAGCTGATCTGGCCGGTTGCATGGCAATCTCGCCAGCAGGCAGAAAACGCCGTCGCCAGATACATCGACGGCCTCTCATAACCCCGTCAGGCGGCATTCATCGCTCGGCTTCCAGAGCCCAGTCGCCTTCGAGCGAAAGGCCCGGGAAGTGAGCTAAACGCTCTCCACAAAAGTCGGGCAAGTCCACGCTGATCACATTCGCATCATGATGCGGGAGCGCCATGCAGAAGTCGCGATATGGGCATTTCTAAAAAGTAAGGAAGCTCGACAATCGCTTAACCAGGTCTTGCTTCAGCAGACATGAACATTCGTTCGCGTAGCTTTCAGTACGGGCAGCGCAAAGTTGATTATTGAGATTGAAGGAGGGTAGATTATATCCAATGATATATTTTATTGAGCCTTCCCGCTAAACATAATAGAAAGAGCACTGCTGAGAGATCCTTCTGGATCCCGATATGCGGAAAGCTGCTCGTCAAGTGCAGCTATAATTCCTTCGGAGTCTTTTGCGCCACGTAGTACATCGATCATACCCTCGATTGACGTGCATACTTGATCGATAGAAATGGTTCCCCTTTCGACCAAGCTGGCGGTCACAATCTGACCTATAGCATATTGGGCAGTAGCCTGACTGGTCATGCGCAACATGATACGACTTAGATTATCCAGTTGCGCATTCAAGCGTTTGATTTCCGATCGTAATTCGGCAATAGTGGATTCATCCGTCAATCGCATTGATATCCGAGCTCCCGCTGATGAGTCAGCATCTTACATACTGTCGCTATGAAAGAAAGGCTGAACTATGGTCGTGGTCTTTCTGGATATCCTTGCCCCTTGTGCGAAAGCCGCTATCGCAAGGCCGCAGGCGAGCCAAAGGGGGCTTGTTGGCACGATGAAAGAGCCAAGCGGGTATGGAGGCCGTCAGGGAGCTTTCGACAAGCGATCGAGGTTGTCTGCTGCCTTGCCTGCAACGGGTGATCCTTTCTCGGGGCTGGTGAATGTGAGGCGCACAATTGCTCTCTCCACGTCAAAAGGGGCCAATTGCGGGGCTATCGAGGGTAGAGACGATGCAGCCGGAGGATGCTCGGACAATGATCATCCGGGTGAGGGGCATCGATCTTAGCATATGGGGACGAGGCTCAAATTCTTCGGAGGCAATGCTGTCCGTCGATAGCGACGCGGCTGATTAAGGCGCTGAAGTCGGAGTGGAGGAATCAAGCTCTCCCCTCGTCCACCATCGTCATCAGGGCACGCAAGGCCCGCTCTTGACGGACGGGGCCACCGGCTATGGCATTTCCGATTGATCCTCTGGCCCAATCCAGCCGAGCGGCTGCCGCACGATAGGTCATCTCGTTGCGGATCATCCAGTCGCGCAGCACTTCACAGAATGGACGAGGGTCATCTATTGGAGCTACTGCTGTCATTTGTCTATGGGCGAGCGATGAAGATCCAGTCGCCGCTGCAAACACAAAATGCGTGGCGAGGATTTCCCACTCTTGTGATTGAGACAGCCAATTTCCGAATTCGAGATCCGTTCATGCCTTGTTCGCTTTTCGATGGGCCTGTGTCAATGACTCAGCTGAACCATTTCAGAAGTTCTGCACGGCCAACTGATCGCGCATTCGAATCGGTGGCACTGGCCCGACTATTACTTGAAGCTGCATCTTTCCTATGATCTGATCCCCAACCTTGGACCGCCCGAAGGCCGAGTTTTCCGGCTTCGCTCAGGGTGACGGGCTGGTGACGCCCCCCGATTTCGTCAGCATGATCGGGACCTTGTTGCCGATCGCGCCGTGTGGCCGTTCCTCGTTGTAGTATCTACGCCAAGCCTCCAGCTTTTCTTCCGCATCCGCAAGGGTCAGGAACCAGTGCTGGTTCAGGCATTCCGTTCGGAAGCGGCCGTTGAACGCTTCGATGAAGGCATTGTCGGTCGGTTTGCCCGGGCGTGAGAAGTCCAGGACCACCCCGCGCTGGTAGGCCCAGAGATCCATGTCACGGGACACGAACTCGGTGCCCTGATCGACCCTGATCGTCTTCGGATAGCCGACCTTCCGACAGACCCGGTCGAGCGTCGCGACCACGTCCTCGCCGCGGTAGCTGTAGCGAACATCGAGCACCGGAACATAGCGCGAGAAGGTGTCAACGACGGTCAGAACCCGCAGCTTCTTTCCCGTCGCCAACTGGTTATGCACGAAGTCCATCGCCCAGACCTCGTTCGGGCCGCCAGCGTCGACACGATTATCCCGCAGCTTGGCTTTCACGCGCCGCTTCGGCGTCTTGTTCCGCAGTTGCATGCCCAACTCCTTGTAGATGCGATAAACTTTCTTGATGTTGATGCCCCAACCTTCGCGCTCCAGAAGGACGTGGACGCGTCGATAGCCATACCGGACACGCGTCTCGCAAATCTCCCGGATCCGCTTTGCCACGGCAGCCTGATCGATGCGGCAGGACTTGTAGTGGAACGTGGACCGGTCGAACCCGATGGCCCCACAGGCCGTCCGGATCGACACCGCCCAATCGCTGCACATCCCGCGAACCAGCTCGCGCATGCGACCAGGCTTCAGAGCTTTCGCCGGATCACATCCTGCAACATCTCCCTTCATGGCGGACTACAACTTCGCATGCAGGCTAAAGATGCTCGGCGGCCTCACGCCTTACGAATACATCTGCAAGATCTGGACATCAGAGCCCGACAGATTCATCCTGAACCCGATCCACCAGATGCCGGGACTGAACACCTAGATAGCTTCACCGCGGGTTATGCCAATGCGCTTGCAGATCAGGGATGTTGTGATCCTACTATGGCTAGTGAGTTCACCAATCGTTCCCATAGCCAGTTGATGGCCATTCCGCCGATCTCGCCGAATTTTAGCATGACGAAGGCCCAAGCGAAGCAGCCAAGAATATTCCAAAAGGCAAAGCGAAAAAGTGTCATGCCGCTCATGCCGGCCATGAGGAAGACCACCGGTCGTAGCGCTGTGGTGAAGTGGCCGGCTAACAGCGTGACCGGTCCCCAGCGGGTAAAGGCTTGATCCGCCTTTGCTATCCACTCCAGATGGTCTCTCAGCGGCCGCACGGTCAGGATGGTGCTGCCATAATGCCTTCCCAGCCAAAAGGAGAAGAATGATCCGATTACTGCTCCCGCTGAGGCTCCGAGCCAAAGCGCGGTGAAGCTGAGCAGGCCATTGGCAGCGAAGGCCCCCACCGCCACCATGATTGCCGTTGAGGGGATCAGGATCGAAAGAAAAGCCGTGGTCTCGGCCGCCGCGAAGAGGAGCATGATCCAAGGTGCAACCATGTGATGGCGCCCGATGAAGGCGATGATCTGGTCGATCCAGTCCGACATATGCGCTCCCTGTTCACGCGTGCTTCCGGCTCCAGACCCCTCGATTTGGATGAGAAGCAGGCTAAGGACAAGGCGAAAGCCGGGGCGGGTTTCCCCAGCTTGTATGTTGCGCGCGGCGATCACCCACCGCTTGCGACTTGCTAGATGCATGATGACCACAAATGTGGCGCTCTACGCTGGCGGCGGCGACATGATCCCGCCGAAACTGGCCTCCTGCCTCGGGCCGGGCTTCTGACGGCGGGCGGGGACCGGCATAGGATGGTCGTGCAGGGAAGCCGAGGGGTGCAGAACAGGATGAACCGCCGGATCAGCAGCCTGGCCGCCGTATCCGCCGCCGCCGTTCTGGCCGGCTCCGCGCCCGCGCTGGCCGAGATGCGCCCCAGCCTGTCCTTCTACGGCGTGCCCGGCATTATCGACATGCCCTCGGGCGAGGCGATGAAGGATGGGTCCATCGGCGTGACGCTGGCCTATTTCGGCTCGCAGCTGCGCACGACGCTGACCTTCCAGATCACCCCGCGGATCTCCGGCAGCTAACGCTTCAGTTCCACCCGCAACTGGAGCGATGCGCTGGCGCCCGGCGATCCGCTGAACGACGGTTACGACACCTACAACGACCGCGCCTTCGACCTGCGCCTGCTGCTGCTGGAAGAGACCGATTATCTGCCCGCGGTCACGCTGGGGCTGCAGGATTTCGTCGGCACCGGCAAGAATTCCGCCGAATACATCGTGGCGACCAAGTCCTTCGGCGACCGGCTGAAGCTGACGGCCGGCCTGGGCTGGGGGCGGCTGGGGTCCTACAACGACATCGGCTCCTTCGGCGACCGGCCGAGGATCGACACCGGTCTCGGCGGCAAGCCCTCGATCGACCAGTGGTTCCGCGGCCCGGTGGCGCCCTTCGCGGGGGTGGAATGGCAGATCAACGACAACTGGAAGGCGAAGGCCGAATATTCCTCGGACGGTTATGACGAGGTGTCCGGGGATCGCAAGATCTTCGAGCGCCGCAGCCCGTTCAACTTCGGCGTGGAATACGAATATGCCGAGGCGGTGCGGGTCGGCCTCTACTCGCTTTACGGCACCGAGATCGGCTTCAACGTGCAGCTGACCATGGACCCCAAGCGCCGCCCGGCCGGCGGCATCCTCGGCCCGGCGCCGGGGCAGGTGGGCACCCGCCCCTCGCGCAGCGCCGATCCCGCGGCCTGGAGCGGCGGCTGGACCACCCAGCCCGGCGCGGCCGAGAGCCTGCGCGGCAAGCTGTCGAAGGAACTGGCCCCCGACGGGCTGATCGTCGAGGATTTCTCCTACACCGCCACCACCGTCCACCTGCGCGTCCGCAACACCCAGATCGATTCGGGCCCGCAGGCCATCGGCCGCACCGCCCGGGCGCTGAGCCGGGTGATGCCCGCCTCGGTCGAGGTGTTCGAGATCGTGCCGCTGGTGCGCGGCATGGGGGCCGGCGCAGCTATTTCTACACCTGGGAGAACGACGCCGGCCAGCGCCGCGACTATGCCTGCACCTCGGCGACCGAGGGGCAGGAGGCGGTGGCGGTCTACGGCCGCCAGCATTCCACCCGCCACGTGGTCGAGACCTGCCTGCGCGAAGGCGGACGGCTGACCAACGAGTTCTGGTTCGAGGGCGGCGCCATCCGCCAGTCCCGCCAGTGGATCAGCCCCCTCGCCGGCTCGGGCCGCTTCGTGCTGGTGACCGGCTGACGCAAGCCTCCTCGCATCGGCGTGATTTCGCCACCCGGACGGGATCATCGTCGGGGGCCATCCCCGTCACTTCGGCCGCGACCGGACAATCTACAATCCTTGGCACTATGCGCCTGTCCTGTTTCGCAAACCCAGGGCGCTGAGCAATGGCGCACCGTTCAAGGACTGAGTTCTGCCCGGTGCCCTCGAGCAGATCCGCCGCAAGTTGCTGGGGTCGTCGGATGGCGACCGCGAGATGGTGAAGATCCTCGGCGCCGTGGCGACGGAGGGGGTTCCCGCCGTGCAGAAGGCCTGTGCCGAAGCGCTCGATCAGGGCGTCCACTCCGCCCCGGTGATCCTCAATATCCCGTCCCGCAGACGCGACCCGGAGCCGCCACCCTTGCCGCTCATCTCTCCGGCCCTGCAGCTGACCCATGAACCGAAGGCCGACTGTGCCCGCTATGACCTGCTGCGGAGGGCTGGCTGATGGATCGTACTGAGATCATGGCAGCGATGGGTGAACTGAAGCTCTACGGCGTGCGCGCCGCCTACGACGAACTCATGGCAGTTGCCGTGCGCCGTCAGCGTGAACCCCGTCAGATTGTGGGCGAGTTGCTGGCAGCCGAGATCAACGAGAAGAAGGCGCGATCGGTCAAATATCAGATCACCACTGCCAAGCTGCCCTATGCCCGGGAGATCGAGGAGTTCGCTTGCGATGATACGCCGATCAACGAGATGCTGGTGCGCGATCTGGCAGGGAGTTCCTTCGCTAGCAGCGCAATGTCGTGCTGGTCGGCGGTACTGGGGCCGGCAAGACCCATATCTCCGTGGCGATCGCGCGAGCCGCCATCGGCAACGGCGCCAGCGGAAGATTTTCAATATTGTGGACCGCGTGAACAGGTTCGAGGCCGAGGCCCGTGCAGGGCGGGTGGGTCGCCTGGCCGGGCATCGGCTCGACTTCGTCATCCTCGACGAACTCGGATTTCTCGATCAGGATCGCTTCACCTCGGCGACCACGGAAGACAAAGAGATGGCCTGCAAAGGGGCCCTGCTTTAACATCGCCTCGGCCTGCGCCGCCAAGGCTGCAAAGCCCTTATGTCGGTGATCCCCGCCGCCAGCCAGACCCGCGTGTTCGCCGGAACCGAGATCAAATCGTCAGCCCTGGGATCAGCCGCGCCAAGACGTCGGGATCATAGCCACCGTTGATGCGCATCCAGTGACCGCTATCCAGCTCGATCTCGATGTGGCTCTCGGCCGCTGCTGCCGGGGCAGACCTGGTCTCAGCGACAATCTCTACAGGCAGAAAGCGTGCCTCCTCTGGTGGGGGCAGGGCCGAGGCGGGGCCTGGCGCGAACCGGGAAAGAGCAATCACTGGAAGATCAGGTTCGCGTTGACATCACTACGGGCGAGCCTCTGTGGCCAGGTCTGCCCGGGCCATGTCGCGCCTCGACACATACGATCACCATGTCAGTATACTTAGAGCGACTTCTTCAGAAAGTTTGGCTTTGAGATTTGGAAGCAGCCCCAGTGTCGGAGGTGCTGATCGTAGGAGCCCACGTTCTGTGCGGCCAGCCGCCGATGGTCACGTTGGTCGCAAATTCTTGAACCTCGGTCTGAACCGCTACGGTGGCACCTGAAAGTCCGTAGCAGCCTCGCGTGGCGGAGCGGGGCGACGGCAACTGCCCGCAGGCTGTTCCACTGTCTCCCGGGTACGACGACAGCAGGGTCTGGATAGGCGAAACCCCGCGATCTGCCAATGCCGGATTCCGCGACCTACCCGGAACATTCTGCAACCGCAAGCAGTTTCCCGCCGCCGGCAGATGACAAATGCCGCCACGCGACTCTCGGCCCGTTGTCGATCTTCGCTGCATGCGCTAACGTCCGGCCCGATCCTCTTGTCTTTCTGATTGTCCTCCGATTGTCCCGAGTCCCCGACAACATTTCTGCTCGCCTGCCTCTCTGGAGGGAATCGTGGCTTTTGCGCTCGCATCCGTCTTCGCGCTGACCTCTAGCCTGCTAACCGCCCTGGGCATCCTGTCGACTAGCCCCTTTCCATGGCTGCTTCTCGATGGACAGCCACGCCGGGGTGCAGAAGCTGTACCACCTGTCGCACCTCTCCGGCATTGCGCGGAAGTGCTACCGCCGACAGCCTGAAGACCGACCCGCGGGGGTCAGCGAAGCGCAAACGCAGGCATATGCAGCAATGACAGATAGTTCCCCTTCCACCACCCAACCCCGCTGGCTTGTAACCGGGACCAGCGGGCGTGTCGGCCGGATGCTCCGGCGGCACTGGCAGGCCGAGCCGCCGCCGTGCGTGCTGATTGTGCAGAGCCGCAGGCCAGGGGAGGGTCTCGAGTGGGATCTGCTCACCGGCCCCCTGCCCGACGGGGCTGGCCCGCTGGATTGCCTCATCGCCTTTGCGGGGGTAACGCCCGGACCGGGGGCAGACCTCAGCGTCAATATCGCGCTGGCCGAAGCTACGTTGTCCGCCGCCCATGCGGCCGGGATTCCCCGTGTGCTTGTGACCTCCTCCTCCGCCGTCTATGGCGCGCCGGCTGGCGATGGCCCGCTCGACGAGGATAGCCCCCTCCGTCCCGTCAATGCCTATGGCCATGCCAAGCTGGCCATGGAGGCAGCCTGCGCCCCCTGGCGCGACCGCGGCCTCGAGGTTTGCTGCCTGCGCATAGGCAATGTCGCCGGGGCGGACGTGCTGCTGCTGAATGGCCGGACGGCAAGCCCCGAAGCGCCTCTGCGGATCGACCGCTTTGCCGACGGCGCGGGCCCCTTGCGCACCTATATCGGACCTGAAACCCTCGCCGGTGTGACCGTAGCCCTGGCAAGGCACCCGAACCCCCTGCCGGATGTCGTCAACATCGGCACGCCTCGGCCGGTCGCCATGGCCAATCTCGCAACTGCCGCGGGAATGAGCTGGTGCTGGCAAGAGGCGCCGCCCACCGCGATCCAGCGCATCACGCTGGATCTGTCCCGGCTCGAATCCTTGTATTCCTTCGCCCCCGCCGATAGCGAGCCCGCCGAGATGATCCGCCAATGGCACGACACGAGGGATCCCGCATGACGCCGGCCAAGCGGCTTTTCGATATCGCGGTCGCGCTGGTGCTGGGGATTCTCCTTGCCATCCCAATCGCGCTGACGGCGCTGCTGATCCTGATCCGGGACGGCCGCCCGGTCTTCTACATCTCTGAGCGGATGGAAACCCCGACCCGCGGCTTTCCGCTGGTCAAGTTCCGCACGATGAAAACGGTGGCCCAGGACAGCGGCGTCTCGGGCGGCGACAAGGCGGCGCGCATCACCAGGACAGGCCGCTTCCTGCGCCGCGCCCGGCTGGACGAGGTGCCGCAGCTGTGGAATGTGCTGAAGGGCGACATCAGCTTTGTCGGGCCGCGCCCGCCCCTTCGGCAATACGTCGAGCGTTTCCCCGCGATCTATCGCGAGGTGTTGAAGTCCCGCCCCGGCATTACCGGCCTCGCCTCGGTCTATTTTCACGAGCACGAGGAAAGGCTCCTGGCCCGAGCCCGCACCTCGGCCGAAACGGACGAAATCTATTCCCGCGCCTGCGTGCCCAGGAAAGCGCGGATCGACCTGATCTACCAGCGACACCGAAACATCTGCATGGACGCCATGATCATGCTCAAAACCGTGTTCAAGGGGCTGCGGTAGCGCGGCCGGGGGCTCTCATGAACTATTTGATGAACGGCGACAGTGGCTTCATCGTGTCCGGGGGGTGTTGGATGTTTTCGCACGACCTGTGGACCGCTCGGACCTCCGGTTCACCAGACATGAGTCGCCAGGTCGCTTCCGGGAAAACAACGGGGGCCGGGACGCTGCGGCCGGCACCTGCGCGCAGCGCGCCGACGGCACCGCTGCGGGGCACCGGCCGCCTCTTCCGGCGTGGCCCGGGGATGTTCCGGGCGGTGGTTTCGAACCTTAAACGGCGTTCCAGAGCCTGTTCCCGTCTTTCGTTTTTTACGGAGTTGGAGTAGGGAGCGGCTCACCTCACCAAGGTTCCCCGATAAGGCGCGAAAGGTTCGAAGGACGATGAAAGACATCTTGCTTGATCGGCTCAATACCAGGACAGCCGTGATCGGCATTATCGGCCTCGGGTATGTCGGACAGCCGCTCGCGCTCCGCTATTCGCAAATCGGGTTCAAGGTTCTCGGCTTCGATATCGATGCCGAGAAGGTCGCGCAGCTGAACGCCGGCCATTCGGGGATCGAGCATATCGCAGACGCGGATATTGCGGCCGCCAATGCCGGGGGCATGTCCTGCACAACCGATTTCACCCGGATCCCGGAGGCGGATGCGATCATCATCTGCGTGCCGACGCCGCTGAACAAGTATCGCGAACCCGACCTGACCTTCGTCACCAGCACCTGCGACTCGATCGCGCCACATCTGCGCGCGGGGCAGGTCGTTTCGCTGGAAAGCACCACCTATCCCGGCACGACCGAGGAAGAAGTCAATCCGCGCATCTCGTCGGGCGGCCTCGTGATCGGCCAGACGATCTTTTCGGTCTACTCTCCTGAACGCGAGGATCCGGGCAACGAGAGTTTCACCACCCGCACCATCCCCAAGGTCGTCGGCGGCCATACGCCGGATTGTCTCGAGGTCGGGATCGCGCTTTATTCGCAGGCCATCGAGAAGGTGGTCCCCGTCAGCTCCACCAAGGCGGCAGAGATGACCAAGCTACTGGAAAACATTCATCGCGCGGTGAATATCGGCCTTGTCAACGAGATGAAGATCGTCGCGGACCGCATGGGCATCGATATCTTCGAGGTGATCGACGCGGCAGCGACCAAGCCTTTCGGCTTCACCCCCTATTATCCCGGTCCGGGGCTCGGCGGACACTGCATCCCGATCGATCCCTTCTATCTGACCTGGAAGGCTCGCGAATATGGCCTGCACACCCGCTTTATCGAACTTTCGGGAGAAGTGAACCAGGCTATGCCTGCCTATGTGCTGGGCAAGCTGGTTTCCGGCCTGAACGATCGAGGCCGGGCGCTGAAGGATGCGAAGATTCTGGTTCTGGGCATCGCCTACAAGAAAAATGTCGACGACATGCGCGAATCGCCCGCGGTCCAAGTGATGGAACTGATCCGCAACAACGGCGGGATCGTGCATTACTCGGATCCGCATGTCCCGGTCTTTCCGAAGATGCGCGAACATCGCTTCGATCTGAGTTCCGTCCAGCTGACGCCCGAAAGCCTTGCCGGATATGATGCCGTGGTGCTGACCACCAATCACGACGGCTTCGACTACGAGATGATCCGCACCCATTCGCGACTTATCATCGACAGCCGCGGCATCTATCGCGAACCGCAAGAGAACATCGTAAAGGCCTGAGGAATTCGCATGAAACGCTTTGCGCTGATCGGTGCGGCCGGCTATATCGCACCCCGTCACATGAAGGCCGTCAAGGATACCGGCAACGATCTTGTCGCCGCGATGGATGTCAACGACTCGGTCGGCATTCTCGACAGCAATTTCCCCGACGCGCAGTTCTTCACCCAGTTCGAGCAGTTCGACGCCCATGTCGATGCCGAACGCCGGGCTGGCCGCCCGCTCGACTATATCGCCATCGCCTCGCCGAACTATCTTCACGATGCCCATATGCGATATGCGCTGCGGGCCGGTGCCGATGCGATCTGCGAGAAGCCCCTGGTGCTGAATCCGGAGGATATCGACGGACTCAAGGCTCTGGAGCGCGATACCGGCCGCAGAATCAACACCATTCTCCAGCTGCGTCTGCATCCGGCCATCATCGCATTGCGCGACCGGGTTGCCGCCATGCCGAAGGATCGGAAGGTCGATGTCGATCTGACCTACATCACCTCGCGCGGGAACTGGTATCTCAAGAGCTGGAAGGGATTTACCGAGAAATCGGGCGGCATCGCCACGAATATCGGCGTGCATTTCTATGACATGCTGCATTTCGTCTATGGCGCGTTGCAGGAAAACATCGTCCACCTGAACACGCCCACCAAAGCCGCCGGTTATCTGGAATACGAACGCGCCCGTGTGCGCTGGTTCCTGTCCATAGACGTGAACGATGTCCCGGAAACCGAACGCGCGAAAGGCAAGCGCACCTTCCGTGCCGTCACGGCGGACGGCGAGAACATCGAATTCTCCGAAGGCTTCACCGAACTCCATACCCGCATCTACGAGGAGGTCCTCGCCGGTCGCGGCTTCGGCGTCGAGGAGAACCGGGTCGCGATCGAGACGGTGGCCACGATCCGCAATGCCTCGATCGCGGCGAAGTCCGGCCTGACGCATCCCTTTGCGGTGGTGTGACCATGGCTTATACCGCCCATCCCAGCGCCATCATCGACAAAGGTGCGGAAATTGGCGAGGGCAGCCGGGTCTGGCATTTCGTTCATGTCTGTGCAGGTGCGCGTATCGGCAAGGGTGTCTCGCTGGGCCAGAACGTCTTCGTCGGCAACAAGGTCAGCATCGGCGACCGCTGCAAGATCCAGAACAACGTTTCGGTTTATGACAATGTGGTCCTGGAGGAAGGCGTGTTCTGCGGCCCCTCCATGGTCTTCACCAATGTCCATAATCCGCGCGCGCTGGTGGAGCGCAAGAACGAGTATCGCGACACGCTGATCCGGCACGGCGCGACATTGGGCGCAAACTGCACCATCGTCTGTGGTGTAACCGTCGGTGCCTTCGCTTTCGTCGGCGCGGGCACGGTGGTTACCCGAGACGTGCCTGATTTCGCGCTGATGGTCGGCGTGCCCGCGAAGCAGATCGGCTGGATGAGCGCATTTGGCGAAAAGCTCGATCTGCCGCTTTCGGGAGAGGGAGAGGCGATCTGCCCTCATACCGGCGACAGTTATCGTCTGAAAAGGGACCGCGTCACCCGCCGGGAGGCCGAAGCATGATCCCCTTCATCGACCTAGCCGCGCAGCAGGATCGGCTGCGTGCGGAGATAGAGCAGGGCATTGCCCGTGTCCTCGCCCATGGCCAGTATGTCCTCGGCCCGGAGGTGGCTCAACTCGAGGAGAGGCTGGCCGCCTATACCGGCGCCGCGCATTGCATCACGGTGGCCAATGGCACCGATGCATTGCAGATTGCGCTGATGGCGCTTGGCGTGGGTCCCGGCGATGAGATCGTCACACCCGGGTTCAGCTACATCGCCACCGCCGAGGCGGCGTTGGTGCTGGGGGCGAAGGTCGTTTATGTCGATGTCGATCCGGTCAGCTTCAACCTCGACCCTGCGTTGCTGGAAGCCGCGATCAGCCCGCGCACCAAAGCGATCATTCCCGTTTCGCTTTACGGGCAATGCGCCGATCTCGACCCGATCAACGCCATCGCGGCGCGTTACGGGATTCCGGTGATCGAGGATGCCGCGCAGAGCTTCGGCGCCAGCTATCACGGGCGAAAATCCTGTAACCTTTCGACCATCGCCTGCACCAGTTTCTTCCCGTCGAAGCCGCTGGGCTGCTATGGCGACGGCGGCGCGATCTTCACCTCCGACCCGGAACTAGCCAGGGCGCTGCGCCAGATCGCGCGCCACGGTCAGGAAAAGCGATACTACCATGTCCGAATCGGCGTGAACTCGCGCCTCGACACGCTTCAGGCCGCGATCCTGCTACCGAAGCTGGCGATCCTCGACGAGGAGACCGCCGCACGCCAGCAGGTTGCCGCAACCTATCGCGACGCCTTTGCCGGAACCTCGGTAATCGCCCCGGCGGTGACCGGGGGGCTGGTGAGCGTCTGGGCGCAATACACGGTGCGTGTGCAGGATCGCACCCGCGTCGCCGCGGCGCTGAAGGATGCCGGCATCCCCACCGCGATCCACTATCCGCTGCCGCTGAACCGCCAGCCGGCCGCCGCCGATCCCACGGCCCGCCTGCCGGTCGGCGACCGGGCCGCCGATGAGGTCCTGAGCCTGCCGATGCATCCCTATCTCGCCCTGGCCGAGGTGGAGCGGATCGCGGCCGCGGTCTGCCGGGTCGTCTCATGATCGAAAGGCTCCGCAGGCATCTTCCTCGCGGCGGTTTGATGCATCATGCGGCGGTCCTGACGATGGGCACGCTTCTCGGACGCGGCATCGCGGTCCTTGCGATGCCGTTCCTGACGCGGATCTACACGCCCGACGATTTCTCGGCGCTGGCCTCGTATTCCGCAGTGCTCGGGATCCTGGCGGTCATCGCCTGCCTGCGCTTCGAGGTCGCCATTCCCCTGCCCGAGAGCGACGGCACCGCGGTCTCGCTTCTGGTGGCCGCGCTGCTGGGGCCGATCGTCATCGCGGCGGTGGCGGCGCTCGTCATCCTGCTTGCCGGCCATCAGCTCGCGGCGCTGTTTCCACGGATGGCCAGCCCGGCGATCCTGTGGCTGCTGCCGCCCGGCGTCCTGCTGGTCGGGATGTTCCAGGCGATGCAGTTCTGGGCGACGCGCAAGAAGCAGTTCGCCGATGTCGCGCGCACCCGCGTCACGCAGGCCGTCGCCGGCGTCTCCGCCATGCTGGCGCTGGGTCTGGGCGGTATCGGGGCGGCCGGCCTGACCTTCGGCCACATGGTGATGCAGGGGGCGGGGGCGCTCGGCCTGGGCATCCGCACCTTGCGCGCCGACCCCCACCTGCTGCGGGGCGTCACGAGGCAGGGCATGTTCGCCGCCGCGCGCGAGTATCGCCGCTTTCCCCTGTGGTCCATGCCCGAGGCGCTGGCCAATGTCGCCGGCCTGCAGATCCCGATCCTGCTGATCGCCGCCTTCGCCGATACGGACGAGGCGGGGCAGTTGATGCTGGCGATGCAGGTCATGGTGATGCCGATGGCCCTGGTCGGCAGCTCGCTCGGCCAGGTCTACCTGTCCCGCGCCCCCACGGAACACCGCGAGGGCCGCCTGGCCGCCTTCACCCTGTCCATCGTCAGGCGCCTGGCGCTGTTCGGCGCGCCCCCCATCGCGGTGCTGGGCCTGACGGCACCCTGGACCTTTCCGCTGGTGTTCGGCGAGAACTGGGCCCGGGCCGGCGTCATCGCCGCGATGATGGTGCCGTGGATCGTCGCGCAGTTCAGTTGGAGTCCAATATCCACCGTTGTGCTTATCACAAACCAGGCGAAGAAATTCTTTTTCGTGGCCATTGTTACGCTCGCATTGCGCGCGGGCGTAGTGGCATTTTTTTTGCTCACATTGGGATCCGAAAACGGTACATTTGCGCTATGCTTGGTGAATGTTTGCTTCTACCTTCTCCTTCTGATCGTATTTACAATTATCCCTCAGCGTCGACCAGCAAGTTCAAGCGCGCAGGACTTCTGATATGGTTATGCCAATTGTCGCTTACATCGCAAAAGGAATACTCGGTATCTTCTTTGATAAGAAGTATCTGAGCGGGAAGTATTTTCATGAATATAAGTCCGGCTACGTCTGGGCCGCCAAAGCGATATTTCATCGGAACGTTCTGCGACTTGCCCCCCCTTTGCCATTCCCCGCAGCCTACGGGTGCAACATATCAAATCCGAAGAATATAGATTTTCATGTTGACGATCTGCATAATTTCCAAGGAAATGGTATCTACTACCAAAACTTTGCGGCAAAAATCACGCTGGGCCGAAACGTCTTTATTGCTCAGAATACCGCATTAATCACGGCGAATCACGATCTAACGGATCCCTCAAAGCATGCTGCAGGCGAAGAGATTATCATCGAAGATAACTGCTGGATCGGCTTTGGGGTAGTGATTCTACCGGGTGTTCGTCTTGGACAAGGAACCACCGTCGCTGCAGGTGCGGTAGTGACGCGCTCATTTCCGGAAGGAAATTGTATTCTAGGTGGCATCCCTGCTGTCGAAATCCGCAAAAAAACCGAAGATCAAAAGAAGCCGGGAAAGATCCTGTGACTACGGACCCCAAGATTCAGACGGCAACGCTGGTGACTTCGCATGTATGGCAATCCAGCCGCCGGGCCGGATTCCACTGGATAGCGGATTCGCTGCTTCGCCGCGGCTGGCACGTGAATTTTGTGACCGGCTATTCGATGTATGATCACTTGAAGTCCGATTATCGGAGAAATTTCATCGGAATGAACCTTCGTAACAGACCTGTCACGCATTCGGAAAGACTGACGCTTCTCGTGAACTGGCCGATCCTCCGGCCCGCAGGTCTTCCCTCGGAACTGCTCAACCGGATTACCTATCCCGCCGCCTCGCTTTATCGCTTCGCGGCAAGTCGTGCATTAAAGAAGATGGTTGCCGAAAGCACGCTGGTGGTGATGGAGTCGACCTATGAGATCATGCTCGCGGCAGCTCTGCGCAGGTGCGCACCACAAGCGCGCTTCGTCTATCGCGTATCTGACGACCTCGCCACGCGCAACACTCATCCCGCGGCCATTGACGCAGAGATCGCGGCACTTCATCTTTTCGATCTGGTCAGTTTGCCGGGGCCGGTCCTGTTGCCACGCTTTGGTCACTACCATGGAACGAAGGTGCAATTGCACGGCATTCCGACCCGGCTCTATGAGCGCGATCTGGCAAACCCATATGAACGGGGCGGAACCAACGCCATCTTCTCGGGTAACAACCTGCTGGACCAGAATGTGCTCGCAAGGCTTGCCGCGCAATTTCCGCAAGTGCATTTCCACATCATCGGCCCCTTCGAACACAAGACGAACCAAGACAACGTGACCTACTACGGTGAGGTTCCCTACGAAAGGACCATTCCCTTCGTCGTGCATGCGGATATTGGGTTGAACATCCTGACCGTGGCGGGCTTTGAAGAAAGCAACAAGATGCAGCAATATAGATTTTGCGGTCTTCCGGTCGTTGTCAACGGAGAGCGGAGCCAGATAGTCGGGGATCGGCATTTCTACAGGAACGGTGATGCGCAGGAGGCAATCGCCGCTTTTGAGGCAGCACTGCGATCCGGAAAGGATCCCAAGAGGGGGGGACAGGTCAGGAGCTGGGACAATCTCGTCGACGACCTGCTGAGGGACATGGGAAATTCCGATCCATGATCCACTACGATGGCATAATCACCGCATTACAGCGCTCGGGCGGCATCAGCGTCTGTTTCGAAGAACTGCTCAGTCGTCTTGTGCGGGACGGGATTAAATTCTCCTTCGATTACTATGGCATAAGCCTTGCCTTCGGCGCGCGCGAATTGTCCCCCTTCATGGCTGAGGTCGCACCAAGACGCTTCGAACGGTATCGGTCATCCAGAACGATCCCGGAGGCAGAACTTTTTCACTCCACGTATTATCGGCTGCCTCGGAATAGGAAGCAGCCGACGGTGACGACCGTCCATGACTTCACCTATGAGCGGAAGTTGGGTGGATTGCGGACGCTGGTCCATAGCTGTCAGAAGCGCAGGTCCATCCTGCATGCCGATGCGGTCATTTGCGTTTCCGAGGCAACGCGCACCGATCTGCTGGAACTTGTTCCAGCCTGCGACCCGGGAAAGGTTCATGTCGTGCACAACGGCGTCAGCGATCACTACTATCCGCTGGACAGGACCGAATTTGGGCGGGGGGGAGAAAAACCCTTCGTGCTTTTCGTGGGCGCGCGCGGAGGCTACAAGAACTTCGAACTCGCCGTGCGGATCGCCGCTCGCTTGCCCGGCTTCGATCTCCTGGCCGCCGGGGGAGGGGCATTGACGCCGGAGGAACGGCTCCTTGTAGGCAGACTTCTGCCGGAGCGGTTCAGACATGTTGGGTTTGCGTCGTCGGAACAATTGAATCTTCTCTACAATCAAGCGCATTGCCTGCTATATCCTTCATCCTACGAAGGATTCGGGATTCCCGTCCTTGAAGCAATGCGGGCGGGCTGCCCTGTTGTCGCTGTCGGAACGTCGTCCATTCCAGAAGTCGGTGGCTCTGCGGCCCTTCTTGCGGCAACGGCGGATGAGGAAGAGCTCCTTGCGCAAATCGGTCGTCTGGAAGAGGAGGCCGAGCGCGTGCGTAGGATTGCAGATGGAATCGAATGGTCCACGCAGTTCTCTTGGGAGGCAACTTATCGGAATACGCTTCGAATATACAGATCTATTGTAGATATTTGAAATGGACATGGTTTCGGCCAAGCAAGGGAGAAGGAGGGAGATTATGGAGCAAGCCATCGGGCGAAGAGAATTTTTCCTTGCCTCTCCGGTAATCTGGATTGCCGGAGTTCTCCTGTTCCAGTTTTGTTTCTGGCTGATAGCCTTTCCGGACAGCCCCACGATGATCGACGGCGAGCCGCGCGAATATAACCCGTTCGCATTTCTCACGCTATTTCTGATTTTCGTGTGGATGGTGCTGGGGCTCGTGCTTGGCTATTTTGGAAAGCCGAAACTGGTTGCGCGGAATTACATGGGCTGGAGATCGGCGCGCAATATCGCAATATTCCTGCATGCGGTATCATTCCTGGCGATGGTAATCCAGCTACTTCCGGTGCTGTCCAACCCTGCAAGCCTTGCTCAAATTCTTGAACCGGCAGGTATCAACCGTCAGGCGAGCGATCTGCGGGAGACCTCCTTCGGCGTTCCTACACTGGTCGTGCTCTGGATCCCGGCCTTTGCGATTTACGTAGCGGCCCTAAATTTTCGTTACTCACGCCAATTGTTGATCTGCACTGTCATACTGTTTGTTTCGGTTGTATTCTATGGCATAATGATGATGTCGCGGACGCACATAATGACCGCAATTCTGATATTGGTTGCAACGAATACAATCTACGGCGTCAGGCGTTTCGGAATCCGGAAAGTTTTGATTATCGCCATACCAACCTTCCTTGTAATATGGGGAAACTCGCTAATCCGCACGGGCGTGTTGTATTCTTCCACCAACGACCTGCCTCTCTTCGCGCCCGAGGTGCAGTATTACCTGTTACAGGAATTTGTTGAGAAGTATCTTGCAGGCGAGTTCAATAACTCGCTGATTATTGCCACCTACAGCAGCTCGCCGAGTGATAACTTCCTCTATGGAACCATGTTTGCCAGATTTGGCGACACCTACAGGCCACCCCGCTTCCTGAACACGATGAATATCCTCGGGTATTACTATTGGCAGTTCGGTTTTCTAGGGGCGCAGATCTTTGCGCTTCTGTGGGGATATATGGCTGGCCTTGTCAGCAAGGCAGGCGTGATTGCCGCCAAGCGGGGGATCAATCTTTATACGCTCATCTATCTTGTGAGCTTTCCGGGTTTCCTTCAGATATCCCGGATCAATTACTTTTTCTTGCAATACATGATCGTCCCTGCCGCGACTTTCATAGTTGCATTCGCCTTGATGACGGCGATGAGTAGAAATGGCGGTCGGCGTCCGGCCTTCCTTCAAAATGGTATGCACCGTGCCGAATACAAGGACAGGATAACTCGCGCATGAAAATCTCCGTCGTCATGGCTGCGTGGAATTCGCAGGCGACCATCGCCACGGCGATCGGGTCCTTTCTTGAACAGGATCACCCGGACAAGGAGCTGATCGTCGTCGACGGGGCCTCCCGGGATGCGACATGCGAGATCGTCCGCGGCTTCGGCAGCCCGCTCATCACGCTGCACAGCGAACCCGACAAGGGCATCTACGATGCCATGAACAAGGGCCTCGCCCGCGTTTCGGGTGATGCCTTCGGCTGCCTCAATTCGGATGACCGATATGCGCGCAAGGACAGTCTGGGCCTGATCGCGGCCGCGCTCGAAACCGCCGATCTGGTTTCCGGGGTGTTGCATTTCGTGCGGGAACACGATGGAAGCCCGCCGGTCCGCAGATGGGTTCCCGTGGTGCACAGGAAAGGCGCCTATGCAAGGGGCTACACGCTGCCGCATCCGACTACCTATGCGCGCCGGCGGGTGCTCGATCGGGTGGGGAAATTCAGCACCGATTATCGCAGCGCCAGCGACTACGACTGGCTGATGCGCGCGCTGGAGATCGAGGGCTTCTCGCATGCGATCATCAACGAGGTGCTGGTGGACATGCGTCTGGGCGGCGAGAGCACCGGGGGTCTGCGTTCCGTGGTCAACAACGCGCGGGAAATGCTCGCCATCCGCCGCAATCGCCTCGGCAGCGGCATGATCGACATGGCGCTGTTCCTCAACCTGGCGAAAAAGCTGAAACAACTGGGTGCGTGACATGGTCACGCAGGACGATAGGATTTGACGATGAAACGCGCGCTCATTACCGGGATCACCGGCCAGGACGGCAGCTATCTGGCGGAGTTTCTTCTGGAGAAGGGCTATGAGGTCCATGGCATCAAGCGGCGGGCATCGCTGTTCAACACCCAGCGGATCGACCACATCTACCAGGACCCGCATGTCGAGAGCCCGAATCTGACGCTGCACTACGGCGATCTGGCGGACAGTTCGAACCTGACGCGGATCCTGTCCGAGGTGAAGCCGGACGAGGTCTACAATCTCGGGGCGCAGTCCCATGTCGCGGTCAGCTTCGAGTCCCCGGAATACACGGCGGATGTGGACGCGATCGGCACGCTCCGCCTGCTGGAGGCGATCCGCTTCCTCGGCCTCAAGGACACGCGCTTCTATCAGGCATCGACCTCCGAGCTCTACGGCCTAGTGCAGGAGATCCCGCAGCGCGAGACCACGCCCTTCCATCCGCGCTCGCCCTATGCGGTGGCCAAGCTCTATGCCTACTGGATCACGGTGAACTATCGCGAGGCCTATGGCATGTATGCCTGCAACGGCATCCTGTTCAACCACGAGAGCCCGCGGCGCGGCGAGACCTTCGTGACCCGCAAGATCACGCGGGGCCTGGCCAATATCGCCCAGGGCCTCGAAACCTGCCTCTATATGGGCAATATCGACAGCCTGCGCGACTGGGGCCATGCGAAGGACTATGTCCGCATGCAATGGATGATGCTGCAGCAGGCCGTTGCCGAGGATTTCGTCATCGCGACCGGGGTGCAGTATTCGGTGCGCGAGTTCATCTCCTGGTCGGCACGTGAACTGGGCATCGAACTCGCCTTCGAAGGCACGGATGTCGAGGAAGTTGCGCGCGTCGTTGGCGTTGTGGGGGATCGCGCCCCTGCGGTGAAGCCGGGCGACGTCGTGATGCGCATCGATCCACGCTATTTCCGTCCCGCCGAGGTGGAGACGCTGCTCGGGGATCCGACGAAGGCGAAGGAAAAGCTGGGCTGGGTGCCGGAAATCTCAGTCCAGGACATGTGCGCCGAGATGGTCGCGGAAGATCTGCGGACCGCGCAGCGCCACGCCCTGCTCAAGACGCACGGATTCGCGATGCCGGTCGCTTTGGAGGCCTGAGGGATGGTGACGACGGTCTATGTTGCCGGGCATCGCGGGATGGTGGGTTCGGCCATCCTGCGCCGGTTGGAAGCGCGCCGCGAGGGCGGCGAGGATCTGCGGCTTCTGACCCGCACCCATGCCGAACTCGATCTGACCGACCAGGCCGCGGTGCGCGCGTTCATGCAGGCAGAGCGGCCCGATGTGGTGATCCTGGCGGCAGCCAAGGTCGGCGGCATCCATGCCAACAACACCTATCCGGCCGATTTCATCTACGAAAACCTGATGATCGAATGCAATGTCATCCATCAGGCCTTCGCCGCGGGTGTCCGGCGGCTGCTTCAGCTCGGCTCGTCCTGCATCTATCCCCGCGCGGTGCCGCAGCCGATGCGCGAGGATGCGCTGCTGACCGGCATTCTGGAACCGACGAACGAGCCCTATGCGGTTGCCAAGATCGCCGGGATCAAGCTCTGCGAGAGCTACAATCGCCAGCACGGCACCGATTACCGCAGTGTCATGCCGACGAACCTCTATGGCCCGGGGGACAATTTCCACCCGGAGAACAGTCATGTCCTTCCCGCGCTGATCCGTCGCTTCCACGAGGCCGCACGCGACGGGCGCGAAGAAGTCACGATCTGGGGCACGGGCAGGCCACGCCGCGAATTCCTGCATATCGACGACATGGCGGCCGCCAGCCTTTTCGTGCTGGACCTGCCGCGCGAGACCTATGAGGCACATACCCAACCGATGCTCAGCCATATCAACGTGGGCTGTGGCGAGGATATCTCCATCCTCGAACTGGCGCGGATGGTGGCGGATGTGACCGGCTACAAGGGATGGATCGCGACCGATCCGAGCAAGCCAGATGGCACCCTGCGCAAGCTGATGGATGTCAGCCGACTGGACGGCATGGGTTGGCGGGCCTCGATCCCGCTGGAGCAAGGGCTGGCGGAAACCTATCGCTGGTTCTTGGCCAATGCCGGAAACCTGCGTCTCTGACGCTACGCCCTGCTGCGAGGGGTGCCCCGCCCTCAAACCGAGGCGAGGCGTTCCCGCAGGGCGGCCAGCCCCGTCTCCAACATTTCAGCCGCGGCTTCCGGTGTTTCGGCCTCGGCGTAGAAGCGCAGCTCGGGTGCGTTCCCGGACGGGCGCAGATGCAGGATCCGCCCGGTATCGAGGGTGAGGCGCAGCCCGTCGGTCAGATCTCGCGCCACGGCCCTGCCGCCGAAGGCCGACACGAACGCATCGAACACGGCCTCATCGTCGCGCAGGCTTGCCACCAGGGCGAGCGAAGCCTCGACGGGGATCTCCTGAAGCCTGTCCGCGGCAGTAAACCGCGCCGGTTGCCCGGCAACCAGCGCCTTCAAGCCGGCCGCTCCGGCAGCGACAAGCGGGGCGACGATGGGCAGGTGGCTGTCGCGGGTCATGAGTTTCGGCAACGTTCCGGCCGGACCCGAGGCCGCGAAGCCGAGAAGGAAGCCGCCGTTGGCCTCATAGCCGACGACGCGGGCCGCCGGACGCTCGGCCAGCACGGCCTCGATCCCGGCGATGACATAGGGCGAGCCGATCTTCGTGCGGATCACACGAAGCCCCAGGGCCTCGGCGCCGGTGTTGGAGGAGACGGGCGTCACCACGGCCTCGGCGCCCAGGAACCGCGCGGTGATCTGGCCAAGGATATCCCCGCCGATGACCTCGCCGGTCTCGTCCACGACGAGCGGCCGGTCGCCATCGCCATCGGTCGAGACGATGGCCGCAAGGCCGTGCCGGGCCGCCTCGGCGCGCAGGAACCGCCGCCCCCCGGCATCGACGGCTTCGGTATCGACCGGAATGAAACTGGCGGAACGCGCAAGCTCGACCACTTCGGCTCCGAGGACCCGCAGCGTTTCGCCAAGCAGGTCGCGGCCGACCGCGCTATGGGACCAGACGCCGATGCGGCGCCCGACAAGGGCCGCTCTGCCGAAGGCGTCAAGATATCTGGCGATAAAGGCCGCACCCGGGGCCGCAACCGTAAGCCTGCCTTCATTGGGAAGTGGAGCCGCCGGTACCTGCGCTTCCGTAACCACGGCGGCCAGG
This sequence comes from Rhodobacter sp. SGA-6-6, assembly GCF_011043545.1. Lineage (GTDB taxonomy): Bacteria > Pseudomonadota > Alphaproteobacteria > Rhodobacterales > Rhodobacteraceae > Pseudogemmobacter. Next base: position 19,239 of record NZ_JAAKGP010000002.1, on the reverse strand, counting down.
ATCGCCGCCTCCTCGGCCTTGGTGATCTCGCCTGCGGGGGTGTAGAATTTCAGCCCGTTGCGATCCGCCGGGATATGGCTGCCGGTGACCATGATCGCGCCGGCACCCGCCGCCATTGCCGCCAATGCAAGCGCCGGCGTGGGCACCTCGCCGCAATCGGTGACATGGATGCCCCGGCCTCGGGCGGCGGCGATCACCGCAGCCGCAATCGCGGCCGAACTGTCGCGCAAATCGCGCGCGACGAAAAGGCCGGAACCGACAGGGCAACTCGCCAGGAAGGCCCGCACATGGCTGCCGATCAGCGCGGGCGTCAGTTCCGTCACCAGGCCGCGCAGGCCGCTTGTGCCGAATTTCGGTGCCATGCGCCTTCAGCCTTTCGCGCCCTGGCCGCGCGAATAGACATCCTCGTAGCGGATGATGTCGTCCTCGCCCAGATAGGTCCCCGTCTGGACCTCGATCAGCACCATCGGCATCTTGCCGGGATTCTCCATGCGATGGATCGCGCCGAGCGGGACATAAACCGACTGGTTCTCGGTCACCAGCCGCTCCTCGGTGCCGATGGTCACCTTCGCCGTGCCCTCGACCACGATCCAGTGTTCAGAACGGTGGTGGTGCGATTGCAGGCTGAGGGCCGCCCCGGGCTTCACCACGATGCGCTTCACCTGGAAACGCGGCCCGGTCACCAGGCTTTCGAACATGCCCCAGGGCCGGTGATCGGTGGGGAACTGGATGGCCTGGATGCGCCCCCGGGACTTCAGAGCCGCGACCGCATCCTTGACCTGTTGCGCCTTCGACTTGTGCGCCACCAGCACCGCATCGGTCGTGGCCACGGCCACGATGTCGGTCAGGCCGATCCCGACCAGCTCGACCCGTTCGGAGTCCGAGCGCAGCAGCGAACCTTCGCATTCGATCGCCATCGCATGCGGCGAGATCACGTTCCCCGCGCCGTCCGGTCCTGCCTCCGCCCAGACCGCATCCCAGCCGCCCAGATCCGACCAGCCGGCCGAGAAGGGCATGACCGAAATGTTAGTCGACCGCTCCATGATCGCGTAGTCGATCGAGATGTCGGGCACCGTGTTCCATGCCACGGGATCCAGCCGCAGGAAGCCGAGATCGGGCTTGGCTCCGGCGACGGCGGCGCGCACCGGTGCAAGGACATCGGGCGCATGCTCTTCGAAGGCGGCAATCAGCATCTCGACAGAAAAGAGAAATATCCCGGCATTCCACAGGTGGGTGTCCGAAGCCACCATCTCTTCGGCGTGGGCCGCCTGGGGTTTCTCCACGAACCGGGTGATAGCGAGGGGTCCGCCCCCGGCTGCCGCCGCGCCGGTTGCGACTTCAAGATAGCCATATCCGGTTTCAGCCCGCGTGGGGATAATGCCGAAAGTGATGAGATCACCTGCCAGGGCGCGGGGCGCGGCCGCAGCCACGGCGGCCCGGAACGCCGCCGCATCGGGGATCACATGGTCGGAGGGTGTGACAAGCATCAGCGCGCTAGGGGATTTCGCGGCCAGCACCAGTGCGGAGGCCAGGATGGCCGGCGCAGTATTGCGCCCCTCGGGTTCGATCAGGATGGCGGCGGGCTGGATCTCGCAGGCCGCCAGCTGCTCGGTCACGATGAAACGGAAATCGTTGCCGGTGATGACAATCGGGGCGGCGAACCCCTCGCCGCACAGACGCAGTGCGGCGGCCTGGAACAGGCTCTGCGCGCCCGTCACCCGTCCGAACTGCTTGGGAAAGCTCTTGCGCGATACCGGCCAGAGACGTGTTCCGGAGCCACCGCTGAGGAGAAGGGGATGAATGATGGGGGTCATGGCAGGGGTCCGGTTCTGCGTGTGGGTTCGCGTATCTGTATCATGCCGATGCGACAGGATCGTTGTCCTTGCGGTGCACTCGGTCCATGGGAACGCCATACCACCGCCGACCCCGAAGGCAAGTCGTGGCCGTATAGCACGGTGCCGGCGTCCGAAGCCAGGATCGGCCCGCAGCCTGTGTGGCAGGCTACCGGAGGAATGCCATGCGTATCGGCCGCATGCCGGCATCGGCGGGTTCCGCCACATGAACGGATGTGTCACTCGACACCCGCGCCGGACTTGGGCAGAAGGCGGGTGCGCAACAGCGGCTCCGGGCACAAGGGCCGCGGCTCGGAAGGGGCGTTGACCGGCCGTTTCCATCGCAGTGTCAATCGGCCCTTTAATTGCGTGGTTTGGTCAAGCCCGTTTTCTGTCCTTGCCGGGGTCATGGTCCTTTTCGAGGTCATGGCCTCATGATGAAGTTCGGACCGGGCGCCTCAACGTGCGCAGCGCGGTTCTTCAGACCGCAGCCGATTGAACGAGGTCACCACAACCACCGTCCCGGCGGGACATCACAGGCTTGGCGTCAGGCCCGCGATCTCGAGGTCGTGTTGAGGATCAGGCCGGCTCTTTCCCCCATTCGAACGAGGTGCCATCGACCCAGATGCAGTGCAGGATGACGGCGAGCTTCCGCGCCACCGCAACCTGCGCCTTCTTCATCCCATTCCGCTTGGCCAGCCGGAGCCCCCAAGCCTTCAGTGCGCACCAGCGCTTCGTCCGATGCAGCAGCACACTGGCAGCCTCGAAGAGATAAGTGCGCAGCAGGCGGTCACCCCATCGCGAGACGTGGCCGATGGTGTCCATATCGCCCGACTGCCTTCGCCTCGGTGTAAGGCCGAGATAGGCCCCGACCGAAGCCGCACTTCGAAATCGCGAGGGATCATCGATCGTGTGCCGGAAAGTCAGCGCCGTCACTACCCCAATGCCGGGCACGGTCATCAACCGCCGTGTCGTCTCGTCCGTTCTCGCCATCTCCCTTATCTGACGATCCAGCTCCTCAAGCTTGCAGCAGACATGATCATGCACCGAGAGCAGCGGCAATAGGACATGCCAGAGGACGTGCTCATCGCCGGCCAGTTCAATGACGCGGCGCCGGAACTGACCGGCAATCGCACGTGGAAAGATCAGCCCGTATTCCTTCAGCATGGAGCGGACCTGGTTCTCCAAATCCCTACGGATCGCCACCAGCCGCGACCTTGCGACCAGCAGGGCGCGGACCTGCTGACTGGCCTCGCTCTTGACCGCCACTTCCCGATACCAACCAATCCGCACCAGTTCGGCCAGGCCACGGGCGTCGTTCTCGTCGCTCTTGTTCATTCGGACGGACAGAACGGCGTGCGCATGTCGGGCATCGATGCAGACCACCGGCAGACCGATCCGTTTCAGTTCATGCCACAGCCAACTCGACATGGCGCCGGTCTCGAAGCCAACTCTTTCTGCCAGCGGCGCCTTTTTTGCCAGAATCCTAGCCAGAGCTCCGGGGTCCGACCTGGCCCGACCCTCGAAGATCAGGCGGCCATGCTCGTCGACAACGCAGACCGCCGTTTCCTTCTGCGAGACATCCAACCCCACATACTGCTTCATTGTCATGTCCTCCTATGATCAGCAGGACGAGTGTGCCACCATCGACGGATCGGGGAGATGCGGGCAGCAATTACGTCATCGTGCGCAAAGTTGACCCCCTATCGGCGTGCAAGATTGACCCCCGTTGTGCTGCGGCGATCAGGGCCTGAGCCGACGGAACTGATCATGGAGTGCAGGCGGGTCGACCGCCGTCTTCCGCTCGCCATGGCCTTGAACCAGTGGCGGCTCATGGCTCGATGTCGTAGATCCCACGCGTACAGGTGCCGCGGAAGAAGGCGAAGGCGCGATCATGTGCGTCGAACATCGAAGCCATCGTGGCGCCATTGGTCCGAGCCCTATGGCGAGGCTCCTGGCTCTCGCGCGGATAGGCCCGAACGAACACCATCTGGCTGTGGCAGAGCCGGACATGGGCCACCTTCATACAGATCAATGAAGCTGAAGCCGGCCAAATCTGGAACCCGGGGCTATCGGCAAGTTCTTGCGCAAGGACGATCCGGTTTGCCTGCTGTTGTGTCTGGCCACCAAATTTTGTGTGGATACTAAGCGGCCCGGCATTGGCAGTATGACTTTCATCACCTATTGAGACCAAGCTGCTGAAGTTTGGCGGGAGCGGGGGGCTGCTACCTCGGGCTGCTGCTTGGGTGATCGTTAGATTTGGGGGCGCCATGCGGCTTTGCACATTGGCTTTGATGATGACTGCACTGCTTGCCGGTTGCAACGTGGCCAAGACGGATTTTCCAGTCCGCGCGGCTGCCATTCAGACCGAGGTGGAGGAGATGGCCACCAATGTCACCATCGTCAAGCTGACGGCCGACAATGTGAGCGCCTTCAGTACGCCACGAAATTTGAGCGGTTCGCGAACGACCATGGCCTCGCCGAGTTGGGACTACCGGGTTGGAGTCGGGGATATCCTCGACATCGTGGTCTGGGACCACCCGGAGTTGACCATGCCGGCCGGGGAGCGCCGGACCCCAGAGGAATCGGGGCTGCGAGTCCAGTCGGACGGTACCTTCTTCTATCCCTATGTCGGACAGATTACCGCGAAGGGGCGGACGCCCGAACAGATCCGCGCCGACCTGACCGAACGCCTGGTCGAATTCATCCCCGACCCGCAGGTCGAGGTCCGGGTGGTCGGCTACCGATCGCAGGCGGTCTCGGTGACGGGCGAGGTCAAGAACCCCAGCCGGCAGCCGTTGACCGACGTGCCGCTGACCCTGCTTGATGCGATCGACGCCGCGGGGGGCCTGTCGGAAGAGGCCGATCCGCGCAGTGTTATTGTTCGACGGGGCGGGCGCAGCTTCACCATCGACCTGCAGGCATTCCTGGAACAGGGCGTTGGGGCGAACAACCCGGTCCTCCAATCGGGCGATGTGGTCAGCGTTCCGAAGCTGGAAGTGGAGGAGGCCTATCTACTGGGCCAGATCGTGCGGCCCTCCACCATCGACCTGACTCGCGAGAACGTCACCTTGACTCAGGCCCTGACCCGCGTTGGCGGGCTGAAGGAAGATAGTGCCGATGCACGAGGGATTTTTGTCTTCCGAAAGACATCGACGGGGATCACGGTCTATCAGTTGGATGCCTCGAACGCGACGGCCTACTTGGTTGGCACCAGCTTCGTGCTGCTGCCGCGGGACTTGGTCTATGTGACCTCCTCGCCGATGCATCGCTGGAACAGTCTGATCTCCAACTTGCTGCCGACCCTGACCACTGCCCGGGTGGCAGACGACATCTCGGCGAACTGAGCCGTGGTGGTCGATTCGGTCCTTGTGGTCTGTGTGGGCAACATTTGCCGTTCGCCTATGGGCGAGCGGATGCTGAAGGCCCGCCTGTCGGGGCTTGCGGTGTCTTCGGCCGGGCTGGGGGCGTTGGTCGGACACGAGGCCGACGCCGATGCGTTGAAAGCCGCGGAAGAACTCGGGGTTGATCTGGGCGGGCATTCCGCCCGCCAGCTTACGGCCGAGATCGGTGCTGCCCATGGCCTGATCCTCGCGATGGAGCCCGGTCATCGGGCCGAGATCTCGCGGCGCTGGCCGCAGCTGTCCGGGCGGACGCTGCTGTTTGACCAGTGGACAGGCGGCAAGGGAATCGCCGATCCCTATCGGAAACCGCTAGAGTTCCACCGGCAGGTGCGGGATCAAATATTTGCAGCGGCGGCGGCCTGGGCGGGCCGACTGTCACGTTGAAATCGGTATGTGCGAGAAGAGCCAATGGTAACGGATGATGCGCGGCTTCAGGGTAGAGACGGCGATGAGATCGATCTTCTGGCTCTGATCGGCCATCTCTGGGCAGGCAAGGCCTGGATTGTCTCGGCAATGCTTCTTGCCGTTCTGGCAGGCGCCTTCTTCGCCCTGAGCCGGACGCCGATCTACAAGGCGGATGCGCTGATGCAGTTGGAGACCCGGTCGGGGGCATTGGCGCTTCCCGAAGGGATGCAGGATCTGCTGGGCTCCGACGCATCGGGAACTGCGGCGATCGAGACTGAGATAGAGATCATCAAGTCGCGTATGGTGATCGGCGAGGCGGTTCGCGAGTTGGACCTGCAGCTGCGCGCCGATCCGCTGCCCCTGCCGGTCATCGGCGCGCTGCCCAAGCGGCTGGGACTGCCGGAAGCGCCTTTCGCCTTTCTCCGGCCCTATGAATGGGGCGGCGAGCAGATTGTGGTCGGCCAGCTGGAGGTGCCGGACGACTGGCTCGATGAGGAGATCCATCTGACCAAGACCGGCGCGGACAGTTTCCGGGTGCGCCTGCCGGATGGCAGTGAACACGATGGCCGAATGGGGGAAACCCTGGCGCTACCGGCGCAGGGCGTCTCGGTGCACGTGGACTGGCTCAAGGGAGCGGACGGCCGGATGTTCGTGCTGGAACGGCTGGCCTTCGAGGCCGCGGTCCGCGATGTCCAGCAGGACTTCTCCGTCAGCGCGGCCTCGCGCAACTCCTCGATCCTGCGGCTCGGCTACCAGCATCCCGACCCCCGACAGGCGGAGCGGGTGCTGGATGCGATTTCCCGGGCCTATGTCACCCAGAATATCTCGCGCTCTGCCGCCGAAGCTGAGAACAGCCTGAAATTCATCGAGGAGCAGCTTCCCATCGCGGAAGAGGCTTTGACTGAGGCACAGCAGAAGCTGAACGACTATCGCAAGGCCAACCAGTCGGTCGACCTAGACTACGAGACGCAAAGTCTGCTGCAGGAAGCCACGCAGATCGAAGCCGACCTGAATGCCCTGGCCATGCAGGAAGACGAGCTGAAGAAGCGCTATACGGTCAACCACCCGACCTATCAGGCGCTGCTGGAGAATCGCGACACGCTGGAACGACGGCTGGAGCGGATCAGGCAGGAAACCACCGGGTTGCCCGAGACCCAGAAGGAAATCTTCAATCTCTCACGCGACCTGGAAGTGGCGCAGCAGGTCTATATCCAACTGCTCAACCGCGCGCAGGAACTACGTGTGGTGCGTGCTTCGACAGTCGGTTCGGTGCGGATTATCGATACTGCCTATTCCAACGGCATCCGCATCTATCCGCGGACCAGCATGATTCTAGCGCTATCGCTGGTCCTGGGAGCCATGGCGGGCATTGGCATCGTCGGCCTCCGCCGCTTGCTGCACCGGGGCATTCGCGGTGCTGAAGAGATCGAACGCCTGGGGCTGCCAGTCTTTGGCACGGTGACCTTCTCGACAGAGGCTGCAAACCACCGGAAGCGCCACAGTGCCCTGCCAATCCTGGCACTGGACAAGCCCGATGACCTGGTGGTCGAGGCGATGCGATCGATGCGAACGGCGCTGCATTTTGGGATGATCGACGCGAAGACCAACTCGGTTCTCTTCACCTCGGCGGCGCCCGGCGCGGGCAAGAGCTTCACCGCGGTAAACCTTGCGGTGGTCGCGGCGCAGGCCGGGCAGCGGGTCTGCCTGATCGACGCCGACCTGCGGCGTGGCTATCTGCGGCGCTATTTCGGCCAGGAGAAGAATACACCGGGCCTTGCCGAATACCTAGCGGCGGAGAAAATGCTGGACGAGGTACTGCACTCTAGTCCGGTTCCCGGCATGTCGGTGATCACCAGCGGCAGGTTCCCACCCAATCCCTCCGAACTGCTGATGCGGGCAGAATTCACGGCACTTCTCAAGACCCTGAACGATCGCTTCGACCTGATCCTGATCGATGCTCCGCCCGCCCTGGCCGTAACCGACCCGGTGGTGATCGGACGGTCCGCCGACGCTACCATCGTGGTTGTGCGGCATCTGCAAACCATGCTGGGCGAGGTCGATGCCGTGAAGCACACCTTCGAGATGGCGGGCGTCAAGGTGACGGGCGCGGTACTGAATGGTTATAAGCAGGAGGAAGGTCGCCGATACGGCAGCTATAGTTACCGGTATAGCTACAAAACTGGTCAGAGGTAGGGTGTTGTAGAGGATTGATCGGCTCAGGGCCTGAACCTCACTCAGGCCGTCGCGGGTGACGCTCAGGGCGACATAGACGGCCTTGTTTTTCACCGTCCGGCTGTCGGCATCGCGGATCTTCACCCGCAGGGCATCGAAGATCACGATCGGATACATCCGATCCAGCGCTCGGCTCTGCCATTCCCGGACCTCGTCCATCTCGTCAGACCGCAGGATCTTGCGCACGATGTTTCGCGACACGTGCAGTTCCCGCACGATCTTCTTCACCGACCAGCCCTGAACGTAGAAGGCCCGTCGGACCCGCGCAATCGTATCCACCCGCCTCAACTCCCCCTCCGTCCGCTGACCCGCAGCAAACGGTCCGACGAAATATCAGGGGGGTCAAAATTGGGGTCTGACTCAAGTTGGTGCACTTTCTGGTTTACGCCGGGGCGAGAAGCCGTGCCCTGAGCAGATCGATGTTGGCGCGGCCATACATCTGGCGTTTGAGAGTCTTCAGCCGATTGATCTGCCCCTCTGTCTGCACGTTCGACCAAGGTTCGCGCAGGGCGGCGGCAACGGCGGCGCAGTCGCTGCGGAGGCCACGGGCAAAGGAAGCGATCATGCTGTCTGCCGCCTCATCGAGCCAACTGGCCAAGACATCCTCACGCCCGTTTCGAACCATATCCGTGAACCTGTCTGAGCTGCTCCCCGAAAATCGGACAGTGACGGAAGCTACGATCTGACGTCTGCTGGTCTCCAAGAACGAGGAGATCAGGACATGAATGATGCCTTAAAGGATGTCCGGGGTACTTCTATTGAAGTGATTTTGTATATTTTTTATTCGAACAGTTGAGATTGTGCAAAATATTTTGTTCAAAGGGGGATTGGTGGGGCGGTTATAGCGTGTCGCGCGGACTGTATCCGGTCTGGGCTTCAATCAAGATCTGCCGAATTCCGTCGATGTCATAGTGCAGGCAATGGTACATCAATCGCTCGAGCAAGTTGTCGAGTATATCCGGAGTCAGCGCGATTTCTGTCGCTGTCATTATGCGGGGATGTTCAGTCGGCAAGGCCGTATCGTCTATAAGGAGCTCCTCGTAGAGTTTCTCTCCTGGGCGGAGACCGGTAAATCGAATTTCGATATCGTTAGGATTAATTGTTCGCGTACGCAGCGCGTCTTCATTGTGTTGTTCTATAATTACTGGATTGAGACCTGAGAGTCGAGCCATCCGAGCGGCAAGTTCGGCGATCTGGATCGGCTCGCCCATATCCAGGACGAAGACATCGCCCCCCCGTGCCATGGCCCCTGCTTGAATGACGAGCTGCGCAGCCTCAGGAATCGTCATGAAATAGCGGGTAATCTCGGGATCGGTAACGGTGATCGGCCCTCCGGCAGCGATCTGCTTACGGAAAATCGGGATCACTGAGCCCGACGAGCCGAGTACGTTCCCAAAACGCACCATGGAAAACCGCGTACCTTGCTGCCGAGCAGCCAACGCTTGGCACACCAACTCCGCCAATCGCTTTGACGCACCCATAATGTTGGTCGGCCTGACTGCTTTGTCTGTCGAGATCAGAATGAATGCTGATACGCCGGCTTCAATAGCTGCCTCAGCCAGAGTGCGCGTACCAAATACATTATTGCGAATCCCTTCTACAACATTTCCTTCAACGAGCGGAACATGCTTATAGGCAGCGGCGTGATAGATTGTCTTGACCTCATGATCACGTAATGCGGAAATTACTCGGCCGCGGTCCTGGACTGAGCCAATTAGTGGAACAATTTCGATAGGTGGGCTAAGCCTGCTATTCAGAGCTTGCAACTCTTGGTCGACAGCATAAAGATTGTATTCCGATATTTCGAGAAGAACGAGTCGCCTTGGCCGATGGGCGAGAATCTGTCTGCAAAGTTCAGAGCCGATGGAGCCGCCAGCCCCAGTGACCATTACCACCCGGTCGTGCAGGTCGCGGCTCATCAGATCCTGGCGTGGTGGTACCGGATCCCGGCCGAGCAGGTCTTCGATCGGAACATCGGTAATCTCATTAATCTGGGTTTTTCCTGAAACGAGATCGGCCATGCCGGGAATGGTCTGAATATGGATAGGTAGATGATCCAGCCGGCGCAGGAGCGCGGCACGTTCAGACCGCGGTAGGCTTGGCATCGCCAGAAGTAGGCTTTTTGCGTTAAGGGTATCGATTAGTTGCGGCAAGGCTTCAGGGGTATGGACAAGGCAGCCACCGATCATCCGACCTTGGAGCGCGGGATCGTCATCGACAAAAGCGACGGGTAGGTATTCCGGACCACTGTTCAAGGAGAGCTGTAGTTGCCGGCCAGAGACACCGGCCCCGTAGATGATGACCCGGCTACGCCGTCGCGCCTGAGCGCCGGCCAGAACCCCGCGCATCAGAAAGCGTAGCCCTCCGATAAGGATAAAGGCGATCAGCGCGTAGATTGCCGGAACCGAACGCGGAATCGCGGCATCGGTTAGCCAGCGGGTGAGGGCGAGTGTCAGCGCCGAAAGCAGGACACCCAGCAGTATCGTGCGGGCAGCACGGGAAGAGATGTAGCGCACGACTGCCCGATAGAAACCCAACCGAACGAAGATCAGCAGGCTCACCGGGATCAGGATCACCAGCACTTCAAGAAGCTCGCGCCAGATACCCGTCCGGCCCAGGAAGGCCAGACCGTCGAGTCTGAGCGCCATGGCGAGGATCAGGCTCAGGATGATCAGCGTTGTGTCGGTGAGAAGCTGGATCAGCCTCTTGTGGCCGCGGCGCAACCCGATAAGCCGGTGGGGAATGGAGGCAATCATTGAGCTACCTTGCTGTCGAAAAATACCGCTCGAAAATCGGGACGAAATCTTGCTGCGGAGTAGCTGGGGCAGCTTGAGGTTGAGTTGATCGCGGCAAGATGCTTCAATATCCGACTATTTTTCTAAAGAAAAGAGCCAATCAATCTTGCTCCACTATGCTGCGTGCCGAACTCAACCAACAGAAGATGATCTGCTGCCCTTAACTATCCTAAGATCTGGAGCCAGGCTTCATGGCCGAGGAGCGCGGCTCGGCTTTGGTTTCGACACCTCGATCACCTCACATCGTGGAGCCCAATTCCCATCAAACGTTGCGTCGAGTAGCCTCGACGCCGTCTCGATCCGAGTCGACAATACCACACACGAACTCGCCTCGAAAGTGACCCGATCAGGAGATCAGTACCGCGCTTCCAATCGATTCCTCTCAGGAAGTCAACAGAAGGTCTTTCGCCGTAGTTCGACCCGGGCAAAATTCCGCTCCTGTCTCCTAGCGCCCCACCCCCAGGTAATGGGTGAAGCCCGCGGCCAGCACCTCGTCGCGGTCGTAGATGTTGCGCAGGTCCGCCATGCGCGGCGTCGCCATCTTGCGGGCCAGCTTGGCCAAGTCCAGCGCCCGGAATTCGTTCCATTCCGTCAGAAGCACCACCAGATCGGCGCCGTTCACCGCCTGGTAGGGGTTCTCCGTCCACTTCACCCCGGGCAGCAGCGCCTCGCCCTCGTGCCGTCCCTGCGGATCGCAGACGCGGACCTTGGCGCCGGCGCCCACCAGGAAGGGCACGATGGTCAGGCTGGGGGCGTCGCGCATGTCGTCGGTGTTCGGCTTGAAGGTGACGCCGAGGATGGCGATGGTCCTGTCGCGCAGGACGCCTTCGCAGAGGTCCTCGATCCGGGCGATCATCCGGCGCTTCACCTCGTCGTTGACCTTGATCACGGTCTCGACGATCTGCATCGGCACCGCATGGTCCTGGCCGATCCGCGCCAGCGCCTTGGTGTCCTTGGGGAAGCAGGACCCGCCATAGCCCGGACCGGCGTGCAGGAACTTGTTGCCGATGCGGCCGTCCATGCCGATGCCCCGCGATACCGCCTTGATGTCGGCCCCCACCCGCTCGCACAGCGCGGCGATCTCGTTGATGAAGGTGATCTTGGTGGCCAGGAAGGCGTTGGCGGCATATTTGATCATCTCGGCGCTTTCCAGCCCGGTGTAGACCACCGGAAACTCGCGCAGGAACAGCGGGCGGTAGATTTCCGCCATCGCCTTCTTCGCCCGCTCGCTCTCCACCCCCACGACCACCCGGTCGGGCCGCATGAAATCGTCGATCGCAGCGCCCTCGCGCAGGAATTCCGGGTTGGAGGCGACATCGAAGTCCGCGGCGGGATTGGCCGCGCGGATCGCCTCGGCCACCTTGCGGTTGGTGCCCACCGGCACGGTGGATTTCGTCACCACCACGGCATAGCCGGTCAGCGCCCGGCCGATCTCGGCCGCGGCGGCCATCACATAGGTCAGGTCGGCATGGCCGTCGCCCCGGCGCGTCGGCGTGCCGACCGCGATGAAGACCGCCCCCGCGCCTTCTAAAGCGGTATCCAGGTCGGTGGTGAAGCTCAGCCGCCCGGCGGCTACGTTCTTCGCCATCAGCGCGTCCAGCCCCGGCTCGTAGATCGGCACCTCGCCGCGGTTCAGTCGCTCGATCTTGGCCGGGTCCTTGTCGACGCAGACCACCTCATGTCCGAAATCCGAGAAACACACGCCCGACACCAGCCCGACATAGCCGGTGCCCACCATCACGATCTTCATTGTCCCTGTCCCGTATGGCTTTCTGCCCGCAGCAGCATAAGCATCAGGGGCGGCGCCAAGTCAAACGCCGCCCCGAAGGAGGCCCGCCGTCGACAAGCCGGGGTCGAGCGGGTATGGCAGGCGGCGGGTTCGGTAACAGGGGTGCAGCAGGTCATGGCAAGGATTCTCGTCACCGGCGGGGCGGGCTATATCGGCAGCCACGCTTGCAAGGCCCTGGCGCGGGCGGGTTTTACCCCGGTGGCCTTCGACAACCTTTCGACCGGCTGGGAAGAGGCAGTGAAATACGGCCCCTTCTTCCGCGGCGACCTGATGGACCGCGCCTCGGTCGATGCCGCGATGGCGGAGCACCGGCCGGTCGCGGTGATGCATTTCGCGGCGCTGTCGCTGGTGGGCGAGTCGATGAAGGACCCCGGGCTCTACTGGAGGGTCAACGTCGGCGGGGCGCTGAACCTGATCGAATCCTGCGTGGCGCATGGGGTGGGGAATTTCGTCTTCTCCTCGACCTGCGCCACCTATGGCGACCAGGACGGCGTGGTGCTGGACGAGGACACGCCGCAGCGGCCGATCAACGCCTATGGCAGCTCGAAGCGGGCCATCGAGGACATCCTGAAGGATTTTGGCGCCGCCCACGGGCTGCGGCGGGTGATCTTCCGCTATTTCAACGTCGCCGGCGCCGATCCCGAGGGCGAGCTGGGCGAGCAGCACCGGCCCGAGACCCATCTGATCCCGCTGATGCTGGAGGCGGTGGCGGGCCGGCGCCCGGCGCTGACCGTCTTCGGCGACGACTATCCCACCCGCGACGGCACCTGCGTCCGCGATTACGTCCATGTCGCCGACCTGGCCGAGGCCCATGTCCTGGGCCTGCGCTGGCTGCTGGACGGGCGAGAAGACCGGGTGTTCTGCCTCGGCTCCGGCACCGGCTTCACGGTGCGCGAGGTGATCGACGCCTCCCGCGCCGTCACCAACCGCGAGGTGCCGGTGGTGCAGGGCGCCCGCCGGGCCGGGGATGCGGCGGCGCTGGTCTCCGGCTCGCGCCGCGCGGTCGAGGAACTGGGGTGGGAGCCCCGGCACTCCACCCTGCGCCAGATGATCGGCGACGCCTGGTCCTGGGCGCAGAAGCCGGGCTTCCGCCGATAGGGCATTCGGAGGCGCAACCGGGCGCCTGTCCGCGCGTTGTCCTCTGCGGGGCCTTCCCGGCCCCGGCCCGGAAGGAGGACATCCCATGCCGAAATTCCTGACCATCGGATACGGCGACCAGTCGGGCTATGACCGCACTCCCGCGTTGCTGCGCGATGCGGCCCATGCCCATGACGAAAGACTGCGCGAAGACGGCGCGGTGATCGGCATCGTCGGCGCGCCGGTGCAGGTGCGCAACACCGAATGCGCCGGGGTGGAGACCACGCAAGGCCCGTTCCTGACCGCCGCCCTGCCTGTGGCCGGCTTCGCCCTGATCGAGGCCGACGACCTGGAGGTGGCCATCGCCAAGGTCGCCCAGACTCCTTGCGTGGTGGCGCATGGCGTGGTGGAGGTCTGGCCGCTGGAGTGAGGGGGAATGGTGTGCATTTGCTCTAATGCAACGGTGCCGCTGAACTGGCCGGAAGCATCAGAGAAGCAAGGCGGGCGGCGTGCTCTTGGACTGAACTTATCCGCGTTCTCGCTGTCAATGTCTCCGGGGAGTCGTCTCCGGTGGTGGTCCCGAGACGACTTAAGCCCTCTCACCTTGCCACCGAACTGCATGATCCGAGTCAAGATTTTTGCTGAAGCGGTGTTTCTTCCCGTAAGGACGGGGTGGCAGCGGATTTACGCCACCACCCCGCCGAGGAGAAAAGACCTGCTCCAAAAGACCTGCGCCGCAAATACCACCGCGACTCAGATTTTTTACCTCGGCCCTGCCGGCCGCACATACCCTGTTTAGGGTAGGCGCCCGATGAAAATGACCCGAACCGCCTGGGCGTCCGGCAAAACAGGCAAGATCAAGCCGGTCTGCGCCCCCGAGGTTGCGCTCGCTGATGGCGCGTTCCGTCAGCGCAGCGCTGTCATCTGCATATGTCCGGCTCTCGCGGTCTATCCTGGCATCCATACAAGCAATGTGCACCTCGTAGATAATGTTCGAGCTTGCCGCCTTCCGATACCAGGTGCAGCGCTCTTCAGAACCGCAGCCAGCCGCCCCGGAACGGCACCTTCCGCTCCGCCCCCCAGTCGCCGGTTACTGTCAGCTCGTCCCCCTCCAGCCGCACCCCCGCCACCGCCTGGCCCGAGGGCCAGCGCAGCGCGCCGATGGCATGGCGGACCTCCACCGTCCCCTCCGGCTCCAGCGCCACCAGCCCGGGCTGGCCGGCGGCGGCCAGCGGGTCGGGCGTCTCGGCCGCGGACAGCCCCAGCACCGGCAGCGCCGCGCCTTCCTCCACCCCGAGGCAGCCGCAGTGCCGGCCGTTCCAGGGCGCGTAGTCCCGGCCGCCGTTGGAGTGCCACAGCATCGTCATCGGCAGCGCCTTGGGGTTCTTCAGCGACAGGAACACGTCGCCCTGGTCGGGCCGCACCACCGCGGTCCAGCCGAGCGGGGAGGAGGGCTCCTCCACCGCCGCCACGAAATCCTCGTGCGCCGGCCCCCAGGGGTAGCGGTGCAGGTTCAGCGGCCCCTCCGCCCCGGGGAACTCCGCCGGGTCCTCGTGCCGCCGGGGATAGTCCAGCGCCGAGCGGCCGCGGGAAGGGTCCGGCTCCAGCGGCGCGGGCAAGGTCTCGAACCAGCGCTTGCGCGAGAAGGAGAGCTTCGCGCCGAAGGGCACCGAGACCATGGCGTGGTTGGCCAGCGGCAGGGCGCCCCGGCCGCCGATGAACAGGTGGCGCTGGTAAAGGAACGGGTGGCCGTCGCTGACCGACAGTTCCTTCACCACCGTCGCCCCCAGGATCTGCCCCTGCAGCAGCGCCCGCAGCGTGCCGGGGGCTGCGGGCAGCGGCACCCAGTCGCCGTTCGCCGCCAGCCCGTGCAGCCCCTCCGGTCCCGCCCCCATCGGCGCGGCCAGGAAATCCCCCCGTAGCCAGCACTGGTGCGGTGGCGTCCCGGCCGGGACCTCCGCCTCCGTCCAGGGCGCGGCGTGGAGCGGCGAGACCTCCGCCCCCTCGTCGGTGACGGTCAGCGGATGCACCACCCCGCCGCGGGGCGAGAAGGTCAGCGCGATGCCTTCGGCGGCAAGGGTGAGAGGTGCGGTCATCGGCGGTCTCCGGCAGATGCGGGGCAGGGTGGCATGGGGTCGGGGCAGGAGACAAGGCCGACCCCGCTGGCCCCCCGCCGCCGCCCGCGCTAGGGTGGGCCCGGAATTGCAGGGAGAAGACGGCATGGCGGGGCGGTTGCAGGGCAAGGTTTGCGTGGTCACGGCGGCGGGGCAGGGGATCGGGCGGGCTTCGGCCCTGGCGATGCAGGTCGAAGGCGCGCGGGTGATCGCCACCGACATCAACTCGCGCACGCTGGGGGAACTGGCCGCGCAGGGGATCGAGACCCGGCTCCTGAACGTGCGCGACGCCCTGGCAGTGGCGCAGATCGCCGCTGACCTGCCCGAGACCGACGTGCTGTTCAACTGCGCCGGCTTCGTGGCCAACGGTTCGATTCTGGACTGTTCCGATGAGGACTGGGCCTTCTCGCTGGACCTGAACGTCACCGCGATGTTCCGGATGTGCAAAGCCTTTCTGCCTGGGATGATCGCTCGCGGCGGCGGATCCATCGTCAACATGGCCAGCGCCGTGGGGTCGATCATCGCCGCGCCCGACCGTTTCGTCTATGGCGTCACCAAGGCCGGGGTGATCGGCCTGACCAAGGCGCTGGCGGCGGATTTCGTCACCCGGGGTATCCGCTGCAACGCCATCTGCCCCGGCACGGTGGAAAGCCCCAGCCTGGAAGAGCGGCTGCGGGCGACCGGCGACTACGAGGCCGCCCGCAAGGCCTTCGTCGCGCGGCAGCCGATGGGGCGGATCGCCTCGCCCGAGGAGATCGCGCAGCTGGTGGTCTATCTGGCCTCGGACGAATCCTCCTACACCACCGGCCATGCCCATGTGATCGACGGCGGCTGGTCCAATGTCTGAAACGCTGCGCCGGGGGGCGCGGCAGGGAAAGGAGGCGCTCATGCGTGTGGGGATCATTGGCGGAACCGGCTGGCTGGGCGGCGCGCTCGGCCGGGCGCTGGTCGACAAGGGCTTGGCCGAGGTGGCGCTGCTGAACCGCAGCGGCCCGCAGGACTATGGCGGGCGCAAGGTCCGCTGGGCGGCGGACCTGGCCGACCTGGTGGCGCTGTCCGACGTGATCGTGGTCTCGGTCCGGCCCGGGGACTGGCCCGGGCTGGACCTGAAGGCCGGCGGGCGGCTGGTGATCTCGTTCATGGCCGGGGTGGGGCTGGAGACGCTGGCCTCCTGCGGCGGGCGGATCGTCCGCGCCATGCCCAATGCCGCGGCCGAGATCGGCGCCAGCTATTCCCCTTGGGTCGCCGGCCCGGGCGTGACCGAGGCCGACCGGGCGGCGGTGGCGCAGGTGCTGGGCGCCATCGGCACCGGCGAGGAACTGCCCGAGGAGGGCCAGATCGAACTGATGACGGCGCTGTCCGGCTCCGGCCCCGCCTATCCGGCGCTGCTGGCGCAGGCGATGCTGGGCTTCCTGGCCGAGCGCGGCGTCGCCCCGGACGTGGCGGCGCGGGCGGTGGAGGCGGTGGTCTGCGCCTCGGCCCGGCTGCTGGAAGGGCAGGTGGCCGGCGCCCCGGCGCTGGTGCAGACCTTCATCGCCTACCGCGGCACCACCTGTGCCGGGCTAGAGGCGGCCGAGGCCGCGGGCTTCACCGCCGCGGTCAAGGCCGGGCTGGCGGCGGCGACCGCGAAGGCGGCGGCGATGCGCGAGGCCGCCCGGCAGGGCTGACCCGTTTCGGGGCTTGCGGGCGGTTCGGTGCTGCGCCGATGGCTCGCCTTGAAAACGCCTGACGTGCGCTCCAGTGGAAAGCCGTTCTGGGGCGAGTGTGTGCACTAGGTGGGAAAGAAAATCCTGCAGAAACATGGGAATATAAGTGGAAACTGGGAGCAGCCGAGCCGCGCGGGAGGCCCAGGCTGTAGCAGTTGACCAGCGATAGCGCCCGAGCAGGGACATGGAAGTAGCGTCAGTTCCCTCGAACACGGAGAGCCTCGGAACATGCCGGTTGGCGAACCTCAAACTGCCTGATCGTGTGGGTAGCAAACTGGTTCTGCAGACAGCACCGTGCCTATGCCAAGCCGAACACACAAAAACAGTCGGGTTGGCGTCAGTCCTCAGCTTCTTTCTTGGGATCGTAGAGCTCTATGGATGGATAGCCGGGGACCAGCTAATCCAAGTCCTCCTTCGGCATCACAGCCGCCAAGACCGCCATCGCCTCCCTGACCATGTCGTGCCACAGCGGAGCACCGCCGAACCTTATATCTTCGGGTAGGTTGCGTGCCCTGCAGAGGGCACGTGCCGCCAACTCGATGGGAGGTTTCTCTCGGGTTGAGGTCACGTCGGTCAGGCTCCGTTTATGACGCCTGACGGCAGGGCTGTAGGCAACCAAACAGCATGCTCTTCCACCCAGTTGCTCTCAGAATAATCTGTGTCCACCATACATGTTGCGAAAAGCGGCTTGGTGCAAGTCTGGTTGGCCGCAGTTCACACAAGGACACCAGCGCTACCCCAGGAGATCACCCATTGGCCTACCTGACACTGAAAATTCATGACGGTAGCCACAGTCTCCTGGAAAGGCCAGGAACGGTCACCATCCCGGGCTGGAGCGGCTGAAGCCCGCAGTCAAGACCTCTCGCATTTGGTCCGGGCGTTCTACATCAGACCCAATGCACGAAGTCTGTCCTCGTTTGGCTGGGGCTTGTCTGTCACCTTGTACCTGCGGTAAGGGCGGTTTGCCATGTGGCTTCATCCCAACCTTTCCTGCTTCAGAATATGTTGCCCAATATGATCCGGTCTCAGCATTTGCCCCCCGAGTGTTCCTCCAAAACCCTCAGGCAGAAGGCTTGATCCCATGTGCGGCATCGTCGGCGTCCTCGGCCACCATGAAGTGGCCCCGCTTCTGGTCGACGCCCTGAAACGGCTGGAATACCGCGGCTACGACTCGGCCGGCATCGCCACCGTCAACCGCGGCCGGCTGGACCGCCGCCGCGCGGTCGGCAAGCTGGTCAACCTGTCGGACCTGCTGGTGCACGAGCCCCTGGCCGGCAAGTCCGGCATCGGCCACACCCGCTGGGCCACCCATGGCGGGCCGGAAGTGCGCAATGCCCATCCCCACCGCGCCGGGCCGGTGGCGGTGGTCCACAACGGAATCATCGAGAACTTCCGCGCCCTGCGCGAGGACCTCGCCGCCGACGGCTATGCCCAGGAGTCGGAGACCGACACCGAGACCGTGGCCCTGCTGGCGAAGCGCGAGATCGACCGCGGCGCCACCCCTGTCGAAGCCGCCCGCGCCACGCTGAAGCGCCTGCACGGCGCCTTCGCGCTGTGCTTCCTGTTCGACGGCGAGCAGGACCTGCTGATCGCCGCCCGCAAGGGCAGCCCGCTGGCCATCGGCTGGGGATCGGGCGAGATGTTCGTCGGATCGGACGCCATCGCGCTGGCGCCGATGACCGACCGCATCACCTATCTGGAAGAGGGCGACTGGGCGGTGATCACCCGCAAGGGCGCCGAGATCTTCGACGCCGCCGACCGCCGCGCCAACCGCCCCGAGACCCGGGTGCAGCTGGACGCGGCGCGGATCGAGAAGGCGGGCTACCGGCATTTCATGGCCAAGGAGATCGCCGAGCAGCCGGTGGTGATGGCCGATGCGCTGAAG
>NZ_JAAKGP010000019.1 GCF_011043545.1 Rhodobacter sp. SGA-6-6 | reverse complement strand
GGGAGAATGGTGCCGGCGGAGAGGATCGAACTCCCGACCTTCGGTTTACAAAACCGCTGCACTACCGCTGTGCTACGCCGGCCCTGGCGGACACCGATTCCGGTGCCTATTCGGTACTCGGTCGGACCGCGCTGACCCTAAGCGCATGATCCGATTCGCTTTTTGACTCCAAGGCCCTCCGATTACAAATCAGATGCTCTACCAGCTGAGCTATAGGGGCACGGCGCTTCCATACCGCCGATGCGGGGCCTTGCGCAAGGCTTGTGCGGGCGGGAGAAGCCGAGGCCCTTACCGTCCCTGCCCCTTCGCCACCACCGCCACCGCCGCCAGCCCCACCGCCATCACCAGAAGCGCGGCCGGGGCGGCCTCGGACAGGCGTTCCAGCGAGGCCAGCTCGAACACCCGGGTGGCAAGGGTGTTGTAGTTGAACGGGCGCAGCAGCAGCGTCGCCGGCAGTTCCTTGACGCAATCGACGAAGACCACCAGCAGCGCCGTCAGCACCGAACGGCGCATCAGCGGCAGGTAGACCGCCGTCAGCGCGCCGCCCGCCGTCCGCCCCAGCGACCGCGCCGCCATCGGCAAGGAGGGCGGGATGCGGCCGAAGGCGCTGTCCACCGCGCCTTGCGCGATGCCGAAGAAGCGCACCAGATAGGCCAGGCCGAGCGCGAAGGCGGTGCCGGTGATCAGCAGCCCGGGATCGTGGCCGGTCAGCGCCTCGATCCCGTCGGCCAGCCGGTGGTCCAGCGCCGCCAGCGGGAACAGCAGCCCCACCGCCAGCACCGCGCCCGGCGTGGCGTAACCGAGCGTCGTCAGCGGCAGCACCACCCGGGCTGCCCCCCGCCCGGCCAGCCGGATGCCGTAGACCAGGAACACCGCTGCCGCCACCGTGGCCAGCGCGGCCAGCCCCGCCACCGTCAGCGTATTGGCCAGCGCCTTCATCAGCCCCGGCGCCAGCCACTGGTCGGGCGCCTGCGCCGAATGCCACAGCATCACGCCGACCGGCAGCACGAAGCCCGCCAATACCGGCGCGGCGCAGGCGGCGAAGGCCAGCGCGGCAGAGGGTCCGCGCAGCCGCTGCCGCTCCACCGGCCTCTGCGCCCGGGCAGCCGCGTGGAAGCGGGCGCCGCGGCGCGAAATCCGCTCCAGCGCCACCAGAAGGAAGATCAGCGCCAGCACCACCCCGGCGATCTGCGCCGCCCCTCCGGCATTGCCGCCGTCCAGCCAGGTGGTGAAGATGCCGGTGGTCAGGGTCTGCACCCCGAAATGATGCACGGTGCCGTAGTCCGCCACCGTCTCCATCAGCGCCAGCGCGACGCCGGCGGCAATGGCGGGACGGGCCAGCGGCAGGCCGACCCGGCGGAACACGCCGCCCGGCCCTTGGCCGAGGGCGCGGGCCACCTCGAACATCGCGCCGGACTGCTCGGCGAAGGCGGCGCGGGCAAGGATGTAGACGTAAGGATAAAGCGCGGCCGACAGCACCAGGATCGCGGCCCAGAGCGAGCGGGTCTCGGGGAACCAGTAGTCGCGGGCGGATTGCCAGCCGAAGGCGGCGCGCAGGGCGGATTGCACCGGCCCGGCATAGTCCAGCACGTCGACCAGCGCATAGGCGCCGACATAGGCCGGGATCGCCAGCGGGAAGGCCAGCGCCAGCGCCAGCGCCCGGCGGCCGGGGAAATCGTAGACCGAGACCAGCCAGGCCGCCCCGGCGCCGATGGCCGCGGTCAGCGCCGCCACCCCGGCCATCAGGATCAGCGTCGCCCTCAGGTAGCGCGGCAGCACGGTGGCGGCGAGATGGGGCCAGATGTTCTCGGTCGGGTGGAAGGCGATCCAGAGCACCGAGGCGACCGGCGCCAGCACCAGCGCGGCGATGACGCAGGCGCCGAGCGTCCAGCGGTCGGGCCGCGGCAGGCGGCGGGCGGCGGAGGATGGGGGGTGCGCGGGCATCTCGGCCCCTTCCCTAGGCCGGATCGGGATTCGCCGCAACCGGAGGAGCTTTCCTTGGCTCAAGGCCGGAGGCGGGCGGGAGAAGGCGAGGCACTGCCTCGCCCCCGCCCGTGCGCGGCATATCACCCGGAAACGCTTGCAGCCCAAGACCCCGAGAGGCCAGCGCCCGACCGGGCGGGCGAGAAGCGCCCGCCGGGGGCGGGGCGGGCGCTGGCCGGGCCTTTGGTCCCGGCCGGACAAGGGGAGACGTTGCGCTATGGCGGAGGCATCGGCCTCCGCCAAGACGGGGACGGCAAGCCTCCCTGGCAGACCGCAACCCGCGCGCATCACCCCCTCCCGCCCGCAACAGAAATCCGGTTTATCTGCCCGCAAACTCACCATATAGTCGCGCGCAATGGCCCCGCCGCGGGGCCGGGACAAGACCGGGCAGCGAACCATCCATGCGCATCGTCTATCACCTCGGCGCCCATTGCACCGATGAAGAGCGCCTCGTGCGCTGCCTGCTGAAGAACCGCGCCACCCTGGCCGAACAGGGCATCCTCGTCCCCTCCCCCACCCGCTACCGCAAGCTCTTGCGCGACACCGCGGTGCAGCTGAAGGGCGCCGCCGCCACCATCGAGACCCAGGCACTGGTGCTGGAGCAGATCATGGACGAGGACGCCGCCGACCGGCTGATCCTCAGCTGGGACAGCTTCCTGTCCTTCCCGCA
This sequence comes from Rhodobacter sp. SGA-6-6, assembly GCF_011043545.1. GTDB lineage: Bacteria > Pseudomonadota > Alphaproteobacteria > Rhodobacterales > Rhodobacteraceae > Pseudogemmobacter. Next base: position 36,370 of record NZ_JAAKGP010000019.1, on the reverse strand, counting down.
ATGGGTGCTGCGCGGCACGATCTACGCCTTCGCCGGCGAGCGCATCCGCGCCTTCACCCAGATCTTCCCCGGCATCGAGGCCGAGTTCCACCTGGCGATCCGCAACCCCGCCACCTTCCTGCCCGCGCTCTACGAGAAGCAGAAGGGGAAAAGCCACGAGGAATTCCTCGACGGCACCGACCCGACGGCGCTGCGCTGGTCGGACGTGATCGGCCAGATCGTCGCCCAGAACCCCGGCGTGCCGCTGGTGATCTGGGCCGACGAGGACACCCCGCTGATCTGGCCCGAGGTGCTGGAGGCGGTGGCGGGCCACGCCCCCGGCACGGTGCTGGAGGATACCGACGAGCTGCTGGCCGGGATCATGACTCCCGACGGCCTGGCCCGGATGCGCAACTACATCACCACCCATCCGCCGCAGACCGTGCCGCAGCGCCGCCGCATCGTCTCGGCCTTCCTCGACAAGTTCGCCCTGCCCGAACGGGTGGAGATGCAGTTCGAGATGCCCGGCTGGACCCCCGGGATGGTCGAGGCGATGACCGCGACTTACCGCGAGGACATCGAGCGGATCAAGGCGATGCCCGGGGTGCAGTTCCTGGCGGCGTGAGGGTTCACCCGCGCGAGGTCAGCCAGACGCCCAGCATCGTCACCGCCAGCCCGGCGAACATGGCGGCGGTCAGCGGTTCGGAGAACAGCGCCCAGGACCAGAGCATGGTGACCGGCGGGCTGAGGTAGATCGCCGCGCTGACCTTGGCGGCCGGGAACAGCCGCAGCGCGGTGTAGTAGACCGAATAGGTGGCAAAGGTGGCGACCAGCACCAGCCAGGCCATGCCGATGGCGAAGTCCCGCGTCAGCGGCGGCGTCAGGCTGCCCTCCACCGTCCAGGCGCAGAGGCCGAACAGCAGCGCGCCGGTCAGGGTATGGATGCAGAGACTCTGGTGAAGGGGCATATGCGCCCCGCGCTGGCGCCGGTGCAGCACCGAGGCCGCGGCGAAGACCAGCATCGAGCCGACCGTCACCACATAGGCCCAGAGAGGCGCCGCCCCCAGCCGCAGGCTGTCGAAGGAGACCACCACTACCCCGGCCACGGCGATAGCGGTGCCCAGCCATTGCCGTCCGCTCAGCCTCTCTCTCAGCACCGGCTGCGACAGCGCGGCGATGGCCAGCGGCAAGAGATCGGAGATCAGCGCCACCAGCCCGGTCGGCACCCGCTGCCCGATCGCCAGCGCGAAGCCGCCGAGATACAGGAACACCGCCATCACCCCGAACCCCGCCTGCCCCAGCACCGCGCGCAACCGCAGCCGCGGCCCGAAGACCAGCGCGAAGGGCAGCAGGATCAGCCCGGACAGCAGGCAGCGCCAGAACAGCAGCAGGGCGATGCCGGCCTCCTCGTTGGCATAGCGGATGCCGACGAAGCCGGAACTCCAGCCGACCACCAGCAGCGCGGCCATCGCCGGCCACAGGAGCGGATGCCGGGTCGGCGCGGCAGAAGAGGCAAGGTCGGTCATCGGAACCTCGTGCAGGAGCTGCCGCCGGGATAGGCGATCCTCTCGCCTGCCGCACATGACAAATTTCGATCAAGCGATGACATCACGGCCGCAAGACCGATCCTTCCTTGTCCATCGCTTCCGCATCTGTCATCCTTGTCTCCGATCCAGCCGGAGCCCTGCCATGGCCGACCTTTCCTCCCGCCGCCTCGACATCGACGCGCTGCGCGCCCTGCGGGCGATCCGCCAGCACGGCGGCATCACCCGGGCGGCCGCGGCGCTCGGCCTGACGCAATCCGCGGTCAGCCACAAGATCCGGCGGCTGGAGACCAGCCTCGACTGCGCGCTGCTGAGCCGCCGCCCCGGCGCGCCGGTCTTCACCGCGCAGGGCGAGGAACTGCTGGACTATGCCGGCCGTATCCTCGGCCTGCACGACGAGGCCCTGCTCAGCCTGACCCGGACCGACCTTGCCGGCCGCATCCTGCTGGGGCTGACCGAGGACACCGCCTGCTCGGACCTGTCGCGCATCCTCGGCCGCTTCCGCCGCCTGCACCCGCAGGTCGCGCTGCGCACCCGCGTCCGCATGAGCCTGGTCCTGCGCGCGATGCTGGAACGGGGCGAGCTGGACGCCGCCATCGTGCAGGTCTTCGCGCATGAGATCCGCCCCGCCGACACGGTGCTGTTCCGCGAGGGGCTGCATTGGGTGAAATCGCCCGACCTGGCCCTGCCCGCGGACGGCCCGATCCCCTTCCTCTCCTTCGACGACGACTGCTTCTATCGCCGGTGGGCGCTGGACATCGGCCAGGACGGCGGCGCGCTCTTGGAGACGGTGTTCGAATGCTCCAGCGCGGCGGGGATCGCCGCGGCGGTGACCGGCGGCCTCGGCGTGGCGCTGCTGAGCGACCGCCACCTGCGGCCGGAGATGGAGGTGATCGGCGAAAGGCTGCCCCGGCCGCCGGCGCTGGCCTATGTCATCCGCCGCTCCCGCAAGGCCAAGAGCCCGGCGCTGGACGGCCTGATCGCCGAGGTGGAGGCCGAGGTCGACCGCAAGGGCGGGCTGGCGCTGGCGGCCTAGTTCATCCCGAGCGCGGCTTTATACATCTCCAGCACCGCCTCTTCCTCGGCGATCTCCTCGGGCTTCCTCTTGCGCAGCGCGATGACCTTGCGCATCACTTTGGTGTCGTAGCCGCGGCCCTTGGCTTCGGCCATCAGCTCCTTCTGCTGCTCGGCCACGTCCTTCTTCTCGGACTCCAGCTGCTCGAACCGCTCGATGAACTGGCGCAGCTCGTCCGCCGTGACAGTGTAGGGGTCGTTCGCGTCGGCCATGGCGTCCTTCCGGCTGGTCTCTGGGGTCTGGAGACCCGGGTGATAGCCCGGCCCGGCGGGGGTATTCAAGTCCCGTCGCGGCCTGCAACCCCGAGTTGCCGCTTGCGCGCCGGGCCGCGACGGGCTAGCGACGACGGGGAAGCGCAGGGAAGGATCGAAGATGCAGGCCTTGGTCTGGGCAGGGGCCCTGGTGTCGCTCTGCGGCATCGCCGGGCTGGTCTATTGCGTGGCGCGCGCGCTCAGGGCCCGCCGGTCGGGCCTGGCCGACGAGGCGATGCGGTCCGAGCTGCAGCGGGTGGTGATCGTCAACATGGGCGCGCTGGCGATCTCGGCGCTCGGGCTGATGCTGGTGGTGCTGGGGATATTCCTGGGCTGACCGGGCGGTTCCGGGGGGCGGTGGCAATGGCGGGGTGAACCCCGCCCTACGGGATGACCCGGCATCGTAGGGCGGGGTTCACCCCGCCATTCCTTCGCTATCCGCGGGCGGGAACAGGCGAGGCACTGCCTCGCCCCCGCCCGTGCGCAGCGGTTGCACCCGGAAACATCGGCAGTCCTGAAACCCGAGAGGCCAGCGCCCGACCCGGCGGGCGAGAAGCGCCCGCCGAGGGCGGGGCGGGCGCTGGCCGGGCCATTGAGGCCCGGCCGGTCCCGGTTGAAATGGTTCGCTGTGGCGAAGGCACGCGCCTTCGCCAGGGAAGCCGGGCAGAGCGGCGGGCAGGCCCTACCCGTCCAGCTCCTCCAGCCGCCGCCCTTCGGCGATCATCCGGTCGAGCAGCGGATGCGGCGACCACAGCGCGGCATCCTCGGCCGCCCATTGCCGCAGGTCGCGGCGCAGCACCATCAGGCCGCGGCGGCCGGCGTGGTGCATCGGCCCGCCGCGCCAGCGCGGGAAGCCGAAGCCCGCCACCAGCACCAGGTCGATGTCCGAGGGCCGCAGCGCCACCCGGGCGTCCAGCAGCCGCAGCCCCTCGTTCGCCATCGCGCCCAGCCAGCGGTGCAGCACCTCCTCCTCGGCCATGGCCCGCATCGGCGCGGGGTCCGCCGGATCGGGCAGCTCGGGCAGGGCATGGCCGAAACCGTCCAGCGCCGCCGCCAGCACCCGCCGCGGCACCCCCAGGGCCAGCAGCCGCGCCAGCGCCGCCCGGCCTGCCGCCGTCACCCGGCGGCCGGCGACCGGCATCTTGCCCTCCAGCACCGGCGTCAGGCCGAGCCGCCGCAGGAACTGCACCGCCACCGCCGCCTGCGCCGGCGCGGCGCCCGGCGGCAGCGCCAGTTCCGCCAGCCGGGCCGAGGGCGCCAGCATCAGGCCGATCGCCCCCTCGGCCCCGCCCGCCACCAGCTGCGGCACCGTGGGCATGGCGCGCGCCAGCCGCGCCAGCACGGCATCCGCCGCGCCATGGATCACCAGATCGCAGCCGGTCAGCGCCGAGGGATCGCCCCCGGCCGTCAGCCGCGCCCGGTCGGCGTCGCGCTGCGCCGCGGTCAGCCGGCCCGCCTTCAGCTCCGCCTCCTGCCGGGCGGCGATCCACTGCAGGCTGGCCTCGCGTCGCGCCTCCTCCGGATCGGCCCAGAGGACATGCATCCCCTGCCCCAGAGCCATCACCGCCAGCGGCGCCAGCAGCGGCGCCCCGCCCGCCAGCCCCAGCCGCGCCACCGCCTTCGGCCGCACCGCTGCCACCGCCGGCGGCAGCACCGCCGCCCGCCGCTCGGCCAGCGCGGCGGCGACCAGACCCCGGGATTCCTCGCCGGCCTCCAGATCCTCGCGCGTCACCGCCTCCAGCGCCAGGCCGTTGTCGAAGGGCAGCACCAGCGCCGCCTCGACGCAATCGACAAGGCGCGGCGGCGCCGGCAGGATGCCGCGGGCGGCCTCGGCCCGGGCAGCGGCGATGGCGGCCAGCGCGGCGGAGATGTTGGCCAGCCCGTCGGTGCGGGCGCGCACCGGGCGCGGGCCCGGCATCGCCAGCGCCTGCGCCACCGCGGCCTCGACCAGGTCGCCCTCGGCCAGGACATCGACCAGCCCGGCGGCCAGCGCCTCGGCCCCGGTCAGCGGCCGGGCCTGCAACAGCATCCGCAGCGCCTCCTCCGCCCCGACCAGCCGCGGCAGCCGCTGGGTGGAGCCGCCGCCGGGGACCAGCCCCAGACCGACCTCGGGAAAGGCGATGCGGGCATCGGCAAGGGCGACGCGGGCATGGGCGGCCAGCGCCAGTTCCGCCCCCGGGCCGATCACCGCGCCCTTCAGCGCCGCCACCACCGGCAGCGGCGCCTCCTCCACCGACCGGCACAGGTCGGAGAGCGAGGGCGCGCCGGCCCCCGCATCCACCGAAGTCGCCGCCGAGAAATTGCGCCCCGCGCCGCAGATCACCACCGCCCGCGCGCCGCGCGCCGGGGCCTCGGCGACAAGCTCCATCAGCCGGGCGCGGACGGCCGCGGTCAGCGCATTGCCGGGCGGCCGGTCCAGCGTGACCAGCAGCACCCCGTCGCCCTCGCGCAGATCGGCGCGGACCTCTTCTCCGGCTGACGCCATGCGTGCCCCTGCGGGCGGGGCCGATCCGGTCCGGCCGCCGCTTCTCCCTGCCGCCAGTAAAGGGCCAAGCACCGGGCTTGGCAAGCATCCGGCGGCTTTCGGTCAGACCGGCATGTTGTCGAAATCGGCCTCGACCTCGGCCTCGCTGCGCAGCGGCGGATGCTTCAGGCCCGGGATCATCGCCGAAAGCGCGGTCATCTCGGCCAGCAGCATCGACAGCGCCACCTGCTGCTGCGGCGACTCGCGCCCCGTCGCGGTCCCCTGTTCGGCCTTCGTCCGTTCGGTCGTCCTCGTCATCTCCGGCCTCCTTTCGTTGGTCTCAGCGGCCCTGCCGCGCGCCCGCGCCGGCGCAGGCCGGGCAGAACGGCGTCCAGGGCAGGACGTCCAGCCGCGCCTCGGCGATGTCGTCGCCGCAGCGGGCGCAGGCGCCGTAGTCGCCCGCCCCGATCCGCGCCAGCGCCGCCTCGATCATGCGGATCTCGGCCAGGCCCGAGAGGCCCGTCGCCTCCAGCACCTCGTCGCCCTCGCGCTCGATCGCCAGCTCTTCCCAGTCCTGTTCGTCATGCGAATCAAGCTCGGCCTCGATGGCCTCCAGCCGCGCCTTCAGATCGGCAAGGCGCGCTTCCATCGCCGCCTTGCGTTGCGCAACCGGCACCTTCGGCATGGCAGTCATCGGCAGAATCCTCTCGTCCCGTTCGAGTCATCATGGCACGGCCGCCCGCCCGGCCGCCTTGACGCAGGTCAAGCCTGCGCCGCGGGTCTTCCGCCGGGCCGGGCCAAGCAGTATGGTCGGCGCGACCAAGCAACAGGACCCGAGCCCATGGACATCCGCCGGTTGACGCCCGACTACGCCGTCTCGCCCCAGATCGCGGTCGAGGACCTGGCCGCCGTGAAGGCGGCGGGCTTCGCCACCGTGATCGACAACCGCCCCGACGGCGAGATCCCGGCCGAGTTGCACACCCCGGCGATGCGGGCGGCGGCCGAGGCGCTCGGCCTGCGCTTCGTCGCCAATCCGGTGATCGGCGGCGCGCTGACGATGCAGAACGTGCAGGCGCAGGCGGCGGCGATGGCGGAGTCGCCCGGCCCGGTCTTCGCCTATTGCGCCAGCGGCAACCGCTGCTCCATCGTCTGGGCGCTGGCGCAGGCGGGCCAACGCCCGGCGGAGGAGTTGATCGGCATCCCGGCCCGCTTCGGCTACAACCTGGAACACCTGCGGCCGCAGATCGAGGCGCTGGCGGGAAAGGGCTGACCCCCCGGATTTTCGTCGAAAATCCGCAAGATACGAGTTTTCGGCGAAAACTCGTTCATCCCGCCGCCAGCAGCCCGTCGCCGGGGGCCATCGGCACACCGGCCTCCGCCGGCGCGACCGCCGGGGTTGCCTCCGGCGCCAGCCGCAGCGCCCGCATTCCCTTGTTCTGGCCGAGCCGCGCCCGCACCAGCCGCCGGCCGTCCAGCGATTCCAGCGCGATCCGGTCCAGCGATGCCTCCGGCAGCGGCAAGAGCTGGTCCGGCTGCAAGGCCAGCACCTGATGCAGCGGCAGCACCACCCGGCCGATCACCGCCTGCAAGACGCAGCCCGCGCCCATCACCGCCTCGGCCAGCGCGGCGGGGAAGCCGGGGGCGGCGGGCTCCTGCTCCAGCGGGCGGGGCAGCGGCGGGGAAAGGCCCCTGCCCTCGGCCGGCAGGGCGAGGATCAGCCCGCCCTGCCGCACCCCGCCCTCCAGCGCCAGTTCGGCGGTCAGCACCCGGTAGGGCTGGTCCTCCAGCAGCAGCCCCAAGGGCCGCGGGTCCTCCAGGAAGGAGGCGTAGCGGAAGCCGCCGGCCCAGACCAGATCGGCCTCCTCGGCCAGCAGCGCATCCAGTTCCTCCAGCGCCCGGTCGATGGTGCCGGCCACCATGGCGGCATCGGTGCGGGTCGGGCGGCGCGGCAAGGGCGGGCTGGCCGAGACCCGGCCCGTCGTCTGCCGCTCGATCAGCGCCGACATCACCTCGGGCGACATCGCCAGAAGGCCGAGCCCGCCCTGCGGCCCGTCCAGCAACGCCAGCAGCCCCCGGTCGGGCGGCAGTTCCAGCAGTTCGGCCAAGGAACGTCGGTGCAGCCGCATCGCCGCCACCTCGACCAAGAGCCCGGTGCAGTCGCGCGCCGCGCGGGCGAAGGCCAGCCGCCAGCCGTGGTCGGCCCCCGGCCCCCCCTCGCCCCCCGCGGGGACGGCGCGCGCCATCTTGCGCCGGATGATGTCGTTCATGCGCTGCCGACCCATGGCTGATCCTCGGCCGCAGCCTAGCCCGCCGCGCCTTGCCGAAGGGTTAACCGCGGTCAGGCCGCCTTCCGCTCCAGCCGCAGGGGCAGAATCACGCGGAAGGCCGCGCCGCCCTGCCCCGGCAGATAGGCGATGGAGCCGCCGAGGTTGGCCACGATCTCGCGGCAGATCGCCAGGCCGAGGCCCGCACCTTTGGCCCGGGCCTCGTTCGGCAGGCGGGTGAACTTCTCGAAGATGGTCGACTGCGCCTCCTTGGGGATGCCGCGGCCGTTGTCGATCACGTCCACCACCACCCGGCCGCCCCGAATCCGCACGTTGATGCGGATTTCCGGGCTGGCGGCGTCGCAGTATTTGCGGGCGTTGGAGATCAGGTTGATGAAGACCTGGGTCAGCCGGTCGGCATCGGTGCGCAGGAACAGGTTCTCGGCGGCAAGGTCGCGGTGGAAGGTGAAGCCGCGCTCGGGTTTCACCTGCTCGGCGGCCTGGATCGCCCGGTCGATCATCTCGCGCAGGTTGGCGAGGCCGAGAGAGAGCGAGACCTTGCCGCTTTCCAGCACGCTGAGGTCCAGGAGATCGTCCAGCAGCCGGGTCAGCCGCTTGGTCTCCTCGTGGATGATGCGGCCGTTGCGGGCCACCATCTCGGGCGGCAGGTCGCCCTCGGTCAGGATTTCCGAAAACGCCCGGATCGAGGTCATCGGCGTGCGCAGCTCGTGGCTGATCTGGCTGAGGAAGGCGTCCTTCTGCACCGACAGCCGGGTCAGCTTTTCGTTGGCCTCGCGCAGCGCGCCGGCGGTGCGGGCCAGTTCCTCGCGCTGCGCCTCCAGCTGCGCGGAATATTCCATCCGCTGCGCGCTTTCCGAGGCCACCGCCATCAGGTCCTCGACCGAGACGGTGGCCCAGCCGACCACCTGGCTGACCATCGCATGGGCCGTGGCCGCGCCGACCGAGCCGGACAGCCGCTGTTCCAGTTCCGACAGGAACTCCGGCGTCGGGTCGGGCAGCAGGGTCTCGGTCTTGCCCTGCGCCCGGGCCGCGGTCTCGAACAGCGCCTGCGCGGCATCCTCGCCCAACAGGCGCTGCGCCATCACCAGCAGCTGCTCCGGCTCGGCCTCGCCCTCGCTCCAGCGGCGGGGGCTGCCGGGCTGGTCGCCGAAGACATTGACGAAGGCGGCGCCCTGCAGGCGCTCCACCGGGCCGGGGAAGGTGAGGACGGAGACGACGAAGAAGGCCGTGCCGTTCAGCATCAAGGACCAGAACAGGGCATGGATCAGCGGGTCCATGCCCTCGACCCCGAACAGCGCCTGCGGCCGCAGCCAGCCGATGCCGGCGGGGCCTTCGGCCAGCAGCGAGGCGGGCAGCATGGCGTCGGGGCCGAAGGAGGGCAGGAACAGCGCATAGGCCCAGGTGAAGAAGCCGGTCAGCAGCCCGGCCATGGCGCCCGAGCGGGTGGCGCCGCGCCAGAAGATGCCGCCGATCATCGCCGGCAGGAACTGCGCCACGCCGACGAAGGCGATCAGCCCGATCGCCGCCAGCGCGGCCGAGCCGCCGGAGAGCGAATGGTAGCCGTATCCCATCGCCATCACCGCGGCGATGGAGATGCGGCGCGCGTTCAGCACCAGCCCGCGCAGGTCGCCCGCCATCGCCGCCGCCGGGCGCAGCCGCAGCCAGGCCGGCATGACGATGTGGTTCGACACCATGGTGGCCAGGGCGATGGCCTCGACGATCACCATCGAGGTGGCGCTGGAAAACCCGCCCAGGAAGGCCAGCATCGCCAGCGCCCCCTGCCCTTCGGACAGGGGCAGGGTCAGCACGAACATGTCGGGGTTGGCGTCCGCGGGCAGCCGCTCCAGCCCCATCACCGCGATGGGGACGATGAAGAGGCTCATCGCCAGCATATAGGCCGGGAAGGCCCAGCTGGCGCGCGAGAGGTGGCCCTCGTCGGCGTTCTCCACCACCATGACCTGGAACATCCGCGGCAGGCAGATCACCGCGGCGCCGGACAGGAACAGCAGGCCGGTCCAGCGCCCCGGCTGCAGGGTCCAGCCCGCCAGCGGCGAGGCGTCGATCCGTTCCAGCATCGGGCCGATGCCGCCGGCCAGGCCCCAGACCACGAAGATCCCCACCGCCACCAGCGCCACCAGCTTCACCACCGCCTCGACCGCGATGGCGGTGACGATGCCGTGGTGCTGCTCCTTGGCGTCCAGGTTGCGGGTGCCGAAGATCACGGTGAACAGCGCCAGCCCCGCCGCCACCCAGATCGCCGTCTGCGCCGCGTCGGGCGGGGTGAAACCGTCCGGCGTGGCGCTGGCGAAGACGCCGAAGGACAGCACCACCGATTGCAGCTGCAGCGCGATGTAGGGCGTGGCCGCCACCACCGCCATCAGCGTCGCCACCACGCCGAGGCTGTTCGACTTGCCGAAGCGCGAGGAGATCAGGTCGGCGATGGAGGTGACGCGGTGCCGCCGGCCGATCCGGACCAGCTTGCGCAGGAGCCACCACCAGCCGATGAAGACCAGCGTCGGGCCGAGGTAGATGGTCAGGAACTCCAGCCCCGACCGCGCGGCATAGCCGACGGCGCCGTAGAAGGTCCAGGCGGTGCAGTAGATCGACAGCGACAGGGTGTAGACCAGCGGCGAGCGCAGCCAGCCGAGCTGCCCCTGCCCCGCCCGCCGCTCGACCAGGAAGGCGACCGAGAAGAGGAAGATCACATAGGCCAGGCAGGCCAGCACCAGAAGGTTGAAGGGCATCGCCTAGTCGTCCTCTTCCTCGTCCTCGGCGGCCGACAGGCCGGGGGCGAAGGCGGCGGCGACCAGCACCAGGATCGCCCAGGCGATGAAGAAATAGACCACGTCGCCGGACAGCAGCCGCTGCCCCTGCCCCGGCGGCGACCACAGCGCCGGCAGGATGAAGAGGAAGGCGCCGAACACCGGCAGCAGCCGCGCGGCATCGCGCAACCGCCGGCGGCGATAGGGGATGCGGCCCAGGAACATCGGACGGCGCGGACGTCTCATGCCGCGCCCGCCTCGCCCGCCGCCAGGGCGCGGACCTCGGCCAGGATGTCGGCATTGGCGAAGGGCTTGGCAAGGAAGCGGTCGGCCCCCGCCCGCTCGGCCGCCTCGCGGTCGCGCGGCTGGCCCTTGGCGGTCAGCATCAGCACCGGCAGATGCGCGGTGGCGGGCCGGGCGCGCAGCTCGGCCAGGATGTCGAGGCCCGAGGCCCCGGGCAGCATGTGGTCGAGGATCACCACATCCGGCATCAGCTCGGCCGCCTTCAGGGCGGCGCCGCGGCCCTCGGCCAGATGGGCGACCTGCCAGCCGTCGCGCGACAGGATGAAGCGGATCGCCTCGGCGATGTTCTCCTCATCCTCGATGAGAAGCACCTGCTTGCCCATCCCGTGCCGGTCCCTCCCCGGCCCGTTGCCCGGGCCGCTTGCGCCGCACTATCCGACGATCCGCCGCCGCTGTCAAAACCGCGATGCGACAGGGGGCATGGCGGAGTGGACCCCGCCCTACGGGAACAGCCCGGCGCATCCCCCGTAGGGCGGGGTTCACCCCCGCCGCTCCTCCGTATCCGCGGGCGGGAACAGGCGAGGCACTGCCTCGCCCCGCCCGTGCGCAGTATGTCAAACGGAGACGGTGGCAGTCCCAGCCCCCGAGAGGCCAGCGCCCGACCCGGCGGGCGAGAAGCGCCCGCCGAGGGCGGGGCGGGCGCTGGCCGGGCCATTGAGGCCCGGCCGGTCCGGTTGAAACGGTGCGCTGTGGCGAAGGCGATGGCCTTCGCCATGGCCACCGCGCCACCCTACACCCCTTCCCGTGTGATCGTCGGCTCCCGCCGCGCCGGGCAGTCCGGGCGCGGGCAGATGCGGCAGGTGGAGCCGATCCCCAGCACCCCCGGCTGCGCCGGCCCCGGGTCGGGCAGGATCAGCATCGCCGCCTCGCGCAGTTCCGGCCCGGCGAAGCCGCCGGACAGCCGCGGCTGGCAGAAGGCCAGCGCCACGAAGCGCGCGCCCGAGGGCCCCGGCGTCTGCACCTGCGCCCTGACCGGCTGCATCGGCCGGCCGAGCGCGGCATAGAGCGGCCAGAGCGGGCAGGCCGCGCCGAAGCGCGGCAAGGGGAAGCCGGGGGCGGGCTTGCGGAAGGTCAAGGTGCCCGAGGCATCGCAGGACACGAAGCCAGCCTCCGCCCCCGGCAGCAGCGCCATCCGCCGCATCGCCCGGATCACGTCGGTGCCGAACCCCGCCGCCAGCCGCGCCGGGTCCGCCCCCTCCTTCAGCGCCGCCGCGAAGGGCGCCAGCGGCAGCGCCCTTGCATCCTCGGCCGCCCGCGCCAGATGCGCCCGCGCCAGCTCCCGCGCGGCGGAGGAGGCCAGCCCCGCCACCCCTTCCTCCAGCGCCGCCAGCCCCGCCGGATCGCCGGTTTCCAGCGCCGCCAGATGCCAGCCCTGCGCCGCCAGCCAGTCCTCCACCTCCTCCTGCGGCGCGGCGAGGCCCTGCTCGCGCGCCGCCCCGGTGCCGCCGGTGCCGTCGAGATAGGCCACCAGCGCCTCGGCCCCGCCCGCCAGCCGCTCGCTGTCGAGATGCAGGTTGCGGTGGAAGCGGGCCTGAAGCCCGGGGTCCAGATCGCCGGTCTCGGCCAGGATTTCCGCCGTCGCCCGCACCGAGGTCAGCGCCGACAGCAACTCGTGCAGCGCGGCCGAGAGATGCGGGTCGTGGGTCATCCGGTCGTTCAGCGCCTCGACCGCGCGTTCCAGCTGCCCGGCCCGGGCCTGCAGGCCTGCCGTCACCGCCGCCCAGCCGGGATAGCGGCCGGCGAATTCCTCCAGCCGGTCCAACTCCGCCGCCGCGCCCGGCAGGCCGGCTGCGGCGGCGCGCAGGTCCTCGGCCAGGGTCTGCCCGGCGCCGCCCGCCAGCGCCTCGGCCTCCAGCCCGAGGGCGGCGGCGAGACGGGCCAGCACCTCGGGCGTCACCTTGCGCCGGTTGTGCTCGATCAGGTTGAGGTAGGAGGGCGAAATCCCCGCCTGCCGCGACAGATCCGCCTGCCGGAGGCCGAGCGCCAGCCGCCGCTCGCGCAGCCGGGTGCCGGTCAATGCGGTGATCGCCATTCGGCCCTCCTGTAATTTACAGACTTTACAAGAGGTGCGGGGAAAGGCAATCGCGGCGGAGTCCCTTGCGGCCGTCGTCGGACCGGGGGCGCTTCGCCCCCCGGACCCCCAGAGGATATTTGGGGCCAGATGAAGTCAGGAAGACCTCTCCCGAATTTCATCTGTCCCTAAATATCCCCGCCGGAGGCATACCCGAGCCGGTTGCGCGCTTGCGCGCAGAGGCGAGACGAAAGGCTTGCGGCGAAGCCGCTCAATTCAACTGCCCGCCTCCAGCCCGGGAAAGCGGTGGCCGTAGAAATTGATCGCCCGCAGCGCGCAATCCTGCACCGCCAGATGCAGATGCGCCTGTTCGTTCACCCCCGGCGCGGTGCTGTCGCGCGCCAGCGCGGCGCGGCCGGCGCCGAGCGCCGATCCGGCGCGGAGGCGCCAGAAGGCGATCTGCTCGTCCAGATGCCGCTCCATCCCCGCCGGGCCGGCGCCGCGGGTGATCTCGCGGATGCGTTCGGAGACGGCGAGGCAATAGGCCGCCTCCTCCGGCTTTCCCGGCATGGCGAAGAGGAAGCGCGGCGGACCGCCCTGCCCCTCGCGCCAGACCAGCAGGACCAGCCCCGCCAGCCCGAGCGCCGCCAGCAGCCATCCGGTCAGTCTCATCCGCGGCCTCTCCTTTCTCTTGCACCGGCAGCAAAGCAGCGAAAGGTTAAGGAATGGCATGGAAAAGGCGGGCGAGAGTCTCCCCCGCCCGCCCGGTTCCGAAGCGCAGGCGATTACTCCGCCAGCGCCTTGTCGGTGATCTCGTGCGTCCAGGCCTTGCCCTCGGGCGCCTTGGTGATCGCCGGGTTCTCGGGCGAGACCGCCGCCAGCAGCGAGGCCACGGTGGCGTCGAAATCCGCCGGGTCCAGCGCGCCGTTGCCGCCCGCGGTCAGCTTGGCCACCTCGGACATCATGTATTGCTGGTGGGCCAGCGACTGCGCCCCGGATTCGTCGTTGTCGATGACGATCTGCGCGGCTTCGTCCGGGTTGGCCTCGGCGTATTTCCAGCCCTTCATCGAGGCGCGGACGAATTTCACCATGGTCTCGGCGAAGGCCGGGTCGGCCAGGCGGTCCTCCATGACGTAGAGCCCGTCCTCCAGCACCACCACGCCCTCGTCGCGGTAGTTGAAGGTCACCAGCTGGTCCGGCGTGATGCCGGCGTCCAGCACCTGGCCGTATTCGTTGTAGGTCATCACCGAGATGCAGGCGGCCTGTTTCTGCAGCAGCGCATCGACGTTGAAGGCCTGTTTCAGCACCGTCACCCCGCCCTCGGAACCGTCGGTCGCCAGCCCGAGCTTGGCCATCCAGGCGTAGAACGGATATTCGTTGCCGAAGAACCAGACCCCCAGGGTCTTGCCGGGGAAGTCGGCCGGGCTCTCGACGCCGGTCTCCTTCAGGCAGGTGAACTCCAGCCCGCCGTTCTTGAACGGCTGGGCGATGTTGACCAGCGGCACCCCGCGCTCGCGCGCAGCCAGCGCCGCCGGCATCCAGGTGGTGATCACGTCGGCCTGGCCGGAGGCGATCACCTGCTCGGGCGCGATGTCGGGGCCGCCCGGCTTGATGGTGACGTTCAGGCCCTCTTCCTCGTAGAAGCCCTTGTCCTTGGCGACGTAATAGCCGGCGAACTGCGCCTGGGTCACCCATTTCAGTTGCAGCGTCACGTCCTCGGCCCCGGCCGAGCCCGCCATCAGCGCCAGAAGACCGGCAGTCAGCAGCTTCTTCATCGTCTCACCTCCATGTTGCCGCCCGGATGGTTCGCTCCCCCGGGTCAGGGTTTCAGTTCCTTTGCGACGGGTGCCAGAAGGTCACCGCCTTCTCGGCCAGCGCGATCAGCCCGTAGAAGGCCGAGCCGGCCAGCGCCGCCACCGCGATCTCGGCCCAGACCAGTTCGATGTTCAACACCCCCACCGCGGTGGAGATGCGGAAGCCCATGCCGACCACCGGGCTGCCGAAATATTCCGCGACGATGGCGCCGATCAGCGCCAAGGAGGCCGCGATCTTCAGCCCGTTGAAGACGAAGGGCATCGCGGCGGGCAGGCGCAGCTTCCACAGCGCCTGCCAGTAGCTGGCGCCCCAGGTCGCCATCAGGTCGCGCTGCATCCGGTCGCTGGCGGCCAGCCCGGCGACCACGTTGATCAGCATCGGGAAGAACACCATCGCCACCACCACCGCGGCCTTGGACTGCCAGCCGAAGCCGAACCACATCACCAGGATCGGCGCCATGCCGACGATGGGCAGCGCGGCGACGAAATTGCCCACCGGCAAGAGCCCCTCGCGCAGGAAGGGCACCCGGTCGGCCAGGATGGCGGTGGCGAAGGCGGCCGCCGTGCCGATGACGAAGCCCGACAGCGCCCCCTTCAGCACCGTCTGCACGAAATCGGCCCAGAGGAGGCCGGTGGAAGCGGCAAATTTCGCCGCGATGGCCGAGGGCGTCGGCAGGATGACGGCCGAGACGCCGAGGCCGCGCACCAGCCCCTCCCACAGCACCAGCAGGGTGATGCCGAAGAGGACCGGCACGAAGATGCGGCCCGCCCGGGTGCGGCCGAAGGCCGCCACCCTGGCGTTCAGCGCCCAGGCCGCGGCCCAGAAGGCCAGCGCCAGGGCAAGGACCATCCCCCCGCTCATGCCCGCACCCCCATCCGGCGGTTCGCCAGCCGCTCCACCAGCCCGACCGCCAGGATCAGGATGCCGGCGAGGATGGCGCTGGCGAAGAGCGCGGCCCAGGTGATCAGCGGCTCGCCATACTGGCTGCCGAGCAGCATCCTTGCCCCCAGCCCCTCCACCGCGCCGGTGGGCAGTTCGCCGACGATGGTGCCGACCAGCGCCGCGGCGACGGCCACCTTCAGCGAGGCGAAGAAATAGGGCATCGAGGCCGGCAGGCGCAGCTTGCGGAAGGTCTGGCCCTCGCTGGCGCCCCAGGTCTTCAGCAGGTCCAGCTGCATCTGGTCGGGCGCCCGCAGGCCCTTGACCATCGAGACCAGCACCGGGAAGAACGACAGGTAGCTGGCGATGATCGCCTTCGGCACCTCGCGCCCCTGGATGCCCAGCTGGTTCGACACCACCAGGATCATCGGCGCGATGGCGACGATGGGCACGGTCTGGCTGATGATCGCCCAGGGCATCACCGACATGTCCATCACCCGGAACCGCACGATGGCCATGGCGAGGCCGACGCCGAGCACGATGCCGAGCGCAAAGCCCGCCATGGTGCCGCGGAAGGTGACGAAGCCGTGATAGACGAGGCTGCGCTTCGAGGTGATCGCCTGCCCCGCCAGCCCCTCCCACAGCCTTGAGGCCACCTGATGCGGCGGCGGCAAGAGCGGCCGCTCCTGCGCCATGGTCTGCGGGATCACCTCCATCAGCGTGGGGCTTTCGCCGGCCCGCGCCGCCTGGTCGTAGACCCAGGTCGCGTTCATCCAGACCGAGGCGGCATACCAGAGCGCGATCAGGCCCAGCAGAACTACCAGAACCGGGGCAGCGCGCCTCATCCCGCCCTCCCCGTCGGCCAGAGGATCATAGCGACGGCCACCGCGCCGAGCGCGATGCCGCCCCATTGCAGGCCGGTCGGCCGCTCGGCGAAGAAGACCACCGCGACCAGCGTCGCCAGCGCCAGCTGCAGCACCGCCGAGACCGAGATCGCCACCGCCATGCCGCTGTCGCGCATCACCCGCACCATCACCAGGTTGCCCGCCGCATAAAGCGCCAGCGAGGTCAGGATCATCCAGAGCTGACCCTGCATCGCATAGGCCCGCAGCGCCGAGGCGGCGACGAGGAAGATGCCGGTCGCGACCCCCAGCGAAAGCATGGCGACCCCGCTCATCCCCGGCCTCCCGGCGCCGCCTCGGCGGCCGTCATGTCCTGCCGGCGGACGGGTCCTCCGGTCCGCCCTTGCGGCCGCTCAGTCATCGGAATGCCCCGCGCGCAACCCCTCGCGGACGCGGTGGGAAATCTCGATGAACTCGCGCGAGTCGCGGATGTCGAGCGGCCTTTCGCGCGGCAAGGGGCTGTCGATCACATCGGTGATCCGGCCCGGACGCGGCGACATCACCACGATCTTGGTGGAGAGATAGACCGCCTCGGGGATGGAATGGGTGACGAAGCCGATGGTCTTGCCGGTCCGCGCCCAGAGCTTCAGCACCTCCTCGTTCAGCCGGTCGCGGACGATCTCGTCCAGCGCGCCGAAGGGTTCGTCCATCAACAGGATGTCGGCGTCGAAGGCCAAGGCCCGGGCGATGGAGGCACGCTGCTGCATCCCGCCCGACAGCTGCCAGGGGAACTTGCGGCCGAAGCCCTTCAGCTCCACCAGTTCCAGCACCCGCTCCACCCGCGCCTCCTGCTCGGCGCGGTCGAAGCCCATGATCTCCAGTGGCAGCCGGATGTTGCCGGCGATGGTGCGCCAGGGGTAAAGCCCCGCCGCCTGGAAGACATAGCCATAGGCGCGCTTCCGCCGCGCCTCGTCTGGGGTCATGCCGTTGACGGTCAGGGTGCCGCCGGTCGGATGCTCCAGCGCGGCGATGCAGCGCAAAAGCGTGGTCTTGCCGCAGCCGGAAGGCCCGATGAAACTGACGAAATCGCCCTTGCCGACGGTCAGGTCCACATCCTTCAACGCCTGGACCGGCCCGTCCGCGGTCTGGAACACCAGATTGAGGCCGCGCGCTTCGACGACCGGCTGGCTGAGAGTATCCTTCACGCCGTCATCCCTTCGTCCCGGCCGTCCGATCTTCATCCATACCCGATTTTTCGGCGAAAGATCGCGTCATTCACACCCCCGTCGCCGGCACGCCGGTCCGCTGCACCGGCCGCGGCGCGGTCAGGTCCTTCCAGCGGCTCAGCGCGCGATTGACCGCCGGGCGCGGCTCGCGCGCGACGAATTTCCCGTGGCCCTCCTGCGTCTGCACCTTGCCCTCCGTCACCGCCACCAGGCCCCGGGTCAGGGTGAACCGCGGCAGGCCCTTCACCTTTTGCCCCTCGAAGACGTTGTAGTCGATGGCCGACTGCTGGCTGCCCGCGGTGATGGTCTTCTCGCTCGAAGGGTCCCAGACCACCAGGTCCGCATCCGCCCCCACCAGCACCGCGCCCTTCTTCGGGTAGCAGTTCAGGATCTTGGCGATGTTGGTCGAGGTCACCGCGACGAATTCGTTCGGCGTCAGCCGCCCGGTCCCCACGCCATGGGTCCAGAGCATCGGCATCCGGTCCTCCAGCCCGCCGGTTCCGTTGGGGATCTTGGAGAAATCGCCGCGGCCGAAGCGCTTCTGCTCGGTGGTGAAGGCGCAATGGTCGGTGGCCACCACGGAGAGCGAGCCGGATTGCAGCCCGGCCCAGAGGCTGTCCTGATGCCGCTTGTTCCGGAAGGGCGGCGACATCACCCGGCGGGCGGCATGGTCCCAGTCGGGGTGGAAATATTCGCTCTCGTCCAGCGTCAGGTGCTGGATCAGCGGCTCGCCCCAGACCCGTTTCCCCTGCTGGCGCGCGCGGCGGATCGCCTCATGGCTTTCCTCGCAAGAGGTGTGGACGACATAAAGCGGCACCCCGGCCATGTCGGCGATCATGATGGCGCGGTTGGTCGCCTCGCCCTCCACCTGCGGCGGGCGGGAATAGGCATGGGCCTCCGGCCCGGTGTTGCCCTCGGCCAGCAGCTTCGCCGTCAGTTCCGCCACCACGTCGCCGTTCTCGGCATGGACCATGGCGAGGCCGCCGAGTTCGCCGATCCGGCGGAAGCTGGCGAACATCTCGTCGTCGTTCACCATCAGGGCGCCCTTGTAGGCCATGAAATGCTTGAAGCTGGTCATGCCGGCCTTGATGCTGTCGGCGATGCCGTCGAAGACCTTCCCGCCCCACCAGGTGATGGCCATGTGGTAGGAGTAGTCGCAATTCGCCCGGGTCGACTTGTTGTGCCACATCTGCGCGGCATCCATCAGCCCCTGCCCCTGCCCCGGCAGCACGAAATCCACCACCATCGTGGTGCCCCCCGCAAGGGCCGCCCGCGTGCCGGATTCGAAATCGTCGGTGGAATAGGTGCCCATGAAGGGCATCTCCAGATGGGTATGCGGGTCGATGCCCCCGGGCATGACGTAGCAGCCGGTGGCATCCAGTTCGGTGCCGCCCTTGAGGTCCGGTCCGATCTCGGTGATCACGCCGTTTTCCACACGCACATCGGCCTTGTAGGTGAGGTCGGCGGTAACGACGGTGCCGTTCTTGATGATGGTGGTCATGCTGCCACTCCTTGCCCGAAGAGTTGTTCGACCGAATGTTTGAGATGATCCGCACCGACAGGGGCAGCCAGCGCCCTCAGCGGATTGAGGCTGATGGTTCTTTGATCAGGAAGGCTGTGGGTTGGCACCACAAAGAACGACCATTGCGAGATGTCGCGGTGATCGGCCGCCAGACCATGTTCCCCGTGCCAGGCAAACACATAGGCATCCGCAATTCTTGCCGACCGCGGCGTCGGGACGGTCCCCACCCATTCAATTTTCGGGGTGCGGATGCTGAAGATCGGTTGTCGTGCCACAGTTTCCGGCCCGGACCAGGTTTGACGCGCAGCGGATTGTTTCACTTCGATTTTCGTGCCGCTGACATGCTCAAGATCATATGCGCCCCAATCGGAGCCATTATGTCGCCACCCGTCGCCCAACAAAGCCGCAACCATAAGCTCGACATAGAACCCTCGCAGATTGTTCTGGATAAGCGGTGCGTCATACTGACGAACCAGGCTCTCCAGTATCCTCTGATGCAGCCCGAGGCTCACCCCACCACCTCCGCCACCTCCAGCGCCGCATGAAGCAGCACATCCGTCCCCGCCGCCGCCCAGTCCGGCGTGATCTCCTCGGCCTCGTTGTGGCTCAGCCCGTCCACGCAGGGGCACATCACCATCACCGTGGGGGCCACCCGGTTGATCCAGCAGGCGTCGTGGCCGGCGCCGCTCACGATGTCCATGTGGGAATGGCCCAGTTTCTCGGCCGCGCCGCGGACGATCTTCACCAGGCCGGGATCGAAGGTGACGGGGTCGAAATGCCCGACCTCCTCGATGCTGCAGCCGAGGCCGAGTTCGGCCGCCACCGCATGGGCGGCGCGGATCACCTCGGCCTTCATCGCGTCCAGCTTGCTCTGCTCGGGGCTGCGGATGTCCACCGTGAACACCACCTTGCCCGGGATCACGTTGCGCGAGTTTGGGAAGACCTTGACCTGCCCCACCGCCCCCACCGCATCGGGCTGGTGGCTCATGGCGATCTGGTGCACCCGCTCGGTGATCCGGGCCATGCCGAGGCCGGCGTTGACCCGCATCTTCATCGGCGTCGATCCGGTATGCGCCTCTTTCCCGGTCAGGGTGATCTCCAGCCACCACAGGCCCTGGCCGTGGGTGACGACGCCGATGGTCTTGCCCTCGGCCTCCAGGATCGGACCCTGCTCGATGTGCAGTTCCAGCATGGCGTGCATCCTGCGGGCGCCGACCTTCTCGTCGCCGACCCAGCCGATCCGCGCCAGTTCCTCGCCGAAGACCTTGCCGTCGAGGTCGGTGCGCCCTTTCGCATAACCCTCGGTATGGATGCCGGCGAAGACGCCGGAGGCCAGCATCGCCGGGGCGAAGCGCGCACCCTCCTCGTTGGTCCAGTTGGTGACCACGATCGGGCGCCTCGTCCGCACTCCCATGTCGTTCATGGTCCGCACCACCTCCAGCGCGCCGAGGACCCCCAGCACGCCGTCGTATTTCCCGCCCGTCGGCTGGGTGTCGAGATGCGATCCCATGTAGACCGGCAGCGCCCCGGGGTCCTCGCCCGCCCGGGTGGCGAACATGTTGCCCATGGAATCGACGCCCATCGTCATCCCCGCCGCCCGGCACCAGCCGGCGAAGAGGTGGCGCGCCTCGCCATCGGCATCGGTCAGGGTCTGGCGGTTGCAGCCCCCGGCCACGCCGGGGCCGATCTTCGCCATCTCCATCAGGCTGTCCCACAGCCGCGCGGGGTCGATCCGCAGGTTCTCTCCGGGTGCTGGCATCAGCTTGCTCTCCCTATCGTCGCCGGGCATCTTGCGCGCCCTTCGGTCCGGGTCCGACACGCCTTGCGGCGAATCTTTTCCTGACCGTATGGTCAAGGGATACGCGACCACAACCTGACCATCCGGTCAACACATTCCCGGCCCCGCCATGGACGATGCCGCCGAAATTCCGCGCCCCAGGCCGCCGCGCCGCACCGACATCCGGCGCGAGAACGAGCGGGTGATCCTGGAGGCCGCCGAGAAGGTCTTCGCCGAGGCCGGATTCGGCGGCGCCACCATGCAGCTGATCGCCGACATGGCCGGGCTGCCCAAGGCCAACCTGCATTACTACTTCGCCACCAAGGAGGACCTCTACCGCCGGGTGGTTGAGAACATCTTCACCATCTGGCTCCATGCCGCCGACAGCTTCGACACCGCCGCCGACCCCGCCACCGGCATCGGCGCCTATATCGAGGCGAAGATGCGGATCAGCCGCCAGCATCCCTTCGGGTCGAAGGTCTGGGCCTCGGAAGTGATGCATGGCGCGCCGGTGATCCAGGATTATCTGGAAGGCACCTTGCGCAGCTGGACCGAGGGCCGGGTGAAGGCGATCCAGCGCTGGATCGACGAGGGGCGGATGGCCCCGGTCGATCCGCGGCACCTGCTTTACATGATCTGGGCGACGACCCAGCACTACGCCGACTTCGGCCACCAGATCGAGACGCTGAACGGCGGCCGCCCCTTCACCGACCGGCAATGGAAGGCCGCGACCGAAAGCGTCAAGGCGATCATCCTGCGCGGCATCGGACTGTCGACAGCCGACTGATTTTCGCCGAAAATCAGCTTCTTGCCGATTTTCGGCGAAAATCGGATTCCAGCGCGAGGACCGCCGATGACCGAAGCCCCCAGCCTGTCCGACCTGGCCGAGGAAGCCCGCCGCCTGGTCTTTCCCCGCTTCACCGAGGATACAGCGCTGGCGCTCGGCCTGACGCTGGTCGAGATGGCGCGCTCGGGCAACCTGGCCGTCGTGATCGACATCCGCACCGCCGACCGCTGCCTGTTCCACGCCGCCCTGCCCGGCTCGGCGCCGCTGAACGACCTCTGGGCCGCCCGCAAGTCGGCCACCGCGCTGATGTTCCAGGAAGCCTCGCTGCTGGTCGGCACCCGCAACCGGGACAAGGGCGAGACGCTGGCGAAACACGGGCTTCCGCCCGAGGACTATGCCGACCACGGCGGCGCGGTGCCGGTCCGGGTCGTTGGCGTCGGCGTGGTCGCCTGCGTCACCGTCTCCGGCCTGCCGCAACTGGAGGACCACCGCCTGGCCGTGCGCGCCATCGAGGCGCTGCTGGCGGGCGGCTGACGCCTCGTCGGGACCTTCATCCCGCGACGACAGGCCGAAGGCGCGTGGCAGGAGCCGATGCCTTGAATCCGGGCGGCGAAGCGTGAAGGATGGGCATCCCGGAAACAGGGGGCCAGATGACCGCACCGCGCAGCCGTATCCAGCGGAAGAACCGCGAGACCATCCTCGATGCCGCGCTCGAGGTCTTCTCGGCCCATGGCTTCCGCGGCGCCACCCTCGACCAGATTGCCGAGGTGGCGGGGCTGTCGAAGCCGAACCTGCTCTACTACTTCCCCTCGAAGGAGGCGATCCACAGCGCGCTGCTGACCGGGCTCTTGGACACCTGGCTCGACCCGCTGCGGACGATGGACCCGCGCGGCGAGCCGGTGGCCGAGATCCTGGGCTATGTCCGCCGCAAGCTGGACCTTGCCCGCGACTACCCGCGCGAGAGCCGGCTCTTCGCCGGCGAGATCATCCAGGGCGCGCCGCGGCTGGCCGGGGTGATCGAGACCGACCTGCGGGCGCTGGTCGAGGACAAGGCCGCGGTGCTGCGGGCCTGGATGGAGGAGGGCCGCATCGCCCGGGTCGATCCGGTGCACCTGATCTTCTCGATCTGGGCGCTGACCCAGCATTACGCCGATTTCGACGCCCAGGTGCGGCTGGTGCTCGGCCCCGGCCACGATCCCTTCGCCGAGGCCGGCGGCTTCCTCGACACCCTGTTCCGCCGCCTGCTGGAGCCGCGGCCCGATCCGTAGAATGCGGATCGAATGCCGCGGAGTTTGCGGGGGAAATCTTCGGGGAATCGGCTATGCTCGGCCGCGTGGGGGCACCTTGACTGGGGTGACGGAGATGGGACCTGTCTCAGCCGTCCGGCCGTCGGTGCCATGGCCGGGAACCTCGCCGTCCGCAGACGGCATCCAGACGCGCGGTGCGGCCGCGGTGCATGGCGCCCGCTTGGAAGCGGCGGTGCCGACGGAGTTGCCGCGGGCGGTGGCGCCGGCCGAAGGCGCCTCCCGCGGCGATGCGGTGGGGGAGCGGCCGGCGGATCGCGGCTTCGCGGTGGAAAGCGCCCGGGCGCGGGCGATGGCGGCGCAGCGGGCCTATGAGATGGCCTCGCTGGTGGCCGGGCTGAACCCGCTGAACGATCCGGTGGAGTGAGGGGGAGCCGGGGATGGCGGGGTGAACCCCGCCCTACGGAATGTCCCGTGTAGGGCGGGGTTCACCCCGCCGCTCCGCCGGTGCCATGGCGAAGGCGCGTGCCTTCGCCACGGCGCAACGCTTCCCGTTGTCCCGGCCGGGCCCCCAAGGCCCGGCCAGCGCCCGCCCCGCCCTCGGCGGGCGCTTCTCGCCCGCCGGGTCGGGCGCTGGCCTCTCCGGGTTCAGAGCTGACAGGTTTCCGGGTGCAGCCGCCGCGCACGGGCGGGGGCGAGGCAGTGCCTCGCCTTTTCCTGCCCCGAGGCAGCCGGTCGTAGATAGTGGGCAGCCCCAGACGGCCCCGCCCGACGGCGCGGCGGCTATTCCGCCGCCTGCACCGCCATCGGGTTGTTCGGATGCGTGGTCCAGTCGGCGAAATCGCCGACCGGGCGGCCGGTGCGGGGGTCCAGCGCGCCTTTCGCCATCGGCACCATGGTGATGCAGTTCTCCACCGGGCAGACGTTGACGCAGAGGTTGCAGGCCACGCAGTCCTCGTCCTTCACCGAGAACACCCGCTCGGGCGACATGGCGATGGCCTGGTGGCTGGTGTCCTCGCAGGCGGCATAGCAGCGGCCGCACTTGATGCATTCCTCCTGGTTGATCTGCGCCTTGGTGACGTAGTTCAGGTTCAGGTGCTGCCATTCGACGAAGTTCGGCACCGCCCGGCCGACCAGTTGGTCCAGCCGCATCTGCTTTTCGTCCAGGTATTGCGACAGGCCGGTGATCATCTCCTGCACCACCTTGAAGCCATAGGTCATCGCCGCGGTGCAAACCTGCACGTTGCCCGCTCCCATCGCCAGGAACTCGGCCGCGTCGCGCCAGGTCGTCACCCCGCCGATGCCCGAGATCGGCAGGCCCCGCGTCTCTTCATGGCGCGCGATTTCGCCCACCATGTTCAGCGCGATCGGCTTCACCGCCGGGCCGCAATAGCCGCCGTGGCTCCCTTTGCCATCGATCATCGGGAAGGGCGAGAAATTGTCGAGGTCGACATTGGTGATCGACTTGATGGTGTTGATCAGGCTGACCGCATCCGCCCCGCCCCGGTTGGCCGCCATGGCGGGCGGCAGGATCGAGGTGACGTTGGGTGTCAGCTTCACGATGCAGGGCATCCGGGAATACTGCTTCACCCAGCGGGTGACCATCTCGATATATTCCGGCACCTGCCCCACGGCGCTGCCCATGCCGCGTTCGGCCATGCCGTGCGGGCAACCGAAGTTCAGCTCCACCCCGTCGGCCTCGGTGTCCTCAATGGCCTTGAGGATGGCCTTCCAGTAATCCTCTTCGCAGGGGACCATCAGGCTGATCACCAGCGCCCGGTCGCGCCACTTGCGCTTGACCTCCTTGATCTCGCGCAGGTTCACCTCCAGCGGCCGGTCGGTGATCAGCTCGATGTTGTTCAGGCCGAGAAGCCGCCGGTCCGCCCCCCAGATCGCGCCGTAGCGCGGGCCCGAGACGTTGACGATGGGCGGCCCCTCGGCGCCGAGGGTCTTCCAGACCACGCCGCCCCAGCCGGCCTCGAAGGCGCGCTCGACGTTGTATTGCTTGTCGGTCGGCGGCGCCGAGGCCAGCCAGAACGGGTTGGGGGACTTGATGCCGATGAAATTCGAGGTGAGGTCAGCCATCACGGGCCTCCTTGCGACAAGCTGGGAGAGGGGATGCGGGGCGGAGGGGCCGTCCGGGGACGGTCAGGCGAAGAAGGACCAGAGCCAGCCGAGGATGTCGCCGCCGAACTGGCCGAGCTTGGGGATCAGATACGCCCAGGAGGCGCAGCCGAGCAGGTTCCAGAACATGAACCGCCGCAGCCGCATCCCGGTCATGCCGGCCAGCAGGAAGACCACCGGCCGCAGCACCGTCAGGTAATGGCCGACCAGCACCGTGGCCGGGCCGTATTTCACGAAGGCGGCCCGGGCCTTCTCCACCATCTCGGGATGGCGCGACAAGGGCCGCATCTCCAGCACCGTGCGGCCGTAGCGGCGGCCGAGCCAGTAGCTGAAGGTCGACCCGATCAGCGACCCCGCCGCCGCCCCGGCCCAGAGCGGCCAGAACGGCACCGCTCCGGTGGCCGCCATCGCCCCCACGGCGACCAGGACGGCGGTGGAGGGGACCAGGATCGACAGGAAGGCGGTGGTCTCGGCCGCGGCGAAGACCAGCATGATCAGCGGCAGCCAAGCCTGGTTGCGCTCGATCCAGCCGATGAAGAACTCCGCGATCGCGTCCATCCCGCCCCCTTGCCCGCGCCCGGTTTGGCGCGGCAGCCGCCCGGGGGCAAGGGCAAACCGCGCCCATCAGGCGGCCGTGAGATGGGCGTGGATCGCCTCGGCGGCATCGCGGCCCTCAGCGACGGCGGTGACGGTCAGGTCCTCGCCGCCCGCCCGGCAGTCGCCGCCGGCCCAGACCTTGGCCGGGGTCAGCGCGATCTTGCCGCCTTCCGGCCGGATGCCGTCCGGCGCGCCGGTCAGGGTCTGGCCGATGGCCTTGAACACCTGATCCGCCTTCAGCCGGAAGGTCTCGGGCAGAAGGGTCAGCCCGCCCGGCCCGTCCTCGGTATAGGCGAATTCCACCGCCTCCACCCGGCCGTTGCCCAGCACCCGCAAGGGGGCGGCGTTGTGGATGATCCGCACGCCCGCCTGCACCGCATGGTCCTGCTCGTGGGTGGAGGCCGACATTCTGTCCTGCCCGCGGCGATAGACGATGGTGACGTTCTCGGCGCCCAGGAGCTTCGACTGCACCGCGGCATCGACCGCGGTCATGCCGCCGCCGATCACCACCACGTCGCGGCCGACCGGAAGCGCGCCCAGGTCCGGCGCCTGCCGCAGCTCGGCGATGAAGTCGACGGCGTTGCGGACGCCCTCCTTCTCCTCGCCCTCGGCCCGAAGGGCGTTGACGCCTTGCAGTCCCAACCCCAGGAACACCGCGTCATATTCCCCGCGCAGCGCGTCGAGCGTGATGTCGCGGCCCAGCTCCACCCCGGTCCGCAGGGTGATGCCGCCGATGGACAACAGCCAGTCCACCTCGTGCGCGGCGAAGCCGCCGGTCGCCTTGTAGGAGGCGATGCCGTATTCGTTCAGCCCCCCGGCCTTGGGGCGGCGCTCGAACACCGTGACCTCGTGGCCCTTCATCGCCAGACGGTGGGCGCAGGCCAGACCAGCCGGACCCGCGCCCACCACGGCAACCCTCTTCCCGGTCGAGGGGGATCGGGAGAAGGGATGCACCTCTTTCGCCATGGCGGTGTCGGTGGCGAAGCGCTGCAGCCGGCCGATCTCGACCGGCTTGCCTTCCGCCGCCTCCCGCACGCAGGCTTCCTCGCAAAGGGTCTCGGTCGGGCAGACGCGGGCGCAGATGCCGCCGAGGATGTTCTGGCTCCAGATCGTCTTCGCTGCCGCCTCGGGGGTGCCGGTGGCGATCTGGCGGATGAAGAGGGGGATGTCGATGGTGGTCGGGCAGGCCGCCATGCAGGGCGCATCGTGGCAGAAATAGCAGCGGTCGGCGGCCACCCGCGCCTCGTGCAGGTCGAAGGGCGGCTCGTGGTCGGCGAAATTGCGGGCGAGGGCTTCGGCGGAAAGACGCGCCGGCACGATGCCTGGCGTCAGCGGGCTGTTCGGCATTTGGCGTATCGCCTCCCTGGGGCTTGCTCTGATGGCTTGCTTCCGGCGAATCGTCTCACAGGTCCGAAATTTTATCAAACGGTAAATTTTGGCGCGGTGCGAAAGTTTCGGGCCGTCCGCCGCCCCTGCCTCCGGAATGGGCGCTTTTCACCCCTGCCGGGCTGGCCTATAAGCGTTCAGCGCCAAGACCCGGCAGTAAAAGCCAAACAGAGGACGGCATGAGCAAACATTCCCCCGACGCGGACGTCGCCTTCATCTCGGCCCTGGCCGAGCTGCTGAACAAGAACGAGCTGACCGAGCTGTCGGTGAAACGCGAATACGGCGAGGACGACAGCCTGGAGGTCCGCGTGGTGAAGCAGGTGACGGTGGTGCAGGCGGCGGCCCCGGCGCCGGTGCATCACGCCCCCGCGGCGGCGGCCCCTGCGGCAGCGGCGGCGCCCGCGGCAGCCCCGGCGGCGGCGGAAGACCCCAGCCAGCACCCGGGCGCGGTGACCTCGCCCATGGTCGGCACCGCCTATCTGGCGGCGGAACCCGGCGCGACCCCCTTCGTGACCGTGGGCGCCACCGTGGCCGAGGGCCAGACCGTGCTGATCATCGAGGCGATGAAGACGATGAACCACATCCCGGCGCCGAAGGCCGGGACGGTGAAACGCATCCTGGTCGACGACGGCGCCCCGGTCGAATTCGGCGCTCCGCTGATGATCATCGAATAAGGGCGCGGGGCGATGTTCGAGAAAATCCTGATCGCCAACCGGGGCGAGATCGCCCTGCGGGTGATCCGCGCCGCCCGCGAGATGGGGATCAAATCGGTGGCGGTGCATTCCACCGCCGATGCCGACGCCATGCATGTGCGGATGGCGGATGAATCGGTCTGCATCGGCCCGGCGCCGTCTTCGGAAAGCTATCTCAACAAGGCCGCGATCATCTCGGCCTGCGAGATCACCGGGGCGCAGGCGGTGCATCCGGGCTATGGCTTCCTGTCCGAGAACGCCGCCTTCGCGCAGGCGCTGGAGGACCACGGCATCACCTTCATCGGCCCCTCGGCGGAGCATATCCGCATCATGGGCGACAAGATCACCGCCAAGGACACCGCGAAATCGCTGGGGATTCCGGTGGTTCCCGGCTCGGACGGCGGGGTGGCGGATGTCGAGACCGCGAAGACCGTGGCCGAGGGCATCGGCTATCCGGTGATCATCAAGGCCACCGCCGGCGGCGGCGGCCGCGGCATGAAGGTGGCGAAATCGCCCGAAGAGCTGGAGATCGCCTTCCGCACCGCGCGCAGCGAGGCCAAGGCCGCCTTCGGCAACGACGAGGTCTATATCGAGAAATACCTGCAGCGGCCGCGCCACATCGAGATCCAGGTCTTCGGCGACGGCAAGGGCAAGGCGGTGCATCTGGGCGAGCGCGACTGTTCCCTGCAGCGCCGGCACCAGAAGGTGTTCGAGGAGGCCCCCGGGCCCGCGATCACGCCGGAGATGCGCGCCCGGATCGGCACCATCTGCGCCGAGGCGGTGGCGAAGATCGCCTATATCGGCGCCGGCACCATCGAATTCCTGTTCGAGGACGGCGAGTTCTACTTCATCGAGATGAACACCCGGCTTCAGGTGGAGCACCCGGTCACCGAATACATCTTCGGCGTCGATCTGGTGCGCGAGCAGATCCGGGTGGCGGCGGGCCTGCCGCTGTCCTTCGAGCAGGAGGACCTGCAGGTGCAGGGCCATGCCATCGAGGTGCGGATCAACGCCGAGAAGCTGCCCAACTTCGCCCCCTGCCCCGGCCGGGTGACGCAATACCACGCGCCCGGCGGCCTCGGGGTGCGGATGGATTCGGCGCTCTACGACGGCTACCGCATCCCGCCCTATTACGATTCGCTGATCGGCAAGCTGATCGTCCACGGCCGCGACCGCGACGAGGCGCTGGCCCGGCTGTCGCGCGCCTTGGGCGAGTTGATCGTCGACGGTGTGGACACCACGGTGCCGCTGTTCCGCGGGCTCTTGGAAGAGCCCGATATCCAGAAGGGCGATTACTCGATCCACTGGCTGGAAAAGTGGCTGGCCGCGACCTACGGCTGACGCCCGGGCGGTGCGGTTGCGGCCGTGCCGCCGGCAAATTTCTTGAAAGAAATTTGCCAAGATCCTTGCAAGGATCTTGGCCTTGACCCCGATGCTGGACCCCGACCTCCTGCTGCAGGCCTATGCCATGGGGATTTTCCCGATGGCCCAGGGCCGCGCCGACCCGCAGGTGCACTGGATCGACCCGCGTCGCCGCGGCATCTTCCCCCTGGACGATTTCCACATCTCCCGCAGCCTCGCCCGGCTGATCCGGCGCTGGAATTGCGCTGTCCGAACCGACACCGCCTTCGAGGCGGTGGTGGACGCCTGCGCCGCGCGCGAGGAGACCTGGATCAACCCGGCGATCCGCAGCGCCTATCTGGAGTTGCACCGGCAGGGCCATGCCCACAGCCTTGAGGTCTGGTGCGGCGACCGGCTGGCGGGCGGGGTCTATGGCGTCACCCTCGGCGCGGCCTTCTTCGGCGAATCGATGTTCTCGGCCGAAAGCAGCGGGTCGAAGGTGGCGCTGGCCTTCCTGGTCCACCGGCTGCGGGCGGGCGGCTTCCGGCTGTTCGACACCCAGTTCCTGACCCCGCATCTGGCCAGCCTCGGCGCGGTGGAGATTCCGCGGGCGGAGTATCACCGGCGGCTGGCCGAGGCGATCGCCCTGCCCGCCCGGTTCGAGCCGGAGGGTTATTCGCCCTCGGCCTCCTCGGTGCTGTCGGGGGTCTCTTCCGCCTCGGGCGGGGCATAGCCCGGCACCACGCAGCGCAGCACCCAGACATCGTAGCGCGGATGGTCCATCGCCGACAGCGCGGGGCTGGAGGCCAGCATCCAGCCGGAGAACACCGGCTCGGCCCGGGTCGAGTCCATCACCGTCAGATGCGCCTGCGCATCGGCGGCCGGGTTGTCGGCGGGGTAGCGGCAGGCGTCCAGCTGGATCGTCAGCCGCCCGTTCGAGGCCGACTGCCCGCGCGACAGTTCCATGTCGCCGGTCTGGCCGGTCAGCTTGTCCAGCCAGCGCAGCACGCCGCCGGGGGCATCGGCGAAATCCTGGGCCGCGGCGGGCGCCGCCGCCAGCAGCAGAGCCAGTGCGGGGACCAGCGCCAGCGGCTTCATGGCGCCGGCGCCTCGTCCTCGTCGGCCTTGCCGCCGACGAATTTCATCAACAGCGAGACCAGCGAGACCGACCCTTGGGTGTCCTCGATCTCCTGCCCCGGCTCCAGGTTCTCCAGCGCGCCGCCGGGGACGATCTCGACGAAATTGCCGCCGAGCAGCCCCTCGGAGGAGATCAGGATGGCGCTGTCGGTGGGCAGGCGGATGTCGGCGCGCAGGTCGATCACCGCATCGGCCATGAAGGTCTCGGGGTTCAGCTTCAAGGACGAGATGGTGCCGACCTTCAGCCCGGCCAGCCGCACGTCCGAGCCGGCGGAGATGCCGTCCACCGCGCGGAAGCTGGCGGTCAGCGGGTAGCTGTCGCCGCCGCCGGTCAGGCCCGCCCCCTTCGCCGCATAGACGGCGAAGGCCGCGGCCACGGCCAGCACGGCGGCGCCGGCGGCGATCTCTGCGCGGGTGCCGGCCATCACTCGGGCTGCCACGCCTCGTAATCCCGCCGCTCGACCGGCTGGCTGCGGCGGATCGAGCCCGGGGGCGCATAGGCCAGCTCGGTGCCCGAGAGGTTCTCGACATGCGGCTTTTCCCAGGGCTTGTGCCGCAGCGGCGCCTTGGTCGGCGGCTCGTCCCAGGTGTGGTGCAGCCAGCCGTGCCAGTCGGGCGGCACGCGGCTGGCCTCCATCTCGCCCTTGAAGATCACCCAGCGACGCTTGCCGTCGGCGGTCTGGTAATAGGCGTTGCCCTGGTCGTCCTCGCCCACCTTCCGGCCCTTGCGGGCGGTGAACAGCTGGGTGCCGATGGTCTGGCTGTTCCACCAGGTCAGCAGGCGCTTGAGGAAATACATCGGGGCCTCCGTTCGTTGGCCCCGGTATCGCCGATTGCGCGGCGAAGGTCCAGTGGGCGCAGGGCCGCGGGCGGGTTTCTGCGATCAGCCGGGCAGCAGCGCCGTCACCTCGATCTCGATCCGGTGGCGCGGGTCGATCAGCCCGGCCTCGATCATCGTCGCGGCGGGCGGGTTGGCGCCGAAGGCGGCGAAGAGGAGCGGCCAGCAGGGCTCGAAATCCGCCCGGTCGGGCAGGATGTAATGGACGCGGACCACATCGGCGAAGCCGGCGCCGGCCCGGTTTAGCGCGGCGCCGATGATCTCCAGCGCCAGCGCGCATTGGTCGGTGACGCTTTCGGGAATGCTGCCGGTGGCATGGTCGGTGCCGGTGGTGCCGGAGACATGCACCCATCCCCCGGCCACCACGGCGCGGGCATAGCCGATCTTCGGCTCCCAGGTGGACCCAGTAGTGATGCGGCGGATGGTCATGGCTCGCCTCCAACGGAAAACGCCGCCCGGGCGGGGCGGCGTCAGGGCACGCGGGCTGCGGGATCACCCCGCCGCCGCGGGTTCCTTCTTCTTCGGCTCGGTATGGACCAAGAGCGGCTTGGCTCCGGCGTTCACCGATTCCTCGTTGACCACCACCTCGGAGACATTGCCCATCCCCGGCAGCTCGAACATGGTGTCAAGGAGGATGTCCTCCATGATCGAGCGCAGGCCGCGGGCGCCGGTCTTGCGCTTGATCGCGCGCTTGGCGATGGCGGTCAGGGCGTCGGGGGTGAAGGTCAGCTTCACGCCCTCGATCTCGAACAGGCGCTGGTATTGCTTGACCAGGGCGTTCTTCGGCTCGGTCAGGATGGTGACCAGCGCGGCCTCGTCCAGGTCTTCCAGCGTGGCGATGACCGGCAGGCGGCCGACGAATTCCGGGATCAGGCCGAATTTCAGCAGGTCCTCGGGCTCCAACTCGCGGAAGAGTTCGCCCACGCCGCGGGCATCGGGGTCCTTCACGTCGGCCTTGAAGCCGATGCCGCTGCCCTTGCCGCGCTGCGCGATGATCTTCTCCAGCCCGGCGAAGGCGCCGCCGCAGATGAAGAGGATGTTGGTGGTGTCCACCTGCAGGAATTCCTGCTGCGGATGCTTGCGCCCGCCCTGCGGCGGGACGGAGGCAACGGTGCCCTCCATGATCTTCAGGAGCGCCTGCTGCACCCCTTCGCCCGACACATCCCGCGTGATAGAGGGATTGTCGGACTTGCGGGTGATCTTGTCGACCTCGTCGATGTAGACGATGCCGCGCTGCGCCCGTTCGACGTTGTATTCGCTGGCTTGCAGCAGCTTGAGGATGATGTTCTCGACATCCTCGCCGACATAGCCGGCCTCGGTCAGCGTCGTCGCATCCGCCATGGTGAAGGGCACGTCCAGGATGCGGGCCAGCGTCTGCGCCAGCAGGGTCTTGCCGGTGCCGGTCGGGCCGATCAGCAGGATGTTGGACTTCGACAGTTCGATGTCCTGCTTCGAGGAATGATTCAGCCGCTTGTAGTGGTTGTGCACCGCCACCGAGAGCACGCGCTTGGCGTGGAACTGGCCGATGACGTAATCGTCCAGCACCTTGCAGATCTCGCGCGGGGTGGGCACGCCGTCCGAGGATTTCAGACCCGAGGTCTTGGTCTCCTCGCGGATGATGTCCATGCAGAGTTCCACGCATTCATCGCAGATGAACACGGTCGGCCCCGCGATCAGCTTGCGGACCTCATGCTGGCTCTTGCCGCAGAAAGAACAGTAGAGCGTGTTCTTGCTGTCGCTGCCGGAGTTCGTCGCCATCCGTTTCCCTTTGCCTTGCGCCCTTTCCGGCGCCCTGGGGGGAAGTCTAGGCCAAGGCCCGGACCTCCACAATCCGAAAACGCCCCCGCCGGCCCGCCGGCCCGCGGGGGCGAAAGGTCACTTCGACGAGTCGTCCATCTTGCCGCGGTCGGCCAGGATCTCGTCGATCAGGCCCCAGGCCTTGGCATCCTCGGCGGACATGAAATTGTCGCGCTCCAGCGCGGCCTCGACCGTTTCATAGGTCTGGCCGGTGTGTTTGACATAGATCTCGTTCAGGCGGCGCTTCAGCTTCAGCGTCTCCTGCGCGTGGATCATGATGTCGGTGGCCTGGCCCTGGTAGCCGCCCGAGGGCTGGTGGACCATCACCCGGCTGTTCGGCAGCGAGAAGCGCATCCCCTTCTCGCCCGCGGTCAGCAGCAGGCTGCCCATGCTGGCCGCCTGGCCGATGACCAGCGTCGACACCTTCGGCTTGATGTATTGCATGGTGTCGTAGATCGACAGGCCCGAGGTGACCACGCCGCCGGGGCTGTTGATATACATCGAGATTTCCTTGGACGGATTCTCCGCCTCCAGGAACAGCAGCTGCGCGCAGATCAGCGACGACATGCCGTCGTGCACCGGGCCGGCGAGGAAGATGATCCGCTCCTTCAACAGGCGCGAGAAGATGTCATAGGCGCGTTCGCCCCGGCTGGTCTGTTCCACGACCATGGGGACCAGGGTGTTCATGTAGGTGTCGATCGGATCACGCATCGGGGGCCTGCCTCATCATTCGCGCTGTCGGGTTATCGGCGGAGAGTTTCCAGAGTCTTAGTGGCGCGGGACGGGGGCCGCAAGGGCAGGTCCTCCGGCGAGGGCACGCGACCCCGCTTTGCGCATTGCCCGCAAGGCCCTCCCGCAGCCTGCAGGGCACCCTCTCTGCTGCCCCTTTCATCTGTCCATAAATATCCCGCGGGGAGGTCCGGAGGGGCTGCGCAGGCCCCTCCGGCGGCCGGCCGCGAGGCACCCCGCCCGGTCAGCGCGCCAGCACCAGTTCGGCCTTCAGCCCGCCGAGCGTCTCGCTGTCGCCGAGATAGAGCCCGCCGCCGTGGTTGCGCGCCACATCGGCGGCGATGGAGAGGCCCAAGCCGACGCCGCCGCCCCGGTTGGGGTCCCGCTCGGCGTCCAGCCGGGTGAAGGGGCGCATCGCCTCTTCGCGCCGCTCGGCCGGGATGCCCGGCCCGTCGTCCTCGACGAAGATGCGCAGCGAGCGGTCGGTGAAGACCAGCCGGACCTCGGCCCGGCGGCCGTGGCGCAGGGCATTGCCGATCAGGTTCTCCACCGCGCGGGCCACCGCATGGGGCCGCAGCCGGACCGGCCCCGGCTCGCCCTCCACGCCTGCCAGCGCGACCGCGCCGCCGCCGCGCCGGACATCCTCGACCACGCGCGCGACCAGCGCCTGCGCGTCGGCCTGCTCCATCTCTTCCATCGCATCGCCGCGGGCGAAGGACAGGAACTCGTCCACCATCCGCTCCATCTGCGCCACGTCCTGCATCAGGGCCCGGGTCTCCTCGTCCTCGGGCAGCAGCGACAGACCCAGCCGCAGCCGGGTCAGCGGCGTGCGCAGGTCGTGGCTGACGCCGGACAGCAAGAGGGTGCGCTGCTCGATCTGCCGCTCGATCCGCGCCCGCATGTCGATGAAGGCCGCGCCGGCCGCCCGCACCTCCAGCGCGCCGCGCGGGCGGTAGACGATGCGCTGGCCCTTGCCGAAGGCCTCGGCCGCCTCGGCCAGCCGGGTGATCGGCCGCAGCTGGTTGCGCAGGAACAGATAGGCGATCACCGTCATCAGCACCGAGGTCAGGATCATCAGCACCAGCAGCTGGTGCGGGTTCGACGCCCCCATCCGCCGCCGCGACACATCCGCCTGCACGGGGCCGAGCGCGGTGTCGATCCGCAGCCGGGCGATGCGGCCGGGGTCGGTGACATCGGCGGCGATCAGCCGCGGCAGCGCATCGTGCAGGGTGGCGACGATGGTCTTGCCCGCCACGTCGAAGCGGCCGGCCCGGTCCTCCGCGGGCGCCTCCGGCCCAGGCGGCAGGGTCAGCGCCACCTCCAGCGGCTCGGCCACCACCCGGGCGCGGGCCAGCGCCTCCCCGGCCGTGGCGCCCTTGTCGAATTCCTGCAACACCAGCGCCAGTTCCATCGCCACCCCCTGCGTCATCTGCCGGGTCACCCCTTCGTAATGGCGCTGGATGAAGGCCATGGACACCACCAGCTGGATGGTGACGATGGGGACGATCAGGATCAGGGCGGCGCGCCCGTAAAGACCGCGCGGAAGGAAGCGTTTCAGGACCATGGGGGGAAGGCTAGCCATGACCGGGGCGATTGGAAAGCCTGCCGGGGGCGGGACCGCCCTGCCCGGCCGGTTGCGGCGGGTTCTGGCGCAGAACCCCTCGCCGATGACCGGGCCGGGGACCTGGACCGACATCGTCGGCTCCGGCGAGGTGGCGGTGATCGATCCGGGGCCGGCGCTGGAGTCGCACCTGCAGGCCGTGCTGGCGGCGCTGGAGCCCAGGGAGCGGGTGGCGGCCATCCTGGTCACCCATGCCCATCTGGACCATTCCGGCCTGGCCCCCGCGCTGGCCCGGGCGACCGGCGCGCCGCTCATGGCCTTCGGCGGCGCGCAGGACAGCCGCAGCCCGGCGATGCGGCGGCTGGTGGCGGCCGGGCTGCACAGCGGCGGCGAGGGGCTGGACCTTGCCTTCGCCCCCGACCGCAAGCTGGCCGACGGCGAGGTAATCCGCGGCCCGGACTGGGCGCTGCGGGCGGTGCATACGCCCGGCCATCTGGGCAGCCATCTCTGCTTCGCCTGGGAGGAGGTGCTGTTCTCCGGCGACCATGTCATGGGCTGGGCGCCCAGCCTGGTCTCGCCCCCGGACGGCGACATGGGCGCCTACATGGCCTCGCTGGAGCGGCTGGCGCGGGCGGAGTGGCAGCTGATGCTGCCCGCACACGGCGATCCGGTGGAGGACCCGGCGGCGCGGCTGGCCGATCTGACCGCCCACCGCCGCGGGCGGGAGGCGCAGGTGGCCGAGGCGCTGGCCGCGGGTCCTTCCACACTGGACGAGGTGACGGCCCGGGTCTACCGCGACCTCTCGCCTGCGCTGCTGCCCGCCGCCCGCCGCAACGCGCTGGCGCATCTGATTGATCTTGCGGAGCAAAACCTGGCGCTGGCCGACCCCTTCCCCGGCCCCGACGCCCTCTGGTCCCGCCCCTGACCGCCCCCGAGAAATTCCCCCATTTGCCCCTTGCCGCCCCCCGACACCCTTGCTATACGGCCCCCGTGTTCCGGCGTAGCTCAGCGGTAGAGCAGTTGACTGTTAATCAATTGGTCGTAGGTTCGATCCCTACCGCCGGAGCCAATACCCTTTGATTTCATTGGGAAAATTGGCAGCACATGAACCCTACTAACATCCTATACACGGATTTCTAGCGCCTAGCTGGCGCTGGATCGGGCCGCAGGCGATCACGCGAACGTGAACAGCTTGCGCCGCGAACACGCCACTTCGAAGCCGTCACTGTAAGCCCTTTACGTATTCACCGCATTCGCCACCGCTGGCCGCTTGATCGGTTGAAGCCTCCGCCGTAGTGTCGGGCGAAATGGGGGTCACATGTTTCTCGAAAAATTTAGCCGCTACTTCCGCCGTTATGAAATCGTGCTTGGCGCGCGCAAACCTACAGCCGCGACGCTTCCG
>NZ_JAAKGP010000018.1 GCF_011043545.1 Rhodobacter sp. SGA-6-6 | reverse complement strand
ATTCGACGCCTAAAACGCCGTTCAACCTGGCCGAATTTCTGAGCCAGAAATCAGCGCCGCGATCCTATCGGAAACCCGTCTGGGGAAGAAAACCGGCGTCGAAGCCGGCGGCGGAAGAGGATGCAAACGCTGATACAGACCCGGAAAAACGGGTGAAGGAAGAACCGGGCGACTGAAGTGATCCACAAAACCGCCCGGCTTTCGCAACAGGTCTGAGTTATTTGTTGGGGCGCCCAGATACCCCTCGTAATTTCAAGCTCCTTACCCTATATGGGATGAGCATATGTTTTTTTCGGACCTGCTCCTTTCGGCTCAGCATTCGATCTTCAGCTTTGCCGGGCTGCTACGTCGTGTGGGCAGCATCTTGAAAAGGAATGTCACGATGGCCAATGGCAACGTGAAATGGTTCAACGCTACCAAGGGCTTCGGCTTTATTGCCCCCGAAGGTGGAGCCAAGGACGTCTTCGTCCATGTCACCGCGCTGGAACGCGCAGGGCTGCGTGGCCTCGAAGACGGTCAGGCTGTATCGTTCGACATCGAGCGCGACCGCAATGGCCGCGAATCGGCTACGAATCTTACGCTCGCCTGAGCCCAGGCAGCTTTACTGCGGGTGGGATCGGCACTGTCCGGACCCGCCCGTACTCCTGAACCGGATGCACATGGTGAATGTGCCGGTTCTCTTCTCCCTGAAAGAGTTGACTTGATAGAAATCCACTGGGGGGAACCCCTGTCCTTTGTCATGTCGCCGGAAGGCGACGTGCAGAAGTTCAGTACCATCGAGCAGGCAAGATACTGGCTGTCCAGAAAATGGCCGGTGTCAGATGACGCTCGCGAACGTGCGCTGCATCATCTTGATGCTGCCATGGACTGCCTGG
Source organism: Rhodobacter sp. SGA-6-6 (assembly GCF_011043545.1). Lineage (GTDB taxonomy): Bacteria > Pseudomonadota > Alphaproteobacteria > Rhodobacterales > Rhodobacteraceae > Pseudogemmobacter. The sequence goes on along the minus strand of NZ_JAAKGP010000018.1, from coordinate 38,809 downwards.
GCTCGGTCGGAACCGCGCGCCGTGCCTTCATCGCCGCCGCTCGCAGCGCTGGCTTCGTCCCCGAGGATCTGATCGCCCTTTCTCGCCGTCAGGCCGCTTGAGTTAGGGCCTGCGTGCGCGGCGACCGGGTTTCTTTCTGCAGGACCAGCCCCGGTTGTCTTCGGCCGAGACAGGGTGTCGGCCTTGTCGCTGGTCAAGACTACAGGCCGGATCTTGCGCGAACCTCGGCAAAGGACACCAGTCTGCCCTCTGTCTCATCCCAAAGATGCAGCCGCACCGTCGCAAGGCTTTCGCCAATGGTAAGGCGTTGCGCCTCTGCCAGTTCGCGGTGATCGCGGAGGACTTCGGGCAACCGATAGAACGGAATCCGGGAATAGAGGTGATGCACATGGTGGATGCCGATGTTCCCGGACAGCCATTGCAGCGGCTGCGGCAGCACATAATGTGAACTGCCCTCGAGCGCCGCATGATGCAGCTGCCACTGCTCCCCGCGAGACCAATGGGTCTCTTCGAACTGGTGCTGGACGTAGAACAGCCAGACCCCGATCGTCGCCGCCACGACAGAGGTGGGAAGGAAGATCAGCAGCACCGGCATCAGCCCGCCGAACCAGATCATCAACCCTAGGGCTATGCCGATCATCGCATTGGTGCCCATGGCCGAGGTCCAGTAGCGCCAGCCGGCGTTCATAAGGCCCATGGGCAGCCGGTTTTGCAGGATGAACAGATAGCTCGGCCCCAGCAGGAACAGCACGACCGGGTGGCGATACAGCCGATACATCAGGCGACCGACGGCCGAGCGTGCCCGGTACTCATCGATGGTCAGTGTCAGCACATCCCCGATACCGCGCTGATCGAGGTCTCCATGATGTGCGTGATGGATCGAATGGGTGCGCTTCCAGACGGCATAGGGCGTCAGGGTCAGAACACCGAGGGTACGACCGATCCAGTCCTGCGCCTTTCTGTTGGTCAGAAACGACCCATGTCCGCAGTCGTGCTGGATGACGAAGATCCTGACAAGGAATGCCCCGTTCAGAAGCGCCACGGACAGCGCCAGCCATGCGCTTACGGAAAGCGCCGCCCAGGCCAGCACCCAGAGGGCGACGAACGGCACCAGCGTCGCCGCCAGTTCGAAAAGGCTGCGCGCCGACATCGGGCCGCGATACCGCGCCAGGGTGCTGAGCCAGGCGCGCGCGTTGCGGGGAGGCGCGTTTCCGAGCCGACCGGTTTGATCTGTCATCTTTGCCTGTACATTTTCTCTCCGACACAATGAGGGAGAGATTTCCGGCCCTGGCAAAAAGCCATTACAACAGCGGTTTGTTCAGGCTCCTAGCCGTTAGCGGGCATGGGTTAGGTTTTCAACCGACAATTCATACAGTGATTTGGTCTGAGCGTCCGTATCGCTACCTCTTGGTCGCGTGTCTGTTGCGGCGCAAGACGAACGGCAGCTTCCAGGAATGCGGCAATGCAGCATATGTCGAGCTCGACCGGCGGCTATGGGCCGGTTTTGACGAATGATTCAGCATCAGTGACGGGTTGCCTCAGAGTAGTTCCGCAAACCCGCCAAGTTCGGCTGCCGTGGCGACCAGCCCGATTTGCGTCAGGGTGCCGAGATAGTCCTCGACGCTATAGGGCGGATTCTTCAACCGGGCGCGCACCTTGCGGACGGAACCGCAGAACAGGCCGGGTGCGAGATGCAGGTGATTCACCAGGAATTCGTCAGGGTGCTGCACGTCGATGCCGAAGGACGTCAGCGCCTCGACCGGGAAGTCGACCAGATTTTGGGTCACGATCACATCGCAGCGCCCGGTGATGGCGGCGGCCAGCACGTGCCGATCATCAGGATCGGGCAAGGTCAGCGCCGGTATGAGGGCGTGATACCCCTCGACCAGGCTGTCTCGCGTGGCCCGGTCCATCAGGTCGCGGGTGCGCTCCAGCGCGGCCCTGTCTCGCGCGGGCTCGTTGCGCAGCAGCGCCTCAATCCATTCGCGATGGATGTCGGCCGTCCAGCGCGCCCTGAACACGTCTGTGACGGCCAGTTGCAATAACAGATCTCGTAGCGGTGCGGGATAGAGGACATTGGCGTCCAGCAGAGCGGTGTAGCGGCTCATGGGCGGTGGTAGCCCATATCCTGTTCTTGTGCCTCGCTGACAAGCTGGTCGAGTACGGCCTCGCGCTCGCGGTCGATGGCTGCTTTATAGGACATCACGTCTTCCATTCGGATGCGGCGATGCTTGCCGACCTTGCGGTGCGGGATTGCTCCTTCGTCCAGCAGCTTGATGAGGAAGGGACGTGAGACGTTCAGCACTTCGGCGGCTTGCACTGTGGTCAGTTCCGCATTCTCCGGCATCAGGGTGACGCCGCGCCCGGCGGCCATCGCCTCCAGGATCTCCATCAGAAGCGCGACTGCTCCGGCAGGGAGTTCGAGCGGGCGCTCTTGTTCGGCATCGGTGACGCGCAAGGTCAGGGGACGTTTCTGACGGGCATAGCGGGACAGAAGCTGGCCGGACACACGCGCAATAGCGGCATCCTGTGCGGAGGGCGGAAGTTGTCGATGGGCGAGCATGGTCATGGGCAGGACTCCTTCACTGCCGCAGTATATGGGCTCAAATGAAATAAATACAACAGATGAAGAAAATGTCCGAGTGGCAGTGAAGACTTCAAGTTGATGCAACAGGTCGAGGCTTCATATCGGGACAGGGCGGTCCACGCTGAGACTGGGGCGGGAGCCGGTCTGAGGCATCGAAGACAACAAAGTGAATTGCTGAGAGAGATTCCAATGATACCATTCAGTTGCGGCAGTTTGGTGGGGATGAGGCCAGTGCTACGCTGCGCTACGAAGCAGCCCGCTGGACTTCGCGAGCACCGAATGTTCAAGGATGGACCGGTATGCTGAGAGAAGCCGCAATTTGAGATGGTTGCTGGCCCCCGCAACCAAAACTAATTCTCCAATTATATCAATGGATTGGGAATCCACCTCCATGGATTGGCCATTGATCGCACCCCCACGCCCCGCAATCCGCGGGGCTTTCTGCATTTGAGGCGCCGCACTGGCGATCTCGTGGACCGGCAGCCCGCAGGCCAGCCGCAGCAGGCTCGCCAGGGCGCCGTGAAGGTGGATCGCAAGCCCGGGCTTGTCGCAGGACTTGCCGTCCGGGTTCTCCCCGGCGCGACCGGCACCAGCACGATCTTCTCCACCAAGGCCCGCAGCGCCTCCTTGGCCTCGTCCATCCGCTCCCGCCAGGCCCCGGACCAGTTGGCCGATCCGCTCCCGGTAGGTCCGCGCCATGCCGGGATGGATCCGCAGTGGATCGCGGGCAGGGGAGGCGGCGAGCTGGCGCTCCAGTTCCTTGCGGCGGGCAACGAGGTCGATCATCCGGTCCTTGACCTGTTCGGCAGGAACCCCGGTGATGATCGCATCGACCAACTTCCTGTGGTCGGTGGTGACGCGGGCCAGGTCCCGCTCTAGGTCGGCGCGGCCGGTCTCGCGGGTCATCGCTGATGATGCGCAGATGCGGCACCGCAACTTCGGTCACGCGATCCTCGGGGTTTAACCGCGAGTTCCGCTTTCCGGTATCCGGATCCTTGCAGTAATGCAGACGGTTCCAGACCAGATGCCCACGGTAAAGTTCATTGTTCAGGATCCCGGTGCAGCGCTCGCGGTTGCCGAGGATCGTCGAGGTTCCCCACCAGCCGCCGCGTGGGCCGGGGATGCGCTCGAGGTTCAGCGCCTTGGCGATCTTCCCCGCCGACATACCTTGTGCGTAGTCGGTGAAAATCCGGCGCACCACCTCGGCCTCGGCCCGGTTGATCGCCCGGCCGCCGTGTTCGGATTTGCCGTTCACCTCGATCCCGGGCAGCACGTCGTAGCCATAGGAATTGCCGCCGGCGAGCTTGCCCTCCTTCACCCGGCCTTTCTGCCCGCGATGGGTCTTGACGCCGATGTCGCGCAGCAGGATCTGGTTCATCGTCCCCTTCATCCCGATCAGCATGGTATCGACCTTGCCCTCGGTCAGCGTGTGGATCTCGATGCCGAGATGCTCCATCCGCTCACGGAACCTCGCGATATCGGCCAGCTTCCTCGACAGCCGGTCCATCGCCTCGGCCAGCACCAGGTCGAACTTCCCCGCCTTCGCATCGCGCTGCAGCGCCTCGATCCCGGGCCGGAACATGCTGGCTCCCGAGTGCGCCCGGTCGCTATAGCTGCCCACCACCTGCCAGCCCTTCCGGGCTGCCAGATCCCGGCAGGAGTCGATCTGGTCCTCGATCGACGCATCGCGCTGCTTGTCCGTCGAAAACCGCGCATAGAGCGCAACACGCAGAAGGAGTTTGGGCATGGGCAGAACAACCTGGGGGTGGGCGACAAGTCCGGCGCGGGCAGTGACCAGTCGTGGGGTTCAGGCGGGCAGAACATGGGCAAGGCGCGGTCGAAAGAGACCTGATCCGCATCCTTCGCGCGTGAAGGAAGCGGGCCGTCCGGCGGCCCGCTTTTCTTGTGGCCGGGGTCCGTGCCCCCTCAGCAGATCCGCGGAAGCTGCTCGCCCACCAGCATGTCCACGATCCGCGCGCCGCCGAAGCCGGTGCGCAGCAGGACCGGATGCGCCTGCCGCGGCAGGGCGCGGCCGATGATTGCCGATCCTTCTCCTTCGGGAAGGGCGCGCATCGCGGCCAGCGCCGCCTCGGCCTGCTCGGGTGGGCAGAACAGCACCAGCCGCCCCTCGTTCGCCAGATAAAGCGGGTCGAGGCCGAGGATCTCGCACAGCCCCACCACCTCGGGCCGCAGGGGCAGCCGGGCCTCCTCGATCTCGACGGTCACGTCCGCCTCCGCCGCCATCTCGTTCAGCGCCGAGGCGAGGCCGCCACGCGTGCAGTCGCGGGCGGCGCGAATCCCGGGTGCGGCGGCAAGGGCAGCCTGCATCAGGTGGCCGAGGCCCGCGCAATCGCTGGCAAGGTCGGCCGACAGCGCCAGATCGCCGCGCGCGGCAAGGATGGCCGCGCCATGGTCGCCCAGCACGCCGTTGACGATCACGGCATCCCCTTCGCGGATATGCGCCGCGCCGATGTCGCGGCCGGGCGGGATCACCCCCACCCCCGCCGTGGTGATGAAGACGCCATCCGCCTTGCCGCGCTCGACCACCTTGGTGTCGCCGGTGACGATGCGCACCCCGGCCTTGGCGGCCTCCACCGCCATGGTGGCGACGATGCGGCGCAGCAGGGCGATCTCGCAGCCCTCCTCGATGATGAAGGCGGCCGAAAGCCACAGCGGCCGCGCGCCGCCGACGGCAAGGTCGTTCACCGTGCCGCAGACCGCCAGCTTGCCGATGTCGCCGCCCGGAAATTCCAGCGGCGTCACCACGAAGCTGTCGGTGGTGAAGGCCAGCCGCGCGCCGGACTCCTGCAAAGCGGCCTCGGTCAGGCGGGCCTGATCCTCCGATCCCGGCGGCTGGAAGACCGCGGTGAACACTTCGTCGATCAGGTCGCGCATGGCGCGGCCGCCGCCGCCATGCGCCATGGTCACATGCGTGTCGCGCAGCGTCATTCCGCGGCCGCCCTTGCGCCCGAATATTGCCAATAGGCCGCGCAGGCCCCCTCGGACGACACCATCAGCGCGCCCAGCGGCATCTCCGGCGTGCAGCCGCGCCCGAATTGCGGGCATTGCATCGGCTTCATCTTGCCGGTCATCACCGCCCCGCAGGCGCAACCCTCGATCTCGGGGACGTTGCGGGACGAGGCGGCGTAGCCGATGCCGAACTTTTCCTCGGCGTCGAAGGCGGCGTATTGCGCCCGGATGCGCAGGCCCGAGGCGTCGATCTCGCCCAGGCCCCGCCATTCGAAGCTGGGGCGGCGTTCGTAGACATCGGCGATCGCCGCCAGCGACACCGGGTTGCCGTGTTCGGGCACCACGCGGGCATATTGGTTTTCCACCGCCGCGCGGCCCTCCGCGATCTGGGTCAGCACCATCAGCACCGATTGCAAGAGGTCGGTCGGCTCGAACCCGGCCACCACCAGCGGCTTGCCGTAGTCGCGCGGGATGAAGTCGTAGGGATGGATGCCGATCACCATCGAGACATGGCCCGGCCCGATGAAGCCGTCCAGCATCATGTCGGGGTCGTCCAGAAGCGCCTTGATCGGCTCGGGCACGGTGATGTGGTTGCAAAAGACGCTGAAGTTCGTCAGCCCCTCGCGCGCGGCGGCCTGGATGGACAGCGCGGTCGAGGGGGTGGTGGTCTCGAACCCGAGGCCGAAGAACACCACCTCGCGGCCCGGGTTGCGCCGCGCCAGTTCCAGCGCGTCGAGGGGCGAATAGACCATGCGTATGTCCGCCCCGCCCGACCTGGCCTGCATCAGCGACTTGCGGTGGCCGGGCACGCGCATCGCATCGCCGAAGGTGGTGAAGATCACGCCGGGCGTCTCGGCGATCTCCACGCATTCGTCGACGCGCGCCATCGGCAGCACGCAGACCGGGCAGCCGGGGCCGTGGATGAACTCGACGCCTTCGTGGATCAGCTTGTCGAGACCGTAGCGGAAGATCGAATGGGTGTGCCCGCCGCAGATCTCCATGATGTGGACGGGCTTTTCGCGCGTCGCGCCGATCCGGTCGGCCTTGGCTGCGATGGCAGCCAGAAGGACGCGGGCGGCGGCGGGGTCGCGGAACTCGGAGGCGAATTTCATGGCTTGCACGGTCATGCCAGCGCCTCCTGCGAGAGAGCCATCTGCTCCAGCGTCTCCTGCGCCTCACCCAGATCGCGCAGGGCTTGCAGGGTCTTCGCGGCCTCCTCCTCGTCGATCAACGCCATGGCGAAGCCGACATGGATCAGCGCCCATTGCCCGACCAGCGCGGCAAGGTCGCCCCCTGCGACGCAGGCCACGCTGACCTCGCGGCGCACGCCCGAGACCTCGGCCATGGCCATCAGGCGGGCCTCGTCGGTGATGGCGGTGATCCGCCCCGGTATCCCCAGGCACATCGTCTAGTCCTCCTCTTCCTCATGCACCCGGCCCGAAGGGTCGGCGATGCCATAACGGTCCAGCTTGGCGCGCAGGCCGACACGCGACAGGCCCAGTTCCACCGCCGCGCGGCTCTTGTTCCAGCGGTGGCGGGTCAGGGTCTCGCGCAGGATGCGCATCTCGATCAGTTCCACCCGGTCCTTCAGCGTGCCATCGGCCATCAGGGCGGCATCGGCGCTGCGGTCGGCCCCGTGTTCGGAGGGGGCGGCCTGCAGGATCGGCCTGCCGATCAGTTCGGCCCCCAGCATCGGCCCGCGGGCGAAGACCAGCATCCGGGTCACTTCGTTCTGCAATTCCTTCAGGTTGCCGGGCCAGTCCCAGTTCTCCAGGAATTCCAGCGCCTCGGGGGCGAAGCCGTGGGCGGCCTTGCCGTGGCGGGCCGCGAGGTCATCTAGGAAGGCCTGCGCCAGCAGCGCCACGTCGCCGCGCCGGGCGCGCAAGGGCGGGATCGCCAGCTCCGCCACGGCCAGCGCGTAATACAGATCGGCGCGGAAGGCGCCTTCGGCCACGCGCCGCGCCAGATCGACGCCCGCCCCCGCGATCAGCCGCAGGTTCGCCGTCTGCACCTCCTGCCCGCCGAGGGGGGTGAAGCTGCCCTCCTCCACCAGCCGCCAGAGGGCGAGTTGCAGGCCGGGCGAGGCATGTTCGATCCCCTCGACGAAAAGCGTGCCGCGATCGGATTTCTGCGCCAGCCCGACCTTGCTGACGCCCCCCGGCAGGATGCCGCGCTTGGCCCCGAACAGCTCGATCAGGGCCAGCTCGTCGGTCAGGCCCGCAAGGTTCAGCGCATGGAACGGCCGGTCCGAGCGCAGCGAGGCGAAATGCATGGCGCGGGCCAGCCGGGCGCGGCCGGTGCCCGGCTCGCCGGTCAAAAGGACCGGCACGTCGAAGCTGGCGAAATGGCGGGCGGCGGCGATCACGGCCTTCATCGGGCTTTGCGGGCTGTGCAACAGGCTCTCGAATCCCAGCCCCTCGCGCAGGGCGGTGCGGCGCTTGTCGAGCTTGCTCTGCGCCGATGATGCGAGGTAGCGCATCTCCAGCGCCATGCGCTCGTTCTCGCGCGCAAGCTGGAACAGCCGCGCGCCGTTGCGCGCCGCCATCAGCAACTGGTCGGGATGCCAGGGCTTGGTCAGGAACTGGTGAATGCCGGCGTCGTTGATGGCGCTGGCCATCGCCGCAGGGTCGGTATAGCCGGTGACGATGATGCGCACGGTATCGGGCCAGCGTTCGCGCAGTTCGGTCAGCAGTTCCACCCCGGTCCGCCCCGGCATCCGCTGGTCGCAGATGGCGACCTGCACCCATTCCTCTTCCATCTTGCGCAGGGCGGTGTCCGCATCATGGGCGGTGGCGCAGTCGAATTCGTCCTCCAGCGCCATGCGCATCGAGGACAGCGAATGCGGCTCGTCGTCGACCAGAAGGACGGTGGGGCGGGGGCCGGTCATGCGGCCTTCTCCGCCAGCCGGGCGCGCAGCCAGTCCAGCCAGACATCCATGCCCTCGCCGGTGCGGGCCGACAGCGCGATGATCTCGATCCCCGGATTCACCCGGCGCAGGTTGGCCGCATAGGCATCGAGATCGGCGTCGCAATGCGGGGCGAGATCCAGCTTGTTCAGGACCGCAAGCCGCGCCGCTGTGAACATGTCGGGATATTTCAGCGGCTTGTCCTCGCCCTCGGTCACAGAGAGGATCGCCACCTTGGCATCCTCGCCGAGGTCGAAGGCGGCCGGACAGACCAGATTGCCGACATTCTCGATGAAGAGATACGACCCCGCGCGCGGGCGCAGGTCGTCGATGGCATGGCCAACCATCTGCGCATCCAGATGGCAGCCCTTGCCGGTGTTGATCTGGATCGCGCGGGCGCCGGTGGCGCGGATGCGGTCGGCATCGGCCGAGGTCTGCTGGTCGCCCTCGATCACCGCGAGGGGGGCGCCCTCCAGCGCTTCGATGGTCTTGCACAAAAGCGTGGTCTTGCCCGAGCCGGGCGAGGAGACGAGGTTCAGCGCCAGCACCCCGAGCGCGTTCAGCACCCGGCGGTTGGCCGTGGCGATGGCGTCGTTCTTGGCAAGGATCGAGGTTTCCACCTCGATCAGCCGGGCCTGCGACAGGCCGGGCACCGAAACCCCGGCGTCGCCGGTGCCGTAGTGGTGATGATCCCCGCCCGTCGCATGGACATGCGGGAAGGGAAGCGGGGCGGCCTCGGGCCGGAGGGCGGGGGCATGTGTATGGGAATGGGCAAGGCCCAGACGGTGGGCCTCGTCATGGCTCATCACCTTGCCGTCCGCCGTCACCAGATCGCCGCAGCCGCACACCGTGCACATCAGAGCACCTCCATGTCCTTGATCCGCATCTCGTCGCCGCCCTCGGGGATCAGCTTGCCGCCGCCGCAGATGGGGCAGGGGGCAAGCCGGTCGGCGATCTCGACGGTCTTCATGCAATCGTAGCAAAGCGCCCGGCCCGGCAGGTCGATCATCTCCAGCCGCGCGCCCTCGGCGGGACTGCCGCGCATCGTCACGTCGAAGGCGAAGGCCAGCGCCGATTTCTCCACCCCGGCGAAGCGCCCGATCTCGAGCCGCAGCACCGTGACACGGGCGAAGCCGTGGGCGCGGGCCTGGTCCTGGACGATGGTCCTGATCCCTTCGGCAAGGCTCATCTCATGCATCCTGCGCCTCGCCGATGGTCACCGGGATGCAGGGATCGTGCAGCGCCACCACCAGCGGCGCAAGGGCGCGCTTCGCCGCCGGCAGGGCGGCAAGCGCGCCGATCAGCGCGCCGCCGGGGGCGAGAAGGTGGTCGGTCGGCGTGCGGCGGTGAAGGCCGGTGACGATCCCGCCTGCCTGCGCGATCCGCAAGCCATAGGCCCCCCGCGCCGCCGGGACGCGGGCGATGCCGTCGGCGACGGTGGGGGCCGGAAGGCGGCCCTGGATGGCGGCCTCCAGATCGGCCACCAGCCCGAAGAACCGCCACAGCGGCCCGCGCCCGCAGACGGCCTCGATGGCCTTCAGGCCGGGTTGGCCCGCCTGCCGCCCCGCGGCGGAATTCTCGAAGGCGCCTTCGGCCAAGGGCGAGGGCGGCGGCGGCAACGCAGCGGAACGGGCCTCGCCCGGCGCGAAGGAGGCGGCGATCCGTCCGGCCAGCGGGGCCAGAGGGCTGTCCCATCCGGCCGGATCGCCATCGGCGGGAAGGCCCCGGCGACCCAGCAGCGAGGCCGGATCGGCGGGCAGGGGCAGCGGCGCCATGCCAAGCGCGCGGGGCAAGAGCACGCAGAGCTTCACGAGATGGTCGCGGATCACCTCGGCCCGCAGGTCGCCCGCGGCGGGCAGCCCCAGCGACAGAAACGCGGCCATGCCCTGCGCCACGCGGCACAGGTTGAAGAGGCGGGGCAGCATCCCGGCGGCCTCGGCCACGGGCTTGCCCAGGAGCATCGCCTCGACGGGCAGCTGCGGCCCCGGGCGAAGCACCGGCCCCGCAGGCCCGAAGACGATGCTGGCCGCCGCAGGCGTCATCCGTCCAGCCCCCCGGTGATCAGCCTGCGGCGCGAGGGGGCCTCGGCGGGCGCGTCGGCGGGCGCGGCCTCCCCCGCGGCCGCAGGCGGGGCAAGCTCCGCCTCGCGCAGTGCGCGGATGTCGGCGGCGCGGTCGGTTTCGGCGCGGTTGTCGGGCTCGAACAGTTCCGCCATCACCGCGCGGGCGACATCCACCGCCTGCAACTGGCTGGTGAAATCGCCCATCGGCGAGAACAGCGAACAGGCCAGGTAGGGGCCGGTCAACTCGCGAGAATTGTGCAGGAATTCGTAATCGCCGGAGGGAAAGCGGATCACCTCCTTCGCGGTCGCGGCCAGAAGCGGATAGCCCTCGGGCGGCAGGAAGACCAGGTTCATGAACCAGGGCGCGACAAGGACGCCCAGAAACCCGCCCTCGTGCGGCTGGAACCCCACCGCCTGCACCTGCAGCGCATGGTTCACCATCGGCACGTCGCGCATCTTGCCATTGAAGACCTCGGTGAAATCCGCGGTCAGCGCGCGGGTCCGCCGCTCCATCTCGGCCATGACCGGGGCCGAGGCGGCGCCGGGGTCCTCGCGCACCAGGAACTGCGCCTTGGGCGCCGAACAACCCGGGCAGGACCAGTCGCCGGGCAGGTCGGCGAAGGCGGTGCCGGGCAGGACCTGCCTTGTGTCGTCGCCCTCGGCCGGATCGTAGGGCGTCCAGCAGATCTTGCATTCCATGATCGCCAGCGGGCTGATCTTGTCGGTGGCGCCCAGATAGCTGCCCTCGAACCCCGGCGCGCTCATCTGATCGCCTCGATCACGTCGCGGATGCGGGTGGCGCTGTCCTTCAGGTCCTCGGCGGCGGCAAGGGCGACCTCGGGCATGTCCGTCACCTCGAACGTGTCGAGGATCAGCGTGTCCATCGAGTTGTAGAACTGCACCTTCCAGACGAGGGGCAGCGCGGTGGCGGTGATCCGGCAATTGCCGTAGCCGCGCGACAGGATGGTGACCGCGCCCTCGCCAAGCGCCTCGGCCAGCCAATCGAGGTCTTCGGGCGTATGGGGCAGGAGCGAGAGGTTGACGACATGGGCCGTCCCGCCCGCATGACTGCGGGACTTCTCGGCCAGTTCGGTCAGGATCGCCGGGGCATTGGCAAGGCCCGGTCCCTTGCGCGCCAGCGCACCGATGGCCGGGCGGTGGGGGACATGGGCGCGCGACAGCGCAAGGCCGGGCACGGGGGCGATCTCGACATGGTCCATCCCGGCGGCAAGGCACATCCAGACCCCGGCGAAGACGCTTTCCTGCACCATCACGGCCGGAACGCCGCGGATCTTCATCGACACCTCGCCCTGTCCCAGGGCATCGGCCACCACCCGGCGCGCGCCGGGCGACAGGGCGGCAAGGTCGAAGACGGCCGGCGCCGCACCCTGCGCCACCACCTCGCAGGCCGCCGCCATCTCGGCCAGCAGCGCCAGCGCCTCGGCCATGGCGGCGGGGTCTTCGGCCTCGGGGATATGCGGCGAATAGGTGCGCATCCCCGAGGGCATCGCCATGTAGCTCAACTCGCCCTCGGGATCGGGCTGCGAGCCGGGGCCGAAACCGGCGGGGGGAAGGGTGAAGGGGCTGACCATCTGGACCTCAGGCGGCTTCTAGGGACAGGATATGGCCGACGCGGCCCAGATAGTCGGACCAGTCGCGGACCTTCTCGATCGCGCCGAGGAAGTCGGGGCCGCGGAAGAACAGCAGGCCCGGCGTCTTCAGCGCGCGATGGCGTTCGCGCAAGGCCGCCTCGATGGCGTCGTCGATCACCGCGCAGTCGAAGGCGTTCTGGAAGGCCAGCCGCAGCTCGGGCAGGATCACCGCCGCATCGGCGGTTTCCAGATTGCGGCGCGGATCGCCGGGGATGAACAGGCAGTGCTGGCCGGGGCGGGCAAGGAACTCCGCCACGTCATGGGCTGAGGCAAGGCGGGGATAGCCGAACTCGGCCTCCAGCCGGGCGATCAGCGGATGCGGGGCGCCGGAGGGCGGCGCGTCGTGGGGCAGGTCGTGGGGGGAGTGGTCGTGCATCGGGTCACCCTGTGCTGCGGCCCGCGTCCAGCGCGGCCTGAAGATGGGGGGGAAGCGCGGGCGGGTGGCTTTCCAGATCGGCGAAGGCATCGCCCAGCGGCCCGCCCTGCATCAGCGAGGCCAGCCCCTGCAGGGCGGCGCGGATCTTCAGCGCCTCGTCCTCGGGCAGCAGCGCATGGCCGGTGCCGAGGAAGCTCAGCACCCAGTCGCCGGGCCGCGCCTCGGGCAGAAGCGACAGGTCCACGGTGGCGGGCAGGTCGCCGTCCAGCGCATGGCCCGCGATGCCGTTCACCGACACCAGCCGCATGGGGATGCCGACGCACATCAGACCGTCCCCGGAAAGAACCGGGCGTCGCCGGTCCGGCAGGCCTCGTCTTCCGAGGGGCGGCCGGTCTCGTAGGCGGTGCGGCGGATCGCGGGATCGGCCAGAAGCGGGCTTTCGGTGCGGCCCGGAGCGGTGGCGACGCCCCAGCCCGCCAGCACCTCGCGCGCCATGGCCAGCGCCTCGGGGATGCGGGCGGCCACCAGCGGGCGCAGGCCGCCGCCGTAATCTTCCAGCTCGACCGGCTGGCAGCCGATCAACGCCATCTCGGGCGGGCGGAAGCCCATCAGCGCCGCGGTGGCGATCACGTCCTGAAAGCCGGTCTGGTGCAGGCTCATCTTCCTGGCGCCCATGAAGGCCGGCACCTCGCCGTCGCGCACCAGCTTCATCGTGCCGGGGGGCAGGCCGTAGTCGATGGCGTCGAAGACCAGCAGCGCATCGGCCTCTTCCAGGAACGGCAGCAGGTAAAGCCCCTGCGTGCCGCCGTCCAGCAGGCGGACGTTCCCGGGCAGGGCATGGGTTTCCGCCATCGCCTCGACGCAGCGCACGCCGAAGCCTTCGTCCGCCCACAGGACGTTGCCGATCCCGAGGATCAGGATTCGTCTCGACACCGGCTTCCCCTCCCTGGTGGCTGGTCGAATGGTTTGCACCCCTCCCCTCAAGTGAAAGCATGCTTTTCCGGGTCGGGTGACCGGCAAATTTCCGATGCCGGGATTTTCGGACAAGGGCTTGAGCTTGCGGCGGAAATCCGGGCTTGGCGAGAAGGATATGCGCTGAAAACCGGAAAGAGAATATCCAGATTGCCGAAAAATGGGAAATCAAACTTCCATATTGCCCGCCTAACACCTTTCGCCGCCGTGATTTTCGCTTTGCCGGGCCGTGCCGCGGGCCTAGGATCGGGGGCATGAGCCTGCCCCACCCGTCCCCTGATCCGGCCCGCCCGACCCTCTTCAGCGATGAGGCCTGGGTCGAAGTGCTGTCGGCCATGGACCGCACCTATGCCGATCTGGTGGACTATCAGGAACGGCTGGAGCGCCAGAACGCCGAGTTGCAGGAGATGCGGACCTTCCTGACCGCGATCCTGTCCTCGGTCTCGGACGTGCTGATCGTCGCGGGGCGGACCGGGCAGGTGGAACAGGTCAGCCGCTCGGTCCTTACCCTGACCGGCCGTCCCGAGGCGCAGGTGGTGAACGCGGGCCTTGTCGAGCTTTTCGCAGAAGCGCAGCGCCCGGTGCTTGCCGCGCTGCTGCAGGGTGTGCGCGAGCAGCGGCGCAGCGCCAGCCTGGAATGCGACCTGCTGACGGCCGAGGGGATGGAGCCGCTGGAGCTTTCCGCCGCGCCGCGGCTGGACGAAAGGGGACGGGTCGACGGCTATGTGCTGACCGGGCGTCCGCTGGGCGCGCTGCGCAAGGCCTATGCCGGGCTTTCCGAAAGCCACGACGCGCTGAAGACGGCGCAAGCCTTTCTGGTCAGGAACGAGAAGCTGGCCTCGCTGGGCCGCCTTCTGGCCGGGGTGGCGCATGAATTGAACAATCCGATCAGTTTCGTCTATGCCAACACCCACGCGCTGGAACGCTATGCCGGCAAGTTCGAGACCTATTTCGCCAAGGTGCAGGCCGGGGCCAGCCGGGAAGAGCTGATCGCGCTGCGGCAGGAACTGCGGCTCGATCGCGAGGTGGCGAACCTGCGCGAGGCGATCAACGGCGCGCGGGACGGGGCCGAGCGGGTGCGCGACATCGTCGAGGACCTGCGGCGGCTGTCGTCGGACGGCGCGGGTGAGAAGGTGGCCTTCGATCTGGCCGAAACGGCGCGCACGGCGGGCCAATGGGTGATGCGCGGCATGAAGCAGCCGGTGACGCTGGATCTGTCCAGCCTGCGGCGGGTCGAGGTTCTGGGCCGGCGGGGCCATATCCAGCAGGTGGTGATGAACCTGATCCAGAACTCGGCCGATGCGCTGGAGGACCGCGCGGACGGCCGCATCCGCCTTTCGCTGGGGGCCGAGGGGGACCGGGCGGTGCTGGTAGTCGCCGACAACGGCCCCGGCGTGCCCGAGGCGGTGCGGGCCTCGATCTTCGATCCGTTCTTCACCACCAAGCCCGTGGGCCGCGGCACCGGCCTCGGCCTGTCGATCAGCCACAAGATCGCCGAGGAACATGGCGGCAGCCTCGCCCTGATCGAGGCGGATGAGGGCGCGGCCTTCCGGCTTGACCTGCCCTTGGCCGGGGGGGTGGCATGAAGACCTTGCTCTGGCTTCAGGCCGCGGGCTGCGGCGGCTGCACCATGTCGCTGCTCTGCGCCGAAAGCCCGGGCCTGTTCGAGATGCTTGAGGATGCCGGCATCCGCCTCCTGTGGCATCCCGCGCTCTCGGCCGAGACCGGGGCCGAAGTGCTGGCCTTGCTGGAGGACATCGCCGAGGGCCGTCAGGCGCTGGACATCCTGTGCGTCGAGGGCGCCATCGCCCGCGGCCCGGCGGGCACCGGGCGGTTCCAGATGCTTGCGGGCACCGGGAAAAGCATGATGCATTGGGTCGAGCGGCTGGCCCCGCGCGCGGACCATGTGCTGGCGGTCGGCTCCTGCGCGGCCTTCGGCGGGCCGACGGCGGCGGGGGGGAACCCCTCGGATGCGGTGGGGCTGCAATACGACGGCGGGCTTTCGGGCGGCCTTCTCGGCCCCGGCTGGCGGGCGGGTGGCGGCGGGGCGGTCGTCAACATCGCCGGCTGCCCGACGCATCCGGGCTGGGTGACCGAGACGCTGATGCTTCTGGCCGCGGGCGAGGCGGTGGCGCTGGACGGCTACGCCCGGCCGCGGTTCTATGTCGACCATCTGGTCCATCACGGCTGCCCGAAGAACGAGTTCTACGAATACAAGGCCAGCGCGCGCGAACTGTCGGAAATCGGCTGCATGATGGAGAACCTGGGCTGCATCGGCACGCAGGCGGTGGGCGATTGCAACATCAGGCCATGGAACGGCGAAGGCTCCTGCACGCGGGGCGGCTATCCCTGCATCAACTGCACCGCGCCGCGCTTCGAGGATCCGGCCCATGCCTTTCAGGAAACGCCCAAGGTGGCGGGCATTCCCGTCGGCCTGCCGACCGACATGCCGAAGGCCTGGTTCATGGCGCTGGCTTCGCTGTCCAAGGCCGCGACGCCGGACCGCATCGGCCGCAACGCCCGGGCCGACCGGGTGGTGGTGCCGCCGACGCTGAGGCGGCCGAAATGACCCGGCTGGTGCTGGGGCCCTTCAACCGGGTGGAGGGCGATCTGGAGGTCGCGCTGACGCTGGATGCGGGCCGGATCGTCCGGGCCGAGGTCAATGCGCCGCTGTTCCGCGGTTTCGAGCAGATGCTGATGGGTCGTGATCCGCGCGATGCGCTGGTCATCACCCCGCGCATCTGCGGCATCTGCTCGATCAGCCAGTCGGCGGCGGCGGCGCGGGCGCTGGCCGCGGCGATGGGGCTGTCGCCCGCGCCGCAGGGCGCGGCCATGGCGGCGCTGATCCACGCGGCCGAGAACGTGGCCGATCACCTGACCCATTTCCACCTGTTCTTCATGCCCGATTTCGCCCGCCCGCATTATGCCGGGCGCCCCTGGCATACCCGCGCGGTCGACCGCTTCACCGCGATGGAGGGCGGCGCCCAGCGGGCGGCGGTGCAGGCGCGGGCCGAGCTTTTGCATGTCATGGGCCTTCTGGCGGGCAAATGGCCGCATACGCTGGCGATCCAGCCCGGCGGCGTCACCCGCGCGCCGGGGCCGCGGGAAAAGGCCCGGCTGACGGCGACCCTGCGTGCCTTTCGCCGCTATCTGGAAGGGGTGCTGTTCGGCGGCCCGCTGGAAGACTTCGCCGCCATCGAGACGCCCGAGGCGCTGATGCGCTGGGGGCGGGGCGATCTGGGGCTGTTCCTGGAAATCGCCGCCGACCTTGGCCTCGAAGCTTTGGGCCGGGGCTCGGGGCGCTATCTCTCCTACGGGGCCTATCCGCTGGACGAGAGGCCGGTCTTCGCCCGTGGTGCCTGGGACGGCGGGCTGCGGGACTTCGACCCGCAGGACATTGCCGAGGACCTCTCCCATGCCTGGATGAAAGGGGGCACGCGCCACCCCTGGGACGGGGTGACCGAACCCGACGAGGCGATGGCGCCGCCCGGCTACAGCTGGTGCAAGGCTCCCCGGCTGGGCGGCCGGGGTCATGAGGTGGGGGCGCTGGCCCGGCAGGTGGTGGACGGCCATCCGCTGGCGCGGGCCATGGCGGGCGGCGGCGTTCTGGCGCGGGTGGCCGGGCGGATGCTGGAGCTTGCCCGCAGCCAGGCGGTGATGGAGCGGCTGGTCGCCGGGATCGAGCCCGGGGCGGCCTTCATGGCCAAGGGCGCCCTGCCGCGCGAGGGGCGCGGCGCCGGGCTGGTCGAGGCGGCGCGCGGCGCGCTGGGCCATTGGCTGCGCATCGAGGGCGGCAGGATCGCGGGCTACCAGATCATCGCGCCGACGACCTGGAACTTCAGCCCGCGCGACGCAGGCGGCGTGCCCGGCCCGCTGGAGGCGGCGCTGGAGGGGCTGGAGATCGAGGGGCCGGGGGCGCTGGCGGTGCAGCATGTGGTGCGCAGCTTCGATCCCTGCATGGTCTGCACGGTGCATTGAAGGCAAACGCGGTCCGGGGGGCCAGCCCCCCGGACCCCCCGGAGTATTTGGACCAAGATGAAGGGCGGGGCCGTTTCGATCAGGGTAAGGGGGCAGGTGCAGGGCGTGGGGTTCCGCCCCTTCATCTGGCAGCTTGCGCAGGAGTTCGGCCTGCGCGGCCGGGTGCTGAACGACCCCGAGGGCGTGCTAATCGAGGCGGCGGGAGCGCGTGTCGGGGACTTCGCCGCCGCCATCCCGGCCCGGGCGCCGAAGCTGGCACGGGTCGACGCGGTGGAACTGTCCGCCTTCGCGGGCAGCCTGCCCGAGGGGTTCGAGATCGCGCCCTCGCGCGGGGCGGGGGCCGAGACGCGGGTGACGCCCGATGCGGCGACCTGCCCGGACTGCGCGGCGGAAATCCGCGCGCCCGGGCGGCGCGCAGGCTATGCCTTCACCAACTGCACCCATTGCGGGCCGCGCTTCACCATCCTCAGGGGCCTGCCCTACGACCGCGCCCGCACCACCATGGCCGGGTTTCCCCTCTGCTCCGATTGCGCCGGGGAATATGCCGATCCCGCCGACCGCCGCTTCCACGCCCAGCCGGTGGCCTGCCCGGCCTGCGGGCCGCGCCTCTGGCTTGAGGTGGAGGGGCGGGAGGTGCCGGGCGACCCCATCCTTGCGGCGGCGGATCTGCTGCGGCAGGGCCGGGTGGTGGCGGTCAAGGGGCTGGGCGGCTTCCATCTGGCCTGCGATGCCTCCGATCCGGCGGCGCTGGGCCGCTTGCGCGCCCGCAAGCGGCGCCCGGCCAAGCCCTTCGCCCTGATGGGCCATGAGGCGACCTTGCAGGCGGTGGCGGTCCTGGCCGAGGCCGACCTTGCCCTTTTGCGCGATCCTGCCGCGCCGGTCGTTCTGGTGCCCTCGCGCGGGGTCCTGCCCGAAGGGGTTGCCCCGGGCATGGCGCAACTGGGGGTCATGCTGCCCTATACGCCGCTGCACCACCTGTTGCTGGATGCTTTCGGCGGGGTGCTGGTGATGACCAGCGGCAACCTGTCGGGCGAGCCGCAGGTGACCGGCAACGGCGAGGCGCGGGAGAAGCTGTCGGCCTTCGCCGATGCCCTCTTGTGCCACGACCGCGACATCGCCCGGCGGCTGGACGACAGCGTGGAGCGCGCCAGCCCGCCGATGATCCTGCGCCGCGCGCGGGGGCGGGTGCCGGGGGCGCTGCCCCTGCCGCCGGGCTTCGAGGGCGCGCCGCAGGTGCTGGCGCTGGGCGGCCAGATGAAGGGGGCGATCTGCCTTGTGAAGAACGGGCAGGCGCTGCTGGGCCACCATCTGGGCGATCTGGACGACGCGCTTTGCGCCGCGGAATTCGGCAAGGCGGTGGCGGATTACACCGCGTTGTTCGACCACCGGCCCGAAGTGGTGGCGGTGGATGCCCATCCGGGCTATCGCGCCACGCAGGCGGGCAGGGCGATGGGCCTGCCTGTGGCCGAGGTCTTTCACCACCACGCCCATCTCGCCGCCTGCCTGGCCGAGAACCGCTGGCCGCTGGACGGCGGTCCCGTGGCGGGGATCATCCTCGACGGCACCGGGCTTGGCCCGGACGGCACAATCTGGGGGGGCGAGTTGCTGGTGGGCGGCTATCACGGGGCGGAGCGCCGCGTCCGGCTGAAACCCGCGCCGCTGATCGGCGGCGACCGCGCCGCGCGCGAGCCATGGCGCAATGGGCTGGCGCGGCTGGATCAGGCGGGGCTTGGCGATTGGGCGGATCGGCTTTTCGTCGGAAAGCCGGTGGCCCTGCTGCGGCAGGCGGTGGCGCAGGGGATCAATGCGCCGCTGTCCTCCAGCGTCGGGCGGCTGTTCGATGCCGTTGCGGCGGTGCTGGGGATCTGCCCCGACGGCCAGAGCCATGAGGGCGAGGCCGCAATGCGGCTGGAGGCGCTGGCGGGAGCGTCCAGCGATCCGGGCGAATATCCCTATGCGACCGACGGGGAGGAGATCGACCCTGCGCCGATGTTCCAAGCCCTTGCGCGGGACATCGCGTCGGGGCAGCGGCCCGAGGATATCGCGCTGCGCTTCCACCGCTTCGTTGCCGCGGCTTTCGCCGATGCGGCACGGGCATGGGTCGATATCGGCGAGGCGCGGGCCGTCGCACTCTCCGGCGGCTGTTTCCAGAACGCGCTTCTGCATCGGCTGATGCTGGAAGAGTTGCAGGGCCTGCCCGTGCTGGTCCACCGCACCACGCCCGCCAATGACGGCGGGCTGGCGCTGGGGCAGGCTGTGGTCGCGGCGGCGCGCGCGGTCACGGCGGCGGAAAGCACCTAACCAGAACGGCGCTCAGGCGGTCAGCGGGCGACCGGCCCGCTTTATGGCATGTCCTTGTAAGGATTTGAAAGGACTGGAAAAGGCTTTCGGTATGCCATCGCATGGTTTTCTTTGTCTCGCCCCCCGTGCCCTGATTTCCTGACCCTCGGAGCGGTGCGCGCAGGCGTGCCGGGGAAACGGGGAGGGCCAGCATTGAGCCAGATCGAAACCTTCTACGAGGTGATGCGCAGGCAGGGGATCACCCGGCGCAGTTTCATGAAATACTGCGCCCTGACGGCCAGCGCCCTTGGCCTTGGGCCGGCCTTCGTGCCGAAGATTGCCCATGCGATGGAGACCAAGCCCCGCACCCCGGTGATCTGGGTCAACGGACTGGAATGCACCTGCTGTTCGGAGAGTTTCATCCGGGGCGCGCATCCCCTGGCCAAGGACGTGGTGCTGTCGATGATCAGCCTCGACTACAGCCACACGCTGATGGCGGCGGCGGGCCATGCGGCCGAGGCGGCGCTGGAGGAAACGATCCAGAAATACAAGGGCAACTACATCCTCGCCGTCGAGGGCAACCCGCCGCTGAACGAGGACGGGATGTTCTGCATCGTCGGCGGCAAGCCCTTCGTCGAACAGTTGAAACATGCCGCCCAACATGCCAAGGCGGTGATCAGCTGGGGCGCCTGCGCCTCCTACGGCTGCGTGCAGGCCGCGGCACCCAACCCGACGCGGGCCACGCCCGTGCACAAGGTCATCACCGACAAGCCGATCATCAAGGTGCCGGGCTGCCCGCCGATCGCCGAGGTGATGACCGGCGTCATCACCTACATGCTGACCTTCGACCGCCTGCCCGAGCTTGACCGTCAGGGCCGGCCGGCGATGTTCTACGGCCAGCGCATCCACGACAAATGCTATCGCCGGCCGCATTTCGACGCGGGCCAGTTCGTCGAACACTGGGACGACGAGAACGCGCGCAAGGGCTATTGCCTCTACAAGATGGGCTGCAAGGGGCCGACCACCTACAACGCCTGTTCCACCGTGCGCTGGAACGAGGGCACCAGCTTCCCGATCCAGTCGGGTCACGGCTGCATCGGTTGTTCCGAGGACGGGTTCTGGGATCAGGGCAGCTTCTACGACCGGCTGACCAACATCAAGCAGTTCGGCATCGAGGCGAATGCCGATCAGGTCGGCATGGCGGCGGCGGGGGTGGTCGGCGGCGCGGTGGCGGTTCATGCCGCGATCAGCGCCCTGAAGCGCGCCCAGAAGAAGACCCAAGAGAAAGCGGAGGGCTGAGACCATGGGAGCGACGACGCCGAACGGCTTCACCCTCGACACCACCGGCCAGCGCGTGGTGGTCGATCCGGTCTGCCGGATCGAGGGCCACATGCGCTGCGAGGTGAATGTCAACGACCAGAACGTCATCACCAACGCGGTTTCGACCGGCACCATGTGGCGGGGGCTGGAGGTAATCCTGAAGGGCCGCGACCCGCGCGACGCCTGGGCCTTCACCGAGCGGATCTGCGGGGTCTGCACCGGGACCCATGCGCTGACATCCGTGCGCGCGGTCGAGGATGCGCTGGGAATCGCCATTCCTGACAACGCCAACTCGATCCGCAACATCATGCAGCTGAACCTGCAGATCCACGACCATGTCGTGCATTTCTACCACCTGCACGCGCTGGACTGGGTGAACCCCGTGAATGCGCTGAAGGCCGATCCGAAGGCGACGAGCGAGTTGCAGCAGGCGGTCTCGCCCTCGCATCCGCTGTCGTCGCCCGGCTATTTCCGCGACGTGCAGAACCGGCTGAAGGCCTTTGTCGAAAGCGGGCAGTTGGGCATCTTCAAGAACGGCTACTGGGACAATCCGGCCTACCTGCTGCCGCCCGAGGCCGACCTGATGGCGACGACGCATTACCTGGAAGCGCTGGACCTGCAGAAGGAGATCGTGAAGATCCACACGATCTTCGGCGGCAAGAACCCGCATCCGAACTGGCTGGTCGGCGGCGTGCCCTGTCCGATCAACGTGCATTCCACCGGCGCCGTGGGCGCGATCAACATGGAGCGGCTGAACCTGGTCAGCTCGATCATCGACAAGTGCATCGAGTTCAACCGCAACGTCTATCTGCCGGATGTGAAGGCGATCGGCGGCTTCTACAGGAACTGGCTCTACGGTGGCGGGCTGTCGGGCAAGTCGGTGCTGGCCTATGGCGACATCCCCGAGCATCCGAACGATTTCAGTCCCGATCAGCTGCACCTGCCGCGCGGCGCGATCATCAACGGCAACCTGAACGAGGTGCATGACGTCGACCAGCGCGACCCCGAGCAGATCCAGGAGCATGTCGACCATTCCTGGTATGAATATGCGGGCGCCCAGCCGGGCAAGGGCCTGCACCCCTGGGACGGCGAAACGGCCCCGAAATACGAGCTTGGCCCCAATGCCAAGGGCAGCCGCACCAATATCGAGCAGCTGGACGAGGGCGGGAAATACTCCTGGATCAAGGCGCCGCGCTGGAAGGGCCATGCGATGGAGGTCGGCCCGCTTGCCCGCTATGTCGTGGGCTATGCCAAGGGGCATGAGGACATCAAGAACCAGGTCGACGGCCTTCTGCGCGACATGGGCCTGCCGCTGACGGCGGTGTTCTCGACGCTGGGGCGGACGGCCGCGCGGGCGCTGGAAAGCGAATATTGCGGGCGGCTGCAAAAGCACTTCTTCGACAAGCTGGTGGCCAACATCAAGGCGGGCGACGAAAGCACTGCGAATGTGGCGAAATGGGACCCTTCGACCTGGCCGAAGGAGGCCAAGGGCGTCGGCGCGACCGAGGCGCCGCGCGGTGCCCTCGGGCACTGGATCAGGATCAGGGACGGCCGGATCGAGAACTACCAATGCGTGGTTCCGACCACATGGAACGGCAGCCCCCGCGATCTGGCGGGCAATATCGGCGCCTTCGAGGCCAGCCTGATGGAGACGAAGGTCGAGCGGCCCGAAGAGCCGGTCGAGATCCTGCGCACGATCCACAGCTTCGATCCATGCCTTGCCTGTTCCACCCATGTCATGTCGCCCGACGGCCAAGAACTGGCGCGGGTCAAGGTTCGCTGAGGAGAGGGACATGAAGAAACTAGCAACTGCCGCCATCGTCGCCGTGGTCGCCGGCCCTGCGCTGGCCCATACCGGCGCGGGCGAGGCCAACGGCTTTCTTCACGGACTCGGGCATCCCGTCCTCGGGCCGGACCACCTGCTGGCGATGCTGGCGGTGGGTCTGTGGTCGGGCTTCGTGCTGCCCCGGCGGTTCTGGGCGGGGGCGGCGGCCTTCATCGCGGCCATGGCTGCCGGCGCGGGCCTTTCTTGGGCGGGCATCGGCTATCCGATGGTCGAGACGGCGATTGTCGGCTCGGTCGTGGTGTTCGGCCTCCTGACGCTGGTCTCGCGCCGGGGTCAGAGGGCCGGGGTGACGCTTGCCTCGCTTGCCGCAATCGCAGCCTTCGCCTCGGCCCATGGCCATGCCCATGCGACCGAGGCCTCGGGCAATGCGCTTGCCTATCTGGCGGGGTTCCTGATCTCGACCGCCGCGCTGCATCTGGCGGGGGTCGGCATCGCCCGCGCCGTCGCCGCGCAGCCGGCTGCGCAACGGGCGCTCGGCGCCGGGATCGCGCTTTCCGGCCTCTGGCTGATGGCGGGGTGACGCCATGGCAAGCCCCACCACCAACATCCCGGCCGATGACGCGGCACCCGAGGATCTGGGCACGGTCCGCCGCCAGACCGCGGTCTATGTCTACGAGGCCCCGGTCCGCATCTGGCACTGGGTCAATGCCGCCGCGATCCTGATCCTGTGCCTGACTGGCTATTTCATCGGCTCGCCGCCCCCCTCGATGCAGATCGGCGAGGCGGTGGAGCAGTTCGTCTTCGGCTACATCCGCTTTGCCCATTTCGCCGCGGGCATGGTGCTGACCATCGGCTTCCTGGGCCGCATCTACTGGGCCTTCGTCGGCAACCACCACGCGCGGCAGCTTTTCTACGTGCCGTTCTGGCGGGTGGATTACTGGCGCGAAGTCTGGTTCGAGATCAGCTGGTATCTGTTCCTCGCCAGGGAGCCGAAGAAATACGTCGGCCACAACCCCTTGGCGCAACTGGCGATGTTCTTCTTCATCACCCTGGGCGTCAGCTTCATGATCGTCACCGGACTGGCGCTTTATGCCGAGGGCGCGCAGGAGGGCAGCCTGACGCATGACCTGTTCGGCTGGGTTCTTGGCCTCGTATGGAACAGCCAGCGGCTGCACACCTTGCACCATCTGGGCATGTGGTGGATCGTGATCTTCATGATCGTCCACATCTACGTGGCCATCCGCGAGGACATCATGAGCCGGCAGTCCATCGTCTCGACGATGATCTCGGGCACACGGGTTTTCAAGGACGACAAGGAGGATTAGGCTCCAGACCCAACCATCCTATTGATGATATGCGTTCTCTCTGTTCGGCACACGGCGGAAAAGGGGGGCGAAAATTCAGGCCATCAGGCGCTCGCGTGGGGGACAATCACCAAAATCCACGCCCTGACAGAGGGTTGCGGGCGGGCAATCGCCTTTGCACTCAGCCCCGGCAACCATGCCGACATCTCGGAAGCTCCCGCACTCCTGGACAGATGTCCCGCGCCTGCCCGCCTGCTGGCCGACAAGGGCCATGACGCGAACTGCCTGCGCGACCGGCTGGCCGCGACCAAAACCGAAGCCGTCATCCCCTCGACCAGATCCGGCAAAGTGCCCATTCCCTACGATGCCGAAGCCTGCCGCGAGTTATCGCCTCGGCCGGGCAGGGGCATGAGCCGGCCGCCCAGCCTGCGGCGCGACCTCGCGGTGGCCGAACCACTGGCGCATCGGCGCGAAACGCTGTGGCATACGTTGCAGGCGCTGGCCTTGCCGGTGGCTGCGCTGCTGCCGCTCGGCGGGCTTTGGGTGCTGTGTCTGACCCGCGCCCGGCTGCGGCCGATGACGCTCGACGATTTCTCGCGCGAGGGCGGCGGCGTGGCTGAAGGCCGACCTGCCGGACCGCGCGCCGTCGCGCATTCCCGATACCCCGGTCCGAGGTCTCGCTGCGGTCGGGCGGGCGGCTTGCGGTGACCAACCGGGGCCCGGCGGTTGCGCCCGATCAACTGGCGCGGCTGACCCGGCGGTTCGAGCGCGCCGGGGCCTCGGCGCCCGGTTCGGGCCTCGGCCTCGCCATCGCCGACAGCATCGCGCGGGCGGCGCGGGGGCGGCTGGAGTTGGCCTCGCCCATCCCGGCGAGGCCGAGGGGTTCGCGCGATGTTCTTGCCGCGCGGTTGACCGCTCAGCCCCTCGCGTTGCGGCGGATCGGGTCGGCGAGGAGGCGCAGGCCGTTCAGCACCACCAGCACCGTGCCGCCCTCGTGCCCCAGCACGGCGAGCGGCAGGGGCAGCGACAGAAACAGGCTCGACGCCACCAGCACCGCCATCGCCGCCAGCGCGAAGCCCAGGTTCTGCCGGATCACCCGCCTTGTGCGGCGGGCCAGGCGGCGGGCGGCCGCCAGCCGTTCCATGTCGTCGGACATCAGCGCCACATCGGCGGCCTGCAAGGCCACCTCGCTGCCGGCGACGCCCATGGCGATGCCGACATCCGACCGCGCCAGCGCCGCGGCGTCGTTCACCCCGTCGCCGACGAACGCGACGCGGCCGTCCTGCGCCAACTCGCCCACCAGCGCCATCTTGTCCCCGGGCAGCAGATCGGCGTGGATGTCTTGCGGCGCGAAGCCCAGCCCGGCACCGATGCGCAGCCCCACCGGGCGGCGGTCGCCGGTCATCATCACCAGCCGCGCCACGCCATCCGCGCGCAGCGCCGCCAGTGCGGTTGCCGAGGTTTCGCGCGGCCGGTCGGCCACCGTCACCGCGCCCAGCACCCGGTCGCCGCGCCCGAGGTAGATCACCGTCTCGGCGGTTTCGGCCAGTGCGCGCAGGGCCGGGGCGTCGATCGGCGCGCCCATCCGGGCCGCCATGCGGGGATTGCCGGCCCAGACCTCGGCGCTGTCTCGGTCGCGGCCCCTTATGCCCTCGCTCGGCGCCGTCTCCAGACCCTTGACCGGCGCGGCGGCGATGCCGCGCGCCTCAGCATGGCGGCGGATCGCCTCGGCCAGCGGATGCTCGGCCTGCGCCTCCAGCCCGGCGAGCAGGGCCATGAACCCGTCTTCCGGGATCAGCGCCGCGATGCCCGTCACCTCCACCCGGCCCGTGGTCAGGGTGCCGGTCTTGTCGAAGGCGAAGGTCTCGACCTCTGCCAGCGTCTCCAGTGCCGCGCCGCCCTTGAACAGCACGCCGCCCCGCGCCGCCGCCGCCAGCGCCGACAGGATCGCGGCGGGGACCGAGATCACCACGGCGCAGGGGCTGGCCGCGACCAGCAGCACCGCCGCACGGTAAAGCGCCTCCTCCCGCCCCCAGCCGAGCCAGAGGAACAGGCCGAAGGCCAGCACCGCGCCGGCCAGCACGGCCACGGTATAGCGCTGGCCGAACCATTCGCTGAACCGCTCGGACGGGGCGCGGGCGGCCTGCGCCTCGGTCACCAGCGCGATCATGCGCGCAACCGTGCTGTCGGCCACGGGGCGCGAGACGGTGACGCGCAGCACGGCGTTCAGGTTCACCGTGGCCTCGAACACCTTGGCGCCGGGGTGCTTGTGGACCGGCATCGATTCGCCGGTGATCGTCGCTTCGTCCAGCGCGCCGTCGCCGTCCAGCAGCGTGCCATCCGCCGGCACCCGCGCGCCTGGCCGCAGCACCACGATGTCGCCGGGGCGCAGATCGGCGGCCGCAACCTCGGCGACCGAGCCGTCGGGCGCCTGTCGCAGCGCGGTATCGGGGCGCAGCGCCATCAGCGCCTCGACCGCGCGGCGGGCGCGGGTCATGGCGCGGTGTTCCAGCGTGGTCGAGAGGCTGAACAGCGTCAGCAGCACCGCCCCTTCCAGCGCCGCGCCCACCCCCGCGGCGGCCAGGGCGGCGATCACCATCAACAGGTCGATGTCCAGCACATGATCGCGCCAGAGCGCGGCCAGCGCGCGCCCGGCGGCGGGCAGGCCGCCGGCCAGATAGACCAGCATCAGGCCGGCAGGCCCCCAGGGGCCGGGCGCCATGAAGGCCGCAGCTGCGGCCAGCGCCAGCCCGGCCAGCGTCAACGCGGTCAACACTACCTCACGGTCGGGCGAAAGGGTCATGGTCAAGGTTTCGGTCCTGGCTGTGCCGAACGGCAGTGGCTGGGAAGGCGGATAGCGCATCATCCTGACACCAGACTGAAGCCGGGGGGAAGCCATCGAATTTTCTCCCGCAGCCCGCCGCGCGGCTTGTGCCCGTCGCCCGGACAGGCGTGCGCCTGGGCATTCTGAAGGGCGTCGTGAGTCCGGGCTCGGTTCCGGACTTCCTCGAACCCATGAGCGCGGAAGACCTCGCGGAGTGGGATGCTTGAGCCATGCCGTCGTCGACACGCATGTGCTGGCCTGGTCGCCGGTCGCGCCCTCGTTCCTGCCGGGGTGCGAAGCCTGCTGGAGAGCGGCACGACGATCCACGTCCCGCCCTGCGCCCTCCATGAGATCACGATCAAGCCGCGGAAGGGTAAATGGGACGAGATGCTGCCCCATGCGGGCAGCCTCGACAGCCTGTGCTCGACCCTGGGATTCCGCATCGCCCCATATACCGCGCGGATGGCGATGCTGTCCGGGTCGATGGAATGGCATCATCCGGATCCATTCGACCGCATGATCGCGGCTACCGCCATCGAGATGGCCTGTCCGCTGGTCTCGCAGGCCCGGCTTTTCTGGATCTTTCCGTGCCACCTCCTTGCCGCCTGCCAGTTTGGCAGGCCCGGCCCTTTTGGAGCCAGACTTAAACAATTGAATTGATGACGAAAAGATAGAAATCCCTCTGTCGGAGGCGGCCGGAACGACCCGGCTGCCGGTCCGAAAACGGGGGGCGTCAAATGCGGAAAGTCGCGCAGCGGCGAGGTCGTGCTGCGCTTCGAGACCCCACCCAGTCTCGACCACCTGCGCGCGGCCTATCTGCGCTACCTGCTCGACCAAACGCGGGGCAACCGGCGGGAGATGGCTCGTATCCTCGGCATCAGCGAGCGGAACCTTTATCGACTGCTGCCGCAGATGTCCGACATCGAAACCAAAGCCGAAGGCGCTCCGCGGCAGGAGGGAGGATAGCCGCCGCCTGCCGCCGCAGTATTGGCGAGCTGCCCAATTATCGAATGCGCCTGTTTATGTCGGTCGACCTCGTTGGTTCGGCTATCGCCGAGGGGCAGGGCGCAGCAGGCTGAACTCTGAACCACGGAGGTCCGCGGCCTTGTCCGCCGAATTCCGGGCTCTGGTGAACGCGTCGCAGAATTCCTTGAACAGCGCGGGCTCTATCATCAGTTCGAGAGGACGGCTGAGCCTTCGTGCGGCGTAGAGCGAGACGAGGCTCGACCCGGCGAGGATCATCGCGATCCAGCCGGTAAAGATGATCCAACCATGGCTCGGGGGCGAGAAATCGGGGATTGCAACGATCAGCCAGCCGACCTCTCCCAGATCAACGGAGGCTGACCACATCGTGCCATAGGCATTGTCGTCGTCGGATTTGCCGACCTCGATCCAGCCGCGCCGGGTCTTGTCGGCGAGGTCCTTGAGGGACAGGACACTCAGGGGCGCAGGTGCTGGTCGAGTTCGTCCGCCATTCCGGCCGCCTCTTCCTCAAGGAAGGTGATGAAGCGTTTGATCTGTGCGAGACGGTTGCTGCGCGCCGGGTGCCACAGGGACAATTCATACGGCACCGGCACGGACAGGCGCCGAAAGACCACCGGCCCGCCGGTGTGGCTGGCCGCCGTCAGCGGGTTTATCACCGAGATGCCGACGCCTGCCGCGACCATGGCGCAGACGCTGGCTGCCGTCGTGGTCTCGGCGGCATAGTCTCGCGCCACCGCCGCCTCGTGGAACACGACATCGAGCTTGTGGCGATAGGGGTCGTTCTGGCTGAAGTAGATGAAGGGCTGGCCGGCGAAGTCGGCAGGGGCCAGTTCGGCGCGCGAGGCGAGCGGATGGCCCTGGGGCAGAACGCAGACCATATCGCCCGCGCATACCGTCGTGCCGGTGGCGCTGTCGCGTTCAAACAGGTTCTCGGCCAGAACGAGGTCGAACACCTGCGTCGTCATCTCGTGCCGCAGCGAGGGTTCCTCATGCGAATGGATCGAGAAATGCAGTGCGTGCCGGCCTTTCAGAAAACGCTGGATGACCCGCGGGATGACCGATTCCGCATAGGCGGGAATGCTCGCGATTCTGAAATTCGCGGCATTATGGGTGCGGATCGCCGAGGCCGCGCGGCCGATCTCGTCGAGTCCGACGAAAGAGCGCAGCACCACCTCATGCAGCAGAATCGCCTGTTCGGTGGGTGTCAGCCGCTTGCCGAAGCGCAGGAAAAGATCGAAGCCCAGCCGATTCTCGATCTCCCGTATCTCGCGGCTGAGGGTGGGCTGGGAACTCCCGAGCTTGGCGGCGGCGGCGGTGATGCTCTTGTTCACCATGACCGCATTGAACACGTCGATCTGGCGCTGGTTCAGCTTCATGTCCGGACCTCCCGATGCGGGGAGATATATCAGAAATGAATGAAAGACGCCCATGAAGTATTTCATGTGAATGTCGGCTTTCGGGATAGTCGGGGCAGCCACCGTTAGCCTGAGGTTGTCATGACCGCCGCCAAATCGCTCGCGCGCCCCCGAATCCATGAGGATGCCGAGCGCTGGCTTGACCGTGAGGGCGGCAAGCTCTGTGCCCATGGGGTGCCGCTGGAGGGCATCGCCTCGGCGGTCGGAACGCCGTTCTACGCCTATTCTGCGCCTGCCCTGCGGGCGCGGCACGCCGCGCTTACGGCGGCGGTCGGGCCGCTGGGGGTGGCGGTCTGCTTTGCGGTCAAGGCGTGCAGCAACATCCATGTGCTGGCCGAACTGGCGCGGCTGGGATGCGGAATGGACATCGTTTCGGGCGGAGAGATGCGGCGCGCGCTGGCTGCCGGTTGCCCCGCCGGACGGATCATCTTCTCCGGGGTCGGCAAGACCAGGGCCGAGATTCGGGCCGCGCTGGAGGTGGGGGCCCACCAGATCAACGTCGAAAGCCCGGCCGAACTGGAGATGGTGGCGGAGGTCGCGCGGGAACTGGGCGTGCAGGCCCCCGTGGCCCTGCGCGTCAATCCCGATGTTGATGCGCATACTCATGCCAAGATCACCACCGGCCGCAAGGACAGCAAGTTCGGCATCCCGTCCGACCAGATCCCGGCGCTTTATGCCGACGCCCCGCCGGAGCTGCGGATGGTCGGGCTGGCCGTGCATATCGGCTCGCAGATCCTCGATCTGGAACCTTTCCGGCAGGCGTGGAGCGTGCTGGCCGACCTGGTGCGCCGCCTTCGGGCCGCAGGTCTGCGGGTCGACCGTCTGGATCTGGGCGGCGGGCTCGGCATCGGGGCCGATGGCGGGGCAGGCCCCGACCTGGCCGGATATGCCGCGATCATTGCCCAAACTGTCGGCGGCCTCGATCTGGCGCTGAATGTCGAGCCGGGGCGCTGGCTTTGCGCCCGTGCCGGGGTGATGGTGACCGAGGTCCTGTATTGCAAGCCGGGGGAAGATGCCGATGTCGTGGTCGTCGATGCCGCGATGAACGATCTGATGCGGCCCGCGCTTTACGACGCGCGCCATCCCATCCGCACGTTGCATCCGCCGCGGTTGGGGACAGGCTCGCGCCCCGGCCGCCTCGTCGGCCCAATCTGCGAGAGCTCCGATGATTTCGGGGTCTATGACGACCTCGGCCAGATCATCCGCGGCGACCTGCTGGCCTTCGGCGACGCCGGGGCATACGGGGCCGCGATGTCATCGACCTACAACTCGCGGGACCTGATCCCCGAGGTGCTGATCGAGGAGGGGCAGTTCAGGATCATCCGCCACCGGGCGGGCATCCGCGATCTGCTGAAGCTGGAACAGGGCGGTCCGTGGCAACGGGCCGGGTGAGTGCGCGCGGGGGCGCAGCCGTGCGACAGGCTCCGCTCTTTTCAATGAAGTCGCCTGATGCCGCGACAGCGGCAAACCGACAGCGAGGAACGGAAATGACAAGCAAGACCACGGTGAAACTGCTGCTGGCCTCCGGCCTTGCCAGCCTGATGCTGATGTCCCCGGCGCTGGCCGAGAACATGCTGCGCGTGTCCTACAGCGAGGATCCGAAAACGGCCGACGGCCAGATGACGACGGATGCCTATACCCTGCCG
The DNA here is from genome assembly GCF_011043545.1 of Rhodobacter sp. SGA-6-6. Taxonomy (GTDB): domain Bacteria; phylum Pseudomonadota; class Alphaproteobacteria; order Rhodobacterales; family Rhodobacteraceae; genus Pseudogemmobacter. The sequence continues at coordinate 7,748 of NZ_JAAKGP010000018.1, read as the reverse complement.
CTGAACATCTTCGACCGGCTGGTCGAATCCGAGACGACGGGTCCCGGTGAATCCGCCCTGGTTCCGGGGCTGGCGGAAACGTGGGACGTGTCCGAGGACGGGCTGACCTATACCTTCCACCTGCGTCAGGGCGTGAAGTTCCACGACGGTGCGGTGCTGACGGCCGACGACGTGGTCTACACCTTCGACCGGATGCTGAACCCGGCCACCAAGGCGCTGAACACCGACATCCTGACATTCATCGCCGGTGCCGAGGATCGCCTCGATGGCACGGCAGACAGCGTGTCGGGTCTGAAGGCGCTGGATGACCACACCGTCCAGATCACGCTGGCCCAGCCCTATGCGGCCTTTCTGGCGCTGTTGGCGGCCCCGGGCGCCTCGATTTACAACCGTGCTTTCACCGAGGCGGCGGGCGACCAGTTCGGCCTGACGCCCGAGACCACCAACGGCACCGGCCCCTTCATCCTGCGCGACTACACGCTGAACGACAGCCAGATGCTGGAGGCCAACGAGGATTACTGGCGCGGCCGCCCGAAGCTTGACCGGCTGCTGGTGCGCGTGGTGTCGGATTCCGAAACCCTGCGGATGCTGTTCGAATCCGACGAGATAGACGTCCTCGACCTCGACTACGCCCCGACCCAGACGCCCTATTTCTACGGCAGCGACCAGTGGAAGGACCAGATTCGGTCCGGCCCGCGCGTGGGGATCTATTATTACAACATCAACCAGCTGAAAAAGCCGTTCGACGACGTGCGTGTGCGCAAGGCTTTCCAGATCGCCATCGACCGTCAGACCATTCTGGACAAGAACTTCTACGGCAAGGGCAAGCTGGAGGACGGGGTGATCCCGCGCGGCCTGACCTGCTATGCTCCGGCGGAGCCGATCGAATACAACCCCGCGAAGGCCAGGGAACTGCTGGCCGAGGCCGGCTATCCGGACGGCGTCGAGATCAACCTGCAACAGGTGTCGAGCTGGTCGACGAAATGGTCCGACATGAACCAGATCATCCAGGCGCAAGTGGCCGAGGCCGGGTTCAAGGCCAATATCGTCACCACCGACGAGGCCGCCTTCCTCGATGCCCGCAAGGCCGGCGAGGCCGAAGCCTATACCCAGGTCTGGTCGGCCGACTTCAACGATCCCGACAACTTTTTCTACACGTTCTTCTCGGAATCCGGCTCCAAGACGCGCGGCTACAACAACGACGATCCCGAGGTCTTTGCCGGCATCGAAAAGGCGCGCGGGATGGTGGACCAGGAAGAGCGGTGCAAGCTCTATCAGGATCTGACGGCCCGCATCGTCGGCGAGGATGCGGCATGGGTTCCGCTGTTCAGCCTGGATCACAGCTATGTCGTGCAGCCGCGGGTGAAGAACTTCGTCGTTCCGTGGAACGGCTGGAGCGACATGAACTACTTCAACGTCGAGGTCGAATAAGACCTTCGGGTCCGGGGCGGACGCAAGGTTCGCCCCGGCCCGGTTCCGCCGCCCGGCCGCAACGGGCGCCTTCCGCCACGCCTTTCCCCGCACCTTTTGCGGGCGCAGCAGAAAGACCGTCTGCCGATGCTGATGTTCGCGCTTCGGCGCATTCTTGTGTCGATTCCGGTGCTGATCGGGATCACGCTGATCCTGTTCATCATGCTGAACGTGGTTCCGGGCGACCCGGTCGCGCTGATGATGAAGGAACATGCCAGCCCCGAAGTGATCGAGCGGGTGCGGGCGCAGATGCATCTCGACGACCCGCTGGTCGTGCGGTATCTCAGCTTCCTCTGGAATGCCCTGCAGGGGGATCTGGGCAATTCGATCAAGCTGAACCGGCCGGTGACCGACCTGCTGCTGAAGGCATTCCCCAATACGCTGATGCTGGCGGTCTGTGCGGCGCTGGTGTCCTGGGTGATCGGCATTCCGGCCGGCATCCTGTCGGCGGTGCGGCGCGACAGCCTGCTCGACCGGTTCTTCATGGGCTTTTCGCTGCTCGGCGTGTCGATGCCGGTATTCTGGTCGGCGCTGCTGCTGCAATACGTCTTTGCCATGCAGCTGAAACTGCTGCCGGTGTCGGGTTTCTACGGCTGGGAATACATGGTCCTGCCGGCGATCGTCCTGGGCTGGTCCTCGGCCGGGGTGAGCGCGCGGCTGACGCGGTCGAGCCTGCTGGAGGTGATGCGGCACGACTACATCCGCACCGCCCGGGCCAAGGGCCTGCGGGAAACCGGGGTGATCACCCGGCATGCGCTGAAGAACGCGCTGATCCCGGTGGTGACGATCATGGCGATCCAGGTGTCGGGCCTTCTGTCCGGCGCGGTGATCACCGAGGCGATCTTCTCGATCCCCGGCGTGGGCCGGATCACCGTCAATGCGATTTCCTCGCGCGACATGCCGCTTCTGCAGGGCGCGGTGCTGTTTGCGACCGTGCTGGTGATCCTCGGCAACCTCGTGGCCGACATCCTTTATTCGGTGCTCGATCCGCGCATCCGCTCGCAGATGAAGAAGGACGCGTAAGATGACCCTTTCCGCCGATCCCGCTGCGATCCTTGAACCCGAAACCATCGAGGAAGCCAGCTTCCTGCGCGACACGATGCGCGCCTTTCGCCGCAACCGGATGGCGATGGTCGGGCTTGCTTTCGTGGTGCTGCTGGTTCTTGGCGCGGTGTTTGCGCCCTGGATCAGCCCGCATGACCCTTACCGCGTCGAACTGGACGAACAGCTTTTGCCGATGTCGGCGACCTATTGGCTGGGCACCGACAACTTCGGCCGCGATGTGCTGACCCGTATCCTTTACGGCGCGCGGATCTCGCTGGTGGTGGGCATCGTCCCCAGCCTCGTGTCGCTGCTGATCGGCACGGTCCTGGGCATTCTCAGCGGCTATATGGGCGGCAAGACCGATTTCGTCGTCATGCGGCTGGCCGACATGATGATCGCCTTCCCCTCGCTGCTGCTCGCCATGGTGGTGATGTATACGCTGGGGGCGAACCTGCTGAACATCTTCCTGGCGCTGGCCCTTGTCGGCTGGGCCTCGGTCGCGCGGGTCGTGCGGTCGCAGACCCTCGCCCTGCGCGAAAAGGAATTCATCGAGGCCGCCCGCGCCAACGGCACCTCGCGCGCGGTGATCATGTTCTCGCATATCTTCCCGAATGTGGTGCCGACGCTGATCGTGCTGTTCTCGCTGTCGATCCCCGAGGCGATCATGTGGGAATCCAGCCTCAGCTTCCTTGGCGTCGGCGTGCAGCCGCCCGAGGCGAGCTGGGGCCTCCTGGTGGCCAAGGGCAAGGAATACATGTTCCAGGCTCCGGCGGTCGCCATCGCGCCCGGCGTCGCGATCCTGTTGACGGTCATGGCCTTCAACTTCATCGGCGACGGGCTGCGCGATGCGCTCGACCCCTCGATGAAGGATTGATCCGATGGGCGCCGACGATCCGATCCTTTCCGTCAGGGGGCTGCGCACCGAGTTTTCGGGCGACCGGGGCGACGTGCGGGTGCTGGACGATGTTTCCTTCGATGTGGGACGCGGCAAGATCGTCGGGCTGGTCGGGGAATCCGGCTCCGGCAAAAGCATGACGGCGCTGTCGCTGATGGGGCTGGTGCCCCGGCCGCAGGGCAATGTTAGCGCAAGTTCCATCCTGCTTGACGGTCGGGACATCTCGAAGCTTGAACCGGCCGCGATGCGCCGCATCAGGGGCCGCGACATCGCCATGGTATTCCAGGAGCCGATGACCAGCCTGAACCCCGTCCGCAAGGTCTGGGAACAGGTGGGTGAACCTTTGGCGATCCATCAGGGCCTTGGCCGCAGCGCGATCCGCAAGCGGGTGCTGGACATGTTCGATTTGGTGGGCATCCCCGAGCCCAAGACCCGCCTCGACGCCTATCCGCACCAGTTGTCGGGCGGGCTGCGTCAGCGCGCGATGATTGCCATGGGCCTGATCTGCGAGCCGAAGCTTCTGATCGCCGACGAGCCGACGACCGCGCTCGACGTGACGACCCAGGCGCAGATCCTGCGCCTGATGCGCGACCTGCGCGACCGGGTCGGCACCTCGATCATCATGATCACCCACGATCTGGGGATCATCGCCGAGATGTGCGACGAGGTGAACGTGATGTATGCGGGCCAGATGGTCGAGCAGGCCGATGTGTTCGACCTGTTCGAGCGGCCCTCGCATCCCTATACGCGCGGCCTTCTCGCCTCGATCCCGCGTGCGACCGTGGCGCGGGCGGCGCGTCGGATGCCGAGCATTCCCGGCATGGTGCCGAACCTTGCCAAACTGCCGCCCGGTTGCCGTTTCGCCCCGCGCTGCAGCGATGCGATGCCGCAATGCCAGCGCCCGCCGGATCTGCTGCCCGTCGGCGTCGGCCATTCGGCGCGCTGCTGGCTGCATTCCGCCGGGGCGGCCCTGCCGGAAGGAGAGATGCGGTGACTGGCTCCGTCCTTCAGCCCGAAACCGGGACAGCCGCGCAGGACGACCGGATCGTTCTGTCGACCCGCGATCTGACCAAACACTACCGCGTCGGCGGCGGCATGTTCGCAGGCCCGCCCCGCGTGGTGCGCGCCATCGATGGCGTGACCCTCGACATCCGCGCGCGCGAAACCTTTGCGCTGGTGGGCGAATCCGGCTGCGGCAAGACCACGCTGGGGCGCGTCATGCTGCGCCTGCAAGAGCCGACCTCGGGCACGATCCGGTATCGCGGCACCGATCTGACCGGCCTTGGCGAAGGTCCGATGCGGGCCTTGCGCAAGAACCTGCAGATCGTGTTCCAGGATCCCTTCGCCTCGCTGAACCCCCGGATGCGGATCGGAGAAATCCTTGCCGAGCCGCTGCGCAGCCATGGCTACGGCACGCCCGCCGAAATCCGCGACCGCTGCACCGAGCTTCTCGAAATGGTGGGCCTGCGCCGCCAGTATCTGCGCAACTATCCGCATCAGCTCTCGGGCGGGCAGCGGCAGAGGATCGGCATCGCACGCGCGCTGGCCAACAAGCCGGATTTCGTGGTTTGCGACGAATCCGTCTCGGCACTGGATGTGTCCATTCAGGCGCAGGTGCTGAACCTGCTGAGCGACCTTCAGGACCAGCTGAAGCTGACCTATTTCTTCATCACCCATGATCTGGCCGTCGTGCGGCAGTTCGCCGACCGGGTGGGCGTGATGTTCCTCGGCCGTCTGGTCGAGGTGGGCACGACCGAAGAGCTGTTTGCCCGGCCCCTGCACCCCTACACGATGCTGCTGATGTCGGCGGTGCCGCGCCCCGATCCGCGCAAGCGCGGCGAGGATCGCCCGATGATGCGGGGCGAGATTCCCAGCCCGATGAACCTGCCCAAGGGGTGCCGGTTCCATACCCGCTGTCCCTTTGCGCGCGACATCTGCCGCGTCGAGGACCCGGGATTGCAAACCCTTGGCGGCCGCGCGGTCGCCTGCCACTTCCCGCTGGAGGATTGAGAGGACAGGATGGACTTGATCGTGACCCGGCAGGGGGATGCCTGGCAGGCCGCCTACGGCGACAGGGTCTGGCGCGCGGCGGTGGGGCGCAGCGGCATCGCCGTGAAACGGATCGAGGGCGATGGCGTCAGCCCCATCGGCTGCTGGCCGATCCGGCGCGTGCTCTACCGCGCCGACAAGCTGGGCGCGGCGCCGGTTTCGGTGTTTCCGACCGAAGTGATCGCCGAGGATGACGGCTGGTGCGATGCGCCCGACCATCCCGACTACAACCGCCCGGTGAAGTTGCCCTTCGCGGCCAGCCATGAAGAGATGTGGCGCAAGGACGACCTTTACGACATCGTCGTCGTTCTGGGCCAGAACGACGATCCGGTGGTTCCGGGCGCAGGCAGCGCGGTCTTTCTGCATGTGGCCAGCGCCGGCTATGGGCCGACCGCCGGATGCGCCGCGCTGATCCGCGCCGATCTGCTGGAGTTCCTGGCCGTGGCCGGGCCCGGCACGCGGCTGTGCTTTCGGGACGGGGACTGAATAACCAGCGACGAGGGGCTGCCCGTGGCAGAGATCAATCTTGCCGCGCTGGAGCGCGCGCTGGCGCTGCTTCCCGACCGGTTCCGCGGCCCGGCCGGGGTCGCGGGCGTGGTGCATCGGGGAAGAGTCATCGCCCGGCGCGCCTGGGGCTATGCCGATGCGGCGGCACGGCTGCCGATGACCTCCGCGCGGCGGATGCCGATCTGCTCGATCTCCAAGCACATGACCTGCGCCCTGCTGCTCGACCTGTTCGACCGGCCCGAGGCGCTGGATCCGCTGTTGCCCGAGCTGCTGCCGCACTATCGCGGGCGGCTTCCGACGGTCGCGCAGCTTTGTCACAACCAGTCGGGCCTGCGCGACTACTGGGCGATGACGGTGTTGCAGGGGGCCGCACCGGAAGGGCGGTTCACCGAGGCCGATGGCCGCGCTCTGCTGGGGCAGGCCCGCAGCGGCCATTTCGCGCCGGGGGCGCATTTTTCCTACAGCAACGGCAATTTCCGCCTGCTCGCCGAGTTGATCCAGCGGGCGACCGGACGCGATTTCGGGGCGCTGCTGCAAGAGCGCATCTTCGGCCCCGCCGCCATGCCGACGGCCCGCCTCGCCGCCGATATGGCGGAAAGGGTCGATGGCGTGATCGGCTATGAGGGCAATGACGAGGTGGGCTTTCTGCCTGCCCAGAGTGCGATCACCTGGTTCGGCGATTCCGGCGTCTCCGCCTCGCTCGACGACATGCTGGCGTGGGAGGCATGGATCGATGCCGGCCGCGATGATCCGGCCGCGCTTTACAAACGTCTCTTGGTGCCGGTGCGGTTCGCCGATGGAAAGCCGGCCTCCTACGGCTATGGCCTGCGCCGTTATCGGCCGGCGGGCGTCGAGGTCGCGGCCCATGGGGGCGGGGTCCGGGGCTTCTGCTCCTACCGGCTGCATGCCGCAGCCGAGCGGCTGTCGGTCGTGGTGATCTTCAACCACGAGGCCAGCGCCATGCGGGCGGCCGAGGGGCTGATGACGGCCGCGCTCGGGCTGGAGACCCCGGCGGCGGGCTGTCCGGGCCAGGGCTGGGACGGCCTCTGGTATGACGAGGAGAACGCGCTTTTCCTGCGCACCCGCGATGCGCCCGGCGGCGTGCGCCTGGATTACGCCGTCTCGCCCACGGTTCTGCCCCAGACCGCCGAGGGCCGTGCCGGAGGCGCCGACCTGTCGCTCCGCCGCGACGCGGACCTTCTGGTGATGGAGCGCGCAACGGAAAACCTGACCGTGCGGGCCCGCAGCGTGCAACCCCTGGATCGGGCCGACGCCGCGCCGATCGCCGGGCGCTATCGTTCCGACGAGATCGGTGCGTCGCTGGTCATCGAGGCACGGGACGGGGCCGCCTCCATCGGGTTCGAGGGGATGCTGGGCGTTGGCCCGATGGAGCGGATGTATCCTCTGGCCGAAGATCTCTGGTCGGTCACCAGCCGCCGCGCCATGGATTCCGCGCCGCCCGGGGAATGGACCCTGCGCATCCGCCGCGACGAAGGGGGACGGGTGATCGGGCTGACCATCGGCTGCTGGCTCGCACGCAAGATCGACTATTCCTTGTCCGCAGGGTAACAATGATAAGTCACTTGGGCTTGCCCCGATTGGGAGAAAGCGTTCAGTTCATTTCCTTGGCCTTTTGGTCGAAGGCGATGGGGCTCTGGGAGCCAAGCGATCAATGCGTCCGGCGAATTTGGCCTGCCAAACGAAAGGTCAGTGGATCTGTCCTGGCATGCCTTCGCATCGCTCGCCTGCGCGATGGCATGACTCGCATAAATGAAGATGCTAC
>NZ_JAAKGP010000017.1 GCF_011043545.1 Rhodobacter sp. SGA-6-6 | reverse complement strand
CCCAGCTATATGCCGTCGAAAAGGAAGCTCGAGGGGCGCTACCTGATCGTCGCGCAGAGTTGCGAAAGGCCCATGCCGCCCCTGTCTTCGATGATCTCGAGGCCCGGCTGGCCATGCAACTCACCACAATCTCGGGAAAATCTCCGCTCGCGGCGGCAATCCGCTACGCGCTGTCGCGGATGGAACGCCTGCGCCCCTACCTCGACCACGGCATCCTGGAATTGGACAACAATGCTGCCGAACGCAGCATGCGCGCCATCGCCCTCGGGCGGAAGAACTACCTCTTCGTCGGCTCGGAGGCGGGCGGCAAGGCCGCCGCCATCGCCTACACCCTGATCGAAACCGCCAAGCTCAATGCCGTCGATCCCCACGCCTGGCTCGCCGATACCATCGCCCGTATCCCGGACTACAAGATCACCAAGGTCGACGATCTGCTCCCCTGGCGCTGGAACGGATAGCAGTCAGGCCAGACGCTTACATCTCATCATGGCAAAGACACCCTCTTCCCTGGTCATCTCCGAAGACATCACCCAGAATTCTTCAAGGCTAGCGCACATCGACACTGACAGCAGCAGAATCGCCTTGTCCAAGACACCGCAAACCAGCCGCTGCGCGCAGCTATGGTGCACCTCTAGTATTAGATTAGGAACGTCGCCTAAGCCTCCTCACACGGGACATGAGAAGCTTCCGACAACCAGTTCAAAATAAAAGGAAATGGCGCACCCGGCAGGATTCGAACCTGCGACCTTCGCCTTCGGAGGGCGACACTCTATCCAGCTGAGCTACGGGTGCGTACTGCTTACGCGTTGCTTACGCGATTTTCCTGCGCGTTGGAAGACCGGATTCCCGGCCTTTTAAGTTACTGTTCTCTCGACTCTTTTCGCACTCATTGCGACACTGGAACAGTTGACTTCTGCCTTCGGAGGGCAGCACTCTATCCAGCTGAGCTATGGGTGCCTCGGCGCGTCTATAGCGGCTCGGTGTGCGGGCCGCAACGGCAAATCGGCCATGCGGGGGCGTATCCCTTGCCCCATGCGGTGCCGTATGGCACCGCGATGCGCCCGGGTGTGTCAGGCAAAGAGATCGTGGCACAGCTCCAGCGCCGAGACCAGCGCGTCGACCTCCTCCACGGTGTTGTAAAGCCCGAAGGAGGCGCGGCAGGTCGCCGTCACCCCCATGTGGGTCATCAGCGGCATGGCGCAATGCGTCCCGGCCCGCACCGCGATGCCGCGCTTGTCCAGCACGGTGGAGATGTCGTGGGCATGGGCGGCGCCTTGCAGGGTGAAGGAGAAGATCGCCCCCTTCCCGGCCGAATTGCCCTGCACGTTCAGCCAGTTCAGCCCGGCCAGCCGGTGGCGGGCATAGTCGCGCAAGGACTGTTCATGCGCCGCGACATTCTCCATGCCGAGGCCGGTCAGATACTCCAGGGCCACGCCGAGACCGATCTGCGCCACGATGGAGGGCGTGCCGGCCTCGAAGCGCATCGGCGGGTCGGCATAGGTCACCAGATCGCGCGAGACCTCGCGGATCATGTCGCCGCCGCCGAGGAAGGGGCGCATCTCCTCCATCCTCTCGCGGCTGATGAAGATCGCGCCGGAACCGCTTGGCCCGTAAAGCTTATGGCCAGTGATGGCATAGAAATCGCAGCCCATGGCCTGCACGTCCACCGGCATGTGGACCGCGCCCTGCGAGCCGTCGACCAGCACCGGCACCCCCTTCTCGCGCGCCGCCCGGCAGATCGCGGCGACATCCACCACGGTGCCGAGGACGTTCGACATCTGGGTGATCGCCACCAGCTTCGTGCGCGGGCCGATGGCGTCGATCACCGCCTGCGGGTCGAGGTCGCCGTTGGCGTCGCAGTCCACCCATTTCAGCACCACCCCCTGCCGTTCGCGCAGGAAATGCCAGGGCACGATGTTGGCGTGGTGCTCCATGATCGACAGCACGATCTCGTCGCCGGGTTGCAGCCGCGGCGCGGCCCAGGCGTAGGAGACCAGGTTGATCCCCTCGGTGGTGCCGGTGGTGAAGACGATCTCCTCTTCCGAGGGCGCGTTCAGGAAGCGTTTCACGATGCCGCGGACGGCTTCGTATTTCTCGGTCGCCACATTGGAAAGGTAGTGCAAGCCACGGTGGACATTGGCATATTCCATCGAATAGGCCTGCGTCACCGCCTCGATCACCGCGCGCGGCTTCTGCGCGCTGGCGCCGTTGTCCAGATAGACCAGCGGCTTGCCGTTCACCTGTCGCGACAGGATCGGGAAGTCCTCGCGGATGCGCGTCACGTCATACATTGGCGAATGTCTCCGGCCCCAGAAGGGCGACCAGCAGGAAGCTCAGCAGGAAGGACAGGCCGACGGTGCAGAGCAGGATGCCAAAGAACACCTTGACCGGCGAGGAAAACCCGTGAACTTCGGCCACGAACATGGTGAGAAGCCAGGGAAAAGCCGCGATGCTGACCAGCGCCACCAGCAGCGCCAGCTGCGGCAGCAGGATCACGATCGCCGCCATCTCGGCCAGTTGCAGCGCCACCATGAACAGCTGCAGCCAGGCCACCGCCAGCACCGCATCCTCCAGCCGGCCCTGACCGCCCCAGGCCCGGCCGAGGACATTCACCAGCACCGCGGTCAGCAGCATCCCCGCGGCCTGGATCAGCGCGGTGCGGAAGGGCGAGCCGGTCAGGAACTCGAACAGAGGGTTTTCCACCACCGGCGCCAGCATCGCCGAGGCTTGGGTCAGCAGCGCCGAGACCACCGCCATCAGCAGCAGCGCCGCCAGCCGCGCGCCCATCGGCAGGCCAAGGTCCAGCACCGCCCGCAGGCCCCGCCGCGGGTTCATCAGCGTGAACTGCATCAGCGCCGGAATATCCTGGAAACGCAAGCTCATCCGCGCTCTTCCTCATGCAGCATCACCAGCCAGAGCAGCAGGAAGACCGCCCCGACCACGACCCTTGTCGCCAGGAGCTGCGGCCCCGGCCCGATCATCGCCTCCACCAGCCCGAGCAGCAGCATCAGCGGCCCGGTCACCGCCAGCGCCCAGAACAGCGCCAGCCGGGCGCCATACCAGCTGCCCTGCCCGCCGAAGGCGCGCGCCGTCAGCCGGCTGAGCGCGGCCAGCCCATACCAGAACGGAATCGTCGCCAGCGCCGCCAGCCCGCGCGCCAGCAGCCGCGGCAGCGCCGAAGGCTCCTGCGCCAGCCAGGCCTCGCGTGCCGCCACCGGCCATTGGCCGGTGAAGGCCAGGATCAGGAACACCACCAGCAGCGCGAAGGCGAAGGGCTCCGACACCCCGCGCGCCAGGTGGCGGCGGATCGAGGCGCGGGGGGCACGCCAGGCGGACAGGATGTCGGTGGTGACGGCCATCTCAATGCTCGTGCCGGTGCAGCCAGCTTTCCAGCCGCAGGCGGATTTCCTCGGCCAGGTCCTCGCTTTCGATCTCGGCGATGGATTCGGCCAGGAAGGCCAGCACCAGCAGCGACTGCGCCACCCGCTTCGGCACCCCGCGCGATTGCAGGTAGAAGAGCGCGGTGTCGTCGATCGCGCCCGAGGTCGAGCCATGCGAGCATTTCACGTCGTCGGCATAGATCTCCAGCTCGGGCTTGGCGAGGAACTGGCTGTCCTCGTCCAGGAGCAGCGACTGCGACAGCTGATAGCCGTCGGTCTTCTGCGCGCCGGGCTGCACCAGGATCTTGCCCTGGAACACGCCGGTGGCGCCGTTCATCAGCACCTTCTTGAACACCTGCCGGCTTTCGCAGCGCTCGGCGCCATGGGTGATGAACACAGTGTCATCGTGATGGAAATCGCCATCCCCCACCGCCGCGCAGGCGACATGGGCGACGGCATCGTCGCCGGTCAGCTCGATCACGCATTCGTTGCGGGTCAGCCGGCCGTTCGCCGTCAGCGTGAAGGACTTGAACAGCGATTCCCTGCCGAGACGGGCGAAGATATGGGTCACCGCCTGACGTTGATGGTCGCGGCCCTGGCCGCGGATGTGGTGGAAGCGGGCGCCGTCGGCGACCTCGACCTCCATCACCTTGTTGAAACGCGCCGCCGCCGGGCCGTTCTCCAAGAGCGTCAGTTCCGCCCCCGGCTCCAGCTTGATGCAATGGTGGAGGATCGCGTCGGAACCCTCTGATGTGCGCTGATAAATCAGAGAGACCGGCTTCTTCGCCCTGCCGGTCACCCGGATCAGCACGCCCTCGGTGGCGAAGGCCGAGTTCAGCGCGGCATGGGGCCGGGCCACCGGCTGCTGCCCCTGCGCCTCCAGCACGCCGTAAAGCCCGCGCGCCCAATGAGCATCGCGGCCGCCGGCCTCGGTCAGCCGCTCGATCTCCACCCCGGCCAGCCGCGGATCGTCCGAGGCGCGCGGGTCGAAGACGCCGTCGACGAAGACCAGCTTCACCCGGTCCATGTGGTCGAACAGCTGCGGCTCGGCGCCCGGGTCGAACAGCGCCGCCGGAGCCGGCTCGGCCGCGTTCAGCCCGGCCGGATCGGTGTAGCGCCAGTATTCGTCGCGCCGCCCGGGCAGACCCATGGCCGCCAGCCGGTCCAGCGCCGCCTTGCGCGCCGCGCCCAGCCAGCCCTTGTCGGCAAAGGACAGCGCCGCGATCCGCGCCGCCAGCGCATCCTGTTTCGCCTGCAGCACAGCCATCACTTCACCTCGGCCAGGATGTCGGCATAGCCGTTGTGCTCCACCTCCAGCGCCAGTTCCGGCCCGCCGGTCTTCACGATGCGGCCTGCGGCCATGATATGCACCACGTCGGGTTTGATATGGTCCAGAAGCCGTTGATAATGCGTGATGACCAGGAAGGCCCGGCCCGCGTCGCGCAGCGCGTTGACGCCTTCGGAGACCAGCTTCATCGCATCCACGTCGAGGCCGGAGTCGGTCTCGTCCAGGATGCACATCTTCGGTTCCAGCATCGCCATCTGCAGGATCTCGTTGCGCTTCTTCTCGCCGCCCGAGAAGCCGACGTTGACCGGGCGCTTCAGCATCTCGGCGTCGATCTTCAGCTTCTTGGCCTTTTCCCGGATCAGCTTCAGGAAGTCGCCGGCGCTGACCTCCTCCTCGCCGCGGGCCTTGCGCTGCGCGTTCACCGCGGTGCGCAGGAAGGTCATGTTGCCGACGCCGGGGATCTCCACCGGATACTGGAAGGCCAGGAACAGGCCGGCGGCGGCGCGTTCCTCGGGCTCCATCTCCAGGAGTTCCTGCCCGTCCAGCGTGGCGGTGCCCTCGGTGACCTCATAGCCCTCGCGCCCGGCCAGAACATAGGACAGCGTCGACTTGCCCGAGCCGTTGGGCCCCATGATCGCATGGACCTCGCCCGCCTTGACCGACAGGTCGACGCCGCGGAGGATCACCTTGTCCTCTTCCTCAAGCTTGACGTGCAGGTTGTTGATTTCCAGCATGATTTCCTCGGATGTTCAGACCGGCTGATGCAGCGCCCTGACATAGGCGCGAAGGCGGTCGGGGGTCAGGATTTGCGGTGTCAGATCGAAGCGCGCCATGCGGCCGATGAGTGCGGCGGGCGCCACCAGCTCCGCCGCCTTGTGATAGGCGGGGCGCGGCGCGTAATCGTCGAAGAAGAGCGTGACCGGGCGGGCGATGCGATAGGCCACGGTCAGGAAGCAGGCCAGCCGGAAGCGGCCGTCGACCAGCACCACCTCGGGGTGGCGGAAGCCGGGCGCGTCCCAGACCTTCAGCGCATAGTCGGGCCAGCGGCGGAAGGCGGCGTCGTCTACGGGATGGCCCCAGTCGCGGGTGGGGCCGATGTCGGCGTGCAGGAGGTGCACCCTGCCCGGCGCCGGATGGCCGGCGAGCCAGCCGCGCATCCGTGCCGCCCAGGCGGCATCGCTTTCCACCGACCAGACCTCGGCCCCGGCCTCGGCCGCCAGCAGGGTGGACCCGCCGGAGCCGTATTCCAGCACCGCGCCCGCCCCGGCCAGCGCCTCGGCATAGGCCGCGGCCTCGGCCGGCGGCAGGGTCAGTTCGGGACGCGTGAGGAGAGTCTCAGCCATCGGAGGCCCCCATCCGCAGGCGCATGGTCGCGGAATGCGCCGCCATACGGGGGCGCATGGCCGGCTCCATACGGGTCAGAACGGGAAGCTGATCCCGCGCCAGAGCAGCGACTGCGGCTCGGTCTCGGCCAGCACCCGGGCCACCCAGATCGGCGAGAAGACATGCTCGAAGACCTGCGGCCAGGCATGGACGAGGTTGTGGAAGAACAGCATCCCGCCCGCCACGCCAAGCGCCTTGGCGACCAGCAGCCCGCGGTCGCGCAGCCCCATCAGATGGGTGGCGACCACCGCGATTCCGAAGGCCGTGGCGGCCATCTTCACCATCTCCAGGTCGGGATTGGCCTGCGGGTCCGGCCGGCCGGCGAAGATGAAGGCCGCATAGCGCTCCAGCCCGAAGCTCAGGAAGCCCGCCAGCAGCGCCAGCGGAAAGCTGAGCGCGAAGCCCGCGTTGCGGGCGACCTGCCCCATCCCGGCCTTGCGCCGTCCCTGCGGCAGATAGGTGAAGGCGGTGTCGATGCCCACATAGACCGTGGACTTGGTGAAGCCCTTGCCCGCCTGGATGCGGGCGAGACGCGCCTGGAACGCGGCCTGATGTGCGGACGTGGCAGACATGGCGGCCCGGCCCCCGATGGTTTCCCGGGGTCCGAGCATAGCCCTCCGCATGGCGCCAATATGGTGGAATTGGAGCCTTTGCAGGATGAATGCGGCCAGCCTGTGCCATGAACCTCAGCCCACGCTGCCTTCCAGGCTGATGGCGACCAGGCTCTGCGCCTCCATGGCGAATTCCATCGGCAGGGCCTGCAGCACCTCCTTGCAGAAGCCGTTCACCACCAGCGCCACCGCCTCTTCCTCGTCCATCCCGCGCGAGCGGCAGTAGAACAGCTGGTCCTCGTCCACCTTCGAGGTGGTCGCCTCGTGCTCCACCCGCGAGGAGTTGTTGCGCACCTCGATATACGGCACCGTATGGGCGCCGCATTTGTCGCCGATCAGCAGGCTGTCGCATTGGGTGTAGTTGCGGCTGTCCTTGGCCTTCGGGTGCATCGACACCAGGCCGCGATAGGTGTTCTGCGCCCGGCCCGCCGAGATGCCCTTCGACACGATCCGCGATTTGGTCCGCTTGCCGAGGTGCACCATCTTCGTCCCGGTGTCGGCCTGCTGGGCGTTGTTGGCGATGGCGATGGAATAGAACTCGCCCTGGCTGTCGTCGCCGCGCAGGATGCAGGAGGGGTATTTCCAGGTGATCGCCGACCCGGTCTCGACCTGGGTCCACATCACCTTGGCCCGGTCGCCGCGGCAATCGGCGCGCTTGGTGACGAAGTTGTAGATGCCGCCCCGGCCCTCCTCGTCGCCCGGATACCAGTTCTGCACCGTGGAATATTTCACCTCGGCGTCCTCCAGCACCACGATCTCCACCACCGCCGCGTGCAGCTGGTGGGTGTCGCGCTTCGGCGCGGTGCAGCCTTCCAGATAGCTGACGTAGGACTTCTTGTCGGCGATGATCAGCGTCCGCTCGAACTGGCCGGTGTTCTCGGCGTTGATGCGGAAATAGGTGCTCAATTCCATCGGGCAGCGCACGCCCTCGGGGATGTAGACGAAGCTGCCGTCCGAGAAGACCGCCGAGTTCAGCGTGGCGAAGAAGTTGTCCGACTGCGGCACCACGGTGCCGAGGTATTTCTTCACCAGTTCGGGATAGTCGCGGATCGCCTCCGAGATCGGGCAGAAGATCACGCCGGCCTTCTTCAGCTCTTCCTTGAAGGTGGTGCCGACCGAGACGGAATCGAACACCGCGTCCACGGCGACCTTCCGCTCGCCCTCGGGCGCCTCCACCCCGGCCAGCAAAGCCTGCTCCTTCAGCGGGATGCCCAGCTTCTCGTAGGTGGCCAGCAGCTTCGGGTCCACTTCGTCCAAGGACTTCGGCTTCACCGCCATGCTCTTGGGCTTGGCGTAGTAATACTGGTCCTGATAGTCGATCTCGGGGTAATGCAGCATCGCCCAGCGGGGCTCTTCCATCTGCACCCAGCGGCGATAGGCGGCCAGCCGCCAGTCCGTCATCCATTCCGGCTCGCCGTTCTTCTGGCTGATCAGGCGGACGATGTCCTCGTTCAGCCCCTTCGGCGCATATTCGGTCTCGATGGCGGTTTCCCAGCCATACTTGTATTTCCCGGCCATGGCCTGGACGGTTTCGATCGTCTCGCGGTCCACGCCTTCGCGGATGTCCACTTCCTCGACCACGGCAGCCTTCATCGTCGTTTCCTCCGTCTCACGCCGCCCGCGACAGGGCCCGGCCATAGGCCTTGGACCACGCATCGGCGAACCGCAGCACATCTTCTTCCGTCACGCCCGGCCCGATCGAGATGCGGATGGCCTGGGCCGCCTGCGCCTCGTCGAACCCCATCGCCCGCAGCACCTTCGAAGCGCGGACCTTGCCGCTGGAGCAGGCCGAGCCCGCGGAGACCGCGAACCCCGCCAGATCCATCGCCATCACCTGCGTCTCGCCGCGCCAGCCGGGGGCGATCAGGCACAGGGTGTTGGGCAGCCGCCGGGCACCTTTCCCGACCGAAATAGTCCCCTTTGCCTGCGCCGACAATGCTGATTCTAGAATATTTCTAATCTGGGACACTTCGTCCCAGACCCCGTTCGCCAGATCCCGCGCCGCCGCCTCGGCCGCGGCGGCGAAACCGGCGATGCCGATCAGGTTCTCGGTGCCGGCGCGCCGCCCCATCTCCTGCCCGCCGCCGCGCAATTGTGCCGCCACGTCAAGGCCTTGCCGCAGCACCAGCGCGCCGATGCCCTTCGGCCCGCCCAGCTTGTGCGCCGAGACCAGCCCCATGTCGCACCCCAGCCAGTTGAAGGCCAGCGGCAGCTTGCCGAAGCCCTGGGTCAGGTCCGACACCGCCAGCCCCTGCGGCAGGTCCTGCACCACCCCGGTCTCGGAATTTGCCAATTGCAGCGCCGTGCGCCCCGGTATGGCGACGGCCACCGCCCCCGCAGGGTCCGCCTCCAGCATCGGATCGCACCAGGCCGCCACCGCCTCGTGCTCCACCGCCGCGCATTCCAGCCCGCGCCCGGCGCAGGCCAGCGCCGCCGCCTCGGTGGCGCCGGAGGTGAAGACGACATCCGCCCCCTCGGCGCCAAGGGCCGCCGCCACCTGCCCCCGCGCCTTCTCAAGCAGGGCCTTCGCGGCCCGCCCCTCGGCATGGACCGAGGACGGATTGCCGACGACATCCATCGCCGCCGCCATCGCCGCCCTTGCCTCGGGCCGCAGCGGTGCGGTGGCATTCCAGTCGAGATAAAGCCGCTCCGACACCCGGAACCCTTTCATCTGTCCATAAATATCCTGCGGGGGTCCGGGGGTGCAAAACCCCCGGCGCTGCCCGCAGGCGCCGCGTTTCAGTCCTCGTCCACCACCCGGAACAGGCTCGGTACCGCCGGGCAGGGGGTCAGGTCGTTCTTCACCACATCCGACAGCCGCACCTGGTGCAGGAAGACATAGACATTGGCCGACAGGCTTTCCCACAGCCGGTTGGTCAGGCTCTGCGCCCGCGACCCCGACACGCCCCCGGTGGCCCCTGCCCCGGAATGCATCGCGTCGACCGTCTCCTCGACCGCCTCCATCACCTCCGACACCCGGATGCTCTCCGGGCTGCGCGCCAGCTTGTAGCCGCCGCCCGGGCCGCGCACCGCCTCGACCAGCCCGGCCCGGCGCAGCTTGACGAACAGCTGCTCCAGATAGGGCAGCGATATGTCCTGCCGCTTCGAGATCGCCGCCAGCGAGACCAGGTCGTCGCCCTTCGCCATCGCAAGGTCGGCCAGCGCGACCATTGCATAGCGGCCCTTCGTGGAAAGCTTCATCTCCGCCTCACCCTCCGCCCCCGTATGGGCGCAAACCGATTGACGCCGGACATTCCGGCCATTACCTCAAACCCCGATCCCGAAGGCCGCACGCGGACTTTGGAACCATTCTAAGTTGGCCGGGCGAAACCGTCAAGAAACGCCCGATCCCGGAACACACAGGCGAACACACAGGCGAGGCCCATGCCCGAAGTCATCTTTGCCGGCCCCGACGGCCGTCTCGAAGGCCGCTACCACCCGCAGAAGGACCGCGACGCCCCCATCGCCATCGTGCTGCATCCGCATCCCGCCTATGGCGGCACGATGAACAACAAGGTCGTCTACAACCTGCACTACGCCTTCTACAACCTTGGCTTTACCGTGCTGCGCTTCAACTTCCGCGGCGTCGGAAGGTCGCAGGGCGAATATGACCAGGGGATCGGCGAATTGTCGGACGCGGCCTCGGCGCTGGACTACCTGCAAAGCATGAACCAGAACGCCAAGCATTGCTGGGTCGCCGGCTTCTCCTTCGGCGCCTGGATCGGGATGCAGCTCCTGATGCGGCGGCCCGAGATCACCGGCTTCGTCTCCGTCGCGCCTCCGGCCAACATCTACGATTTCAGCTTCCTCGCCCCCTGCCCCTCCTCCGGCCTGATCATCAACGGCACGGCGGACAAGGTGGCGCCGCCGAAGGACACCCGCACGCTGGTGTCGAAGCTGCACGAGCAGAAGGGCATCACCATCACCCATACCGAGATCGAGGGCGCGGACCACTTCTTCAAGGACGAAGAGGCCCATATGCAGCCGATGATCCAGACCGTCAGCGACTACGTGCGCCGGCGCATGGGCGAAGGGACCCGCTGATGTCCTTCATCCAGGACCTCGCCGACCAGCTGGCGAAGGATGTGCTGGACAGCCAGCAGGAGCTTGGCGACGACACTTTCTACGAACAGGTCGGCCGGGTGCTGCTGGCCGCCTCGCCCACCCTGCAGGAGGCCTACATGACCTCCATCCGCATCCGTCTGGCCGAACGCCGCGGGCGCGACTTCCTGGTGAAGGCGCTGAAGGCCAAACGCGAGGGCGCCAAGGCCCCGGATGCCCCGCGGGACCTGAGCGCCGGCCATTGAGATGAGCGCAAGCGCCCGACTCGACGCCCAGTTCGCCTTCCTGAACGAGGCCGACCGGCTGAAATCCGTCCTCCGCGCCACCACGCTCTGCGACGGGTCGCGGCGCGAGAATTCGGGCGAGCATTCCTGGCATCTGGCGCTTTATGCCCTGGTGCTGGCCGACCATGCGCCCCCGGATGTTTCGATCGACCGGGTGATCCGGATGCTGCTCCTGCACGATCTGGTCGAGATCGACGTCGGCGACGTGCCGATCCATTCGGCCAACGGCCATGCCCATGCCAGCGCCGAGACGGTGGCCGCCGAGCAACGCGCCGCCGACCGCATCTTCGGCCTGCTGCCGCCCGACCTGCGCGACGGCTTCCGCGCCCTCTGGGACGAGTTCGAGGCGGCCGAGACCCCCGACGCCCGCTTCGCCAAGAGCCTCGACCGGGTGCAGCCGGTGATGGCCAACCTCGCTTCCGGCGGCGGCACCTGGGCGACCTATGACGTGACCTTCGACCAGCTCGAGTCGCGCGTCGGCACCAAGATCGCCCGCGGCGCCCCGGCGCTGTGGGACTGGGTGAAGGAAAAGGCCCGGCCCTGGTTCGGCTGATCCCCCTCAAGCGTCTCCGGCTTTTCGTCGGCGACGAGCGGCGAAGCCGACGAGGAGCACTGCGGCAAATTCGGTATACCTTCGCATACCATCTTCCCCGGCGCCGACCTTTCCGCTAGAACCCCCCTCAGCGAATCCCGAACCCGAAAGGCGGACCCATGACCAAGATCAAGGTGGCCAACCCCATCGTCGAGATGGACGGCGACGAGATGACCCGGATCATCTGGGACTTCATCAAGAAGAAGCTGATCCTGCCCTATCTCGATGTGGACCTGCTCTACTACGATCTCGGCATCGAATCCCGCGACGCCACCAACGACCGGATCACCATCGACTCGGCCGAGAAGACGAAAGAAGTCGGCGTCGCGGTGAAATGCGCCACCATCACCCCGGACGAAGCCCGGGTGGAGGAGTTCGGCCTGAAACAGATGTGGAAGTCGCCCAACGGCACCATCCGCAACATCCTCGGCGGGGTGATCTTCCGCGAGCCGATCATCTGCCGCAACGTGCCCCGGCTGGTGCCGGGCTGGACCCAGCCCATCGTCGTCGGCCGCCACGCCTTCGGCGACCAGTATCGCGCCACCGACTTCCGCTTCCCCGGCAAGGGCAAGCTGACGATGAAATTCGTCGGCGAGGACGGCACGGTGATCGAGAAGGACGTGTTCGACGCCCCGGCCTCGGGCGTGGCGATGGGGATGTATAACCTCGACCAGTCGATCATCGACTTCGCCCGGTCCTCGTTCAACTACGGGCTGGTCAAGGGCTGGCCGGTGTATCTGTCGACCAAGAACACCATCCTCAAGGCCTATGACGGCCGCTTCAAGGACCTGTTCCAGCAGGTCTACGACGAGGAATTCGCCGATCAGTTCAAGAAGGCCGGCATCCATTACGAACACCGGCTGATCGACGACATGGTGGCCTCGGCGCTGAAATGGTCGGGCGGCTACATCTGGGCCTGCAAGAACTACGACGGCGACGTGCAGTCCGACACCGTGGCGCAGGGTTTCGGTTCGCTCGGCCTGATGACCTCGGTGCTGATGACGCCCGACGGCAAGGTGGTGGAGGCCGAGGCTGCCCACGGCACCGTCACCCGCCACTACCGCGAGCACCAGAAGGGCAAGGAGACCTCGACCAACTCCATCGCCTCGATCTACGCCTGGACCGGCGGGCTGAAGCACCGCGCCAAGCTGGACGGCAACGAGGCGCTGCTGAACTTCGCCACCACGCTGGAGCGGGTCTGCGTCCAGACGGTGGAGGACGGCTACATGACCAAGGACCTGGCGCTGCTGGTCGGGCCAGACCAGAAATGGCTGACCACCATGGGCTATCTGGAAAAGGTCGACGAATACCTGAACAAGGCGCTGGCGGGCTGACCCTGCGCCGCCGTATGGAAAAGGGGGCCGGGGGGAAACCTCCGGCCCCTTCCCTTTCCGGGCCGCTATGTCGCAGCCCCTGCCCCTTCCGCCCGCTCGTCCCGCGCGATAATCGCCGGGCCATGACCGAGCCCGACCGCCACAGCCTGACCGAGGATGCCCAGGGGCTGGTCTACGGCGCCACCATGGCCGCCTTCGGCATCACCATCCTGACCCATCTCGGCCTGGTCACCGGCCAGACCGCGGGTCTTGCGGTGCTGATCGCATACGCCACCGGATGGGGCTTCGGCCCGGTGTTCTTCGCGGTCAACCTGCCCTTCTACATCCTCGGCTGGCTGCGGATGGGCGCGCGCTTCACCGTCAAGACCTTCCTCGCCGTGGCGCTGTTGTCGCTGCTGTCCATCTGGCTGCCCGGACAGGTCTCCTTCGCCACGCTGAACCCCTGGGTGGGCGCCGTCCTCTTCGGCTTCCTCTCCGGCTCCGCCCTCCTGGCGCTGTTCCGCCACGGCGCCAGCCTCGGCGGCATCGGCATCGTCGCGCTGCTGCTGCAGGACCGGCTCGGCTGGCGGGCGGGCTGGGTGCAGCTGGCCTTCGACGCGGTGCTGTTCGCGGCCTCCTTCCTGCTGGTGCCGGCGAAGACCGTGGCGGTCAGCTTCCTCGGCGCGGTGGTGGTGAACCTGGTCATCGCCGTCAACCACCGCCGCGACCGCTACATCGCCGCCTGACGCCCGCCGCCAAGCCCCTCTGGCCACGGCCCGGAAAACCCTGTAAGGCGCGCCATCCCTTTTCCGAACCGGACACCCATGGAACTCCGCAACATTGCGATCATCGCCCACGTCGACCACGGCAAGACCACGCTGGTGGACGAACTCCTGAAACAGTCGGGCACCTACCGCGAGGGCCAGGCCGTCACCGAACGCGCCATGGACAGCAACGACATCGAGCGCGAGCGCGGCATCACCATCCTGGCCAAGGCCACCTCGGTCGAATGGAAGGGCGCGCGGATCAACATCGTCGACACCCCCGGCCACGCCGATTTCGGCGGCGAGGTCGAACGCATTCTCAACATGGTCGATGGCGTCTGCCTCTTGGTCGATGCCGCCGAAGGCCCGATGCCGCAGACGAAATTCGTGCTGGCCAAGGCGCTGGCCCTCGGCCTGCGGCCCATCGTGGTGCTGAACAAGGTCGACAAGCCGGATGCCGAGCCCGACCGCGCATTGAACGAGGTCTTCGATCTCTTCGCCAATCTCGGCGCCAGCGACGAGCAGCTGGATTTCCCGCATGTCTACGCCTCCGGCCGCTCCGGCTGGGCCGACATGGACCTCGACGGCCCGCGCAAGGACCTGTCGGCGCTGTTCGACCTGATCCTGCGCCATGTGCCGGCGCCGAAGCAGATCGCCCAGGTCGAAGAGCCGTTCCGGATGCTGGCGACCACGCTCTCCGCCGATCCCTACCTCGGCCGCATCCTCACCGGCCGGGTCGAATCCGGCCGCATCGCCACCGGCACCGCGCTGAAAGCGCTGTCGCGCGACGGCGAGCGGATCGAGCAGTTCCGGGTGACCAAGATCCTCGCCTTCCGCGGCCTCTCGCAGGCCCCGATCGACGAGGCGGTGGCGGGCGACATCGTCACCCTGGCCGGCATGACCAAGGCCACCGTGGCCGACACCCTCTGCGCGCTGGAGGTGGACACCGCGCTGCCCGCGCAGCCGATCGACCCGCCGACGATCACCGTCACCTTCGGCATCAACGACTCGCCGCTGGCGGGCCGCGACGGCACCAAGGTGCAGTCCCGCGTCATCCGCGACCGGCTGATGAAGGAGGCCGAGCAGAACGTGGCGATCAAGATCGCCGACACCCCGGGCGGCGAGGCCTTCGAGGTCTCGGGCCGCGGCGAACTCCAGATGGGCGTCCTGATCGAGAACATGCGCCGCGAGGGCTTCGAGCTGTCGATCAGCCGCCCCCGGGTGATCATGCGCGAGGAAGACGGCCAGCGGATGGAGCCGGTGGAGGAGGTCATCGTCGATGTCGACGACGAATTCTCCGGCACCGTGATCGACAAGCTGACCGGAGAGCGCAAGGGCGACCTGGTGGAGATGCGCCCCGCCGGCGTCGGCAAGACCCGGATCATCGCCCATGTCCCCTCGCGCGGGCTGATCGGCTACCACGGCCAGTTCCTGACCGACACCCGCGGCACCGGCGTGCTGAACCGCATCTTCCACGGCTGGACCCCCTACAAGGGCACCATACAGGGGCGTAGGCAGGGCGTGCTGATCTCGACCGAGGCCGGGGTTTCCGTGGCCTATGCATTGTGGAACCTGGAGGACCGCGGCCGGATGTTCATCGGCCCGCAGGAACAGGTCTACACCGGCATGATCATCGGCGAGCATTCCCGCGACAACGATCTTGAGGTCAACCCGCTGAAGGGCAAGAAGCTGACCAACGTCCGTGCCTCCGGCACCGACGAGGCGGTGCGGCTGACCCCGCATGTGAAGATGAGCCTGGAAGAGGCCATCGCCTATATCGACGACGACGAACTGGTGGAAGTGACGCCGAAGATCATCCGCCTGCGCAAGCGCGAACTCGACCCGCACGAACGCAAGCGGGCCTCGCGCAGCGAATAGGGCTCCTCCGGCGCCTTCGGCTTGTCGTCGCGGCATCCCGCGATGAGGGCCGAAGGCGCCGAAGAGCCGCCTATTCCGCCGCCACCTTCTTCGCCTTCAGCATCGGCCCCAGATAGCGCCCGGTATGGCTGGCCTCGACCCGGGCAATCTCTTCCGGCGTGCCCGCCGCCACGATCCGCCCGCCGCCGTCGCCGCCCTCCGGCCCGATGTCGATGATCCAGTCCGCGGTCTTGATCACGTCCAGATTGTGCTCGATCACCACCACGGTATTCCCCTGATCGACAAGGGAATGAAGCACTTCCAGAAGTTTCCTCACGTCCTCGAAATGCAGGCCGGTGGTCGGCTCGTCCAGGATGTAAAGCGTGCGGCCCGTCGCCCGGCGCGACAGTTCCTTCGACAGCTTCACCCTCTGCGCCTCGCCGCCCGACAGCGTGGTCGCCTGCTGGCCGACCTTGATGTAGCCCAGGCCCACCTCGCAGAGCGCATCCATCTTCTCGCGGATGCCGGGCACGGCGGAGAAGAAGTCGCGCGCATCCTCGCAGGTCATGTCAAGAACATCGGCGATGCTCTTGTTCTTGAACCTGATTTCCAGCGTCTCGCGGTTGTAGCGATGGCCCTTGCAGGTCTCGCAGGTGACATAGACGTCGGGCAGGAAGTGCATCTCGATCTTGATGACGCCATCGCCCTGGCAGGCCTCGCAGCGCCCGCCCTTGACGTTGAAGGAGAACCGCCCCGGCCCGTAGCCGCGCGCCTTGCTTTCCGGCAGGCCGGCGAACCAGTCGCGGATCGGCGTGAAGGCCCCGGTGTAAGTGGCCGGGTTCGAACGCGGAGTCCGGCCGATGGGGCGCTGGTCGATGTCGATCACCTTGTCCAGATGCTCGAAGCCCTTGATGGTCTCGCAGGGCGCCGGCGTCTCATGGGCGCCGTTCAGCCGCATGGCGGCGGTCTTGTAGAGCGTCTCGATGGTCAGCGTCGACTTGCCGCCGCCCGACACCCCGGTGACGCAGACGAATTTTCCCAGCGGGAACTCCGCCGTCACCTGCTTGAGGTTGTTCCCCGAAGCCCCCACTACCGTGAGCTTTTTTCCGCTGCCGCTGCGCCGGACCTTCGGCACCGGAATCTCGCGCCGGCCGGACAGGTATTGCCCGGTCAGGCTGGCCGGATCGGCGGCGATCTCGCCCGGGGTGCCGCGGGAGATGATCTGGCCGCCATGCACCCCGGCGCCCGGGCCGATGTCGAAGACATAATCCGCCTCGCGGATCGCATCCTCGTCATGCTCCACCACCAGCACGGTGTTGCCCTGGTCGCGCAGGTTCTTCAGCGTGGTCAGGAGCCGGTCGTTGTCGCGCTGGTGCAGGCCGATGGAGGGCTCGTCCAGCACGTAAAGCACCCCGGTCAGGCCGGAGCCGATCTGCGACGCCAGCCGGATGCGCTGGCTCTCGCCACCGGAAAGCGTGCCGGCATTGCGGCTCATCGTCAGGTAGTCGAGGCCGACATTGACAAGGAATCCAAGCCTTTCGCGGATTTCCTTCAGGATCGCGCGGGCGATCTCGTTCTGCTGGCCGGTCAGCGCGGCGGGGACGGTTCCCACCCAGTCATGCGCCTCGCGGATCGACATCCGCACCACCTGGCCGATGTGCAGCCCGCCGATCTTCACCGCCAGCGCTTCGGGCCGCAGGCGATAGCCGCCGCAGGCGTGGCAGTCGCGGTGGCCCTGGAAGCGCTCCATGTCCTCGCGGCTCCAGGCGCTGTCGGTCTCGCGGTAGCGGCGCTCCATGTTGGGGATGATGCCCTCGAAGACGCGGCGGACCTTGTAGCTGCGGCCGCCCTCGTCATAGGCGAAGTCGATCTCCTGGCCCTTCGATCCGTAAAGGAAAAGCTCGTGCACGCTTTCCGGCAGGTCGCGCCATTTGGTCTTCTTGTCGAAGCCGTAGTGCCGCGCCAGCGCGTCCATCGTCTGGGTCAGGTAGGGCGATTTCGACTTGGCCCAGGGGGCCAGCGCGCCCTGCGCGATCGACAGGCCCTGGTCGGGGACGATCAGCCGCTCGTCGAAGAAGAGCTCCACCCCCAGCCCGTCGCACTCCGGGCAGGCGCCGAAGGGGGCGTTGAAGGAAAAGAGCCGCGGCTCGATCTCGGCGATGGTGAAGCCGCTGACCGGGCAGGCGAATTTCTCGGAATAGGTGGTGCGCTCCGCCCCTTCGTCGGCGGTCTCGATCACCGCGATGCCGTCGGCCAGGTTCAGCGCGGTGCGGAAGCTGTCGGCCAGCCGGGTCTGGATGCCGTCGCGCACCACGATCCGGTCCACCACCACGTCGATGTTGTGGCGGAATTTTTTGTCGAGGGTCGGCGGCTCTTCCAGCTCATAGAAGGTGCCGTTGACCTTCACCCGCTGGAAGCCCTGCTTCCTGAGCTCAAGAAATTCCTTCTTGTATTCGCCCTTGCGGTCGCGGACGATGGGAGCCAGCAGATAGGCGCGGGTGCCTTCCGGCATCGCCATCACCGCATCCACCATGTCCTGCACCTGCATCGCGGTGATCGGTAGCCCGGTCGCCGGCGAATAGGGCGTGCCGGTGCGGGCGAAAAGCAGCCGCAGGTAGTCGTAGATCTCGGTCACCGTGCCGACGGTCGAGCGCGGGTTCTTCGAGGTGGTCTTCTGCTCGATGGAGATCGCCGGCGACAGGCCGGAGATATGGTCCACGTCCGGCTTGCCCATCATGTCGAGGAACTGCCGGGCATAGGCCGACAGCGATTCCACATAGCGGCGCTGCCCCTCGGCATAGATGGTGTCGAAGGCGAGGCTGGACTTGCCGCTGCCGGAAAGCCCGGTGATCACCACCAGCCGGTCGCGCGGGATGTCCAGGTCGACATTCTTCAGATTGTGTTCGCGCGCGCCGCGCACTTCGATGAACTTCTGTTCCGCCATGGTCCGCCCCGCGACATACGCCCTACAGATAGGGCAATTCGCTGCCGTATCCAACCGGATATTGAGAACACAGCGGGAACACGCAAGTGCTTTACATATTCCAGAATATAGATATGAATCGCCCGACAGCAACGGAGGTCTCGATGTTCAACTTCCTTCGCAGGGCGCAGGGCCAGACCCCGCCGCTGGCCGAGATCGTGGCCGGCGTCGCCGCGGGCCGGATCGCGCTGGTCGACGTGCGCGAGGCCGGGGAAATCCGCGCCACCGGCAAGGCCAGCGGCGCGCTGGCGATTCCGCTGGCGGTCCTGCCGGTGAAGGCCGACCCGCTGGCGCCGGATGCGCTGCTGGCGCCGGGGCGGCCGGTCGCGGTCTATTGCGCCTCGGGCGGGCGGTCGGGCATGGCGGCACAGGTGCTGCGGCGGATGGGCTACGAGACGGTCTGGAACATCGGCGGGCTGCGCGACTGGCAGGCCGCCGGCGGTCAGGTCGAAAGGATCTGACGGCGGCGCGCCTGCAGGCGGTGGACGGCGATGCCGAGCCCGCAGAACAGCGCGGCGAGAACCGCCATCACCCCCGGCCCGGCCCCCGCCAGCACCGCGGCCAGCACCGGCGTGCCGGTGGTGGTGCCGAGGTTGCCCAGCTGGGCGATGGCCCCGGCCGCCGCGGCGCGGTCCTCGGCGGCGGCGTTCAGCTCGGGGATCGAGGCGAAGCTGGCGCCCTGCACGATGCCGAGCGCGGCGGAGAGCCAGAGCCCGCCGGCCAGCATCGCCATTCCCTGCCCCCATCCCAGCCAGAGCAGCAGGAAGCCGGGGATGGCGGCGGCATAGCCCCATTGCACCAGCCGCACCGCCGACATCCGGCCGAGCAGGCGGACGCCGAGGGTCAGCGAGACCGCGATGGAGATCAGCGGCATCCCGGTCGCCATCAGCGCCCGCTGCGCCAGGGGCGTCTCCGGCGGCAGCAGGGTCAGGCAGGCGACGTAGAGGAAGGTGTAGAAGCAGAAGCCCATGGCGGGGGCGGCCAGCCGCGGCGAGGCATAGATGCGCAGGTGTTCGGACAGGATATTGTGGATACGCCGGGGTATGGCCGCATCATCCGCGGGCAGCACCAGCGCCAGCACCGCGGCCAGAACCGCCATCCAGACGGCATGGCCCAGGAACAGGCCGGGGATTCCGCCCCAGGCCAGCACCGGCGGGGCGACCAGCGCCAGCACCGCATAGGTGACGCCGAAGAACGAGGACCACAGCGTCATGGCGAAGGGCCGCTTCGGCTCGGGCGCGAGGCCGGCGATCATCACCGGGCCGACCACGACGATGGTCAGGTGCGACACCCCCTCCGCCACCCGGGCCAGGATCATCAGCGGCCAGCCGGGCAGCATGGCCTCCACCGCCGAGACCAGCGCGCCGAGCGCCATGGCGGAAACGATGGCGCGTTTCGGGCCGATGCGGGCGACGATCAGCCCGGCGGTGGTGCCGAAGACCAGCCCGACGATGCCGACGACCGAGACGACGAGGCCGAGCGCCATCTCGCCCTGCCCGCCGTAAAGCGCGCGCAGATCCTCGTAGATCACCGAGATCTTGCCGAATTGCGCCGCGGCGCCAAGGCCGGCGCACCAGAGCAGGACGACAAGGATCATGGGGGGCAAGGCGCGCATCCGCCAGTGCTAGCCGAGGCGGCCCTTGCGCGCCAGTCCCGTCACGCCCTCCCGTCAGATGTGCAGCGCGCGGCCATAGGCGTCCAGCACCGCCTCGTGCATCATCTCCGACATGGTGGGATGCGGGAAGACGGTTTCCATCAATTCCGCCTCGGTGGTCTCCAGCGTGCGGCCGACGATATAGCCCTGGATCATCTCGGTGACCTCGGCGCCGATCATGTGGGCGCCCAGCAGTTCCCCGGTCTTGGCGTCGAAGACGGTCTTCACCAGTCCCTCGGCCTCGCCCATGGCGATGGCCTTGCCGTTGCCGATGAAGGGGAAGCGGCCGACCTTGACCTCATGCCCGGCCTCCTTGGCCTTGGCCTCGGTCATGCCGACGCTGGCGACCTGCGGGTGGCAATAGGTGCAGCCGGCGATGGAGCCGGGCTTGATCGGATGCGGGTGGCCGCCGGCGATCAGCTCGGCCACCATGACGCCCTCGTGGCTGGCCTTGTGCGCCAGCCAGGGCGCGCCGGCGATGTCGCCGATGGCGTAAAGCCCGGGCACGCCGGTGCGGCAGAATTCGTCGGTCACCACATGGGTGCGGTCGATCTTCACCCCCAGAGCCTCCAGCCCGAGGTCCTCGACATTGCCGACGATGCCGACGGCCGAGATCACGGTGTCGAACTCCTGGGTCTCGACCTTGCCGCCCACCTCGATATGCGCGGTCACGCCCTTGCCGGGGTGTCGGTCCAGCTTCTTCACCGCCGCCTTTTCGAGGATCTTCATCCCCTGCTTGACAAAGCTCTTCTTCGCAAAGGCGGAAATCTCGGCATCCTCCACCGGCAGGATGCGGTCCATTACTTCCACCACGGTGGTCTCGGCGCCGAGGGTGTTGAAGAAGGAGGCGAATTCGATGCCGATGGCGCCGGAGCCGATCACCAGCAGCTTCTTCGGCATCCGCGACGCCACCAGCGCGTGCTTGTAGGACCAGACCAGATCGCCGTCGGCCTCCAGCCCCGGCAGTTCCCGCGCCCGGGCGCCGGTGGCGAGGATCACGTTCTTCGCCGTCAGGGTCTCGCTGCCCTTGTCGGTCTTCACCTCCACCGTGCCCGCTTTCGGCAGGGTGGCGGTGCCCATGAAGACGGTGACCTTGTTCTTCTTCATCAGATGGCCGATGCCGCCCGACAGCTGCTTGGCCACCGCGCGCGACCGCGCCACCACGGCCGGCAGATCGTAGCCGATGCCTTCCGCCTTCAGGCCGAATTCCTTGGCGCGGTGCATCAGGTGCAGGACCTCGGCACTGCGCAGCAGCGCCTTGGTCGGGATGCAGCCCCAGTTCAGGCAGATGCCGCCCAGATGCTCGCGCTCGACGATGGCGACGGATCGACCAAGCTGGGCCGCGCGGATCGCCGCCACATAACCGCCGGGGCCCGCGCCCACCACCACCACGTCGAAGCTCTGACCGGCCATTCTTCCCTCCCTCGGAAAAAGTGGTTTACCCTTAAACCATCAGGTTCAATCCAGCAACAAATCCCGCGCCGGGGGCCTATGCGCATCTTGCATGGCTATCCCCGCATCTGCTGCACCAGCGCCGGATAGCCGCCCGCGGCCAGGAACTCCGCCTCCTCGGGGCTGTTCTCGCGCCCGAGCGCGGCGTTGCGGCCGGGGAAGCGGCCGTAGCGCCGGATCATCTCCTGATGCGCGCGGGCGTGCAGCACCATCTCGGGATCGGTCATCCGCTCTTCCATCAGCTTCACCGCAAGCTCCTGGTCGGCGCGGTCCTCGGAATGCTCCAGCGGCATGTAGAAGAACTGCCGCTCCGGCTCCGGCACCTGCCGGTCCCAGCCCTCGTCCAGCGCGCGGCGGGCGGCGGCGCGGGCACGGATGTCGCTGGCGAAGGCCAGCGCGGTGCCGCGGTGGATGTTGCGCGGGAACTGGTCGGTCAGGATCAGATAGGCCAGCGTCCCCGCCGGCCCGTCGATCCAGTGCTCCAGATTGCCCTCGCGCGCCGCCGTCACCAGATCGGCGAAGCCCGCGGCGCAGGCCTCGTCCACTTCTTTGGTGCCGGAATACCAGCCCTCGGGGCCGATCTCGTCCAGCCAGAAATCCAGAACCGCCACCGGATCGGTCATCGCCATCTCCCGCTTTCAGGGCAGACTGGCAGGCAGGGACGGGCTGCGCAACCTCAGGCTTTGTCGCCGGGCGGGTTTTCTGCCGGCGCAGCGGGCTGGATCGCCAGCGCCTCGGCCGCCTCGGCCGCCGCCTCCGGCGTTTCGGGCGAGGGGCCGATCTCCGGCGCGCTTTCCAGCACGGCGACGGTGGCCAGCGACGAGGCGGTCGGCGCCACGCCGCGGAAGCCGCCGGTGACCGAGGGCGCCGCCCGTCGGCCCATCCGCCAGACGGTATAGCCGACCTGCGCAGCGTAGAGCAGGAGGATGAACAGGAAGAACCCCCGCGTCCCCACCACGCCCATCAGCCAGCCGGTGACCAGCGGCCCGAAGATCGCCCCGAAGCCGTTCAGGAAGATCAGCCCGGCCGAGGCGGCGGCCATCTGCTCTTTCGACAGGAAGTCGTTGGTATAGGCGATCAGCAGCGAATACATCGGATAGGTGACGCCGCCCAGAAGCGCCGCCACGATCAGATGCGCCCAGAACGGCAGCGCGAAGACCGTCGCCACCAGCAGCACGACCGAGGCCGCCACCGCCAGCCAGAGCATGATCTTGCGGCGGTCGATGCGGTCGGAGAACCAGCCCACCGGATATTGCAGCAACAGCCCGCCGACATAGAGCGCCGAGGTGAAGAGCGCGATCTGCTTCACGCTCAACAGGCTCAGCGTGCCCCAGACCGCCGCCATGCCGAACATCGCCGAGAACACGCCGCCCGAGATCAGCATCCCGACGCAGCCGAGCGGCGAGATCTGGAACAACTCGCGGAAGCCGAGCCGGGCGGTGGAATCGAAGGTGGGTGCGGGGCTGTCGGCCAGCAGGATCGGCAGGAAGGCCAGCGAGACCAGCACCGAGGGGATCAGGAACATGTCGTAGCCGAAGGGATCGCCCGCCGCCAGCAGCGCCTGCGACGCCACGATCCCCAGCATCTGCACGATCATGTAAAGCGACAGCGCCTGCCCCCGGGTCTCGTTGGTGGCGGTGTTGTTCAGCCAGCTTTCGGCGGTGATGTAGATGCCGGCGAAGCCGAAGCCGATGATCACCCGCATCAAGGCCCAGATCTGCCATTCCACCAGCATCGGATAAAGCACCAGAACGGCGGAGATCAGCGAGCCGAGGGCGGCGAAGACCCGCACATGGCCGACCCGCCGGATCATCCCCGGCGCCAGCCGCGACCCGATCAGGAAGCCGAGGAAATAGGCCGACATGACGACCGACAGTTCCAGCGTGCTGAAGGCCTCCAGCGTGCCGCGGATGCCGAGCAGCGAGCCCTGCACCCCGTTGCCGACCATCAGAAGCAGGACGCCGGTCAGAAGCGGCCAGGCATGGACGAAGACTTTCAGCATCTCACCCTTCCGGAATCAGCAGCGAGGCATCGCCGTAGCTGAAGAAACGATAGCCCGATTCCACCGCATGTCGGTATATCCGGTCGACCCGCGCCTTGCCCATCAGCGCCGAGACCAGCATCAGCAGCGTCGAGCGCGGCAGGTGGAAGTTGGTCATCAGCGCATCGGTCACCCGGAAGGCGAAGCCCGGGTAGATGAAGATGTCGGTCGGCCCCTCCCAGGGCTCCACCCGCCCGGTGGCGCGCGCCGCCGATTCGATCAGCCGCAGCGCCGTGGTGCCGATGGGGATCACCCGCCCCCCTGCCCGCTTCGCCGCGTCGATCTGCGCGGCGGCCTCGGCCGTCACCTGCCCCCATTCGGCGTGCATCCGGTGGGTGGTCACGTCCTCCACCTTCACCGGCAGGAAGGTGCCGGCGCCGACATGCAGCGTCACTTCGGCGAAACGCACGCCCTTCGCCGCCAGCGCCTCCAGCAGGTCGCGGTCGAAGTGCAGGCTGGCGGTGGGGGCCGCCACCGCGCCGGAATGGCGGGCGAAGACGGTCTGGTAGTCCTGCCGGTCCTGCGCATCCGCCGGGCGCTTGGCGGCGATATAGGGCGGCAGCGGCATGGCGCCGGCCTCGGCCAGCGCCGCGTCGAAGGCCTCGCCTTCGCGGTCGAACACCAGCCGCAGGTCGGCCTCGCCCTTTTCCGCCACGCTGGCCGAGAGGTGATCGGAGAAGACGATCACCTCGCCCTCCTTCACCTTGCGCAGGGGCTTCGCCAGCGCCCGCCAGCCGCCCGCGGCCGCGGGTTCCAGCAGCGTGACCTCCACCTTCGCCACCGCCTCGCCGCGCGCACGGGTGCCGAACAGCCGCGCCGGGATCACCCTGGTGTTGTTCAGCACCAGCAGATCGCCGGGCCGGAACACCTCCACCAGATCGCGCACATGCAGGTCGCGGATCGCGTCGCCCTCGGCCAGCAGCAGCCGCGCTGCCGTCCGTGGCCGGGCGGGGCGGGTGGCGATCAGCGCCTCCGGCAGGTCGAAGTCGAAATCGGACAGCTTCATCTCATTCCCGCCCTCATCCCCCCGGCGCCCTGCGCACCACCGGGGCCGGGCGGCGGAAGATCTCGCGGAACATGCCGGGCGTCAGGATCGACAGCGGGTTGACGCTGACCGAGGGATTCGCCGCCGGGCCGCTGAGCCGGTAGGAAAAGCCGAACAGCCCCTCGCCCTTCCGCGGCGCGAAGATCTGGCCGATGCCGTTGAGGATATAGACCGGAGAGATCACGCCTTGCAGGTCCAGCTTGTCCGAGGCGCTGGAATAGGCGCCCTCGAAGGAAATGCCAAGCGAGGCGCCGACCGCCGCGCCGCGGGTGATCTGCACCCCGGCCGAGGACAGCACGAATTCCACGTCGCCCTCGTCGAACATCAGCCCCTGCCCGTTCATCTGCTCCAGGAGGCCGACGACCGAGATCGCCGACAGCAGCGCCGCCAGCGCCGGGGCCTCCTGCACCGACAGCCGGGTGAAGCTGGCGTTGCCGACATATTGCCCCTCGGGCCCGCGCGGGGAAAGCGTCAGGTCCAGCGTGCCGCCGCGGCCGTTCCTGAACACCCCCGCCGCCGCCATCACCGTGCCGGCATTGCCCGAGGTGATCCGCACCGCCGTGCGCCCGCGGTCGGGCACCACCGCGCCCTCAACCCCGCCGCGGCCGTTGACCGCTGCGGTGAAGCGGCCGTCCAGCCCGCCCTTCAGCGCCTTGAAGGCGCCGCGGAAATCGGTCAGCGCGACGGAGGAGGAGACCACCAGCCGGTCCAGCGCCACCTTCATCTCGGCCCCGTCGCCCTCGCCGCCGCCGGCGGTCTTCGGCATCAGCGGCAGGTTCAGGGTGCCGCCGCCGATCTCCACCGCCGGCGCCCGGGCCTTGCCGCGGCCGACCAGATCGACCCGGGCCGCCAGCCAGTTGCCCGCCTCCAGCCGCGAGAAGCTGGCCCGTTCCAGCCCGCCGCCCGGGGCGGTGGTCAGCCGCCCCTCGGCCAAGAGCCCCGGCGCATCCAGCCGCAGCGCGGTCACTTCCGGCCGCTCGCCCAGCCGGGCCGACAGCGTCAGGCTGGCCTTGGCCTTGGCCGGCTTCGACCAGCCCAAGGGGGGCACCTTCAGCCCCGCCCCCGCCAGCGCGGAGGTCAGCTCCAGCGACAGCGGCGCGCCCTTGGGGATGTCCATCTCCACCTCGGCCACCGCCTCGCCCGACAGCCACCCTTCGGGCAGGGCGATGCCGAAGCCGCGCAGTCTTGCATCGGTCAGCCAGACCTTCGCGCTGGCCGTCGCCCGCCCCCCGGCCTCGGCGCCGAAAGGCTGGCGGAAGGTCGCGTCGAAGGGCAGTTCGTCCAGCTTGCCCCTGCCCGCCAGTTCCATTCCGGCGGGCGTCACCTTCACCGCCATCTCCGGCAGCGCCAGCGCCTTGCCCGGCACCAGCACGGTCGACCGGAAATCGCGGACGAGGCCCGTCACCGTATAGGACACGTCGCCGACGCCGATCTTCTCCTTCAGCGGGAAGTTCAGCCGCGAGGTGATCTCCGCCCGCCCCTCGCCCAGGTCCACCGGCCGCCCGGCCTTGGTCAGGAAGCGGAACGGCTCCTGATCCAGGAGCGACAGCGCCGCGGTCAGCGACGACCGGGTGACCAGCGTCACCTCCGCCTGCGCCGGGATATGGGTGATGTCCGGCACCAGCATGACCGAGCCGGCGGCGTCGATCCGGCCGCCGTCCGGCGCGGTGACATGGCCGCTTTCCAGCGCCACGGTATAGGCATTGCCGAAGATCACCGCCCGCCCGGTGCCGTCCTGCACCGGCGGCAGGGTGCGGATGAAGCGGACCTCGGCGCCGTCGAAGCTGTAGTCCAGCGCGAAACGCGGCTCCTGCCCCGGTTCCAGCCGCAGGCTGGCGTCGAAATCGCGGAACTCGGCCTGGCCGACGTTGGCGGCCAGCCATCTGCGGGTCTTCGGCACCACCGAGACCGGCCAGAGTTTCAGCAGCCGGTCGGCGTCGATCCGGTCCAGCCCCACGTCCACGCCGCCGCGCCAGCCGCCCTGCCCCGCCGCCATGTCGCCGGTCAGCCGCAACTGGCCCTCGCCCTCGCCCAGCGACAGCTGGCCGATCTCGGCCCGGAACGGCGACAGCGTGACCCGCATCGCCAGCGCGCCGGTGTCGAAGCGGACGGGTTCCTCGAACAGCCCCTCCGGGTCCACCATCACCTCGGAGAAGGCCAGCTGCCCCACCACCGCCGCCGGCATCTGCCCCGGCGCCGCCAGCCCGCCCTTGCCGTCCTGCAACTCGGCCGATCCCCGCGCGCGCAGCCGCAGCGAGGCGCTTTCCACCCGCAGGCTGCCCAGCGTGATCCGCTGTCGCGCCGGGTCGTAGCGCAGCGCGATGCCGGCGCGGTCGAAGGCCACCGGCGCCGCCTCGGGCGCGGGCCGCACCACGCCGGCCCCCAGCGACAGCGCGCCCTCGAATCCCTTCAGCCGCCCCTCCGCGTCCAGCTCGCCGATCATCCGGCCGGAGATCGGCGCCTCCAGGAGCCCCAGCACCGCCAGCGGCGGCGCCTGCGCGGCAAGGTCGGCCGCCGCCATCTGGTCCAGGTTGGCCAGCAGCCGCGCGGCCGAGGTCGCCTTCTCGGTCTCGATCGTCATCCGGGCCGAAGCCGGGGTCTCGCCGTCCAAGAGTGTCACCCCCAGTTCCGCCGCCAGCCCCTCGGGCCGGTTCTCCAGGATCAGCCGGCCGTCCCCCAGCTGCCATTCCCGCCCGGCGC
The DNA here is from genome assembly GCF_011043545.1 of Rhodobacter sp. SGA-6-6. Lineage (GTDB taxonomy): Bacteria > Pseudomonadota > Alphaproteobacteria > Rhodobacterales > Rhodobacteraceae > Pseudogemmobacter. The sequence goes on along the minus strand of NZ_JAAKGP010000017.1, from coordinate 31,951 downwards.
GGGCGTCCTTCAGCGTCAGCGTCAGCGCCTCGGCCTCGATCAGCCGCAGCCCCTCCAGCGCGGGGGTGGAGAACATCCGGTCCAGCGCGTCCAGCACCGCGGCCAGCGACTGCGGCTGCTGCGCGCCGGAAATCCCGCCGATGGACAGGCCGATCCGCCCCTCCTCGTCGCGCACCGCCTCCAGCTGCGCCCCCAGCAGGCGGACGGAGGCCGGGCGCAGTTGCCCGCGCAGCAGCGCCCCGGGGTCCAGCGCCACCGCCAGTTCCGGCAGGGCGAGGATCGACCGCCCCTCCGGCTCGATCAGCCGCAGGTCCAGCAGGCGGAAGCGCGGGGTGAAGTCGCGGTCCAGCGCCACCTCGATATCGCCGAGCGCGACGGCCGCGCCCTCGGGCAGGTGGCTGTTGTCCTGCAAGGCCCGGTTCAGCCGCGCCTCGGCCTCGGCCACAGCCCAGACCGGCAGGCCGAGGCTGCGCCCGGTCAGCGCCATGCCGCAAATCCCGAGGGCCAGCGCGATCACCAGCAGCGCCAGCACCAGCCGCAGGCCCAGCCGGGGCCGGTGGCGCCGGCGCAGCCGCGGCAGCCGGCGGCGCGGCGATGCCGCGGCCTCCGGTTCGCTCCGGTCTTCCATGCCCTCAGCCAGATCGGCCATGTGCCTCAATTCCGTGCCCGTCTTGCCGCAGGCGCCTGCCCCTTGCCTTCAACTCTGCCGGAAGGCAACAAGAACACCAAGCCCGGCCTTCCGCCTTGGCAAGGAGACGCCCATGATCAGCGCTGGCGAGACCGCCCCCGACTTCACCCTGCCCCGCGACGGCGGCGGCAGCGTCACCCTCTCCGCCCTTCGCCCCGGCAAGGCGGTGCTCTACTTCTACCCCAAGGACGACACCCCCGGCTGCACGCTGGAGGCGCAGGACTTCTCGGCCCTTGCGGCCGGGTTCGCCGCCGCAGGCACCACCGTCATCGGCATTTCCAAGGATTCGGTGAAGGCGCATGACAAGTTCTGCGCCAAGCACGGACTGCAGGTCATCCTCGCCTCCGACGAGACCGGGCGGACCTGCGAGGATTACGGGGTCTGGGGCGAGAAGAGCCTTTACGGCAGGCTGTTCCTCGGCATCACCCGCGCCACCTTCCTGATCGACGGCGAGGGCCGGGTGGCCCGGGTCTGGCCGAAGGTGAAGGTCAAGGGCCATGCCGAAGAGGTGCTGGCCGCGGCCCGGGCGCTGTGATGGGGGCGACCCTGGCCGAGATGGCGGTGGAGGTGCTGACCACCGCCGACGGGCGCGCGAAGACCGCGCTCGGCCGCCGCCACGCCGCCGCCTGGTTCGCCGCCCGCGCCGAAGGCACTCCGCTGCCCATCGGCCGGGCCGAGCCGCCGCTGCGTCCCGCAAGGCCCGCGCGCCCGGAACTCCTGCCCCCGCGCGAGGTGCCGCGCCGCCGCCCGGGCAGCCCGCAGGGCCGCATCGCGCTTCTCCACGCGCTGGCGCATATCGAGCTGAACGCGGTGGACCTGCACTGGGACATCATCGCCCGCTTCGCCGACCAGTCGATGCCCGCCGGCTTCTATGACGACTGGGTAAAGGCCGCCGACGAGGAGGCCAAGCATTTCAACCTGATCTGCGACGTGCTGGAGCGGAGGGGCAGCCATTACGGCGCGCTGCCCGCCCATGCCGGCATGTGGCGCGCCGCCGAGGACACCGTGGACGACCTGAAGGGCCGCCTCGCCGTTGTGCCGATGGTGCTGGAGGCGCGCGGCCTCGACGTGACCCCGGGCATGATCGACATCTTCCGCAAGGCGGGCGAGGAAGATGCCATCGCCGCGCTGGAGGTGATCTATGCCGAGGAGGTCGGCCATGTCGCCTATGGCTCTAAATGGTTCAACTGGCTCTGCGGCCGCGACGGCGAGGACCCGAAGGAGGTGTTCCACGCCCTGGTCCGCCGCTACTTCCACGGCGCGCTGAAACCGCCCTTCAACGAGGAGAAACGCGCCGAGGCCGGCCTGCCGCCGGATTTCTACTGGCCGCTGGCCGGGGACGGGGATGAGTAGCGGATCGGCGTCACTGCGGGCCGGTCCGCGGTCTGACCGGGCGGGATCAGGCGAGGCATTGCCTCGCCCCCGCCCGTGCGCGGCGGCTGCACCCGGAGACGGCAGTCACTCTAAACCCCGGGAGGCCAGCGCCCGACCCGGCGGGCGAGAAGCGCCCGCCGAGGGCGGGTCGGGCGCTGGCCGGGACTTATGGTCCCGGCCGGTCCATGCTGAACCGTTGCGCGGTGGCGAAGGCGATGGCCTTCGCTAGACGGCCGGGCGCTTGCGCAGGGATAACAGCGGAGCCAGCCCCCGCCGAGGGCCGTCCCCGCCCGATCGGCGGGTTTCTGCCGATCTTTCCGCCCCCGCAGGCCGGTTTCGCACCCTTCCGGTCAAAATCGTTGCGGCGGTGTAACACGCCCGCTAATCAATCCGCACACCAGAGCGGCCCCCGGGCGCCGCCCCTTTCCACACCAAAGAACGGACGCGCCCGCCAGTGCTGACCCGCCTCGCCTTCCGGATCAATACCCAGCTGGAACGCTATTTCCCCGAACAGCGGCTGTTCCTCAAATCCGACCACGGCACCCGCTTCGTCCGCCTGCGCCCCGCAACCCAGGCCATCGCGCTGGTGGTCGGCACGCTCGGCCTGGCCTGGACCATCGTCGCCACCGCCATCATCATGATGGAGACCATCGGCGCCGGATCGGCCCGCGAGCAGACCCAACGCCAGCGCGTGCTGTTCGAGGAACGCCTCGCTTTCATCTCCACCGACCGCGACACCCGTGCCGAGGAAGCCGTCCGCGCGCAGGAACGCTTCAACATCGCGCTGGCGCAGGTCAGCGAGATGCAGGAGAAGCTGCTGGCCTCCGAGGACAGCCGGCGCGAGCTGGAGACCGGGATCGAGGTGATCCAGAACACCCTGCGCCGCACCATCCAGGAACGCGACGAGGCCCGGGCCGAGGCCGAGCGGATGACGCTGGCGCTGAACCAGCAGGGCGGCGGCGCCACCGAGATGGGCCGCATCCGCGACACCGCCGCCACGCTGGACTACCTGACCGGCGCGCTCGGCCAGACCGCCCGCGCCCGCGACGCCGATGCCGTCGAGACCGCCGCCGTGCGCGAGGAGCTGGCCTCGCTGGCGCTGGAGAAGGCCGCGCTGGAGGCCCGCAACGACGCCATCTTCGCCAAGCTGGAAGAGGCGGTGACGGTCTCGATGGAGCCGCTGGACAAGATGTTCCGCGCCGCCGGGCTGGACCCCGACGACCTGATCTCCTCGGTCCGCAAGGGCTATTCCGGCCAGGGCGGGCCGCTGTCGCCGATCACCGCCTCCACCTCGGGCAGCACGGTGCTCAGCACCGACGAATTGCGCGCCAATGCGATCCTGAAGGAACTGGAGGAGATGAACCTCTACCGCATGGCCGCCTTCCGGGTGCCGCTGGGGATGCCGGTCAAGTCCTCGGTGCGCTGGACCAGCGGATTCGGCGGCCGCAACGACCCGCTTGGCCGCGGCTACCGCAAGCACGAGGGGCAGGATCTGGCCGGCGACTACGGCACGCCGATCTACGCCACCGCTGACGGCGTCGTGATCCACGCCGGCTGGGAAAACGGCTATGGTCGCCTGATCAAGATCCAGCATGCCTTCGGGATCGAGACCCGCTACGCCCATCTCTCCCAGATCCGGGTCGAGGTCGGCCAAAGGGTCTCGCGCGGGGACCGGATCGGTGATATGGGCAATTCAGGCCGGTCCACCGGCACCCACCTCCACTACGAAGTCCGGATCGGCGGCTCTGCCGTCAATCCGGTGAAGTTCATAAAGGCAGCCAGCGATGTTTTCTAAGAGCCGCATCAACGAGCCCGGGCCCAGCAAGGCCGACGGCGAGAAACCCAAGGCCCCGGAGGCACCCGTGACGAAACCCTCGATGGACTTCACCCCCACGGCGCCCAAGGGCAAGGCCGTGACCTCGGTCCTGTCCTCGGACCTGACCGTGGTCGGCAACCTGCGCACCACCGGCGACATCCAGGTCGAGGGCACGGTGGAGGGCGACATCCGCGCCCATCTGCTGACGGTCGGCGAAAGCGCCACCATCCGCGGCGAGATCGTCGCCGACGACATCGTGGTCAACGGCCGGGTGATCGGCCGGGTCCGCGGGCTGAAGGTCCGCCTGACCGCCACCGCGCGGGTGGAAGGCGACATCATCCACAAGACCATCGCCATCGAGTCGGGCGCGCATTTCGAGGGCTCGGTGCAGCGGCAGGAAGACCCGCTGGCCTCGGGCCGCGTCACCACCGCGACCCTGCCGCCGATGCGCAACGCCGCGCCGGAACCGGCGGAGAAGCCGGCCGAGGTCTGATCCCTCCCCCGCCGCAGGATCGCAAGGCGCGCCGAGGGGCGCGCCTTTTGCTTTTCGTCATCGCCGCTGAACCGGGCGGGAAAAGGCGAGGCGCTGCCTCGCCCCCGCCCGCTCGCGACGTTGCACCCGGAGACGGTGGTGTCCCAAATCCCCGAGAGGCCAGCGCCCGCCCGGGCGGGCGAGAAGCGCCCGCCGAGGGGCGGGCGGGCGCTGGCCGGGCTATTGAGGCCCGGCCGGACAAGGGGAAGCGTGGCGCTGTGGCGAAGGCCTTCGCCAGACGACCTGCGGGAAGAGCGTCTGCAGGGCCGGTTCACCCCGCCCTCGCCCTCCTACTCCAGCGCCCGCCGATACAGGTGCCAGCTCGCGTGCCCGAACAGCGGCAGCGCCACGAACAGCCCCAGGAACCCGGTCGCCATGCCGAGGAACAGCGACACCGCGATCAGCGCGCCCCAGGCCAGCATCACCCGGGGATTGGCCGCCACCAGCGCCCAGCTGGTGATCATCGCGGTGATGAAATCCACCTCGCGGTCCATCAGCATGGGCAGGCTCACCACCGCCAGCGCATAGAGCACCCCGGCGAAGACCGCCCCCACCGCGGTGCCGAAAGCCAGCATCGTCAGCCCCTCCGGCGTCAGGAAGACCTCAAGGCTTCTGGTGACATTGGTCAGCGTGGCGGTGCCGAGGAAAAGCGCGAAGATCATGTGGGCGAGGAAGTTCCAGAACAGGAAGAACACCACGACGATCGCCGCCATGGTCGGGATCTGCCGGTCCTTCTGCCGGAAGATCGCGCCGAGGACGCCGCCCCAGTCCAGCGCCTCGCCCGCCTCCAGCCGGCGCGAGACCTCGTAGAAGCCGCAGGCGATGAAGGGACCGAGGATCGGGAAGCCGCAGCCGGCGAAGATCGTCCACCAGATCTGCCCCTCGGTCAGCGAGGCCCAGGCGATCAGCCAGCCGCCCGCGACATAGACCCCGGCGAAGAACAGGCCGAAGACCGGCGCGCGCAGGAAGTCCCGCCAGCCCGCCGCCAGCGCCGCGCGCAGGTCGCCGAAGTCCAGTTCCAGTATCTCCGGCATCGGGCGCGCGCCCGCGGTGTCCTGATGCATCCTGCCCCTCCCTCTTGCGGGGAAAGGCTATGCGCGGGATGCAGCTTTTCCAAACAGGTATTTTCGCGGCAGGTTAACCGGCCTCGTCCTTCGCCTCCGGCTCCTCCTCGGCGAGGAGAGTCGAAGACCCCGACGAGCCCCCGCCTCCTCAGCCCTCGGCGTCGGCCCGGCTCTTGCCGGCCATGTCCAGCGCCAGCGTCGCCGCCATGAAGGCATCCAGGTCGCCGTCCAGCACCCCTTGGGTGTCGCTGGTCTCGTAGCTGGTGCGCAGGTCCTTCACCATCTGGTAGGGCTGCAGGACATAGGACCGGATCTGGTTGCCCCAGCCGGCATCGCCCTTGGCGTCATGCGCCTCGTTCACCGCAGCCGAGCGGCGGTCCAGTTCCATCTGGTAGAGCCGCGCCTTCAGCGCGTTCATGGCGATCTCGCGGTTCTGGTGCTGCGACTTCAGGCTGGAGGTCACCACGATCCCGGTCGGGAAGTGGGTGATCCGCACCGCCGAGTCGGTCTTGTTGACGTGCTGGCCGCCGGCGCCCGACGACCGGAAGGTGTCGATGCGGATGTCCTTGTCCAGCACCTCGATCTCGATGTTGTCGTCCACCACCGGATAGACCCAGACGCTGGCGAAGGAGGTCTGCCGCTTGTCGCCCGAGCCGAAGGGGGAAATCCTGACCAGCCGGTGCACGCCGCTTTCGGTCTTCAGCCAGCCATAGGCATTGTGGCCGGAAATCTTGTAGGCCACCGACTTGATCCCCGCCTCTTCGCCCGGCGTTTCCGACAGCATCTCGACGGTGAAGCCGCGGCGTTCGGCCCAGCGGGTATACATCCGCGCCAGCATCTCGGCCCAGTCCTGCGACTCGGTCCCGCCCGCCCCGGCGTTGATCTCCAGGAAGGTGTCGTTGCCGTCGGCCTCGCCGTTCAAGAGCGCCTCCAGCTCCTTCTGCGCCGCCACCTCGGCCAGCGCCTTCAGCGCCGTCTCGGCCTCGGCGACCACCTCTTCCTCGCCCTCGGCCTCGCCCAGTTCGATCAGGCCGATGTTGTCGTTCAGCCCGGCCTCGATCAGCTTGTAGCCGTTCACCGCATCCATCAGCGACTGCCGCTCACGCATCAGCTTCTGCGCCTTGGCGGGGTCGTTCCACAGATCGGGCTGCTCGATCAGCGCGTTGAACTCTTCCAGCCGGTGCGGCGCGGTCTCCCAGTCCATCCGCTGCGCCAGCAGCACCAGCGACTTGCGGATCGCCTCAACATGAGCTTGCGTCTCTGCGCGCATGATGCCCGTCTTTCCCTAGGTTCCGGCGGCCTGATAACGCCCCTGCCGCGCCCCGGCAAGGGTGCGGGCCGCGCCGGCCGCCCATTGGTTCAATAGAGCCCGCCCGAGGAGACGGTGCCGAAATCGGCCTTCTTCGGGATCACCTTGGTCTCGCCCGTCGCGGTGGTGACGGTGCTGCCGCCGCTCTCGGTCTCGCCATAGGCATAGAGCGGCAGATTCTGGCCCATCTCGAAGCCGCCGTCGACCAGCGCGCCCAGGCCGAAGATCGGGTCCTCGCCCTCGCGGAAATATTCCGCCACCACGTTCTCGCCGCTGGCGTCGTCGGGCAGGCGGGCGCCGGTGAAGCGGTCGATCTTCACGAAATAGCCCCCCGGCGGCACCTTGAACTTGGCCCCGCCGTATTTCTTGATCGCTTCCTTCATGAAGCTCTCGAACACCGGGCCGCAGAAGCCGCCGCCCGAGACGTTGCCGAGCGATTTCGGGTTGTCGTAACCGATGTAGCAGCCGGCGACGATGGTGCTGGTATAGCCGATGAACCACACGTCCTTGGCGTCGTTCGTCGTCCCGGTCTTGCCCGCCACCGGCACCGGCAGGTTGATGCCGCGCGCGGTGCCGCGCTGCACCACGCCCTCCATCATGCTGGTCAGCTGATAGGCGGTGATCGCGTCCATCACCCGCTCGCGGTCCGAGGTGATCTCCAGCCCCGCGCCCTTCGGCAGGCCGGGATCGGTGCAATCGGTGCAGACCCGCTTGTCGTGGCGATAGACGGTGCGGCCGTAGCGGTCCTGCACCCGGTCGACCAGCGTCGGCTCCAGCCGCTCGCCGCCGTTGGCGAACATCGCATAGGCGGCGACCATCTGGTAGAGCGTGGTCTCCTGCGCGCCGAGCGCATTGGCGAGATAGGGGTTCATCCGGTCGTAGACGCCGAAGCGTTCGGCATAGCCCGCCACCGTCTGCATCCCGATCTCCTCGGCGATGCGGATGGTCATCAGGTTGCGGCTCTGCTCGATCCCCGTCCGCAGCGGCGCCGGGCCGTAATACTTGTTCGAGGCGTTCTTCGGCGTCCACAGCCCCTGCGGCGTGTTCACCTCGATCGGCGCGTCGACGACGATGGTGGCGGGGGTGAAGCCGCTGTCCAGCGCGGCGGCATAGACGAAGGGCTTGAAGCTGGAGCCGGGCTGGCGCTTGGCCAGAGTGGCGCGGTTGAACACCGAATCCTGATAGCTGAAGCCGCCCTGCATCGCCAGCACCCGGCCGGTGGTCACGTCCATCGCCATGAAGGCGCCCTGCACCTCCGGCACCTGCCGCAGGGTCCAGCGGATGAAGCCGCCGTCCTTGTCGTCGGTCATCCGGCGGACATGGACCACATCGCCCGGCTTGAAATTGTCGTGGAAATTGCCGCGCATCCACTCGATGTCGGCGCGCGGCACCACCTGCGGCTCGGCCTCGGTCGCCTCGACGCCCTCGATGCCGATCCGCAATTCGCCGTCGCCCACTTCCAGCACCACCGCCGGGAACCAGCCCTCGATGTCGCGCGGCACCTCGACGGCGGCCAGCGCCGCGCGCCATTCGGCCTCGCTGTCCAGCACCGAGGCGTCCAGCACCTCGCCGGTGCCGCGCCAGCGGCCGAGGCTGCGGTCGTATTTCTCCAGCGCGATGCGCAGCGAGGTCTCGGCCTGGCGCTGCAACTCGGGGTCGATGGTGGCGCGGATGGTCAGGCCGCCGTTGTAGAACTCCTCCTCGCCGAAGTTCTTCGACAGCTGGCGGGCGATCTCTTCGGTGAAATAGGTGCGGTCGGGCAGCGCCTCGCGGTAGGAGGGGTAATCCCCCGCCATCACCGTCTTCAGGGGCTGCGCCTTTTCCGCCTCGTAGGTGGCCTGGTCGATGTAGCCGTTCTGGCGCATCTCGCCGAGGACATAGTTCCGCCGCTCGACCGCGCGGTCGTATTCCTGCACCGGCCGCAGGCCCTTGCCGGGGGATTTCGGCAGCGCCGCCAGATAGGCGGCCTCGCCCGGGGTCAGCTGGTCCAGGGTCTTGTTGAAATAGGTCTGCGCCGCCGCCGCCACCCCGAAGCTGCGGTAGCCGAGGTCGATCTGGTTCATGTAGATTTCAAGGATGCGGTCCTTGGACAGCGTCGCCTCCAGCCTTGTGGCCAGGATAATCTCCTTGATCTTGCGCTCGATCCCCTTGGCGCCCTTGCGGGTGCCGTCCAGCAGCATGTTCTTCGCCACCTGCTGGGTGATGGTCGAGGCGCCGCGGATGTCCTCGCCCTTGCTCTTCACCGCATCGACCAGCGCCGCGATCATGCCGCGGGCGTCGTAGCCCTCGTGGCTGTAGAAGTTCTGGTCCTCGGCCGAGATGAAGGCCTGCTTCACCAGGTCGGGGATGTCCTCGGCCGGGACGAACAGCCGCCGCTCGCGGGCGAATTCGTCCAGCACCTTGCCCTCGCCGGTGTAGATGCGGCTGATCGTCGGCGGGGTGTATTGCGCCAGGCTTTCGTGGCTGGGCAGGTCGCTGGAATACATCCAGAAGATCGCGCCGACGGTCAGGGCGCCGAAGAAGGCGCCCAGCGTGATCATCGTGAAGATGGCTCCGAAGAAAGAGCCGATGAAACGTATCACGCCTGTCTCCCGTGCCCGTCTGCCTTGGATGTCGCGCCTCCCTATAGCAGACGCGCGGCCCCGTCAAAACCTTGGCCGGCCGGCCCGGCGGCTAGCCGCCCTTCACCGCCCGGATCGCCCTGTCTTCCTCTGCCCAGGCCGCCAGCCCGGCGACCAGGGCGGCCGCCATCCTCGCCCGCCACTCCGGGTCCTCCAGCCGCTTCAGGTCGCGGGCCGAGGACAGGAACCCCAGTTCGACCAGCGCCGAGGGGATGTCGGGCGATTTCAACACCGAGAATCCGCCCTGCTGGTGCGGGTGGCGGTGCATCCGCAGCTCCGCCCCCTTGATCGCGCCGACCAGATGGCCGGCCAGCCGGTCCACCCGCGGCTGCGTCTCGGTCCGCGCCATGTCCATCAGCACCGTCACCACCACGTCGTCCTGCGCGCTCAGGTCCAGCCCCGCCAGCAGGTCGTCGCGGTCGTGCCGCTCGGCCAGCGCCTGCGCCGCCTCGTCGGTGGCCTCCTCGGCCAGGGTGTAGACCGTGGCCCCCTGCGCCTCGCCCTCGGCCAGCGCATCGGCGTGCAGCGACAGGAACACCGTCGCGCCGGCCGCCCGGGCGATGGAGATGCGGGTCTCCAGCGGCACGAAGACATCCTCGTTGCGGGTCATCACCACCTTGAAGCGGCCGTCGCGCAGCAGCGCCTCCTTCAGTTCGCGGGCGAAGGTCAGCATCAGCTTCGCCTCGGTCTGGCCCTCGCGTTCGGCCCCCGGGTCGATGCCGCCGTGACCGGGGTCCAGCACCACCACCACCGGCCCGCTGCCCTGCACCGGCGACGGCGGCAGGTCGGCGGCTTTCGGCGCCGCCCATTCCGCCGGCTCGGGCCGCGCGGCCTCGGCGGCGAAGGCCGCAGCCGTCGCCGGTTCCAGCGCCAGCCGGACCACCGCGCCGGGATCGCCGGTCTGCATTTCGGACCGCGCCACCGTCCAGGGCCCGTCCAGCTCCACCACCAGCCGCGACCAGCCCGGGCGGAACACCCCGGCCCGCAGGGCGCGCACCGGCGTGGGCAGCGCCAGAGTCTCGACGCCCTTCCAGTCCACCTCGCGCATGTCGAGGATCAGCCGCGGCGGATCGTCCAGCAGCCGCACCCGCCAGGGCACCGGCTGGCTGATCGCCAGCGCGATCTCCACCCCGCCGGCATCGCCCTGCAGGTGGCTCTGCCCCGCATCCAGCCGCGCCAGCGCCGACAGATCCTGCGCCGCCGCCCCGAAGGCCAGCGCCCAGACCATCGCCAGAACTGCAAGAAGCGCCCGCATCGCCTGCCCTTTTCTTGCCCCATTATCCCCGGCGGGCGGGCGGAAGTAAATTCACCTTGCCGCCGCCGGGCCCATCACAAAGCGGCGACCGCCCCGCGCCGCGGCGATCCCCGGCTTGCGCTGCTCCCGCCCTGCCCCTTAAGGTTCGGCCGTTCCACGACCCGCGGTTCGGGTCAACCTGCAAAGGAAGCCCCATGCGCCTGCCCCTCGCCCTCGCCGCCACGCTGACCGCCCTCCCCGCCCTCGCCGGCGGCCTGGGAGAGATGACCGAGGCCGAGCGCGCCGCCTTCCGCGAGGAGGTCCGCGCCTATCTGCTGGAAAACCCCGAGGTGATCGTCGAGGCGATGACCGAGCTGCAGGTGCGCGAGGACATGGCCGCCGCCGACCGCGACCTGCAGCTGATGGAGGCGAACCGCGACGCCATCTACCACAGCCCCGACGACTGGGTGGGCGGCAACCCCGACGGCGACATCACCGTGGTCGAGTTCATGGACTACCGCTGCGGCTATTGCCGCAAGGCCTATGAGGAGGTGGAGGAACTGGTCGGCAGCGACGGCAACATCCGCTTCGTGCTGAAGGAATTCCCCATCCTCGGCGAGGAATCGCTCTTGTCGTCGCAATTCGCCATCTCGGTGCGGATGCTCTACGGCGACGCGGCCTACAAGAAGGCCCATGACGCGCTGGTCACCCTGCGCGGCGAGGCCAATGCCGAGACGCTGGGGCGGCTGGCGACCGAGCTGGGGCACGACCCGGCGGCGGTGACGGCGAAGATGGGCTCGGAAGAGGTCCAGGCGGTGATCGTCGCCAACCACGACCTGGCGACGGCGCTGGAGATCAACGGCACCCCCACCTTCGTGATCGACCGCACCATGGTGCGCGGCTACGTGCCGCTGGACGGGATGCGCCAGATCGTCGAGGGCCAGCGTCAGGACGGCTGACGCCGAAAATCGCGCGATTTTCGGGGCGATTTCCGCGCGGAAATCGCCCTACTCCGCCGCCTGCGCCTCCAGCGCGGCCAGTTCCTCGGCGCGCTTCTCGACCAGTTCGACGATATGGTCAATCATCTTCTCGTTGGTCATGGTGTGGTCCTGCCGGCCGGCCATGTAGACCATGCCCTTGCCGGCGCCGCCGCCGGTGAAGCCGATGTCGGTCATCAGCGCCTCGCCGGGGCCGTTCACGACGCAGCCGATGATCGACAGGCTCATCGGTGTCTTGATGTGCTCCAGCCGCTTCTCCAGCGCCTCCACGGTGCGGATCACGTCGAAGCCCTGCCGCGCGCAGCTGGGGCAGGAGATGATCTGCACGCCGCGGGTGCGCAACCCGAGGCTCTTCAGGATCTCGTAGCCGACCTTGACCTCCTCCACCGGGTCGGCCGACAGCGACACCCGGATGGTATCGCCGATGCCGAACCACAGCAGGCTGCCGAGGCCGATGGCCGATTTCACCGTGCCGGAGGTCAGCCCGCCCGCCTCGGTGATACCGAGGTGGATCGGCGCGTCGGTCGCCGCCGCCAGCTGCTGGTAGGCCGCCGCCGAAAGGAACACGTCCGAGGCCTTGCAGCTGATCTTGAACTCGTGGAAATCGTTGTCCTGCAACAGCTTGATATGGTCGAGGCCGCTTTCCACCATCGCATCCGGGCAGGGCTCGCCGTATTTCTCCAGCAGATGCCGCTCCAGCGACCCCGCGTTCACCCCGATACGGATCGAGCAGCCGTGGTCCTTCGCCGCCCGCACCACCTCGGCCACCCGCTTCGCGTCGCCGATGTTGCCGGGGTTGATCCGCAGGCAGGCCGCCCCCGCCTCCGCCGCCTCGATGGCGCGGCGATAGTGGAAATGGATGTCCGCCACGATCGGCACCGGGCTTTCGCGCACGATCTCGCGCAGGGCGCGGGTCGAGGCCTCGTCCGGGGTGGAGACCCGCACGATGTCCGCCCCCGCCTCGGCGGCGCGGATCACCTGGTCCAGCGTCGCCTTCACGTCCGAAGTGTCGGTGTTGGTCATGGTCTGCACCGTGATCGGCGCATCGCCGCCCACCGGCACGCGGCCCACCATGATCCGGCGGCTCTTCCGCCGCTCGATGTTGCGCCAGGGACGGATCGGGTTCAGCGACATGGGGATGCCTCAAGCCATTCGCGGCGAACATAGGCAAAAGCCCACCGGGCGGCAACCGCCCGGGCCCGCCCCGGCCTTCACGAAGGGGTCACTCCACCGCCACCTCGACAGTGGCCGAGGCATCGGCGGTCATCACCTTGGCCAGGGCCTCGTCGGCGCCGGGATCGGCGAGGGTGTATTTCGCCGTCAGCGCCTCGGCGGTCAGGGCGATGTTCTTGGCCACGTTCGCCCCCGGCGCTGCGGGACCATAGGTCGCGCCGTCCACCAGGAAATAGACCGAACCGGAGTTGCCGGTGCGCAGCACCGCCGCCTCTTCCAGCGCCGGAACCGCATAGCGTTCGCCGGCGTCCAGGTTCTTCTCGAACAGCACGGTGCCGTCGGCGGCGCTGACCCGCACCCAGGCCGGGCGCACCGCCAGGATTTCCACCCCGGGACGGGCATCGGCCATCACCTTGACCGTCTCGGCCTCAGCCGGATCGGCCAGGGCGACTCCGGCCGGACCGGCCACCGGGCCGCCGGCCCGCGGGTCGATGGCGGCGATGGGGCCGTCGCGCGACACCAGCACCGGCACGTCCAACTCCTGCGGCCGATAGAGCCGGTCCATCAGGTCGGGCGCGGCCTGGTTTTCCGCCACCGCGGTCTCGGGCTCCTTGACCACGGCCTGCGGGTCGGCGGGCTGCGCGCCGTCCAGCGGGTCGATCTGCGCCACCACCGAGGGCGCCTCGTCCACCGGGGCCAGTTGCACCCGCTGCACCTCGCGCAGCACCGACCAGCCGCCGTAGCCGATGGCGACGATCAGCGCCAGCAGCACCGCGACCGAGCCGACGGCGCCGGGTTCGACCCGGCTGAACACGCTTTCGCCGCGGGGGATGAAGGTGGCGTTGGGATTGGCCAGCGGATCGGCGAATTCCACCCGGGCGCGGGCCTGCGCCAGCCGCTGCGGCGCCGCCGAGGCCGACAGCCCGTGCGCCACGGCGAAATTCGCCTCGCGGCAGAAGCGGGCGAAGGAGTCATCCGGGTCCATGCCCAGATAACGGGCGTAGGAGCGCACGTAGCCGGCCACGAAACCGGGGGTCTCGAAGGCCGAGACATCGGCATTCTCGATGGCGGCGATATAGGTGGCCTTGATCTTGAGTTCGCGCTGCACGTCCAGAAGCGACTTGCCCAGCGTGGCCCTTTCGCCGCGCATCAGGTCGCCCAGGCGAAGGTCGAAATCGTCGAAGCCCTTCGGCTTCTCCTCCTCCGCTGCCTGAGGTTTGGACCTCCAGCCGATCATCCGCGATCTGTCCCCTTGGATTGGCCTGTTGAACCGAGTCGCTTCCCCTGCGACTCACCGGGCCTCGTATTGCGGGAACGCTAGCACAGGGCAAGCGCCTTTGCACATGCGAGATGGCGCCTCAGGCGGAAAGCTCGGCACGATTCAGCGCACATTGCCGCCACAGCGAATCCATCGCCTTCACCAGCCGGTCGATCTCTTTCGGGTCATGCACCGGCGAGGGGGTGAAGCGCAGCCGCTCGGTCCCCCGGGGCACGGTGGGGAAGTTGATCGGCTGGACATAGACGCCATGCTCTTCCAGCAGCATGTCGGACAGCATCTTGCAATGGATGGGGTTGCCGACATGGACGGGCACAATATGCGTGCCCTCGTCGATGATCGGCAGGCCCACGGCCTTCAGCCGCATCTTCAGGATGCGGGCGTTTTCCTGCTGCTTGTCGCGCAAAGCCTGGCCTTCGGCCGTCTTCAGGAAGCGCACCGAAGCCGCCGCGCCGGCCGCCACCGCGGGCGGCAGCGAGGTGGTGAAGATGAAGCCGGGCGCGTAGCTGCGGATCGCGTCCACCATCTTCGCAGTTGCAGCAATATAGCCGCCGAAAACCCCGAAGGCCTTGGCCAGGGTGGCGTTGATGATGTCCACCCGGTGCATCTGCCCGTCGCGTTCCGCCACGCCGGCGCCGCGGGGGCCATACATGCCGACGGCATGGACCTCGTCCAGATAGGTCAGCGCGCCGAACTCCTGCGCCAGGTCGCAGATCGCCCCGATCGGGGCCACGTCGCCGTCCATCGAATAGATCGACTCGAAGGCGATCAGCTTCGGCGCCGCGGGGTCGTCCGCCGCCAGCAGCGCCCGCAGGTGAGCCAGGTCGTTGTGGCGGAAGATCCGCTTCTCGCCGCCGCCGCGGCGCACGCCCTCGATCATCGAGGCATGGTTCAGCGCGTCGGAATAGATGATCAGCCCGGGGAAGATGGTGCGCAGCGTCGACAGCGTGGCATCGTTGGCGATATAGGCCGAAGTGAAGACCAGCGCCGCCTCTTTCCGGTGCAGGTCGGCCAGTTCAGCCTCCAGCCGCTTGTGGTAGACGGTGGTGCCGGAGATGTTGCGGGTGCCGCCCGAGCCGGCGCCGGTGGCGTCCAGCGCCTCGTGCATCGCCGCCAGCACCACGGGATGCTGGCCCATGCCCAGATAGTCGTTGCCGCACCAGACGGTGATCGGCCTCGTGCTCCCGTCCGGCCGGGTCCAGACCGCATGGGGGAAATGCCCCTTCTGCCGCTCGATGTCGATGAAGGTCCGGTAACGCCCCTCGTCATGCAGCTTCTGCAGCGCTTGGGTCAGCTGGGCATCGTAGTCCATCGAATTCTCCTGGCTTCCGCTCGGTCCTGTGCCTAGCGCAGCGGGGGCGTCCCCACATTGACTTGCGTCAAACCGGGGGGAAAGCGCAAGGGGACGATTTGTCGCCCCCCGGATGCAGGTTTTCCCGCCCGCCCCCGATCAGGTCTTCGGCCCCACCGCCAGCACCAGCACGCAGGGCGCGGCCCCCTTCTTCGCGGCGTCGCAGGCTTTCTTCGCCTCGGTCTCGGCGGTGTCGGGATGGTCGAAATCCGCCAGCGCCACCGCCGAGGGAACCGGCTTGCCGTCGCGGATCAGCCCGTCGTCGGGCGAGACCGCCAGCGCGGCGAAGCCGTCGGTCTTTCCGGCGGGCACGAAGATCGCCAGCGCCTCGGTGTTCGTCATCACCAGCCGCAGGGTGGACAGCTCTTCCTCGGTCAGGAAGTCGTGCAGGTAGAGCGTGACTTCGGACGCGCCGAGTTCGGCCTTCTCGAACGGCACGGCCTCGGCGCCGGCCATTCCGGCCAGGGCCAGACCCGCAAAGATTGCGGCAAAGCGTTTCATGCCAACCTCCGTCGCAGATATATCCCGGTCCTAGCCGATCCCGCGGGCTCTGGACAGTCCCCTTCTGCCTGCTACCCTGCCCGCAAAGCTGACATTTCGGAGAGCACGATGACCCTGGACGCCACCCTTGCCCGCATCGACGGAGACCTTCCGCTGGCGCTGGACCGGCTGATGGAGCTCTTGCGCATCCCCTCGATCTCCACCGATCCGGCCTGGAAGGCCGATTGCGCCCGCGCCGCCGACTGGCTGGTGGCGGAGCTGAATTCGCTGGGATTCGCCGCCGAAAGCCGCGCCACCCCCGGCCATCCGATGGTGGTGGCGCATGGCGGCACCGGCGACCGGCACCTGCTGTTCTACGGCCATTACGACGTGCAGCCGGTCGATCCGCTGAACCTCTGGCACCGCGATCCCTTCGACCCGGTGATCGAGTCCACCGCCAGGGGCGATGTCATCCGCGGCCGCGGCTCGTCGGACGACAAGGGCCAGCTGATGACCTTCATCGAGGCCTGCCGGGCCTGGATCGCCGAGCACGGCGCCCTGCCCTGCCGCATCACCGTCTTCCTGGAGGGCGAGGAGGAATCCGGCTCCCCCTCCCTCATCCCCTTCATGCGCGACAACGCCGCCGAGCTGACCGCCGACCTGGCGCTGATCTGCGACACCTCGATGGTCTCGCCCGGGGTGCCCTCCATCGCCGGGCAGCTGCGCGGGATGCTGAAGGACGAATTCACCCTGCACGGGCCGCGGATCGACCTGCACTCCGGTCATTACGGCGGCCCGGCGCTGAACCCCTTGCGCGAGATCGCAAGGATCGTCGCCAGCTTCCACGACGACAGCGGCCGCGTGGCGGTGGAAGGCTTCTACGAGGGCGTGCATGAGGTGCCGCCCGAGTTGAAGCGCCAGTGGGAGGCCAGCGGCTTCGACGAGAAGGATTATCTGGAGTCGGTCGGCTTCACCCGCTCGCATGGCGAGGCCGGCTATTCCACCCTGGAACAGCAATGGGCGCGGCCGACGCTGGAGATCAACGGCCTCTGGGGCGGCTATCAGGGCGCCGGGTCGAAGACGGTGATCCCGGCCGAGGCGCATTGCAAGATCACCTGCCGGCTGGTCGGCGACATGGACCCCGACGACCTGCGCCGCAAGCTGCGCGCCCATGTCGAGGCGCGTCTGCCCGCGGACGCCCGCGTCACCTGGGATGGCGACCTGGAAGGCTCCCCCGCCGCGGTGATGAACACCGACCGGCCGGAGTTCGAGGCCGCCCGGCAGGCGCTGTCGGACGAATGGAACCGCGAGGCGGTGATCGTCGGCATGGGCGGCTCGATCCCCATCGCGGGGTTCTTCAAGACCGTCCTCGGCATGGACGCGATGCTGATCGGCTTCGCCAACGACGACGACGCCATCCACTCGCCGAACGAGAAATACGACGTGAAAAGCTTCCACAAGGGCATCCGAAGCTGGGCCCGGGTGTTGGCGAAGATCGCATGACGCTGGAAATCCGCGACGCCCTGCCCGGGGACGAGGCCGCCTGGCGCGGCCTCTGGGACGGCTATCTCGACTTCTACCGCGTGACGCTGGACCCCGGGATCACCGCCCATACCTGGGGCCGGATGATGGACCCGGGCGGCACGCTGAAGGCGCGGCTGGCCTGCCTGGACGGGCGGGTGGTCGGCTTCGCCATGCACCTGCACCACCCCTCCTCCTGGGTGATCGGCGAGGATTGCTATCTGGAAGACCTCTTCGTCGCGCCGGAGGCCCGCGGCCGCGGGCTCGCCCGCGCGCTGATCGACGACCTGGTGGCGCTGGCCCGGGCCAAGGGCTGGCACCGTCTCTACTGGCACACCCGGGAAGACAACGCCCGCGCCCGCAAGCTCTACGACAGCTATGTGCAGACGGACGGCCACATCCGCTACCGGATGGCGCTGTAGCGGAAGCTCACCCCGCTCGCCGCGCCAGCTTTGCCGCCAGCAGAAGCCAGGGCGCGCCGTGCAGGGCAAGGTCCAGCAGGTCCATCGGCGACGGCACCTCGCCGGCCGCCAGCGCCTTCAGCCTTTCCCACAGATGCGGCTCGGGCACGAAGGGCGCCAGCCCCAGCCCGAGGGCCAGGATCAGGCAAAGGCTCAACGGTATCCGGTCCAGAAACGCCATGCCGCCCCCTTCTGCCGCAGCATGGCGCGGTCCGGGCCGCCGCGAAAGGCCGGAATGCCGCCTGCGGAGGGCATGGGGATTTGCGAAGAGGAGGAAGTGGCGCGGTGGACGGGGCTCGAACCCGCGACCCCCGGCGTGACAGGCCGGTACTCTAACCGACTGAGCTACCACCGCGCGTGAGGGGCGGGATAGTCTGTCCCGCCGGGGCCGTCAAGCCGGAAAAGCACGCCGGCGAGAGGTCGGGCGAAGATGAACTTCCGCCGCCAAGCCCATGATTTCTTTGGCCGCGGAGAGGCGGACCATCAGAAGCAGGGTTTGCGATACGAAGGGAGAACGGTGGCGCGGTGGACGGGGCTCGAACCCGCGACCCCCGGCGTGACAGGCCGGTACTCTAACCGACTGAGCTACCACCGCGCTGACCGTGGGCGCCTGATACAGACCCCCCGCGCCGCCGTCAATGGGGCCGCGGGGGAAAAATCACCGTTCCGGCGCGGGGATATGTTCGCGGTCGTCGCCCGGCGGCAGGCGGAAGCGGCCATGCGCCCAGTCCCCGGCCCGCCAGGCCTCTTTCGCCGCCTCGATCCTGTCGCGGCTGGAGGCCACGAAGTTCCACCAGATGAACCGCGGCCCGCCCATGGTGGCGCCGCCGAGCGCCATCACCCGGGCGCCCTTGTCCCCGGCCCGCACCGACACCCGGTCGCCCGGCCGGAACACCAGCATCCGCCCGGCCTCGAACACCTGTCCGGCGCAGGAGACCTCGCCCTCCAGCACATAGATGCCGCGGTCCTCGTGGTCCTCGGGCAGCGGCAGCGCCGCGCCGGGGGCCAGCAGGGCGTCGGCGTAGAACACCTCGGACGGCATCTCCAGCGGCACCGTCTCGCCCCAGGCCCGGCCGAGGATCAGCCGCACCCTTTTGCCCTCGCCCTCCAGCTCCGGCAGCGCGGTGCGGGGGACGTGGATGAAGCCGGCGGCATCCTCCTCGCGGTCCTCGGGCAGCGCCAGCCAGGTCTGCAGCCCGAACATCGACAGCGGCGCCTTGCGGGCCTCGCCGTCCGTCCGTTCGGAATGGGTGATCCCCTGCCCCGCCAGCATCCAGTTCACCGCCCCCGGCTCGATCCACTGGTCGGTGCCGAGGGAATCGCGGTGATGCAGCCGGCCCTTCATCAGATAGGTCACGGTGCCGAGGCCGATATGCGGATGCGGCCGCACGTCGATGCCCTCGCCGGTCAGGAACTCGGCCGGGCCCATCTGGTCGAAGAAGATGAAGGGACCGACCATCTGACGCTGCGCCGAGGGCAAGGCGCGGCGGACCTCGAAGCCGCCCAGGTCGCGGGCGCGCGGCACGATCACGGTCTCGATGGCGTCCACCTGGTCGCCGACGGGGATGGAAGGGTCGAGGATGGGGTTCCAGCTCATGGCGGTCTCCTGTCTGCGGCTTCCCCCAATCTAGACCGAACCGGCCCCCGGGAAAGACCGATCCGCGGGCAGGGATGGTGCGGATCTGCACAGGTCAGCCTTGATCGGTCCGGGATGTGCGGGGCGGACGGGAAACTGGTGGGTGGTGAGGGACTCGAACCCCCGACATTCTCGGTGTAAGCGAGACGCTCTACCAACTGAGCTAACCACCCGCAGCCCGCCCCGATTAGCCGGGCCGGAGGCGCGATGCAAGCGGGACGGCTCAGCCCGCCGGCGGGTCTTCGCGCCCGGCGGCGCCGAGGCCGAGCCCCATGCCCATCCCCATGCCGCCGCCGCCCGCGCCGCCGCCTCCGCCACCGCCGCCCCGGCCGGAACTGCCGCCTTCCCGGCCCCTTCCGCCCGACCCGGGCCGGGTCGGGCCCTGCGTCGGCAGGATGACATCGGCGGGCACCGGGTCGAGGTCCAGCGCCTCCCGGATGAAGTCGCGCAAGCTGGCGACCAGCGCCGCGGTCTCCACCGGCCGGCCCGCGGCCAGGTCGCGGGCGGCGGCGGCGGCGAGGCGGACCTGCTCCTCGGTGCCCAAGAGGATGATGTCGGACAGCGCCGCCTCCACCGCGTCGCGGATCTGGCGGGCGCGGTCGAAATGGGCCGGCGCCTTCGCCTCGGCCCGGGCGAAGTCGCGCTTGTGGCGCGGGTCCACCGACAGCGTGCCGGTGAAGGACCCGCCGAGCACCTTGTAGGCGGCGATCAGCAGCTTCAGCCGCTCGTTGATCTGCCGGTTCAGCCGCTCGCGCCGCTGCTGCAGGGTCAGCATCAGCACCAGCCTTATGCCGATGCCCACCAGCGCGAAAAGCGCCAGGCCGACCAGCGTGGTCAGCACGGATTGCCAGCTGGAGAAGTCGAAGTTGCGCATGGGCGGGCCTTTGCCTGGGTGCCCTCAGGATAGCCGCCGCGCGGCGGATGGGAAGCCCGCTCTGCCTCCCGGAAATGACGAAAGCGCCCCGTTTCGGGGGCGCTTCGCGAAAGGATGGTGGGCGATAACGGATTTGAACCGCTGACATCTTCGATGTGAACGAAGCGCTCTACCGCTGAGCTAATCGCCCGATGGCGGGGCTTTTAGCCCTCCTCCTCCTCCTCCGCAAGGGGCTCTTTTTCCTCTTTCTTCTTGTGCGCGCCGCGGCGGACCTTCAGCGTCATCAGCGAGGCGCCGTCCTTTTCGGCGGTGCGGGCGACGCGGGTGCGGCCGAGGCCCGGCAGGTTCAGGTCCTCGCCCTTCGCCAGCGAGTCGCCGAGGACGGCAAGCGTGGCCTCGACCATCTCCTTGACGCCCTTCTTCTTGCCGCCGGTGGCTTCGGCCACCCGCGAGACCAGGTCCTTGATCTTCAGCACCGGGCCCTTGACCCTGGCCACCGGGGCGGCGGCCGGCGCGGGATCGGGGGCAGCGGCTGCGGGCGCGGCGGCGGCGGACTTGGCGGCGGGCGCGCTTTTGGTGGTCTTCTTCGTCGTGGCCATGGTTAATCCTTCAAACCCCTGTATTGCCGCCACACTAGCCACGGGATGGAAACAATTCCACTGGATTCAAGGGGGAATGCCGCGGCCTGCGGCGCAAAGCGAAAGGGGCGCCCTTGCGGACGCCCCCTGCCTGTCCTGCCCGGAGGCAGGGATCAATGCGCGACCTGCGCCGGGGCCTCGCCTTCGGCCTTGCGGGCGGCGGCGGCGGCTTCCTCGGCGGCCTCGTCCCAGTCCACCGGCTCGGGCTGCCGGGTCAGGGCCTGGGCCAGCACCTCGCGGACATGGGAGACCGGGATGATCTTCAGCCCTTCCTTCACGTTGGCCGGGATCTCGGCCAGGTCCTTCTCGTTCTCTTCCGGGATGAACACGGTCTTGATTCCGCCGCGCAGCGCGGCCAAGAGCTTCTCCTTCAGCCCGCCGATGGCCATGGCGTTGCCCCGCAGCGAGACCTCGCCGGTCATGGCGATGTCCTTCCTCACCGGGATGCCGGTCAGCACCGAGACGATGGCGGTCACCATCGCCAGGCCGGCGGAGGGCCCGTCCTTCGGCGTCGCCCCGTCGGGGACGTGGACGTGGATGTCCATCGTCTCGAACTTCGGCGGCTTCACCCCGATCTGCGGGCTGACCGAGCGGACGTAGCTGGAGGCGGCGTCGATGGATTCCTTCATCACGTCGCCCAGCTTGCCGGTGGTCTTCATCCGCCCCTTGCCGGGCAGTTTCAGCGCCTCGATCTGCAACAGATCGCCGCCCACCGAAGTCCAGGCCAGACCCGTCACCACGCCGACCTGATCCTCCTTCTCGGCCAGGCCATAGCGGTGCCGGCGCACGCCGAGGTAATCCTCGACCTTCGCCGCATCGACGGCCACCGACCTGGTGGTCTTCTTCAGGATGTCGGTCACCGCCTTGCGGGCCAGCTTGGCGATCTCGCGCTCCAGGTTCCGCACCCCCG
This sequence comes from Rhodobacter sp. SGA-6-6, assembly GCF_011043545.1. Taxonomy (GTDB): domain Bacteria; phylum Pseudomonadota; class Alphaproteobacteria; order Rhodobacterales; family Rhodobacteraceae; genus Pseudogemmobacter. Next base: position 9,995 of record NZ_JAAKGP010000017.1, on the reverse strand, counting down.
CCTCGCGGGTGTAGTAGCGGATGACATGGTTCAGCGCGTCGTCGCTGACGCTGAACTCGCCCTTCTTCAGGCCGTTCGCCGCGATCTGCTTGGGCAGCAGGTGCTGCCGCGCGATCTCGCGCTTCTCGTCCTCGGTGTAGCCGGCCAGCGGGATGATCTCCATCCGGTCCATCAGCGGCCCCGGCATGTTGTAGGAGTTCGCCGTGGTGATGAACATCACGTTCGAGAGGTCGTATTCCACCTCCAGATAGTGGTCGACGAAGGTGGAGTTCTGTTCGGGGTCCAGCACCTCCAGCAGGGCCGAGGCCGGGTCGCCCCGGAAATCCTGCCCCATCTTGTCGATCTCATCCAGCAGGATCAGCGGGTTGGTGGTCTTGGCCTTCTTCAGGGACTGGATGATCTTGCCGGGCATCGAGCCGATATAGGTCCGCCGGTGGCCGCGGATCTCCGATTCGTCGCGCACGCCGCCCAGCGAGATGCGGATGAACTCGCGCCCCGTGGCCTTGGCGACGCTGCGCCCCAGCGAGGTCTTGCCCACGCCGGGCGGGCCGACGAGGCACAGGATCGGGCCTTTCAGCTTGGCCGAACGCGCCTGCACCGCCAGGTATTCGACGATGCGCTCCTTCACCTTCTCCAGCCCGAAGTGGTCGGCGTCCAGCACCTTCTGCGCCGCGCCGAGGTCCTTCTTCACCCGCGACCTGGTGCCCCAGGGCACGCCGAGCAGCCAGTCGAGGTAGTTGCGGACCACCGTCGCCTCGGCCGACATCGGCGACATCGACTTCAGCTTCTTCAGCTCGCCCTCGGCCTTCTCGCGCGCCTCCTTGGAGAGCTGGGTCTTCTTGATCCGCTCCTCCAGTTCGGCGATCTCGCCCTGGCCGTCCTCGCCGTCGCCGAGTTCCTTCTGAATGGCCTTCATCTGCTCGTTCAGGTAATACTCGCGCTGCGTCTTCTCCATCTGGGTCTTGACGCGGGACTTGATCTTCTTCTCGACCTGCAGGACCGACAATTCGCCCTGCATCTGGCCGTAGACCTTCTCCAGCCGCTCGGCCACGATCAGGGTTTCCAGCAGATCCTGCTTCTGGCCGACCTCCACCCCCAGATGCCCGGCCACCAGATCGGCCAGCCGCGCCGGCTCGCGCGTCTCGGAGACCGAGGCGACGGCTTCCTCGGGGATGTTCTTCTTGATCTTGGCGTAGCGCTCGAACTCCTCGCCCACGGCACGGACCAGCGCATCGGCCGAGGCCTGGTCGCCGATGGTCTCGGTCAGCATCTCGGCCCGCGCCTCGAAGAAGGCGGGGTTGTCGATGAATTCGGTGATCTTCACCCGGGCCTTGCCCTCGACCAGCACCTTCACCGTGCCGTCGGGCAGCTTGAGGAGTTGCAGCACATTGGCCAGCACGCCGACGCGGTAGATGCCGTCGGTCCTGGGGTCGTCCACCGTCGGGTCGATCTGGCTGGAGAGCAGGATCTGCTTGTCGTCCTGCATCACCTCTTCCAGCGCGCGCACCGATTTCTCGCGGCCCACGAAAAGGGGCACGATCATGTGCGGGAAGACCACGATGTCGCGCAGCGGCAGCACCGGGTAGCTGGGGGAAAGGGTGTCGGTCATGCGTTCGTCCTTGTCTTGCGGCAGTTGCAGGGGCCCCGACCATCGGCAACCCCGGCCGCTCCGCGTCTCGGAAGTGTTAATTGTGTGTCCCGGAGCCGGGATTCAAGCATCTCGTCCGGCGCCCGCGGCGGCGCCCGTCCTGGGGCGGCAATGTGAACCCGCACGGGATGGCGTGCAAGGGCGGAACGCAGAGAGTTGTGGATAAGGGGGTGATGGCGGGGCGGGAAGGGGTTTCGCGTATACGGAAATCTTCGCCGGGGACGGGTTCCAGGATATAAGCCACCTTGTTCACTTCGACCCGCCAGCAAGAGGGAACAAAGCATCATGAAGAAATTTGATCCCGAACACGCCGCCAGGCACGGTTACACCCGCGAGGATTGGGAAGCGGTCGACAGCCCCAAACTGACCGACGAGGAACTGGCGCAGGCCCGGCCCTTCGCCGAGGTTTTTCCGACGCTGGCCGAGAAGATACGCAAGGCCACACAGAGGTGATCCCCTGTGCTGGCCCGGGCGGGAAAAGGCGAGGCATTGCCTCGCCCCCGTCCGTGCGGGACGGTTGCACCCGGAAACGGTGACAGCCCTAAACCCCGGGAGGCCAGCGCCCGACCCGGCGGGCGAGAAGCGCCCGCCGAGGGCGGGGCGGGCGCTGGCCGGGCCATTGAAGGCCCGGCCGGTCCAGATGGAACCGTTGCGCTGTGGCGAAGGCACGCGCCTTCGCCAAGAAAACCGGCGAAGGGGAAGCCTCAAAGGGGCTCGATGTCCCCTTCCGCGCGGGTTGCATGAAATTCCGCCACGAAGCCGGCCAGCCTCCCCTCCGCAATCGCCTCCCGCAGCCCCTGCATCAGCTGCTGGTAATAATGCAGGTTGTGCCAGGTCAGCAGCATCGAGGCGATGATCTCCTGCGCGCGGAAGACGTGGTGCAGATAGGCGCGGGAATAGCTGCGGCAGGCCGGGCAGGTGCAGGTCTCGTCCAGCGGCCGCGGGTCGTCCTGATGGCGGGCGTTCTTGATGTTGACCTGCCCGCGCGGGGTCCAGGCCTGGCCCGTCCGCCCTGACCGCGAGGGCAGAACGCAGTCCATCATGTCCACGCCGCGTTCCACCGCGCCGACGATGTCGTCGGGCTTGCCCACCCCCATCAGATAGCGCGGCCGGTCGTCCGGCAGTTGCCCCGGCGCGTAGTCCAGCACGCCCAGCATCGCCGCCTGCCCCTCTCCCACCGCCAGCCCGCCGATGGCATAGCCGTCGAAGCCGATCGCCTTCAGCGCCTCGGCCGACTCGCCCCGCAGGTCCTCGGTCACGCCGCCCTGCTGGATGCCGAACAGCGCATGGCCCGGCCGGTCGCCGAAGGCGTCGCGCGACCTTTGCGCCCACCGCATCGACAGCCGCATCGACTTCGCCACCCTGGCCTCGTCCGCCGGCAGCGCCGGGCATTCGTCGAAGCACATCACGATGTCGGAGCCGAGAAGCCGCTGGATCTCCATGCTGCTCTCCGGCGACAGGAAATGCCGCGACCCGTCGACATGGCTGCGGAAGGTCACGCCTTCCTCGGTCATCTTGCGCAGGTCCGACAGGCTCATCACCTGGAACCCCCCTGAATCGGTCAGGATCGGCCGGTCCCAGTTCATGAAGCGGTGCAGGCCGCCCAGGCGCGCCACCCGCTCCGCCCCCGGGCGCAGCATCAGGTGGTAGGTGTTGCCCAGCAGGATGTCGGCCCCGGTGGCGCGCACCGAGTCCGGCAGCATCGCCTTCACCGTGCCGGCGGTGCCCACCGGCATGAAGGCCGGGGTACGGATTTCGCCCCGCGTGGTCTGGATCGCCCCCGTCCGCGCCTTGCCGTCCCGTGCCGTGATCCGGAAATCGAAACCCTGTGCCATCCTGCCCATCCGCCGAATACCGCCGCCCCTTTGCGCGAAAACGCGCGGAAAGCCAAGCGGCAGCCGCCTTCCCCGCGAAATCCGCTTGACCTGCCGCCGGCTTTGCCCGCAGAGTGAATGAACATTCATTCTGCGAACTTCCCATGAACATGCCCGAACCGCCGGCCGCACCGGCAAGCCCCGACCGCAGCGCGGAAATCCTGGTCCGCATCCGCTCGACCTTCGCCGAGAAGGGATTCGACGGCGCCTCGATGCAGGACCTCGCCCGCGCGGCGGGGATGAGTGTCGGCAACTTCTACCGCTACTTCCCGTCCAAGGACGCCATCGTCGCCGCCATGTGCGCCCATGACATGGCCGAGATGGAGGCGGATTTCGCCGATGTCCGGCTGGCCGAGGACCCGCTGCCGCTGATCCGCCGCAAGATCCGCGAGAAGATCGAGGACAGCGACGACCACGGCCGGTTGTGGGCCGAGATCACCGCCGTCGCCCAGAGAAAGCCCGAGATCGCGCAAATCTCCTGCGGGGTCGAGGAGGTGGTGACGCGCAACCTGGTGCAGGTGTTCGCCCGGCTGGCCGGCCTGCCGGAAGAAGAGGCGCAGGCCCGCTTCGGCGTGCAGGTGCGCTTCGTCATCCTCTTGGTGAAATCCGCCGCCATGCGCCACGCCTCGCAGCCCGACCCCGAGGTCGAGGCGCTGGTGATGCGCACCATCGACGACACGCTGAACGCCATCACCTCTGCCGCAAGGGAATGACCATGCGCCCGCTTCCGCTTCTCGCCGCGCTCGCCCTCTGCCTCGCCCCCCTGCCGCTGCCGGCCGAGGATGCGGCGCCGGCGGCCGAGGTGCTGCCCGCGATCTCCGTCGCCCCGGCCGCGCTGCACCCGCTGGAGGACCGCATCATCGCCTCGGGCCTGGTCGGCCCGGTCGAGGAGGTGCAGGTCGCGCCGCTGATCGAGGGCCAGCCGATCGAGGCGCTTCTGGCCGATGTCGGCGACACGGTGGCCGAGGGGCAGGTGCTGGCGGTGCTGTCGAAATCGACGCTGGAGCTGCAACGGGCGCAGGTGAACGCCGCCCATGCCGCGGCGGCGGCCACGGTGGCGCAGGCCGAGGCGCAGCTGGTCGAGGCCGAAGCCGCGGCGGCCGAGGCCGCGCGGGTGGCCGACCGCACGGCGAAGCTGCGCGAGCAGGGATCGGCCAGCCAGGCGGCCTCGGACACCGCCAATGCCAATGCGGTGGCGGCGACGGCGCGGGTGACGGTGGCGCGGCAGTCGCTGGAAGCGGCGCGGGCGCAGCTGGCCCTGCAGGACGCGCAGCGGGCCAACGTGGAACTGCAGCTGACTAGGACCGAGGTGAAGGCGCCGGTGGCCGGCCTGATCACCGCCCGCAACGCCACCCTGGGCGCCATCGCCACCGCCGCCGGAAAGCCGATGTTCGTGATGGAACGCGACGGCGCCTTGGAACTGCGCGCCGATCTGGCCGAGGCCGACCTGCCGCGGCTGAAGCTGGGCGACCGCGCCCGGCTGACCGCGGCCGGGCTGGCCGAGCCGCTGGAGGGCACCGTCCGGCTGATCGAGCCCGCCATCGACCCGGCCACAAGGCTCGGCCGCGCCCGCATCTCGGTGGACCGGCCCGGCGTGCTGCTGTCCGGCATGTTCGTCGAGGCCGAGATCACCCTTGCCGCCCGCGAGGGGCTGGCGGTCCCGGTCACCGCCGTCGGCATGGAGGCCGGGCAGAGCACGGTGATGCGGGTTAAGGACGGCGTGGTGGAACGGGTGGTCGTCACCACCGGCATCCGCGACGGCGGGCTTGTCGAGATCGTCTCCGGCCTGCACCCCGGCGACATGGTGGTGGTGAAGGCCGCCTCCTTCGTGCGCCCCGGCGACCGGATCACCCCGGTGCCGCTGGCGGCCAACTGAGGGGACGGCGATGAACTTCTCCGCCTGGTCGATCCGCAACCCCGTCGCGCCGCTGCTGGCCTTCTTCCTTCTGATGATCATGGGCTGGCAGAGCTTCAACAGCCTGCCGATCACCCGCTTCCCCAACATCGACTTCCCGCTGGTCTCGGTCACCGTGGCGCAATCCGGCGCCGCGCCCGCGGAACTGGAAAGCCAGGTGACCAAGGAGGTCGAGGATGCGGTGGCGGGCCTCACGGGCGTGAAGAACGTCACCTCCACCGTCACCGACGGCCTGTCCACCACGCTGGTCGAATTCCGCATGGAAGTGGCGACCGAACAGGCGGTGCAGGACGTGAAGGACGCGGTGGACGGCATCCGCGGCGACCTGCCGGGCGATGTGGAAACCCCCATCGTGTCGAAGATCGACGTCGAGGGCCAGGCGATCATGACCTTCGCCGTCAACGCCCCCGGCATGACCATCGAGGAACTGTCCTGGTTCGTCGACGACACCGTGACCCGCGCCCTGCAGGGCCGCCCCGGCGTCGGCCGCATCACCCGCGTCGGCGGGGCGGATCGGGAAATCCGGGTGGAACTGGACCCGGTGAAGCTGGCCGCCTGGGGCGTCACCGCCCAGCAGGTCTCGGCCCAGATCGCCCAGACCAACGTCAACCTCGGCTCCGGCCAGATGGAACTCGGCTCCGGCAAGCAGGTGATCCGCACCCTGGGCGACAAGGGCTCGGTCGAGGAACTGGCGGCCACCACCATCGCCCTGCCCTCGGGCCGGCAGGTCCGGCTCTCCGATCTCGGCCAGGTGGTGGACAGCTATCAGGAGCTGAAAAGCTTCACCATGGTCGACGGCCGCCCCGCGGTGTCCTTCCTGGTCTTCCGGGCCAAGGGTGCATCGGAGGTCTCGGTGGCCGAGATCACCCACGCGCAGCTGGACCGCGTGCGCGCCGATCATCCAGAAGTTCAGATCGAGATGATCGACGATCAGGTCTACTACACCCACGGCAACTACGAATCCGCCATCCATACGCTGATCGAGGGCGCGATCCTTGCCGTTCTCGTGGTGCTGGCCTTCCTGCGCAACTGGCGCGCCACCCTGATCGCCGCCGTCGCCCTGCCCCTGTCCGCGGTGCCGACCTTCTGGCTGATGGAGATGCTGGGCTTCTCCCTGAACCTCGTCAGCTTCCTCGCCCTGACGCTGGCCACCGGCATCCTGGTCGACGATGCCATCGTCGAGATCGAGAACATCGCCCGCCACATCCGCATGGGCAAGACCCCCTACCGCGCCGCCATCGAGGCCGCGGACGAGATCGGCCTTGCCGTCATCGCCACCACCTCCACCATCGTCGCGGTCTTCGTGCCGGTCAGCTTCATGCCCGGCATTCCCGGCCAGTATTTCCGCCAGTTCGGCCTGACCGTCGCCATCGCCGTGCTGTTCTCGCTGCTGGTCGCGCGGCTGATCACCCCGATGATGGCGGCCTACCTGATGCGGGCCAAGGATGCCGCCGGCCATGACGGCCATCGGGACGGCCGCTTCATGCGCGGCTATCTCTGGACGGTGAAGAAGACCACCCGGGTCTGGCGGGTGCCGGGGATGCGCTGGCTGCGGATTCCGAACTATTACTTCACCGTCGTCGCCGCCATCGGCGTCGTCATCGTCTCGGTCATGCTGATGCTGCAGGTCCCCGGCGGCCTGTTCCCGCCCGAGGACGAAAGCCGCATCGCCATCTCGGTGGAACTGCCCGCCGGCGCCTCGCTGGACGACACCGCCGCGACGACCGAGGCGATGCGGCAGGCCATGGCGGGGATCGAGGGCATCGACCGGGTGATCGTGGTCGGCGGCACCTCCCCCTTGGGCGACCGCGACATCCGCCGCGCCTCGGTCACCGTGGTGCTGGACCGGCTGGACAACGGGCTGATGCGCAAGCTGTCGGACATCGGCCAGGCGCTGCCGGGGATCGGCCCGCTGCTGCCGGAGGCGCCGCTGGCGGGGCGCATCCGCCCGCAGCTCGAGATCGAGGACGAGATTTTCGCCCGCCTCGCCGCCGTCCCCGACATCCGCTCGTTCAAGCTGGGCGGGCCGGGGCCGGGCGGCCGCGAATTCTCCTACAACATCCTGTCGAACGACGAGGAGGACCTCGGCCGCGCGGTGCAGATGATCGAGATGGCGGTGCGGGACGAGCCGATGCTGCAGAACGTCTCGACCGAAAGCGCCCTGCCCCGGCCCGAGATCCACATCACGCCGCTGGTGGAAGAGGCGGCGCGGATGGGCGTCACCTCCGCCGCCATCGCCGCCACCGTGCGGGTGGCGACCATCGGCGACGTGGATGCAGCCCTCGGCAAGCTGTCCATCGACAACCGGCTGGTGCCGATCCGGGTGCAGCTGAACCAGGCCGCGCGGGGCGACATCGCCCGCATCTCGGCCCTGAAGGTGCCGACCGCCACCGGCGCGGCGGTGCCGCTGTCGGCGGTGGCGCGGGTGGAACTGGCCGAGGGGCCCTCGGTGGTCAAGCGGCTGAACCGCCAGCGCGTCGCCACGCTGGGCGCCGACCTCGCCCCCGGAATCGTCGTCGGCCAGGCAGCGGAGCGTTTCGCGCAGATCGTCGAGGGGCTGGACCTGCCGCCCTCGGTCCAGGTCGCGCTGGCCGGCGATGCCGAGATCGAGGCCGAGCTGAACCAGAGCTTCGGCAATGCGATGATCCTTGGCGTGCTGCTGATGATGATGGTGCTGATCCTGCTGTTCCATTCGGTGCTGCAGCCGATCACCATCATCTTCTCGCTGCTGCTGTCGGTCGGCGGCGTCGCGGCGGCGCTGATCCTGACCCGCAACGCGCTGTCGATGCCGGTGATGATCGGGATGCTGATGCTGATGGGGATCGTGGCGAAGAACGCCATCCTGCTGATCGACTTCGCCATCGAGATGCGCGCGCGCGGGATGAACCGCTTCGCCGCCGTGGTCGAGGCCGGGCACAAACGGGCGCAGCCGATCGTGATGACCTCGATCGCCATGTCGGCGGGGATGCTGCCCTCGGCGCTCGGGGTGGGCGAAGGCGGCGCCTTCCGCGCGCCGATGGCGACGGCGGTGATCGGCGGCATCATCGTCTCCACGGTGCTGTCGCTGGTGGTGGTGCCGTCCTTCTACCTGATCATGGACGACCTCTCCCGCCTGCTGGCCTGGGTCTTCGGCCGCATCACCGGCCCGAAGGAGGAGGAGCCCGAGGAACCCGCCGCCCATGTTCTGGCCGACCGGATCGACCGCAGCGAGGAAGGGCTGGCGCAGGTGGCGGCCCGGGTCGCCGCGCTGGAAACCGGCGGCAAGCCGCGGCCGGTGCTGGTGGCGGAGTAGGACCACGGTCACGGCCCGGGTCGGGCGGGAGAAGGCGAGGCACTGCCTCGCCTCCGCCCGTGCGCAGCATGTCAACCGGAAACATGTCGGCACGAGACCGGATGAGGCCAGCGCCCGACCCGGCGGGCGAGAAGCGCCCGCCGAGGGCGGGGCGGGCGCTGGCCGGGCCTTGAGGGCCCGGCCGGTCTATGCGGAACCGTTGCACTGTGGCGAAGGCACCCGCCTTCGCCAATGCATCGGCGGAGTGGTGGAGTAACCCCCTACGCGCGGTCCATGTAGGGCGGGGTTCACCCCGCCGATCCGTCCCCGCCGCCCCTACCCCTCCGGCGGCAACTCCGACAACTCGTCCAGCAGCGCGACCAGCGCCGCCACCCGCTCGGGCCCGAATTCGGCGTCGATCCTTGCATAGGCGGCGTTGGCGGCCGGCGTCACCGCCTCGATCAGCCGCTGCCCGGAGGGCGTGATGGTCAGGATCACCCGCCGCCCGTCCGCCCGGTCCCGCCCGCGGAGGATCAGCCCGCGCTGGTCCAGCGCCCGGATCATCCGGGTCAGGCTGGGCGCCAGGATGTTCGCCCGCGCCGCCAGTTCCGAGGCGTCCAGGCTCCCCGCCTCCGCCAGCACCCGGATCACCCGCCATTGCTGCTCGTTGATGCCATGGGCGTCCAGCAGCGGCCGGAACCGCGCCATCACCGCCTCGCGCGCCCGCAACAGCGCCATCGGCAGGGCGCTGCGGGTGGAACGGGGGGCTGTCGGCTCGCTGGACATAAGTCCAGTCCTGCACCGCAGGACCGGCCTTGGCAAGCCGGTTGACCTTTCCCCGCCGCCGCGGCTTTCTGGCCGGCAAGCATGGAGGCCGCGATGCCGCATCTGACCATCGAATATTCCGCCAATCTGGAAGCTGCGGGCGACCTGCCCGGCCTCTGTCTGGCGCTGCGCAGGGCGCTGCTCGACACCGGCCTCTTCGAGGAGGGCGCCGTCCGCGTCCGCGCCCTGCCCTGCCCGCATTACGCGGTGGCCGACCTCTTGCCGCAGAACGCCTTCGCCGCGCTGGTCCTGCGCATCGGTGCCGGCCGCGGGCCGGAGGACAAGGCCCGTGTCGGCCGCGCGGTGATGGCGGCGGCCGAGGCGCATTTCGCCGCCCTGCTGGCCGAGCCGCATTTCGCTCTGTCGCTGGACATCGTGGAGAACGACCCCGCGCTCAGCTGGAAGACCAACGCCATCCACCCGAGGCTGCGCGCAAGAGGCTGACCTCGCACGATTTTTCGA
>NZ_JAAKGP010000016.1 GCF_011043545.1 Rhodobacter sp. SGA-6-6 | reverse complement strand
TTATGTGGAATTCCACATAACACCGACGGAGCCACGGGCGAGCATGGCGATCTTCTCGACATCATCCGCGAGAGGACCGGGATCTCTCGCTTTCCCGATCTTCTCACTGAGGCCCGGGCGCATCTGGGCCGTCCGCAGCCGGTCCTCCCGGATGCGCCGGTGCCAAAGAAGGCGAAGGCACCCGGTAGCACACCAGCAGCGGCGGCGCGGCTCTTCGCAGCCTCGGTGCCGGTCGCAGGCACGCTTGCCGACACCTACCTCCGCTCCCGGGGCCTGACCCAGGGCGGAGTGATGAGTGCCCTGCGCTTCCACCCGAAATGCTGGCATCGGGATGAGGGCCAGACCCGGAGCCTCCCCAGACCGGCGCTGATCGCCGCGGTCACCGATGGGGCAGGGGCCTTGCAGGGTGTGCATCGCACCTGGCTCGCGCCTGACGGACAGGGAAAAGCGCGGGTCGAGACGCAGAGGCGTGCCATGGGTCACCTCCTCGGCAATGCCGTCAGGCTGACCCCGCATGATGACATCCTCGTGGTCGGCGAGGGCATCGAGACCATGCTGTCCCTTGTCGAGGCCATGCCCGGCCTTCCCGTCTGGGCGGCGCTCTCGTCCGGTCACCTCGGGGCGGTCCTGCTGCCGGAGGGGCTGCAGCGCCTCTACATCGCCATCGACCGCGATCCGGCGGGGCGAGGCGCGGCAGAGAGGTTGAGCGCCAGAGCAACCGAGGTCGGGATTGCCGTTCGGGTGCTGGAACCGCGGCTCGGGGATTTCAACGATGATCTCCGGGCGACCGGCAAGGACGCGCTGCGCCAGCATCTGGCAGTGCAGATCGGACCTGAGGATCAGCAGCGCCTGTTGGGCTGAGCAGCGTCGCGCAGGGGCGGGCAAGAGACAGCGGGGCAGGGGTCACATCCCTGTCGTGGCTCTGGACTGTCGCTTTGCCTATTCCCGGGCAACCTCATCCACCCGTCACCCACACGGCCTTCAAGAGATGGGCAGGCGGCCGTCAAAGGTGCCGCCCTTCAAGGACGGGGGGCGACTGATTTCCGCCGGCGGCAGAGCCGCCTTTGCATCGCGAGACAAATCAGCCGCCCCCCGTCCTCCTCCACATGCGTTCCGGCCCCGAAAGGGGGTGAAGGGGCGTCCCCCGTGACGGCTTTCGCAGCCCATGAAGGCCGCGCGGGATGACGCGCGGACGAGACAGGCCCGGAGGCAAAAACCGATGACGATCCACACCCATGACGACGCGTATGAACCCGCCCACACTGCATCCCAGACCGCCCATGCGCTCGACGAGCTGCAGCTCTATGGCTACCGCCCCTTCGACGAGCCCGATCCGCGCCCGATGCCCGATGGGCAGCGCCTCGCGGTCGCCGTCGCCGACATCTTCGATGCCCTCGTTGCGACCCTGGAAGACACCCGCATGGAACCCGACCTCGAAGAGGTGCTCTGGGGCCAGGTCAACCTCTTCCACCGCGCCACGGCCCGGATCGAGCGGTCGCTCGATGAGAACGAACAGGCGCAGCGCCGCCTCCAGCGCGAGCAGGACGGCTCCGAGGTGAAATCCACGGAACTCGAGCGCCTGACGGCCGAAGGCCTGACTCTGATCGAACGTCGGAACTGCATGGACATGATGCGCGATCACGCCGCGACCGAGTTCGTCCATCACACGGGCTCCACCTGGCGCCCCCGCACCGGCTCGATGGTGAGCCGCCAGCACATGACCGCAGCGCTGATCGACAGCCGCGACTTCCTGGCCGCCAAGCGCCGCGCAGAAACCGAGGTGATGCTGCCCGCGGGCCCCAAGGTCGCCCTCACCGGAGGGACCGATTTCAACGATCATCGCCTGATCTGGGGCAAGCTCGATCAGGTCCGGACCAAGTATCCCGACATGGTCCTTCTGCACGGGGGAAGCCCCAAGGGCGCGGAACTCATCGCCGCCAAATGGGCTGAGGCTCGGGGCGTGACGCAGGTCGCCTTCAAGCCCGACTGGACCAAGCATGCCAAGGCCGCCCCCTTCAAGCGCAACGACGCCATGCTGGATGTGCTGCCCGTGGGCGTCCTCGTCTTCCCCGGAACCGGTATCCAGGAAAACCTCGCCGACAAGGCCAAGAAGCTGGGCATCCCGGTCATGAAGTTCGAGAAGGGGGCGTGAGCCCCCTGTTTCCCTCGCAGCGAAATCGAGGTGGAAGCATAGGCTTCCACCTGATATTGTGTAAGAAACCTCACTCGATCACTACATGTACCATAGTCCGATCCAGCTTGATGTCTTCCCGACCGACGTGCAGATGCGCCGGATTGATCCGGCGCGCAACATGCGTCGCTTCTATCGGCTGAGCGTGCAAAGTGACCTCTTCGGTCGCGCCAGCCTCGTGCGCGAATGGGGCCGGATCGGGTTTCGGGGGCAGATGATGGTCGAGACCCATCCTGATGAAGGCAAGGCCATCACGGCTTTGATGAAGCTCGCAGCGGTGAAGAAGCGGCGTGGGTACGTCGACTGACGCTGAAACCAGACGAGCGCGCCATGAAGCACTGACGGTTCATTATCGTCATGTGCTCGCCCGATTTGCGTTGAAAAACCGAAGCCTAAGCCATAGGGTCAGCGGAGGCCCAGTTATTGGGCGCGCATAGTTTTAATGCGCACGGTTATGCTTGGGGGGAAGTCGTGTCGAACGACAAGTCGGATCTACGCTGGGGAGTCGAGCAACGTCTCGAGTTCATCGAGTTCCGCCTGTTCTGGGAGGGGCACGTGAACCGCATTGATCTGATGGATCAATTCGGGGTTTCGGTGAACCAGGCCTCAATGGACCTTAATCGCTATATCGGCTTCGCACCAGACAACATGGTCTACGACAAAAGCGCCCGGACCTACGTTCGCGGGCCAGGGTTCAAGCCACAGTTTCTAGAACCTGACGCAAGCAGGTATCTGGCCCAGCTGCGGTCTGTCGCTGACGGTATCCTCGACAGAGAGGACTCCTGGATAGCCGACTTGCCGCCCTACGCAGCCTCGCCCACGCCCGTGCGAGGCGTCGACCCTGTCACGCTCCGGTCAGTGCTCGGGGCTATCCGGCGTTCGGAGGCGATCGAGGTCAAATATCAGTCCTTGTCGAACCCTGAGCCACGTTGGCGCTGGATTGCGCCCCATGCCATCGCTTTTGATGGCTTCCGGTGGCATGCGCGCGCCTATTGTCTCTCCGACGAAGTCTTCAAGGATTTCCTACTCTCTCGAATGATCGAAATTCGTGGGTGCACTGAGAGCGCCGCGGTGCCTTCGGCGGACGCGGATTGGAATGATAACGTGGTCCTCGAGATAGGCCCGCATCCTGATCTTTCCCCGACACAGGCAAAGGTCATTGCGCTCGACTACGGCATGGATGGGGGAAAGGCGGCGATCAAGGTCAGGCGCGCCCTTCTCTATTACGCATTGCGACGGCTTGGACTGGATACCGATCCAAGCGCGCGACCGCCCCAAGATCAGCAAATCGTGCTGCTTAACCGAGAGACACTGGAGGCGACAGCGCCATGAGAAAAATGGTTCTCTCGTCTGCTGTCGAACACTTACGGCTCGCCAGGTTTGGATTGAAAAGAGTGCGTCTCAAATGAGTTCAGCAATCCCCACCCCCGGGTCCGTCATCAGCCTCCGCTCCGCCACCTGGAAGGTGCTGGGCACCTCGACGCTGAAGCGCGGATTCCGGGAGGTCCACTGTCGGGGCCTGAACGGTCTGGTTCGTGACAAGGAGGCCCGGTTCGTCTGGGATCTCGAGAAAGGGGCGCGCGTCCTTGACCCCGCGGCGGTCAGGCTCGTCTCGGACACGTCCCCCGGTCTGATCGACACGAAGCTGCACCTCGCGGCCGCGTTCCGGGCGACACCGACGACAACGCGTCGCCCCCTGACGCTGGGCCGGGCCGCGATTGACGATCTGACCTTTCAGCATCTCCCGGTGGAGCGGGCGCTGGCGCAGGACCGGGTTCGGCTCCTGATCGCGGATGACGTTGGCCTCGGGAAGACCTTGGAGGCGGGCCTGATCACCTCGGAGCTCGCTCTGCGCGGTCGAGCGGATCGGATCCTGGTGGTCACGACCCGGGCCATGCTGACCCAGTTCCAGAAGGAGTTCTGGACCCGGTTCTCGATCCCGCTTTCCCGGCTCGACAGCGCCGCAATCCGGAGGATGCGGAACAAGATCCCGGCTCATTACAACGTGTTCGATCAGTTCGACCGGTCCATCGTCTCGATCGACACCCTGAAACGGGACAACCAAATCCGGGACGCGCTGAAACATTCCTACTGGGACCTCATCATCATCGACGAGGCGCATAATACCGCCGAACGGAAGTCGGTCGCCGGGTCGAACTCGCAGAGGGCGGAGCTGGCGCAGCTCCTGTCTCGCCGCACCGACTCCCTGCTCCTGCTGACCGCGACCCCGCATGATGGATCGCAGGAAAGCTTCGCCAGTCTTATCAAGATGCTCGACCCAACCCGGGTTCCGGATCCGACCCGGCTGCACCGGTCTGACATCGAGGATCTTGTCATCCGCCGGTTCCGCTCGTCGCCGGAGGTGGTCGCCGATATCGGCCGAGAGGTCCCGAAACGGCAGCTGTTCCCGCGCCGCTTCCCGCTCAGCCCTCAGGAAGAGGTGGCCTATCAGGCGATCGCGGACCTGCACCTCGATCTTGATGACGAACAGACCCGGGGACGCGCGATCGACCTGTTCCGGACCACGATCGCCAAGGCGATCTTCTCCAGCCCAGCCGCTTGCTTTGAGACGCTCTCACGCCGGATCCGGGGTATCGAAAACGGGACCGCCCGCGGCACCCCAGCTGACCGGGACCGGCTACGGGCGCTGGCGGACCACGTGGCGGCGATCGATACGGGCGCGTTCAGCAAGTATCAGGAGCTACTGCGCCTGCTGCGCCAGTTGAACTGGACCGGGCGCGCCGCCCGGGACCGGCTGGTCATCTTTTCGGAACGGATCGCGACAGTGTCCTGGCTCGCGGACCGGCTGCGCGAGGACCTGGGTCTTTCGGCCGACCAGGTGGCACGGGTGGACGGGGGAAGCGTCGAGGCGGACGTTCGGACCCAGGAGGTGATTGAGGCGTTCGGTCAGGAGCGATCACCGATCCGGATCCTGATCGCCTCCGACATGGCGTCCGAGGGGCTCAACCTCCACTTCCAGTGCCACCGGCTGATCCATTTCGATCTCCCCTGGTCCCTGTTGAGATTCCAGCAGCGCAACGGCCGTATCGACCGCTACGGTCAGGACCGGCCCCCGCAGATCAGCTACTTCGTCGGCGAGAGTACGCATCCGAAGGTGCGGCAGATGTGGGTCCTCGAGAAGCTGGTCGCAAAGGACGAGGCGGCCCAGGCCGGCGTTGGTGACCCGGCCGTGTTCCTCGGCGCGGGGGACGCGGACGGGGAAGAGGCTGTGGTCGCTGAGGCGGTCGCCACCGGCATCGGCGCGGAGGCGTTCGAGCGCCAGATGGACGCCAGAGCCGCGGAGGCCGTCACCCACATGTCGGTCGACGATGAGTTCGCGGCCCTCTTCGGGGATTACGCGGCCCCGGCTCCAGCCGACGCGGCACCCCCGACGGATCAGGCCCCGCCGCGCCTCTACCCGGATACGTTCAGCTACGCCCGGGCGATGATTGAGCGGCTCTCCCGGTCGGAGGGGCGCATCTTCCCGGAGCAGCCCGGGATCTTCCCGGAGGACCGGGTTATCCGGCTCCCGATCCCGGACGACATGCGGGCGCGCGACGGGTTCGGTTACGCGAGCGAAGGGGCGGTTGATAGCCGGTTCATGCCGGAGGAAGCGGTCGGCCCCGGGGGCCGGATCGAGTTGACCGACCAATCCGGAGTGATCAACCAGGCGATCAACGACGCGAAGGCGCAGGAGCGAGCTTGGCCGACCGTTCAATTCCTGTGGGACGGGCACCCGATCCTGCAATGGTTCGCAGACCAGGCCAGCACCTTCTTCCCGGAGCACGCCGCCCCGGTAGCGTCGCTACAGGGACGCCTGCCCGCGGGGGAGGTGGCCGTGGTCCTTCACGGTGCGATCCCGAACGCAAACGGGGCCCCGGTCGTGGACCGGTGGGCCGTGGTGATCCGGTCGGCGGACGGGACCGTGCGGATCGAGGAGGTGGGCGCATTTCTGGAACGGACCCGGCTCGCCGGGGACACCCCGAGCCGCCCCCTGGAGGACCTCTCGGCGGCGCAGGCGGTGATCCCGGCCGCGGTGGACCGGTTCCAGACGCACCTGGTCGATCTGCGGAAGGCGCGAGAAGCGGACATCCAGCGCGACCTCGACGCCGTTCTTGACCGGCTGTCAGCTCTGGAAACGCGGTTCCGAGCCCAGCTTACGCTTGATCTCGGCGAGGTGCCCGGGACTGATGAGGGGCTCAGCCCGTTTGAGAAGAGACGCCTGACGATCCGCCGAAAGCGGGAACAGGAGATCGAGAAGCTGTTCCATGACTGGACAGACTGGTTCGAGCGGACCCGGAAGATGATTCCGGACCCGAACCCGCATGTCGACGTCAAAGCTGTGTTTTTGGGGTGACCGAATGGACCTGATCGGGATCGAAAACGAAGCCGAGTTCTTCCCATCCGGGACCCTTTCGGACGTGCTGAAAGAGGAGCTTCAGGACATCACCGCCCGCTGGGCCGGTCTTGACCGGGCCGCCCATCCGGTTGAGCGGCTGGCCCGCGTCGCCGGCCCGACAGTCGAGGCGCTGCGCCAGGTGCGCAACAGTTCGGATCGGTCCCGGCGCGCCGAACTGGTCCGGGACGCGCACCACGACGTGCTGACCGCCCTCGGCTACGTGTGGCGGCGCGAGGGGGCCTACACGGCTCTCGACGGGGCGCCGGTAATCCCGCTTGTGTCCCGCGCCCCGGATGCGAGCGGGCGTGACGCGCTGTGGGTAATCGAGGCGCCGATCCCGGCCCCTGAGGATGAGGCATCGGACCCACTGGGCGCCTGCTTCACCGAAGATCAATTCCCGCCGGACCTGCGCGAAGCGGCCCTACTGGATCGCACCATCGAGTCCGTCCTCGCCGAGGGGGTGTTCGAGCTGTCCGACGGCCCTCGTCACGTGCTTGTCCTCGGCCTGTCGCAGATCGTGCTGATCGACAAGAGGAAATGGCCGGCCCGGTCCGTCCTCCGGTTCGACCTTCAAGAAATCTTCGCCCGGGCGGACCGGGACACGCTCACCGTGATGGCCTGCCTGATCTCCCGAGAGGCGCGCGTCCCGGATCAGGGGGCGCCGATCTCGGATCGGCTCGAGGAGGAGGCGCAGCGGAACGCAAACGCAGTCACGACCTCCCTGAAGCGAACCGTCCGGGACGCGATCGAGCTGCTCGGCCAGGAGGTGATTGCGGTCACCGGCGGGAAGTACCCGTCCAGCTTCCCGGACCCGGCCCGGCGCGGGGTCTGGATCGACGGGCCGGAATTGTCGCGCGAATGCCTGCGTTACATGTACCGGCTGTTGTTCCTGTTCTACGCGGAGGCGAACCCCCGTCTGAACCTGCTCGACATGCGGAACCCGATCTACGCGACCGGATATTCGCTTGAGGCGCTGCGTGAACTGGAATCCGTTCCGCTCCGGACCACGGCGGACCGGGAGGGGACGTTCCTCTGGGAAAGCCTTCAGCGGACCCTCGACCTCCTCTACACTGGGCTCGACCTCGCCGATGAGGAACGGGGGTCCGGTCTTCGCCTACCGGCCGTGAAGGTTTCCCTGCTCGACCCGGAGAGCACGCCACTCCTGAACGGGCTGCGGCTGCGGAACGAGGCAGTTCAACAGGTGATCCGCCTGCTGTCGCTCCGGTCCACCGGCAAGAGCACGGGCCGGATATCTTACGCGAAGCTTGGGATCGGCCAGTTGGGCGCGGTCTATGAGACCCTGATTTCGTTCACCGGAGTGGTCGCCAAGACCGACCTCATCGAGCTGAAACCCCGGAAGGGCCGGTCGAATGACGCGGCCGAGGACGGGGAGGAGGCCGAAGCCACCGAACCGGAAGAGGACGGCGAGGAGGACCTGTTCGGTGAGGAAGAGGCCGAACAGGAGGACGCGTTCCGCCGTGATAAGGTGGACAAGCTGGCGCCCAGCTGGTTCGTCCCCCGCAGCCGGATCAACGAATTCGCCCCGGAAGAGATCGTCTTCAACGGGTCCGAGGCGCTCGTCTATGAAAAGGGGACCTTCATCTACCGCCTCGCCGGCCGGGACCGGGAGAAGTCCGCCTCCTACTACACGCCCGAACCCCTCGCCCGGTTGCTGGTCAAGCACGCGCTGATGGAGCGGTGCCGGGACCTGACCGCCGATCAGCTTCTGGACCTGAAGATCCTCGAACCCGCGATGGGCTCTGCGGCCTTCCTCGTGGAGACCACGAACCAGCTGGCCGACCTCTACCTCGAGCGGAAACAGAAGGCGACGGGCCGGACCATCCCGCAGGAGGACATCGTCCTCGAGAAGCAGCGGGTCCGGGCCTACATCGCAGACCGGAACTGCTTCGGGGTAGACCTCAACCCGATCGCCGTCGAACTGGGGGCGATCTCGCTGTGGCTGAACAGCCTGCACGGGAGCGAGTTCTCGCCCTGGTTCGGGGACCAGCTTCACGCCGGGAACTCCCTGATCGGCGCGCGCCGGGCCGCCTATGCCCCCGCGCTTCTCAGCGCCAAGGCGCAGGGCGACCTGTGGTTCAACGGGAAGCCCGATGAGATCGGCTGGCGCAAACGCCTGCCGGACGGGCACGTCTGGCAGTGGCTCCTCCCCGCCAAGGACATGGCGAACTTCGACAAGGACAAGTCGATCGCCCCCTTCGCGAAATCCGCGCAGGATCAGATCAAGGCGTGGCGCAAGGACGGCTTCTTCAAGAAGCTCGAACCCCACGAGATCAAGCTGGTCCAGAAGCTCAGCCGGGTCGCCGAGGCGCTGTTCGAGCAGGTGGCCGAGGACCTCGCCAAGACGCGCGCAGCCGCGAATGACGAGATCACGCTCTGGCCGAACAAGGTCATGCCGGGGAACAAGCGGCTAGACTTCCACGAAAAGGCTCGCCTGAACGCCCACCTGACCGGGGCTGACCACGCGACCAACACGCTCCCCTACAAGCGGCTGAAAACAGCGATGGACGCGTGGTGCGCCCTCTGGCTCTGGCCGCTGGACAAGGCGGACCTTCTGCCCGGCCGGGCGGAGTTCCTTCAGGGGATGGCGATGATCCTTGAGGGCGGGTTCACCGCTGACGGATCGCTGGCCGCGCCGAGCGTGTCGGAGTTCGCCGATCCGGCCCCGGACTTCCTCGACCTGCTGGAACCCGACGCCCCCGCCCGCGACCTGTTCAAGGCCGCCGCCAAGCGGCAGGACGGGCTGTTCCGGGAAACGAATGTCGAGGCGCTGATCGAGAATTTCGACTGGCTGAAGACGGCGGTCGAGGTGGCCGAGCGCGAGCGCTTCGTGCATTTCGACCTGATCTTCGCCGACGTGATGAAGGCGCGCGGCGGGTTTGACGTCATCGTCGGAAACCCGCCCTGGGCCAAGCCCTCGTGGAACGAGGGGCTGGTGTTGGCGGATATCGACCCGCTTCATGCGGGGCTGTCGGCGTCGGACGCGAAGAAGGTCCTGCCCGAGGCGCTGCCTAAGGCCCCGCCCGTGCGGCGCGAGGGGAGGACGGTTCCGGCCGTCGAGGCGTTCCTACAGGATTTCGTGTCGACTCGGGGGGCGATGGAGGTAACTTCGTCCGAGGTGATGAACCCCTTTGCCGGGGGCGGGTCGAACAACCTCTATCGCTGCTTCATCGACCTGTCGTTCCGGTTGGTCGCGCAGCAGGGTTATGCGGCGCTGATCCATCAGGACGGGCATCTGGGCGACCCGAAGTCGGGGGTGTTCCGGCGGCACTGGTATGCGCGGATCGCGAAGCATTTCGAATTCATCAACCGGATGAAATCGCGGAACTTCATGGAGGTTGATCACAACGTCAGATTCAGCCTGAACATCTATCGCGGCGAGCAGCGCGCGCCAGATTTCGAGAAATTCACTTACGCCTTCACAGCCGCACAGGTCGAAGATTCGTATGCGGATCAGGACGGGATCGGCCCGGTCCCCAGTATCAAGAATTCAGAAGGGAACTGGGACACCCGCGGCCATCGTGACCGCGTGATGCGGATCGACCGCGATGCGCTGGCGGTGATCCATGCCCTTTCTGAAGATGAGACGGTCGCGGTTGAAGAGGCCCGGTTCATTCAGCCTTATTCGGCCCGAACCCTGGACGTCTTCCGCCAGATGGCGCGGTTTCCAAAACTCGACGCCGCGATCCCACGGATCGAGCGTTCGGTGAGCGCGGGTGCTGGAGAGCGGATAATTGAAATTCCGTTGTGGCAACAGTCGCCCCACTGGCATGAAACGGCTGCCCAAAAAGACGGGACAATCCGGCGTGAGACTGGCTTCCGAGCAGCGGATCAGATGATACTTCAGGGACCGCTGTTTCACGTCGGGAACCCGATTTACAAGACGCCCAAGGCGATCTCACGGACAAATGCGGATTACCTCGTTGTCGACCTGACCACCGCGCCTGAAGACTATCTGCCGCGCACGAATTACGGTCCGGCGCTGGAGATGAAAGATTACCGGAGCCGGATGACCCAGTGCCGCTGGGACCCGACGAAAGGCCACGCCGATTTCTATCGCGTGGCGTTTCGGAACATGATTGCTCTAAACGGAGAGCGCAGCTTGATCGGTGCGATGATCCCGCCGGGCGCGGCGCACATACACAAGGTTGAAAGCATCGCTTGTGCGGACGTTTCAGTTTCTCTCGCAATACACTCGTTCGCTTGTTCGATCCCGTTCGACTATTTGGTCAAGGCAAACGGACGCGGTGATCTTTTTGCCTCTGATATAGGCCGATGGCCGTTTCCAGAACTGGAGGATACCGCCAGGCACCGCTCCCTGCGACTCGCCTGTATCACCTCGGCCTACGCCGACCTCTGGAACTGCCACGCTACCACACTTGATGTCCTCCCGTGGTCCTCCCCTGACCCCCGACTCCACCTCGAAGGTCCGGTCGAAGGCCCGGTCACTTGGGACCGAACCGCAGGCCTCCGGACCGAATTCGCCCGCCGCATGGCGCTTGTCGAGATTGACGTGCTGGTCGCGCAGGCGCTCGGCCTGACACTCGACCAGTTGATCGAGATCTATCGGATCTACTTCCCGGTCCTTCAGGAGAACGAGGCGGGCACCTGGTATGACCAGAAGGGCCGGATCGTCTGGACCTGCTCCAAGGGCCTGCCCGGCGTCGGCTGGCTCGACGACCGCGGCAAAAGCCCCGGCCGCGCCGCCTGGGAGCGTATCCTCGCCGACAACCCGACGGAACTGACCTGCACCGCCATCGACGACACGATGCCCGGCGGCCCCCGCACCGTCACCCGCCACTTCGTCGGCCCCTTCACCCGGTGCGACCGGATCGAGGACTACCGCCGCGCCTGGGCCCATTTCGAGCGGCTGAAATCCGAAGAGGCCGCTGAATGACGGGGCGGCAGGGCGAACTTCCCTTCGAGGAAGGGATCGACGCGATCCTGCGCGATACGGCGGACCGGATCGACGAGCTTTACCGCGCCGCCAGCGAACCAGGCGCCCGCCCGCCGTGGGTGGACCTGTTCGACAGGATCGCGGGTCAAACCCACATGGCCCCGTTCAACCTGATGCTGGCCGACCTCCAGCGCCCGGGCGCGCGCTACATTGCGTTCCCCGACAAATGGCGGGAGATTGGACGGACGGTGAAACCGGCTTCGATCCCGATCGTCGTCCTGTGGCCGTTCTGCCCGGTGCGCTGCGCCTATGAACTGGCGGATACAACCGGGGACCCGGTCGACGACGCCCTTCTGGACAAGGTTTTCGGCGAGCCCGTCGAGGTTCGGGATGGCCTCATCGACCGCGTAGCGCGCCGCGCCCTGAAGGAGGACCGGATCGACGTGAAATCGGTGAGCCTCGCCGCTACCCTTGCCGGTGATGCCCGCGCGGTTCCGGTGGATCCGACGGCCAAGGGTAAACCCATAGGACCGGGCTGGGTCGTCCGGGTCAACTCGAACCTCAATACGAACGCGCAATTCACAACGCTCGTCCACGAACTGGCCCATGTCTACCTCGGCCATCTGGGCGGGAACGGGAAGAAGTGGCCGGATCGGCGGCCCCCTCAATTGGATGTACGGGAGTTCGAAGCAGAGGCGGTGACATACATCGTCTGCAAGCGATTTGGCTTGCAGTCGAACTCGGCTGAATATCTGAATGGTTATTTGAAAGAGAAAACCATTGAATTTGTAAGTCATTCTGCGATCGCACGGGCTGCGGGAAGGATTGAACAACATGCCCGTTAGTGCAGGTTTGGCGGAGTGATGACAGTATGAACCCGATCCTCCTCGCCCGTCATGTGCAGGACAGCCTGCGCGAACTGGTCCACACGACGCTGAACAGCACCAGCCCCGCCTTTGAGGGAATGGTGGACCGGTTCATCACCGAGCCCGCGAACTTCCTGAAGGGGCCGTGGATCTCGGTCGACATGCCGTTCCGGCAGATCGACGGGGCGAAGGAGGGGACGTGGGCGCAGCCCTTCCCGGAGGTTCCGCTGAAATTCGCGCCCTACCAGCACCAGACGGACGCCTTTGCCCGGCTGAGCGGGACGGCGATGCGCTCGACCCTGGTCGCGACCGGGACCGGGTCGGGGAAAACTGAATCCTACCTGTGGCCGATCCTGGACCACTGTCGGCGGAACAAGGGGAAGCCCGGGATCAAGGCGATCCTGATCTACCCGATGAACGCGCTGGCGACGGACCAGGCGCGCCGCATTGCGGATGCGCTGACCCGGATCCCGTCGCTGAACGGGGTGCGGGCCGGGATCTATGCGGACGCGGAGCCGCAGAACCCGGCGCATGAGGTGACCGAGGACAGCGTGATCACGCATCGCGAGACGATGCGGAAGAACCCGCCGGACATCCTGCTCACGAACTACAAGATGTTGGATTACCTGCTTCTACGCGGCCGGGACAAGCCGCTCTGGGCGCAGAACGACCCGGAAACGCTCCGGTTTCTGGTGGTCGACGAGATGCACACCTTCGACGGGGCGCAGGGGGCGGACCTGGCCCTGCTGCTGCGCCGCCTGAAGTACCGGCTGAACACCCCGGAAGGACACCTGATCTGCGTGGGGTCGTCGGCAACGCTTGGCTCCGGGGAAGAGGCGGCGACGGACTTGCGCCAATACGCCGAGACAATCTTCGGCGAGCCGTTCGACGCGGGCGCGGTGGTCCGGGAGACCCGGAAATCCCCCAACGAGGTGTTCGGCGACGCGGAGTATCTGGACCGGCCGGATCCCGCCGATATCCACGGCGCCTTGAGAGCGGCGACGGAAATGGACCAGCCGGGTGCCGCGCGACGGCTCGCTGTCTGTCTGTTCCCGGATCGGACCGACCCCGACCTCGCCTTTCTGGACACAGGTGATCCAGCGGACCCGGCTTGGCGGATCGCACTCGGGGACCGGCTCGTCCAGCATCACCTGTGTCAGCGGACCCTGAAGATCATCGCCGAGCACAAGGGACCCGCTTCGCTTGAGGCGATTGCGGCTGGGCTGGGACAAGTCCGGGTCCTTCGTGACTGGCCCGAGGCAGACCTGACTGCGCTCGCCGAGCTGGTCGTAGGGCTGGTCGCCTGGGCCCGGTCCGGGTCGGCTGAGAGCCCGCGCCCTCTATTCAACGTCAGGCTCCAGCTCTGGATCCGGGAGATGGCCCGGATGGTGACAACCCTGCCGCGACTCGAGGCGGGCGGGGTCCGTTCACAGATCGACCTTTTCCATGAAATGGACCTGGAAAGGGACCAGCTTTGCCGGGCCCTTCCGGTCGTGAACTGCAACCGGTGCGGGGCGACCGCGCATCTCGGACGGCAGGACGCCCGGTCGAAGTCGCTACATGCGGACCTGGAGCAGCTCTACCAGGAGTTCTTCGACGAGAACGGGGCGGACCGGATCCGGCTCATCTATCACGAGTCGATCGACCGGATGGTCCCGGCCAGCGGCGCCGGTGGTCAGATCGTGAAGGGGGTCCTGAACGCGGAAACGGTCGAGTTCACCCCGGCCGATCACAAGGATCTCGGCCCGGGACCGGCCTCACAGGTCTGGTTGTACAACCCGACCGACGCGAACGGACGGATCGACCGGACCTGCCCTGCCTGCGGGCAGGCGCGCGGGCTTCTCCTCTTCGGGATGCGGGCGGCGCGTTTGACGACCGGCATCACCGGTACCCTTTACACCTCCGAACAGAACGAAGAGAGCCCCGAGGCAAAACCGCGCTTCCTGATGTTCTCGGATTCGGTTCAGGACGCGGCGCACCGGGCGGCGGTGGCCGAAACCCGGAACGCACTGTCGGTCTACCAGAAGGCACTCTACGGGGCGCTTCGGTCCGCGGAAACGGGCGCGATGAGCCTGAAAGAGGTGATCGAGGACGTCCCGCGCGCCCAGTTGAACGACCTCGGCCCGGACGGGTTCACAGCGCTGTTCATCCCGAAGGAGTTGACCTGGCGGCGGCGCTACCGGGAGCTGGTCGAAAGCGGGGCCACCATCACCGACCCGGTGTTTCTCGACCATATCCGGATCCGGCTCGGCTGGGAGTATTTCGTCGACCTGAGCTACAGGGCGCATTTCAACCACACGCTTGAATTGAACGGCATGGCGGCGGCGGATGTGCCCACGGATCTGCTGCGCCTGTCCGCGGAGCGGCTGGCACGGGAGCTGCGAAACGATCTGCCGGGCGCGCCGGAGTTCGACCCGGCCCTTCTGACCCGGCTCCTCGCCGGGGTGACGCAGCGGATGCGGCGGCAGGGGTCCGTGGCGCACCCCTATCTCGAGAGCGCGATCGCGAACGGGAAAGGGAACTACGGGCTGAACTGGTACGCGGCCGCCATCCAGGTGGGCGTGGGGAAGACCGGTTCCCTGCCAAGCCCGGACAGCCGGCGGGGCCTCGCGCCGATCCCGGTGACCCTCGGCGCCGCCCCGACCGGGTTTGAGAAGATCACCCGGACCGGCCCCGCGAGCTGGTACCGGGACTGGCTGTTCCGGCTGATCGGACCGTCCGACCTGCGCTACGGCGCGGACCCTGACGCGATCTATCCGCTCCTCCTGCGCCGACTTGAGGCCGACGACATCGTCCGACGCGTGAACGGGCCCGAGGGGCAGAACCGGCATGCCTGGCTTCTCGTGCCGGAACGGGTCACCGTCTCCACCGCGACGATCGGGCTGTGCTGCGACTTGTGCGGTCGGCGCGAGACCGGGCTTTCGGAAAACGCAGGTGTCCTGATCGGCTCCCCCTGTACGCGGATCGGTTGTGACGGGCACCTAGCAGCGGTTGAGCAGGCTGACCGGCCCGCCCTGCGCCGCGCCCTTCGCTCGGACCGAAACCACCGGGTGGTGGCGCGAGAACATACCGGCATCCTCGAAACGGATGAGCGGCTGCGGATCGAGACCGGGTTCATCAAGAGCGAAACCCGCTGGGCCCCGAACCTGATCTCGGCCACTCCGACCCTGGAGATGGGGATCGATATCGGGGACCTGTCCACCCTGCTTCTGAGCTCGGTCCCCCCGGAGGAGGCGAATTACGTCCAGCGGATGGGGCGGAGCGGGCGGCGCGACGGGAACGCGCTGAACATTGTGCTGGCGAATGCGCGTGCCCATGACCTCCAGTTCTGGGAAGACCCAACCCCGATGCTGGCAGGCCAGGTCCGGCCGCCGGGCGTGTTCCTCGCGGCCGAAGAGGTGCTGCTTCGTCAGGTGACCGCCTATACCCTCGACGCCTATGTCGCGGCCACGAAGGAGAGCGGGGATTACGGGAAGGTCCGGGACGTGCTGAAACGCCGGGCCTCCGGCGCGACCGAAGGGTTCCCGGTTGAGTGGCTTGAACTGGTTCGCGAAACCGGGCCGGAACTGGCAGACCGGTTCCTGTCTGGCCTGCCGCAAGAGGTGCAGGACCGGACGGATCTGGCCGACCGGATCCGATCTTACCTGACCGGAACGGACCCGAAATCGATCGGCTGGCGCGTCGGGGAGGCCTTCGACGGGGCTGCCACCGAACGGGCCCGGCTGGTGGAAAAGCGCGAGGAAGCGACCAAGGAACTTGGTCGGCTCAAGAAGCGCCGGGCCGAGCTGACCGATGAAGAATATGAGCGTCGTGAACAGGACCTGACCCGGGACCGGACCGAGATCAACCGTCTGATCCGAAGCGGGATCGACGATGTGCCGGTGATCAAGTTTCTGACCGACAAGGGAATCTTGCCGAACTACGCCTTCCCCGAAGAAGGGGTGAAGCTGACGTCGATCCTGTCGCGGCGCAACGATGGCGCGACAGCACGGGACGAGGACGGGCTTCTGCACGTCGAATACTCCCGGCCCGCCAGCTCCGCCCTGTCGGAATTCGCGCCGGGCCAGTTCTTCTACGCCAACGGGCGCCAGGTGCAGATCGACCGGATCGAGATCGGCAAGGAAGATTTGGCCCGCTGGACCTTTTGCCCAGCCTGTTCGCATGTCGCGCACCGGATTGAGGGCGCCGAGACCCGCACCTGCCCGCAATGCGGGGACGAGATGTGGTCGGATAGCGGCTCCGCGCATGACGTGGTCCAGCTCAAGTCTGTCATCGCGATCGACAGCGAGGAAAAGGCGGCGATCCGGGACGGGGATCAGCGGGACCAGCGTCAGTTCGACCGGGTTCTCATGCCCTTCCATGGACCGGAAGACATCGCCGCCTCCTGGTTCACCAGCCGGGAGAACGGTGCCCCGTTCGGGTTTGAATTCCTGCCCAGTTGCACGTTCCGCGACTTCAACTTCGGGACGAAGTCCACCCTCCCCGGGCCGCGGATCGCGGGCGAGCGTCGGCCCGCACAGCCGTTCCGGATCTGTCGCCACTGCGGGTCGCTTCAGGGTCCCCCACGCGGCGAGGACGATCGCGGAACGCACCCGCCGAACTGTCTTGTCATGCGGGATGAGGACCTGCTTCGCGAGCAGTGGGAAACCGGCGTGTTCCTGATGCGAAAGTTCGACACGGAGGCGATCCGGATCGTGATCCCGGTGGTCGGGGACGCGGATGATGATGACCTGAAAAGCTTCGTCGCGGCGATCAACCTCGGGATGCGGCGTCACTTCGCGGGGAAGGTCGACCATATCCGGTCCACCATCTTCCAGGCGCAGCTGAACGGAATGACCACGGTTCGCAGCCTTTACCTCTACGATTCCGTGCCGGGCGGATCAGGCTATCTGCGTCAGATCGCGGAACATCCGAACACGATGCGCGAGGTTGTCAGCCGCGCGGCGGAGGCGCTCCGGGACTGCCCCTGCAACCAGGAGCCGGACCGGAACGGGTGCTTCCGCTGTGTGAAGCCCTACCGGTCACAGTTCGGGCCCGGCGAGCCAGATCGGGACCGGGCGCGGCAGATGATGGAGGCGATCCTCGAGAAATGGGACAGCCTGACCCAGACCGAGACCGGGATCGACGCGTCAATTCGGGGCGCGCTGGTCGAGAGCGTGCTGGAGAAGCGGTTGCTGCGCGCCCTTTCCGGCTTCTATGGAGACGGGGCGCTGACGCCGCAGGTGCTGCCGGGTGGACGGCGTGGGTTCGTCCTGCGCGCGGGTCGGCCGGACGCGCCGCGCCTCTGGACGATCGAGCCGCAGGTGCAGATTGACGCGCGGTTCCGGGGCCTGCCCCGCAAGCGTGTCGACTTCCTGCTCACCCCGGTTGGCCGCAGCGGCGGCCTACCGATCGTCATCGAAATGGACGGGATCGAGTACCACGCGGGTACGGTCGCCCAGGACCTGTTGGACCGGATGTTGATGATCCGGTCCGGGCAGGTGCGGGTCTGGACCCTGTCCTGGCGCGATCTTGACCCGGAGGACAAGGGCTACCTGAACCCGCTCTCTGAAACCGCCCTCGGGGCGCAGATGACCGGGCCCCTTGGGCGTGCGCTGGCGCATCCGCTGCTCGCCCCACATGCAGAGGCGGTCCGGACGCTTCAGACCATCAGCACGCTCGATGCACTGAGGCGCCTTCTGGACGGGGATGCGGACGGGGATGCGGTGATCCGGTCCGTCCTGATCCGGGGCCTCGTGAAGGGCGGTCGCCCCATCGACCAGCTTCCCCGGCAGGCGGCTCTTTCAGAGGCGGGGCGCCTGTTTCTCTCCGGTACACAGGCGGTGGAACAGGTCGGGGTCGGGGCGCTCGATCTCTATCTGGCCTGTGAGAAGATCTCGCCCACCGAATGGGCCCAATCGGATCGCGACCTTCGTCTTCTCCTGCGTTCGGTCCTGCCCGATCCGGGCGAGGTTCCGGCCGCGAAAACCCTCTACACGGAGGCCTGGCGCGGGCTCTGGCGGATCGTGAACCTGTTCCAGGGCGTGCGTGGTCTTCATGTCGAGTTCGACGGGCTGGACACGTTGGCCCCACCCGACATGGTGGAACCCGTCGACCAGGGGGACCAGGGCCCCGGCTTGGCCGCTTGGGAAGAGGCGCGGGCGCTGTGCGACGACGCGTTCCACCCGTTGATTGACGCGTTGATCGCGGCCGAGGCGCCCGGGCCGGACCACTTCGGGGACGATCTGGTTGCGGGCGGACGCGTGGTGGGCGCTATGGAATTCGGATGGTCGGATACCCGCGTCGCGGTTGCCGAAACATCCCTTGAGGGGGTCGGCTGGGCGCTGATCCCGTTTGATCCGGAAACCGATCAGATCGGGGAGACGGTCTCGCGAATTATCACGGCCCTTCAGGAGGCACGGACATGACAGACACAATGACCAAGCGGGTCTCCTACGACATCGGCTGCATGAAGAGCCTGCGGAAACTGCCGGACCGGGTTGCGCTCCGGTTCATGGACCTGATGACCAAGTATATGTCGGACCCGTCCGCGAATGGGCTGAACCTGGAAACGGTGGAAGGATCGAGGGACAGCTCGATCAAGTCCATGCGGGTCGACCAGGGGTATCGGGCCATCGCCTTCGAGGTCGGCCGCGACATCATGTTCGTGCATGTCAACGAGCACGACAAGGCCTACCGCTGGGCGGCAGGGCGCCGGGTCAAGCTCGACCCGGAAACGAACCGGATCCGGGTGATTGAGGAGGTGGACGCGGTTGTCGAACCGGTGGCGACGCCGGATACCTACGCTCCTCGCCTCTTCGACGAGGTGACGGATGCAAGGCTGCGCGCCCTCGGCGTGCCGGAGGAGGAGCTGACGGCCGTTCGTCAGATCCCCACGATCGAGGCGCTGGAAGGCGCGGAGGACCGGTTCGATCCGCTCACCTATCAGATCCTTTACGCGGTCGCGGCCGGTTATGCGGATGAGGAAATCCAGTCCCTGACCGGGGTCGGCGCGGAACCGGACGCGGAACCGCAGCAGCCCGCCGCGGAGCTGACCTTCGGAAAGCTGATCGAGACCGAGCAGAGCCGCCAGACCATCTTCATTCCCGAAAGCGAGGAGGAGCTGCGCCGCGTTTTCGAGGAGGGACTTGAGGGCTGGCGCGTGTTCCTGCACCCCGAACAGCGCAAGATCGCCTACCGGGACTACAACGGGCCGGTTCTGGTCCGGGGCGGGGCTGGTACCGGCAAGACTGTCGTCGCGATGCACCGGGCCAAGCACCTTGCAGACCAGATCAAAAACGATCCGACCCGATCCGGCCAGCGGGTCCTTCTGACCACCTTCACGACCAGCCTCGCGCATGACATCGAGGCGAACCTCCGGACCCTGTGCCCTGACCATCTGGACGCCCGCCCGCCCCGGATCGAGGTGATCAACCTCGACCGCTGGGTCTCTCAGTTCCTCAAGCGCAAGAGCTTCGCCCGCGAGGTCGCCTTCTTCGGCGAGGCGCGGGACCGGCTGGACCAGGTGTGGAAGGAGGTCTTCGATGATCACGAGCTGCCCGAGGGGCTGTCTGAGCCGTTCGTTCGCGCGGAATGGGCGCAGATCGTCCAGGCGAAGGGGCTGACCGATCAGAAGGGATACCTGAAGGCGTCCCGGGCCGGCCGGGGCACCCCTCTCGACCGCAAGAAGCGGGCGGTGCTGTGGGACATCTTCGCCGATTACCGGGCCCGGCTGATCAGCGAAGGGCTCGCGGAGCCTGACGACGCTTACCGCGAGGCGACCGAGATCCTGACCTCCGAAGCGCCGAACCTGCCCTACAGCGCGGTCATCGTCGATGAGGCGCAGGACATGGGCGAACAGGCGTTCCGGCTGATCCGCGCGATCATGCCCGAGACCCCGGCGGGGGACCGGAACTCCCTCTTCATCGTGGGCGACGCGCATCAGCGGATCTATGGGCGGCGGGCCGCCATGTCCGCCTGCGGGATCAACGTGCGCGGCCGCTCGAAGCGCCTCCGCCTGAACTACCGGACCACGCAGGAGATCCGGGCCTGGGCGGTCTCGGTTCTCGAGGGGGTCAGCGTTGACGATCTTGATGAAGGGACGGATACCCTACGCGGTTATGTCAGCCTCATGCGCGGGGCCGCCCCCGAGCTGGTCGGGTGCCGGACAGAGGCGGAGGAGCTGGACGGGCTGGTGGCCTGGGTCCGGGCCCTGCCGCCCGACCAGATCCGCCTCTCCGACATCGGGGTCCTGTGCGCGCGTCGCGCCGACGCGGACCGGGTTCAGGCGGCGCTCCGCGCGGCCGGTATCGAGACGGTGATGCTCCAGTCCGGTGCGGACGACCGGTCCGTTCCGGGGATTCGGATCACCACGATGCACCGGGCGAAGGGGCTCGAGTTCTTCGCCGTGGCGATCCCCTTCCTGTCCGAGGCGGCCTTCCCGCCACCGGGTGCGCTCCGGGCCGCCGTGGATCCGGCAGATAAGGAGGACATTATCATGCAGTACCGGTCCCTCCTGCATGTCGCTGCGACCCGGGCGAAAAAAGCTCTCCGCATTTCATGGTCGGGGACGCCAACTGGCATTTTCACGGTCTGATGATTGTAGCGGTTTTATCTCAAACCATGAGCCAATACCGCGTATGGCGCCGCTCCCCGGTACGGCTAAGCGCGCCCATCTCCACCAGGTCCTGCAGGTCCCGCGTTGTGGTGGCGCGTGACGTGCCGGTTATGGCGATGTAGTTCTCGGCGCTGAGGCCGCCTTTGAACCCGTCGGGCCCCTCGCGGA
Organism: Rhodobacter sp. SGA-6-6; assembly: GCF_011043545.1. GTDB lineage: Bacteria > Pseudomonadota > Alphaproteobacteria > Rhodobacterales > Rhodobacteraceae > Pseudogemmobacter. The sequence continues at coordinate 42,225 of NZ_JAAKGP010000016.1, read as the reverse complement.
ACATGCGCTCAATCACCTTGGCTTGTCGCTCGTTCAGTCGATCACGGAACTGGTCGTAGAACTTCGCCTTGGCGATGAAGAACGCGACCCGTGTCAGCGTTACCTGCTGCGCCTTCAGAACGATCTCGGCGAACCAGATCAGCCAGCCGGTTACGTCCAGCGTCTTCTGGTGGGTTTCGAGCTGGTCGTAGTAGGCTTTCCGGTCCCGTTCGATCGTATAGGCCAGCGCGATTAGGCTCGGCTGGCCGATGTTCTGCGCAAGGGACTTTTCCGCCAAGGCGCGGCCGAGGCGACCATTGCCGTCCTCGAAGGGATGGATGCTTTCGAACCAGAGGTGCCCAAGCGCCGCGCGGGTTAGTGCTGGCAGGGGCGTTGTGCCGTCTGGCGCCGTTCGGTTGAACCAGTCGACGAACACGTCCATCTCGCCCTGGACCTGCGCGGAGGGCGGCGCCTCGAAATGCACCGTCGGCCGGTCGATGCGACCGGAGACGATCTGCATCGCGTCGGCATGTCGCCGGTAGGCCCCGATGGTTTCGAGCCCGCGGTCATGTGCCAGGAGCATCCCGTGCCATCGGCTGAGGGTCTCGTGGGTCAGAGGCGCGCCGTAGGTCGAGTAGACGTCGACCATCATCTCTGCGACGCCCTGTTCCTTGGGCTTCGATGGCGCACCGTCAGTGATCAGACCGAATTGCCGCCGGAGGGAGGATTGCACACTGCCCCTGTCTAGCACCTCGCCTTCGATGGCGCTTGTCCGCATCGCCTCTTCACTCAGAAGTTCGATGCGCAGGCGGTCGCGTTCATTGCCGGTCACATGGCGGACGGCGCCGAGAATCTCGCCGGATGACAGTAGGAACCGCCGCTCGAGAGGTTCGATGGCAGCGCTGTCATAGACGAAATTCGGCCAGTCGGGTTGATTCCAGTTCCAGCGCATGAGCTATAGGATCCGTTTCTATAACTCACAATAATGGCGACTCATGATGCATGAAAGCGAATTCTATGCATCATCCCGAGCGCTGGCGTTTAACCAGCTGGGCGTCTCCCCGCTTCAGGCGGCCTGTACCATGGGCTCGTAGCGGACCTCGGCCATGGCCTCGTTGATCCATGCCGGTTGGAGGTCGCCGTTGTTCCACTGGTAAAGATAGCCCACAAGGGCGTCGGTCTTCTTGCAGAGGATGCGCATGATGGGTTCGCCTGTCAGGCGGGCTGTGTTGGACATAATCTGCTCCTCTACCTGGACCTCTGCACCGGGAAAAAGGAGGCCACTCTATCCTTGGCAGGGTTGTTAATGACTGGTTTCTGCAACTGCAAGATGAACAGGTGCTTTCGGGAAAATTGTGATCGGATGCTTGGCGGAAACGCGCCTAAACAATGGGTTAGACTTCGTCATCTCCGTGCGGCACCGCAGCATAGGCGGCGATCTCGCTCAGGATAGCGTCGATCTCGGCCCAGACTCGGGGCTCCAACTGCCCGCGGATCAGGGTCCATTTGCTCATCACGTTGAGCGGGTCGTGGGCGCGCAGGAGGGTGGTCACAGTGGCGTCATCGACTGCCAGCGAGGTTCGTGCACGCCATTCGGTGATCCGCGTGCGCCGCTCCTCGGCGGGAGGGATGAAGTCGGGCCCGAGCTCCCAGTTCTTCACTGCACGGCGCAGGGCGGCGCGGATGACATGGGCCGGATCGACGCCGCAGTCGATCAGGGCTTCCTCCTGCCGTTCCAGCGCGTTCACCCGGATGTCGATCTTGCGCGTCGCCGGAATGCGGCGTGGGCGGATGGGAGATACCATGGCAGCGGATGCTGCACGCCCGGCTGTCTCCTGGCTGGGCTGAGAAGCGGGCGCAGGCTGCGTACTTGGCGGCGAAACAGCGTGACTGTCCAAGACCACAGGCTCGACGTTTGCAGGTTCTGCCTTCGTCTCAGTTCGCAGAACCTTTTCCCTTCCCGGGTCTTCTCCCACCTCTGGACGCAGGGATGCAGCATAAGCCGGGTCGGGCCGTGTGATGGTCGGGATCTTCTTCCTCACAACCCCGTCCTCACGCGGCCAGGATGTTGTTGAGGATGTCGGTCGCCTCTTCGAGGGCCTCCACCACATGGCGCACATGGGGGCGCATGAGGGGGTTCGGATCGGCCTGCTTTTGCAAGGCCACAGCGTGCAGGAGGCCCTTCTCGTCCATCTCCTTGTAGACGTTCCGCCGCATCATCACCGTCTCGACTACCGGAAACCGCGCGATCGCCGCCTCAATGAGGGTAGCATCGGCACGGGTGGTCTTGGGGTCGACCATGTTCAGGACCACGTGGTGGCGGGGCAGGCTGTCGGGGTCATCGACGCGGGCGCGGAGCTTCTCGAACCAGTCGGCGGTCTGCGCGCCGACATCGAGATCCGAAGTCGAGAGCATCACAGGCGTCACGATGTGATCGGCCAGAATGGCGATCCCGTCCGACCACTCAGCCCCGACGCCGGCCGTGTCGATGAAGATGAAATCGGCCGATCCCGCCGCATAGACCTGCTCGATCCGGCGATCCACGGCCCCCACGCTTTCGACGGTTGCCGAGCGCAGGAGCGGTGATCCCAGCCCCGCGGCTTCAGCCCGCTTGTGCCAGGTGCCAAGCACGCCGGTGCTGTCGGTATCGATCAGAAGGACGCGACGGCCAGCGGCAACAGCAGCGCTGATCAGGGCGCGCGAGAGCGTGGTCTTGCCACTCCCCCCTTTCCGGGCCATCGCGGCGATCACCACGAGATTGTCGTTCGGCATGGGGGCGGACCTCTCACAAGAATAGTGAAACGCAGCAAAGATGTTTCATCGTCGCTAACCCCCGCGCGCGACGGCGTCAAGCAGAAGACGGGATGCGGGCTGCCTCAGGCGGAATGCGGGGTCCATGGTGCATCGCGCAGGGAGCGAAAAGCACCACGCTCGTGACACCTGGCGTTCTCCCGTCCGCGCGATGCGGTCCCCAGATGACGCGCGACATGCCACATCGGCCATAGTGCGCGACGCAGGAAGCGTGACGCATACCGCACGGGACGTGGACCATCGGGCACCACGCGCGATGCGGGCAGCACGGGCCATCTGACACTTGCCAGAAGCCGTGCTGCAGGGCGCGCAAGACGCAGTCCAAAGGACGCGATGCGCGGTGCAGGCAACGCGGGACGCGTTGCATTGAGCGCCTTGCGCGCTGCATTTGCCAAAGGACGTCAAATCGGCCCGAGAGGCCGATTTTCTACATTGAGTACAAGCCCTTGGTGCCTTCTCCGCTTGTGCTGGGAGAAGGCGGGCTTGTACGAAGTTGGCAAGAAATAGGAACGTATACTTCACATGGGTAGCACCCGCCGACTGACCGATCAGGAGCGCCGTCAGATCGTCCGGGAACGGGCGAAAGGCGTCTCAGTCAGTGCGATCAGTGCGGCGCTGAAGGTCTCCCCGAAGACCGTCTACAACGTGCTGAGCCGGGGTCGTTCCGCCGTCTCCGCCAACGACAGCCGCACCCGTGTGCTGACCATGCGGGTCACTGATCGCGACCTTCGCGGCTTCGATGCAGCCCTCGCGCGGCGCGGCATTGCCCATCGGTCAGATGCCATGCGCTGCCTGATGCTGGCTGCCGACGATCTCCTGCGCCCCGATGAGGGCATGACGGATGAGCTGAAGGGTTTGAGCGCGGCGCTGAACCGGGTCGGGAACAACGTGAACCAGGTCGCGCGCCGTCTGAACGAGGCAAAGCTCAAAGGCGAGCGCCTGCCCTACACCCCCGCCAGTCATGCCGAAATCCGCGATCTCGCGGTGCTGGTCTTCGATATGGCCGACCAGATTCAGGAGATGTTCCGTGCACGCCGCCGGACATTGGACCTTGAGGTCACTAAAGCTCTCGCCAGTCTGGCGCGGCCGCAAGCGGAACAGGTGACCCAGCATGGCGCGGAGTGAGGCGCGCGGTATTGGGCCCGCCCTCTTTGATCGCCACTGGAGCCGCGTCTCAGGCAGCTGGCAGGGGCTGGCGAAGAAAGCTCATATGGTCCGGGCGGCGCGGGGCTATTCGCCCGCTATCTTCAAGCCAATCTCGAAAGGCGGCTGCCACACGGGCGCGCAGCTGAAGGCACAGCTGACCTATCTCACAACCAAGTCGAGCCATATCCTCGACAGCCGCGGCACCCATGACGGCAAAAAGACCCTGACCGAGGCCGAGATCAACCGGGTCGTGCGGCGCTTCGAGAACCAATGGGGCGAGCGGCACAGTCCGAAGCTCGGCCATACCTCGCATCTTCTGATGGCGTTTCCCGTGGGCACCAGCGGCGAAGAGGTGCGCGCGATCACCGAGGCGGTCTGCGAGCGGTTCTTTCAAGGTGAGGGGTCGCAATTCGACTATATTGCTGCAATACACCAAGATCGCGCACATCCACATGCGCATATCGTTCTGAACCGCCGCAGCAAGGATGGCGAAATGTTCTTTCTCGGGAAGGATCACCACTTCAACTACGACGCCTTCCGGGTGGCGATGGTTGAGGCGGCGCAGGTCCACGGGATCCGGCTCGAGGCGACACGGCGTCTTGACCGGGGGGTCACGACCTACCGTGCCGAGATCGACGAGGTCTACAAGGCACGTGACGAAGGCCGACCGCCCGTCGAGCGCCAGCGCACAGGCGCTGATCTCGCCGCGGCCCTGGAGACGGTGGCGCGCAATGCGCTGGCCTATCGGGGTCTGGCTGCCGAGGCATCCCGGTCGAACTTCGACGACGTGGCCGAGGCGCTCGAGCGGGCCAGCACCATCCTTGCCAGTGGCGGTCAGATCCAATCTGACGGAGCCATCTACATGTCCCAAGACGAAACAGCGTTTGACACGCTGATCACCGAGTTTTCCCAGAACATCCGTCAGATCGAGGCGGCGATTGACCGAGCGCCTGCGGCGGAGCGGCCGGAGATCGAGCGCAAGCTCACCGATGTGCTGGCATCGGTCGCGCATCTCAATCCGCTCGGTGACCGCTCGGCCGCGCTCCTCGACGCACCATCGCGGGACGGGGTCTATGCCCGTGCCAACATGCGCGAGGACCAGATGGCGCGCCTCGACGATGATGGGGTGAAGGCGCGTCTCACGGAGGCACTGCAGGGCACAGGCATCGATCCCGAAGCTGTGGCCGCGCGCATGCGGGAGGGGGCAGGCAATGCCGCGCTCGAACGGCAATGGCTGGCGCAGGATCTGCGCGCCATCGCCAAGGCCGGCGATCTCGATCTGGAGAAAGGCGAAGATCGCGAGGAAGCGCTCGATAGGCTGGAAGCCGTTCATGTCCGCCTGGGTGATACCTTGACCGATGCACGCATCCTGCGGGCGGTGGACGAAGCCGATGAAGCGGAGGATGCCGAGGCTTCTCTAGCCGAGCGTGTAATGCTGCCAGAACGCAATCTGGCTGACGAGCGGCCAGATGTGTTTGCTCCGTCCGAGCGGCAGGACTTCCAGCAGCTGGTCGCTCAGTTCCGCCGGACGGATTTCGACCACCCCTTCTCGGACGATCCTTCCGTGCGCAGGGCCGGTGCCGTCGAGGTGGAAGAGGCCCGCGCCGCCTTCAACGCCTTCGCACAAAGGTCGCCCGATCATGCCGAACTGGCCTCGATAGCCTGGGACAAGATCACCGACAGCCGCAAGCCGCAGGAGTTTGCCGTCGAGGAAAAGGACCGCAGGCTCCACGCGGGCGATATGGACCTGGCCCTACGCCATCCTTCGGATGATCTTGGGCCCATCACGGAAGACGCGCGCACCGTTGCCCGCTACCGCGCGGAAATGCCGGATGACGCGTTCGGGGCTGCCGTGCAGAAAGAGATCAACCAGCTGCGCGCCATGGGCGCCTCACGCGCCTATATCAGCGAGAGAAGCTTCGACATCGAGGACAAGGCCCGGCAGGATTATGCCGAACGGCGCTTTATGACCGAGACTGCCCCGGATGTGTTGACATTCCTGCAGCGGGCCGAGGCCGAGGATGTGAAGCCGCTCATCGAGACCGATGGGCAGCGCCTCGCCGCCCAGATCGACCGCAACCTCACGCCGAACGCGGTGACTGCCTTGCGTGCTGGCCATGTTGATGTGCTGGAGAAGTTCACCGAGCATCCGCTGCGGCAGCTGGAGCTTGCCAAAGCCTATCTGGAGAGCAGCGAGGTGACGGCCCATGGTCCCGCCATGGAGCGGGTGCTGGATGCCCTGGCCGAAGAGCAGATCGAGGCACAGCGCGCCCGCCATGCCGCGGTCCACGGCGAAAAGGGGATCACCCATGGATAAGGGCAAGATCGCGGGCGGGATCCTCAGCCTGACGCTGGTTGGCCTCGCCATCGGCTATGTCGTGGCCACGGGCTACCTGACCATTCGCTATGGACTGTCGACGCAAGCCTTCGATGTCACCCTGCTCGCGCGGGAATACCGCGCCCTCGGTGCCAGCGCCCCGCGGGACTTCCTCTGGGTGAACCTGATCCTCGCAGGCTTCGGCATTGCCGCGCTGATGCTGAGCGTCACGCTTCTCGGCGATGCACTGACGCGCTTCGGAACGACCCATTGGCAGACCCGGGGCGAGATGAAGCGCAACGGCTTCTTTGCCAACCCGGGCGGCGGGTTCCTTCTTGGCAAGCTCGGCCCCCCGAAAACGAAGCGTCCCTTCCTCGTCTCGAAGACCTTCCCGCACGCGCTGATCGTGGCGCCCACGGGTCGGGGCAAGGGCGTGGGCTTCGTGATCCCGAACCTGCTCACCTACAAAGGCTCGGCCGTGGTGCTCGACGTGAAGGGGGAGAACTTCCGCGAGACCTCACGCTTCCGCGCAAGCATGGGCGACAAAGTCTTCCGTTTCGCGCCGACCGACTGGGACCGGCCCACCCACCGCTACAACCCGCTGGCGCGCATCGCCGCCATGACCAACCCCGATCGGCAACAGATGGAGTTGAAGCTCACCGCGAAGCTCTTCCTGCAGACCGACAACGAAAAGCTGAGCGGTCTCCTGGCCGGGGGCATCGATCTCTTCGTCGCGGCCGGTCTTCTGGCCTTCGAGCGCGGCGTGCCGACCATCGGCGAGATCTACCGCATCACCGCCTCAGGCGGCGACAAGCAGAAGGAGTACCTGAAGCGCTCGCAGGAGGTGAAGAACACCTCTGCCAAGCTGATCTTCGAACGCATGGCCTCGACCAACAACGACACCCTGACCTCCTACCTCTCGCTCCTGATGACCTCTGGTCTCGACACCTGGGACAACCGCGCGATCGACGCGGCCACCGCGACCTCGGACTTCTCCTTCCGGGACATCCGGCGGCGGCCCCACGCGATCTACCTTGTGGTCGAGTCCGAGATGATCCGCCCCCTGGCCCCGTTGATCCGGCTCTTCTTCTCGGACCTGATCGCCTCGCTGCAGGCGCAGGAGCCGGGCGACGATGAGCCTTGGCCGGTGATGATCATGCTTGATGAGTTCGACAGGCTCGGGAAGATGCCGATCGTCGCTGAGAGCATCAAGACGCTGCGCTCCTTCGGCGGGAACCTTGCCATCGTCACCCAGACCATCCCCGCGCTGGACGAGATCTATGGTGAGAACACGCGCCGCTCGCTGCAGGGTGGCGCGGGCGTGAAACTCTACCTCACCCCGTCCGAGCAGAAGACCATCGAGGAGCTGAGCCAGGCTGTGGGCAAGACTACCAAGCGCGTCGTTACGCGGTCCCGCGCGGTAGGGCGCAACCCGTTCGAGGGGCGCAGCGTTTCCGAGCGGACCGAGGACACGCCGCTCCTGACCGAGGACCAAGCCCGGCGCATGGACCTGGACGAGGTGATCCTCGTGATCGACGCGCAGATGCCGATCCGGGCGCGGCGGATCAAGTACTTCGAGGACCCAGTGCTGAAGGTTCTGCATGCCGGTCAGGCGGGGAGTTTTCCTTATCCAGATGAGGACGGGCTGCGGCGGGATCGGCAGATGACCGACACACGGGAGACCGTGCAGAGGCTCAAGCTGGAGCTGCAGGAGGTGCGGGCGGCTGCAGGGGCGAAGGAGGTTGCGGCTCCAGCTGCTTCGCTCTCGACAGGGGATCCTAGAACGCCGGGGCAGTATCCAAAGCCTGTGCCTTCGCGTCGCGCACGGGGGCGTGCTACCCGAGACGCTGTTGATGGTGACGTGTCCGGGCAGGTGTCGGTAGATCTGGCTAGCCTGGGACTCAAGGAGGCAGATAGGAACGAACTTGCGTCAGCAGTTAAGACAACGCGTGCCATTATCGCGGAGTATACCTGACCGGCCCTTTGCGGTCGCTCGATGAAGCGGGATGCTGCGCGGCGGCGTTTCTGTTAGATGACATTAGTTCGTGGACGCAGTATTTTTGGGCGACGGGCGGACAGCGTATCTGCGGGACGTGCCATCACCAAACCCTCAGCCCAACCCCGCAGGAGACCTGCCGAGATCGGTCTTCTCGTCGTCGGAGTAGCAGAAAGGACAAGTCCCTGCCCCCGCGTCAATGTCAAAGACCGGCCAGTCGGTGCGCTGATTCAACGTCATCCGGCTTTCGATGACCGGCCTGTCGGTCTGCCCTGAAAAACATGCGATTGCGACGGAGTTTCCAAAGACATCATGCGTCCAGATCACGCGAGCCTCGGGCTGGATGATCAGATCGAAGGCCCGTTACCTTCCACTTCTGCGTTTCATGGTGGCGTAAGCATTATCCGATGCGGATGGACCCGAGTTGCGCGGGAGACCGTCCGACCTGGGCGATACCGTGGTCTTCCAGGCAACTGTGGCTTTGCTGCACCTGCAGATCCGATTTTGAACCCATCGCTGTGAAACACTATCTGCGTTGCAGGTAAAGCCTTTGCACGGGGAGATTGCCATGGGCCACAGGCAGCGGTGGTCGGTTAAAGCTGCGCAGAGACACCTCTTTCCTTCGGCGCCGCAGAACGGGGGTGCCAGGTGGCCCTGGACTGCCCTGTGGGTTCGGGGTTGCGCAAAGGTCGGCGGCGTCGGGGTCTACCCCGGCGCCACCCCTTCTGACCACAGCATGGCACGGGCCGCCGCAGTCATGATACAACGTGTCACGAGGTGGGTAACGCCAGTGCGGCAAGGCAGGCGGTAGCCAGGTCGCGGTCGGGCGCCGTGGCACCCGGCAGGGTTGCCCAGCCGGTTTGCATCAACGCATCGCGCCTGCCACTGAGCGGCGTGCCAGTGATCGTCTCCAGTTTGGTCAGCCGTGCCGGATCGGTGGTCGACATGCCGACGCAGACCGGAACGAAGGCTTCGGTGACCTGTTTGGCCGACATGCTGCGCGCCATGTTGTCAGCACTGGACGAGGTCATCCATCCGGCCCAGGAAAAGCCGAGGATAGCAACGGAAATGCCGCCTGCCAACGCGCCGATCAATCCGGGTTTCAGCCATTCTGGGGTGTTCATGATGTATCCTTTCAGGACTTGGGGGCCGCGCGGAACGGCGCAACCTGACCGGTCCCAGCTTAGCCCGGCAAATCCGCAACGGGACCGATCGGAGTTAGTTTCGGACCAACTCCCGTCGGCCAGCATCAGGGCTGTCGGCCAATCGGGCGGAAGGGCGTCGCCGAGACGGGCCGGGCCATTGGCGGATGATCTCCGTCCTGCCTCTCGCCTGCGCAGGACTGCAACCGGGGCAAACCTGCATCAGTTTTGATCCCCGCGCATCGGTCTATGGTGAGATCTGATCCGCGAATGACCGCGGGTTAATCTGCACCAGTCCCCGGCAGACCTTCGCGCAGCCCGATCCGGGGCTTGCGGGAAGCCGTCCGTGTCTGGTCGCTTCATAAGGGTGAAAACATGTCCATGGACATTCAGAGTTCGACCGTCGAAAAGATGAAATCCGTCCGGGCAGCCTGGGAGAAGGCTTCTCCCGGTCCCAAGAGGGACGCAGCCATGACCCACTACCAGGCAGCCGAAAAGGCCCAGACGGCGAAGAATGACGCCGACTGCGTGAAGTCGCTGAACGCGGCCACCCAAGCGTTGGCCTAAGCCTTGCCCGCCCTTCCGGGGAACCAATCCCGGAGGGGCAACCCTGCTCTCAGGTCAGCAGCGGCCCCTCGTGATCCAGATAGGCGCGGTCGAAGCTTGCCAGATCGACCAGCGCCTCGTAGTCGTCAAAGATCACCCGGCCCTTCTGGAAGGTCAGCAACCCGTCTTCGCGCAATTCGCGCAAGACCCGGTTGACATGGACCGCACTCAGCCCCAGGGCATCGGCCAGGACATATTGCGACAGCGGGCAGGCATAGCCCGCCCTGTCGCCAAGCCCGACCAGCCGCAGCCGCGCCCCCAGTTCCAGCAGGAAATGCGCCATCCGCTCCGTGGCGGTGCGGCGGCCCAGATCCACCAGACGCTCGACCGTCATCGCCTCGTCCCGCGAGGCGGCCCAGAGCACGGCGGTCGCCAGCCGCGGCGTTTCGGTGAAAGCGGTCAGCAGATCCTGCTGGCGTATGACCGAGGCCTGGACCGGCGTGACCGGTTCGACATTGTGGTCCGAGGTGCGGAACAGCACCGACCGCAGGCCGAGGAAATCGCCCGGGATCTGCACCCCCACGATCTGCCGGCTGCCACTGCGCAGGATCTTGTAGGACGAGGCCCAGCCCGAGGCCAGGACATAGGCGCCCTGCCCGGTCTGGCCCTGATGGATCATGTCCACGCCCACGGCGAACCTGCGGCGCAGGCGGTAGAGGTCCGACATCACCGCCAGATCGCCCGGCGACAGCCGGACAAAGGCGGAAAGCTTGCGGGCGAACGGGCTGTCCTGAAGCGACAGTGCGCTGCCTGGCTCTGTCACGGGGCACCTCTCTTCACTGGGCAGGGTATCTCTGCGGTCCGGTTCCCGCACAAGGCCGCGGATTAAGGCGGGCCGCGCTGATGCAGATCAGTCCATCGCCGCATTTTCCTGCGAGACTCCCGCGCAGGCCGCAGGATCGGGCAGGTCTGCCTTGCAGTGTGGCGCAAACTCCGCAGAAAGTCGAAACACAATGACCGCTTTGCCCGATGTCGCAGGACTTGCCGCGCTTGCGATCTGCGAGTCGCTTCTGCTGGCGCTGAACGACCGCAGCATCCTGCCCGAGCGCGAGATCGTCGGTATCCTGAAGGATGCAGCGGCAGCCCATGCGCAGGCCCCCCGCGGCGATGGCGACGCGGCGGTGCATCAGGCGGTGGCGGGACTGATCAACGGGATCATCGACAGCGGAAACTCCGTCCGCCGCCGCTAGGCACGCGCGCCGGGGCCGGTCTGTCGTGAAATCGGTCCCGGGCCCAACACAGATCAGCCTGCCGCCCGCGAAGGCATGGCATTGCTCAGGCAGGATGCCGCAAACGGGCGCGACGCGAGGGAGGGCACTCCTCTGGCCTGCCACCCGGATTCTGCCCCGTGCCCCTGCGCTTTTCCCCGAAAAGGACCACTACCATGGACCAGATGGATTCCCTTCTCCGCGATCAGATCCTGTCGCACCTGCCGGTGCTGCGGGCCTTTGCGACAGGGCTTACCGGCAATCCCGATCGTGCCGCCGATCTGGTGCAGGATACGATGGTCAAGGTCTGGAGCCGCATCGACAGCTTCCGTCCCGGCACCAGCCTGCGCGGCTGGCTGTTCACCATCCTGCGCAATACCTGGTTCTCGGAGCTGCGAAAACGGCGGCGCGAGGTGGCGGATCCCGAAGGCCTGTTTGCTGCCCGGCTGACGGTCATGCCCGCGCATGACGGCGTATTGGCCCTGCGCGAATTCCACGCGGCCTTTGCCCGGCTGTCGGCCGAGCACCAGCAGGCGTTGACATTGGTCGGCGCCCTGGGCCTGTCCTACAAGGAGGCGGCAGAGCGTTCGGCCCTGGCGGTCGGCACGGTGAAAAGCCGGGTCAGCCGGGCGCGAAGCGACCTTCTCGGCCAGATGGGCATCTCAAGGGGCGAAAGCCCCATCCCCAGCCCCGACCGCAGCTTCCATCTCGCCGTGGCGCAGGCCTGATCGTGCATCAGGCGCAACATTCGACACCGAAACTGATCTGAAGCAGCATGGCGCTGCCGGAACAGGTCCATCACAGGACAAGCGCCTGAGTTGGCGTCATGCTTCTTGAAAGGCACATCCCATGAAACTCGGATTCTTGCTTGCGGGCACGGCTGCTGCCTCTCTGGCCCTTGGTGCCGGAGCCGGCTTCGCCCAGGACACATTGACCGGCATCGCCTCGGTCGAAGACCGGATCGACGACATCGACCGGGCCGCGCGGATCGACCTTGATCGCGGCAACGATCCCTTCCGCTACGGCAATCCGGAATATCGGGACGGCCTGTCCGGCAGTGCCTCGCTTGGCTACTCGGGCAAGACCGGAGCCACGGATTCCAGCGAATTCAGCCTTGGCGCCCGCCTGCGCGCGGCCAACGGCCCCTTCGTCCAGAACATCGGCGTGGTGATGGATTTCGCCGAATCCGGCTCGGTCAAGACCAAGGAGGACGTTTTCGCGATCTATGACGCGAACTACTATCTGACCGATTCCTTCTATGCCTTCGCGCTGGGCCGGGTGAAATCCGACGGGCTTGCCGCGACGGCGGACGATGTGAAGACCGATGCCTTCATGGGCATCGGCCCCGGCTACCGGATCATCAACACCCCCGACCTGAGCTGGCGCGTGCAGGCGGGTATCGGCATCAGCTATCTGGAGGACGGGCTTGAGGATTCGGTGACCGAGACCGGCTACATCGCGTCGTCGCGGCTTTACTGGCGCATCAACGACATGCTGTTCGCCACGAATGACACCGATGTGCTGGACTCCGACAGTGCGACGCGCGTGAACAACGATCTGGGCCTGAACGTCAAGATGTCGGAGATGTTCGCAACCCGCATCAGCTATCTGACCGAATACAACGACTCGCGTGCCGTGAAGACGGAAAACAGACTGGGCGTCTCTCTCGTCTATTCCTTCTGACAGAAGACGGCCAGGACAGGGGGCGGGGCGGGGGAAATCCGCCCCGTTTCCCTGTCGACCAGCGCGGAGAATATGGCCCCCTGCGCGAATGGGGATCGCATCAAGCGATGTTGCATGGTTTGCGGACATCGGGTGACGGACGTTCTACGCAACTGGTGGAAGGCCGGCATCAGAGACCGACGCCCTCCGACGACTGATGGTCACGGATGTGCCGGGCTCTCCATCGGTCATCCGGATCTCACCCTGCAGATTCCTGGCGAGCGCTTCCACGATGCCGGTGCCGAGGCCGGCCCTGGGGGCTTCGCTGCCGGTCGGCATTCCGATTCCGTTGTCGCTCACCGACAGTGTCCAGTCCGAGCCCGCCGAGCTGTAGTCGATCTTGATCTTGCCGGTCGGCTGATCCGGAAAGGCGTGCTTGAGCGCGTTGATCACCAATTCCGTCACGATAAGCCCCAGACTCACCGAAACATCTGCCTTCACGGCACTGTCATCGACCGTCACCTCTATCGAGAGCCGGGCCGGATCGGAGATCATCGATGCGCCGAGGCTTTCGCAGAGTTGCGTCAGGTAGGGGCGGAGTTCGACGGTGACGGCCTCTGAGGTCGAGAGCTGCTTCTGTACTGCCGCGATCGACATCACCCGGTGATGAGCGTTCCGGAGATGTCCGCGCGCCTCCTCCGACTGAACCCGGCGCGCGCTTTGCAGGAGAACGCTCGCAATGATCTGGAGGCTGTTTGCCACCCGGTGCTGGACTTCCTGGATCAGGATCGCCTTCTCGCGGACCAGATCGTCTTTCAACCTGGCCTCCGCGCGCGCATCGGTCACGTCGGTTATCGCCAGCAGCAGCCGGATGTGGTCCTTGAGACCGTCATCGAGTGTCCGCGCATTGACGATCAGGTTTCGTGTCTTCCGGTTCGGCCGCCGAAGGTCGATCTCATAGGCTTCGATCTGCGCGCTTCCCGAAACGGTCGCCTTCAGCAGCGAGGCAAGCCTGGGCATCGCCCATTCGCCGTTTCCTATATCGCCGAGCAGCCTGCCGGGAAGCGTCGCCGGATCTATTTCGAAGGCTCGGCAGAAAGATGCGCTCGCCGCGATGACCTTCTGGTCTGAGGACAGGAAAAGGAGCGGCTCGTGAGACGAGACCACAATGGCAAGCGTACTCGCCGCCTCGAAATGGACAACTGGTTCTTTTGGCATGAAGTGGCCCTCGTGGACCGAAAGCTCGCGAAGCGGGCCAGCACTCGGCTGGAACATCGTCGAAGATAGGACCTTCGGCTGAAGTTCCGGAGGCACCCTATCACCTCCGCCCCGGACTGGCACCACGGTTAATCGGCTTGGTATCCGTTTTGCCCTATCGATGAGCGGCATCCGCCAGGACCGAGACGTCCGTAGCCGGAGCGTTCCTGATCGCCGCCGGAGGCCCGTTTCGAGTGTTGAGGTACACTCGACATCCGGTCGTGGCGGCATTCCTTCGTTCTCGGCCGTCTCGATTGGGAACTCCCGCGGGACTGACGAATGCACACTGTCTGTCATCTCAGCGACAACTTCAGCAGAGTCGCGGCAGTAAGGGCGTGTTCCTTCTGGTGGTAGTCGCCCCAAAACTTGCCATCGGCCTTCACCTGCCAGATGCCGTTTCGCTCAACCACCTGAACGCGATCATGCTGCGCTGGCCGTCCCACGGAAGAAACCGGTCCCCTACCATCTCTCAGCAACCCCGGTTGCTCATCAGTCACTTCGGGCACCTTGGGCCGAGGTGCCTGCAATTCTCCAAGGAGAATCACGGCGCGGATGAACTCTTCCGCGTAGTCGTCGGTTTCGCGGTGGTCGTGTTCGTGCCGCGCCATCTTCATCTGTTCTACGAACCGTTCCTTCAGGTGGTCGATGAAACATGGCTCCGTGCGCGCCATATAGGCGATCACCGCCTGCAGTATTCTTTCGTGGGCCAACACTCGCCGTTCTAGATCAGTGGTCTCCGAAGGTCGGGATGGAGGAGTTTCCGCACATGCCATGCCTTGTTCCTCCCTGAGTGAAGTGGTGTGGGATCTTCCCGATTCGCTCTTTCGCTCAAAGCCCAAGTGCCGCGAGGCAGGCTTGTGCGATCTCCCTGTCTGGGGCATCGGTTCGAAGCTAAGTCCCAGAAGGAGTTCTTCTTTGAAGACGACCTCGTAGCCGACGGTAGGTAGTTTGCCCAAGTATCCCGGCAGGACGAACGCGTTCGAAAAAGTCACTGTCGATCTGGACAACCGTAATTTCATCCCGGGTCTCCACGATAATGGCACCAGTCGTCCATCACTGTCTGCGGCCCCTGGAAAACCTGGCCGACGCAGACGAACCATCTCTCATCTTCTATCTCCGGATCATCCGAAGGACGCTGACGCATGTTAGCCCCGGCAACAAGAAGGCGACCTACGCCCGCCGAGGTGATTATCCACCGCCGAATGACCGCTCTTTCAGAATTGCCGCAATCGCCATGCCGCACCACCTCCAGACCGCTTTCCCGCCCTGAGCTAACTCGCTGCGCCAGCCAGACTAATCTCCGCTTACCCCCGCCTGACGGTCAGTTCTGGGTGAACTGGTCGCGCCGCACCTGCAACTGCGCTGCGCGCCGGGAGACGGGCCGCTGAGGGCCACAAACTTGGGTGTTCTGTAGTGAGCGGAAGCGATCTTTGCGGTCGGGAGGCGGGAATCATGCCTGCGGGGTCGCGTCGGCATTCAAGTAGCGGGCCGACAGCAGGTGATAGGGGCGTGACCGCAGGGCGGCGATAGCCACCAGAACACCGACAAGACCCGCGACGGTGGGGCAGGGCAGGAGATTCCCGAGCTGGCCGAGGATTACAGTCTGATCGGCGTTCCCGGCTATGCCGGGCGGCTGGTGCTGGCCGCGATCCCCTACCTGATGCACGACCGGCCCTTCGTGCAGGGCATCACCGCCAGCGCCGAGATCGGCGCGGCGGTGGCTAAAGGCATCCCGGGGCAGGGTGCGGACGACGGGTGATTCTGTGCCCGGAACGACGGATTTGAAACGACAGATGGAAGGAATCAGACCATGGCGAGCAAGCAAGGGACGACCGCAGGCATCCCGCAGGGATCGGGCGGCGAGACGCAGCAACGCGGCGGCGAGGCGCTGACCACCAATCACGGCGTTCCGATCTCGGACAACCAGAACTCGCTGAAGGCGGGCGCGCGCGGGCCGACCCTGCTGGAGGACTTCGTCCTGCGCGAGAAGATCTTCCACTTCGACCATGAGCGGATTCCCGAGCGCATCGTCCATGCCCGGGGCACCGGCGCGCATGGCTTCTTCGAATGCACCGAGGTGATCCCCGATCTGACCCGGGCGTCGCTGTTCCAGAAGGCGGGCGAAAGGGTGCCGGTCTTCGTGCGGTTTTCCACCGTGGCGGGCTCGAAAGGGTCGAAGGACACGCCCCGCGACGTGCGCGGCTTTGCGGTAAAATTCTATACCGAAGAGGGCAACTGGGATCTGGTCGGCAACAACATCCCGGTGTTCTTCATCCAGGATGCGATGAAATTCCCCGACCTCGTCCACGCGGTGAAGCCCGAGGCGGATCGCGGCTTTCCGCAGGCGGCCTCGGCGCATGACACGTTCTGGGATTTCATCTCCTTGATGCCGGAATCGATGCACATGATCATGTGGGCGATGTCCGACCGCGCCATTCCGCGCAGCCTGCGGATGATGGAAGGCTTCGGTGTCCACACCTTCCGGCTGGTCAATGCGGACGGTGAGGCGAAGATGGTCAAGTTCCACTGGCGCCCCCGTCTGGGCCTGCAATCCACGCTGTGGGACGAGGCGGTGAAGATCTCCGGCGCCCCGACCCCGACTATCACCGCCGCGACCTCTATGAGGCGATCGAGGCGGGCGATTTCCCGGAATAGGAGCTGGGACTGCAGGTCTTCGACGAGGCCTTCGCCGATGCCCAGCCCTATGACGTGCTGGACGCGACCAAGCTGATCCCGGAAGAGGACGTGCCGCTGCGCATCGTCGGGCGGCTGGTGCTGGACCGCTGGCCCGACAACTTCTTCGCCGAGACCGAGCAGGTGGCCTTCCTGCCGAGCAACATCGTGCCGGGGATCGACTTTTCCAACGACCCGCTGTTGCAGGGGCGGCTCTTCTCCTACCTCGACACCCAGAAATCGCGGCTGGGGACGACGAATTTCCACCAGATCGCGGTGAATGCGCCGAAATGCCCGATGCGCAACTTCCAGCGCGACGGGATGATGCAGACCATGGTGCCGAAGGGCCGCGCGAACTACGAGCCGAACAGCCTGGCCGAGGCGGGTGAGGACGGCGGGCCGCGCGCCAGCGATCAGGGCTTCGTCTCGGTCGCGCGGTTCGAGGAACCGGCGGCAGAGAAGCGCCGGGTGCGGGCGGAGAGCTTTGCCGACCATTTCAGCCAGGCGCGGATGTTCTTCGCCTCGCAGACCGAGGTGGAGCAGGGGCATATCATCGCCGCGCTGGTGTTCGAACTGTCGAAGGTGAAGCTGCCGCATGTGCGGGAACGGGTGCTGGCACAGCTGCGCAATGTCGATGGGGCGCTGGCCGCCCGGGTGGCCGCGGGGTTGGGGATCGACCTGCCGCCCGCAATCCCCCCGGCCAAGGCGCCGGTCGACCTGCCGGTGTCGGATGCGCTGTCGATCCTGAAGCAGGAGGCGCCGGTGGCCGGCCGTTGCCTGGGCGTGCTGGTCACGGACGGGGCGGATGGGGCCGCGGTCGATGCGCTGAAGGCGGCCGTGAAGGAGGCGGGTGCGTCGATGAAGATCATCGCGCCCAAGGTCGGTGGCGTGGCGCTGAAGGGCGGCAAGCATTTGCCGGCCGATGAGAAGATCGACGGCGCGCCTTCGGTGCTGTTCGACGCGGTGGCGCTGGTGCTTTCGGACGAAGAGGCGCAGGAGCTGCTGGGCGAAAAGGCGGCACTGGATTTCGTCTCGGACGCCTATGCGCATTGCAAGGCCATCGGCCACACGGCCGGGGCGCAGGCGCCGCTGGACAAGGCCGGGGTGGCGGCGGACGGCTTCGTCCTCGCATTGCCCAAGGGGGCAAAAGACCTGGTCGCCCTGCTGTCGTCGCGCGAATGGTCGCGCGAGAAGACCGTCAAACTACCGCTCTGATCCTGAAGCGGCGGATCCAGGTCGCCTGTCAGGCGGCAAGGCACGGGGGCGCGCGCGAAGACCTCAGGCTGCGGTGTCCCCGACCGGGCCCAGAACCAATGTCAGACGATGGGCACCATCCTGCAGACGGACGGACAGGCCATCGCTGTTCGGCACCAGGGCCGCACCATCCAGCTCTGCCGATCCGACGCCGCAGCCCGCGCCATGAGGATTGCGGATGGTGACGGCATAGCGGGCGGCCCCAAGGGCGACGGTGGCGGTCAATTCGGGCCAGGCTTTCGGAAAGCACGGATTCAGGCGCAGCGTATCGCCCGCGCGGGTCAGGCCCAGCAGCCCCTCGATCCCTGCTCGGTGCATCCAGCCTGCGGAACCCGTGTACCAGGTCCAGCCACCGCGCCCTTCGTGGGGTGCGGTGGAATAGACATCGGCGGCCACGACATAAGGTTCCACCTTGTAGCGCCCGGTCTCATGCGGGGTCCGGGCGTGGTTGATCGGATTCAGCAGCGCAAAAAGCCCATGCGCTGCATCGCCGTTTCCCAGCCTTGCCTGCGCCAGAACGGCCCACATTGCCGCATGGCTGTACTGCCCGCCGTTCTCGCGCAAGCCGGGTGGATAGCCTTTGATATAACCGGGATCCTGGGGCGTGCGGTCGAAGGGCGGGGTGAAGAGCAGGGCAAGCCCCGGATCCCGCCGCACAAGATGTTCGGTCATCGACTCCATCGCGATCCGGGCGCGTCCGGGGTCGGCGGCGCCGGACAGGACCGCCCAGGACTGCGCGATGCTGTCGATCCGGCATTCGTCCGACAGGGCAGAGCCGAGGATCGTGCCGTCGTCATATGTCCCGCGACGATACCATGCGCCGTCCCAGCCATGCGTCTCGATCGCTTTCCGCACCGATGCGGCGTGATCGCGCCAGCGCGCGGTGCGCATGGGGTCGCGGGTATTCGCAAGGGGGGCCATCATGTCGATGGTGGCAATCAGCAACCAGCCGAGCCAGACACTGGTGCCCTCACCGCCTTCGCCGACCCGGTTCATGCCATCGTTCCAGTCGCCGGTGCCGATCAGCGGCATCCCGTTCTGGCCGGTCAGGGCGATCGCCTGATCCAGCCCCCGGGCGCAGTGTTCAAACAGCGTATCCGTGGTTTCCGAAACCTGCGGCTGGAAGAAGTCGTCATGTGCGTCGGGGGGCACGGGCGGGCCGTGCAGGAAGGACACCTGTTCGTCCAGGATCGCCGCATCTCCCGACATCGCGATGTAGCGGGCAACGCCGTAACCCAGCCAGACCCTGTCGTCCGAAATACGGGTACGCACGCCCTGGCCGGAATGCGGCAGCCACCAATGCTGCACATCCCCTTCCGGGAACTGACGCGAGGCCGCCCGCAACAGGTGGGCGCGCGTCATGTCGGGACGTGCGAAAGTCAACGCCATGCCATCCTGCAACTGGTCGCGGAACCCGTAGGCGCCGCTGGCCTGATAGAACCCGGCACGCGCCCAGATGCGGCAGGCAAGGGTCTGATACATCAGCCAGCCGTTCAACATGATGTCCATCGCGCGATCCGGGGACTTGATCTGGACCGGGGTCAGAAGGTCCGACCAGTGCTGCCCGACCTCTGCCAGCATGGCGTCGGTATCGCCTTCACGCAGGCGCTGGATCAGGGCGGCGGCGGCGGCTGCATCCTCGGTCTGCCCCAGCACGAATGTCAGATCCACCGTCTCGCCGGGCCGCAGGGTCACGCGGCGTTGCAGGGCGGCGCAGGGGTCAAGCGCGGGCCCGGTGGTGCCCAAAAGAGGCGCGGTCCGCAGGCCGGCCGGCGCTTTCATCGAGCCGCCCAGGCCAAGGAACTCGGCCCGATCAGCGGTCAGGCTGGCGGTGCCCGGCCCGAAATCGGCAAAGGCGACGCGGCCCGGAAAGGCGGTGCTGAAACTGTTCTCGGCCAGGATCGCCCCCGTGGCGGCATCCGTGCGGGTGCAGATGTGGGGCACGCAAACCCCGCGCGCCGTGCCCAGCACCCATTCGGCATATGCGGTGACCGACAGCCGACGCGCGGTCGGGCCGGTGTTGCGCAGGCGCAGTCGGCTGATCTTGGCCGGGGCGTCGAGCGGCACGAACTGCACCATCTCGGCGGCGATGCCATGGCTTTCGTGCCGGAACGTGGAATAGCCGAACCCGTGCCGCGCGACATAGGTGCCGGGGCTTCGCATGGGTAGGGCGGTCGGGGTCCAGATATGGCCGGTCTCCAGATCGTGCAGATAGATCGCCTCGCCCGCCGGGTCGCTGACAGGGTCGTTGGACCAGGGGGTGATCTGGTTCTCGCGACTGTTTTCCGACCAAGTATAGCCGCTGCCATCGGCAGAGACCTGAAAGCCGAACCGGGGGTTGGCAATCACGTTGATCCACGGCGCGGGCGTGGTCTGGCCGTCTTTCAGAATCGTCACATATTCGCGCCCGT
Source organism: Rhodobacter sp. SGA-6-6 (assembly GCF_011043545.1). GTDB lineage: Bacteria > Pseudomonadota > Alphaproteobacteria > Rhodobacterales > Rhodobacteraceae > Pseudogemmobacter. The sequence continues at coordinate 21,763 of NZ_JAAKGP010000016.1, read as the reverse complement.
CTTCGGCAAAGCCGCCAGTGCCGTTGAAGAACTCAAGCTGCGGCAGGTCTGCCGTCGGCGAAACGGCTGCTGGTAGGGCTGCGGGCAGGGCCGCCGCGAGGCTCGTCTCCGGTGGGCGAGGTGTCAAAAGCGCCAGCTGCTGGCCAATGCTGCCGCGGCTCGCCACCAGAATGACGCGCGCGACCGACAACAGCAATGCGCGCGCGCCGGGGGGCAAAAGGTCGGCGCGAAGCGTATGGATCGATCCCCTGACCGGCGAGTGAATGCCGGTGGCCTGCGGGCGCGCGCCTTCGGCGCGGGCGGCGCTGTCGATGGCGATCTGAAGATCCTGCACATAGGAAGACGAGCGGTCGTTCAGGATGACGAGATCTACCGCAAGCTGCCGCATCCCCCAGAATTCATGCGCGCTGAGCAGCTGATGCAGGACGGCGATATCCCCCGCATCCTCGATCTGAAGCAGCACGATCGGCAGGTCGCCGGAAATCCCCAGGGCCCAAACCGCCGATTGTGGCGCCGCCCCGGTGACGATCTGCCCCGGCGTGGCGCGCAGGCGCGGATCGTTGCGGGTCACCATACCGCCAAGCGTCTGGAAATCGGCGGCATCGGCATGGGTTATCCCAAGGTGGCGCAACTGCACCTGGGCCTGGGTCCAGGCCAGGGTCGCGGCCCGCGCAAAGGCGGAAGGGTCGCGGTGGCGGTCGACAAGGTCCAAAAGCGCATCGGGGCTGTCCGCAACCATGGTCCAGAACGTGACGCGGGCCACGCCGCCCGGCGGTATGCCGACCCGGCGGCGGATCGAGAAGATCGGGTCAAGCACGGTGCCGGTGGTGCCGGACAGGGGGGTGACGATCATGGCCGCCGTCGCCATCTCGCGGCCGCGGCCGATGAAACGCGCCCGGTCGGTTTCGATCTGGATCGGCGCGGTTTCCTGCCCTTCGACCACCGCGATATGGGCGGCCCATATCTCGGGGTCGTGGGGGGACCGGCGGCGGCGGGTGGCGATGATGACGCCCAGCTCGGGCAGGTAGTCGGTCACGACGAACATCTTGGAAAAGGCCGGATGCGCCTGATCCGCCGACGGCGGCGCCAGCACCAGCTCGGCGTATGAGGTCACGTCGATTTCACGCGTCCGGCGGCTGCTGTTGGTGAACGTCACCCGCCGGGCCTCGGCGTCATCTTCGGCGGACACCACGATCTCTGTCTTCGTCGTCAGGCGGCGGTCCTGATGGGTGAAGGCGGCGTGATGTTCGCAGAAGAAGGCGCTTTGCTTGTCGGGTGTCGCGCGGGTGGGCTGAACGCCTGCGGACCAGATCGCACCCGTGGTCGTGTCGCGCATGAAGATGAACGAGCCGTGCGCCGCCTGCGTCGATTCCGCCCGCCAGCGTGTGATCGCCATGTCGCGCCAGCGGCTGAAACCTTCGCCCGTGGGGGTCAGCAGCACCCCGTAATTGCCGTTGGACAGAAGATGAGCGGTCGGAGTTTCGCTGGCCGGGGCATCGAATGTGCGGACGGCAGGGGCATCGCTGTGTTCGGTTGCGGTGACCGGCACTTCGGTCGCACGCGGCGGGGCGCTGGCGACATCGCGCGGGATGCGCTCTTGCAGCAAGAGCTCTACCCCTTGGATCATCGGTTCGGCGTGAAACCGTTCGCGCAGGCGGCCATTCAGCAGCGCGTTGGCGATGGCGGTGATCGTCATGCCCTGATGATGCGCCATGAAACTGCGGATGATCGCCAGGCTTTCACCGGCCTGCAACCGGGACGGCGTGAAATCCACGGCCTCGTAAAAGCCATGGCGACCCTCGGCCCCCAGCGCGGCGAGCCGGGCAAAGTTGCCTGCGGCGGCGACGGGATCGACCATCGCCGCAAGACCCGTGGCATAGGGCGCGATCACGCGGTTCTCGCTCAGCCCCCGCTTCAGCCCCAGCCCCGGCACGCCAAAGTTGGAATATTGATAGGTCATCTCCAGATCCCGGGCGTTGTAGGACGATTCCGAGATGCCCCAAGGAATGCCAAGCCCCTTCGCATAGGCCATCTGCCGGGCGACGATCAGCCGGGTCGTCTGCTCCAGGACCGACCCCGGCGGCGCGCGCATCACCAGCGACGGCATCAGGTATTCGAACATGCTGCCCGACCACGAGATCAGGGCCGATCCGACACCGATGGGCGTGGCGGGGCGGCCCAGCCGGAACCAGTGCCGCGCCTCCACGTCGCCTTTGGCGATGGCAAAGAGGCTGGCTAGCCGAGCCTCGGATGCCAGCAGGTCATAGCAGTTGGTGTCGGGTCGGTTGGTGGCCACCGAAAACCCGATGGAAAGCAGCTTCTTGTCCGGGTCCAGCAGGAAGCCGAAGTCCATCTCGGTGGCGATTCCGCGCGACAATGCCTCGACCTCGGCAAGCAGGGCGGGCTGCGGCTTATCGCCAAGATGGTCGTCAACCGTCGTTTGCAGCGCGGCGATCCAGAACCCCAGGTCAGAGACTTCTTCCGTGTGCATCGCCCGTGCCTGTGCGATGATGTCGCGCAGCGCGGCAAGGGACGTCGCGGGGGTGAGCGCACGGGTCTGGATATCATCCAGCACGCGGGCCAGATCGGCGCTTTCAGTGTCCTGCGGCATCGCCCGCCGCGCAAGCGCGGCGGTATCGGCGAGCGCCTGGCGCACGGCGGCCTCGCCCCGGTCATCCCCGGTGGCCCAGGCGCGGCAGGCCTGCGCCACGGCGATCAGGTGCCCGGCCAGGTTGCCACTGTCCACGGACGAGACATAGGCCGGGTCCAATACCCGCAGGTCGCGCGTATCATGCCAATTGTAGAGATGCCCCCGATAGCGCGGCATGCGCTGGATCGTTAGAAGCGTTTCCCTCATGCGCTGCAACGCAGACCGCTGGCCGATCCAGCCCATGTCATGCGCAGCGACGGTTGAAAGCAGGTATAGCCCGATATTGGTGGGCGAGGTGCGGCTCGCGATGGCAGGCTTCGGGATTTCCTGCAAATTGTCGGGGGGCAGAAAGTTTTCGTCCGCTGTTACGAAGGTCTCGAAATAGCGCCAGGTGCGGCGCGCGATCAGCCGCAATTCCAGCGCCTGCGCCCGCGAAAGGACAGCGGTGGCTTGCCTGGCCCGGGGAAGGCTGACCACCCGTGCGACGGCCGGGGCGGCCAGCCAGGCCAGCGCGAACAACAGCGGCAATGGCCATGCAGTCGGGTTAACAAGCCAAGCCGTCCCGCAGGTTGCCAGCCCCAGAAGGACGCCCGGCGCCATGTGCAGGTATTGGCGCGGCATGGTCGGCCGCGCGCCGCTGCCGGCCTGTGCGGCGGTCATCCATTCCAGCAGATGCCGCCGTGACACCTTCAGCCGCCACAGTGTGCGCAGCATGGCATCCAGCATGGTGGCCGCCACATCGGCCAGAAACACCAGGCTCAGGAGGATCTGCCCCAAGGCGGTCAGGGCCTCTGCCCCAAGCGCTGCGAAATGGCTGCGCAGCCTTGCCCCCGGCCGGGCGGGCAAAAGGCCGAACGGCAGCGGCAAAGCCCGCGGCAGAGACAGCATCGTGACGACAAGCACGGTCCACAGAACCGCCAGCGGCAGCGGCAGCATCCAGCCCGCCAGCAGGGCCAGCAGGGCCATGGGGGCCAGTAGCGACCGCCGGAGATTGTCGACCATCTTCCAGCGCCCGACCGAAGGAACCCCGCTTTCCAGAATACGCGGCAGCAACTGCCAGTCCCCCCGCGCCCAGCGATGCTGGCGGCGGATGTCGACATCGTATCTGGCCGGGTAATTCTCGACCACCTCGATGTCCGACGCCAGGGCGGCGCGCGCGAAGATGCCTTCAAACAGATCGTGGCTGAGCATGGTGTTTTCAGGCACACGCCCCGCCAGTGCCGCCTCGAACGCGTCGATGTCGTAGATGCCCTTGCCGGTGAAGGAGCCTTCCTGGAACAGGTCCTGATAGACATCCGAAACAGCCGCGGCATAGGGCTCGATCCCGCCGGGGCTTGAAAACAGCTGCTGGTAGATCGACCCCTCCCGCCCATTCGGCAGGGTGGGGCAGACCCGGGGCTGGAGAATTCCGTAGCCCCCGGCGACGCGCCTGTCATCGTCCCCGAACCGGGGACGGTTCAGGGGGTGGCTGATTTTTCCGATCATCTGCGCCACGGTTCCGCGCAGCAGCCGGGTATCGGCGTCCAGCGTGATGACATGGCGGATGTCTTCCGGCGGCGGGCCGCTGAGAACCGAGAAACTGGTGTCCGTGGCCCCCCGCAGCAGCCGGTTCAGCTCGACCAGCTTGCCGCGCTTGCGCTCCCAGCCCATCCAGACCCCTTCGACCGGGTTCCACAGGCGGCGGCGATGCAGCAGGTAGAACCGGGCGCCGTCCTCGGACGGATAAGCGGCATTGAGGCGCGCGATGGCTACCGTAGCCGCAGCGACGATGGCGGCTTCCCCGGCATCGGTCTCGTTTGCTGAATCGGCGGTGTCGGACAGCAGCGCAAAATGCACCGCCCCGCCCGCGCTGGACAAGTGATGCACCTCCAGCCGTTCGATCAGTTCGGGGATCTCCGCGATGTCATGCAGCAGCACGGGAACGACCACCATCGTGCGCAGATGTGCCGGGATGCCTTTCGCCAGATCGAGGCCGGGCAGGGGCGTCGGGGGCACGGTCCGCGTGACGATGGTGTTGACGATGGCAGCACCCAGATCGAACGCGACAGGCAGACCCGCCAGCGCCAGCAGGACCAGCGCAACACAACCAGCGCCCGCCGTGCCCATCAGGGTCAGGGCGACCGCGATGAGCGCCAGGGCCATGGAGGCAATCGCGGCCAGGTAACCCGTCAGACCCAGGCGCCCGACCCGGCGCATGACAGTCTGGCGGATAGGTGGGCGGTATCCGACCTGCGCCTCAAGCGTCGGGCGCCCGTCGCCGATCAGCCAATGCCCCGGATCGCGGCTGTGATCCGGGACGCCTGTGGCCGCAAGCGTCAGGCAGGCCTCTGTCACCGCGCTTTCCGACAGCGGGCTGCCCCGGGACAGGCCCTCGATCTCGGTCCGGTATCGGTTCCTGGTGGCGAAATCCATCGCGGGATAGGTCGCGCAGCGCCGCAGTTGCGCGTCGACAAGGCTGACCTCCTCAAAGAACTCGGCCCAGTCCATTTCGGAAATCAGCCGCATCGAGGTGACGATGTTCCGCATCGTGACATTGGAGGCGCCAAGCCGCGTCTGGATGTTGGCCACCACATCGTCGATGGTCATGCCCTGACGCAGAAGCCTGCTTTCCAGCCAGCCGGAAAGCGGCGTCTGCAACGGATCGACCCCCCGCAGGCGCTTGGCTATCTGCGCGGCAACCGTTTCGGGCAAGGGCGCATCCTCGAAGGGTGCGACCGCTTTCTGCATCGCCGAAAGCTGCGACTGCCCGGGTGTCCGGCCAGCGGCAAGAACGGCATCGACAATCGCATCCGCCTGCTGGCGCAGCGCATGGCCATCTACGATCTGAAGCGCCAGCCGACGCATGTTTTCGATCAGCACGATGCGCAGCGTGATCGCGACGGCCCAGAGTTCGCCGATCATCAGGGGCTGGACCTGCTGGTAGGCGCGCACAAAGCGTGCCAGCACCGTCCCGGACAGCAGGCTGTCGGTATGCGCCACATAGGCCCATGCAAGGCCGAAGACGCGCGGATAGCCTACGAAGGGGCCGTCCGCCAGCTTTGGCAGGTGGCGGTAATAGCCGGGCGGCAGATCCTCGCGGATCTGGCGCAGTTGCTGTTCGACCAGGTGGAAATTGTCCAGCAGCCATTCCGCGGCGGGCGCCATGGTCTGGTCGTCCCGCACCCCGTGCGAGCAGGTCCGATAGGCACGCAATAGCACGCCCGCGTTTTCTCTTACCCGGCTGGCAAGCGTGCGGACGGCCAGCGGCCTGCCCGTCACAACCGCATGTGCGGCCGCAAGCGACTGGGCATGATGCTCAAGCCGCTCGGTGCCGAACAGGTCGGCCCGGACCGGGGACGGGTCTGCCCAGACATCGGCCGGTCCGGACCGAGGCGCCCAGGGCCATTCGACCAGGGCCAGTCTGCTTGGTCTCCTCACTCTGCGGACAATTTCCGGCCTGCATCAACCGCCGGCGCAGGCGGGCGCTCGGCGATGGCTGCCAGTCGGGTATCGGTCCGCGTTCCCTGCCGAAGCCCCTGAGTCTTCGGCGTCGTCTTCGGCGTTGCGCTGTCGGGCGTCAGATCCCCGCGAACGCGCCGGGTCATTGCGGCCCATTTGTTTTCGATCTGGTCCCAATCCATGTGAAATCCTTTCGGTCATGGCAGTGTCCGGGTCGGGTGGATTCCCACACGAAAGAAGAACGCCGGCGCAACCCTCTCGGCTCTGCACGAACGCTCAATGAAAGACAGGCATTTGCCCCAGAACTCGCCTTCTGCGCGAATTTCAAGTTCAACGACCAAAGTCGCGGCCTTGTGTCGGCGTGTCCCGTTCCCAACGGGACTGGAAGAAAGCTCCTATGCACTCAACTTAACACCACTCGCACCGAAACCTACAACGGAAAGCGCATCGGTGGCGTCGCGTGCGGCTGTTTTCTGGCGGACGATGGACTGACGCGCCACGGAAGCGGCAAGCAGGCCATCGTGGTTGCCACAATCATAGCGGGTGCCGACGAACCTGAAGGCAGACACATCGGTGTTCCGGGTCGCGGCTGCGATGGCATCGGTCAGCTGCAACTCGCCGCCCTTGCCCAAAGGGGTGCGTTCCAGCAGGCCGAAGATCGTCGGGTCAAGAATGTATCGCCCCACCGCCGCGAACAAGGACGGCGCAGTGCCGGGCCAAGGCTTCTCGACCATTCCGGAAACCGGGATGCGGCGATCAGTCGTGGGTCCGCTGCACTGGAAGATGCCATACTGCGATGTCTCGTGCGCCTTGACCTCCATCGCGGCAATCATGTGCCCCGTGGTGTAATGCGTGGTCATGTCTTCAAGACAGTTCGGCCCCATGATGATGTCATCGGGAAGAAGGACGGCGAAGGGTCCGGGCAGGACCATGTGCTTGCAACACAGCACCGCATGCCCAAGGCCCAGGGCTTTTTCCTGAATCACGAAGCAGACTTCGGGCTTCGGCCTGCCCGGGCTTCTGCCAGAACCGGAGGGCCTGCGGGGTTGCGTGGCGTCAACCGGACCAAGGTAGGTCCGGATGGCCTCCTTGGACGCGCTGATGACCAGCACGATCCGCTCGACCCCGGCGCCTGCGGCCTCTTCCATGGCAAAATCAATCGCCACGCGATCATAGATCGGCAAAAGCTCTTTTGCCGTCATCCGGGTCGCTGGCAGCAAGCGCGTGCCATGCCCGGCCGCTGGGATGATGACCGTCCTTGTCGACATGCTTTTCACCGACTCTCGGCTGTGTGGGGCGTTCTTAGGCCTACAACGAACTCCCAGCCTTTGGGTTCCCGCAAGCATGTATCTTCCTTCCCGTGTCATCGGCCGAGTGCTTCCGCCCTCCGGTGCTGCATCCACACCCGTGGGGCATATCGATCTGAAATAGCTGCAGGCTCAGTGGACTTGCCCGGTTTTGGTGGAGAGCGTTTAGCTCACTTCCCGGGCCTTTCGCTCGAAGGCGATGGGCAGTGGAAGCCGAGCGATAAATGCGGTCTGACCGGGTTATAGAACCCGTCGATATATCTGGCGATGGCGTTTTTGGCCTGATCCCGGGACTGCCGGGCGACGGGCCAGATCAGCTCGGACTTGATGGTCTTGAAGAAGGTCTCGACCATCGAGTTGTCGTAGCAGTTCCCCTTGCCGCTCATCGAGATCAGGATGCCACGTTTGCGGAGCAGGACCTGATAGTCGACAGAGCAGTATTGGGATCCGCGGTCCGAATGGTGGACCAGACCCGGCGCAAGGTTGCGAGCTGCCAGGGCGCGGCGCAGGGTTCGACCGCGAGGTCACGCTTCAACCGGTCACGCATGGTCCAGCCGACGACCCGCCGGGAGAAGAGGTTCAGAACGACGGCAAGGTTGAGCCAGCCCTCGGCGGTCCAGATGTAGGAGATGTCCGCTCCCCACTTTTGGTCAGGCACCTCGGCGGTGAAGTCCTGGGCGACAAGGTTGGGGGCGACGGGCCAGGCATGTTCGTTGTCCGTCGTGCGCTTGAAGCGCCGCTTTTGTCGCGCGATCAACTGGTTATCGCGCATCAGCCGCGCCGTGCGATGCCGCCCGACCTCATGGCCTTCATCGACGAGATCGCGGTGCATGCGCGGGCTGTCGTAGGTGCCGTTCGACAGGGCGAAGGCCGCACGGATGTGTGGGAGGAGCACCATCTCCTCCCGCCGACGACGGCAGGCCCAGGCGCTCATGCCACGCGAAGAAGCCCCTCTGGCTCACGCCCACCGTCACAGTGCCCATACCGCGAGCGCCCGGTTCGATTAAGTATGGCAGTTCATCTTACGCGCTGCCGAGTGAACGCTCTTCGCCCGTTCCTCGCTGGCAAGTGCCCGGCTCGCCGCGCAATGCATGAGCGACCGCTTTTCCGGTGTCGCTGCAACTGTTATGCCGCGATGCCGCAAGTCCGCTTTCCGCCCTTCGCATCACCGAGAACGCATCACTGTGACTGCTCGTTGGGTTTCACCGCCCCAACCGCTTCGCCCTCTCAGCCATCCTGACCACCTGAGCGGCGGCTGTCGCTGCCGCACTCCGCACAGCTGCGGGTGCCTGCACCGCCCCCCGCCCAATCGCTTCACCCGTCGTGAGCGCACCGATCCGCGCCCTGCCCTGCACACCAGAGGTGTTCACTAGCCCCCGCAGGACCCCTGCAGACCCGCTGACGATCGCTGGTGCCGCGGCCACCATCAGGTTCCCCGACATGCCTCGCACGATCAGGGGCGTTGCCGCGACGAAGCCCTTCGCCAGGAACACCATCACGAAGAACGGCACCAGCGAGCCGATGTTGGTCGCGGAGTTCGGGTCGCCGAGTTGAGCCAGCAGCGAATTCGCCATGCCGACGACGGTCGAGAACATGGCGGCGATGACGATTGGGTAGAAGGCGTAGCTGATCGTGGTCGAGACCCACCTGTGGAAGAAATCCTTCGTCGCATCGAAGAGCGAAAGGGCGATCATGATCGGCGCGAGGCCGAGCATCAGGGTCAGCATCATCTTGGCGAAGATGAGGACGATGCCGGTCATGAAGCCAAGCAGGCTCAGGAGCACGAGGCCGATGCCGCCGAGGATCGCGCCGGTCATCCAGTTCAGGTTGTTGCCGATCGCGTTCAGGTATTGGCTGAACTCCGTGATGAGATCATCGAATTCGGCCGCGAAGTAGGTGGCCCCTGCTCCGCCGCCGCCGACCGAGGAGATCAGGGCCCCGGCGACATAGTCGAGCCCGCCGATCACGGCGTTGGCGACCGCGTTGAAGTTGGCCCAATTAAAGGCAAAGAGCCCTATCAACATCAGCTTGATCAGGTACCAGAAGAAGCTGGCCCCGTCCATGCTGCGGAACTGGAAGGCCATGTTGATGCAGACGCCGATCAGCGAAAGCGTGACCATCAGCAGGACGATCGTGCCGGTATTGCTCGCCACGGCCCCGAACTGGGACTCTGCGGCATCGGCAAGGAAGCCATCGGCAGTTCCGACCATCCAGCTGACGATGCTCATTACCAGTTGCCTTGCGCTTCGCAGATATCCTGGACGTCGCGGGCGATCTGGTTCTGTTCGTTTCGGAGGGCCAATTGAGCTTGAGTGTGCTCTGCTTGGGTGTTGGTCGCGAACCGTTCCTCGTATTCGGCCGAGGCGGCATCCCATGACGGGAAGCGGACATCACAGCCGCAGTCACCAGTTGCCTTGATCGTCTCCCAGGACCGCAACTCGTAGAGCCGCATCAACGTCAGCGCCTTGTAGGCCTCGCGCGGGTGGACTTCATCCATCCAAGTCGGGCGCGCGGGCCGGTCGTTGCAGATCCGGTATTGCTGGGGCGTGATGGTCACGGTGAGATCGTTCGTGACCTGAGGCGAGGTCTGGGCGGCGAGGGGCGCGGCCAGCAGGGTGACAGCTGCGGCGAGGATGGTATGGCGCATGGGGATTTCCTTTCGGTTCATTCGGCGGCAACAGCGGGGCGCTTTGTGCCCTCGGTTCCGGCCGTGTTCTGATCTGGATGCCTCGCCTGCCCCGGCAGGAAGAACTCGGTGATGCCGCGGGCGCCGTCGTGTCGGCCCGCCTGGATGATCACGTCGATGGAGCCCTCGATATAGTCGACCATGTCGGCATAGGTCATCGGCACATCGGTTTTCAGGGCCGCGATGGCGAGACGGCGGACGGCGAGTTGCGGGGTTTCGGCATGGAGCGTTGTGAGCGAGCCGCCATGGCCAGTGTTGATCGCCTCAAGGAAGGTCATGGCCTCGCGACCACGGACCTCGCCCAGCACGATCCGATCAGGCCGCATGCGCAGGGTCGAGGCCAGAAGCACATCGGCGCTGCGGGCCTCGGTGTCCCGGTCGGCGATCAGCGTTACGGCATTCGGCTGCTCGGGGCGCAGTTCCGCCGCCTCCTCAATGGTGATGATCCGTTCTTCAGGCGGGATCAGCGAGAGGATCTTGCGTGCCGCCACCGTCTTGCCGGTCGATGTGCCGCCCGAGACGATCATGTTGAGCTTGTTCTCGACGCAGAAGCGCAGGGCGGCATCGATGTCGCCGGAGGCCACCACATCGCGGAGCGCGGCGTTCCGTTCGCGACGCAAACCTTCGAGGCTGCGCTCCTTTCCATAGAGGAAGCCAAGCTGGATGGCCTCCAGCGGCAGGGAGGAGAAGAACCGCAGCGATATGGAGAACCCGCCTTCAACAGCGGGAGGCTGGATCACCTGCGCCCGGATCGGTCGGTCCCGGTAGAGGATCGAGACCGAGACGATGGGCTTCTTGGTGCTGAGCGTAGTCGAGGCGGCCGAGGCGATCTGGTTGCCGAGGTCCTTGATCTCGGTCTGCGTCAGCGGGGTGCCGAGGCCGCGCATGAAATGATCGCCCTGGAACTCGCCCCAGACCTGCCCGTCGGGGTTGATGCAGATCTCGATCGTGTCGTCGCGTTGCACGGGCGCGCCGAGGCGATCGAGCGAGGCTTCGAGATAGCTCGCTGCCATGTCAGAAGATCTCCAGATCGCGGTCGACCATGACCGTGATCCGGGTGCCCTGATCGACATGGATCACAGGCCGGATCGCGAGATAGTCCTGCATCACGCTTTGGGTGCTGTCTCGCACGTCGGTGCCCACGTCACTTGCGATGTCGGCTGCTGCCTCATCCTCGATTTGTCCGGCGGCCGCCGCGGGCAGCGCACCGATGAGCGAGATCAGCGCCGCTGAACCGAACCGCTGAGCAAAGCGGGTATCGACGAAGCCGGTGGTGCCGGTGCGCCCGAGCTCGTCCCCGCCAAAAGCGCTGATTTCCACGGTCTGGTTGTCGGGCAGGATGATGCGGTCCCAGGCCACCATGACCCGCGACTGCGCCAGCGCCACATCGGAGCGATAGCGCCCCACGAGACGCGCACCGCGGGGGATCAGGACGCGGGTACCGTCGAAGGAATGGACGTCCTCGGAGACGATGGCGCGGATCGCGCCGGGCAGTGTGCTGTCGAGCGCTGTCTCGGTCACGGCCTGGATCATCGTGCCTTGCACGACGGTGTTGCCGGGGTTCACGATCACTACGGCCCGCGTCACCGGAGCGGGCCTTGCGCCTGCGCGCACGAAGGCTTCGTCCTCATTCAGGCGTGCCGCCTCAAGGCTGTTCTCCCGGTCGGTCCCTGCCCCCATCCCGGAAAACGCGATCATGGGCGAGGCGATGCGTTCGGCCCGTGCCTCGGCCTCCGCGATGCGGCGGCGCTCGAGTTCGGCGAGCCGCAGCTCCTCCTCGTTCGGCCCGAGGTCCGTCGGCGCAGGCGGGGTCAGCCGCGCGACTTCGAGGTCCATGCGCAGCTGGTCAAGCTCGCGGTCGCGTTCGGTCAACTGCCGTTCAAGCGCGCGCTGCGCCTCGGTAGAGGCCTCCTGCAGCGCCGCGATCTGCGCCGTGAGATCGGCGATGGCCTGCTCCGCGCCGCTGTCAGACGCCTCGACGGGCCGCGCGCGCAGGTCTTCAAGTTCCGCCCGTAGCGTCGCAAGGCTTTCCATCAGCGCGAGTTCCGACTCGGAGGGACCAGTCTCGGCCAGCGGCGGTGCAGGCTCGACCACGGGCATGGGGGCGAGGTCGCCGAAGCCCGATCCCGTGGTCTGGAACTCTTCGGGGGCTGCGGTCGGCAAGGGCGCTTCCGGTGATGGCTGAAGGGCGGCCCAGGCCAGGCCGCCCACGGCCACGATCCCGGCCACACCGAGGATGACGGTTAGCGGGGAGGGCCGTGCACCACCGCGCTTCTTGTCGCCCGTCGCTTCTAGAGTCGCGAGGCGCGCGGCCAGGTCTTCGGTGTCCTGGCTCATGACGTGGGCCCACCCATATCCTGAACACAGACCACGTCCTCGCCGAGGCGCAGGACCCATTGGCGATTGACGCCCGAGACGCGGATGACACCATCCTCGAGTGCCGTGCTGTTCACCGCCCGCTCGCCGCCATTGGCATAGCGGAAGATCGCCGGGACCGGCGCGTTCCGCGCGAAGCGGAAATACGTGAAGGTACCATCATCCCAGATGGCCGTCGGCGTGAACTCTTCTCGGGCGCTGACCGCATAGTTCGAGTTCGGCGCATCGGCCGCAACCGCCCTGGTGGGTTGCACGCGGTTTTCAGGATAGCGGAACTGCACGACATAATGCGGCGTCTCCCGGGCTTCGACGACATGGAAGTAGTAGGAGCGGCGGTTGGTGTAGACGGTGATGTTGGTGGCGACGCCAGATGCTGTCGGCTTGATGGCGAAGGCACGGCCACCCGGGACACCGTCGAATTGAAACCCGACCGTATCGCCGGCGATGATCGAGCGGATGGTTTCACCCTCACCGAATTCGACTGTGGTGACACGGGTCAGAGTCGTGACGACACGGTAAACCTGGCCCTCAGTCCAGGTCGCCACGCGCACGCGATTGTCGTGCGAGCCTGGGCGGGGGGTGGTCTCGGCCAAGGCAGTTGTTCCCGCGAACGCGAGAATGCTGGCGGCCAACAGCGTAGAGATTAGAGTGCGAGTCATTCGGAACGATCCGATCGGATGGCATATTGGGTGACGGTGAAGCCGAAGGGGTTTTGCCAGACGTCGTCGATCGTCCGGGTCCGTTCGGGTTCGAAGGCAAACATGAGCGTGGCGGTGAAGGAACCGTCCTGTGCCCCTTGCGGGCTGGTCAGGCGCTTTCTGAGGCGCACCTGCGCGCGGTTGTCCCCTATGAGCGTGATCGAGGCGATCTCGACAGCCATCTCTGCCGCGGGGCCATATCGCGTCGGCGGATAGCTGTCCTGACCGGAGGTCCACATGGCGCGCATGCTGGCCTCGGCCGCCCCGGTGGATTGCGCCAGCACGCGGCGCACGCGCAGGTCGTTGTCGAGCTGGTTGTAGACCTCGCGGTCGAGGATGTAGCGGTAGATCTGCGCCTCGATGATGGCGGGCCGCTCGGCAAGCGAGACCGTTTCGACCGTGGCGTTCGGCAGAGCGAGACCGGTCGCGGGGTCATAGGGCACGACAACGGGCGGCGGCACCTCGACCATCAGGGCGACAGCAGCCGCTGCAAGGCAGCCGCAAATGCCAAAGCCCGCCCCGCAAAGGCCGATCATCCGCCAGAGCTGCTCCCGGCGCAGTGCGCCGTGGATCAGTTCCTCCTCGACCAGTTCCCGGGCACTCATGCCTGCCGTCATGTCCGGTGCCTTGGTCATGGCGCGAGGCTCGGCAGGGTGAAGTCCATGTAGCGGCGCTCTTCGGCGACGGTGGCAGCATCCACCACGCCGGCATTGCCCGCGCCGAGGGTCTGGATCGCCTCAAGCTCCCACATCCGAGTCATGGCGATGGCCAGTTCCGCCGTGACGCGGGTGTTGTGGTCCATCGATGCCTTCAGGTCCTCCATGTCGGGGATCATCGCGACGAGCTGTTCGACACGTTCGAGGGATTGCGCTGCCTCTGCATGGCTGTTCTGGGCCGCCGCCGACATCACGGCACCGGTCGTGGCGCGGGTCGCGACTCCTTCCGCGCCTGGATTGCCACTGGTGGCGATCTCGCGCAGCGAGTCCTCGTCGAACCCGGCACTCGCCAGAGCCTGTTCCATCTGCGTGCGCAGGGGACCTGCGTTGGGGCCGATCAGGCTCGACCAGTCGCCCGCCTGGATGCCCCGGATCAGGCCAGGGATGTCTTCGAAATTGGCCTGCAGGAGGCCGTCGAGGTCACCGCCCATGGCGAGACCGAGAATGCTGCGTGGCCCGGTCAGCGACGCATACATCTCTTCGAGCTGGTCGAACTGCTGCTGCAGGAGGTCAAGCTGCGCCAGCGCATTGTCCAGAAGATCGGTCTGGATCCCGAAATCTTGCAGCATCTGCTGAAGCTGGCGGATTTCCTGGGCGATGTTCTGGGTATCGACCGTGGGCACGCCCTGTGCGGTGACGGGCCCCGCAAGGGCGGCGGCCAGTGCGACAGTCGCGGCGGTGGTGGTGAGGAAAATGCGCAGTGGCCTTCTCATCGCAATGTCTCCTGGGTGAAATCCATGAACTGTCGCTCGGCGGCCTGGGCCGCGGCCATGGCGAGTTGTTCCTCGCTTAAGGCTCGTGTGTGGGCGGCCTTGATCCGGGTGCGGATCGCGACCAGCCGAGCAAGCTCGGCGCGCGCATAGGTGTTGAGCGCGATCGCCTCGTGCAGATCTTCGGTCTCGCCGATGCGAGTGATGATGTCCTGCACGCGCAGGGCGGCAGCGCGGACAGAGACCAGCGAGTAGTCGCCATAAACGCCTGCGCCATGGGCCGAGAGGCTGAAACTCGCGTTGGCCAGAAGCACAGGGTCGATGGTGCCGAGCGCATCGATACCGCCCACGGCGGCGAGGTAGCTGTTGTACTGCTGCGGGATCACCACAACGTAATGCTGGGTTTCCGCGAAGGGCGGGACGCCGCCGTAGTCCTGCACGTTGCCCGGGCCTGCGTTGTAAGCGGCAAGCGCATGGATGATGTTGCCATCGAACATGTTCAGCATCATCGCGAGGTAACGCGCACCGCCTGTGACCTGCAGGTACGGGTCGTCGTAATAGGCCGGGTTGATGCCAAGATCGCTCGCGGTAGCGGGCATGATCTGCGTCAGCCCGAATGCCCCAACGGGGGAGCGTGCCCCGATCTGGAAACGGCTTTCCTGCCAGATCAGCGCCTGCAGCAGGCAGCGCCACTGCACAAGCGACAGCCCCGCGCGGCTGACGCCCGGCAGACTGTGCGTGTCGCGCGCGGCGCGGATGATCAGTTCCTCGATCCCTTCCCGGGCGTCGCCGAACATCCGGGCTGCGGCCGGGTTGTTGTCTTCGGGTGCATATAGGCTGGCTGCAGCACTCTCGACGTCGCCAACAGCCCCCTGCCCCGCCTCCAGCCCGGCCACTGTGCCTGCGACATCGCCGGAGCCGAGGGACATCGCATCCATCAGCCCCTCGAGCGAGGCGAGTTGCTGTCGTTCGATCTCGGCCAGCTCCTCTTCCCGGGTCAGCCGGTCCTGCTGTAGCGCCAGATCCTGATCGGTCTGATCGAGGATTGCCTGCCGCTCTGCGAAGAGGCGCAGGTCGAAAGTCGGCACGCCTTGGGCGTTGGCTGGCCCGGCAGCGGGGCCAGCCAGCGCCAGGCTGACCATCGAGAGGGGGAGCCAGCTCCGCATCCGCTCAGCCACCCGCCCCCAGCATCACGAAATCGCAAGCCGTATCGCGCCGCGTGACGGCGGCACCCATGGTCGAGATCGTCGTCGTGGCGGTGGCAGTTCCTGCCTGTACAGGCGCGTCGCGGAAGTTGAAGCAATTGGCTTGCGCGGGGTTATGCTGCGCGCAAGCCGTAAGGGTCAGGCCGAGGCAAAGCAGCACGGCGCTGCGCAAGATGGTACGGGTCATGTCACTCTCCAGAAATCAGGGCGGTCACGGAAATCGGGGCCGACAAGGGCCTCGCCCTTCTCCATGCCGCCAAGGATGGTCACGAGGGGGCCGAGTGCGCTGAGATCGGCATCGATCACCACAGCACCCCGGTCATCTCGGACTAGGGCGAGCCGTGACGCCGACCCGACGCCCAGAAGCACGTCGAGTTCCTTCTCGCTGAGGCCGAGCATGGCGTAGTCGGCGGCCGAGGCGCGGATGTTGGGCAGAAGCACTTGCGTCGGCACGGCTTCGACGATGGTCTTGCCGGTGCGCGTGCGCTCAAGCTGGCTGGCATATTGGGTCAACATTACGACGACGGCGTTCTGCTTGCGGGCGGTCACCAGCCAGTTCGAGAGCCGTTCCGCGAAATACGCGTTGTCGAGCGCCTTCCACGCCTCGTCGACGACGATGATGGTGGGCTTGCGGTCCTCGATCACCCGCTCGACCCGGCGGAAGAGATAGGACAGGACCGCCATGCGTTCCCGCTCGCTTTCGGAGTCGAGGATGCCGGTGAGGTCGAACCCTGCGACATCGCCGTCGATGCTGAAGCTGTCCTCGGCATTCGCCCCGAAGATCCAGCCGTAGCGGCCATCGGCGGTCCATTCCTGCATCCGCTCGAAGAGATCACCTTCGTCGTCGGTCGAGACGAGGAGCGAGGCGAAATCCGACCAGTTGCGCAGGCCTGCGTTCCCGGCGCTGGCGTTCTGGCGCACGACCTCCTGCACGCGGTTGGTCTGCACGGGAGTCAGCGGCCGGTCGCGGCGCTCGAGGAGGCTTGCGAGCCAATCGGCCAGCCAAGCCTGACCGCGGGCGTCAATCTCGGTCTGAAGCGGGTTCAGGCCCGTGGGCCGTCCGGCCCGCACGGTCGAATAACTGCCGCCAAGCGCACGGACGGCCATCTCCATGCCAGCGCGATAGTCGAAGACGAAGAGCCGCGCGCCTGCGCGCTGCGCCATGGTCATGAGGAAAGCCGCCAGCACGGATTTGCCCGAGCCGGGACGCCCCAGGATCAGCGTGTGCCCGCCTGTGGGCTCGCGGTCCGGCGCGCCTTGTTCGTGGAAGTTGAAGCGAAACCCGCTCCGCTCAGGCGTCGGAAAGAGCGTGATCGGCACGCCCCAGGGCACTTCCCGACCAGTCTTGCCGAGCGGCGTACGGTGGAAGGTCGCGAGATCGGCGAAGTTGTGGTTCGTGATCGCAGCCTTGCGGCTGCGCGCCCCGGTATTGCCGGGATGCTGCGCCATGAAATGCGCCCGCGCGCCGAAGGCTTCCGAGATCAGGTTGATGCCGGAGGTGGCGGAGATGTTGCGGATCTCGGCAGCGATGTCGTCAAGCGCTGGCTGGGTGCGCGCATAGACCGCCACGGTCATGTGGTGCTCGCCGAAGATCAGGCGTTTGGATTCCAGATCGTCCTGCGCGAGTTCCAACTCCTGCGCGAGGCTGACAGCCCCGTCATTGGCGGCCTGCATAAGCCGCAGCTGCCGTTTGATCCGTCCTGCCATGATGTTGGCGTTGATCGGCACAAAAGAATGCGTGACGACCATGTCCACGGGCAGGTTCAGCTCGTCGAGCATCAGGCTGTCGGTCTTGGCGGGATAGTTCTTCACCGCGAAGATCACGCCGACCTTGTCACCGACGGCGCCGTCGGAAAGGGCGATGGTCGTGCCGCGGAAGGTCACGCGGGTATTGGCGACATCCTCGGCGATCACGCCGAGGCGCGACCGCGGGAAGAGTGGGTGCTCTTCGCCCGTGTTCAGGGATCCGAGAAACCCGAGAAGCTCTCCGGTTCTGGCGGCTAGCAGGCGGGGCTTCAGCTCGTCGAAGGACGACAGCAGAAAGCCTACGACCTCATCGAGCTTGCGCAAGCGTCGGGTCGTGTCCGCCGCATGCCGGGCGCGAGACGCACCTAGACCGAAGGGCAAACGGCTGCCGGCCTCGGGGCGCTTCAGCACCGTCAGGGTCAGTGTCTTGTCGCGCAGGCCAGATTGGCCCAGATGCGCCCGCCAGCGCTGATCGATGGTGGCGGCGAACCCCTCGCCCGAGATCGGTGGCAGGGTCGCCTCGACGGCCTTCGAGACCTTGTGCAGGTAGAAGGAGAAATCGGTTCCCACCTGCGCGACGATCCCGGCGAGAAGCCCGCCGATCCGGTCTAGATGCGCGTTCTCGCTCGTGGTGCTGTTCACTCCCTCAAGCCGGATGCACTGCATCAGCTCGTTGCCCCGCGTCCGGATCGTTCGGTCGTTGACGAGGCTGACATAGGGCAGCATGGATGAAAGCCGCTTCTCGCCCTTGACCCATGCGGGCAGCGCGGTCAGCGGATCGAGCGCGTCCGCCACGTCATCGGCCAGTCCATCACGGGGCATAGCTGTCGCCCCCGTGGAGCTTGCGGTTCGTTGTGGGCGGCGTTTCCTGCAAGGTGATCACCAGGACATCGAGAAAGTTCGGATCCCAGTCCGCGGCTTTCCAAAGCGCCGGCCAGGCCAACCCCGCGAACACAGCCACCACCCAGCTCTGCACCCAGAGAAACAGAAGCGTCGAGCCGAAGAGCCAGACCATGGCGTACATGATCGGCAAGCCCATCAGCTTGGGCGGCCTGAGAAGGCCAATGAACACGCGGGACTGGTCGGACATCGGTTTTGCTCAGGTCGTCCAGATGGCGGCGACGATGGTGGGCGCCGCGGCGATGCCCGCGATCGCGACCACGACCCAGAGCGCCTGACGGAAATCGAGGATGCCGAAGAGCCAGGACAGGAACACGCCGATCAGCGCCAGCGTGCCGATCACGATGCCCAAGGGGCCGGTGATGGCGTTCACGATGCCCTGCAGCAAGGTCTGGACCGGCGAGAGATCGATACTCTGCGCCAGTGCGGGATCTGCGAGCACGATGAGGGCCATCGCGCCCATGAGCGTGCAAGTCACCGCGCGGGCGGCAACGGGGGAAAGTCTGGATGTCACGAGAGATCTCCTCTGAGCCGTTGGAACACGGCAGTCACACGGGCCACATGGCCCTGGGTTTCGCGGAAAGGGGGAATGCCACCGTGGCGGGTCACCGCCTCGGGCCCGGCATTGTAGGCGGCCAACGCCAGCGCAGGATCGCCGAAGCGCTCCAGCATCATCAGAAGGTACCGGGCTGAGCCGTCGAGATTCTGGGCGATGTCATGGGGATCGACGCCGAGATCGCGCGCGGTATCGGGCATCAGTTGGCCGAGTCCGATGGCGCCGACGGGGCTGCGCGCGCCGGGATTGTACGCGCTCTCGACCTCGATATTGGCGCGGTAGAACAGCGCCCAATCAGTGACCGACAGGCCCGCCTGACGCAGGGCGTCATGCCTGCCGTAGCGCAGCGCCGTGGTCTCTATGGCGTGGAGGATTTCGGGGGTGGCGCGGACAGCACGCGGGGCGATCGCTGCGGCAGCTGTCACATCGCTCAGGGGAGCATCATCCCCACGGGACTGCGGTGCTGCAAAGAGAAAGAGACGATCTGGAAGGAGTCCAATCTGGGCATCTTCTTCGCCAGTGAACGAGCGCAGACTGTTCGTGGTCTCGGCGGTATCGATCAGTCGGCCATCAGGGCTGACCTGGAAGATGAAACCGTCGGCCAGGGCCAAGGGTGCGGAACAAACACCTGTACCCAGTGCAACGACGAGCGCAAAGGCGCGGTCAGTTGTCCTTGACCAGAACCGGACCGGTCCGCGGCTCGGACGTGCGTCCGGGGGCTGCGTGGCGTTCGCGGGCACCCTCGACAAGCGGGATGCTGGCTGTCGTGCAGCCCATGTCGGCAAGGAAGCTGACAAGGCCGACGATGGTCTTGAAATCGCGCAGCTTGAGGACGCTACGGCTGGTGACGAGCATCTTGTCGTCGCGCCCGTCCGGGGCAACGGCCCGGATGACCCAGGCGCCGTACCAACTGTTGTGGCGCTTCTCGGCCCCTTCCTTGCAGACCACCTCGATGAGGTAGCCTTCGGCAAGGAGGCCGCGCAGTCCATCTTCTGTAACCACATTCGGGGCTTCTTCTATCATGGCCTTCCCTTGGATCCTTCTTCTGCCTGGGTGCAGTCTCGGGCCCACGGGGTCGCAACACCGTGGGCGATACAAGACAACATGAATGATATCAAGACAATTAAAACGACTTGACGAAGATCGCCTTGCTCCGATAACGGTGATAGCTGACAAAATTATGATCTTAAAGGCGGCAAAGGAGTTTTGCCCTGCACATGTCCTGTGCGTGCAACATCCCCCTGGCGCTGCTGATCACCGTCCTTGTGGTGAGTGGTCCGGCCCATGCCTGCATCCCGCCCGAACGGCCGTTCCTGCCCGCGTCCCGAGAAGACATGCGCGCCTACGCGGACCTGATCCGGGGGGATTTCGAGGCCTATATCGCCGACGTCCAGGAGTATTTCCGCTGCCTCGATGATGAACGCGCGCGGGCTTTTGTTGAGGCCAGGCAGGTAAGCGAGGACTACGGGCGGTTCGTTGATGTCCTAGATTGACAGGGTGGGCGGAAGGACTAAGCCGCTCCGCGGCATAGGCGCCTGTGGCTGGCGCTCGGCTCCCGAGTCAGCGTTACTCTTTGTGTGAAGCCGTTCCGGGCTGACGATTTGGGTCTTCCCATTCGACAGACAGGAGGTTTCGATGAAGGAGGAGAAGACCACCCCGCTGCGTCAGCGGATGATCGAGGACATGCGCATTCGCGGCATGGCCGAGAAGACCCAGGCCGCGCATATCCGTGCCGTCAAGGATTTCGCCCTATTCCTGAAGCGCTCACCGGACACCGCTACGCCTGAGGAGCTGCGCGCCTACCAGCTCCACATGACGAATGCCGGTATGAGTGCGACGACCTTCAACGTGCGGGTCTTGTCGCTGCGATTCTTCTTCGGCATGACCTGTGGCCGGGACGAGATGAAGCGGCACATGCAGTTCCGGCGGGCGCCGCGCAAGCTGCCGGCGGTGCTCAGCGTCGAGGAGGTCGGTTACATCCTGGCGGCGGCACCCGGGCCGGGGCTGAAGTATCGCGCGGCCCTCGGCATCAGCTATGGCGCGGGATTGCGTGCCGCCGAGGTCTGTCACCTCCGGGTTCAGGATATCGACAGCGGTCGGATGTTGATCCACGTCGAAAAACCTTCAGGAAAGCGGACCGTCGCACTGTACGAAACAATGTCAGCTTTCGGATCCGTCCCCGTAGTCTTGGCTCATCTGATCTCGAAAGAATCTATAACTGCCGAACCAACTTTAGGCAGTTCTGGACAGGGGTGCGGAGATGGCGGCAGGATAACGACTAGTGGCCTGCGCGCGCCTCGACAGTGCGGTGGGGGCGAGCGAGCTGGGTATTAGGGTGTAGCGAGAGGCGATCGAGGGCGACGCCATCTCAAGCGTTGCCGAGGTCCTGGCGCAGTTCACCCAGGTCGAGTGCAGGCGCAAGGCCGATCGTCCGGAACTGCCCAAAGCGCTGCGCCTAGCGAAGGCTTCCGCCCGCAATGATCGCGTTGATCATTTCGGCGACGGTCCGGTGCCTTTCCATTTCGAGTTCGGTGCCAACGGCATTCTCATGGGTCGCCGCGGCGTCGCGAAGAAGCCCCACGATCTCGTGCTCCGGCATCACCCCGAGATCTTTCATGGCAAGCAGGAGCGCCTCGCAGATCGACAGGGCAGCCCGGCCTGTATGCTCGTCTGCGGCAGACATACGGGTTTCCTTCACTGGCACCCTGCACCCACAGGTCACGGGCAATTGCGTCCGTACTTCTCGCAGGAAGTGCTCTATGCTGAACTGATCCA
>NZ_JAAKGP010000015.1 GCF_011043545.1 Rhodobacter sp. SGA-6-6 | reverse complement strand
TTTCAGCGCATCGGCCAGCACCACCGGCTGCTCGGCGATCTCCTTGGCCATGAAATGCCGGTAGCCGGCCTTCTCGATCCGGGCCGCGTCCAGCTGCACCCGGGTCTCGGGCCGGTTGGCCCGGCGGTCGGCGGCGTCGAAGATCTCGGCGCCCTTGCGGGTGATCACCGCCCAGTCGCCCTCTTCCAGATAGGTGATGCGGTCGGTCATCGGCGCCAGCGCGATGGCGTCCGAGCCGACGAACATCTCGCCCGTGCCCCAGCCGATGGCCAGCGGGCTGCCCTTGCGGGCGGCGATCAGCAGGTCCTGCTCGCCGTCGAACAGGAAGCACAGCGCGAAGGCGCCGTGCAGGCGCTTCAGCGTGGCGCGGGCGGCTTCGACCGGGGTGGCGCCGCGGTCGATCTCGCGCTTCGCCAGCAGGGCCACGGTCTCGGTGTCGGTCTCCGACTCCTGGGCGTAGCCGTCGGCGGCGAGTTCCTCGCGCAGGGCGCGGAAGTTCTCGATGATGCCGTTGTGGACCACCGCCACCGGCCCGGCGCGGTGGGGATGGGCATTCCTGACCTCCGGCCCGCCATGGGTGGCCCAGCGGGTGTGGCCGATGCCGGACTTGCCGGCCAGCGGCTCGTGCACCAGGAGGTCCGACAGGTTCACCAGCTTGCCGACCGCGCGGCGGCGGTCCAGCCGGCCGCGGTTGACGGTGGCGATGCCGGCCGAGTCGTAGCCGCGGTATTCCAGCCGTTTCAGGGCCTCCACCAGAAGCGGGGCCACTTCATGGTGGCCGAGGACGCCGACGATGCCGCACATGGGATCAAGCCTTCTGCTTCGCGGCCTTGATGGCGCGCAGTTTATCCATCAGCCGGGTGGCGAGGCCGGGCCTGGTGACCTGCCGGGCGCGGGCCAGGGCCAGCGCGCCCGCCGGCACGTCCTCGGTGATGACGCTTCCCGATCCGGTCAGCGCGCCGTCGCCCACGGTCACCGGCGCCACCAGCATGGTGTCCGAGCCGATGAAGGCGCGCTTGCCGATCACGGTGCGGTGCTTCATCACCCCGTCGTAGTTGCAGGTCACGGTGCCGGCGCCGATGTTGCTGTGTTCGCCGATGTCGGCATCGCCGATATAGGTCAGGTGGCCGACCTTCACGCCCTCGTCGAGGATGGCGTTCTTGATCTCGACGAAATTGCCGACATGCACGTCCTCGGCCAGTTCCGCGCCGGGGCGGAGGCGGGCGAAGGGGCCGACATCGGCGCCGCGGGAGACGTGACAGCCTTCGAGATGGCAGAAGCCCTTGATCTCGGCGCCGGATTCGATGGTGACGCCGGGGCCGAAGATCACGTTGGGGCCGATGATGGCGTCGCGGCCGATCACGGTGTCCAGCGCGAAGAACACGGTTTCGGGGGCGGTCAGGGTCACGCCGTCCTCCAGCGCCGCGGCGCGAGCGTTGATCTGGAATTCCCGTTCCGCTTCCGCCAGTTGCGCGCGCGTGTTCACGCCGAGCGTCTCGGCCTCGTCGCAGATCACCACGCCGGCGCTCAGCCCTTCCGCCCGGGCGAGTTCCACCACGTCGGTGAGATAGTATTCCCCCGCCGCGTTCTGGTTGCCGAGCTTCTCCACCAGCCGGAACAGCACCTCGGCGGAAGCACAGATCACCCCGGAATTGCAAAGGTTTATCTCCCGCTCCTCATCCGAGGCATCCTTGTATTCGCGGATCGCCAGCAGGGCATCGCCTTCGGTGATCAGCCGGCCGTAGCGGCCCGGGTCGGCCGCGTGGAAGCCGAGGACCACCACGCCGGCTTCGGCGCGGGCGGCCAGCATGGCCTGCAGTGTCTCGGGCCGGATGAAGGGGGTGTCGCCGTAAAGCACGATGACCTCGCCCGGCGCATCGGCCAGCAGCGGCGCGGCTTGGGCCACCGCATGGCCGGTGCCCAGCTGTTCGGCCTGCACCACCACCTCGGCCCGCTCGTCGTAGCCGAGGGCGGCCTTCGCCACCTCCTCGCCGCCATGGCCGACCACCACCACGGTCCGCGCCGGCTCCAGCGCCCGGCCCGCCGCCATGGCGTGGTGCAAAAGCGGCGCGGCGGCGATCCGGTGCAGGACCTTCGGCAGGTCCGAGTTCATCCGTGTGCCCTGGCCCGCGGCCAGGATGACGAGCGAGACCTGCATTCTGCCCCTTTCTTTTCCTTTGGCGCCGTTCTACGCGAGGAGCCGCGGTGCCGCCAAGGGCCAGCGGATAACGGAGGATTGCGGGATGTTGCAAGCGCGGACCTGCGTGGTCTTCGACCTTGACGGCACGCTGGCCGATACTTCGGGCGACCTGCTGGCAGCGGCCAACGCCTGTTTCCGGGCAATGGGAGAGGGCGACCTCCTGGGCCCCGGCGATGCGCTGGTGGCGCTGAACGGCGGGCGGGCGATGCTGCGGCTGGGGTTCTCGCGCCTGCGCGGGGTGGACGAGGCCGAGGTGGACCGCTGGTATCCGCGGCTGCTGGAGGCCTATGCCGGCGCGATCTGCCACCATACGCAGCTTTATCCCGGCGCGGTGGAGGCGATGGAAATCCTGCGGCGGCAGGGCCGGTCGCTGGCGATCTGCACCAACAAGCCCGAGGGGCTGGCCGAGGCGCTGATGCGCCAACTGGGGGTGCGGGACCTGTTCGCCGGGCTGGTCGGCGCCGATACCCTGCCGGTGAGGAAGCCCGATCCCGCGCCCTACCGGCTGGCGGTCGACCGCGCCGGGGGGGCGGCGCGGTCGATGCTGGTGGGCGACACCGAGACCGACCGCAGGACCGGGCAGGCGGCGGGGGTGCCGGTGGCGCTTGTCACCTTCGGCCACGAGGGCGAGGGGGTGGCCCGGCTGGAGCCCGAGGCGCTGATCGGCCATTTCGACGAATTGCCGGAGGTGGCGGCGCGGCTGCTGGGGTAGGCGAGCCGGACTTCGCGCGGATTTCGGCCCCCGGTCACAGGAAGTTCTTCTGGCACCATTTCGCGGTGCTGTTGTATTCGCTCATCAGCCCCTCCAGCGTGCGGGTCCGCATCAGCTTCTGGAAGCGCTGGCCCATGGCCTGCACCTTCTGGTCGTCGGTCCCCGGCACATAGGCCAGCATGGCCACGGCGGCGCTCTGCGCCCAGTTCAGGTCCGCCCGGCTGAGGTAGCCGGCCCGGTAAAGCTCGTCCGAGACCATGTAGAGCATGGCCGAGCAATGCAGCGCCTGCGCGGCGCGGCCCTGGATCACCAGGTCGGCACGGGCGGGCAGGCTGGACGCAAGGCTCAGCGTCAGGGCGACGGAGGCGGCGGCGGCGAGTTTGGCAAGGCGCATGGGGTCTTCCTTCGGTCTTCTCTGGTCGGTGGAAATCGGTCTGCCGCCTAGCGGTAGACGGGGGGCGAAAGGGAGGGCACGGCGGCCAGCGCAAGGGCCGGCACCGCGCGGGACTCCGCCGGGCCGACCGGCAGACCGAAGCCGAGGGCCAAGGCCAGGGTCGCGGCGGCGAGGAGAAGGCTTGTTGCTGGTTTCATCGGTCCTGCAAGGGCTTGGCGGAAAGGGGGCCCGGCGGTCCGGGGAATGCTGCAACCATGCGGCAGGACGTCGCGGCGGGCCAGTGACAAATCCCGTCATCCCCGGTGTCGGCCGGGTGTTTGACAAGAAGGCATCCGGCGGCATAAGCCTGCGCGTCATGGCCGCAGAGAGCATCTCCCCACCGTCGACCGCACAGGCGCAGGGCCGGGCCTCGCGCCATGCCGTGACCTTCGTGCTGGTCACGGTCTTCCTCGACATGGTGGGCTTCGGGGTGATCATGCCCGTCCTGCCGGCGCTGATCGAGGAGGTCGGCCATGTCGGCATCGACCGCGCCGCCTGGATCGGCGGCTGGATGTTCGCGGCCTTCAGCCTGGCGCAATTCGCCTTCGCGCCCTTGATGGGCAACCTGGCCGACCGTTTCGGGCGGCGGCCGATGCTTCTGCTGGCGATCTTCGGGCTGGGGCTGGATTTCATCCTGTCCGCCTGGGCGCCGACCTTGTTCTGGCTCTTCGTCGGCCGCATCCTTGCCGGCATCTGCGGGTCCAGCTGGATCATCGCCAGCGCCTATATCGCCGACGTCACCGCGCCAGAGGACCGCGCCCGCGCCTATGGCATGATGGGCGCGGCCTTCGGCGTGGGCTTCGTCATCGGCCCGGCCATCGGCGGCCTGTTGGGAGAGCTGGGGACGCGGGTGCCGTTCTGGGTGGCCGCCGGCATCTCGCTGCTGAACTTCGCCTATGGCTGGTTCGTGCTGCCCGAGTCGCTGACCGAGGACAAGCGCCGGCCCTTCGACCTGTGGCGCGCCAACCCGTTCGGGGCGTTCAAGGTCTTCGGCACCTATCGCGGGGTGCTGCCGATGTGCCTGCTGATGGGCCTGTTCTTCTTCGCCACCTCGGTCTATCCGGCGATCTGGACCTTCTGGGGCATCGCCAAGTTCGGCTGGTCCGAGGGGATGGTCGGCCTGACCCTCGCCGCCTTCGGGCTGGTGACGGGCCTCTGCCAGGCCACGCTGACCGGGCCGGTGACCAAGGCGCTCGGCGAGCACCGCACCGCGCTTCTGGGGCTGGTCTGCTCCATGCTGGCGGTTCTGGCCTATGGCTTCGCCGGCAGTCTGGTGGCGGTCTTGCTGCTGATCCTGCTGCACGGGCCCGAGGGCTTCGTCCATCCGATCATCACCGCGATGCTGACCAAGCGGGTGCCCGAGGATGCGCAGGGCGAGTTGCAGGGCGGCATCTCGGCGATCACCAACATCGCCATGCTGTTCGGCACCGTGTTCTACGCCCTGATCTTCGCGCATTTCATGGCGCCGGGGCGGGTCTGGCAATCGCCCGACGTGGCCTATTTCATCGCCACCGGCTTCATGGCGCTGACGACGGGCCTGTTCCTTCTCTTGATGCGGCGGGAGGGGAAGGCGTGAGCGAGGTGTTCCGCGGCAGCTTCACCCAGCAGGAGCCGATCCCCGAGGACGGCATCCGCGCCGCGCTGGAGGTGCTGCGCCACGGCCGGCTGCACCGCTACAACACCGTGCCCGGCGAGATGGGCGAGGCCGCGGCGCTGGAGGCCGAATTCGCCGCCTTCACCGGGGCGCGCTATTGCCTCGCCGTCGCCTCGGGCGGCTATGCCATGGGCTGCGCGCTGCGCGCCTGCGGGGTGCAGCCGGGCGAGCCGGTGCTGACCAATGCCTTCACCCTGGCTCCGGTGCCGGGGGCCATCGCGGCGGCGGGCGGGCGGCCGGTCTTCGTCGAGATCACCGAGGGTCTGGTGATCGACTTCTCCGATCTGGAGGCGAAGGCGCGGGCCTCCGGCGCCCGCCTCCTGCTGCTCAGCCATATGCGCGGCCATGTCTGCGACATGGAGGCGCTGACGGAGCTCTGCGCCCGGCTGGGCCTGACCGTGATCGAGGATTGCGCCCATACCATGGGGGCGGAGTGGCGCGGCGTGGCCTCGGGCCGGCATGGCGCGGTGGCCTGCTATTCGACCCAGACCTACAAGCACATGAATTCGGGCGAGGGCGGCCTCCTGATCACCGACGACGCCGATCTGGCGGCGCGGATGGTGCTGCTGTCGGGGTCCTACATGCTCTATGGCAAGCATCCCGCCGCCCCGGGGGCGGAGGTCTTCGAGCGGCTGCGGCTGGACATCCCCAATGTCTCGGGCCGGATGGACAACTTGCGCGCCGCGGTGCTGCGGCCGCAGATCGCGCTTCTGGCCGAACGGCGGCAACGGTGGGCGGCGCTCTATCGCGGCATGGAGGCAGGGTTGCAGGGCATCCCGGGCCTGCGGCTGGTCCCGCGGCCGGAGGAGGAAGCCTATGTCGGCTCCTCCTTCCAGTTCCTGCTGCCGGACTGGGAAGAGCCCCGGATCACCGCGCTGCTGGCGGCCTGCGCCGCCCGCGGGGTGGAGCTGAAATGGTTCGGCGCCGGGGAGCCTGCGGCCTTCACCAGCCGCTATGTCCACTGGCGCTATGCCGGCGACCAGTCCTGCCCGCAGACCGATCGCATCCTCTTCGGGCTGGTCGACATGCGGCTGCCGCTGACCTTCTCCGAGGCCGATGTGGCGCAGATCGCCCGCATTATCCGCGACGAGGCGCTGCGGATCGGCCAGGCCGAGGCGGTGGAGGCGGTGGCCGCGCCGCAGGTGCAGTAGCTGTTGCGCTTCGACGCCGATCTCGCCGCCTACATCTTCCTGACCCTGCTGGCGCTGATGGCGGTGGCCGACTGGGCCGACCCGCCGGCGCCGCAGGGGCAGGGCTGCCGGGTCGGCTATGTCTACGACGGGGATTCGCTGGAACTGATCTGCGGCGAGCTGCGCGAGACGGCGCGGCTTCTGGACATCGACACGCCGGAACTGCAGGGCCGCTGCCCGGAGGAGGTGGCGGCGGCACAGGCGGCGAAGCAGGCGCTGGCGGCGCTGGTGAAGGGCGCCGCGGCGGTGGAGGTCAGGATCGAGGGGCGCGACAAGTATCGCCGCCCGCTGGTCCGGCTGAGGCTGGACGGCAGGGACGCGGCGGAGGCGATGATCGCGGCGGGGCAGGGGCGGGCCTATGACGGCGGGCACCGGCGCGGCTGGTGCGGCTGACGGGTTCCCTCGCGGAAGCTTTGCCGCGGCGGACAGGCGGTTGCAAAATCTGTGAAAAACACTCGGAATATCCTCCGCACACAATCGCATACAATTCGCGTTTTCCCCGCCGGCGCCCCGCGCTTTTCCGCCCCCGATGCGTTGACCCCGCCATGGGGGCAGAGTAAACGGGGGCCCAAGAGTGCAAGCGGGTGGCCAGCACCCGCAGCTCGCCCGTGGCCAGCTGTAAGGAGCATCTCGTGGACGCGCTTCTCCGAGAGTATCTGCCCATCCTCATTCTGCTTGCGATTGCGGTGGGGCTGGGCCTCGTCCTGATCCTTGCCGCCGCGGTGATCGCGGTCAGGAACCCGGACCCCGAAAAGGTCTCGGCCTATGAATGCGGCTTCAACGCCTTCGACGACGCGCGGATGAAATTCGACGTGCGCTTCTACCTGGTGTCGATCCTGTTCATCATCTTCGACCTGGAAGTCGCCTTCCTCTTCCCCTGGGCGGTGGCCTTCGGGGAAATCTCGATGCTGGCCTTCTGGTCGATGATGATCTTCCTGGCCGTGCTGACCGTGGGCTTCGCCTACGAATGGAAGAAAGGGGCCCTGGAATGGGAGTGAGCACCTCCGCCAACCACGCCGGCGGCGACCACGAGGTCGCCACCCAGGCCCTGAACCGCGAGCTTCAGGACAAGGGCTTCATCCTGACCTCGACCGAGGACATCATCAACTGGGCGCGGATCGGGTCGCTGCACTGGATGACCTTCGGCCTGGCCTGCTGCGCGGTCGAGATGATGCACACCTCGATGCCGCGCTACGACCTGGAACGCTTCGGCACCGCGCCGCGGGCCTCGCCGCGGCAGTCGGACCTGATGATCGTGGCGGGCACGCTGACCAACAAGATGGCGCCGGCGCTGCGCAAGGTCTACGACCAGATGCCGGAGCCGCGCTATGTGATCAGCATGGGCAGCTGCGCCAACGGCGGCGGCTACTACCACTACAGCTATTCGGTGGTGCGCGGCTGCGACCGCATCGTGCCGATCGACGTCTACGTCCCCGGCTGCCCGCCCACGGCCGAGGCGCTGCTTTACGGCATCCTGCAGCTGCAGCGGAAGATCCGCCGCACCGGCACCCTGGTGAGGTAGAGAGATGAGCGAAGCCCTTCAGGAACTGGGCGCGATGATCGCGCTGAAACGGGCCGATGCGGTGCAGGCCATCGCCGTCGCCTTCGGCGAACTGACGGTGACTGCCAACCTGGCGCATCTGAAGGACCTGGTGGAATTCCTGCGCGACGACACGTCCTGCCGGTTCTCCAGCCTGGTCGACGTCACCGCGGTGGACCTGCCCGAACGCCCGGCGCGCTTCGACGTGGTCTACCATTTCCTGTCGATGTATCGCAACCAGCGCATCCGGGTGAAGGTGGCGGTGCGCGAGGACGAGATGGTGCCCTCGATCACCAAGCTGCACCCCTCGGCCGACTGGTTCGAGCGCGAGGTGTTCGACATGTTCGGCATCCTGTTCTCGGGCCACCCCGACCTGCGCCGCATCCTGACCGACTACGGCTTCCGCGGCCATCCGCTGCGCAAGGACTTCCCGACCACCGGCTATGTCGAGGTCCGCTACGACGAGATGGAGAAGCGCGTCGTCTACGAGCCGGTGAAGCTGGTGCAGGAATACCGCCAGTTCGACTTCATGTCGCCCTGGGAAGGCGCCGAATACATCCTTCCCGGCGACCAGAAGGCGGAGGCCAAGTGATGGGACAAGCCCTGACAGGCGCCTGCCTCTGCGGCGCCAGCACCTTCACCGCCACCCCGGTCTCGGACGAGGCCGGCGTCTGCCATTGCAGCATGTGCCGCCGCTTCTCGGGCGGGATGTTCATCGTCACCGACTGCTCGGGCGCCTTCGAGTTCGCCGCCGATGCCCCGGTGACGCGGTTCCAGTCCAGCGAATGGGGCGAGCGCGCCTTCTGCTCGCGCTGCGGATCGTCGCTGGCCTGGCTGTCGCGCGACGGCAGGATGGCCTTCGCCTCGGTCCAGGCCTTCCCCGACCCCGGCCGCTTCCCGGTCAGGCACGAGCTTTTCATCGACTGCAAGCCCGGCAGCTACTGCCTTGCCGGCGAGACCGCCACGATGACCGAGGCCGAGTTCATGGCCCAATATGCGCCCAGCCCTGATGGGGGAGCCGAATGATGGACGGTGATATCCGCCGGAACACCTATGACGACGGCTCGATGGACATCGAGACCTCGGAACAGCGCATCCGCAACTTCAACATCAACTTCGGCCCGCAACACCCGGCGGCGCATGGCGTTCTTCGCCTGGTGCTGGAGCTGGACGGCGAGATCGTCGAACGCTGCGACCCGCATATCGGCCTTCTGCACCGCGGCACCGAGAAGCTGATGGAAAGCCGCACCTACCTGCAGAACCTGCCCTATTTCGACCGGCTGGACTATGTGGCGCCGATGAACCAGGAACATGCCTGGTGCCTCGCCATCGAGCGGCTGACCGGCACGGTGGTGCCGCGGCGGGCGCAGCTGATCCGGGTGCTCTATTCGGAAATCGGCCGCATCCTGAACCACCTGCTGAACGTCACCACCCAGGCGATGGACGTGGGCGCGCTGACCCCGCCGCTCTGGGGTTTCGAGCAGCGCGAACAGCTGATGGTGTTCTACGAGCGCGCCTGCGGGGCGCGGCTCCACGCCGCCTATTTCCGCCCGGGCGGGGTGCACCAGGACCTGACGCCGCAGCTGATCGACGACATCGAGGCCTGGGCCGACCAGTTCCCCAAGGTGGTCGACGACATCGACACGCTGTTGACGGAAAACCGCATCTTCAAGCAGCGCAACGCCGACATCGGCATCGTCACCGAGCAGGACATCCAGGACTGGGGCTATTCCGGCGTGATGGTGCGCGGCTCGGGCCTGGCCTGGGACCTGCGCCGCGCGCAGCCCTATGAATGCTACGACGAATTCGACTTCAAGATCCCGGTCGGCAAGAACGGCGACTGCTTCGACCGCTACCTCTGCCGCATGGCCGAGATGCGGGAATCGACGAGCATCATCAAGCAGGCCTGCGCCAAGCTGCGCGAGCCCGCCGCCCGCACCGACGTGCTGACCCGCGGCAAGCTGACGCCCCCGAAGCGCGGCGAGATGAAGACCTCGATGGAGGCGCTGATCCATCACTTCAAGCTTTACACCGAGGGTTTCCACGTCCCCGCGGGCGAGGTCTATGCCGCGGTGGAAGCGCCGAAGGGCGAATTCGGCGTCTATCTGGTCGCCGACGGCACCAACAAGCCCTACCGCGCCAAGATCCGCGCCCCGGGCTATCTGCACCTGCAATCCATGGACTACATCTGCAAGGGCCACCAGCTGGCCGATGTGTCCGCCATCATCGGCACGATGGACATCGTGTTCGGGGAGGTCGACCGCTAATGCTCCGCCGCCTTCACCCGGTCCAGCCGGACAGCTTCGCCTTCACCCCCGCGAACCTCGCCTGGGCGCAGGGCCAGATCAGCAAATATCCCGAGGGCCGCCAGGCCAGCGCCGTGATCCCGCTGCTGTGGCGGGCGCAGGAACAGGAGGGGTGGCTGTCGCGCCCGGCCATCGAGCATGTCGCGGCCATGCTGGGGATGCCCTATATCCGCGTGCTGGAAGTAGCGACCTTCTACTTCATGTTCCAGCTGCAACCCGTTGGTTCCGTGGCGCATATCCAGATCTGCGGCACCACCTCCTGCATGATCTGCGGCGCCGAGGAACTGATCGCGGTCTGCAAGGAACTGATCTCGCCCCATGCCCATGCGCTCTCGGCCGACGGCCGGTTCTCGTGGGAGGAGGTCGAGTGCCTGGGCGCCTGCGCCAATGCGCCGATGGCGCAGATCGGCAAGGACTATTACGAGGACCTGACGGCCGAGAAGCTGCGCGAGTTGATCGGGCGGTTCTCCAACGGCGAGGTGCCGGTGCCGGGGCCGCAGAACGGCCGCTATGCCTCGGAGCCGCTGACCGGGCTGACCAGCCTGAAGGAGCATGAGGCCGGGCGGAAGCCCTACAACGCCTCGGCGCAGCGGGCGGTGGACATCGGCGACGGCGCCAGGCGCATCGACGGCACCGAAGTGCCGCTGACGACGCCCTGGCTGCGCAAGCCCGAGGCGCCCGCCGAGGGCGCGCACGACGCCGGGGCCGAGCGCGGCCTGCCCGTGGCGGCAGGCGAGGCTTTGTCGGCCGGCAAGCCCAAGGTGAAGGTCGCCAAGCCCGCCGGGGTGGCGGTGGCGGCACCGGGACAGAACACCGCCACCGGCGACGCCGGGCCGGCGCAGCCCCCGGTTGCGCCCTCGACCGAGGCGAAGGCGCGGGCGGCGAAGGCGAAGATGGATGCGGCCCCCGCGGCGCTGGCCGACCTGCCGGCGGCGAAGCCCGCCCGGGCGCGCAAGGCCGGCCAGGCCGACGACCTGAAGCAGATCGAGGGCATCGGCCCGGTGATCGAGGGGATGCTGCACTCCTTCGGCGTCACCAGCTTCGCCCAGGTCGCCGCCTGGACCGAGGCCGACGTGGCTGCCATCGACGCGCGGATGGAGCGTTTCCGCGGCCGCATCGCCCGCGACCGCTGGGTGGCGCAGGCGAAGATCATCGTGACCGAGGGGCTGGAGCGTTTCCTGGAACGCGCCCGCCGCAACGACTACTGAGGCCGGGGACATGACCAGGCCCGCCCCGCAGGAGATCCGCACCGCCCGCCAGGCCCGCACCGTGGCGCTGGTGCTGGCGGTGACGATGATCCTGTGGATGGCGGCGCAGGTGGTGGGCGGCGAGATGGGCTGGAACCCGCGCTACGCCTTCCTCTTCGACCTTGCCGCGCTGGCGGCGTTCTTCTGGGCGCTGGTGGTGACGTATCAGATCTGGCGCGCGCGCCGGGGATAAGGAAAAGACGATGCTGAAGGATCAGGACCGGATCTTCACCAACCTCTACGGGATGCACGACCGCAGCCTGAAGGGCGCGATGAAGCGCGGCCATTGGGACGGCACCGCGGAGATCATCGCCCGCGGCCGCGACGCCATCGTCGAGCAGGTCAAGGCCTCCGGCCTGCGCGGCCGCGGCGGCGCCGGCTTCCCGACCGGGCTGAAATGGTCCTTCATGCCGAAAGCTTCGGACGGGCGGCCCTCCTACCTGGTGATCAACGCGGACGAATCCGAGCCGGGCACCTGCAAGGACCGCGAGATCATGCGACACGATCCGCATACGCTGATCGAGGGCGCGCTGATCGCCAGTTTCGCCATGGGCGCGAACACCTGCTACATCTACATCCGCGGCGAATACATTCGCGAGCGCGAGGCGCTGCAGGCCGCTATCGACGAATGCTACGACGCCGGGCTCCTGGGCCGGAACGCCGCGAAATCGGGCTGGGACTTCGACCTCTACCTGCACCACGGGGCGGGGGCCTATATCTGCGGCGAGGAAACCGCGCTGCTGGAGTCCTTGGAAGGCAAGAAGGGGATGCCGCGGATGAAGCCGCCGTTCCCGGCCGGCTCGGGCCTCTACGGCTGCCCGACCACGGTGAACAACGTCGAATCCATCGCGGTGGTGCCGACCATCCTGCGCCGCGGGCCGGAATGGTTCGCCGGTTTCGGCCGGCCGAACAACGCCGGGACCAAGCTGTTCGGCATCTCCGGCCACGTCAACGCGCCCTGCGTGGTGGAAGAGGCGATGTCGATCCCGCTGAAGCAGCTGCTGGAGGAACATTGCGGCGGCGTCCGCGGTGGCTGGAAGAACCTGAAGGCGGTGATCCCCGGCGGCTCCTCGGTGCCGCTGCTGAACGCCGCGCAATGCGACGACGCGATCATGGATTTCGACTGGCTGCGCGAGCAGCGCTCGGGTCTCGGCACCGCGGCGGTGATCGTGATGGACCAGTCCACCGACGTGATCAAGGCGATCTGGCGGCTGTCGAAGTTCTACAAGCACGAAAGCTGCGGCCAGTGCACCCCCTGCCGCGAGGGCACCGGCTGGATGATGCGGGTGATGGACCGGCTGGTCAGGGGCGAGGCCGAGGTCGAGGAGATCGACATGCTCTTGTCGGTGACGAAGCAGGTCGAGGGCCACACGATCTGCGCCCTTGGCGATGCGGCGGCCTGGCCGATCCAGGGCCTGATCCGCGCCTTCCGCGACGAGATCGAGGACCGGATCAAGGCGAAGAAGACCGGCCGCATCTCGGCGGTGGCGGCGGAGTGAGGGAATGATGCGTCTGGCCGCCATCGGCACGTTCTGCCTCGCTGGCCTCGCGGCCGGCGGATCGGGCGTTGCCCAGGGCCTTTTGCTGGAATGCGGCCCCGATTTCATGGACGTCTCACAGTGGACCGTTTCCGATGGCGGGCGCGAATATGCGCTCACGGTGGAGAACTACGACGCGGAGACGAAGCGGTTCGACCTGCGGATATCGCCCGCCGAGGGGCTGCCGCAGGAGAGGGCGCGGTTTCAGGCCGCGTTGCAGTCCGACATAATCTGCATGTATCTCGACAGCTCGCCGGTGGCGGTCGGAGCCGTGCGGCAGGATAGCGGCGCCTGGCTCATTGCGACCGGGTGTTCCGGTCACAAGGTCCGAAAGGACCCGAAATGCTGATGCGCCAACTTACCCATGCCGTTTTGCTGGGCTCGCTGGTCGGCCTCTGGGTCTGTGTCCCCGCCGGGGCCGAAGGTGCGGCTGTGCAGGCGGAGCCGGCGGAGCCGGTGGGCTATGCCGAGGTCGTCGTGCCGGTGAACGGGGTGGACTATCTTGCGGTGATCGACCTCTCGGGAGCCGAGCCGGTGAAGGTCAACGGCGCGGAGGTCGATCTGGCCGACCATATCCCCGGCGCGGTGCGGATCGCCCGGGCGGATGGGGCCTCGATGGCCGACGAGGGCTATCGCGCCCGCGAGGTGCTGGAGGCCGCCTGCGCGGCGCAGGGCCTGCGCGCCGATGCCGGCGTGGTGCCGGTGCTGTCGCCCGCCGGGCGCTGGATCTTCGCGGGGGGCTGCAAATGATGCGCGCCCTGCCGCTCTTGTCCCTGCCGCTGGCCGCCTGCGTAGCGGCCTCGCCCGCGCCGGTCGCGCCGCGCGCCGATACCGGCGCCAGCCTGGTGCAGGCGGGCAGGGCGGTGCGGGTCACCCGGACGGCGGCGCCCGCCTACGCGATGTGGGACGGCGCTTCCGCCCGCCGCGATGCCGATGCGCTCTGCGGCGGCCGCGGAGTGCGATCGTCGATCTACGACCGTTACGAGGCCGGAACATGGGTCTTCGTGGAGGGTTGCGCATGAGCCATGCTCACAACCCCGCGAGAAGGCCCGCCTGTCATGGCATATCAAGCCATCGCGCCCTTTCTCCTGTGGCATCCCATGATGCCAAGGAGGCCAAGATGACCCGTCTGAAGACCCTGATCGTTGCCGCCGCCCTGCTGGGTGCCGCGCCCGCGCTGGCGCTGGAGCCGATCAACAAGGAGCCGCACATCAACCACACCCTGCTGCAGGGCTTCATCGCCGACCGCATCGCCGACACCTGCCCGGCGATGGAACCGCGCAAGCTGCGCGCGCTCGGCGAGTTGAACAAGCTCAGGGACTACGCGCTGAAGAAGGGCTATACCGCGGCCGAGGTGCGGGCCTTCGTCGGCTCGAAGACCGAGAAGGCCCGGGGCAAGCGCGAGGCCAAGGACTGGCTGGCCAAGGCCGGGGCGAAGGAAGGCGACGTCGAGGCGCATTGTCGCGTCGGCCGCGCCGAGATCGCCAGGGGCAGCCTGATCGGCTATCTGTTGAGGGACAAGGGATGAGACCGGGTTTCCCTCTTGCGGAACCGGCTGTGGGGGGCCTCTGGCCCCTTGCGGACGTCTCGGGCGTCAAGGCGGAGTAGGACGATGGGCGAGACCGAGAACAACGTCGTGCTGCGGCTCCTGCGGGAAATCCGCTCCCAGCAGGTCGAGGACGGGCGGCGCCTGCAGCGCGTCGAGCGGCGGGTCGACGAGTCGCACGATGCCGTCGTGACCGCGATGGGGGTGGCCGGGGTCGCGCAGGTGGCGACCGAACGGCATGGCGAAGGCATGGACGAAATCCGCGACGAGATTGCGGCGTTGAAGCGCCGGGTGCAGGAACTGGAAGCTCGCAAATGACCAACCTCAAGAAGATCAACATCGACGGCATCGAGGTCGAGGTGGATGGCGCGATGACGATCATCCAGGCGGCCGAGGTCGCCGGGGTGGAAATCCCGCGCTTCTGCTACCATGAGCGGCTGTCCATCGCCGGCAACTGCCGGATGTGTCTGGTCGAGGTCGTCGGCGGCCCGCCGAAGCCCGCGGCCAGCTGCGCGATGCAGGTGCGCGACCTGCGGCCCGGCCTGAACGGCGAGGCGCCGGTGGTCAAGACCACCTCGCCGATGGTGAAGAAGGCCCGCGAGGGCGTGATGGAATTCCTGCTGATCAACCACCCGCTGGATTGCCCGATCTGCGACCAGGGCGGCGAATGCGACCTGCAGGACCAGGCCATGGCCTATGGCGTGGACTTCTCGCGTTACCGCGAGCCGAAGCGGGCCTCCGAGGACCTGAACCTCGGCCCGCTGGTCGAGACGGCGATGACGCGCTGCATCTCCTGCACCCGCTGCGTGCGTTTCACCACCGAGGTGGCGGGGATCACCCAGATGGGCCAGACCGGCCGCGGGGAAGACGCCGAGATTACCAGCTACCTGAACATGACGCTGGATTCCAACCTGCAGGGCAACATCATCGACCTCTGCCCGGTCGGCGCGCTGACCTCGAAGCCCTATGCCTTCACCGCCCGGCCCTGGGAACTGACCAAGACCGAAAGCATCGACGTGATGGATGCGCTCGGCTCCAACATCCGCGTCGACACCAAGGGGCGCGAGGTGATGCGGATCCTGCCGCGCAACCATGACGGCGTGAACGAGGAATGGATCTCGGACAAGACCCGCTTCATCTGGGACGGGTTGCGCCGCCAGCGGCTGGACACGCCCTATATCCGCGAGAACGGCCGGCTGCGCAAGGCCGGCTGGGGCGAGGCGCTGGCCGCCGCCGCGGCGGCGATGACGGGGAAGAAGGTGGTCGGCCTGGTCGGCGACCTGGCTCCGGTGGAGGCCGCCTACAGCCTGAAACTGCTGGTCGAGGGGCTGGGGGGCCATGTCGAATGCCGCACCGACGGCGCGCGGCTGCCCATCGGCAACCGCTCGGCCTATGTCGGCACCGCCCGGATCGAGGACATCGACACGGCGAAGACCATCCTGCTGATCGGCACCAATCCCCGCATCGAATCCCCGGTGCTGAACGCCCGCATCCGCAAGGCCTGGGCTAACGGCGCGCAGGTCGGGCTGATCGGCGAGGCGGCGGACCTGACCTACGACTACAAGCACATGGGCAGCGACCGTGCAGCCCTGGTCGATCTGGTCGGCCGGGTGACCGAGAAGCCCGACACGCTGGTCATCGTCGGCCAGGGTGCGCTGAACGAGGCGGATGGCGAGGCCGTTCTGTCGCAGGCCATGGCCTATGCAGCGGGGGCGGGCGGCAAGCTGCTGGTGCTGCACACCGCCGCCGCCCGCGTCGGTGCGATGGACGTGGGCGCCTGCACCGAAGGCGGGCTGGCCGCCGCCACCGAGGGCGCGGAGGTGATCTACAACCTCGGCGCCGACGAGGTGGAGATCGCGCCCGGCCCGTTCGTGATCTACCAGGGCAGCCACGGCGACCGCGGCGCCAACCGCGCCGACATCATCCTGCCGGGCGCGGCCTATACCGAGGAGAACGGCCTCTTCGTCAACACCGAGGGCCGGCCGCAGCTGGCGCTGCGCGCGGGCTTCGCGCCCGGCGAGGCCAAGGAGAACTGGGCGATCCTGCGGGCGCTGTCGGCGGAACTCGGGGCGCAACTGCCCTGGGACTCGCTGGCGGGGCTGCGGACGGCGCTGGTGGCGGCGCATCCGCATCTGGGCCGCATCGACGAGGTAGCCGAGAACGCCTGGCAGCCGCTGCCGGTGAAGGTGCCGGCCAAGGCCAGCTTCCGCAATGCGATCAAGGACTTCTACCTGACCAACCCCATCGCCCGCGCCTCGGCGGTGATGGCCGAGCTGTCGGCCATGGCCAAGGCCCGCGCGGCGCAGCCGCTGGCGGCGGAGTAGGCCGATGCCGAACCGTCTTCCCAGCAGCCTGATGATCGCCGCGGCCGCGGCGGTCGGGGCTTGCGCGGGGGGGCAGGAGGTGTCACAGGGTCCGCGCGCTCCGTCCTATCTGGGGATCGAGACGATCCTCCTGGACGGCGACATGGTGAACTTCCGCGTCGCCATGACCGGCGCCCGGGACGAGGCCGATGTCGAGACCTACGGCCGCTGCGCGGCGGCCCAATATGCGCTGATCCGGGGCTTCGGATTCGCGCGCCACGTGCGGACGCAGGTGGCGAAGACGAAAGAGACCTGGCGGGGGGATGCGGTCTACCTCATCTCGGCCGCGCTGCCGCGGGGAACGCGCACGATCGACGCCGAGGTGACGGTGCGGGACTGCGGGGAACTGGGCATACCGACGGTGTAAGGGACGGAACATGAGCTTCTTCGACACGACCCTGGGGACGGCCATCCTGATCGCGGCGCAAAGCCTGCTGATCGTGGCCTTCGTGATGCTGTCCCTCCTGTTCCTGGTCTATGCCGACCGCAAGGTCTGGGCCGCGGTGCAGATGCGGCGGGGGCCGAACGTGGTGGGGCCCTGGGGCATCCTGCAGTCGGTGGCCGACGCGCTGAAATACGTGGTGAAGGAGATCGTGATCCCGGCCGGCGTCGACCGCCCGGTGTTCTTCCTGGCGCCGATGCTGAGCTTCGTGCTGGCGATCCTGGCCTGGGCGGTGATCCCCTTCGACAGCGGCTGGGTGCTGGCCGACATCAACGTCGCCATCCTCTTCGTCTTCGCGGTGTCCTCGCTGGAGGTCTACGGCGTGATCATGGGCGGGTGGGCGTCGAACTCCAAATACGCCTTCCTCGGGTCCCTGCGGTCCGCGGCGCAGATGATCTCCTACGAGGTCAGCCTGGGCCTGATCATCATCGGCATCATCATCTCGACCGGCAGCCTGAACTTCTCGGCCATCGTCGGGGCGCAGGACACCGGCTACGGGCTGTTCGGCTGGTATTGGCTGCCGCACCTGCCGATGGTGGTGCTGTTCTTCGTCTCGGCGCTGGCCGAGACCAACCGCCCGCCCTTCGACCTGCCCGAGGCGGAGTCGGAACTGGTCGCGGGCTTCATGGTGGAATATTCCTCCACCCCCTACCTCTTGTTCATGGCCGGCGAATACATCGCCATCTTCCTGATGTGCGCGCTGATCAGCCTGCTGTTCTTCGGCGGCTGGCTGTCGCCGATCCCGGGACTGGCCGACGGCTGGTGGTGGATGGTGGCGAAGATGTGGTTCTTCTTCTTCATGTTCGCCATGGTGAAGGCCATCGTCCCCCGCTACCGCTACGACCAGCTGATGCGGATCGGCTGGAAGGTGTTCCTGCCGATGTCCATCGGCTGGGTGGTGATCGTGGCCTTCCTGGCCAAGTTCGAAGTGCTCGGCGGCTTCTGGGCCCGCTGGGCGGTGGGGGGCTGAGCGATGGGGCAGAGCGTCGACAACCTGGTGCTGGAGCAGCTGCGGCTGATCCGCGAGGACCTGAAGCGCATGGATGTGCGTTTCGATGAACTGGAAGCCAACATGCGTGCGGAATTCGACGACGTGAAATCCGAACTGCACGGTCACACGATGATGATCTTCGGATTGAGCAACGTGATCGGTCAGATCGACAAGCGTGTCGAGCATGTCGAAGAGAAGCTGGGGATCAAGTGATGGCCAACATCGACTGGAACCGCGCCACGCGCTATTTCCTGATGGTGGATTTCATCAAGGGCTTTGCCCTTGGGATGCGCTATTTCTTCGCGCCGAAGCCGACGCTGAACTATCCGCACGAGAAGGGGCCGCTGTCGCCCCGCTTCCGCGGCGAACATGCGCTGCGCCGATATCCGAACGGCGAGGAGCGCTGCATCGCCTGCAAGCTGTGCGAGGCGGTCTGCCCCGCGCAGGCGATCACCATCGATGCCGAGCCGCGCGAGGACGGCAGCCGCCGCACCACCCGCTATGACATCGACATGACGAAATGCATTTACTGCGGCTTCTGCCAGGAGGCCTGCCCGGTCGATGCCATCGTCGAAGGCCCGAACTTCGAGTTTTCCACCGAGACCCGCGAGGAGCTGTTCTACACCAAGGACAAGCTGCTGGCGAACGGCGCGCGGTGGGAGGCCGAGATAGCCCGCAACCTCGAACTCGACGCGCCCTATCGCTGAACAAGGGGTGAGCCAGGGATGACCGAAGCCTACACCAGGATGATCCAGCAGATGATGGAAAGCGGGCAGGAGATGCTGCGCGCCTTCAACCCGGCGCTGGAGAACGTCCAGATGCCGGGTCTCGACAAGATGTTCCCCACCATGTCGAAGGACATGATGGAGATGTGGTTCGGCAAGACCTTCAACCGCGAGGGGCTGGACGCCAAGACCCGGCTGTTCCTGACCCTGGCCGCGCTGACCGTGCTCGGCGCGCAGGCCGAGCCGCAGATCAAGGCCACCGTGCGCCATGCGCTCGAGGCGGGCGCCACGGAACGCGAGATCGCCGAGGTGATCTGGCAGATGAGCATGTTCGGCGGCCTGCCCGCCATGCAGAAGGCGCTGGAACTGGCGCAGGGCGTCTTCGCCGAGAAGAAGGAAGGCACAGCATGACCGTGGCCGATTTTGTCTTTTACCTCTTCGCGCTGGTGACGGTGGCGGCGGGGCTGATGGTGACGGTGGCAAGGAACCCGGTGCATTCGGTGCTGTGGCTGATCCTGGCCTTCCTGTCCTCGGCCGGGCTCTTCGTCCTTCTCGGGGCGGAGTTCGTGGCGATGCTGCTGATGATCGTCTATGTCGGCGCCGTCGCGGTGCTGTTCCTCTTCGTGGTGATGATGCTGGACATCGACTTCGCCGCGCTGAAGGGCGAGATGGCGCGCTACATGCCGCTGGCGCTGCTGATCGGGGTGGTGCTGATCATGCAGTTGGCCATCGGCCTGGGCGCCTGGGGCGAGGTGCAGCGCTCCACCGCGCTGGACGGGGTGGACAATGCCCGCGCGCTCGGTCTGCTGATCTACGACCGCTATATCTACCTGTTCCAGGCGGCGGGGATGATCCTGCTGGTCGCCATGATCGGGGCGATCCTGCTGACGCTGCGGCACAGGAAGGACATCAAGCGGCAGAACGTGCTGGCCCAGATGTGGCGCGACCCGGCCAAGGCGCTGGAACTGAAGGACGTGAAGCCGGGGCAGGGGCTCTGACAGCGATTTCCGCGTGGGACAATCGCACCGGACTTCGCGCGAAGGCCGGGCTGACAACGGAAAGACAACGGGCATCAGACCCGGAGGGAACGAGAGATGGTGGGACTTGAACATTACCTGACGGTGGCGGCGGCGCTGTTCGTCATCGGCATCTTCGGGATCTTCCTGAACCGGAAGAACGTGATCGTCATCCTGATGTCGATCGAGCTGATGCTGCTGGCGGTGAACATCAACCTCGTCGCCTTCTCCTCCTTCCTCGGCGACCTGACCGGGCAGGTCTTCACCATGTTCGTCCTCACTGTCGCCGCGGCCGAGGCCGCCATCGGCCTTGCCATCCTCGTCGTCTTCTTCCGCAACCGCGGCACCATCGACGTGGAAGACGTCAACGTGATGAAGGGCTAGGGCCATGGCCGTGCGGGTGGGGGACACCAATGTCTTCGGGATGCGCGTGACGGCCCTGCAGGGCCGCATGGTCGATCTCGAATGCGAGAACTGCCGCGAGAGCGGGTCCGTCAAGGCGGACGAATTCCAATCGACGCGCTGCGGGTCCGCCCGTTGCGCCTCCAGCCAGGGCAGGACCGAGTAAATGGCGACGATCATCCTCTTCGCACCTCTGATCGGGGCCATCATCTGCGGCTTCGGCTGGCGGATCATCGGCGAGAAGGCGGGCCAAGTGCTGACCACCGGCGCGGTCTTCCTGGCGGCGATCCTCAGCTGGGTCATCTTCCTGACCTTCGACGGCGAAACCCAGCACATCAC
Organism: Rhodobacter sp. SGA-6-6; assembly: GCF_011043545.1. Classification (GTDB taxonomy): domain Bacteria; phylum Pseudomonadota; class Alphaproteobacteria; order Rhodobacterales; family Rhodobacteraceae; genus Pseudogemmobacter. The sequence continues at coordinate 55,697 of NZ_JAAKGP010000015.1, read as the reverse complement.
CATCCTGCGCTGGATCGAATCCGGCACGCTGGGGTCGGAATGGGGCATCCGGCTGGACCGGATGACGGCGATCATGCTGGTGGTGGTGAACTCGGTGTCTGCCTTGGTCCACCTCTATAGCTTCGGCTACATGGCGCATGACGAGAACTGGCGCGAGGGCGAGCATTACAAGGCCCGCTTCTTCGCCTATCTGTCGTTCTTCACCTTCGCCATGCTGGCGCTGGTGACCTCGGACAACCTGGTGCAGATGTTCTTCGGCTGGGAAGGGGTGGGCGTCGCCTCCTACCTGCTGATCGGCTTCTACTACCGCAAGCCTTCCGCCAATGCCGCCGCGATCAAGGCCTTCGTGGTCAACCGGGTCGGCGACTTCGGCTTCGCGCTCGGCATCTTCGGGCTTTACTACCTGACCGACAGCATCCGCTTCGACGATGTCTTCGCCGCCGCCCCGGCGCTGGCCGAGACCGAGCTGCGCTTCCTCTGGGCCGACTGGAACGCCGCCAACCTGATCGGGGTGCTGCTGTTCGTCGGCGCGATGGGGAAATCGGCGCAGCTGTTCCTGCACACCTGGCTGCCGGACGCGATGGAGGGACCGACCCCGGTGTCGGCGCTGATCCACGCCGCGACCATGGTGACGGCCGGGGTGTTCCTGGTCTGCCGGATGTCGCCGCTCTATGAATATGCGCCCGATGCCAAGACGATGATCGTCGTGATCGGCGCCACCACCGCCTTCTTCGCGGCGACCGTGGGCCTGGTGCAGAACGACATCAAGCGGGTGATCGCCTATTCGACCTGTTCGCAGCTCGGCTACATGTTCGTGGCCGCCGGGGTGGGCGTCTATCCGGTGGCGATGTTCCACCTCTTCACCCATGCCTTCTTCAAGGCGATGCTGTTCCTCGGCGCCGGCTCGGTGATCCATGCCACCCATCACGAGCAAGACATGCGCAACTATGGGGGCCTGCGGAAGAAGATCCCGCTGACCTTCTGGGCGATGCTGATCGGCACGCTCGCCATCACCGGCGTCGGCATCCCGCTGACCCATTGGGGTTTCGCCGGCTTCCTGTCGAAGGACGCGGTGATCGAAAGCGCCTGGGTCGGGTCCTCCTATGCCTATATCCTTCTGGTCGTGGCGGCCTGCTTCACCAGCTTCTACTCCTGGCGGCTGATGTTCCTGACCTTCTACGGCGAAAGCCGCGCCCATGGGCACGGCCATCACGGGCACGATGACCACGGCCACGACGATCACGGCCATCACCACGAGCCGCACGAAAGCCCGGCGGTGATGCTGGTCCCGCTGGGGGTGCTGGCGCTTGGCGCGGTGTTCTCGGGGATGCTGTGGTATGGCGTGTTCTTCGGCGACGAGGCGAAGATGCGCAGCTGGTTCGGCATGGAAGCCGCCGCCCATGCCACCGAGCATGGCGACGATCCCGCTGCCGCCGAGGGCGACCACGCTGCCGCCCCGGCGGAAGGCGAGGCGATCGCCGCCGAGGGCGAGGCCGCCCCGGCCGCGGACCACGCCGCCGCCCCGGCCATCGCACCGAAGGGCGCGATCTTCCTGCACCCGGACAACCATGTCATCCACGAAGCGCACGAGGCGCCGAAATGGGTGAAGGTCTCGCCCTTCGTCGCCATGCTGATCGGCTTCGCCCTGGCCTGGCTGTTCTACATCCGCCGCCCCGACCTGCCGCGGCGCCTGGCGGCGCAGCAGCGCCCGCTCTACCTGTTCCTCCTGAACAAGTGGTATTTCGACGAGCTCTACGACTGGATCTTCGTCCGCCCGGCCAAGGCCATCGGCCGCTTCCTGTGGAAGAAGGGCGACGGCTCGGTGATCGACGGCACCATCAACGGCGTGGCGATGGGGATCGTTCCCTTCTTCACCCGCCTCGCCGGCCGGGCGCAGTCCGGCTATCTCTTCCACTACGCCTTCGCCATGGTGCTGGGGATCGTGATCCTCGTCACCTGGATGGTGCTTTCTGGCGGCGCCGGGTAAGGGCGGGACCGAGCAAAAATGGAACAACAACTCCTCTCGATCATCACCTTCCTGCCGCTGGTGGCGGCGGTCATCATGGCGCTGTTCATGCGCGGCGACGATGCCGCCGCGCAGATGGGCGCCAAGCGGCTGGCGCTGTTCACCACCACCGCGACCTTCCTGGTCTCGCTGTTCCTGCTGGCCGGCTTCGATCCGTCGAACACCGGCTTCCAGTTCGTGACCGAGCGGGAATGGATCCTGGGCCTGACCTACCGGATGGGGGTGGACGGCATCTCGATCCTGTTCGTGATGCTGACCACCTTCCTGATGCCGATCGTGATCTGGTCCTGCTGGGACGTCACCGCCCGGGTCAAGGACTACATGATCGCCTTCCTGGTGCTGGAGACCCTGATGCTGGGCGTCTTCACCGCACTTGACCTGGTGCTGTTCTACCTGTTCTTCGAGGCCGGGCTGATCCCGATGTTCCTGATCATCGGCATCTGGGGCGGCAAGGACCGCATCTACGCCGCCTTCAAGTTCTTCCTCTACACCTTCCTCGGCTCGGTGCTGATGCTGGTCGCCATGATCGCGATGTATCGCGCAGCGGGCACCACCTGCATCGGCGGCTGCGGCGACGGCAATGTGGCGCTCCTGACGCACGAGTTCTCGTCCGAGACCCTGTCGCTGATGGGCTTCCAGATCACCGGCGGCCTGCAGACGCTGCTGTTCCTGGCCTTCTTCGCCAGCTTCGCGGTGAAGATGCCGATGTGGCCGGTCCACACCTGGCTGCCCGACGCCCACGTCCAGGCGCCGACCGCCGGGTCGGTGGTGCTGGCGGCGATCCTGCTGAAGATGGGCGGCTACGGCTTCCTGCGCTTCAGCCTGCCGATGTTCCCGGTGGCGTCCGACCTGCTGGCGCCGCTGGTGTTCTGGATGTCGGCTATCGCCATCGTCTACACCTCGCTGGTGGCGCTGGTGCAGAGCGACATGAAGAAGCTGATCGCCTATTCCTCGGTCGCGCACATGGGTTATGTCACCATGGGCATCTTCGCGGCCAACCAGCAGGGTATCGACGGCGCGATCTTCCAGATGCTGAGCCACGGCTTCATCTCCGGCGCCCTCTTCCTTTGCGTCGGCGTGATCTACGACCGGATGCACACCCGCGAGATCGACGCCTATGGCGGTCTGGTGAACCGGATGCCCGCCTATGCGCTGGTGTTCATGTTCTTCACCATGGCCAACGTCGGCCTGCCCGGCACCAGCGGTTTCATCGGCGAGTTTCTGACCCTGATGGGCATCTTCCAGGTCAACACCTGGGTGGCCGCGGTGGCGACCTCGGGCGTGATCCTGTCGGCGGCCTATGCTCTGTGGCTCTACCGCCGGGTCGTCTTCGGCGACCTTATCAAGGAGGCGCTGCGCACCATCTCGGACATGACCGGGCGCGAGAAGGCGATCTTCGCGCCGCTGATCGCGATGACGCTGATCCTCGGCGTCTACCCCAGCCTTGTCACCGACATCATCGGCCCGTCCGTCTCGGCGCTGATCACCGACTACCACGCCTCGCTTCCGGCCGCCGACGCGGCCGGGCTGGCGCTGCACTGAGGACCGGAATATGAGCGCAGTTCCCGATTACGTCATCGTCCTGCCCGAGATCGTGCTTGGGATCTGGGCCATGGCCGCGCTTCTGCTGGCGGTCTACACCGGCAAGGATCGGCTGGCGGTGACGCTGACCTGGGCCACGGTGGGCCTTTTCGTCGCGCTGGCGCTGTGGATCGGCCTCGGCGGGCAGGGTGACCGACTGGCCTTCGGCGGCATGTTCATCGACGACCCCTTCGCCCGCTTCGCCAAGGTGACCGTCCTCCTCTCCGCCGCCGCGGTGCTGGCGATGAGCCAGGACTACATGTCCCGCACCGGCCTCCTGCGGTTCGAGTTCCCGGTGCTGGTGGCGCTGGCCGTGCTCGGCATGATGATGATGGTCTCGGCCGGCGACCTGATGGCGCTCTACATGGGGCTGGAGTTGCAGTCGCTGGCGCTTTACGTCGTCGCCGCCATGCGCCGCGATAGCGTGAAATCCACCGAGGCCGGGCTGAAATACTTCGTCCTCGGCGCGCTGTCCTCGGGCCTGCTGCTTTACGGCGCCTCGCTGGCCTATGGCTATGCCGGCACCACGCTCTTCTCCGGCATCATCGCCAAGCTGGGCGCGGATGTGCCGGTGGGCCTGCTGATCGGTCTGGTGTTCATGCTCTCGGGCCTGGCCTTCAAGGTCTCCGCCGCGCCCTTCCACATGTGGACGCCGGATGTCTACGAGGGCTCGCCCACGCCGGTCACCGCCTTCTTCGCCACCGCGCCCAAGGTCGCCGCCATGGCGCTGATCGCCCGGCTGGTGCAGGACGCCTTCGGCGCCATCCCCGGCCAGTGGGGACAGGTGCTGGCGGCGCTGTCGGTGGTGTCGATGTTCCTCGGCGCCGTCGCCGCCATCGGCCAGACCGAGTTCAAGCGGCTGATGGCCTATTCCTCGATCGCCCACATGGGCTATGCGCTGATCGGCCTGGCGGTCGGCACCGCCTATGGCGTGCAGGCGACGCTGATCTACATGGCGATCTACGTCACCATGAACGTCGGCACCTTCGCCTTCATCCTGTCGATGGAGCGGGACGGCCGCCCGGTCACCGACCTGGCCTCCCTGAACCAGTTCTCGAAGAAGGAACCGCTGAAGGCGATGGCGCTGCTGGTGCTGCTGTTCAGCCTGGCCGGGGTGCCGCCGATGGTGGGCTTCTTCGGCAAGTTCTACGTGCTGAAGGCGGCGGTGGACGGCGGCATGGTCTGGCTGGCGGTGGCCGGCGCGGTGGCATCGGTCATCGGCGCCTTCTACTACCTGCGCATCGTCTACTACATGTATTTCGGCAGCGGCGACGACCCGGCCGACAGCCGGATGGACCCGGTGCAATGGGTGATGCTGATGGCGGCGGCGGCGGTGATGCTGCTCGGCGTGATCAACCTCTTCGGCATCGAAGGCTCGGCGGCGGTGGCGGCGCAGGCCCTTGTCCAGAAGTGACGGCGGGCCGGGCCGGCTGATGCTGGCTTCGGTTGACAGCACCAATGCCGAGGCCTTCCGGCAGGCCCCGTCGCTGACGGGGCCGCTGTGGATTCTGGCGGCCGAGCAGACGGCGGGGCGGGGACGCCGTGCGCGGCCCTGGACCTCGCCGCCCGGCAATTTCCACGGCACGCTGGCGATGCGGGTGGCGGAGCCGCCGGCGCAGGTGGCGCTGCGCAGCTTCGTGGCCGCGCTGGCGCTGCGCGACGCCTTCGTGGCGCTGACCGGCCTGCCGGAGTCCTTCGCGCTGAAATGGCCGAACGATGTCCTCCTGAACGGCGGCAAGGTGGCGGGAATCCTGCTGGAGGCCTCGGGCGACATCCTCGCCATCGGCATCGGCGTCAACCTGATCGCCGCGCCGCCGGCCAGCGCCGTCGAGCCCGGCGCAGTCCCCCCGGTCGGCCTGCTGCAGGAGACCGGCCTGCGGATCACCCCCGAGGGGTTCCTGAACGCCCTCGCCCCCGCCTATGCCGCCCGCGAGGCCGCCTTCGCGCAGGGCGGCTTCGCCGCGCTGCGCCCCGACTGGCTGGCCCATGCCGCCCGGCTGGGCAAAAGGATCACAGCCCGCACCGGCACCGACACCCGCGAGGGCATCTTCGAGACGGTGGACGCGACCGGCAACCTGATCCTGCGCACCGCCAGCGCCACCCTTGCCATTCCCGCCGCCGAGGTGTTCTTCTGACCCCGCGCCATTTCACCTTGGCCGAAATACTCCACGGGGGTCCGGGGGTGTGAAACCCCCGGTCCCGCGGCCGAAACCCGAGAGACGCCCATGCTTCTTGCCATCGACTGCGGCAACACCAACACCGTCTTCTCGATCTGGGACGGCCGGCAGTTCCTCGCCACCTGGCGCATCGCCACCGACCACCAGCGCACCGCCGACGAATACTACGTCTGGCTCTCCAGCCTGATGAAGCTGACCGGGACCGAGGCGCATGTCACCGAGGCGATCATCTCCTCCACCGTGCCCCGGGTGGTGTTCAACCTGCGCGTGCTCTGCAACCGCTATTTCGACTGCCGGCCGCTGGTGGTGGGCAAGCTGGACTGCCGCCTGCCGGTGGCCCCCCGTGTCGACCAAGGCACCACGGTCGGCCCCGACCGGCTGGTGAACACGGTCGCCGGCCATGCCCGCCACGGCGGCGACCTGATCGTGGTCGATTTCGGCACCGCCACCACCTTCGACGTGGTGGACGAGGACGGCGCCTATGTCGGCGGCGTCATCGCGCCCGGGGTGAACCTGTCGCTGGAGGCGCTGCACATGGCCGCCGCCGCGCTGCCGCATGTCGACGTGACCAAGCCGGCGAAAGCTATCGGCACCAACACGGTCGCCTGCATGCAGTCCGGCGTCTACTGGGGCTATGTCGGCCTGATCGAGGGCATCGTGCGCGAGGTCCGCCGCGAACGCCCGCGGCCCTCGAAGGTCATCGGCACCGGCGGGCTGGCCGCGCTGTTCGCCCAAGGCACCGACATCTTCGATTCCATCGAGGACGACCTGACGATGCACGGTCTCGTCCTCATCAACGACTTCAACAAGGAAACCGCATGAGCAAGGATCGCCTGATCTATCTGCCCCTGGGCGGCGCCGGCGAGATCGGCATGAACTGTTACGTCTACGGCTACGGCGCGCCCGGGAAGGAGCGGCTGATCCTCGTCGACATGGGGGTGACCTTCCCCGACATGGACGGCGCCCCCGGGGTGGATGTGATCCTGCCCGACATCGCCTGGCTGGAGGAACGCGTCGACCGGCTGGAGGCGATCTTCATCACCCATGCGCATGAGGACCATATCGGCGCGCTCGGCCTCCTCTGGCCGAAGCTGAAGAAGAAGGTCTACGCCCGCCGCTTCACCGCCACCATCGGCCGGCTGAAGCTGGAGGAAGAGGGGCTGCCGCTCGACGCCATCACCACGGTCGAGGCGCGGCCCGCGGTGGTGGAGGCCGGGCCGTTCAAGGTGCAGTTCGTGCCGGTCGCCCATTCGATCCCGGAAAGCGCCGCGCTGATCATCGACACCCCGGCGGGCCGCGTCGTCCATTCCGGCGACTTCAAGCTGGACCGCAGCCCGGTGGTGGGCGAGCCCTGGGACGATGCCGGATGGGAGGCCATCGCCGCCGAGCGCCCGGTGAAGGCGCTGATGTGCGATTCCACCAACGTCTTCTCGCCGCATCAAGGCCGGTCCGAGGCAACGCTGGCCGGGCCGCTGGCCGAGCTGATCGCCAGGGCGCCGGGGCTGTTCGTCGCCACCACCTTCGGCTCGAACGTCGCCCGGCTGAAGACGCTGGCGGAAGCCGCCCGCGCCGCCGACCGCTCGATCTGCGTGCTCGGCCGGTCGATGAAGCGGATGCTGGCGGCGGCCGAGGAGACCGGCGTGCTGCAGGGCTTCCCCCGCGTGGTGACGCCGGAGGAGGCGCTGGAAATCCCCCGCCGCAACCTGATGCTGCTGGTCACCGGCAGCCAGGGCGAACGGCGGGCGGCCAGCGCTGCGCTGAGCCGCGGCAGGTATCTGGGCTTCGAGATGAAGGCGGGCGACAGCTTCCTGTTCTCCAGCCGCACCATCCCCGGCAACGAACGCGGGGTGATCCGGATCTGGAACGCCTTCTCCGAGATGGGCGTGACGGTGATCGACGACATGAACGGTCTCTACCACGTCTCCGGCCATGCCAACCGGCCGGACCTGGAGCATGTCCACCGGCTGCTGCTGCCCGACATGCTGGTGCCGATGCATGGCGAGCACCGCCATCTGTCCGAACATGTCCGCATCGCCCACGAGGCCGGGATCGCCGCCGCGGTGGCGGTCAACGGCACCATGCTGGACCTGACCGGCGAGACCCCGGCGGTGGCGGAGTATATCGAGACCGGCCGGGTCTATCTGGACGGCACGGTGCTGATCGGTGCGCTGGACGGGGTGATCCGCGACCGCATCCGCATGGCGCTGAACGGCCACGCGCTGGTGACGGTGATCCTGGACGAGAACGACGACCCGATGGGCGAGCCCTGGGTGGAGTTGATGGGCCTGACCGACCAGGGCAAGGGCGGGCGTCTGCTGAACGAGACCATGGAGGCCGATCTCGCCGACTACATGGAGCGTGCGGGCCGCAAGGTGCTGCGCGACGACGACCGGCTGGAGGAGGAAATCCGCAAGGTCGTCCGCCAAGTGGCGATGGAGGAGATCGGCAAGAAGCCCGAGGTGACGGTGGTGGTCAGCCGCCTGGTCGCCGAGTAGCCGATTTTTCGACGAAAAATCGGGGCCTTGCGGCCAGAAAAGGGAAGGGGGCCGCAAGGCCCCCTTTTCAGTTCTCGCTTTCGGTCGCGGCCTCGTCCGCCGGCTCCGCCTCTTCGACCGGGGCGGCCTTCAGCGCGAAGCTGCGGGTCAGGAAGTCCGGCACATGGTCGCCCAGGCCGACCACGGAGGGCCCGTCGTCGCGGCGGTCGCGGGGCGGACGGCGGTCTTCGCGGCCCTGTTCCCGACCGGAGTCGCGCCGCTCCTCGCGGCGTCCGCTGCGGCGATCCTCGCGCGGCTCGGCCCGGCGGTCCTCGCGGGGCTCCTCGCGCCGCGGTTCCGGCGCGGCTTCGGCCACCGGGGTCAGCGGCTGCATCGGCGCCTCTTCGCCATGCGGCTTGGGCTTGCGCTCGCGTCTGTCGCGCTCGCCGTCGCGGCTGCGTCCGCGCGGGCTGCGCTCTTCCCGCGGCGGGCGGTCGCTGCCGGCGCTGGCGAGGTCCAGCCCCTCGGGCAGCGGCGCCCGCGGGATTTCCAGCTTCACCAGCGATTCGATGGCGGCGAGGTATTTCGCATCCGTCGGCACCGCGATGGTGAAGGCCTTGCCCAGACGGCCGGCCCGGCCGGTGCGGCCGATGCGGTGGACGTAATCCTCGGGGTGCGAGGGCACGTCGAAGTTGAAGACATGGCTGACCGCCGGGATGTCCAGCCCCCGCGCCGCCACGTCCGAGGCGACGAGGATATGCAGCGTGCCGTCGCGGAAGGCGTCCAGCGTCTTCATCCGTTCCGACTGCGCCAGGTCGCCATGGATCGGCGAGGCGTTGAAGCCGTGCGATTTCAGCGACTTCGCCACCACGTCCACATCCATCTTGCGGTTGCAGAACACGATGGCATTGGTGCAGGCCTCGCCCTCGGCCGCGATCAGCGCGCGCAGCACGGCGCGCTTCTCGGTGAAGCTGCGATCCTTGCGGGTGGGGGTGAAGGAGACCAGCCCCTGCGTGATCGTGGTCGAGGCGGTGGCCTGACGGGCGACCTCGATCTTGGCGGGGTTCGACAGGAAGGTGTTGGTGATCCGCTCGATCTCCGGCGCCATGGTGGCGCTGAAGAACAGCGTCTGCCGGGTGAAGGGGGTCAGCTGGAAGATGCGCTCGATGTCGGGGATGAAGCCCATGTCGAGCATCCGGTCGGCCTCGTCCACCACCATGATCTGCACGCCGGTCAGCAGCAGCTTGCCGCGCTCGAAATGGTCCAGAAGCCGGCCGGGGGTGGCGATCAGCACGTCGACGCCGCGGTCGATCAGCTTGTCCTGCTCGCCGAACGACACGCCGCCGATCAGCAGCGCCTTGGTCAGCTTGGTGTGCTTGGCATAGATCTCGAAGTTCTCGGCCACCTGGGCGGCCAGTTCGCGCGTCGGCGCCAGCACCAGCGACCGCGGCATCCGCGCCCGGGCACGGCCCTGGCCGAGCAGGGTGATCATCGGCAGCGTGAAGCTCGCCGTCTTGCCGGTGCCGGTCTGGGCGATGCCGAGCACATCGCGGCCGGCAAGCGCATGGGGGATGGCCTGGGCCTGGATCGGCGTGGGGGTCTCGTAGCCGGCTTCGGAGACGGCTTGCAGCACGCGCGGGTCCAGCGCGAGGTCGGAAAATTTGGTCATCAGCGTCCTGTCATGGCGGGATCGGCCCGCACGAAGAAAAGGGACGCTGGCTTCATGGCGCCCCGCGGATCGGGCCTTTTGGCCCATATTGCGCGATACAGGATCGGCCCGGGGCGGTCAAGGCAGGACACCTATCCGGCCGCGGCGGCCCGTCTTGCGGCCTTGTCGGCGCGGAGGGCACGCAGGTCCTCGCGCATCAGGCCGATGCGGCGGAAGAGGCCGCGCGGATCGTCGTTCAGCATCTGCAGCAGGTGGCAGGCGATGCGGCCGGCGACGGGCTCGTCCCGCGCCATCTGCCAGACCTGCGCCAGGAGGTTGATGTCGAGGCCGCCCGAGAGCAGCGAGAAGGCGGGCATGTCCAGCGGCAGCGCCGCACGGGACTTGCGGAGGGTCCTGAAGGCGCGGTCGGGCGGCAGGCCGGAATAGAGCCGCTCGAACTCGTAAAGCTTCATCAGCGAGAACAGCATGTTCATCGCCAGCCCGACCCGGCGCTGGTCCTCGGTCCGGCCGTGGTCGCCGAAGGTGATCACCGAGGAGATCAGCCAGCGCGGCGGCAGTTCCGCCAGCAGCGCCTCGGCCTCCTCGGTCCAGATGCGGCGGAACAGGCGGGCGGCCGGATGCGGGGCGCGGGTCTTGCGCAGATGGGCGATCAGCAGGGCGTTCAGCGCCGCAAGCTCGGAGAAGCCCGCCAGTTCGCGCCGGATCTCGTGCCGTTTCAGCGCATGGGCCGAGGCGGGCTCGGGCGGTTCTTCCCGCGCGGGGACGCGGGCGGAAAGCAGCGCCTTCAGGTCCGTGTCCAGCGGCGGCAGCCCCTCGCCCCGCGCGCCGCGCAGCGGGCGGCGGCGCAGGTTCCAGGTCTCGATCAGGCTGTCGGGCGCGCCGGGGTAGGTGGGGTCTGACATCATGCCTCCGGCGGCGAGTCTGGGCGCGGCGCAAGGGATTGGCAAGCCGCTTCGCCCGTCGCTTCCCGGGCGAGGAGGCGCAGGGATCAGGCCATCATCTCCTTGGTGGCCGTCAGCTTCGCGCCGGGGTAGTCGCGCTGCACCCGGTCGATGTCCCATTGCAGCCGGGTCAGGAACACCAGGTCGCCGTCGGAATCGGTGGCGATGTGCTGCTTGTTGACGTTCACCAGCTTCTCGATCTCGGCCTTGTCGCCGGAGATCCAGCGGGCGGAGGTGAAGTTCGACCCCTCGAAGCGCACGGGAATCTGGTATTCCTGCTCGATCCGGCTGGCCAGCACGTCGAATTGCAGCGCGCCGACCACGCCGACGATGAAGCCCGCGCCGATCATCGGCTTGAACACCTTGGCTGCGCCCTCCTCGGCGAATTGCATCAACGCCTTTTCCAGGTGCTTGGCCTTCATCGGGTCGGTGGCGCGGATGTTCTGCAAGAGTTCCGGCGCGAAAGAGGGGATGCCGGTGAAGCGCAGGGTCTCGCCCTCGGTCAGCGCGTCGCCGATGCGCAATTGGCCGTGGTTGGGGATTCCGATGATGTCGCCGGCCCAGGCCTCTTCCGCCAGTTCGCGGTCGGCGGCAAGGAACAGCACCGGGTTGGTCACCGCCATCGGCTTCTTCGTCCGCACATGGGTCAGCTTCATCCCGCGCTCGAAATGGCCGGAGGCGAGGCGGACGAAGGCCACGCGGTCGCGGTGCTTGGGGTCCATGTTGGCCTGGACCTTGAAGACGAAGCCCGCCACCCGCGGCTCGCCGGCATCGACCTGACGCTCGGCCGCCTTCTGCGGCTGCGGCTCGGGGCCGTAGGCGGCGATGCCCTCCATCAGTTCCTTCACCCCGAAGGAGTTGATGGCGGAGCCGAACCAGATCGGTGTCATCGCGCCGTGCAGGAAGGCGGAACGGTCGAAGGCGGGCAGCAGTTCGCGCGCCATCTCGACCTCTTCCCGCAGCTTCTTCAGCAGGTCGGCGGGGATGTGGTCGGCCAGTTTCGGATCGTCCAGCCCCTCCAGCTTGACCGATTCCGCCACCTTGTTGCGGTCGGCGCGGTCCATCAGCTCCAGCCGGTCGTTCAAAAGGTCGTAGGCGCCGAGGAAGTCGCGGCCCTGGCCGATCGGCCAGGAGGCGGGGGTGACGTCGATGGCCAGGTTCTCCTGGATCTCGTCGATGATCTCGAAGGTGTCGCGGGCCTCGCGGTCCATCTTGTTGCAGAAGGTCAGGATCGGCAGATCGCGCAGGCGGCAGACCTCGAACAGCTTGCGGGTCTGGCTTTCCACCCCCTTGGCGCCGTCGATCACCATGATCGCCGCATCCACCGCGGTCAGGGTGCGGTAGGTGTCTTCCGAGAAATCGCTGTGGCCGGGGGTATCGACCAGGTTGAAGCGGTAGCGGCCGAAGTCGAAGGACATGGCCGAGGCGGAGACCGAGATGCCGCGGTCCTGCTCCAGCTTCAGGAAGTCCGACCGCGTGCGCCGCGCCTCGCCCTTGGCGCGGACCTGGCCGGCCATCTGGATCGCGCCGCCGAACAGCAGGAACTTTTCGGTCAGCGTGGTCTTGCCGGCGTCGGGGTGCGCGATGATCGCGAAGGTCCGGCGGCGGGCGATTTCCGAGGGGAGGGTGGGGGCGTTGTCCAGCATGGCGCGCCTTCTAGCGGGATTGCCGCGGCGCGTCCACGGGGCACGAGGTTTCGCCGAAAACTCGGAATCGCGGATTTTCGGCGAAAATCCGGGCTAGCGCCGCCGCTGGCGCCGCGCGGGGGCGTAGAGCGCGCCGGGGCCGACCTGCGACAGGAACTGCCGCCCGGCCTCGGTGCCGAAATGCTGCACCTGGGCGAGGCCGGGGAAGCGGGCCTGCACCTCGGCGGCGATCTCGGGCGGCAGGCGGCTGACGGTGGCGTCGTTCACCATCAGGCTTTCGGCGGGGATGCCCTCGGCATAGACGATCTCGTGCCGGTCGAAGACCAGGGAGAAATACTCCACCGCGCCGCCCTCGCGGATGAAGACGTTCTCGTCGTCGACCAGATGCTTGGCCTGCACCAGCAGTTCCGAGGTCGGCAGGCCGGGGATGCGCTTCCTTTGGTAAAGGAACATCCGGTGGTGCTGGCTGACGATCAGGTCGCCGGAATTGCCCAGGGTGCCGGCCAGGATCACCACCGGGGCGAAGGCGCCATGGGCGCGCAGGGTGGCGCGGCCGAGAAGGCGCAGCGGCTGGGGCCCGTGGTCGCGGGTCAGCACCTTGTCGCCGGGACGGAGCGTCTCGATCGGCTTCTGCGCCCCGGTCGCCAGGGTGATCAGCGTGCCGCGGGCGAAGGAGACGCACATCAGGTCGGAGAGCCGGGTCTCCTCCGGCGCGGTCTCGACCTTGACCAGCGTGTAGTCGGCCCGTGCCGACAGCGGCGACAGCGGCAGGACGTAGAGCTGGCCGGAGACCGGCAGCAGCAGCAGCTCCACCTTGTCGCCGTCGGGCGACATCAGCGTGTAGCGGGCGGCCATCCGCACCACCTCGCCCGGGGCGCCGACGGCGGAGCCTTCGGCGATCTGCGGCTCCACCCCCGCCACCGGGCGGGTCATCACCAGCCGCAGCGGCCGGGCGGCGGCGTCGAGTTCGTAGATGTCGCCCTCCAGCACGTCGCCGGGCAGGCCGAGCCCGTCGCCGGTGTTGACGCCGATGGTGACATAGATGTCCTCGGCCGCGAAAAGCTGGCAGGCGTGGCCGGGAGGCGGAGTGACGGAGGCGGACATGGCGGTCGGCAGACTCTGATGAAGGACGGGGCGAAGGCCCCCACCTTCGGTGGCCGGACCGTAGCAAAGGATGACGGCGGGGGTCAAACCCGGCGGAGCCGGCAATGCCCGGCCGGAAACGCAAGCCGCGGAAGGCGGCGATTGTTGCATCGGCGGCATGGGGTTTCCCGCGGACGTTGTGCCCGCTAGGCTGGGGCAAACGGGCGGAGGGCATCATGGATCTGGGAATTCGCGGCAGGAAGGGAATCGTCTGCGCGGCCTCGAAGGGACTTGGGCGCGGCTGTGCCGAGGCATTGGCGGGGGCGGGCGTCGATCTGGTGATCTGCGCCCGCGGCGCCGAGGCGCTGGAGGCGACGGCCGAAGACCTGCGCAAGGCCGGGGTGAAGGTGACCGCGGTGGCGGCCGACATCACCACCGAGGAGGGCCGCGCGGTGGTGCTGGCGGCGGCGGGGGACGAGGCCGACATCCTGGTCACCAATGCCGGCGGGCCGCCGCCGGGGATGTGGAGCGACTGGGGCCGCGAGGATTTCGTCCGGGCGCTGGACGCCAACATGCTGACGCCGATCGCGCTGATGCAGGCGGTGCTGCCGGGAATGATGACGCGCGGCTGGGGCAGGGTGGTCAACATCACCTCTGTCTCGGTGAAGGCGCCCGTCCCGGTGCTCGGCCTGTCGAACGCGGCGCGGGCGGGGTTGACCGGCTTCGTCGCCGGCACCGCGCGGCAGGTGGCGGGCAGGGGGGTCACCATCAACAACCTCCTGCCCGGCATCCATGCCACCGACCGGGCGGTGGCGCTGGACCAGGGCGTGGTGCGGGCGAAGGGCATCTCCTACGAAGAGGCGCAGGCCGAGCGGATGGCGACCATCCCCGCCGGCCGCTACGGCACACCCGAGGAATTCGGCGCCGCCTGCGCCTTCCTCTGCTCGGCCCATGCCGGTTTCATCGTCGGGCAGAACATCCTGCTGGACGGCGGTGCGACCAATCTTTCCATGTGACCCCCTCCGCCTTGCGGCCCGCGGCGCGGGCTGCTACCGCAATCCCCGAGCGTTTTGCAAAGGTTTGCGATGGCGGAGACCCCCCCCCGGCTGGAAGCCACCGGACTGACCCGCGCCTTCGGCGGCCGGCCGGTGGTGGAGGATGTGGCGCTGCGGGTGGCGGCGGGGCAGGTGACCTGCCTTCTGGGCCCCTCGGGCTGCGGCAAGTCCACCACCCTGCGCATCGTCGCCGGGGTGGAGACGGCGGATGCGGGCGAGGTGCGGATCGACGGAAGGCCGATGGCGGGCCCCGGCCTGCACCTGCCGCCCGAGCGCCGCGGCGTCGGCATGATGTTCCAGGACTTCGCGCTGTTCCCGCATCTGACGGTGGCGGCCAATGTCGGCTTCGGCCTGGCCGGCGACAAGGCGGCGAAGGCGCGGCGGGTCGGGGAGCTGCTGGAGCGGGTGAACCTGTCCGGCTTCGCCGCCAAACATCCGCACCAGCTGTCGGGGGGCGAGCAGCAACGGGTGGCGCTGGCCCGGGCGCTGGCGCCGCGGCCGAAGGTGATGCTGATGGACGAACCCTTCTCGGGCCTCGACAACCGGCTGCGCGACGGCATCCGCGACACCACGCTGGAGATCCTGAAGGAGGAAGGCACCGCGGTGGTGCTGGTGACGCACGAGCCGGACGAGGCGATGCGGATGGCCGACGAAATCGCGTTGATGCGCGGCGGAAGGATCGTGCAGCAGGGTGCGCCCTACAATGTCTACAACGCGCCGGTGGACCGGGCGGCGGCGGCTTTCTTCAGCGATGTCAACGTGATCCGCGGCATCTCGAAGGGGGCGCTGACCGCGACGCCCTTCGGCGACTTCCTGACCCCCGGTCATGCCGACGGGGCGGCGGTGGAGATCGTGATCCGGCCGCAGCACCTGAAGATCGACTTCGACCGCGGCGGCCGCGGCCCGCTGCCGACGCCGCAGGAGGGCACGCCGGCCCGCGGCACGGTGATGCGGGCGCGCTATCTGGGCCGCGAGAGCCTGGTCGATTTCCGCATGGACTGCGACGGGTCGAAACTGACCGCCTCGGTCCCCGGGGTGTTCCTGCCGAAACCGGGCACGGTGCTGTGGCTGATGATCCGGCGCGACAGGTGCTTCGTCTTCCCGGGTTGACGGGTTTTCGTCGAAAACCCGGAAAGGCACGATTTTTCGACGAAAAATCGGGTCACCCTTCCTCCGCGATCCCCGCCTGCGGCAGCAGCGTCGCCACCTTGGCCAGGAGGCTGCGGGCGGCGCGGGCGCGGGCCGGGTCGGTCGCCTCGATGTGGCGCAGCCCGTGGGTCAGCGCGTCCAGCTCGGCCTCGGTCAGCATCGTCGGCGGCAGCATCAGCGGCGAGCGCAGGATATAGCCCAGGCCGCGCTCCCCCGTCACCGGCAGCCCGGTCTCCGCCGCCATCGCCATGTCGCGCCAGATCGTGCGGGGCGAGACCCCGAGCCGCGCGGCCAGCTCGGCCGCGGTGTGCAGCTTGCCGTCGCGCAGGATCTGGATCAGGTCGTAGAGGCGGGCGTCGCGTTTCATCCATCGGCTCCGGCGGCGGGGCGAACCCCGCCCTACTGACAAAATACTGTCAGTTGAGACGGGGCGGCAAGGGGGTTGGGGCTTGGAACGCCGCCGCCGCAGGGTCTATCTGGGGGCAGTTCTGGACAAGGCCCCGGGGATGGGGCGCGGGGAATGGAGGTCTTCCATGTTGAACAATATCGGTCTGCCCGGTCTTCTGCTGATCGCGGTCGTGGTGCTGGTCCTCTTCGGGAAGGGCAAGGTGTCCTCGCTGATGGGCGAGGTCGGCAAGGGCATCACCGCCTTCAAGAAGGGCGTCTCCGACGGCACCAAGGAGATCGAGGATGCCAAGGTCGATGCCGCCAAGGACGTGACGCCGGCCGAGGCCGAGAAGGAAAAGGTCTGAGCGGCGCCGCGGGCGGAGGCGAGAGATGGATTTCAGCTGGTCCGAGCTTCTGGTCGTCGGCATCGTCGCGCTGGTCGTGATCGGCCCGAAGGACCTGCCCGGCATGTTCCGCGAACTGGGCCGCTTCACCGCCAAGCTGCGGGCGATGGGGCGCGAGTTCAGCCGGGCGATGGAGCAGGCGGCGCAGGAAACCGGCGTCAAGGACGTGGCGGAGGACCTGAAGAAGGCCACCAGTCCGAAGGCGATGGGGCTGGATGCGGTGAAATCCGCCGCCGACCGCTTCGAGAAATGGGACCCGATGAAGACCAAGGTCACCAAGCCCGCCGCGGCAACGGCGGCTGCGGCAACGGCGGCTGCGGCCGCTCCGGCGGAAGCCGCGGCCCCGGCTCCGACCCCGGCGATGGGTCCCGCCACCGCCGCGCTGGCCGAGAAGCAGGCCGCCCGCAAGGCGGTGGCGCAGGAGGCGGCCGAGAAGCTGCGCAAGGCCGCGGCTCCGGCGCCGGAGGCTGAGCCCGCCCCGGCCCCGGCGAAGAAGCCCGGCCGCACCCGCAAGAAACCCGCAACACCGGACGGCGAGACGGCATGAGCGCGAAGGACGAGATCGACGACAGCTCGGCCCCGCTGGTCGAGCATCTGGCGGAACTGCGCAACCGGCTGATCTGGTCGGTGCTGGCCTTCATCGTGGCGATGCTGGCCTGCTTCGTGGTGGCGGACCCGATCCTGGACTTCATGCTGAAGCCGATCGAGAACGCGATGCGGGCGCTCGGCAACCCGCATCCTGTGATGCAATACACCGCGCCGCAGGAGTATTTCTTCACCCTTGTGCATATCTCGGTGGTGGCCGGGCTGATGCTCAGCTTCCCGGTGATCGCCTACCAGCTGTGGCGCTTCATCGCCCCGGGCCTCTACCGCAGCGAGAAACAGGCCTTCCTGCCGTTCCTGATCGCCTCGCCGGCGCTGTTCCTGCTGGGCGCGGTGTTCTCGCACTACGTGGTGACGCCGATCGCCATGACCTTCTTCCTCGGCTTCGCCGACAGCTATTCGGTGCTGGCCGCGGTGTTCCCCGGCCTGGCCGACGTGCCTGCGGGCGAGGCGGTGACGGTTGCCCCCGCCGCCAGCACCGAAGGCATCGAGATCGTCTTCCAGGGCAAGGTCAACGAGACGCTGGACATCAGCCTGAAGCTGATCATCGCCTTCGGCCTGTGCTTCCAGCTGCCCGTCCTGCTGACGCTGATGGGCAAGGCCGGGATCGTCTCGGCGCGCGGGCTGGCCGGGATGCGGCGCTATGCCATCGTCATCATCCTGATCGTGGCCGCCATCGTCACCCCCCCGGACGTGATGAGCCAGCTGATCCTGTTCTTCGCCGTCTATCCCCTGTATGAGGTTTCCATCTTCCTGATCCGCCGGATCGAGAAGCGGCGCGAGGCCGAGCTGAAGGCCGAGGGCCTTTGGGACGAGGAAACCGACGGAGAGCAGGGGTGACTGCCCCGGCCGAGACTTGAGACTGGACCATGACGCTTGACCGCATCGCCGCCGCGCTGGAGCGGCTGGCCCCCGCGCCGATGCCGGCCCCCGATTTCGCGGCCGCCGAGGCCTTCGTCTGGCATACCGCGCCCGACCGGCTGGAGCCGGTGGCACGGGTCGCCCGGGTGGACCTGTCGCTGCTGGTCGGCGTGGACCGCTCGCGCGACACGCTTCTGGAGAACACCCGCCATTTCGCCGCCGGTCTGCCGGCGAACAACGCGCTGCTCTGGGGCGCGCGGGGGATGGGGAAATCCAGCCTGGTGAAGGCGATCCATGCCCAGGTGCGGGCCGAGGGGCACGACCTGAAGATCGTGGAACTTTCCCGCGAGGATCTGCCCACGGTGCAGCGCCTGCTCGGCCACCTGCGCGCCGCGCCCTGCCGCTTCATCCTGTTCTGCGACGACCTGTCGTTCAGCCACGACGACCAGCACTACAAGAGCCTCAAGGCGGTGCTGGACGGCGGCATCGAGGGGCGGCCGGAGAACGTGATCTTCTACGCCACCTCGAACCGCCGCCACCTGATGCCGCGCGACATGATCGAGAACGAACGCTCGACCGCCATCAACCCCTCGGAAGCGGTGGAGGAGAAGGTCTCGCTGTCGGACCGCTTCGGGCTGTGGCTGGGCTTCCATCCCTGCTCGCAGGACGAATACCTGGCGATGATCCGCGGCTATTGCGCCGCGCACGGGATCGAAGTGCCGGCGGACAGGTTGCAGGCCGAGGCGGTGGAATGGCAGGCGACGCGCGGGGCGCGCTCGGGCCGGGTGGCCTGGCAGTTCTTCTGCGACCTCGCCGCCCGCGAAGGCGTGAGGGTTGCGCCATGAAGGCGAAGACGCGAAGTCGAAGACGGGTGCCCCCGGTTGCGCAGGCGCCTCGGGGGGAAGTCCGATGATTGCCGAAGTCCTTGTCATCCTTGCGCTGATCGTGGTGAACGGCGTCCTGGCGATGTCGGAACTGGCCGTGGTCTCGGCCCGGCCGGCGCGGCTGAAGCCGCTGGAGGCGAAAAGCCGCGGCGCGCGGATGGCGCTGCGGCTGGCCGAGCATCCGGGGCGGTTCCTCTCCTCGGTGCAGATCGGCATCACCGCGGTCGGCATCCTCTCCGGCGCGCTGGCCGGCGACACCCTGGGCGAACGGCTGGAGGGCTGGCTGGCGGCGCAGGGCATGGATACGGTCTGGGCGGCGCGGCTGGGGGTCGGCGGGGTGGTGGTGGCGATCACCTATGTCAGCCTGATCGTCGGCGAGCTGGTGCCGAAGCAGCTGGCGCTGCGCAACCCCGAGGGGGTGGCGATCCGGGTGGCGCCGCTGATGACGCTGATCTCCATCGTCGCGGCGCCGGTGGTCTGGTTCCTCGACCGTTCCGGCAAGGTGCTTCTGTGGCTGCTCGGCCAGAGCGGCTCGGGGTCCAGCAAGGTGACCGAGGAGGAGGTGCATGTCCTTCTGGCCGAGGCGCATGAGGGCGGCGTGCTGGAGGACGAGGAGCGGGTGATGATGGCCGGGGTGATGCGGCTGTCCGACCGCTCGGCCCGGGCGCTGATGTCGCCGCGCAACGAGATCGAGATGCTGTCGCTGGAGGCCAGCAGCACCGAGGCCATCGCCGCGGTGCGCCGCATCGCCCGGCCGCGGATGCCGGTCGCCAATGCCGAGGGCGACGTGGTCGGCATCGTCACCCTGGCCGACGTGTTCCGCGCCGTCTCGCGCCGCGAGGCGGTGGACCTGAAGGCGCTGCTGCAGGACGTGCCCGTGGTCAGCGACCGGATGGAGGCGCTGGACGTGATCGAGGTGCTGCAGAAGTCCGAGCACCACATGGCGCTGGTCTACGACGAATGGGGCCATTTCGAGGGCATCATCACCACCGCCGACCTCCTGGAGGCGATCACCGGGGCGGAGGCTTCGGCCGAGGCCGACGAGCCCGCCATCGCCGAGCGGGCGGACGGCAGCCTTCTGGTGGCGGGCTGGATGCCGGCGGACGAATTCTGCGACCGCCTCGGCCTGCCGCGCGACCTGGCCGGAGACTACGACACCGTGGCCGGGCTGGTGCTGCACCAGCTGGGCCACATGCCGGCCCTGGGCGAGACCGTCACCGTCGAGGGCCATTGCTTCGAGGTGATCGACATGGACGGCTTGCGCATCGACAAGGTGCTGGTGGTGAAGCTGTAGGGCGGCCACTCCGCCGCTCCCCCCGCCTCCATGGCGAAGGCGCGTGCCTTCGCCACCGCGCAACGGCTCAACCGGGACCGGCCGGGCCCTCAAGGCCCGGCCAGCGCCCGCCCCGCCCTCGGCGGGCGCTTCTCGCCCACCGGGTCGGGCGCTGGCCTCGCGTGGTTTAGCGCTGCCACTGTTTCCGGTTGACATGCCGCGCACGGGCGGGGCGAGGCAGTGCCTCGCCTTTCCCCGCCCGAACCCGGCGGGAGGCCGCCGGTTTTTCCGGGACATCGCCCCGGGTTGCCGCTATGCCTGTCCCGGACCCCGCACAGGAACCCGCCCTGATGACCATCACCCATGAAGACGACCTCGCTGGGCTGAAAGGGATCGGCCGCATCGTCGCCAACACGATGCAGGCGATGGCGCAGGCGATGGAGCCCGGCATGACCACCGCCGAACTGGACGGCATCGGCCGGGCGCTGCTGGAGGCCGAGGGTGCCGTCCCGGCGCCGCAATCGACCTACGGCTTTCCTGGCGCCACCTGCATCTCGGTGAACGAGGAGATCGCCCATGGCATCCCCGGTCCCCGGGTGATCGCGGCGGGCGATCTGGTGAACATCGACGTCTCGGCCTCGAAGGGCGGCTATTTCGCCGACACCGGAGCGACCTTCCGGGTGCCGCCCGGGACCCCGGCGCTGGACCGGCTCTGCCGCGACGGCAAGCGCGCCATGCAAGTCGGCATCGCGCAGGTGCGCTCCGGCCGGCCGCTGTCGGGCATCGGCAATGCCATCGGCCGCTTCGCCGAAGCCCGCGGCTACACCCTGATCCGCAACCTCGCCAGCCATGGCGTGGGCCGGGCGCTGCACGAATATCCCGGGGAGATCGCCACCTGGCCCACAAGCGACCGCCGCCGCATCAACCGCGGCCTGGTCCTGACGGTGGAGCCGTTCCTCTCCACCGGCGGCCGGTGGGCGGAGGAGGGCAGGGACGGCTGGACGCTCTACAGCCGCCCCGCCGCGCCGGTGGTGCAATACGAACATACCGTGGTCGCCACCGACCGCGGCGCCATCGTGGTCACGCTGCCGGGATAGGCGTTCCGGTTTTCGCCGAAAAACCGGGCGCTTACTGCAGGAAGCTCATCGGGTCCAGACTGTCGACGCCCTTCCGCACCTCGAAATGCAGGAAGGACGGATCGGCGGCGCGGACGGCGCCGATGGTCTGGCCGCGGCTCACCTTGTCGCCCTTCTTCACCTTCAGCCCGTCGATCCCGGCATAGACCGTCAGCAGGTTGTCGGCATGGCGGATCACCACGATTGTCACCTGGTCGGTGTCCTTGGTCACTGCCGCCACCGTGCCGGCCTCGGCCGCCTTCACCGCGGTGCCGGCGGCGGCGGAGATGTCGATGCCCTGGTTCTTCTTCTTGTCGTAGGCGCGGATGATCTTGCCCGAGACCGGCATCGCCAGCCGGGTCGCCTTCGACCCGGCGCCCAGGTCGGGCGAGGGCGGGGTCTCCTTCGGCTTCTCGGCCGCGGGCTGGGTCTTCTCGTCCGGCAGCGGCTTCGAGGCCGAGGGCGGCGGCGGCGTCGGGCTGCCGGCGCCGGGGGCGGTCGGCTGCGGCTCGGGGTTGGGCGCGGGTGCGGTGGCGACCGGAATGATCAGTGTCTGCCCCTCGCGGATCGCCATGTCGGCGCCGAGTCCGTTCCAGTCCGCCAGCGCCTTGGCCGAGACGTTGTAGGCCCGGGCGATGGTGAAGGCGGTCTCGCCGCGGGCGACCTTGTGGCGGATCGGCTCTTTCCCGCCGCCGGGCAGCTTCGCCGCCGGGGCAGGGGTGCCGGCGCTGTCCAGCGCGGTGGTGGCGATGGCGGTGATGTCGACCGGGCCGGTTCCGGTGCCTGCCCCCGCGACCGGCTGCGGCGCGGCGGAGACCCGTTGCGGCAGCAGCAGCATCTCGCCCTCGCGCAGCGGATCGGTCGGGCGCAGGGCGTTGGTGCGGGCCAGATCCTCGGCGTTCAGGCCGAGCCGGGCGGCCATCGCCGCCACGGTCTCGCCCCGCCGCGCCTGCGCCAGCTGGTAGCCGGGGTAGGAGAGGATGCCGTTCGCATCCGGCACCGGCTTCGACGCCGTGGCCTGCCGCGCCTCTTCCGATGTGTTGCCGGGGCCGCCGCGCAGGTCCCAGTCGAAGGCGATGGGATCGTCCGAGCAGGCGGCCAGCGCCATCAGGCTGCCGCCGAGCGCCAGCCCGGTCAGGATGCGCCGGGTGCCCGCGAAGGACGGGGGGGTGGATCGGGGGGAAATCGTCATGCTGTCGCCGCCTCTTGCCGTCGTCTCTTGCCGCCGGTGTCCGGGTTGGCCCCGGATCACGGGGGAAAGACTACTCGTTCCCCAGCCCTTCGACCAGAGGCACGAAGCGCACCTGCCGAAGTTCTTCGTAATCGAAGCCCTTTTCGCCGCGCGTGACCTTGATCAGGTGCTGCACCGCATCGGACTGGCCGACGGGAAGCACCATGATGCCGCCGGGCTTCAGCTGCTGCAACAGCGGGCCGGGCGGGTCCTCCGCCGCCGCCGTGACGATGATGCGGTCGAAGGGGGCTTGGTCGGGCAGGCCGTGCGATCCGTCGGCCGTCATCGCCGTCACGTTCACCAGCCCGAGCTGGCGGAAGATGTCCTGCGCCTCGCGCACCAGCCGCCGCCAGCGGTCCACCGTGTAGACCCGCCTCGCCAGCTGCGCCAGGATCGCCGCCTGGTAGCCGGAGCCGGTGCCGACCTCCAGCACGGTGTCGCGCGGGCCGACGTTCAGCGCCTGGGTCATCAGCCCCACCACCGAGGGCTGGCTGATGGTCTGGCCGCAGGCGATCGGCAGCGGCATGTCCTCGTAGGCGCGGGCGGCGAAGATGCCGCGAACGAAAAGGCCGCGGTCCACCTTCTCCATCGCCGTCAGCACCCGGGCATCGGTCACCCCGCGCGAGCGCAGCGCGAAGAGGAAGCGCATCTTGCGCTCGGCGAGGTCTTCGGGGTCGTCCGGGTGGTCCGTCATGCGCCCCTCCTCCCGTCCGCCTCAGCCCAGCCGTGCCGCCAGGTCGGACAGCAGGTCGTGCGCCGTCAGGTCGGCCCGCATCGGCGTGACCGAGATATGCCCCTCCAGGTTCACCGCGGCATCGGTGCCCGGCTCGGTCGGGCGGTGCTGCGGCCCGCCCTGGATCCAGAGGAAGCGCTTGCCCGAGGGCGAGAGATGCGGCTCGGTCGAGAAGGCGGTGTCGCGGCGGAAGCCCTGCGCCGCCACCTTGATGCCCTTGGTCGCCGCGGCGCCGACGGGGGGGAAGTTGACGTTGTAGAAGATGCGGTAGTCGTCGCCGGTCCAGATGCCCTTGTCGAGGAGCGCCTTGACCACCGCGGCACCATGGGTCCGCGCGCATTGGAACGGGTCGTCCAGCGCCTCGGTCTCCGGCCCCATGAACTGCGACAGGGCGATGGCGGGCACGCCTTGCAGCGCCGCCTCCATCGCGCCGCCGATGGTGCCGGAGTAAAGCACGTTCTCGGCCGAGTTGTTGCCGCGGTTGACGCCGGACAGCACCAGGTCGGGCTTGGCCCCTTGCAGCACGTCGTAGATCGCCGCCAGCACGCAATCGGCCGGGCTGCCCTCGGCGGCGAAGCGGCGCGGGTCCAGCCGGGCGATCAGCATCGGATGGGTGTAGCTGATGCAATGGCCGACGCCCGACTGCTCGAAGGCGGGGGCGACGGTCCAGACCTCGCCCTGCGGGCCGGCGATGGCGGTGGCGATCTGGGTCAGCACGTCCAGGCCGGGGGCGTTGATGCCGTCGTCGTTGGTGATGAGAATGCGCAATCTGTCCCCCGCGGCGCGCGCCGCCGGAAGGGCCGGGGCGCGTGGTCCGGTCCTGATTAGACGGTCCCGCGCGGTGCTTCAAGCGCTTCGCCCCTTCCTGCCGGCGTATGGACCGGACGGGCGGATGGACCCTGCGGCGGTTCAGCCCTGGTTAACCGATCCCGCGCTAGGGTCGGGCCGAGGATGCAGGGGGCGGCGATGCGGATGCTGCGGCAACTGGGGCGCGAGGACTGGCTGCTGGCCGGGCTTCAGGCGCTGGCGCAGGAGGGCGAGGCCGGCCTGCGGGTCGAGGCGGTGGCGCGCCGGCTGGGGGTGACCAAGGGGTCGTTCTACTGGCATTTCCGCGACCGGGCCGGCTGGCGGCAGGCGGTGCTGGACTGGTGGGAACACCGCGCCTTCGCCGACCTGGCGAAAGGCGCCTCCGGGCCCGCTGCGGCCGGCGCGCCGGAGCCGCGGGCGGTGGAGCGGGCGGTCCGGCTTTGGGCGCGAACGGACCTGGCCGCGGCGCAATGCCTGTCGCGGGTGCTGCGGGAGCGGGCGAGGGCGGTTGCGGCCGGGCGGGCAGAGGGGTGAAGCGGGAGCCCCGGCCGGGGCCGCGCGCCGTCAGAGATGCCCGGCGACATAGGGCGCCGGTCCCTGCGCGAACTGGTTGCGCACGATCGGGTCCAGCGCGCGGCTGTCGGGCGCGTAGAGCCCGCATTGCGCGACCGCTTCCTGCAGCGACTGGTTGGGCCGCAGCCGGCGCAGGATCAGATGCGAGGCGAAGGGGCTGCGGTGCGGATGCCAGCCGATGCCGAAGGCCATGCCGGTGATGTAGTTGGCGGAATGGCGATGGGCGGGAAACAGGATCGTCTGGGCGAAGCTGTCGGTGACGCCGCGGGAATATTCCATCAGGAAGATCCGGTCGCCCCGCAGCACCGCCTGCCCGTCGAAGCGCGACCGGGTGACGGTGCCGTAGATCGGGTCGCGCACCCGGCCCAGGTAGCGGGTCAGGATCCGCCGCTCCCTCTCGTAGATCTGCAGCACGCTGACCTGGATCTGCCCCGGCCAGGACGGTGTCAGGAAGTGATACTGGTAGGTGCCGCAATAGTTGCGCAGCAGCGGCAGCTCTCCCGGCTGGCTGCGCAGCGCCTGCGCGAAGGGGGAGAGGTCGGCCAGGCTGTCGCGGTCGATGGGCCGGCTGCCGGAGACCGGCGGGCCGGCAAGAAGCTGCGCCTCGTCCAGCGAGAAATAGGCGCAGATCCGGCGCAGGTTGTGAGCCGAGGGCATCGCCGCGCCGGTCAGGTAGCGCTCGAACTGCTGGCGGTTGATGCCGATGTCGCGGCAGATCGCCGAGACCGAGGGCTGCGTCGCGCAGAGCCGGCGCAGGTTGCCGGAGAAATATTCGGAACTGGCGGCGGCTCGGCGGGCCAATTTGCGCTCTTTTGCGTGGGCTGGCATAAAGGCGCTGAAAGTCGCATAAACCCGTTCAATTGGCAAGCCGCCGCTGCCGGCCGATGATGCCTCCGAAGATACCTTGGAGGCGCAGCGAAGATGGCGGACGAGCTTGTCGAGATCCCGCATATGGGCATTCCTATGTCCGACGGGATTTGCCTGTCGGCCCGCGTCTGGATGCCGAAGGGGGCGGAGCTGACGCCGCTGCCGGCGATCCTGGAATACATCCCCTACCGCAAGCGCGACGGAACCGCGGTGCGCGACCAGCTCAGCCATCCCTGGATGGCCCGGCAGGGCTATGTCTGCGTCCGGGTCGACCAGCGCGGCAACGGCGAGTCGGAAGGGCTGTTCGACGACGAATATTCGCCGCAGGAGATGAAGGACGCGCTGGAGGTCATCGCCTGGCTGGCGGCGCAGCCCTGGTGTTCGGGCAAGGTGGGGATGATGGGCATCTCCTGGGGCGGCTTCAACGGCCTGCAGGCGGCAGCCAACGGGGCGCCGGCGCTGAAGGCGGTGATCTCGCTCTGCTCGACCGTGGACCGCTATGCCGACGACATCCATTTCAAGGGCGGCTGCCTGATGGGCGAGAGCATCGCCTGGGCGGCGACGGCGGCCTCGTGGTTCTCGCCGCCGCCGGACCCGGCGCTGGTCGGCGACCGCTGGCGGGCGATCTGGCTGGAGCGGCTGGAAAAGGCGCCGTTCCTGGCCCGGACTTGGCACGAACATCCGCTGCGCGACGGCTACTGGAAGCACGGCTCGGTCTGCGAGGATTACGATGCGATCCGCGCCGCGGTCTTCGTCCTCGGCGGCTGGCACGACGGCTATCGCAACACGCCCTCGCATCTGGCCGCCAACCTGAAGGCGCCGGTGCGGGCGCTGGTCGGGCCCTGGAACCACAAGTATCCGCACATGGCGGTGCCCGGGCCGAGGATCGGCTTCCTGCAGGAGGCGCTGCGCTGGTGGGACCATTGGCTGAAGGGCATCGACAACGGCGTTGAGCGCGAACCGGCCTATACCGCCTGGCTGATGGACAGCGTGAAGCCCGCGACCAGCTTCGCGCACCGCCCCGGCCGCTGGATCGCCGAGGCCGAATGGCCCTCGCCCCGCATCGGCACCCGGCGGCTGCATCTCGGCTTCGGCAGGCTGGGCGAGGCGCCGGAAGCCTTCACCCAGCAGGCGGTGCCCTCGACGGCAGTGGGCCTCTGCGCGGGGGAATATTTCCCCTTCGGCTTCGGCCCGGGGGAACTGCCGGACGACCAGCGGGCGGACGACGCGCTGTCGGCCTGTTTCGATTCCGCGCCGGTGGCGGAGACCACCGACATCGTCGGTGCGCCGCGGGTGGTATTGCGGATCGCGGCGGACCGGCCGCGGGCGCAGATCGCCGTCCGCCTGAACGACCTGCGCCCCGACGGCACCTCGGCCCTGATCACCATGGGCGTGCTGAACCTGCGCCACCGCACCTCGCACGAGGCAGCGGAGCCCTTGGTGCCGGGGCAGGTCTACGAGGTGGCGCTCGACCTCGACCAGATCGCCTATCGCCTGCCCGCCGGCCATCGCCTGCGGATCGCGGTGTCGACCAGCTACTGGCCCTTCCTCTGGCCCGAGCCCGAGCCGGTGACGGCAACGATCAGCGGCGGCCATCTGGACCTGCCGGTGCGGCCGACGGCCGGGGGCGACGAGGTGGCGTTCCCCGAGCCGGCGGGCGCGCCGCCGCTGCCGCTGAAGGCACAGGGCGAGGGGCAGGAGAGCAAGCGGATCGAGACCGACATGACAACCGGCGAGACCCGGATCGTCATTTCCGGCACGGTGCCGCCGACCGAGAACCTCGACCACGGGCTGGTCACCGGCAGCCGGCTGGAGGAGATCTGGTCGATCCGCCGCGACGATCCGGCCAGCGCCCGGGTCGACATCACCTGGGACCGCAGCTGCGGCCGCGGCGACTGGCAGACCCGGACCCGCGTCGTCACCAGCATGTGGGGCGATGCCGAGTCCTGGCACATCGTCCAGCACATCGACGCCTGGGAGGGGGAGCGCCCGGTCTTCCACCGCAGCCATCAGGACAGCGTCGCCCGGGGATGACCGGGCGGCGGAAGCACCGAAACCACAAGATGCGCCAAGCCGCACAACCAACAGGATAGGAGAGACCGATGACCAAGACCGCCACGATGTCCAGCTTCACCCGCCGGGGCCTGCTCGGCGCCGGCCTTGCCGCGGGGGCGGCGGGACTGGCCCTGCGCGGCCTGCCCGCGCTGGCCGAGGTCTCGGCCGAGGGCGGCACCCTGCGGGCCCGGCTCTATGCCGACATCTCGAACCTCGACCCGGCCTACTGGACCTCGGCCTCCGACGCGCTGGTGATGGAGACGCTCTATGCCTATGCGATGGAGTTCGAGGCCGGCACCGGCGCGTTCGATGTCCGGCCGCTGGCGCTGAAAAGCGTGACGGTGCGCGACGATACCCATATCGACTTCGAGCTGAACGCCGGCATCCTCTATTCCGGCGACTACGGCGAGATGACCGCCGAGGACGCCAAGTTCTCGTGGGAGCGGATCGCCGATCCGGCCAACGATTCGCCCTATGCCGCCGACTGGGCGCAGCTGGACCATGTCGAGGTGACCGGCACCCATACCGGCACCATCGTGCTGAAGAAGCCCTTCGCGCCGCTGTTCACCTCGACCCTGCCGGCGACCAGCGGCATCATCCTGCCGCGCGCCGCCATCGAGGCCGCGGGGGGCAGGTTCACCACCTCGCCGCCGGTCACCTCGGGGCCCTACCGCATCCGCGACTGGCAGCCGCGCACCCGGCTGGTGCTGGAGCGCAACCCGGACTTCAAGCTGTTCGAGGTCGATTTCGAGACCATCGAGCTGCTGCCGATCGAAGACCCGAAGACGGCCGAGCTGGGCTTCGAGGCCGGGGACCTGGACCACGCGCAGACCTCGATCTCGTCGATCCCGCGCTATGCCGCATCCGCCCCGCGCGGCGCCACCTTCGAGGAGTTCACCGCGCTCAACTACTACTGGATGGGCATGAACGAGGCCAACGAGGCCCTGGCCGACCAGCGGGTGCGGCGGGCGATCCAGCACGGCATCTCGCGCGAGGCGGTGGTCGAGGCCGCCTATCTGGGCGCGGCGCAGCCCGCGGCGGGGATCATCGCGCCGGGCCTGATCGGCAACCGGGCCGAGAACACCTACAACTACGACCCCGACGCCGCCCGCGCCCTGCTGGCCGAGGCGGGGGTCGCCGACCTGCAGGTCTCGCTGGCGATCCAGCAGACGGCCGAGGATCTGGCGGCGGCGCAGATCATCCAGGCGATGCTGGCCGACATCGGCGTCACAGTCCGCATCGACCAGCACGAAAGCGGCAGCTTCTGGAGCCTCGGCGTCGAGGCCGACGGCGACAGCTGGAAGGACCTGCAACTGTTCCTGTTCAGCTTCGCCATGCAGCCCGACCCCAGCTGGGCCACGATGTGGTTCACCGGCGACCAGGTCGGCGTCTGGAACTGGCAGCGCTTCAGCAATGCCGAGTTCGACCAGCTGAACGCCGATGCCGTGGTCGAGATGGACCCGGAGAAGCGCCACGCGATGTATGTCAGGATGCAGGAGCTGCTGGAGGAATCCGGCGACGTGGTCTACCTGACCTACGAGCCGGTCGGCACCCTGACCGGGGCGGGCATCGCCTCGGCGATGCGCCCGGACGGCTGGCCGATCCTCGCCCGCTTCAAGCGCGGCTGACCTGCCGGGATGCTCAGCTATATCGCCAGGCGTGTGACCCTTGCGATCATCGTGATCCTCACGGTGATCGCGGCGATGTTCGTGATGATGCACGCCGTGCCCGGCGATGCGGTCCGCACCGCGCTGGGCCCGCGCGCCAGCGAAGCGATGGTCGAGGCCTATCGCGCCAGGCTGGGCCTCGACCAGCCGGTCTGGGTGCAGATCCTGCGCTATTTCGGAGCCATCCTGCGCGGCGACCTGGGGCAGGACGCCATCTCGGGCACGCCGGTGCTGCAGGTCATCCTGTCGCAGCTGCCCGACACGCTTTACCTGATCGCGGGGGCGATGCTGGTGGCGGTGATCCCGGGCATCCATCTGGGCGTGGTCTCGGCCACCCACCGCGGCAGCCTGTTCGACCGCGTCACCTCGGTGCTGTCGGTCTCGGTCATGGCGGTGCCCTCTTTCGTCATCGCCATCTACCTGCTCTTGATCTTCTCGATCCGGCTGGGCTGGTTCCCGGCCATCGGTTCCGGCGACGGCCTCGCCGACAAGCTGCACCGGCTGGTGCTGCCCTCCATCGCGCTGGGCCTGGCCTGGATCGGCTATCTGGCGCGCATCCTGCGGGCCTCGATGCTGGAGGTGATGGCGGAGAACCATGTGCGCACCGCGCGCGCCTTCGGCATATCGCAGCGGCGGATCATGTATGACTACGTGCTGCGCATCGCCATCCTGCCCACCATCACCGTGCTGGGGATGGGCATCGGCCAGATGATCTCGGGCGCGGTCTTCGCCGAGATCGTCTTCGGCCGGCCCGGCGTCGGCAAGCTGGTCTACGATGCCATCGCCAACCGCAATTATCCCATCGTCACCGGGACGGTGCTGCTGACGACCGGCTTCTTCGTGCTGGTCAGCCTGCTGGCCGACCTGCTGATCGCCTTTCTCGACCCGAGGGTGCGCAATGTCATCAGCCGCTGAACCCAGCCCGCCGTCGCGCCGCAGGCGGCCGCAGGGCGCGCTGTCCCGGCTGGTCTCGGACCCGCTGGGGCTGGCCGGGCTGGCGCTGATCGTGCTGACCGTCGGCGCGGCGCTGCTGGCGGATTTCGCGCCCTTCGAGCCGTCGAAGCTGAGCCCGGCCAACCGCTTCATGGCGCCCTCGGGCCTGCACTGGCTGGGCACCGACAACCTGGGCCGCGACCTGTTCAGCCGCGTCCTGCACGGGGCCCGCATCGCGCTGGCGATCTCGATCGGGGCCACGGCGCTGTCGCTGGCGGTGGGGCTGGTGCTGGGGATCGTCGCCGGCTTCGGGCCGCGCTGGCTGGATTCGCTGCTGCTTCTGGTCATGGACGCGATGAACAGCATCCCCACGGTGATGCTGGCGCTGCTGCTGATCACCTATACCGGCCCCAGCCTCTGGGCGGTGGTGCTGGTCGTGGTGCTGGTCAACGGCCCCGGCTATGCCCGGATCGCCCGCACCCATGTGCTGGCCCTGCGCAGCGCCGAGTTCATCGAAGCCGAGCGGGCGCTCGGCGCGCGGTTCCCGCGCATCGTCTTCTTCCACATCCTGCCGAACATCCTCGGCCCGCTGCTGATCCTGGCGGCGATGGACATTCCCATCGTCGTCGGCATCGAGGCGGGGCTCAGCTTCCTCGGCATGGGGGTGCGGCCGCCGACGCCGTCCTGGGGCACCATCCTCTTCGACGGCTTCTCCTATATCCGCGACAGCGTCTGGATGGTGGTGGCGGGCGGGCTGCCCATCGTGGTCACCGCGCTCGGCTTCACCTTCCTGGGCGAGGCGCTGCGCGACACCTTCGATCCGAAGCTGGCGAAACGATGACCCGATCCCGCGACCCCGTGCTCAGCGTCGAGGGGCTGAGCCTGTCCTACGACACGCCGAACGGCGAGTTGCTGGCGCTGCGCGACGTGAACCTGACCATCGGCCCGGGCGAGATCGTCGGCCTGGTCGGCGAAAGCGGCTCGGGCAAGTCCAGCCTGATGCAGGCGATCCTGCAGCTGATGCCGGCGGCGGCGCGGGTGACCGGCGGGCGCATCCTGTTCGAGGGCCGCGACCTTGTGCAGCTTGGCCCGCACGGCATGTCGGGCCTGCTGGGGGACCGCATCTCGGTGGTGTTCCAGGACCCGATGACCTCGCTCAACCCGGTGCTGACCATCGGCCGGCAGATGATCGACATCCAGCACCGCCGCCCGGAAAGCCGCGCCGCCAAGCGCCGGCGGGCGGTCGAGATGCTGCGCCGCGTCCGCATTCCCGACGTGGAAAGCCGGATCGACCGCTATCCGCACGAATTCTCGGGCGGGATGCGCCAGCGCATCGCCATCGCCATGGCGCTGATGGCCGAGCCCGCCCTGTTGGTGGCGGACGAGCCGACCACGGCGCTGGACGCCACGCTGGAGATCGCCACCATCAAGCTGTTGCGCGAGTTGCAGCAGGAGATCGGCTGCGCGATCCTGTTCATCACCCACCACCTGGGCGTGGTGGCGGAACTCTGCGACCGCATCGACATCATGTATGCGGGCGAACTGGTCGAAAGCGGGCCCGTGATGCCGGTGTTCCGCGACCCGCGGCATCCCTATACCCAGCTGCTCTTCGCCTGCGACCCGGCGCAGATCCGCGAGGCGACGCGGCACCTGCCCGCCATCGGCGGCGGCCTTCCCGACCTGATCGACCTGCCGCAGGGCTGCATCTTCGCGCCCCGCTGCCCGCGTGCCGACCAGACCTGCCGCCGGCTGCATCCGGCCGACCGCCCCGCCGGCCGGTCCGAACTCGTGCGCTGCCACTACCCGGACGCCCCCCGGCTGGAGGTGGCGCGATGACGGCGCTGCTTCAGGTCCGCGGCCTGACGGTGGCCTTCCGCACCGGCGGCCTTGCCGCGCGGCTGATGGGCCGGCCCGACCGGCTGGAGGTGGTGGCGGGGGTCGATTTCGACCTCGCCCCCGGCGAGACCATGGCGCTGGTCGGCGAAAGCGGCTCGGGCAAGACCACGCTGGCGCGGGCGGTGGCGGGCCTCGGCGGCGAGGTCGGCGGCGAGATAGGCTTCGCCGGCAAGAAGCTGGACCTGCGGCGCGACGGCCACCGGCTGCGCCGCGAGATCGCCTTCATCTTCCAGGACGCCATCAGCTCGCTCAGCCCGCGCTTCACCGTCCGCAGCCTGATCCGCGAGCCGTTCCGCATCCACGGCCTGCCGTGCCCGGAAGGCGAGGTGGAGCGCCTGCTGAAGCTGGTCGGCCTGTCGCCCGAGATCGCCGACCGCCACCCGCATCAGCTGTCGGGCGGCCAGGCCCGGCGGGTGGGGGTGGCGCGGGCGCTGACGCTGAAACCCCGGCTGGTCATTGCCGACGAGCCGACGGCGGGGCTGGACGTCTCGGTGCAGAGCGAGGTGCTGAACCTGCTGAACGCGCTGCGCGAGGAGCTGGGGCTGTCGCTGCTGATCATCACCCACAACCTGAACGTGGTGCGCCATGTCGCCGACCGGATGGCGATCATGTATCTCGGCCGGTTCGTCGAGACCGGCGCCACCGCCCGCATCTTCGCCGGGCCGCGCCATCCCTATACCGTGGCGCTGCTGTCGGCCAATCCGATCATCGACCCCGAGGCGCGCCGCGCCCGGATCGACCTGGAGGGCGAGGTGCCGAGCCTGGCCCGCCGCCCGCAGGGCTGCGAATTCCACGGCCGCTGCCCCTTCGTGCAGGAGGATTGCCGCCTGCGGGCGCCGGATCTCCGCGTCGAGGCGGACCGCGGCTTCACCTGCCATCATCCGTTGCGAGGCGAATGGACATGACCGACCTTTTACTGAAACCCTCGGTCGAGGACCGTCTGCCCTCGGCCTTTCCCGGCGCCTGCCGCAACCTGACCGTGGCGCCGCATTGGCTGGACGACGGCCGGTTCTGGTATTGCCGCGACGGCGAGGCAGGGCCGGAATACGTGCTGGTCGAGGCCGCGACGGGCCGGAAGGCTGCGGCCTTCGACCCCGTGGCGCTGCGGGCGGCGCTGCGCGACGACGAGGCTTTCGCCGCGCTGGAGATCACCGCCGCGGACGGGCAAGGCGTTGGGCTGGCCCATGGCCGCCGGCGCTGGCGCTGGCATTCCGCCGAAGGACGGCTGGAGGACCTGCCCGGCCGTCCCCATGCCGATGACGAAAGCCTGTCGCCCGACGGGCAATGGGTGCTGTTCCGCCGCGATGGCGACCTCTGGCTGCGGCCGGCGGCGGGCGGGGCGGAGCGGCGGCTGACCGCAACGGCGGAGCCGCATTTCGAATGGGCGAAATCGCCCGACCAGAGCCTGGAGACGATCCTGATCGCCCGCCGCGGCCTTAGGCTGCCGCCCATTGCGCTCTGGTCGCCGGATTCGCGGCGGATCTTCACCTATCAGCTGGACGAACGTGCGGTCCGCCGCGTGCCCATCGTCCAGAACGTGCCCGAGGACGGCGGCTTCGCGCCCCGGCTCTACGAGATGCGCAACGCCTTCACCGGCGACGAGCATCTGCCGATGGCCCATCAGACGGTGATCGAGATCGCTTCCGGCCGGATCATCCCCTGCGGCCCGACCCATGTGACCGAGACCTCGGGCCTGGAAAAGCGCGAGGCCTGGTGGAGCGCCGACAGCCGCCGGGTGTTCTGGCTGGACCACGACCGCTTCGAGCGCGCGGTCACCCTGGTCGAGACCGATGCCGCCACCGGCACGGCGCGGCGGGTGATCGCCGAGGAGGCCGAGACCTTCGTCGACGTGAACATGGCCTATGGCGCGATGCCGAACATCCGGGTGCTGGACCGTTCGGAGGAACTGGTCTGGTTCTCGCAGCGCGACGGTTTCGCCCATCTCTACCTCTGCGACCTGGCGACGGGGGCGGTGAAGGCGCAGATCACCACGGGCGACTGGCCGGTGGTGGAACTGCTGGGGGTGGACGAAGCGGCGCGGCAGGCGGTCTTCCTGGCCGGCAGCGGCGAGACCTCGGCCGATCCCTACCAGCGCCGGGTCTGCGTGGCGGCGCTGGACGGCGGCGGGATGCGGGTGCTGACGCCCGGGGCCGGGGATCACGCCCCGGTCCTGCGCGACCTCGGCTGGGCCGAGATCCTGGAGACCAACGGCGCCAACGGCCCGCTGCCCTCGGGCCTGTCGCCGGGGGGCGGCCATGTCGTCGTCACCACCGCCGATGCCGGCGGGCCGGGGCGAAGCTGGCTGTGCCGGGTGGCCGACGGCGCCCGCGTGGCCGATCTGGAGCAGGGAAGCTGCGCCCTGCCGCTGGTCTGGCCCGAGCGGGTGGAGCTTCTGGCCGCCGATGGAAGGACGCGGCTGTTCGGGATGCTGTGGAAGCCGCGGGACTTCGACCCGGCGCGGACATATCCGCTGCTGGACATGGTCTATCCCGGGCCGCAATGCATCCAGTCGCCGCGCACCGCCCTGCCGCATGACGAGGTGACCAAGATCGCCTGGGCGCAGGCCGCGGCCGAGATGGGCATGGCGGTGCTGATGATGGACGGGCGCGGCACGCCCTATCGCTCGCGCGCCTTCCATGAACTGTGCCACGGCAACCTGGCCGATCCCGGCTTTCTCAGCGACCATGTCGCCGCCTTCCCGCAGCTGGCGGCGACGCGGCCCTGGCTCGATCTGTCGCGGATCGGCATCATGGGCCATTCCGCCGGCGGACATGCCGCCGCCCGCGGCGTCCTGGCCTGGCCCGAGGTCTACAAGGTCGCGGTCTCGACCGCGGGCAGCCACGAGCCGCGCAGCTACAACCGCTGCTGGCCCGAGAAATGGCAGGGGGAGCTGATCCGCCATCCCGACGGCAGCACCAGCTACGACAGCGCGGCCAATGCGCCGCTGGCGGGGCGGTTGCAGGGACACCTGCTGCTCGGCCACGGCGACATGGACGAGAATGTCCTGCCCTCGACCACGCTGCAGCTGGCCAAGGCGCTGGAGCGGGCGGGCAAGTCCTTCGACCTGCTGCTGACCGCCAACGACGACCATGCCAGCTTCAAGCGCAACCCCTGGGTGATGCGGCGCATCCTGTCCTGGCTGGCGGACAGGATGGGCTGCCGGTAGGACGCGCTGCGCGGAAATGCCGCCGCCGCCGCGGGCCGGGCGACAAACGGCTTGAACCCCGCCCGCGCCGGCTTCAACCTGAGGATGTGCCGGGCGGCGGGCCCGGGCGGAACAGGGAGAGAGACATGTCCGATATCCTCCGGCGGGGGCTGCCCCCGCTTCTTGCGGTCGTGGCCGGCGCGGGCCTCGGCACTCTGGCGATGGCCGAGACCGATCCCGCCAGCCTGGAGCTTCAGACCCGGTTCGATCCGATCGGCGCCGAAGTGCACGCGACCAAGCACGGCGAGCGGGCGGTCTATTTCATCGATGAAGGCCCGCGCGACGGCCGCGTCACCGTCTTCATCGGCGGGCAGGGCACCAGCCTAGAAGCCTTCCAGCTGACCGAATTCGCCCGCTCCACACGCGAGACCCTAAGGCTGCGGATGATCTCGGTGGAACGGAACGGCTTCGGCGAATCGCCCTTCGACCCGGCGCTCGGCTATCAGGACTATGCCGCCGAGGTGCTGGCGGTGCTGGATGCGCGCGGGGTGGACAGGTTCTCGATCATCGCCATATCGGGCGGCGGCGCCTATGCCGCGCATCTGGCCCAGGCGGCCGGAGAGCGGCTGGTCTCGCTGCATCTGGCGGTGGCGTCGTCGCGCAGCCTGCCGAACCGGACCGAGCCGAACTGCACCCGCACCCCCGAGGAGGCGCTAGAGACCTATGGCGCCTATACCCGCAGCCCCAGGGACTGGTGGGGCGTGCCCGGCTCTCCGGTGCTGGTGATCCCGGGCTGGCAGGCGCGGGCCTATGCCGATGCGACGCGCTCTTTCTACGTCGCCGGACAGATGGGCGATCCGGCGGCGCTGGCGCATGAATACCTGCTGCCCTGCGGCGACAGGGCCATCGCCGATGTCAGCGGCGTGACGGCGCCGGTCTATCTTTACTACGGCGAGGCCGACACCTCGGTTCCGGTCGACCACATGAAGGAATGGCAGGCGGCGGTGCAGAACGTGGCCAAGGCCACGGTCTACCCGGGCGAGGGCCATACCGCGCAATACCGGCACTGGGACCAGATCCTCGTCGATCTGGCCGGGCTGGGGGACCATACCGTCGTCTGCCAGGACGGGCGCAGCCGGCTGGTCCCGAATGCCGAGGTCGCAGCGGATGCCTTCCTGGGCATCTGCGCCTGGAAGGATGCGCAGTTGCCGGAGTAGCCGGCCGGCGAGTCACGGCGGGGGCTGCGGCCCCTGCATGTCGCGCAATGAAGAAGGAACGGACGGCGCTTCCCGCCGTCCGGCCCCCGGTTGCTTCCAGGCCCGAACGATCCCGCGCGATCCGCAGGCAAGTGCGGCCGGGGAAGGGGGAGCCTTCAACCTTTAATCTGCATCAGGAATTTTCCCCACGCAGGTCCTCAGCGCCGACGCCCGACCGTGATCGGCCGCCCCGAAATTTTTCGTATACAAAACCATATATATATGTCCACAATCCATCCGAGATTTGGCGACATGTCCACCGCTGCCTTCCCGGCCGTGGCGGTCAAACAGGGAGGAAGAGATGAACCAACATTCCGGGACGCACCCGGTCGACCAGGTGCCGCCGCCGCGCGAGCTGTTCATATACGGCCTGCAGCACGTGCTGATCATGTATGCCGGCGCCATCGCGGTGCCGATCATCATCGGCGGGGTGCTGAAGCTGCCGAAGGACCAGCTGGCGCTGCTGATCAGCTGCGATCTCTTCGCCTGCGGGGTGGTGTCGATCATCCAGTCGGCGGGCTTCTGGAAGCTCGGCGTCCGGCTGCCGGTGATGATGGGCGTCACCTTCGCGGCGGTGCCCTCGATGGTGGTGCTGGCCGGCAATCCCGAGATGGGGGCGCCGGGGCTGTTCGGTGCGATCATCGGCGCCGGCATCGCCAGCATGCTGCTGGCGCCGGTGGTCGGGCGCTTCGTCCGCTTCTTCCCGCCGATCGTGACCGGCACGGTGATCACCGTCACCGGCCTGACCATCATGCGCGTCGGGCTGAACTGGGCGGCGGGGGGCAATCCCACCATCACCCAGGTGGTGGACGGCGTGCCGACCACGGTGACCAACCCGGCCTATGGCGCGCCCGAGAACCTGCTCTTCGCGCTGCTGGTGCTGATCGTCATCCTGCTGATGGCCCGGTTCACCAAGGGCTTCTGGGCCAATATCTCGGTGCTGGTCGGCCTTGTCGTCGGCTTCCTGGTGGCGCTGGCGATGGGGCGGGTCGATTTCTCCGGCCTGGCCGAGGCGCCCTGGATCGAGCCGGTGCGGCCGCTGGCCTTCGGGATGCCGACCTTCGACTTCTGGGCCATCGCCTCGCTGTCCATCGTCATGGTCATCGTCATGGTCGAAACCATCGGGATGCTGCTGGCGGTGGGCGAAATGGTGGGGCGCCGCCCCGACTCCAAGGCCATCACCCGCGGCCTGATGGTCGACGGTTTCGGCACCATGTTCGGCGGCATCTTCAACACCTTCCCCTATGTCTCCTTCTCGCAGAACGTCGGGCTGGTCGGCGTCACCGGGGTGCGCAGCCGCTGGATCTGCGTGGCGGCGGGGGCGATCCTGATCGCGCTGGCGCTGTTTCCCAAGCTGGCGGTGATCGCGGCCTCGATCCCGATCTACGTTCTGGGCGGGGCGGGGATCGTGATGTTCGGCATGGTCTGCGCCACCGGGATCAAGATCCTGGCGGCGGTGGATTTCTCGGCGCGGCACAACCTCTTCATCGTCGCCATCGCCGTCGGCGTCGGGATGATCCCGCTGGTCGCGCCGACCTTCTTCACCTACATGCCCGCGGCCCTGTCGCCGCTGACCCACAGCGGCATCGCCATGTCGGCCATCGCCGCCGTGCTGCTGAACGCCTATTTCAACGGCGGCACGCAGCACCAGGCCGGGGCCGAGGCGGCCGCCGGGCGGCCCGCGGAGTGACGCCCTGAACGGGGTTCGCCCCTGCGGAGCCCCCTGGACGGGGCTCCGCACCCCTGTTGCGCAGCGCCGGAAGATAGTGTGCACAATATGATATTAAATTGTGGACATTCCGACTCCCCACGATAGTATCTCGCCATGAACAACCTGTCCGACACGCCCCGCGACCTGCACGCCGAAGACGCCTGCGTCACCACGCATGTGCTCGATCTGGAAAAGGGGGTGCCGCTGGCGGGGATGGAGGTCTCGATCTCCCGGCTGTCGCCCGGCGGGGAGGAGCCGCTGATGCGGGCGGTCACCAACGGCAACGGCCGGCTGGCGGCGCCGCTGCTGACCACCGCCGCCGCGCAGGCCGGCACCCATGTCATCGCCTTCGACACCGCCAACGGCTTCTTCGGCCGGATCCGGGTGGAGTTCGACATCGCCGATCCGGCGCGCCACCACCATGTGCCGCTGATCCTGTCGCCCTTCGGCTTCAGCACCTACCGCGGCGCGCCGCCCCACCGCCCGCCCGCCGCCGCGCCGCCGCCGCGGGAAGGGGCCGGGCCCGGCGCCGGCGTCGCCTCCGGCGCGCCGCCCGGCTCGCTGGGGCCGGGGCTGACGGTCCATGTCATCGACATGGCGCGCGGCACCGGCGCCGGCGGCATGGCGCTTGACCTCACTTGTCCTTCGTCTGCGACGGGCAGCTTCGTCACCAATGCCGAAGGGAGGACCGCCGACTGGCTGGTCGGGCCGGGCGGGCTGGAGCCGGGCGGTTACGAGATCCGCTTCGACCTGGCCGGCTATTTCGCGGCCCTCGGCACCCGGTCCTTCTTCACCCGCGCCCATGTCGGCTTCCGCGTCACCGACGCGAGCCGGCATCACCACATCCCCCTTCTTGTCGCGCCGGCCGGATATTCCTGCTACCGCGGCTCCTGACACGAGGCTGCCATGACCGACGCCCTGTTCTCGATCCCGATGATCGACCGTTTCATCGGCTTCGATACCGTAAGCCGGAACTCCAACCTGCCGCTGATCCACTGGGTCCGGGACTATCTGGCGGGCCTGGGCATCGACTCGGTGCTGACCCATGACGAGACCGGGCAGAAGGCCAACCTCTTCGCCACCATCGGCCCGGCCGACCGGCCGGGGATCATCCTTTCCGGCCATACCGACGTCGTGCCCTGCGAGGATCAGGTCTGGACCAGCGATCCCTTCCGGCTGTCCCGGCTGAACGACCGGGTGGTCGGCCGCGGGGTCTGCGACATGAAGGGGTTCCTGGCCATCGCCACCGCCTTCGCGCCGATCTTCGCCGCGCGCGAACTGAAGACGCCGATCCACCTGGCGATGTCCTTCGACGAGGAGGTCGGCTGCCTCGGCGTGCCGCTGCTGATCGGGGACCTGAAGGCGCGGGGGCTGGCGCCGCTGGCCTGCATCGTCGGCGAGCCGTCGAAGATGGGCCTGATCCGCGCCCACAAGGGCAAGATCGGCGGCCATGTCACCGTGACCGGCCATGCCGCCCATTCCGGCGTCGCCCATCTGGGCGCCAACGCGGTCGAGGCGGCGGGGGAGGCCATCGCCTGCCTCAAGAGGATCCAGCGCCGGCTGCGCGACGAGGGGCCCTACCGGGACGAATTCGACGATCCCAAGTATACCACCATCCAGACCTGCATGGTCCATGGCGGCACCGCGGTGAACATCGTCGCCGCGCAATGCAGCTTCGATTTCGACATCCGCTACCTGCCGAGCGAGGACCCGCATGATTATGTGAACGAATGCCGCGACTTCGTGGCCCGCCATGTCGAGCCGGAGATGAAGGCGGTGAACCCCGACTGCGGCTTCAAATGGGAGTTCGTGCCCGGTTGCGCGGCGCTGAACACCGCCGAGGACGACCCGGTGATGGAGATGGCCCGGGCGCTGTCGGGCGAGACCACCGCCGCCTGCGTCGGCTTCGGCACCGAGGCCGGGCATTTCCAGGAGGCGGGCATCCCCACCTTCATCTGCGGGCCGGGCAACATCGACCAGGCCCACAAGCCCGACGAATTCCTGACCCACGACCAGATCGCCCGCTGCGAGGCCTTCCTCTGGCGGCTGGCCGACCGGGTTACGGCCTGACCATGGCCGGG
The DNA here is from genome assembly GCF_011043545.1 of Rhodobacter sp. SGA-6-6. GTDB lineage: Bacteria > Pseudomonadota > Alphaproteobacteria > Rhodobacterales > Rhodobacteraceae > Pseudogemmobacter. Next base: position 15,414 of record NZ_JAAKGP010000015.1, on the reverse strand, counting down.
GGGCTGTCCGTCCATGCCGTGGACCTGACGCGGGGTGAGGTCGCCATCGGGCTGGCGCTGGAGCTGCGCGACGGCGCGGGCAGGCTGCTGGCCGCGGGGCGCATCGCCTCCGGCGGCCAGGCCGATTGCGCCGAGGCGTTGGCGCAGCCGCTGGTCCCGGGCCGCCACAGCCTGCGCTTCAAGGTCGCCGACTATTTCCGCCGGCGCGGCGACGACCTGCCGGAGGTGCCCTTCCTCGACGTGGTGCGCTTCGATTTCGAGGCCGGGCCGCCCGATTTCCACATCCATCTGCCCTTCAAGTTCTCGCCCTGGGGCTATTCGCTGTTCCGGGGCAACTGACCATGGGCGCGATCTCGGTCCATGCCGTCGACATCGCCGCGGGCCTTCCGGCCGCGGGGCTGCGGGTCGATCTGGTCCATCACGCGGCGGAGGGGCCGGTCTGGCTGCTGCAGGGCGGGCTGACCGATGCCGCGGGCATGATCGGGGTGCCGAACGAGGCCCGCGGGCGGTTCGAGGCAGTCTTCCATCTGGGCGACTATCAGCGCGCGGCGGGCCGGGACGGCCCGCTGTTCCAGGAGGTGCTGGTCTTCGCCTTCGGGATCGACGATCCCGGCCGTCACCACCACCTGCCGCTGAAGTTCACCCCCTTCGGCCAGTCGCTGTTCCTGACCCATTAACGGGGTCAGTCCCAGAACCCCTCGTGCCCCTTCATGATCTCGGCCTCCAGCTCGGGGAAGGGGCCGCGCACCTGCACCTTGCGGCGGCCGGCGTCGAAGACGGTCCGGCAGGGCAGGTCCATGGTCAGGTTCTCGGGGTGGTCGCCGGTCAGGATGCCCAGCCGGCGTTCGGTCATGCCGAAGACCACCGCGCCGATGCCGGCCCAATAGGCCGACCCCGCGCACATGCAGCAGGGCTCGACCGAGGTGTAGAGCGTGCAGCCCTCCAGGAATTCGGGCGCGTATTTCTTCGCCGCCGCCCGGGCCAGGTTGGTCTCGGCATGGCCGGGTCCGCCGTCGGTGGGGAAGGCGTTCTCGGATTCCAGCAGCACCTTGCCGTCCGGCCCGACCAGGATCGACCCGAAGGGATGCGCGCCGTTGGCCCGCGCCCGTGCCGCCACGCGGATGGTTTCGCGCAGGAAGCCGAGGTCCTGTTCGCTTTGTGTGGGCATGTGATCCTTCCTCCTCTGCCGGGGCGATTTTTGTAGACAATTGCAAACAGTATTGCGAACAATATGACGGCAAGCAAGCAGGAACTGCGGCCCCGGCCGCCGGTGTCAGCCACTCCAGCAGGGGACAGATCCATGGTCAAGCGCGCGACGGTCCGCTTTCTCCTGAACGGGGATCTCATCGAGATGGACGATGTCGGGCCGACCACGACCGTGCTCGACTACCTGCGCGAGGTGCGCGACCTGCGCGGCACCAAGGAGGGCTGCGGCGAGGGCGACTGCGGCGCCTGCACGGTGGCGGTGGGGCGGCTGGAGGGCGGCGCGGTGCGCTACCGCGCCGTCAACGCCTGCATCCAGTTCCTCGCCACGCTGGACGGCTGCAGCCTGCTGACGGTTGAAGGCATCGGCCAGCCCGGCGGCCTGCTGCATCCGGTGCAGGCCGAGATGGTGGCGCGCCACGGCTCGCAATGCGGCTTCTGCACGCCGGGGTTCATCATGTCGATGTATGTGCTTTGGGCCGGCGGAGGCCGCCCCTCGCGCGCGCAGATCGCCGAGGAACTGGCGGGGAACCTCTGCCGCTGCACCGGATACGGCCCCATCGTCGAGGCGATGGAGGCCGCCATGGGCCAGCCCGCCGTGCTGGCCGCGGAGGAGCGGATCGCCCGGCTGCTGGCAATGATCCGGCCCGAGGAGGAGCTGCTGCTTTCCGGCCCCCGCGGCAGCTTCCATGCGCCGCTGACGCTGGCCAGCCTGGCCCGCGCCTGCGCCGAGGCGCCGGAGGCGACCGTGCTGGCGGGGGGCACCGATGTCGGGCTCTGGGTGACCAAGCAGAACCGCAAGCTGCGCCATGTCATCTACACCGGCCAGGTGGCCGAGCTGCTGGAGGTCCGCGAGACGCCGGAGGCCTTCTTCATCGGCGCCGCCGTCCGCTACAGCGACCTGCCTCCGGCGCTGCTGGCCGATTACCCGGACTTCGCCGCGGTGCTGCGGCGGATCGGCTCGCGGCAGATCCGCAACCTCGGCACCGTCGGCGGCAACATCGCCAACGGCTCTCCCATCGGCGACACCCCGCCGCTGCTGATCGCCATCGGCGCGCGTCTGCTGCTGCGGCACGGCGAGGCACAGCGCGAGGTGGCGCTGGAGGATTACTTCCTGGCCTACGGCAAGCAGGACCGCGCGCCGGGCGAGGTGGTGGTGGGCGTGACGATCCCGCGGCCGGCGCCGGGCTGGCGCTTCTTCGCCTTCAAGCTGTCGAAGCGCTTCGACCAGGACATCTCGGCCGTCTGCGGCGCCTTCAACCTGAAGATCGCCCGGGGGCGGGTGGAGGCCGCGCGCATCGCCTTCGGCGGCATGGCGGCGACCCCGAAACGGGCATCGGCGGCCGAGGCGGCGCTGACGGGCCAGCCCTGGACCGAGGCGACGGTCGAAGCGTCCTGCGCGGCGCTGGAGCGGGACTTCTCGCCGATCACCGACATGCGGGCCAGCGCGGACTACCGCCGCCAGGCCGCGGCGAACCTGCTGCGCAAGGTGCATGTCGAGACGGCGCCGGACCGGGTGCCGACGCGGATCAGGGCATAGGGGGAACGGGCATGGGCAAGATCGACAGCAAGGCCGACGCCATCGCCGGCGGCATCCGCAGCCGGCTGGAGCATGAAAGCGGCCGCAAGCACGTCACCGGCACGGCAGCCTATCTGGACGACATGCCCGAGCCGCGGGGGACGCTGCATCTCTATCCCTGCCTCAGCCCCCATGCCCATGCCCGGATCGCCCGGCTGGACCTGAGCCGGGTGGAGGCCGCGCCCGGGGTCCGCGCCGTGCTGACCTCGGCCGACATTCCGGGCACCAACGATTTCAGCCACGGCGGCCTGGGCGACGACCGGGTGTTTTCCGACCGGCTGGTCGAATACGCCGGGCAGGTGGTCTTCGTCGTCGTCGCTGACAGCCGCGCGGCGGCGCGCGATGCGGTGGCGCTGGCCGAGATCGACTATCAGGAACTGCCCGCCATCCTGGATGTGGACGCCGCGCGCGCGGCCGGCAGCCTGCACGAGCCGCCGCGGGTGCTGAGGCGCGGCGACAGCGCGGCGGCGATCGAGGCCGCACCGCACCGGCTGTCGGGGCGGGTGTCGAACGGCGGGCAGGAGCATTTCTACCTGGAAAGCCAGATCGCGCTGGCGGTGCCGAAAGAGGACGGCGACATCCACCTCTACTCCGCCACCCAGGACCCGAGCGCGGTGCAGACCATCGTCGCCCGCGTGCTGGACCAGCCGGCCAACAGCGTGACGGTCGAGGTCCGGCGGCTCGGCGGCGGCTTCGGCGGCAAGGAGACGGTGCCCAGCCATTTCGCCGCCATCGCCGCCGTCGCCGCCCGCCGGACCGGCCGGCCGGTGAAGATCCGGCTCGACCGCGACGACGACATGAAGATCACCGGCAAGCGGCACGAGATGCACACCGATTTCCGGGTGGGCTTCGACGGCGAAGGCCGGGTGCTGGGGATCGAGTTCGATATCCACGGCGCCTGCGGCAACTCGCTGGACCAGTCGATCCCGGTGCTGAACCGCGCGGTCTTCCACGCCGACAACTGCTATTACCTGGAGCATTTCCGGGCCACCTGCCATTACTGGAAGACCCATACCGTCAGCGCCGTCGCCTTCCGCGGCTTCGGCTCGCCGCAGGGGCTTCTGGTGGTGGAGCGGGTGATGGACCGGATCGCCCGCCATCTGGGCCGCGACCCGCTGGCGGTGCGGCAGGCCAATTTCTACGGCACCGCGACGCGCAACATCACCCCCTACGGCTCGGAGGTGGGCGACAACCTCCTGGGCCGGGTGGTGCCCGCGCTGGTCGCCTCGTCCGACTATCACGCCCGGCGGCGGCAGATTGCCGCCTTCAACGCCGGCTCGCCGGTACTGAAGAAGGGGCTGGCGCTGATGCCGCTGAAATACGGCGTCGGCTTCGGGCTGAACTTCCTGAACCAGGGCGGGGCGCTGCTGCACCTTTATGCCGATGGGTCGCTGCACCTCAACCACGGCGGGGTGGAGATGGGGCAGGGCCTGCACACCAAGGTGGCGCAGGTGGTGGCCGAGGAATTGCAGGTCGATGTCGCCCGCATCCGCGTCTCCGCCACCACCACCGAGAAGGTGCCGAACACCGTGGCCACCGCGGCCTCGTCGGGGACCGACATCAACGCCGCGGCGGCGCGCAATGCGGCGGGGAAGATCCGGGCGCGGCTGGTCGATTTCCTGTGCCGGGACGGTTCCGTCCCGCCCGAACAGATCGAGTTCCTGCCGAACCGCGTCCGCGTCGGCAACCAGGAGATCGGCTTCGACGACCTGGCCGAGCGGGCCTATATGGCGCGGGTGCCGCTGTCGGCGACCGGCAGCTACAAGGCGCCCGAGAACGACTACGACCCGGTGGCGATGACCGGCCATCCCTACCGCTACTATGTCTACGGCGCGGCGGTGGCCGAGGTGACCATCGACACCCTGACGGGCGAGAACGCGGTCGACCGGGTGGACATCCTGCACGACGTCGGCCGGTCGCTGAACCCGGCGCTGGACTTCGGCCAGCTGGAGGGCGGCTTCGTGCAGGGCATGGGCTGGATGACCACCGAGGAGCTGGTCTGGGACGCCGCCGGGCGGCTGCGGACCCATGCGCCCTCGACCTACAAGATCCCGGCCTGCGCCGACCGCCCGCGCGAGATGCGGATGGCCTTCCTCGACAACACGGGCGAGATCCCGGACACGGTGTTCCATTCCAAGGCCATCGGCGAGCCGCCGCTGTGCCTGGCGCTGGTGGTGCTGAGCGCGCTGGCCGATGCGGTGGCGCAGGCCATCGGCCCGGGGGATTTCGCCGGGCTGGACGCGCCCGCCACCGCCGAGAACATCCTGCTGACGTTGCAGCGCAACCGGCGGGCCGCGGCCTGACCCCGCCGCATGGCGAAACGGCCGCCTGTTGGGGGCGGCCGTTTCTGTCTCCTGCCGGAAAGGCTCAGTCCGAGGCGGGCAGCGAGCTGTCCAGTTCCACCTTCAGCGAGCCGTCCAGGATGGCGGCGCGGGCCTTGGCGACGTTCTCCTTCACCTCGGCCGGGATCTTGTCCTCGAAGTCGTGGTAGGGGGCGATGTCGCCGCCGCCTTCGGCCATCGGGAACCAGACCGCCTCCATCGGCGCGTCATAGGCTTCGCCGCTGTCCTGCTTGGCCTTCCACTGGTCGATGGCATAGCGGATCTGCGGTTCCCAGAACACCATCGAGCTGGTGGGAACGACCTCGGGGGCGATGGTGCTGCTGTCGATGTAGTTGCCGATGCAGAGCACCTTGCGCTCCTGGCAGGTCTGGAAGGATTCGCCCAGCTGGAAGATCAGGTCGGCGCCCGCCGCGATCTGCGCATTCGCCGCCTCGGCGGCCTTGGCCGGGTCATACCAGCTTTCGATGAAGGTGACGGAGACCTTGACGTCGGGGTTCACCGACCGGGCGCCGGCGCGGAAGCCGTTGACCTGGTCGTTCACGTCGTCGGCCGGGAACAGCCCCACCACGCCCAGCCGGTCGGACTGGGTCATGCCGCCGGCAAGGACGCCGGCCAGATAGGCCGGTTCGTGCAGGTGGGTGTAGATCAGGTAGGAATTGCCGCCGAGCGGCCGGTTCCCCGCGCCCACCGTCACGAACATGGTGTCGGGGTAGCTGTCCTTCAGCTCCTCCACCTCGTCCGAGAACGAACTGTGCGCCCAGATGATCGGATATTCGCCGGATTCGGCATATTCCTCCAGGACGGTGATGCCCTTGTCGCCGTAGACGTTTTCCGTATAGGCCAGTTCGAGCTCCAGCCCGTAGGGCTTTTCCGCCTTCACCCGCTGGAAGGCATCGACCCAGGCCTTGACCCAGGCATTCTCTACCCCCGCCGGAAAGGCGGCGGCGAATTTCAGCGTGGTCGCCTCCTGCGCCGAGGCCGCCGCGGCCGCCAGGGACAGGACCGCGCCGGCCGCGAGGCCCCTGATCGTTCGTCCGAATTCTGCCATTCACTCCTCCTGTTGGTTGGTCCTTGGCCGACTCGGTTCGTCCGGTCTGGCAGGAATTATTGTGCACAAATATTGTTTACAATGTAGTAAAATCTTGTGCATCCCGGCCCGGCACCGCGGTCAGGAGACGTGCGGGTCGCGGTTCCAGTTCTTGTAGATCAGGTAGCGGGCATTCCCCTTGCCGATGGCGCCGAACCATTGCGGGCAATAGGGGCCCATCCAGATCACGTCGCCCTCGGCCACCGGATACCAGCTGTCGTCCAGCCGGTAGACGCCGCCGCCGTTCAGGAACAGGAGCCCGTGTTCCATGAAATGCGTCTCGACATAGGGCAGCGAGGCGCCGGGGGCGAAGTCCATCACGTTGACCTCGCAGTCGAAGGACAGCTCCTCCGGCAACAGCTTCTTCAGCATAAGGCCGGTGTCGCCCTTCATCGGCACCGCGGTCATCGCCTTGCAGTCGCCGACATGCGGCGCCGGCGGCTGCGCGCCGGGCAGCGGCAGGTAGCGGCGCTCCAGCACCACCAGCCGGGCCTCGCCGGCGCTGCGGATGCGGTGGTCGGTGTCGGCGGGCAGGAAGGCGTAGCCTTCGGCCGCGAGGGAATGCGTCTTTGCACCGACCGTCAGTTCCACCGTGCCGTCGAGGACGAAGAAGAACCGCTCGTAGCCGGGCAGGGGGGGCAGGGCCTCGGCCCCGGCGGGCATGTGGGCGAAGAACTCGGTGAACCGCGCGCCCATCTGCGGCGCGATGACGAAGACCACCGGGATGCCCGGCCAGTTGGGCAGGGTGGTGCGCTCGTGGCTGTCGGCGCCGATCAGCGCGTGGTTGTCGCGAAAGCGGGCGCGGGTTTCGCCGAAGGATTGTCTCATGTCGCTGCCTGGATTGGAGAAAGGGGATGGGTGGCCCGCCAGTGGCGGGCGATCTCGTCGCGCCGGCAGACCCAGACATCGGGGTGCCGGCGCACATGGGTCAGGAAACGGTCCAGCGCCGCGATCCGGCCGGGCCGCCCGGCGATGCGGCAATGCAGGCCCACCGACATCATCCGCGGCGTGGTCGCGCCCTCGCGGTAAAGCCAGTCGAAGCTGTCCTTCAGGTAGGTGAAGAACTGGTCGCCCGAGTTGAAGCCCTGGTAGCCGCCGAACTTCATGTCGTTGACGTCGAGCGTATAGGGCACCACCAGGTTCCCGGCCGCGCCGATCCGCTCCCAATAGGGCAGTTCGTCGGCATAGCTGTCGGAGTGGTAGAGGAAGCCGCCCTCCTCGGCCACCAGCCGGGCGGTCTGCGCGCTGATGCGGCCGGTATACCAGCCCAGCGGGCGCTGGCCGGTCAGGTCGCGGATCAGGCGGATGGCGCGCTGCATGTGGTCGCGCTCGGTCGCCTCGTCGATGTCGCGGTAGTCGATCCAGCGCCAGCCGTGGCTGGCGATCTCGTGCCCCTCGGCGGCCATGCGGCGGGCGACCTCGGGGTTACGCTCCAGCGCCATGCCGACGGCGAAGGCGGTGAAGGGCAGCCCATGCGCGGCGAACAGCGACAGCAGCCGCCAGACCCCGACCCGGCTGCCGAATTCGTAGAGCGACTCGATGGTCGGGTTGCGCTGGCCGGGCAGGGGGGCGGTGCCGACGATCTCGGTCAGGTAGGCTTCGGAGGCCGGGTCGCCGTGCAGGACGCAGTTCTCGCCGCCCTCCTCGTAGTTCACCACGAAGTTCAGTGCGAGTCGCGCCTTGCCCGGCCAGAGGGGCTGCGGCGGCATCGGGCCGTAGCCGACCATGTCGCGCGGATAGGGAACGGGGTCCATGTCTACTCCAGGTCCAGGGTGACGGCGCCCCTGGCCGCCAGCCAGTCGGCCAGTTCCCTGCGCTCGGCGTCGGTCATCTCGGTCAGGTTGCCGGGGGGCATCAGGTCGCTGGCGATGGCGAGGGTCATGATCTGGTCCTTGCGCACCTCGATCTCGGCCATGGTCTCCAGATGGACGCCGTTCGGCGCCACGGTGAAGCCGTCGAAGCTGGGCGTGGTGGCGTGGCAGACGGCGCAGCGGGTCTGCACGATGTCGTGGATGCGGGCATCGGCGGCGGAAAGGGCGGACCTGTCCTCCACCGCCGCGGTGCGGGGCACGAAGCTGAGCCCGATGCCGCAGGCCAGCAGCGCGCCCGCCAGCCCCAGCAGGGCCCGCGGCTTGCGGTCGGTCCGCAGCTGGACGTTGCGGTAGTGGCGCAGGGTGAAGAGCGCCGCCATCACCAGCACCAGGATCGCCCAGGACAGTTCGCTGGAGGTCGCCAGCGGGAAATGCGCGCTGAGCATCCCGAACAGCACCGGCAGCGTCATGTAGTTGTTGTGCTGCGACCGGCGCTTGGCCAGCTTGTGGAAGGTCAGGTCCACCTCTTGCCCCGCCTGCACCTGCCGGCGCATCCGGATATGGTTGGGGATGATGACGTATTGCACGTTCGCCGCCATGATTGTGCCCAGCATCGCGCCGACATGGACGAAGGCGGCCGGCGGGTTGAAGACCCGGGTCAGCACGAAGCTGGCGACGGTGACCACCACCGCCATGGCGCACAGGACGGCGGTGTCGGACTGCACCCGCTTGCAGGTCTGGTGGTAGATCAGCCAGGGCAGCAGCAGGGCAAGGCCGCTGAGGATCACCGCCTCGACCACGGTCAGGGCCGAGCCGGGCGGGATCAGGTAGACCGAAGGCCCGCGCCAGTAGAAATAGGCGACCAGGAACAGCCCGGTCAGGAAGGTGAACTGCGCCGGGCCGGAATGCGCCAGCGTGCGGGGGTTGTCCCCGGTCGGCCAGAAACGTTCGTGGTAGTAGAAGCTGCCGCCGTGCATCTCGTGCACCTCGCCCTCGACGTTGGGCTTCAGCGTCGGGGCCTTCGGCTTGCGCTCGGACAGGTCGAGCCAGTTGAAATAGAAGGAGGTCCCGATCCAGGTGATGGCGAACAGGACATGGGCCCACCGGCCGAGGATGCCCAGCCACTCGATCAGAATGTTCATTTCGGTTTTCCGTTGTCGCGGGGGGGCGGTGCCGGGAAGTCCTGGAACCGGCGGGTGAGGGCGGGGGACATCCCCGCAAGCGGCTTGGCGGGCGGGAAGGCCAGGCTGCCGGCCATGGGCTTGGCCGGGGCCAGCGCGTGCAGCATCCGCAGCTGGTGCACGGCCGCCACTACGCCGTCGATCACCGGGATGGGCACGCTGTCGCGCAGGCGGTCGGTCAGCCCGGCGAAGACCGCGCCGGCCAGCACCACCGCCTCGGTGCCGCGGTCCGCGGCGGCGGCGATCGCCGCGGCGAGGTCGGGCAGCACCAGCGCCGTGTCGCGCAGCTGCGCCTCGGTCAGCGGCGGCAGCGACAGCACCCCGGCCGAACGGCCGGTCCAGCCGTAATGGGCGACCAGCTCCTCGTAGATCGGCACCGCGCGGTTGCCGAAGGTCAGCAGCGAGAAGCGCCGCGCGACGGTCATCGCCGCCAGCATCCCGGCCTCGCTCATCCCGACGACGGGGATGGGCAGCATCTCGCGCAGCGCGTCGAGGCCGGTGTCGAAGGAGATCGCCAGCAGGATGCCGTCGGCATCGCCGGCATGTTCGGCCGCGAGGTCCAGCGCCTCGGCCGCGGCCATCGCGCATTCCGACCTTGTGCCGACGATGGGCGGGCCGCGGCGGCCGGTGACGCCGGTCACCCGGCACTCCGGCCCGGCGGCGGCGCGGGCGGTCTCGACCACGCGGTCGGTGACGAACTGGCTGGTGTTGGGATTGAGGACGAGGATTTTCATGCTTGGTCCGGTCTGGCGGTCATCTCTCGCCGCGGAAATAGGGCACGCCCAGCCGGGCGGGCTCTTCCGAGCGGCCGCGGCGGCTTTTCAGCACCATCAGCACGATGGCCAGAACATAGGGCAGGGCGAGGAAGATCTGGTAGGGCATCTGCACGCCGATCCCCTGGATCTGCAGTTGCAGCGCGTCGAGGAAGGCGAAGACCAGCGCCGCGATCAGGATGCCGCTTGGCCGCCAGTTGGCGGCGATGACGATGACCAGTGCCAGCCAGCCCCGGCCGTTGGTGATGTCGGGAACGAAGCGGGCCGAGGAGCCGATGGTGACGAAGGCCCCGGCCAGGCCGCAAAGCGCGCCGCCGGCCATCACCGCGCCATACTGGCGCAGCGAGACGCTCATCCCCTTGGTGTCGATGGCCTTGGGATTCTCGCCCAGGCAGCGGATCTCCAGCCCGTATTTGGTGCGGTAGAGGAAGAACCAGACCACCGGCACCATCAGGAGGGCGACATAGGTCAGCACCTTCTGGGTGAAGAGGATCGGTCCGATGTAGGGGATCTCGCTCAGGAAGGGGATCGGCGCCACCGGCATCACCGCGACAGTCGGCATCGCCTGCCCCTCGACCGCGAAGAAGGCCTTGTAGAGATAGAGCGACATCCCCGCCGCCAGCAGGTTCAGCGCCAGCCCCGTCACCACCTGCTCGACCTTCAGCGTGGCGGCCATGAACACCATGATGAAGGACATCGCCATGCCGGCCAGCACCGCCAGCAGCAGCGCCATCAGCGTCGACCCGGTGGCATAGGCGCCGATGAAGGCCGCGAAGGCCGCCATCAGCATCGTGCCCTCCACCCCGAGGTTCAGGATGCCCGCCCGCTCGGCGATCAATTCGCCCAGGGCGGCCAGGATCAGCGGCGTGGCGATGCGGATCGTCGCGGCCAGAACACTGATGACGATGGTGTCGGTGAACAGGTCGCCCATCAGGTGCTCCTCCAGACGATGCGGAAACGGGTCAGGGCGGCGGCGGTCAGGAAGAACAGCAGCGTGATCGCCTCGATCGCCGAGACGATCGCGCTCGGCGCGCCGGTGGCGACCTGCATCTTGATGCCGCCGTTCTCGAAGCCGCCGAACAGGATGGCGACGAAGACCACCCAGCCCGGCCGCAGCATCGCCAGCACCGCGATGATGATGCCGGTGAAGCCGAAGCCGAGCGAGATGTCGGATTCCAGCCGGTGGTTGACGCCGAAGACCTGGATCATCCCGGCCAGCCCGGCCAGCCCGCCGCTGAGGACCATCACCGCGACCGCGGTCCGTTCGACGTTGATGCCCTTGAAGCGGGCGGCGCGGGCGTTCAGGCCGACGGCCTTGACCTCGTAGCCGAACCAGCTGCGGTTCATCACCACATGGATGGCGACGGCGGCGAGGATGGCAACCAGGAAGCCCAGGTGCAGCTTGCCCGGCGCCCAGAGGTCGGGCAGCCAGGCCGCCCGGTCGATGCGCTCGGACTGCTGGTAGAAGCTGCTCTGGTCGCGCCAGGGCCCGACCAGCAGGAAGGACAGCAGGTAGAGGATGACGTAGTTCAGCATCACCGTGGTCAGCACCTCGTTGACCCGGAAGGCCGACCGCAGCCAGCCCGCCAGCCCGCCGTAGAGCCCGCCGCCCACGAAGCCCGCCGCGAAGAGCAGGGGCAGCAGCGCCATGCCCAGGGCAGGGCCGGTCAGGGTGTAGAGCCAGTAGGAGGCCATCGCCCCGGCGAAGAGCTGGCCCTCGGCGCCGATGTTCCAGACCTTGGCGCGGAAGGCGACGGTGATGGCAAGGCCGGTCAGGATCATCGGCGTCGCCTTGGCCAGCGTCTTCGCCGTCGTCCGCAGCCCGCCGAAGGCGCCGTCGAGGATGGCGGCGAAGGCCACCCCGACATCGGTTCCGGCGCTTTCCAGCAGCAGCGCGCTGACTGCCAGCGCGGCCAGCAGCGCCACGGCCACCGACACGGCCTGCCAGCGGGCGCTCGGGGCCAGCCGGGGTTCGAGACGCAGTCCCATCAGGAAATTTCCTCCGCCTTGCCCGCCGTCTCCTGGCCCGCCATCAAGAGACCGATCCGTTCGATGTCGGCCGTCCCGGCGGCGAACTCGCCCAGGATGCGGCCCTTGAAGATCACCACGATCCGGTCGGCGAGGCCGAGCAGCTCGTCCAGTTCCTCGGAGGCGAGAAGGATGCCGAAGTCGTTGCGGCGCTTCTCCAGCAGCCGCTCGTGCATGTATTCGATCACCCCCACGTCCAGCCCGCGCGAGGGCTGGTTGGCCAGGATCACCTTGGTCGCCTGGGCGAATTCGCGCGCGACGATCACCTTCTGCGCATTGCCGCCCGACAGGCTGCGGGTGCGCGTGGTCTCGGACGGGGCCTTGATCTCCAGCTCTTCGATGGCCTTGCGGGCGAAGTCGCGGATGGCGCGGAACTGCAGCAGGCCGCGGCGGGCGAAGGGTTCGCGGCGGTGGTGGCCGAGGATCAGGTTGCTCTGGATGTCGTAGTCGCCGACCAGCCCGTCGGCGAAGCGGTCGTCGGGGATGTAGCCCATCCCCATGCGCTGGATCTCGGCCGGGCTGCGGCCGGTGATGTCGGCGCCGTCCAGCCGGATGCTGCCGCCGCGGGTTTTGCGCGCGCCGATCAGCGCCTCGAACAGCTCGCCCTGGCCGTTGCCGGCGACGCCGGCGATGCCGACGATCTCGCCCCGGTGGACGGTGAGGTCGATGCCCGACAGCTTCTCGGTGCCGAAGTCGTTCGCGGCCCGCAGGTCGCGCACCTCCAGCACCGGCGCGCCGCGGGGGTGTTCGTCGCGCTTGACCCGCAGCTCGACCGACCGGCCGACCATCATGTTGGTCAGCGCCTCCTTGGTGGTCTCGCGGGTGTTCACCGTGCCGATCACCTTGGCCCGGCGCAGCACCGTCACCCGGTCGGACTGCATCACGTCGTCGAACTTGTGGCTGATCAGGATGACCGACAGGCCGTCCGCCGTCATCTCGCGGAAGATCTGGAACAGCCGCCGCGCCTCCTGCGGGGTCAGCACCGCCGTCGGCTCGTCCATGATCAGCAGGCGGGCGCCCTGGAACAGCGCCTTCAGGATCTCGACCCATTGCTGCTGGCCGACCGGCAGCTGCCAGATCCGCGCCTCCAGATCGATGTCGACATCGTAGCGCCGGCCGATCTCCCTGATCCGCGCCGCGGCGGCCTTCAGGTCGAGGATGGGCCGCGCCGCATCGGTGCCGATGACGATGTTCTCCAGCACGGTCATCGAGGAGACCAGCACGAAATGCTGGTGCACCATGCCGATGCCGCGGGCGATGGCGTCGCGCGGCGAGGTCAGGCCCGCGGGGTTCCCCTGGACGGTGATCGTGCCCTCGTCCGGCTTGTAGAAACCGTAGATGCATTCGGCGATGGTGGACTTGCCGGCGCCGTTCTCGCCCAGAAGGCAGTGGATCTCGCCCGGCATCACGTCGAAGCTCACCCGGTCGTTGGCCACGACCTTGTGGAATCGCTTCGTCACCTGATCCACTTTCAGGAACGGCTGCATTCGCGTCCTTTCTTGGCCTGGAGCCGCATCGCCGATACCGGCCGGCTCCTGCTTCCCTGTTCGTCTTTCGAAAAATTGTGCACAATATTTTCTCTTGTTGTCTACACATTTCTCGTGCAACCGCGGAAAATCTGCCGGCGGCCCGGCGGCATCCGGGCAGCTTGTCAGCCGGCGGAAATGCGCGGTATCTAGGTCCTTGGCCGGGAAAGCAGGCTTTGCCCGGCGGAATGGTGAGAGAAAACATGTCGCAATTGTCGGGAGGAGAGGCAGAGCAGGAACTCTACCGCGAGATCCGCCGCGCCATCGCCGAACGGCGGCTGGTGCCCGGGATCAAGCTGACCGAGGATTCGCTGGCGTCGCTTTTCAACGTCAGCCGGGCCAGGGTGCGGAAGGTCCTGCTGATTCTGGCCAAGGAGCACATCGTCAAGCAGGAGCCGAACCGTGGCGCCTTCGTCTGGCGGCCGAGCGTGATCGAGTCGCGCAACATCCTGGACGCCCGCCGCCTGGTCGAGGGCTACATGGTCCGGGAGGCGGCGAAATTCGCCAGCCCGCAGCAGATCGCCGGCCTGCGCGCCATCCTGGTCGAGGAGGACAAGGCCCGCCTCGACGGCGAGGTCGCGCCGATGATGCGGCTGTCGGGCGAGTTCCACCTCAAGCTGGGCGAATGCGCGCAGAACCCGGCGCTGTGGGAGTTCCTGAACGGGCTGGTGTCGCGCTCCTACCTGATCCTGGCGGTCTACCAGCGCCGCGACGTGCGGACCTGCCCGCAGGACGACCACCGCAAGATCGTCGACCTGGTCGAGGCCGGGGACGGGGCGGAGGCGGCCCGCTGGATGGAGCACCACTTCGACCATATCGAGGCCGAGCTGGACCTGGTGGAGGAATCCGTCGCCGCCAAGCCCGGGCTGAAGGACATCCTGATCGCCCCGAGGTGAGGGGCAGCGCCGCATGGCCGCCCTGCGGACAATCCCGACCGAAACAGTCGAGCGCAGCTGTCGCATTGGCCCCCGCCGCCCCGGCGCCTAGCTATCGGTGCAGCAAGACAGCCAGCTCCCCGATGGCAGCCAGCGTCCAGCGACCCTCCCGCGACGATCAGCCAGCCAGCGCAACGACAAGCCGCCAGCCCGCTGTCGCCCTTTCTTCCGCGTCTTCCGTCGCCGGCCCTGCCGCCATGGCCGTGGGCATGATCCTCCGACAGCGTGTTCTCCGCTCCTCCTCTTCATGACGCGTCAGACGGTCAGGCCGCCGAGGCTCGCGACTTTTCCCGTCGTTCTGCCGGGCCGACAGGCCGCTCGGGGGCCGCCCTTCCCGCACGGCTTCACCAGCAGCGGGTAGGTCGGTCACAGGCTCGTTAACTGCAGAGGATCTTGACTAGGAGAGCGGGTTTTCGCGGCAGATCTTGAGGATGAGCCGCGTCAGGTTCCTGCCCCGATTGTTGTATCGGAACTCGCATTCCTTCAAGTGCAGCGGGAAGGTCTTCGGGTTCATGCCGCGGAAGCGGGCGAGGCGGGTCTTGGCGTAGCCCCAGAAGGCCTCGATGCCGTTGATATGGACCTCGCTGCGGACGAATTCGTCGCGGCCGTGGTCGACGCGGACATGGGCGTAACCGAAGTCTCCGAGGTGGTTGTAGCTGCGCCAGCGGTCGGTGTTGATGACCGAGGCGGGCTCGACCCGTTGGTGCAATGACGAAGGCAAGATGCTGGGCGACGGGCTGATCATCCGCGAGAGCCGGGACAGCTTCATCACCTCTTCCGACCCGATGCTGCAATGGTTCCGGAGCAGGGTGGGCGGTGATCGCGTCGAAATCCTGGACCTGACCGACCGATACGGCAAGGGCCCGCGATCTGCCGTTCCACAGCCTGAAGCGGTCGAAATCGGCCTGAGCGGATGCGGGCGATCCTGTCCCCAGGTCTCCCTTTGGAG
>NZ_JAAKGP010000014.1 GCF_011043545.1 Rhodobacter sp. SGA-6-6 | reverse complement strand
ATCCTCGAGCGCGTGGCCGATAGCGAAGATGCGCAGCGATTGGCCCGAAAAGTCCCCTCCCTCGTCCTTCGGGGTCGCCGTGAACTCGAACTGCAGGGCGCGCTCGCAGGCATGGCCGAGGCGCGAGCCGCCGAGATAATCGCGGGGCGGCCGCGTGGCCTGATCGGCGGTGAGCGCCCGATCGACGGCGACGTTGACCTGCTCCGCGAAACTGGGCCGATGATTGTAATCGAGGGTCAAAACGGCACCTCCGGCGTCTGCGCCCGGGCGATGTCGGACATGGCCTCGCGGAAGCCCTCGACGGCTTCCTCGATCAGCGCGCGCACCTGCGCCTCGGTCAGTTCGCCGAGCGGGGTGGCCCAGCCGATCTCGTCCATCAGCAGGGCGACGCGTTTCATGGTGGCGGTGATCGCGGCGCGCTCTTCCTCGGTGAGGTCAACCATGGCGAAACGCTCCCGCGCCAAGCGCGTCCAGAAGGACTGGCAGCGCATCGAGCAGAACCAGACCGATGGCCGGGGCCGCTTCGACCGGTGCGGATCGAACCAGCCAAAACCACGGGTGGGTTGCCGGCAGACAGCACAGAGCGTCCCACGCGGATGCCAGAGCCGCCGCCGGTCCGCGGCGGAGATTGGGGTGGGGGTGGACATGGGTCATGCCGCCCTCCGTTCGGGGTTGCCCGCCGTGTCGATCAGCTGGCGGATGGCGCGCTTGTTGAAGCCGAAGGTCATCAGCGCCGAGGCGCGGTAGCGCGTCAGGCCGAAGTCATGGCGGCACTCGGGCGGCAGGTACTGCAGCTGCTTTTCGGTCGGCGGCTGGCGCAGCCATGAACGGGTCTTGAAGGCGCTCTCGTCGGTCTCGTGCGTGTTCAGCCAGTCATCAGCCTGCGCGAGGCAGACGGTGCGCTCGCCGACGCCCAACAGGTGGGGGCGCTCGCCCTTCGCCCCGCCGATGGCGTACCAGACCCCGTCCAGCCAGAAGATGCCGCCCCAGGCGGCGAAGCCCGTGGCCATCAGCGCGTCGTCCGTGCCGTAGAGGTCGACCCACGCGAAGCTGGATCGCTGCAGCAGGTCGATCTCGGTCATCATGAAGCCCGAGAGCGGCGCGGCGCCCCCGGCTTCGCCCGCATCCAGATCCTCGCGCGGGAATGCCTCGCCGCAGAGCGGGCATTCGGTGGCGGCCAGCGGGATCTCCGCCTCGCAGGCAGGACAGGTCTTCGTCGGCGCCTCGCCGGGTTCGGTCTTGCCGTCGAGATCGACATCCTGTTCCAGCGTGCCGTGGATCAGGCTCGAGGTGCCGAAATCCAGCACGACGCAGTCGGTCTTGACGATGCCGGGATGTTCCTCCGGATCGACGGTGCGCAGGCCGCGCCCGACCATCTGGATCATCGTGGACTTGTAGGAACTCGGTCGCAGCAACACGACGCAGGAGGTGGGCGGTTGGTCCCATCCCTCGGTCAGCACCGCCACGTTGACCACGACGCGGATGTCGCCCGCGGCGTAGTCGGCTAGGATCGCCTTGCGGGTCTCGGCCGCCAGATCGCCGTGGATCAGCGCGGCGGAAACGCCAGCTGCCCTGAACGCCTCGGTGACGTGTTCGGCGTGCGCGACGGTGGAGCAGAACACCACGGTCTGCCGGTCGCCTGCCTTCTCCTTCCAGTGGCGGATCACCTCGTCGGTGACGGGGGCGCGGTCCATGATGCCCGCGACCTCCGCCATGTCGAAATCCGACATGGTCTTGCGGACCGAGCGCAACTCGTCCTGCACGCCCACGTCGATGACGAAGGTGCGCGGCGGCACCAGGTGGCCCGAGGCGATCAATTCGCCCAGCCGCACCTGATCGGCGACGTTGTCGAAAACCTCGCGCAGGCCCTTCCTGTCGCCCCGGTTCGGCGTCGCCGTGACCCCGAAGATGCGGGCGTCGGGATTGGCCTCGCGCACCCGGTCGATGATGCGGCGATAGCTGTCGGCGACGGCATGGTGCGCCTCATCCACGACCAACAGGTCGAGGCGCGGCATGTCCGCGAGGTTTGAGGCGCGCGCCAGCGTCGGCACCATGGCGAAGGCGACCTGGCCGCCCCAGGAATTCTCCGTGGCGTCGATCACCGAGGTTGCGACGCCCGGCACCACGCGCTGGAACTTGGCGCGGTTCTGCGCTGTCAGCTCGTCGCGATGGGCCAGCACGCAGGCCTTGGCGCCGTCGCCGATCATCTCGCCGGTGACCGCCGAGAGCATGATGGTCTTGCCCGCGCCGGTGGGCGCTACGCCCAACGTGTTGCCGCGGGAAGCGAGCGCAGCCACGCTGCGCTCGACGAAGGTCTTCTGGCGGGGGCGC
This sequence comes from Rhodobacter sp. SGA-6-6, assembly GCF_011043545.1. Lineage (GTDB taxonomy): Bacteria > Pseudomonadota > Alphaproteobacteria > Rhodobacterales > Rhodobacteraceae > Pseudogemmobacter. The sequence continues at coordinate 85,537 of NZ_JAAKGP010000014.1, read as the reverse complement.
AAGCGCATGGCCGGTCTCCCCCTTACTGCGCCCAGCTCGGCCGACCGGCGGCGCCGGGGGCGGACGCGGGCTGGCTGGGCTGGGTGGCCGTGGTGGGCTGCTGCGCGGTGTGGCCCTGCGTCGGGGCGGCGGTGAACTGCGGCGCGACCGTGCCCATCAGCGCGGCGTAGTCGCGATGATCGGGGGTGACCGCAGCGCGGATCTCGTTCTTGTCCTCGCCGTTGGTGTCCTGACCGATGTCGATGCGGGCGACGAATTCGACCCCATCGAGATCGCCGAACCCGTTGATGCGGCGGCGGGCCTGCGCCTCGGGCGAGTTGTCCTTGTCGGACACGCCGCGCGCCGAGTTGAGGATGCCGCGGATCAGGCCGCGCCCCATGTTTGCCCAGTCCGGGCCCTTCGGGCTGTAGAGGCCGATCAGCGACCAGATCTTGCGGCGGGCATAGGGCCCTTCGACGACAGTGTATTCGGCGTCAAGATAGACGGCGCCGGTGGTGGCGCGGCGGGCCCAGCCGCCGGTCCAGCCCTGCGAGGGGTCGTCGAAGCCGCCGGGGCGGAGCGTCAGGCGCACCTTGGCGAGCGTGCCCTTCGGGATAACGTTGGTGTTGGATTGCGCGGAGTTGAAGTCGTTCCAGGGTCCGGACATTGCGCGGCTCCTTTCAGTTGGAGGGTGGGACGCGCAGCGGCGTCAGAAGGGGAAAGCCACCCCGGCGACCGGATCGGGACACCGGGCGTGGCGAGAGGCGCTCAGCCATGGCCGGGCACCTCGGCGGGCGCGGGATCGGCCGGGGTCACCGGCGGCCAGGTCAGGCGTTCGGAGGCGGGCGCCGCGGGGCGCTGGATCTTCTCCATCAGCCGTCCGAGATGCGGGGCCTCGACCCTGTCGAGGCGACCGGATCGGTCCTTGGCCGGAAAGCCCCAGGGGTTCAGCGTCTGGCAGACAAACGCCCGCTGCGGCTGACCGCCGGGGTCAGGAATGTCGGCCATGGTGATGACCTGATCCACGATGCCCGGCAGCTCGAGCCCGGTCTTGCTGCCGTCGATCTGCGGCTGGAAGACCTTGCGATTGAAGTCGTCGAGCCGCTCGTCGAGGATGCCCACGAACCAGACATGCTTGCCGCGCGTGTGCTGCAAGTGGGTCAGCCAGCCGATCATCTCGCGGCCATGCAGCCCGTAGGCGCCGCGGATGTCGGGCTTGCCGGTCTTCTCCGAAAAGGCCTCGGGCTGGCCGCGGCACCATTGGAAGCAGAGCCGCCCGGCGACGGTGATCGAGTCGATGAAGACGGTCTCGTATTTCCCGATCACCGCCGGATCGCCGTAGCGGCCGCAGACCTCGTCGAAATGCGCCTGGCTGTAGGGCTGGTCCTCGCGCAGCGCCGGGTTCGGGCCGCCGATGAACACCGCGAAATCCCGGCATTCCTTCCAGGTGCGGGGCCGGAGCGTGTCGATCTCCAGGCCCTCGACCGCCAGATCGCCGGCCTCGAGATCGAGGAAGAGCGTGGTCGCGGCGTTCAGCGTCCAGAGCAGGCTGGTCTTGCCGATGCCGGACCGGCCGAAGATGACGCCCTTGATGCCCTTGCGTTGGGCGAGCCGTTCGTCGGCGCCGATGATGGGAAGGGCCATCACTGGCCCTCCTTCTTCATCACCGCAGCGGCGGCGCGATCTGCGCCAATGCACCCGGCCTCGCGGGCGAGCCTGTACAGGCGCTTCAGCGCGTCGGCGCAGCGGTAGGCGGCTGAGCTCTCGCGTTCCGCCTCCACGATCGCGAAGGCGATCTCGTCCACGGTCGCCTCGACGACCGGCCGCGGCTGGCGCGGCTCGTCACCGGGGCGCTGCGGGAAGGCGATGGTTTCGGGGAGGTCTTCGAGCGCGTAGCTCGCCTTGCGAAGACGGGTGATGTCGTCCGGCTGGTCCGGCATGGCTTTTCTCCGTGGGATGAGGTGATCGAGGAGGCCCATCAGGCGGCCTCGCGGTCGTCGGGCGCGGGTTCGGCGACGTAGATCGCCAGCAACGGCGTCCCGTCGGCATGGGCGCCGGCGTCCTCGATCTGATAGTTGCGGTTGGGCTCGCAGACCTCGGTCAGCTCCCAGCGGCGATAGAGCCCCGGAAGACGCCTGAAATCCTCGAGCGACAGATCGGCAGTGCGGTTCATGCGTGTCTGCTTTCGGTTGGAGGGAAGGCGCTCGGGGCGCTCGAATGGGAAAAGCCACTGGCGGGACCGGATCGGGACATCGGTTCAGGGGATTTCCTCGAGGGCGTCGTGCAGCCGGCGCATCGCGCGCTGGTACCGCTTGCGGGCAGCGGCCTCGGTCAGGCCCAGCTCGACGGCGACTTCGGCCTGCGAGAAGCCCTCGATCGCCACGCGGATCACCAGCAGGGCGTCATCGCCGAGCAGCTTCCGCACGGCGCCGTTCAGCCGTACGTACCCGGCCGCGCCGATCCCGCTGTCGCCGCTGTCAGCCACCTCGTCGGGATCGGCGCCGCTGGCGAGATGTTCGCGTGTCTGGTCGCGCTGGCGCACGCGGATCATGTCGCGCTCGACATTCCGCAGCACTGTGGCCGCGATCCAGTTGACACGCCCGAGGTCGAGGCCGCGGACAGCCTCGGTGGTGCGCGCCAGTACGTCGGACGCGACTTCGTCGGCAGTGCCGAGCCTGCGCCAGAGCGACCGGCGACGGATGGCGTCCAGGCCGGGCCAGAGCGCCAGCAACAGCATTGTCAGGGCGCAGTCGGACGCGGGCCCGTCGCCCTGCGCCGCCCTGACGAGCGCGGAGAGGATCTGGTTTTTCCAGGCGGGATCGCCGGGGGTGCTATGCAGCCCGTCCAGCAGGGCCGCCGGATCGCGGAACGGCGCGAGGGCGGCCTGCGTGCGCCGGATGGCGTCGAAACTGCGCTGGAAGTGAAGCTTGGAAGATGAATCCGTAAGGTGATCGCGGATCGCGTGCCACGCGATGGACATTGGACGCCTGCCTTGCGGCCAGGCGTCCGGCGCCTTCTCGTGGCCAGGTCAGGACGTCGCGCGTCTCTTGGGTTTCTGAGGGTTGGGTAGGGGCGCGCGTTGCCGCGCGCTTACGGCTTGTTCGTCACGTTCAGCCACCCGCAGCCGGGACAGGTCGCAAGAACCGGAAACCCGACGACATAATCGAGGGGCTTCCGGCGGATCTGCATCTGACTGCCGTTGGTCTTGCCGAGGAGCCTCCCGCAGTCATGGCACCGCCACTCCCGCGTGAATTCGGCGTCCATGGCGCCGCTTCCGCCCCCAAAAGGGCGACGCGACCGATCGATGCTATGTTTGGAATGTTGGTTCATTCGGCGCCTTCCTTCGTGGCCTTCGAAAATCTGGACGTGCGGGATCGTTCGAAGCAGCGCTTCTTGCTGCTTCGTGGTGAGGTCTTCGGGTGGACTGGATCAGTCGGGCTTAGCTGGGGCCGTCCTTGTCGGCCCCGGTCTTCTTCTTGGGACGCCAGCCGGGGGAGGCAGCAGCCTTCCGGCTTTTGCGCGCCAACTCGCGCGTCTCGCGGAACTCGGGCTCGATTTCGGCGAGTTTGTCGACGAGGCCCTGCAGGTCGTACATATTGGTCTGCCTTCCGCCGTGTTCGCCGTAGCGCTCGTGCCGACGCAGCAGCCCCTCCCGTTCGAGGTCAGTGATGTATCGCTGCACTTGGCGCTCGCTGATGCCGAGGCGGGACGAAAGTTCCTTTTTGCTCGGGTACGGTTTGCGTGCGGCGTCCCACCAGTGATCGATGATCTGAAGCAGGACGGCGAGCTGAGACGGGTTCAGGTGCAGCCGACGTTGTGCGCGCAGCAGCAACGACGGGATCATGCAGAAACCCTGCTCCATCACCTTCGCGCCCCACTTGTCTGCGTTCGCAGACCGACGTGGCTTCTTGGGCGGGGTTGCCGTTTCTGATTGATTCTGTTCGGTCATTTGTGTTCTCCTTGCCTCATAAATGCAGCCTGCCGGGGCTCCACACAAGGCTCGGAAAGTGGACGTTTTTGTCCTGGGGGCATAGACACAGGTATCTAGTCCCCCAAGTCGTCAGCGTCTCCTGATTAAGACATCAGTTACGCAGGAGAACGTGAAGGCGCATAACAAGCATATTGAACCCCCGGACACGGATGACCTATGGGGAGCCCCTTGAGGCCGGTTTATGCGGCTCGGATTCCCGGTATCAGGCTCTTCTGACCGCAGCTGTCCCGATCAGGCCGTCCACTTGGCTTTTCTCTCTCAGAGCGCGCTGCAGCCAAGCGCCGCATGACGGAGACCAAGTTGAAACGCCCCAATCCGCTCCCGCCCGACCAGATGACGCCCGCGGAACGCCGCGCCGAGCTGTGCGGCCTGATGGCGCTCGGGCTGGTTCGGCTGCGGATGCGGGAAATGGGCGAAGTATCTGACGATACTGGAGAACGTTGCCTACACTCTCCTCCCGACAAATGCCGTCATGCAACTCCAACTCGCCGGAGAAATGCATGAACAAGCCCGATCCCATTCCCGCGCGCCTCGCCGCGCTGAAGTCCATGTCCGTCACCCAGCTGAAGTCGGAGTGGCAGACGATCTTTGCATCGGCAGCGCCGAACAACAGCCGAGCGTTCCTCGAGAGCCGGTTGGCCTACCGCATCCAGGAGCTGACGTATGGCGGTCCTGATCGCGAAACCCGGCGCATGCTGGACCTGCTGGCCGACGAGGTCAGCGGCACCCTGACACGCAAGAGCCAGATCGCCGATCCTCGCAATCCCGTGGTCGGCACGAGGCTGATCCGAGAATGGAACGGGGTCGAGCACACGATCACGGTCCTGCGGGACGGGTTCGAGTGGCAGGGCCGCCCCTACAAATCCTTGTCCGCGATTGCGCGGGCGATCACCGGGACGCGTTGGAATGGCTACCGTTTCTTCGGGTTGCGCGAACGAAAGCGGGGGAATGATTGATGGATCAACGCACAAATCCCGTCCGCCGCCAACGCTGCGCGATCTACACGCGCAAGTCCTCCGAGGAAGGGCTGGAGCAGGAATTCAACAGCCTGCATGCCCAGAGAGAGGCCTGCGAAGCCTACATCGCCAGCCAACGCTCCGAGGGCTGGGTGCTGGTCCGCGATCAGTATGACGACGGCGGCATTTCGGGCGGGACGCTGGAACGGCCCGGCCTCAAACAGCTTCTGGCCGACATCGAGGACGGCCTGATCGATGTGGTGGTCGTCTACAAGATCGACCGCCTGTCGCGGTCGCTGATGGACTTCTCGAAGCTGGTCGAGGTCTTTGACCGCAACGGCGTCACCTTCGTCTCGGTCACGCAGTCCTTCAACACCACCACGTCCATGGGGCGGCTGACGCTGAACATCCTGCTCAGCTTCGCGCAGTTCGAGCGCGAGGTCACGGCCGAGCGCATCCGCGACAAGGTCCGCGCATCCCGCATGAAGGGCATGTGGATGGGCGGCTATGTCCCGCTCGGGTACGATGTGAAGGACCGCAAACTCGTGGTGAACGAGGACGAGGCCGCCACCGTGCGGGGTATCTTCGAGAGGTTCGTCGAGGTCGGATCAGCGACCGTGCTGGCCCGTGAACTGCGCCGCAAGGGGTTCCGCAACAAGCAGGGCACCTTGGTCGACAAGGGATATCTCTACAGGGTGCTGGTGAACCGCGTCTATCGCGGCGACGCCGTCCACAAGGGCAATGCCTATCCCGGCGAGCATCAGGCCATCATCGGCGAGCAGCTGTGGGATCAGGTCCATGCCATCTTGCGGCAGAATCCGCGAAAGCGCGCCAACAACACTCGCGCGCAGGCGCCAGCGCTGCTCAAGGGGCTGATCTTCACGGCCACGGGCGCCGCCATGACCCCGAGCAGCACGAAAAAGGGCGCGCGGCGATACCGGTACTACGTCTCGATGGACGTCATCAAAAACCGCGAGCCCAGCGATGAAGGCATCCCGCGCCGTCTTCCTGCCGACCTCGTGGAAGCGGCCGTGGTGACCGAGTTGCGGCGGGTGATGCGCGCGCCCTCGATCACGGCGCAGGTCATCGCCCACTTGGCGCGCGAGGGTCACGTCTTCGCCGAGGCCGACGTGATCTCCGCGCTGCAGACGTTCGATGACGTCTGGGCCCAGCTGTTCCCTGCGGAGCAGACCCGGATCGTACAGTTGCTGGTGCGCCGGGTCACTGTGACGTCCGAGGGGCTGGTGATCGATGTCCGGACCGACGGCGTCTCGGGCGTCATGCGCGACATGATGGCGCCACGAAAGAAGGTGGCGGCGGAATGATGAAACCCGACGAGTCCATCCAGATCTTCGTGCCGCTCAAGGTCCGCAAGCAGAACGGGCGGCCGAAGATCATGCCGCCCGCCACCTATCTGCCCAGCGAAGACCGAACGCAGGATCCGCATATCCTGCGCGCCATTGGTCGGGCGTGGGGCTGGCGGCGGCGGATGGAGGCTGGCGAATTCAACACGGTCACCGATCTGGCGAAAGCCGTGGGGCTTGCCGAACGCCATGTCAGCCGACAGCTGCGGCTCGCCTATCTCGCGCCAGGTGTCCTCAAGCGACTGGTCTACAAGCGCGAGGTGCCCGCCGTGACCCTGTTGAAACTGACCGACGTCGCGGCCTTGCCGTGGCACGAACAGCCGGAGCGGGTGTTCGACTGAGCCTCAGTGAAAGCTCGCCTGAAACGTCGTCGCGGTCAGCGAGACATGCGTGTCCAGTGGCGGATGCAGTTCGAACGCCTTTGGCTCGCGTGAGAAATTCCAGAGCCGAAACAGGCACCATTCCGGCCGGCGCTCCTCGGCCATGGCCAGTTCGTTGCGGGTGATGTGGAAGGGCGTGCGCTCCCACCCGTTCGTCGTCTTGACCTCGATCAGCCGCGGGAGCCCGTCCGGGGCGAAACTCGCGATGTCGTAGCCCGCGCCGTCGCCATCCTCCTCCGACACCCAGCGCACCTTGCGCGCCAGATCGTCCCGTCCTGCCGAGCGCAGAGACGCCCGTTCATGCGCCAGCACACGTTCCTCGCCCGCGCGCCCGAGGGCCCGGTTGCGCTCGTCCCGGCCCGCCACGTCGAACTTGCGGGCGATGTGCAGCATCTGGTCCAGCTCCTGCGGGGGCGGCTGGTTCGACAGCGTCGGCGGCGGCCCGATCCAGATCTGCGCGGCCTCGCGCAGGCCAGCGGCGGTTTGCAGCCCCGGTTGGCGTCCGAGCCAGGCCGGGTTCAGCGCCAGCCACCGCGCCACGGCATCCACCAAGGTCATCTGGAAGTTGAACGCGGGCTTGTAACCGGGGATCCAGTCCTCGCCGAGGCCCTTCAGCACCGCACTGATGTTCTGGTGCTTGAACTCGACGGACCCCTCGGACCGGCCGTTCAGCAGCGGCAGCAGCGCGCGGCGGTGCTCGGCCTTGCTGTAGCGGCGCGCGGAGATGTCGTCGGCCAGCATCGCGAAGTAATCCGCGACGATCAGGTCGTTCTCTTCATCTGTCCACGCCCCGTTCGACATTGCGCCAGGCTATGGGCGTGAAGTCTGTTTGTCATCAGAGACTTCCGGCAGGGCCTTGGCTTGCGTCGAACGTGGCCGCCGGACTTCGGGATTGGACGCCACGGAGCCGTCCTTCTGACCGCCCTGCGCCTTCGTGTCTGTCTCCGTTACCAGATTATCTTGCGAACGGGGCGAACCCATGAACGCGGCAACCCATTGGAAATGCGAGGATGTTTCGCGCCGTCCCGTGACCATCGAGGGGCGCTCGAAGAGAGACGCGGGCCATTCGGAGACCCATTCTGCGTGAAGCGCTGAGTCTCCGAAGGGCGGATGACCTTGCCAACGCCCTTTGAAACAAAAAGAAAAAAGGCCCCAACCGGGGCCCTTGGACGGATTCAGTATCTGAATGTGGCGGACAGTGAGGGATTCGAACCCTCGAGACGGTTCCCCGCCTACACACTTTCCAGGCGTGCGCCTTCGACCACTCGGCCAACTGTCCGTCAGCGGCTCTTAGCCTGTGGCGGGGGTGGGTTCAAGGGGCTGGTTTGCCGGAGGGCGGCGCGCTTCGCTTGCCTCTCCGGGCAGGGCATCGGTCTCAGGGGCGCAGGCTGTCGGCCCGGGCAGGTCGCGCCTGCCCTGCGAGGCATCGCCGGGCCAACCTCCGGGAAGACCGGCGCCACACCGCCTCGCCCTACTCCGCCAGCGAGATCGAAATGCGGCGGTTCTGGCGGCCCTTCTTCTCCACCTTGTCGAGGACGATGCGGCCGATCTCGCCGGTGCGGGCGACATGGGTGCCGCCGCAGGGCTGCAGGTCGACCTGACCCGTGCCCTCGCCGATCCGCACCAGGCGGACGCGACCCTGGCCGGTGGGCGGCTTCACCGACATGGTCTTCACCAGCCCGGGGTTGGCGGCCAGCTCCGTATCGGTGATCCAGGTCTCGGAGACCTTAAGGTCGAGGTCGACCAGCCGGTTCAGCGCCTCTTCCAGCGCCGCCACGTCGGCGGGCGGGTCGGGCATGTCGAAGTCGAGCCGCCCGCGCTCGGCACCGATCTGGCCGCCGGTCACCGGCAGAGGCACCACCACCGAAAGAAGATGCAGCGCGGTGTGGATGCGCATGTGGCGGTGGCGGCGGGTCCAGTCCAGCGCCTGGACCACCTCGGCGCCCGGGGCCGGCATGGCGGCGGGCTCGGCCGGGACCAGCGCCACGCCGCCCTCGGCCTTCACCGCGGTGGCGATGGCGAGCCTTCCGCCCTCCCAGGCCAGCCAGCCGCTGTCGCCGGGCTGGCCGCCGCCGGTGGCGTAGAACACCGTGCGGTCCAGCACGATGCCGCCCTCGGGCGTATGGGCCAGCACCCGGGCCGGGGCGGTCTGCAGATAGGGGTCGGCGCGGAACAGAAGCTCGGTCATCGGCGGTCCATCGGTCATGCGGGCTCAGCCGCTTTCGTCCTTGTCGCGGGGATCGCGGGCGGCAGGCGCGGGCGCCGGCGCCGCGGGCGGCTCCTCCCCCCGCAACCCGGCCAGCGCCCGGGCGATCTCGTCGACGTTGCGCAGGGCGACATCGCTGGTGTGCGGAATCTCGATGCCCTCGGCGGCGAAGCGCTCGACGATCTGGTGGTTGATGTCGGTCTTCACCTGGGCGCTGAAGTTGACGTCGCGCAGGATCACCCGGATCTCGAACTGCATCGCATCCGGCGCGAAGCCCTGGAAGGCCACGGTCGGCGGCGGGTTCAGGATGGCCAGCGGCTGCGCCTCGGCGATCTCGCGCAGGATGCGCTCCACCTTGCGGGTGTCGGTGCCGTAGGACACGCCCACCGGCACGATCAGCCGTCCGGCCAGCGAGAATCGGGTCCAGTTCTTCACCTGCTGGCTGACGAAATCGGCGTTCGGCACGATGACCATGGTGCGGTCGAAGGTCTGCAGCTTGGTGGAGCGGACCGAGATCGACTTGACGATGCCCTGCACGCCGCCGACCTCGACCCAGTCGCCCTCGCTGACCGGCCGTTCCACCAGCAGGATGATGCCGGAGACGAAGTTCTGCACGATGTTCTGCAGGCCGAAGCCGATGCCGACCGATAGCGCGCCGGCGACGATGGCCAGGCCGGAGAGGTCGATCCCGGTGGCGTTGATCGCCACCAGCGCCGACAGGAAGATGCCGACATAGCCCAGCCCCGCCACCAGCGCAGTCTGGCCGCCGCGGTCCATCGAGGTCTTCGGCAGGATGGTGGAGCGCAGCGCCCCCTGCACCAGCCGGGTGATGGCATAGCCGATGACGAAGATCACCGCGAAGATCAGGAAGTCGGTGGGCGAGATCCGGGTCTCGCCCATCTGGAAGCCCTCGCGGAACCGGGTCCAGAGCTCGGTCAGGTCGGAAAAGCGGGCGCCCCAGATCAGCGCGAACAAGGGCAGCGACAGCACCGCCAGCGCGAAGCCGGCCAGCACCGGCACGAGGCCGTCGCCGGGCGCCGCCTCCTCGCCGCGGCGGGCCAGCGCCAGTGCCCAGACATCGCCGACCAGCCGCTGCAGGATGAAGAGGATGCAGATCATCGCCAGCGAGACGATGGCCGGGAAGATCATCGCATCCGCCGCCGCGACATAGCCGAAGGCGGCCAGCACCGGCCCGGCGATCCCGATCAGCCCGATCGCCTGGGCGATCAGCGACAGCAGTGTCAGCACATAGCTCTGCCCGCCCGCCTCTTCCCGCCCCCGCCGCAGCACCCGGCCCATCCGCCACAGCGCCAGCCCGCCGGCGACCAGGATCGGGAAGGTCATCACCGCAGTGGTGGCGTCGGAATATTCCTGCGCATCCATCGCCTCGGCCCGCAGAAGCTCGGCCGCGGAGACGAGGCCCATCATCACCGCGAGGAACCGCCCCTCGGCCCGCCGCTCGGGCGGCAGCGGCAGCACCGCGCCCTCGCCCTGCTGGCGCGGGAAGGCGCGCATCCCCAGCCAGGCGGCGAAGAACACCAGGAAGCCCATCACCGGCAGGGCATGGTTCACCCGGCTGCCCACCTCGCCCAGCATCCCGGTCGCCCGCAGGGCCGAGGTCAGCGCCACCACGCCGAGGACCGGCACCACCACCAGCCCCAGCGAGGCCAGCACCGCCAGCACCCGCCGCCGCATCTCGCCGCCGCGCTGCTGCAACCGTTCGGCATAGCCGTCGATCCAGCGGCGGGCATAGATCGACAGACCGGCCCAGACCGCCAGCAGCAGCACGATCAGCGGCAGGTTGTCCACCAGCCGCTCGCGCGCGTCCGGGTCTTCCCAGGCCTCGCTGCCCTCGTACCAGAACCGCATCACCGTGTCGGACAGGCCCACCGCCGCCTCGGGCCAGTTGCCCGGGTTGACCGGCGAGGGCCAGAGCCGCAGCAGCGCATCCGCCTGCCGTTCGCGCAAGATGCGGTCGATCTCGCGGATCAGCCCGTCGGCGCGGCGATAGGCCTCGTCGGCGGCGATCCCCGGCGCCTGCAGCTTGACCAGCCGGTCGGCCAGTTCCTTGCGGCGGGCGCTGATCTCCTCGGCCTCGGTCTCGCCTTCCGCCGGGGCGGGGCCGAGCGCGGCGATCTGTTCCTTCACCGTGCCGATCCGGGCCGAGTTGGCGCTTTGCGCGGTGGACAGCGCCGCCCGCCAGGCGGCGATCTGGCCGCGCAATTCCTCCAGCCGGGCCTCGGTCAGGTTGCGGTCTTCCAGCTCCTCCTCGGCCTTGGCCGCGGCCTTCTCCCAATCCTCGTAATTGACCGTCTCCTCCGCCTGCCCGTTCTCCTGCGCCCAAAGCGGAGCGGCCCCGGGCATCGCCAGGACCGCAACTACCAGAAGAAGGAGAAGGGCGCGGAGGGCCCGCATCGGTGTCAGGCGTCCTCGAAGACCGAGGGGATCGGCCGGGCCGGCCGCGCCAGCCATTCCGGCACCGGCAGGCCCTTCTCGCGCAGGAAGGCCGGGTTGTAGATTTTCGACTGGTAGCGGCTGCCGTAGTCGCAAAGCACGGTGACGATGGTGTGGCCCGGCCCCATCTCCTTCGCCATGCGGATGGCGCCGGCGATGTTGATCGCGGTCGATCCGCCCATGCAGAGCCCTTCCTCCATGGCGAGGTCGAAGATCAGCGGCAGCGCCTCGGCATCCGGGATGCGCCAGCTGAAATCGGGGGTCAGGTCCTCCAGGTTGGCGGTGATCCGGCCCTGGCCGATGCCCTCGGTGATCGAGGACCCGGGCGATTCCAGCTTGCCGGTGGTGTAGAAGGAATGCAGCGCCGCGCCCTCAGGGTCGGCCAGCCCGATCTTCACGCCCTTGGGTTGCAGCGCCATGGCGACACCCGCCAGCGTGCCGCCCGAGCCCACGGCGCAGACGAAGCCGTCCACCTTGCCCCCGGTCTGGTCCCAGATCTCCGGCCCGGTGGTCTCCACATGCGCCTGGCGGTTGGCGACGTTGTCGAACTGGTTGGCCCAGATCGCGCCGTTCGGTTCCGTCCGCGCCAGCGCCTCGGCCAGCCGGCCGGAGTAGCGGACATAGTTGTTGGGGTTGCGGTAGGCCGCGGCGGGCACCTGCACCAGATCGGCCCCGGCCAGGCGGATCATGTCCTTCTTTTCCTGGCTCTGGGTCTCGGGGATCACGATCACGGTCTTGAAGCCCATGCTCGCGCCCACCAGCGCCAGCCCGATGCCGGTGTTGCCCGCCGTGCCCTCGACGATGGTGCCGCCGGGCCGCAGCTGGCCGCGCTTCACCGCGTCGTTGATGATGTAAAGCGCGGCGCGGTCCTTGACCGACTGGCCGGGGTTCAGGAACTCGCATTTGCCGAGGATGGTGCAGCCCGTCATCTCCGAGGCGCGGCGCAGCTTCAGAAGCGGCGTGTTGCCGATGGCATGGGCCAGGTCGCCGTAGATGGTCATGGGCAGGCTCCTTCGCGGTTCGCTGGTCCAGTCTTAGGGCGAAGGCACGCCGACCTCAAGCGGCGCGGACCGGACGCCCGCCCCTGCCTGCCGGCCGTCTCCACCCCGCCGGCCCCTCTCCCGGACCTGCCATTCGCCCCCTTTGCCTCCCGCCGCGCTGTCCTCCCCGCGCAAGCGGGGATCCGGATGCCCGGCCTCAGGAGATGGGTTCCCGCTTGCGCGGGGAGGACAGGTTGGGAGGGATGACACCTGCGCGACACGCGCACCGGCCGGGAAGTCACCCGACCGCCGCCCGAAATCCGCCGCATTGCCGGGGGACAACTCGCGCAAAAGTTGCGAGTGCCGCATGCCCCTGTTCCGCCTTCTCCCGCTTGTCCTGCTTCTGGCCCTTCCGGGGTGCCGGGACGAGGAATTCGACTGGCGCCAGAGGATCACCGTCACTGTCGAGACGCCGGCGGGAGAGGTCTCCGGTTTCTCGGTGCAGTCGCTGCATGTGACCAAGGCGCTGAAGGGCTACGCGGGGCAGCCGCCCGGGAGCCATACCGAGTTGCGGGGCGAGGCGGTGGCGGTCGAGGTGGCGGCGGAGCGGTATCTGTTCCTGCTGCTGGAAGGGCCGGATGTCTGGCTGCTGCCCTCGCTGGTGCGGCCGGGCCTGGGGGAATACGCGGGCTACGGCGTGCGCACCATCGAGGTGCTGCGGGCGGCGGGGGCGCTGCCGACAGGCACCGTGCTGCCGATCCCGCCGGACGGGCTGCCGCTGCTGGTGACCTTCGACGACGTGGCGGACCCGAAGACGGTGCGGCGGGTGGAGCCCTCGGACCTCGCGGTCAGCTTCGGGCCGGGGGTGGCGCTGACATCGGTGACGCTGGAGATCACCGACGAGGCGGTGACGGAGGGGAGGGTGGAGGAGGTGCTGGGTCGCAAGCCTGGCGATGGTTCGCTCGATGGAATCTGGAATGAGATTTCCAGCGATGCCCGAAAAATACTGAGTTCAGTCAACTGGGTGAGGAAATAGCCATGGCCGTCTCAAAGGAACTCTTTCTGGCAATCCTGTCTATGGATGCCTGCGACCGAGGCTAGCACCGGCACAGCGGATCTGCCCCCGTCCCCGTTCTCCCCCAACGAAAGAGGCCGCCCCCGAAAGGCGGCCCCTTCCTCGCCGCAAACCGACTCCGGACCCCCGGAAGCCACTGCCCCCGCGCCCCGTCCTCGGCAGGCGTCAGTCCTTCTTCGCCACCAGCAGCCCGTCGGCCTTCAGCCCGGCGTGGCATTCGTCCAGCGACTTGCGCGCCCGGGCGACCAGGGTGTCGATCTCTTCCGGCGTGATCACCAGCGGCGGGGCGATGATCATCCGGTCGCCGACATGGCGCATGATCAGGTCGTTGGCGAAGCAGCGCTCGCGGCAGCGGAAGCCGACCGTGCCCTCCTCGCTGGCGAAGCGGGCGCGGGTCGCCTTGTCCGGCGTCAGCGCGATCGAGCCCATCAGCCCGACCAGCTTGGCCTCGCCGACCAGCGGGTGGTCCTCCAGCCCCTTCCACAGCTTCGCCAGATGCGGGTTGGCCACGTCGCGCACATGCTCGACCACGCCTTCTTCCTGGATGATCCGCAGGTTCTCCAGCGCCACCGCGCAGGAGACCGGATGGCCGGAATAGGTGTAGCCGTGGAAGAACTCGCCGCCCTCGGCCACCACCGCCGCCACCTCGTCGCAGATGATGGAGCCGCCGATGGGGGCATAGCCCGACGACAGGCCCTTGGCGATGGTCATGATATGCGGCCTGATGCCGAAGGTCTGCGAGCCGAACCAGTTGCCGGTGCGGCCGAAGCCGGTGATGACCTCGTCGGAGATCAAGAGGATGCCGTATTTGTCGCAGATGCGCTGGATTTCCGGCCAGTAGGTCCGCGGCGGCACGATCACCCCGCCGGCGCCCTGGATCGGCTCGCCGATGAAGGCGGCCACCTTGTCGGCGCCCAGTTCCTCGATCTTCGCCTCCAGCTCGCGGGCGCGCATGAGGCCGAACTCGTCCTCGGTCATGTCGCCGCCCTCGGCCCACCAGTAGGGCTGGCCGATATGCTCGATCCCGTCGATGCGGCCGCCGTGGGAGTGGATCGGCTTCATCCCGCCGAGCGAGCCGCCGCCCATGGTGGAGCCGTGATAGCCGTTCCAGCGCGCGATGATCACCCGCCGCTCGGGCTGGCCCTTGACCTGCCAGTAGCGGCGGACGAGGCGGATGTTGGTGTCGTTGGCCTCGGACCCCGAGCCGGCGAAGAACACATGATTCAGGTCGCCCGGCGCGATCTCGGCCAGCTTGGCGGCCAGGGCGATGGCGGGGACATGGGTGGTCTGGAAGAAGGTGTTGTAATAGGCCAGCTCTTCCATCTGCTTGGCGGCGGCCTGGGCCAGTTCCTTGCGGCCGTAGCCGATGTTGACGCACCAGAGCCCGGCCATGCCGTCGATGATGCGGTGGCCCTCGCTGTCGGTCAGCCAGACGCCCTCGCCCCGGGTGATGACCCGCGCGCCCTTCTCGGCCAGGCCGTTGGCGTCGGTGAAGGGGTGCATGTGGTGGGCGGCATCGAGCTTCTGCAGCTCGGCGGTCGGCAGGTGGTTGGTGATCATGTTCATGGGAAACCTCGCAGAATCGGCGGGATGGAAGGCCGTCTTGCCGGCAGGATATGATCAAAAGCCGGGGGGTTCAAGGAATTTGATCAAATTTTGCCCCCGTCTGCTGCGGGCGGGAAAAGGCGAGGCATTGTCTCGCCCCCGCCCGTGCGGGACGATTGCACCCGGAGACGGTGGCAGCACATAACCCGGGAGGCCAGCGCCCGACCCGACGGGCGAGAAGCGCCCGCCGGGGGCGGGGCGGGCGCTGGCCGGGCCTTGAGGGCCCGGCCGGTCCGGTTGAGATGTAGCTCTGTGGCGAAGGCGATGGCCTTCGCCAAGGACGCCGGGCAAGCCCCTCAGTTCATCGGCGCCCCGCCCTCCCGCTTGCGGCGGGCGACGAAGGCCTCCAGCGCCTCGGCGATGCCCGGGTCCAAGGGCGGCTGCTCATACTCGGCCAGCATCTGCTTCCACAGCGCATTGGCCCGCTCCCGCGCCTGCACCCCGCCGCGTTCCAGCCATTGCGGGTGGTTGTCCCAGTTCGACAGGATCGGGCTGTAGAAGGCGGTCTCGTAACGCTCCATCGTATGCGCCGCGCCGAAGAAATGGCCGCCGGGCCCGACCTCGGCGATGGCCTCCAGCGCCAGCGCCGCGGGCGAGACCTCGATGGGGCGGAAATATTCCTCCATCATCTGCAGCATCTCGGCGTCCAGCACCAGCTTCTCGAAGCTGGCGGTCAGCCCGCCGTGCAGCCAGCCCGCCGCATGTTCCACCAGATGCGCCCCGCCCATCAGCGCGCCCCAGAGCGCCATCTGCGATTCATAGGCCGCCTGCGCATCCACCTCGTTCGCCGCACAGACGTTGGAGGACCGGAACGGCACCCCGATCCGCCGCGCCAGCTGGCCGCTGGCCTGCGCCGCCTTGGTGTATTCCGGCGTGCCGAAAGCGGGCGCGCCCGAGCGCATGTCGACGTTCGAGGTGAAGCCGCCATACATCACCGGCACGCCGGGCCGCACGATCTGGGTCAGCGCGATCCCCGCCATCGCTTCGGCGTGCTGCTGCACCAGCGCGCCCGCCAGCGTCACCGGGCTCATCGCCCCGGCCAGCGTGAAGGGGGTGATGACGTTGACTTGCCCGTGCGCGGCCATCGTCATCAGCCCCTCGGCCATCGGCACGTCCAGCTGCAGCGGCGAGTTGGTGTTGATGATGCCCAGAAGCGCGGGCGTGTCGCGCATCGTGTCCGGCGTCAGGCCAAGGGCCATCGCCCCCATCTCGATCCCGTCCATGGTGCGCAGGCGGCCGAGGGTCTGGGTCTGCCAGTTCTTGTCCAGAAGGGTGATCTGGGCGAGGTAGATGTCCAGATGTCTCGTATGGGCCGGCAGGTCCATCGGCTCGAACGGGCCGCCGCCTTCCTGGTGCAGGACGTTGATCTGCTGCACCAGCCGCAGGAAATCGCACATCTCGGCGAAGGTGCCGTCGCGGCGGCCGCGGTCGTTGTCCATCGCATAGGCCGGCCCGCCGACCGAGGCGAAGACATGGTGCCCGCCGCCGAGCCGCAGCGACTTCGCCGGGTCGCGGGCGCGCAGGGTGAAGGTGGCGGGAACGCTGCGCAGGCAGGCCGCGATCATGCCCTCGGGGAAGGTGACCTTCTCCTCCGCGACCCCGGCACCCGCGGCGCGATAGGCGGCGCGGGCGGCGGGCTCCAGCACCCGCATCCCGGTGGTGGCCAAGAGCTTCAGCGCCGCGAGGTGGATCGCCTCCACCTGGTCGGCCGAGATCACCTCCACCGGGGCATAGCGCCGCTCCACCTGCCCGAAGGGCACCTGACGCAGTTCGCCGGCGGTCCGGCCGGGACGGGGACGGCGGCTCATCGGCCCGTTCCGCCCGCAGCCGGGAGGGACAAGATTTTTGGAAAAATCTTGTCAAAATTCTTCCAAGAATTTTGCAAGTCGCGCACCCCTCTCATTCCGCCGCCTCCGGCAGGAAATCGCGGGGGGCGAAGGGGGCATCGCGGCCGACCGAGACGCGCGCGAGCCCCAGTTCCCGCGCCGTCTTGTGGCCCTGATAGACCGCATGGGCGATCGCCCCGGGCGCATTGGCGTCGCCGGTCAGATGCACCCGCTGCGGGCCCCCTTTGCCGACCAGCGCCTCGTAAAGCGCCGATCCCCCCTGCCGCAGCCCGACGATCACCAGCGACCGGGCCGGGATCTCCCGCGCCTCGCCGCTGAAGATCTGCGCCAGCCGCAGCGTCTCGCCGTCGAAGCCGGTCACCACCTCCAGCGTGCGGCAGGCGATGCCCTTGGCCGCGAAGGAGGCATGGACCAGCGGCTGCTCGTTGGTCATGAAGCCCCAGGCCGCCGCAGCACCCGCCGTGGTGATATAGGTGACCGCCTTGCCCTGCCCCGCCAGCGCCTCGGCCACGGCCGAGCCCATGTAGTAGTTGTCGTAGTCGAAGACCGCCACCGGCCCCTCGATCTCCGCCCCCGCGGCCAGGTCGTCCGGGGTGTAGACCCGCGGCGCCTCCAGCCGCGCGCCCGGCAATTCGTTCGGGTTGCACAGCACCGGCTGCCAGGTCGCCCCGGTCGCCACCACCACATGACCGGCGCCGAATTCGGCCACGTCGGCCGCAGTCAACCGGCTTTCGGGGTAGAGCGAGACGTTTTCCATCCGCCGCAGCTGCCCCAGCCGGTAGTCCACCACCCGATGCCATTGCGACAGGCCGGGCAACCGGCTCTCGAAGCGCAGCCGTCCGCCGAAGTCGCGCGCGGCCTCGGCCAAGGCGACGCGGTAGCCGCGGCGGCCGAGCGTCAGCGCCGCTTCCAGCCCCGCCGGGCCGCCGCCGACGACCAGCACCTCGCCTTCCGCGTCGCGGGTGACGACCTCGGGGTGCCAGCCGCGCCGCCATTCCTCTCCGGCGGTGGGATTCTGGGTGCAGCGGACCCAGACGCCGTCGTGCCAGGAGGAGATGCAGATGTTGCAGCCGATGCATTCGCGGATCTCGTCCTCGCGCCCGGCGTCGATCTTGGCGGGCAGGAACGGGTCGGCGATGGACGGCCGCGCGCCGCCGATGAAATCCAGCACCCCCCGCTTCACCATCGCGACCATCGTGTCGGGCGAGGTGAAGCGGCCCACGCCCACCACCGGCCGGTCGGTGAGCCGCTTGACGAACTCCACCACCGGCTCGTGGCTGCCTTCCGGCGTGTAGCGGCTGGCGGCGCAATCGGTGGCAGAATAATCCATCTTGATATCAAACAGATCTGGGGCGTCCTTGAGAAACTGGATGACCTCGTGCCCCTCGCTTTCCGCTACCTCCGAGGGCCGCGCCCGCAGCTCCTGCATCGACAGCCGCAGCGCCACGGCGCAGCGGCCGCGGGTCGCCTCGCGGGTGGCGTCGATCAGTTCCTCGACCAGCCGCACCCGGTTGCGGACCGACCCGCCGTAGGCATCCGTCCGGCGGTTGTAGTCGGACAGCAGGAACTGGTAGGGCAGATAGCCCATCCCGGCATAGACATAGAGGATGTCGAAGCCCGCCCGCTCCGCCCGCACCGCCGCCTCGGCGTGCCAGCGGATGAAGTCGCGGATGTCGGCGGCATCCATCGCCTTCGGCCGGGCCGAGGACATGAAGCCGACATGCGTCGCCATCCAGGGCACGCCCGAGGGCGACAGCGGCGCATGGCGGGTGGTCCGGTTCACCGCCGCCGCGCCGCCGTGCCACAGCTCCACCGCCGCCAGCGCGCCATGGGCATGGACCGCCTCGGTCATCACCGCATGGGACCGCACGTCGGCCTCGTCCCAGAGCGAGGCGAAGGGAAAGGGGCTGTCGTCGGAGGTGGGGTGGATCGAGCAGGCCCCGGTGGAGACCACGCCCCAGCCGCCTTCGGCTTTCATCGCCCGGAAGGCGGCGCGGACATGCGGCGCCGCATTGGTCATGCCGCTGGCATGGGGCACCTGGAAGAATCGGTTCTTCGCGGTCTTCGGCCCGATGCGGACCGGCTGGAACAGCACGTCGTAACGGGGGTTGCGGGACATGCTGCCCTCCACTGTTGAACGGTCGTATCATAAGAATGAGGAAGGCCGCCGGTCAATCCGGAAAAAACATTTGCCCGACTCCGATCCTTGTTGCATTGTCGTTCAACAAGAAGGAGCCAGCATGACGATCCGCAGCCAGTTCCCGCATCGGGTGACCATCACCGAGAACCTGTTCCTGACCCTGCCGGACGGGACGCAGCTGGCGGCGAAGCTGTGGCTGCCGGAGGGCGCGGGCCCGGTCCCGGCGATCCTGGAATACTTGCCCTACAGGAAGCACGACGGCACCCGCACCCGCGACAACGGGTTGCACGAATACCTCGCCGGCCACGGCTATGCCTGCATCCGGGTCGACATCCGCGGCACCGGCGAAAGCGACGGCATCATCACCGACGAATACACCCCACAGGAGCAGCAGGACGGCTGCGACGTGATCGCCTGGATCGCGGGACAGGACTGGTGCGACGGCCAAGTGGCGATGATCGGCATCAGCTGGGGCGGCTTCAACGGGTTGCAGATCGCCGCCCTGCAACCGCCCGCCCTGAAGACGATCATCACCGTCGGCTCCACCGACGACCGCTATGCGACCGACATCCACTGGGTCGGAGGTTGCCTGTCGAAGGACAATTTCGACTGGTCCTCGACCATGTTCGCCCACAACGACCTGCCGCCCGACCCCGCCATCGTCGGACCGGGCTGGCGCGAGATGTGGATGCAGCGGCTGGAGGCCAATACCCCCTGGATCCTGACCTGGCTGCGCCACCAGCGCCGCGACGATTACTGGAAGCAGGGCTCGGTCTGCGAGGATTTCAGCCGGATCACCATCCCGGTCTATGCCGTCTCCGGCTGGGCCGACAATTATTCCGAGGCGGTGCCGCGGCTGCTGGAAGGGTTGTCCGGCCCCCGGCTCGGCCTTGTCGGCCCCTGGGCGCATTCCTACCCGCATGACGTGGCGGTCGGCCCGGCCATCGGCTGGCTGCAGGAGGTGCTGCGCTGGTGCGACCACTGGATGAAGGGCCGCGACACCGGGATCATGGACGAGCCGATGTATCGGGTCTGGATGCAGGAGCCGGTGCCGCCGAAGACCTGCTACCTCGACCGCCCCGGCCGCTGGGTGGGGGAACCGTCCTGGCCCTCGCCGCGGATTCGGGAGCGCCGCCTGCATCTCTCCCCCGGCCGGCTGGGGGAGGCCCCCGCGCCGCTGGACCTGCGGCTGAACGCGCCGCTCTGGGTCGGGCTGACCGCGGGCGAGGTCGGGCGCTATGGCGAGGATGCCGACTGGGCGACCGACCAGCGTGTGGACGACGGCGGCTCGCTGGTCTTCCTGACCGACCCGCTGCCGGAGCGGCTGGAGATCCTCGGCGCCGTGCGGGTGGCGCTGCGGTTCTCCTCGGACAAGCCGCTGGCGCTGGTCTCGGCCCGGCTGAACGACGTGGCGCCGGACGGGGCCTCGACCCGGGTCGGCATCGGGCTCCTGAACCTGACCCACCGCAAAGGCCACGAACACCCCGAGCCGCTGGTGCCGGGCGAAACGACCGAGGCCGTGGTGGAGATGGAGGACACCGCTTACGCCTTCCCCGCCGGCCACCGGATCGCACTGTCGCTGTCGAACACCTACTGGCCGATCGCCTGGCCCTCGCCGGAACTGGCGACGCTGACACTGGAGGCCGGCGACCTGACCCTTCCCGTCCGCCCGCCACAGCCGGAGGACGAGGCGCTGCGCCCCTTCGACCCGCCGGAAGCCGCTGCGCAGACGCCGCAGGCGCATCATCCGGTCGAAGGCGCCGCGCTGCGCCGGGTGACGCGGGACCTGCTGTCCGGCAAGATGACCGTCGATTTCCCGCGCTGGACCGGCGTGACCGAGATGCCCGACATCGGCCACATCCACCGCGCCGAGGGGCTGGCCCGCTACGAGATCACCGATGGCGACCCGCTCTCGGCCGCCACCATCACCCGCTTCCGGGTGGAGATCGAGCGGCAGGATGCCACCTGCGAACATTTCTCCGAAGGCCGCCTGACCTGCGACGCCACGCATTTCCGGGTGGAGATGACGCTGACCGCGAAGGAGAACGGCAAGGTCATCTTCACCCGCAGCTGGGACGAGAGGATAGCGCGTGACCACATCTGACCCCTGCCTCCGCGAGGAGGCCCGACCAAGGTGCTGACCTATGCCGTCAAGCGCATCGGCCTTGCGGTGGTGATCCTGTTCACCGTCATGCTGGCGATGTATGCGATGGTCTTCCTGGTTCCCGGCGATCCGGCCTCTCTGGCCCTCGGCCCCCGCGCCACCCCGGCGCTGAAGGCGGAACTGATCGCCCGCATGGGGCTGGACCAGCCGGTGCAGGTGCAGGTCTGGAACTTCTTCGCCAACGCCCTGCAAGGGAACCTGGGCTATGACGTCTGGTCGAAGAAGCCGGTGCTGGACCAGATTCTGGAGGTCTTCCCCAACACCCTGATCCTCGGCGTGGTCGCGCTCGGCTGGGCGCTGGTCCTGGGCGTGGCGCTCGGCTGCCTTGCGGTGGTCTGGCGCGGCACGCTGGTCGATACCGCGCTCGGCATCCTGTCGGTGTCGATGATCGCGGTGCCCAGCTTCGTAATCGCGCTTTATTCCCTGCTGGTCTTCGCCGTCTGGCTGAACTGGTTGCCCGCGGTGGGGGCGGGCACGCCGGGCGACTGGGGGTCGCAGGCCCGCGCGGTGATCCTGCCCGCCTTCGCCATCGGCATCACCTGGGTCGGCTATCTGGCCCGGCTCGTCCGCGCCTCGATGCTGGAGGTGATGGGGGCGAACCACATCCGCACCGCCCGCGCCTTCGGCCTCAGCGAGGCGCGGATCGTCACCCGCTATGCGCTGCGGCTGGCGATCATCCCGACGGTGGCGATCCTGGCCGTCGGCTTCGGCGCGATCCTGTCCTCGGCGGTCTTCGTGGAAACCGTGTTCTCGCGGCCGGGGATCGGCACGCTGATCACCTCGGCGGTGGCGAAGCGGAACTATCCGGTAGTGATGGGAACCACTTTGTTCATGACCGCCTTCTACCTGTTCGTCGTCACCGCCGCCGATCTGATCATCGCCCGGCTGGACCCGAGGGTGCGCGATGTCTTCCGCGGCTGACGCCCCCCTCCGCCGCCCGATGCGGCTGCCCCGGCTGGGGCCGATGGGCAGCACCGGCGCGGTGCTGGTGGCGGCCTTCCTGCTGATGGCCCTCTTCGCGCCCTGGATCTCGCCCTACGATCCGCTGAAGCTGGATGTGATGAACAAGCTCCAGGACCCCTCGCTGGCCCATTGGGCGGGGACCGACCAGCTTGGCCGCGACACGCTTTCGCGGCTGATCTGGGGCGCGCGCACCGCGCTCGGCATCGCGCTGACCTCGACCGGGATCGCGGGCGCCATCGGGCTGGTGCTCGGCCTGATCGCCGGCTACGGGCCGCGCTGGCTGGACGGGCTCTTGGTGCTGGTCTTCGACTCGCTCTCCTCGCTGCCGATGATCATGTTCGCGCTGGCGGTGATCACCGTGCTCGGCCCCGGCACGGCGACGCTGATCCTGGTGATCGTGCTGGTCTCGATCCCCGGCTACGCAAGGCTGATCCGCGCCCAGACCCTGACGCTGAAGGCCGCCGACTTCATCCAGGCCGAGCGGACGATGGGCGCCGGCCCCGCCCGCATCCTTCTGCGGCACCTCCTGCCCAACGTGGTCGGCCCGCTGGTGATCGTGCTGTCGATGGACGTGCCGGTGGTGATCATGCTGGAGGCGGGGCTCTCCTACCTGAACCTCGGGGTCAAGCCGCCGACGCCGAGTTGGGGCAACATCCTTTACGACGGCTATACCTCGCTGCGCCAGCAGCCGGTGCTGGTGGCCGCGGCGGGGGTGCCGCTGGTGCTGTCCACCATCGGCTTCACCTTCCTGGGCGAGGGCCTGCGCGACGCGCTGGACCCGCGGCTGAAGGTGCGCCCGCGATGACCGTCCTCAACGTCACCGACCTGCGCATCTCCTACGGCCCGGTCCAGGCCCTGCGCGGCGCCAGCCTGACCGCGGCGGCGGGCGAGGTGGTCGGCATCGTCGGCGAATCCGGCTGCGGCAAGTCCACCCTCGCCTCGGCGCTGATCGGCCTGCCCGCGCCGGAGGCCCGGGTCTCCGGCAGGGTGGAGGTCGAGGGCCGCGATCTGGTCGCCCTGCCCGAAACCGCGCGGCGGGCGATCCGCGGCGACCGGGTGGCGATGGTGTTCCAGGACCCGATGACCGCCTTCAACCCGGTGCTGACTTTGGGCGAGCAGCTGGTCGATTTCCAGCACCGCCTTCCCGCCCCCAAGGCCGAAAAGCGCGCCCGCGCCGCCGCCATGCTGGCCCGCGTCGGCCTGCCGGACCCCCAACT
Source organism: Rhodobacter sp. SGA-6-6 (assembly GCF_011043545.1). GTDB lineage: Bacteria > Pseudomonadota > Alphaproteobacteria > Rhodobacterales > Rhodobacteraceae > Pseudogemmobacter. The sequence goes on along the minus strand of NZ_JAAKGP010000014.1, from coordinate 62,216 downwards.
GGCGCTCCGCCGCTACATGCACGAGCTTTCGGGCGGGATGCGCCAGCGCGCCGCCATCGCCGCCGCTCTGCTGATGCGCCCTGCCCTGCTGGTGGCCGACGAACCGACCACGGCGCTGGACGTGACGATGGAGGCGCAGATCATCCATCTGTTGCGCGAGCTACGGCAGGACCACCATGGCGCCATCGTCATCGTCACCCATCACCTCGGCGTGGTGGGGGAACTCTGCGACCGGGTCTATGTCATGTATGCCGGCGAGGTGGTCGAAGAGGGCACCACCGACGAGATCCACCACGATCCCCGCCACCCCTATACCCGGGCGCTGATCGCCTGCGACCCGGCCCATATCGCCGGGCGGGTGGAGCGGCTGCCCACCATCCCCGGCCGCCTGCCCGACCTGACCGCCCCGCCGCCGGGCTGCGCCTTCGCCGCCCGCTGCCCGCAGGCCGGGCCGGACTGCGCCGTGCCGCCGCCGCGGGTGCGGGTCAGCCCGACCCATGCCGCGCTCTGCCACCGGGTGCGGCCATGACCGCGCTTTATCAAGTCGAGGACCTGCGGGTCGACATGCAGCTGCCCGGCGGGCTGATCCCCTTCGGCAAGCCGCCGCGGCTCAACATCCTCGAAGGCATCTCCTTCGAGCTGAACCCGGGCGAGACCTTCGGACTGGTCGGCGAAAGCGGCTCGGGCAAGACCACGCTGGCCCGCGCCATGCTGGGGCTGGTGCCCGCCACTGGGACGCTGCGGTTCCGGGGCGCGGCCCTGACCGAAGCCGGGCTGCGCCGGGGCACGGCGATGATGTTCCAGGACCCGGTGGCCTCGCTGTCGCCGCGGATGCAGGTGGGGGCGGCGATCATTGAGCCCTATGCGATCCACCGCATCCCGAAGGCCGAGCGCGCCAGCGCCGCGGACCTGCTGGCCCGCGTCGGCCTGCCCCCGGCGCTGGCCGCGCGCTATCCGCACGAACTGTCCGGCGGGCAGGCGCGGCGGGTCTGCGCCGCCCGGGCGCTGGCGCTGAACCCGGCGCTGGTGATCGCCGACGAACCCACCGCGGGCCTCGATGTCTCGATCCAGGGCGACATCCTGAACCTGATGGCGGACCTGAAGCGCGACCGCGGCCTCGCCTTCCTGGTCATCACCCACAACCTTTCGGTGCTGCGCCACACCGCCGACCGCATCGCCGTCCTCTACCTCGGCCGGCTCGTCGAGACCGGACCGGCGGCCGAGGTCTTCGCCCGGCCGCTGCACCCCTACACCGCCAGCCTGATCGCGTCCGAGCCCGACCCCGACCCGCGCCGCCGCCGCGCCGACCTGGCGATCCGGGGCGAGATCCCGGGCCTGCTGCGCCGCCCCTCAGGCTGCGTCTTCCACACCCGCTGCCCGCTGGCCGTGGCCCGTTGCCGCAGCGAAGCCCCCATCTTGCGCGAGATCGCCCCCGGCCGGTCCCTGCGCTGCCACCTTGCCGGGCAAGACACAACGGAGAGGACACCGACATGAACTGGAGCACCGACCGCCGCGGCTTCCTTGCAGCCGGGGGCGCCTTCCTTGCCACGCTGGCCAGCGCGCCGAAACTCGCCTGGGCGGCGGATGGCAGCACGTTGCGCATCCGCGTCACCTCGGACTTCCAGGTCCTCGACCCCTTCGGCGAGATCGGCGAGCTGGACGACATCATCCCGCGGATGTGCACCGTCACCCTCTGCCGCATCCCCGACATGCGCGAGGGGCATCAGGTCGTCCCCTACGCCGCGAAGGAATACGAATGGACCAGCCCCACCACGCTGGCCTTCAGCCTGCACGACGGGCTGAAATGGACCGGCGATTTCGGCCCGGTCACCGCCGAGGACGTGAAATATTCCTTCGAGCGGATCAAGGGGTCGGACTCCGCCTGGGCCTACCAGTTCGAGAAGCTCGACCATGTCGAGGTGACGGGCGAGAAGTCCGGCATCCTGCACCTGACCGAGGCCTTCAAGCCCTTCGAGGTGATCGCGCTGCCCTATTACGGCGGCCATCTGGTCTGCAAGGCGGCGACCGAGGCCGCGGGCGGCAGCTTCACCACCGAGATGCCGGCGCAATGCGGGCCCTATCTCTTCGATGCCTGGGAGCAGAACGCCAAGGTCACGCTGAAGCGCAACCCCGACTGGCCGCTGGAGAAGCCGCAGTTCGACACGGTGGAGATCTACATCGTCACCGACGACCAGGCCGCGCTTCTGGCCTACGAGGCCGATGCCTTCGACTTCACCCGCGTCGCCGTCGCCTCGGCCGCCGACCTGAAGGCCAACCCGCCCGAGGGCTCCGCCCTGATCGAGGCCGCCTCCACCCGCTATGTCTGGCTGACCATCAACATGAACGCGGAGCCGCTGAAGGACCTGCGCGTCCGCCAGGCGATCCAGTATGCCTATGACGGCGAGGCGGTGCTGCAGGGCGCCTATGGCGGGCTGACCGAGCGGTCCACCGGGGTGATCCAGCCCGGCACCCCCTATTCCCGGCCCGCCAACAAGATCGCCACCCGCGATGTCGCCAAGGCGCAGGCGCTGCTGTCCGAGGCCGGGGCCGAGGGGCTGACCCTGAACCTCTACTGCACGCCGGATTCGGTGTCGCTCGCCACCGCGCAGATCATCCAGGCCAGCCTGGCCGAGGCCGGGATCACCATCGAGATCCAGCCGACCGAGGACGCCGCCTATTGGGCGCTCGGCGACAAGACCCAGGGCGAGGGCTACAAGTCGATCGAGCTGGTGCTGATGAACTTCGCCGGCGGGGTGGACCCGACCGAGAACCTGGTCTGGTTCCGCCCCGACCAGATCGGCATCTACAACTGGTCCTTCTTCGACAGTGCGGAATACGAGGAGCTCTACCAGAAATCCCTGACCGAACAGGACGAAACCGCGCGGGCGGAGATGTTCCACCGCATGGAGGACCTGATGGAGGACTCCGGGGGCTTCATCTTCATCTGCTTCGAGCCTTATCTTGCGATTCACGACGCCAACCTGAAGCCGGTGATCCTGCCCGACGGCCACCCCGACCCGACGCGCTTCACCGCAAGCTGACCCAACCGGGGCGCGGACACCTCCCGCGCCCCCCGACAAAGGCCCCGCATGACCAAACCCGAAGGCCCCCGCTACCGCCGCTACTCCAGCGAGACCCGAGGCGCGATGCTGGTCGAGGCCGGCCTCGCCTGTCTGGCCCGCGGCGGCATCACCGCCTTCACCGTGGACAACATCTGCCGCGAGGCCAATGCCTCGCGCGGGCTGATCACCCATCACTTCGGCTCGAAGAACGGGCTTCTCGCCGCGGTCTATGCCACGATGTATGACCGCTTCACCGCCGTGGTCGCGCCCGAGGGCCGGCCGGAGCCCGATCTGGCGACGCTGGTGGACGCCAACTTCGACCCCGCGGTGTTCAACCCCGACAGCTTGCGGATCTGGCTGGCGCTCTGGGGCGAGATCGCCAACAACCCCGAACTGCGCGAGGTCCACCGCCAACGCTACCTGGACCTGCTGGCCACCGTCGAGCGCGCCGTTGCAGCCGAGGCCGAAGCCCGCGGCCGCAAGCTGGACGCCCGGGCGGTGGCGGTGCTGTTCGTGGCGCTGTCGGACGGGCTCTGGCTGGAACAAGGGATCGACAAGACCATGCTGTCGCGCGAGGCGGCGCGGGACGCCTGCTACAGCTTCTTCGACTCCGTCCTCGGCCCGCTGGATCGGCCTGCGGCGCCGCAGGCCACGACACCCGCCCCCGTCTGACCGCCCTCGCGGCCCCGCCATTTCACCTTGGTCCAAATACTCCGGGGGTGGAACCCCCGGCGCCGAGGAGGAGCGCGAAGGCGCGACGACGAGAGGAAAGGCTTGCGGCGCAAGCCGCGCAATATGGCGGCGGTTCAGTCCGGCGCTTCCGCCAGGGCCTGGCGCACATGGTCCACACCCTGCTGGATGTCGCGCTCCACCGCCTGGGCCACCGCGGCGGCATCGCCCCGGCGCATCGCCTCCAGCGCCTCGGAATGGCGGTCGGGCATCGCCGCGCGGCCGTAGCGGCCGATCACCGCCCGCAGGCTCGGCCCCGCCCGCAGCCACAGCGACCGCGCCATGTCCACCAGCACCGGCGCCTCGGAGGCCTCGTAAAGCGCGAAATGGAAGGCATGGTTGGCGGCCAGATAGGCCGGGATATTGCCGGTGCCGATGGCGCGGTTGACCTCGGCATCCGCCGCCTCCAGCCGGTCGATCAGCGCCGGGGTCAGATGGGCGGCGGCCAGTTCGGCCAGCTTCGGCTCGATCGCCAGCCGGGCGAAGGCCACCTGGTCCAGCATGGCGAGCGTCATCGGCGGCACCGCCACCCGGCGGTTGCCCTGCGGCAGCAGCGCCCCCTCGGCGGTCAGCCGGCGGATCGCCTCGCGCACCGGGGTCATGCCGGCGCCGAGGTCCTGGATCAGGCCCTGGATCGTCACCGGCTGGCCGGGGGCGAGATGGCCGTAAAGGATCATGTCGCGCAGGCGGGCATAGGTGACCTCGTGCGAGGGCACCTTGCGGTCGCGCCCGCCCGCGCCGCCCTCCGCCATGGCTCTGGTTCCGCTGCCCGCGTTCATCGCGCCCCCCAAGCTGCCCTCCGGGCTGGCGGCCAGTCTTGCCCCTCGGCGCGGCACAATCAAGATGTGATCAAATTGCCGACCGGCCTCCGCCGGTCGCCGCCGCTTCGGCCCGCAGCCGGTCGCGGTGGCGGATCAGCCAGTGCAGCGTCAGGATCATCGGCGCATTGCCCAACTCGCCCGCATCCATCCGCGCCACCAGGTCGGCGAAATCCACCAGATGGCCGCGGATGTCCTCGGCCTCCTCGGCCAGGCCGAATACCCCCGCCGCCCCGTCCGGCAGGTCGCAGGGCGCGACGTAGGAGTAAAGGTATTCCGAGAAGGCCGAGGTGGTTGGATAATATTCCGCCACCTTCTCCAGCGGGCCGAGGACGAGGCCCGCCTCCTCCAGCGCCTCGCGCCGCGCCGCCTGCTCCGGCGTCTCGCCGGCGTCGATGCGGCCGGCCACCGGCTCCAGCTGCCAGGGATTGGCCTCGCCGCGCGCCAGCGGCCCAGTGCGGATCTGCTCCACCACCAGCACCCGGTCGCGGACCGGGTCCCAGGGCAGCACCGTCACCGCATCGGCGCCGATGAAGACCTCGCGCGACAGCACCGGGCTTTGCGTGCCGTCGAAGCGGCGGAAGCGCAGGTCGAAGACCTCGGTCGAGAAGAAGCCGGCGAAGGGCACCTGCAGCCCGCTGCGGGAGAAATCCGCCGGCCCCGCCGCCCGGCGCAGCCCCTGCGGTGCCGGGCTCTCCGCCGCCCGCAGCGCCGAGGCGGCGCGCACCAGCATCGACCCGCGCCGCGCCCGCAGCCGCTCGGCCGGGACCTTGCCGTAAAGCGCCACGATGTCGGCCGCGAGCCGCAGTTCCACCGCGGCATCCGGGGCGGCCAGCCCGCCGGTCGCCGCCCGCCAGAAGGCCAGCCGCGCCTCCGCCTCGGCGGGCGCCTCGCCCCGCACCAGGGCTTCCAGTTCGGGGGACATGCTCACCGCCAGCGCCGCGCGGCCCATTCCGTCAGCACGCCGGCCAGCGCGCCGCCGATCACCAGCACCCCCAGCACGCCGGGCACCAGCATCTTGCGGCCCTGTTGCAGCATGAAGTCGAAAACGCCCAGCACCGCCTCCATCGGCCCGTCATAGGCCATCTTCTGGGTCTGGCCAAACATCAGCCAGGTCGAGAACAGCAGCAGCGCGAAGAACACCAGCGTGACCGAGCTGCGCAGGCCGGCCCCCACCGCATCGGCATAGCCCTGCCCGACCAGCGACCCCATGGTGCGCCAGCCGACCAGAAGCCCGATCAGCGCGGTGATCTCGCGGAACCAGCCGATGGCGGCATTCTCGCCCAGCGCCGGCACATGGGCATTGGCCGCCAGCCAGCCGATCAGAGCGAAGAGGACGGCGGCGACGAGCTTGGCTGTGGTCGGCATTCAGGGGTCCGGTCGGCTGAAGGTGATCTGCGTCACGTCGCAGTTTCCGCCGTGGAAGGCCCCCGCGCAAGAGGTCAGGTAGAAATCCCACATCCGGCGGAAGCGGTCGTCGAAGCCCAGGCGGCGGATCTCGTCCCAGCGGGCGGTGAAGGTCTCGCGCCAGCGCCGCAGCGTCAGGCTGTAGCTTTCGCCGAAGGTGATCGCGTCGCGGACGGCAAGGCCCGCCCGCAGCCCCTCTTCCCGCAGGCGCAGGGGGGTGGGCAGCATCCCGCCGGGGAAGATGTATTTCTGGATGAAGTCGACGTTGCGGCGATAGCTTTCCCAGCGTTCCTCGGCCAGGGTGATCACCTGCAGCACGGCACGGCGGCCCGGCTCCAGCCGGTCGTGCAGGGTGCGGAAATAGGCGGGCCAGTATTTCTCGCCCACCGCCTCGAACATCTCGATAGAGGCGATGCCGTCGTAGCGCCCGGTCTCGTCGCGGTAGTCCTGCAGCCGGATCTCCACCCGGTCGGCCAGACCGGCGCGGGCAATGCGCTCCACCGCGAAATCGTGCTGCGCCTGGCTGATCGTCAGCGCCGTCACCTTCAGCCCGCGCTTGCCGGCGGCATATTCGGCGAAACCGCCCCAGCCGCAGCCGATCTCCAGCACGTGGTCGCCGGGGCCGACCCCCATTCGGTCCACCATCGAGGCGTATTTGCGCTCCTGCGCCGCCTCCAGGCTGTCCTGGGGCGAGGCGAAGATCGCCGAGGAATAGGTCATGCTGTCGTCCAGCCAGAGCCGGTAGAACCCGTTGCCCAGGTCGTAATGCGCGGCGATGTTCTTCTTCGCCTGCCGCTTGCTGTTGCCCTGCAGCCAGAAGCGGAAGCGTTCCCAGGCCCGCACCAGCGCCTGCCCGGGATAGCCGTCGCCCACCACCAGGTTGGCCGGCCGCAGCACCAGGTCGAGCAGGGCCTGCAGGTCCGGGGTCTCCCACCAGCCGTCCAGATAGGCCTCGCAGAAGCCGAGTTCGCCCTCGCGCACCATGCGGGCGAAGAGGTCGGGGTTCTTCACCACGATCTCGGCCGCCTCGCCCGGGGCCTTGCCCTCGCAGCGGAACCGGCGGCCATCGGCGAAAACGAAGTCCAGCCGGCCCTCGGCCAGCTGCGATGCGACCTCGAACACCGCGGCGAAATAGCGCGGCAGGTTCGGCTCGCCCCGGACGGTCGTCACTACACCCATCGTTCCACCCCGCGGATGCCAGACTTGCGCGGGCAGCTTCCACGAAACCGGCCCGCGGCTCAAGCCCCTCGCGCGATCGGGGGCGCCGGACCTGCACAGCCCCGCCCGCTGCCGCCGCCGGAGCCTCCGGCGGGGATATTTATCTCCAGAAAGAGGAGGAAGGGCTCATCCTCTTTCTGGAGATAAATATCCTCAGGGGGTTTGGGGGCAGAATGCCCCCATCAGTCCGACAGCAGCCGCGAAGGGACTCCGTCAGCCGCCACGATAAGGCTTGCGGCGGCAGCCGCTCCTTTCGACAGCTACAGCACCCGGTCCAGTGCGGCGATCAGGCGCGCGACCTCCTCGGCGCCGGTGTAATGCACCGCAGACATCCGCAGCACGCCCTTCTCGCGGTCGATCCCCAGCGCGGCCAGCGGGCGCACGGCGTAGAAATCGCCGGCCCAGCAGGCGATGCCGTTGCGGCCCAGATCCTCGGACACCGGCTCCGCCGCGCGGTCCAGTTCCACCGCCACGGTGGGCGCGCGCCGCGCCGCCTCGCGCGGGCCGATCAGCCGCAGGTCGTTGCGGGCGGAGAGGTAGTCGAGCAGCGGCTGGATCACCGCTTCCTCCTGCGCCCGCATCAGGTCGTGCACGCCGCGGTTGCGCGCCGCCGGGTCGCCGGTCACGCCATGATGCGCCGCCAGCGCGTCGATGTAATCCGCCATGCCGGCGCAGGCCGCCACCTGGGCATGATCCGGGCCGGCGGGGGTGTGGCGCTTGTAAAGCGTGCCGTGGTTGAAGAAATGCCCCTGCCCCGGCAGCTCCATGCCGAAATCGCGGGCGATCACCATGATGCCCTGATGGGGTCCATATGTCTTGTAGGCCGAGAACAGGTAGACATCGGGCCCCAGCGCCGGGATGTCCGGGAAGCCGTGCGGCGCGTAGCTGACGCCGTCCACCACCGTCCGCGCCCCCGCCGCCTTTGCCATGGCGCAGATCGCCGCCACATCGTTCACCTCGGCGATGACGTTGGAGCAATGCGGGAAGCAGACCAGCCGCACCTTGCCGTCGGCCATGAGCCTGCCCAGGTCGGCAGGGTCCAAAGAGCCGGTGGCGGGGTCCAGCTTCCAGTCGCGGACCTCGATCCCCTCCTCGGCCAGGCGCCGCCAGACGCCGGAATTGGCCTCGTGGTCCTGGTCGGTCACCACCACCGCGCCATCGGTCCCCGCCAGCCATTTCCGCACCGCCTGGGCCAGCACATAGGTGTTGGCGCTGGTGGAGGGCCCGAAGGAGACCTCCTCCCCCGCCACGCCCATCATCGCCGCCAGCCGCTGTCGCGCCTCGTCCATCTCGGCCCCGCCGGCCTGCGCCCCCGGATAGGGTCCGTAGGGCTGCACCTTGCGGTCGGTGTAGAAGCGGGTCAGCCGCTCCACCACCTGCCGGCAGGGATAGCTGCCGCCCGCGTTCTCGAAGAAGGCGTGCGAGGACAGTACCGGCGACGAAAACGCCGGGAATTGCGAGCGGACGAAGGTCAGGTCAAGCGCCATCGGGCGGCTCCATCTTGGGGCCGCGGCCGGACGCCCGCGCGAGGCGGGAAATCCCGGTCCGCAGGCCGGGTCTTCCAGCCAGACCCGCGGTTGTCTCCCCGCGGGCCAGAGCCGGGGCGTCCCGGCATCGGCAACAGGCATAGCGCCCGCCCCCGCGCCCGGCAATCCCCCAAAAGAAAAGGCGCCCGGGGTTTCCCCCGGGCGCCCTTGGCCGCAAGGCCGGGATCAGAAGCCCGACTTGATCAGCTCGAACTCCTCGACCAGCTTGTCGCGCAGCTCGGGCTCCATCGGGGTCTGCAGGAACAGGGTGGTGTCGATCTTGTCGACGAAGGCGCCCTTCAGGTCCGCTTCCGGGATGGTGGCCATCGCCTCGGGGTTGGTATTGGCATAGCCGATGGCTTCCAGGATCGGCGCCGCCGAGGACGGGGCATACATCGAGTTCACCCAGTCGTAGACCTTGTCCTCGTTGCCCGGGCCGTCCTTCATGTTGACGAAGCCGCAGAAGAAGGTGGTGGAGCCTTCCTTCGGCGCGCGGTTGAAGCCGACCGGGAAGTTGTCGGCCTGCAGGATCGCGACGGGATCGTTCCAGGACCAGGCCACCAGAATCTCGCCCGAGGCCATCGCCTGCGACAGCTCCGACGGGTCGGACCACCAGGAGCGCACGTTCGGCGCCACTTCGCGCAGCCATTCGGCGGCGGCGGCGACCTGCTCGTCGGTCACGTTCTCCCAGGAGGTCACGCCGGTCGCCAGGAAGGCCAGCGCCCAGACGTCGTCCGAGTTGTCCGAGATCGAGATGCGGCCGGCGTATTTCGGGTTCTTGAACACCTCCAGCGACTGGACGTCCTCTTCCGGCACCTCGGTGGTGTTGTAGGCGATGGCGGTATAGGCGAAGTCGAACGGCAGGAACCACACGCCCTGGTCGTCCTTGATGTGGTGCGACTCGAAGAGGCTGGGGTCGATGTTGGCGAAGGCTTCCACCTTCGAGGTGTCCCAGGGCTCGATCAGCCCGGCGGCGCGGTAGCGCGGCACCGCGCCCGGGCAGGGATGGACCGCATCGGCCTTGAAGCCGGAGGAGACCTTCTGGAAGGCCTCGTCGTCATCGGCATAGAAGGAATAGGTCGGCTTCTGGCCGTGCTTTTCCACATAGGGGGTCAGGGCGCCGTCGATCTCCCAGCCCGCCCAGTCGAGGATGGTCAGCTCGGGGTCGGCGGCCTGCGCGGCGGTGGCAAGGGCAACCGCGGTGGCGGCCCCGGAAAGAAGGGTGGCGAAACGGGTCATGGTGGCTCCTTCGTCTTCGGGCGGGGCCTCGCGCCCCTTTGGGTGTGGCGCGAGGCTATGCGAGGTGCGGGCTTCCTCACAAGCCTGAAACGAAGGCCTGCCATCGACCCGGGCGGGAAAAAGGCGAGGCACTGCCTCGCCCCCGCCCGTGCGCGTCATATCACCCGGAGACGATGGTGGCTTTAAACCACGAGAGGCCAGCGCCCGACCCGGCGGGCGAGAAGCGCCCGCCGGGGGCGGGCGCTGGCCGGGCCTTTGAGGCCCGGCCGGTCCCGATTGAAACGGTGCGCTGTGGCGAAGGCACGCGCCTTCGCCAAGACGGACGGGGCGTGGAGGCGGATTCTCCCCTGCTTCGCCGCCCAGCAGCCGGGCCTTGGCGGGGTAACCCCGCCCTACGGGGCCTCACCCGGTCTCTCCGGGCGGGTTGAACCGTTGCGCTATGGCGAAGGCCCGTGCCTTCGCCACGGGCAGCGGATCGGATGGCAAACACCGTCCCGAACAGCAAAACCCGCCCTCCGCCCTGTTCCTCCGCCCCGAAGCGGGGCAGTCTTGTGCCCGGACGACGGGATTCGGGCGGCCCCTGCGGCCCCGGGCAGGAACGGAGGATCGGATGTTTCGCGCGATACTGATGGAGAAGGCCGGCGACGCCGCCGCCGCGCGGCTGGCGGAGCTGGAGGACGGCGCCCTGCCGGAAGGCGAGGTCACCGTCGCGGTGGAATATTCGACGCTGAACTACAAGGACGGGCTCTGCCTCTCGCCCTCGGGCGGCGGGCTGGTGCGCAATTACCCGCATGTCCCCGGCATCGACTTCGCCGGCCGGGTCGAATCTTCTTCGGACCCGCGCTACCGGCCCGGCGACGCCGTGGTGCTGACCGGCTGGCGGGTGGGCGAGGCGCATTGGGGCGGCTTCGCCGAGAAGGCCCGGGTCAGGGCCGACTGGCTGGTCCCCCTGCCCGCCGGCCTGACCACCCGGCAGGCGATGGCGATCGGCACCGCCGGCTTCACCGCCATGCTGGCGCTGATCGACCTGGAAGCCCACGGCCTGACGCCCGATGCCGGCGAGGTGCTGGTGACCGGGGCGGCCGGCGGCGTCGGCTCGGTCGCCGTGGCGCTTTTGGCGGCGCGCGGCTACCGGGTGGCGGCGGTGACCGGGCGGCCGGAGACGGCGGACTACCTGGCCGGCCTCGGCGCCGCCCGCATCGTCCCGCGCGAGGACCTTGCCGAGACGGTGAAGAAACCGATGGAATCGGAAACCTGGGCCGGCTGCATCGACGCCGTGGGCGGCGCGATGCTGGCCCGGGTCCTCGGCCAGATGAAGGCCGAGGCCGCGGTGGCCGCCGTCGGCAATGCCGGCGGGCTGCAGGTGCCGGCCAACATCATCCCCTTCCTGCTGCGCGGGGTGAAGCTGCTCGGCATCAACTCCGTCACCGTCCCCTACCTCCGCCGGGTGCAGGCTTGGGACCGCCTCGCCCGCGAGATGCCGATGGCGAAGCTGAAGGCGATGGTCCGCCCCGCCGCGCTGACCGAGGTCCCGGCGCTCGGCGCGGCGATCCTGAAGGGGCAGGTGCAGGGGCGGGTGGTGGTGGACGTGCGGGCGTAGCACCGTCAGGAAGCCGACAGCAGGATCACCCCGGCGGCCAGCACGCCGCAGCCCGCCAGCCGTGCCGGCCCGACCGGCTCGCGCAGGATCAGCATCCCCATCAGCGCGCCGACCATCATCGACATCTCCCGCATCGGCGCCACCAGGCTGAGCGGCGCGCCCTGGCGCAGCGCCGCCAGCACCAGGATATAGGACAAGGGCGACAGCAGCCCGACGCCGATGGCGGTCCGCCAATGCCCCCGCATCGCCTCGCGCGCGCGGCGGGGATCGGCCAAGACCAGCGGCAACAGCAGGAAGAACCGCAGCAGGTTGGAGAACCAGTCCAGCACCACCGGCGCGAGGCCCAGCGTCCCCCGCCGGTCGCCGCGCCCCAGCCGAGTCCGGCCTGCCCGCCCGGGCGGGCGAAGGCCGCCAGCCTGCCCTGCGTGGCGATCAAGAGGATGCCCGCCACCACCAGCGCCAGCCCGGCGATCCGGCTGCCGGTCGGCGCCTCGCCGAGGATCAGGACGGCGCCCAGGGTCGACAGCATCGGCCCGGTGCCGCGTGCCACCGGATAGACCACCGACAGGTCCGCGACCTGATAGCCGCGCTGCAGGCAGAGGCTGTAGCCCAGATGGATCAGCCCGCTGAGCAGGACGAAGCCGACGCCCGCCGCCGTCCAGGCGATGCCGCCCCGCGCCAGCAGCCAGATCACCCAGGGCCCGTAGGCGAGGCAGGCGATCAGGTTGTAGGCGAAGACGAAGACCGGCCCGACCGGGGCGGCCCGCTTGGCCAGCAGGTTCCAGCCGGCATGGATGAAGGCTGCAAGAACGACGAGAGACAGCGAGGCAAGCGTCATGGAGATCCCCTTTGCGCCTATCGGCACGGTTGATCTCGACGTCTCCTCCCCTGGGCTTTTTCCCCTTGGGTGCAGCCGGGAACTCCCCGGTCTCTGCAACGCTCGGTCCTGCGGCGGCCGTTGCGGGCGGCCCGGAACCCTAGTTGCCACTCGGTCGATGCGCCATCCTGGCCGGGGACGGGCCGCGGCGTCAAGCCCCGCGGGGACGGCGGTGCGGGCTCCGGCGTGGCCCCTCGCCAACCCCTTGAAATCCTTCGTCCACCCGCCGGCGCCGCGCCCCTTGCGCCCTGCCCCTGCGGCCCCTATATTCCCTCTTGCCCGGGGCGACCCGGACTATGGCGATAAACGCACCTGTAATAGACGGCTCGGACCCGGGGGCGGTACCCGGCGGCTCCACCAACACCCCGGCATTGCGGGAGGACGGGGCCGAAACAGGATCGACGGACGTTCAAAGAGGCCAGCTTTCGCTCGGTGAGGTACCACCGTTATCGGTCCAAGATCACAGTTGCCAATGACAACCGTGCTCCGGTGGCGCTGGCTGCGTAAGCGGCTCGCAATACCAAACACAAGCCCCTGCGCTTAGCCGCGCAGGGCGGGGTCCGCAGGCACCTGGCAACAGAAGCCTGCACTTTCCTCCCGAAGCACCAGTCCCCGACCCGGCCTCCCCGGCACGACGGCCTGTGCTTCCCCCGCAACTGCGGCAAGACGCCCCCTCCCCCGCCCCTTCAATCTCCTCGCCGCTGTTGCTAGCAGGATGGAGCAAACAGCCAGGCCCCGATTCTCCGGTCCCCGCCAATACCGATACGAAGGGACAGAATCATGAGACTCCGGGCACTTGCCCTTTTGGGCGGCGTTTCCGCCATCGCCTTGTCGTCCGCCGCCGTGGCCCAGGACAGCCAGTCGCCGCTCGGCACCTTTCTCGGCACCATCACCCTGATCTTCGGCGGCCAGGAGAACATCGAGGCCACCGGCGGCGCCGTGGTGACGGAGGAGGATATCGAGAAGCTGGCCCCGGCCAACCTCTCGGAACTGTTCGCGCGCGAATCCGCGGTGACGGTCTCGGCCGGCGGCGGCGTGGCGAAACGGGTCAGCGTCTTCGGCATGGAGCAGTCGCTGCTGGCCGTCACCGTCGACGGCGTGGCGCAGGTCGCGACCAGCTGGCACCACACCGGCTCCCATGCGGTGGACCCGAGCTTCCTGAAGCAGGTCGAGGTCGAGGCCGGCGCGGCTGCCGCCGATGCGGGCTTCGGCGCCGCCGCCGGCGCCCTGCGCTATGAAACCGTGGGCGCGAAGGACCTGCTGGAGGACGGCCAGACCATCGGCGGGCGGGCCTCGCTGGCCTGGGGCAGCAACGGTCAGGGCGTCTCTGCCAGCCTTGCGGGTTACGGCCAGCACCAAGGGTTCGACTGGCTGGTGATCCTGCACGGCGCCGATGGCAAGGATTACAAGAACGGCGACGGCGAGGTGACCAAGGGCACCGCGCCCGCCGTGCGCTCGGCCCTGGCGAAGGTGGGATACGAGTTCGAGGACCATCGGATCGAGCTGTCCTTCTCGCACAGCGTGGACGATGCCGACCGGCTGGTGAAAGCGAACATGGACCTCGCTCCGCCGCGCGAACCCGGGCTGAACCCGCTGAAGGTGACCGATACCTCGGTGAAGCTGTCCTACACCTCGACCAATCCCACCGACCTGTGGGACCCGGAGTTCTCGATCTACCTGAACCAGTATGAATACTGGCGGAACAACTACACCACCAACGGTGCCTACCGCACCAACGGCAACATGATCCTGGACGAGGACCTGTTCGGCGGCAAGTTCCAGAACACCTTCACCCTTCCGGCGGGCAAGGTGACGGCTGGCCTGGACTTCGGGATGCACGACTACAGCATCGACAACTACGGCAACAACGACCGCCGCTACCGCGACTTCTCCTCCGACCAGATCGGCCTGTTCGCCCAGGGCCGGTTCGAGTTCGACAGCGGTTTCAAGCTGTCGACCGGGGTTCGGTATGACGTCCATCGCTTCACCGACTGGGACGGCAACCGCTTCACCGACAGCGGCGCCAGCGTCAACGGCACCCTGTCCTACCGCTTCAACGACAATGTCGAGGTCTTCGCCGGGGCCTCGCACACCTGGCTGGGCTACATGATCGGCGACTATGCCTATCTGCACGCCCGCACCAATTCGTTCTACACCGACCCCGACCTGCAGCCGGGCGAGGCGCAGAACCTCAAGATCGGCGCCAACTTCGGCGGCGACAGCTGGAAGGCCGGCATCACCTTCTTCGATACCCGGCTGGAAAACGCCCTGACCTACAGCGGGACCGACGGCGGCGGCGTGACCTTCCTGACCAACACGGACGTCGAATACCGCAGCAAGGGCTTCACCCTGAACGCCAGCCTGGACCTCGGAGACACCACGGTCGGGGCGACCTACACCAAGGCCGATGTCACCCAGGACGGCCAGACGGTGATCCCCGCCAACGGCTATTACTTCATGCCGGTGGGCAAGATGGCCACGCTTTATGTCGACCACGCGCTTCCGGCCTACAACCTGAAGCTCGGCGCCACCGTGGAATGGGCGGGCAGCACCCCCGAGATCGTGGACGGCAGCACCACCTACCATGCGCTGAAGTCCTATGCCGTGGTCAACGCCTATGGCGAATGGTCGCCGCAGGGCCACGACAACCTCACGGTCCGGCTGGGCGTCGACAACCTGTTCGTCGAGACCTATGTCGAGCGGTCGAGCTATGTTTCCTCGACCACGGCGGATTCGATCTACGGCCCGGGCCGCACCGTCACCCTCGGCGTCGGGATGAAGTTCTGACCCGACCACAGCCTGCACGAAACCGAGGGGGGCCTCCGGGCCCCCCTTCCGCATCGGCGGGGGCCGCCCCATTTTCGCCGCAGCCACCCCTTTCCTTGGGCGGCGAATCCCCTATGCTGCACCCAACCGCGAAAGGGGGACGAATGACGCGCAGCATCGACTACGGCAACCTGATGCACCGGGCGATGCGCGGGCTGATCCAGAGCGTGCTTGCCGATGTGGCGAAGAACGGCCTGCCCGGGGCGCATCACTTCTTCATCACCTTCGACACCAACCACCCCGATGTCGCCATCGCCGACTGGCTGAAGGAACGCTACCCCACCGAGATGACGGTGGTGATCCAGCACTGGTTCGAGAACCTCGACGTCACCGACGAGGGCTTCTCGGTCACCCTGAACTTCGGCAACCAGCCCGAGCCGCTGGTGATCCCCTTCGACGCCGTGCGCACCTTCGTCGACCCTTCGGTGGAATTCGGCCTGCGCTTCGAGACCCGCGAGGAAGAGGAAGACGAGGAGGAAGAGGACGACGGCGACGACGATCCGCCGCCGCACGACGCCGAGATCGTCCGGCTGGACCGCTTCCGCAAGCAGTAGCCCATGACCAGCGACCTCGCCCTTTTCCGCCGGAGGCTCCTGAAGAACCCCCGGCAGGTCTCGGCCATTGCGCCCTCCTCGCGCACCCTGGCCCGGGCGATGACGCTGGGGCTCGGCCCGAACAGCGGGCAGGTGGTGGAGTTCGGTCCCGGCACCGGGCGCTTCACCGAGGCGATCCTCGCCCGCGGGGTGCCGCCCGGGAACCTGACGCTGTTCGAGCTGGACGAGGAATTCGTCGACCATCTGCGGCAGAAATTCCCCGGCGTGACCGTCCACCGGGCCCCGGCGCAGGAGGCGCCCCGGCTGGTGGCGGGCAAGGCCGGCGCGGTGATCTCCGGCCTGCCGCTGCTGTCGATGCCGGAAGCGGTGCGCGAGGGCATCGTCGCCGCAGCCTTCGACATCCTCGCCCCGCGCGGCCGCTTCGTGCAGTTCACCTACGGCCCCCGCCCGCCGCTGCCGCCCGAGCAGATCGCCGCCCTGGGGCTGACGGTGGACAAGGGCTTCAAGGTCTGGGCCAACCTGCCGCCGGCCCGGGTCTACCGCTTCCGCCGGGGCTGAGGCCCCGGCAGAGAGGTCAGAATTCCTTCCGCATCAGCCGGTCCAGCGAATAATGCGCGCCGCCATAGGCCGCGAACAGCGCCGTCGCCCCGGCCCAGAACAGCGAATTGGTCTCGGCCTTCATCTGCACCAGCGCCAGGAAACCCGCCCCGCCGTCCGGCAACAGGTTCTCCTGCCCGGCAGCGGTCAGATACTGCAGATTGGCCTTCAGGAACTCGATCCCCTCCGGCGTCAGGAATTCGGGGCCATAGGGATGGCTGACGTGGAACCACCATGTCACCATCAGCATCACCGCATTGGCCAGCGCCACCGGCCGGGTGAACAGCCCCAGCACGATCAGCGCCCCGCCGATGAAGTTCACCACCGCGAGCAGCGGCGAGAACAGCCAGCCCGGATAGAAGCCGAGGCTTTCGACGAAGCCGGTCATCGCCAGCGGCGCGGTGATCTTGGGCCAGCCCTCGACCATCAGGTAGCCGCCGACCACGACGCGCAGCACCAGCCAGCCCACCGGCTGGGCGAAGCGATGGTAGAGCGGCGCGAGGGCCGGCAGCACCAGCCTTTCGCGCGGCGAGGCGGTCATTTCGGGCATGTCGGTCATTGGTGGCTCCTTTCGGGTTCCAGGCCGCAGGGCGCGGACGTGCTGCGCGTTCGGGGCTGTTATAGCACAACTTTCCGGTGTGGGCCCGGCTTCCGGCCACAGCCGTCACGCTCAGTATGCGACGGTATGCCGATTGATTTCACCGCCCCCCGGCGCTAGACCCGCTGCGAGATTCCGCAGGAGGGCACCATGACCGCGACCAGAACCGAAACCGACAGCTTCGGCCCGCTGGAGGTTCCCGCCGACAAGTATTGGGGGGCGCAGACCCAGCGGTCGATCATCAACTTCCCCATCGGCTGGGAGCGTCAGCCGGTCCCGATCATCCGCGCCCTCGGCGTGATCAAGAAGGCCTGTGCCCTGGTCAACAAGGCGCAGGGCGACCTGGCGCCGGAGCTGGCGGATGCCATCGCCGCGGCGGCGGGCGAGGTGATCGAGGGCCGCTTCGACGACAACTTCCCGCTGGTGGTCTGGCAGACCGGATCGGGCACGCAATCGAACATGAACGCCAACGAGGTGATCTCGAACCGCGCCATCGAGATGCTGGGGGGCGTCAAGGGCTCGAAGAAGCCGGTGCATCCGAACGACCATGTGAACATGGGCCAGTCCTCCAACGACACCTTCCCAACCGCAATGCATGTCGCCATCGGGATGCACACCCGCGACGTGCTGATCCCGGGGCTGGAGAAGCTGGCGGCGGCGCTGTGGGCGAAGTCGAAGGAATTCAAGGATATCATCAAGATCGGCCGGACGCATACCCAGGACGCCACGCCGCTGACGCTGGGGCAGGAGTTTTCCGGCTATGCGACCCAGGTCGACAAGGGCATCGCCCGGGTCAAGACCTGCCTGCCCGACATCTACGAACTGGCGCAGGGCGGCACTGCCGTCGGCACCGGGCTGAACACCCGCGTCGGCTTCGACGCCCGGGTGGCCGCGGAGATCGCGGCGATCACCGGCCTGCCCTTCGTCACCGCGCCCAACAAGTTCGAGGCGCTGGCGGCGCATGACGCCATGGTGATGTTCTCGGGCGCCTTGAAGACGGTGGCGGCCAGCCTGTTCAAGATCGCCAACGACCTGCGTCTCCTGGGCTCCGGCCCCCGCTCGGGCCTCGGCGAGTTGATCCTGCCGGAAAACGAGCCGGGGTCCTCGATCATGCCCGGCAAGGTCAACCCGACCCAGGCCGAGGCGCTGACCATGGTCTGCGCCCATGTGATGGGGAACGATGCCGCCGTGGGCTTCGCCGGCAGCCAGGGGCATTTCGAGCTGAACGTCTACAACCCGATGATGAGCTACAACGTGCTGCAGTCGATCCAGCTTCTCGGCGACGCGGCCTCCAGCTTCACCGACAACATGGTGGCGGGGACGCAGGCCAATGTGGCGCGGATCGAGAAGCTGATGAAGGAAAGCCTGATGCTGGTGACGGCGCTGGCCCCGACCATCGGTTACGACAATGCCACCAAGGTGGCGAAGACCGCGCACAAAAACGGCACGACGCTGCGGGAAGAGGCGATTGCCCTCGGCTTTGTCGATGGCGAGACCTTCGACCGCATCGTCCGGCCCGAGGACATGGTGGGCCCGAAGGGCTGATGGCCGAGGTCGTCAACCTCAACCGCTTCCGCAAGGAGAAGGCCCGGGCCGAGAAGCGGGCCGGGGCGGAGGCCAATGCGGCGAAGCACGGCCGGACCAAGGCCGAGAAGGCGCTGGAGAAGGCGCGGGCGGAAAAGGCCGCCCGCGACCTGGACGGGCACGAACGGGACCGGGATTAACCGGGGGTTAACCGGGCTGCGGGAAGGATGGCGCCCAGGAGGTGCGCCATGCAGCCCATGACCAACCACATGTCGCCCGACCGCTGGATGACCCAGATGTTCTCGGCCCGCACCGCGGCCGAGGGCGGGATCGTCCGGCGCCGGGTGTCGGATGTCGAACGCCTGGTCGGCCGCGAGCGTTTCGTGCGCGAGGTGAAGCGCCGCGGCTATCGCGCGATCGAAAACGGCGGCCATTTCATTGTCTTCTGCAACGCCGAGCCGGTGAAGATCGTGGTCTGAAGTTTCTTCCAAGAAACTTCCAAGTTTACTGGAGGAAACTTGCAAAATCCTTCCAAGGATTTTGCGTCCCCCACAGGAAACCGGCTATCCTGCCGCCATGACCACCGGCCCCGAAAAACACTCCCTCACCCTCCGCGGCCACCGCACCAGCGTCTCGCTGGAGCCGGAGTTCTGGGCCGCCTTCCGCGCCATCGCCTCCGAAAGCTCCCGGCCCCTCAACCAGCTTGCGTCCGAAATCGACGCCGCGCGTCGCGGAGAGGAGGGCCTCGCCTCGGCGATCCGGGTCTTCTGCCTGAACCACTACCGCCAGAGGAGTTGACCATGCGCGCCGCCGTCCTTCGCACCTACCGCGCGCCGCTGTCGCTGGAAACCGTGCCCGACCCGGCCTGCGAGGCCGATGGCGTCGTCCTGAAGACCCTCGCCTGCGGCATCTGCCGCAGCGACTGGCACGGCTGGGTGGGCGAGCATCCGAAGGTGAAGCCCGGCGACATCCCCGGCCACGAATATTGCGGCGAGGTGGTGGAGGCCGGCCCCCTGGCGAAATGGCACCGGGGCGACCGCGTCATCGCCCCCTTCATCCTGGCCTGCGGCGACTGCCCGGAGTGCCGCTCCGGCCAGACCACCACCTGCCGCAGCCAGCGGGTGCCGGGCTTCGGCGACCGCGGCGCCTATGCCGAATATGTCTCGGTCCCCCATGCCCACAACCTGACCCGCCTGCCCGAGAGCCTGACGCCGGCGCTGGCCGCCGGTCTCGGCTGCCGCGTCACCACCGCCTTCCACGCCCTGACCGGCCGCGCCGCCCTGCAGGTCGGCGAATGGCTGGCGGTGCATGGCACCGGCGGCATCGGCCTCTCCTGCCTGCTGATCGGCAAGGCGCTCGGCGCGCGGGTGGTGGTGGTCGACGTGGTGCCGGAAAAGCTGGCCCATGCCCGGACCCTGGGCGCCGAAGCCGCGCTGGATGCCCGCGACGGCGACGTGGCGGCGAAGATCGTCGAGATCACCGGCGGCGGCGCCCACGTCAGCGTCGAGGCGCTCGGGATCGAGACCACCGCCAATGCCTCGCTGCGCTGCCTGCGCCCCTTGGGCCGCCATGTGCAGGTCGGCCTGCCGGTCGGCCATACCGCCACCATGCAGATCGACGTGAATGCGATCTACATGCGGCAGCTGTCGGTCTTCGGCACCCGCGGAATGCCGGCCTGGCGCTATCCGACCCTGCTGTCGCTGATCGAGACCGGGCGGGTCGATGTCTCGCCCATCGTCGCCCGGCAGGTGGCGCTGTCGCAGGCGACCGAGGAATTGCGCGCCTTCGACGGGCCGACGGCGCCGGGGGTCGCGGTGATCACCGATTTCACCGGCTAAGTCCGGGACGTCACAGAAACCGCTACCCCGCCACCTTGCGCAGCGTGGTGGCCAGGTCGCCGTAGCCGGTGAAGCGCCGCTCGTAGTCCAGCCCCAGCCGCTCGGCGCAGTCGCGGGCCTTGGCGTCCAGCGCCGGGTCGTCCTTCTGGGCCTGGTAGACCAGCTTCTCGTAATTGCCGAAGATCATGTCACGCAGCTCGGGGTGGCGGTCCAGCCCCATCGGCTTCCAGACGAAGGCGTCGAACTGGCGCACCAGGAAATCGGTCAGGTAGAACGAGGTGAACTCGGTGTCCGCATGTTCGGCAAAGGCATCGTTGCCTTCATAGAACGAATAGCAATGCGGGCCCTCGACCATCTCGACGCCCAGATCCTTGCACTTTTCCTGCAATTGCCCGCCGGTGCCGCAATCGGCATAGACCACGAAGATGGTGGCATATTCCGCCTGCCGCTCCCGCACCGCCTCTTCCACCGCGGTGACGATGCGGTCGGGCCAGAGGTGCAGCTTGGCCGGCAGGCATTGCAGGTCCATATGGGTCCAGCCGTTGGCCTGTTTCAGCGCCAGGATCTCATGCGCCAGCGCGCCGCAGGCGATCAGCAGGATCCGGCCCGCGCGCTCGGGCGCCAGCCCCTCTTCGGTCAGCCGGGAATCGGTGGGAGAGGTCAGCGCCATTGCCGCAGCCCCAGCACCAGGCTGCCCGCCAGCGCGGCGAAGCTGACCGCGAGGACCGGCACCCCGGCCCAGAAGGCCAGCGCCAGTGTGGCCCCGGCCGCGACGACGACCAGGGCGAGAAGCCCGAGGAAATGGGTGAGCGGCATGATCTTCCCCTCCTGTCCCGAAGATGGGCCTGCATCCGGCGGAGTCCAAGTCACGAATGCAAGAGGCCCCGGGGGCGGAACCCCGGGGCCTCGAAAGCGTTACGCCAAGCGACGGTCCCGGGGGCCTCAGGCCCCCATCTGGTTGTGCTTGCGGGCGACGAAGCTTTTCGCCGTCTCCACCGCCACCGCGGCATCGCGGCAATAGGCGTCGGCGCCGATGGCACGCCCGAACTCCTCGTTCAGGGGCGCGCCGCCGACCAGGACGATATAGTCCTCGCGCATCCCCTTTTCCTTCATCGTGTCGATCACGACCTTCATGTAGGGCATGGTCGTGGTCAGCAGCGCCGACATGCCCAGGATGTCGGGCTGTTCGGCTTCCAGCGCGTCGAGGTATTTCTCCACCGCGTTGTTGATGCCGAGGTCCACCACCTCGAAGCCGGCACCTTCCATCATCATCGCGACCAGGTTCTTGCCGATGTCGTGGATGTCGCCCTTCACCGTGCCGATCACCATCTTGCCCATCCGCGGCGCGCCGGTCTCGGCCAGCAGCGGCTTGAGGATATGCATCCCCGCCTTCATCGCGTTGGCGGCCAGCAGCACTTCGGGCACGAAGAGGATGCCGTCGCGGAAGTCGGCGCCGACGATGGTCATCCCGGCGACCAGCGCCTTGGTCAGCACGTCGTAGGGCGCCCAGCCGCGCTCGATCAGGATGTTGACACCCTCTTCGATCTCTTCCTTCAGACCGTCGTAGAGGTCGTCGTGCATCTGCAGGACAAGCTCGTCGTCGGAAAGTTCCGAAAGGATGATGTCGTCTTCGTCGGCCATCGCGGGGCTCCGTGGGGTAAGGACCTGTAGCGTGCATGGGCCATCGCGGGCCCGTCCACTTACTCTATTGCGACATGCCCGGATTGAAAGCCGACAGCAAGGACAAAGGTGAAGGGTGGGCTTGGCAAATGTTCTATCTTTGTTCTAGAATTGCCCCATGCCCAAGCCTCCTGTCCCCCTGCCCCGCGGCCTGCTGCCGGGCGACCGCACCCGTGCCCGCGGCGCCACCTCCAACGCCACCGGCCGCTACGAGGCCACGGCGCGCGAGGCGGCGGACGACGGCTGGGACCTGCCGCATGACGACCGGCTCCTGAAGACCGAGGTGCGCGAGGAACGGGCGCGGTCGGCGCTGACCTTCAACCGCTCGCCCGACCTGCCCTTCGACCGCTCGGTCAACCCCTACCGCGGCTGCGAACACGGCTGCATCTACTGCTTCGCCCGGCCGACCCATGCCTATCTGAACCTCTCGCCCGGCCTCGATTTCGAGACCCGGCTGATCGCCCGGCCGGGGCTGGCGCAGGTGCTGGAGCGGGAGCTGCGGGCGAAGTCCTACCTGCCCCGGCCGCTGGCCATCGGCACCAACACCGACCCCTACCAGCCGATCGAGGCGAAATGGCGGGTGATGCGCGAGGTGGTGGAGGTTCTGGCCGCCTTCCGCCACCCGCTGGCGATCACCACCAAGGGCACGCTGATCGAGCGCGACCTCGACCTGCTGGCGCCGATGGCGGCGCAGGGGCTGCTCCGGGTGGGCATCTCGATCACCACGCTGGACGCCGGGCTGTCGCGGCGGATGGAGCCGCGGGCCGCCCTGCCCGCACGGCGGCTGGAGGTGGTGCGGCGGCTGTCGGAGGCGGGCATCCCGGTGCGGGCGATGCTGGCGCCGGTGATCCCCGGGCTGACCGACCACGAGCTGGAGCCGATCCTGGCGGCGGCGGCCGAGGCCGGAGCGTCGGGCGCCAGCTGGATCATGCTGCGCCTGCCGCGCGAGGTGGCGGGCCTGTTCCGCGACTGGCTGGAGCAGGCGGAGCCGGGCCGCGCCGCCAAGGTGATGGCCCGGGTGCGCGAGACCCATGGCGGCCGCGACTACGATCCCGCCTGGGGCAAGCGGATGCGCGGCGAGGGGCTGTGGTCGCGGCTGATCGCGCAGCGCTTCGACAAGGCGGTGGCGCGGCTGGGGCTTAAGAAGGACCTGCCGCCGCTGCGCTGCGACCTGTTCCAGCCGCCGCTGGCCTCGGGCGACCAGCTGTCGCTGTTCTAGAGAGATACGATTTTTCGTCGAAAAATCGTGCCCTTATCCCCGGCCGATCCGCCCGAGATGGGTATGCTGGAAGCCCGAAGGCAGCTTCAGCCCGTAGCCCAGCATCCGGTCGAAACCGGCATGGGCGATCCAGAGCATCCCGATCCCTGCCAGCACCGGCAGCCCGTTCAAATGGGCCACCAGCGCGACCACCGCACCGAAACCATAAAGATGCACGGTGTTGTAGACCGCCGCGCCGACCCTCGGGCCGAAGGCATAGAAGGCGAAGCTCAGGTCCGGGGCGAAGAAGGCCGCCACCGCCAGCCAGACCGGGAACGGCAGGCCAAGGACCCACAACAGCGACAGGGCCGCCAGCAGGACCAGCGCCCCCTCGGCCTGTTGCCAGAGGCGGGCGGGCCTTGCCGTCATCCCCGCCGGCCGCGCCGTTCCCGCCGCGCGCCGCCCGCGTCGTCGCCGGTCCCGTCCGAGGCCGAGGAGAAGGCGCCCAGCTTGGCCTGGATCTCCTCCAGCCCCGGCGCCGGCCCCTTCGGGCGGCTTTCCAGCGCCGCGCGCATCGACCGCAGGTGCTCGGGCATGGTGCCGCAGCAGCCGCCGATGATCCGCACGCCCGCATCGCGCGCCAGCACGGCATATTCCGCCATCAGCTCGGGCGTGCCGTCGTAATGGATGTGGCCGTCGTGGTATTTCGGGATGCCGGCATTGCCCTTGGCGATGATCGGGCGCTGCGTGCCGGTGGCGGCGAAGCCGAGCACGGTGCGCATCAGGTCGCTGGCCCCCACCCCGCAATTGGCTCCGAAGGCCAGCGGCGGGTTCGGCAGCTTTTCCACCATCGCCGCCATCGCCGCCGAGGTGACGCCCATCATCGTCCGCCCGGCGGTGTCGAAGCTCATGGTGCCGCACCAGGGCATCCCGGCGCGGGCCGCGGCCTCGGCGGCGGCGCGGTATTCCTCGGGGGCCGAGATGGTCTCGACCCAGAGGACATCGGCGCCGCCTTCCTTCAGCCCCTCGGCCTGCTCGTGGAAGATTTCCACCGCGAGGTCGTGGGTCAGGCTGCCCATCGGCTCGAAGATCTCGCCGGTGGGGCCGACCGAGCCCGCCACGACGACCCTGCGCCCCGAGGCATCGGCGATCTCGCGGCCGAGTGCTGCGCCCACCCGGTTCAGCTCGCGCACCCGGCCCTGGGCGTTGTGCAGCTTCAGCCGGGCGGCGTTGCCGCCGAAGGTGTTGGTCAGGAAGATGTCCGACCCGGCCTCCACCGCGTTGCGGTAGAGGGTGCGGATGTCGTCGGGGCGGTCGACGTTCCACAGTTCCGGCGGCTCGCCGGCGGAAAGGCCCATGTTGAACAGGTTGGTCCCGGTGGCCCCGTCGGCCATCAGCCAGTCACGGCTGGCGAGCAGGCTGGAAAGCGCGTCCTTGGCCATGGCGGGACCCTCATGTTGAACCGATGCCGCTTCCTGCCACGCGGCCCGGGGCGATGCAAATCCATTCTGGGCGCGTGTCCGGGCGGGAACAGGCGAGGCACTGCCTCGCCCCCGCCCGTGCGAACGGGTTCACCCGGAAACGCTGCTGGCACGAGATCCCGAGAGGCCAGCGCCCGTCCGGGCGGGCGTGAAGCGCCCGCCAGGAGGCGGGCGGGCGCTGGCCGGGTGCTTTGGGCACCCGGCCGGGATAAGCAGAACCGTTGCGCCGTGGCGAAGGCAATGGCCTTCGCCAGACGAGCAGAGGTATCGCGTCCACAATAGTCCCCGCCAATGAAAAAGGCCGCGCAATCACCAAAGGACACGCGGCTTGCTTTCTCTCGCGGCGACAGAACCTCAGATCTCGTCCATCAGCTGGGCCTTGGCCACCGGCAGCAGTTCCGCCATCTTGGCGCGGATATCCTCGGCACTGGCCTTGCCTTTCAGGTCCCCGGCGACCTTGCGGACCACGTCCTCGGTGCCGGCCTCCTCGAAATCGGCCGAGACCACTTCCATCGCATATTCGGTGGCCGCGTCGCCCGACTTACCCATCAGCCCCGCCGCCCAGAGACCGAGCAGCTTGTTGCGGCGGGCTTCCGCCTTGAACTGCATCTCGCCGTCATGGGCGAACTTGGCCTCGAAGGCATTCTCGCGGTCGTCGAAGGTGGTCATGGCGATCCCCGGTGTTCGGTTGGTTTGCAGTCATATGCCCACAGGCGGGCCGCGCCGCAAGAGCAAAGGCCGCCGGCCTTGCGGCGGCCCGGGGGTTGGACTATAGCCCGATGCCGGAAGAGGGGTGGCGCCGCCGCCCCCGTTGGCCATTGCAGCGGAGAATTCATGGCACGGCGCAAGAAGGTCTACGAGGGCAAGGCGAAGATCCTCTACGAAGGCCCCGAACCCGGCACGCTGATCCAGTATTTCAAGGACGACGGCGCCCGCCCCGTCGCCGAGGCCCCGGCCGCGGTGGAAGGCAAGGGCGTGCTGAACAACCGGCTCAGCGAGTTCTTCATGTCCGGGCTGAACGCCATCGGCGTGCCGACGCATTTCATCCGCCGGCTGAACATGCGCGAGCAGTTGGTGCGGATGGTCGAGATCATCCCGCTGGAGGTGGTGGTGCGCAACTTCGCCGCCGGCGACCTGTCGCGCCGGCTGGGCATCCCGGAGGGCACGCCGCTGCCGCGGCCGATCGTGGAATACTACTTCAAGGACGACAAGCTGGGCACGCCGCTGGTCTCGGAAGAGCATATCATCGCCTTCAACTGGGCCAACCAGCAGGACCTCGACGACATGGTGGCGTTGGCGCTGCGGGTGAACGACTTCCTGTCCGGGGTGATGATGGGCGTCGGCATCCGCCTTGCCGACTTCCGGCTGGAAGTGGGCCGGATCTGGGAGGGCGACTTCATGCGGCTGATCGTCGCCGACGAGATCAGCCCCGACAGCTGCCGGCTCTGGGACATGCGGGTGACCGAGGGGCCGGACGGCACCCTGCCGGAGCCCGGGCCGCTGGCCGATGTCTATACCGAGCTGGCGCGGCGGCTGGGAGTGATGCCCTCGAACGTCACCCATGCGACGAAGCCGAGCCTGATCAACTGATCCCGGCTTGACCCGGAGGGCCGGTTGCGGCCTCATCGGGGCCTTCGGTCCCGGAGCGCGAGCGATGACCATCGATGGGGTCCTGCGCCTCTTCCTGCTGGCCGCCGCCCTGCCGGTTCTGGCGGGGGCGGGACTGGCGGGCCATACGCTCTGGTGGACCGGCCGGGCGCACCGGCTGGAGGCGGTGGTGACGGGCTTCGAGGCCGCGCCCGCCACCACCACCCGGGACATCGCCGCCACCTGGTGGATGCACGTCGCCTTCGCCGATCCCGCGGACGGCAGCCCGCGCGCGGCCCGGACCTCGGGGTCGTCCAACCTCTGGGGCTACAAGGCGGGCGATCCGGTGCCGGTCTGCTGGTCCGCCGACGACCCCGACCGGGTGGCGGTGGCGAGTCCGTTCTGGCTCTACCTTCCCGCCGCCATGACCGCGCTGCCGGGGCTGGCGATGATGGCGGCGATCATCTGGGCCCGCCGGAGGATGCGGCGATGGCTGCCGGGGCTTTAGGCCCCTTGCCCCTTCCGGTCCGGGGCGATAAGCGAACGCTGACCACTGCATCCCGGAGGCCCCGATGAAAGCCCGCGTCACCGTCATGCTGAAGACCGGGGTCCTCGACCCGCAGGGCGAGGCGATCCGCCACGCCCTCGGCTCGCTGGGGTTCCAGGGGGTGAACGGGGTGCGGCAGGGCAAGGTGATCGAGCTGGACCTGGCGGCGACCGACGCCGCGGCGGCCGAGGCCGAGGTCAGGGCGATGTGCGAGAAGCTCTTGGCCAATACGGTGATCGAAAGCTACCGGGTCGAGATCGGCTGAGGCCGGTCAGGCGGATATTTTTCGGACAGGAAAGGCGGGGAAACTCCCTCACGCAAGGTCGTCCCCGTAGGGCGGGGGTCTCCCCGCCGCACTCCGCTCGCCGCGGGCGGAAACAGGCGAGGCACTGCCTCGCCCCGCCCGTGCGAATGGGTTCGGCCGGAGACGGCAGTCACACTAAACCCGGAGAGGCCAGCGCCCGCCCGGGCGGGCGAGAAGCGCCCGCCGAGGGGCGGGCGGGCGCTGGCCGGGCCTTTGGGGCCCGGCCGGTCCCGGTTGAAATGGCGCGCCGTGGCGAAGGCACCCGCCTTCGCCAAGACAAGCGGACGGCGGAGTGCCCCCCTGAGGCCCCTCGCCCCGCCGTACCCGCCCTACCGCGGCACCACCCGCAGGTGTATCCCGTCCTTCGCCCGCACGGTCAGATGCGCCACCGGCACCGGCTCCCGGCCCTCCACCCGCTCGAACCGGAAGGCGCGGGTCAAGAGCGCCAGCAGCAGCGGCCCCTCCACCATGGCGAAGCCCGCCCCGGTGCAGACCCTCGGTCCCGCCGAGAACGGCATGAAGGCCGCGCGGGAGGAGGCGCGGCCGGCCTCGGTCTGCCACCTGCCCGGGTCGAACTCGTCGGGCCGCTCCCAGAGGCGTTCATGCCGGTGCTGGTGCCAGGGCGACAGCACCACCTGCGCCCCGGGGGCGACCTCGCGGCCGCGGAACTCCTCGCGGCAGCGGTTCTCGCGCACCATCATCGGCACGGGGGGGTAAAGCCGCAGGGTCTCGCGGAACATGTCGCGGGTGTATTTCAGCCGGGCGATGTCGGAGAAGCCGGGGACCTCGGGCAGCGCATCGGCCTCGGCCGCCACCCGGTCCTGCACCTCGGGGCACAGGGCCAGCAGGTAGAGCGCCCAGGCCAGCGCCGAGGCCGAGGTCTCGTGCCCGGCGAGGAAGAAGATCGCCACCTGGTCGACCATCTCTCCGGCGGCGAAACGCGCGCCGGTCAGCGGATCGGCGGTGGTCATGATCTTGGTCGCCAGATCGTCGGGCGCGGTGCCGGCGGCGATCTCCGCCGCGCGGGCCTCGGTCAGCTGGGTGATCAGCCCGCGGATCACGGCGGCGGAGGCCGTGGTCGCCCGGCGATGCAGCCGCGGGAACCAGCGCGGCAGGGGAAGGAAGGCGGCCAGGTTCAGGATCGGCTGGGTGCGCTGGTAGGCGCGGAACTCGCGGAAGACCCTTGCCGCCACCTCATGCTCGATCGGAATCGAGAACAGGGTGCGGAAGATCACGTCGGCCGCGGCGTGGGACATCTCCTCCTCGACCTCGACCTCGCCGCCCGCGCGGCCCATCCGCGCGACCGCCGCCTGCCCGGCGGCCAGCATGGCGGGGAAGGTGTCCTTCAGCCGCCCGCCCTCGAAGGCCGGGTCGATGATGCGGCGCTGGCGCTTCCAGACCTCGCCATTGGTGACGAAGACCGAATTGCCCAGGAGAGGCAGCAGACCCTCGCGGATGCGGTTGGATTTGGGAAAATCGTCGGGCCGCTCGGTCAGCACGCGGTCGACCAGCGCCGGATCGTTCACCATGTAGCTGCGGAAGAACGGGGTGCGGAATTCGGCCATCCAGGCGCGGTAAAGCCGGGCGGGCTGCGCCGAGAGGATGTCGCGGCGGAAGAGCCGCAGGTAGGTCAGCAGCGACACCCGGTCGGCGCGCGGCTGCGGTTTCGGAGGCGTCGGGTGGAAGGGACAGCCGGTCATGCCGTGGTTGTATAGCGGTTGACCGGCCGCTCAATGCGGCTTTTTGACGGGGCACGGTGGCGGTAGCGCTCGGCCAGGGTCAGCGGGCCGGCGGTGATCTGGAAGTAGTCGTAGTCGTTCGGCCCCCCGCTCAGCGCGTCGAAGGCGCAGAGATACTGGAAGTGCAGCCGGAAGTAGCGGCGCTTCAACTCGGCCTGTTTCTCGGGCGAGAGAGTCTGCGAGAAGGCGGCGGAGATCACCAGCGGCCAGCGCTTGCCCTCTGGTGCGACGCCAGTCACCGCCACGGGATCGCAAAGCGCGAAGGCGCAGCCGTCGCCGGGGGCGGTGACATCGACCCAGGTCAGCTCCTCCCGGGCGGAAAGGTAATGCAGGTCGGCCCGCAGCCGCTGCGCCTTCGGCAGGAAGGACACCATGGGGACGACATGGCCGAGCGACAGGAAGGCCAGCTTCGGCCCTTGGGCGGGTAATCCCCCGTTCATGTCTTCGGCGCGGATCAGGTCGGCCAGGATCGACACGCCGAGATGGGCGCCGGAGGAATGGCCGACCACCAGCACCTCGTCATAAGGCCCGTCCAGCGCGGCGCGGATGCTGGCGCGGAACTCGGCCATCCGCGCCTCCAGCTCGGGCGGGTTGGCGCCGTGTTCTTGCGCCGAATAGGCGTAGTCGTGCATCAGATACCAGGCGAAGACCTTGTTGTCCTTGGCCCGGAACCAGCGCAGCCCCAGCCAGACCACGGCGGCGAAGACCGCCATGCCGGCGGTCCAATGGGTGACATGCGCGACCAGCGCCCCGAGGCCCCAGCCGAGGCCGGCCACCAGCAGCAGTTGCAGGATCAGGAACAGGATCGGATACAGCGCCGCGATCATCGGCCCCTTGCGCAGCCGCATCAGCCGGAAGAGGGCACCCGAGCCGATATAGGCCCAGGCGGTGCGGAGCAGTTGCAGGTAGGTGGCGGGGATGGTCTCGGACATCGAGCGCTTCACGATGTCGGACCAGACCAGCACCTCGATGTCGGCCTCGGCCTTCCGCCCGCCGATCAGGCCGGTGGCGTGCCAGCCGTAAGGCCCCTTGGTGGATTTCGGCTTCAGCTCCAGCCCGTAGCCGGAGAGCCGCGCCTGGTCGGCGCCCTCTTTCCGGTAAAGCTCGCGGTAGCGGCGGGGGTGGAAGGGATCGTAGCCGGGGATGTAGAACACCCGGCGGCGAAAGGGCTTCGCCGCGGCCTCTTCGGTCCGCCGGGGTGCAGGGTCGATCCTCATCGCCGCCGATCATGGCCGGAAAATCGGGCGGAAATAAGGGGGAAGCACCTGATTTTCGGCGAAAATCAGCAGGCTCAGCCCAGAAGCGGGATGCCGAGGCGGTCCATCGCGTCCAGCATCCAGCCCGACAGGATCGACAGCGAGGAGGTGAACAGGAGCAGCCCGACCAGCACCAGCAGCGCCCCCATGGCGATCTCGATCTTGCGCATATGCGGGCGCAGCCGCTTCATCAGGCCCATGGCGCGGGTGATGAAGACCGCGCAGAGCAGGAAGGGCAGGCCGAGGCCGATGGAATAGATCGCCATCAGGAACAGCCCGCGCGACACATCGGCCTCGCGCGCGACCATGGTCAGGATGCCCGAGAGGATCGGCCCGTTGCAGGGGGTCCAGCCCGCCGCGAAGGCAAGGCCCAGGATGAAGGCGCCGAGCGCGCTGCCGCCCTGGTCGCCGGCGTCGATCCGCGCCTCGCGCATCAGGAAGGGGATGCGGAAGACGCCCAGGAAGTGCAGGCCGAAGGTGATGACGATCAGCCCGGCAATGCGGTTGAACCATTCCTGGTTCGTCAGGAAGAAGATGCCCAGCTTCGAGGCGGCGAAGCCGAGGATCAGGAAGATCGTCGACAGGCCGAGCACGAAGAACAGCGCCGGCACCAGGATGCGGCGGCGGGCCTCGGGGCCGGCGGTCATCTCGGAGACGGAGACGCCGGAGATATAGGCCAGATAGGGCGGCACCACCGGCAGGACGCAGGGCGACAGGAAGGACAAGAGGCCGCCGGCCAGCGCCAGCACCATGGCAAGGGCCAGCCCTGCATCGAGGATGGAGATATCCGGCATCGCGCGTCCTTTCCGCCCGGCGTCATAGCGCGGCACGGCGGCGGCGTCACGCGCGAAGGCCATGCAGGGGCCGCGGCGGGAGGTCACATCGCCGCGAGTCGGGGGCGAAGCAGATCGCGCGGCTTCGCCGCAAGCCTTTCGTCTCGCCTCTGCGCGCAAGCGCGCAACCGGCTCGGGGTTTTGCCTCCGGCGGGGATATTTGAGTCCAGAAAGAGGAGAAAGGCCCGCTCCTCTTTCTGGACAATAAATATCCTCAGGGGGTTTGGGGGCAGAATGCCCCCATCGGCCGACAGCAGCCGCAGGAGACTCCGCCGGCCACAACGATAATGGCTTGCGGCGGCAGCCGCGCCTTCGGTCGCCCGAGTTGCCCAGGCGCGCGGCGGGCGTTAAGGAGCGGCATGACGGATTGGGATCAGGTGCTGGACTGCGAGGGGCTTCTGTGCCCCCTGCCCGTCCTGCGGGCGCGCAAGCGGCTGGCGGGGATGGCGGCAGGCCAGGTGCTGTGCGTAAGGGCGACGGATGCGATGGCGGCGGTGGACCTGCCGCATTTCTGCGGCCAGGCCGGGCATATCTACCTGGGCGCGCGCGGGGATGGCGCGGTGGTGCTGCACCTGATCCGGGCCGGCGCGGCGGGGTGAACCCCGCCCTGCGCAGGCGCAACCCGCAGGGCGGGGTCACCCCGCCATACCCCTCCTCTCGCCAAGCGGTCGGAAAGAAAAAGGGGCAGGTCGCCCTGCCCCCTTCCTGTCACTTCTTCGACCACCAGCCGGAGCGGCGGGGCTTCGGCGGGCCGGCTTCGCCCGGATCGGGCAGCAGCGCGGCGGCCGCGGCGGGCTCGGGTTCCGGGGCGACCTGCAGTTCCGGCAGGACCTCCTCGACCGGCTCGGCAACGGGTTCCGGCGCGGGGGCAGCTTCGGCCACCGGCGCGGGCGCCGGAGCCGCTTCCGCGGCCGGGGCCTTCTTCGCCCGGGACCGCGGCGCGGCGACCGGGGTTTCCGCGGCCTCGGCCTTCGGCTTGCGGCTGCGGGTCACCCGCTTCTTCGGCGCTTCCTCGGCAACGGGCTCGGCCGCCGGTTCCGCTTCGGCCACCGGCTCCGCCTCGACCGGCGCGGCGGGGGCTTCCGCCGCCTCGGCCTTGGGCTTGCGGCTGCGGGTCACGCGCTTCTTCGGCGCGGGGGCCGCCTCGGCTACCGGCTCGGGCGCGGCTTCGGTCGCCGGCTCCCCGGCGACGGGCTCTTCGGCCTCGGCAGAAGCGGCTTCCGCCTCTTCCCCGGCCTCCTCGCCCGCACCCTCGGCCCCGTTGCCGTCGCGGCTGCCGCCCCGACGGCGACGGCGGCGGCGGCGCTTCTTCTTGCCGTTGCCGTCGCCCTTGGCGCCTTCCGCGCCCTCGGTCGCATCGGCAGACTCGTCCTCGGACTCATCCTCCTCCTCGACCAGGTCGTCGACCAGATCCTCTTCCTCGTCCACCGGCGCGCCCATCAGCCCGGCATGGCCCGAGATCACCGGCGTCTCCGGCACCACGCGGGTCGCGGTCTTGAACTTGTCGATGGCATAGTCGGGCGAGACCAGCGTCGGGTCGGCCTCGATCCGAACCGACATGCCGTAGCGGGCCTCGATCAGGGCGATATGCTCGCGCTTCTGGTTGATCAGGAAGTTGACGATGCCGATGGGGGCCTTCAGCAGCACCTCTTTCGAGCGCTTCCGCGTCCCCTCTTCCTCCAGCGCCCGCAGGATCTGCAGCGCCATCGAATCGTCCGACCGGATCAGCCCGGTGCCGTGGCAATGCGGGCAGGCCTGGGTGGTGGATTCCAGCATCCCCGGCCGCAGGCGCTGGCGGCTCATCTCCATCAGGCCGAAGCCCGAGATGCGGCCGACCTGGATGCGGGCGCGGTCGGTCTTCAGCTTGTCCTTCAGGCGCTTCTCGACGGCGGCGTTGTTCTTGCGCTCTTCCATGTCGATGAAGTCGATGACGATCAGGCCGGCCAAGTCGCGCAGACGCAGCTGGCGGGCGATCTCTTCCGCCGCCTCCAGGTTGGTCTTCAGCGCGGTCTCCTCGATGGAGCCCTCTTTGGTCGCCCGGCCCGAGTTCACGTCGATGGCGACCAGCGCCTCGGTCACGCCGATGACGATGTAGCCGCCGGATTTCAGCTGCACCACCGGGTTGAACATGCCGGCGAGGTAGCTTTCCACCTGGTAGCGGGCGAAAAGCGGCATCGGCTCGTCGTAGCGCTTCACCTGCTTGGCGTGGCTGGGCATGATCATCCGCATGAAGTCCTTGGCGGTGCGGTAGCCGCCCTCGCCCTCGACCAGCACCTCCTCGATCTCGCGCGAGTAGAGGTCGCGGATCGTGCGCTTGATCAGGTCGCCTTCCTCGTAGATCTTCGCCGGGGCGATCGACTTCAGCGTCAGTTCGCGGATCTGTTCCCACAGCCGCATCAGGTATTCGTAGTCGCGCCGGATCTCGGCCTTGGTGCGCTTGGCGCCGGCGGTGCGGATGATCAGGCCGGCGCCTTCCGGCACCTCCATCTCTCCGGCGATCTCCTTCAGCTTCTTGCGGTCGGCGGCCTGGGTGATCTTGCGGCTGATGCCGCCGCCGCGGGCGGTGTTGGGCATCAGGACGCAGTAGCGGCCGGCCAGCGACAGGTAGGTGGTCAGCGCGGCGCCCTTGTTGCCGCGTTCCTCCTTCACCACCTGCACCAGCATGATCTGGCGGACCTTGACCACTTCCTGGATCTTGTAGCGGCGGGCGCGCGGGGTGCGGCGGGGGGCGGAGATTTCCTCGGCCACGTCCTCCTCGGCCACCGATTCGATCTCGTCATCGGTGTCGGAGGCATGGTCGATGGCGTGGTAGTCGCCGTTGCCGTTCTCGGCGGCGGGGGTCTCGGCGACAGCCTCGGGCGCCTCGGCGGCGTCCTCGTCCAGGTCCACCACTTCCATGCCGGCGACGTCGGACGAAACCACCGGATCGGCATCGGCCACCGCGGCGGGTTTCGGGCCGCGGCCGCGCGGCTTGCGGCGGTGGCGGCGGTTCTCTTCCTCTTCTTCCTCGCGGGCGGCCTGGCGTTCTTCCTCCAGCAGCGCCTTACGGTCGGCGACCGGGATCTGGTAGTAATCCGGGTGGATTTCCGCGAAGGCGAGGAAGCCGTGGCGATTGCCGCCGTAATCGACGAAGGCCGCCTGCAGCGAGGGTTCGACCCGGGTGACCTTGGCGAGGTAGATGTTCCCGGCCAGCTGGCGTTTGTTTATCGTCTCGAAGTCGAATTCTTCGACCTTGTTTCCGTCGACCACGACCACGCGGGTTTCTTCCGCATGGGTGGCGTCGATGAGCATCTTTCTGGACATTGATTTCCATTGCGTCCCGGGTCCGAACCCGTTCGGACCCGCAAGGCGGGGCCGGAGGGAATGGACAGGGGGCGGCTTGTCTGTGCGGAACCGGCGGAGGCGGCAAGCCAAGCGGAAAGGGGGGCAACGCCCGAAGGCATCCCCCCGTCCTCCACCGATTGCCGCGCGCGGTCCATCGCGTTCACACCATGGCCCCGCGCGAAGCGGGGCCTGTTCACATGGCCCGCTCCGTCGCTGGCGGAGGCGGGCAATCCTTCCAGTCCCAAAATAGGGGCCGATCCGACCACCCGCGGCGACAGACAGCGATGCCGGACCCGGGGCGGAGAATTCGTCGGGTGCCGTGGCACCTTGGCCCGAACATAGGGGGATAAGCCGGGAAATGACAACAGGGAAATTCCCCCGCCTGGGAAAGGCGGGGGACAATCCAAGGATGAAATGGATTTGCTCTCAATATTTTGCCGGAACGTAAAGCTCTTTCGGCAGCACGGCGCGTTCGTAGTTCGGGTTGAACACCCGGTCCGGCAGGGTGATTTCCTCATGCGGGACGGGCTCGTAGGGGATCAGGCCCAGCAGGTGGTCGATGCAGTTCAGCCGCGCCCGCTTCTTGTCGTTGCCCTCGACGATATACCAGGGCGCCTCGGCGATGTTGGTGCGGGCGAACATCTCTTCCTTGGCCTTGGTATAGGCTTCCCACCGCACCCGGCTCTGCAGGTCCATCGGCGACAGCTTCCACTGCTTCATCGGGTCGTGGATGCGCATCAGGAAGCGCATCTGCTGTTCCTCGTCGGTGATCGAGAACCAGTATTTCACCAGGATAATGCCGGACCGGACCAGCATCCGCTCGAACTCCGGCACGTCGCGGAAGAAGTCCTCGACCTGCTCCTCGGCGGCGAAGCCCATCACCCGCTCCACCCCGGCGCGGTTATACCAGCTGCGGTCGAAGAGCACGATTTCGCCCCCCGCCGGCAGGTGGGGGACGTAGCGCTGGAAATACCATTGCGTCTTCTCGCGGTCCGAGGGCGCCGGCAGCGCCACCACGCGGACGACGCGGGGGTTGAGCCGCTGGCTGATCCGCTTGATCACCCCGCCCTTGCCGGCCGAATCGCGGCCCTCGAACAGGACGACCACCTTCTTGCGGTGGTATTGCACCCAGTCCTGCAGCTTGATCAGCTCGGATTGCAGGCGGATCAGGCTGCGGAAATACTCCAGCCGGTCGATACCGTCGGGATGGTGCTGCTTGTAGATGCGGGCAATCTCCTGGCTGAGCACGGCATCGTCCAGCTCCAGTTCGTAATCCTCGTCCAGCGCATCGGCGAGTTCGGCCTCCAGCCAGTCCTGCGCGGGGGTGGAATCGGCAGTCATCGCGGTCTCCTGTGGTTCCCGGGCTTCTTGGCCGGGGAGTGTGACAGGGGGATGACGGGGGGCAGAGCGGCGGGGTGCCCCGCCCTACGGAGGCGCAACACGTAGGGCGGGGTTCACCCCGCCACTCCTTCGGCTTCCCCGGGCGGGAAAAGGCGAGGCACTGCCTCGCCCCGCCCGTGCGTGCCGCATCAACCGGAAACCTGGCAGCCCGAGACTGTGAGAGGCCAGCGCCCGCCCGGGCGGGCGAGAAGCGCCCGCCGAGGCCCGGCCGGTCCTGATTGAAATGGCGCGCTGTGGCGAAGGCGATGGCCTTCGCCAAGGCAAAGGGCAAGGGTTGAAGCAGCCCCCTCCCCCGTCAGACGTAATCCGCCCGCTGCAACCCGTATTTCGCCATCTTCTCGTTCAGCGTCCGCCGCGGCAGGCAGAGTTCCTCCATCACCGCGACGATGCTGCCCTTGTGGCGGCGCATGGTGTTGTCGATCAGCATCCGCTCGAAGGCCTCCACATAGTCCTTCAGCGGCTTGCCCTCGGTGGTCAGCGCCGGACCCGAGGCCTCGTTGTCGGCCATCAGCAGCGAGGCGATGGAGCCCGACCCGCGCCGGTTCTGCAGCACCGCCCGTTCGGCGATGTTGACCAGCTGCCGCACATTGCCCGGCCAGGGCGCCTGCAACAGCTGCGCCGCCTCCTGCGCCGTCACCTGCGGGGCGTCGCAGCCGTATTCCTCGGCGAACTGCTCGCTGAGCCGGGTGAACAGCTGCAGGATGTCCTCGCCGCGCGACCGCAAGGGCGGCAGCACGATGGTCATCGCGCCGAGGCGGTAGAACAGGTCCTGCCGCAGGGTCTGTTCCAGCGTCATGTCGGGGGCGTGCTGGTTGCAGATGGCGATGATCCGCGTCTCCGGCGGGGTGCCCTGGTCGTTGATGAAGGTCAGCAGCCGGGCCTGAAGCGCGTTCGGCAGCGCCTCGATGTCCTCGAGGCACAGCGTGCCGCCGCGGGCCTCCTCGACCAGCGGGATGGTGCCGTCCTCGGCCGGGCCGAACAGCTTGGCCGCCAGCTGGTCCTCGGACCAGGCGGCGCAGGAGATCGTCACGAATTTCTTCGACGCCCGCGGCCCCACCGCGTGCAGCGCGTGCGCCACCAGCGTCTTGCCGGTGCCGGTCTCGCCGTCGATCAGCACATGGCTGTCCGCCTGGCCGAGGTCGAGGATGTCCTCGCGCAGCCGCTCCATCGCCGGCGAGGACCCGACCAGCTTCTTCATGATCGAGGACCCGTCCGACAGTTCCCGCCGCAGGGCGCGGTTGTCCAGCGTCATCCGCCGGGTCTGGGTCGCCTTCTTGGCGAGTTCCGTCATCCGGTCGGGGTTGAACGGCTTTTCCAGGAAGTCGAAGGCGCCGACCCGCATCGCCTCCACCGCCATCGGCACATCGCCGTGGCCGGTGATCATGATCACCGGCAGGCCGCTGTCCTGGCTCATCAGCCGCTTCAGGAAGGCCATGCCGTCCATCCCCGGCATCTTGATGTCCGAGACGACGACGCCCTGGAACTCCGGCCCGATCGCCTTCAGCGCCTCCTCGGCGCTGGCATAGGTCTCGGTGTCGAACCCCGAGAGCGCCAGCCATTGGCTGATCGAGGCCCGCATGTCCGCCTCGTCGTCGACGATCGCCACTTTCATTGCCCGCGCCATGCGTGGTCTTCCTTATTCCGCTGCTTCCTGTTCGCGTCCGAGGATGGGAAGCTGCATCTCGAACACCGCCCCCCCTTCCTCGACGTTGCGGGCGGTCAGGCGACCGCCCAGATCGGCGACGATCCCGGACGAGATCGCCAACCCCAGCCCGACGCCCTCGCCGGGTTTCTTGGTGGTGTAGAAAGGCTCGAAGATATTGCCCAGGTCGTTGATGCCATGGCCGTTGTCGCGCACCGACAGCGTGGCGGTCTCGCCCGCCGCCAAGAGCAGGTCGATCTGCGGCGAGGGCGTGTCCTTGGTGGCGTCCAGCGCATTGCGCAGGAGGTTGATGATCACCTGTTCGAGCCTTATGCGGTCGGCCATCACCATCACCGGCTGGCGCGGCAGGGCGCGCGAGATCTTGACAACGCGGGCCTTGAGTTGCGGTTCCATCATCGCCAGCGCCGAGGAGATGCAGGCGCGAAGGTCAACCGGCTCAAAGGCTTCGCCGCCCTTCCTTGCGTAGGACTTCAATTGCCGGGTGATCGCGCCCATCCGCTCGATCAGGTCGTCGATGCGCTGGAAGCTGGACAGCGCCTCCTCGGGCCGGCGGCGTTGCAGCAGCAGCCGCGCCCCGGCCAGATAGGTCTTCATCGCCGCCAGCGGC
This sequence comes from Rhodobacter sp. SGA-6-6, assembly GCF_011043545.1. GTDB lineage: Bacteria > Pseudomonadota > Alphaproteobacteria > Rhodobacterales > Rhodobacteraceae > Pseudogemmobacter. Next base: position 24,183 of record NZ_JAAKGP010000014.1, on the reverse strand, counting down.
TGGTTCAGCTCGTGGCTGACGGCGGCCGACATCTCGCCGAGCGCGGCCAGCTTGGAGGATTGCGCCAGCGTCTGCTCGGCGACCTCCAGGTCCTTCTGCACCTTCTCGCGCTCGGCGATCTCGCGTTGCAGCCGGGCGTTCAGCATCCGCAGTTCCGCCGATTCCCGCTGGAACCCGACGGAGCGCGACCAGGCGCGGCGGCTGAGGACGTAGAAGGTGATGGCCATCAGGATGGCGAAGCCCATGATCTCCAGCGCCAGGATGCCGTTCACCTTCTCGCGCACGGAATCGTAGGCGGTGAAGGTGAAGATGCGCCAGCCGCGGAAGGGAACGCGGGCCTCGGTCCGCATCACCGCCTCGCCGTGGACATAGGCGTCGGGCGGCGATTGCGCCCAGTCGGTGGTGGCCGACAGCGCCCGCTGGATCGCCGAGGGCGGGTCGCGCGCCTCCAGCGCCTGCGCCATCGGCTGGCCGCGCCAGACCGGCTCGGTCGCCAGGATCACCGTGCCCTCGCTGTCGGTGACCAGAACCGCGTCCTGCAACCCGGCCCAGGCCCGTTCGTATTTCATCAGGTCGACCGAGACCACGATCACCCCCAGCACCTTGCCGTCGGCGCGCAGCGCCCGGGAATAGCTGAAGTCGTAGCCGCCCGCCTCGCGCCGCGAAGCGGTGAAGATGGTGTCCTTGGCCCGCTGCGCATCGACGAAGGCGGCGTCGTTGCGGTGCGAGGTGCCAAGCAGGTTGCGGTTGGTGGCGCCCACCACCCGGCCGTCGCCGTCCAGCAGCTGGATCGAGGCCACGGCGATTTCCGATTGCAGCGCGATCAGCTTGGCCGAGGTGCGGGAATACTGCCCGTCCTTCAGCGCCGACAGCAGGTCGGGGTCGCGGGCCAGCAGCAGGGGAACAACCGAGGTCCGTTGCAGTTCAGACACCAGGTTGCCGGTGTAGAGCGCCAGCCGCACCTCGGCCCGATTGCGGGTGGTGTCGGTGAAGCGGTCGGACAGCCAGCGGTTGGTGGTCAGCACGACGCCGACGGCCAGAAGGATCAGCAGCCCCACGGCCAGCTTGACCCGCCAGGGCAGGCCCTGATGGGTGTCGTCCAGCGGCTGGTCGGGGCTGTGGGTCATGGCGCCGAGATTAGGCCCGCGCCCGTGCTGCCTCAAGGCAGGCCCCCTCAGGCCAGCGCCATCCCGCCCATCAATGCGGCGAAGATCGCCGCCCCGTCGGTCGATCCGTGCAGCGCCTCGGCCGCACGTTCGGGATGCGGCATCATGCCGAGGACGCGGCGGTTTTCCGACAGCACCCCGGCGATGTCGCCCATCGAGCCGTTGGGGTTCTGCGCATAGGCGAAGGCCACCCGGTCCTGGTCCTGCAAGCGTTTCAGCCCGTCCGCGTCGATGGTATAATTGCCGTCGTGATGGGCGATCGGGATGCGGATCTCCTGCCCCTTCGCGTAGCCGGAGGTGAAGGCCGACGCCGCGGTGGCGACCCGCAGGGTGACGGTCTTGCACAGGAACTTCAGGCTGGCGTTGCGCATCAGCGCCCCGGGCAGCAGGCCCATCTCGGTCAGCACCTGAAAGCCGTTGCAGATGCCGAGGACATGGCCGCCCTTCTGCGCATGGGCCTTCACCGCGGCGGAGATCGGCGATTGCGCGGCGATGGCGCCGCAGCGCAGGTAATCGCCGTAGGAAAAGCCGCCGGGGATGCCGACCACATCGGTGCCTTCGGGCAGGTCGCTGTCCTTGTGCCAGACCCGGGCGACCCGGAAGCCCGCGCGCTCGAAGGCGACGGCAAGGTCGCGGTCGCAGTTCGAGCCGGGGAAGGTGATGACGGCGGCTTTCATCGGCGACGCTCCTGTCGGCTGGGATGGCCGGGGCATAGCGCAAGGCCGCGGGTTCTGCCAGATGCGGCGGCGAGAGAACGCAAATTCCTTCAAAGGAATTTGGCAATTTTCTTCCAAGAAAATTGCGGCGCGGCGGTTTCGCCGGGGCTTCCCCGCCCCCGGCTTCTGCCCTAGCCTTCCGCCATGCTCAGCGACGCCGCTCTTGCCGACCTGCGCGCGCTCTTCGGCGCGCGATTCTCCACCGCCGCCGCGGTGCTGCAGGCCCATGCCCAAAGCGAAAGCCACGCCGCCGCGCCGCCGCCCTGGGCGGTGGTCTGGCCGGAGAAGACCGCCGAGGTCTCGCAGCTGGCCGTCCTGTCCGCCCGCCACGGCTTCCCTTTGATCGGCTGGGGCGCCGGCACCTCGCTGGAGGGCCATGCACTGGCGCCGCAGGGCGGGGTGACGGTGGATTTCACCCGGATGGACCGGCTGCTGGAGGTCCGCCCCGAGGACATGATCGCCGTGGTCCAGCCCGGCATCACCCGCGAGCGGCTGAACCAGGAGCTGCGGGCGACCGGCCTGTTCTTCCCGGTCGATCCCGGCGCCAATGCCACGCTGGGCGGCATGGCCTCCACCCGCGCCAGCGGCACCACCGCCGTGCGCTACGGCACCATGCGCGACAACGTGCTGGGGCTGGAGGTGGTGCTGGCCGACGGCGCGGTGATCCGCACCGGCTCCTCGGCGCCGAAAAGCTCGGCCGGCTACGACCTGACCGCGCTGATGGTGGGATCGGAGGGGACCTTGGGCCTGATCACCGAGCTGACCCTGCGGCTGCACGGCCAGCCCGAGGCGGTCTCGGCCGCCGCCTGCGGCTTCGCGCGGATGGCGGAGGCGGTGGAGTGCGTGATCGCCACCATCCAGGCCGGCCTGCCGATGGCGCGGATCGAGTTCCTGGACGAAGCCACGGTCGCCGCCTGCAACGCCTTTTCCGGCACCGATCTGGCGCTGCGGCCGCAGCTGCTGGTGGAATTCCACGGCTCCCCCGCCGGGGTGGCCGAACAGGCCGAGCGCTTCGGCGAGATCGCGTCCGGCTTCGGCGCGGTCGGCTTCCAGTGGGCGCGGGCGCAGGAGGAGCGGACGCGCCTCTGGGCGATGCGGCACGGCGCCTATCGGGCGATCCTGGCCTCGCGCCCCGGTTGCCGGGCCATCGTCACCGATGTCTGCGTGCCGATCTCGGCCCTGGCCGCGGCGGTGGAGGAGACCCGCGCCGACATCGCCGCCAGCGGCATCCCCGGGCCGATCCTCGGCCATGTCGGCGACGGCAATTTCCACGCCATCCTGCTGATCCGCGAGGGCGACGCGGCCGAGGCGGCGGCGGCCAAGGCGCTGGCGCAGCGGATGGCGGAGCGGGCGCTGCGGATGGGCGGCACCATCACCGGCGAGCATGGCGTCGGCTTCGGCAAGCGCGGGCTGATGGCGGCGGAACACGGCGCCGGCTGGCAGGTGATGGCCGCGGTCAAGCGGGCGCTGGACCCGGAGGGGCGGATGAACCCGGGGAAAGTGGTGCCGGATTGAGGTCAGGTGTGGCGGGGTGAACCCCGCCCTACAGGCGCCGTAGGGCGGGGATCTCCCCGCCATCCCCTTGCCTCGGGCGGGATCAGGCGAGGCACTGCCTCGCCCCCGCTCGTGCGCGGCATATCACCCGGAAACGCTGGCAGCCCAAGACCCCGAGAGGCCAGCGCCCGACCCGGCGGGCGAGAAGCGCCCGCCGAGGGCGGGGCGGGCGCTGGCCGGGCCTTGGAGGCCCGGCCGGGACAAGGGGAAGCGTTGCGTAGTGGCGAAGGCAATGGCCTTCGCCATGGAAAATACAGAGCGGCTGCGGGAACCGCCGCCGCCTTTACCAGGGCTGCGGCGCCTTGCCGATGCGGGCGAGGTCCAGCTGTCGCTGACGGCGCTCCAGGTCCACCAGCGAGGTGGATTCGGCCAGATAGCGCTCTTCCAGATCGGCGGCGGAGGGCATGCGGAGGTTGCGGAGGGCGGATTTCAGTCGGTCGAACATGGTCTTTTCTCTTTCTCTTGCCCGTCCGATATGGATGCTGCGGCGCAGCATCGGAAGCCCCGGCAGAGGGAAAGCCGTCCTGCGCCCGACGCATGGCTCCGGCACGGCGGGGTGAAACCCCGCCCTACGGTATTCCATGGCTCCTACGGGCGGACTCACTCGCCCCGCCGGCAGGGTGGATGTAGGGCGGGGTTCACCCCGCCGCCTCACGCCGCCAGCAGCGCCCTTGCGGCGGCCCGGGCCGCCTCGGTCACGGTGTCGCCGGCCAGCATCCGCGCCAGTTCCTCGACCCGCTCCTCCTCGCCCAGGGACACCACCGTGGTCAGCGTCTGCCCCTTCGCCACCCGCTTCTCGACCCGCCAGTGATGCGCGCCCAGGGCGGCGACCTGCGGCGAATGGGTGACGACCAGCACCTGCGCGCCGGTCGCCAGCGCCTTCAGCCGGCGGCCGACCGCATCGGCGGTCGCCCCCCCTACCCCGCGGTCGATCTCGTCGAAGATCAGCGTCAGGCCGCTGGCCTGCCCGGTCAGGCAGACCTTCAGCGCCAGCAGGAAGCGCGACAGTTCCCCGCCCGAGGCGATGCGGTTCAGCGGGCCCGCCGGCGCGCCGGGGTTGGTGGCGACGGTGAAGGTGACGGCATCCATCCCCTCCGGCCCCGGCTCGCCCTCGGCGAGTTCGGTGACGAAGGCGGCGCGTTCCATCTTCAGCGGCGCCAGTTCCTTCGCCATCGCCTGGTCCAGCCGCCGCGCCGCCTTCTGCCGGCTGTCGCGCAAGGCGCGGGCGGCGGCGGCGTAGCCGGCCTCGGCCTCGGCCACCGCGCGGGACAGCTTCGCTAGCCCGGCCTCGCCGGCGTCCAGCGCCATGAGCCGCGTCCGCAGGTCCTCGGCCAGCCCGGCCAGATCGTCGGCGGCGACGGAATGCTTGCGGGCCAGCGCGCGGATGGCGAAGAGCCGTTCCTCCGCCGCCTCCAGATCGTGCGGGTTGAAGTCCAGCGCCTCCAGCGCCGCCTCCACCCCGGCTTGCGCCTCGGCCAGTTCGATGACCGCCCGCGACAGCGCCGCCAAGGGCTCGTCCAGCCGCCCCTCCGCCCGGTCGGCGGCGCCCTCCAGCCAGCGGGCGGCGTCGCGCATCCGGCCCTCGGCGCCCTCCTCCGACAGCGCGGCGGCGGCGCGGGCGATGTCCTCGCGGATGCGGGCGGCGCCCTGCATCAGCCGGCGCCTCGCGTCCAACTCGCCCTCCTCGCCCGGCTTCGGGGCCAGCTTGTCCAGCTCGGCCACCGCATGGCGCAGGAAATCTTCTTCCGTCTTCGCCCGGGCGATCGCCGCCTCGGCGGCGAAAAGCGCATCGCGGGCGGCGCGCTGCGCGGCCCAGGCGGCGCGGACCGGCGCAAGGTCCAGCCCGGCGAAGGCATCCAGCAGCTGCCGATGGCCGCGCGGGTTCAGCAAGCCGTGGTCGTCGTGCTGGCCGTGCAACTCCACCAGCAGGTCGGAGAGGTCGCGCAGCACCTCGCCCCCCACCCTTCGGTCGTTGACGAAGGCGGTCTTGCGTCCGTCGGCGGTGGTGACGCGGCGCAGGATCAGCTCCTCCTCCGCCGCGATCCCGGCCTCCTCCAGCACGGAGCGGGCCGGATGCCCCGGCGTCAGCGCGAAAACCGCCGTCACCTCGCCCTTCTCGGCGCCCTGGCGCACGATGTCGGCCCTTCCCCGCCATCCCAGCACGAAGCCCAGCGAATCCAGCAGGATCGACTTGCCCGCCCCGGTCTCGCCGGTCAGCACGTTGAGGCCCGGCCCCAACTCCAGCGCCAGCCGGTCGATGATCAGCAGGTCGCGGATCTCAAGCGAAAGCAGCATCGGAGCGCCGGACGGGCAGGCTGCCCATCCCCCTTACAACCATTCGCCGCGGATCATCTGGCGGTAGATCGCCGACAGCCAGTTGTCGCCCTTGGCCTCGGGCTGAAGGCCCTTGCCCTTCAGCAGCCGGAAGGCATCGTCGTAGAAGGGCGAGGACTGGTAATTGTAGCCCAGGATCGCCGCCGCCGTCTGCGCCTCGGCCTCGAAGCCGAGCGCGAGGTAGCATTCCACCAGCCGCATCAGCGCCTCGGCGGTGTGGGTGGTGGTCTGGAAGTCCTGCACCACGGTGCGGAAGCGGTTGATCGCCGCGGTATAATGCTTGCGCTTCAGGTAGTAGCGGCCGATCTCCATCTCCTTGGCCGCCAGATGGTCGAAGGCCAGGTCGAATTTCAGGATCGCCGACTGGGCATATTCGCTGTCGGGGTATTTCTCGATCACGTCGCGCAGCGATTTCAGCGCCTGGAAGGTCAGGCCCTGGTCGCGGCCGACATCCTCGATCTGGTCGTAGTAGCTGAGCGCCATGAGGTATTGCGCATAGGCCGCATCCTCGTCGCCCGGGTAGAGGTCGAGATAGCGCTGCGCGGCCATCCGCGCCTCTTCGTATTTCTTCGACTTGTGCAGCGCGAAGGTCTGCATGATCAGGGCGCGCTTGGCGAACTGGGTGTAGGGATAAAGCCGCTCCACCTCCTGGAAGTAGCGCAGCGCCTCGTCGGGCTTGCGGCCCGATTCCAGCGCCAGCTCGCCCTGGCGATAGATTTCCTCGGCGGTGTAGTTCTCCAGCGGCACGTCCTTGTTGCCGCCGCCGCCGCAGGCCGAAAGCAGCAGAACCAGCGCAAGGGAAGGGGCAATCGTCCGCCCGCCGCGCCCTTCGCCCGTTTGCCCGCCTGCCGTCTTGCGCAATTCCAAACCTGTCTTCCTTGTCCGGCTGCCCGGCCGCCGCGGGGGAACGCCCCGCCGCCGACCGTCATCGGCGCCGTGTTTGGCCCCGTCCTAGCACAGAAAATCCGGCTGCGCAAAACGCCTTTGTCGCAGGACGGGCTTCCGTGGCAGGTGGGGAAAACCTCCGCTCCTCATCGGTCTTCGACCGCCCGTCGCGATGGTCCGACGAGCGGTCGAAGACCGACGAGGAGGCTTCGGGAGAAAGGGGAATCAGGCCGCGACGCGGCGGCGCGACGGCAGGTCGCCGCGGTGGACGCCGACGCCGGGCAGCTTGCCGCCGACGTTGTCGCCGACCGACACCAGCCGGAAGGCCGTCGGGTCGGCGAACAGCGCCCGCAGCAGCCGGTTGGTCATCGCATGGCCGGCGCGGATGCCGGTGTAGCGGCCGAGGATCGGCCCGCCCGCCAGCGCCAGGTCGCCGAGCGCGTCCAGCATCTTGTGCCGCACGGGTTCGTCGCGGTGGCGCAGGCCGCCGGGGCTGACCACGCGGTCGCCGTCGAAGACCACCGCATTGTCCAGCGTGCCGCCGAGCGCCAGCCCGTTCGCCCGCATCGCATCCACGTCCGACTGGCGGCAGAAGGTGCGGCTGTCCGACAGCTCGCGCACGAAGGCGCCGTTGGACATGTTCAGCCGGCGCTCCTGCCGGCCGATGGCGCCCTCGGCGAAGTCGATGCGGAAGTCGATCTCCAGCATGTCCGACGGCTCCAGCCGCGCAACCGCCTCGCCCTCGCGCACCTCGACCGGCTTCAGCACCCGGATGGCGCGGACGGGGGCATCCTGCTGCACCAGACCCCGGGCGATGAAGGCGGCGACGAAGGGCTCGGCCGAACCGTCGAGGATCGGGACCTCGGGGCCGTCGATCTCGATCAGCGCGTTGTGGATGGCGCTGCCGGCCAGGGCGGCCATCAGATGCTCGATGGTGGAGACCGAGACGCCGTCGGCATTCTCGACCACGGTGCACAGCCGCGAGGGGGTGACGGCGGACCAGATCGCCCGCACCATCGGGTCGCGGCCCGACTCGTCGCCGTCCACATCGCTGCGGCGGAACCAGATGCCGTAATCGGCCGAAGCCGGGCGCAGGGTCATGCGCACGGGCTTTCCGGTGTGAAGACCCACGCCGGTGAAGCTGACCGCGGATTTCAACGTGTTCTGCACGTTTCCAGACCTCTGTTGCCTCTCCGACCGGAAAAGACCCGCAGGCCCCCCGATCAGGTTAAGGGTTAGGTAATCAACCGGGGCGGAATGCTCAACTCACCTTTTGCAACGGTTTGTGACAGCAGGCGTCACAATTGCAATTCCTTGATCCGTAAAGAAAAAGGCCCGGTTTCCCGGGCCCTTTCGGCATGTCTTGCGACGGCTTCTTCAGTTCGCCTGACGGCGCAGGAAGGCCGGAATCTCGATCCGGTTGTCGTCCCCGGACGGGTCGGGCTCTTCGTCGTAGGCGGCGACCGGCGGCTGCACCCGGCCGGCCTGCGGCTGGACGCGGTCGCCCGCGGATTCCAGATGGCCGGCCATGCGGTTGATCAGCGAGCCGATGCCGAAGCGGGGCTTGGCGCCCGCGGCGGAAGGCTGCGGCGAGGCCGGCTGCGGGGCCGCGGCACGTTGCGCCGCCGGGCGCTGCGCGGTCATCGCCGGGTTCTTCGACACCGCCGCCTGCAGCCGGGCCAGGGCCTCGGGCGAGGGCTGGCCGGCGAGGCCGCGCGGACGCGGGGCGACGAAATCGCCGGCATCGGCCTCGATCGCCTGCGGCGTCGGCCGGGCCATGGCGGCGGGGGCCTGCGCGGCGGGCTGCGGCCGGTAGACCGGCGGCGGCAGGTCGTGCTCCAGCACCTCTTCCGGCTCGGGCTGCGGCTGGAAGGCAGGGGCCTCGAACAGGTCGGGCTCCTCGGCCTGCATCACCGGCTCCGGCTGCGGCGCGGGGGCCACGGCGGCGGGCGGCGGCACATAAGCCGGGCGCGGCGCCGGGGCGGCGGCCACCGGAGCCGGCTCGCGGCGCGGTTCCGGCGCGGTGTTCAGCGTCAGCGGCGAGGCCATCGAGCGGCGGGCCACCGGCACCTCGGGCTTCAGCTGGGCCGAGGCGTCGATGCCGGTCGCCACCACGGATACCCGGATGCGGCCTTCCATCGTGGTGTCCAGCGTGGAGCCGACGATGATGTTGGCCTCGGGGTCCACCTTCTCGCGGATGATGTTGGCGGCCTCGTCCAACTCGAACAGGGTCAGGTCGTAGCCGCCGGTGATGTTGATCAGCACTCCCTTGGCGCCGTTCAGGCTGATCTCGTCCAGCAGCGGGTTGGCGATGGCCTTCTCGGCGGCTTCCACGGCGCGGTTGTCGCCGTCGGATTCGCCGGTGCCCATCATCGCCTTGCCCATCTCGTCCATCACCGCGCGGACATCGGCGAAGTCGAGGTTGATCAGGCCCGGCCGCACCATCAGGTCGGTCACGCCCTTGACGCCCTGGTAGAGCACGTCGTCGGCCATGGCGAAGGCTTCGGTGAAGGTGGTCTTCTCGTTGGCCAGCCGGAACAGGTTCTGGTTCGGGATGATGATCAGCGTGTCCACGACCTTCTGGAGGGCTTCGACGCCCTCCTCGGCCTGGCGCATCCGCTTGCCGCCCTCGAACTGGAAGGGCTTGGTCACCACGCCGACGGTCAGCACCCCCAGCTCGCGCGCGGCCTGCGCGATGATGGGCGCGGCGCCGGTGCCGGTGCCGCCGCCCATGCCGGCGGTGATGAAGCACATATGCGCCCCGGCCAGGTGGTCGACGATCTCCTCGATGGTCTCCTCGGCGGCGGCGGCGCCGACGGTCGGGCGGGCCCCTGCCCCCAGGCCCTCGGTCACCTTGACGCCCATCTGGATGCGCGCGCTGGCCTTCGACTGCTGCAGCGCCTGCGCGTCAGTGTTCGCCACCACGAACTCCACGCCCTCAAGCTGCTGGTCGATCATGTTGTTGACGGCGTTGCCGCCCGCGCCGCCCACGCCGAAGACGGTGATGCGCGGCTTCAGCTCTTCGCGCTGGTTGGTCATCGTCAGATTGAGTGCCATTGGGTCCGCCTGTCCGTTTCTTATGCCGCATCCACCATTCCGGGGGCCTGTCCCTGCCCCGGAATGCGCCAATTGCCCGCGACTCTAGCCAGTCCGGGCCTGAACGTCACGAAAAAAACACGCATTCCCCACAAAATATGGGGGAACACGGGCCTCGATAGGCGGGATTTCGCGCCTGCCGCAGGATGTAGGGGTTACCAGTTGTCCTTGAACCATTTCAGGGCCCTTTTCAGAGAACGGGCGGGATAGCGTTCGGCGGGAATCTCGAAATCCCACCATTCGTCCTGCGGATGCGCCGCGAAGAGGCAAAGGCCCACGCCCGAGCTGAAGGCCGGGCCGGTGGCCGCATGGGGCAGGCCCTGCACCCGCAGCGGGCGGCCGAGGCGCACCCGCTGGCCGAGGATGCGGCTGGCCAGCCCGTCCAGCCCCGGAATCTGGCTCGCCCCGCCGGTCAGCACGATCTGCTGGCTGGGCAGGTGGTCGAAGCCCGCCGCGTCCAGCACGGCGCGGGTTTCCTCCAGGATTTCCTCGACCCGCGGGCGCATGATGCCGATCAGCTCGGTGCGGCTGATCTGACGCCGGTCCTTCTCCCAGTCGCCGGAGTCGCCGCCGATCTCGATCATCTCGCGGTCGTCCATGCCGGTGGCGTGCAGCCCGCCGTGGCGGGTCTTGATCCGCTCGGCGGTGGAGAAGGGAATCTGCAGGCCCTTGGAGATGTCGGAGGTGACGTGATCGCCGCCCATGCGCACCGCATCGGCATAGATCATGTGCTTCTTCATGAAGACGGAAATCCCGGTGGTGCCGCCGCCCATGTCGATGCAGGCGGCGCCGAGTTCCTGTTCGTCCTCGACCAGCGAGGAGATGCCGGAGACATAGGCCGAGGAGGCGATGCCGGCCAGTTCCAGGTCGCAGCGCTTGATGCAGTAAAGCAGGTTCTGGATTGACGCGCCCTCGACCGACAGCAGGTGCATGTCGCAGGCCAGCTTGTTGCCGATCTGGCCGCGCGGATCGCCAAGGCCGGTGCGGTGGTCCAGCGCGAAGTTGACCGGCTGGGCGTGCAGCACCTCGCGCCCCGGGCCGAGGTCGGGCACGTCGCAAGCGGCCAGCACCCGGGCCACGTCCTGTTCGGTCACCACCCGGTCGGCCAGGTCCCATTCGCCGGCCAGGCCATAGCTGCGCGGCTCCGCCCCCGAGAAGCAGGCGATGACATGGTCGACCCGGACATTCGCCATCTTCTGCGCCGCCTGCACCGCGGTGCGGATCGCGCGCTCGGTCTCGTTCATCACCGCGATCTCGCCGAAGCGGACGCCGCGGCTTCGGGTGGTGGCCGCGCCGATGATGCGGAACTGCGACTGGCCGGCCATCGGGCCGACGCCGTCGGCCTCGTTCAGGCGGCTGTCGCCGTCGAAGCGCAGGATCAGGCAGGCGATCTTGGACGAGCCCACGTCCAGGATGGCGATGACGCCGCGCTGCATGGCGGCCCGGCGCATGTTCCGCATGGCGCGTTGCGATTGGTAGAGGTCGGTCACAGCTCGGTCTCCATGGGGTCGAGGCCCTGCGTGCGGCGCAGGGCGTTCATGGCGAAGGGGGTCAGGCGAAGGGTCGGGCGCGCATCGTTGCGCAGGTCTATGGCAAGCAGGTCACGGGCGAGGATCTCCTGCGCGTGGTCCAGCGCCAGCAGGCGCTCCAGCGCGCGGACCGGGTCCTCGGCCGGCAGGAGGATGCGCTGGTCGCGGTCCAGCACGATGTCCCAGCGGCGGTCGCCCATGCGGACGAGGCCGCGGATGCGCGGCACCAGCGGCCCGGCGGCGGCGATCAGCTCCAGCGCCTCGGCGGCGGCGAGGTCGGCGCCCTCGCCCGCCAGCAGCGGCAGGTCGGGCCGGTCGGTGCGGGCGTGCAGGCCGGCGACACGGTGGCCGGTGTCGTCGATCAGCGTCAGCCCGTCCTCGGTGCGCCAGACCGCGACCGGGGTGCGTTCCGTGACCAGCACCTGAAGCACCCCGCCCGAGCGCACCCGCAGTTCCGCCGATTTCACCGCGTCCAGCCCCTCGACGCGGGCGCGGGCGGCTTCCAGGTCCAGGTCGAAGCTGGATTGCGGCAGGTTCAGGTCCAGCCGGGCGCGGACGGCTTCGGCCAGGTCGTCCGAGCAGCCCTCGATCGAGGCCAGCGAGACGCGGAATTCCGGGCGGTTCTCGAATTTCTCGCGGATGTCGGTGAAGATACCGACCACCCCGGCGCGGCGGCCCTCGTCGGCGAGGTAGAGCCCGGTCACCGCCAGCAGGGCGAAGGTCGGCAGGCCGACGCGCAGCAGCGCCCGCAGGTAGGGCGTCAGCATCACCCGCTGCATCCGGTAGGCCCACCGGCTGGGCGCCGGGTCGCGGCGCAAGACCGGCTCGTGGCCGGACCGTCGGGGGGCGGTCAGCGGTTGCATGAGGCGTCCCTCACCAGCCAGTCGCAGAGGTGCGCGAAGGAGATGCCGTGGTGCGCCGCCTGTTCCGGCGCCAGCGAGGTCGGCGTCATCCCGGGCTGGGTGTTGGTCTCCAGAAGCACGATCCCGGCGACGCCGCGGCTGTCGTCCCACCGCATGTCGGTGCGCGAAAGCCCCCGGCAGCCGAGCGCCCGGTGCGCGCGCAGCGCATAGTCGAGGCAGGCCGCCGTCACCTCCTCGGGCATGTTCGCGGGCAGTTGATGCCGGCTGCCCCCCGGCTTGTATTTCGCATCGTAATCATACCAGCCGTCGGTGATGATGTCGGTCACCGCCAGCGCCCGGTCGCCCATCACGGCGATGGAAAGCTCGCGCCCCGGGGCATAGGTCTCGACCAGCACCTCGGCCGGCATGGTCTCGGCCAGCCGCGGCGCGTTCGAGCCGGGGCGGACGATGTAGACCCCGACCGAGGAGCCCTCGTTGTTCGGCTTCACCACATAGGGCGGCGGCAGGACGTGGCCCTGCTCCACCACTTCCCGCGCGGCGATCACGCCCTCCACCACCGGCAGGCCGGCGGCGCGATAGGCTTCCTTGGCCCGGCTCTTGTCCATGGCCAGCGCCGAGGCCAGCACGCCGGAATGGGTGTAGGGGATGCCCAGCCATTCCAGGATGCCCTGCACGCAGCCATCCTCGCCCCAGCGGCCGTGCAGCGCGTTGAAGACGACGTCGGGTTTCAGTTCAACAAGCCGTGAGACGAGGTCGCGGCCGGCATCGACCTCGACCACCTCCGTATATCCAGCCTCGCGCAGGGCCTTTGCGCATTCCAGCCCGGAGGAGAGGGATACCTCACGCTCCGCGGACATGCCGCCTTTCAGAACCGCCACGCGGGGAAATCTGCCCGATCCCGCCGCCATTTACTGCCTCACGGGGCTTTTGCCCCTTTATTTGTCAGCGCGTTCTCCGACGCGCATGATTTCCCACTCTAACGTGATCCCACTGTTTTGGAAAACCTTTTTTCTCACCTCCTCGCCCAGATCCTCCAGATCGGCGGCGCTCGCCCCATCGGCGTTGATCAGGAAGTTGGAATGCATCGGCGACATCTGCGCCCCGCCCCTTCTGGCGCCGCGCATCCCGGCCTCGTCGATCACCTTCCAGGCCTTCAGCTCGTGGGTGTCGTCGGCCCGGCCGGTGCTGCTGCGGCCGAGCGGGTTGCGGAAGGTGGAGCCGGCGGAGCGGTCCCTGGTCGGCTGGCTGGCGTCGCGCTTGGCCAGCTGCTCCTCCATCCGCGCCGCCAGTTCGGCGGGGTCGCCTTCGGGCGCGCGGAAGCTGGCCGAGACCACCACCGCGCCCTCCGGCAGGTCGGACTGGCGGTAGCGCAAGGCCAGCGCCTGCGCGGGCAGGGTCTCGACGGTGCCCTGCCGGGTGACGATGCGGACCTCGTGGAGAAAATCGGCGACGTAATGGCCGTAGCAGCCGGCGTTCATCCGCACCGCCCCGCCGATGGAGCCGGGGATGGTGCGCAGGAAGGTCAGGTCGCGCCCGGCCTCAGCCGCCTTGCGGGCGACATGGGCGTCCAGCGCGGCGGCGCCGGCGGTGACGGTCCCGCCCGCCACCGCGATGCCGTTGAAGCCGCGGCCCAGCCGGATCACCACCGCCCGGATGCCGCCGTCGCGCACGATCAGGTTGGAGCCGACGCCCATCGGAAAGACCGGAATGGCGGGGTCGAGCGCGGCAAGGAACGCCGCCAGATCGTCCTCGTCCGCCGGCTGGAACAGCCAGTCAGCCGGCCCGCCGACGCGCAGCCAGGTCAGGTCGGAGAGCGGCCGGTTCGGGGTCAGGGTGCCGCGGGGGGTGGGGAGCATGGTCATGCCCGGTTGGTAGCCGGGCAGCCAGACTCTGGCAATGGTCAGCGGAAGGGCCGGGCGGGAACAGGCGAGGCACTGCCTCGCCCCCGCCCGTGCGTGGCGGATCAACCGAAGACGGTGACGGCACGAGACCACGAGAGGCCAGCGCCCGACCGGGCGGGCGAGAAGCGCCCGCCGAGGGGCGGGCGGGCGCTGGCCGGGCCTTGAGGGCCCGGCCTGACAAGGGGAAGCGGTGCGCTGTGGCGAAGGCGATGGCCTTCGCCAGTGCAGGTGTCCTACGTATTGCTCCTGATCCGCCGCCACAGATGCACCAGCGGCCAGCGCAAGAGGCTCGCCCCGGCGGCGAGGAAGGCCATGCCCAGGAACGGCCCGGCGACCCAGGTCAGCCAGCCGAGCACCGGGATGCCCACGGCGATCAGCCCGTAGGCCGCGCGCCAGTGCTGGTCGCGCGAGGGCAGCATGGCGATCAGGTTGGCGGCGATCAGCCAGAGGCAGGCGGCACCCATGGCCAGCATCATCGCGCGCCCCTTTCGCCGGGGGCCTTCGGGCGAAGGATCGGGCCGGTCGCCATGGCTACAGTTCCGCCAGGCAGAAGGCGGAAAGGCTGGCCGCGTAGAGGCCCGACAGCACCAGCCCGACGCGCCGGTCCAGCGCGGTCAGGATGCCGAGCAGCGCCCCCGCGCCCGGCCCGAAGACCAGCGCCAGCGCGACCAGCATCTCGCCCAGTCCGGCCAGATAGGAGCCGGTGGCGATCGTGGCGAGATGCCAGAACCAGCCCGCCGCGGCGGCGATCGCCACCGGCAGCGCTATGGCCGGCAGCTTCCGCCCCCGGACCCAGGCCGCATGGGTGACCCAGCCGCAAAACGCGCCCGCGACCAGCAGGCCAAGGAGAATGCCGATCAGCTCCATCCGCTCAGGCGGCCCGGCCGATCAGCTTGCCCGGCAGCGCATTGGCCCAGGCGCTGATGGTGCCGGCGCCGAGGCAGACGAAGATGTCGCCCGGGCGGGCCTGTTCGCGGAAGAGCCGCGCGAGGTCGGCCTCGTCCAGGCAGGCGCGGGCGTGGCGGTGGCCGTGGGCGATCAGGCCCGCCACAAGATCGTCGCGGGTGGCGCCGGGAATCGGCTCCTCGCCGGCGGCGTAGACATCGGCGATGGCGACGACATCGGCCTCGTTGAAGCAGGTGCAGAAGTCGTCGAACAGGTTCGACAGCCGGCTGAAGCGGTGCGGCTGGTGGACCGCGATCACCCGCGCGCCGGGGGTGTTGGAGATCGCCTGCCGGGCAGCCTTCAGCACCGCGGCGATTTCCACCGGGTGGTGGCCGTAATCGTCGATGATGGTGGTGCCGTTGACCTCGGCCACCTTGGTGAAGCGGCGGTTGACCCCGGCGAAGCCGGCCAGGGCCTCGCGGATCTCCTCCTTCTTCATGCCCAGGTGGCGGGCGACGGCGACGGCGGACAGCGCGTTGGAGACGTTGTGGTTGCCCGGCATCGGCAGGGTGCAGCCCTCGATCTTCGAGTCCTCGCCCTCATTCTGGAGAAGGATGTCGAAGCGCGAGGTGGCGCCGTCGAAGGTCAGGTTCACCGCCCGCACATCGGCCTGGGCGTTGAAGCCGAAGGTGACGACCCGGCGGTCGGTGACGCGGCCGACCAGGGCCTGCACCTCGGGGTGGTCGGTGCAGCAGACCGCGAGACCGTAGAAGGGGATGTTGGAGACGAAATCGTAGAAGCCCTTGCGCAAGGCGTCGATATTGCCCCAGTGCTCCATGTGCTCGGGGTCGATGTTGGTCACGATGGCGATGGTGGCGGGCAGGCGGTTGAAGCTGCCGTCCGATTCATCGGCCTCGACCACCATCCACTCCCCTGCCCCGGCCCGGGCGTTCGATCCATAGGCATGGATCACGCCGCCGTTGATCACCGTCGGGTCGAAGCCGCCCTTGTCCAAGAGCGTCGCCACCATGGTGGTGGTGGTGGTCTTGCCATGGGTGCCGGCCACGGCGATGTTCGACCGCAGCCGCATCAGCTCCGCCAGCATCTCGGCGCGGCGCACCACCGGCAGCTTGCGGCGGCGGGCTTCCTCCAGCTCCGGGTTGCCCTTCTTGATCGCCGAGGAGATGACGACCACGGCCGCCTCGCCGATGTTCTCGGCCCTTTGACCCTCGAAGAACTGCGCCCCTAAGCGCACCAGCCGGTCGGTGATCTTCGACGCCTTGGCATCCGACCCCTGCACCCGGTAGCCCAAGGTGATCAGCACCTCGGCGATGCCCGACATGCCGATGCCGCCGATGCCGACGAAATGGATGGGCCCCAGCTCCAGCGGCAGTTTGGTGGCGGCGTTCATGTCGGGTCTCCTGCCAACTCTTCAACGAGGGCGACGAGGCGGGCGGTGGCGTCGGGCTTGCCCTCGGAAAGGGCGTTGCGCGCCATGGTCTCGGCGGCGTCGGGATTGCCGAGGATCGCGGCGATGTGGCCTGCCAGCGTGGCGGCGTCAAGCAGCTTTTCCGGGATCACCACCGCGGCCTGCGCCTCGGCCAGCCCGCGGGCGTTGGCTGCCTGGTGGTCGCCGGTAGCGGCGGCATAGGGGATCAGGATCGACGGGCGGCCGATGACGGAGATGTCGGCGACCGAGGAGGCGCCGGAGCGGGAGATCACCAGTTGCGCCTCGGAGAGCCTGCGGGGAATGTCGGGGAAGAAGGGGGCGATCTCGACGCGGACGCCCGCGGCCTCGTAGGCGGCGGCGGCGCGGGCGGCATCCTCGTCGCGGGCCTGATGGGCGATGCGGAGGTTCGCGAGCAAGGGCTCGGGCAACTGCGCCACGGCGGCGGGGACCACATCGGACAGGATGCGGGCGCCCTGCGAGCCGCCGATCACCACCATCGACATCGGATAGTCGCCCGGCGGAATATAGGGTGCCGCGGCGCGTTCCAGCACGGCGGCGCGGACCGGGTTGCCGGTCGGCGCGCCCTCCACCCCCTGCGGAAGGGCGGCGGGCCAGGTGCCGCAGGCCACCCGGTCGACGCGCGGCGCGAAGATCTGGTTCACCCGGCCGAGGACGCCGTTCTGCTCATGGATCATCCGCGGCCGCCGCAGCACCCAGGCGGCGGTCAGCGCCGGGATCGACGGGTAGCCGCCGAAACCCACCACCACCGCCGGGCGGTCGGCGACTTGCGACCAGATCGCCTTCAGCACCCCGCCGGCGATGCGGAACGGCACCGCCAGCTTCGCCGCGACCCCGCCGCGGGCGAAGGTGGCGGAGGCGGTCTTCTCGATCCTCACCGCCTCGGGGAAGCCGCCGGCATAGCGCGCGCCGCGCTCGTCGGTGGACAGCTTCACCCTCCAGCCGCGGGCCAGCATCGACTCGGCCAGCGCCTGCGCCGGGAACATGTGCCCGCCGGTGCCGCCCGCCGCGATGAGGAGAAGCTTTGCCGCCATCTACCGCCCGCTCCGCCGGAACACGTCGGACATGCGATCGCGCGGCCGGGTCCGGGTCATCGCCAGCAGGGCGCCCACGGTGATGCCGGCGGCGATCAGCGAGGACCCGCCGTAGGAGATGAAGGGCAAGGTCATGCCCTTGGCCGGCAGCAGCCGCACCGCCACGCCCATGTTGATCATCGCCTGCACCCCGAAGACGCAGGCAAGGCCGGCGCCGGCCAGCCGGGTGAAGGGATCGCGCTCCGCCATCAGCCGGATCAGCGAGCGGACGACGATGACGCCGAACAGCGCGAGGATGAGGAGGACGAGGATCAGCCCGTATTCCTCGGCCGCCACCGCGATGATGAAATCGGTATGGGCATCGGGCAGCGACCATTTCACCTGCCCCTCGCCGACGCCGACGCCGAAGAAGCCGCCCTCCTGGATGGCGTTGGTGGCATAGCCGAGCTGGGTGCGCGGATCGACGTCGGGGGCGAGGAAACCGTCGATCCGGCGGGCGAAGTGTTCCGATGCGCCATAGGCGAGGACGCCGCCGCCGGCGACCAGCCCGGCGATGAAAAGGATCAGCACCATCGGCGCCCCGGCGACGAAATAGATCACCCCCCAGGCGAAAAGGATCAGCGCCGACTGGCCGAAGTCCGGCTGCATGGCGAGGAAACCGACCACGGTGCAGAGGATGCCGAAGGACAGGAGCTTGCCCGGAGGCCCGCCGACCTGCTGGCTGGCGGCCATCAGCCAGGCGGTGACGACGACGAAGGCGGGCTTCAGGAACTCGGAGGGTTGCAGCGAGAAGCCGCCGATCGACAGCCAGCGGATGGCGCCCTTGCCGTGGTCCTCGCCTACGAAGGGCAGCGCCACGATCAGCACCATGGCGAAGAGGAAGCCGATCACGCCGAGGCGGCGGACGGTCTCGGGCGACATCATCGAGACGGCGATCATGGTGGCGAGCCCCATGCCGCCGAACAGCGCCTGTTTCTGGACGTAGTAGAAGGGTTCCAGCCCGTTCCGGCTGGCCAGCGGCACCGAGGCGGCGAGGCCGAGCAAGAGGCCGATGCCGAACAGCATGAAGATCGACGACAGCGTCCATTTGTCGATAGTGCGCCACCAGCGCGGAAGCACCGGCTCCGTGACCGGAACAGGACTGGAGCCATAGACCATCTCAGTCATGGGGATGCCGCCTCGATTTTACTGCCTCTGGCCCGGATGTTCCCCCCGGGCTCTGGGGCGGAAGTCTAGCGGCAATCGGGCCGTCTGGCTAGGGCGAATGCTGGCCGAAGGCTTCCGCCTCGTGCCGCAGGAGCCAGTCCTTGCGGTGCAGCCCGCCGCCGTAGCCGGTCAGGCTGCCGCCGCTGCCGGTCAGCCGGTGGCAGGGGACGAGGATCGAGATCAGGTTGGCCCCGTTGGCGGCGCCGACCGCCCGCGCCGCCTCGGGCCGGCCGAGGCGGCGGGCGAGGCCGGCATAGGTCTCGGTCCGGCCGGCGGGAATGGTCCGCAGCGCCTGCCAGACCGATTGCCGGAAGGCCGGGCCGGGCTGCGAAAGCGGCAGGTCGAAGGCGGCGCTGGTCCCGGCGAAATAGGCCGCCAGCCGGCGGCGCAGCGCGCGATGCACCGCCGTCTCTCCGGCCGCGATCTCTCCCCATGCGGCCAGCCGCTTCCGCCCCATCGCCAACCGCCGGCCCTCGTCCCAGTCGAGGAAATGCAGCGCCGCCTCCCCGGCCACCGCCAGCATCGGCCCCAAGGGCGTATCGATCCAGCTTTCTTTCACCGAAGTCCCCCTCCCTCGCCCTTGGGGGCATTCTGCCCCCAAACCCCCTGAGGATATTTATCGTCCAGAAAGAGGAGAAGACCCTCTCCTCTTTCTGGAGACAAATATCCCCGCCGGAGGCACGCCCGAGCCGGTTGCGCGCTTGCGCGCAGAGGCGAGACGAAAGGCTTGCGGCGAAGCCGCGCAATATATTACCCGGCCAGGGCCTTCACCCTCGCGGTGAAATCCTCGCCGCGTTTCTCGAAGTTCGGGTATTGATCGAAGCTCGCCGCCGCCGGGGCCAGCAGCACCACCTCGCCCGGCTGCGCCTCTGCCGCCGCGCGGGCGACGGCGCGGTCCATCGTCTCGCAGATCTCGTGCGGGGTGGCGCCGATCTGCAGGGCGAAGTCGCGGGCGGAATGGCCGATCAGATAGGCCTTCACCACCGAGCCGAGGAAGGGGTGCAAGGCGGCGATGCCGCCCTCCTTGCCCATGCCGCCGGCGATCCAGCGGATCTTCGGGAAGGCCTGCAGGGCCTTGGCGGCACTGTCGACATTGGTGGCCTTGCTGTCGTTGACGAAGCGCACCCCGTCCTTCTCGGCCACCAGCTGGCTGCGGTGGGGGAGGCCGGCGAAGCTGTGCAGCGCCCCCTCGATCAGCTTCGGCGCCAGGCCGAGGGCGCGGGCGGCGGCATAGGCGGCGCAGGCGTTCTGGTGGTTGTGGGCGCCGGGCAGGCCCCTGACCCCGCGCAGGTCGATCGAGGCCAGCTGCCGGCCCTTGCGCCATTCCGCCAGGAACCCCTTGCGGGCGAAGACCGACCAGCCGAAACCCTCCAGCTTCTGCCCCGAGGAGATGCGGATCACCCGGTCGTCGCCCGGCCCCTGCCCCAGCTGGTTCGCCAGGAACCGCCCCTCCACCTCGTCCACGCCGATCACCGCGCGGTCCGGCCCGCCCTCGGCGAAGAGCCGGCGCTTGGCGGCGAAATAGCCGCCGGGGCCGTCGTGGCGGTCGAGGTGGTCGGGCGAGAGGTTGGTGAAGACCGCCACGTCGGGGGTCAGCGCCCGCGCCAGCTCGGTCTGGTAGCTGGACAGCTCCAGCACCACCACCTCGCCGTCCTGGGCCGGGTCGATGGAAAGGACGCCCTTGCCGATGTTGCCGGCCATCTGGGTCGGGCGGCCGGCCACCTGCAGGATGTGGTGGATCAGCGCCGTGGTGGTGGACTTGCCGTTCGAGCCGGTGACGGCGACGGCGCGCGGGGCGGTGTCGAAGGACTCCCAGCCGGCGGTGGCCCAGCTCTGGAAAAAGAGGCCGATGTCGTTGTCCACCGGCACCCCCGCCTCCAGCGCGCGGGCGATCACCGGATGCGGCGCGGGATAGAGATGCGGGATGCCGGGGCTGGCGATCAGCGCCGCGACGCCCTCGAAGGCGGCGTTGCGGGTCAGGTCGGTCAGCACATGGCCCTCGGCTTCCGCCTTCGCCCGCGCCTCGGGGCTGTCGTCCCAGAGCAGCGGCTCCGCCCCCCCGGCCCGCAGCGCCGCCGCGGTGGCGAGGCCCGAGCGGCCGAGGCCGAGCACGGCGACCTTCGCGCCCCTGTAGCCGGTGACCGGGATCATGCTGTTCCCCCCTGAATGTGCGGCAAGGGATAGGGGAGGCCGGGGAAGGCCGCAAGGGGCTCCTCCGGCCGGATCACTCCACCGCCAGCGGGTGGCTGGTGCGGATCACCCGCTCGCAATGCGCGGCCAGGGCCTTGCGGTCCTCGAACCCGTCCACCGGCACCTCGGGGTGGAAGGTGATCTCGACCCGGCCGTGGCGGGGCGCGGCCAGCATCTTCCACAGGTGGCCGGCGAAATCCATCTCGCCCCACCAGCCGTAGAAGCGCGGGTCCTCGCCCTCGGGCGCGTGGTAGACCACCGTCACCGGCTGGATGAACAGCACCCGGTCGAGGCCATGGGTGAAGAAAGCCTGGAACAGCGAGGACTTGAACGGCAGCACCCGGATCGCGTCGGTGCTGGTGCCCTCGGGGAAGAACAGCAGGCGGTGGCCCTGCCGCAGCCGCGCCTCGAAGATGTCCTGCTGCACCTTCGCCTCCACCCCCCGGCGGCGGATGAAGACGGTGCCGGTGGCGCGGGCCAGCCAGCCGATGCCGGGCCAGCCCGAGACCTCGGCCTTCGCCACGAAATACACCCGGTCGCAGGCGTTCAGGGTGAAGATGTCCAGCCAGGAGGAATGGTTGGCCACCACCGCCCCCTTCTGCGCCATCGGCCGGCCATGGACCACCCGGGCCAGCCCGAGGATGGCGCAATTGGCGCGGCAGACGAACTGGGTGATATGCGGCGTTACCGGCCGGGCGGGGCCGCAGAGCGGACGTTCCACCAGCCGGGCCAGCAGCAGCAGGATAAGGCAGCCATAGGTCACCACCGACATCGCCGCGCCGCGCCAGAGCACCCGCAGCCAGCCGAAGGGGCCGGCGCGGACCTGCGGCAGCGGGGCGTCCTGCCAGCTCACGCCTGGCCCTGCTTGCGGATGTAGAAGTCGCGGTGGCGGGCCGACATCCGGCCGGTGTCCATCACCAGGCAGACATCGGTGGTGTTGAACTCATGGTCGATCCAGGCGCCGTCGCCGACGAAGCCGCCCAGCCGGAGGTAGGCCTTGATCAGCGCCGGCATCGCCGCCATCGCGCTGCCGCGGTCCAGCCTGTCGGCGGGGATGCGGATCATCTCGGCCCGCCCGGGCGGCAGGGCGCGGACCCGCATGTCGGGCGGCGCAAGATGGTGGTGGCCCAGCCAGGACAGCGGCTCGGCCAGCGCCTCGACATCGGTGCCGTGGAAGGAGGCGACGCCGAACAGCACCTCGATGCCGCGGTCCAGCACGTATTCGGCCAGCCCGTTCCAGAGATGGAACATCGAGGTGCCGCCGCGGTGATTGGCATCGACGCAGGAGCGGCCCAGTTCCAGCAGGCGCCGGCCCGAGCGGCGCAGCGGCGTCAGGTCGTATTCGGTCTCGGAATAGAACCGTCCCTCCGGCCCCAGCCGGTCGCCGGGCAGCAGCCGGTAGGCGCCGACGACATGGTCGCCCGAGGCCGGGTCCACCCGGTTGTCGATCAGGATCAGGTGGTCGGTCAGCGCGTCGAAGGCATCGGCCTCGATGCCGGCGGCGTGGTCGACCATCGGGCCATCCGCCCCCAGCTCCTGCACGAAGACGCGGTATCGCAGGCGCTGCGCGGCGCGCAGGTCGCAGGCGTCGCTTGCCAGCCGCAAGGTATAGGGTGTGTCTTCCGCCCGCATCCCGTCTGCCCGCCTTTGCCTGCCGGTCCGTCCGCGGCGGGTCCCTTGTTCCAGTCTGACTTAGCCGCGCCCCCCATGCAATGCAACCGAAGCGGCAGCGGGTGTTGCATCCGCTCCACCATCCACGGTTGCATTCGCAACAGCTTTACCCACTATGCGTGTCAGCTCTGGAAGTCGGGCAGAAGGGTCGCATGGCGCAGGTCGATCACTACCTTTCCGGCATGTTCGAAGTTCACCGTGGCGCGCGCGCCGATGACCGACTGCACCTGCCCCAGGCCCAAGTCCGGCCGCTCGGGGTGGCGCACCATCATGCCCGGCTCCAGCAGCGAATTCACCCTACCCCCTTCGGCACGAGGCCCCAAGACATGCAAGACAAGCCCGATCTCGCCGCCCTCATCGGTTCGCGGATCTGCCATGACCTTATCAGCCCGATCGGCGCCATCGGCAACGGGGTGGAGTTGCTGATGATGGACGGCGCGGCGAAGACGCCGGAACTGGCGCTGATCGCCGAAAGCGTGGCCAGCGCCAATGCCCGCATCCGCTTCTTCCGGGTGGCCTATGGCGCGGCGGGCGGCGGCCAGAGGATCGCAAGGGGCGAGGTGGCCGGGATCATCGCCGACATGACCCGGGGCGGACGGCTGCAGGTGGAATGGGTCAGCGAGGCCGACCTGCCGCGGCGCGAGGTGAAGCTGGCCTTCCTCTTGCTGCAATGCCTGGAGACGGCGATGGCCTATGGCGGCCGGGTGCGGATCGAGAAGGGCGAAGGCGGCTGGGTGATGCAGGCCGAGGCGCCGCGGCTGAAGATCGACCCGGCGCTGTGGGAGGTGCTGACCGAACGCCATGCCCCCGCCGAGATCGGCGCCGGCCAGGTGCATTTCGCCCTGGTGCCCGAGGAACTGCGGGCGCAGGGCCGGCGGCTGGTGGCGGAGTTGAAGGAGAACGCGATCCGGCTGGGGTTCTGAGGGGGGCGCGTAGTGGCGGCTAGCCTCCTGTGCACGACGCTCACCGATATGGCCGGGCGGGAACAGGCGAGGCACTGCCTCGCCCCCGCCCGTGCGCGACGGTTCACCCGGAGACGGTGGCAGTCCTGAACCCCGAG
This sequence comes from Rhodobacter sp. SGA-6-6, assembly GCF_011043545.1. GTDB lineage: Bacteria > Pseudomonadota > Alphaproteobacteria > Rhodobacterales > Rhodobacteraceae > Pseudogemmobacter. The sequence goes on along the minus strand of NZ_JAAKGP010000014.1, from coordinate 625 downwards.
AGGCCAGCGCCCGACCCGGCGGGCGAGAAGCGCCCGCCGAGGGCGGGGCGGGCGCTGGCCGGGACTTATGGTCCCGGCCGGGACAAGGGGAAGCGTTGCGCTGTGGCGAAGGCACGCGCCTTCGCCAGATGACGCGCGCCAGTTTCCCCCTCCCCATGTCGCTGCCGGCCCAGCCGGAGGTCGCGGACGGCGGCGACGGGCCCTGCCCCGCGGCCGAGACTGCGGCCCGCAACTCCAAGGACAAGGACAGACCGATGCAGACCGTGATCAAGCTGCCGCCGACCGCCGGCCTCGAGCCCTCCACCGCCGACCTCGACGGCTGGGTCGTCACCGAGGGCAGCCCGAAGATGAAGACTTGGGTGCTGCACACCTCGGCCGCGGGCGACATGGCCTCGGGCATCTGGGAATGCACCGTGGGCAGCTACCACGCCACCTATACCGCCTATGAATATGTGGTGCTGATCGAGGGCCGGATCACCATCACCCCGGACGGCGGCACGCCGGTCACGGTGAAGGCGGGCGATGCCTTCGTGGTGGAGCCGACCTTCAAGGGCACCTGGAAGATCGAGGAGAACGTGCGCAAGCACTTCGACTTCCGGCTGAAGTGACGCCAGCCGCGAGGGGG
>NZ_JAAKGP010000013.1 GCF_011043545.1 Rhodobacter sp. SGA-6-6 | reverse complement strand
GGCTCCTCCTCAAGATCTGCCGCGAAAACCCGCTCTCCTAGTCAAGACCCTCGGCGAAAACTCGAAGTCACGGATTTTCTACGAAAATCCGGCTTACCCGCCGCCGATCAATGCCCCCGCCGCGAAGACCAGCGCCCCGCCGAGAACCACCTGCAGCGTCGCCCGCAGGAAGGGCGTCTCCATGTAGCGGTGCTGGATCCAGACGATGGCCCAAAGCTCCACGAAGACCACGGCGATGGCGATGGCGGTGGCAGTCCAGAAATCGGGGATCAGGTAGGGCAGGGCATGGCCCAGCCCCCCGAGCGCGGTCATCACCCCCGAGGAGATCCCGCGTTTCCACGGGCTTCCCCGGCCCGACAGCACGCCGTCGTCATGCGCGGCCTCGGTGAAGCCCATCGAGATGCCGGCCCCGACCGAGGCCGCAAGCCCGACCAGAAAGGTCGTCCAGGTGTCCTGCGTGGCGAAGGCGGTGGCGAAGATCGGCGCCAGGGTGGAGACCGAGCCGTCCATCAGCCCCGCCAGCCCCGGCTGCACCCAGGTCAGGATGAACTGCCGCCGCGCGGTGGCGTCCTCGGCCGCCTTCTCGTCGCTGCCGAGACTGGCATCCTCAAGCGCCTCGGCCCGCTTGTCGTGCCCCGCCTCGGCCGCCGCGAGGTCGCCGAGCAGCCGGCGGGTGGCGGCGTCCTGCGTCCGCCCGGCGGCGCGGCTGTAGAAGGCGGCGGCCTGCTGCTCCATCGCCCGGGCCTCGCCGCGGATGGTCTCCAGCGGCAGCTCGGCGGCCAGCCAGACCGGGCGGCGGGCGTAGAAGCCGGCGACATGCTCGCGCCGGATCAAAGGGATGACCTCGCCGAAGCGGCTCTGGTGTAGGTCGATCAGCTGGCGGCGGTGGTCGTCTTCCTCGGCCGCCATCCCGGTAAAGATCGCCGCAGTGGCGGGGTAGTCGGCCTGCAGCCGCTGCGCATAGCTGCGGTAGATGCGGGCATCGTCCTCTTCGGACGAGATCGCCAGCGCCAGCACCTCCTGCTCGGACAGCTGGTCGAACTTGCGGCGGGAGGCGAGGGAGGAGAGCATCGGCGGAACCTTTTTAGAATTATTCTAAAATAGACCTTCCCCGACGCGCCGCAAGGGGAATCAGGCGAAGATCCGTCGCAGCCGTTCCGCCCCGATCCCCGGCACCACCCGGCCCGCCGGGCGGAAAGCGGCCACATCCTCGCCCGCCACCAGGGCGTTGACCACCGCCTCCTCCACCGCCTCGACGGCGGCGAGATAGAGGGGATCGAGCAGTTCCATGTTGATCTCCTCCCGCGTCAGGCGCGGCCCGGCCTTCTGCGGCATCGGCCCGATGTCGGCGGTGGAGAAGGCCAGGAAGATGTCGCCCGAACTGTTGCCGCCCGGCGTGCCGCCGCGCGCCAGCCCCAGCCCCGCCCGCCGCGCCACATGGCGCAAGGCCAGCGGAGACAGCGGCGCATCGGTGGCGACGACGACGATGATCGAGCCGAGGTCGGCCGACCGCCAGGCGCCCTCGGGCAGCAGCTGCCCCGCGGGTTTCCCCAGGATGGTCAGCCATTTGCGGATGCCGTGGTTGGCCTGCACCAGCACGCCCAGGGTAAAGTCCCCGCCCGCCAGCCGCACCCGGCGCGAGGCGGTGCCGGTGCCCGCCTTGAACTCGTAGGCGATCATGCCGTTGCCGCCGCCGGTCGACCCCTCGGCCACCGGGCCGGAGGCGGCGGCCTCCAGCGCGGCGATGGCGTGGTCGGGCGTCACCGCCATGGCGTTGATGTCGTTCAGGATGCCGTCATAGGTCTCCGCCACCACCGGCATCGCCCAGGCCGGGCCGGAGAAATGCTCGGCATAGGTGTCGATCATCCAGCGCACCGCCCCGTGATGCACCGCGCCGATGGAATGGGTGTTGGTGATACAGACCGGCCCGAGAAAATAGCCGGCGTCGTTGATCCAATGCGTCCCGGTCATCTCGCCGTTGCCGTTCAGCGTGGCCTGGCCGGCGGCCACCGGCCGCGCCTCGCGCCCCGGGCGGGGGACGATGGCGGTGACGCCGGTGCGGATGTGGCGGGCCGGGTCGGTCAGGGTGGTGAAGCCGACGGCGACGCCGGGCACGTCGGTGATGGCGTTCCAGCGGCCGGGGGTGCCGGGGAAGGGCAGGCCGAGGTTGCGGGCGCGGAGAGGTGTCATGGGCGGGTCCTTGCTGCTTTCGCTTGGGAAAGGCGGGAGACGTTCGGCTTTTACTAACCCGAAGGTCTTGGCGAAGGCCATCGCCTTCGCCATCGCGCAACGGTTTCCCTTGTCCCGGCCGGGACCATAAGTCCCGGCCAGCGCCCGCCCCGCCCTTGGGCCAGGCGCTTCTCGCCCGCCGGGGCGGGCGCTGGCCTCTCGGGGTTCAGGGCTGCCACTGTCTCCGGGTGCAACCGCCCGCCCGGACGGGAGCTTCCCGGCGCCATATGTCGATCCATCGGAATGCGGCAGGGCGAAATGACTCAGTTGACAAACTGAACGGTTCAGTTCATTTATGGCGATACTAAACCGAACGGTTCAGGAGACCGCCATGAAGAAGACCCTGATTGCCTCTCTCGCCGCCCTGCTGCTGGCCGCCCCTGCGATGGCTCTGTCGCTGGACACCATGCTGCCCACGCTGACCTGGCCCGAGGACGGCGTCACCGCCTCGACCAAGGACTGCGCGCCGACGGCCGCCTGCACCAAGTGACCCCGCCGCTTGCCCCGGCTTCCCCGGCTGATCTATGGTCGGACGAGGAGGCCGCAGGGCAGATGCAAGACGGCGAGATCCGCAAGGGGCGCAAATACGACCAGGTGCTGGACGGCGCCCGCCGCATCTTCCTGCGCGACGGCTTCGACGGCGCCTCGGTCGACGACATCGCCCGCGAGGCGGGGGTGTCGAAGGCCACGCTCTACAGCTATTTCCCCGACAAGCGGCTGCTGTTCACCGAGATCTGCAACGCCGAATGCCGCCGCCAGGCCGAGGAGGCCGAGGCCGCGCTGGACTATTCGGCTTCGGTCGAGGAGATGCTGACCTTCGCCGCCACCCGCATCGCCGGTTTCCTGATGTCGGACTTCGGCCGCAACATGTTCCGGCTGGTGGTGGCTGAGGCCAGCCGCTTCCCCGAGATCGGCCGGGCCTTCTACAGGAACGGCCCCGGCCTGATCCACGACAAGCTGGTCCACCACCTGCGCCACATGGTCGACAAGGGGATGCTCCGGGTCGAGGACATCGACCTGGCGGCGGACCAGTTCGCCCAGCTGTGCAAGGCGCATATCCACGAGAAGCTGATCTTCGGCCTGGCCGACGAAATCACGCCCGAGGACGTGCAGCGCACGGTCGAGGGGGCGGTGGAGCTGTTCCTGGCGCGGTATCGGGCGTGAGGGGCTGTCTGTAGGCGGTTCGGCAATCCCTCGCCTCAGCCGTTCCCGTCGCCTGCTCCTACCCGGCCGGAAGGAAACCCGTAGGGCGGGTTCACCCCGCCGCTCCGTCCCAACCCGCGGCGATGGCTCTCCGCCTACCGGAACCGATCCAGCAGCTTCTGCATCGGGCTGCGGGCATCTTCCTCCGGGGCCGCCTTGGCGGCTTCCTTCACCGGCTTCTCCGCCGTGGTGGAGGACCGCGGCGGCGCCACCCGCAGCGAGACCGCGTTCAGGAAACGGGGGCCGTCGCCCGCAGCCAGCGCCGCCGCCCCGTCGGAAATCCCGCGCAGGAGGTCGTCCAGTCCGTCCGCCTCGGCCTTGGCGAAATCGTGCAGCACGTAATGCGACACCGCATCCTTGTGGCCGGGATGGCCGATCCCCAGCCGGACCCGGCCGTAGCCGTCGCCGAGATGCGCATGGATCGAGCGCAGGCCGTTGTGCCCGGCATGGCCGCCGCCCTGCTTCAGCCGGCACTTGCCGGGGGCGAGGTCCAGCTCGTCGTGGAAGACGGTGATCTCTTCCGGCGCCAGCTTATAGAAATCCGCCGCCGCCCGCACCGACTGGCCGGAGAGGTTCATGAAGGTCTCGGGCTTCAGGAGCACGATCTTCTCCGCGCCCAGCCTTCCCTCGGCGACCAGCCCCTGGAAGGCGCGCCTCCACGGGCCGAAGCCGTGGTCGGCGGCGATCCGGTCCACGGCCATGAAGCCGATGTTGTGCCGGTTGCCGGCATATTTCGCGCCCGGATTGCCCAGGCCGACCCAGAGTTTCACCGGCCGCTCCACCGCTGCTGGACGCCGCCGCGCCCCTTGCCTGTCATGGTCGCCTGTTTTTCGGCAAAACCGGATTCCACTTTTGCCGGACAGGCTCTAGCCTCCGGCATATAGCGGCGATGCCGCCCCTTCTCAACCACGCGGTGCCCGATGCCCGACTTTGCCCTGCGCGGCCTGACCCTGACGCTGCCCGACACCGCCCTGCGCGGCGGGCTGGAGCAGGCGCTGGCCTCGGGCCGCTACGAGGGGCAGGAGGCCGATGCGATCCTGCGCCACCTGCGGCCCGGCGACCGCTTCCTCGACCTCGGTGCCGGGATCGGCTTTCTCTGCGCTCTGGCCGCCAGGGTGGTGGGTGAAGCGGCGGTGACCGGGGTGGAGGCGGGGCCGGAGACCGCCGCGCTGGCCCGCGCCAACCTGGCGGCCAACGGCTTTCCCGGCGTCCGCCTGTTGCAGGGGGCGGTGACGGCGGGGACAGCGGGAGAGGTGGAGTTCGGCCAGCGCCCGGCCTTCTGGGCCTCGGCGGTGAAGGGCGCGCAGGACTGGCCGGCCAACGCCCGCATCCTGCGCGTTCCCGCCCTGCCGATCGGCCCGCTGCTGGCGGAGGCCCGGCCGACGGTGCTGTCCTGCGACATCGAGGGGGCGGAACTGGAGGTGCTGGCGCAGCCGCTGCGGGGGGTGCGGCTGGTGGTGGCGGAGATCCACCCGGCGGTCTACGGCCCCGAGGGGACGCGGCACCTGTTCGACGCGCTGTCGGCGCAGGGCTTCGCCTACCTGGCGGAAGGCTCGCGCGGGGCCACGGTGGTCTTCGGGCGGGACCGGACATGAAAACGGGGGGCGCGACGGCCCCCCGGTTCCGCAATCCTGGAAGCGAAGGCTCAGGCCTCGGCTTCCTCTTCCGTCGAGGCGGCAAGGCCCGAGGGCGCCGCGATGTTCGCCACCGCGAAGTTGCGCGCCACGGTCGGCTTCGCGCCCTTCGGCAGGGCGATGTCCTCGATGTGGATCACGTCGCCGATCTGGCGGCCTTCCAGGTCCACGGTGATGTGGTCCGGGATGTCGCCCGCCTGCACTTCCAGCTCCACCTCGTGACGGATCACCGTCAGCGTGCCGCCGCGCTTCAGGCCCGGGGCCTTGTCGGCATTCACGAAGTCGACGTGGATGAAGAGGTTGATGCGCGATTCGTCGTGGATGCGCATGAAGTCGACGTGGGTCGGCAGGTCCTTCACCACGTCGCGCTGGACGCCGCGGCAGATGACATGCTGGTCCGGCTGGCCCTCGACCTTGAGGTTGAAGAGCGTCTGCAGGAACCGGCCCTGTTTCAGCCGCTTCAGAAGGTAGTGGTAGTTCAGGTTGATGGCGACCGGCTCCTTGCCGTCGCCATAGACGATGCCGGGTACGTAGCCCTCTCTGCGGGCTTGACGGGCGGCCCCCTTGCCTGTCCCCGTCCGCACCACGGCCTGAAGATCGGGGATCTCGCGAGCCATAGTCATTCTCCTGTATACGTCCGCCATCCTCCAAGGGTGCATGGCGCGACCGGGGGCCTATAGCGGGGATCGGCCGCGGGGGAAAGAGGGAATCGGCGGGAAGCAATGGCGCGGGGGCAAGCCGCAAGCCTTGTCGTTGCGGCTGGCGGAGGTTCCTCGCGGCTGCTGTCGGCCGATGGGGGCATTCTGCCCCCCATGCCATCGGTTTCTCGAACCGATGGCGAAACCGCTGGCATACCCCTGAGGATATTTATCAGCAGGTGAATGGGAAGAGGAGGTCTTCCTGATTTCACCTGCTCCAAATATCCCCGCCGGAGGCATTTGCCGGGTGGAGCCGGAGACCGGCCGGGAAAGCGCCGCTCCGGCGACGGGGGATGTCGCGGGCGGGATGGACGAAGTCGGGGGCGGCGGGCTAGGCAGGGGGGCGAACGGAGTTTCCCATGTCCCTGCCTTTCCCCCTTCGGGCCGCGCGCCCCGCGGTTGCGGCTTTTGCCGCCATGGGCATGGTCTGGGGCAGCTTCGCCGCCGTGCTGCCCGACCTGAAATCCATGCTGGGCGTGGACGAGGCGCAGCTGGGTCTGCTGATCCTGTTCACACCCATCGCCGGCGTCACCGCCATGCTGCTGGCGCCGCGCATCGGCGCCCGGCTCGGCCGGGTGGCGCTGCCGGTCGCCACCTGCCTGATGGCGCTGGCCTTCCTGCTGCCGGGGCAGGCGGCCTCGGTGGTGCTGTTCCCGCTGGCGATGGTCTGCTGCGGGGCGGCCACCGGGCTGACCGACGTGCTGATGAACGCCCGCACCGTGCAGATCGAGCATGAGCGCGGGCTGCATCTGATGAACCTGTCCCACGCCGCCTATTCCTTCGGCTATGCCGGGGCGGCCGTCGCCACCGGGGCGATGCGCGGCATGGCCTGGCCGCCGGGGCTGGTGATGGGCGTCGTCGCCGGTGCGGCGCTGGCCATGGCGCTGCTGACCGTCGAGCGGGATGGGCGGATCGACGGGCTGCGGGCGCCGGCGGACGGGTCGGGCGGTGGACTCGGGCTGGTGCCGCTGATCGGCGGGGCGATGGTGCTGGTGGCCTTCCTGACCGAGAACGCCGCCGAGAACTGGTCGGCGCTGCATATCGAGAAGACCTTGGGCGGCAGTCCCGAGCAGGGTTCGATGGGACCGGCCGCGATCGCGCTGACCATGGGCTTCGCCCGGCTGGCGGGGCAGGGGCTGGCCGGCCGGGTCGGGCCGTTCCGGCTGCTGAAGGGTGGCGCGCTGGTCGCCGCCGCGGGGGCGCTGATCGCGGCGCTGGCCCAGTCGCCGGCCATGGCCTATGCCGGCTTCGTCGTCATGGGAGTGGGGGCCTCGGTGATCTCGCCCACCGCCTTCTCGCTGGTCGGCCGGCTCGGCCCCGACGAGGCGCGGGCCCGGGCGGTGGCGCGGGCCACCCTGCTGGGCTACTTCGGCTATTTCTTCGGCCCGCCGATGCTGGGCTTCATCGCCGGGGCCTTCGGGCTGCGGTCCGCCTTCGTCTTCGCCGCGGTGCTGCTGATGGCGATCCTGGTGCTGGCGCCGATGATGGCCGCCGCGGCGGGGCGGCGGCCGCAGGCTCAGCGCGCCTGAACCTCGATCAGCCGCGGACCTTGCATCGGCGCGCGTAGGGCGGCCTTCAGCGCCTCCGGCTCCTGCGGGACGCGGGCGAAGGGCAGGCTGCAGGCGGCGGCGAAATGGCCCATGTCGAAGGGGCTGGGGCTGCAGCCGATCACCTTGGTCTGGGCGGCGATCATCGCCTCGGCGATCTCGCGGAAGGCGGCGTTGTTCCACACAAGGAAGGTGACCGGCAGGGCCTCGTCCACCGCCACCCGCAGTTCCGCGGGATCGAAGCCCAGGCCGCCATCGCCGATCAGGCAGGTGACATGGGCGCCTGACGCCACCGCCGCGCCGATGGCCGCGCCGGGGCCGAAGCCGAGCGCGCCGTAGCCGGTGGCGGCGTTGAACCAGCCGCCGGGGCGGTCGTGGTCGTAGCAGAGGTTGGCGGCATAGACCGGCTGGGTGCTGTCGCCGACGATCAGCCCGCCGGGAAGGGCGTCGCGGATCGCCTCGACCATCGCCAGCTGGTCCGGCATCGCCGGATGCAGGTCGGCGAGTTCCGCCCGTGCCGCGCGGCTTGCGGCCTCTGCCCGCGCCGCGCCATCGCCCTTCCGGGGCGTAAGGCGGGGCAGCAGGGCGGCGGCGAAGGCCCCGGCTTCCGCCCGCAGCGCCAGCCGCGCCTTGTGGCGGGCCAGCTGGTCGGCGCAGAGGTCCACCCGGATCATCCCCGACAGGTCGGGCAGCTGGCCGTTGACATAGGCGTCGTAGTCGGTCGGCCCCAGCTCGGTGCCGAGGGCGAGGACGGCATCCGCCTCGCGGATCAGCGCCCGGGTGGCGGCGAGGCTGGCCGAGGCGGCGACGGTCAGCGTATGGCCGTGCATGATGCCGCGGGCGTTGGTGGTCTGGACCACCGGCGCATCCAGCGCCTCGGCCAGCGCCTGCACCTGCGCCCCGGCGCGGCGGCAGCCGCCGCCGATCAGGATCACCGGGCGCTGTGCAGCGTCCAGCAGGGAAGCGGCCTCCTCCAGCGCCTGCGGCGCGGCTTCCGGCGGCTGCGGCAGGACGGCGGGGGCCTCCAGTGCCGGGCAGGGCAGGCCCATCACGTCGGTCGGGATCTCGATATGCGCCGGTCCCGGCCGCCCGCCCAGCATCGCCGCGAAGGCGCGGTCCAGCATCGGCCCCAGGTCCGCCGGATCGTCCAGCCGCTCGGTGGGGCAGAGCGCCCGCACCATGGCGGCCTGATCCGGCAGTTCGTGCAGCATCCCGAGCCCGAGCCCCAGCGAGGCCCGGCGGTTCACCCCCGAGATCACCAGCATCGGCACCGAATCCGCCTTGGCCTGCGCCATCGCGGTCAGGGTGTTGGTGACGCCCGGTCCGGTGATCACGAAGGCCACCCCGGGCTTGCCGCTGACCCTTGCATAGCCGTCGGCCATGAAGCCCGCGCCCTGTTCGTGGCGGGGGGTGACATGGCGGATCGCGCCGGAGGCGAGGCCGCGATAAAGCTCGATGGTATGGACCCCGGGGATGCCGAAGACCACTTCGACCCCGCGCGCCGCCAGCCCCTCGACCAGCCGTTCCCCGACCGTTGTCATGCCGCATTCTCCCGCAGCCGTGCCGCATGGGCGGCGATCCGTTCCATTGCCCGGGCGATCAGCCCGTCCTCCACCGTCAGCGACAGCCTGATCCAGCCGCGCAGGCCTTCGCCGAAGCTTTCGCCCGGCATCACCGCCACCTCGCGCTCCGCCAGCAGCGACAGCGCGAAGTCGCGGCCGGAGAGCCCGGTCGCCCGCACGTCGACCAGCGCGAACATCCCCGCCTCGGGCCGGTGGACCCGCAGCCCGGCCACGCCGTCCAGCGCCCGCTGCACCATCGCGGCGCGGGCGGCGAAGCGTTCCGCCATGCCTTGTGCGACGGTCGGCGGGCCGGAGACCGCCATCGCGGTCATGTCGGCGATGAAGGGCTGGCTGCCGAACAGCATGGTCTCGGACAGGGGCAGCAGCCGTTCGGCGAACTCCGCCGGGCCGACCACCCAGCCGGAGCGGAAGCCGGGCGCCGAATGGGATTTCGAGATCGAGGAGGCGACCACGGTCCTCTCGGCCAGTTCCGGCAGGTCCAGCGGCGAGGCGAAGGGGACGCCGGGGAAGACCAGGTCCTCGTAGACCTCGTCGGCGACGATCCACAGGTCGTGCTTGCGGGCGACCTCGCCCAGGGCCGCGATGTCCTCGCGCCGCAGCACGGCGCCGGTGGGGTTGTGCGGGCTGTTCAGGAACAGAACGCGGCTGCGCGGGGTGATCCGCGCCTCCACATCCGCCGGGTCGATGCGGAAGCCGCGCTCGGCCCGCAGCGGCACCGGCACCATCGTGGCGCCGGTCTGGGCGATCAGCCCCTCGTAGGTGGCATACATCGGGTCGCCGACCAGCACCTCGTCGCCCGGCTCCAGCAGGGTGCGGAAGGTGGCGTAGAGGCAGGTCTGGGTGCCGGGCAGGCAGGTCACCTGATCGGCACCGATGGTGCGGCCGCGGCGGGCCGAGTAGCGGCGGGCCAGCGCGGCGAGCAGCAGCGGCTCGCCCTGGCCGTTGGAATAGCCGGTGCGGCCGGCCAGCATGGCGCGGTGCGCCTCCTCGATCAGCTCCGGCGGCGTCGGCACGTCGGGCTCGCCGATGGTCAGCTCGATCACCTCGCGGCCCTCGGCCTTGGCGGCCCGGGCGCGCAGATGCACCTCCCACTTGGCCGAGCCGAGGCCCGCCAGCCGGTCGGGAACGCCTGCATATCTCATCTCGTCTCTCCTTCCCCCGCGGGGGCCTTGCCGATTTCCGGGATGAAGGTCCCGTGCGCCATCAGGTCGGTGCCGAGGATGGCGCCGACCGAGGCCAGTCCGATGCGCACCAGTTCCCCGGGCGCGAAGCCATGCGGCAGCACGCCGCCCTCCAGCCAGAGCCCGTCGATCACCGCATTGCAGGCAATGGCCTCCTGCCGCATCTGCGCCGCGGCCACGCCGGGGCGGCCGAGGGCGGCGATCAGCCCCTGCAGCACGTCGCGGTAGCGCAGGTAGCCGCGTTCGTGGGCGGCCAGCAGGGCGGGGTCGGCGCGCATGGTGTGCAGGTAGCCCGCCCACAGCCCGACCGCCCCGGCATCGACCACCGGCGGCCGCAGCGAGGCGGCGACGAAGGCCGCCAGCCGCTCCTCGGGCGCGGCGCCGACGCCGGACAGCGCATCGGCGCCCTTGTCGGTCATGCCGTCGATCAGCTGGCGATAGGCCGCGCGCGACAGCTCGTCCTTGGAGCCGAAGTAGTGCCGGATCAGCCCCGGGGTGACGCCGGCCCGTTCGGCGATCGCCCGCACGGTGGCGGCGCGCGGCCCGCCCTCGGCCACCAGCGCCTGGGTGGCGGCGATCAGCGCCTCGCGGCGGCTGTCCTCGCTTTCGCGGCGATAGGGGCGGCGGTCGGGTTTCATGGCATCGGCGCGGCGCTGTTATACAGATGCATAATCGGACAGGTGCCGCACTTATGCAAGCGTCGGTTTGTGGATTGCGCGGCTTCGCCGCAAGCCTTTTGTCTCGCCTCTGCGCGCAAGCGCGCAACCGGCTCGGGCGTGCCTCCGGCGGGGATATTTGGGGGCAGGTGAAAGGGAAGAAGCGCTCTTCTTCAAATTCACCTGCTCCAAATATCCTCGGGGGGTCCGGGGGGCGAAGCGCCCCCGGTTCCGACAGCCGCCGCAAGGACCTCTGCCGGCAGCGGCGCGATTCAGCTGCCCGGCTGCCCGTCTTTCGGCGCCACGTCCTTATGGATGATCACATCCGCCTGCGGATAGGCCTCCAGGATCGCCCGGCGCAGGGCGGCGCCGATGTCATGGGCCTCGCGCAGGCTCTGCTCGCCATCCAGCTCGATATGCAGGTGGACGAAGATGCGGCGGCCGGCGGTGCGGGTCTTCAGGTCGTGGAAGCCGTGCACTCCGGGCCAGGTCCGCGCCATCTCGGCGATGGTCTCGATCACCTCCGGGGCGGCGCGGCGGTCCATCAGCGCGTCCCAGGCGCCCTTGCCGATCTGCAGCGCGCCCCAGACCATCGCCAGCGCCGCCACCAGCGCCACCATCCCATCCACCCGCGCCAGCCCCCAGCGGGAGGAGGCGTAGAGCGCGAAGACCGCCCCCGCCCCGGGCAGCAGGTCGCCGAGGTAGTGCAGCCGGTCCGCCGCCACCACCTTGCTGCCGGTGGCCTTCGCCACCCGGCCCTGCCACCAGACCAGCGCCAGCGTCAGCGCCATCGAGGCCAGCATCACCGCCATCCCCAGCCCTTCGTCGGCCAGCGCCGGCGGCTCGGGCGCCCTCAGCCGGCCGACCGCCGTCCAGCCGATCGCCCCGGCCGAGCCGAGGATGAACAGCGCCTGCGCCAGCGCCGTCAGGTCCTCGGCCGAGGAATGGCCGAAGGCGTGGTCTTCGTCGGCGGGGCGGGCGGCGTAGACCAGGGCTGCGGCGGCGGCCAGGCTCATCATCAGGTCCAGCGCGGAATCGGCCAGCGAGGCGGCGATGGACACCGCCCCGGTCGCCGCCAGCGCCCAGAGTTTCAGCCCGACCAGCACGGCGGAGACCGCGACCGAGGCCAGTCCCGCCGTCAGCGTCAGCTTTGTGTCCCGATCCGGCATCCTTGCCCCCAAGCAGGACCCGCGGACTACCGCCCGGGGGGCTGCGGTGCAAGGGTTACTCGATGACCTCGCCGGGCAGCACGCCCCAGAGCGCGGTCTTGGCGACCCAGCCCCGCTCGCCGCCGGACTGGATGCGGCACCAGTCGGGCAGACATTCCAGCACCCGGCCGATCACCCCCAGCTCGGCCTGCGCCACCACCGGCGCCGCCGGGTCGGGGCTGCTGCGCAACTCGGCCATGTCCAGCGTCACCACCACGCTGCGCACGCCGGACAGCAGCGCGTAATGCACCCAGCCGCCGGCGCCGTCCTGGTCCTCGACCCGGCGCCAGTTGTCGAACTCGGCGGTGATCTTCAAGGGCATTCCCGGCCGGGTGAACACCCAGTCGATGCGGTGGGTCAGGCCGGGGCCGCGGCGGGCGTTGCCCTCGTCGCCCTTCAGGCTGACGAAGCGGGGCAGCGGCAGGTTGGTGACGCAGCCGAAGCCCGGCTTGCAGTCCTTCTCCTTCTTCGCAGCGGGCTGCGCCGCGGCATCGCCGGGAACCTCCGCCTCGGCCTCGCTGCCTTGCGCGTGCAGCGGCGGCGAATGGGTGATCCCCCAGAGGGCGGCCGTCCCCACCGCCAAGGCGACCCAAGTCCTGATCCGCATGATCCCGCCCGTTCCGGGACCGGCCTGTCGCGGCGCGCCGCCTGCGACCTGCCGTCCCGCCTTTGCCCAGCCTCAACCCGGGGCTTGTGAACCGCCCCGCTTCCCGCCACTGTGCCGCAGAAGAGAGTGTTTTGGAAGACCCCGGGGGAAGCCATGCCAATCCAGCGCCTGAGTGTTGTCGTCACGCGACGCCTGCCCGAGGCCGTCGAGACCCGGCTGACAGAACTGTTCGACGTGGAACTCCGCGACCCGGACACGAAGATGAGCCGCGAGGAACTGGTCGCCGCCATGGCGCGGGCCGATGTGCTGGTGCCGACGATCACCGACCAGATCGACGCCGGGCTGATCGCCCAGGCCGGCGGCAAGCTGAAGCTGATCGCCAATTACGGTGCCGGGGTGGACCATATCGACGTGGCCACCGCCCGGCAGCGCGGCATCCTGGTGTCGAACACCCCCGGCGTGGTGACCGAGGACACCGCCGACATGGTGATGGCGCTGATCATGGCGGTCACCCGCCGCATCCCCGAGGGGCTGGCCACGATGCAGGCCGGCCGGTGGGAGGGCTGGGCGCCGACTGCCTTCCTCGGCCACCGGATGGCGGGCAAGCGGCTCGGCATCCTCGGCATGGGGCGGATCGGCATGGCGGTGGCGCGGCGGGCGAAAGCCTTCGGCTGCCAGGTCCACTACCACAACCGCCGCCGCCACCGGCCCGAGGTGGAGGAGGAGCTGGAGGCGACCTACTGGGAAAGCCTGGACCAGATGCTGGCGCGGATGGACATCGTGTCGGTGAACTGCCCGCACACGCCCTCGACCTTCCACCTGCTGAACGCGCGGCGGCTGAAGCTGATGAAGCCGACGGCGGTGGTGGTGAACACCTCGCGCGGCGAGGTGATCGACGAGAACGCCCTGACCCGGGCGCTGCGGGCCGGGGAACTGGCGGGCGCGGGGCTGGACGTCTACGAGCACGGCACCGAGATCAACCCCCGCCTGCGCGAGGTGCCGAACGTGGTGCTGCTGCCGCACATGGGCTCGGCCACGCTGGAGGGCCGGATCGAGATGGGCGAGAAGGTGATCATCAACATCAAGACCTTCGCCGACGGCCACCGCCCGCCGGACCAGGTGGTGCCGGGGATGTTGTGAGGGGCTTTGGGACTTTGCGGCCCTTAGGGTGCAACGGAGGCCGGTGCCCGACCGCGGGCAGGCGCTGCCAACGGTGCGCGAACAGCGCTTTATGGTGCAGCCTCTCCCCCGGGTGGAGCGGAGACCGGCGGCGCAGAAGCGCCCGCCCGGGGGGCGGTCGGGCGCTGGCCGGGGGCGCTGACGCGCCTGTTAACCCGGCCGGGACTTCAGTCCGGCGTTGCGCGCAAGCGACTCATTCCCGATGGCTGCAATGGGCTCAAACGGGTCTCTGGAGCGTCGCGCCTGTAAGGCGGTAGGCCATCCTATGCCGGAAAATCCGCGGCCTGCCCGGGCGAAAAAAGGCGGCCTTTGCCAGACAGATCGGGCCGGAAAGCGCCCGATTGACCTACTCCCCCTCCGGCGCAGGCGACCCGGGAATCCCCTCCAGGCTCACGTCGGCCACCAGCGGCAGGTGATCTGACGCCCGGCTGGCGTCGAAGCTGGTGAAGACGCTGGCCTCGCCCGCCGCGAACTGGTCGGAGATGGCGATCCGGTCCAGCGCGAAGACCGGGCGGCGCGCATGGTAGGTCGGGCCGCCCGACAGGATGCGGAAGCGCTTCGCCAGCCGCCCCAGCCCGACCTCCAGCGAGCGTTCGTTGAAATCGCCGGCGATCAGGGTCGGGATGTCCTCGCCCGGCGGGATCATCTCCAGCAGCGCCGAAAGCTGCTGGCGGCGCGACTGGCGCAGCAGGCCCAGGTGGACGCCGACCACGCGCAGCCGCTGGTCGTCGCGCGCGAGCAGCGCCGAGACCAGGCCGCGCGGCTCCAGCCCCGGCAGGTCCTGGTGGTGGCGCTCGATCACCTCGAACCCGGGCGAGACCAAGAGCGCATTGCCGTGCCAGCCGAGCGACTCGCGCCCGTGCTCGAAGCTGACGGGGACCAGGCCGGTGCGTTCGTAGATCTCCTGCCGCAGGAAGACCGGTCGGCGCGGCGGCAGGCGCAGGTCGGCCTCCTGCAAGGCCACCACATCGGCGCCGAGGTCCGAGATCACCCGCAGCACGCGGTCCGGGTCGCGGCGGCGGTCGGTGCCCATGGCCTTGCGGATGTTGTAGCTGGCGATGCGGAGAAGGGGACTGGTCATAGGATCGGCGCCCCCAGCCGCACCACGCCCTCGGCCAGCCGCCGCAGGCTGCCGGTCGCGGGCAGGCCCTCGTCGCAGTCGGGCGCCAGCGCCAGGAAGCAGGCCTCCAGCGCCGCCACGGTTTCGGCATCGTGGCAGGCGAACATCATCTCGAAGTTCAGCAGCATCGAGCGCAGGTCGAAATTGGCCGAGCCGGTCAGCCCGAGGCCGTCGATCAGCGCCGCCTTGGCGTGCATCATCCCCTGCCGCTGGCGCAGGATGCGGCAGCCGGCCGCCGCGGCCTCGCGCAGATAGGCGCCGCGGGCCAGATCGGCGGTCCACTGGTTCGACGTCGCCGGCAGGGCGATCCGCACGTCCACCCCCCGCCGCGCCGCGGTGCAAAGCGCGGCCGACAGCGGCTCGGACGGCACATAATAGGGCGTGGCTATCCAGACCCGGCGGTCGGCGCGGTGGATGGCGGCGACCAGCCCGTTGTGCAGCCGGTCCTCGGGATCGTCCGGCCCGGCGGGAACCAGCTGCAAGAGCGCCTCGCCCGCCGCCGCCCCTGGGGGCGGAACGGTCCCCGGGTCGCGGCCGGTCACCGCCCAGTCCGCCCGGAACAGCGCCGCGCATTCGGCCAGCACCGGCCCTTCCAGCGTGAAGCTGAGATCGCGCCAGGCCCCGGGAGCGAGGTATTCGTCGCCGACGTTGCGCCCGCCCGCCCAGGCCAGCCGCCCGTCCGCCATCACCAGCTTGCGGTGGTTGCGCAGGTTCAGCCGCCCGCCGTTCACCGGCCCGGGGAAGGGCGAGAAGATATGCACCTCTCCGCCCGCCGTCTCCAGCTCGGCCAGCTCCGCCCGCGGGCGGCGCAGGGTGCCCAGCCAGTCCAGCATCACCCGCACCTCGATCCCGCGCCGGGCCAGGGCGGTCAGGCGGCGGGTGAACTCCCGCCCGCTGGCATCGGGGCGCAGCACGTAGAGCAGCACGTCCACCCGCTGTTCCGCCGCGTCCAGCACCTGCCACAGCCCCTGCACCGCGGCCGCGGCGCTGTCGTGGAAGGCGATCCGGTTGCCCGAGGACGGCGCCGGGCAGCCGAGCGCGGTGAAGACCGGCCCCGGCCCGGGGCCCGAGGCGGCCTCGCCGCGCGGCAGCGGCAGGCGGCGGCGCTTCTTGCGGAAGCCGAGGGCGATGAACAGCGGCACGGCCAGATAGGGCACCAGGATGATGAACAGGATCCAGGCCGCCGAGGATTGCGGGCTGCGCGAGCGGTGCAGCGCCAGCACCACCGAGGCCGCGACGGCCAGAACCCCCAGGACGACGAGGATATGCTCGAAAAACAGCAGAGGCATCAAAGGTTCCGGGGCGGCTTCCTGTCTGTCTGGTCCCGCCGTCCAGCCTAGCGGCAGCGGCGGGGCAGGGGAAGCCGCGGCGGAATTTCGCGGCGCTTCGGCGAAAAGCTGCGCCTTCCCCGTTGAACACGCCGCCCCCAGCCCCTAGTTAGCCAGAAAAGCGCGCAATCCCGGGACAGTTCATGGAAATCTTCACATACGCGGGCTTCATGGCCCTTCTGCAGGTGATCGGCATCGACCTGGTGCTGGCCGGCGACAACGCCATCGTCATCGGCCTCGCCGCCGCCGGCCTGCCGAAAGAGCAGCGGGCCAAGGCGATCATGGTCGGCATCGGCGCGGCCACCGTCATGCGGATCGGCTTCGCGCTGCTGACCACGCAGCTTCTGCAGATCGTCGGGCTGCTGCTGGCCGGGGGCATCCTGCTGCTCTGGGTCTGCTGGAAGATGTGGCGCGAGCTGCGCGAGGGCGGGCACGAGCAGGAGCACGAGGCGACCGAGGCGCTGGCGGACGAGGACATCGACCGCGACGGCGACGTGGGCGGCAACGTGCCGCGCAAGACCTTCGCCCAGGCGGCCTGGCAGATCGTCATCGCCGACGTGTCGATGAGCCTCGACAACGTGCTGGCGGTGGCGGGGGCGGCGCATGGCCACCCGACCGTGCTGATCATCGGCCTGGTCCTGTCGATCGCGCTGATGGGCCTGGCCGCCAGCTTCATCGCCAAGCTGCTGAACAAGCACCGCTGGATCGCCTATGTCGGCCTTGCGATCATCGTCTATGTGGCGCTGAAGATGATGTGGGAAGGCTGGCATCAGGTGGAGCCGGTGCTGATGGGCGCCATCGGCGGCTGACCGGGTCTTCGGCCGGAAGGAAGCCCGCCCGGGAGACCGGGCGGGCTTTCCCATGCCCGCGTCAGAACCGCCGCGGCGACACCGGCGACAGGTCGATGTGCGGTGCCCGCCCCGCCAGCAGGTCGGCGACGATCCGCGCCGTCGCCGGGGCCATCGTCACCCCCAGGTGGCCGTGGCCGAAGGCATGGATCACCTCGGCCCCGCCCGCCGAAGGCCCGATCACCGGCAGGCTGTCGGGCAGGCTGGGGCGGAAGCCCATCCAGTCGCGGTCGGGCGTCTCGGGCAGGTCGGGGAACAGGCTGCGCGCGCCCTCCACCAGCCGGGCGATGCGGTGCGGCGAGGGCGGCGCGGTCAGCCCGCCCAATTCCACCGTCCCCGCCACCCGCAGCCGCCCCGCCATCGGGCAGAGGTAGAACCCCCGGGCGGTGGGGCAGGAGGGGCGGGTCAGCAGCGGCTCCGCCATGTCCCATTCGACGTGGTAGCCGCGTTCGGTGTCCAGCGGCACCCGGTCCCCCGCCATCGCCGCCAGCGCCCGCGAATGCGCCCCGGCGGCGATCACCACCCGGCGGGCGTGCAGGTGCAGGCCGGGGCCTTCGACGGTGACGCCATCCGGGCCGCGGGTCAGCCGCTCGGCCCGCGCCGGGATCAGCTCGGCCCTGGTCCGCACATGGGCGGCGACCAGGCCCATCATCCGGCCCGGATCATCCAGGAAGATCGCCTGCGGGAAGAAGGCCGCCCCCGCCATCGGCGGCAGGCCCGGCTCCAGCGCCGCCAGTTCCGCCGCGGTCAACAGCTCCACCGTCACCCCGAGGGCGCGGCGCCCGGCCATCTCGGCCCCGGCGGCGCGGAAGGCGGCCTCGGTCTGGTAGAGGTAAAGGCAGCCGCGGTGCTGCAATATCGCCTCGCCGCCGACCCGGGCTGCGAGGTCCTGCCACATCGGCCCGGCCTCCTGCAGCAGCGCGGCGATGCCCTGCGCATTCCGCGCCGCCGCCCCGGGCAGCGACGCCTTGGCGAAGCGCAAGAGCCAGGGCGCCAGCGATGGCAGCGCCGCCCGCCGGATCGCCAGCGGCGACATCCGGTCGAACAGCAGCGAGGGCAGGTTCCTCAGCACCTCCGGCGTGCCGACCGGGGCCACCGCGTAATCGGCGATGGTCCCGGCATTGCCGTAACTGGCCCCCATCCCGGGCGGGCCGGGATCGACCAGGGTCACCTCCCGCCCCTCGGCCAGCAACCGCTCGGCCACGGCAAGGCCCACCACGCCCGCGCCGAGGACGGCGACCTCGGTCGTGGCGCGGCGGGTCATCGGCCGCCCCTTCCGGCGGGCATCCTAGAGGCAGGCCTCATACAGCGCCCGGGTGTTCTTCTTCGTCATCTTCACCGGGTTGCCGCCGCAGGAGGGGTCTTCCAGCGCCATCCCGGTCAGCATGTCCAGATCGGGGTCCTTCACCCCCAGCCTGGTCAGGTTCTCCGGGATCGCCAGTTCGGCCCGCAGGTCCATGATCCGCGACCGGAAGCCCTTGAACCCGCCCTTGATGCCGCAATAGGCCGCCGCCGCCGCCAGCCGGTCCTTCACCGCCTTGCGGTTGAAGTCCAGCACCATCGGCATCACCACGGCGTTGGTGGTGCCGTGATGGGTGTTGTAGACCGCGCCGATCGGGTGGCTGAGCGAATGGATCGCCCCCAGCCCCTTCTGGAACGCCACCGCGCCCATGGCGGCGGCCGACATCATATGCGCCCGCGCCTCAAGGTTCTCGGGGTGCTTGTAGGCCTTGGGCAGGTTCTCGAACACCAGCCGCATCCCCTCCAGCGCGATGCCCTGGCTCATCGGGTGGTAGAACGGAGAGCAATAGGCTTCCAGGCAATGCGCCAGCGCATCCATGCCGGTGCCCGCGGTGATGAACTTCGGCATCCCCACCGTCAGCGCCGGGTCGCAGATCGTCACTTTCGGCATCAGCGCCGGATGGAAGATGATCTTCTTCTTGTGGGTCTCGGAATTGGTCAGCACCCCGGCGCGGCCGACTTCCGATCCGGTCCCCGCCGTGGTCGGCACCGCGATGATCGGGGCGATCTTCGCCGCATCCGCCCGGGTCCACCAGTCGTCCACGTCCTCCAGGTCCCAGACCGACAGGCCCTTCTTCTGCCCCGCCATCAGCGCGATCATCTTGCCCAGGTCCAGCGCCGAGCCGCCGCCGAAGCAGATCACCCCGTCATGGCCGCCCGCCTTGTAGACGGCGATGCCCTCGGCCATGTTCTTCTCGTTCGGGTTGGGGTCCACCTCGGAGAACACCGCCCGGCCGAGGCCCGCGGCCTCCAGCACGTCCAGCGCGGCGGCGGTGATCGGCAGGCTGGCCAGCGCCTTGTCGGTCACGAGGAGCGGCTTCCTCAGCCCCGCCGATTGCGCATGTTCGGCCAGCTCGCCGATGCGCCCGACGCCGAACTTGATGGCGGTGGGGTAGGACCAGTTGCGGTTGGGAACCTCGTTGGACATTTCAGACCTTCTTGAGATGGTAGGATTTCGGGCGGGTGACGGAGTGATAGCCGAGATAGGACAGGCTGCCGCCGCGGCCGGTGTCCTTGCAGCCGGTCCAGCACAGGGCCGGGTCCAGATAGTCGGCGCGGTTCATGAAGACGGTTCCGGTCTCGATCCGCGCGCCGATCCCGGCGGCAGTGTCGTAATCTTCGGTCCAGATGCTGGCGGTCAGGCCGTAGGGCGAGTCGTTCATCAGCGTGATGGCCTCCTCGTCGTCCTTCACCTTCATGATGCCGACGACGGGGCCGAAGCTCTCCTCGGTCATCACCCGCATGGAATGGTCGACATCCACCAGCACCTGCGGCGCGAGATAGGCGCCGCCGTCGTCGGGGAAGTCCTTCGGGTCGATCAGCGGCCTGGCGCCTGCCGCGACAGCCTCGGCGATCTGGTCGCGCACCACCTTGGCGAAGCGCACATTCGCCATCGGGCCGAGCGTCGTCGCCTCGTCCAGCGGGCTGCCCAAGCGCAGCGCCTTCACCCAGGCCGCGGCCTTCTCGACGAAGGCGTCGTAGAGGCTTTCGTGGACATAGATCCGCTCGATCCCGCAGCAGCACTGGCCGGAGTTGAACATCGCCCCGTCCATCAGCGTGTCCACCGCCGCATCCAGATTGGCGTCGGCCCGGACATAGCCCGGGTCCTTGCCGCCGAGTTCGAGGCCGAGCGGCGTGAAAGTCCCCGCCGCCGCCCGCTCGATGGCCCGCCCGCCGGAGACCGAGCCGGTGAAGTTGACGAAATCGAAGGCGCGGGAGGCGATCAGCGCCTCGGTGGTGGCGTGGTCGAGGGCGAGGTTCTGGAACACATCCTCGGGGATGCCCGCCGCATGGAAGGCCTCGGCCAGACGCTCGCCGGCCAGCAGGGTCTGGCTGGCGTGCTTCAGGATCAGGGTGTTGCCGGCGATCAGCGCCGGAACGATGGTGTTGATCGCGGTCAGGAAAGGATAGTTCCAGGGCGCGATGACGAAGACCACGCCGAGCGGCGCGCGGGCGATGTAGCGGCGGAAGGCGTTCGAATCCTCGATCACCTTCGGCGCCAGCGTCTCGGCGGCGATTTCGGCCATGTAGTCGGTGCGGGCATTGACCCCGCCCATCTCGCCCGCGCCATAGCGGATCGGCCGGCCCATCTGCTGCGCCAGCTCGCGGGCGATGGTCTCCTTCATCGCGGTCAGCTTCGCCACGCCGGCCTTGACCAGCGCGACCCGCTCTTCCAGCGGGCGGGCGGCCCACGGCCCCTGCGCGGTGCGGGCACGGCCGACGGCGGCCTCCGCGGCCTCGCGCGACAGCGGCGGCCGCTCGGCCAGGACCGAGCCGTCTATGGGGGAGATCAATTGGATGGGTTTCATTCTCTTGCCTCGTAGGGCGGGGTTCACCCCGCCATCGCGTTCCATTCGTTGTTACCGGGCCGGCGGGGTGAATCCCGCCCTACGCCCGCTCCAGCAGCCGTTGCAACTCGAAATCCGTCACCACGCGGTCGGTCTCGGAGATCTCCCATTGCGCGGCGTGGTGGTAGTGCTCCACCACGTCGTCGCCGAAGACCCGGCGCAGCATGGCGCTGCCGTTCAGGGCGGCGGCGGCCTCGCGCAGGGTGTGGGGGATCTCGCGGATGCCCTGGGCGGAATAGACGTCGCCGGACATTTCCGGCTCCAGTTCCAGCTTCCGCTCGATCCCCTCCAGCCCGGCGGCCAGCAGGGCGGCGCAGGCCAGGTAGGGGTTCACGTCGCTGCCGGGGATGCGGCACTCCACCCGGATCGCCTTGCTGTGCAGCCCGCAGATGCGGAAGCCGGCGGTGCGGTTGTCGGCGCTCCACACCGCCTTGGTCGGTGCGAAGAGGCCGATGCAGAAGCGCTTGTAGCTGTTCACATAGGGCGCCAGGAAGACGGTGATCTCCTCGGCATGGGCCAGCTGGCCGGCGAGGAAATGCTTCATCGTGGCGGACATGCCGTGCGGGTCGGACTTGTCGGCGAAGGCGGGCTTGCCGTCCTTCGTCCACAGGCTCTGGTGGACATGGGAGGACGACCCCGCCTTGCGGTGGTCGTATTTCGCCATGAAGGTCACCGACTTGCCGGCGGCATGGGCGATCTCCTTCACCGCCTGCTTGACGATCACATGGTTGTCGGCGGTGTCCAGCGCGTCGGAATACTTGTAGTTCACCTCGTGCTGGCCGGCATCGGCCTCGCCCTTGGTGTTCTCGACCGGAATGCCGGCGGCGTAGAGGCCGTTGCGCACGGCCCGCATCAGGCCCTCTTCCTTGGTGGTCTGGAAGATATGGTAGTCCTCGTTGTAGCCCGAGATCGGCTTCAGCGCCGACAGCCCGCCGTCGCGCAGGTTCTCGTAGGCGTTCTCGAAGATGTAGAACTCCAGCTCGGTCGCCATCATCGGCTCGAAGCCCATGTCGCGGGCGCGGGCGACCTGCCGTTTCAGGATCGCACGGGGACTGACGCGCACCTCCTCATGCGTGTCGTGCTCCAGCAGGTCGGCCAGGCACAGCACGGTCGCGGGCAGCCAGGGGATCACCCGCATCGTGGCGAGGTCCGGCTTCATCACGTAGTCGCCGTAGCCGCGCTCCCAGCTGGAGGTCTTGTAGCCGGGGACGGTGGTCATCTCCATGTCGACGGCCAGCAGGTAGTTGCAGCAATGCGTCTCCTCGTGGCCGCCGTCCAGGAAGAAGGCGGCGTGGAAGCGCTTGCCGACAAGGCGGCCCTGCATGTCGATGGCGGCCACCAGCACGGTGTCGATCTCGCCGGCGGCGACAAGTTTCTTCAGGGCGTTAAGGGTCAGGGTTCCGGGCATATTTGTCTCATCACATCATCGGTTTCGGAAGGCCCGCGCAGGCGGGCAGGCGTCGGCACGGGTCAAGCCCGCGCCGGGGCGCCGCCGAACTCGGGTTTGCGGGGCCAGCAGTCGCCGGCCTGTGCCTGTGCCATCTTCCGTTCCTTCCCGGGAACGGGCCGGGCGCGAAGACGCCCGGCCCTTCCTGTGCCGTCAGCCGTAGCGGTAGGGCCGCCCGGCCTTCGACATCACGTCGTTGTATTTCTTGATGATCTCGACCACGCGGGCTTTGACCTCCGACTCGGCGGCGATCTCGTCCCAGAACGTCGCGGCGGCCTGTTCCACGGTGGCCCATTCGGCATCGGGGATCGAGGTCAGCTGCAGCTTCGGCCCGTTCACCCGCAACTCGGCCTCGCCGCCCCAATACCACCACTGGCGGTAGTAGTGCGACTGCTCGAAGCAGACCTGCATCAGCGCCTTCAGGTGATCCGGCACCTCGTTCCAGCGCTCCTGGTTGGCGAAGAAATGGCCGATCCAGGCGCCGGAGATGTTGTTGGTCAGGAAATACTTGGTCACGTCGGCCCAGCCGACGGTGTAGTCCTCGGTGATCCCCGACCAGGCGATGCCGTCCAGCTCTCCGGTCTGCAGCGCGACCTGGATGTCCTCCCAGGGCAGCTGCATCGGCACCACGCCGAACTGCGCCAGGAAGCGGCCCGCGGTCGGGAAGGTGAAGACGCGCTTGCCCTCCAGGTCCTTCAGGCTGTTGATCGGGTCCTTGGTGGCGAAGTGGCAGGGGTCCCAGGACCCGGCCGAGATGTGCTGGACGCCGACCTTGGCATATTCCTCTTCCCAGATCTGCTTCAGCCCGTATTGGTTGAACAGCACCGGCACATCCAGCGAGTAGCGCAGCGCCAGCGGGAAGTAGCCGCCGAAGACCGTCACCTCGGTCGGCGACTGCATCGAGTCGTCGTCCGACTGCACCGCGTCGATGGTGCCGGACTGCATCGCCCGGAACAGCTCGGACGTCGGGACCAGCTGGTCGGCGTAGTAGAGTTCGATCTCCATCTGGCCGGCGGCGATCTTGTTGAAGCTGTCGATGGCGGGCTTGCAGACATGCTCGCCAAGCGCGGCGCCGGCATAGGTCTGCATCCGCCACTTGATCGGCGCGGACTGCGCCCGCACGGCGGGGGCGGCAAGGGCTGCGGCCCCGGCGGCAAGCGCGCCATGGCTGAGGAATTTCCGTCTGGTCGTCATGTTAACCTCCGTTGGATTGGGCGGGGGCGGTTCGGCCGCCCCTCTCGGGTTGGGGTCAGGGTGCGCCGTAGACCTGATGCGGCAGCCAGAGCGCGATCTCGGGGAAGACCATCACGATCACCAGCGTCAGGATCATCAGCGCCACGATCGGCACGATGGATCGGTAGATGTCGGCCAGCGTCACATGGTCCGGCGCCATCGCCCGCATCAGGAAAAGGTTATAGCCGAAGGGCGGGGTGATGTAGGCGATCTGGCAGGTGATGGTGTAGAGCACACCATACCAGATCAGCACGTCGGCAGGGTCCATGCCGAGGTCCAGCTTCGCCACCAGCGGGATATAGAGCGGCGCCACGATCACCAGCATCGCGGTGTCGTCCAGGAACATCCCCATGATCAGGAACGAGACCTGCATCAGGATCAGGATGGTCCAGGGCGACAGGCCGAGGTCCTGCAGGAACAGGTCCTCGATGGCGGCCACGGCGCCGAGGCCGTCGAAGACCGCGCCGAAGGCCAGCGCCGCCAGGATGATCCACATGAACATGCAGCTGACGCCGAGAGTCTGCACCATGCAGGTGTCGAACACCCGTTTGGTGAAGCGCCCGCGCACCAGCGCCACCAGCGTGGCGATGGTCGCGCCGAGGACCGAGGCTTCCACCAGGCTGGCCCAGCCGTAGATGAAGGGGCCCATCATGGCAGCGAAGATGGCGAAGGGCAGGATGCCGGCGCGCAGCAGCCGGTATTTCTCGGCCTGTCCGGCCGCGCGCTCTTCCGGCGTCAGCGGCGGGCCGAGCGCGGGGTTCCGGGCGCAGCGGATGACGATGTAGACCAGGAACACCCCGGCCATCAGGAAGCCCGGGAACACGCCCGCCAGCCACAGCTGCCCGACCGGCTGCCGCGCGATCATCGCATAGAGCACCAGCACCACCGAGGGCGGTATCAGGATGCCGAGCGAGGACCCGCCCTGGATCACTCCGGTGATCATCACCTTGTCGTAGCCGCGCTTCAGCATCTCGGGCAGCGCGATGGTGGCGCCGATGGCCAGCCCCGCGACGGACAGCCCGTTCATCGCCGAGATCAGCACCATCAGGAAGATCGTGCCGATGGCCAGCCCGCCGGGCACCGGGCCGAACCAGACGTGGAACATCTTGTAAAGGTCGTCGGCCATGCGGGTTTCCGACATGACGTAGCCCATCCAGACGAACATCGGCAGGGTCAGCATCGGATACCAGTTCATCAGCTTGATCGTGCTGGTGAAGGGAATGGCCGACCCGCCGGTGCCCCAGAGCAGCAGCCCGGCCAGCGCGCCGACGAAGCCGATCACCGCAAAGACCCGCTGCCCGGTCAGCAGCATGATCAGCATGCCGCCGAACATGACGATGGCGATATATTCGTTCGGCATCAGATCTCTTCCCCGCGCAGCCGCGCGATGTCGCGGATCAGGTAGGCGATGGATTGCAGGATCATCAGGAAGGTGCCGAAGCAGATGATGATCTTGATCGGCGCCATGTAGGGCCGCCAGACGGTGCGGGACCGCTCGCCGATCTCGAAGGCATAGATCGTGCTGTCGATGCCGCCGTAAAGCACCACGCCCAGGAAGAAGATCATGGCGAAGACGGTGACGGCATCGACCGCCGCCTGCTTGCGCAGCGACCAGCGGCCGTAAAGCAGGTCCATCCGCACATTGGCGCCCAGTTGCAGCGAATAGGCGCCGCCGAGGACGAAGTAGCTGACCATGGTGAACTGCGCCATCTCCTGCGTCCACAGCGGCGGGCGGCCGAAGGCCTTGGCCAGGATCGACCACATCAGCACGCCGGCCAGCAGGAACAGGAGATACATCGCGAAGCGGCCGACGCGGTAGTTCACCGCCTCGACGATGCGGACGAAGGCTATGGCGGAACGGGGCATCACCGGGTCCCCGTTGCCGGGAGGCGCGGGCAGGATGCACCCAAGGGTGCCGCGGGGCTGCGGGCCATGATCGAGTCGACTCCCTGATTTTTCTTCCAGCGTTCCCCGCTGTCCAGGTTCTGTCAAGAATATTCCAGTTGGCGAATCTCTGTTACATTTGTTTCTGTCGGGGAAAAGGAGCCGCCGCGATGGACCACGCCGACCCGCCGCCGACCATCGAGGACAGGATGCGCGCCGCGCTGCCCGAGCTGACGCGGGCGGAGCGGCAGGCCGCCTCGCATATCCTGTCGCATTTTCCGATGTCGGCGCTCGGCTCGATCACCGCGCTGGCGCGGGCGGCGGATGTCTCCTCGCCCACGGTGGTGCGGCTGGTGCAGAAGCTGGGGTTCCGCGGCTATACCGACTACCAGTCGGCGCTGCGGGCCGAGGTGGCGCGGCTCCTGACCGCGCCGCTGACCCTGCCCGAGGGCGCGCGCGAGGCGGCGGCGCATCCGTTGCAGGGCTTCGCCGCGCAGGTGGTGGCGAACATCGACGCCACCATCGCCCAGATCCCCCCGCGCGAGTTCCTGGCGGCGGCGGCGCTGCTGGCCGATACTTCGCGGCGGGTCACGGTGATAGGCGGGCGGCTGACCCATGCCCATGGCGACTATTTCGCCACCCTGCTGCGGGTGATCCGGGCCGACGTGACCTTCCTCGCCGATGTGCTGACCGACTGGCAGCAGGCGCTCCTGGACCTGCGGGCGGGGGATGTGGCGGTGGTCTTCGACATCCGCCGATATGAGGCCAATGCGGTGCATTTCGCCGAGATGGCGGCGGCGCAGGGGGCCGAGGTGGTGCTGATCACCGACCGCTGGATGTCGCCCGCGGCGGGCCATGCCCGCCATGTGCTGGCCTGCGCGGTGGAGGTGCCGGCGGCCTGGGATTCCACCGCTTCGATCCTCGTGGTGATCGAGGCGCTGCTGGCGCAGGTGCAGGGCCGGCTGGCCGATCAGGTGCAGGCGCGGCTGAACCGGCTGGAAGACCTCTTCGCCCGCACCAAGGTCTTCCGCGCGCCGAAGGTGGGCGGAAAGGGGGAACTGCCCCCTTCTTCGTGACGGGATGGGCCGGGCGGTCTCAGCTCAAGTAATGCGCCACCGGCTGCAGCGGCGGCGGCGGCTCTTCCCCCAGGTGCGGTGCCAGGCTGATCTCGGCGGCGCGGCAGATCGCGTCCAGCGCCACGCCGTTCGGGCTGGCGGCGAAGGGATGGCTCAACTCCTCGGTCACCTCGGCGAGGCCGAGGAACATATAGGCCACCACCGCCACGAAGACCGGCGTCATCCAGCCGGTCGGCCCGGTCAGCGCCAGCGGCAGCAGCAGGCAATACAGATAGCTGGTCCGGTAGATCAGCAGCGAATAGACGAAGGGCAGCGGGCTGTTGGCGATCCGCTCGCACCCCGCCTGCTGCGCCGCCATGCTGCCCAGCCGTTCCGCCAGCGCCCGCGCGCCGAAGCCGTCCAGCCGCCCGTCCCGGTGCGCGGCGGCCACCAGCGCATTCACCCTGTCCAGCGCGGCGCAGGGCGGATGGGCGGCATCGGCCACCTGCTCCTGCCCCGGCACGGCGGGCGACAGCCGGCGCAGGTTGATGCGATGGGCGTGCAGGAAGACCAGCGCCGCGCGCAGGATGTCGTGGCGGGTGGTTTCGTCGGCGACGAAGACCTCGGCCTCGCGCGCCAGGCTGCGCATGTCGGCCAAGAGCCCGCCCCAGAGCTTGCGCGCCTCCCACCAGCGGTCGTAGGCGGCGTTGTTGCGGAAGCCGAGGAACAGCGACAGCCCGATCCCGAAGACGGTGAAGGCCGAGCCGTCCAGCCGGGGCAGCAGGCCCAGCCGGTGGTCGATCGCCACCACGGCGGCGGCGATGGCGGCCAGCAGCAGCACCGGCGGCAGGATGCGCGGCACGATGGAGCCGCGCAGCGCGGTCAGCAGGTCCCAGACATCCGGCTTGTCCCTGACGATCATCCCGCGCCCCCTTGTTCCGGCCCCTCATAGCAGAGCCCGGCGGCTGCGCGGAAGGGTCAGCCCTTCACCTTCAGGAACCGGAACAGCACCGGCGCGCCCATGATCACGATCAGGATGCGGGTCAGGTGGTGGACGATGACGAAGCCGAGGTCGGCGCCGGCGATGATCGCCAGCATCGACATCTCGGCCTGCCCGCCGGGGGTGAAGGCCAGGAACCCCTCCACCGGCGGGCCGAGGCCGGAGAGGGTGACGATCTCGGTCATCGCCCCGGCAATCACGGCGAGGATCAGCACGAAGGCGGCGCCGCCTGCCACGGTGTCGCGCAATTCGCGCAGGGTGACGCCGACGTAGCTGACGCCGATGCTCATCCCGATCAGGAACTGCGCCGCCAGCAGCGCCTCGCGCGGGGGGCGGTGCTCCAGAAGGCCCGACAGCGACAGCACCATCGCCACGATCAGCGGGCCGAGGATGGCGGCGCCGAAAAGCCCGATCCGCTCGCCCCCCTTCCAGCCGACCAGGCCGGCGGCGACCATGATCGCCATCTCGGCCAGGGGCAGTTCTCCGGCGGGCTGGCCGACCGGGTGGGTGAGCGTGACGCCGTAGACCTTCACCAGCACGATGGGGGCGACGATCATGATCACCAGCAGCCGGGTTGCATGGACCAGCGACAGCTGGCGCACGTTCGCCCCGGCCTCCTGCCCGAAGATGGTCATGTCGGCCGCCCCGCCCGGCATTGCGGAGTAGAAGGCGGTGACGGAATCGAAGCGGCAGATGCGGCGGAAGAACGGGTAGCCGACCGCGCCGATGATCAGGATATAGACCGGCACCAGCGCGACCGAGGCCATCATCATCGGCACCTGCGCCACCAGCGCCGGCGTGACCGAGGCGCCGATGGCCACCCCCAGCACCGCCCGCGCGCCCACCGAGACCTGCCCCAGCCCGGTCAGCCGCGCGCCCAGCAGGGCGGCGACCAGCGACGCCGCCATCGGGCCGAACAGGAACGGCAGCGGCAGCGACAGCAGATGGAACGCCGCCACCCCCGCCGAGGCGATGGCGACGGTCATCGCCTGTCTGCGCAACCGGGCCAGCATCGGGGCGCTACTCGGCGTCGGCGGGTTCGACGATCCTGCGCGACCGCCGCCATTGCAGCAGCGCGGGCACGGTCACGACCAGGAAGGCGATGGCCAGCAGCCCCGCCGACAAGGGCGTCGACACCAGCGTCAGCGGATCGCCCTGACCGGCCGCCAGCGCATCGCGCAGCTTTTCCTCGGCCATCGGGCCCAGGATCAGCCCGATCAGCACCGGCGCGATGGGGAAGTCGTAGACCCGCATCACATAGCCGAGGCAGCCGACGCCGAACATCATCGCCAGATCGACCCAGGAGTTCGACACCCCCCAGATGCCGACCAGCGAGAAGATCAGGATCCCCGCATAGAGATAGGGCCGCGGCACGAACAGGAGCCGCACCCACAGCCCCGCCAGCGGCAGGTTCAGCACCAGAAGCATCAGGTTGCCGATATAGAGCGAGGCGATCAGCCCCCAGACCAGATCGCCCGAGTTGATGAAGAGCAGCGGCCCCGGCTGCAGCCCGTAGTTCTGGAACGCCGCCAGCAGGATCGCCGCGGTGGCCGAGGTCGGCAGGCCGAGCGTCAGAAGCGGCACCAGCACCCCGGCGGCGGCGGCGTTGTTCGCCGCCTCCGGCCCGGCCACGCCCTCGATGGCGCCATGGCCGAATTCCTCGGGGTGGCGGGTCAGTTTCCGCTCGACGGTATAGGACAGGAAGGTCGGGATCTCGGCCCCGCCCGCCGGCAGCGCGCCGATGGGGAAACCGAAGGCCGCTCCGCGCAGCCAGGGCTTCCACGACCGTTTCCAGTCCTCCCGGGTCATCCAGATGCCGCCGGCCAGCGGGTTCAGGTTCGGCATCTGCTTGCCGTAGCGGCTGGAGACATAGAGCAGCTCGCCGATGGCGAAAAGCGAGACCAGCACCACCGTCATCTCCACCCCGTCCAGCAGGTCGGGCACGCCGAAGGTCAGCCGCTGCATCCCGCCGGCCTTGTCGATACCGACGACGCCGAGCGACAGGCCGATGAACAGCGCGATGAAGCCGCGCACCTTGGACGACCCCATCACCACCGAGACCGACAGGAAGGCCAGCAGCATCAGCGCGAAATAATCCTGCGGCTTGAAGATGAAGGCCAGTTCGGCGATCGGCGGGGCCAGGAAGGTCAGGCCGATGGTGCCGATGGTGCCGGCGACGAAGGAGCCGAGCGCGGCGGTGCAGAGCGCGGCGGCGCCGCGGCCCTTGCGGGCCATGCGGTTGCCCTCCAGCGCGGTCATCATCGCCCCGGCCTCGCCGGGGGTGTTCAGCAGGATCGAGGTGGTCGACCCGCCATACATCGCGCCGTAGAAGATGCCGGCGAACATGATGAAGGCGGCGGTCGGGTCGATATAGACGGTGACGGGCAGCAGCAGGGCGATGGTCAGCGCCGGCCCGATCCCGGGCAGAACGCCGATGGCGGTGCCCATGAAGGTGCCCAGAAAGCACCAGAACAGGTTCTGCGGCTGAAGGGCGACGGCAAAGCCGTTCAGAAGGCCGTTGACCGGATCCATCCTCAGACCCCCGCAAGGGGCAGGAAGCCGCCCAGTTGCACGCCCAGCTTGCGGAAAAGCCACCAGCACAGCACCGAGAACGCCGCGCCCAGGGCCAGGTTCAGCAGATGGCTGCGCGACTGGAAGGCCGCGGCGACCAGAACGAAGCAGCCGGTGCAGGTGACGACGAAGCCCAGGGGCTTCATCGTCACCATGGGAAGGGCGCAGGCCGCGGCGGCAAGGCCGAGCGCCGCGTAGCTGACGCGGTGGTCGTCGTTGACGTCCTCCGCGCCCTGTTCCTCGAATCGGACGCCCCGGCGGATCTGCAGGGCCAGAAGCAGGCCCAGGAACAGCATCACCAGCCCGATCGCGGTCGGAAACATTCCCGGCCCGATCCCGGCATACTGGTGGAACTGCGGCAACTCGGCGGCTTTCCACAGCACGATGGCGCCCCATCCTGCCACTGCCACCGCCAGCCAATAGGGGCGTTCGGTCATTGTCGCGTCCTTTCGGGAACGGCGGGGGCTACTGGATCAGCCCGAGGTCCTTCAGCACGGCGGCGGTGCGTTCCTTCTCGGCGTCGAGGAAGGCCGCGAACTCGTCCCCGGCAAGGAAGGCGTCTTCCCAGCCCTGCTTGGCGAGGATGTCCTTCCAGGCCTGGCCCTCGTGCATCCTGGTGAAGCGGTCCAGCCACATCGCCTTGCCCGCATCGCTCATGCCCGGGGCGCCGACGATGCCGCGCCAGTTGCCGACCACGACCGGGAAGCCGGCCTCGGTCAGGCTGGGGGCGTCGATGCCCTCGACCCGGCCTTCCGAGGTGACGGCGATGATCTTGATCCGCCCGGCATCGGCCATCGGCTTGAACTCGGAGATGCCCGAGACGGCGACCATGACCGCGCCGCCGCCGACGGCGACCACGCTTTCCGCCCCGGATTCCTGCGGGATGTAGTTGATCTTCGCCGGATCGAGCCCGGCCTCCTTGGCCAGAAGCGCCATCACGATGTGATCGACGCCGCCGGCCGACCCCCCGGCGATCGAGACCGCGCCCAGATCGGCCTTCATCGCCGCAACGAGATCTTCGACTGACTGGATCGGGCTGTCGGTGGCCACGGCGATCACGCCGGTGTCGTTGGTCAGCCGCACCAGCGGCGTCACGTCGTCCAGCGTGACGGGCGAGTTGTTCAGCAGGATGCCGCCGACCATGATGACGCCCATCGACATCACCGCATTGTCGTTGCCCTGGTTGGCGCCGGCGAATTCGGCCAGGCCGATGGTGCCGCCCGCGCCGCCCTTGTTGGTGAAGGTGGCGCCATCGGTGAAGATGCCGTCGGCGGCCATCGCCTCGAACGGCATCCGCGCGGTCGCGTCATAGCCGCCGCCGGCGCCGCCCGGCGCCATCACCACCGCGGGCTCGGCAAGGGCCGCAAGGCCCGACAGCGAAACGGCGGCTGCGGCCGCGAAAATCGTCCTGATCATGTCTTCCTCCCATAGGGTCCGGGCATTCCGCCCGCGTTCACCCGGGCCCGGACCCAGGAGGAGCCGCAAGACCGGGACGTGCCGCTGTGCCGCGGCTGTCGTCCGTCCAGTGATACGCAATCCGGTCCGGCAGGCAACCTTTCTTGTGCCGGAGATGCGCCTGCTCCGCGCTTTTCATGCCTGTGAGGAAAGTTTTTGTAATCAATGACTTGAAATGCAACGTCTTCCGCCGCGGGCCTGCGGCGGAGGGGGCTTCGCAAGGCCCCGGGCCGGCCTTCCGGCAGGGGGCGGCCCCTTGCGGTCTCCCGGCGGGCCGCGGCGCCCCAGCCGCCGCGGCCCCTCCGGGGTGGCGAATCAGTCGATCCGCATCTCCTCCAGCAGGCAGGCCCATCCCGCGCCGTGCATGTCGCGGTCCCCTCGCGTGCCCTGCACCTGCGGCCGCGGGAAGGAGAATTTCACCACGTTCAGGTCGGCGATGTCGAAGCGCTTCATCAGCTGGCGGTCGACGCCGTAAAGCCGGGCGACCTCCTCATCCCGCAGCCCCTTCCTCACCCGCTCGAACACCTCGGCGCTGCCGCAGAAGATGTCGATGGTCAGCCAGAACGGCCCGGCGTTCTTGGACCGGACCTTCTGCGCGATCTGCCCCAGTTCAGTCATGGCCCACCTCGTGCCCGACGTCCTGCACCTCCAGCCGGAAGGCTTCCATCGGGTCGTCCAGTTCCATCACATGGTTCAGGCAGAATTCGTAAAGCGCGCCGCGCTGCATCTCGGCGGGCGAGAAGGGGAAGGCGAAGGTCGGCATCGGCTCGTCTTCGGTCAGCGGATGGTGCAGGAGATAGGGGTTCAGGATCTTCGCCGCCTCGGCCGCCTGTTCCGGCGTCGGGCAGGTCAGGATGCCGAGGACGCCGACCTCCACCGGCAGGTCGCGGCGGTTTTCAAGGGTGCCAAGGGTGGCGTCGATGCCGATCAGCCGCAGCTCCACGGCGAAGTCGCCGGGCGCGAGGCCCATCCGCGCCTCGATCTTCGCGGCCACCCGCGCCTCGATGTCCGCCGCCCATTCGCGGGCATGGGCCACGTAGTGCCGGTCGCGGATCACGGCGAGGCCCACCGACTGGTAGCCCACCACCCGCGCGCCCTCCAGCTTCACCGTGTAGCGGCCGGGCACCCATTTCGACCCCTCGACCCGCACCCTGCGGCCGTCCAGCGCCCGGTAGTCCGAGCCGGTCACGTCCAGATGCCCGCCGGGTTCGTAAAGGATGTAGGGGTCCGAATTCTCGTAGAGCATATGGGCGGAGACGGTATAGGGCGTGGCCGCCGCCGCCGCGGCCATCGGCTCGATGGTGAAGCCGGTGGCGTCGAAGTCGATCTGGATCACGCCGGAGTTCGGCTGCGTCGTCGCCAGCGCCCCGCATTCGCCGACCTTGGCGCCGTGCCAGGCCGCGCCCGGATGGTCGCCGCGGCCGATCGGCAGGGCGGCGATGATCGCGGTGTCGGTGGTGCGTCCGGCGATCACCACATCCGCCCCGGTCGCCAGCGCCGCCGAGATCTGCTCCACCCCCGCCAGCGCGACGATGTTGCTGCAGCTGTCGAGGATCGCGTCGGAAATCTCCGGCGCTGCCCCCAGCGGGCGGATGCGGCCGGCGGCCATCGCCTGCTTGATCCGCCCGGCCGGCTGGCCCGAGCGCAGGGTGGCGACCTTGAGCCGCATCCCCTCTTCCGCCGCGATCTCGCGGGTGATGTCCAGGAGCCAGTCCACCGCCGAATCCGCCCCGCAGGTGCCGGCGGTGCCGATCACCAGCGGCACGCCCGCCTGCGCCCTTGCCCGCATCAGCTCGCGCCATTCGGTCTTGGTCGAGGAGCGGGCGTATTTCGACACGCCGCGGCCCAGGTAGGACGGGCCGCTGTCGGTGGAGCCGCCGTCCACCGCGATGATGTCGGGGCGGTTGGCGATGCCGCGCTCCAGCGCCTCGCGGTCGTAGCCGAGGCCGAGCGCCCCGGTCGGGATCAATACGCGCGTTGCCATCCTGCTCTCCTATGCCAATGCCGCGATCACGCGGTCGGTGAAGCCTGCGGTGCCCAGGGGCCCGCCCAGATCGGCGGTGCGGCCGGCCGGATCGGCCAGCACGGCCTCTACCGCGGCTGTGATCCTGCGGCCCGCCTCGGCCAGCTTCGGCGCGCCGTGGCGGGCGGCCATCCAGTCCAGCAGCATCGCGGCGGACAGGATCAGCGAGCACGGATTGGCCCGGTCCTGTCCGGCGATGTCGGGGGCCGAGCCGTGCTGCGCCTGCGCCACGCAAACACTGTCGCCCCGGTTGACCGACCCGCCGAGGCCGAGGCTGCCCGAGAGTTCCGCCGCCTCGTCCGACAGGATGTCGCCGAACATGTTGGTGGTGACGATCACGTCGAAACTGTCCGGCCGCCGGATCAGATGCGCCGCGGCGGCATCGACGATCAGCTCCTCCAGCTGCACATCGGGGTAGTCGGCCGCCACCCGGCGCACCTCGCGCAGGAAGAGGCCGTCCGACAGTTTCAGCACATTGGCCTTGTGCACCGCCGTCACCTTCCGCCGTCGCCCGCGCGCCAGGTCGAAGGCCACCCGTGCCACCCTTGCGCTGGCCTTCGCAGTTACCTTGCGGACCGACAGCGCCATGTCCTCGTCCGGCATGAACTCGCCCGAGCCGGCGAACATGTTGCGGTCGGAATAGAAGCCCTCGGTGTTCTCGCGCACCAGGATCAGGTCCATCGGCTTCTTCAGGATCGACAGGCCCTCGCGCGAACGGTTGGGGCGGATGTTGGCGTAGAGGTCCAGCTTCACCCGCAGCTCGGAGGAGGGGTTGATGCCGCCCTTGTCGCGCGGCGGGTAGTCCAGATGCGAGACAGGGCCGAGGATCACCCCGTCCGCCCCGGCCGCCTTTTGCAGCACGCCCGCGGGCAGGGTGCTGCCCTGCCCGGCCAGCGCCTTCAGGCCGATGTCGGCGATTTCCACCTCCAGCCCCAGGTCCAGCGCGGCAAGGACGCGCAGGGTGGCCGCGGTGATCTCGGGTCCGATCCCGTCGCCGGGCAGGGCAAGGAGGCGCATCGTCATCTCCGCGTGTGGCACTTTGCGGTTACGAAATGCCGATACGCCTCCCGTCGGGCTTTTGCAAGCGCAAAGTGCCAGAGCCTTGGCATCCCCCGCCGGATATGCCACCCTGTCCCCGCCCCACGGAGGTCCGATGTCCCAGATCGCCAGCAGTCTTGCCCATGAAATCGCCCGCCTGATCCGGCAGGGCGGGCTGGCCGAGGACGAGCCGCTGTCGGAACGGGCGCTGGCGGCGCGGTTCCACGTCTCGCGCTCGCCGGTCCGGGTGGCGCTGAACGAATTGCGAGAGGCCGGGGTGCTGGCGAAGGGCGCTCGCGGCAGCCTGCGGGTGGCCGATGCGGCGGCGGCCGAAGTCCTGGCCGAGGCGCCGGCGACGGACGGCGACGAGGAGACCTATCTCGCCATCGCCCGCGACCGGCTGGCGGGCGGCATCCCCGACCGCATCAGCGAGAACGAGCTGATCCGCCGCTACGGCTCCACGAGGC
Source organism: Rhodobacter sp. SGA-6-6 (assembly GCF_011043545.1). Classification (GTDB taxonomy): domain Bacteria; phylum Pseudomonadota; class Alphaproteobacteria; order Rhodobacterales; family Rhodobacteraceae; genus Pseudogemmobacter. The sequence goes on along the minus strand of NZ_JAAKGP010000013.1, from coordinate 56,402 downwards.
CGCGGATGCAGGCCCTCTTGCGCCGCATGGCCGAGGAAGGCTGGGCCGAACGCCTGCCCGGCAACGGCTGGCGCTTCCTGCCGGTGCTGACCTCGATGCAGACCTACCGGCAAAGCTACACCTTCCGGCAGGCCATCGAACCCGCCGCCCTGCGCGATCCCGGCTTCCGTGCCGACGTCCCGGAACTGGAGCTGCAGCTGGAGATGCAGCGGCGGCTGGTGGCGGGCGAGGTGCTGACCATCTCGGCGGTGCAGCTGTTCCAGGTGAACTCCGCCCTGCACGAGGCGATCTGCGACTGCAGCGGCAATGCCTTCTTCATCGACGCGCTGCGCCGGGTGAACCGGCTGCGGCGGCTGATCGAATACCGCCAGACGGTGGACCGCGAGCAGGCGCGGGCGCGCTGCGCCGAGCATGTGCGGATGCTGGACCTGATCCTCGACGGCCGGCGGGAACAGGCGGCAGAGCTGATGCATCGGCATCTTGCCGCCCTCGGCCCGATCAAGGCGCCGGAAATCTGACGCCGGGGCGTAGAAGCCTGTGACGGGCGATGCTGCCCGCCCCGCCCCCGGCCGCCCTCACATCCGCGAGAGACGGCTTTCCCTCCGGCGCCGAGGCCCTATCATGCGCCAAGGCCCCCCACCGACACAGGAAGGACCACGGCCCGCATGAGGATCATTTCCCAGCTTCTGGTGGTCGCGGCCCTGGGACTGGCCGCGGTGCCGCTGGCCGCCCGTTTCCTTCCCGCCAGCCACCCGATGCTGGACCGCATCGGCCTTCTGCACCCGATGGCCGCGATGGGGCTGGTGCCGCCCGACCGGGCCGAGGCCGCCGAGGGCTACAGCCCGCCCGCGACCCCGGTCGTCGCCGCCGCGGCCGAACGCCAGGTGCTGCGCGACGTGATCACCGCCATCGGCTCGGCCCGCGGGGTGCAGTCGGTGGCACTGGCCCCCGGCGTCTCGGGCCGGCTGCTGGCGCTGAAGGCGGTGCCGGGCGACGGGGTGCAGGCCGGCGACCTGATTGCCGAACTGGATGCCGAGGCCGCGCAGCTGGCGGTCGAACGGGCCGAGCTGGTGCTGGCCGACGCCCGCTCCACGCTGGAGCGGGTGGACCGGCTGACCGGCTCGGGCACGGCCACCACCCTGCAGCGGCAGGATGCCGAACTGGCGCTGCGCACCGCGGAACTGGCGCTGCAATCGGCCCGCCGCGACCTGGCCGACCACCGGCTGACCGCCCCCATCGCCGGTGTGGTCGGGCTGATCGAGGTGCAGGTCGGCGACCTGATCACCCCCTCGACCGAGGTGACGCGGATCGAGGACCGCTCGGCCCTGATCATCGACTTCCGGGTGCCGGAGCGGGTGGCGGCGCTGATCCGGCTGGGCGATCCGGTGCAGGCCCATGCCGTCTCGGCCCCCAATCGGCCGATCGAGGGCCGGATCACCGCCATCGACAACCGGGTGGACGAGACCAGCCGCACCCTGCGGGTGCAGGCCCGGATCGACAACGCGGGCGACAGTCTGCGCGCCGGCATGGCCTTCCGCGTGGCGCTGGAATTCACCGGCGAGGAATATCCTGCCGTCGACCCGCTGGCGATCCAGTGGGGCTCCGAGGGCGCCTTCGTCTGGGTGATCCGCGCCGGCCGGGCGGTGCAGCTGCCGATCCGCATCCTGCAACGCAACGCCGATGCCGTGCTGGTGGAAACCGCGCTGGAGCCGGGCGACCTGGTGGTGACCGAGGGCGTGCAGGCCCTGCGCCCGGGCGCCGAGGCACTGGTCACCCCGGGGGGCAGCTGAGATGGAGGCCGCACCGCAGGGATCGCGCACCGCGCTGTTCATCCGCCGCCCGATCCTGGCCTTCGTGCTGAACGCGCTGATCGTGCTGGCCGGCCTCGCCGGCCTCCTGGGCGCCGACGTGCGCGAACTGCCGGACGTGGACCGCCCGGTCGTCACCGTCTCCACCGCCTATCCCGGCGCCGCGCCCGAGACCATCGACCGCGAGCTGACCGCGGTGATCGAGGGCGCGGCGGGCCGGGTGGCGGGGGTGAAGTCGATCTCCTCCTCCTCGCGCTTCGGATCTTCGCGCGTCACGGTGGAATTCCGCGACGACGTCGATCTGGACGTGGCCGCCACCGACCTGCGCGATGCGGTGGCGCGGGTGACCAACAGCCTGCCCGACGATGCCGAGGCGCCGCGGGTGGTGAAGGCCGACGCCGATTCCGACGCGGTGCTGCGCATCGCCGTCACCTCCTCGCGCCGCAGCGCCGAGGACCTGACCAAGCTTGTCACCGATCTGGCCGAGACCCGCCTCCTGTCCGCCCCCGGCGTGGCCGACCTGCAGATCTTCGGCGACCGCGGCCTGGTGTTCCGGGTCGACGTGGACATGATGCAACTGGCCGCCCGCGGCCTGACGCTGGCCGACCTGCGCAGCACGCTCGGCGACGTGGCCTTCGACTCCCCCGCCGGCGCGCTGTCCTCGGACCGGCAGAGCCTGATGGTCCGCACCACCGCCGCCATCCGCACCGCCGAGCAGATGGAGGCGCTGACTGTCGCGGGCGATGTCCGTCTGGGCGACGTGGCGCAGGTGACGCTGGGGCCGGAGCCGGGGGCCTCGATCCTGCGCTCGAACGGCGAGACCGGGATCGGCCTCGGCATCATCCGGCAGGCCAACGGCAACACGCTGGCGATCTCGGCCGCGGTGCGCGAGGTGGTGGCAGAGCTGCAGCCGCTGTTGCCCGACGACGTGCGGATGTTCATCACTTCGGACAGCGCCGATTTCATCAACGGCGCCATCCATGAGGTGGAGATCGCCCTCGGCCTGTCGGTGCTGGTGGTGACGGCGGTGATCTTCCTGTTCCTGCGCGACGCCCGCGCCACGCTGATCCCGCTGGTGGCGATCCCGGTGGCGCTGGTCGGCACGCTGGCGGCGATCTGGCTGGCCGGGTTCTCGGTCAACATCCTGACGCTCTTGGCGCTGGTGCTGGCCACCGGCATCGTGGTGGACGACGCCATCGTGGTGCTGGAGAACATCGTCCGGCGCCGGTCCGAAGGCATGGGCGCCCGCGCCGCCGCCGTGCTGGGGACCGAGCAGGTGTTCTTCGCCGTCCTCGCCACCACCACCACGCTGGCGGCGGTTTTCGTGCCGCTGTCGTTCCTGCCCGGCCAGACCGGCGGGCTGTTCCGCGAATTCGGCTTCACGCTGGCCATCGCCGTTCTGCTGTCCTCGGTCACCGCGCTGACGCTGACGCCGGTGCTGGCCGCCCGCTTCCTGCGCCCCCATGCCGAGGGGCATGGCCCGGTCGCCCGGCTGGGCGAGGCGCTTGCCCGGCTCTACGCCGCCACCCTGCGCCTTTGCCTGAACGCGCCGCTGGTGGCCGCTTTCGTGGCGGTCCTCTTCGCCGCCGTCGCCGTCGCCAGCTTCCCGCTCCTGCGGCAGGAACTGACCCCGCCCGAGGACCGCGCCGCCATCCTGTTCTCGGTGCAGGCGCCGCAGGGGGTGTCGCTGGACTTCACCAACCAGAAGATGCGCGAGATCGAGGCGCTGGTGGAACCGCTGCGCGCCGCCGGCGAGGTGACCAGCATCTTCGCCATCGCCGGGATGGGCGGGTCGGACAACCGCGGCTTCATCGTGGTGACGCTGGCCGACTGGGCCGACCGCGACCGCAGCCAGCAGGAGATCGCCGAAGGGCTGGAACAGGGCCTGCGCGACGTGATCGGCGTGCGGGTCTTCGCGATCCAGCCCAATTCCCTCGGCATCCGGGGGGCGGGGCAGGGGCTGTCCTTCGCGCTGGTCGGCGACGACTACGGCCGGCTGGCCGGGGTGGCGAAGGAACTGGTGGCGCGGATGGAGGCGGATCCGCGCTACGGCCAGGTCCGGCTCGGCTACGACACCACCCAGCCGCAGCTGTTCGTCGAGATCGACCGCACAAGGGCCGAGGACCTTGGCGTCAACATCGACGGCATGGGCGAGGCGCTGCAGGCGGTGCTGGACGGCCGCACCGTGGGGACGCTGTTCCTGGACGACGACAGCTTCGACATCCGGCTGGTCTCCACCACCGACCCGGTGAACGACCCCGGCGACCTGGAGCGGATCTTCGTCCCCTCCAGCGCAGGGCAGATGGTGCCGATCTCGACCTTCGCCACCCTGACCGAACGCGCGGTGGCGCCCGAGCTGCAGCGGGAATCGCAGATGCGGGCGGTGCCGGTGACGGCGGGGCTGTCGCCCGAGCTGGCGCTCGGCGATGCGCTGGCCGAGGTGCAGGCGATGGCCGCGCCGCTGCTGACCGCCGACATGCGCATCGTGCCGCTGGCCGAGGCGGCGACTTTGGGCGAGACCTCCTCGGGCCTGGCCGCCACCTTCGGCATCGCGCTGGCGGTGGTCTTCCTGGTGCTGGCGGCGCAGTTCGAAAGCTTCGTCTCCGCCGTGATCGTGATGGCGACGGTGCCTTTGGGGCTGGCCTGCGCGGTCTTCGCGATGCTGGCGACCGGGGGCAGCCTGAACGTCTATTCGCAGATCGGACTGGTGCTGCTGGTGGGGATCATGGCCAAGAACGGCATCCTGATCGTGGAATTCGCCGACCAGCTGCGCGAGCGCGGGGCGACGGTGCGGCAGGCCATCGAGCGATCGGCGACGATCCGGCTGCGCCCGGTGATGATGACGATGATCGCCACCGTTCTGGGCGGCCTGCCCTTGGTGCTGGCGCAGGGGGCAGGGGCCGAGGCGCGCTCGGTCCTCGGCTGGATCATCGTCGGCGGGCTGGGGCTGGCGACCTTGGCGACGCTTTACATCACCCCGGTTGCCTATCTGCTGCTGGCCGGCCTGGCCCGGCCCCGCAGCCACGAGCAGGTGCTGCTGGATCAGGAGATGCGCGCGGCGCAGGAGCCGGAGCCCGGGGCGGCGGGGTGAACCCCGCCCTACGCCATCGGTAGGGTGGGGTTTTACCCCACCGCGGCACCCCTCACCCGATGGTCCGCTGCAACAGCCGCAGCCAGTTGCCGTGCGCCAGCTTCTCCAGCAGCGGCCGGCCGTAGCCATGCGCCGCCAGCGCCTCGATCAGCCGGGGCAGGCCGGTGGCATCGCCGATCACCTCCGGCGTGGTGCAGCCGTCGAAGTCCGAGCCGAAGCCGAGGTGGTCCTCGCCGAGACGGTCCAGCAGGTGGTCCATGTGCCGCAGCACCGGGTCCCAGCCGGTTTCCGCCACCCGCCGCCCGTCCTCCCGCAGGAAGCTGACCGAGAAGTTCAGCCCGACCATGCCGCCGGAGTCGCGAATCATCGCCAGCTGCCGGTCGGTCAGGTTGCGGCTCGACGGCGTCACCGCATGGGCATTGGAATGGGTGGCGACCAAGGGCGCGTCGCTGAGCCGCGCCACGTCATCGAAGCCGGCTTCATTCAGGTGGCTGAGGTCCAGCATGATCCGCAGGGCGTTGCATTCGCGGACCAGCCGCTTGCCGGCCTCGGTCAGGCCCGGGCCGGTGTCGGGGCTGGAGGGAAAGGCGAAGGGCACGCCATGGCCGAAGGCGGTGGGGCGGCTCCAGACCGGGCCGAGCGACCGCAGGCCGACGGCGTGGAACAGGTGCAGCGCGTCGAGCCCTTCGTCGATGGCCTCGGCGCCCTCCATGTGCATCACCGCCGCCACCGCGCCCTCGGCCATGGCAGAACGGATGTCCGCCGTGGTCCGGCAGAGGCGGAAGGCGCCTTGGCTGGCGCGTTCCATCCACAGCAGATGCCCGGCCAGCGTCGCCGCGGTGGCGAGCGACTGTGGCTGCGGCAGCAGGTCGGGCAGCGGCAGGCGGTAGGGCGGGCGCTCCATCTGCGCCTGATGCTCGGCGTCGTCATGGGCCTGCGGCGAGGGCAGGTAGATGGCGAAGAAGCCGCCGGCAAAGCCCGCAGCGCGCATCCGCGGCAGGTCGAGATGGCCTTCGCCGGTGCCGGTCAGGAAGATTTCCTCCCGCCGCCCGGGGGCCTCCAGCAGGCGGTAGAGCAGGTCGTTGTGGCCGTCGAAGACGGGGATCATCGGGGTCTCTCCGGGGTGTCAGGGCGCTTTCGCCGGGTCCAGCATCCGGTCGGCGCTGGCCTCGAACAGGCTGCGGGCATAGGCCGTGGTCATCCGGGCCGCGGCAAGGTCGTCGCGCGCCAGTTCCTCCACCGCGCGGCCGTGCTGCATCACCAGCACCCGGTCGCACATATGGTCGATCACGGCGAGGTCGTGGCTGACCATCAGGAAGGTCAGCCCGCGTTCCTCGCGCAGCCGGGTCAGCAGGTTCAGCACCTCGGCCTGCACCGAGGCATCCAGCGCCGAGGTCGGTTCGTCCAGCAGCAGGATCGACGGCTCCAGCATCAGCGCCCGGGCGATGGCGACCCGCTGGCGCTGGCCGCCGGACAGCTGGTGCGGGTAGCGGAAGCGGAAGCTGGCCGGCAGGCCGACATCGGTCAGCGCCTTCACCACCTTCGCATCCGAGCCGCCGATGCGGTGGATCGCCAGCGGTTCCGACAGCGTCCGGTCGATGGTGTGGCGGGGGTGCAGGCTGGCATAGGGGTCCTGGAACACCATCTGCACCCGGCGGCTGAAGCCCGGGCCGCGCGGCATCCGCAGCGCCTCGCCGCCGATGCGGATCTGCCCGCCGGTCACCGGGGCCATGCCGCAGATCGCCCGCAGGATGGTGGACTTGCCCGAGCCGCTTTCGCCGACCAGCCCGTAGCTTTCCCGCTCGCCCACGGTCAGGCTGACGCCTTCCACCGCCCGCACCTCGCGGCCCTTGGCGCGGAAGGTGACGGAGAGGTTCTCGATCTCGATCAGGCCCATGGCGCGGCCTTTCCCGGCGACGATTTCCGCGCGGAAATCGTAACGGAGATCGCGCGATCTCCGGCGCGGGTGGGACGAGGCGCGCTCATGCTGCACCCTCCTTCGCCCAATCGCCGGAACGGTCCAGCCCCGGCAAGGGCTCGCGCGGGCCGCCGATGCGGGGCAGGCAGTTCAGCAGCCCGCGGGTATAGGGATGCCGCGCCTCGGTCAGGCGCCTGGCCTCCAGTTCCTCCACCACCCGGCCCTTGAACATCACCAGCACCCGGTCGCAAAAGCGGCCGACCAGCCGCAGGTCGTGGCTGATGAAGATCAGCCCCATGCCGCGGTCGCGCACCAGCGCGTCGAGGATCGACAGCACCTCGGCCTGCACGGTGACATCCAGCGCCGAGGTCGGCTCGTCGGCGATCAGGAGGTCGGGTTCCGGGATCAGCATCATCGCGATCATCACCCGCTGGCCCATCCCGCCCGACAGTTCGTGCGGATAGGCCGCCATCACCCGGTCCGGGTCGCGGATCTGCACCGCCTCCAGCGCGGCGACGGCCTTGGCGCGGGCCTCGGCGCCGCGGATGCGGTCGCGGCGGCGCAGGCCCTCGGTCAGCTGCTCGCCCACGGTCATCACCGGGTTCAGGCTGTATTTCGGGTCCTGCATCACCATGCCGATGCGCTTGCCGCGCAGGGCGCGCATGTCGCGTTCCGAGGCGCGCATCAGGTCCTGCCCGTCGAAGACCATCCGGTCGGCCGCGATCCGGCCCGGCGGGCGGATCAGCCGCAGCACCGACCGGCCGGTCATGGTCTTGCCCGAGCCGCTTTCGCCGACGATCCCCAGCCGTTCACGGCCGAGCGAGAAGGACACGCCCCGCACCGCCTGCACCGGGCCGGTCTCGGTGTCGAAGGTCACCCGCAGGTTCTGGACTTCGAGCAGGCTCATTTCCCCGCGCTCCTCGGGTCCAGCACGTCGCGCAGCCCGTCGCCCAAGAGGTTGAAGCCGAGCGAGACGAGGAAGATCGCAAGGCCGGGCATGGTGGCGACCCACCATTGCTCGAACAGGAACTTGCGGCCGGAGGAGATCATCAGTCCCCATTCCGGCATCGGCGGCTGCACCCCGAGGCCGAGGAAGCCCAGACCCGCGGCGATCAGGATCACGCCGGCCATGTCCAGCGTCACCCGGATGATCACCGAGGGCAGGCACATCGGCACGATATGGCCCCAGATGATCCGCCCCGCCCCGGCGCCTTGCAGCCGCACGGCGGCGATGTAGTCGGAATTGCGGACGGTCAGCGTCTCGGCCCTTGCGATCCGGGCATAGGGCGGCCAGGCGGTCAGGGCGATGGCAAGGACGGCATTGCCGATCCCGGGGCCGAGCACGGCGACCAGCGCCAGCGCCAGGATCAGCCGCGGGAAAGCCAGGAAGATGTCGGTGATCCGCATCAGCACCGCATCGACCCAGCCGCCGAAATAGCCGGCGACGGTGCCGATCAGCAGGCCGAGGACAGGGGCCGTCACCGCCACCAGCGCGATGATGTAAAGCGTGATCCGCGCGCCGTAGAGGATGCGCGAGAGGATGTCGCGGCCGAAGTCGTCGGTGCCCAGCAGATTGCCCGGCGTCCCCGGCGGCAGCAGGCGGCGCGACAGGTCCTGCACCAGCGGGTCGTGCGGCGCGATCAGCGGCGCGAAGGCGGCGACCAGCAGCAAGAGGCCGACGATCACCAGCCCCGCCATCGCCAGCCGGTTCCTGCGGATGCGCAGCCAGGCGAGGTAGCTCTGCCCCAGCCTCGCCTGCCGGCGCGAGGTCGGGCTGGGGTCGGTCAGCCAGGCGCGGAGCGTGCTCATGCCAGACCTCTCATGCCCGGGCCCTCGGGTCGACCAGCCGGTAGAGGATGTCGCTGGCCATGTTCAGGGTGACGAAGGCCACGCCCACCACCACGGTGCCGCCAAGCACGGCGGGCATGTCGGCGGCGAACAGCGCATCGGTGATGTAGCTGCCGAGGCCGGGCCAGGCGAAGATGGTCTCGGTCAGCACCGAGCCTTCCAGCAGGTAGGCGTAGCTGAGGGCGATGACGGTGATCAGCGGCACCAGCACGTTGCGCATGGCATGGACCCAGACCACCCGCCATTCCGGCATCCCCTTCACCCGGGCGGTGGTGATATACTCCTGCGAAAGCTCGTTCATCATGAAGCTGCGGGTCATCCGGCTGATATAGGCCATCGATATGTAACCCAGGAGCGCAGCGGGCAGCACGATATGGGACAGCGCGTTGCGGAACATGTCCCAGGCGCCGTTCAGCGCGGAATCCAAGAGGATCATCCCGGTATACTGGGTCATCTGGAACTCCAGCATCATCTGGTAGGTGGCGTCCAGCCGCCCCGGCCCGGCCACCCAGTCCAGCTGGCCGTAGAAGACCAGCAGGCCGATCAGCCCCAGCCAGAACACCGGCATCGAATAGCCCATCAGCCCGACCACCCGCACCACCTGGTCGGCGATGCTGCCGGGCCGCGTCGCCGCCAGCACTCCGGCCGGAACGCCGGTGATCACGCCGAAAAGCGTTCCCAAGGTCGCCAGCTCCAGCGTGGCGGGGAAGCGGTGGGCGACCTCGCTCAGCACCGGCTGGCGCGAGCGGATCGAGGTGCCGAGGTCGCCCTGCAGCGCGTCGCCCAGGTAGATCAGGAACTGCTTCCACATCGGCTCGTCGAGGCCGAGCGCCAGCCGCGCCGCCTCATACTGCGCGGCGGTGGCGCGTTCGCCCAGGATCGACAGCAGCGGGTCGATCGGCACCACGCGCGAGATCACGAAGGTGAAGAGCAACAGCCCCAGCAGCGTCAGCGCCAGGGTGAGGAGGCCGCCGCCCAATGCGAAGACCATGGGCCGCAGCCGCGAGGGCCGGGAAGCGTGGGGACTCTCGGTCATCGGATGCGGACCGGCGCGGCGGCGAACCCCGCCGCGCCGGTCCCGGCCTTACTTGGTGACCAGCCAGTAGGAGGCGGAATCGACCGCCCCGCCGGTGTAGAAGCCTTCGACATTGCCGCGCAGGCCGGTCTGCTGCAGCTGCTGGAACATCAGCACGAAGGCGGAATCGTCGCGGTGCTTCTCCTGCAGCTCCTTATACATCGCCGCCCGCTTCTCGCCGTCCATCTCGGCCACCGCGGCCTCGGCCAGCGCCCCCAACTCGCCCGGGTCCCAGGCGGTGCGCCAGGCCAGGTAGCCGGTCGCCTTGGCCTCGTCCGAGTTGTCGGGGTTCATGGCGAAGGTCGAGGCATTGGTGTGCGGGTCGGGATAGTCCGGCCCCCAGGTCTGCAGGGTGATGTCGTGCTGGCGGGCGCGATACTTGTCCAGCACCTGCGCGCCGTCGCCCACGTCCAGCGTCAGCTCGATGCCGATCTGGGCGAAGGTGTTCTGGATCGACTGGGCGATGTCCATCCGCTCCTGGTTGTTGCGGACGGTCATGCTGACCTTCAGCGGCAGTTCCACCCCCGATTCCGCCATCAGCGCCTTGCCCTTCTCGATGTCGAGCGCATAGGGCGTCTCGTCCAGCGCGCCGAGGAAGCCCGAGGGCAGGAAGGCCTGGTGCACCTGCCACTGGCCTTTCAGGATGGTGTCGGCCATGCCGGTGTAGTCCACCGCCCACCGCATCGCGTCCAGCACCTTCGGATTGGCCAGCGCCTCGACCTTCTGGTTCATCGCCAGATAGTAGATCTGGCCGCCGCTGTCGGTGGTGATCTTGATGTCGGCATTGCCCGACAGCCCTTCCACATCGGTGGGCGTCAGCGCGCGGGCGATGTCGATGTCGCCCTTCTCCAGCAGCAGCCGCTCGGTCGCGCCTTCCGGCACGTGCTGCATGAAGACGTTCTTGATCTTGGCATCGCCGCGCCAGTGGCCCTCGCGCGCCTCGAGGATATAGCCCTCGTTCTGCTTGTAGCTTTTCAGCACATAGGCCCCGGTCCCGGCCGAGTTCGACTTCAGCCAGTTGTTGCCCATGTCGCCGTCGGCCTCGTTCGCCATCACCGTCTTCATGTCGACGATATTGGCCACGCCCGCGGTCAGGCAGTTGTAGAAGAAGGTCGGCGCATAGACCTTGTCGGTGGTGATGGTGACGGTGTCGCCCTCGAAGGCGATCATCTGGTCGACGTTCTCGGCGGTGAAGCCGAACTGGGCCAGGATGAAGGCGGGGGTCTTGTCGATCTTGATCACCCGGCGCAGCGAGCCGGCCACGTCCTCGGCCGTCAGCGGGTTGCCGGAGGAGAAGGTGATGCCGGACTTGATCTTGAAGGTATAGGTCAGCCCGTCCTCGCTGACCGACCAGCTTTCGGCCAGGCCGGGGACCAGCTCGCCCGGCTTGGTCGGGTCCAGTTCGATCAGCGTGTCGTAGAGGTTGTTCGCCAGGTCGAGGCCCGAGAACTCGAAGGCCTCGTGCGGGTCGATCGACACGATGTCGTCGATCGCATCGGCGATGACCAGCGTGTCGGCCGGCGTCTCGGCGAACAGCGCCGCCGGCGCGGCCCCCGCCATCAGCGCCGCCAGGACTGCCGCACGGCAGGCTCCATGCTTCAGGTTCATGTGCAACTCCCCATTGTTGTGCTTCTTCGGGACTCAGTTCTCTGGACCCGTTCCTTGACCGATTGGACAAACCGCGGGTTCAACTGTCAATGACAATCCTCCGGGGGCGGGGAGGGGCCGGAGGGATGACACATCCGCCGGGACCAGCCCGGCCTCTCTGGCGAAGGCGCGTGCCTTCGCCACGGCGCAACGCTTTCCCTTGTCCCGGCCGGCCCGGCCAACGCCCGCCCCGCCCCCGGCGGGCGCTTCTCGCCCGCCGGGTCGGGCGCTGGCCTCTCGGGGTCTCGTGCCGAAAGGTCTCCGGTTGAACCCGTCCGCACGGGCGGGGCGAGGCAGTGCCTCGCCTTCTCCCGCCCGGACTGGCCGCGGGCACCCCGGAAACGACAACGCCCCGCGCAAGGCGGGGCGTCTGTCGATCAAGTCCTTGATTTATTTGGTGGAGCCGAGGGGAATCGAACCCCTGACCTCTTGAATGCCATTCAAGCGCTCTCCCAACTGAGCTACGGCCCCACCGTGGGCGCGGCGTCTCCGCCGCGGTGCCGGGTATCTAGTAGAGCGCGCGGGGGGGTGCAAGAGGAAAATGCACGGGCCGCGCGGCGGATCAGACTTCTTCCTCGTCGCCCGCCACATCCGCCAGATCGTCCAGCGAGACGTTGTCGTCGGCGTCGTCCTCCAGCAGGTCGTCGTCCATCTCGGTGTCTTCCGAGGCGGCGGCTTCCAGCAGGTCGTCGTCGGCTTCCAGGTCGTCGACCAGAACGTCGTCATCCTTCTCGGGCGAGACGCGGGCGATCACCGCCGCGGCCATCTTGCGGCGGGCGGATTCGATGTCCACCACCTCGCCGGTATAGGGGCTGACCACGGGAACGCGGTTCAGGTCGTAGAAACGCTTGCCGGTCGTCGGGCAGACGCGCTTGGTGCCCCATTCTGCTTTGGGCATGGGTTGTCCCTTCAACGGATGTCCAGAAAGCCGCCCCTTGCCACAGGCGCCGGGCGGTGTCAAAGCCTTTCGCTCGGGCGCCGAAATGGCTATCACGGGGCCGGGATTCAAGGGGTTTCAGCGGGGTTTTGCGATGCCGGTGCTGCCGGGCGATCCGCCGGTCGAGGTGCATCTGCGCCGCTCGGCGCAGGCGCGGCGATTCTCGCTGCGGGTGTCGCGGCTGGACGGCAAGGTCACGCTGTCGCTGCCCGCCCGCGCGCGGGAGACCGAGGCGCTGGCCTTCCTGGCGGAACAGGAGGGCTGGCTGCGCCGGACGCTGGCGCGGATGCCCGAGTCGCAGGGGCTGGCGGTCGGCATCGGCTGCGTGCTGCCGGTGGAGGGGCGGCCGCTGCGGCTGGAGACCGGCCCGGGCCGGGCGATCCGGGTGGAGGAGGACCGCCTGCTGGTGCCGGGCGATCCCGCCCGGGCGGGCGCGCGGGTGGCGGCCTGGCTGAAGGTGCTGGCGCGCGACCGGCTGGCGCTGGCCTCGACCCGCCACGCCGCGCAGGTGGGGCGGCGCTACGGCCGGCTGGTGCTGCGCGACACCCGCTCCCGCTGGGGGTCCTGCAGCCATGACGGCACCCTGATGTATTCCTGGCGGCTGATCATGGCCCCGCCCTCGGTGCTGGACTACGTGGCCGCGCATGAGGTGGCGCATCTGGTGCAGATGAACCATTCGCCGGCCTATTGGGCGGTGGTGGAGGGCATCTTTCCGGGCTGGAAGCGGCAAAGGGCCTGGCTGCACAGCCATGGCGGCGGGCTGCACCGCTTCCGCTTCGCTGCCGGGGCCGGGAACGGGGATTGACCCGTCCTCTGCCCGGTGCTTCCCTTGCCGCCATGATCACCCCTCGCCCCGCCGATCCCAACGCCGCCGCGCATGAGCGGGTGTATCGCTCGCTCCGCCAGCAGGTGCTGCATGGCGAGCTGGCGCCGGGGCAGGCGCTGACCCTGCGCGGGATCGGCCGGCAGTTCGGCGTCTCGATGACGCCTGCGCGCGAGGCGGTGCGGCGGCTGGTGGCGGAGGGGGCGCTGACGCTGTCCTCCTCGGGCCGGGTGACGACGCCGGAACTGTCGCCCGAGCGGATCGAGGAACTGGCGGCGATAAGGGCGATGCTGGAGCCGGAGATGGCCGCCCGCGCCCTGCCGCGCGCCCATTTCGCGCTGATCGAGCGGCTGGCGGCGATCAACGCGCTGAACGCCGAGGCGGCGGTGAAGCAGGATGCGGTGGGCTATGTGCGGACGAACCTGGAGTTCCACCGCACGCTTTACCTGCGGGCGCAGACCCCGGCGATGCTGGCCCTGTGCGAGACGGTCTGGCTGCAACTCGGCCCTACCATGCGGGCGGTCTATGCAAGGCTGAGGCGGACCGAGCCGCCGCAACACCACCGGATGATCCTGGCGGCGCTGAAGGCGGGAGACGAGCCGGGGCTGCGGCTGGCGATCCGCACCGACGTGACCCAGGGGCTGCGGCACCTGTCGGGGTGACATCTCAGAAGTCTTGCCCGGCTTCCTTGGCGAAGGCGTGTGTCTTCGCCACGCGGTGCCATTGTCACCTTCCCGGCCGGGTGCCCAAAGCACCCGGCCAGCGCCCGCCTGCCCCTCGGCGGGCGCTTCTCGCCCGCCCGGGCAGGCGATGGCCTCTGTGGCCTCTCGCGGCCACCGTCTCCGGGTGCACCCGCCGCGCACGGGCGGGGGCGAGGCAGTGCCTCGCCTTCTCCCGCCCGGGTCGCCTGTGCATCCGCGCACATCCGGGCTGTGCGTTCCGGTATTTTTCGGCGGCCGCCGCCCCTCCATCTTGGCACCATCACCCCCCGGCAAAGGAGGCCAGAATGTCCATCCGTCCCGTGATCGAGACCCGCCGCGCCCAGCCTCATGTGGAGGGCGCCGGCGTCAACCTGCACCGCGCCTTCGGCTTCCGGGACCCGGCCGAGGCCGACCCCTTCCTGCTGTTCGACGACTTCCGCGGCGACCATCCGCGCGACTATTCCGCCGGCTTCCCCTGGCACCCGCACCGCGGGATCGAGACCATCACCTATGTGCTGGCCGGCACGGTGGAGCATGGCGATTCGCTCGGCAACCGCGGCATCCTCGGCCCCGGCAGCCTGCAACTGATGACCGCGGGCCGCGGCATCCTGCATCAGGAGATGCCGAAGGGCGACGAAACCGGCCGGATGCACGGCTTCCAGCTCTGGGGCAACCTGCCCGCCGCGCTGAAGATGACCGACCCGCGCTATCAGGACATCCCCGGCGCCGAACTGCCCGAGCGGCACGAGGATGACGGCACGCAGATCCGGGTGGTGATCGGGGATTGGCGCGGGGTCAGGAGCCCGGTCGAGGGGATCGCGGCGGACCCGCAATACCTGGACATCTTCGTGCCCGCGGGCAAGCGCAAGACCTTCAGGATCGACACCCGCCGCCGGGCCTTCGCCTATGTCTTCGAGGGTGCGGGCAGCTTCCGCGATGCCGCCCGGCCCCAGGGCGTGCTGCTGGAGAAGGAAGTGGCGGGGCAGGAGGTCAACATCCGCGACCTCAGCGGCAACCGCACCCTGGTCCGCTTCGGCGCGGGCGACGAGGTGACGGTGACGGCGGGGCCGGAAGGGGTGCGGTTCCTGCTGATCTCCGGCGCGCCGATCCAGGAGCCGGTGGCCTGGGCCGGGCCGATCGTGATGAACACCGAGGCCGAACTGCGGCAGGCTTTTGCCGAATTGCGCAACGGAACCTTCATCCGGCCGGGGCATTGAGCCGGCAGCGGCCGCGGGGCGACGGAATCCGCCGCCCCGCCCGTTTGCCCGGGCAAAGGAGATTGCCATGCCCCGCCCGCTGACCGTCCTCGACCGCCGCAGCCTGCTGAAGGCGCTGTCGCTGGCGCCTGCCCTTGCCGTGGCGGTCCCGGCCCGGGCGCGGGCCGAGGCGCAGGAGGCCGGGCTGATCGCGCCCGAAGTCTGCCTGCTGCAGCCCGAAGTGACGGAAGGCCCCTATTATCTGGAGGAAGACCTGATCCGGCAGGACATCGCCGAGGGGCGGCCCGGCCTGCCGCTGGTGCTGCGGCTGCAGGTGGTGACGGCGGACTGCCGGCCCGTGCCCGCCGCGCGGGTCGATGTCTGGCATTGCGACGCCGCCGGCGCCTATTCCGGGGTGGAGGGCGCGGGCGGCACCTTCCTGCGCGGCACCCAGGAGACCGGGGCCGAGGGCGTGGCGGAGTTCCGCACCATCTTTCCCGGCTGGTATCGCGGCCGGGTGACCCATGTGCACTACAAGGTCTTCCTCGATGCCCGCACCGTGCTGACTGGCCAAGTCTTCTTCGACGATGCGCTGGCGGAGACCATCCATTCCGAGCATCCGGCCTACGAGGCGCGCGGGCCGCAGGACACGCCGCTCGGCCGCGACGGCATCGCCCGGCAGGCCGGAGCGGGCGCGGTCGCCCGGGTGGAGATGGACGCGCCGGACGGCGAGGCGGTGGCGGCGCTGGTGATCGGCATCGACGCCGACCGGCCCGCGGGCGGGCTCTTGGAGAGACTGTTCGGGCAGGGGTAGGCGCGGGCTCGTCGGGGACTTCGTCCCTCCTCGCGGGGGAAGGACCCGCGAGGAGCGCATGGAATGCGACGACAAGCGGCCGGTCAGGCGTGGATCGCGCCGTCGCCGCAGGCGAGCGCGGCTTCGCGCACGGCCTCGCTGAAGGTCGGGTGGGCGTGGCAGGTCAGGGCGATGTCCTCGGCCGAGGCGCCGAATTCCATCGCCACGCAGATCTCGTGGATCAGGTCGCCGGCGCCGGGGCCGATGATGTGGCAGCCGAGGATGCGGTCGGTCTCCTTGTCGGCCAGGAGCTTGACGAAGCCCTCGGTCTGGAACACCGCCTTGGCGCGGCCGTTGCCCATGAACGAGAACTTGCCGACCTTGTAGGCCCGGCCCGCCTCCTTCAGCTGTTCCTCGGTGGCGCCCACCGTCGCCACCTCGGGCGTGGTATAGACCACGCCGGGGATGACGCCGTAGTTCACATGGCCGTGCCGGCCGGCGATGACCGCGGCCACCGCCATGCCCTCGTCCTCGGCCTTGTGGGCCAGCATCGGGCCGGGGATGGCATCGCCGATGGCATAGACGCCGGGAACATTGGTCTGCCAGTGGCCGTCGACCTTGATCTGGCCGCGGGGCAGCAGCTCCACCCCGAGCGCCTCCAGCCCCAGCCCGGCGGTATAGGGCTTGCGGCCGGTGGCGACGAGGACGACATCGGCCTCGATCTCGCCCGCCGCATCGTTCTTGCGCAGCTTCCAGGCGACCTTGGCGCCGGACTTGGTCCGCTCCACCACCTGCACCGCGGCGCCGAGGACGAATTTCAGCCCCTGCTTGGACAGGATGCGCTGGAAGCCTTTCGCCACCTCGGCGTCCATGCCGGGGGTGATGGCGTCGAGATATTCCACCACCGTCACCTGCGTGCCGAGCCGGGCGTAGACCGAGCCCATTTCCAGCCCGATCACGCCGGCGCCGATCACCACCATGGACTTCGGGATTTCCCGCAGGGCCAGCGCGCCGGTGGAGGTGACGATGGCCTCTTCGTCCACGGTGATGCCGGGCAGGACCGAGGCCTCGGAGCCGGTGGCGATGACGATGGCCTTTGCCGAATGAACCTCGTCGCCGACCTTGACCTTGCCGGCTTCGGGGATCGAGCCCCAGCCCTTCAGCCAGGTCACCTTGTTCTTCTTGAACAGGAACTCGATGCCCTTGGTGTTGCCGGCGATCACGTCGTCCTTGTAGCGCAGCATCCTTTCCCAATCGACGGTGGGTTTCGCGCCCATCAGGCCCATCTTCTCGAAATTCTCATGGGTCTCGTGCAAGAGATGGGTGGCGTTCAGGAGCGCTTTCGAGGGGATGCAGCCGACGTTCAGGCAGGTGCCGCCGAGCGTCTCGCGCCCTTCGACGCAGGCTGTCTTCAGGCCCAGCTGGGCGGCGCGGATGGCGCAGACATAGCCGCCGGGGCCGCCGCCGATGACGATCAGGTCGAACTCTGCCATGGGATCTCCTTTCGGCCGGTGGCCGGGGGCTCTGCCCCCGGACCCCCGGAGTATTTGTGCCAAGATGAAGGGGTCAGATCAGGGCTGACACCAGAAGGACGAGGGTTGCGAGAAGGCCGAGGCCCCAGATGGCGCTGCGCCAGGGGCGCAGGCCCCAGGCATAGGCCGGGACATAGAGGATGCGGGCGACGACGAAAGTCCAGGCGGCGGCCTGCGTCACCGGGGTGGACTGGCCGGAGAGGGCGACGACCAGCACGGCGGGGGCGAACATCGCCAGACCCTCGAACCCGTTGGTGGTGGCGCGGATGAGGCGGCCGAGCAGCTGCGACACCGGAGGCGGCGTGCCGTCGCGCGGGCCGGTGGTGATCTTCGGGCCGAGTTCCAGGTTGGCCACCACGGCCATCAGGCCCAGTGTGGCGATCTGGACCAGCACGGCGGCGGCGAGGGCGGCGAGTTCGGGGGTCATGCGAGAAGTCCGATCAGCAGGAGCGCCAGCGTGGCGAGGGCGCCGACCGAGAAGATCAGGCTGCGCCACGGCACCCAGGCCAGCGCGTAGGCCGGAACGTAGAGCACGCGGGCGGCGACGAAGGCCCAGGCCAGCACCGCGGTGAGGGCGGAGGTCTTCTGCGCCAGGGTGACGACGAGGATCGCGATGATGAACGGCCCGACATTCTCGGTGAAGTTCGCCGTGGCGCGGCGCAGGCGCTGGGTGACGGGCGAGAGCCGTTCCTCGATCCCCTCGCGGGTTCCCAGGTTGTCCTCGGGCCCCACGTCGCGGGTCAGGAAGTGCTGCGCCACCAGGACGGTGGCGAAATGGACCAGCGCGGCGGCGGCGAGGGCGGCGAGTTCGGCGGTCATGCGGTTTCCAGGAATTGCGCGGCGTAGCCGCGGCCGAAGCCGGTATGCTTCGCCAGCCACTCCTCGGCACGGGCGCGGTTCGCCACCTCGAACAGCACCAGCACCGCGCCGCCCTCGGCCTTCCAGATCTGCAGCATGTTCAGCCCGGCCGCGGCGATGTTCTCGGCCTCGGCGTCGAAGGCCGCCTTCCAGGCGGCGAAATCGGGGGCGGTGGTCTGGATCAGAAGCTGGTGCATCGGGCGGCTCCGCTTGGGGGCAGGATGGGCGATATTGCCCATCCTGCACAGGATCACAGGTCCATCAACAACCGGCGCGGGTCTTCCAGCGCTTCCTTGACGCGCACGAGGAAGGTCACCGCCCCCTTGCCGTCGACGATGCGGTGGTCGTAGGACAGCGCCAGATACATCATCGGGCGGATGACGATCTGGCCGTTCACCACCACCGGCCGGTCCTGGATCTTGTGCATCCCGAGGATGCCGGACTGCGGCGGGTTCAGGATCGGGCTGGACATCAAGGAGCCGTAGACGCCGCCGTTCGAGATGGTGAAGCTGCCGCCCTGCATCTCGGCCATCGACAGCTTGCCGTCGCGGGCGCGCAGGCCCAGTTCGGCGATCTTCTTCTCGATCTCGGCGAAGGACATCCGGTCGGCGTCGCGCACCACCGGCACCACCAGGCCGGACGGGGTGCCGACCGCAACGCCCATGTGGACGTAGTTCTTGTAGACGATGTCGGTGCCGTCGATCTCGGCATTGACCTCGGGCACTTCCTTCAGCGCGTGGCAGCAGGCCTTCACGAAGAAGGACATGAAGCCCAGCTTGACGCCGTGCTTCTTCTCGAAGGCGTCCTTGTAGTCGTTGCGCAGGCCCATGATGCCGGACATGTCCACCTCGTTGTAGGTGGTCAGCATGGCGGCGGTGTTCTGGGCGTCCTTCAGCCGGCGGGCGATGGTCTGGCGCAGGCGGGTCATCTTCACACGCTCCTCGCGCGCGGCATCGTCCGCGGGGACGGGCGCGCGGGGGATGGCGGCGGGGGCCGGGGCGACGGTGGCGGCCGCGGCGGCACCGGCGGCGCCGGCCACGGTGCGGGCCACATCCTCCTTCATCACCCGGCCGTCCTTGCCGGTGGGCTGGATCGCGTCACGGTCGAGCCCGGCCTCGGCCATCGCCTTCTTGGCCGAGGGCGCATCCTCGACATCGGCGCGCGGCGTCAGCTGTTCCGGCCCGGCGCCGGGGGAACCGACGGTGGCTGCATCCTCGGACTTCGGCTCGGTGGCCTTGGCGGCGGGGGAAACCGGCGGCGCATTGGGGGCGCTGCCGGCCTTCGGCGCCGCGGCGGCGGCGCCTTCGGTGACGATCGCCAGCCGGGCATTGGCCGCGACGGTCGTGCCCTCGGGAGCAAGGATTTCGGCCAGCACGCCCGCCACCGGCGAGGGCACCTCGACGGAGACCTTGTCGGTCTCCAGCTCGCAGAGCATCTCGTCCTGTTTCACCGCATCGCCGGGCTTCTTGAACCAGGTGGAGACGGTGGCTTCGGAGACGCTTTCGCCCAGGGCGGGCACCATGACGTCGGTCATCTTCAACTCCTTCAGGCGATGGTCAGCGCGGCATCGACCAGCGCGGTTTGTTCGGCTTTGTGGCGCGAGGCGAGTCCGGTCGCCGGCGAGGCCGAGGCCACGCGGCCGGCATAGCGCGCCCGGGTCGGCGTGCCGCGGACCCTGGTCAGCAGGGTTTCAAGCTCCGGCTCGATGAAGGACCAGGCGCCCTGGTTCTTCGGCTCTTCCTGGCACCAGATGAACTCGGCCCCCGGGAAGCGCGACAGTTCCGCCGTCAGTGCCATGCCCGGCACCGGGTAGATCTGTTCGACCCGCAGCAGGTAGACGTCGTCCAGCCCGCGCGAGTCGCGCTCGGCCAGGAGGTCGTAGTAGACCTTGCCCGAGCAGAGGACGACGCGGCGGATCTTCTTGTCGTCCTTCAGCTTCAGCTCGGAATGGCCCTTCTGCGCATCGTCCCAGAGGACGCGGTGGAAGGTGGAGCCGGTGGTGAAGTCCTCGGCATCGCTGATGCACATCGGATGGCGCAGCAGCGATTTCGGCGTCATCAGGATCAGCGGCTTGCGGAAGTCGCGGTGCATCTGCCGGCGCAGGATGTGGAAGTAGTTCGCCGGGGTCGAGCAGTTGGCGACGATCCAGTTGTCCTCGGCCGAGAGTTGCAGGAACCGCTCCAGCCGGCCCGAGGAATGTTCCGGCCCCTGGCCCTCCATCCCATGCGGGAGAAGGACGACAAGGCCCGACATCCGCAGCCATTTCGACTCGCCCGAGTTGATGAACTGGTCGAACATGATCTGCGCGCCGTTGGCGAAGTCGCCGAACTGCGCCTCCCACAGCGTCAGCCCGTTCGGCTCGGACAGCGAATAGCCGTATTCGAAGCCGAGCACCGCATATTCCGACAGCATCGAGTCGATGACCTCGAACTTCGCCTGGCCGGCGCGGATGTGGTTCAGCGGATAGTAGCGCTCCTCGGTGTCCTGGTCGACCAGGGCCGAGTGGCGCTGGCTGAAGGTGCCGCGGGTGCAGTCCTGCCCCGCAAGGCGGACCGGGAAGCCCTCGACCTGCAGGGAGCCGAAGGCCAGCGCCTCGGCGGTGGCCCAGTCGAAGCCGCGGCCCTCCTCGAACATCTTGGCCTTGGCCTGCAATTGCCGGGCGACGGTCTTGTGGATGTTGAAGCCATCGGGCACCCGGGTCAGCGCCTGGCCGATCTCGGCCAGGGTCTCGGGCGGAATCCAGGTCTCGCCCCGCTGGTAGTTGTCCAGGTCCTTGGTCTGCATGTTCTTCCAGCGCCCGTCCAGCCAGTCGGCCTTGTTCGGGCGATAATCCTTGCCGGCCTCGAACTCTTCGTTCAGGCGGGCCTGGAAGGCGGCCTTCATGTCCTCGATCTCGCCTTCCGGGATCAGCCCGTCGGCCACCAGCCTTTCGGTATAAAGCTGCAAGGTGGTCTTTTGTTTCCGGATGCGGTTATACATCGCCGGGTTGGTGAACATCGGCTCGTCGCCTTCGTTGTGGCCGAAGCGGCGGTAGCAGATGATGTCCAGCACCACGTCCTTGTGGAACTTCTGGCGGAATTCGGTCGCCACCCGGGCGGCGTGCACCACAGCCTCGGGGTCGTCGCCGTTGACGTGGAAGATCGGTGCCTCGACCATCAGGGCGATGTCGGTGGGGTAGGGCGAGGTCCGGCTGAAATGCGGCGCGGTGGTGAAGCCGATCTGGTTGTTCACCACGATATGGATGCAGCCGCCGGTGCGGTGGCCCTTGATGCCCGACAGTTGCAGGCATTCCGCCACCACGCCCTGGCCGGCAAAGGCCGCGTCGCCGTGCAGCAGGATCGGCAGCACCGCCATCCGCTCCACGGTGTCGTTCAGCTGGTCCTGCTTGGCGCGGGCCTTGCCGAGGACGACCGGGTTCACGGCTTCCAGGTGGCTGGGGTTGGCGGTCAGCGACAGGTGGACCTTGTTGCCGTCGAACTCGCGGTCGGCCGAGGCGCCGAGGTGGTATTTCACGTCGCCCGAGCCGTCGACGTCCTCGGGCTTGAAGCTGCCGCCCTGGAATTCGTTGAAGATGGCGCGGTAGGGCTTCATCAACACGTTGGCCAGCACGTTCAGCCGGCCGCGGTGCGGCATCCCGATGATGATCTCCTTCACGCCCAGCTGGCCGCCGCGCTTGACGATCTGCTCCATCGCCGGGATCAGCGCCTCGCCGCCGTCGAGGCCGAAGCGCTTGGTGCCCATGTATTTGACGTGCAGGAACTTCTCGTAGCCCTCGGCCTCGACCAGCTTGTTCAGAATGGCCTTGCGGCCCTCGCGGGTGAACTGGATCTCCTTGCCGTAGCCCTCGATCCGTTCCTTCAGCCAGGAGGATTGCTCGGGGTCCGAGATGTGCATGTATTGCAGCGCGAAGGTGCCGCAATAGGTGCGCTTCAGGATGTCGATGATCTGCCGCATCGAGGCATGGGTCAGCCCCAGCACGTTGTCGATGAAGATCGGCCGGTCCATGTCGGCCTCGGAGAAGCCGTAGCTTTCCGGGTCCAGCTCGGGGTGGGGCGCCTGCTCGCGCATCCCCAGCGGATCGAGATCGGCGGCGAGGTGGCCGCGGATGCGGTAGGCGCGGATGATCATCAGCGCGCGGATCGAGTCGATGACGGCGCGCTGCAGCTGCGTCTCGGTCAGGTTGACGCCCTGCTCGGCGGCCTTGGCGGCGATCTTCTCGCCCGCCGCCTTGCGCTCCTTCGCCGGCGCGGCGGCCCATTCCCCGGTCAGCGCCGCGGTCAGGTCGTCCACCGGAGCCGGCGGCCAGTCGGCCCGCGCCCAGCTCGGCCCCTCGGCGGCGCGCTTGGCGTCCAGCTCGTTGTCGCCGAGGGCGCGGAAGAACTCCGCCCAGCCGGCATCGACCGAATTCGGGTCCTCGGCATAGCGGGCCTGCAGCTGGTCGATGTAATCGGCATTGGCCCCGTCCATGAAGGAGGAGGCCTGGAATTGCGCGTTGGGGGAATGTTCGGTCATCGGGTCACCTCAAGGGGACGGGAGAGAGCGAGTTTTCGTCGAAAACTCGGAAAGGGGGGCGGGTTTTCGGCGAAAACCCGGGTCTTGCACAGGACGCCGGCGCGCCACATCGGGCGCGCCTTGCAGGGGTCTGATGGACCACCCATAGGCATGGTCAGCCCTTGATCGCCTTCAGCACCGCCTCGCCCAGGCCCGCGGGGCTGTCGGCAACCACGATGCCGGCGGATTTCATCGCCTCGATCTTCGATCCGGCATCGCCCTTGCCGCCCGCCACGATGGCGCCGGCATGGCCCATGCGGCGGCCCGGAGGGGCGGTGCGGCCGGCGATGAAGCCGGCGGTCGGTTTCCAGCGGCCCTTCTTCTTCTCCGAGGCCAGGAATTCCGCCGCCTCCTCCTCGGCCGAGCCGCCGATCTCGCCGATCATGATGATCGAGGTGGTCTCGGGGTCGGCCAGGAACATCTCCAGCACGTCGATATGCTCGGTGCCCTTGATCGGGTCGCCGCCGATGCCGACGGCCGAGGACTGGCCCAGGCCCACGTCGGTGGTCTGCTTCACCGCCTCGTAGGTCAGGGTGCCCGAGCGGCTGACCACGCCCACCGAGCCGCGCTTGAAGATCGAGCCCGGCATGATGCCGATCTTGCAGGCGTCGGGCGTCATCACCCCGGGGCAGTTCGGCCCGATCAGCCGGGATTTGGAGTTCAGGAGCGCCCGCTTCACCTTCATCATGTCCAGCACCGGGATGCCCTCGGTGATGCAGACGATCAGCGGGATCTCGGCGTCGATGGCCTCCAGGATCGAGTCGGCGGCGAAGGGCGGCGGCACGTAGATCGCGGTCGCGTCGGCGCCGGTCTTCTCCACCGCGTCATGGACGCTGTCGAACACCGGCAGGCCGAGATGGGTGCTGCCGCCCTTGCCCGGCGTCACGCCCCCCACCATCCGGGTGCCATAGGCGATGGCCTGTTCCGAATGGAAGGTGCCCTGGCTGCCGGTGAAGCCCTGGCAGATGACCTTGGTATGCTTGTCGACGAGAACGGCCATCGGGGCCTCCTTCAAAGAATATCCATCGATCCGGCGCCCGTGGACAGGTGCCGGGGAAGTCCAGCGGGGATCACGCCGCCCCTAGGGGCAGGTGATCGTGATGTCGCGCCCGTCCATCCGTCCTTGCGTGGCCAGGGCCGATTGCTCGGCGCAGGTCTGCTCGAAGGAGGTGTGGGCATCGTTCACGTCCACCACACCGCCTGTGCAGGCCGGAAGGGCCAGGGAGGCAAGCAGCAGCGGGACGGCGAATGTCAGGCGCATGGGGTTTTCCCTTTCATTGCGGTGACGGGTGTTGCAATGGCATCAGCCCGCCCCGCCAAAGATGAAGCGGACGGAACTGGTCGTTTCGCTTTCGCAGACCGGGTCGTTCCCCGACGAGGTGACTTCGGCCTGGATGCCATGGCCCAAGGCAAAGGCGATGCAGCCCGCCGGCATGTCCAGGCTTTCGAGGGACAGGCCAGCCGCGCCGCCGATGATCTGCAGGTTGCCGATGGCCGTGGCCGTGCCCTGCACCTCGGAATAGGCGGCGCAAAAGCTGCCGTCATCGGCGGCCAGGACGTAAAGGTCGGCATCGGGTGAGAAGATTTCCATCAGGCCCTGCTCGCGTTCCTCGACCGTGACCCAGTTGCCTTCCAGGAACAGGGCGGCCGTGGCCGCCGGATCGCCCCGTCCGGCCAGGCAGGCGGCCACTGCCGCACGATAGGCCGCGCCGTGATCGGGATCATCCAGCTTGCGCGTCATGAATTCGACCGTCGACCAGTCCTGCGCCGTGACGGGCAGGGCGGTCAGGGCAAGGATCAGGGCGGCCCGCAGCATCACCCCTTCACCGCCTTGACGATCTTCTGCGCCGCGTCCGACAGGTCGTCGGCGGCGATCACGTTCAGGCCGCTTTCGTTGACGATCTTCTTGCCCAGTTCCACGTTGGTGCCTTCCAGCCGCACCACCAGCGGGACTTGCAGGCCGACCTCCTTCACCGCGGCGACGATGCCCTCGGCGATGATGTCGCAGCGCATGATGCCGCCGAAGATGTTGACCAGGATGCCCTTCACGTTCGGGTCCGAGGTGATGATCTTGAAGGCCTCGGTCACCTTCTCCTTGGTCGCCCCGCCGCCCACGTCCAGGAAGTTGGCCGGCTCGGCGCCGTAAAGCTTGATGATGTCCATCGTCGCCATGGCCAGCCCGGCGCCGTTGACCATGCAGCCGATCTCGCCGTCCAGCGCGATGTAGTTCAGGTCGAACTTCGAGGCGGCGAGTTCCTTCGGGTCCTCCTCGGTCTCGTCGCGCAGCGCGGCGATGTCGGGGTGGCGGTAGATCGCATTGCCGTCGAAGCCCATCTTGGCGTCCAGGAGCCGCAGCGAGCCGTCCTTCAGCACGCAGAACGGGTTGATCTCCAGCATGTCCATGTCCTTGTCGAGGAACAGCTGGTAGAGCTTCCTGACGATGGCGACGCATTGCTTGACCTGGTTGCCCGTGAGGCCGAGCGCGAAGGCCACCCGGCGGCCATGGAAATCCTGCAGCCCGGTGGCCGGGTCGATGGTCAGGGTGTGGATCTTCTCGGGCGTGTCATGGGCCACGTCCTCGATGCTCATGCCGCCCTCGGTCGAGCAGACGATCGAGATGCGGCTGGTCTTGCGGTCGATCAGCAGCGCGAGGTAGAACTCGCGCTCGATGTCGCTGCCGTCCTCGATGTAGATGCGGTTGACCTGCTTGCCGGCCGGGCCGGTCTGCACGGTGGCGAGGGTGCGGCCCAGCATCTGGCGGGTGAACTCGGCGGCTTCCTCGACCGATTTCGCCAGCCGGACGCCGCCCTTCTCGCCCGCCTCGGGCTCCACGAACTTGCCCTTGCCGCGGCCGCCGGCATGGATCTGCGCCTTGACCACCCAGAGCGGCCCGTCCAGTTCCCCGGCGGCGGTCTTGGCCTCTTCGGCGCGCAGCACGACGCGGCCGTCCGAGACCGGAATGCCGTAGCTGCGGAGAAGCGCCTTGGCCTGGTATTCGTGGATGTTCATGTGCTTTCTCCGGGGACGGTCGTTTCATGCCGATGTCCGGGCTTTCTGGCATGGAAACGTAACGCCGCCAAAGCGCTTTTCGGGGTTTTCCGGCAAATCGGCGGAGAAATGCAGTTTTGTGATCACGAATTTTCAGGCCGTGATCACAGCTTTCGGGCCCGTGATCACTTGCCGCGAGGATACCCCGCCGCGCGGTGGCGCTAACGTGATTCGGGCCGGCGCCGTCAGTTCAGCAGGATGGCGAAAAGCAGCGAGTCGCCCCAGACGAGACTTTCGAATTCCCGCCAGGATTGCGCGCTGGCCTGCGGCCCCTTGCGGACGAAGGGAAGGAAGCCCTCGCCCTGCACCATGGCGACCAGATCCACCGCCGGCGGGTCCTTGAACATCAGCGACACGTCGATCCCGGCCTCGGCGCCGTAGCGCCAGTGCGGCACCAGCAGCTGCCCGGTCAGGATCGCCTCGGCATCGGCCAGCACCGCCTGCCAATGCGCCCCGGTGCCGGGCGGCATGTTCAGCCCCAGGCCCGAGACCTGGCGGTCGTTCGGGATCCATTCGCTGTCGTTGTCGGTCTCCACCTCGACCAGCGACCAGAAGCGGCGGTTCTCGCGGATCGTCGCCAGCAGATGCTCATGCGCCGAGGCGGCAAGCGCCGGGTCGGGCTCCGTCGCCAGCGCGTGCAGGATGATCGCCACCCGGTCGACCTGGGCGCCGAACATCATGTCCAGCGCGTGGTTGGGCGGCGTGGTGCCGTGGAACTCGGCCATCTTCGCGGCCGAGGCGGCCACCCGGTCCACCGCCGCCGCCGGGTCGTAGGCCAGCGCCACATCGGTGAAGGCCGAGAGCAGGTGGGTATAGGCCGAAAGCCAGGCGGCATCGGCGGCGTCGAAGCGGATGGTCGGGTCGATCATCTCGACCGAGCCCATCCGGCCGGCGCCGAGGGTCAGCCCCGCCACCTCGCCCACGTCCTCGCCCTTGTCGCGGCTGCCGTTCATGTTGATGTCGAACCAGAGGTCGCCGACGGCGATCTCCAGCACGAACTGCTGCTCGCCCAGCTGGTCCAGCGCCGCGCGGGCGGCCTCCATGTCCTTGTCGATGCCGGTCAGCAGGGTGCCGAGGTCGGCGCCGGTGAAGGGCCGGGCGTCGGGGTTCTGCGGGATCGGCAGGCGCAGGATCGGCAGCTCCGACCAGTCGGCCTGCAGCCCGGTCTGCCAGCGCAGCTGCAGCGCGGATTCGACGCCGGAGAGGAAGCGCAGCCCGGCCAGCGCGAACAGGTCGGGCGGATTCGGCTGCGGCAGCGCGGCCAGCCGCTCCTCGGTCGCCTTCAGCCCCTTGGCGGCGATCTCGGCGGACAGCGCCGAAGGCTCGGCCAGCGCGAGGCCGGGGAGAAGGGCGAGGGCGGCGGCGAGGATCGGGCGCATGGGGACCTCCTTCGGGATGGCAGAAGGATGCGCCGGGGGGCCCGGGGGGTCAACCGGCGGCGGGGTGGGGAAATCCGCCGCCGGAATTGTATCGAGCGCCTTGCGGCGCAAGCCTTTTGTCTCGCCTCTGCGCCTTTCAGGCGCAACCGGCTCGGACGTGCCTCCGGCGGGGATATTTGGGGGCAGGTGAATTGCAAGAAGCGCTCTTTTTCCAAATTCACCTGCCCCAAATATCCTCAGGGGGGTTGGGGGCAGAATGCCCCCATCCGCCGACAGCAGCCCCAGGGGCCTCCGTCAGCCGAAACGATAAGGAATGCGGCGGCAGCCGCGCCTTCGGCTATGCCGGTTCCAGCACGCAGAGCCTCTGGCCGCGGGGCAATCGCCGGTCCCGCCAAGCCAGGCGGAAACCGGCTGCGCCGGCGTCGGCCTCCACCTCCACAGCGGAGCGATGGTAAGGCGGGCGGTCCGGGTGGGTGACCACGCCGTCGGGCTGGCGCAGCGGGCCGGTCTGGCCCCCGGGCGCAAGGAAGACGGTGAGCAGGAGTTTCCGCAGCCCCGGGATGCGGGCGCGCAGCGCGGCCAGCGCAGGGCGGAGGACGGGGGCGGGCAGATGGGTGAAGACGCCGAAGGCGATGGCGTGGTCGATGTCGGCCGGCAAGCCGGGGAAGGCGAAACCGGCGTCCTCAACCAGCTGCTCCCGCGGCAGGCGGGCTTGCAGGTCCGGCGTCAGCTCCGCCTCCCACCCGCGCTGCATCAGTGCGGCGGAGGCGTCGGTGCCCCAGTAATGGCCGGGGTCGAGGTAACCGACTGCCCGGTGCCCCAGCCGCAGGCAGCCGCAGCCGATGTCCAGCAGACGGTGCTCCGGCCGCAGCCCCTCGTCCAGAAGCGCGGCCATCTGGGCGCGGGCGGTCTCGTCCCAGCGGCCGCCGACGATCTCGCGGTGCCGGCCGGCCGCAAGCGCCCGGTCGTAGAAGCCGGGCGCGAGATAGGGCGAGGTCAAGGCTTCTTGGCGGCGGCGGCCTTCATCCGGGCAAGAAGCGCGGTCTTGTCGGTGGCTGCCACCTTCGGCGCGCCCTTCTGGGCGCCGCGCTTGGGCTTGGGCGAGGTCTTGGCGGCATTGGCGCCGCCGGATTTGGAATAGTCCATCGGAACCTCCGGGGGAAGACATGCGCCGGGGATGCCGGATTCGCGGCCCGGGGGCAATGGCAAAAGCCCCGGGCTTGCGGCCGCCCCTGCGCTGTGGTCCTGTCGCCCGGCAGGGCGGAGGGGACGGATGCAGAAGGCGATGATCTTCCTGGTGATGGCCATCGTGCTGGAGGTGATCGCCACCTCGGCGCTGGCCCGGTCGCAGAGTTTCACCCGGCTCTGGCCGAGCGTGATCTCGGTGGTCGGCTATGCCGGGGCGTTCTGGTTCCTGTCCTTCCCGCTGCGGCACATGCCGACCGGGGTGGTCTATGCCCTCTGGTCCGGCCTCGGCATCGTGCTGATCACCATGGTGGCCTGGATCTGGGCGAAGCAGGCGCTGGACCTGGCGGCGATCCTCGGGCTGGCGCTGATCCTGGCCGGGGTGCTGGTGATCCACCTGTTCTCGCGCTCGGTTTCGCATTGAGCCAAAGGAAAGGGCGCCCCCGGACAGGCCGGAGACGCCCTTGCGCAAAGGCTCCGAGGACTCAGGCCAGCGAGGGGTCGATGCCCTTGCAGGCGGCGACAAGGCCCTTCACCGCGTCGACGGATTTGGTCATCATCGCCTGCTCGTCGCCGTTCAGCTTGATTTCCACCACCCGCTCGATCCCGCCGGCGCCGATCACCGTCGGCACGCCGACGTAAAGGCCATCCAGCCCGTAGGCGCCCTTCACATAGGCCGCGCAGGGCAGCAGGCGCTTCTGGTCCTTGAGATAGGCTTCCGCCATCTCGATGGCCGAGGTCGCGGGGGCGTAGAAGGCCGAGCCGGTCTTCAGCAGGCCGACGATCTCGGCCCCGCCGTCGCGGGTGCGCTGCACGATGGCGTCCAGCTTCTCCTGCGTGGTCCAGCCCATGGCGACCAGATCGGGCAGCGGGATGCCGGCGACGGTGGAATAGCGGGTCAGCGGCACCATGGTGTCGCCATGGCCGCCGAGGACGAAGGCGGTGACATCGCGCATCGAGACGCCGAATTCCAGCGAAAGGAAGTGACGGAAGCGGGCCGAGTCCAGCACGCCCGCCATGCCGACCACCATGTTGTGCGGCAGGCCGGAGAATTCGCGCAACGCCCAGACCATGGCGTCCAGCGGGTTGGTGATGCAGATCACGAAGGCGTTCGGGGCATGGGCCTTGATGCCCTCGCCGACCGATTTCATCACCTTCAGGTTGATGCCGAGAAGGTCGTCGCGGCTCATCCCCGGCTTGCGCGGCACGCCGGCGGTGACGATGCAGACATCGGCGCCGGCGATGTCGGCGTAGGAATTGGTGCCTTTCAGCACGGCGTCGAAGCCCTCGACCGGGCCGCATTGCGCCAGGTCCAGCGCCTTCCCTTGCGGCGTGCCTTCGGCGATGTCGAACAGGACGACGTCGCCCAGTTCCTTGGTTGCGACCAGATGGGCAAGCGTGCCGCCGATCTGGCCCGCGCCGATGAGAGCGATCTTGGGTCGTGCCATGGGGACCTCCTGAGGTTCGAGTCGCGCAAGGGCCTAGCCCCTAATGCGCGCCCTGTCCAGCACCGCGCGCGGCGAATGTATGCCATTGCATACGAAGATCGGGGCTTTCCGGCCCCGGCGTCCCGGTTTAGCGGTAACGCGGACGGAGGGCGCGATGGAAGGCTGGGGGTTCTGGATCGCGGCGGTGATCGCCGCGGCGCTGGTCGGCGCCGGCAAGGGCGGGATTCCCATCGTCGGGATGCTGGGCGTGCCGGTGCTGGCGCTGGTGATTCCGCCCGGGGTGGCGGCGGGGTTGCTGCTGCCGGTCTATGTCGTCAGCGACATTTTCGGCCTCTGGGCCTATCGCCGCGACTACGACGCGCGGGTGCTGGCGATCGCGCTGCCGGGGGCCATGGTCGGCATCGCCGTCGGCTGGGCCACCGCCAGCGTGGTGCCCGAGGCGGCTGTGCGGGTGCTGATCGGGGTGATCGGGATGGCCTTCGCGCTGAACCTGCTGCTCCGCCGCGGCGTCGTGGCCGAGCCGCGGCCCGCGCGTGTCGGCCCGGGCATGTTCTGGGGGGCGGTGACCGGCTTCACCAGCTTCGTCAGCCATGCCGGGGCGCCGCCCTGGCAGGTGTTCACCCTGCCGCTGGGCCTGTCGCGGTCGGTCTTCGCCGGCACCTCGACCATCGCCTTCGCGGTGATCAACGCCGCCAAGCTGCCGCCCTACTGGCAGCTTGGGTTGCTGTCCCCCACCAACCTGAAGACGGCGGCGATGCTGTTCCTGCCCGCCAGCCTTGCGGTCTTCGCCGGGGTGGGGCTGGTGAAACGGCTGCCGGAGAAGCTGTTCTTCCAGCTGGTGACCTGGGCGCTGCTGCTGATCTCGATCAAGCTGGCCTGGGACGGCGGTCGGGCGCTGGCCGGCTGATACCCGCACAGAATTTCTGCACCGCGGCGAATCTGGGCTTGATGAAAGTGGCGGATTCGTGGTTTCTGCCGCAAGAATCTTGCGTGAGGTCTTGCGATGTCTCGTCCCTGCCGTTCGGTCCTCTATATCCCCGCCGCGCGCGAGCGGGCGATGGAGAAGGCGCAGGCGCTGCCGGCGGATGCGATCATCTTCGACCTCGAGGATGCGGTGGCTCCGGCCGAGAAGCCCGCGGCGCGGGAGCTGCTGGCACGGGTGCTGCGCGACATGGACTTCGGGCCGCGGCTGCGGATCGTGCGGATCAACGGCTTCGATACCGAATGGGGCCGGGACGATGCCGCGGCGATGGCGGCGGCCTTGGCCGAGGGGGCGAGGATCGACGCCGTTCTGGTGCCCAAGGTCAACCGCGCCGCCGATCTGGAGGCGGTGGCGGCGGTGGTGCCGGGCGTCGCCCTCTGGGCGATGATGGAGACGGCGGCGGGGATGCTGAACGCGGCCGAGATCGCCGGGCATCCGCGGCTGAAGGGTATGGTGATGGGCACCAATGACCTGGCGAAGGAGCTGGGGTCGCGGTTCCGGCCCGACCGGCTGCCGATGCAGGCGGGGCTGGGGCTGTGCTTGCTGGCGGCCAAGGCGCAGGGGCTGGTGATCGTGGATGGGGTCTACAACGCCTTCAAGGACGACGAGGGCCTGCGCGCCGAATGCGAGCAGGGCCGCGACATGGGTTTCGACGGCAAGACCCTGATCCATCCGGCGCAGCTGGAGATCGCCAATGCCGCCTTCGCGCCCTCCGAGGCCGAGATCGACCTCGCCCGCCGCCAGATCGCCGCCTACGAGGAGGCCCTGGCGCAGGGCGGCGGCGTCGCCGTGGTGGACGGCAGGATCGTCGAGAACCTGCATGTCGCCACCGCCAAGGCCATCCTGTCGCGGGCCGAGGCGATTGCAGCCATGGCCGATTAGGGGCAGGGTCAGCGCCATCAAGCCGGAGAACGCCAGATGACTCTTCTGATCCTTGGCCTTGCCCTGTGGTGGGCTGCCCATCTTTTCAAACGCCTCGCGCCGGGCGCGCGGGCCGGCATGGGCGACGCGGGCCGCGCCGCGGTGGCGCTGGCCGTGCTGGCCGCGGTGGTGCTGATGATCCTCGGCTACCGCGCCGCCGAGTTCGTGCCGGTCTATACCCCGCTGCCGGGGATGGGCCATGCCAACAACACGCTGATGCTGGTGTCGATCTTCCTGTTCGGGGTGGGCGGCACCAAGGGCACGCTTTACCCGCGGATGCGGCATCCGATGCTCTGGGGCACGGTGGTCTGGGCCGTCGCGCACCTCTTGGTGAACGGCGATATGGCCTCGCTGGTGCTGTTCGGCGGCATCGGCCTCTGGGCGCTGGTGCAGATGGCCGCGATCAACCGCACGTCGGCCTGGGTGCGGCCTACGGGCGGCCGCGGGATCAAGGGCGATGCGATGAACCTGGTCGGCACGCTGGTGCTGCTGGCGGTGATCGCGCTGGTCCACAACTGGCTGGGCCACCCGGTCTTCGAGGGGAGCTATTACTGATGCGGCTGTATCGTTTCCTGTCCGACGACGACACCTCGGCCTTCTGCCACAAGGTCAGCCTCGCCCTGTCGAAGGGGTGGGAGCTGCACGGCGGGCCGACCTACGCCTACGACGCGCTGAAGGGCGTGATGCGCTGCGGGCAGGCGGTGGTGAAGGAGGTGCCGGGGACCTATTCCCCGGAGGTGAAACTGGGCGAGATGTGAGCCGGACGATTTCCGCGCGGAAATCGTGCCGGACTTCGCGCGAAGTCCGGGGGGTGCGGGCAGGAGGGGCGATGAAGACCGACGCAGGACGATTCTTCGAGGACTACAGGCTGGGCGAGACGATCACCCATGCGGTGCCGCGCACCGTCTCGGGCGGGGAGCGGGCGCTCTACCATGCGCTCTACCCCGCCCGCGGGGCGCTTTACTCCTCGGACGAATTCGCCCGCGCCTGCGGCCTGCCGGCCAGCCCGATGGACGACCTGATCGCCTTCCACACCGTCTTCGGCAAGACCGTGCCGGACATCAGCCTGAACGCGGTGGCGAACCTCGGCTATGCCGAGGGGCGCTGGCTGGCGCCGGTCTGGCCGGGGGATACCCTGCAGTCGGACTCGACGGTGATCGGGCTTAAGGAGAATTCCAACGGCAAGACCGGGGTGGTCTGGGTCCGCACCCGCGGGCTGAACCAGCGGGGCGAGGCGGTGCTGGAGTATGTGCGGTGGGTGATGGTGCGGAAGAACCGCCCGACCCCGGCGCCCGAGGCGGTTGTTCCGCAACTGCAAGCCGTGGTGGCGCCGGAGGCGCTGGTGGTGCCTGCCGGGTTGGATTTCTCCAGCTACGATTTCGCGCTGGCCGGAGAGCGGCACCGCTGGGGCGACTATGCCCCGGGCGAGAGGATCGACCATGTGGACGGTGTGACGGTCGAGGAGGCCGAGCACATGCTGGCCACGAGGCTGTGGCAGAACACCGCCAAGGTGCATTTCGACGCCACCCAACGCGAGGACGGACGGCGGCTGATCTACGGCGGCCATGTGATCAGCCTGGCGCGGGCGCTGAGCTTCAACGGGCTGGCGAATGCGCAGATGATCGTGGCGCTGAATGCCGGGGCGCACGCCAACCCCTGCTTCGCCGGCGACACGGTGCGGGCCTGGTCCGAGGTGCTGGACCGGGCGGAGACCCCGGCGCCGGGCGTGGGAGCGCTGCGGCTGCGGCTGGTGGCGGTGAAGAACGGCGCCGCACCCTTTGCGCTGAAGGACGCGGCCGGGAAATACCTGCCGGAGGTGTTGCTGGATCTGGACTACTGGGCGCTGGTGCCCCGGTGAGGCCGCCGGGGGTTTCACACCCCCGGACCCCCGTGGAGTATTTGGGCCAAGATGAAGGGAATTCGTGATCACTTCTTTTGAAACTGTGATCACATGAAGGGAAAATATCGCCCCGTTACCGCGAACGGGTGCAATTTGCAGGTGCAGCGGGCGTGACTCGGCCGGAAAAATCGGCCATGGAAGAAAACAGGAAGCGCGCCCGGCCCGGATTCCGGGCGAGCCAGCGACGAAGGGAACCGACATGGCAGAGGCCAAGCGGGTCGAACGGCCCCTCTCCCCCCACCTGCAGATCTATCGGTGGCACATCCCGATGCTGACCTCGATCCTGACGCGGATCACCGGCCATGCGCTGGTGGCGGGCGTGCTGCTGGGGGTCTGGTGGCTGCTGGCGGCCGCGATCTCGGATGAATATTTCGCGGTGGCGGATGCGGTGGCGACCAGCTGGTTCGGCGACCTTGTCTTCACCGGCTCGCTCTGGGCGGTGTGGTATCACTACCTCGCCGGGCTGCGGCACCTTTACTACGACGCCGGCCACGGGCTGGACATCCCCACGGCGGAAAAGCTGGGCTGGGCCTGCCTGATCGGCTCGGTCGTGCTGACCGTGATCACAATCCTTCTGGTTCAGTAAGGGGGCGAGAATGCGCTACCTGACCGCCCGCAAGCGCGCCGAGGGCAAGGGCGCCTCGCACACCGGCACCGAACACCACTGGTCGATGACGCTCAGCGCCGTGGGCCTGGCCTTCATGGTGCCGGCCTGGCTCTACATCTTCGGCTCGGCCCTCGGCAGCGGCCGCGAGGAGGTGCTGGCCACCTTCGCCCGGCCCTTCCCCGCGATCCTGACCGCGCTGGTTCTGGTGATCGGGATGCGCCATTTCGCCATGGGCGCGACCAACATGATCGAGGATTACCTGCGCGGCTCCGCCCGCAAGATGGCGGTGATCTTCGTCATCTCGCTGGCCTGGATGATCGGCGCCACCGGCATCTTCGCGCTTCTGAAAATCGCGCTCTGAAGGAACCACCATGACTGCCTATCCCTATGAAGTGCATGATTACGACGTGGTCGTGGTGGGTGCGGGCGGCGCGGGCCTGCGCGCCACGCTGGGCATGGCCGAGCAGGGGCTGCGCACCGCCTGCGTGACCAAGGTCTTCCCCACCCGCAGCCATACCGTGGCGGCGCAGGGCGGCATCGCGGCCAGCCTTGGCAACATGGGGCCGGACAGCTGGCAGTGGCACATGTATGACACGGTGAAGGGCAGCGACTGGCTGGGCGACACCGATGCGATGGAATACCTGGCGCGCGAGGCGCCGAAAGCGGTCTACGAGCTGGAACATTACGGCGTGCCTTTCAGCCGCACCGAAGAGGGCAAGATCTACCAGCGTCCCTTCGGCGGCCACACCACCGAATTCGGCGAGGGCCCGCCGGTGCAGCGCACCTGCGCCGCCGCCGACCGCACCGGCCACGCGATCCTGCACACGCTCTATGGCCAGAGCCTGAAGCAGCAGGCGGAGTTCTTCGTCGAATATTTCGCCATCGACCTGATCATCACCGACGGCGCCTGCACCGGCGTGGTGTGCTGGAAGCTGGACGACGGCACCATCCATGTCTTCAACGCCAAGATGACGGTGCTGGCGACCGGCGGCTACGGCCGGGCCTATTTCTCGGCGACCTCGGCCCATACCTGCACCGGCGATGGCGGCGGCATGGTGGCCCGCGCCGGGCTGCCCTTGCAGGATATGGAATTCGTGCAGTTCCACCCGACCGGCATCTACGGCTCGGGCTGCCTGATCACCGAGGGCGCCCGCGGCGAAGGCGGCTATCTGACCAACGCCAACGGCGAGCGGTTCATGGAGCGTTATGCGCCGCACTACAAGGACCTGGCGCCGCGCGATTACGTCAGCCGCTGCATGACGATGGAAATCCGCGAAGGCCGCGGTGTCGGCCCGCACAAGGACCACATCCACCTGCACCTGAACCACCTGCCGCGGGAATCGCTGGAACTGCGGCTGCCCGGCATCACCGAGTCGGCCCGCATCTTTGCCGGGGTGGATCTGCACAAGGAGCCGATCCCGGTGCTGCCGACCGTGCACTACAACATGGGCGGGGTGCCGACCAACTACTGGGGCGAGGTGCTGAACCCCACGCATGACAACCCCGATGCGGTCTTCCCCGGCCTGATGGCGGTGGGCGAGGCCGGCTGCGCCTCGGTCCATGGCGCGAACCGGCTGGGGTCGAACTCGCTGATCGACCTGGTGGTCTTCGGCCGCGCCGCGGCGATCCGGGCGGGGCAGGTGGTGGACCGCGGCACCCCGGTGCCCGCCACGAACAAGGCCGAGGTCGACAAGGCGCTGGACCGTTTCGACGGCTTGCGCAACGCCGATGGCGCCATCCCGACCGCCGAGCTGCGGCTGGAGATGCAGCGCACCATGCAGCGCGACGCCGCCGTCTTCCGCACCGAGAAGACGCTGGCCGAGGGCGAGGTGGCGATGACCGAAATCGCCGGGAAGCTCTCGGACCTGAAGGTCACCGACCGCAGCCTGATCTGGAACTCCGACCTGATGGAGACGCTGGAGCTGACCAACCTGATGCCGAACGCGCTGGCGACGATCTACGGCGCCCACGCCCGCACCGAAAGCCGCGGGGCGCACGCGCATGAGGACCATCCGCAGCGCGACGACGCCAACTGGCGCAAGCACACGCTGGCCTGGGTGGACGGCAACCGGGTGCGGCTGGACTTCCGCCCGGTCCACACCGCGCCGCTGACCACCGAGGAGGAGGGCGGCATCAGCCTGAAGAAGATCGCCCCGGCGGAGAGGAAGTTCTGATGCGGCTTGCGGCCCTTCTCCTGCCCCTCGCCCTTTCCGGCTGCGTCGCCGGCGAGGCGGTGATGCAGGAGACCACCCGCAGCCTGGCCCGCAGCGCCGTCGATGCGGCGGCGGCGCGCTATGTGCCGGGGGTGGATGTCTCGCCCTATACCGATTGCGTGATCAACAACGCTTCCACTTCGGAACTGATGCAACTGGCGCAGGCGGCCGGGGCGGGGGCTGCGCAGGATGTCGCCGCCCGGGCCTGGCCGGTGGTCCGCACGGTGGCCAGCCGGCCGGAGGCGACGCAATGTCTGGTCTCGGCCCTGTCGGGCAGCCAGTTCCTGGCGGCGCAGGGCCCTGGAGGCTGATGCGATGACCCCGAAGACCCTTCTCCCGCTTGCCGTGCTGGCACTTGCCGCCTGCGATCCGCAGGCCATGGCCGACAACACCGCCCGCCGCGCCGCCGCCGATGTGGTGGAGGCGGTGGTGATGCGCGAGATGCCGGCGGCGCCCGCCAAGGCCGCCACCGAATGCATCCTGCAGGCCGCCAGCATCGAGGAGGTCCGGGCCTTGGCCGCCGATTTCGGCGTCGAGGCCGGGACGCTGACCAAAGAGAACATCCGCAACCTTGCCACGCGCCCCGCCGCAAAGGCCTGCTTCGCCGCCTCGGGCGTGCCTCCGGTGACGTGATGCGCCGCCTGCTGATCCTGCCGCTGATCCTTGCCGCCTGCGGCCCCGTCTCGGTCCAGCAGGCCGAGCGCGACTGTTACGAGCGCGCGCGCCTCGCCCAGCAACCGCGCGGCATGGTCAAGGTCGGCGCCGCCTCGGGCGGCCGGATGGCCGGGGGCCTGGATCTCAGCGTCTCCTCCGACTACCTCCTCGGCAAGGACCCCTCTGCCGTATTCGAAACCTGCGTCATGGCCAGGTCAGGGCAGGCCCCGACCCGGCCGCTTTACGACATGCCCGGCTGGAAAGGCTGACTTCCCATGGTCCAGTTCACGCTTCCGAAGAATTCCAAGATCCGCACCGGCAAGACCTGGCCGAAGCCGGAAGGCAAGAACATCCGCAAGTTCCTGATCTACCGCTGGACCCCCGACGACGGCCAGAACCCGCGGGTGGACACCTATTTCCTGGACATGGACAAGTGCGGCCCGATGGTTCTGGACGCGCTGATCAAGATCAAGAACGAGATCGACCCGACGCTGACCTTCCGCCGGTCCTGCCGCGAAGGCATCTGCGGCTCCTGCGCGATGAACATCGACGGCAGCAACACCCTGGCCTGCATCTTCGGTCTCGACCAGATCAAGGGCGACGTGAAGATCTACCCGCTGCCGCACATGCCGGTGGTGAAGGACCTGATCCCCGACCTGACGCATTTCTACGCCCAGCACGCCAGCATCATGCCCTGGCTGGAGACGAAGACCAACCGCCCGCAGAAGGAATGGCGCCAGTCGATCGAGGACCGGGCCAAGCTGGACGGATTGTATGAATGCGTGATGTGCGCGTCGTGCTCCACCGCCTGCCCGAGCTACTGGTGGAACTCCGACCGCTATCTCGGCCCGGCGGCGCTGCTGCACGCCTACCGCTGGATCGTGGACAGCCGCGACGAGGCGACGGGCGAGCGGCTGGACGGTCTGGAAGACCCGTTCAAGCTGTATCGCTGCCACACCATCATGAACTGCGCCAAGACCTGCCCGAAGGGGCTGAACCCGGCCAAGGCGATTGCCGAGATCAAGAAGCTGATGGTGGAACGGGTGGTCTGATCCGCCCGTTCCGGGAGGGGGCCGGATGCCGATCCTGCTGATCTTGCTTGCGGTTTCGGTCTTCCTCTACCTCTGGCTCAGCCGCCGCAACTCCAGCCTGACCCGGGCCTGCCGCTGGCGGCTGGACCGTTCGGTCGCGCCGGATTTCTGGCGCTGTGCCGCCTGCGGCGCCACCGCGCAGGGGGATGAGCCGCGGGACTGCCTGCGTCAGCAGTAGCGTTCGGCGCTGGCGGACTGGGCGTCGTCGTAGCGGTCGCCCCAGGCCCAGCCGATCGGCAGGATGCGGTCGATCCCTGCGCGGTCGTCGTCGGTCAGCCGGATTTCCGGCGCCGCGATCCAGTTCTCCAGATGGGCGGGCGTGCGGGTGCCCGGGATCGGGATCACATGCCCGTCGCGATCCAGCAGCCAGGCCAGCGCCAGCGCGGCGGGGTCGTGGCCGCGGGTCCGGGCGAAGGCGTGGAACTCCTGCAGCTTCGCCAGGTTGTGGAGCCAGTTCTCCGGCCGGAACCGCGGGATGCGGGCGCGGAATTCGCCCTCGGGCAGGGTGGCCGGGTTGAGGATCGGCGCGCCGAAGACGCCGCGGCCGAGCGGCGAGAAGGCGACGAAGGCCACCCCCAGCCGGGCGCAGAGCTGGATCATCCCCAGTTCCGGCAGCCGGGTCCACAGCGAATATTCGTTCTGCACCGCCGTCACCGGATGCACGGCATGGGCGCGCTCCAGCGTGCAGGGGGCGATCTCCGACAGGCCGTAGCCGAGGATCTTCCCCTCTTCCTGCAGCCGCTGCATGGTGCCGGCCAGGTCCTCGGCCGGAACGGCGGGGTCGTGGCGGTGGGCGTAGAACAGCTGGACGTGATCGACGCCGAGCCGCTTCAGCGACCCCTCCAGTTCCGCCCGCAGATAGGCCGGATCGTTGTTCACCACATGCGGAGAGCCGCCGACGATGCCGGCCTTGGTGGCGATCTTCGGCCGGTGGCCGCGGGTCGCCAGCCATGTGCCGATGACCGCCTCGCTGACGCCCTTGCCGTAGATGTTGGCCACGTCGAGGAGGTCGATGCCGTGGTCCCAGGCGGCGTCCAGCGTGCGCAGGGACTCCGCTTCGGTGGTGGCGCCGAACAGCCCGCCGAAGGACAGGCAGCCGAGCCCGAGGGCCGAGACTTCCGGGCCGTTGCGGCCCAGGCGGCGGGTCTTCATGCGGTCACATAGTGTATCCCCTGGAACCGTGCCCGCAGCGCGCGGGTGCGCGGGGCGACGGTTTCGGGGGCGTTGGAGCGCAGCCCTTCCGCGATCAGCGCGGCGAGGGCGGGGGCGTCGGCGGGGGTGACGCCGCGGCGGACCAGTTCCGGCGTGCCGATGCGGAGGCCGTTCAGGTCTCCCGGGACGGCGGCGATGGGCAGGCCGATGCCGCAGGCGAGGAAGCCCGCCTTGCGCAGCTTCTTCGACGCCGCTTGGCCGCCGCCGAAAGCCGCGGCTTCCAGCGCGAACTGGTGGCTCTGCGTGCCGCCCTTGTCGGCGGCGAAGACCGGCAGGCCGAGGGCGGAAAGCTCGGCCGCAAGGGCGCGGGACAGGTCCACCATGGCTTGCGCATAGGCGCGGCCGTGGTCGCGCCAGTCCAGCAGCGTCAGTGCCAGCGCCGCCGACTTGGCGGCGTCGAAATTCGCCGTCAGGCCGGGGAAGGCGATGGCGTCGAGGCGTTCGGCGATCCCGGCGTCGTCGGTGACGATCAACCCGCCGGCCGGGCCGCCGAGCGACTTGTAGGTGCTCATCGTCATCAGATGCGCGCCCTCGACCAGCGGATTGGCCCAGACCCCGCCGGCGATGATGCCGCATTGATGGGCGGCGTCGAACAGCACCTTGGCGCCCACCTCGTCGGCCACTTTGCGGACCTCGGCCACCGGATGCGGGAACAGGTTCAGGCTGCCGCCCACGGTGATCACCTTCGGGCGGACGGCATGGGCGAGGTCGCGCAGGGCGGCGATGTCGATGGTGTAGCCGTCGGCATCCACAGGTGCTGCGTGGGTGGTCAGGCCGTAAAGCCCGGCGCAGCCGTCGGCGTGGTGGGTGACATGGCCGCCGATGGCCGCGGGCGGCGCGATGATGGCATCGCCCGGCTTCGCCAGCGCCATGAAGCCGTAAAGGTTGGCCAGCGCGCCGGAAGCCACCCGGATTTCGGCATATCTTGCCCCGAAGACCTGCGCGGCCAATTCAGCGGCGATGACCTCGATCTCTTCGATCGCCTCCAGCCCCATCTCGTATTTGTCGCCGGGATAGCCCAGCGAGGGGCGGGAGCCGAGGCCGCGGGCCAGCGCCGCCTCTGCCCGCGGGTTCATCACGTTGGTGGCCGGGTTCAGGTTGAAGCACTCGGCATCGTGGATTTCCAGGTTGCGCTCGATCAGCCGGTCGATCCGGTCGGCCAGCGCGGCGGAGGGGGCATCGCATTCCGACGCGATGGACTGGACGCGGGCCTCGCAGGCGGCGGGAACCCAGGGGCGGGGGGCAAGGGTCGTCATGCGAAGGCGGCCTCCAGCGCGATTTCGACCATGGCGCCGAAGCTGCGCTCGCGGTCTTCCGCCGGCAAGGCCTCATGCGTCAGGATGTGGTCCGAGACCGTCAGCACCGCCAGCGCGCGAACGCCGTATCTGGCGGCGAGCGTGTAAAGCTCCGCCGCCTCCATCTCGACGCAGAGGCAGCCGTGGCGTTGCAGCTGGTCGATCAGGTCCTGCCGTTCCTCGTAGAAGGTGTCGGAGGAATGGATCATGCCGACATGGGTCGTGGCCTTGCCCTGCGCCGCCGCCCAGGCCTTGGAGAGCAGGCCGAAATCGGCGGTGGGGGCGAAGTTCATCTCGCGGAAGGCGGTGGAGGACGGGGTGTGCGTGGTCGAGGAGGACATCGCCAGCACCACGTCGCGGACCTTCACATGCGGCTGCAGGGCGCCGGCGGAGCCGATGCGGATCAGCGTCCTGGCGCCGTAGTCCCGGATCATCTCGTTGGCATAGATCGACAGCGAGGGCATCCCCATGCCGGAGCCGTGGATGGTGACGCGGTGGCCGCGCCAGGTGCCGGTGTAGCCCAGCATCCCGCGGACCTCGTTCACAAGCACCGGATTTTCAAGGAATCTCTCGGCGGCCCAGCGGGCGCGGTAGGGGTCGCCCGGCAGCAGCACGGTTTCGGCTATCTCGCCGGGCTCGGCGCCGATGTGAAAGCTCATTCGTCCCTCTCGTGTCCTGCGGTCCTGCCAGCCGCAAGACTCCGGGCCGCATCAAAGCGGCCCCGGGGCAAGGACGCAAGGGGGGAATGGCGGTCATGCCGCGTGGGAAAGCGCCTCCAGCTCGTGCCGGTTGGGGCAGAAGCGGGCATCCGCAGGGCTGTCCAGCCTGCCGCGGGCCAGGAGTTCCGAGCAGGCCCGGCGGTCGGCGCAATGGCCGCAGCTGGTCAGCATCTCGATCCAGCGGCCGTGGTCGTGGCGCAGCTCGTCCTCGGGCACCCCGAACAGCGCGGCCATGGCGGTGAGCCTGTCTTGCAGGTCGGTCGGCATCCGCACGAAGGCCCGCAGCTGGTCGCGCGACAGGCCGAGGTCGTGCAGGTCGTAGTCGGTCAGCGCATCGGCTTCCTTGATTTCGTGCCAGCGCTGGAAAAGGGTCTTGATGCGGTCGAACATGGGAGCCTCGTCGCGTTCCTGTCCGCGCAGGATGCCCGCTCCGGCGATGCGGCGACTTGATCTGGCTCAAGCCGCCTGCACTCGACTCATCGTGGCTGACGAAATTTCGTCAGGCCGCCGCCTCTCGCGCCGGATCGGCCAGCGCCACGATGTCCAGCATGATCCGGTTCAGCTCGAAATCCTTCGGCGTGTAGACCGCGGCGACGCCCATGGCGCGCAGGGCGGCCGCGTCCTCGTCGGGGATGATGCCGCCCACCACGACAGGCAGGTGCAGCCCCGCCTCGCGCAGCGCCTGCATCGTGTCGGCGATCAGCGGCAGGTGGCTGCCGGACAGGATGGACAGGCCGAGGACATGCGCCTCCTGATCCGCGGCGGCGTTGACGATCTCCTGCGGAGTCAGGCGGATGCCTTCGTAATGGATGTCCATGCCGCAG
This sequence comes from Rhodobacter sp. SGA-6-6, assembly GCF_011043545.1. Classification (GTDB taxonomy): domain Bacteria; phylum Pseudomonadota; class Alphaproteobacteria; order Rhodobacterales; family Rhodobacteraceae; genus Pseudogemmobacter. The sequence goes on along the minus strand of NZ_JAAKGP010000013.1, from coordinate 14,146 downwards.
TCGCGGGCGCGGGCGGCGATCTGCTCGGCGCCGTTGGAATGGCCGTCGAGGCCGGGCTTGCCGATCACGAATTTCAGCCGCCGGCCCAGGCGGGTGGAGACCAGATCGACGGCTTCGCGGATCGGCTCCAGCCCCTCGGTGCGGTTCGACGGGGCTTTCGACACGCCGGTGGGGCCGCGATACTGCCCGAAGGCGGCGCGGACCATGTTGCCCCATTCGCCGGTGGTGGCGCCGGCCTTGGCGGCCTCGATCGAGGGCGGCATGATGTTGGCGCCGGTGGCGGCAGCCTGGCGGACGGCGTCCAGCGCCCGCTGCACACGCGCTTCGTCGCGGCCGTCGCGCCAGGCCATCAGCCGGGCGATCTGGTCGGCCTCGGCCTCGGGGTCCGAGACCATGATCGCGCCATCGCCCGCGGTCAGCGGCGAGGGTTCGCCCTGCTGCCAGCGGTTGACGCCGACGACGACGGTCTCGCCGCTTTCGATGCGGGCGATGCGTTCGGCATTCGCCTCCACCAGCCGGGATTTCATGTAGTCGATGGCGGCGACCGCCCCGCCCATGGCGTCGATCTGCGCCAGTTCGGCCCGGGCGCCCTCCATCAGGGCCGCGACCTTGCGCTCCACCGCCGGGTTGCCGTCGAAGAGGTCGTCGAATTCCAGCAGGTCGGTCTCATAGGCCAGGATCTGCTGCATCCGCAGCGACCATTGCTGGTCCCAGGGGCGCGGCAGGCCGAGCGCCTCGTTCCAGGCCGGCAATTGCACGGCGCGGGCGCGGGCGTTCTTCGACAGGGTGACGGCCAGCATCTCCAGAAGGATGCGGTAGACGTTGTTCTCCGGCTGCGGCTCGGTCAGGCCGAGGGAATTGACCTGCACGCCATAGCGGAAGCGGCGGTAACGCGCGTCCGCGATACCGTAGCGCGTTTCGGTGATCTCGTCCCAGAGCGCGACGAAGGCCCGCATCTTGCACATCTCGGTCACGAAGCGGATGCCGGCATTGACGAAAAACGATATGCGGCCGACCATATTGGGGAAATCCGCCGCCGGGACTTTACCTTTCAGGTCGTCCAGCACGGCGACGGCGGTGGCCAGCGCAAAGGCCAGTTCCTGCTCCGGCGTCGCCCCGGCCTCCTGCAAATGGTAGGAACAGACGTTCATCGGGTTCCATTTCGGCAGATGCTTCTGCGTATAGGCCGCGACGTCGGTGATCATCCGCAGCGAGGGCTTGGGCGGGCAGATATAGGTGCCGCGCGAGAGGTATTCCTTGATCAGGTCGTTCTGGACGGTGCCTTGCAGTTTCGAGATGTCGGCGCCCTGTTCCTCGGCCACCGCGATATAGAGCGCCAGCAGCCAGGGCGCCGTGGCGTTGATGGTCATCGAGGTGTTCATCTGCTCCAGCGGGATGCTGTCGAACAGCGCCCGCATGTCGCCCAGATGGCAGACGGGGACGCCGACCTTGCCGACCTCGCCCTTGGACCGCGGATCGTCGCTGTCATAGCCGGTCTGGGTCGGCAGGTCGAAGGCGACCGAAAGCCCGGTCTGCCCCTTGGCGAGGTTGCTGCGATACAGCGCGTTCGAGGCGGCGGCGGTGGAATGGCCGGCATAGGTGCGGAAGAGCCAGGGCTTTTCGGTCATAGCAGTCTCCGACGCGGCGTCCGAATCTGGGCGCGCAAGAATATTTCCTCAGATCGGAGATAGCGGCAATTTTCGCACCTTGTCAATCGCTGCGCTGCGGCGCTGCGATCGCGGCATCTGCGGTCAGAAGGCCTTGAAGGTCATCGTGGTCAGCGTCTTGGTGACGTTCTGCACCACGAACAGCCTGGAGGCCAGGTAATGCCCCACGTCCTGGTCGTCGGGGATGTAGACCTTGGCGATGAGGTCGTATTCGCCCGATGTGGAGTAAAGCTCCGAGACCACTTCCAGATCCCAGATCTCGTTGGCCACGTCATAGGTCTTGCCCGGGGTGCAGCGGAATTGGACGAACACCAGCGCCATGTCGATCTCCTTGCGTTGCGGCGAGGGTAAGGCGGATCGGGGTGGCCCGCAACGGGGGGAGGGGCGCCGCTCCCGGCCTCCTTGGCGAAGGCGCGTGCCTTCGCCACAGCGCAACGCTTCCCCTTGTCCCGGCCGGGCCCCAAAGGCCCGGCCAGCGCCCGCCCCGCCCTTGGGCCAGGCGCTTCTCGCCCGCCGGGTCGGGCGCTGGCCTCTCGGGGTCTTGTGCTGCCAATGTCTCCGGGTGCAATCGCCGCGCACGGGCGGGGGCGAGGACCAGACCTCTCGTGACCCGGTCGATGTGAGCGCAATCGCCGCGCACGGGCGGGGGCGAGGCAGTGCCTCGCCTGCTCCCGCCCGAGGCAAGGGGAGGGGGGGACCCCCGCCCTACGGCCTCCGCCCCCTTCTCTCCTCCCTGCGCGGGAGAGAGGGGGACAGGATCGGTCTCACCCCTCCTCCGCTTCCAGCGCCAGCGGGGCCGCGGGGGTGCGCAGGTCGTCCACCGCCAGCGGCCGGGTCGGGCGGGCGAGGCGGTTGCGGACCACCCAGTGCAGCCGGGTCTCGGCCCTCGTGATCGCCACATAGGCCAGCCGCTTCCACAGCGGCACCCCGGCCTCGGTCCGGTTGGCCCAGGCGGCGGCCGACAGGTCGGGGGCGAAGACCTGCACCTCGGGCCATTGGCTCCCCTGCGCCTTGTGGATCGTCACCGCGGCGCCATGCAGGAAGGCCGCGCCCATGGTGGCGGCATGGGGGATGAAGGGTTCCTCCTCGTCCGGCTTCTCGATCTTGATGATCGAGGCGGCGGAAAGCCGTGGGTCCTCGGTGCCCAGAACATGCAGCCTGGCGAAGCCGGGGCGGGAGCCGGGGCCGAGGTAGATCACCTGCGCGCCCTTGATCAGGCCCCGCGCCTCCAGGTCGATGCGCTTCTTGCGGTGTTTCAGCGGCAGTTCGATGCCGTCGCAGACCAGCGGCTCGCCGGGCAGGAGGTCGGTCTCCGGGGCGCCATGGGCGGTGCGGAAGGCCTGGATCAGCTTCACCCGGGTGATGTTGCGCCAGACCAGCACCGGACTGCGCGCCATCAGGTCGGCATCCACCCGTTCCGCCCACACCACCCGGTCGTCGTTGCGGGCGCGGTCCTGCACCAGGCGCTGGAAACCGTCGAAGGTCAGGCTCTCGTCGGCCAGCGCATGGGCGAGGTCGAGGATCGGGTTGTCCTGGGTCTGGCGGTGGATGCGGCTGAGGTGCAGCTTGCGGGCGGGCGGCAGCTTGTCGAACACCATCTCGCCGGACTGGCCGACCGGGGCCAACTGGGCCGGATCGCCGAACAGCACCAGCCGCGGGAAGATCTCGCGCAGGTCGTCGAACTGGCGTTCGTCCAGCATCGAGGCCTCGTCGACGAAGCCCACGTCCAAGGGCTCCTCCCGCCGCTTCCAGCCCTTGATGAAGTCCGATCCCTTCAAGCCGGCGGCGGCCAGGGCGCCGGGGATCGAGGCGACCTGCTGGAAAAAGGCAAAGGCGCGGTCCAGCGCCTGGTCGGTCAGCCCTTCGACCACGGGCCGCGGCCCCTGTCCGGCCAGCCATTCGGCGATCTTCTCGTATTCCGGGTCGTAGACCGGGGTGTAGAGGATGCGGTGGATCGTGGTCGCCGGCACCCCGCGCAGCCGCAGGACGGAGGCGGCCTTGTTGGTCGGCGCCAGGATCGCCAGCGTGCGGCGGTCCTTGCGGCGCTTGCCCTCCCAGTCGGCGGAGATCACCTCCACCCCGGCCTCGCGCAGCGCCTTGTAGAGGCCGGCCAGCAGCATGGTCTTGCCCGACCCGGCCTTGCCGGTGATCGCCATCACCATCGGCCTGCCCTCGGCCTGCGGGGTCAGGGCGCTTTCGGCCAGGTCGATGCCCTGCGCCTCGAATTCCAGCGCGAGGCGGTCCCAGGCCTCGGCCTGGTCGTCGGAGAAGGTCAGGGGAAGCGGCGTCATGGCGCGCAGACTAGCGGCGGGCGCCGGAAAGGGCCAGTCAATGCGCGCGGCCGGGGCGCGGGAGCGGGGCCGCGGCGGCCGGGGTATCGGGGCCGGCGATCTCGGCCTCGGCCACGGCGAGGGTCTGTTCGACCCGGGCGGCGAGGGCGGGCAGGTCGTTGCGATGGGCGTAGCTGAGCAGGTCGCGGAGAACGTCCAGAATCCAGTCGTGCCGCATGAGGCCCCCGATGCTGCGCTTCAGGCCGTCCTGCGGAAAGGCCGGGGCGGCAGGACAAGGAAGCCCGCAGGGCAGGGGAATCTCAAGCGAAAACCGCCCCGGGGGGCGAAACCTTGCCGGGGGAGGGGTGTCCGGCTTTCGGCCTGCCTGTCTGGCGAAGGCCATCGCCTTCGCCACGGCGCAACGCTTCCCCTTGTCCCGGCCGGGACCATAAGTCCCGGCCAGCGCCCGCCCCGCCCTCGGCGGGCGCTTCTCGCCCGCCCGGGCGGACGCTGGCCTCTCGCGGTTTAGCGTGACCGATGTTTCCGGGTGCAACCGCCGCGCACGGGCGGGGCGAGGCAGTGCCTCGCCTGTTCCCGCCCGGGTCCGATGTCAGAGCCGAAGGCTTTCCTCACCGCCCTTTGCTGGCCTCCAGCGTGTCGTCGAAGGTGCGCAGGCCGGTGCGCGGGGCCTGCACCAGCACCGCCATGTTGCCGGGCTTGTGCTGGTTCTTCCACATCAGCGTATGCGCCTTGGGGATCTCGGCCCAGGGGAAGACCTCGGACATGCAGGGGTCCAGCCGGCGCTCGCACATCAGCTTGTTGGCCGAAGCCGCCTGCTTCAGATGCGCGAAATGGCTGCCCTGCAGGCGCTTCTGGTGCATCCACATGTAGCGCACGTCGAAGGTGCAGTTGAAGCCGCTGGTTCCGGCGCAGATCACCACCATGCCGCCCTTCTTGCAGACCAGCGACGACACCGGGAAGGTCGCCTCGCCCGGATGCTCGAACACGATGTCGGGCGAGACGCCCTTGCCGAGGATGTCCCAGATCGCCTTGCCGAACTTGCGGGCCTCTTTCAGCCAGACGTTGTATTCTTCCGAGTTGACCTTGGGCAGCTGGCCCCAGCACTTGAAGTCGTTGCGGTTGATCACGCCCTTGGCGCCGAGGCTCATCACGAAATCGCGCTTGGTTTCGTCGCTGATCACCCCGATCGCATTGGCCCCCGCCGTGTTCGCCAGCTGGATGGCATAGGAGCCGAGGCCGCCGGAGGCGCCCCAGACCAGCACGTTCTGCCCGGGCTTCAGGTCGTGCGGGGCATGGCCGAACAGCATCCGGTAGGCGGTGGCCAGCGTCAGGGTGTAGCAGGCCGATTCCTCCCAGGTCAGGTGCCTGGGCCGCGGCATCAGCTGCTGCGCTTGCACCCGGGTGAACTGGGCGAAGCTGCCGTCGTGGGTCTCGTAGCCCCAGATCCGCTGGGTGGGCGAGAACATCGGGTCGCCGCCGTTGCATTCCTCGTCGTCGCCGTCGTCCTGGTTGCAGTGGACGACCACCTCGTCGCCGACCTTCCAGCGCTTCACCTTGTCGCCCACCGCCCAGACGATGCCGGCGGCGTCGGACCCGGCGATGTGATAATCCTGCTTGTGTCCGTCGAAGGGGGAAATCGGCACGCCGAGGCCGGCCCAGACCCCGTTGTAGTTGACCCCCGCCGCCATGACGAGGACCAGCACGTCGTGGCTGTCCAGCTTCCAGGTGTCGACCACCTCCAGCTGCATCGCCTGTTCCGGCGGGCCGTGGCGGTCGCGCCGGATCGCCCAGGCATACATCTGCTTCGGCACATGGCCGAGGGGCGGCATCTCGCCGATCTCGTAGAGGTCCTTCTTCGGCGCGTCGTAGGCGGCGATCGCGCTGGCGGTGTCCAGGGCCATGGCGTTTTCTCCAATCACATGCCGCGCCGCAGAATCGGGGCGGTCCCGAGGGCAAGGATTAGGATCGGTCGCGCAATATTGCAATGGGTGAGGTTTTGATTTTGTAATTTTATGTCCGCCGCGTTGCAGAATTTCGGCGGATCGGCGCCGGGATTCAGACCGCGGGGACCGAGGCGGCGTAGAAGGCCATCAGCGCGGCTTCGGACGGCACCGGACGCAGGTCGGCGGTGACCAGGCCGCGGCCGAGCAGCGGGGCGAGGCCCTCTTCCAGCGTGGCCTCCGCGCTTTCCGGCAGGTGCATCACCGCGCCCGCGGCCTGCAGCCGGGCGGTCAGCGCCCCGATCCGGCCCAGCAGGTCCTCGCGGCTGGCGGCGCCCTGGCCGAGCGCGGCGGCGACCAGCGGCACCGGCAGCACCGGGACCACCCGGGCGATCCGCTGCATCAACTGATGGCCGAGCGCCTCGACCGGCGCGGCATGGCCCTCGGCCAGGAAGGCGCGCAGCGACAGCGGTTCGCCGAAGCCGGCGGCGGCGGTGCCGAAGCCGGTGGTGCGGCCGCGCCAGCGGGCCCAGAGGAAGCGCAGCGCATGGCCCGCCACCCAGAGCGGCCGGTTGCGGAAACGGCGGGTGCCGGCCTTCGCGGCCTCGACCAGCACGCGATCCTCCAGCACCCGGTCGTAGGCCAAGCCGACCGGGACGAAGACCACATCGCGCTCGGTGGGCGTCCAGCCCTCGACGATATAGCTGAGAAGGCCCAGCTTGGCCGTTCCGACCCGGCCGTCGAGGCTGAGCCCGCCCTCGGGGAACATCGCCTGCGTCGTGCCCTCCTCCGCCGCCATCTGGACATAGCGCGCCAGCACCTTGCGGTAGAGCGCGTTGCGGCTGCCGCGGCGGATGAAATAGGCCCCCATCGAACGGATCAGCCAGGACAGCGGCCAGACATGCGCCCATTCGCCCACGGCATAGGAGATCGCGCTGCGCTCCGACACCAGCCAGGTGACCAGCACGTAATCCATGTTGGAGCGGTGGTTCATCACGAAGACCACGGTGGCCTTGGGGTCGATCCGGTGCAGCGCCTCGTCGATGCGGCCGACATGGACGCGGAACAGCAGCCGGCTCAGCACCTTTGCGGCCCGGGTGCCGAAGCCGAAATAGACGGTGGCGGAAAAGCCGGGGACGATCTCGCGGGCATAGCGCCGGGCCTCCTCGAAGGCGACCTCGGGCGGGATGCCGGTCTCGGCGGCGTGCAGCATCGCGGCCTCCACCACCCGGGCGTCATAGGACAGCCGCGCCACCATGTCCGGGCGGCGGGCCAGCTTGAACAGGTCGATCTTGCGGTCGAGCCTTGCGTTCAGCTGCGCCAGCGCCCGCTCGGCCCGGCGGCGGAAGAACCAGCGCACCGAGGGGAACAGGAAATGGGTGGCGAAGCTGATCGCGGCGAAGCCGAGGATCAGGATGAGAAGCCAGAGCGGAACTTCGACGGCGCGGAACATGGGGGAAGGGTAGCGGATTTCCCGGGCGCCTCAATGGGGGCCTTGGGAGGCGTGGCCGGCCGCCGGGGGTTTCACACCCCCGGACCCCCGTGGAGTATTTCGGCCAAGATGAAAGGGACAGGCGTGACCTGCTACAGCCAGCGGGCGCGGTCGGTGCCCACGGCTTCGGCGACGGTGGCGAAGCCGTCGCGGGCCAGCAGCCCGTCCAGCCCCTTGGCGATGCGGGCAGCCAGCGACAGGCCCTGGTAGACCATGGCGGTGTAAAGCTGCACCGCCGAGGCCCCGGCGCGGATCTTGGCATAGGCTTCTTCGGCCGAGAAGATGCCGCCGACGCCGATCAGGGGCAGCTTCCCCTCCGTCAGCTGCGACAGACGCGCCAGCACGCGGGTGGACTTCTGGAACAGGGGCGCGCCGGAAAGGCCGCCCTGTTCGCCCGCATGTGCGGATTTCAGGCCCTCGCGCGACAGGGTGGTGTTGGTGGCGATGATGCCGGCCAGGCCCGAGGACAGCGCGACCCCGGCGATGCCGGCAAGGTCCTCGTCGGTCAGGTCGGGGGCGATCTTCAGGAAGACCGGGATCGGCCGGGCGAGTTGGGCGTTGGCCTCCATCACCCCCTCCAGCAGCGCGGAAAGGGCGGCGGGGCCCTGCAGGTCGCGCAGTTTCTCGGTGTTGGGGCTGCTGACGTTCACCGTGGCGAAATCGACATGCGGGCCGCAGGCCGCCAGCACCCGGGCGAAATCGGCGGCGCGGTTGGCGCTGGTCTTGTTGGCGCCGAGGTTCAGCCCCACGGGAACCGGGCCGCGGGTCCGGGCGGCAAGGCGGGCGGCGATGGCCGCCATCCCGTCGTTGTTGAAGCCGAAGCGGTTGATGGCGGCGCGGTCCTCGGCCAGCCGGAACAGCCGCGGCTTCGGGTTGCCGTCCTGCGGCAGCGGCGTCGCCGCGCCGACCTCCAGGAAGCCGAAGCCCGCGCGCGACAGCTGCGGCACGGCGGTGGCGTTCTTGTCGAAGCCGGCGGCCAGCCCGACCGGGTTCGGCAGCGCCATCCCGGCCAGCGTGCAGGCCAGCCGCGGCGAGGTCACCGGCCCGGGCAGCGGCGCAAGGCCCGAAGTCAGCGCCTTCAGCGCCAGCCCATGCGCCCGCTCCGGGTCCACCCGGCGCATCAGGCCGAGGCCGAGGGATTCCAGCAGGCTCACCACAGGCCCTCGGGGAAGATGTGGCCGGTGGCGCCGAGGGGCAGCGACTTGTCCCAGACCACCTCTTCCAGCTTCAGCACCCGGTAGAGATGGGGGAACAGCGCCCCGCCGCGCGATGGCTCCCATTTCAGCGCCGGGCCGAGGCGGTCGGCGTCGAAGGCCACCAGCACCAGGTCGCTTTCGGTGGCGAACCATTTGGCGGCGGTCTCGGCCACCTGGGCGGCGGTGGAAAAATGGATGTAGCCGTCGGCCAGATCGACCGGCGCGCCGGCGGTTTCGCCCGCGGCGCGGAAGGCATCCCATTCGGGGCGGCGGAGGATCTTGTAGATCAGCATGGCGGTGCATTGCACCGGAACCGGGCGCCGGTCAATGGCGGGGCGGGGACATTTGTCACCGGGGTTTCACCTGCAACCGGCAGGAAGGGACCGGACCGCCACAGGACCTTTGACTCGGGCGGCGATGTAACAGCAATGTAACGGGATCAACCAGCGCGGAGATCTACGATGTATGGCAAACTCCTTGGCACCGTGGCGGCCCTGACCCTTGGCGCGGGGGCGGCCTGGGCGGATTATTCGCTGACCATCCTGCACACCAACGATTTCCACGACAGGTTCGAGCCGATCTCCTCTTCCGACGGCCCCTGCTCGGCCGAGGACAATGCGGCGGGCGAATGTTTCGGCGGCTCGGCCCGGCTGGTCTCGGCCCTGGCCGAGGCGCGGGCGCGGTCGAACAACACCATCCTTGTCGATGGCGGCGACCAGTTCCAGGGCACGCTGTTCTACACCTATTACAAGGGGGTGATGACCGCCGAGTTCATGAACAAGCTGGGCTACGACGCGATGACCGTGGGCAACCACGAATTCGACGACGGCCCCGAGGTGCTGGCCGGCTTCGTCGATGCGGTGGGCTTCCCGGTGCTGATGTCGAACGCCGACATCAGCATGGAGCCGAAGCTGAAGGACAAGATCCTGAAGTCCACGGTGATCGAGCGCGGCGGCGAGAAGATCGGCCTGATCGGCCTGACCCCCATCGACACGCCGGAGATCGCCAGCCCCGGCAAGAACGTGATCTTCACCGATCCGGTCGCGGCGGTGCAGGGCGAGGTCGACAAGCTGACCGGCGAGGGGGTGAACAAGATCATCGTGCTGTCGCATTCCGGTTATCTGGTGGACAAGCGGGTGGCGGCCGAGACCACGGGGGTGGACGTCATCGTCGGCGGCCACGACAACACCTACCTGTCCAACATCAGCCCGGATGCGAAAGGCCCCTATCCGACCATGGTCGGCAAGACCGCCATCGTGCAGGCCTATGCCTACGGCAAGTTCCTGGGCGAGCTGAACGTCACCTTCGACGACGCCGGCGAGATCGTCGAGGCGAAGGGCGAGCCCTTGATCATGGACAAGGCGGTGGCCGAGGATGCCGCCACCCTGGCCCGGATCGCCGAGCTGGCGCAGCCGCTGGACGAGATCCGCAGCAAGGTGGTGGCCGAGACCGCGGCCGAGATCGACGGCAACCGCGACAACTGCCGGCAGGTCGAATGCACCATGGGCAACCTGGTCGCCGACGCCTCGCTGGCGCGGGTGGCGGACCAGGGGGTGACCATCGCGCTGGTGAACTCGGGCGGCCTGCGGGCCTCCATCGACGCGGGCGAGGTGACGATGGGCGAGGTGCTGACGGTGCTGCCGTTCCAGAACACCCTGTCCACCTTCGAGGTGACCGGCGCCACGCTGGTCGAGGCGCTGGAGAACGGCGTCAGCCAGTATGAGGAGAAGGCAGGACGCTTCCTGCAGGTGGCCGGGCTGAAATATAGCTTCGATGTCAGCCAGCCGGCCGGCAGCCGGATCAGCGACGTGCAGGTGCTGGTCGGCGGCGACGCCTGGGCCCCAATCGACCCGACGGCCTCTTACCTGGTGGTGTCGAACAACTACGTCCGCCAGGGCGGCGACGGCTTCTCGGTCTTCATCGACGCGGCCAAGGCCTACGACTTCGGCCCCGACCTGGCGGATGTGGTGGCCGAGTTCATCGCCGCGAATGCGCCCTATCAGCCCTATCTGGACGGACGGATCACCAAGAAGTAGGCGATTTTTCGACGAAAAATCGGGGGCGGGCGTTCAGCGTCCGCCCTGATGGGAGAGCCTGTCACAGGGGCTTGTCGGATCATCATTCGTCTTCGTTCCTCGGGAACCTCTTTCCCAGCCCGGAAAGGCCGAGGTCACGTTCAAGGATGTGAGCAAGGTCCTGTCGTGCGGGCTTGTTGCCCAGGAGGGCCGCGGCGGCGAGGAGGTCCTTGAACTTCGCATGGTCCGCCGGAACATCATCGCCATGGCGATAGCGCCAGGCCAGAGCATGGAGCGAGCGGGGATGGAGATCCGCGGCCAGCGCCTGCAGTTCGCGCGCGGTGCGCCGGTCGAGTTCAGCCCCGGTTTCTTCGGGGTCTGTCGAGAAATGTGCGTTCAGGAATCTGGCATCCGGGTCGTTTTCGGCGAGGAACGGCAGGAGTTCGTCGCGCAACCTTTCCAGTTTTCCGGCTTCGAACAGCTTGCCGAGGCGGCGATAGTCGTCGGTTTCATGACGCCTCCAGATCCATCCCGGTAACCGCGCAGTTCCATCCTGCTTTCGGGAACGACCGGGCCAAGCCCCTCACCCCCCGATCGCCGCCAGATGCCGCGGGAAGTCCGCACTCGCCATCAGCGCCTTGCACCGCGCGAAGCGCCCCTCGGCGTAGGCGCGGAAGTCCTCGGCCGGGTTGCCGTTCGCCAGTTGCAGCAGGCCCCAGAGCGTCCACAGCAGGTCGCACATCGCCTTGTAGATCACCATCCGGCCATGGTCGCGCGGGGAGGGCGCGCCGCCGAAATAGGCGTGCAGCATCTCCTGCTCCTGCGCCGCGTCGAAGCCGGCTTCGACCGACAGGTCGCCGAGGTCCCACATCGGGTCGTTCATGCCGGAATATTCCCAGTCGACGATCCACATCGCCTCTCCGGTGTCCAGAAAGTTCTCGCAGAGCGGGTCGCAGTGGCAGGGGGCCAGCGGCAGCGGCACCGCGGCAAGGGCGGCGCGGACCGCCTCCGCCTCCCGCAGCACGTCGTGGTAGCCCTCGGGCGGGGCGATGTCGGTGGAGGCGAGGTGGCGCAGGTAGTCGTCGATCATGGCGAAGAGCTCGAACCGCGCCGGGAAGCGGGCGCCGGAGGCGTGCAGGCGGGCGAAGGCCGCGCCGGCGCGAGCGGGGCTGCCCTTGCGGGTGCGGAAGGCCTCGGGCGACATGGTGGCGGTGCCGGGCAGGTAGCGGGTGACCATGACGCCGGTTTCCGGGTCGGCGTGCAGGACCGGGGGCGAGACGCCGGCTTCGGCGGCGGCGCGGGCGGCCTCGGCCTCGTTCCGGCGGTCGATATAGGCCTCGGTGCCGCGGCCGGGCAGGCGCAGGACGCAATCGCCGACCCGGTAGACCCGGTTGGTCAGCCCGCCGAGGCGCTCCGGCGTGCCGCCGGCGGCCAGCGCGGGGATCGTGCGGATCAGGGCGGCGGTCTCGGTCTCGTCGGTCATCTCTGCCTCCATCTGCCGGAAGGGTTATACATTTCCCGGCGTTTGGCTATGGTCGGCGGCAGCAAGGGAGCGGCGGATGGCGGAACACGGGGGCGCCCTGGGCGCGGTCTATGCGGCGAAATCGGCGGAGGAGGTGGCCGCCGCCTATGATGGCTGGGCCGAGGGCTACGACGCCGAGATGGCGGCGACCGGCTACCGCCATCCCAGCATCGGGCTGGCGCTCCTGGCGCGGCACCTGCCGCGGGGGGCGGGGCCGGTGCTGGACGCGGGCTGCGGCACCGGGATCGCGGGGCCGTGGTTCGGCATCCTCGGCTGGCCCGAGGTCTGGGGCGCGGACATCAGCGAGGGGATGCTGGCGGTCGCGGCCCGCAAGGGCGCCTATGCCCGGCTGATGCGGGCGGTGCTGGGGCAGCCGCTGGACTTCCCGGACGGGGCCTTCGCCGCGGTGATCTCGACCGGGGTCTTCACCACCGGCCATGTCGGCGCCGAGGCGCTGCCCGAGCTGGTGCGGATCACGGCGAAGGGCGGGGTGATCGTGCTGACGGTGAAGGGCAGCCTCTGGGACGGCGGCTTCGCCGCGGCCCTGCGGGCGCAGCCGGTGGAACTGCTGGAAGTGACGGAGCCCTATGTCTCGATGCCGGCGGACGCGGCGACGACGCCCAGCCGGGCGGTGGTGGCCCGGGTGCGGTAGGGCGCCTGGGTTGGGGTTTTCCTGTCTCGGTTTCCCTGGCGAAGGCGTGTGCCTTCGCCACAGTGCAACCGTTCGGCCGGACCGGCCGGGCCCTCAAGGCCCGGCCAGCGCCCGCCCCGCCCTTGGGCCAAGCGCTTATACGCCCGCCGGGTCGGGCGCTGGCCTCTCGGGGTTATAGCCACCACCGTCTCCGGCTGATATGTCGCGCACGGGCGGGGGCGAGGCAGCGCCTCGCCTGTTCCCGCCCGGTCCACGGGCGAGCCCGCCCCCCTACCAGCGGATGTGGCGCGGCCAGTCGAATGTCTCGTCGGGGTCCTCGGGCAGCGGGCGGGCCAGCGTCATGGTGCGGCGGCGCAGCTCGGCGGCGACGCTGTTGCGGTCCAGCCGGCGCAGCTCCTCGGCCGGGATCGGCATCCCCAGCCGCAGGTCCAGCGGGCGGCCGATGCGGCGGCGGGTCTCGTGGAAGATCAGCGCCACCCGCAGCGGATAGGACAGGTGGCTGGCGATCTGGAACAGCCGCGAGTTCTGGCCGCGGACATGCACCGGCAGGGTGGTGACGCCGGGCAGGGTGGCCAGCCGCCCGGTGAAGGGATGCCAGGGCGAATCGACGGCGCGGCCGCGCAGGGGCCGGTTGGCGGTGGCGATGCCGCCGGCCGGGAAGATCGCCACCACCTTGCCGGCCAGCAGCAGTTCGGCGGCGCGGCGGCGGGTCTCGCCGGTCAGCCGGCGCGCCGCGGCGGTGTCGGAGAAATCCACCGGCAGCAGGTGGGGGTCCACCTCCGGCACCCGGCACAAGAGGCTGTTTGTCATGATCCGCACATTGCCCCGCAGCGCCATCCCCAGCTGGCCGAGTGCCAGCCCGTCGACGATGCCGAAGGGATGGTTCGCCACCAGCAGCAGCCCGCCCTCGCGCGGCAGGGCGGCCAGCGCCGCCCGGCCCTCGATCCTGACCGGCAGGTCCAAGAGCCGCAGAGCGGCCGCGAAGACGGATTCGCCCGGGCGTTTGCTCCCGTTGGCCCAGCCGGCATAGAGGCTTTCCAGCCGCGGCTGGCCCGACACCCGTTCCACCGCGCGGATCAGCCCGCGGCGGAAGGCCGGCTGGCCGGGGTGGGAATAGGTGAAGCGGACCTCGGGCGGGTCGGCGGGAAGGGGAAGCGCGTCGGTGATCATGCGGGCCTCGGACCGGCAGGGTGCCGCCGCAGGCTAGCCGCCGCGCATGAAGGCGCGGCGACGGCGCGATGACGGTTCCGCGAAAGGTCCGGCGGCTTGCGGGCCTGCCGGAATTCGGCTAGGGACGGGCCAGAGCGGCGGGTATGGTGTAGTGGTAGCGCCTCAGCCTTCCAAGCTGATGGGGCGGGTTCGATTCCCGCT
>NZ_JAAKGP010000012.1 GCF_011043545.1 Rhodobacter sp. SGA-6-6 | reverse complement strand
GAAGGGAATCGAACCCTCGTCGTAAGCTTGGGAAGCTTCTGCTCTGCCATTGAGCTACACCCGCGCGGTTTCGCTGAGGTAAGCCATAGCGGAACCGAGGTCAAGCACCGGCCGCGGGCAGGAGGCGGCCTCCGGGCGAACCGGAGGCCATTCCCCGGGACCGGGGGAGAACAAGGCCCCGGGGGGCCGGCCGGGCGGGAGGGGCGGCCGCAGCGTCACGGGATGCCTTCCCCGCCCGGTCGCGGGTTACATGGCGGGCAGAAGCACCGTGTCGATCACATGGATCACGCCGTTCGATTGCTTGACGTCGGCGATGGTGACATTGGCGACGTTGCCCATGCCGTCCTTGATCATGATCCTGTCGCCTTCATACATGGCGGTGAACTCGCAGCCGCCGACGGTCTTGACCGGATGGGCGCCCTTGTCGTCGTCGACCATCTTCATGATCGCATCCGACATCGCATCCGCCGCCACGACGTGGCAGGTCAGGATCCTGGCCAGCTGATCCTTGTTCTCGGGCTTGAGCAGCGTCTCGACCGTGCCGGCGGGCAGCTTGGCGAAAGCGTCATCGGTGGGCGCGAAGACGGTGAAGGGCCCTTCCCCCGACAGGGTTTCGACCAGCCCCGCCGCCTGCACCGCGGCCACCAGCGTGGTATGGTCGGCCGAGTTGGCGGCGTTCTCGACGATGGTCTTGTCCTCGAACATCGGCGCGCCGCCGACCATCGGGTTTTCCGCCTGGGCCAGCGCGGCGGACAGGGCCAGGATCGTGGAGGCGATTGCGACAGTCTTCATGTGATGGCTCCTCGGGTTCCGGGGCGGGCCATTCCCGCCTCACGCCCGAAGCTACGGAGGCGCATCCGGCGAAGTTTCACCCCGGCGCCCGGTTCACGCGGCTGTGATCGGTCAGGTCCCGGCCTCGACCTGCGCGGTCAGGATCACCGGCCCGGTCGGCTGCCCGCTGGGCGAGCCTCCGGCCGGCTCGACCGACACCGCCAGCACCCAGCCCGGTGCGGGCAGGGCATGATCGACCACCAGCGCGTCCTGTTGCAGCAGCCCCAGCGAGACCGGAGCCGCGCCGGGGGCGATGACCCAAAGCTCGTGCACCTGTCCTTCGGCCGCGGGTTCCCCTGCCACGCGGGTGATGCGCAGGGTCTGGCCGGACCGGCGCACCTCGTAGGCCAGGCGGTTGTCCGCGGCGGCCAGCACCGCCACCAGGTCGGACCGGGGCGGCGGCAGCATGGCCAGCCCGGCCAGCACCAGCGCCGCGGCCACCCCCGCGCCCGCAAGCCAGCGCAGCGGGGACCAGCGGCGCGGCGACCTCGCGGCGGGGAACAGGCGGGCCTCGATCCGGGGCAGGAGGTCGGCAGCGGGGGCTTCGGCGAACCCGCCGTTCAGCCCCGAAAGCCGCTCTTCCCAGGCGGCGACCAGCCCGGCAAACTCCTGATCCTGCCGCAGCCGGGCCGCCACCGCCGCGCGCTCCTCCCGGTCCAGCACGCCAAGCACATATTCGGCGGCAAGCACCTCGTCCGTCTCGCGCAGGGTGAGAGAAGCGTCGGTCATCGGTCCAGACACTCCTTCAGCTTCAGCAGGCTGCGCCGCAGCCAGGTGCGCATGGTGTTCAGCGGCACCGCGTGGCGTGCGGCGAGGTCGGCATAGGACAGTCCGTCCAGATAGGCGCCGCGCACCGCCTCGGCCCGGTCGGGCTCCAGCGTGGTGAAACAGTCGGCGATGCGCCTTGCCTCGCCCGCCGCGACCAGCCGGGTTTCCGCCCGCGGCGTCCGATCCGGGACCGTCTCCATCGCGTCGTCGGCCGTTTCGGAGGGGCGGGCGCGCAGCCGGTCGATCGCAAGGTTGCGGGACACCGCGACAAGCCAGGTCATCCCGCGCCCCCGGGCCGGGTCGAAACGCCCGGCGCGCAGCCAGACCCGGGTATAGACCTCCTGCAAGGCATCCTCCGCCTCCGCCCGTTCCCCGAGGATACGCAGGAGAACACCCATGAGTTTCGCGGCCGTGGCCCGATAGAGCAGGCGAAAGGCCGCCCGGTCGCCGCCGGCGCATTTCGTGATCAGATCGGCGACGGGGTCATCGGACATGGCGGGACGTTATCGCTTTTCCCACCCCGCGCAAGCGAGGGCGACAGGTCAGCCGCGCCGCCGCCGGCGCCCGCCCTCGCCGCCGCCGCCCGAGCCGCCGGTGTTGAAGCTGACATCGGGCAGGGTCACCACCTTGGCCAGTTCCGGGAAGGGCTCCACCGCATTGGGGATGGCGGAGGCATTGACGAAATGCTCCTGGAAGCGCGGCTCGATGGCGGTCTCGACCTTGTGGATGTGATGCACCACCGATTCGATCTGGTCGCGTGCCGCACGGTTCAAAAGCGCGATCCGCGCCCCGGTGCCGGCGGCGTTGCCGGCGCTGCGGACGTGGTCCAGCGGCACGTCCGGGATCATCCCCAGCACCATGGCGTGCCTGGGGCTGATATGGGCGCCGAAGGCCCCGGCCAGGGTGACGCGATCCACCTTGTCCACCCCCATCGTGTCCATCAGCAGCCGCGCCCCGGCGTAAAGCGCCGATTTCGCCAGCTGGATCGCCCGGATGTCGCCCTGCGTCACCATGATCTTCGGCCCGCCCGCCGCGCTGGCGTCGTGCATGACGTAGGAATAGGTGCGGCCATGCGGCTCGCAGCGCCAGGTTCCGGTCTGATCGGGGCTGCCGATCAGGCCGCCCTGGTCCACCAGCCCGGCCATCCGCATCTCGGCCACCGCCTCGATGATGCCGGAGCCGCAGATGCCGGTGACGCCGGTGCCGGCCACCGCAGCCTCGAAGCCCGGGTCGTCCGACCACAGGTCGACGCCGATCACCCGGAAGCGCGGCTCCTTGGTCACGGGGTCGATCTCCACCCGCTCGATGGCGCCGGGGGCGGCGCGCTGGCCGGAGGAAATCTGCGCCCCCTCGAAGGCCGGGCCGGTGGGCGAGGAGCAGGCCAGAACCCGGGTCTCGTTGCCCAAGAGGATTTCCGCATTGGTGCCGACGTCGACGATCAGCACCATGTCCTTGGACTTGTTCGGCTCCTCCGACAGCGCCACCGCCGCGGCATCGGCGCCGACATGGCCGGCGATGCAGGGCAGCACATAGACCCTTGCGTTGCGGTTCAGGTCGGTCAGGTCCAGGTCGCGCGCATCCAGCGACAGGCTGCTGGAGGTCGTCAGCGCGAAGGGCGCCTGTCCCAGTTCCACCGGGTCCACCCCGAGGAACAGGTGGTGCATCACCGGGTTGAAGACGATCGCCATCTCGTAGATCGCCGAAGGCTCCACCCCGGCCTCCTTCGCCACCGAGACCGCCAGCGTGTTGATGGCCTCGCGCACGGCCTTGGTCATCTCGACGTCGCCGCCCTTGTTCATCATGGCGTAGGAGACGCGGGACATCAGGTCCTCGCCGAAGCGGATCTGCGGGTTCATCAGGCCGCTGGACGCCAGCACCTTGCCGTCGGCCAGGTCGCAGAGATGCGCGGCGATGGTGGTGGAGCCGAGGTCGACGGCAAGGCCGTAAAGCGCGCCCTCGTGGAAGCCGGGGAAAATGTCCAAGAGGCGATGGCGGCTGTCATGGTTGCCGCGGTTCAAGACCACGGTCGCCTTCCATTCGCCCTTGCGCAGCACCGGCTGCAACCGGCGCAGGATGGAGAGGTCGGCATCGATGCCGTCGATGTTCCATTGCGCCTTCAGGGCGCGGGCCAGACGCTCCAAATCCCCGGTGGGTTCGTGCATGTCGGGCTCTTCGACCTCGACGTAGTAGCTGCGGGTCGCCGGGTCCATCTCGATATGCCGGTCGGCGGCCGACTTGCGGATCACCTGCTTGTGGACCTGGCTTTCCGGCGGCACGTCGATGACCACATCGCCCATCACCTTGGCCTGGCATCCCAGGCGGCGGCCGTCGATCAGGCCGCGGATGCGCTTGTAGCGGTCCTCGACCGCGTTCCAGTCGCTCAGCGCGTCGGGGGCGACGGTGACGCCGTGCTTCGGGAACTCGCCGTAGCCCGGGGTGATCTGGCATTTCGAGCAGATGCCGCGGCCGCCGCAGACCGAATCGAGGTCCACCCCCAGCTGCCGCGCCGCCGTCAGCACCGGGGTTCCCAGCGGGAATCTTCCCCGCTTGCCCGAGGGCGTGAAGATCACGAGTGCTTCTTCGGTCATGGCTTGCCTCCTGCGCGCGCCTCTGTTCTAGGCCGGCTGGCCGGAGGCGCAAGGCGGGAAGCGGCAATTCCGGTGCCGGTTGCGCCGCTTGCGGCGGGCAGGGGGCGTTGACGCCGGGCCGTTCCGCGCATAACCCGCCGCCATGGCCCGCGCACCGCTCCTGCAACTCTCCGGCATCTCGCTGACCTTCGGCGGCAATCCCGTCTTCGACGACCTGTCGCTGGTGGTCCAGCCCGGCGACCGGGTGGCGCTGGTCGGCCGCAACGGCAGCGGCAAGTCCACGCTGATGAAGGTGATGGCCGGTCTGGTGGAGCCCGACCGCGGCGCCCGGGTGGTGCCGCAGGGCGTGACCGTGGGCTACATGGAGCAGGACCCGGACCTGTCCGCCTACGCCACCCTGGGCGACTATGCCGCCTCGGCGCTGCCGGAGGGCGAGTCCTACCGGCTGGGCGTGGTGGCCGAGGGGTTGAAGTTCGACCCCGCGACCCCCGTCGCCACCGCCTCCGGCGGGGAACGCCGCCGCGCCGCGCTGGCGAAGCTGCTGGCCGAGGCACCGGAGCTGATGCTGCTGGACGAGCCGACCAACCATCTGGACATTCAGGCCATCGAATGGCTGGAGGCGGAGCTGCGCGACACCCGCGCCGCCTTCGTGCTGATCTCCCACGACCGCGCCTTCCTGCGGGCGCTGACCCGCGCCACGCTGTGGATCGACCGCGGCGAGGTCCGCCGCCGCGAGGCCGGCTTCGAGGGGTTCGAGGACTGGCGCGAGGAGATCTGGGCACAGGAGGACGAGGCCCGCCACAAGCTGGACCGCAAGATCAAGGCCGAGGCCCGTTGGGCGGTGGAGGGCATCTCCGCCCGCAGGAAGCGCAACATGGGCCGGGTGCGGGCGCTTCAGGCGCTGCGCGCCGACCGGGCGGCGCAGATCCGGCGGCAGGGAGCGGCGGCGCTGGAACTGGACAGCGGACAGCAGTCGGGCCGCCGGGTGATCGAGGCGACCGGGCTGACCAAGACCTATGGCGGCAAGCCCATCGTCCGCGACTTCTCGCTGCGGGTGATGCGCGGCGACCGGGTGGCCTTCGTCGGGCCGAACGGGGTGGGAAAGACCACGCTTCTCAAGATGTTGACCGGCGAAGTTCAACCGGATGCCGGCACGGTGATCCATGGCACCAATCTGGAGATCGCCGTCTTCGACCAGACCCGCGCCGCGCTGGATGCCGAGGCGAGCCTGTGGGAGAACCTGACCGGCGATCCGCTGATGAAGGTCTCCGGCGCCGCCGACCAGGTGCTGGTGCGCGGCCAGCCGCGGCATGTGGTGGCCTATCTGAAGGACTTCCTTTTCGACGAGGCGCAGGCCCGCGCCCCGGTCCGCAGCCTGTCGGGCGGCGAGAAGGCGCGGCTGCTGCTGGCCAAGCTGATGGCGAAACCCTCCAACCTGCTGGTGCTGGACGAGCCGACCAACGACTTGGACGTCGAGACGCTGGACCTGTTGCAGGACATCCTGGGCGAATTCGACGGCACCGTGCTGCTGGTCAGCCACGACCGCGACTTCATCGACCGCATCGCCACCCAGACCGTGGCGATGGAGGGGAACGGGCGGGCGACGGTCTATCCCGGCGGCTGGTCGGACTATGCGGTGCAACGTCCGGTTGTTCAAGAAAATACAGTAAAAACAAGTGTTTCCGCACCAAAGTTGAAGCCGGATGCGAAGCCGGAGCCGAAGAAGGCCGAGGGGCTGACCTTCACCGAGCGCAAGCGCTTCGACGACCTGCCCGCGCTGATGGACCGGCTTCAGGCCGAGATCGGCAAGCTGACCGAGTTCCTGTCGCAGCCCGACCTCTACGACAAGGAGCCGGTGAAGTTCCGCAAGGCCTCCGAAGGGCTGGCCGAGCGGCAGGCGGCGCTGGCGGCGGCCGAAGAGGAATGGCTGGCGCTGGCCGAGCGGGCCTGATCGGCCGGGACCTGCCGATTTCCCCGGGTCCCCCGCGGCGGGGAACGGCCGAAACCGGCCCGCGCGGCGGCGGCGCCGTCACAGCCCCGTGAAGACCCATTGCCCCCGCCGCAGCGCAGCACCAGCCTTTACCTCCATCCGCCGCCCGGACTTCACCGGGCGGAGCAGGAGACCATGGAGCAATGGAGATAGTGATGAAAACCGCAGCAATCTTCCTGGCCACCGCCGCCCTTGCCGCGCCCGCCTTCGCCGGCGGCCCGGTCGAGGTGGTGCCCGAGCCCGTCATCGTCGCCGAACCCGCCCCGGTGGTGGATTACGGCGGGGACTGGGCCGGCTTCTACGTCGGTGCGCAGGTCGGCTATGGCGATCTCGACTCGAACGGCGCCGGGTTCGACGGCAATGGCGCCATCGGCGGTGTCCATGCCGGCTATCGCTGGGACCTCGGCCGCACCGTCCTCGGCATCGAGGCCGACTGGGACAAGGCCGACCTGGACCTGGGTGCGGCGGGCAGCGGCGACAGCCTGGACAGCATCGCCCGGCTGAAGCTGCAGGCGGGCTATGACACCGGCCGGACGCTGATCTACGCCACCGCCGGCGCGGCGCGGGCCGATGCCACCATCGGCGGCGCCGACCTGTCCGACAACGGCTGGGTTCTGGGGGCCGGCGCGACCTATGCGCTGAACGACCAGTGGACGCTCGGCGGCGAGGTCATGACCAACCGCTTCGACGATTTCGACGGCTCGGGCGTGGACCTGGACGCCACCACCGCCACCCTGCGCGTCGGCTTCCGCTTCTGACGCCGGACTTCCCCGGGCGGGCCTACCCGCCCGGGGGCTTCACATCAGCCGCGTCACCGCGGCCGGGATTTCCATCACATCTTCGCGGGTGCAGTCGAACTGGCCGACCTGCACCCGGATCACGTAGCGGCCCTGATGCCGGGTCTGGGTCAGGTAGACCCGCCCCTCGTCGTTGATCCGCGCCAGCAGCGCCATGGTCGCGGCCTCGTCCTCCAGCGCGAAAGTGAAGAGCGACAGCCGCGGCTCCGTCACGATCTCCACCCCAGGCAGGGCGCGCAGCGCCTCGCAGGCCTCCGCCGCCCAGGCGATGTGGTTGCGGATGCGGGCGCGCAGCCCCTCCAGCCCGTAGGCGCGCAGCACGAACCACAGTTTCAGCGCCCGGAACCGGCGGCCCAAGGGCACCGTCCATTCGTTGAAATTGACGATCTCCTCGCGCCCCGCCGTCTCCAGATAGCTGGGCCGCAGCCCCAGGGTGCGCACTTGCGGGCCGGGGTCGCGCAGGAACTGCACCGCGCAGTCGAACTGCACCCCCAGCCACTTGTGCGGGTTGAAGACGATGGAATCCGCCCCCTCGATCCCCTGCCACAGCGCCCGGAACTCCGGGCAGATCATCGCCGAGCCCGCCCAGGCGGCATCGACATGCACCGGCAGCCCCTCGGCCTTCGCCGCGGCGATGCAGTCGGCGATGTGGTCGAAGGCGCCGACGCTGGTGCCGCCGGCGCAGAGGATCACCCCGGCGGGCAGGAAGCCCGCCGCCCGGTCGGCCTCGATCGCGCCGGCCAGCGCGCCGGGGCGCATCGACAGCGCGGCGTCGGTCGGCACCTTGACCAGGTTCTCCTGCCCGATCCCGGACAGCCGTGCCGCCTTGTCGACGGAGGAATGCGTCTCCTCGCTGGCATAGAGCCGCAGCCGCGGCGCGCCGGGCAGGCCCTGCGCCAGCCCCTGCCAGCCGAGCGCCTGTTCCCGCATGGTCAGCACCGCCGACAGCGTCGCGGTGGTGGCCGAATCGTGGATGGTGCCGGAAAACCCCTCCGGCAGGCCGAGCGCGGCGCGCAGCCATTGCACCATCACCTGCTCGACCTCGGTCGCCGCGGGCGAGGTCTGCCAGATCATCCCTTGGCAGGCCATGGCATTGACCAGTTGCTCGGCCAGCATCGAGGCCGGGGCGGCATTGGCCGGGAAGTAGGCGAAGAAGCGCGGGTGCTGCCAATGGGTCATCGCGCCGGGGACCAGCCGCTCGAAATCCGCCCAGATCGCCTCCATCGGCTCGGCCGCCTCGGGCGGGGCCGGGGGCAGGGCGGAGGCGACCGCCCCGGGGGTCAGCGGCGCCCTGACCGGGCGGTCGCGCAAGCCGGCGTGATACTCCGCCGTCCAGTCCGCCGCCCGCTTCGACCAGTGCCGCAGGTCTTCGTGGTCCATGATCGTCCTCCTGTGCGGGGACCTTCCCGCCATGGGGCGGGGAAATCAAGCCGGGGCAGGGGCCTGCGCTACAGCGGCAGCCGTTCCTTCAGGAATTGCAGCGCCACCCCCAGCCCGTCCGGCGCGATGCCGTGGCCGGTGCCCTGCATGACATGGCCGTAGGTGTCGAACCCCGCCGCCACCAGCGCGTTGCCGGCGCGGGACATGTCCTCGAAGGGCACCACATCGTCGCGGTCGCCGTGCAGCAGCAGCACCGGCGGCTTCACCGCCGCCTCCGTTGCCAGCAACTCCGGCGCGATCAGCCGGCCGGAGATGGCGACGACGCCCGCCACGGCCTCCGCCCGCCGCGGCGCGACCTGCATCGCCATCATCGCGCCCTGGCTGAAGCCGACCAGCACCAGCGCACCGGCCGCCAGCCCCTCGTCGGTCAGCAGCCGGTCTAGAAAGCCGTTCAAGTCTTCCGCGGCTGCTGCCAGCCCGGCGGCCTGCTCCGCCTCGGACGAGCCGTCGATCCAGGGGATCGGGAACCATTGCCGGCCGAAGGGCGCGCCCGGGCAGCGCTCCGGCGCGTCGGGGGCGAAGAAGGCCGTGCCGGGCAGATGCGGCGCCAGCACGTCGGCGAGGCCCAGCAGGTCCGCCCCGTCGGCGCCGTAGCCGTGCAGGAAGACCACCGCCGCCTTCGCCTGTCCCTTGCCCGCGCCCTTGCGGCCGGAGTCCAGCTGCCTCATCCCCTGATCCCTTCCCTGCCTTTCGCCGCCCGGTAATAGGCCCAGAGCGCCCGCGCCGCAATCGACCGCCAGGGGCTCCAGGCCTCGGCCATCGCCCGCAGCGCCTTTTCCGAGGGCCGCGCCTCCAGCCCGAACAGCATCCGCGTGGCTTCCTGCAGGGCAAGGTCGCCCGGCGCGAAGACATCGGCCCGGCCGAGCGAGAACATGGCATAAATCTCCGCCGTCCAGCGGCCGATCCCGGGCAGGGCCACCAGCCGCGCCACCAGTTCGGCATCCGGCGTCGCGGCCAGCGCGGCATAGTCCAGCTGCGCCCGGGCCAGCGCCGCGGCATAGCGGGCCTTCTGCCGGCTGAGGCCCGCCGCCCGCAGTTCCTCTTCCGAGGCCGCGGCGACGCGGGCCTCGTCCAGGAACCCCGCCGCTTCCATCCGCACCCGTATGGCGGCGGCGGAAGCGGTGGAAACCTGCTGGCCGATGATCGCGTCCAGAAGCGCCGCGAAGCCCTCGGGCCAGCGCCGCAACGGCAGCGGGCCGAGCGCCAGCGCCGGCGCGAAGCGCGGCTCGGCCTCGGCCAACCAGGCCGCGCCTTCCAGCAAATCCTGCTCTCCCCGGATGATCCGTCCCACCATGCGACCCGAAACCCCCTTGCAGGGGGCAGCGGAACCCCCTAGGCCTGCCAGCCATGTCAGACGCCACCGCCAAACGCAACGTCGCCGTCCTCGTCGCCGCCCAGGCCGTCCTCGGCGCGCAGATGCCGATGATCTTCACCGTCGCCGGCCTTGCCGGGTCCGCGCTGGCCCCCAACGCCTGCTGGGCGACGCTGCCGATCTCCTGCGCCGTCATCGGCTCGATGCTGACCGCGACGCCGATCTCGGCCTTCATGCAGCGCCACGGCCGCGCCGCGGGCTTCGCCGTGGGGGCCTTGGGAGGCGCCGTCGGCGGCGGGCTGGGGGCCTGGGCGCTCTGGACCAACAGCTTCCTGATGTTCTGCATCGCCTCGCTGTTCACCGGCATCTACATGAGCGCGCAGGGCTTCTATCGCTTCGCCGCCGCCGATACCGCCTCGGACGCGTTCCGGCCGAAGGCGATCTCGCTGGTCATGGCGGGGGGCCTTCTCTCCGCCGTCTTCGGCCCGCAACTGGTGAAGGCCACCTCGCAGGCCTTCGTGATCCCCTTCCTCGGCACCTATCTCGCGGTGATCGGGCTGAACGTGGTGGGGGTGGCGCTGTTCCTGCTCTTGCGCATCCCGCGCCCCGCCGCCCGCGCCGCCGGCGCGCCGCAGGGCCGCCCGGTGGGAGAGCTGGTCCGCACCCCCGCCATCGCCGTCGCCATGATCTGCGCCACCGTCTCCTATGCGCTGATGAACCTGGTGATGACCTCCTCGCCGCTGGCCGTGGTCGGCTGCGGCTTCGAGACCGGCCATGCCGCCGACATCGTTTCCGCCCATGTGCTGGCGATGTATGCGCCCAGTTTCATCACCGGCCACATCATCGCCCGCTACGGGGTGGAGAAGGTGATCGCCCTCGGCCTCGTCATCCTCGCCGCCGCCGGGGCGGTGGCGATGGCCGGGGTGGCGCTGGAGAATTTCTTCATCGCGCTGATCCTCCTGGGCGTGGGCTGGAACTTCGGCTTCATCGGCGCGACGACGATGCTGACCAATGCGCAGCGGCCCGAGGAGAAGGGCCGGCTGCAGGGGATCAACGACCTGGTGGTCTTCGGCGGCGTGACGCTGGCCAGCTTCTCCTCCGGCGGGCTGATGAACTGCTCGGGCGGCTCGGTCGAGGCCGGATGGCAGATGGTCAACCTGGCGATGCTGCCCTTCCTGGTGCTGGCCGGCGGCGCGCTGATCTGGCTCTGGCTGAAACCGCGCGAGTTCCGGGCCTGAAGCCCCTGATTTTCGTCGAAAATTAGCCTACCAGCGCCCGGTGAGGGCCTGCCACAAGAGCCCGCCGCGGCGCGCGAATTCCGACAGTTGCGCCGGTTCCCCTGCCGCCAGCCGCCGCAGCATCCCCGGCGCCTGCCAGCCCGCCAGCAGCGCCGGCGCCACCGCCTTCGGCACCGTCGCCCGTGCGGCCCGCGCCTCGGCCAGCCAGTCCAGCCCCAGCCGCGCCAGCCCGGGGACATCGGTCTCCTCCGGCAGCGGATGCCGCCCGCGCGCCTGCAGTTCCGGCGCGGCGGCAAGGAAGCCCGCCATGCCCGCGGCCCGGCCATAGGCCCTGACTGCCGCCTCCGCCTCTGCGGGGGCGCCGAGGGCCAGCGCCGCCAGCCACATCAGCCCGCCGGCGGTATCCTCCAGATAATCCTCCAGCGCCGCGCGGTCCGCGAAGGGCTCGCGCCAGCAGTCCCACCGCCGGGCGGCGACCATGCGGTCCAGCACGTCCCGCGGCAGCGCCGCCGCGCGGATCAGCGCGTGCAGCGGTTCCGCCACCTCATGCGCCCGGGCGGCCCCGGCGGCGGTGTTCTCCACCACGTCGCGCCACCATTGCAGCCGCATCTCGGCCACCAGCGGCTCCTGCGCCACCCAGGGGGCGCGAGCTACCTCCAGGTTGAAGGCATAGAGCGGGAACAGCCGCGCCCGCGCCGCCGGGGGCGCCGCCATTACCGCCAGGAAACGGTCGGGGTCGCCGCGTTCGACCAGCGCCGCGCAATCGGCGATGGTCACGCCGGTGCCCCGATATCGCGGATCAGCTTCCACTGGATCGCCTCCAGCAGCGCCTCGAAGCTGGCGTCCACGATGTTCGCCGACACGCCCACGGTGGACCAGCGCCGGCCTTGGCCGTCCTCGCTGTCGATGATGACGCGGGTGACGGCCTCCACCCCGCCCTGGGTGATCCGCACCTTGAAGTCCACCAGCTTCATATCGTCGATGCAGCCCTGCCAGGGGCCGAGGTCCTTGACCAGCGCCTTGTAAAGCGCGTTGACCGGGCCGCGGTCGGAGGCGCCCTCGTCCATGCTGTCGGAGACCGACATCACCTTCTGGCCGCCGATGCGGACCACCACCACGGCCTCGGACAGGCTGATCATCCGGTCGTATTTGTTCTTCCGCCGCTCGACGGTGACGCGGTAGCGCTTGACCTCGAAGAACTCCGGGCAGAGCCCCAGTTCGCGCCGCGCCACCAGCTCGAAGCTCGCTTGCGCGCCGTCATAGGCATAGCCCTGGTCCTCGCGCGCCTTGATCACCTCCAGGATGCGGGCCAGCCGCGGGTTCTTCGGATCGACCTCCAGCCCCGCCGCCGCCAGACGCGCGCGCAGGTTGGACTGGCCGGCCTGGTTGCTCATCGGGATCAGGCGTTCGTTGCCGACAAGGCCTGGGTCGATGTGTTCGTAGGTGGTCGGGTCCTTGAGGATGGCGCTGGCGTGCAGCCCGGCCTTGTGGGCGAAGGCGCTGGCGCCGACATAGGGCGCGCTGCGCAAGGGCACCCGGTTCAGGATGTCGTCCAGCATCCGGCTGGTCTTCACCAGCCCCTTTAGCGCCTCCGCGGTCACGCCGGTCTCGAAGCGGCCGGCGTAGGGCTCCTTCAACAGCAGCGTCGGGATCAAGGTGACGAGGTTGGCGTTGCCGCAACGCTCCCCCAGCCCGTTCAGCGTGCCCTGCACCTGCCGGCAGCCGGCCTCCACCGCCGCCAGCGAATTGGCCACCGCATTGCCGGTGTCGTCGTGGCAATGGATGCCGAGGCACTCGCCCGGGATGCCGGCGGCGATCACCTCGGCCACCACGCGCCCCACCTCCGACGGCAGGGTGCCGCCGTTGGTGTCGCAAAGGACGACCCATCGCGCGCCCTCCTCCAGCGCCGCCCGCAGGCAAGAGAGCGCATAGGCCGGGTCCGCCCGGTAGCCGTCGAAGAAATGCTCGGCGTCGAACAGCGCCTCGCGGCCTTTCCGCGCCAGATGGCGGAAGGTGGCGGCGATGGAGTCGCGGTTCTCCTCCAGGGTCACGCCGAGGGCGGTGGCGACATGGAAGGGATGGGTCTTGCCGACCAGACAGACCGTGCCGGTTCCGGCATCCAGCACCGCCGCCAGCACATCGTCGTTCTCGGCCGAGCGGCCGACGCGCTTGGTCATGCCGAAGGCGGTCATCTTCGCCCGGGTCTGCGGGGCGACGGCGAAGAACTCGCTGTCGGTCGGGTTCGCCCCGGGCCAGCCGCCCTCGATATAATCGACGCCGAGGTCATCCAGCGCCTTGGCGATCTGCGCCTTCTCGGCGGCGGAGAACTGCACGCCTTGGGTCTGCTGGCCGTCGCGCAGGGTGGTGTCGAAAAGGTAAAGCCGCTCGCTCATCGCTTGCTCATCGCTCCCCGCAAATTCCTTCGAAGGAATTTGCATTTTTCTTCCAAGAAAAATGTGCAGAATTTTCGAAAATTCTGCACCTTACAGGTCTGCCAGCTTGGCCGCGTCGAAGCCCGCGCCCGGCACCAGTTCCACCCCCGCCTTCGACATCCGCACCTCGACCCCGGCCGCCAGCAGCGCCGCCTTCATCGCATCCACCGCGGCGAAATCCTTCGACGCCATCGCCGCCGCGCGCAGCTCCGCCAGCCGCGCGGCATGGGCCTTGAGGTCCGCCTCCGGCGCCGCCGCCCAATCCCCCATCCCGTCCTGCAACAGCCCCAGCAGCCCGGCCGAGGCCTTGACCCCCGCCCAGTCCCCGGCCCCCGCCGCGGCATGGAGCGCCGCCAGCGCCCCGGCGGTGTTCAGGTCGTCGGCCAGCGCCTCCACCACCCCGGGCAGGACCTCCCCGGCGGCGACATCCGCCGTGGCCGCCCGCCACTTCCGCAGCACCGCCTCGGCTTGGCGCGCCTTCTCGGCGGTCCAGTCCATCGGGCTGCGGTAATGCGTCATCAGGTAGACGAAGCGGATCACCTCGCCGGGGAAGCCCTGGTCCAGCAGGTCCCTCACGGTGAAGAAATTGCCGAGCGACTTCGACATCTTCTTCCCTTCCACCTGCAGCATCTCGTTGTGCAGCCAGTAGCGGGCGAAGGACCCCTGCGGATGGGCGCAGCAGCTTTGGGCGATCTCGTTCTCGTGGTGGGGGAACTGCAGGTCCAGGCCGCCGCCGTGGATGTCGAAGCTTTCGCCCAGAAGCTCGTAGCTCATCGCCGAGCATTCGATGTGCCAGCCCGGCCTTCCGCGGCCCCAAGGGGACGGCCAGCCCGGCAGGCCGGCGTCCGAGGGCTTCCACAGCACGAAGTCCATCGGGTCTTCCTTGAAGGGCGCCACCTCGACCCGGGCGCCGGCGATCATGTCGTCGACCGACCGCCCCGACAGCGCGCCATAGGCCGCGTAGGACCGCACCCGGAACAGCACATGGCCCTCGCGTTCATAGGCATGGCCCTTGGCGATCAGCCCCTCGATCATGGCGATCATCGCGCCGATATATTCGGTCGCCCGCGGCTCCGCCCGGCGCAGCCCTTCGGGCGAGCGGTCTTCCTGAATCGCCGGCCGCAGCGCGCCCATAGCATCCATGTCGGCGTGATACCAGGCGATGGTCTCCTCGGTCCGCTCGCGGATCAGCTCTTCCAGGCTTTCCGGCCGGCCGAGGCCTTTCCGCCGCTGCGCCTCGGCGTTGATCTTGTCGTCCACGTCGGTGAAGTTGCGGACATAGGTGACATGCGCCGCGCCGTAGACATGCCGCAGCAGCCGGTAGAGCGTGTCGAAGACGATCACCGGGCGGGCGTTGCCGATATGGGCGCGGTCGTAGACGGTGGGGCCGCAGACGTAGAGGCGGACGTTGGACGGGTCCAGCGGCTCGAAAGCCTCTTTCCGGCGGGTCCGGGAGTTGGTCAGGCGGATCGTCATCTATGCGGGCCTTCTTCGCGGCGGTTTCCCGCGCGGGACCTTTGCATCCGATCAGGGAATGACGAAGCGCCCGCGCGACCTTGGGTCAGCGGGTAATGCAGATGCGGATGTTGCGCAATGTCGTCATGGCTGCGACGATTACACTGCCCGCAGCCCGCCGCCAAGGAGATTTTCCCATGCAGGACCGCGCCTTCGTCAACGGCTTCTGCGCCGGGCTGCCGGGGGCCGAGGTCAGCCAGCCCTTCGGGCCGGAGCACGACTGCTGGAAGGTGGGCGGCAAGATCTTCGCCATCGTCGGGCAGAGGGGCGACGGCGTCTCGGTGAAGACCGACCATGTCGAGACGGCGCGGCTGCTGATCGAGACGGGGCGGGCAGTTCGGGCGCCCTACCTGCACGCCAGCTGGGCGCGGTTTCCCTTCGGCGCGGTGCCGGACGCGGAGTTGCGCGAGCGGCTGGAAACCTCCTGGCGGCTGATCCGGGCCGGGCTGCCGAAGAAGGTGCAGGCGGGGCTGGGGTAAGGGGCGTCGTCGGCGCCTTCGGCCCTCCTCGGCGGAGGACGAGCCGGAGGCGAAGGACGACCCGCGCTCAGCCCTGCGCGGCCAGCCAGGCGGCGCAGCCGGTCAGGGCGGCATAGTCGTCCTCGACCACGGTCACCGAGAAATCCTTGACCAGCAGGTCGACCCGCCGGTCCTCGCGGAAGCTCTGCGCCAGGCCGAAGCGGGCGAAGGCGGCGGTCATCGCCCGGGCCATGCCGCCGATCAGGTGGATGCCGCCGTAGGGAAGGTGGATCAGCGCGAGGTCGGCCAGGGTCTGGCCCAGGATGCGGGTATAAAGCCGGGCGGCATGGACGGCGACCGGATCGCCCGCCTCCAGCGCCGCCAGCACCTCGGCCGAGGTCAGCGTGGCCGGCGCCCCGGCCTCGGCCGCGGCGAAGGCGTGCAGGTTGGCGAGACCGCGGCCGGACAGCACCTCCTCCACCCCGCAATGGGGAACCTCGCCCTGCGCGGCCAGCAGCGCCTCGACGAAGCGCAGCAGCCGCAGGTCCTCTTCCGAGCGGACCGGCATGTTGACATGGCCGCATTCCGAGGGCGGCACGATCCGCCCGGCGCCGGCGCCATGCACCGGCGCGGCATTGACGCCGGTGCCGAGGCCGACCACCAGCATCGCGGCGCCCGGCACTGCGGGGCCCTCGATCAGCACCCGCAGCCGGTCGGCCGGGATATGGCCGAGCGCATGGCCCTGCGCCTGCAGGTCGTTCAGGATGGCGACGTTCCGCGCCCCGGTGGCGGCGGAGAGGAGGGCCGCGTCCATGGTCCAGTCGAGGTTGGTCATCGTCGCCACCCCGTCCTGCACCGGGCCGGCGGCGGCGACGCAGACGCCGGAGACCGCCTCGCCGCAGGTGGAGAGATAGTCGCGCAGGATATGGCCGATGTCCTGCCCGCGCGCCTTGTAATCGGCATTGGGGAAGCGGCGGATGGTCTCGGCCAGCACGGTCTCGCCGCGGGCCAGGGCGACGCGGGTGTTGGTGCCGCCGATGTCGGCAAGGATGGCAAGGGTCATCTGTCTGCCTCGCGGTCGTTGCGGGCGATGGCCCGGGCCAGCGCGTGATAGGAGGATTTCGGGGTCCGCTTCAAGCTGGCGAAATCGACATGGACCAGGCCGAAGCGCTTGTCGTAGCCCTCGGCCCATTCGTAATTGTCCAGGAGCGACCAGTAGAAGAAGCCCCGGACATTGGCGCCTGCCGCGATGGCCTCGCGGGTTGCGGCGAGATGGGCGAACAGGAAATCCTCGCGGATAGCGTCGGTTACGGCGTTGTCTTCAACCGTGTCGGCGTTGGCCATGCCGTTCTCGGTGACGTAGAGCGGCAGGTCGCCGGTGTAGTCGCGCGACAGCCGCAGCAGGAAGCCCTTCAGCCCCTCGGGGTAGATTTCCCAGCCCATCTGGGTTTTGGGCAGCGGACCGGGAACCTCTCGCGTCGAGGGCCAGGGCGCCTCCGGCGCGGCGGCGTGCAGGTGGCGGGTGTAGTAATTCACCCCCAGCCAGTCGAGGGGCTGGCCGATGGTCGCCATGTCCTCTTGCCAGCCTTCGGGCAGATGCGGGGCAAGCCCCAGCATCGCCTCGGCCGGGTAGGCCTGCCGGGTGATGGCCTCGATGAACCAGCGGTTGAAGATAGCGTCCTGTCGGGCGGCGGCGGCCAGGTCCTCGGGCGCGTCGGAGGCCGGGGTGGCGTGGTCGAAGTTCAGCACGATGCCGAGCGGGGCCTTGGTGATCCCGCGCAGCCGCTCCAGCCCCAGTCCATGCGCCAAGAGGATATGGTGCATGGCCCGGGCGGCGGCGCGGATGTCGCGCAGGCCGGGGGCATGGGCGCCGAGGAAATGGGAGAGCCAGGCCACGCACCAGGGCTCGTTGATCGTGGCGATAGAGGCCACCCGGTCGCCGAGGCGGCGGGTGATCGCTTCGGCATAATCGGCGAAGCGGTGGCAGGTGTCGCGGTTGGCCCATCCGCCGCGATCGGCCAGCGCCGAGGGCAGGTCCCAGTGGTAGAGGGTCTGGAACGGGCGCAAGCCGCGTTCCAGCATCCCGTCCACCAGCCGGTCGTAGAAATCCATCCCCTCGGGGTTCACCGTCACGCCATCCGGCATCACCCGCGGCCAGGAGGTGGAGAAGCGGTAGGCGTCGAAGCCGGCCGCGGCCATCAGGTCCAGGTCCTCGGGCCAGCGGTGGTAATGGTCGCAGGCGGTGCTGCCGTCCTCGGCCCGCACCACGTTGCCGGGCGTGGCGGCGAAGCTGTCCCAATGCGAGGGGCCGCAGGTGCCGAAGCTTGTGCCCTCGATCTGGTAGGCGGCGGTCGCGGCGCCGAACAGGAAACCCTCGGGGAAATCGAAGCGCGAGAGCCGGGTCATCGCGGCGCGGGTCCGGTGGGCGCGGGTCCCGTAGATTGGCCGATGATCAGGTCGGCCTCCAGCAGGCGGTGCGGCGGCTCTTGCCCGGGGGCGGCGATCAGGCCGAGCAGCATCTCGGCGGCGATCCGTCCCGCCTCGCGCACCGAAGACCGAGTGGCGGTGTAGATCGGCACGTCCTCGCCGTTCTTCATGTAGGAAAGGTCGTCGTCGTGGATGATCACGCTGACATCGCGGCCCATGACCAGCCCGCGCTCCTCGATGGCGCGGCGGACGCCCATGCCGGAGATCATCGAGGAGGCTAGGAAGGCGGTCGGCGGGTCCGGCTGCGCCAGCATCCGCGCGCCGATGCGGTGGCCGGAGATCTCGGTCATCTCCTCGGAGGTCATCAGCGCCGGATCGGGGGCGATGCCGCGGGCCGCCAGCGCGTCGAGATAGCCGGTGCGGCGGCGGATGGCGAAATCCATGAACTCCAGCCCGTTGACCAGCGCGATGCGGCGGTGGCCGAGGTCCAGCAGGAACTCGGTCGCGCGCTGGAAGGCGCGGCGGTTGTTCACGTCGACCCAGGCGTAGGGCGTGGCGGAGCCGGTGGAGCGGCCATGGACCACGAAGGGCAGGCCGATCTCGCGCAGGAGCGGGATGCGCGGGTCGTCCAGACGCGGGGCGTGCAGGATCACCCCGTCGACGTTGCCCTTCGACCGCAGGGTCCGGTAGGTGGTTTCCTCGTCGGCGTCGGAGACCACCGACAGCACCATGTCGTAGTCGTTGCGGGAGTAGGTCTCGCCCGCGCCGGCGATGAAATCGGCGAACACCGGGTTGACGATCTCGTGCCGCGTCGCCAGCGGGATGACATGGCCGACCGCCATGGCGCGCCCCGTCGCCAGCCTTATGGCGCGGGTGTTCGGGCGGTAGTTGTGGCGCTTGGCGGCGGCCATGACGCGGGCGCGGGTGGTCTCGTTCACCTCCGGGTAGCCGTTCAGCGCCCGGCTCACGGTCGTGGGCGACAGGCCCAGCCTCAAGGCGAGTTCCTTCAGGTTCATTGGGGATGGGCTGCCAAAACGGTTTCAACTGCGACATCCTTACCCAGCGGTCCGGGGCAGGTCAAAGAGAAAGACCGCGGCCCTGCAAGCGCAGGTTGCAGAATCGGCCCGCAATCAGGCAGGATTTGCAGGGGGCGCGGCCGGGGACGGCGATCCGCCGCCCGCGCTTTTATTTGACAGAGGTCACGGGATCGGCAACTGTGCGCCATCCAAAGCGGTTTGAATCCGATTCTGCGCCGGATCGCAGGACGGCCGGGCCGCGGGAGCAAAAGAACGCCCGGCCGGAAGAACGGCGGGCATGTCGGGAGGAAGACCATGAGGATGAAACTCGCCGTCAGCGCGGCGGTGCTGGCGCTGGCCGCCGGCGGCGCCTTCGCGCAGGAGCTGAAATTCCCGGTGGGCGAAGGCGCCTTCAACTGGGACAGCTTCAAGGCCTTCGACGAGGCGCACAACCTGGACGGCCAGACGCTGACGATCTTCGGGCCCTGGCGGGGCGAGGACCAGGTGCTGGCGGAATCGGTGCTGGCCTATTTCGCCGCGGCGACCGGGGTGACGGTCAACTATTCCTCCTCCGAGAACTACGAGCAGCAGATCGTCATCGACACCGAGGCGGGCAGCCCGCCCGACGTGGCGATCCTGCCACAGCCCGGGCTGATCGCCGATCTGGTGCGCAAGGGCTTCGTCACGCCTCTGGGCGAAGAGACGCAAGCCTGGCTGGCCGAGAACTATGCCGCCGGCGACAGCTGGGTCGGCCTCGGCTCCTATGCCGGGGCGGACGGGACGAAGGCGCTTTACGCCTTTCCCTACAAGATCGACGTGAAATCGCTGGTCTGGTATGTGCCCGAGAACTTCGAGGATGCCGGCTACGAGGTCCCCGAGACGCTGGAGGACCTGAAGGCGCTGACCGAGCAGATCGTGGCCGACGGCGGCACGCCCTGGTGCATCGGCCTCGGCTCGGGCGGTGCGACCGGCTGGCCGGCGACCGACTGGGTGGAAGACATGATGCTGCGCACCCAGCCGCCCGAAGCCTACGACCAGTGGACCACCAACGAGCTGGCCTTCAACAGCCCCGAGGTGGTGGGCGCCATCGAGGAGTTCGGCTGGTTCGCCAAGAACGACGCCTTCGTCGCCGGCGGCTCGGCCGCCGTCGCCTCCACCGACTTCCGCGACAGCCCGAAGGGCCTGTTTGCCTCGCCGCCGCAGTGCTACATGCACCATCAGGCCAGCTTCATCCCGTCCTTCTTCCCCGAAGGCACGGTGGTGGGCCAGGACGCCGATTTCTTCTACATGCCCGCCTATGCCGGCAAGGACCTCGGCAAGCCGGTGCTCGGCGCCGGGACGCTGGCCTTCATCACCAAGGATACGGAAGCCAGCCGCGCCTTCATCGAATTCCTGAAGACCCCGATCGCGCATGAGGTCTGGATGGCGCAGACCGGCTTCCTGACGCCGATGAAGACGGTGAACGCCGATCTCTACGGCGACCCGACGCTGAAGAAGATGGGCGAAATCCTGCTGAACTCCACCACCTTCCGCTTCGATGGCTCCGACCTGATGCCGGGCGCGGTGGGGGCGGGCACCTTCTGGACCGGCATGGTCGATTACGTCGGCGGCAAGTCGGCGCAAGAGGTGGCCGACGCGATCCAGGCCAGCTGGCCGAAGTGACCCTGCGGCCCGGGGGCAGCCTGCGCCCGGGCCTTTCCGCAAGAGGGTTCACAAGAAAAGGGGGAGGGGAAGATGCATCCTGCAATGCAGGCCTTGTTCGTCATTGTCGTCGGCGTGGGCGGATGCGTGGGCTATTTCTATGCCTCGAACCTGATCCTCGACAGGGTGATCTTCCCGCCCCGCGGGCCGGATGCCGGGCGCAACATCAACCGCGCCAATGCCGTCAGGCCCTGGCTGTTCCTGCTGCCGGCGCTGGTGGCGCTGAGCCTTTACCTCGCCTATCCGGTCTTCGCCACGCTCTGGCTGTCCCTGAAGGACACCAACGGCAGCGGCGGCTTCGTCTGGTTCGAGAACTACCGGCTGATGTTCGCCGAGCCGAAATTCGGCGAGTCGCTGCGCAACAACATGCTGTGGCTGATCGTGGTGCCGGCGGCGGCGACCGGCTTCGGCCTTCTGGCGGCGCAGCTGACCGACCGCATCCGCTGGGGCAACATCGCCAAGTCGCTGATCTTCATGCCGATGGCGATCTCCTTCGTCGGCGCCTCGGTGATCTTCAAGCTGATCTACGACGCCCGCGACGCCGGGGTGCCGCAGATCGGCCTTCTCAACGCGGTCTGGATGCGGTTCGAGGGCGGGATCGGGTCGTTCCTGATCCTGCGGCTCTTGCCGGGGCTGCTGGTGGCGGCGCTGCTGCTGGCCTTCGTCTATGCCGCCTGGTCGGCGATCCGCCCGGTGCTGCAAGGCCGGGCGAAAGGCTGGGCGCTGGCCGGGCGCATCCTCGGCGCGGTGGTCGCGGCGGGGCTGGCGGTGGAGATGGCGATCTGGCTGAAGGGGATGGTCTTCAACGACCTGCCCTACGGCACGCCGCAAGTGTGGCTGCAGAAACCGTTCTGGAATTCGTTCTTCCTGATGGCGGTTCTGGTCTGGATCCAGACCGGCTTTGCCATGGTGATCCTGTCGGCCGCCCTGCGCGGCGTGCCGGAGGAGACGGTGGAGGCGGCGATCCTGGACGGCGCCAACCCGTTCCAGATCTTCTTCCGCATCAAGGTGCCGCAGATCATGGGCACCATCGTCGTGGTCTGGACCACCATCACCATCACCGTGCTGAAGGTCTTCGACATCGTGCTGGCGATGACCAACGGCCAGTGGGAGACCCAGGTCCTGGCCAATTACATGTATGACAAGCTGTTCCGCGCGCTCGACTGGGGCATGGGCTCGGCCGCGGCCATGGTGATCATGGCGCTGGTGACGCCGATCCTGGTCTGGAACGTCTGGAACGCCCGCAAGGAGATGCGGTGATGGACTCGATTGCGGGAAAGAAACCCGCCCTGATCTGGGCCGTGCATCTGTCGGTGATCGCGCTGGTGCTGCTGTGGGTGGTGCCGACCTTCGGTCTCTTGGTGTCGTCCTTCCGCACCGGCGACCAGATCAGCGGCTCCGGCTGGTGGCAGGCGCTGTCGACGCAGGAGCAACAGCTGTCGCCGATCCGCGTGGCGGGGGAGGAGGCCGAAAGGGACGGCGCCTTCGTCATCGAGGGCACGCTCTTCCCGAAGGGCGGCACCACGGTCAGCGCCTGGGGCACCAGTTCGCGCGAGCCGGAGGCCCATGCGCCCGGCGACACCGCCGATCTGGGCGAGGGCGTCAGCCTGACGGTGCAGGCGGACGGCGGTTTCGTGCTGACCTCTCCGGCCTCGACCAGGGACATGCGGCTGCCGCGGGTCTTCACCACCGCCTCCACCCCGCCGGAGTTCACGACGGAGAATTACAGCAACGTCATCTCCAGTCCGATGGCCGGGCAGTCCATCGGCCAGGCCTTCCTGAACACGCTGACGGTGGCGATCCCGGCGACGATCATCCCGATCCTGGTCGCCGCCTTCGCCGCCTATGCGCTGGCCTGGATGGATTTCCCCGGCCGGGCGCTGCTGGTGGCCTTCATCGTCGGCCTTCTGGTGGTGCCGCTGCAACTGGCGCTGATCCCGCTGCTGCAGTTCCACAACTGGATCGGCATCGGCAAGGGCTACCTAGGCATCTGGATGGCCCATACCGGCTTCGGCCTGCCGCTGGCGATCTATCTCCTGCGCAACTACATGGTCGGCCTGCCGCGCGACATCATCGAGAATGCCAAGGTCGACGGCGCCACCGACTTCCAGATCTTCGTCAAGATCATCCTGCCGCTGTCCTTCCCGGCGCTGGCCAGCTTCGCCATCTTCCAGTTCCTCTGGACCTGGAACGACCTTCTGGTGGCGCTGGTCTTCCTCGGCACCGGCAACGACCAGCAGGTGCTGACCGGCAACCTGGTGAACCTGATGGGGAGCCGCGGCGGCGACTGGGAGATCCTGTCGGCCTCGGCCTTCGTCTCCATCGCGGTGCCGCTGGTGGTGTTCTTCTCGATGCAGCGGTTCCTGGTGCGCGGGCTGCTGGCCGGTTCCGTCAAGTGAGAGAGCAATGACCCTGAAGAAAGACCCGGACTGGTGGCGCGGCGCGGTGATCTACCAGATCTATCCCCGCAGCTTCCAGGACAGCAACGGCGACGGCATCGGCGACCTGCCGGGGATCACCCAGCGGCTGGACCATGTCGCGGCCCTCGGCGCCGATGCGATCTGGATCAGCCCGTTCTTCCGCAGCCCGATGAAGGACTTCGGCTACGATGTCAGCGATTATTGCGACGTCGACCCGATGTTCGGGACGCTGGCCGATTTCGACGCGCTGGTGGCCCGGGCGCATGACCTCGGCCTCAGGGTGATGATCGACCTGGTGCTGTCGCACACCTCGGACCTGCATCCGTGGTTTGCCGAAAGCCGGCGGTCGCGGCAGGGGCCGAAGTCGGACTGGTATGTCTGGGCCGATCCCAAGCCCGACGGCACCCCGCCCACCAACTGGCTGTCGATCTTCGGCGGCTCGGCCTGGCAATGGGACGCCCGGCGCGAGCAGTATTACCTGCACAACTTCCTGACCAGCCAGCCCGACCTGAACTTCCACAACCCGGAGGTTCAGGAGGCGCTGCTGGATGCGACGCGGTTCTGGCTGGAGCGCGGGGTGGATGGGTTCCGGCTGGACACGATCAATTTCTACTTCCACGACAGATACTTGCGCGACAATCCTGCATTGCCGCCCGAAGACCGCAACGACCGCACAGCGCCGAAGGTGAACCCCTACAACCACCAGATGCACCTTTTCGACAAGAGCAGGCCGGAGAACCTTGAATTCCTGCAGAAATTCCGTGCGGTGCTTGCGCCCTACGGGGCAGCGGCGGTGGGAGAGGTCGGCGATTCCGAACGCGGCTTGCAGATCATGGCCGAATACACCTCGGGCGGCGACAAGGTGCAGATGTGCTACCCGTTCGAGCTGCTGCAACCCGCCCGGGTGACCGCCGCCGAACTGAAGACCACCTTCGACCAGCTGGCGGCCGAGGCCCCCGATGCCTGGCCCTGCTGGAGCTATTCCAACCACGACACCGTCCGCCACATCACCCGCTGGGGTCTGGATGACCGGGCGGTGCGCTGCTACCTGATGCTGCTCCTTGCCCTGCGCGGCTCGGTCTGCCTCTACCAGGGCGAGGAGCTGGGGCTGCCCGAGGCCGAGATCGCCTTCGAGGAGTTGCAGGACCCCTATGGCATCGAGTTCTGGCCCGAGTTCAAGGGCCGCGACGGCGCCCGCACCCCGATGGTCTGGCAGACCGACAATGCGCAGGGCGGCTTCAGCAGCGCGGCGAAATGCTGGCTGCCGGTGACGGCGCCGCATCTGGCGCTGTCGGTCGCGGCGCAGGCCGGCCGGGCGGAAAGCCTGCTGGAATACTACCGCGCCGCGCTGGCCTTCCGCCGGGCGCATCCGCTGCTGGCCGGCGGGGAAATGTCGCCGGTGACGGCGGAGGGCGATGTCGCCAGCTTCCTGCGCCAAGGCGAGGGGCGGCTCTTCTGCGCCTTCAACCTCGGCCCCGCGGAGGCGCGGGTCGCGGTGCCGCCGGGCAACTGGCGGGCATTGGCGCAGGATCTGGGCGGTGCCGCCCCGGAGGGCGGCAGCGCGATGCTGCCCGGCTGGGGCTTTGTCATTCTCGGAGAGGGGTAATCCATGGCCGATCTGAAACTCACCGGCGTCGAGAAGGCCTATGGCGAGGTCAAGGTCCTGAAGAACATCGACCTCGACATCAGGACCGGGGAACTGATCGTCTTCGTCGGCCCCTCCGGCTGCGGCAAGTCCACGCTTCTAAGGATGATCGCCGGGCTGGAGAAGATCACCGCGGGCGAATTCACCATCGACGGGGTGCGGATGAACGACGTGCCGCCGGCGCAGCGCGGCATCGCCATGGTGTTCCAGTCCTACGCGCTCTACCCCCACATGACGGTGCGCGAGAACATGAGTTTCGCGCTGCGGATCGCCAAGAAGCCGCAGAAGGAGATCGACGCGGCGGTGGAGCGGGCGGCGAAGATCCTGCAGCTGACGCCCTATCTCGACCGGCTGCCCAAGGCGCTGTCGGGCGGCCAGCGGCAGCGGGTGGCGATCGGGCGGTCGATCGTGCGCGACCCGAAGGTCTATCTCTTCGACGAGCCGCTCTCCAACCTCGACGCCGCGCTGCGGGTGGCGACGCGGATCGAGATCGCCCAGTTGAAGGAAGCGATGCCGAATTCCACCATGATCTATGTGACCCATGACCAGGTGGAGGCGATGACGCTGGCCAGCCGGATCGTGGTGCTGACGGTCGGGCAGGGCATCGGCCAGGTCGGCACGCCGCTGGAACTGTATGAGCGGCCGCAGAACGAATTCGTGGCGCAGTTCATCGGCAGCCCGGCGATGAACCTGCTGCCGGGCGAGGTGGTGGAGACGGGGGCCGAGACTCTGGTGCGGCTGGACGCGGGCGGCACGGCGCGCTCGGCGGTGCCGACGCAGGCGGCGGACAAGGGGCTGAAGGTGAATGTCGGCGTCCGGCCGGAGGATTTCGTGCCGACCGAAGGCGAGCCGATCTTTTCCGGCAAGGTGGAGATCACGGAGGCGCTCGGCGAGGTGACGCAACTTTACTTCGAGAAGGGTGGCCGCGAGATGCCGGTGATCGCCAAGCTGCCGGGCATCCACCCGCAACTGCGCCACAGCGAGGTGAAGCTGACCGCCGATCCGGGGAAGGTGCATCTCTTCTCGGGCGGGCGGTCGCTGCTTTACCGCTGAGCCCCGGAAATCGCGCGATTTCCGGGGGCGATTTCCGCGCGGAAATCGCCTGTCACTTGCCGCGCGCGTGGAAGATGAAGCCGAGGAAGTTCAGCAGCACCTGCGCCGCCAGGATCGCGGTCGAGCCGGAGTGATCGTAGTCCGGTGCCACTTCCACCAGGTCCACCCCGACGATCTCGTGGTCCTTCGCCACGCCCTGCAGGATCTCCAGCACTTCGTAATAGAGGAAGCCGCCGTGCGAGGGCGTGCCGGTGCCCGGGGCGATGGAGGGGCAGAAGCCGTCGATGTCGATGGTGACGTAGAGCCGCGCGCCCTTCGGAATCCGCGCCAGCACCCCGTCGCGGCCGAGCTTGCGCACCTGACGGACCGACAGGATGTCGTCGCCCATGGCGCGGGCGGCGTCGTAGCCGTCCTTCGCCGTGGACGACACGTTACGGATGCCGAGCGCGGTGATCCCGGTCACATAGTCCTTTTCCGCCGCCCGGCGCATCGGGTTGCCGTGGCCGTGGCGCACCCCATGACGGACATCGACGAAATCCAGGTGCGCGTCGATCTGCAGGATATGAATCGGCCCGCGGCCTTGATACGCCCGGATGCAGGGGATGTTGACCGAATGGTCGCCCCCCAGCACCACCGGCAGCGCGCCGGCGTCGAGGATGGCGCGGACGCCTGCCTCGATATTGGCGTGGCTGGTCTCGGTGTCGGTATGGACGATGTCGGCATCGCCGATGTCGACGATGGTCACGTCCGAGCCGAGATAGGTGCAGTCGTCCTCGTGGTCGTAGGCGCCGGCATGGCCGAAGGAGAACAGGGTGGAGGCCTCGCGGATCGCCCGCGGCCCGAAGCGGGCGCCGGCGCGGAACTGGGTGCCGAAGTCGAAGGGGGCGCCGAGGATGCAGGCATCGGCCTTGATCGCCGACCAGTCGCCCACATAGGGCTTCTTGCCGAAGGTGGAGATCCCGACGAAGGGCAGGTTCAGCCGCCCCGATTCATAGCCATGGCCCGACATGCATATCCTCCGCTGAATGCGGCGACACAGTGGCCGCGGGCGGCGGAAAGGGCAAGAGGCCGGGCAGCGCCCCGGCCAGCCGCAGGGCGGCGGCGGGCAGGGGGCCGGGCGCATGGGCCAGCACCAGCGCCTCGGTCCCGGCATCCAGGATCGGGCGGATCGCCAGCGGCCGGCCGTCTGGGGCGGCGTCGGGCAGCGGCCGGCTGTAGCCGAGGCCGATGCCGAAGCCGTTGGCGGCGAAGCTGCGCATCAGTTCGGCGCTGGCGGGGCGATGCGCGATGCGGGGCACCAGGCCGCGGGCGGCGAAGAGGCTGCGGAAATGCGCGAGGCTGAGCGCCTGGTCGGTCAGGATCAGCGGCGCGCCGGCCAGGTCCTGCAGGGTCAGCGCCGGCAGGGCGGCCAGCGGATGCTCCGGCGGCAGCACGGCATGGGGGGCGATGCGGGCCAGCACCCGGCGCGGGCAATCCGGCGGCAGGCCGAGGTCCCAGGTCAGCGCCAGGTCGATGCGGCCTTCGGCCAGCGCCGTGGAGAGGGTCTCGAAACTCATCACCTGCGGGTCGATGGCGAGGCCGGGAAGGTCGGCGCCGGCGCGGGCCAGCACCGGGGCCAGCAGCATCGGCGCAAGGTCGTGGAAGACGGCCAGCCGCACTGGCGCCTCGGCCCCCTCGCCCTGCATCAGCCGGGTCAGGGCGGCCAGCTGCGCCTCTGCCGCCTGCAGCCAGCCGCGGCCGAAGGCGGTGGGGGCGATGCCCCCCGCGCGGCGCAGGAACAGCGGTCGGCCGAGGTGCGCCTCCAGCTGGCGGATGCCGACCGACAGCGCCGGCTGGCTGACGTTCAGCGCCTGCGCCGCCGCGGTCATGCCGCCGTGGCGGGCGACGGCGGTGGCGTATTCCAGCTGGCGCAGGGTGACGGATAGCATAAGGCTATGGATAGCATTGCAAACGATTATTGGAAACTATCCGCGGCGCATGGGATGAAGGCCCGGCGAACAGGAGGAGGCTGCGATGGCGGTTCGGGTGACGGAAGAGATGAAGCGGGCCTACCGGGAGGACGGGGCCGTCTTCGTCAAGGGGCTTTTCGCCGATTGGGTCGATACCCTGCGCGAAGGCGTCGAGAAGAACATGGCGGCGCCGACCTTCCAGATGGTGACGATGAAGCCGGGCGAGAAGGGCCGGTTCTTCGACGATTACTGCAACTGGCAGAAGGTGCCCGAGTTCGAGCGGGCGATCTTCGGCTCCGACGCCGGGCGGGTGGCGGCGGAGCTGATGGGGTCCGGGAAGGTGCAGATCTTCCACGACCATGTGCTGGTGAAGGAGCCGGGGACCAACAAGCCGACGCCCTGGCACTCGGACGGGCCCTATTACTTCGTGGACGGCCGGCAGACGATCAGCTTCTGGGTGCCCTTGGACCCGGTGAAGGAGGCGTCCCTGCGCTGCGTGGCGGGCAGCCATCTCTGGGAGAAGGAGGTGATGCCGACCCGCTGGCTGTCGGAGGCGAATTTCTATCCCGGCGATCACGACTACATGGCCGTCCCGGATCCCGAGGCCGAGGGGATGCGGATCCTGGAATGGCAGATGGAGCCCGGGGATGCGGTGGCCTTCAACTACCGCACCCTGCACGGGGCGCGCGGCAACACCTCGGAGAACCGCCGGCGGGCGTTTTCCTTGCGGCTGGTGGGCGACGATGCCCGCTATGTCGAGCGGCCGGGCCCGACCTCGCCACC
This sequence comes from Rhodobacter sp. SGA-6-6, assembly GCF_011043545.1. Lineage (GTDB taxonomy): Bacteria > Pseudomonadota > Alphaproteobacteria > Rhodobacterales > Rhodobacteraceae > Pseudogemmobacter. The sequence continues at coordinate 69,308 of NZ_JAAKGP010000012.1, read as the reverse complement.
CTTCCCGGGGCATGGGATGAAGCCGGGGGAGCGGCTGCGGGAGGACTGGTTCCCGGTGATCCACGGCTAAGGGGAGCGGGCTTGCCCCCCATCGAGGGGGGCTGCGCCCGCGTTGCCACGGAAGGGCGGGGAGGGCGGTTCTGTCGTCCTCATGTCGTGCCCTTGGCTAGCCCCGGAGGGGTTTGCACCCCTCCACGCGACCACGGTCGCTCGAACCAATGGCGCAACCATGGTCGCACCCCGCAGGAGATTCGGGCCAAGGTGAAGGCGGCAGGAAAGAAGCAGGGCCGGGGCCTGCGGCGCTGCTGTCGCTTGCGGGCCGGGGCGGGGCGTGGTTCGCTGGCGGCAAGGAGAAGCGCCATGCCGCAAGAGCCCGCCCGGTTCCGCCCGAAATCCTATCCGCCGCCCGAATTCCCGCCGCGGCGGGTGCCGCGCTTCGCCAGGGTGCCGCCGGCGGTGTTCCCGCCGATCCTCGGCGCCATCGGGCTGGTGCTGGCGCTACGCCGCGGGCTGGCGGCGCTGCAACTGCCGCCGGCTCCGGCGGATTTCCTGGCCGGGCTGGTGCTGGCACTGTGGGCCTTCGCCGCCTTCGCCTATGCGGCGAAGCTGGCCCGGCGGCCCGGCGTGCTGTGGGAGGACCTGCGGGTGCTGCCCGGCCGGGCCGGTCTGGCCTCGGCCACCGCCGGGGCGCTGGCGCTGGCGGCGCTGCTGGTGCCGTTTTCGCCCGGCGCGGCGCGGGTCATGCTGATCGGCGGCCTTGTCCTGCACGGCGCGCTGGCGCTGGCGGTGCTGGTCGCGCTGGCCCGGATGCCGGCCGAGGCGCGGGGGGTCACGCCGGTCTGGCATCTGAGCTTCGTCGGCTTCATCATCGGCGGGCTGGCGGCGGTGCCTCTGGGGTATCCCGTGCTGGCGCAGGGCCTGTTCTGGGCCACGCTGCCGGTAGCGGCGGCGATCTGGGGGATCAGCCTCGCACAACTGGCGCGCCGGGTGCCACCGGCGCCGCTGCGGCCGCTGCTGGCGATCCATATCGCGCCGGCGGCGCTGTTCGCGCTGGTGGCGGGGATGCTGGGGCAGGGCAGGCTGTCGGCGGGCTTCGCGGTGCTGGGGCTGGTTCTGCTGGCCGCGCTGCTGGCGGCCGGGCGGTGGGTGGCGGAGAGCGGGTTTTCCCCGCTCTGGGGCGCCTTCACCTTTCCGCTGGCGGCGCTGGCCTCGGCGCTGCTGGCACAGGACGGGGTGCTGCTCTGGGCCGGGATCGCCGTGCTGGCGGCGGCGGTCGGCTTCGTGCCTTATGTGCTGTGGCAGGTGCTGAAGCTCTGGCCCGGCGGCAGGCTGGCGGCGAAGACAAACGCGGCGGAGGCGTGAAGCCTCCTCCTTCGCCTTCGGCTTCTCGTCGGGCGACGAGGGACGAAGTCCCCGAGGAGCCGGTCAGATCATCCCGACCCAGGCCCGGGCGATCGCCAGCCCATGGGCATCGGCGGCCAGGCCGAGGCTCGCCGCCTCTTCCTCGAAGCGCCAGCCGGGCTTTGCCGCCTCGATCAGCGGGCCGAAGGCGCTGCGCCAGTCGCGGACCACGGCGCGGTTGGCCTCGAAATGGAACTGGGTGGCATAGGTCGCCCGGCCGATGCGGAAGCCCTGCTGCGCGGCGGCGGGCGAGGTCGCCAGCTGCACCGCCCCCTCCGGCAGGGTGAAGGTGTCGGAATGCCACTGGTAGATCGGGAAGCTGCCGGGCAGGGCGGCGAACAGCGGGTCCGCCGCGCCCTCCGCGGTCAGCGTCACCTCGCACCAGCCGAATTCCGGCGCGGCGCCGAGGATGTTCTTCGCCCCGAAGGCCCGCGCCATCAGCTGCGCGCCGAGACAGATGCCGAGCACCGCACGATCCGCCGCCGTATAGTCGGCCATCAGCTGCGCCAGGCGGGGAAGATACGGATGCGTATGGTCGTCCAGCGCCGACTGCTCGCCGCCGAAGACCACCAGCGCATCGGCCTCCACCTTCTCCGGCAGCGGCTGGCCCGTCCAGGGCTTGTAAAGCTCCACCCGCGCCCCCGCCTCGTGCAGCGCCACGCCGACCTGGCCGTGGCTGGTGGCGGCGGTGTTCTCGACGATGGCGACGCGCATGTCCTGCCTCCTGCGTTCCGGCCGCCCAATCTGCACGGAAGGGCGGCGGGCGCAACCCCGGGTCCGCGGGATTCCGGCTTGCCATTCGGCAGCGCCCGTGAAACAGGGAACCGCCAAACGATCCTGCCATGGAGACCCCGATGGAGATTCGAGAGGCCCTCACTTTCGACGACGTGCTGCTGGTTCCCGCCGCCTCCTCGGTGCTGCCCTCGGATGCCGACACCTCGACCCGCGTCACCGCTTCGATCCGCATGAACATCCCGCTCCTGTCCTCGGCGATGGACACGGTGACCGAGGCGCGGATGGCCATCGCCATGGCGCAGGCGGGGGGGATCGGGGTGATCCACCGCAACCTCGACCCCGAGGCGCAGGCGACCGAGGTGCGGCGGGTCAAGCGCTTCGAGTCGGGCGTGGTCTACAAGCCGATCACCCTGACCCCGGACCAGACGCTGGCCGATGCCAAGCTGTTGATGGAGCGCTACAATATCACCGGCTTCCCGGTGGTGGACGGGCAGGGGCGCGTCCTCGGCATCGTCACCAACCGCGACATGCGCTTCGCCTCGGACGACCGCACGCCGGTCAGCGTGATGATGACCGCCGACAACCTGGCGGTGCTGCGCGAGCCGGTGGACCGGGCGCAGGCGATTTCCCTGATGAAGGCGCGGCGGATCGAGAAGCTGCTGGTGACCGACGGAGCGGGCAAGCTGACCGGCCTCCTGACGCTGAAGGACACCGAGAAATCGGTGCTGAACCCCAATGCCTGCAAGGACGAATTGGGCCGGCTGCGGGTCGCCGCCGCCTCGACCGTGGGCGATGCCGGGTTCGAGCGCAGCCAGGCGCTGATCGACGCCGGGGTGGACCTGGTGGTGATCGACACCGCGCATGGCCATTCCGAGGGCGTCGCCATCGCGGTGGAACGGATCAAGAAGCTGTCGAACACCGTGCAGGTGGTGGCCGGCAACGTCGCCACCGCCGAGGCGACCCGGGCGCTGATCGGCGCCGGGGCGGATGCGGTGAAGGTGGGGATCGGCCCGGGGTCGATCTGCACCACGCGGATCGTCGCCGGCGTCGGCGTGCCGCAACTGACGGCGATCATGGATGCGGCCGGCGCGGCGGGCGACACGCCCGTCATCGCCGACGGCGGCATCAAGTATTCCGGCGATTTCGCCAAGGCCATCGCCGCCGGCGCCTCCTGTGCCATGGTCGGCAGCGCCATCGCCGGGACCGACGAAAGCCCGGGCGAGGTCATCCTCTGGCAGGGGCGGTCTTTCAAGGCCTATCGCGGCATGGGGTCCCTGGGCGCCATGGCCCGCGGCTCGGCCGACCGCTATTTCCAGAAGGACGCGGCCTCGGACAAGCTGGTGCCGGAAGGGATCGAGGGCCAGGTGCCCTACAAGGGCTCCGCCGCCGCCGTCATCCACCAGATGGTCGGCGGGCTGCGCGCCGCCATGGGCTATACCGGCAACCGCACGGTCGAGGAGATGCGGACGAAGTGCAGCTTCGTGCGGATCACCGGGGCGGGGCTGAAGGAAAGCCACGTCCATGACGTGCAGATCACCCGCGAAAGCCCGAACTACCGGGGGCTGTGATGACCCCCGCGGCGCGGGCGGCCGCAGCCATCGCCGCGCTGGACCGGATTCTGGCCGGTGAGCCGGCCGAGAAGGTGCTGACCCTCTGGGGCCGGGCCGCGCGCTATGCCGGCTCGGGTGACCGGGCGGCGGTGCGCGACGTGGTCTACGACTGCCTGCGCTGCCTGCGGTCTTTCGCCGCGCTCGGCGGCGGGACGACCGGGCGCGGGCTGGTGCTCGGGGCTGCGCGGGCGGCCGGGGCGGAGGCGCTGTGGTTCGACGGCTCGCCCCACGGGCCTGCCGTTGCCGACGAGCAGGGGCGGCACCCCGAGGGGCTGGAGGCGCTGGATTGCCCCGACTGGCTGGCGCCGCGGTTGCAGGCTTCCCTGGGGGCGGATTTCGCCCCGGTGATGCAGGCGCTGCGCCGCCGCGCTCCGGTGTTCCTGCGGGTCAATGCGGCCAAGGCAACTGTTGCGGAAGCCATCGCGGCGCTGGCGGCGGAGGGGATATCCGCACAGCCGCATCCCTTGTCGAGCTTCGCACTGGAAGTGACGGCGAACGCAAGGAAAATCCAGCATACGCAGGCCTATGGCGAGGGGCTGGTGGAGTTGCAGGACGCCGCCTCGCAGGCGGTGGCCGAGGCGGTGCCGCTGACCCCGGAGGCGAAGGTGCTGGACCTCTGCGCCGGCGGCGGCGGCAAGACGCTGGCGCTGGCGGCCCGGGCACCGCTCCGGCTCTACGCCCACGACGCCAACCCGCGCCGGATGGCCGACCTGCCCGCCCGCGCCGCCCGGGCCGGCGCGAAAGTGACGATCACGGAAAACCCGGAGAAAACAGCGCCCTATGACGTGATCCTCGCGGATGTGCCCTGTTCCGGCTCCGGCAGCTGGCGCCGCGACCCCGAGGGGAAATGGGCGCTGACGGAGGACCGGCTGCAGGCGCTGCTGGCGCTTCAGGCCGAAATCCTCGACCGCGCCGCCCGGCTCTGCGCCCCTGGCGGCACGGTCGCCTATGCCACCTGCTCGCTTTTGCGCGAGGAGAACGAGGATCAGGCCGCCGCCTTCCTGGCCCGCAACCCCGGCTGGCGGCTGATCGACAGCCGCCGCTTCACCCCGCTGGAGGGCGGCGACGGCTTCGGCCTTGCGCTTCTGGCGCGGGATTGATCCGGGTTTCAAACAACTTGTGGATGTTTTCCGGCCGCAGTTAAGTCCTGATTAACCGCTTGCATCTCCTATGGACCGGCGGAGACCCGAATCCGCGGCGGAGGGACAGGTGCTACGACCGGAAACCGAACTCAGGGCGGTGATGTTCGCCACGCGCGGGCTGTCCGCGCGCATCGGCTGGCTCCTGGCGGCGGCTTCGGTCAGCCTCGGCCTGGCGCTGCTGGCCGAAGGGCGCGGGATGCAGGCCACGCTGGTGGTGGTCGGGCTGGCGCTGGTCGGGCTGGTGCTGCTGGTGCGCGGCCTCGCCTGGGCCGAGCGGCGGCGCGAGGCGCGGCTCGCCGCCCGGCTGGCGCTGCTGGTGGGCGAGGACGTGGCACCCTGCTTCTCCACCGACGAACTGGGGCAGGTGCTGTTCCGCAACGCCTCGGCGCTGGCGCGGTTCGGCGACAGCGCGGCCACGCTGGTCGCGGTCCTGCACGAGCAGTTCGCCTCGCCCGCCGCGGTGCTGTTCCGCCTGCAGTCGCGTGCCGCCGGCGCGGGCGCCGCGCGCGAGGATGTGGTGACCCGCCGCGGCCACATGCGGCTGTCGGTCCACCGCGTCGCCCCCGACCGTTTCCTCTGGCGGATCGAGGAATTCCAGGACCGCAGCCCCACCGGCCGCGGCGCCGAGGCGCTGAGCCTGCCGATGGTGGTGGTCAACCGCGCCGGCGTGGTGCTGTTCTCCAACGAGGCGATGCGGAAACTGCTGGGCGAGCGGCCGAAGCGGCTGGACCGCATCTTCCTGCAACCGCGCTTCTTCAGCGGCGAGGAGGTGCAGGTCTTCGGCCGGGACGGCCCCCTGCGCGCCATCGTCGCCGAGGTCGAGGGCCTTGGCGACCGGCGCGAGATCTTCCTGCTGCCCGCCGCCGACCGGCCCGAGGCCGACACCGTGCGGACGGATTTCGAGAACGTCCCCGTGGCGCTGATGAAATTCGCCGCCGACGGCAGCCTGCGCAGCCTGAACCGGCAGGCGCGGGATCTGCTGGGCGACATGCCGGTGGCGGAACTGTCATTCCACGACCTGTTCGAGGACCTCGGCCGCCCGGTGGCCGACTGGCTGTCCGACGTGGTCAGCGAACGCCTGCCCGCCGGGTCCGAGGTGCTGCGGGTGCGTCGCGCCCGCGAGGAAAGCTTCGTCCAGGTCCAGCTGCGCCGCATCGTCGAGCAGGGCCGGTCGGGCGCGCTGGCGGTGCTGTCGGACGCGACCGCGCTGAAGAAGCTGGAGGCGCAGTTCACCCAGAGCCAGAAGATGCAGGCGATCGGCCAGCTGGCGGGCGGGATCGCCCATGATTTCAACAACCTGCTGACCGCGATCTCCGGCCATTGCGACCTTCTGCTGCTGAACCATGCCCGCGAGGATTCGGACTATGCCGACCTCGAACAGATCCGCCAGAACGCCAACCGGGCGGCGGCGCTGGTCAACCAGCTGCTGGCCTTCTCGCGCAAGCAGACGATGAAGCCCGAGACGCTGGACCTGCAGGAGGTGCTGTCCGACCTGACCCATCTTCTCAACCGGCTGGTGGGCGAGAAGGTGCGGCTGAACCTGGCGCACGACCCGGGCCTGGCGCCGATCCGCGCCGACAAGCGGCAGCTGGAGCAGGTGCTGATGAACCTGGTGGTCAATGCCCGCGACGCCATGCCCGAGGGCGGCGCCATCCGCATCGAGACCGAGGCGGTGGTGCTGGCCGAGCCCTTGGTGCGCGACCGCGCGACGATCCCGGCCGGCGCCTGGTCGCTGGTGCGGGTGATCGACACCGGCACCGGCATTCCGCCGGACAAGCTGGGCAAGATCTTCGAGCCCTTCTTCACCACCAAGAAGACCGGCGAGGGCACCGGCCTCGGCCTCTCGACGGTCTACGGCATCGTCAAGCAGTCCGGCGGCTATATCTTCGTTGCCAGCGACCCCGGTCACGGCACCGCCTTCGAGCTGTTCTTCCCCGCCCATGAGGAGGCGGAGGAGGCCGTCCCCGAACCCGCCCCGGCGGAGGAGCCCGTCCGGCGGCCGGTGATCCGCCGCAGCGAGGGCGTGGTGATGCTGGTCGAGGACGAGGCCCCGGTCCGCGCCTTCGCCAGCCGCGCGCTGCGCCTGCGCGGCTTCACCGTGCTGGAGGCCGAGAATGCCGAGGAGGCGCTGAAGACGCTCTCCGATCCGGCGGTGGAGGTGGATGTCTTCGTCACCGACGTGGTGATGCCGGGGATGGACGGCCCGACCTGGGTCAAGCGCGCGCTGGAGGACCGGCCGGATGTGCGGGTGATCTTCGTCTCCGGCTATGCCGAGGACGTGCTCTCGGCCGACCAGGCGCGCATTCCGAACTCGGTCTTCCTGCCGAAACCCTTCTCGCTGAACGACCTGACCCAGACGGTTCAGGGGCAGTTGCAATGAGGGGGGGAAGGGGCGGTCACGCCCGCGGGGCAGGACAGGCCCGCGGGGTGAAGGAGGGGAGCCGAGCGGCGGTCTGGAGGCGGACGGCCGCCATGTTGGGAAAGTGGAGCGAGAGTCGGGCGCTTCCCGCGGCTGGCGAAAGATGGCCGGAACCTAGGCGGGCAGGGATGGAGAAGCCGGTCCCTCTCGCGGCCCGAACGGAGCGAAGCGGGCCGGCGGCGGGAAGGGCGAGGGCGAGCCTCCCGGATTGCCCGCTGCGGAGCGGCGGTTCCCGTCGGCCCACAGGAGCCATGGTCTCGGGCGGTTCGCAGCGGGCCGCGGGACTGCCGGATCAAGGGACCTGCCGAATGCGCTGACGGCGATCGCCCGCTCCTGCTTCGCCGCGGGCCGGGGCCATCGGATCAAAATGCGCTGACGGCCCATTCCCGCTTCGCAGCGGGCCGCGGGACTGTCGGATCGGACCCTGCCGAATGCGCTGACGGCGATCATCCGTTCCCGCTTCGCAGCCGGTCGCGGATGTTGGATCAAGGGAGCGGCCCACCGAACCCGCATCCGTCCGTTGCCCCGGGCGGCAGGTCTTGTCGGGGAAGCACCCGGCCTCAGCCCTCTGGATGCGTCAGCCGGTCGTAGAGCGCGAAATCCGCAGCGGCGGTCTGGTGCAGCAGGGCCTCGGTCTCCGGCGACAGCCCGGTCTGGCCGGGGGGCGAGACGTTCAGGCGCGGCAGGATGATCTCGCAGTCCAGCCGGTCCTCGAGGAAATGCACGAAGGTGTCGATTTCCTCGTAGCGGAAGAGGCGGTCCACCCCCTGGCCCTGGCGCGGGCGCAGGAAGCGTTCCTGGCTGCCGACATCGGCGAAATCGGGGCGGGGGTCGGAGCACCAGGCGCGCACGAAATCGTCGAAGCTCATCCCGCGGGTGGATTTCCCCGGCTCGGTGCCCTCGCGCTGGCGGAAGCGATACCAGGACCCCAGCCAGTCCCGCGGCTCGCGCATCAGGGCGACCACGGTCCAGTCGGCCTTGGACGCCGCCTCCAGATAGGGGCCGAAGAAGCGGCGGAAGCGGTGGACGGTGGTGTGCTTCAGCACCGGCGGCCGCTGCACCGACACCGCCGCCAGCGATTCGAGCGCGGCGGCGATCGCCGTCGACCCCGTCTTCGGCGTGGCCAGGAACACCAGCCGCGCCTCCCAGAACACCAGCATTCCTGCCCCTTTCACCGCACAAGGCCCTTTGCGGGCCGTTTTTCCTGTCGGCGTAAACTATCCCTTAAGGAAATCGCGCAAAAGCTGGATTCGTGACGATCCCGGTTGAAATGTTCCCGGTTTACCCCCATAACGGGCAGAACAGAGGCGGAACACGGGCAAGCATTGCCGCCCCCCGGTGGCTGTGGAATAAGGAGACGGAGATGACGGTCGCCAACCTTTTCGATCTTGGGAGCAAGCGGGACATGGACAAGCAGAAGGCGCTGGAAAGCGCGCTTGCGCAGATCGAGCGGCAGTTCGGCAAGGGCTCGATCATGAAGCTGGGCAAGGACAGCCCGGTGATGGAGATCGAGGCGACCTCGACCGGATCGCTGGGCCTCGACATCGCGCTCGGCATCGGCGGCTTGCCGAAGGGGCGGATCGTCGAGATTTACGGGCCGGAAAGCAGCGGCAAGACCACGCTGACGCTGCATGTGGTGGCCGAGGAGCAGAAGAAGGGCGGCGTCTGCGCCTTCGTCGATGCCGAACACGCGCTGGACCCGCAATATGCCAAGAAGCTGGGGGTGAACCTCGACGAGCTGCTGATTTCCCAGCCCGACACCGGCGAACAGGCGCTGGAGATCGTCGACACGCTGGTGCGCTCCGGCGCGGTTTCCCTGATCGTGGTCGACTCGGTCGCCGCGCTGACGCCGAAGGCCGAGCTTGAGGGCGACATGGGCGACGCCACCGTCGGCGCCCAGGCCCGGCTGATGAGCCAGGCGATGCGCAAGCTGACGGCCAGCATCGGACGGTCGAACTGCATGGTGATCTTCATCAACCAGATCCGGATGAAGATCGGGGTGATGTTCGGCAGCCCCGAGACCACCACCGGCGGCAATGCGCTGAAGTTCTACGCCTCGGTCCGCCTCGACATCCGCCGCATCGGCGCGATCAAGGACCGCGAGGAGGTGGTGGGCAACACCACCCGGGTCAAGGTGGTGAAGAACAAGGTGGCGCCGCCGTTCAAGCAGGTGGAATTCGACATCATGTATGGCGAGGGCATCTCGAAGACCGGCGAGTTGATCGACATCGGCGTCAAGGCCGGCGTGGTGGAGAAGTCCGGCGCCTGGTATTCCTATGGCGACGAGCGCATCGGCCAGGGCCGCGAGAATGCCAAGACCTTCCTGAAGGCCAATCCCGCCGTCGCCGCCGCCATCGAGGACAAGATCCGCGCGGCCAACGGGCTGGACTTCCACATGGAAGGCGGCGCCGGCGACGAGGATGTGATGGAGGGCTGAGGCCCGCCTGCACGGGGAGGCGCAACCGCGCGCTTCGGTGCCGCGGTGGTGGCCCCGCCGCGCAGGGACCAGGCCTACCGCCGGGGCAGGACGCGCCAGTGAAGCCCGGAGGAAGCCTGCCCGCGCAGGGACAGGAGGGCCGAGCGGGCGAGGCGGGCGCTGTCGGCTGGCCCTCGGAAGCAGACCCGCTAGGGACAGGAAAGGCCGGAGGCGCCCGCTCCGGCCTTTTTCGCGGCCCATGCGTTCCGCCCGTGGACAGGCCGGGAAACCGCGGCTAAACGGGGGCCGATTGCCCCCGTATCTGCCCGTATCGCCCCCGGAAAGGCCCCGCAACATGGCGTCCCTGAACGACATCCGCTCCACCTTCCTCGATTTCTTCCGGCGGAACGGCCACCGGGTCGTCGACAGCAGCCCGCTGGTGCCCCGGAACGACCCGACGCTGATGTTCACCAACTCGGGCATGGTGCAGTTCAAGAACCTGTTCACCGGGGTCGAGACCCGCGACTACAGCCGCGCCACCACGGCGCAGAAATGCGTCCGCGCGGGGGGCAAGCACAATGACCTCGACAATGTCGGCTATACCGCGCGGCACCATACCTTCTTCGAGATGCTGGGGAATTTCTCCTTCGGCGACTATTTCAAGGAAACCGCCATCCCGCTGGCCTGGGAACTGCTGACCAAGGATTTCGGCCTGAACAAGGACCGGCTGCTGGTCACCGTCTACCACACCGACGACGAGGCGGCGGCGATCTGGAAGAAGGTGGCGGGCCTGCCGGATGAGCGGATCATCCGCATCGCCACCAACGACAACTTCTGGATGATGGGCCCGACCGGCCCCTGCGGCCCCTGCACCGAGATCTTCTACGACCACGGCGACCATATCTGGGGCGGCCCGCCCGGGTCGGCGCAGGAGGACGGGGACCGTTTCATCGAGATCTGGAACAACGTCTTCATGCAGTTCGAGCAGTTCGAGGACGGCTCGCGCCGCGAGCTGGAGGCGAAGTCGATCGACACCGGCATGGGGCTGGAGCGGATCGGCGCGCTGTTGCAGGGCAAGCACGACAACTACGACACCGACCTGATGCGCAGCCTGATCGAGGCCTCGGCCCATGCCACCCATCAGGACCCGGACGGGCCGGGCAAGACCAGCCACAGGGTGATCGCCGACCACCTGCGGTCGACCTCCTTTCTGATCGCCGACGGGGTGATGCCCTCGAACGAGGGCCGCGGCTATGTGCTGCGGCGGATCATGCGGCGGGCGATGCGGCATGCGCATCTGCTGGGCGCGCAGGACCCGGTGATGTATCGGCTGGTGCCGGCGCTGGTGCGCCAGATGGGCGGGGCTTACCCCGAGTTGCAGCGGGCGCAGGCGCTGATCGAGGAGACGCTGAAGCTGGAGGAGACCCGGTTCAAGCAGACGCTGGACCGCGGCCTGCGGCTGCTGGACGACGAGCTGGCCCGGCTGCCGGAGGGCGCCGACCTGCCCGGGGCGGCGGCGTTCAAGCTTTACGACACCTACGGCTTCCCGCTGGACCTGACCCAGGACGCGCTGCGCGAGAAGGGCCGGGCAGTGGATGTGGCCGGCTTCGACGATGCCATGGCCGAGCAGAAGGCCAAGGCCCGGGCGGCCTGGGCGGGCTCGGGCGAGGCCAAGGATGCGAAGATCTGGTTCGAGCTGGCGGAAGACCGCGGCGTGACCGAATTCCTCGGCTACGACACCGAGACGGCGGAAGGCGTGGTGCTGGCGCTGGTGCGCGACGGCGCCGAGATCGGCGCGGCCCAGGCGGGCGAGGCGGTGCAGGTGGTGGTCAACCAGACCCCGTTCTACGCCGAAAGCGGCGGCCAGGTCGGCGACACCGGGCTGATCCGCACCGACACCGGCATGGTCGAGGTGACGGACACCAGGAAGGCCGCCGGGGTGTTCATCCACATCGGTCGGGTGGCGGAAGGCGGGATCAGCAAGGGCCAGCCGGCCAAGCTGGAGGTCGCGCACGGCCGCCGCAGCCAGATCCGCGCCAACCACTCGGCGACGCACCTGTTGCATGAGGCGCTGCGCCGTGCGCTCGGCGACCATGTGGCGCAGAAGGGGTCCTTGAACGCGCCCGACCGGCTGCGCTTCGATTTCAGCCATTCGCAGGCGCTGAGCCCGGCGGAACTGGCGCAGGTGGAGGCCGAGGTCAATGCCTTCATCCGCCAGAACGCCCCGGTGGAGACAAGGATCATGACCCCGGACGACGCCCGCGCCATCGGCGCGCAGGCGCTCTTCGGCGAGAAATACGGCGACGAGGTGCGGGTGGTGTCGATGGGCTGGCAGGACGGCTCCGGCAAGGGCGCGGACGGGCGGACCTATTCGCTGGAGCTTTGCGGCGGCACCCATGTGGCGCGGACCGGCGACATCGGCGCGCTGGTGATGCTGGGCGACAGCGCCTCCAGCGCCGGGGTGCGGCGGGTCGAGGCGCTGACCGGGCAGGCGGCGCTGGACCACCTGCGCGGGCAGGGCGCGCAGCTGGCCGAGATCGCCGCCGCGCTGAAGGCCCCGCTTGGCGAGGCGGTGGACCGGGTGAAGGCGCTGGCCGAGGACCGCCGCAAGCTGGAGAACGAGGTCGCCACGCTGCGGCGCGAGCTGGCCATGGGCGGCAAGGCCGCCGGGCCGGAAGCCCGCGAGATCAACGGGGTGAAGTTCGTCGCCCAGGTGCTGCAGGGCGTCTCCGGCAAGGACCTGCCGGCGCTGATCGACGAGATGAAGTCCCGCCTCGGCTCGGGCGCCGTGCTGCTGATCGCCGACACCGGGGCCAAGCCCGCGGTGGCCGCCGGCGTCACCGCCGACCTGACCGCGCGGCTGTCCGCCGTGACGCTGGTCAAGGCCGCGGCCGAGGCCATGGGCGGCAAGGGCGGCGGCGGCCGGCCCGACCTGGCGCAGGCCGGCGGCGCCGACATCGCCGCGGCCGAAGCCGCCATCAAGGCCGCGGAAACCCTGATCGGAGCCTGACCATGCCAACCGCCCTCTGGATCGCCCATGTCGATGTGACCGACGCCGAGGCCTATGGCCGCTACGCCAAGGAGGCCGGTCCCGCCATCGCCGCCCATGGCGGGATCTTCCTCGCCCGCGGCGGGCGCTATGTGCAGCTGGAGGGCAACGACCGCGCCCGCAACGTGGTGGCGCGGTTCCCCAGCCTGGAGAAGGCGGTGGAATGCTACCGCTCGCCCGCCTATCAGGCCGCGCTGGCCCATGCCAAGGGCGCCAGCATCCGCGACCTGGTGGTGGTCGAGGAAGTGGGCGAATAGCGCCAATCCGCGCGATTTTCCCCGCGCGCAACCGCCGGAACGTGGTAAAGTCGCGGAAAAACAACGCAGGCGTGACACCATGACCCAGAGCAGAGGGCCCCGCTGATGTGCCGGTGGGCCGCCTATTCCGGCGCTCCGATCTTCCTGGAGGAGATCATCAGCCGCCCGGGCCATTCGCTGATCCACCAGTCCCATTGCGCCACCCAATGCCATACCGCGATCAACGCCGACGGCTTCGGCGTGGCCTGGTATGGCGACCGGCCGGACCCGGGGCTTTACCGCGACGTGATGCCGGCCTGGTCGGACCCCAACCTGCGCAGCCTGACCGCGCAGGTGAAATCCGGCCTGTTCCTCGCCCATGTCCGCGCCTCCACCGGCACGGCGACCAGCCGCAACAACTGCCACCCCTTCGTCCATGGGGTGTGGAGCTTCATGCACAACGGCCAGGTCGGCGGCTACGAGAAGTTCCGCCGCGACGCCGACATGATGATCCCGGATCACCTTTATCCGCACCGCAAGGGCGCGACCGACAGCGAGGCGCTGTTCCTCGCCGCCATTGCCGAGGGGCTGGACGCCGACCCGCGCGGCGCGCTGGAGCGCGCCTCGGCCCGGTTCATCCGGCTGGCGCGCGAGAAGGGGGCGCTGCCCTGGCTGCGGATGACCGCGGCGCTGTCGGACGGCCGCCGGCTCTATGCCGTGCGCTACGCCACCGACGAGGCCGCGCCCAGCCTCTACTACCGCTGGTCGGCCAGCCGGCAGGGCATGGCGGTGGTCTCCGAGCCGCTGGAGGCGGACGAGGGCGGCTGGACCGAAGTGCCCGCCGCCGCCTTCTGCACCTTCGAGGGCGAGGCGGTGAAGGTGGAGCCGTTCCTGCCCTGCCGGCTGGCCTCCGCAGCCTGACGGGCGCGGTCAAGCCGGAATTTCGCTTCGTTTCCCGTAAGTTTTTCAAGAAATCACGAAAAATCCTTTCGGGATTCGCTTGATTGTTTACCCGACGGAAACGGCGTTAGCTGATCCCGCGGACAGATGCCGAAAAAATGGGCACGCCGCTCCCGATGAAAAGGAAGGGGACAGTGATGCAACTCGTCAATCCATCGCCCTCGTTGCACAACGAGGACCTGGCGCCCGCGACCGAAAGGAAGTGGGGTGCCTTCTCGATCTTCAACGTCTGGACCTCGGACGTGCACAGCCTCTGGGGCTATTACCTCGCCGCCAGCCTGTTCCTGCTCTGCGGCAGCTTCCTGAACTTCGTCATCGCTATCGGCATCGGCTCGCTGGTGATCTTCGTGCTGATGACGCTGGTCGGCAATGCCGGGGTCAGGACGGGCGTGCCGTTCCCGGTGCTGGCGCGGGCCTCCTTCGGCACCTTCGGCGCCAATGCCCCGGCGCTGATCCGCGCCGTGGTGGCCTGCTTCTGGTATGGCGCGCAGACCGCCGCCGCCGCGGGCGCGCTGGTGGCGCTCTTGGTGCGCAGCCCGGCGCTCCTGGAGTTCCACCAGACCAGCACCTTCCTCGGCCATTCCAGCCTGACCTTCATCTGCTTCCTGGTGGTCTGGGGCGCGCAGCTGATGATCATCCAGAACGGGATGGAGACGGTGCGCCGGTTCCAGGACTGGGCCGGCCCCGCGGTCTGGATCGTCATGCTGGTGCTGGCGGTCTATCTGGTGGTGAAGTCCGGCACCTTCTCCTTCGGGTCGGAAATCCCGCAGGACGTGCTGGTCGCCGCCACCGCCGGGGCAGGGGTGACCGCCGCCCCGGGCAGCTTTGCCGCGCTGGCTGCGGTGGCCGCCACCTGGATCACCTATTTCGCCGCGCTCTACCTGAACTTCTGCGATTTCTCGCGCTATGCGACCGACGAGAAGGCGCTGATGAAGGGCAACCTCTGGGGCCTGCCGGTCAACCTGCTGGCCTTCTGCCTGGTCGCCGGTGTCACCACCACCGCCGCCTATTCGGTCTATGGCGAGGTGCTGATCCACCCCGAGCAGATCTCGGCCAAGTTCGACAGCCTGTTCCTGGCCATCCTCGCCGCGCTGACCTTCGCGGTGGCGACGCTGGGGATCAACGTGGTGGCGAACTTCGTCTCCGCCGCCTTCGACTTTTCCAACGTCTTCCCCTCGAAGATCAGCTTCAAGGGCGGCGGCTATATCGCGGCGATCATCAGCCTGATCCTGTTCCCCTGGTCTCCCTGGGAGACGGGGGCAGCGAATTTCGTCAACTTCATCGGCTCGACCATGGGGCCGATCTTCGGGATCATGATGGTGGACTATTACCTGATCCGCAAGGCGCAGCTGAACGTGCCGGACCTCTACCAGGAGAACGGCGAGTTCCGGTTCCAGAACGGCTGGCACCTCAAGGCCTTCATCGCGCTCGGCATCGGCATCGTGTTCTCGTCGCTCTTGCCGACCTTCACCACGATCCTGCCGGCCTGGTGGGGCACCTACGGCTGGTTCTTCGGCGTGGCCATCGGCGGCGCGGTCTATTATGCGCTGCGCATGGGGCAGGCCAAGGTCTGAGAAAGGGAAGGGGGAGGGCGCAAACCCTCCCCCTTTCATCTGTCCACAAATATCCCACGGGGGTGCGGGGGTGTGAAACCCCCGCTCCTTCGTTTCGGATCAGTCCATCGCCTTGAAGTTCAGCGCCGCACCTTCCTTGATGCCGGAGAACCAGCGCGCCGTCACCGTCTTGGTCTTGGTGTAGAAGCGGAAGGCGTCCGGCCCATACTGGTTCAGGTCGCCGAAGGCCGAGCGTTTCCAGCCGCCGAAGGAATAATAGGACAACGGCACCGGGATCGGGAAGTTGATCCCGACCATGCCGACGTTGACCCGGCTGGCGAAGTCGCGGGCGGTGTCGCCGTCGGCGGTGTAGATCGCGGTGCCGTTGCCGTATTCGTTGTCCATCACCAGCTTCAGCGCGTCTTCGTAGCTGTCCTTGCGCACGGTCGACAGCACCGGCCCGAAGATCTCCTGCCGGTAGATCTCCATCTCCGGGGTCACGTCGTCGAACAGCGTCGGGCCGACGAAGAAGCCGCTCTCGTAGCCCTGGATCTTCAGCCCGCGGCCGTCGACCACCAGCTTGGCGCCCTGCTCTACGCCCGAGCCGATCAGGCCGAGCACCCGTTCCTGCGCCTGCCTGGTGATCAGCGGCCCGAAGTCCACGTCGTCGCCGGCGGTGTAGGGGCCGACCTTCAGCTTCTCGATGCGCGGCACCAGCCGCTCGATCAGCGCGTCGGCGGTCTGCGCCCCCACCGGCACCGCCACGGAAATCGCCATGCAGCGTTCGCCCGCCGCGCCGTAGCCGGCGCCGATCAGCGCATCCGCCGCCTTGTCGAGGTCGGCGTCGGGCATGATGATCATGTGGTTCTTGGCGCCGCCGAAGCATTGCGCCCGCTTGCCGTTGGTGGCGGCGCGGCCGTAGATGTATTGCGCGATCGGGGTCGAGCCCACGAAGCCCACGCCCTGGATGACGGGGTGGTCGAGGATGCCGTCCACCACCGATTTGTCGCCGTTCACCACCTGCAGCACGCCGTCCGGCAGCCCGGCCTCCTGCAGCAGTTCCGCCAGCAGCAGCGAGGTCGAGGGCACCCGCTCGGACGGTTTCAGGATCATGGCGTTGCCCGAGGCCAGCGCCGGGGCCATCTTCCACAGCGGGATCATCGCCGGGAAGTTGAAGGGCGTGATGCCCGCCACCACGCCGAGCGGCTGGCGCATGGCGTAAAGGTCGATGCCGGGGCCGGCGCTGTCGGTCATCTCGCCCTTCAGCATCGCGGGGGCGCCCATGCAGACCTCGACCACCTCGAGCCCGCGCTGCACGTCGCCGCGGGCGTCGGGCAGGGTCTTGCCGTGCTCGCGGCTGACCAGCTCGGCCAGCTTGTCCATGTTCTGGTTGATCAGCGCGCCGAAGGCCATCATCACCCGGGCGCGGCGCTGCGGGTTGGTGGCGGCCCAGGCGACCTGCGCCTTGGCGGCCTCGGCAATGGCGTGGTCCAGCTCCTCAGGCGACGCCAGCGCGACCTTCGCCTGGATCTCGCCGGTGGCGGGATTGTAGATGTCGGCGAAGCGGCCCGACTTGCCCGCGACGCGCTTGCCGTTGATCCAGTGACCGATCTCTTGCATGGAATCCTCCGATATTGGCTGGCACGGTTTTACCCTTGCGGAAACGCCAGACAAAGAGACAATATTCCAAAAGGGTTTTGCAGGATTGCAGGGATGGACTGGGACGACCTGCGGGTGTTCCTGGCGGTGACGCGGGCCGACAGCCTTTCGGGCGCCGGGCGGCGGCTGAAGATCGACCCGGCGACGGTGGGCCGCCGCATCGCAAGGCTGGAAGAGGCGATCGGCGCGCGGCTGTTCCAGAAATCGCCGCAGGGCTATGCGTTGACCGAGGGGGGCACCCGGCTCTTGCCCCATGCCGAGGCGGCCGAGGCCGCCGCCCGCGCCGCGGCCGAGACGCCGACCGGGCCGGAGGGCCTGACCGGGCAGATCCGCCTCGGCGCGCCGGACGGCTGCGCCAATTACCTGCTGCCGCAGGTCATCGCCCGCATCTGTGACGCCAACCCGGGGCTGGAGGTGCAGATCGTGGCGCTTCCGCGCCTGTTCAACCTGTCGAAGCGCGAGGCCGACATGGCCATCGGCGTCAGCCGCCCCTCGGCCGGGCGGCTGACGGTGCAGAAGCTGACCGACTACCGGCTGCATCTTGCCGCCAGCCGCGCCTATCTGGCCGCGCATCCGGTCCGCGGGCCGGAGGACCTGAAGCACCACCGCTTCACCGGCTATATCCCCGATCTGATCTTCGACAAGGAACTGGACTACCTCGCCGAGATCGGCGCGCCGCCGGTCACCTTCTCGTCCAACTCCGTCTCGGTGCAGCTGAACTTCCTGCGCCACGGCGCCGGCATCGGCGTGGTCCACGACTTCGCCCTGCCTTCGGCGCCGGAACTGACCCGGGTGCTGCCCGACGTCATCCGGCTGACCCGCAGCTTCTGGCTGATCCGCCATGCCGACGACGCCCGGGTTCCGCGCCTGACCCGCTTCGCCGAGGCGCTGACGCGCGAGGCCCGGTCGGAAATCGCGCGTCTTGAATCAATCCCTTGACAGGAACCGGCCCGCATCCGACCCTTCCAAGGACAGACACCGGGAGGAGCAGCCGATGCTTGTCAGCCAGATCCTGAAATCGAAGCCCGAGGGCAATGTCATCACCATCGCGCCCGAGGCCAGCGTGGCCGAGGCGGTGGCGCTGCTGTCCGCCAAGAAGATCGGCGCGGTGATCGTCTCGTCCGACGGCCGGCACGCTGTCGGCATCCTGTCGGAGCGCGACATCGTGCGCGAACTGGGCAAGCGCGGGCCGGGGGTGCTGTCCGATTCCGTCTCCAGCCTGATGACCGCCAAGGTGGTCGGCTGCGAACGCGGCGACCAGACCCATGCCGTGCTGCAGAAGATGACCGACGGCCGCTTCCGCCACATGCCGGTGCTGGACGGCGGCGCGATGGTCGGGCTGATCTCCATAGGCGACGTGGTGAAGGCGCGGCTGGAGGAACTGGCGGCCGAGAAGGACGCGCTGGAGGGGATGATCAAGGGCTTCTGAGCGGGCAAGTAGGTAGTGGAGGGGGGCGGAAAGGCTCTTGCACTTGCCGGCGCAATAATGTTGCGTTCGATCCGGGCAGGGATCGGACGGAGGAAACGGAATGCGCATCGGCCTTTACCCGGGCACCTTCGATCCGATCACGCTTGGCCATACCGACATCATCCAGCGCGCCATGGCGCTGGTCGACCGGCTGGTGATCGGCGTCGCCATCAACCGCGACAAGGGGCCGCTGTTCCCGCTGGAGGAACGGGTGGCGATGGTGCAGGCCGAATGCGCCGCCATCACCGCGAAGACGGGGGGCGAGATCGTCGTCCACCCGTTCGAGAACCTGCTGATCGACTGCGCCCGCGACGTCGGGGCAGGGGTGATCATCCGCGGCCTGCGGGCGGTGGCGGATTTTGAATACGAATTCCAGATGGTCGGCATGAACCGTGCGCTGGACAGCAGCATCGAGACGGTCTTCCTGATGGCCGATGCCCGGCGGCAGGCCATCGCCTCGAAGCTGGTGAAGGAGATCGCCCGGCTGGGCGGCGACGTGTCGAAATTCGTGCCCGATCCGGTGCGCGAGGCGCTGAAGGCCAAGTATCGCCAGGGCTGAAATGCAAAGGGGACCCGAAGGCCCCCGGCAGTCGCCTTGGCAGGCGGCGCTCAGCGCCCGTAGACGGCCTCGCGGGCGATCCTGGCGGCGTCGCCGGGGTAGATGTCCAGGTCCAGCGCCACGTCCAGCGGCAGCCGGGCGATCTCGTCGCGGGTGCGGACATAGGCGGCGCGCTTGCGGGCGGCTTCCTTCAGGGTTTCGATCATCGTCAGCATTTCGGGTTCCTCATCCGGCGGGGTCTGCTTTTCCTTCCGCTCGACCGGAAAGATAGGCGCGGCGGTTATCGCTAACAACCGCCGATGCTGCGGTGCAGCCATGCCGGAAATGCATGGCCCGGAGTCATGAAAAAGGGCGCCCGGAGGCGCCCTTCGCCCTGATTTTCGACGAAAATCAGATCAGCTTGCCCATGGCCACCGCGGTATCCGCCATCCGGCAGGAGAAGCCCCATTCGTTGTCATACCAGGCCAGGATCGAGCACATGGTGCCGTCCATCACCTTGGTCTGGTCCATGTGGAACACCGAGGAATGCGGGTCGTGGTTGAAGTCCGACGACACGTTCTTGTAGTCGGTATAGCCGAGGATGCCTTTCAGCGGCCCCTCCGCCGCCGCCGCCCGGATCGCGCCGTTGATCTCTTCCACGCTCGTCGCCCGCCTGGCGATGAACTTCAGGTCCACCACCGAGACATTCGGCGTCGGCACCCGGATGGCATAGCCGTCCAGCCTGCCCTTCAGCTCGGGCAGCACCAGCCCCACCGCCTTGGCGGCGCCGGTGGAGGTCGGGATCATCGACAGCGCCGCGGCGCGGGCGCGGTAGAGGTCCTTGTGCATGGTGTCCAGCGTCGGCTGGTCGCCGGTGTAGCTGTGGATCGTGGTCATCATGCCCTTCTCGATGCCGATGGCCTTGTTCAGCACATAGGCCACCGGCGACAGGCAGTTGGTGGTGCAGGAGGCGTTCGACACCACGATGTCGTCCCTGGTCAGCGTGTCGTGGTTGACGCCGTAGACGATGGTCTTGTCCGCGCCCTCGCCGGGGGCGGAGATCAGGACGCGCCTGGAGCCGTTCTCCAGATGGGGCAGGCATTTCTCCTTCGAGGTGAAGATGCCGGTGCATTCCAGCACGATGTCCACGTCGCCCCAGGGCAGGTCGGCCGGGTTCCTCAGCGCCGTCACCCGGATCGGGCCGCGGCCGACGTCGATCCAGTCCTCGCCGGTGGTCACTTCGGCCGGGAAGCGGCCGTGCACCGAATCGAAGCGCAGCAGATGCGCATTGGTCTCCACCGGGCCGAGGTCGTTGACGGCGACGACCTCGATGTCGGTGCGGCCCGATTCGATGATCGCCCGCAGCACGTTGCGTCCGATCCGCCCAAATCCGTTGATGGCAACCTTGACGGCCATGACCTTTCCCTTCCGAAGCTGCGATTGCGCCCATCCGACAGCAGGTGTCCGATAGCGCTAACAATGCCAAAACGGCAGAAAATGCAACCTCAGTCTGCCGCGGTCAGCGCCAGAATGCCACCCAATCCATCAGGTCGAAGAACTTGCGGGCCAGAAACACCAGGGTCTCGCCGCCGGTCAGGGCGAAATCCGCCCCGATCAGCACGGCCAGCACGGCCGCCAGCCAGAATGCGATGCGATCGGTCACCTTGCCCCCGGGGGGCGCAGGCCCCTATTGCAGCAGCCGCCCCATGACGCCGGCCACGTCGGCCATCCGGCAGGAGAAGCCCCATTCGTTGTCATACCAGGCCAGCACGCGGACCGAGCGGCCCACCACCTTGGTCTGGTCGGGGGCGAAGATAGACGAGAACGGCGTGTGATTGAAGTCGATCGAGACCTTGGGCTCGGGGTCGTAGGACATCACCATGCCCATGTAGCCGGCGCAGGCCTCGCGCACGATCTGGTTCACCTCTTCCGCCGTCACCGACTTCGCCGCGATGAAGGTCAGGTCCACCGCCGAGACATTGGGGGTGGGGACGCGGATGGCCGAGCCGTCCAGCTTGCCCTTCAGTTCCGGCAGCACCTCGCCGAGCGCCTTGGCGGCGCCGGTGGAGGTGGGGATCATCGCCATGGCGGCGGCGCGGGCGCGGTAGAGGTCCTTGTGGCGGCGGTCCAGCGTCGGCTGGTCGCCGGTGTAGCTGTGGATCGTGGTCATGATGCCGGATTCGATGCCGATGGCGTCGTTCAGCACCTTGGCCAGCGGCGCCAGGCAGTTGGTGGTGCAGGACCCGTTCGAAACCACCAGATGCTCGGCGGTCAGCTGGCGGTGGTTGACGCCGTAGACCACGGTCTTGTCGGCCTTCTTGGCCGGGGCGGAGACCAGCACGCGCTTGGCGCCGCGGCCCAGGTGGACGGCGGCCTTGTCGCGGTCGTTGAACTTGCCGGTGCATTCCAGCACCACGTCGACGCCCTGCCAGTCCAGCTCGTCCGGGTTGTAGGTCGACATCACCCGGATCGGCCCGCGGCCGAGGTCCAGCCCGCCGTCGACCACCTTCACCGTGCCCGGAAAGCGGCCGTGGACCGAATCGTATTTCAGCAGATGGGCGTTGGTTTCCACCGGCCCGGTGGCGTTGATCGCCACCACCTGCACGTCGTTGCGGTTCGATTCCGCGATATGGGCCAGCGTGCAGCGCCCGATCCGTCCGAATCCGTTGATGCCGATGGTGATCATGCCGCGCCTCCGATATGACTCGCTCTCTGGCGCATAGCCTGTATACGACCGTATTCCTAGCCGGAAAGCGACGCTTTTTCCGCGTGTTAGCGTGAACATCCGCCGTTTGCGCTAACGGATGCGCAGGCGCCGGGATGGCTTTTGCCGAATCCCCGGGGCTGGTTTATTGCGGAAGCGTGCAAAGGTGGGGTGAAGGATGAGCGGACTTCTGGCGCTTCTGGACGATGTGGCGGCCATCGCCAAGGTGGCGGCGGCCTCGGTCGACGACGTGGCCGCGGCGGCGGCCAAGGCCGGGGCCAAGGCGGCCGGCGTGGTGATCGATGACGCCGCGGTGACGCCGAAATACGTCCACGGCTTCGAGGCGAAGCGGGAGCTGCCGATCATCGGCCGCATCGCCTTGGGCTCGATCCGCAACAAGCTGGTGATCCTGCTGCCGGCGCTCCTGGCGCTGAACCATTTCCTGCCGGCGGCGATCACACCCTTGCTGATGCTGGGCGGGGCCTATCTCTGCTTCGAGGGGGCGGAGAAGGTGTTCCATGCCCTGTTCCCGCATGGCGACGAGGCGGTGGAGCAGGATTTCGACCCCCGCGACCCGGCGCATCTGGAGGAGGAGAAGGTGGCCGGCGCGATCAAGACCGATTTCATCCTGTCCGCCGAGATCATGACCATCGCCCTGGCCACGGTGGAAAGCCCCTCCTTCTGGATGCAGGCGGCGACGCTGGCGCTGGTGGGGGTGCTGATCACCGTCGCGGTCTATGGCGCGGTGGCGCTGATCGTGAAGATGGACGACATCGGCCTGCACATGGCGGCGACGGGGCGCACCGGGGCAGGGCGGGCCACCGGGCGCGGGCTGGTGGTGGGGATGCCGAAGCTGATGGAGCTCTTGTCCACGGTGGGGACGGCGGCGATGCTCTGGGTCGGCGGGTCGATCGTGCTGCACGGGCTGGAGGTGACGCATCTCTGGGAATGGCCCTACGAGACCATCCATCACATCGCCGAGGCGGCGGCCGAGGCGGTCTCGGTTGCGCAGGGCTTCGTGGCCTGGGCGGTGCAGGCGGCCATCGACGGGGTGTTCGGCCTGGGGCTCGGGGTGCTGCTGATCCCGCTGGCCACGCGGGTGATCGGGCCGATGTGGGCGGCGGCGACGGGGAAGAAGAAGGCCGCGCACTAGGCGCGGCGGCCGGGCCGGTGGGCGGGGTTCACCCGCCGATTTGCCCGTGCCGCGGCGGGATGAACCCCGCCCTACGCGGAAGGCCGCCCGGCGTTCCGGGCGGCCTTCGGGTAAGAAAGCCTGGCGGCGCCTGCCCTCAGAGCATCGCCTTCGCCGCCGCCACCGCGGCCTCGGCGGTGATGCCGAACTCCTTGTAGAGCCGCTCGTAGGGCGCGCTTGCCCCGAAGGTGGACATGCCGATGAAGGCGGACTTGCCCTCGCGGCCGCGCTCTCCCAGAAGCCAGCGGTCCCAGCCCTGCCGCACCCCCGCCTCGATGGCGACGCGGACCGGGCCGGCGGGCAGCACCCGCTTGCGGTAAGCCTCGTCCTGCGCCCCGAACAGTTCCATCGACGGCATCGACACCACGCGGGTGCCGATCCCTTCGGCCTCCAGCGCCTCGCGGGCCTTCAGGGCGATCTCGACCTCGGAGCCGGTGGCGATCAGGATCACCCGGCGCTTGCCCGTGGCCTCGGCCAGCACATAGGCGCCTTTCGCCGAAAGGTTCTGGTTGGTATGCGCGGTCCGCACCGCCGCCAAGCTCTGCCGCGACAGCGCCAGCACCGAAGGGGTGGACTTCTGGCTCAGCGCCACTTCCCAGCATTCCGCCACCTCGACCAGATCGGCCGGGCGCAGCACCAGGGTGTTGGGCGTGGCGCGCGAGATCGCCAGATGCTCGACCGGCTGGTGGGTCGGCCCGTCCTCGCCGAGGCCGATGGAATCATGCGTCATCACATAGACCACCGGCAGGCCCATCAGCGCCGACAGCCGCATCGAGGGGCGGGCGTAGTCGGTGAAGGCCATGAAGGTGCCGGAATAGGGCCGCACCCCACCGTGCAGCGCCATGCCGTTCATCGCCGCGGCCATGCCATGCTCGCGGATGCCCCAATACATATAGCGGCCCTTGCGATCCTCGGCCGTGAAGACGCCGAGGTCGGCGGTCTTGGTGTTGTTCGAGCCGGTCAGGTCGGCGGACCCCGCGAAGGTCTCGGTCATCACCGGGTTGACCGCGGTCAGCACCTTCTCGCTGGCCGAGCGGGTGGCCAGTTTGGCGGGAGCCTCCGCCGCCGCCTTCTTCACCGAACGGATGGCATTGGCCAGCTTGGCCGGAGCCTCGCCCGCGAAGATGCGCCGGAATTCGGCCTGCTTGCCGGCGGGCAGGGCGGCCAGCCGCGCCTCCCACTCGGCCCGGGCCTTGCCGCCCCTGGCCCCCAGCGATTCCCACCAGGCCTTGATCTCGGCCGGCACCTCGAACGGGCCGCCCGGCCAGCCGTAGCCGTCCTTCGCCGCCTGCAGCTGCGCCTTGTCGGTCAGCGCGCCGTGGCCCTTGGAGGTGTCCTGCGCCGCATGGCCAAGGGCGATATGGGTCTTGCAGGCCACCATCGCCGGGCCGGGGCTGGCCTTCGCCGCGGTGATCGCCCGGTCGATGTCCTCGGGGTCGTGGCCGTCGCAGGAGAACACGCCCCAGCCGGAGGCCGCGAAGCGCGCCTTCTGGTCGGTCACGTCCGACAGCGCCACCTTGCCGTCGATGGTGATGCCGTTGTCGTCCCACAGCACGATCAGGCGGCTCAGCTTCTGCCGGCCAGCGATGCCGATGGCCTCCTGGCTGACGCCCTCCATCAGGCAGCCGTCGCCCGCGATCACATAGGTGTAATGGTCCTGCAGCTTCGCCCCCCAGCGGGCGCGCAGGTGTTCCTCGGCCATGGCGAAGCCGACGGAATTGGCGATGCCCTGGCCCAGCGGGCCGGTCGTCGTCTCCACCCCCGAGACGTGGCCGTATTCCGGGTGGCCGGCGGTGATCGCGCCCCACTGGCGGAAGTTCCTGATCTGCTCCAGCGTCACGTCCTCGTAGCCGGTCAGGTGCAAGAGCGCATAGATCAGCATCGAGCCATGGCCGGCCGACAGGATGAAGCGGTCGCGGTCGGGCCAGCGCGGCGCCTTGGGATCGAACTTCAGGTGCTTCTCGAACAGCACGGTCGCCACGTCGGCCATGCCCATCGGCATTCCGGAATGGCCCGAATTGGCGGCGGCCACCGCATCCAGCGCAAGCGCGCGGATGGCGGTCGCGCGCATCCAGTGGTCGGGGTGGCGGGAACGGAGCGTTGCGATGTCCACGGGGCTTGTCCTTCGGGTCGGGGCGGGGGAGGAGGGGCTTTCGGCCTCGCGCATAACGGCGGCACCCGGCAAGATCAAGCGCGTCGCCCAAGGCTTTGGGAAGAAAGGGAAGACGCGGGGGGCCGGTTCCGGCATAAGATGGCGCCAAGACCGGCGGCCCGCGATTCGCCTGCAAAGGCAGGGGCGGGGCGCCCAAGCGGACGGCACCGGAAATGGGGCAGGACATGCAGGACATAGGCGAGTTGGAACGGCGCATCAGCGCCGCGCTGGAACGGATCGGCCGGGGGCTGGACGCGATGGCCGCGCCGCAGCCCGAGGCCCCGGCGGAGGCCGGGACCGACCCCGCCGAACTCGCCGCGCTGCGGGCGCAGCTGGAAGAGGAGCGCCTGGCCAATGCGCAGTTGCAGGAGCGCCTGCGCGCGGTGAAGGAGCGCGACGCGATCCAGCAGGCGCAGGTGCAGGAGAGGATGGAAAAGCTGACCCGGCAGCTGGACGTGCAGGGGCTGGAGCTGCAGCGGATGCGCCGCACCACCATCGGGTTGCGCGAACAGCTGCGGCAGCTGCGCGAGGCGCAGGCGGCCGGTCTGGCCGAGCCCGCGCTGATCAACAAGGCGATGCTGACCGAGCTGGACGCCCTGCGCGCCACCCGGCTGACCGAGATGGCGGAGCTGGACGAGATCGCCGCGGCGCTGGACGACCATCTGACGGAGGCCGAGAATGCCTGATCTGGAAATCACCGTCGGCGGCAGGCCCTTCCTGGTCTCCTGCCAGCCCGGGGAAGAGCATTTCCTGCGCGCCGCCGCCGCGATGCTGGATGCCGAGGCGCAGCCCCTGCTGACCGCCATGGGCCGCCTGCCCGAGGCGAAGATGCTGCTGATGGCCGGGCTGATGCTGGCCGACCGCACCGCCGCCGGCGAGGACGAGTTGCGGCAGCTGAAGGCCCGGCTGGCCGAGCTGGAAGGCCGCCCCGCGCCCGAGCCGCAAAGGGTGGAGGTGCCGGTGATCCCGCCGCAGATGGTGGAAACCCTGGCCGAGATCGCCGCAAGGGCCGAGGCGCTGGCGGCGCGGGCGGAAGAGAAGGCCCCGGCATGATCCGCTTCGTCCTGCCGCTGATCCTCGCCGCCGCCCCCGTGCTGGCGGAGGACACCCAGTTCCTCACCACGCGCTATGCCTGCGACCGCGGCGTGACGGTGCCGGCGACCTATGTCAACGCGCCCGACTGGTCGCTGGCGGTGATCCATGTCGAGGGCGCGCAGATCACGCTGGTGTCCGAAACGGCCGCCTCCGGCGCCCGCTACGGCTGGCCTTCGGACGGCGCCAGTTACGTCTGGTGGACCAAGGGGCCGGAGGCCACGCTCTACTGGAAGGAAGGCGGCGAGGAAGTGCCGCTGCTCACCTGCACCGAACAGGAATGAGAAAGGCCGCCCCGGAGGGCGGCCTTTTCTTTCGGATCAAGGACTTGCCGTCCGGCCCTCAGGCGTTCGCTTCGCGGATCTTGTCGGCGGCTTCCTTGTTGTAGCCGATGCCCTTCTGCTCGAACAATGTGTCCAGCTCGCCCGAAAGGGTCATCTCGGTGACGATGTCGCAGCCGCCGACGAATTCGCCCTTGACGTAAAGCTGCGGGATGGTCGGCCAGTCGGAGAATTCCTTGATCCCCTGCCGGATCTCCGGGTCGGCCAGCACGTCGACGTCGAGGTAGTCCACCCCCATGTAGTTCAGCACCCCCGCCACCCGCGAGGAGAAGCCGCATTGCGGCATCATCTTGCTGCCCTTCATGTAAAGCACCACGTCGTTCGCCTCGATCGTCTTCTGGATCTGGTCCTTCGCGCTCATCTCGTTTCCCTTTTTGCTCGCCAGCGGTCCAGCCGACGTTTCCGATGCCAGTAGCTGCCGCCGTATTTCAGAAATCCCCTGACATCCTCACACATCCCGAGGGCAGAGAGGAGGTCGAGGACCGCCGTCACTCCGGCGCCTTGGTGGTCAGCGCCAGCGCGTGCAGGTCGCCGTTGGCGCCGTCCATCTTGCCTTTCAGGCTGGCGTAGACCGCGCGCTGCTGCTGGACCCGGTTCATGCCGCGGAAGCTTTCGTCGATCACCTCGGCGGCCCAGTGGTTGCCGTCGCCCGCGGTGTCGGTCACGGTGATCTGCGCCTGCGGGAACGCGGCCCGGATCAGCGCCTCGATGTCCTTGCCTTCCATCGCCATGGCTGGGGTCTCCTTCGGGGTCTTCCAAGGCCCAGATGTATGCCGCGGGGCAGGGGGCCGCAAGGGCATTGGCGCCCGCGCTACCCCTGCGCCGCCAGCCATTCGCCGCGCATCAGGCCCATCAGGTGCAGGTCCACCGCCCGGCCGAGGCAGGGGCGGTGCCAGTGGGCGCGCAGCACGCCTTCCCGGCGGAAGCCGGCGGGGGCGTAGATGCGGATGGCGCGGGGGTTCTCGCCGCTGGCGTCCAGCCAGACCCGGGCGGCGTTCAGGTCGCGGAAGGCGAAGCGCAG
The DNA here is from genome assembly GCF_011043545.1 of Rhodobacter sp. SGA-6-6. Classification (GTDB taxonomy): domain Bacteria; phylum Pseudomonadota; class Alphaproteobacteria; order Rhodobacterales; family Rhodobacteraceae; genus Pseudogemmobacter. The sequence continues at coordinate 41,620 of NZ_JAAKGP010000012.1, read as the reverse complement.
CAGGTCGGCGAAGAAGGCGTCGCCGCGGCCGCCGCCGGCGCGGTCCAGCGCCAGCCGGAACAGCTCCACCCGGCCGGAGGGATCGCCGATCTCGCGGAAGATGGCGAAGCCCTTGGCCCCGCCGTTTTCCCAGATCAGCACCCGGGCCGCGGGGCTTGCGGCCCATTCCGCCAGCCGCGCCTCGTCGTCGTCGCCGATGAACGGCGTGTAGTCCGGCCGCGTGGTCAGGCTGCGGATGAAGGCGAAATCCTCCGGGGCGGCGGGGCGCAGGGTCATGGCCGCGCCTGCCATTCCCGCCGCAGCATCGACCAGGCGTGGCAGTCGGTCCAGATCCCGTCCGGCCGCAGCCAGCATTCGCGCATCGTGCCCTCGCGGACGAAGCCCGCCGCCTCGAAGGCGCGCAGGCCGGCGGCGTTGTCGGCGGCGACGTCGAGGAAGATGCGGTGCATGGCCATTTCCGCGAACACCACCTCCTGCACCGCCGCGATCAGCGCGCGGCCCTCGCCCTTTCCGCGCGCGGTGACGGCGAGGTTCGACAGGTTGACCACGCCGGGATACATGCCCTCGACCATGGCGAAGCCGGCGAAACCGCCGCGGTCCCAGACCAGCAGGCGGCTGTCGGGATCGGCGGCGAGGTCGGCGAGGAAGCCCTCGCCGCGGTCCAGCAGTTGCAGCGGGAAGGCGCGGATCAGCGCCTGGATGGCGGCGAGGTCCGCCGTCTCCGCCCGCCGCAGCATCAGAGGCCGAGCGCGGCGGCGAAGGCGCTGCGGTAGAGGGCGGAAAGCTCGGCCATCGGGGCGGCATCGGCGCCGAAGGTGACGTTGCCGCCGCCGAACTGGCCGACCAGCGCCAGCGGCACGCCCGCAGCTTCCGCCGCCGCCTTCAGCCCGTCCAGCGCCTCGGGCGCCACCGCCAGCAGGTAGCGGGCCTGATCCTCGCCGAACAGGAAGCCGGTCTCGGCGCTGTCGATCCAGAGGCCGGTCCCGGCGCCCTCGGCCATCTCGAAGGCGGCCAGCGCCAGCCCGCCGTCGCCGAGGTCGCTGCAGGCGCGGATCGCCGCCCGGTTGGCGCGGACAAAGTCGCCGTGCCGCTTCTCCGCCGCCAGATCGACCGGGGGCGCATCGCCGGCCTCGATCCCGAAGGCCTCGGCCAGCAGCGCCGACTGGCCGAGATGGCCGCGGGTCTCGCCCAGCAGCAGCGCGAGGTCGCCCTCGGCCGGCCGGCCGGCGATGATCTCGTCCAGCGATTTCAGCAGCCCGACCGCGCCGATGGTCGGCGTCGGCAGGATGCCGGAGCCGTCGGTCTCGTTGTAGAGCGAGACGTTGCCCGAGACGATGGGCATGTCCAGCGCCGCGCAGGCCTCGCCGATGCCTTTCAGCGCGCCGACGAACTGGCCCATGATCTCGGGTTTCTCGGGGTTGCCGAAGTTGAGGTTGTCGGTGGTGGCCAGCGGCAGGGCGCCGACGGCGGTCAGGTTGCGGTAGGCCTCGGCCACCGCCTGCTTGCCGCCCTCGAAGGGGTTGGCCTTGACGTAGCGCGGGGTCACGTCGCTGGTGAAGGCCAGCGCCTTGCCGGTGCCATGGACGCGGACCACGCCGGCGGGCAGGCCGGGCGTCACCACGGTGTCGGCACCGACCTGGGCATCGTATTGCTCGAAGACCCAGCCCTTGTGGGCATGGTTGGGCGCGCCGATCAAGGCCTTCAACCCGTCGATGGCGCCGATCTCCGGCAGCTTGCCCAGGGGGGCGGGCTTCGGCGGTTCGACCCAGGGACGGTCGTATTCCGGGGCGGAGGAGGACAGCTTCGACAGCGGCAGGTCGGCCTTCACCTCGTTGCCGTGCAGGATCAGGAAGCGGTCCTCGGGGATGGTCTCGCCGACGATGGCGAAGTCGAGGTCCCATTTGACGAAGATCGCCCTCGCCTCGGCCTCCTTCTCGGGGCGCAGGACCATCAGCATCCGCTCCTGAGACTCGCTCAGCATCATCTCGTAGGCGGTCATCCCGGTCTCGCGCTGCGGCACGTCATCGAGTTGCAGCTTGATGCCGAGGCCGCCCTTGTCGCCCATCTCGACCGCCGAGCAGGTCAGGCCCGCCGCGCCCATATCCTGAATGGAGATGACGGCGCCGGTCTGCATCAGTTCCAGGCACGCCTCCAGCAGGCGCTTTTCGGTGAAGGGGTCGCCGACCTGCACGGTGGGGCGCTTCTCCTCGATGGTGTCGTCGAATTCGGCCGAGGCCATGGTGGCGCCGCCCACCCCGTCGCGCCCGGTCTTGGCGCCGAGGTAGACCACCGGCATCCCCACGCCCGAAGCGGCGGAGTAGAAAATCTTGTCCGCATCCGCCAGACCGGCGGCAAAGGCGTTCACCAGGCAGTTGCCGTTGTAGCTGCGGTGGAAGCGCACCTCGCCGCCGACGGTGGGCACGCCGAAGGCATTGCCGTAGGAGCCGACGCCCTCGACCACGCCCTTGACCAGATGGGCGGTCTTCGGGTGGTCGGGCAGGCCGAAGCTGAGCGCGTTCATCGCCGCGATGGGGCGGGCGCCCATGGTGAAGACGTCGCGCAGGATGCCGCCGACGCCGGTGGCGGCGCCCTGGTGCGGCTCGATGTAGGAGGGGTGGTTGTGGCTCTCCATCTTGAAGACGACGGCCTGGCCGTCGCCGATGTCGACCACGCCGGCATTCTCGCCGGGGCCGCAGATCACCTGCGGGCCGGTGGTGGGCAGCTTGCGCAGGTGGATCTTCGACGACTTGTAGGAGCAATGCTCGTTCCACATCGCCGAGAAGATGCCGAGTTCGGTGAAGGTCGGCGCGCGGCCGAGGATGCCCAGGAGGCGCTCCCATTCGTCCGGCTTGATCCCGTGCGCGGCCACCAGATCGGGGGTGATTGCGGGTTCGCTCATGGCCTTCCTCCGGTGGGACGGGACGTTGCGCGCCTCCTAGACGAAAGGCGCGCGGAGGGGAAGGTGCCGCGCCCGTCGCGGGCGCACGAATTTTCTGCGAAAATTCACGTCTTGGCTCGGGCCAAACCCCGAATTTTCCCAGAAAATTCGGTCTCCCCGCCCGCAAAACCGGCAGCGCGAAAAAAAAGGCCGGACGCGAGGTCCGGCCAAGTCCAACAGGGAGGTATGAGGCGCTGAGAGAAACCTCAATCAGTGCCTCGCCGCTCGATTTATGGGCTGGGAGCGAAAGCTGCAAGGGAAGGAATGCCGCACTTGCATCATGCCCGCCATGCGTGGCTTGCATGGCTATGCCGGAGCGCCCGGAATTACAGCTGCTGGCGCTTCCGATAGGCCATGATTTCATCCAGCACGAAATCGCGGAACACCGCCACGCGCTTGGAATGCCGCAGTTCCTCGGGGTAGGCGAGGAAGACCGGAACCTCGCCGCTTTCGATCTCGGGCAGCACCCGCACCAGATGCGGGAAGTCCTCGGTGATGTAGTCGGGCAGGACGCCGATGCCGAGATGGTTCAGCACCCCCTGCAGCACACCGAAATAGTTGTTGACGTGCAGGGTGGAGGGCACGTCATGCGTCATCAGCTCGGCCACCAGCAGCGCCCCCGCCGCCACCTGCGCGGTGCCGGGGTGCTGGCAGATCAGCCGGTGCTGGCTCATGTCCTCCATCTGCTGCGGCGTGCCGTGGGCGGCAAGGTATTCGGGGCTGGCGTAGAGCCGCATCTTGATGTTCATCAGCCGCTTGCGGATCAGGTCGGCCTGCGACGGCTCCTTCATGCGGATGGCCACGTCGGCCTCGCGCATCGGCAGGTCCAGCACCCGCTCCTCCAGCATCAGGTCGATCTTCAGGCTGGGGTAGTTCTCGTAGAGCCGGGCCAGCCGCGGCGCCAGCCACAACGTGCCGAAGCCGGTGGTGGTGGTGACCTTCAACTCGCCGAACACCTCGTCCTCGGAATCGCGGATGCGGGCGGCGGTGGCGTCCAGCCGCTTGACCATCGCCTGCGTCGCGTCGAACAGCAGTTCGCCCTGCTCGGTCAGGATCAGCCCGCGGGCGTGGCGGTGGAACAGGGTGACGTTCAGGCTTTCCTCCAGCGCGCGGATCTGGCGGCTGACGGCCGACTGGCTGAGGTGCAGCACATCGCCCGCATGGGTCAGGCTGCCCTTCTCGGCCACCGCGTGAAAAATGCGCAACTTGTCCCAATCCATCGCCCGGCCCCTTCAAACCCGAAACACCCTAGCACGAGCCATGCTTCTGGGGAAAACCAGATCTTCTGTAAATGCCGTAACGGGTGGAAAAATTCCCCCGTAGCGGCGACGGGCAGCCCTTCGCCCTTCCGCATTCCCTGCACTCTGCCTATGATGAAGGCCAGGTCGGGGAAACATGACCCGCGGGCAGGCGAGAGGGCAGAGATGGCGGTCGGGATCTTCGATTCGGGTCTGGGCGGACTGACGGTGCTGGACGCGGTGGCGCGGCGGCTGCCGGAGGTGCCCTTCGTCTATTTCGGCGACAATGCCCATGCGCCCTATGGGGTTCGCGACGCCGACGACATCTACGCGCTGACCTGCGCGGCGGTGGAGCGGCTCTGGGACGAGGGCTGCGACCTGGTGATCCTGGCCTGCAACACCGCCAGCGCCGCCGCCCTGCGGCGGATGCAGGAGACCTGGCTGCCGAAGGAGAAGCGCGTGCTCGGCGTCTTCGTGCCGCTGATCGAGGCGCTGACCGAGCGGCAGTGGGGCGACAATTCGCCGCCCCGCGAAGTGGCAGTCAAGCATGTCGCGCTGTTCGCCACGCCGGCCACGGTGGCCAGCCGCGCCTTCCAGCGCGAACTCGCCTTCCGGGCCATCGGCGTGGATGTCGAGGCGCAGCCCTGCGGCGGCGTGGTCGATGCGATCGAGCAGGGCGACGAGATCCTGGCCGAGGCGCTGGTGCGGTCCCATGTCGAGGCGCTGAAGCGGCGGATGCCGCAGCCCGAGGCGGCGATCCTGGGCTGCACCCATTACCCGCTGATGGAAAAGGTGTTCCAGGAGGCTTTGGGACCCGGCGTCAAGGTCTATTCCCAGGCCAACCTGGTGGCGGACAGCCTGGCCGACTACCTGCAGCGCCGGCCGGAGTTCCATGGTCCGGGCAAGGCGTCCCGCTTCCTGACCACCGGCGACCCGCAATCGGTGTCGAACAAGGCCATCCAGTTCCTGCGCCGCCGGATCGCCTTCGAGGCGGTCTGATTCCGGCGGGGGCCTTTGCCCTTACTCCGCCATCGCCCCGACGCTGCCCGCGCGGCGGGACAGGAACATGGCGACATTGCGGCGGTTGCCGGTATGCGCGCGGGGATCATGGGTGAAGATATTGGTGATCTGCGCGCCGGTGTTGCGCAGCGCGATCAGGCGGCCATGGCGGGCTTTGTTCGCAAGATCAGTCATTTGGATACCCTTTCTTCCCCCAGTCGGGATTGTTCCGGCTTTCGCCACAGTTTCTTCCCGGAAATGACATTGTTTTCCAATTGGGGCCAAATCTCGGGCGGAACCGGGCGGGACGGTGGTAAGGATAAGGTGTTTTCTTGGCAACCTTTACGGGAAGTTCCTCATCCGATGCGCGTTCCGGCTGCGCCAAAGCAAAAGGCAGGCCGCGCGGCCTGCCTCTTTCGTCCGGAACGGCCGGCGTGAAGGATCAGTCCTTCGCCCGTTCCACATAGCTGTCGTCGTCGGTGTTGATGACGATCCGGGTGCCCGGCCCGATGTGCGGCGGCACCATCACCCGCAGCCCGTTCGAGGTCATCGCCGGCTTGTAGCTGGAGCTTGCGGTCTGGCCCTTCACCACCGGCTCGGTCTCGGTGATCTCCACGGTGATCTTCTGCGGCACCTCGATGGCGATCGGCACGCCCTCGAAGGTCTTCAGGTAGCAGCGCATCCCTTCCTGGACATAGGCCTTGTTGCCGCCCATCACATCCTCGGTCACCACGACCTGGTCGTAGGTCTCGGGCTGCATGAAGTGGAAACCCTCGCTGTCCTCGTAGAGGAAGTCGTAGTCGCGTTCGTCCACGGTGGCCTTCTCGACCTGGTCGGTGGTCTTCCAGCGTTCCGAGACCTTCACCCCGTCCGAGATGCGGCGCATGTCCACGCTGGTGGTGGGCGTGCCCTTGCCGGGGCGGTAGGTCTCGGCCAGGAGGACGACATAGAGCTTGCCGTCCATCTCGACGACATTCCCTTTGCGCAGGGACGAGGCGATGACTTTCACGGGACGCGATCCTTGTGATATGGGCGCGCAATGGGCGCGGATGGGCGCCCTTAGCGCAACCTTGCCCGAATTTCCAGCCGGAACCGCGATGACGACCGACACCCCCCAAGGAACGCCGTGGTGGCACCCCGCGCGCCACGCCGACCGCCGGCCGCTGCTGCTGGCCCGCAACCGCATCCAGGCGGCGATCCGTGGCTGGCTGGCGGCGGAGGGCTTTCTGGAGGTCGATCCCGCCGCGCTGCAGGTCTCGCCGGGCAACGAGGCGCATCTGCACGCCTTCGCCACCCGCGCCATCGGCAACGACGGGCAGGGGCGGGAGATGTATCTGCACACCTCGCCCGAATTCGCCATGAAGCGGCTGCTGGCGGCGGGGGAGCGGCGCATCCACAGCTTCTCCCACGTCTGGCGCAACCGCGAGCGCGGGCCGTTGCATGCGCCCGAGTTCACCATGCTGGAATGGTATCGGGTCGGGGAGCCTTATGACCGTCTGATGGAGGACATCGCGGCCTGGGTCCGGCTGGCCGCCGATGGCCCGCTGCGCTTCCGCGACCGGACCTGCGATCCGGCGGCGGCCTACGAGCGGGTCTCGGTGGCCGAAGCCTTCGCCGCCCATGCCGGCATCGACCTCTTGGCGACGATGGATGCCGGGGGGGCGACCGATGCGGGGCGGCTTGCGGCGCAGATGGACCGCGCGGGCATCGGCCATATGCCGGGGGAAAGCTGGTCTGACCTGTTCTCCCGCGTTTTGTCCGAACGGGTGGAGCCGCGGCTGGGGCAGGGCCGGCTGACGGTGCTGGACCGCTACCCCGCCGCCGAGGCGGCGCTGGCGCGGCGCTGCGCCGACGATCCGCGGGTGGCGGAGCGGTTCGAGGTCTATGCCTGCGGGGTGGAGTTGGCCAACGGCTTCGGCGAGCTGACCGACCCGGCGGAGCAGCGGCTGCGCTTCGAGGAGGAGATGGCGATCAAGGTCGCCACCTATGGCGAGCGCTATCCGATCGACGAGGATTTCCTCGCCGCGCTGGCGCTGATGCCGGCGGCCTCGGGTTGTGCCCTGGGTTTCGACCGGCTGGTGATGCTGGCGACGGGGGCGCCTTCGGTCGAGGCGGTGCAATGGGTGCCGGCGGGCGGGACCGGGCTGTGACCGGCTGCCGCGGCGGCGGCCCCTCGACAGGAGGGCCGCGCGGTCCTATCTGGAAAGATGCCGCGCAGACCCCGGTTTGACCGAGGTCAAGGCAGCCCGCCGCCCCCCGGCCTATAGGGGGCGCAAGGCAACCCCGGAGACAGCGATGCAAGCCAGCCAAGCCGCCGCCAAGACCCCCGGCAAGACCCAGTTCCGCGGCCTCAAGGGCCTGAAGAAGCAGCGCCGCATCCAGGTGATCGCGCTGGCCTTCGTGGCGCTGGCGCTGGCGACCGGGCTGATCGGCTATGCCATGCGCGACGGCATCAACTTCTTCCGCTCGCCCACCGAAGTGGTCGAGACGCCGCCCGCGGCGGGCGAGGTCTTCCGCATCGGCGGGCTCGTGGAGGACGGCAGCCTGGTCCGCGGCACCGGGACCACGGTGACCTTCCGGGTCACCGACACCAACGAAAGCGTGCCGGTCAGCTATACCGGCGTGCTGCCGGACCTTTTCGCCGAAGGGCAGGGGATGATCGCGCTCGGGCAGATGGAGGGGGGGACCTTCGTTGCCACCGAGGTGCTGGCCAAGCACGACGAGACCTACATGCCGAAGGAAGTGGTGGACGCGCTGAAGGAACAGGGCGTCTATCAGGACCCGGAGGGGTAAGGGGCCGCTTGCGGTAGGGCACGTCCGCCCGCTCCGCCGTTCCGCCCGTATCTTGGCGAAGGCGTGCCTTCGCCACAGCGCAACGCTTCCCCTTGTCCGGCCGGGCCTCCAAGGCCCGGCCAGCGCCCGCCCGCCCCTCGGCGGGCGCTTCACGCCCGCCCGGGCGGGCGCTGGCCTCTCGTGGTCTTGGGACACCACCGTCTCCGGGTGCAGCCGCCGCGCACGGGCGGGGGCGAGGCAGTGCCTCGCCTGATCCCGCCCGGGCTAACGGTGCGCTGGCAGGCTTCTCTGCTCCCAACCGCGCGCTCTCCGCAGCTTCCGTTAACCGCCGCCGGTCAGAGTGCTCGCGGGGGGAGCTTTGCCGACAAGGGAAGCCCATGCTGTCTGTCAGAGAGATTGCGCAGGACATCGTCGCCCGCGAGGGCGGCTTCATCGACGACCCCGACGATCCGGGCGGCGCCACCAACCACGGCGTGACCATCCACACGCTCCGCCGCCTGGGGATCGACGTCAACCGCGACAGCCGGATCGACCTGGCCGATGTGAAGGCGCTGACCCGGGCGCAAGCGGTCGACATCTATGTCGAGCACTACTTCACCCGTCCCGGCCTCGGCGCGCTGCCCGAGGCGATCCAACCCTCGGTCTTCGACATGCAGGTCAATGCCGGGGCGAATGCGGTGAAGATCCTGCAACGGCTGCTGACCCAGATGGGCTTCCCCTGCGACCCGGACGGGCAGGTCGGGCCGCAGACCATCCGCGCCGCGCAGGCGGCCTGGGAGGCGGCGCCGACGCATCTGGCCGACGCCTACGGCATCGCCCGGCGCAACTATTATTACGCGCTGGCCGACGCCCGCCCCGCCAGCCGCAAATACGCCCGCCGCCAGGATGGCGGCAAGGGCGGCTGGATCACCCGCGCCGAGGCCTTCATCGCGCCGAAATACCACCTGACCGAGGCGCAGCACCGCGCCCGCACCGCCGGATGGGAGTAGGGGCCATGGGAATCATAAGCAAGGTGATCGGCGGTCCCGCCGCGGTGGGGGCCCTGGGAGAGGCGGCGAAGGGGGTGGCGGAGATCTTCGTGCCCTCGGCCACCCGCCGGATGGAACTCTCGGCCGAGGCGCAGATGGCGGCGCTGCGGCAATTGGGCGAGGAATACCAGCATCCGGCGCTGAGCTGGTTCGACCGGATGATCAACGGGCTGAACCGGATGCCGCGGCCTCTGCTGGCTTTCGGCACGCTGGGGCTGTTCGTCTATGCCATGGTGGACCCCGAGGCCTTCGCCCACCGGATGATCGGGCTGAACGCGGTGCCGGAGCCGCTGTGGTGGCTTCTCGGCGCCATCGTCGCCTTCTACTTCGGCGCCCGCGAGACCTGGTATTTCAGGAACCGCGGCGTGGTCTCTCCCTATGCCGCCGGCGGGACGGCGGCCGAGGAGAACGCCGCGCTTCAGGACTGGCGCGCGGCGGGGTAGGGGGCTCGTCGCGGCACTTCGTGCCCTCCTCGCAGGCTGGCGACGAGGAACGAAGTTCCCGAGGAGCCCCCGGGCGCCCGGCTTGACCCGGATGGTGCTCTCTGGCAATGCGGAGCGCATCATACGGGATTTGATCAGATGAACCTCTTCGCGGATCTCCGCAGCGCCGTCGTGGACGCCCTCGGCCGGATGACGGTCGAGGGCCTTCTGCCGCCCGGCCTCGACCTTGCCGCCGTGGCGGTGGAGCCGCCGCGCGACGCCGCCCATGGCGACATGGCGACCAATGCCGCCATGGTGCTGGCGAAACCCGCCGGCAAGCCGCCGCGCGAGATCGCCGATGCGCTGGCCCGCGCGCTGATGGAGGACCCGCGGATCGAGGGCGCCGACGTGGCCGGCCCGGGCTTCCTGAACCTGCGGCTGGCGCCGGCGCTCTGGCAGGGGGTGGTGCGGCAGGTGCTGGCCGCGGGGACGGACTACGGCCGGTCGGACATCGGCGCGGGCGCGAAGGTCAACGTCGAATTCGTCTCCGCCAATCCCACCGGCCCGATGCATGTCGGCCATACCCGCGGCGCGGTGGTGGGCGATGCGCTGGCCAATCTGCTGGCCTTCGCCGGCTGGAACGTCACCCGGGAATACTACATCAACGACGGCGGCGCGCAGGTCGACGTGCTGGCGCGGTCGGCCTACGAGCGCTACCGCGAGGCGCATGGGCTGGAGCCGGAAATCCGCGAGGGGCTTTACCCCGGCGACTACCTGATCCCGGTGGGCGAGGCGCTGAAGGCGAAATACGGGCCGACCCTGCTGGACAAGGGCGAGCAGCACTGGCTGGCCGAGGTGCGCGACTTCGCCACCGCGATGATGATGCAGGAAATCCGCTCGGACCTCGCGCTTCTCGGCGTCGAGATGGATGTCTATTCCAGCGAGAAGGCGCTTTACGGCACCGGCGAGATCGAGGCGGCGATCGAGGAACTGCGCGCCGCCGGCCTGATCTACGAGGGCGTGCTGGAGCCGCCGAAGGGCAAGACGCCCGAGGACTGGGAGCCGCGCGAACAGACCCTGTTCCGCTCCACCGCCCATGGCGACGACGTGGACCGGCCGGTGAAGAAATCGGACGGCAGCTGGACCTATTTCGCCCCCGACATCGCCTATCACTACACCAAGGTGAAGCGCGGCTTCGACCAGCTGATCGACATCTTCGGCGCCGACCACGGCGGCTATGTCAAGCGGATGAAAGCCGCCGTCTCGGCCCTGTCCGGCGGACGGGTGCCCCTGGACATCAAGCTGATCCAGCTGGTGAAGCTGTTCAAGGGCGGCGAGCCGTTCAAGATGTCGAAGCGCGCCGGCACCTTCGTCACCCTGCGCGATGTGGTGGAACAGGCGGGCGCCGACGTCACCCGCTTCATCATGCTGACCCGCAAGAACGACGTGGCGCTGGACTTCGACTTCGACAAGGTGCTGGAGCAGTCGAAGGACAACCCGGTCTTCTACGTCCAGTATGCCAATGCCCGGGTGAACTCGGTGCTGCGCAAGGCGGCGGAGGCGGGGATCGCGGTGGACGATGCCGTGCTGCTGGCGGCGGACCATCGCGCGCTGTCGCATCCGGCGGAACTGGCGCTTTTGAAGAAGGTGGCGGAATGGCCGCGGCTGGTCGAGATCGCCGCGCGGAACAACGAGCCGCATCGGGTCGCCTTCTACCTTTACGAACTGGCCTCGGACTTCCACGGCTTCTGGAACCGCGGCAACGACGAGGCCTCCCTGCGCTTCGTGCAGGAGGATGCGGCAGCCTCGCAGGCGAAAATCGCCCTTGCAAAATCGGTAAGCGTTGTCATTTGCGCCGGTCTTGCTATCTTGGGCGTGACGCCGGTCGAAGAAATGCGCTGAAGAACGCGCCCTCGGCCGGGACGGGCAGCGGAACAGGCGGGGCCAACCCGCCGGGCAGAGGCGGTGATGGCGGATAGGGACTTTGCCGAATATGGCGTGCCCGCGGCCCATGGGCCGGGCCGGGCGCAGCGTCTGGTGCAGATGGCGGGGGCGGCCAGTTCGGTCGCGTTGGTGGTGGCGCTTGGCCTCTGGGGCTACAAGCTGGCGGTGCGCGACATCGCCGGGGTGCCGGTGATCCGGGCGCTGGAAGGCCCGGCCCGGGTGGCGCCCGAGGATCCCGGCGGCGCCATCGCCGACCATCAGGGCCTTGCCGTCAACGATGTGGTGGCCGAAGGCGCCGCCGCCCCCCCGGCCGAGCGGCTGGTGCTGGCGCCGAAGCCGGTGGAGCTGACGCTGGAGGACGGGCCGGGCCTCGCCGACGGCCTGCCGCCGGAAGAGGCCGAGGTGCAGCCCGCCAGCATGGCCGATCCCGCCGCCATGGTGCCCCCCGCCGCCGGCGAAAGCGACGATGCCGTCGCCGCGGCGCTGGCCGAGGCATTGGGCATCGAGCCGGAGGCGGTGGAGACCGGGGTGGAAACCGCCGCGCTGGATGCCGAGGGACTGCCCGCCCCGGAAGGCGCCGTCACCCGCTCGCCCCGGCCGATGCCGCGGCCCGACCGCGCCGCCGCCCCCGAGGCCGCCGTGGCGGTCGCCCCGCCGGTCGAGGTGGACCCGGCGACGCTTGCCCCCGGCACGCGGCTGGTGCAGTTCGGCACTTTCGACAGCGACAAGGAGGCCCGCGCCGAATGGACCCGGCTCGCCGGCCGCTTCGGCGTGCTGATGGAGGGCAAGTCGATGGTGATCCAGTCGGCGGTCAGCGGCGGCAGCACCTTCTACCGCCTGCGCGCGCTTGGCTTCGAGGGCGAGGACGACGCCCGCCGCTTCTGCTCGGCCCTGCTGATCGAGAACGCCAGCTGCATCCCCGTGGCCCACAAATGACGTCCGTCGGCACCGGGGCGGCGATCTTCGGCTGCGCCGGGCCGGTGCTGCTGCCCGAGGAACGCGCCTTCTTCCGCGACTGCGATCCCTTCGGCTTCATCCTCTTCGCCCGCAATGTGGAGGACCCCGACCAGCTCCGCCGCCTGACCGGCGCCCTGCGCGATGCCGTGGGCCGCGAGGCGCCGGTGCTGGTGGATCAGGAGGGCGGAAGGGTGCAGCGGCTGCGGGCGCCCTGCTGGCGCGAATGGCAGCCGCCGCTGGATACGGTGGCGAACTGCGCTTCGGTGGAGCAGGCGGCGCGGGCGATGCGCCTGCGGATGCGGATCATCGCGGCCGAACTGCGGGCGGTGGGGATCGACGCCAATTGCGCGCCGGTGGCCGATGTGGCCCGCGAGGCGACGCATCCCTTCCTGAAGAACCGCTGCTACGGCACCGATCCCGCAACGGTTTCCGTGATCGCCCGTGCGGTGGCGGACGGATTGCAGGACGGCGGCGTCTGGCCCGTGGTCAAGCACATGCCCGGCCATGGCCTGTCGCAGATGGACACCCATCTCGACCTGCCCACCGTCACCGCTTCGGCGGAAGAGCTGGAGCGCATCGACTTCGCCCCGTTCAAGGCGCTGGCGGACCTGCCGATGGCGATGACGGCGCATATCGTCTATGCCGCCCATGATCATCTGCCCGCGACGCAGAGCCCGGCGATGATCCGGCTGATCCGCGAGCGGATCGGCTTCACGGGCCTGTTGATGACCGACGACCTGAACATGGAGGCGCTGAAGGGCTCCTTGGCCGACCGCACCGCTGCTTCGCTGGCGGCGGGTTGCGACATCGCGCTGCACTGTAAGGGCGATTTCGCGCAGATGCAGGAGGTGGCCGCGGCCGCCGGCGAGATGCGCTCCGACACCCGCGCCCGGGCCGCGGCGGCGCTGGCCTCGCGCCGGCCCGCCCCGCAGGTTGACATCGCGGCGCTGGAGGCCGAGCTTCGGGCGATGACCCGCGGTGCGCTTCATGCCTGATCCCGTCGCCGAGGACTGGACCCAGCCCGAACGCCTCTCGCCGGCCGACCGGCTGGCGGCCGAGGCGCTGATCGTCGATGTCGACGGTTTCGAGGGGCCGCTGGACCTGCTGCTGACGCTCTCCCGCACCCAGAAGGTGGACCTGCGCCGCGTCTCGGTGCTGCAACTGGCCGAGCAATACCTGGCCTTTATCAACCGCGCCACCAGCCTGCGGATCGAGCTGGCCGCCGATTATCTGGTGATGGCCGCCTGGCTGGCCTTCCTGAAATCCCGCCTGCTGCTGCCGCCCGAACCCGGCGAGGAAGGGCCGAGCGCCGAGGATCTGGCCGCGCATCTGGCCTTCCAGCTGGAACGGCTGCAGGCGATGCGCGAGGCGGCCGCGCGGCTGATGGCGCGCGACCAGCTGGGCCGCGACTTCTTCGGCCGCGGGCTGCCGGAAGGCATCAGCCTGCACCGCCGCATCAGCTACGACGCCACGCTCTTGGACCTGATGCGCGCCTATGCCCGCATCCGCACCAAGGACGAATTCCGCCCCTTCGTGATGGACCGCGAGCATGTCTTCACCATGGAACAGGCGCTGGAGCGGATGCGCGGCATGATCGGATACGCCGGCGAATGGTCCGACCTGACCAGCTTTCTGCCCGAGGGCTGGGACGTGACGCCGATGGCCCGCCGCTCGGCCACCGCCGCCCATTTCGCCGCCGTGCTGGAAATGGCCAAGCGCGGCCAGCTGGCGATCCGTCAGGGCGAGACCTTCGCCCCGATCCAGATCCGGCGGAGGGAGGGATGAGCGCGGAAGAACAGAGCCTGTTCGCCGCGCCCCCGATGGGCGAGCAGGAGCGGATGGTGGAGGCGATCCTCTTCGCCAGCGCCGAGCCGGTGACGGTGGCCGAGCTGGAGGCGCGGATGCCGCATGGCGCCGACCCGGCCGAGGCGCTGGTGCACCTGCGCAAGCGCTACGAGGGGCGGGGGGTGACGCTGGTCAAGGTCGGCGACGCCTGGGCCTTCCGCACCGCCGCCGACCTCGGCTTCCTGATGAGCCGCGAGACGGTGGAGACGCGGAAACTCAGCCGCGCCGCCATCGAGACGCTGGCGATCATCGCCTATCACCAGCCGGTCACCCGGGCGGAGATCGAGGAAATCCGCGGGGTTGCGGTCAGCCGCGGCACCATCGACCAGCTGATGGAGCTGGAATGGATCCGCCTCGGCCGCCGCCGGATGACCCCGGGCCGGCCGGTGACCTTCGTGGTGACCGAAGGCTTCCTCGACCACTTCGGGCTGGAATCGGCCCGCGACCTGCCGGGGATCAAGGAACTCCGCGCCGCGGGCCTTCTGGAAAGCCGCCCCTCGCCGATGGCCCTGCCCTCGGAGGAGGAGGATGAGGCGCAGGCGGGCCAGAGCGAGTTGTTCGAGGACTGAGGAGGGCCGGATGGAACGCTTCCTGACGCAGATTCTGAACATGGTGATGCGCAAGCTGATGCACCGCGGCATCAACGCCGGGATCGACCACCTGTCGCGGCGCGGCAAGACCCCGCAGCAGATGACGCCGGAGGAGCGCGAACAGGCCCGCAAGGCGCGCGACTTGGCGCAGAAGGCGCAGAAGGCGGCGCGGCTGACCCGGCGGTTCTAGCGGAACTGCTTGGCCAGCTTCAGGCCTTGGCCCTGGTAGTTCGACGCGATCCCGGCGCCGTAAAGCCGGTCGGGCCGCGCCTGCATCCGTTCGTAGACCAGCCGGCCCACCACCTGCCCGTGTTCCAGCACGAAGGGCGCCTCGTGGCAGCGCACCTCCAGCACGCCGCGGCTGCCCTTGCCGCCGGCGCTGGCATGGCCGAAGCCGGGGTCGAAGAAGCCGGCGTAATGCACCCGGAACTCGCCGACCATCGCCAGATAGGGCGCCATCTCGGCGGCATAGTCGGGCGGGATCGTCACCGCCTCGCGGCTGACCAGGATGTAGAAGGCGCCGGGGTCGAGGATGACGCGGCCGTCCTCGGCATGGACCTCCTCCCAGAAGTCGCGGGCGGGATAATGGCCGATGCGGTCGAGATCGACGACGCCGGTATGCGGCTTGGCGCGGTAGCCGACGAGGGTGCCGGTCGTAGGCTTCAGGTCGACCGAGAAGCCCAAACCTTCCGAGATCAGCGGCGTGCCGTCGACCAGCGGGTCCTGCGCGTGCAGCGCCGCCAGCTCGGCATCCGACAGCAGGGCCTGGCCGCTGCGGAAGCGGATCTGGTTCAGCCTTTGCCCGGCGCGGACCAGCACCGAGAACGACCGCGGGCAGACCTCGGCATACAAGGGGCCGTGGTAGCCCTCGGCGATGCGGTCGAATTCGGTGCCGCCGTCGGTGATGGTGCGGGTCAAGAGGTCCAGCCGCCCGGTGGAGGACTTGGCATTGGCCACCGCCGTCACCCCCGGCGGCAGCGCCAGCCGCTCGGCCAGCGGGATCAGGTAGACGCAGCCCTTCTCCAGCACCGCGCCTTCGGTCAGGTCGACCCGGTGCATCTCGAACTCGGCGATGCGGCCGGCCACCGTGCGGCCCCGTCCGGCCAGGAAGGAGGCGCGGACGCGGTAGGCCACGGTCCCCAGCCGCAGGTCCAGGCTGGCGGGCTGCACCTGCGCATCGGTGACGGCGGGGTCGGCGGCGAGGACGCCATCCTCCAGCATCCGGCGGATGGCGCTGTCGGGAAGGACTCCGGTCATGCGAGGCAACCCCTTTCGCCGCAATGAAAAACCGCCCGGCCTGCAGGGCAGGCGGGCGGTTTTGCAATGGTCGGGCCGGAGAGATTCGAACTCTCGACCTCCCGCCCCCCAGACGGACGCGCTAACCAGGCTGCGCTACGGCCCGACACGGGGGTGTTCATAGCGGTTTTCCGGGCAGGGGCAAGCGGGAAAACACCATGCGCTGCCGTATCCTGCGCCGTCATCCCTGCGGCGGCTGGCCGGCCATGCGCCCGCGCAGGGCGGCGATGCGGTCGGCGATCCCGGCCAGCGCCTCGGCCCGCGGGGCAAGGCTGCCGCGGGGCAGGGCGCGCAGGCGGGCGGCGAGGGTGGCGCTGGCCTCCGCCGCGGCGGGCGCGGGCGAATCGGCGGGTCGCGGGGCAGGGGGCGGGTCGAAGAAATCGCGCTGCGGCGGCGGCTCGGCGGGCGATGCGACCTCCACCTCCGGCGGGGCCTCCGCGGCGACAGGACTCTCATTCGGCACCGCAGCCGGGGCTTCGGGGACCTGCAGCTCGGCCACGGCTTCCTCGGCGGGCGCTTCCGCCGCAGGCTCCGCCACCGGCGCGAAGGGTAGCACCACGCCGCGGGTATCGTCCAGCGCGGCTTCCAGCGCGGCGGCGGTCTCTTCCTCCACGCGTTCCGGCGGCAATTTCGGCTCGTCGTCGTAGCGGCCGGCCATCGCGGCCTCCAGCGCCTCTTCCTCGGCGCTGGTCTCCTCGGACAGGCCGGAGACGTGGCGGATGCCCTGTTCGCGCAGGATCTTCTGCACCCCGCGGATCGTCATCCCCTCGTCATGCAGAAGCCGCTTGATCCCGGTCAGCAGCGCCACGTCGGAGGGGCGGTAATAGCGCCGCCCGCCGGCGCGCTTCACCGGGCGGATCTGCGGGAAGCGGCTTTCCCAGAAGCGCAGCACATGCGCCGGGGTTTCCAGCGCTTCGGCCACTTCCGAGATGGTGCGGAAGGCCTCGGGCGACTTGTCCATCGGCCTGCCTTACTTCTTCTTCCCCGCCGCGACGCGATCCTTCATCAGATGCGAGGGGCGGAAGGACAGCACCCGCCGCGGCGAGATCGGCACCTCGTCGCCGGTCTTGGGGTTGCGGCCGACGCGCGCCGATTTCGAGCGCACCGCGAAGGTGCCGAAGGAGGAGATCTTCACCGTCTCGCCCGCGGCCAGCGCATCGGACATGTGCTGCAGCACGGCTTCGACCAGATTGGCGGATTCGTTGCGGCTGAGGCCGACCTCGCGGAACACGGCTTCGCTGAGGTCCATCCGCGTCAGGGTCTTCTCGCTCATCTGTCATCCCCCCGGGTGATTTCGGGGGAAGGATGCGGCGGATGGAATTGCGAGTCAATATCAACCACTTGGAGCGCGGTTTTGAAGCGCCCCGGCAGGCGGCTACCAGCGCAGGACCACCGAGCCCCAGGCCAGACCGCCGCCGATGGCCTCGGTCACCACCAGGTCGCCCTGCTTGATCTGGCCGCGGGCCTTGCCGACCGACAGCGCCAGCGGGATCGAGGCGGCGGAGGTGTTGCCGTGGTCCTGCACCGTCACCACCACGCGATCCATCGGCACCTGCATCCGCTTCGCGGTGCCCTCGATGATGCGGATATTGGCCTGGTGCGGCACGATCCAGTCCACATCCTCGCCGGAGAGGCCGATCTTGTCCAAGGCGACATGGGCGGTTTCGGCAAGCTTTTCAACGGCGTGGCGGAAGACCTCCTTGCCCTGCATCCGCAGGTGGCCGACCTCGCCGGTGGAGGTGCCGCCATCGACGTAAAGGATGTCCTTGTGCCGCCCGTCCGAATGCAGGTCGGTCGACAGGATGCCGCGGTCGGCGGTGGTGCCGGTGCCCTCGGCCGCCTCCAGCACCAGCGCGCCGGCGCCGTCGCCGAAAAGGACGCAGGTGGAACGGTCGGTCCAGTCCATCAGCCGGCTGAAGGTCTCGGCCCCGATCACCAGCACCCGGGTGGCCTGGCCCGAGAGGATCAGCGCATTGGCATTGGCCAGCGCGAAGACGAAGCCGGCGCAGACCGCCTGCACGTCGAAGGCGAAGCCCCTGGTCATCCCGAGCGCCGCCTGCACCATGGTGGCGACGGAGGGGAAGGTCAGGTCGGCGGTGGAGGTGGCGACGATGATGGCGTCGATGTCGGCCACCTCCAGCCCGCCGTCCTCCAGCGCCGCCCGTGCGGCGCGGGTGGCGAGGTCCGAGGTGGTCTGGCCCTCGGCGGCGAAATGCCGCCGCTCGATCCCCGAACGGGAGCGGATCCATTCGTCGGAGGTGTCGATGGTCTTCTCGAATTCGGCGTTCGGAACGATCCGGTCCGGCAGATAGTGCCCGACGCCCCTTACCACGGCGCGTGTCGTCATTGGGTTGGATCGCTCCCCTGTCCGGCCGGGCCGCCGTTTCGGCCGCCGGTGTCCACAGCCCCGCCATCCTGCCCCGCGCCGCCGGCGGATGCAACCCGGGCCGCGAGCCTCTCGTGGAACCTTGCCCCGGCCAGCTGGGCGGCCAGCCGGATCGCGGCGGAGACCCCGGTCTCGTCGGCCGAGCCGTGGGATTTCACCACGGTGCCGTTCAGGCCCAGGAACACCCCGCCGTTGACCCGCCGGGGGTCGATCCGCCGTTGCAGCCGCCGCAGCGCGCCGCCGGAGATCAGCGCGCCGATCTTCGCCGCCAGCGTGCTGGTCAGCGACTGGCGCAGCAATTCGCCCACCAGCTTCGCCGTGCCCTCGATCGCCTTCAGCGCCACGTTGCCGGTGAAGCCGTCGGTGACGATCACGTCCACCCGGTCCGACAGGATGTCGGTGCCCTCGATGAAACCCACGTAGTCGAAGCCGCCGGCCTCGGCCCGCTCGCCCAGCAGGGCATGGGCCTCGTGCAGTTCCGGCCTGCCCTTGTGCTCTTCGGTGCCGACGTTCAAGAGGCCCACCCGCGGCCGCGCCACCGCAAGCCCGTTGCGGGCGTAGGAGGCGCCCATGAAGGCGAATTGCAGCAGGTCGCCCGGGTCGGCCTTCACGTCGGCGCCCATGTCCAGCATGACGTTCATCTTGCCGGGGGTGGGGGTCGGGAACAGCGTGGCGATGGCGGGGCGGTTGACGCCCGGCGTCTTGCGCAGGCGCAGCATCGACACCGCCATCAGCGCGCCGGTGTTGCCGCAGGAGACCGCGGCCCCGGCCTCGCCCTCGCGCACCGAGTCGATGGCGGTCCACATCGAGGTGCCTTGCCCGTGCCGCATCACCTGGCTGGGCTTGTCCTCCATCGACACCACGCGTTCGGCATGGCGCAGGGCGACACGGGGGGCGATGTCGGGATGGCGCGCCAGCAGGGGCGTCAGCTGCGTCTCGTCGCCGTGCAGCAGGAAGCGGATGCCGGGCATCGCCCTGGCGGAATCGACAAGACCGGCAACCACGGCTGCCGGCCCGCGGTCTCCGCCCATGGCATCGACCGAAATGACGATGGAAGCGTCGCCGGAGACGGGCTGAATCTGCAATCCCTCAGCCATGACGACGCGGGCTTTGGGCGCGGCTTACGCCGCGTCCTCGTCCAGGTCGACTTCCTTGGCCACGGCCACGACTTCGCGGGCGTCGTAATGGCCGCAGGCGCCGCAGACGTGGTGCGGGCGCTTCTGCTCGCCGCAGTTCGGGCATTCGGCGGGGTTGCCGGCGACCAGGGCGTCATGCGCGCGGCGCATGTTGCGGCGGGATTTGGTGGTTCGATTCTGCGGGACTGCCATGTCGCGACCTCAGGGCTGGTGGGGACAGGCCCCGGATTTCCTTGGTGATTCCGCACGACAGGCATGTCTGGCCCGCGGCTGGAACCACAGCTTGAATGAGGCGCGGAACATAGCCGGATTCCGGCCGGGCGCAAGCCCCTAAATGCGCGCCCGGGCTGGAGAACGGGCGGGTCTCAGCCGCCCTCCTCCGGCGTCTTGCGCACCAGCGCGGCCAGCCCGGCGAAGGGGCGCAGGTCGCGGTCGCGCAGCGGCTCGGTGCCTTCCCCGGCGAAGACCGCCTCGCCCAGTTCCGCCCCCGGCGCGCGGGGGTAGAGCGGCAGCGCCAGCGCCAGCGCCTCGCGCAGGACCTCGGTCAGGTCGATCACCTCGGGCAGCGGCTCGGAACTGTCGTCCTCGGGCATCTCGACCTCCTCGCCCTCGGGCGCGGCGTAGTCGGCGAGGAAATGGCGGGTGACCTCCTCCTCCACCGCGGCCGGCACCGGGGCGAGGGTGACGACGCAGGCCTGCACCGCCCGCGCCTTCAGCCGGCCCTTCAGGGTGAAGTCGGCCCGGCCGGCGGGGAGGATCTCGCCCTCGAACAGCAGCTCGGGCAAGTCGATCAGGTCCAGCGACTCGGCCAGCGCCGCCCGCCCGGCGGCATCGGGGGCCAGCCGGAAGCGGGTGGGCTTGCGGTGCGACAGCGCGGAGGTGCGGAAGCTGGAGGTCTCGGTCATCGGTCTCGTCTACTGGGGCGGGGCGGGTGGGGTCTGCCGCACCCTTGCCCGGCCAAGGCTTTGTCGTCCTTGAACATAGGGCGTGGCATCTGTTATCCCAAGGCGCAAGAGACAATCTTGCCCCAAGGGGCCGCGGCGCGCAGGCGCCCCGGGGACCAGGGCCGGACATAGGGGCAGGAATGGCAGCCATATCCATGAAGGCACGCTCGGGGGCGCGGCAGCTGCGTCTGGCGCTGGCGGCGCTGTGCTGCCTGGCCGCGGCGGCCTGCGCCACGGTGGTGCGCAACCACGGCTATGTCCCCGACGAGACCGAGCTGGCGCAGGTCCAGGTCGGCGCCGACACCCGCGAGACCGTGGCCGAGAAGATCGGCCGCCCCTCGGCGCAGGGCCTGTTGAACGACGTCGGCTGGTTCTACGTGCAGAGCCGGTTCGAGCATGTCGGCCCGCGCGAGCCGAAGGAGGTCGACCGCCAGGTCGTCGCCATCACCTTCGACGGGCGCGGCGTGGTCGACGACATCGGCCGCTACGGGCTGGAGGACGGCCGCGTGATCGCCATCTCGCGCCGGGTGACCGAGTCGAACATCAAGGGCATCGGCTTCATCCGCCAGCTGCTGGCCAACTTCGGCCGCATCCAGACCAGCGATCTGTTCAGGGAATAGGGCAGGGCTTCCCACGGTTTGGCCGGGCGGGAGAAGGCGAGGCACTGCCTCGCCCCCGCCCGTGCGCGGCGGTTGCACCCGGAGACGGCGGCAGCCCTTAACCCCGAGAGGCCAGCGCCCGACCCGGCGGGCGAGAAGCGCCCGCCGAGGGCGGGGCGGGCGCTGGCCGGGCCTTTGGGGCCCGGCCGGTCCCGGTTGAAACGGTGCGCTGTGGCGAAGGCGATGGCATTCGCCATGGCAAACCGGCTGGAGCAGCCTTAGTCTTCCGGCTCGAAGCTCAGCGCCACGCCGTTGATGCAGTAGCGCAGGCCGGTGGGCGCCGGCCCGTCGGGGAAGACATGGCCCAGATGCGCCGCGCAGCGCGGGCAATGCACCTCGGTCCGCACCATGAAATGGCTGCGGTCCTCGGATTCCTCCACCGCCTCGGCCGAGATCGGCGCGGTGAAGCTGGGCCAGCCGCAGCCCGACTCGAACTTGTCCTGCTGATCGAACAGCGGCGCGCCGCAGCAGATGCAGCGGAAGGTCCCGGGCGCCTTCGGGAAGCCGGGGTGCGAGAAGGCGCGCTCCGTGCCGTGCTGGCGGGTCACGCGATAGGCGGCCTCGCCCAATTGCTCGCGCCATTCGGCCTCGGTCTTCTCGATCTTGTCCATGGATGCACCTCCGTCGCGGATATGCGATAGATAGGACGTGAAGCGGCGGGGGAAAAGGGCGTGGAGCCTCTGGTAAAGGGTGGATGGGTGGCGCGGCTGGCCGAGGGGCGGGCCGATCTCGGCCGCGTGATGGAATTCCGCCGCGCGGCCTTCCCCAGGACCGACGGCAGCGGCGAGGAGGATGCGCAGGACGCGCTGTCGGCGCATGTGATGGTGGAGGGCGAGGGGCAGCTGCTGGCCTCTTTCCGGGTGATGCTGTTCGGCTGGGGCGCCGGCCTAGCGCAGGGCTATGCGGCGCGGTTCTACGACGTGGCGCCGCTGGCGGGCTATGCCCTGCCGATCGCCGAGATGGGGCGGTTCTGCCTGGCCCCGGGCGGCGTCCACCCGGATGTGCTGCGGCTGGCCTGGGGGGCGATGACCCGGCTGGTGGACGAGGGGCGGGCGGGGCTGATGGTCGGCTGCTCCTCCTTCCGCGGCGCGGACTGGCGGGCGCACCGGGCGGGCCTCGCGCTGCTGGCGGCGGGGCACATCGGGCCGGCGGAGCATCTGCCCGGGCGCAAGGCGGCGGAGATCGTGGACTATCCGGCACTGGCCGAGCCGGTGGGGGACCGCCGCGCGGCGCTGGCGGCGCTGCCGCCCTTGCTGCGCAGCTATCTGGCGATGGGGGGCTGGGTGAGCGACCATGCGGTGGTGGACCGGCAGCTGGACACGCTGCATGTCTTCACCTGCGTCGAGGTGGCCAAGGTGCCGCCCGCCCGCGCGGCAAGCCTGCGGGCGGTGGCGAAGTAGCCGATCTTTCGCCGAAAGATCGGGCTCGTCGTCCGCCTTCGGCGGCTCCTCGACGGGCGAAGAGCGCCGAAGGCAAGCGATGAGCCTCAGCCGCGGCCGCGACGGCCGCCGCGGCGGCCGCCCGAGGCGGCGCTGGCGGCGGCGGAGGCCTCGGCGAAGGTCATCCCGCCTTCCATCGATTCCAGCACCTTGGCGAAGCGGATCCATTCGCCGCCGTTGGCATCGTGGTTCATCAGGAAGTTGGCGGCGCGGATCGCCTCCATCTCCTGCTGGCGGACCGGGTTCATGATCGCCGAGGTCATCCCCGCGCCGATGGCCATCGGCAGGAAGGCGCCGTTGATGCCGTGGCGGTGCGGCAGGCCGAAGCTGATGTTGGACGCGCCGCAGGTGGTGTTCACCCCCAGCTCGTCGCGCAGGCGGCGGACCAGCGCGAAGACCTGCTGCCCGGCCGAGGCCATGGCGCCGACCGGCATCACCAGCGGGTCGACCACGATGTCATGCGCCGGGATGCCGAAATCCGCCGCCCGTTCCACGATCTTCTTCGCCACCGCGAAGCGCACGTCGGGGTCGGGCGAGATGCCGGTGTCGTCGTTCGAGATCGCCACCACCGGCACGTTGTATTTCTTCACCAGCGGCAGCACCAGCTCCAGCCGCTCCTCCTCGCCGGTCACCGAGTTCAGCAAGGGCCGGCCCTCGCAGGCCGCCAGCCCCGCCTCCAGCGCGCCCGGCACCGAGGAGTCGATGCAGAGCGGCACGTCGACCGTCTGCTGCACGATCTCGACCAGCGCCTTCATCAGCGGCGGCTCGACGAAGTTGTTGTCGGCGTAGCGCGGGTCCTCGGCCATCTTGTTGGTGAAGACGGCGCCGGAGTTGATGTCCAGCACGGTCGCGCCGCAGGCCACCTGCTCCAGCGCGTCCTTGATGACGGTCTCGTAGTTGCCGGCCTCCAGCTCGGCCGCAAGCTTCTTGCGGCCGGTGGGGTTGATGCGTTCGCCGATCACGCAGAACGGCTCGTCAAAGCCGATGACCACGGTTTTCGTTTTGGATTCCAGGACGGTGCGGGTCATCGTATTCCCTTGGTTGAAGGTCAGGCGGCTTTTGCCGGTTTGCCCGAGGCGCCGCCGTTCGCGGTCACCCATTCGGCATTGGTCTTGATCCCGCCGAGCGGGAAGAAATGCACCTGCTCGATGCCGAAGTCCGGGTTGGCGGCCTTGTGGGCGGCGAGTTCGGCGACGAATTCGGTCGGCTCGTAGGGCAGCAGCAGCTTGGTCACGTCCAGCGCCCGCTTCTGCAGCACCTTCAGCGAGGGGCCGACGCCGCAGGCGATGGCGAACTTGATCAGGGTCTGCAGCTTGGCCGGGCCGGCAACGCCGATATGCACCGGCAGCTTGATGCCCTCGGCCTGCAGCCGGTTGACCCAGTCGATCACCGGCTGCGCCTCGAAGCAGAATTGCGTCGCCATGGCCATCTTGGCATCGGTCCGCTCGGCGAAGGCGGTCTTCCAGCGCGCGGCTTCCATCACCATCTTGTCCGACCCATCGGGGTCGATGTCCTTGTTCCCTTCCGGGTGGCCCGCCACATGCAGCCGCTCGAAGCCGTCGAAGGCGCCCGATTCCAGCAGCTGCATCGAGGTGGAATAGTCGCCCACCGGCTGCGCCACGCCGCCGGCCAGCAGCAGGCCCTGCTTCACGCCCACGTCCTTGTAGCGCGCAATCCAGTCGGTCAGCACCGCCTTGTCCTTGATGATCCGCGCCGGGAAATGCGGCATCACCGCAAAGCCCTCGTCGCCGATGCGCTTCGCCGTCGCCACCATGTCCTCGATCGGCGTGCCGTCGATATGGGCGATGTAGACCCGGGTCCCCAGCGGCAGCAGGGCGCGGAAATCCTCGACCTTCTCGGCGGTGCGCGGCATCACCTCGATGGAATAGCCCTTCAGGAAGGCCTCGATCTGGGCGGAGCTGCCCTGCGAGGCAGCGGCCGGGGCGGGTTTGCGGAACTGGAACAGGGCCATCAGTCGCTCCTTCAGGGTGGCGGTGGGGGGCATCGGGTCAGGCTTTCGCCCAGCCTTCGTTCTCGATCAGGGCCTTGATGCAGGTCAGGTCGTATTCGGCGTCCAGCTTCGCGGCGATGTCGCGGGCCAGATCGTCCTGGTCGCCCTCGACCTCGCCCGAGGGGACCTTGCGCCATTCGGCCAGATAGGCATCGGCATCCTTGGCGCCGATCTTCATGGCGCAGCGGTCGATGGCCTGCTCGAACCGTTCCGGCAGCTGCACCTTGGCGCCGCGGCGGCCCTTGCCCACGATGACCTGGGCGGGAATGTCTCTCCAGTAGACGATCGTCACTTCCGGCATGGCTGATTCCCGCTTTCTCTCGATCCCCGTAGATAGTCGTCCTTCCCCGACATCCGATGCCGGATTTCGACATGGCGAGGGCGGGATGCGACCCCGGTTCCGGTCGCCCGCGCCCCGCGACGGCATAGCCGGTCGCGCGCGGGAATGCTGCGGAAAATCCGCGACGGGGATTGAAATTTTCTCATGGCCGGGATGAGCCGCGTCGATAATCCGCACCGCCGCCGCTTCGGGGGGCCGAGCGACGGGTTGCGCCGGGGGGGGATCGGCATTACCTTGGGCCCCAACCAGAGTTGGAGGGCGGTTCATGACGCCCGAGCGTCCCCGGAGGGCGGACGCGACAGCCGAGGCGGTCGAGCGGACCCCTTCGCAGGAAGCGGCAGCCGGTTCCCCCGAGGCTGACACGTCTGCCCCTGTTGCAGAGGGCGCGGCGCTTTATGCCGCGCTCGACCTCGGCACGAACAGTTGCCGGATGCTGATTGCCCAGCCGAAGGGCAGCCAGTTCGTCGTCGTGGACAGCTTCTCCAAGACCGTGCAGCTGGGGGCGGGGCTGGAGGCTTCGGGCCGGCTGTCGCGCGCCTCGATGGGCCGCACGATCCAGGCGCTGCGGATCTGCCAGAAGAAGCTGCAGAAGCACGGTGTCGGCCGGATGCGGCTGGTGGCGACCGAGGCCTGCCGCCGCGCCCGCAACGCCAAGGATTTCATCCGCCAGGTCCGCCGCGAGACCGGGCTGGGGCTGGAGATCATCTCGCCGGAAGAGGAGGCGCGGCTGGCGGTGATCTCCTGCGCGCCGCTGACCAGCCCGCGGACCGAGCAGCTGCTGATCGTCGACATCGGCGGCGGCTCGACGGAACTGGTCTGGATCGACCTCTCCGCCGTCCCGCCGGAGGACCGGCCGCGGGCGATCATGCGGCTGCACATGGGCTTCGACGCCCAGGGGTCCGGCCCGGTGGCGCGGGTGGTGGACTGGATCAGCGTCAAGCTGGGGGTGGCGACGCTGAAGGACCAGTTCGCCGATGTCGAGGACGACGCCGCCCGCTTCGCGCTGATGAGCTGGTTCTTCGAGGAGAACCTGGCCTCGTTCAGCCCCTATCACGCCCAAGCCCCGCGGGAAGGGTTCCAGATCATCGGCACCTCGGGCACCGTGACCACGGTGGCGGCCAGCTTCCTGGGCCTGCGCCGCTATGACCGGGCCAAGGTGGACGGGCTGCAGATGTCCTCGGCGCAGATCGACCTGGTGATCCGCGACTACCTGGCGCTCGGCCCGGAAGGGCGGCGCACCGACCCGCGGATCGGGCGGGACAGGCATACGCTGATCATGTCGGGCGCGGCGATCCTGCAGGCGCTGATGCGGATCTGGCCGACCGACCGGCTGTCGGTCGCCGACCGGGGCCTGCGCGAGGGGCTTCTATATGCACAGATGAGCGCGGATGGCGTTCTGGGGGACGGGCCTTACAGATGACGGCGAAGAACACTTCCGGCCGCGGGCAGCGCGAGTTGCGGGTGCGGGTGAAGACGGCGAAGGGGCGGAAACTCTCGTCCACGCTCTGGCTGGAGCGGCAGCTGAACGATCCTTATGTCCAGGCGGCGAAGCGCGAGGGCTATCGCGGCCGCGCCGCCTACAAGATCCTGGAGCTGGACGACAAATACGGCTTCCTGAAGCCGGGGGCGCGGGTGGTCGACCTCGGCTGCGCGCCGGGGGGCTGGTGCCAGGTGGCGGTGGGGCGGGTGAACGCGCTGTCGCAGAACCCGAAGAAGCCGCAGGGCAGGGTGCTCGGCGTCGACCTGCAGGAGGTGGAGCCGATCCCGGGGGCCGAACTGCACCAGCTGGACTTCCTGTCGGACGACGCCGACGAGAAGGTGAAGGACTGGCTCGGCGGGCGGGCCGATGTGGTGATGTCCGACATGGCCGCCGCCGCCTCGGGCCACAAGGCGACCGACCACCTGCGCATCATCGCCCTGGTCGAGGCGGCGCTGGCCTTCGCCTTCGACGTGCTGGAGGACGGCGGCACCTTCGTCGCCAAGGTGCTGGCCGGCGGGGCCGAGAACGAGATGCAGGCGCTGCTGAAGCGCAACTTCGCCAAGGTGGCGAACGTGAAGCCGCCGGCCAGCCGCTCCGACAGTTCGGAGAAATTCGTGGTGGCGATGGGATTCCGCGGAAGGCAGCGGGCGGAGGAGCCGGAGGAGTAGGGCGGTCTCGCGTTTCGCCTTCCCGGTATCCTTGGCGGAGGCCATCGCCTTCGCCAAAGCGCATCGTATCAGCTAGATCGGCCGGGCCCCCAAGGCCCGGCCAGCGCCCGCCCCGCCCCCGACGGGCGCTTCTCGCCCGCCGGGTCGGGCGCTGGCCTCTACGGGTCTTGTGCTGCCAATGTCTCCGGTTGACATGTCGCGCAGGGGCGGGGGCGAGGCAGTGCCTCGCCTGTTCCCGCCCGTCCAACCGGGCATGGCTCATTATGGCTGTTAACCATTCGGAAACGGTCTCCGGCCGGCGTTGCACGATTTTTCGCCGAAAAATCGCAGGCTGCGCCCCCGCAGAAACGACAAGGCGCCCCGGAAAGGGCGCCTTCATCCTGTCCTGCGGAAGGGAAACCGGCCTCAGCCGCCCCAGCTGCGGACCGGGCCGCAGTCCATGTGGACGAAGTTCGAGCGCGAATAGCGGCCGACGCCGCCCGCGGCGCAGGCCGCCGCCGCCTTGGCCATCTGCCCGACCGAGCGCGACTTCAGCCGCAGGTCGGCCGCCTGGCCCACCATGTGCAGCGAGTTCTTCGCCACGCCCGAGGATTTCGACCGCAGCATCGCGTTGGTCTTCGGGCTGCGGTAGCCCGAAAGCAGCATGTAGGGTTCGGTCACGTCCATCAGCCGGTGCGAAGCGGCCATGATGTCCACGGTGCGGGCGTCGATCCCGATCGCGTCGCCGGTGCGCCAGTCGCGCATGAAGGCGTTGATTTCCTTCATGACCTCGGGGATGTATTTCCCCTCGATCCAGTAGATGGTGTCGATGCTTTCGCCTGTGCGGCCGGAATACATCCGGATGCGGCGGATATCGCCGGCGCCGCGCGCATAGGCCGGTGCGTTGCCGAAGAAGGGGGCCGCGGTGACTGCGGTTGCGGCAAAGGCACTCAGCAGCCCGCGCCGCGTGAACCCGAAGGAGCCATTGGTCGTCATTATGATCGCCTGTCCCGTGCTAGTCCTGACTGCCTGATGCGGCAGCTTCTGTGCAACTTCTTCCCCAAGTGCACGGCCGTTATGGCACAGGCGGATTCGAAGCCCAAGCGCAGATTGCCCCCGCTGCCGCCATCTGGACCGCGATAGGCAAAGATTTGCTGAATCCCGCGGCGGGGCCGGCGGCGGCTGGCCGGGCGATTGTTGTTTCCGAAAGTCGGAAAATCCATACCTCGGGGCAGGAAAGCCTGCCTTCCCGCCGGATTGTGAATGGACAGTTCCGGCATTTTCCTGAATCCTTTGGCGAAACGGGGCTGCAAGGCCCTGAACGGACGCAGGTTTCGGGGAACGGGATGACGGGTTTTCAAGGACGCGGCCCGCGGGCCGTCCGGGCGACGGGAACGGCGCTGCTGCTCGCGATGATCGGCGGATTTTCGCCGATGGCTCTGGCCGAGGTCGCGCCCGCCGCGGTTCCCTCGCCCTTCGTGCAGTCACTGGCCGCCGCGGCCTCGGCCGACGAGGCGGTGGCGGACTGGTATCGCCTGCGCGGCTATGCCCCGATCTGGACCGGCGAAGAAGACGCCCCCCGCCGCGCCGCGCTGTTCGCCGCGCTGGCCACCGCGCATGACCACGGCCTGCCCGCCGCGCGCTACGATGCCGCGGGGCTGAAGGCGGCCGCCGCCGCCGCCCGGACCGAGGGCGACCGCGGCCGGCTGGAACTGGCGATGACCCGCGCCTATCTGGCCTGGGCGCATGACCTGACCTCGGGGATGCTGGTGCCGAAGAAGATCGACGCCACCATCGTCCGCGACATTCCGGTGCAGGACAGCGCGCTTCTGCTGACCCGCATCGCCGGCGACGACCCGGCGGCGGTGCTGCGCGGGCTGATGCCGGAGTCGGATGTCTATGTCCAGCTGATGAAGGCCAAGATCGGGCTGGAGGCGCAGATCGCGGCCGGCGGCTGGGGGCCGGAGGTCGAAGCCAAGGCGCTCGGCCCCGGCGACGGCGGTGCGGCGGTGGTGCAGCTGCGCGACCGGCTGATCGCCATGGGCTACCTCGGCCGCAGCGCGACCGCGACCTACGACAAGACCCTCCAGGCCGCCGTGCTGGCCTTCCAGCTGTCGCACGGCCTGCCCGCCGACGGCGTCGCCGGCCCGGCCACCATCACCCAGATCAACACCGCCCCGGAAGAGCGGCTGAAGTCGGTGATCGTCGCCATGGAGCGCGAGCGCTGGCTGCACATCGACCGCGACAGCCGCCATGTCTGGGTCAACATGCCCGATTTCATGGCCCGGATCGTCGACCAGGGCCGCACGGTGTTCTCCACAAGGGTGGTGATCGGCAAGAACGTCCCCGACCAGCGCAGCCCGGAATTCTCGGACGAGATGGAGCATATGGTGATCAACCCCTCCTGGGGGGTGCCGCGGTCGATCACCGTCAAGGAATACCTGCCGCTTCTGCAGCGGAACCCCAATGCGGTGGGGCATCTGCAGGTGATCGACGGCCGGGGCCGGGTGGTGCCGCGCGGGGCGGTCAACTTCGCCGCCTACAACGCCCGCAACTTCCCCTTCGCGCTGCGCCAGCCGCCCTCGGACGGCAATGCGCTCGGCAAGGTGAAGTTCATGTTCCCGAACCAATACAACATCTACCTGCACGACACCCCGTCGAAGTCGCTGTTCAAGGAGGACCTGCGCGCCTACAGCCACGGCTGCATCCGCGTCGCCGACCCCTTCGACCTGGCGCATCTGCTGCTGTCGCTGCAGTCCGACGATGCCGAGGCCGAGTTCGACGCCGCGCTGCGGACCGGCAACGAGACGCTGGTCAAGCTGGCCAAGCCGCTGCCGGTGCATCTGGTCTATTACACCGCCTACCCGGAGGCGAAGGGCCGGATCGGCTATCGCCGCGATGTCTACGGCCGGGATGCGCTGCTCTGGGACGCGCTTTCCGCCGCCGGGGTGGAATTGGCCCCCGAACAGGGGTAAGACCAAGGCCGGAACCAGCCCGGAGACCGGCCAGATGCGCCACAGGATCAAGGACATCGCCCAGGCATTGGCGGCCGAGGCCGAGGGCGACCTCGACCTGGCTGTCGACGGCGCGGCCGAGCCGCAGGCCGCCGGCCCCGGCCAGCTGGCGCTGGCAATGGACCCGCGCTACGCCGAGGGCATCGCCCGGGGGCAGGCGCAGGCCGCGGTGCTGTGGCCCGGGGCGGACTGGCGGGCGATGGGGCTGAAGGCGGCGATCTTCGCGCCGCGCGGCCGGCTGGCGATGGCCGGGCTGACCCGGCTGATGGACCCCGGCCCCGACCTTGCCCCCGGCATCCATCCGATGGCGGTGGTGGACGCCGGCGCCGAGATCGGCGAAGGCGCGGCGATCGGCCCCTTCGTCACCATCGGCCGCGGGGTGAGGATCGGCCCGGATGCCCGCATCGCCAGCCACGTTTCCATCGCCGAGGGCGCGCGGATCGGGGCCGGGGCGCTGATCCTGCACGGCGCCCGCATCGGCGCGCGTGTCACCATCGGCGACCGTTTCATCTGCCAGCCCGGCGCGGTGATCGGTTCGGACGGCTTCTCCTTCGTCACCCCCGAGAAATCCGGGGTGGAGGAAATCCGCGAAACCCTCGGCTCCCGCGCCGAAATCCGCGACCAGAGCTGGACGCGGATACATTCATTGGGCGCCGTAACCATCGGGGATGATGTGGAAATCGGCGCCAACACCTGCATCGACCGCGGCACGATCCGGGATACGGTGATCGGCTCGGGCACCAAGCTGGATAACCTGGTCCACATCGGCCACAACGTGCAGGTGGGCCGCGACTGCCTGCTCTGCGGCCAGGTCGGCGTCGCCGGATCGGCGCGGATCGGCGACCGGGTGGTGCTGGCGGGCCAGGTCGGCGTCAACGACAACATCTTCGTCGGCGACGACGTGATCGCGGGCGGAGGCACCAAGATCTTCACCAATGCGCCTGCGGGCCGGGTCCTGCTGGGCTATCCGGCGGTGAAGATGGAGACCCATGTCGAGATGCAGAAGGCGCTGCGCCGCCTGCCGCGCCTTGCCGCCCGGGTGGCGGCGATGGAGCGCGGCCCGGGCCGCGAAGACTGACATGGACGATCTCGAGGCAAGGGTGATCGGCATTCTGGCGGCGCAGGCGCTGATCGAGCCCGCGACGGTGCGGCTGACCGACGACCCGGCCGGGATCGGGCTGGATTCGCTGGGGATGGTCGAGGCGATCTTCGCCATCGAAGAGGCCTTCGGCATCTCGGTTCCCTTCAACGCCAACGAACCCGGCGCCTCGGATTTCGACATCTCCACGGTGGGCGCGGTGGTCGAGGGGGTGCGGCGGCTGGTGGCCGCGAAGGCGTGAGCCGCCGCGTCGTCCTGACCGGGGCGGGCACGGTGAATGCGCTGGCGCATGACGTGCCGGGCACGCTGGCCGCGCTGGTGCAGGGGCGCAGCGGCATCGGGCCGCTGGACTTCCGCGACGTGGACCGGCTGACCATCCGCATCGGCGCGCAGGTCCGCGGCTGGCCCGGCCTCCCCGGCATGACCCCGCGCGAGGCCGCGCTCTGGGACCCGTTCACCCGCTACGCCCTCGCCGCCGCCGACGAGGCCGTGGCCATGTCCGGGCTGGAGGGCGCCGATCTGGCGCAGGCCGGCGTCATCCTCGGCACCGCCGCCGGCGGCATCGCCACTTGGGAGGACAACTACCGCGCCGTCTTCGCCGAAGGGAAAGACCGGGTGCCGCCGCTGGTGGTTCCGCGGCTGATGCACAACGCGGCGCCGGCGCATGTCTCGATCCGCCACGGGCTGCGGGGGCTTGCCTTCTCGGTCTCCTCCGCCTGCGCCAGCGCCAGCCATGCGCTCGGCCTGGCCTTCCGCGAGGTGCGCGAGGGGCGGGTGCCCATGATGCTGGCGGGCGGGTCCGAGGCGATGCTGCTCTTCGGCGGGGTCAAGGCCTGGGAGGGGCTGCGGGTGCTGTCCCCCGACGCCTGCCGCCCTTTCGACGTGCAGCGGAACGGCATGGTGATGGGCGAGGGCGCCGCGGTCTTCGTGCTGGAGGACGCGGACCACGCCGCCGCCCGCGGCGCGGCGCCGCTGGCCGAGATCGCCGGCTTCGGCATGACCGCGGACGCGGGCGACATCGTGGCGCCCTCGGCCGAGGGGGCGGCGGCGGCGATGCGGGCGGCGCTGGCCGATGCCGGGATGGCGGCGGCAGAGGTGGGTTACGTCAACGCCCATGGCACCGGCACGCTCGCCAACGACCGGGCCGAGGCGGCGGCGCTGCGGCAGGTCCTTGGCGACGGGGTTGCCGTCAGCTCCACCAAGGGCGCGCATGGCCACGCCATCGGCGCCACCGGCGCACTGGAGCTGCTGGCCTGCATCGCCGCGCTGCGCGACGGGACGATCCCGCCCACGGCGGGCTGCCTGACCCCCGACCCGGACTGCGGGCTGGACATCGTGACCGGGGCGGCCCGGCGGGCAGAGGTGGCCGCGGCGCTGTCGAATTCCTTCGCCTTCGGCGGACTGAACGCCGTCCTCGCCCTGCGCGCCGCCTGAAACGCGAACGGCCCCCGCAAGGGGGGCCGCCGGGTCCGCAATTGCGGCGGGATCAGTTCTCGGCGGGCGCTTCGGCCGGAGCCTCGGCCGGCGCTTCCGCGGGCGCAGCGGCGGCAGCCGCCGCAGCCGCGGCATCGGCGGCCTTGTTCGCCTCGGTCACCGCGTCCAGACCGGCGGTGAAGCCCTTCAGCGAGGCGGTCAGCCCGACCTTCTGGTCCGGCGCCACCACCGGGATGATGGTCAGCACCGCATTGCCGCCCTTCTTGAACATCGTCACTTCCTCGGCGGTGAAGCCCAGCCGGGCGACGCAGCCGATGCTGGCGCAGAAGGTGAAGGGATAGGCGCGCGGCTTGTTCTGGTCGACCTGGATCGTCACGCCCGCGCCCAGCAGGGTTTCCAGCGGCGCGATGAAGGTCGCCCCGGCGACGGCCGGGCCCTCGGTGCCTTCGGGCAGGTTGAAGACCGAGAATTCGGCGACCGCCTGGCCGTTCTCGTCCTTCATCAGCATGTAGAGCTGGCAGGGATCGACGCCGCTCTGGGTCTTGACGCAGCGCTGCTCCCAGGACTCGAAATTCGCCTTGACGTAGCTGTCGCCGACGCCGGGGGCTTCGCCGATCTCGGTTCCCAGCGACAGGCCGTCCGCGGTGGAGGCATCGGCGGGGGCGGCGGCGCCCTCGGCCGGGGCGGGCTCGGCCGGGGTTTCCGGCGTGGCTTCGGGCGCGGTTTCCTGCGCCAGCGCGGGCAGCGCCAGCCCCAGCGAGAGCGCCAGCGCGAGGGAGGAGATCGTGGGTCGGGTCCTGGTCATGCTTGATCCTTTGATCGGACGGAAACTGCTGCCTGGGCGGCCCGAGGGCCGCGCGCCGGGTCGCGCGGTTGGTAGCATGGCGGATCGGTGCTGTCAGGTCATAAAAGCGCGACGGCGGAAGGGTGCCGGCAGCGGAGGGGAGGCCCGGAAAAGACGAAGGGCTGGCAAGCCAGCCCTTCGTCATGTCATTCTTTGCTCCCTGTCGGACTGGCCGACTTCATGACCGGACGCTATTGATCTTTTGCCGGTGCGTCAACGGGATTCTTGCCCTTCGCCCCCGCAGCCGCCCCCCGGGAAGATCGAGGCTGGCGCGGCGCGGCCAAGATTTTGTATGTTTGCCCCGCAGGCCCGTCCCGGCCCTGCGGACAGGGTGGTGAAGGGGGTCGATGTGACGGAAGAGCCAGGCATCTTCGTGGGCGGCGGCGGCGAGGGCTACGGGGTGCCGCAGCGCCTGCTGCTGAAATACGGCAACCGCCACGGGCTGATCGCCGGAGCCACCGGCACCGGCAAGACCGTGACGCTGCAGGTGCTGGCCGAGGGTCTCTCGGCCGCCGGCGTGCCGGTGTTCCTGTCGGACGTGAAGGGCGATCTCTCCGGCCTCTGCCAGCCCGGCGACCCTGCGGGCAAGCTGCACGACGGTTTCCAGAAGCGCGCCGCCACCATCGGGCTGGACCTGCAATACCGGGCCTTCCCGGTCACCTTCTGGGACCTCTTCGGCGAGAAGGGCCACCCGATCCGCGCCACCGTGGCCGAGATGGGGCCGCTGCTCCTCAGCCGCCTGCTGGAATTGTCCGAGGCGCAGGAAGGGGTGCTGAACGTCGCCTTCCGGCTGTCGGACGACGAGGGGCTGCCGCTTCTGGACCTGAAGGACCTGCAGGCGCTGCTGACCTTCATCGCCGAGAACGGCGATGCGGTGACGGCGCGCTATGGGCTGGTGTCGAAGGAATCCGTCGGCGCCATCCAGCGCCGGCTCTTGGTGCTGGAGAACCAGGGCGGGGCGAAGCTCTTCGGCGAGCCGGCGCTGGCGCTGTCGGACCTGATGCTGACCGATGCCAGCGGGGCAGGGCGGATCAACATCCTCGCCTCCGACAAGCTGATGAATTCCCCCCGGCTCTACGCCACCTTCCTGCTGTGGCTGCTGTCCGAACTGTTCGAGACCCTGCCCGAGGTGGGCGACCCCGACAAGCCGAAGCTGGTGTTCTTCTTCGACGAGGCGCATCTGCTGTTCGACGATGCGCCCAAGGTGCTGGTGGCGAAGGTGGAGCAGGTGGCGCGGCTGATCCGGTCCAAGGGGGTGGGGGTCTATTTCATCACCCAGAACCCGGCCGACGTGCCGGAGAACATCCTCGGCCAGCTGGGCAACCGGGTCCAGCACGCGCTGCGCGCCTTCACCGCCAAGGACCAGAAGGACCTGCGGCTGGCGGCGCAGAACTACCGCCCCAACCCGCGCTTCGCCATCGAGGACGCCATCCGCGAGGTCGGCACCGGCGAGGCGGTGACCTCGTTCCTTGAACTGAAGGGCATTCCCGGCGTGGCCGAGCGCACGCTGGTCCGCCCGCCCTCCAGCCGGCTCGGCCCCTGCGACGAGGCGGCGCGGGCGGCGGCCATTGCGGGGTCTCCGGTGGCCGGGAAATACGACACCCCGGTGGACCGCGACTCGGCCTGGGAGATGCTGCGCCGCCGGGCGGAAGAAGCCGCCCGCAATGCCGAGGCGCCGCCGGAGCCGGCGGGGGGCGGTTTGCAGCTGGACCTGAACGAGTTCAAGCAAGCCCGCCGCTACGACGGCAAGGGCTATGGCCGCGCCGAGCCGGAGGCGCCGAAGAAACGCGCCGGCCGGCAGTCGGATTCGATCACCGAGACCTTCGCCAAGAGCTTCGCCCGCCAGCTGGGCACCAAGGGCGGGCAGGCGCTGGTGCGCGGGGTGCTGGGGACGCTGTTCGGGAAGCGGTAGGGCTTTGCAAGCAGGAAAGGGCACATCATGACCGATCAGGACACCCTCTGGCAGCTCGAGGAAAGCTTCTGGCTCGGCGGGGCCGAGACCTTCCGCAGCACCATGGCCGACGGGGCCATCATGGTCTTTCCCTATCCGGCCGGCATCCTTCAGGGCGAGACGATCGTGGAAGGCGTGAAATCCGCGCCGCGCTGGCGGTCGGTCCTGATGAGGGACCGCAGGCTGAACATCCGCGGCGCTGTCGCCGTTCTGGCCTACAAGGCCGAGGCCGAGCGCGAGGGCGCGCCGATCCAGACCATGCTCTGTGCCTCCACCTATCTGCGCGAGGACGGCGGCTGGCGGCTGATGTCGCATCAGCAGACGCCGGCGTGACGGCCGCTACAGCGGCCGCAGCTTCAACCGGGTGATCCGGTTCTCGCGCCGCGCCTGCACCTCGAAGCGGAAGCCGTGGAAGCTGAACACCTGGCCCTCGGCCGGGATGGTCTGCGCCTCGTGGATCACCAGCCCGGCGATGGTGTTGGCCTCGTCGTCGGGCAGCGACCAGTCCAGCGCCCGGTTCAGGTCGCGGATGGTCATCGCGCCGTCGACCAGATAACCGCCGTCGGTATCCTGGCGCAGGCTGCCCTCGCGCGAGACCACGTCGAATTCGTCGGTGATGTCGCCGACGATCTCCTCCAGGATGTCCTCCAGCGTGATCAGCCCCTGCAGGGCGCCGTATTCGTCCACCACCAGCGCGAAATGGGTGCGCCGCTTCAGGAACTCGCGCATCTGTTCATCCAGCGGCGTGGTCTCGGGGATGAAATAGGGCTTCATCGCCACCTTCAGGATGTCCAGCGCCGCCAGCCCCTCCGGCGCGGCATCGGGGCCGCGCAGCAGCCGGTCGACCTCGCGCAGCAGGTCCTTGGCGTGGATCACGCCGAGGATGGTGTCCTCGGAATCGCGGAACACCGGCAGGCGGGTGTAGGGGCTAGCCAGCACCTGGGTCAGGATGCGGTCGGGGGAAAGATCGGCGTTCACCATCTCGATCTGGCGGCGGTGGCGCATGATCTCCTCGACCGTGCGGGCGTGCAGGTCCAGCGCGCCGAGCAGGCGGTCGCGGTCCTCCTTCTCCACCGCGCCGCCGGAATGGCCGAGCGCGATGGCCCCGGCGATGTCCTGCCGCAGCGCCTCGCCGTCGCGGTTGCGGCGCAAGAGGCGGTCGCGGTTGGTCCAGGCCAGCGCCGCCAGCGACAGCACCAGCAGAAGGGAGAGGACGGGCACGGCGGGGAAGGTCATCTCAGCCTTTCCGGGCAAGCGGGTGGCGGGTCAGGACAAGCTCCTTCAGGTGCTCGTCCAGCACATGGGTGTAGATCTCGGTCGTCGCCACGTCGGCATGGCCGAGCAGCGTCCGGATCACCATCAGATCGGCGCCATGGGCCAGCAGGTGGGTGGCGAAGGCATGGCGCAGCCTATGCGGCGTGACCAGCGCAGGGGAAATGCCGGCCTGCGCCGCGATGGCTTTCAGCGTCAGGAAGACCTGCTGCCGGGTCCAGTGCCCGTCCTTGCCGCGGGCGGGGAACAGGGCCTTCGGCACCGGCTTGCCCTCGGCCCTGAGCCGCGCCGACTCGGCATCCAGATGCGCCAGCCACGCGGCCAGCGCGGCGCGGGCGGGGGCGGAGAGCGGCACCATCCGCTCCTTGTCGCCCTTGCCCTTGACCAGGATCATCCGCGGATCGCCCCGCACCGCGGCCTGCGGCAGGGTGCACAGCTCGCTGACGCGCAGGCCGGTGGCGTAGAGGAGTTCGACCATCGCCACGGACCGCAGCCGCTCCGCGGGCGTGCGGCCATGGTCGCGGGCGGCGGCGAGGAGGGCGTCGACCTGATCCTCGGACAGCGTTTCCGGCAGGCGCCGGCCGCGGCCGGGGCCGGAGATGCGCAGGGCGGGGTTGTCGGTCCGCCAGCCCTCCTCGAAGGCGAAGCGGTAGAGCTGGCGGATCGAGGACAGCCGCCGCGCGCGGGTGGATTTCGACAGGCCCTGCGCGTCGCAGAAGACGAGGTAATCCTCCACCGCCTTGCGGTCGAGGGTGGCGAGGTCGAGGTCGCGCGCCGCGGCCCAGTCGGCGAAATCCCTCAGGTCGCGGCCATAGGCCAGCCGGGTGTTGCGCGCCGCATCCGCCTCGGCGGCGATGGCCTGGAGGAAGGTGGAGATCCAGCGGTCGGGGGAGGCGGGGGGCATGGGGCTAGCCCTAGCCTGAGGCCCGGGCGGGGTGGAAACAGGCGGGGCGCTTCGCTTCCCTGGCGAAGGCGCGTGCCTTCGCCACAGCGCAACGCTTCCCCTTGTCCGGCCGGGCCCCCAAGGCCCGGCCAGCGCCCGCCCCGCCCTCGGCGGGCGCTTCTCGCCCGCCGGGCCGGGCGCTGGCCTCTCGGGGTCTGGTGCCGGCAGGTCTCCGGTTGAACCCGACCGCACGGGCGGGGGCGAGGCAGTGCCTCGCCCTGTCCCGCCCGGAGAAGCCGCCGATCATCTCAGCCCCGCCGTTCCAGCAGCATCAGCTCCAGCGCCGTCCGCCGCGCCATGCCGTCCAGCCGCACCATGCGCAGCAGCGACAGGCCCTGCGTCACCCCCTGCAGGTTGCCCTGCACCCCGCCGGCGATCTCGTCGATGGCGGTCAGGATCGCCTCGCCCAGCCGGTCGCCGTCCAGGAGCGCCTGCGCCGTCTCCGACGGTTTCGGCGCCAGGAAGGCGGGCGCGATGGCGCGGCCCATGCGGTCGGGCGGCAGCACCCCCTGCAGCTTGCCGGTCGCCAGCGCGATCAGGAAGGCCTCGGTCTGGTCGTGCGGCGTATGCGCCCGGGCCACCGCCTCGAAATCCGGCGACAGCAGGCCGACGCGGAAGGCGATCTCGCCCGCCTCGCCCGGCAGCCCCAGCTTCGCCAGCTCGGCGCCGTAGAGCATGGCGAAGGCCACCTCCAACTCCACCTCCTGCATCCGCGCCCAGGCGACTGGCAGGGTCTGCGCCATGCGGCCCTTGTCGCGGGCGGCGAAGGCGGCGTCGAAGTCCTGGAAGGCCTCCACCCGGTCCCAGACCCCGCCCGAGGCCGAGGGCACCCGCTCGGTGTAGAGCCCGAGGATGACGTTCGGCGCGATGGTGCCGGCGGCGGTCAGCCGCTCCGCCGCCTCGATCTGTGCCTTCCAGCCGAAATGCGGGCTGATCTCGGCATAGGCGAAGGCCACCGGCAGGGTGGCGGTGGACAGGGGCTCGCCGATGCCCTCGAACATCTTCCAGTCGAGCGGCGTCACCGGCATCGGCGGCGGCGGCACCGGCTCGCCCTCGAACAGGTCGGGGTCGAGGAAGCGCGCCATCAGCGCCGCCTGGCCGTGGTCGACCTGGCCGAGCGCCTCGGCCGTCTGCAGCGTCACCGCCGCCGCATCCCATTCGCCGCCGCGGGCCAGGCAGAACACCCGGGCCTGCAAGGTGGGGGCGAGGCCGGGGTTCGCGGTCATCCGCTCGCAGGCGCGGTCCTCGTGGCCGGTCAGAAGCGCCACGTCGAAGGCGCGGCGGAAGAGGGCGGGAGAGTCGCCCTGGTCGGCCAGCTCGATCAGCGCCGCCGCCTGCTCCAGCGCGCCGAGCTGCAGCAGCTTGTCCACCCGCGCCTGCAACAGGATGCCCTTGCCGCCGCTGTCGATCGGGGCCTCGGTCTCGGCCAGCAGCAGGGTCAGGAACAGCTGGCGCAGGGCGGGCAGGCTGTCCATCCGGTCGCGCGTCACCGCCTGCGCCACCTCGACCGTCAGCCCGACGCCCCAGAGATCGCGCGGAAAGCCCGAGGCCGCGGGCGAGATCGGCCCCACCGCATCGGGCGAGGGACCGTCCAGCGGCGTGACCGCCACCGAGACCGGCAGGGCGCCGCTGGCGCTGACCGGGGGTTCGTCCGGGTCGGGCGCCGGCGCCGCCGCCGCGCCGGATTGCACCGGCGGGCCGGTCAGCCGCCCCGGCCCCGGCGCGGCCACCGCGCCCGAGGCCGGCGCCGTCACCGATTCAGACAGCCAGTCGATCGCCGACATCGGATCGCCGCTGCGCGCCAGCGCCGGTCCGCAGGCCAGCGCCGCGGTCAACCCGCCAATCGTCCAGAATCCGGCGTCACTCCGCATCCAGCACCACGGGTTTGCGTATCTCCACCTGCGCAGGCCGCAGGTCCCCAAGATAGGCATAGCCCGTCAGCGCCAGAAACCCAAGCACAGCCAGAAAGAATACCGCCTTGATGATCCGCCCCATCTGCCCGTCGCCTCTTTTCTTGTGCCGGTCCTGCCGTCTCCTGCCTGCACCACCCTCGGGGCGAATGCAACCGCGGCCTGCCGCCGCCCGTCGCCGATTGTATATGGCATTCCCGGCAAGTTCACGCCATTCAGGGCGAAACCTCCCGCGATGGGCAGCGCCCTGCCGCAGGGAGGACGCGGCGGGGGAACGGGATGCGGCTGAAGAAGACCGTGGTGATGGTGGGGATGATGGGGGCGGGCAAGACCGCCGTCGGCACCGCGCTGGCGCGGCTGCTGAAGGTGCCCTTCCTCGACTCGGACGAGGAGATCGTGAAGGCCGCCGACCGCTCCATCGCCGAGATATTCGCCCGCGACGGCGAGGCCTTCTTCCGCGACCGCGAATACGAGGTGATCGGGCGGCTGCTGCGCGGGGCGCCCGCCGTGCTGTCCACCGGCGGCGGCGCCTTCCTGTCGGAGCGCAATCGGGCGCAGATCCACGAGGCCGGGGTCTCGGTCTGGCTGCGGGCCGAGCTGGACCTGCTGTGGAACCGGGTCCGCCACAAGACCACCCGGCCGCTCTTGCGCACCGCCAACCCGCGCGAGACGCTGGCCGAGCTTTACCACGCGCGGCTGCCCTCCTACCGGCTGGCCGACCTTGCGGTGGATGCCTCGCCCGACTACTCGGTCGAGCAGATGGCCGCCCGCGTGGTAGAGGCGCTGCGGGCGAGGCCCGACGTTCTGGAAGAGGCATGAGATGAACATCGTTCCCGTCGATCTGGGCAGCCGCAGCTACGAGGTCCGCATCGGCCCCGGCCTGATCGACCGCGCGGGGGCCGAGATTGTGCCTTTGCTCCGTCGTCCCCGGGTGGCGGTGGTGACCGACGAGACGGTGGCCGGGCTGCATCTGGCCCGGCTGACCGCGGCGCTGGAGGGGCAGGGGATCGCGGTCTCGGCGCTGGCCCTGCCGCCCGGCGAGGGCACCAAGGGCTGGGAGCAGTTCGCCCGTTGCGTGGAATGGCTGCTGGAGCAAAAGGTCGAGCGCCGCGACGTGGTGATCGCCTTCGGCGGCGGGGTGATCGGCGATCTGGTCGGCTTCGCCGCCGCCGTGCTGCGCCGGGGCGTGCGCTTCGTGCAATTGCCGACCACGCTGCTGGCGCAGGTGGATTCTTCGGTCGGCGGCAAGACCGGCATCAACACCGCGCAGGGCAAGAACCTGGTCGGCGCCTTCCACCAGCCTTCGCTGGTGCTGGCCGATACCGCGGTGCTGGACAGCTTGCCCGCCCGCGACCTCCTCGCCGGCTATGGCGAGGTGGTGAAATACGGCCTCCTCGGCGACGCAACCTTCTTCGACTGGCTGGAGACCGCCGGCCCGGGCCTCGCCGCCGGCGATGCCGAAGCCCGCCTGCGCGCCGTCACCCGCTCGGTCGAGATGAAGGCCGGCATCGTCTCGCGCGACGAGACCGAGGAGGGCGAGCGCGCGCTCCTCAACCTCGGCCACACCTTCTGCCATGCGCTGGAAAAGGCCACCGGCTATTCCGACCGCCTGCTCCACGGCGAGGGCGTCGCCATCGGCTGCGCGCTGGCCTTCGAGCTGTCGGCGCGGCTCGGCCTCTGCTCGCAGGAAGACCCCAGCCGGGTGCGGGCGCATCTGCGCGCGATGGGGATGAAGGTGGACCTTGCCGACATCCCCGGCGACCTGCCGGGAGCCGAGGCGCTGCTGGCGCTGATGGGCCAGGACAAGAAGGTGATCGACGGCCGCCTGCGCTTCGTGCTGGCCCGGGGCATCGGCGAGGCCTTCGTGGCCGAGGACGTGCCGGGCGATACGGTGCTGCGGCTGCTGGCCGATGCGCTGGAATGAGAACGGACCCGTGAGGGGCCCGGAGGTTCTTCCGCTCGGGCGTGCCGGTTTTCGATCTGGCGGTGGCCTTCCCGCCCCCGCCCCGAAGGCGGTGGCTTTGCCTCCCGCGAGATGCGGCCTCGGGTCTGCCATGGCTT
>NZ_JAAKGP010000011.1 GCF_011043545.1 Rhodobacter sp. SGA-6-6 | reverse complement strand
CGAGTTTCCACCCCGCCACGATCATCGCAAGCCTCAGCTTTTCGCGGAGATGCGGGCCGGTGCGCAGCACCACCGCCCGGCCAAAAGAAAAGGGGGCGGAAACCGCCCCCTTTTCCGCCGCCCTTTCCAGACCCTCACGCCGGGCCGAATTCCTTCTCCACCGCCTTGCGGTGCAGGAGCAGCGAGGCGTCGCTGCGGGAGATCAGGGTGTAGAACATCGGCACCACGAAGAGGGTGAAGACCGTCCCGATCAGCAGGCCGGTGAAGATCACCAGACCCATCGCCTGACGCGCGGCGGCGCCGGCGCCCTCGGCCAGGATCAGCGGCACCACCGCCAGCGCCATGGCGGCGGTGGTCATCAGGATCGGCCGCAGCCGGGTCTTCGCCGCCGCGACGATGGCGGCGCGGCGGTTCAGGCCCTTTTCCTCGCGCTGCTGGTTGGCGAATTCCACCATCAGGATGCCGTGCTTGGTGATCAGCCCGATCAGCGTGATCAGCCCGACCTGGGTGTAGATGTTCAGCGTCGACATGCCGAAGAACAGCGGCAGCACCGCGCCGAAGATCGACAGCGGCACCGACATCATGATGATGAACGGGTCGCGGAAGCTTTCGAACTGCGCCGCCAGCACCAGGTAGATCACCACCAGCGCCGCGCCGAAGGCCAGCAGGATGGTGTTGCCTTCCGTCTTCTCCAGCCGCGACTGGCCGGAATAGTCGATGAAGAAGCCGTCGGGCAGGGTTTCCGCGGTGATCCGCTCCAGCTCGGCCAAGGCCTCGCCGGTGGACAGGCCGATCATCGGCATCCCCGACAGGGTGGCGGCGTTCAGCTGGTTGAACTGGCCGATGGAGGCGGCGTTGACGCCCGGGTCGATGGCGACCACCGACGACAGCGGCACCATCTGGCCGGTGGCCGAGCGGACGAAGAACTCGGTCAGCTTCTCGGGATTGTTGCGCCACTCCTGCGGCACCTGGGTGATCACGTCGTAGCTGTTGGAATCGCGGTCGAACTGGGCGACGGCGCCGCCGCCGACCAGGATGCCCAGGGTGGCGCCGATGTCCGACACCGCCACCCCCAGCTCGGCCGCGCGGTCGCGGTCGATGGTGATGGCGACCTGCGGCGCGTCGAAGGCCAGGTCGTTCTGCACCACGATGAACTTGCCCGACTGCATCGCCTTCAGCCGGATCTCCTCGGCCACCTCGAACACCCGGTCGGGCGAGTGGATGGATTGCAGCACCATCGAGATCGGCAGCCCGCCGCCGGCGCCCGGCAGCGAGGGCGGGGCGAAGACATAGCCCTGCAACCCGGGGGAGCCGTCGAGGATGCCCTGCACCTCGGCCTGGATCTCGGCCTGGCTGCGGTCGCGCTCGGCCCAGTCCTTCAGCGCCCAGATGTAGAAGCCGGTCGCTGCCGAGCCGCCCATGCCCGCCACCGAGAACGAGGTCTGCACCTCGGCGATGTCGGCGGTGCGCTTGCCGATCTCGGCCGTGAAGGCGTCGGTATAGTCCAGCGAGGCGTAGCGCGGCGCGTTCAGGATGGCGAAAAGCGCGCCCTGGTCCTCTTCCGGCGCCAGTTCCGACGAGGTGTTGACGAACATGAAGCCGGTGACGCCCAGAAGGACGGCGACCATCAGCAGGGTGACGGGCCGGTAGTCCAGCGAGGACGACACCCGGCGCTCATACCAGTTCGACACGCCGGTCAGCACGCGGTCGACGGTGCGCTGGAACCGGCCGGGCGCGTCGTGGGTCAGCAGGCGCGCCGACATCGTCGGGGTGATGGTCAGCGCCACGATGCCGGAGATGATCACCGATCCCGCCAGCGTCAGCGCGAATTCGGTGAACAGCGATCCGGTCAGGCCGCCGGTGAAGGCCAAGGGCGACAGCACCGCGGCCAGGGTGATGGTCATGGCGACGACCGGGCCGGTGATCTCCTTCATGCCGGCGATGGCGGCGCGGGCGGGCTTCTCGCCATGGTCGATGTGGCGGTGGATGTTCTCCACCACCACGATGGCGTCGTCCACCACCAGGCCGATGGCCAGAACCATCGCCAAGAGCGTCAGCAGGTTGATCGAATAGCCCAAGGCCAGCATGATCGCGCAGACGCCGATCAGCGACAGCGGGATGGTGACGACCGGCATCACCACCGACCGGAAGGAGCCCAGGAACAGAAGGATCACCACCACCACGATGGCGACGGCCTCGGCGATGGTCTTGAACACCTCCTCGATCGAGGCGGCGATGGTCTCGGTCGAGTCGTAGACCAGGGTGATGGTCATGCCCTCGGGCAGGGTGTCGCGCAGGGCGGGCAGGGCGTTCAGCACGTTCTCGGCCACGTCCAGCTGGTTCTCGCCGGGGGCGGGGATGATGCCGATGAAGGTGCCG
This sequence comes from Rhodobacter sp. SGA-6-6, assembly GCF_011043545.1. GTDB lineage: Bacteria > Pseudomonadota > Alphaproteobacteria > Rhodobacterales > Rhodobacteraceae > Pseudogemmobacter. The sequence continues at coordinate 96,139 of NZ_JAAKGP010000011.1, read as the reverse complement.
GGCTGGCCGGCGAAGGTGACGATGGCCTCGGCCGAGCCGGAGGCCAGCTCGATCCGCGCCACGTCGCGCAGCCGCACGGTGCCGTTCGCGCCCTGCACCAGCGGCAGCGCGCCGAAGGCCTCGGCCGATTGCACGGTGGAATCGAGCGTCAGCGAGTAGACGAAATATTCGTTCTCGGTCTTGCCGGGGGCCGAGAGGAAGTTCGACGACCGGATCGCCGCCAGCACGTCCGAGGCGGTCACCCCGCGCGCCGCCATCTGCAGCGGGTCCAGCCAGACCCGCATGGCATATTCGGCGGCGCCCATGATCTGCATCTGCGCCACGCCGCCGATGTTGGTCACCCGCGGGCTGACCACCCGTTCCAGGTATTCGGTCAGCTGCTCGGGCGTCATGTTGGGGTTCTGCACCGCCAGATACATCAGCGCGAAGGTCATGCCGGTGCCCTTGACGATCACCGGGTCCTCGGCATCCGCAGGCAGCTGCCCGCGCACCTGCTGCACCTTGGACATCACTTCGGTCAGGGCGATGTCGGGATCGGCGCCCAGCTTCATCTGCACCGTCACCACCGAGGCCGAGGGGCTGGAGGAGGAGGTGACGTATTCGATGTCCTCGGTCGTCGAGACCGCGGCGGCGATGGGCGAGGTGACGAAGCCCTGGATCAGCTCGGGCGCGGCGCCGGGGTAGATCGTGGTGACGGTCACCACGGTCTCGTCCACTTCCGGGTATTGCCGCACCGGCAGGTTCACCACCGAGGCGAGGCCGAGGAACAGGATCAGCGCCGCAAGCACGGTCGACAGGACCGGCCGGCGGATGAAGATTTCCGAGATGTTCATCCGCGTCTACTCCTTGGCCTCGTCGCCGGGGGCCGGCGCGCCTTCGGCCGGCGCTGCGGGGGCTTCCGGGGCGGCCGCCTCCGGCGCCGTGGCGTTGTCGTCGGGCACCTCGCCGATGGCGACCGAATTGTCGACCTGGACCCGGGCGCCGGGCGTCAGCCGGTTCTGGCCCGAGGTGACGATCTGGTCGCCGGCGGCCAGCCCTTCCACCACCTCGATCCGCCCGCCCGAGCGGCGGCCGACGGTGACGAAGACCTGCTCCACCTTCAGCTCGTCCTCGGCCTCGCCGGGGCGCACGACATAGATCGAATCGCCGTAGAGGGTGGAGCTGACGGCGGTCTGCGGCACCGCGATCACGCCTTCCTCTATCGGCAGGGCGATGCGGACGCGCAGGAACTGGCCGGGGTAAAGCACGCCCGAGGGGTTCTCCACCTCGGCCCGGACCGAGACCATGCGCGAATTGGCGTCCACCCGCGGCTCGATGGCGATGATGCGGCCGGTGGCCGAGAAGCTGCCGACCTCGGTCGCCACGGTGACCGGGCCGCCGAGCGCCAGCGCCTCGATCTGCTGTTCGGGGACCGAGAAGTCGACCCGCATGTTCGACAGGTCCTGCAGGGTGGCATAGATCGTGCCGGCCACGACATATTGGCCGATCTCGATCTGCGGGATGCCGATCACCCCGGCGAAGGGCGCGGTCAGCTTCTTGTGGTCCAGCGCGGTCTGCAGCTGCGCCACCTGGGCCCGGGCGCTTTCCACCTGCGCCTCGGCGGTCTCCACCGTGTTGGCCGCGCCAACGCCGCGTTCGGACAGGGTCTTGGCCCGGTTCGCCTCGGCCACCGCGACCGAGAGCGCGGCCTTGGCGGCCTCCAGCGCGGCGACCTCGCTGGCGTCGTCGATCTGCACCAGTTGCTGGCCCTCGGCGATCTGGTCGTTGCCGGCGAAGGTGATCGCCTGCACCAGCCCGCCGGATTCGATGGCCAGGTCCACGCCCCGCGCCGACAGCGCGGTGCCGATGGCCTCGATCCCGGGCTCCCAGGTCACGGCTTCCAGCGTCTCGGTGGTGACGGGGGTGGGCGGCGGCACCATGCCGCCCAGATACTGGGCGATCATATCGTCGCGGAAATACTTGAACCAGACGATGCCACCGCCGATCAGGCCCAGAAGGATGATTGCGATGATAAGCCGCTTGAACATGGACAGCTCCGGTCGGACGGAAAGGGGAAGGAGCCGGCTCGGCCCCGGATGACCTTGCCTGCGGCAAGAGGAGGGGATCGTCAACACCCGATAGGGTGCGCAGACGGGCAGAGGCTGCGGATTCATGCACGGAAGACGCAGCTTTACGTGGCGTCAGCCCGAAACGGCGGCCGGAGGGCGGTTCGGTCAGGCCGCGGTCCAGTAGGCGCAGATCGCCACGCCGGCCCCGGGGCCGGCCTTCAGCACCGGCCGGATCGCCTGCGCCTCGATCTTCTCGCCGCCGAACAGCACCTCGGCGCCGGGTCCCGCGGCGATGACCGCCTGCGCCGCTTCGGTGAAGGCGGCGCGCAGCGCGGGGGCCTTGCCGCGCAGGTGCCAGTCCAGCCGGACGCCCGGCGGATGGCGGATCGGCTGGATCTCGGCGGCATCGCCCACCTCGATCAGTGCGGCGCCGGTGGTGTCCTCCGCGGCGGTCTCCAGGATGCGGGCGATGACGGGCAGGGCGGTCTCGTCGCCGCCGAGGCAGAGCCGGCGCGACGCCGGCAGCCAGCCGCCGCCGGGGCCGGAGATGCCGACCGGATCGCCGGGCCGCGCCGCCGCGGCCCAGGCACAGGTGGGGCCGCGGCCGTGCAGGTAGACATCCACGTCCAGCCGGCCCGCCGCGGCGTCGATGGCGCGGATGGTGTAGACCGGCATGTGCAGCCGCCCCGGCGCCGGCCAGACCGTGCGGCCGGCGGCCGAGAGCCGCGGCCAGTCCGGGTTCGCCGGGTCGGCGGGCTGCAGGAGCCGCAGGTGCAGCCCGGTGCGGGCCATGAAGCCCAGGTCCTCGGCCAAGAGCCGCAGCCGCAGGAAGCGCGGCGAAAGCCGGGTGACCTCGCCCACCCGCGCCAGCCGGAAGTTCGGCGGCAGCCGGCCCTCCAGCCCGCCCGCGGCCTGCCAGCTCAGCCCCGCGGCCAGTCCCTCCACCGCGCTGTCCAGCAGATGCCCCAGCGTGTCGCGCAGGTTCTGCAACGCTTCCTCGCTGCGCGCCTCCAGCCGCAGGTCGGCCGCGCCGCCGTTGAAGCGCAGCTCGATCGCGCCCGCCTCCATCCGCGTGGTGACCACCCGGTCGGGGGTGACATGCACCTTGCAGAAATCGGACAACAGCCGCGCGAAGGCTTCCAGCGCCGGCCAGTCCACCGGCGCCAGCCGGCCAAGCGCCACCGCCGCCATCGCTCAGCCCGCCAGACGGGTGTAGAGCCCGCCCTTCGACAGCAGCGCCGCATGGCTGCCGGTCTCGCGCACCTCGCCGGCCTCCATGACCACGATGCGGTCGGCGTTGCGGATGGTGCCCAGCCGATGGGCGATCACCAGCGTGGTGCGGCCCTCGGACAAGGCCTCCAGCGCCGCCTGGATCTCGCGTTCCGTCTCTGAGTCCAGCGCCGAGGTGGCCTCGTCCAGGATCAGGATCGGCGGGTTCTTCAGGAAGGCCCGGGCGATGGCGACGCGCTGTTTCTGCCCGCCCGACAGCATCACCCCGCGTTCGCCGCACATCGTGTCCAGCCCCTCGGGCAGGCTGCGGATCAGCGGCCCGAGCTGCGCCTTCTCGGCCGCCGCCATGATCTCGTCGTCGCTGGTGCCGAGCCGGCCGTAACCGATGTTCTCGCGCAGCGAGGTGCCGAACAGGAACACGTCCTGGCTGACGATGCCGATCTGGTTGCGCAGCGATTCCAATGTCATGTCCGCCAGAGGCACCCCGTCCACGGTGATCCGCCCGGCGTCGGGGTCGTAGAACCGCGGCACCAGCGCCAGCAGGGTGGACTTGCCCGCGCCGGAGGGGCCGACGAAGGCCACCGTCTCGCCGGGTTCGACCCGCAGCGAGACATGGCGCAGCACCGGGCGGCTGGCGTCATAGGCGAAGGACACGTCCTCGAAGGCGATCCGGCCCTTCAGCGCCGGCGCGGGCCGGGCGCCGGGGGCATCGGCGATCTCGGGCTCGGTCGCCAGCAGTTCCTGGTAGCGGCGGAAGCCGGCGATGCCGCGGGGATAGGTCTCGATCACCGCGGCGATCTTGTCGAGCGGGCGAAAGAACACGTTCACCAGCAGCAGGAAGCCGACGAAGGCGCCGGTGGTCAGGCTGCCCTGCATCACGAAGCCGGCGCCGAAGACCATCACCACCACCTGCACGAAGCGCAGGCCCATGTAGTGGATGGCCGAGGATTTCGCCATGATCCGATAGGCGTCCAGCTTCGTCGCGCGATAGGCCCGATTGTCCTTTTCGAACAATTTCGCCTCATGCGCCTCGTTGGCGAAGGCCTGCACCACGCGGATGCCGCCGACGGTTTCCTCCAGCCGGACGTTGAAATGGCCGACGCGGGAATAGATCTCCTGCCAGGCCCGGGTCATCCGGGTGCCGTAGACCACCACCAGCCAGACCGTGACCGGCACGATCACCGCCGTGGTCACCGCCAGCAGCGGATGCAGCCAGAGCATCAGCAGGAAGGCCCCGACGAAGGTCATCACCGCGATGAACAGGTCCTCGGGGCCGTGGTGGGCGACCTCGCCGATCTCCTCCAGGTCGCGGGTCACCCGCGCCACCAGCTTGCCGGTGCGGGCATGGTCGAACCAGCGCCAGCTGAGCCGGGTCAGGTGGGCGAAGGCGCGGCGGCGCATCTCGGTCTCGATGTTGATGCCCAGCATGTGACCCCAGTAGATCACCACGATCATCAGCCCGGTGTTCAGCGCGTAGATCGCCAGCAGGCCGAAGGCGGCGGCGATGGTCAGCGACCAGTCGCCGAGCGGCAGCAGGTGGTCGATGAAGGCGGTGATCGCCAGCGGGAAGGACAGCTCCAAGAGGCCCGAGGCGACGGCGCAGCCGAAATCCAGCCAGAACAGGCGCAGGTGCGGGCGGTAATAGGCGAAGAACTGGCGCAGCATCTCTCGTCCTCTGGGTCTTCCTTGGGCGTGGCTATTCGGGCAGGGCGTAAAGCCGTGTGCCCGCCTTGCCTCCTTGTGCCGCAACCTGCATCGGCAGGCCATAGACACGGGCCAGCGCCTCGGGCGTCATCAGCGCGGCCATCGGGCCTTGCAGCACCAGACGGCCGTTGTCCAGCGCCACCACCCGGTCGCAGAAGCGCGCGGCCATGTTCACGTCATGCAGCACGATCACCGCGGACAGGCCGGTCTGGCGGCACATCTGCTGCACCAGCCCCAGCACCTCGACCTGATGCGCCACGTCCAGCGCCGATGTGGGCTCGTCCAGCAGCAGCGTCCGCGCCCCCTGCGCCAGCATCATCGCGATCCATCCGCGCTGGCGTTCCCCGCCCGAGAGGGTGTCGACCAGCCTTTCGGCGAAGGGGCGCAGCCCGCAGCGGTCCAGCGCGATCTCGACGGCGGCATGGTCCTCGGGCCGGAACCGGCCGAGCGCGCCGCGCCAGGGGTAGCGGCCGAGCGCGACCAGCTCGGCCAGCCGCATCCCCTCGGCCGGCGGGGTGACCTGCGGCAGATAGGCGATGGAGCGGGCAAGCTCGCGCGGCGTCCAGTCCTGCAGCGGCCGGCCGGCGTGGGCGATGCTGCCGCTGTCGGGGCGCAGCTGGCCGGCGATCAGCTTCAGCAGGGTGGACTTGCTGGAGCCGTTGCGGCCGACCAGCGCGGTGACCGCGCCCTCGGCGATCTCCAGCGTCAGCCCGTCGATCAGGCGGCGGCCCGGCACGGTCAGGGTCACGCCGTTCAGGGTGAAAAGCGTCATGCTGCGGTTCTCTTCATCAGGGTCAGGAACAGCCAGGGCGCGCCGACCAGCGTGGCGACGAGGCCGAGCGGCAGGTCGTAGGGGAAGGTCGCGGTGCGGGCACCGAAGGCGGCCAGCACCATGAGGAGCGCGCCGATCAGCCAGGTGCCGGCGACGAAGGGCAGGGCGCGGGTCAGGCCCAGGCTGCGGGCGATCTGCGGCGCCATCAGCCCGACGAAGCTGACCGGGCCGACCAGCAGCGTGGCCGCGCCGGTGGCGAGACCGGCGAGCAGGATCAGCGCCAGCCGCGCCTGCGCCATCGGCAGGCCGAGCGCGCGGGCGGTGGCGGGGCCGAGCGGCAGGATCTCCAGCCACCGCGCGGCGGCCAGCAGGGCGGCCAGCAGCGCCAGCGCCAGCGCGGCAAGCGCGGCGGCACCGGCGGGGGTGACGTTGGTGGCGCTGCCCGCCAGCCAGCCGAGGATCACCCAGGCCCGGCGGTCGTCTGAGGCCATGATCGCGCCGAGCACGGCCGAGGCCAGCGCGCCGATGGCGAGGCCGGCCAGCAGCAGCCGCGCCGGGGCGAGGTCGGCGCGCAGGGCATGGGCGGACAGCGCCGCCAGCGCCAAAGCGCCTCCGGCGGCGGTGCAGAGCGCCAGCTCCAGCGGGCCGGGGGCGGGGAACAGGAACACCGCCGCGGCATAGCCGAGCGCCGCGCCGCCGGTGACGCCAAGGACCTCGGGCGCGGCCATCGGGTTGGCGGTCAGCCGTTGCAGCAGCGCGCCCGATCCGGCCAGCAGCGCGCCGGCAGAGAGGGCGGCGAGGATCGCGGTGGCGCGCAGCGGCAGGAAGGTCTCGCGCAGCTCGGGGGCGATCCAGCCCCAGCCCTCCGGCCCCCGCCCGCCGAACAGGGTGAGGGCGGAGAGGGCCAGCACCAGCGCCGCCAGCACCGCCAGAACCCGCGCCGGGCGGCGGGCACGGCGGGCCAGGCCGTCGCCGGCCTCGGCCCGCTGCGGCACATGGGTGGTCATCCGGGGCAGCAGCCACAAGAGCAGCGGCCCGCCGATCAGCCCGGTCAGCGCCCCGGTGGGCAGCGAGGGGCCTTCCATCGCCGCAATGGCCAGCAGCGCGCCATCGGCCAGCGACAGCAGCAGCGCCCCCGCCAGCGGGGCGAGCAGCAGCCGCTGCCGCATCGTCCGCGCGCCGAGGCTGCGGGCGATGGCGGGGGCGGCGAGGCCGACGAAGCCGACCAGCCCGACCTCGGCCGAGACCAGCGCCGACAGGCAGACCGCCAGCAGCAGCGTCCCCATCCGCAAGGGCGCAAGGCCGAGACCGAGGCCGCGCGCGCCCTCCGTCCCCAGCGACAGCACCATCAGCGGCCGGGCCAGCAGGGCGGCCAGCGCCAGCCCCGCCGCCAGCGCCAGCGCCAGATGCGCGGCACCGCTCCAGTCCTGTTGGGTCAGGGACCCGCCGTTCCAGATCACCAGCGACAAGAGGTAATGCCCCTGCGCCAGCGTCAGCGCGGTGGCGACGGCGGAGCACAGCATCCCGGCCAGCATCCCGGCGATGGTGACGGTGACCGGGGCGAAGCCCCTGCGCGCGCCGAGCGCCAGCACCGGCAGGGTGACCGCCGCCGCCCCGGCCAGCGCCACCGGCAGCGCCCCGCCCGCAAGCCAGCCGGGGGCGAAGATGGTGGCCGCCACCAGCGCCAGCTGCGCGCCGGAGGCGGTGCCCAGCGTGGTCGGGTCGGCCAGCGGGTTGCGCAGCACCGCCTGCATCAGCGCCCCGGCGAGGCCGAGGCAGGCCCCCGCCAGCAGCGCCACCGCCCCCCGCGGCATCAGCCCGAAGGCCAGCAGAATCTGCCCGGTCTCCATCCCTTCGGCGCGCCAGGGCAGGGCCGGCCAGGCGGCGAAGGGCAGGGCGGTCAGCGCGGCGAAGGCCCAGAGGGCAAGCGCCAGCAGGGCGGCGGCAAGGATCGGTCTCATGTCGTCTCCAGCGCCGCGACCAGTTCGCGCGCGAAGCGCAGGGCGGAGGGCAGGCCGCCGAAGGCGTTGATCCCGGGCAGGCGGCGGACGTTGCCGCGGCGCACCGGCAGCAGGCCGTTCCACAGCGCGCCGCGGTCCAGCGCGCGCTGCGCCTGCGGGGGGACTTCGCCGATCAGGATCAGCCTTGCCTCGGGGAAGGCGGCCAGCCGCTCGATGGGGACGGGGGCGTAGAAGGCGAAGCGGGTGCCCTCGGCCCAGGGGTTCTCCAGCCCCAGCTTTTCGAGCGCGCCGCCGTAGAGGCTGTCGTGGCCGAAGATGCGGACATGGCGGGCGTCGCCGATCTCCAAGAGCAGGCAGGGGCGGCGGTCCTGCACCCGGCCGGCCAGCGCGGCGAACTCCGCCTCGGCGGAGGCCAGCACCGGGGCGGCGGCCTCGGGAATGCCGAGCGCGGCCGCCAGCTCGGCCAGCAGCTCGGTCACCTTCGGCAGCGGCGGCTCGCCGGGGACATAGAGCGCGCGGCTGAACACCGGGGCGATGCGGGCAAGCTGCGGCTCGGCGAAGGCGTAGTAGCTGGAGGAGAGGATCAGCCCGGGGGCGGAGAGGCTGAGCGCCTCGAGGTTCGGCGCCCCGCGCAGGCCGAGGTCGGCGGTGCTTCCGGGCGGCGGAAGCGGCGCGACCCGGCGGAAGGCGACCAGCTCGGCCAGCGCCTGCGGCGGATGGCCGAGGGCCATGGCGGTTTCGGCCATGGCCCAGTCGATGGCGGCGATCCGGGGCGCGCCGGCCCCGAGCACGGGCCGTGCCCAACCCGCCGCCATGGCGGCAAGAAGGGCGCGCCGCGTCACCATTTGTAAGAGAGGTTCGCCTGGAGGTTGCGGCCGTCGCCGATGTAGCTGGACAAGTAGCCGATCGAGGAGACATAGGCCTCGTCGGTGACGTTGTTCAGGTTCACCCGCAGTTCCATCCCGTTGTCCCATGCGTAGGCCGCGCCGAGGTCGAGCAGCGTCACCGCTTCCAGCTCCTGGGTGTTGGCATCCGAGGACCAGCGCTTGCCGATGTGGCGCAGGCCGCCCGACAGCGTCAAGCCCTGCAGCGCGCCGGCCTGGAATTCATGGGCAAGCCAGAGGCTGGCGGCGTGGCGCGGCGTGTTCGCCAGTTCGTTGCCGTCGTTGTCGCCGCTGATCCTGCTTTCGGCGAAGGTATAGGCCCCCTTCACCGTCCAGCCGTTGCCCAGATCGGCCACGCCTTCCAGCTCCAGCCCGCGGATGTTGGCCTTGCCCAGCTGGAGATAGTCGTTCCAGGCCGGCCCGACCCAAGTGGTGCGGTTGGTCTCGGTCAGATCGTAGAGGGCAGCGGTGAAGAGGCCGTCGAAGCCCGCCGGCTCGTATTTCACCCCCAGTTCCCACTGTTCGCCTTCGGTGGGCTTGAAGGGATTGCCGAGAGCGTCGGGACCAGACAGCGGCAGGAACGAGGTGGCATAGGCGAGATAGGCATGGATGCCGTTGCCGACGTCGTATCCCAGCGAGGCGTGGCCGGTGGTGGCCTGATCCTTGCGGTCGAAGCTGGTCACGGTTCCCGCAACGGTGTTGCCACCGGTCTGCTTGGTCCAGTCGTGGCGCAGGCCGAGCGCTGCGCGCCAGTTGCCCCAGCTCATCTCGTCCAGCGCGTAGATGCCGTATTGCTGCGCATCGACCTTCTTGTCCGCGCGATAGGTCTGGGCGCCGATGACAAGGCCGCCGTGGACCGGGGCGGAATAGTCGATGGGATCGACATCCGAAAACACGGTCGAGGCCGTTTCCGAGAACTTCCGGGCGTCCAGCCCGAAGGTCAGCTTGTGCTCCACGGTGCCGGTCGTGGCCTCGCCCGCCAGGCGCAGGTCGAAGGCGATGCTGTCGAAGTCGTCATGCTGGGTGATGACGCCCCGCTGGACCTCCGACCCGGTATTGCCGCTGATGTAGATGTTCTCGTAGTCCCAGACGAAGTCGGTGTAGAGGAAGGTCCCGCTCAGCTTCCAGCCGTTGTCGAATTCATGCGTCAGCCCGAAGGACAGCGTCGTCATCCTGCGATCCGAGGTGTTGAAGTCCTCGTCGGCGAAGTCGAAGTCGCGCAGGTCGTCCAGGTCGTAGACGCCGATGAAGCCGTTCGGCACCCCGGTGGGCGAGATCGGCGCATCGTCGTGGCGGCTGGCGATGAAGACAAGCTCGGTGCTGTCGCTCAGCGCATAGCTGGCGGAGAGGCCGAGATAGGCGCGTTCGTTGTCGATGCTGTCGACATCGCCCTTGGCGTTCCCGACCTTGCCGACGATGCGATAGGCGAAGCGGTCGTCGACCGCGCGGTTGGCGTCGCCGTAGACCGACCACGATCCGTTGCTGTCGAAGCCGAAGCCCAGTTCGGTGAAATCGCCGTCGGCCTGGGCGCGCTTCTGCACCATGTTCACCAGACCGGCGGGAGAGCCCGCGCCGTAAAGCACCGAAGCGGGGCCGCGCAGCACCTCGACCCGTTCGATGCCGTAAAGCTCGAAGGCGGGCGAACTGGTCGGGGGCTGGGTCGAGCGGATGAACTGCAACCCGTCCAGGAACTTGTCGTTCTCCAGGTTGAAGCCGCGCAGGTAGAGGCTGTCGAAGCGGGGGTCGTTGCCGTAGTTCTCGGCGATGATGCCGGCGGAATAGGTCAGTGCCTCGGCCAGGTTGGTGGAGCCCTGCGCCTCGATCTGCGCCAGCGGCACCACCGAGACCGAGGCCGGGGGCTCGACGATGGGCGTGCCGGTCTTCGTCGTCGCGGCGGCCTCGGCGACCGGGCCTTCCAGCGGCGCGGTCGGGTTCTCGGTGCCTTCCAGCGTGATGATGCCGAGGAAGGTGGTGCGGCTGTCGCCCTCCTGCGCCAGCGCGCCGGTGGCGAGAAGCGCGGTCAGGCTGGCGCCGAGGAGAAGGGGTCTGGTCATGTGCGGCATGGTCGGGTCCCGGGACAATAATTCCCGAGCGTTTAACTGAAGAATTCAGCGCAGGTCTTGAACCAGCCTCTGGGGATTTGTCTCCGGCCCCGGGATTCCCGCCCGCCGCCAGGCCGAGGGCGGCATCCCGTGGGCGGCCCGGAAGGCGCGCGACAGGTGGGCCTGGTCGGCGAAGCCGGTGGCATGGGCGATCTCGGCCAGCGGCAGGGCGGGGTCTTCGATCATCGCCCGCGCCGCCTCCAGCCGCAGCCGGGCCTGCCAGCGCTGCGGGGTCTCGCCGGTCTCCTGCCGGAAGCAATGGGAGAACCAGCTTTCCGACAGGCCGGCCGCCTGCGCCAGTTCCGCCACGCAGACATGGCGGGTCAGGTTGGCGCGCAGGTGACGTTCGACCGCCGCCATCTGCCAGGGGGCGAGGCCGCCGGTCGTCGGCGTCTCGTCCGGCGGGGCGGCGAAGACCTCGCCCAGCATCGCCGCCAGCAGCCCGTCCAGCATCATCTCGCCCCGCCGCGGGGTGGCGACCTCGGCCGCGGCCAGCCGGGCCAGCGTCAGCAGGCCGGGGCTGGCGGCGAAGAGGCGGGGGCGGCCGAGGTCGGCGCGGACGCCGCCGGCCGCCAGCCGCCGCTGAAGCGCCGTGGCGTCGAGGTGGAAATCCAGATGGGTCATGTCGCGGCCCTCGACCATCCGGCTCCACAGCGGCACGCCGGCGGGGATGAACAGGGCCTGCACGCCGCGCTGTTCCGGCGCGGTCTCGGCCAGCCGCAACGCCATCGGCGGCGGGGCCTCGTCAAGGAAGATCACCATCCGCGGGTCGGGGGCGATGTAGAAGCCGCCGCCGCCCGCCTCGCCGTGGACGCGCCAGACATCGGCGATGGCGCCGCCCAGCCGGCGCCACGCCAAGGGCGCCAGCGTCCGCAGCGCGTGGGTGCGCGATTGCATTCTCGGCCGGAATTCGGCGCTGGCCCGCATGTCAGGCAACCTTTCCTCGGGGTCTGGTCCGGCGCGCCTGACATGGATCGGGGGGCGTTGGGGGACGGACGTTTCTCCGTCTTATTCTGACTATTTGTATCAGGATATGCAAGGGGCCCGTTCAGCGCCGCTTGTCCGGCCCTTTTGCGGTGTGGAACTTGTCCTCGCGGGTGTCGCCGAACAGGTTGCGGCTTTCCAGGAACTCGCGCTGCTGGCGGTAGAATTCCATCAGGAAATCCCATTCGCGGTGTTCCGGCAGCTTCTCGTCATAGCCGATGCGGCGGCGGATGGTCTGGGCGACCTCGGAGACATGCTTGCGCGCCTCGGGCGTCTTCGGCGGCGCGCGCAGGATCGATTCCAGCATCTGCAACTCGTAGCGGCCGTAGATGGCCAGGTGTTCGGTCCGGAACTCGTAGCCCATGGCGGCGGCCTGGACCGACAGGTCGGGCAGCAGCTGGGGCTTGGGGTTGTCCACCACGATGGTGCCCGCCACCATGTCGCCGAGGCGCTGCTTCTTGCGGTTGAAGACCGGCACCAGCACCGTGGCCAGCATCCATGCCGCCAGGATCAGCCCCAGCACCCAGCCCAGGCCGGCGCCGCCCATCAGGGTGCCCATCGGCAGGAAGACCTCCACCTCCTTCATCAGGTTGCGGGCGGTGATCTGGTGCGGGGTCAGCCGGCGGCCGTCCAGGCTGATGACGCGGATGCCGAGGATGCGCTTGCCCAGGGTGCGGCCGTTCCAGACCATCTCGGACAGGATGTAATAGGGCACCCGCATGAAGAAGGTGATCAGCGCGTAGAAGGTGATCAGTCCGTTCCACGAGAAGATGCCGGCCCAGGCGACGAGGATGATCAGCAGGAACACCCCGCCATAGGTGAAGGTCAGGTCCAGCAGCTGCGCGCCGAAGCGGGCGCCGATGGAGGACAGGCGGAAGGTGATCGGCACGCTTTCCGGCGGGGTGTGGCGGATCAGGTTCTTCGCCTCCCACAGCGGCACGCCGGTGGCGGTATAGGTCTTCATGCCGGCGCCCCCTGCGGGGCGCGGTCGCGGCCCGCCAGCAGCAGCCAGGCGGCCCAGAGGGCGCCGATGCCCCAGCCGATCGCCAGCCGCGTCTCGGTCGAGGTCACGGTCTGGCGGAAGAAGCCCTCCAGCACCGCCGCGGCGACCAGCATCAGCGCCGCCAGCAGCATCAGCTTCACCGCGTCGCGGCCGCGCCGGCGCAGCGCCTCGCGCCGGGTCAGGTCGCCGGGCAAGAGCATGGCGAGGCCGAGCTGCGCGCCGCCGGCGCAGGCGATGCAGATCGCCGCCAGTTCGGTGACGCCATGGATCGACAGCCAGCCGGTCAGGTCGTAGCCGAGGCCCTTCTCGTCGAACATCCGCCAGAAGGCGCCGAGCAGCAGGCCGTTGTAGAAGGTCAAAAGGAAGCTGGGCAGGGTGAAGAACACGCCCAGCGAGAAGGTCAGGATCGCCACCTGGGTGTTGTGCGAGAACAGGAAGGTGGCGAAGGTGGACAGCTCGTCATGCCCGCCGCCGCCGTCGAAGAGGGTGGAGCGCAGGTATTCCGCGCTGGCCTCCGGCGTGCGGCCGTCGGCCAGGCTGCCGGGGACGAAGGTGTAGAACCAGCTGCGGTCGAGGTCGTAGAGCACCGCGCCGAGCAACCCGCCGAGCGCCATGGCGAGGAAGCCGATCAGCAAGGGCCAGCCAGACCGCCGCACCGCCTGCGGGATGCCCCGCGTCATCAGCCGGGTGAAGAGGCCGCCGAGGCTTTCCTGCGGGGCGTAGACCACCAGATAGGCCCGGGCGCAAAGCGCGTCGAGATAGGTCAGCAGCGCCTTGTCCATCGAGATCGCCCGCGCCACCGACAGCGCGTTCATCGCCTGCCGGTAAAGGCCGGCCAGTTCCAGCGCCTCCTCGTAGCCCAGCGACTTCGCGCCCCGCTTCTCGGCCCGGCGGACCAGATCGTCCAGCCGCTTCCAGCCGGCCTCGCGCTCGGCGCGGAAGCGGGCGGAGCGGATCCGTTCGGCGGGGGCAGCAGGGGCGTTCATATCATCTCCTTCGCCTTGATCTCGATATAGCGCGAGATGAGGGCCGCGGTCAGCTGTCCCGGCGCGGCGTCGAGGCAGAGGATGCCCAAGCGCGCCAGCCGGTCCAGCACCGCCTGCCGCTCCTGCAGGATGCGGGCGGCGGCGATGGCCTGCGCCACGTCGTCCATGCCCGAGGTGGCGGGGCGGATCAGCCCCTGCAGGTCCGGATCGCGCAGGGCGACGTAAAGCACGACATGCTGGCGCTGCATCACCGCGAGGTTCTCCACCAGCAGTTCCGCCGAGGTGCTGTCGACGAAATCCGAGAACACCACCACCAGCGACCGCCGCTTCAGCTTGCCGTTCAGGACCGACAGGCCGAGGGTATGGTTGGTCTCGGCCTCGTCCGGCATCAGTTCGGCGCAGGCGGACTGGATCGGGCCGAAGGCGGCGCGGCCGGGGCGGGGCGGGATCAGCGGCCGGGGCCGGGCGCCGAAGCTGTAGAAACCGACGTTGTCGCCGGCCAGCCCGCTGGCCCAGCAGAGCGCAAGGGCGGCATGGATGGCGTGGTCCAGCCGGGTCAGCCCGGCCAGCCGCTCGGCCATCAGGTGGCCGGTGTCGAGGCAGAGGATGATCTGGTGGTTCCGTTCCACCCGCGTCTCGCGCGCCACCAGGTCGTTGACCCGGGCCGAGCGTTTCCAGTCGATGGACCGCGGGTCCATGCCGGGGGCGAAGTCGCGCAGCTGGTGGAACTCGGACCCCTCGCCCTTCAGGTTCATCACCCGCGCGCCTTCCAGAAGCGGCAGCATCTGCGCCTGGATCGCGCCGGACAGCACCGGCGAGATGTCGGGCAGGACCTGGATCTTCAGGTCCAGCGGCCAGCCCGGCAGGATGTCGAACAGGCCGAGGCGCGAGGGATACATCAGCCGGAGCCGCGTCACCGCCTGCATCCCGCGGTCGCGTAGTGCCAGCGGCAGGCGCAGGGCGGCCTCGGTCGCGCCTTTCGGCAGCTCGGTCGCGGCGGTCTCGGCCGGTTCCAGCCCCGGATCGTGGGTCAGCCGGACCCACAGCTTCGGCGGCAGGCGGCGGCCGCGCAGCGTCAGGTCCAGCATGGCCCGATGCCCGGCGAAGCCGCGCGGCGGCAGGTCGGCCTCGGGCGCGATGCCGCGGGCGGGGACGGTCAGCGCCAGGTCGACGACGGCGGCCAAGAGCAGCGCCGCCCAGGGCCAGGCCAGCAGGCCGGGGTCCTCGGGCCGCCAGACCACCAGCGCCACCGACAGCGCCGCAAGCGCCCCGAGCGCCGCCAGCATGAGCCGCGAGGGACGCATCAGCGCGGCGCGTCCTGCCGGTTGAGGATGGCGGTCAGCACCTCGTCCGCCGTCCGCCCCTCGATCTCGGCGGTGGGGCCGAGGACGATGCGGTGGCGCATGGCGGGGACGAACAGGCTCTGCACATCGTCGGGCAGGGCGTAGTCGCGCCCGTCCAGCGCCGCCCTGGCCCGCACCGCGCCCGCCAGCGCCGCGGCGGCGCGGGTGGAGGCGCCGTGCAGCACCTCGCCGTCCGTCCGCGTGGCGCGGACCAGATCGACGATGTAGCGCAGGATGCTGTCCTCCAGCCGGATCGCATCGACCAGCGCATGGCCGTCGCGTAAGGCGTGGCGGTCCATCACCGGCTGCAGGCCCGCCTTCATCACCCCGGCCGGGCCGCGGGTGCCCTTGGCGAGGATGGAAATCTCGGCATCCCGGTCGGGGAAATCGACCAGCAGCTTGAACAGGAAGCGGTCCAGCTGCGCCTCGGGCAGCGGATAGGTGCCGTGCTGCTCGATCGGGTTCTGGGTGGCGATGACGAAGAACTCCTCGCCCAGCGGGTGGGTCACGCCGTCGATGGTGACCTCGCGCTCGTTCATCGCCTGGAGGAGGGCCGATTGCGTCTTCGGCGGCGCGCGGTTGATCTCGTCCGCCAGCAGGATGTCGGTGAAGACCGGACCGCGGGTCAGGCGGAATTCGCCGGTCTGGAAGTTGAACAGGTTCACCCCCAGCACATCGCCGGGCATCAGGTCGGGGGTGAACTGCACCCGGCCGAAATGCAGCGAGGTCACCTGCGACAGCGTCTGCGCCAGCAGGGTCTTCGCGGTGCCGGGCGGGCCTTCCAGCAGGCAATGGCCGCGGGCGAAGACCGAGACCAGCAGCATCTCGATCAGGGCATCCTGGCCCTGGATGACCTTGCGCACCTCGGCCCGCAGCGCCTCGGCCAGCGCGCGGAAGGCGGAAAGCGTCATCTGCGGCGCGTCGGCGGGGGAGGGGGCGTCATTTGCCATGGGTCAGGGTCTCCAGAAGACGGCGGAAGGCGTCGAGCTGGCGGTGCAGCTCGGCCGGGGAAAGCGGGTGGGTCGTATCGGTCAGGCGCTGCGCCACCGCCTGCAGCTCGGCGGTGCGGGCGGGATCGCGGCGGGACAGGTGGGCGAACAGCCGGGCGATGCCCTGCGGCCCGGCCCCCACGGCGCGGCCGAAGGTGGTCTGCGCCAGATCGGAGAGGTTGGCCTGCACCAGATCGGCCGCCATCCGCGCGTCGTGGCCGGCGATGCGCAGGAGCCGGGCATTGGTGGCGATGGCGGCCAGCTTCGACTGCTCCGGCGTGTCGGCGGCATCCGCCTGCGCCGGCCCGAACCGCCGCGCCCCGCGCCAGAGCGCAAGGCCCAAGAGGATCGCCAGCACCGCCCAGAGGCCGGTCAGCGGCGGGGCGAAGAAACGGGCGAAATCCGTGGCCGAGCGGTCGTAGTCCTGCCGCTGCTCGTCGTAGTTGTAGTAGTCGACCATGTTCTCGGCTTCGGTGTCGATGTAGATCCGCGGCGCCTCCTCGGCCCCGGTGGCGGCGGCGGGCGCCAGCGCCCGGAACAGCCAGGCGGCGACGGCGGCATTGTCGGCCAGCGCCAGCCCGTGGTTGTTCATCAGGTCGGGGTCGGACAGCAGGTAGAGCGGATAGCGGTCGTCCTCGTCGAAGGCGCAGCTGGCGACCAGGATGCCCCGCTCCAGCCCCACCACCGCGCTGCATTGCCCGGGCAGCGCGGCCGGGTCGAACAGCTGCGGGTGGAACAGCGCCACCCGGTCCTGTCCCACCTCCTCGGTGACGAAGCCCTGCTCGGGCCGGATCAGCAGCAGCGACCAGTTGCCGATCTGCCCGGGCAGGCGTCCGGCCTCCTCCAGCGGGATCAGCGCGCTGTCATGCGCCATGGCCGAGGTCACCGTGCCCGCCACCCATTTCGGCAGGATCACCAGCGCCGGCATGTCGTAGAGCCGCCCCTGCAGGTTCCATGCCTCGATGTTGCGCAGGGTGGTGGCGTAATAGGCGTCGCGCGGGGTCTTCGCCTCGGGCGGATCGGCGTAGAGGTCGGTGTCGTAGAGCGGCAGCACCCGGAAGGCCAGCTGCGACCAGGCCGGCCGGAAGCGCGGGTTGGAGCGTTCGACCGCCAGCCCCTCGGCCTTCAGCCAGGTCGCCAGCCCGTCGATGCCGATGACCGAGGCGTCCAGCCGCCGGTCCTCGCGCCCGCCGCCGAGGAAAAGGAGACCGGCAAGGCCGGCCAGCACCAGCACGCCGACCAGGATCATCGGCAGGGCATTACGCATGGCGCGGCCCTTTCAGCAGGATGCCGCGGCCAAGCTCCAGCGTGGCGGCGAACTCGGCCTCGGCCACCGGGCGGCCGCCGTAATGCGCCAGTTCCGCCCGGGTCAGGATGTCGCGCAGCGGGTCCAGCGCCCGCCAGCCCTGCGGCAGGCGGCGGAAGGCGGTGCGCTCGGTATCGGCGCGGGCGAGGCGGGTGTCGGTCTCGCCCGCCGCCGCCAGCAGGCAATGGCGCAGAAGCCGCACCAGCGCCGCGGCCCGGTCGGGCATGGCGGCGATCTGCTCCAGCAGGCGGCGCGGGTCGTCGGTCTGGTCGGCGGCCGAGATGTTCCAGGCCTCGGGCGCGGCGACCGGCTTGCGCTGCGCCTGCGGCGCGCGCGACATCAGCATCCCGGCCCCGCCGAAGCGCAGCCACAAGAGCAGCCCGCCGACCAGCAGCAGCACCACCATCACGGTGGAGACCGAGCCGTTCCGCGGCAGCGGCGCGCGGTCCTCGGGCCTTTTCTCGGGCTGCATCACCTCGGTCCGGCCCTCGGCCAGGTCGCCGGTCATCCGGGTGATGTAGGTCATGCCGGTCTCGGTGCCGTCCAGCGCCAGCGCGCGGGCCACCTCTTCGGAGCGGGCGCCGCGGGGCGGGGGGGCGGTCTCCTCGATCACCGCGGTCTGGGCGGACAGCGGGCCGGTCAGCAGGGCCAGCGCGGCGGCAAGGCGCGCCGCCCGGACAGGGCGCCGCCCTGCGCTGAACCGGAAATCCTGCTGCACCCTGCCACCCTGTCCGCGGAACACCGGAAGGTTGTAGCCGCGCCCCGCAAGCGGTTGCAAGTCGGGCAAACCCTGCCGGAAATGCAAGGCCCGGCGCGGGGCCGGGCCTTGCCTCGTCTGCTGCCGCCTGCGGGTCAGGCGAAGATGTCGGCCCGCGCCGAGGGGCGCAGCGGGTCCGGTCCGAAGCGGTTGTCGCCGTCGGTGCCCTTCAGGCAAAAGATCACCAGCATGGCGATGGAGGCGACGATGCCGACGAAGGGGATCGCGCTGAGCACGATGAAGCCCAGATACCACCAGCCCGACATGTTGCGGTCGTGCAGGCGGCGCACCGCGACAGCGATCGAGGGGATCAGGATCGCCAGATAGAAGACCGCCAGAATGGCGATGATGACATAGCCGAGGCCCGAAATCTGCCCGGTGTTGAAATCCACCGTGGCGAACATCAGCGCCGAAAGGATGCCGGCGACGATGAAGACGAAGAGGGCGAAGAACCAGTATTCGGACCGCGCCGCGCGGCCCTGGAAATTGGCGTAATTCTTCTTGAGAACGCTGTCTATCGCTTCCTTGAAACCCATTTTCCCATGCTCCTTTGCACTGTCCTGTTGCGCCTTTTGGTCTGGCTTCTTGGCTGGCGACAATCTGCCACAAAGAAGGGGGCTTGAACAGCTTCTCCCTGCATCCCGGGGTGGAATGCCTTACCTTGGGGAAAGGCGGGAAGAGGCGGCGTTTTCCGGCGGCGGGGGCTGGGGACGGTGCCTCCCGCCCCGGAAATCCGCCGACTGGCCGGGACTGGGGCCCCGGGCCAGTCGGGCGCGCGAGGCGCGCATCACTCGTTACCGAACACACTCGACCCGGACGCGATCCGGCTCTGGGGGACCGGAAGACGCCCGGGGCACACCCCGTAATACACGGGATATTGTCTGACACGACAGTCAATCGCGGTAAATCCGCGTCTCTGCCTAGGCAAATCTGCCTATGTCGGGGGATGGGTTCGCCCTTGCCGTTCCCCGGCCAAAATGGCGAAGGCGTGTGCCTTCGCCACGGCGCAACGGTTCAACCATCCCGGCCGGGCCCCAAAGGCCCGGCCAGCGCCCGCCCGCCCCTCGGCGGGCGCTTCACGCCCGCCCGGGCGGACGCTGGTCTCTCCGGGTTCAGGGCTGCCAGCGTCTCCGGGTGCAACCGCTGCGCACGGGCGGGGGCGAGGCAGTGCCTCGCCCCCGCCCGAGGACGAGTTGCGGCAACCGCCGATCCGGCCTAGAGATCGACGGCGTCCGCGGCAGGCGGACGAAGGGGATGTGGAGCCGCTGGTGAAGAAATCGCTTGGCCTCCTTCTGGCGGTCTGCCTGGCCGGGCTGCAGTTCCTGGCCGTGCTGGTGGTGGTCTTCTCCTCCTACGTCACCTCGGAACAGGCGCTGATCCGCCATGCGCGCGACCTGCTCAGCGATGTCGGCACCAACACCATCGAACATGCCCGCGGCTTCCTCCGCCCGGCCGAGGGTGCGGCGGAACTGGCCGCGCGGCTGGCGCAGAACCGGGTCATCGCCAGCGACGACCCGCGGCTGCTGGAACAGCTTCTGTTCCAGCAGCTGCTGATCTCGCCGCAATTCGCCGGGGTCTATTACGGCAGCGCCGGCGGCGATTTCGTCATGGTGATGCGGATGCCCGACGGCCCCGCCCCCTTCCGGTCGAAGATCATCACCCACGCGGACGGCGCCCGGAAGGTGGAGCTGTTCTGGCGCACCGCCGACTTCCGGGCGGTGAAGCGGGAAGAGACGCCCGAGGACAGCTACGACCCCCGCACCCGCCCCTGGTATGCCAGGGCCAGCGAAGGGCGGGCGACGATCTGGACCGATCCCTACATCTTCTTCACCTCGCAGCAGCCCGGCATCACCCTCGCCGCGCCGGTGCTGGATTCCGACGGCGCCGGCATCCGCGGGGTGATCGGGGTGGACATCGAGATCAGCCGCATCTCCGACTTCCTCGCCCGGCTGAACATCGGCGAGACCGGCCGGGCGCTGATCATCCACCGCAACGGCGACGTGATCGCCCACCCGCAGCTGGAGCTGCTGAAGGCCAGCAACGACGACGGCACCCTGCGCTTCGCCGATATCCGCGAATTCGACGACCCGATCGCCCGCGACGCCTTCGGCGGCCTGATGAAGGACGGCGAGGTGCGGGTGGCCGAGGAGACGCCGACCCAGTTCACCTACCGCGGCGCCCGCTATGTGGCGACGGTGATGCCGATGGGCAGCGAGAAACTGCCCTGGACCATCGCCGTCTACGCCCCCGAGGACGACTTCACCGGCGTGATCAAGCGCAACCGCGCCGAGAACATCTGGATCGCCGCGCTGGTGGCGGCGCTGACGGGCGTCGCCGGCCTGGTTCTGGCGAACTGGATCCACAAGCCGGTGCGCGCCTTCGCCGTCCGCTCGGCGCTGATCTCGCAGGGCGAGATCGACCCGGCGGAGCCCACGCCCCGCACCTACCGCGAGCTGGAGCGCGCCAACGATGCGCTGATGCAGCAGATCGCGGCGCGGCGCGAGGCCGAGCACGAATACGGCCGCACCTTCGAGCTGTCCTCGCTGGGCATGGCGCAGCTGGCCTCGCATTGCGGGGCATTCCTGCGGGTCAACCCGCGCTTCTGCCAGATCACCGGCTACAGCGCCGAGGATCTGGCGGGCATGGCCATGGCCGACCTCGCCAGCCCCGACCACCCGGTCGCCTGGCCGGTGGAGGCGGACGGCAGGCGCGACTTCGCGGTCAACCGCGAGGTGCGGCTCTTGCGCAAGGACGGGGGGCTGATCTGGGTCTCGGTCAGCGGCAACCTGATCAGCGACAGCGCCGGCCGGGCGCTGCATGTGATGGTCACCATCGACGACATCACCGCCAGCAAGGAGAAGGAAAGCCGCATCGACCAGCTGAACCGCGACCTGTCGCATCTGGCGCGCGGCAACACCATGGGCCAGATGGCCTCGGGCCTGGCGCACGAGCTGAACCAGCCGCTGACCGCCATCGCCCAGAACGCCGACACCGCGCTGCTGGTGCTGGACCAGCAGCCCGCGCCGGACGCCGAGCTGCGCGAGATCTTGCAGGAGATCGAGCGCCAGTCGCTGCGGGCGGGCGAGATCATCCACGCGCTGCGCAGCTTCATCCGCAAGGACGAGGGGGCGAAGGTGGCCTTCGACATCGGCGAGCTGCTGGACGAGACGCTGCACCTCGTCCATGCCGAGGCGGCCGAGGCCGGGGTGACCATCGAGCAGCGGCTGGAGCCGGACCTGCCGCTGGTGCTGGCCAACCGGGTGCAGGTGGCGCAGGTGGTGGTCAACCTGCTGCGCAACGCCATCGAGGCGATGGCCGCCGACCGCGACAACGAGCGCCGGGCGCGGCTGCGGGCAGAGGCGGGCGAAGGCTGCGTCACCGTCTCGGTCGAGGATACCGGCCCGGGCCTCGACCCGGAGATCGCCGCCTTCATGCCGTTCGAAACGACCAAGCGCGGCGGCATGGGGCTTGGCCTGTCGATCTGCAAGTCGATGATCGAGGCCAACGGCGGCAGCATCCGCCACGACGGCGCCCGCGGCCGCGGCGCCTGTTTCAGCTTCACCGTGCCGCTGGCGCGGATGGGTTGAGGAGGGCCCGGCTTCCGACGCGACCTTCCCGGCCTCCTTGGCGAAGGCCATCGCCTTCGCCACAGCGCAACGCTTCCCCTTGTCCCGGCCGGGCCCCCAAGGCCCGGCCAGCGCCCGCCCCGCCCTTGGGCCAGGCTCTTCTCGCCCGCCGGGTCGGGCGCTGGCCCCTCGGGGTCTGGTGCCCCCACCGTCTCCGGGTGCAACCGTCGCGCACGGGCGGGGGCAAGGCAGGGCCTCGCCTTTTCCCGCCCGGTCCAAGGTCTTGGACCCTCCTCGCCCCAATCCCCCCGCCGGCCCCCATTGCGGCTGCGCGCGGAGCGCCTAGACTGGCCGGGTGGAGTATGGGTGCGGGGGGGTGATGACCCAGAACCAGCTGACGGTGTTTCTGGTCGACGACGACGAGGCGATCCGGCTTTCCCTGTCGCGGGCCCTCGCCAAGCGCGGATACCGGGTGGAGGCCCACGCCTCGGCCGCCTCCTTCCTTGCGGCCTGGAGCGAGGAGCGCCGCGGCTGCTTGGTGCTGGACTACGGGATGCCCGGGATGAACGGGCTGGAGTTGCAGGCCCGGCTGAATGCCATGGGCGCGACCCTGCCGGTGATCTTCATCACCGGCCACGGCGGGGTGCCGGAATCGGTGCAGGCGATCAAGGGCGGGGCGCTGGACTTCCTGGAAAAGCCCTTCCGCCAGGCGGCGCTGATCCAGCGCATCGAGGCGGCGCTGGACCTCGCCCGCGGGCAGGAGACAGCCCGGCAGGACGGCCAGCGCCGCCGCGCGCTGTTCGACCGGCTGACCGCCCGCGAGATGGAGATCGTCGAACGCATCGTCGAACGGCCGGCCGAGACCTCAAGCAAGGAGATCGCGCTCTACCTGGGGATCAGTCCGCGCACGGTGGACCATCACCGCGCCCGCATCCTGGAGAAGCTGGGGCTGAAATCCATCGTCGAACTGATCGCCGTCGCCAAGGGCTGACGGCCCCGCCGGCGATTCGCGCCCGTCCGGCGCGAGTCCCCGCGGGCGGACGTCGCGCGGAAGGGCGGCGGAACGGTTTGCCGCCTGCCTTTTTCCGCGCCGGAGGCGGGCGCGGCCTGCCGGTCCGGCAGGCGCTTGGAATTCCAACGAAAATGTGAACGCTGTAAATTGGATTGACATGATTTCGGCCGGTCCCGAAAATAAATTTACAGAATTATGTTTGCGATAAAAGGGGTTATCAAAAAATTGACGCCGCGTTAAAGTGCTGCGCGAGGGATGTGCCCCCTGGTGTCGGGGCGCCTGGGGCGGGCCTGCCGGCCCGTGGTCAAAGAGGGAGAGAGCGATGACGATGCAACCGGACGTCAAGGGCATGTATGCCGCGCCTGCGGATTTCGTGGCCAGGACCCATGTCGATGCCGGGCATTACGCCAGCCTCTACGCCGCCTCCATCGCCGATCCGAACGCCTTTTGGGCCGAGCACGGCCAGCGCATCGACTGGATCAAGCCCTTCACCAAGGTGAAGAACACCAATTTCGATTTCCCCAACGTCGACATCAAGTGGTTCGAGGACGGCACGCTGAACGTCAGCGCCAACTGCATCGACCGCCACATGATCGGGCGCGCCAACCAGACCGCCATCATCTGGGAGCCGGACGATCCCAAGGCCGAGGCGCAGCACATCACCTACGCCAAGCTGCTGGAAGAGACCTCGCGCATGGCGAACGTGCTGAAGTCGCTGGGCGTCGGCCGCGGCGACCGGGTGGTGATCTACCTGCCGATGATCCCCGAGGCCGCCTATGCCATGCTGGCCTGCGCCCGGATCGGCGCCATCCATTCCATCGTCTTTGCCGGCTTCTCGCCCGACGCCCTGGCCAACCGGATCAACGATTCCGAGGCCAAGGTGCTGATCACCGCCGACTTCGCCCCCCGCGGCGGCAAGAAGACCCCGCTGAAGGACAATGCCGACAAGGCGCTGCTGCACTGCTCGGACCGGGTGAAATGCCTGGTGGTCAAGCATACCGGCGACCAGACCTCCTGGGTGGACGGCCGCGACATCGACCTGCGCCAGCAGATGGCCTGGGCCAAGCCCTATTGCCCCTATGTCGAGATGGGGGCCGAGGACCCGCTGTTCATCCTTTATACCTCCGGCTCCACCGGCAAGCCGAAGGGGGTGGTGCATACCTCCGGCGGCTATCTGGTCTATGCCTCGATGACCCAGCAGATCGTCTTCGACTACCATGACGGCGACGTGTTCTGGTGCACCGCGGACGTGGGCTGGGTCACCGGCCACAGCTACATCATCTACGGGCCGCTGGCGAACGGCGCCACCACGCTGATGTTCGAGGGCGTGCCGACCTACCCGGACGCCGGCCGGTTCTGGGCGGTCTGCGAGAAGCACAAGGTCAACCAGTTCTACACCGCCCCCACCGCGATCCGCAGCCTGATCGGCCTCGGCGCGGAATGGGTGGAGAAGCACGACCTGTCGTCCTTGAAGGTGCTGGGAACGGTGGGCGAGCCGATCAACCCCGAGGCCTGGAACTGGTATAACACCCATGTCGGCAAGGGCGCCCGCCCCATCGTCGACACCTGGTGGCAGACCGAGACCGGCGGCCACATGCTGACCCCGCTTCCCGGCGCGATCCCGACCAAGCCCGGCTCGGCCACGCTGCCGTTCTTCGGGGTGAAGCCGGCGGTGCTGGACGCGGCCACCGGCGCGGTGATGGAAGAGACCGAGACCGAGGGCGTCCTCTGCATCGCCGACAGCTGGCCGGGCCAGATGCGCACGGTCTGGGGCGATCACCTGCGCTTCCAGGAAACCTATTTCCAGCAATACAAGGGCTATTACTTCACCGGCGACGGCTGCCGCCGCGATGCCGACGGCTATTACTGGATCACCGGCCGGGTGGACGACGTGATCAACGTCTCCGGCCACCGCATGGGCACCGCCGAGGTCGAATCCGCGCTGGTGGCGCATGAGAAGGTGGCCGAGGCCGCCGTGGTCGGCTACCCGCACGACATCAAGGGCCAGGGCATCTATGCCTATGTCACCCTGATGAAGGGGGTGGAGCCCTCGGACGCGCTGCGCAAGGAGCTGGAGGCCTGGGTCCGCACCGAGATCGGCCCCATCGCCAAGCCCGACCTGATCCAGTGGGCGCCCGGCCTGCCCAAGACCCGCTCGGGCAAGATCATGCGCCGCATCCTGCGCAAGATCGCCGAGAACGACTTCGGCGCGCTCGGCGACACCTCGACGCTGGCCGACCCCTCGGTGGTCGACGAGCTGATCGACAACCGCATGAACCGGGGCTGAGCGGATGGCGTCGCAAGCCCCCGTGCTGATCCTGCTCGGCCCCCCCGGGGCCGGCAAGGGCACCCAGGCCCGGATGCTGGAGGAAGCCTTCGGCCTGGTGCAGCTGTCCACCGGCGACCTGTTGCGCGCCGCCGTCGCCGCCGGGACCGAGGCCGGCCGCGCCGCCCGCGCGGTGATGGAGGCCGGCCAACTGGTCAGCGACGAGATCGTGCTGGCGATCCTGAAGGACCGGATGGTGCAGCCGGATGTCGCCCGCGGCGTCATCCTCGACGGCTTTCCCCGCACCGACGGCCAGGCCGCGGCGCTGGACGCGCTGCTGGCCTCGGCCGGGCAGAGGATCACCGCCGCCGTCAGCCTTGAGGTCGACGACGAGGCGATGGTCGGCCGCGTCTCGGGCCGCTACAGCTGCGGCACCTGCGGCGAAGGCTACCACGACCAGTTCAAGCAGCCCGCGCAGGCGGGCACTTGCGACAAATGCGGCGGCACGGCGATGAAGCGCCGGGCCGACGACACTGCCGAGACGGTGCGCGAAAGGCTGAAGGCCTATCACGCCCAGACGGCGCCGCTGATCGCCTATTACGACGGCAAGGGCGTCTTGACCCGCATCGACGCGATGGGACCCATCGCCGAGGTGCAGGACGCGCTGGCCGGGATCGTGGGGCGGGTGGCGGCCTGAGAAGGCCCGCATCCGGGGCAGGGAGGAAACCCCCCGGGCGCGCGGCAGGAAGACCGGAGGGAAGGGGGCGCGCAAGCGCAGACCCACGGGACGACCGGCGCAAGGGCCTTGCGCCGGGACAATCGAGTCTTGCCTGCCCGATGGGGCGGGCGGGGCCGGGAACGATAGGGAAGGCGCCGCCGCAAGGGCGGGCCGAACAAGGAGGAAACCCATGGCCTATGCAACGCCGGACGTGCGCGACCGCTCGCGTCCCATGACCCGGGAGGAGAAGAAGGTCATCCTTGCTTCTTCCGCGGGCACGATCTTCGAATGGTATGACTTCTACCTCTACGGCTCGCTGGCCGCGACCATCGGCCTGCACTTCTTCACGCCATACCCCGAAGCCACCCGCGGCGTCTTCGCGCTTCTGGCCTTCGCGGCGGGCTTCATCGTGCGCCCGTTCGGCGCGCTGGTCTTCGGGATGCTGGGCGACCTGATCGGCCGGAAATACACCTTCCTGATGACGATCCTGATCATGGGCCTGTCGACCTTCATCGTCGGGATGCTGCCCAGCTACTATTCCTGGGGCATGGCCGCGCCGATCATCCTGATCGCGCTGCGGATGCTGCAGGGCCTCGCGCTCGGCGGGGAATACGGCGGCGCCGCGGTCTATGTGGCCGAGCACGCGCCGCAGAACCAGCGCGGCTATTTCACCTCGTTCATCCAGACCACCGCCACGCTGGGCCTGCTGCTGTCGCTGATCGTGATCCTGGTGGTGCAGGGCTACGTCAACGGCGCCTACGACCCGACCCCGGCGCTGGACGCCGAGGGCCTGCCGAAGATGCTGGCCGATGGCACCCCCGAGATGTGGACGCCGTTCCAGGCCTGGGGCTGGCGGATCCCGTTCCTGGGCTCGATCCTGCTGCTGCTGGTCTCGCTGTATATCCGGCTGCAGATGAACGAATCCCCCGCCTTCAAGAAGATGAAGGAAGAGGGCGCCCAGTCCAAGGCGCCGCTGCGCGAGGCCTTCGGCAACTGGCGCAACGGCAAGATCGCCCTGATCGCGCTGCTCGGCCTCACCGCCGGTCAGGCCGTGGTGTGGTATTCCGGCCAGTTCTACGCGCTGTTCTTCGTGCAGAACGTGATCAAGATCGACAGCTTCTCGGCCAACGTCTTCGTGGCCTGGTCGCTGATCCTGGGCACCTACGGCTTCATCTTCTTCGGCCGCCTCTCCGACAAGATCGGCCGCAAGCCGATCATCCTCGGCGGCTGCCTGCTGGCGGCGATCACCTACTTCCCGGTGTTCGGCCTCCTGACCAAGACCGCCAACCCGATGCTGGCCCATGCGCATGAGACCGCGATCACGGTGACCGCCGATCCGGCCGACTGCTCGTTCCAGTTCAACCCGGTGGGCACCGCGAAGTTCACCACCTCCTGCGACATCGTGAAATCGGCGCTGACCGGCCGTTCGGCCAATTCCGATACGGTGGACGCCGCTGCTGGCACCCTCGCCACGGTGCAGGTCGGCGACACGGTGATCCAGGGCTACGACGGCAAGGCCGAGAACGCCGCGGACGAGAAGAAGCGTTTCGACGCCGAACTGAACGCGGCGCTGACCGAGGCCGGCTATCCGATCAACGCGGCGGACAACACCACCATCGCCAAGGCGAACCACTTCCTCGACATCTTTTCCGCGCAGAAGATCACCATCGTGCTGATCCTGACCTATCTGATCATCCTGGTGACGATGGTCTACGGCCCGATCGCGGCCATGCTGGTCGAACTCTACCCGACCCGCATCCGCTACTCCGGCCTGTCGCTGCCCTATCACATCGGCAACGGCTGGTTCGGCGGCCTGCTGCCCGCGACCGCCTTCGCGATCTCGGCCCAGTCCGGCAACATCTACGCCGGCCTGTGGTATGCGATCGTCGTCGCGGTGATGACGGTGGTGATCGGCACGCTGTTCGTGCCGAACGGGACCCACAAGAAGGACATCTTCGCCGACCAGTGACGGCGGTCCATGACGATGCCGTGCCGGGGGGAGACCTCCGGCACGCGCGCCCCTAGCGGCGGGTAAGGCGGCGGAACGCCTCCCAGGCCGCCAGCACCACGCCGAGAATGACCAGATTCGAGATCAGCCCCGCGCCGAACTGCAGCCAGAACGGCTCGGCCCGCTGGGTGCCGAGGGTCGACGGGATGATCACCGCCACGAACAGCACCCCCGCCGCCAGCGGAACCACGGTTCCGGTCTGCGCCCGCGTGCGGACCATGGTGACGACAAGCCCGATGATCAGCGCGATGCGGAACGGGTCTTCCAGCTGGGCCAGGACAAGCTGTGACAGCGACATGATTTCCCCTTTGCGATTTTGCCCCAGCGATATGCGATCCGCGCGCTCCGGTCTACCGCCCGATGCGGGCCGGAGGGCAGGATGATGCCGGACCGCCCCCGCCGGGTCCTGGTGGTCGAGGACGAGGACAACATCGCGCTGGCGCTGGATTTCCTGATGACGCGCGAGGGCTACGACCACGACCGGGTGGCCGACGGCGATGCCGCGCTGCCGAAGATCCGGGCGATGCGGCCCGACCTGGTGGTGCTGGACGTGATGCTGCCTGGCGTCTCGGGCTACGACATCTGCCGCGAGGTGCGCGGCGACCCGGCGCTGCGCGGGGTGAAGATCCTGATGATGACCGCCCGCGGATCCTCGGTAGAGCGCCGCCGCGGGGTGGAGATCGGCGCCGACGGCTTCATCACCAAGCCCTTCGAGCTGAAGGAACTGCGGCAGGAAGTGCGGCGGCTGCTGGCGGAGGGGTAGGGGGCGTGGCGGGGTGAACCCCGCCCTACGGCGCTCCGCATTCGCTCTTGCCGGGTAGGGCGGGGTTCACCCCGCCGCTCTGCCCGGTCCCCGCTCCCTTGGCGAAGGCCGTCGCCTTCGCCACAGCGCAACGCTTCCCCTTGTCCGGCAGGGCCCCAAAGGCCCGGCCAGCGCCCGCCCCGCCCTCGGCGGGCGCTTCTCGCCCGCCGGGTCGGGCGCTGGCCTCCCGGGATTATGTGCCGCGCCGTCTCCGGTTGATCCGCTGCGCACGGGCGGGGGCGAGGCAGCGCCTCGCCTTATCCCGCCCGGCCAGGCGACGGACTGGCTACCCCCCGGCATTCTCCTGCGCCACCGACACCGCCTTCAGCACGGCGTGCAGCCGCAGCCCCGGCCGCAGCTCCATCGCCCGGGCCGAGCGGCGGGTGATCCGGGCCAGCAGCGCCTCCTCCCCCGCCCGCAGCCGCACCAGCGCCGAGGGGCCGTCGTCTTCCCGCAACTCCTCCACCACCGCGGGCAGGTGGTTCAGCGCCGAGATGCCCTGCGGCACCTCCAGCGCCAGCATCACGTCCTGCGCCAGGATGCGCAGCCGCAGGGCGCGGCCCGGCGCGCCGGCGACCCGCGGCAGCCAGACCGGACCCGCGCCGGTGGCGAGCCTGGTCAGCCCGTCCTCCTCCTGCGCCTCGATCCGCGCCAGAAGCACCGCCCCGGCCTCGCGCGGGGCCAGGCCCTGCGCCGCGCCCGGGTCGGACAGCACCTCGGCCACCGGGCCGGCAGCGGTCACGCGGCCCGCCTCCAGCAGCACCACCGTGGTCGCCAGCCGCGCCACCTCGGCCAGCGCATGGCTGACGTAAAGGATCGGCAGCCCGACCTCGTCGCGCAGCCGCTCCAGATAGGGCAGGATCTCGGCCTTGCGGGCATCGTCCAGCGCCGCAAGCGGCTCGTCCATCAGCAGCATCCGCGGCCCGGACAGGATGGCACGGCCGAGCGCCACCCGCTGCCGCTCGCCCCCCGACAGCGCGCCGGGGCGGCGCGAGAGCAGGGGGCCGATCCCCAGCATCTCGACGATCCGGCCGATCTCGGCCCCGTCGCGCAGCCCGGCCAGCCAGCGGCCGTAGGTCAGGTTCTGCCGCACGGTCAGGTGCGGGAAAAGCCTTGCGTCCTGGAAGACATAGCCGATCCGGCGGCGGTGCGGCGGCAGCCAGACGCCCGCTTCGGTATCCGCCAGCACCTCGCCCTGCACCGCCACCCGGCCGCGGTGGGGGCGCAGGAGGCCTGCCACCGCGTTCACCACCGTGGTCTTGCCCGAGCCCGAACGGCCGAACAGCGCCGTCACCCCCGGCGGCGCCTCGAAGGCGGCCTCCAGCCGGAAGCCCCCGAAGCTGTGCGAGAGGGATACGGAAAGCGTCATGTTCCGGCGATCCTGCGCGCCACCGCCCGGCTGACCCATTCCGATAGCAGCAGCGCCGCCATGGCGATGACGATGGCCACCAGCGCCAGCCGCGCCGCCTGCGCGTCGCCGCCCGGCACCTGCAGGAAGGCGTAGATCGCCGAGGGCAGGGTCTGGGTCTGGCCGGGGATGTTGGAGACGAAGGTGATGGTGGCGCCGAATTCCCCCATCGCCTTGGCGAAGGCGAGGATGGCCCCCGCCACGATCCCCGGCAGGATCAGCGGCAGCGTCACCGTCAGGAACACCAGCGGCCGCGAGGCGCCGAGGGTGGCGGCCGCCTGCTCCAGCTTCGGGTCCACCGCCTCGATCGCCAGCCGGATGGCGCGGACCATCAGCGGGAAGGCCATGACGGCGGCGGCCAGCGCGGCGCCGGTCCAGCGGAAGGCGAAGACGATCCCGAACCACTGGTCCAGAAATTGCCCGACCCAGCCCTTGCGCCCGAAAGTTAGCAGCAGCAGGTAGCCCGTCACCACCGGCGGCAGGATCAAGGGCAGGTGCACCAGCCCGTTCAGCAGCTGCCGCCCCGGGAACCGCCCCCGCGCCAGCGCCAGCGCGACCAGCACGCCGAAGGGCAGGCTGGCCGCCGTCGCCACCGCCGAGACGCGCAGGGAAAGCGCGACCGCGCGCCATTCGTCGGGGGACAGCCACTCCGTCATGGGCCGGGTCTACACGCTCAGTCGAGGATCACGAAGCCCTCTTCGGCGAAGATCGCATCGCCGGCGTCCGAGGTGATCGCCGCGTAGAAGTCGCGGTCGGCCTGGTCCGCCGCCCCGGTCAGCAGCGCGCCGGGATAGGTGATCGGCGGGTGGCTGTCGGCGGGGAAGGTGCCGACCACCGTCACCCCCGGTTCGGCCGCCGCATCGGTGGCATAGACGATGCCGTAGGGCGCCTCGCCCGCCGCCACCAAGGCCAGCGCCGCCCGCACGTTGTCGGCCTGCGCCACCGAAGGCTCCACCGCGCTCCAGATGCCCAGCGATTCCAGCGATGCCTTGCCGTATTGCCCGGCCGGCACCGAATCCACCATCGCCATCGCCAGCTTGCCGTCGCCCAACAGGCCCGCCAGGTCGAAGCCCGGCCCGATCTCGACCGGCGCGGCGTCGCCGGCGGCCACCAGCACCAGCGCGTTGGAGAACATGTCGCGGCGCGTGTCCGCGGCCACCAGCCCGGCCTTCTCCACCTCGTCCATCCAGTTCACCGCCGCCGAGACGAAGATGTCGGCCGGCGCACCCTCGATGATCTGCTTGGCCAGCGCGTTCGACCCGGCATAGCTGATGGTCACGGTATTGCCGGTGGCGGCCTGGAAGTCGGCGGCCATCTTGTCCAGCGCGGTCTTCATCGAGGCGGCGGCGAAGACCACCACCTCCTCGGCGGCGGCGGGGGTGGCAAGGCCGAGCGCCAGGACGGCGGCAAGGATGCGGCGGGACATGATGATTCCTCCGTTCGATATGTCGGGGGAAACATAACAGCCTGCGCCCCGCCCGGCGCAAGCGCTATTTTCCCTTGGACATATCCCTGACCTTCAGCATCCGCTCCAGCGCCGCCACCGGCTCGGCCACCGCCGCCTCGGCCCGCGCCATCACCTCGCGGTAGAGCCGCAGCACCTCGGCCCCGGCCTCGGTCAGCTGCGCGCCGCCGCCGCCGGGGCCGCCGCGCGCGCTGGAGACCAGAGGCGGCTGCCAGGCCGCGTTCATCTCTTCCACCAGCATCCAGGCGCGCTTGTAGCTCATCCCCATCCGCCGCCCGGCCGCGGCGATGGAGCCGGTGTCGCGGATGCCTTCCAGCAGTTCCGCCTTGCCCGGCCCCAGGATCACCTCGGGGAACAGGATACGCAGCTTCAGTCCGGTCATCGGCCTCTCCTTGCCTGTGCGCCCCATGTTCGGCAAAGCCGGGCCGCGCCGCAAGGCCCGGCGGTTGATCGGCGGGCCATCCCGCGGCATCCTGCGGCCCTTGCATCCCGAGGCCGCGATGTCCCCCATCCCCCACCTGCGCTTCCTGATCTTCCTGGCGGTCTTCGCCGCCGCCACGCTGGCGCTGGCGCTGCGCCTGCCGCTGGAAAGCGCGCTGATCCTCGGCTTCGACCTCGGCGCCGCGGTGTTCCTGCTCTCGGCGCTGCCGCTGTGGCGGGCCGACGGGGCGAAGGCCGCCCGCGCCCGCGCCGCCCGCGACGACGGCGGGCGGGCCTTCCTGCTCCTGACCGCGGCGGCGGTGCTGGTGGCGATCCTGCTGGCGATGGCCCGGCTGGCCGGCGAGACGGGCGGCGGCGGTCAGGCGGCGCTGGTCTGGGCGACCTTGGTGCTGGCCTGGCTTTTCGCCAACCTGGTCTTTGCCTTCCACTACGGCCACCTGTTCTACGACCGGGTGGGGGAGAAGGATGCCGGCGGCATCGTCTTTCCCGAAGGCGGTGAGGGGGGCGGCGAGCCGGTCTTCGCCGATTTCGTCTATTTCGCCTTCACCATCGGCATGACCTGCCAGACCGCGGACCTGGCGATCTCCTCCCGCGCCATCCGCCGCGCCGTCACCCTGCACGGGTTGTTCGCCTTCTTCTTCAACCTCGGCGTTCTGGCCTTTGCGGTGAACGTGCTGGCGGGGGTGCTGTAGGGGCGGATTTCCTCTCCTTGGCGAAGGCCATTGCCTTCGCCACCGCGCACCATATCAACCATCCCGGCCGGGCCTCAAAGGTCCGGCCAGCGCCCGCCCCGCCCTCGGCGGGCGCTTCTCGCCCGCCGGGTCGGGCGCTGGCCTCTCGGGTTTTTTGTGACCGCCGCCTCCGGGTGAACCCATCCGCACGGGCGGGGGCGAGGCAGTGCCTCGCCTTCTCCCGCCCGCCTCACGCGGCCTCCAGCACCGCGATCAGGTCCTCCACCGCGGGCTGCACCGGATTGCCCTTCATCGAACTGGACTCCAGCGCCGCCTCCGCCACCTCCCGGTGATCCGCCGCCCGCAGCCCCTGGTTCGCTAGCCCCGGCAAGCCTTCCGCCCGGGCCCAGGCCGCCAGCCGGGCCGGGGCCTCTGCCGCCGGGCCGCCGAGCACGCCGGCGATCAGGCCGCAGACCTCCTCCACCCGCGGTCCCGGGGCCAGCCGCCGGTTCATCGCCAGCACCGGCCCGAGAAGCGCGCCGCAGATCGCACCATGCGCCGCGCCGGTCCGTCCGCCGATCACCCCCGCCAGTCCGTGCACCGCGCCGAGCCCGGCATTCGCCAGCGCCAGCCCGCCGCAGAGCGAGGTCCAGGCCAGCGCATCCCTTGCGCCCGCTTCCTCGCCCTGCATCAGCCGCACCAAAGCCGCCAGCCCCCGGGCGAGGACCGGCCGGGTGATGGCATCGGTCCAGGGCGTGGCCTTGCAACTGACATAGGGCTCGATCACCTGCGTCACCGCGTCGAGGCCGGAGGCCAGCGTCACCGCCCGCGCGCACTGGTCGGTCAGCGCCGGGTCGACGATGGCGATCCGCGCCATCATCCGGTCGTCGCGGAGGCTGACCTTGCGGCCGTGATCGGGGCGGCCGTGACCGGGCAGGCCGATCACCGCATTCTTCGTCACCTCCGAGCCGGTCCCCGCTGTGGTCGGCACCGCGACGAAGGGCAGCGGCGGGGCAGGCAGCGGCAAGCCGGGCCCGGCCACTTCCAGATGATCCATCGGCCCGCCCGGGGCCGGCACCAGCGCCGCCAGCGCCTTGCCCATGTCGAGGACCGAGCCGCCGCCGATGGCCAGCACCCAGTCCGGCGCATGGCCGCGGGCCCGGGCGAGGGCGGCCTCCAGCAAGGCCAGGGTGGGTTCCTGCGCGACGGAGATCGCCAGAAGCCCCGGATTTTCGTCGAAAATCCGCCCGCCCAGGACGGCAACGGCCCGCTCCGGGGAAGCGCCATGCACCACCAGACCGCGCGGGCCGAAGCCCTGCGCCAGCGGCAGCGCCTGCGCCGAAGTCCCCCGGCCGAACAGGATGCGCGGCGGCTGGAGGATCGCGAAGCTCATACCGACATCGTCGCCTGCACCGCCCGCTGCCAGCGGGCATAGCGGCGGTCGCGCTCCTCCGCCGCCATGGCGGGGGCGAAGCGGCGCTCCAGCGCCCAGGCCCTGGCGAAGTCCTCCGGCGGCGGGCAGAGCCCGGCCTGCAGCCCGGCCAGATAGGCGGCGCCGAGGGCGGTGGTCTCGGTCACCACCGGCCGGTCCACCGGCGCGCCCAGGATGTCGGCCAGGAACTGCATGGTCCAGTCGCTGGCCACCATGCCGCCGTCCACCCGCAAGACGCCCTCGGCCGCGGCCCCCCAGTCGGCCCGCATCGCCTCCAGCAGGTCGCGGGTCTGGTAGCCGACGCTTTCCAGTGCCGCCCGGGCGAATTCGGCCGGGCCGGAGTTGCGGGTCAGGCCATAGACCGCGCCGCGGCAGTCGGGCCGCCAGTAGGGCGCGCCGAGGCCGGTGAAGGCGGGGACCAGCACCACCTCCTGCGCGGCCTCGGCCGCCTCGGCCAGCGGTTGGGTTTCCCGCGCCTCGCGGATGATCTTCAGCCCGTCGCGCAGCCATTGCACCACCGCGCCGGCGATGAAGATCGAGCCTTCCAGCGCATAGGTCGTCCGCCCGTCCAGCCGGTAGGCGATGGTGGTCAGGAGCCGGTTCTTCGACGGCACCCGGTCCGCCCCGGTGTTCAGCAGCGCGAAGCAGCCGGTGCCATAGGTGGATTTCATCATCCCCGGCCGGAAGCAGGCCTGTCCGACGGTGGCGGCCTGCTGGTCGCCCGCCACGCCGAGGATCGGGATCTCGCGGCCGAACAGGTCGGGGCGGGTGGCGCCGAAGGCGGCGGCGCAGTCGCGCACCTCGGGCAGGATCTGCATCGGAATGTCGAGCAGGCCGCAGATCTCGGCGTCCCATTCGTTGCTGGCGATGTTGTAGAGCAGCGTCCGCGCGGCGTTGGTGGCGTCGGTGGCATGGACCCGCCCGCCGGTCAGGTTCCAGATCAGCCAGGAATCGACGGTGCCGAAGGCGAGTTCCCCCTGCGCCGCCCTGTCGCGGGCGCCGGGGATGTGGTCCAGCAGCCATTTCACCTTGGTGCCGGAGAAATAGGGGTCGAGCAGCAGGCCGGTGCGGGCGGTGATCATCGGCTCGTGACCGGCGGCGCGCAGGGCCTCGCAGGTGTCGGCGGTGCGGCGGTCCTGCCAGACGATGGCCTTGTGCAGGGGTTGGCCGGTGGTGCGGTCCCACAGGATCGTGGTCTCGCGTTGGTTGGTGATGCCGATGGCGGCGATCCGATCGCTGCCGATGCCGGCCTTCTCGATGGCGGCGCGGGCGGTGGAGGCGACGGTGGACCAGAGGTCCGCCGGATCATGCTCCACCCAGCCGGGCTGCGGGAAATGCTGGGAAAACTCGGCCTGGGCCTGGGCGACGGGGCGCAGGGCCGCATCGAACAGGATCGCGCGCGATGAGGTGGTGCCCTGGTCGATGGCGAGGATATGGGTCATGGCGAGCGGCAGCCCCGGCGGTGAGCGCCAAGAATTCTGGAGAATTCTTGGCAAATTTCTTGGAAGAAATTTGCGGGCGGTCCCGGGAGGAACCGCCCGCAAACCTTGGGCTTACTGCCAGGACTTGATCAGTTCGTCATAGCTGACGGTTTCCGGGGCGGGATCCTCGTTCTCCAGCTTGGCCACCGGCGAGCCCGGCGCGTCCAGCCATTCCTGCGGGTCCTTCTCCTCGTTCAGCTTCGGGCCGATGTCGCCCTGCACGCCGGCGCGTTCCAGCCGCTCCAGCACCTTCTCCTGCTCGGCGCACAGCGCGTCCAGCGCCTCCTGCGGGGTCTTCGCCCCCGACATGGCGTCGCCGATGTTCTGCCACCACAGCTGCGCCAGCTTCGGATAGTCCGGGATGTTGGTGCCGGTCGGCGACCAGGCCACGCGGGCGGGCGAGCGGTAGAACTCGACCAGGCCGCCAAGCTCGGGCGCGCGTTTGGTGAAGCTGTCGTGCTGGATGGTGGATTCGCGCACGAAGGTCAGGCCGACGTGGGATTTCTTCACGTCCACCGTCTTCGAGCTGACGAACTGGGCGTAGAGCCAGGCCGCCTGCGCGCGGTCGACCGGGGTCGACTTCAGGATGGTCCAGGAGCCCACGTCCTGATAGCCGATCTTCGTCCCCTCGGACCAGTAGGCGCCGTGGGGCGAGGGGGCCATGCGCCATTTCGGCGTGCCGTCCTCGTTCATCACCGGCAGGCCGGGCTTCACCATGTCGGCGGTGAAGGCGGTATACCAGAACATCTGCTGGGCGATGTTGCCCTGCGCCGGAACCGGGCCCGCCTCGCCGAAGGTCATGCCCTGCGCCTCGGGCGGGGTGTATTTCTGCAGCCATTCGATGGCCTTGGTGACGGCATAGACCGCGGCCGCATCGTTGGTCGCCCCGCCGCGTGCGACGCAGGAGCCGACGGGGCGGCTGTTCTCGTCCACCCGGATGCCCCATTCGTCCACCGGCAGGCCGTTCGGCTCCCCCTTGTCGCCCATACCGGCCATCGACATCCAGGCATCGGTGTAGCGCCAGCCGAGGCTGGGGTCCTTCTTGCCGTAGTCCATGCTGCCGAAGACGCCGCTGGCCGGGCCGCCCATGTAGCTCATGTCGCGGCCGGTGAAGAATTCGGCGATGTCCTCATAGGCCGACCAGTTGACCGGCACGCCGAGGTCGTAGCCATACTTGGCCTTGAAATCCTCCATGGTCTTCGGATCGGTGAACCAGTCGTAGCGGAACCAGTAGAGGTTGGCGAACTGCTGGTCGGGCAGCTGATACAGCTGGCCGTCCGGCGCGGTGGTGAACTTGATGCCGATGAAGTCGTTCAGGTCCAGCCCCGGGTTGGTGACGGCCGCGCCTTCGCCGGCCATCCAGTCGGTCAGGCTGCGGGCCTGCTGATAGCGCCAGTGGGTGCCGATCAGGTCGCTGTCGTTGATATAGGCGTCGTAGACGTTCTCGCCGGTCTGCATCTGGGTCTGCAGCTTCTCGACCACGTCGCCCTCGCCGATCAGGTCGTGGGTGATCTTGATCCCGGTGATGGCGGTGAAGGCCGGGGCCAGCACCTTGGATTCGTATTCATGGGTGGTGATGGTCTCGGAGACGACCTTGATCTCCATCCCGGCATAGGGGGCGGCGGCGTCGACGAACCATTGCATCTCGGCCTCCTGCCCGGCGCGGTCGAGGCTGGACATGTCGCCGATCTCGGCATCGAGGAAGGCCTTGGCGGCCTCCATGTCGGCCCAGGCGGGCAGGCCGGAAACCATCAGCGCAAGCGCCATGGCGGTTGTGGTCTGGCGGTGTCTCATCTAGTCCTCCCGTGGAATGTGACACTTCGGTTTCGCATTCGTGCCCCGGGGCCGGTGCTGGGGTCGCATCCGTGCGCAGGCCCCGGGGCGCTTCGTTTCCTGTCCTAGACCCAGCGGAACACCGCCGCGGCATAGACGAGGCAGAGCGCGGTGGCGCCCCAGAGGGGCGGTCCCGCGAAGAACAGCCAGGCCAGATGGATGAAGGCCGAGCCCAAGAGGCTGATGAACAGCCGGTCGCCGCGCGTGGTCTCGATCCGAAGAAGGCCGATGCGCGGGGTTTCGGGGAAGCGGATCGCCAGCAGGGTCATGGCGACCAGAAGGCAGGCGATGGTCCAGAAGAACAGGGCGATGGGCAGCGTCCAGGCCATCCAGCCGCCGCGGATCATCGGCGCGAACCAGTCGATGGCGCCGTCCTTCTTCGGGGCCACGAGGAGGAGGGCGATCAGCGCGGCGGCCATGACGGCGGCGGCGGCCAGCGCGATCAGCGTCCAGTTCGGGCGGCGGGGGGCTGCGGTTGCGGCGTCGGTCATCACACCCTCCCCAGGGCGAAGCCCTTGGCGATGTAGTTGCGGACGAACCAGATGACCAGGGCGCCGGGCAGGATGGTCAGGATCCCGGCGGCGGCCAGCACCCCCCAGTCCATGCCGGAGGCGGAGACGGTGCGGGTCATGATGGCGGCGATGGGCTTGGCGTTCACCGCGGTCAGGGTGCGGCTGAGCAGCAGTTCCACCCAGGAGAACATGAAGCAGAAGAAGGCGGCGACGCCGATTCCGCTGGCGATCAGCGGCATGAAGATGCGGATGAAGAAGCGCGGGAAGGAATAGCCGTCGATATAGGCGGTCTCGTCGATCTCCTTCGGCACGCCGCGCATGAAGCCCTCGAGGATCCAGACCGCCAGCGGCACGTTGAAGAGGCAATGCGCCAGCGCCACGGCGATATGGGTGTCGAAGAGGCCGACGCTGGAGTAAAGCTGGAAGAAAGGCAGCGCGAAGACGGCCGGCGGCGCCATGCGGTTGGTCAGCAGCCAGAAGAACAGGTGCTTGTCGCCCATGAAGGTATAGCGGCTGAAGGCATAGGCCGCGGGCAGGGCGACGGTGATGGAAATCACCGTGTTCAGAACCACATAGAGGATGGAGTTCACGTAACCCATATACCATGAGGGATCGGTCAGGATCACCGCGTAGTTCCGCAGGGTGAAGGTCTGCGGCCAGAGCGTGAAGGTCGAGGTGATCTCGGTGTTGGTCTTCAGGCTCATGTTCAGAAGCCAGTAGATCGGCACCATCAGGAAGATCAGGTAGACCGCCATGACCAGCGCGGAGGGGCGTATCTTCATGGCGCATTCTCCCGGTCGAGGTTGGTCATCACGGTGTAGAACACCCAGGACACCAGCAGGATCACCAGGAAATACATCAGGCTGAAGGCCGCGGCGGGGCCGAGGTCGAACTGCCCGACCGCCATCTTCACCAGGTCGATGGAGAGGAAGGTGGTGGAATTGCCGGGGCCGCCGCCGGTGACGACGAAGGGCTCGGTATAGATCATGAAGCTGTCCATGAAGCGCAGCAGGATGGCGATCAGCAGCACGCCCTTCATCTTCGGCAGCTCGATGTAGCGGAAGACGGCCCACCGGCTGGCCTGGTCTATCCGCGCCGCCTGATAATAGGCCTGCGGGATCGACTGCAGCCCGGCATAGGCCAGCAGCGCCACCAGCGAGGTCCAGTGCCAGACATCCATGGTGATGATGGTCACCCAGGCGTCCAGCGCGTCGTTGGTGTAGTTGTAGTCGATGCCGATTGCGGCCAGCGCCCGGCCCAGAAGGCCGATGTCGACCCGGCCGAAGATCTGCCAGATGGTGCCGACCACGTTGAAGGGGATCAAGAGCGGCAGCGCCATGAACACAAGGCAGAAACTGGCCCAGAACCCCTTCTTCGGCATGTTCAGCGCGATGAAGATGCCGAGCGGCACCTCGATGGCCAGGATGATCGCCGAGAACAGGATCTGCCGGCCGAGCGCATCGTGCATCCGCGACGAATTCACCGTGTCCTCGAACCATTCGAAGCCGGCCCAGAAGAACTCGTTGTTGCCGAAGGTGTCGTTGAAGGCGTAGTTGACCACGGTCATCAGCGGGATGACGGCCGAGAAGGCCACGATCACCAGCACCGGCAGCACCAGGAACCAGGCCTTGTTGTTGACGGTCTTGTCCATCAGGCGGCTCCCTCCACGCGCCAGTCGTCGGCGTAGACGCTGATCTTGCCCGGCGCGAAGCTGACATGGGTCAGCTCGGGGCCGAGCGGCATTCCCTCCGGCACCACGATGTTCAGCGGAAGGCCGGCGGTTTCGGCGCGGACAAGGCGGTGGCGGCCCACGTCCTCCACCCGGCGGATGGCGACGGGCAGGCCGGGGCCCGAGGTCAGCACCGCATGTTCGGGCCGGATGCCGATCTGGGTGCGGCCCTGCGCGGCGTAGCGGGCGCCGAGCGCCACCTCGCCGCCGTCGAGGATGGCGCGGTCGCCCTCGATCCGGGCGGGGAACAGGTTCATTCCCGGCGAGCCGATGAAATAGCCGACGAAGGTATGGGCCGGCCGCTCGAACAGCTCCTCCGGCGTGCCCATCTGCACCACCCGGCCGTCATACATCACCACCACCTTGTCGGCGAAGGTCAGCGCCTCGGTCTGGTCGTGGGTGACGTAGATCATGGTATGGCCGAACTGGCGGTGCAGCGATTTCAGCTGGGTCCGCAACTCCCATTTCATGTGCGGGTCGATCACCGTCAGCGGCTCGTCGAAGAGGATGGCGTTGACGTCCTGCCGCACCATGCCGCGGCCGAGGCTGATCTTCTGCTTGGCATCGGCGGTCAGCCCCTTGGCCTTGCGGTCCAGCCGGTCCTCCATCCCGATCATCCGGGCGATGTCCTGCACCCGTTCGGCGATGTAGGCGGCGTCCATGCCGCGGTTGCGCAGCGGGAAGGCGAGGTTGTCGCGCACGGTCATGGTGTCGTAGACCACCGGGAACTGGAACACCTGGGCGATGTTGCGCTCGGCCGTCGGGGAGTCGGTCACGTCGCGGTCGCCGAAGAGGACGCGGCCCTGAGACGGGCGGAGAAGGCCCGAGATGATGTTCAGCAGCGTGGTCTTGCCGCAGCCGGAGGAGCCGAGCAGCGCATAGGCGCCGCCGTCGTCCCAGACGTGATCCATCTCCTTCAGCGCGAAATCGTCCTCGGACTTCGGCGCCGGCAGGTAGCTGTGGGCGAGGTTCTTCAGCGTGATCCGGGCCATGTCAGGCAGCCCCCTTCAGGTCGGCATAGGCGGCAGGGGCGGCAAGGCGGCCCGCGCCGTCGAAGAGGTAAAGGTGCGCCGGGTCCAGCCAGACCCGCACCTCGGCCCCGGGGGAAAGGTTCTGCACGCCATGGACCAGCCCGACCCAGCGGTCGGCGCCATGGGTCAGGTGCAGAAAGGTCTCGGACCCGGTGATCTCGGTCACGATCAGGCTGCAGGAAAATTCCAGCGCCTGCGGAGAATGTTTCAGCAAGTCCAGATGGTTGGCGCGGAAACTTGCAGTATATTCCCCGTCCGGCAGCGCCGCCAGCGCGCCCGCCGCCGGCAGCCGGGCGGTGCCGCCGAAGGTCAGGCTGCCGCTGGCCTTGACCGCCGGGACGAAGTTCATCGGCGGATCGCTGAACACCCGCGCCGTCACCATGTCGGCGGGCTGGCGGTAGACCTGCGGCGTCGGGCCGAACTGGGTGATCCGGCCCTCCCACAGCGTTGCGGTGTTGCCGCCGAGCAGCAGCGCCTCCTCCGGCTCGGTGGTGGCGTAGACGAAGATCGCGCCGGAAGCCTCGAATATCCTTGGGATTTCGACGCGCAGCTCTTCGCGCAGCTTGTAGTCCAGATTGGCCAGCGGCTCGTCCAGCAGCACCAGCCCCGCGCCCTTGACCAGCGCCCGCGCCAGCGCGCAGCGCTGCTGCTGGCCGCCCGACAGCTCCAGCGGGCGCCGGTCCAGCATCGGCGTCAGCCGCAGCATCTCGGCGGTCTCGCGCACCGCGCGGTCGATCTCCGCCCGGTCGCGGCCGAGGATGCGCAGCGGCGAGGCGATGTTCTCGTAGACCGTCAGCCCGGGGTAGTTGATGAATTGCTGGTAGACCATGGCGACGCCGCGGTCCTGCACCCGCACGCCGGTGACGTCCGTGCCGTCCCACAGGATGCGGCCCTGCGTCGGCGCGTCCAGCCCGGCCATCAGCCGCATCAGGCTGGTCTTGCCGGCCAGCGTCGGCCCCAGCAGCACGTTCATCGTGCCCTTCGCCAGCGTCAGGCTGGTCGGGTGGATGTGCACCCGCCCGCCGGCCGCCCGCGATACGCCCTGAAGCTCCAGCGTCATGCCGTTTCCCTATTCCGCGGCCGGGGTGATCGCCCGGCCTTCCGTCATGTGTTGCCCGATCGCGGCAATCTGCTCCGCGCTCAGCCGCAGGCCCAGCTTGCTGCGCCGCCAGACCACGTCCTCGGCCGTCCGCGCCCATTCGCGGGCCGTCAGCCAGCGGATCTCGGCCTCGGTCAGGGTGGCGCCGAAATCGCGGCCGAGGTCTTCCATGGCCTTCGCCGGGCCGAGCAGCGCGAAGGCCTCGGTGCCATAGGCGCGGATCAGCCTTGCGGCGTGGTAGTCGGTCAGGAACGGGTATTCGGCCCGCAGCTTTGCGGTCAGCGCCGCCTTGCCGTCATGCGGGAAATCGCCGCCGGGCAGGGGCACGCGGGCGGTCCAGTTGCCCTTCAGTCCCGGGAAGAACGGCGCCAGCTTGGCCATCGCGCTTTCGGCCAGCCGGCGCGAGGTGGTGATCTTGCCGCCGAAGACGTTCAGCAAGGGCGGGCCGTCCCTGTCCAGCGACAGCACGTAGTCGCGCGTCGCCGCGGTGGCCGACTTCGCCCCGTCGTTGTAGAGCGGGCGGACGCCGGAATAGGTCCAGACCACATCCTCCGCCGCCAGCGGTCTGACGAAATATTCCGAAGCGAAGGCCAGCAGATAGTCGCGCTCCGCCTCGGTGCAGCGGGCCTCCGAGGGCGCGCCCTCGTGGTCCATGTCGGTGGTGCCGATAAGGGTGAAGTCCTGCTCGAAGGGGATGGCGAAGATGATCCGCCCGTCCGCCCCTTGGAAGAAATAGCAGCGGTCGTGGTCGTAAAGCCGGCGGGTGACGATATGGCTGCCGCGCACCAGCCGCACGCCCTCGGGCGTGGCGATATGGGCGACGTTGCGGATCACATCCTCGACCCAGGGCCCGCCGGCGTTGACCAGCACCTTGGCATGGTGGATGCGCGGGCCATCCGGGGTTTCGGTGGCGATCTCCCAGCCGTCGCCCTGCCGGGTGGCGTGGGTGACGCGGGTGCGGGTCAGGATGGTGGCCCCCCGGGCGGCGGCGTCGCGGGCGTTCAGCACCACCAGCCGCGAATCCTCCACCCAGCAGTCGGAATATTCGTAGGCGCGGCGGAACTTCGGCTTCAGCGGCTTTCCGGCCGGGTCCTGGGTCAGGTCCAGCGCCCGGGTGGCGGGCAGGATCTTCCGCCCGCCCATGGTGTCGTAAAGGAACAGCCCCAGCCGGATCAGCCAGGCCGGGCGGCGGCCGCGCATCCAGGGCATGACCACCGACAAGAGCCGGCTGGTCGGGGTGTCGCTGTCGAAGCGCATCCCGGCGTGGATCGGCAGCACGAAGCGCATCGGCCAGCTGATGTGGGGCATGGCGACCAGAAGCGTCTCGCGTTCCTCCAGCGCCTCGCGCACAAGCCGGAACTCGAAATATTCCAGGTAGCGCAAGCCGCCGTGGAACAGCTTGGTCGAGGCCGAGGAGGTGGCCTGCGCCAGATCCCCCTGTTCGGCCAGGGTGACCGTCAGCCCGCGGCCGGCGGCGTCGCGGGCGATGCCGCAGCCGTTGATGCCGCCGCCGATGATGAAGAGATCGGTCCTGCCGGGCCGGGCCGCTTCGGTCAATGTGGATCCTCCCCCGGGAAGGGCTTCGCCTTCCGCGGGCAAAGCCTGCACCGGGGGCGCGGCCGTCGTCAATCGGGAATTTTCGTTTTTGCGCGATTGCCGGAAAAACGAACATTTGAAAATGCCAGGGCGGCATCATACTCTGCCCGCAGGGCCGGATTTTCTGCATTCGCGCAATAACGAATGCAACCGCAGCAAGTAACCGGCCGCGATGGGGAAAGGCGTTCCATGGCGATGAACATCCGGCAGAGCGAGATTCTCGACATCGCCCGGGCCGAGGGCAGGGTGGGGGTCGAGGACCTGGCGCAGCGCTTCGAGGTGACGCTGCAGACCATCCGCCGCGACCTGTCGGAACTGGCCGAGGCGGGGTTCCTCGACCGGGTGCATGGCGGCGCGGTGGCGCGCACCGGCGTCGTCAACATCGGCTACGAGCAGCGCCGGCGGATGAACGAGGATGCCAAGGCCGCCATCGCCCGCGCCTGCGCGGCGGAGATCCCCGACAATTCCAGCCTGATCCTGAACCTCGGCACCACCACCGAGGCGGTGGCGCGCGAGCTCTTGCACCACAAGAACATCACCGTGGTGACCAACAACATGAACGTGGCCAATATCCTGCTGGCCAACCCGGGCTGCGAGATCATGGTGGCGGGCGGCGCGCTGCGGCGGTCGGACGGCGGGCTGGTGGGCGAACTGACCACCCAGTTCTTCGAGCAGTTCAAGGTCGATTTCGCCGTGGTCGGCACTTCGGCGCTGGACCTCGACGGCGACATGCTGGACTTCGACCTGGCCGAGGTGCGGGTCAGCCGGGCGATCCTTGGCCGGGCGCGTAGCCGCTTCCTGGTGACGGACCGCTCCAAGCTGGGTCGCTCCGCCCCGGCGCGGATCGCCTCGCTGTCCGAGATCGACACCGTGTTCACCGATGTGGCCCTGCCCGAGCCCTTGGCAACGGCCTGCCGCGACTGGGGCACGCGGGTGGTGCTGGCCTGAACCCCGGATTTTCGCCGAAAATCCGCGGGGCTTGCGGCGGGCCGGGCCGGGCGCTACCCCTGTCGGGACGGACAGGGAGGCAGGCATGGCAACGGATTTCGCGGCGCGCTACGGGTTCCGGCGCGCAGAGGTGACGCTGGCGAACTGGCGCACGGCGCCCTTCAGCCGCTGGGCCTTCCAGAACGTTGCCGAACTGGTGCCGAGCGCGATCCGCCTTCCCGCCGATCCGCGCCCGGAGGCGCCGGCCGAGGACCCCGCCCTGTTGCAGGCGCCGCTCGGCGCGGGCGGGACGACGGTGGCGGAGCATCTGGCCGCGCATGACACCGACCTCTTCTGCGTGATGAAATCCGGCCGGGTGCTGGCCGACTGGGCCGCGCCCCATGCCGACCCGGCGCTGCCGCATCTGGTGTTCTCGATCTCCAAGTCCCTGACCGCGCTGCTGGCGGGGGCGCTGGAGGCCGAGGGCAGGCTCTCGCCCGGGGACCCGGTGACCCGCTTCGTGCCCGAGGCCGCGGGCTCCGCCTTCGGCGAGGCCAGCCTGCGGCACCTTCTCGACATGACCACAAGGCTGGATTTCGACGAGGCCTATCTGACCCCGGACAGCCCCTTCGCCCGCTACCGCCGGGCGATGCTGTGGAACCCGGGGACGGACGGCCTGACGCTGCTCGAATTCCTCTGCACCATCCCGCCGCTGCCCGGGGGTTATGGCGACGCCTTCCGTTACCGCTCGCCCAATTCCGACATGCTGGGCGCGAT
The DNA here is from genome assembly GCF_011043545.1 of Rhodobacter sp. SGA-6-6. GTDB lineage: Bacteria > Pseudomonadota > Alphaproteobacteria > Rhodobacterales > Rhodobacteraceae > Pseudogemmobacter. The sequence continues at coordinate 51,296 of NZ_JAAKGP010000011.1, read as the reverse complement.
GGTGGAGCGCGCGGGCGGTGCGCGGCTGGCCGACCTGTTCCAGGAAAGGGTCTGGACCCGGATCGGCTGCCGCGGGCCCGTGGCGCTGACCGTCGATGCCGTGGGGCTGGGACGCGCCGCCGGCGGGGTGTCGATGACGGCGCGCGACCTCGCCCGGGTGGGCGAGATGATGCGGCAGGGCGGCATCGGCCCCGGCGGCCGGGTGGTGCCCGGGCCTTGGGTCCGCGACACGGTGGAGGGCGGCGACCGCGGCCAATGGGCCCGCGGCGACTTCCCCGAGCTGCTGCCGGGCGGGGCCTATCGCAACCAGTGGTATCGCTCCGGCGGCGACTGGTTCTGCGCCATCGGCATCCACGGCCAATGGCTGGCGGTGGACCCCGCCAGCGAGGTGGTCGTCGTCAAGCTCTCCTCGCAGGCCGAGCCGGTGGACGACGACATCGACCAGCGCAACATCGCCTTGTTCGAGGCGCTGTTCCGGCATCTGGGGTAAGGGAACGGGCTGCCGCTTTGCCTGGACGATCCCCTTGGCGAAGGCGTGTGCCTTCGCCACAGCACAACGCTTCCCCTTGTCCCGGCCGGGCCCCAAAGGCCCGGCCAGCGCCCGCCCGCCCTCGGCGGGCGCTTCTCGCCCGCCCGGTCGGGCGCTGGCCTCTCGGGGTCTTGTGCCACTGCCGTCTCCGGGTGACATGTCCCGCAGGGGCGGGGGGCGAGGCAGTGCCTCGCCTCATCCCGCCCGGCCCTGCCGCGGCCCTTCCGGCGCCGGATGCCGGCCCGGCCCCTTGCCGGCTGCGCGATGCGGAGTTTTCTTGCAGCCGAGGACGCCTTTCCTTGGCGCGGCGAAGGAGCCTCCTGCGGAGCGTTCTGCAAGTCCGGCAGTCCGCGGATGGACGCTCTGCCGGCCGGACCCGCTGCGGCGCTTTCCTCCGCCTGCCGGCATCGCGCCTTTCAGAACAGCTCGATGCTGGTCCCCGCCGCCGGCCTCGGCGGGCTGCGCAGCGGGGTCTCGTCCAGCTGGTCGTTCGGGATCAGCAATTGCCGTGCCCGTCCCGTGGCGGGGTGGAAGCTGACCCGCCGCGCCCGGGTGCCGCCCAGGCTTTCGGCGCGGCAGGCGATCCCCTCCGTCCGCAGGAAGCCGCGGGCGAAATCGGCATTGGAGGCGCCGATGTCGCGCAGGTTGGCGGCGATCTTCGCGCCGCCGAACAGCTTGGCCTGCAACGCCTCGCGCCGCGCCCCGGCGCGCAGAAGGCCGTTGATCAGCACCTCCATCGCATGGACGCCGTAGCGGTTGTCCGGCGCGGAGGAATTGCCCAGCGACTGCGCCAGCAGGAAATGGTTCATGCCGCCGATACCGCGGCCCGGATCCCAGATGCAGGCGGCGATGCAGGAGCCGAGGATCGTGGACAATTCCTCGCCCGGATCGGCGGAGACGCGGAATTCGCCCTGCACCACCTGCATCATCCGCGGGGCGAAATGCATCACCGGCCGCCCTCCGCCCGCGGTTCGGCGCAGCGGGCCAGCAGGGCGGGGCCGATGCGGTCCAGCGGCAGCCGCTCGGCGGCGGCGCCGGTCTCCCAGGCGGCGCGCGGCATCCCGTAGACGACCGAGCTCGCCTCGTCCTGCGCCAGGGTGGCGGCGCCGGCGCGGCGCAGCTCCAGCATCCCCTGGGCGCCGTCGCGGCCCATGCCGGTCAGCAGCGCCGCCGTCACCCGCGGCGCGAAGGGCAGCGCGGAGCGGAAGAGTTCGTCGACCGAGGGCAGGTGGCCGGACACCGGGTTGCCCGAAGCGACCTCGACCCGCGGCGGCAGTCCCGGCAGCAGCCGCAGGTGGCCGCCGCAGCCGGCTCCGACCACCACCATGCCGGGCAGGAAGGGCGCGCCCGGCTGCGCGGCCAGCACCCGGGCGGCGCAGGCGCGGTCGAGCAGGCGGATCAGGCTGCCCGAGAAGGCCGCGCCGGTGTGCTGGACGATGGCGGTGGGCGGGCAGTCGGCCGGGAAGACCGACAGCACCCGCGACAAGGCGTCGATCCCGCCGGTGGAGGCGCCGATCAGGATGAAGCGGTCGGCCCGGCTGCGGCCGGTGACCGCCGGCACTTTCGGCGGCACCGGCGCGGGCGGGGCGGCGGGCCGGGCCAGCGCCGCCCGGATCGCCGCCAGCATCGCCGCCGGCGGCAGCGCCGGGTCCAGCGCCGGGGCCTGCCCGCCGGCCCCGGGCGGCGGCGGGCCGGAGGCGATGCGCATCCAGGCGATGCCCATCACCCGGAACATCGCCAGCAGGCCGGGGAAGTCCGGGTGCCGCATCAGTTCGGGGCCGAGGATCACCAGCTTCGGCTCGACCTCCTCGACCCGGACATAGGCGCCGGACAGGTCGCTGGCCCGGCCGCAGAGCCGCAGCTCCTCCAGCCCCTCCAGCGCGCGGCCGAGCCGGGAGAGCGCCAGCGGGCTGGCGGTGACGATGACGGTGGGGATCGCACTCATGACGGGTCTTTCCGGGAAGGGACGCGCGGCGGGATGCCGCCGCGGGCGGCATCAGGAGGCGGCCCTCAGGCGCGGCGCGGTGCTGTGCCTGCCAGAAGGCATCCCGACGCTGGTGTCTGCCACGAAGGCGGGTTTTTCGGCCGGCGGGGAGGGGAAACCGGCCTCCCCGGCATCGGACGGGGGGCCGGGCGGCGGAAGCGCCGTTTCCGGCTCCGCCGCCGGGGCGGTGCGGAAGCGCGCCACCAGCTCCTGCAGATGCGCCGCGCTGCGGGCCATGGCCGCGCCGGCGGCTTCGGCCTCCGCCGCCATGGCGGCGTTCTGCTGGGTCACGCCGTCCAGCTGGATCATCCCGGCATTCACTTCGGACAGCCCGCCGGACTGGTCCGCCGCGGCCCGGGCGATGCCGGAAACCAGCGCGGCGATCTCCTCGACCCGGCGGAGGATGCGGTCCAGCGCCGCGCCGGTCTCCGCCACCCGGGTAACGCCGGCCTCGACCTGCCGGCCGGAGGCGGCGACCAGCGCCGCGATCTCTTTCGCCGCGGCCGAGGACCTTTGCGCCAGCGCCCGCACCTCCGAGGCCACCACGGCGAAGCCCTTGCCGGCCTCGCCCGCCCGTGCGGCTTCCACCCCGGCGTTCAGCGCCAGCAGGCTGGTCTGGAAGGCGATGTCGTCGATCGCCCCGATGATCTGGCCGATGTGGCGGGCCGAGGTCTCGATCCCGGTCATCGCGGCGACGGCGGATCGCACCACCTCGGCGCCCTGTCCGGCCTCGGCCCGGGCGTCGCGGGTCAGCCGCTCGACATGGCGCGCGCCCTCGGCGGTGCCGCGGACCGAGGCGGTCAGCTGGTCCAGCGCGGCGGCGGTTTCCTCCAGCGTGGCGGCCTGGGTCTCGGTCCGGCGCGACAGGTCGGCGGCGGACCGGCCCACCTCTCCGGCCGCCCGGCCGATGCCGCCGGCCGCCCCGACCACATCGGCCATGGCTTCGTTCACCCGTCCGATGGCCCGGTTGAAATCCTGCCGCAGCCGGTCCAGCCCGGCGGGGAAGGCCGCCTCCAGCCGCAGCGTCAGGTCGCCCGCCGACAGGTCCCCCAGGGCCTGCCGCAGCGCGTCCACCGCCCGGTCGTCGGCCTCGCGCGCCGCCTGCCGCTCCGCGTCCCGGGCGCGCGAGTCGGCCAGACGGGCGCGCAACTCCTCCAGCGCGCGGGCCATGGCGCCCACCTCGTCGCGGCGGGCGGTGCCGGGAATGGCGGCCTGCAGGTCGCCCGCCCCGACCGCGGCCATCGCCGTGCAGAGCCGCGCCACCGGGCCGGTGATCGAGCGCGCCAGCACCAGCCCCGCGGCGCCGACGGCCAGCAGGGCTGCGGCGCCGAAGCTCAGGCTGCGGCGCAGGAATTCCTCGGGCCCCGCCATGGCCGCCTCCCGGTCCAGCTCGACCGCGAGGAGCCAGGGGTCCCCGCCGGGCAGCGCCACGGGCGTCGAGCGGGCGAAACCCGTCCGCCCCGATTGCAGCGGTGCATCGGCTGTCCCGCCCGGCTCCGCCAGATGCGGCAGGGGCAGCAGCGGTGTCCCCGGCGCGATCCCGCCCACCGCGGCCCGGGCCAGCCCGTCGGGGCCGGCGACATAGACCTCCATCCCGACACCTCCACCGGCGGCATCGGCGACGATGCGCTGCAAGAGGCCGGGCGGCAGCCGGACCGCCAGCACCCCGGCCGGATTGCCGTAGCCGTCGTCGACCGGGGTGGCGAGGACCATCGCCACCGCGCCGGCCGCCGGATCGGGCAGGAAGTCCGAGACCGCCACCTCGCCCGGGGCCAGCGCGGCGGCGCGGGCGACGGTCCGGGCCAGTTCGCTGTCCCTGTAGGGGCCGCTCCTCAGGTTGGTGGCAAAATCCTCCGCCTTGGCGTGGCTGTAGAGCACGTCGCCGTCCGGGCCGATCAGCAGGACATCGGCATAGCCCGCCCGGGCGACCACGGTGTCGAAATAGCGGTGCAGCGCCTCGTGCCGGAAATGATAGCCGCCCTTGCCCTCGGCCTTGGCCAGCCGGGCCCGTTCGCCGGGCGGATGGGGGTTGCCGGTGACATAGGCCGCGCGCAACTGGTCGAAGGCGGTCTCGCCCAAGTCCTGCACCGAGGCGCGCAACTGGCCGAGCGATTTCGCCACCGTCGGGCTGGCGGCCAGCGCCGCGGCCCCGGCGCCGGTGTCGGCGAGCCAGCGGGCGACCGCCTCCTCCTCGGCCCGAAGGATGCGGGCGACGCGGGCCTCGGCCTCCTGCACGGCCAGGTCGCGCAGGGTCAGCCAGGCCAGCGCCAGGGTGATCCCGGCGACCAGCAGGCTGAGGCCGATCACGGCGGCGGGAACCTTGAGGCGGATGGGCAGGGCGGGGCGGAGCATGGCGGGGTCCTGGCGGGCGGTCGGGGGCAGCTTGCGGCGGGAGAGGCTTCCGAAGGGTTAAGGCCGGCGGCGAAGGATCAAATCCGAGGCGTTTTCCGGGGTGTCAGAAGAACTCGGTATGTCCTGCGGCGGGGGTGTCGCCCGCCTCGGCGCCGCCGAGCGCCCGGCGCATCTCGGCCAGCAGCAACCCGCGGGCCAGGTCGGCGCCGCTGCGGTCCGCCCGGGCCGTCCCGGCGGCGGCGGCCAGCGCCTCGGTCCAGAGCGCGAGGTCGTGCAGCCGCTGGTCCAGGAGGTCGATCGCCTGCAGGTCCTGCAAGGCCGCGCCGGACGGGCCGTCGACCAGACCGTGGACCGCATCCTCCAGCCGGATCACCATCCCGCGGCAGCGCCGGATCTCCGCCGCCGTGCGCCGCAGCAGCTCGGCCAGCCCGGTCATAGCGGGCCGACCACGCGCTCGATGCTGGCCTTGACGGTGGCGGTGGTGAAGGGCTTGCGGATCAGGTTGTTCAGGCCAAGCTGCTGACCCTTCTGCAGGATTTCCGGCGTCGGCGTGCCGGTGATCAGGATGAATCCCATCCGCTGGGTGTTGCGGTTCTGCCGGATCGCCCCCAGCAGGTCCAGCCCCGACAGGCCCGGCATGTTCATGTCCGAGATCACCAGATGCACCGGATTGGCCGCCAGCTTGCCGAGCGCGGCCCTGCTGTCGGCTTCGGTCGCGACATGGCGGATGCCGATCTCCTCCAGCGATTGCGAGATCAGCGCCCGGCTGACCGACATGTCGTCGACCACCATCACGCGCAGCGAGTCCCTCAGGCTCATGCGGTTTCCTTCCTTCCTGCGGAGGTCCCGGTCTTGCGGTAGGCGGTGATGCCGACCGAGGCGAAGGCGGCCTCGGCCGGGCCGCCCAGCCGTTCGGAATGGCCGATGAACAGCAGGCCCCCGGGCGCCAGCAGCCCGGCGAAGCGCTGCCAGAGCCGGGCTTGCGTCGGCTTGTCGAAATAGATCGCCACGTTGCGGCAGAAGATGGCGTCGAAGGGGCCGCGGACGGGCCAGTCCTGCATCAGGTTCAGCCCGGCGAAGCGCACCATCCGGGCGGGTTTCGGGGCGATGCCGTGCCGGCCCTCGCCGGCCGGGACCAGCGCCCAGGGTTTCATCCGCGCGGGGATCGGCCGGACCTCCTCGTCGGTGAACCGGGCCTCGCGGGCGCGGGCCAGGATCGCCGGGTCGACATCGGTGGCGAGGATGCGGATGTTCAGCTGCGCGGCCTCGGGCAGGGCGTCGAGCAGGGTCATGGCGATGGAATAGGGCTCCATCCCGGCCGAGCAGCCGGCCGACCAGATCCGCAGCCTTTCCCCCGCCCGCAGCGCCTGAAGCCGCGGCTTCACCGCCAGGGCGGCGAGAAGGTCGAAGTGGTGCGGCTCGCGGAAGAAATGGGTGACGTTGGTGGTCAGGGCCGAGACCACCGCGTCGTGCTCGGCCCGGCCCTCGGGGCCTTCGAGCAGGTCGCAATAGGGCTGGAAGCCGGAAAGGCGCAGCGCCCGCAGCCGCCGGACCAGCCGGGAATAGACCAGGTCCTTCTTCGACTCCTGCAAGGAAAGGCCGAATTCGCGATAGGCGAAGGCGGCGATGCGGTCGAAATCGCGGGCGGTGAAGGGAGGGTCGCCCGGTGCCGCCGGAGGAGGGGCCAGCAGGGCCATCAGGCGGCCTGCCGGGCGCGGGCCTGGATCACCGCGGCGAGGTCGATCACCCGGGTCATGCCCTCGTCCACCGGGATGACGCCGGTGATGCTCTGCCGCGCGGTCTCGGACCTTATGTCCGGGGTGTCCTGGATGCGGTCGCGGGCGACGGAGAGGATTTCCGACACCGCCTCGACCAGGAGGCCGACGGTCTGGCCGTCGATCATCGCCACCACCACCACGTTGCGCGGGCTTTCCGGGGTGGGGCCGAGGCCGAAACGGGCCGAGAGGTCGTAGATCGGGATCACCGAGCCGCGCAGGTTCATCACCCCCAGCACCTCCTTCGGCGCGTGGGGCAGCGGCGTCACCGCGGTCCAGCGGCGGATCTCGCGGACCTGGGTGATGTCGAGCGAGAAGCTCTGCCCGCCGGCCTGGAAGGTGACGAATTCCGCATCGGCGGGGCGGGTGTCGGGGCTGTGCATCGGTCTCTCCTGTTCAGGCGGCGGCGGGACGGGCGGCACGGGTGGAGGTCAGGGCATCGGCGTCGAGGATCAGCGCGATCTGGCCGTCGCCGAGGACGGTGGCGGCCGAGATGCCCGGGATGGCGCCGTAGTTCGACTCCAGCCCCTTGATCACCACCTGCCGCTGGTCCTGCACCGCATCGACCACCAGCGCGCATTGGCTCTGGCTTTCGGTTTCCACCAGCAAGAGCAGCGGCGGCTCGCCGGGATCGCGGTCCGGGAAGCCGAGGGCGGCCGCCACGTCGATCATCGGGATGAAGCGGCCGCGCATCGCCAGCAGGCTTTCGCCGGTGCCGATCCGGTGCAGGTCGCCGGGGCCGGGGCGGATGGTCTCGATCACCGAATTGATCGGCACCACCATGGTCTGGCCGGCGACCGAGATCACCATCCCGTCCATCACCGCCAGCGTCAGCGGCAGCGAGATGGTGAATTCGGTGCCCTCGCCGGGGGTGGAGGCGATGGCGACCCGGCCGCCGAGCGCGGCGACGGCGTTCCTGACCACATCCAGCCCGACGCCGCGGCCGGAGAGGCTGGAGACCTGCTCGGCGGTGGAAAAGCCGGGCAGGAACAGAAGGTTGTCGATCTCGGCCTCGCCGAGTTCGGCCTCGGCCGGGACCAGGCCCTTGGCCACCGCCCTGGCCAGGATGCGGGCGCGGTCCAGCCCGGCGCCGTCGTCGCGCAGCGTGATGACCACGCTGCCGGAACGGTGGGCGGCCTGCAGGCGGATGGTGCCCTCGGGGTCCTTGCCGGCGGCGGCGCGGCGGTCGGGCGGCTCCAGCCCGTGGTCCACCGCGTTGCGGATCATGTGGGTCAGCGGGTCGGCCAGCCGCTCGATCACGGTCTTGTCGACCTCGGTCGCCTCGCCCAGGGTGATCAGCCGGGCCTGCTTGCCGGTGGCCTCGGCGGCCTCGCGCAGGATGCGGGACATGCGCTGGAACAGCGGCTTCACCGGCTGGGCACGGATCGCCATCACCGCTTCCTGGATGTCGCGGGCCAAGAGGCGGTAATCCTCGACATGGGCGATCACCTCGGCGTCGGCGGGCAGCGACAGGACCGAGATGCTCTGCTCGATCATCGCCTGGTTGATGATCAGTTCACCCACGGCGTTGATCAGCCGGTCCACCCGTTCCAGGTCCACCCGCAGGGTGGGCTTGGGGCCGCGGCCCTCGGCGCCGTCCTCCTCGGCAGGCCGGGCCTCGCGCTTCGGGGGCGGGTCGGCGGGCGGGGCGGCTGCGGGGGCGGGTTCCGGTTCGGGCGCTTCCTCCGCGGGCGCGGAAGCCTCGGGCAGGATCTCCAGATCGCAGAGACCTTCGACGAATTCGAACACCTCGTGCAGCACGGTCTCCGGCTCCGCCGTGGTCAGGTGGAGGGTCCAGGACAGGTAGCTGGCGGCGGGATCGAACGCCGGCCAGGGCGGCAGGCCGGAGCAGTCCAGCGTGACCTCCAGCGCGCCGAGGTCGGCCAGCGCGGCCAGGATCAGCGCCGGGTCGTGGCCGTTGGCGAAAAGCGCCGGGTGGGGATGGAAGCGGATCCGGTAGACCTGCGGCGCCTCCTCCGCCGGCAGGCCCAGGTCCAGCGGCAGGGCGGCGAAGCCGAAGCAGGGGTCCTCTTCCGCCACCGGCGTGGGTGGGCCGCCGAGCACGGCATCGAGGTTGGACAGGAACCCCGCCGTCGCCTCTGGCCCCACCGCGGTGCCGTCGCGCGCCGCCTCCACCTGGTCGGCCAGATGGTCGGCCGAGCGCAGAAGGACATGCATCACCTCGGCCGTCAGCGCGATGCGGCCGGCGCGCAGCCCGTCCAGCACGGTCTCCAACCGATGCGCGAAGGCCACCAGCGCCTCCAGCGCGAAGGCTCCGGCGCCGCCCTTGACCGAATGCACCGCGCGGAAGACGGCGTTCACCGTCTCGGCGTCGTGGGCGCCCCTGGCCATCAGCGCCAGCCCCTCGGCCAGCGCCTCCAGCAGTTCCTCGCATTCCTCGAAGAAACTGTCGCGGATCGCGTTCATCGATGCCATGGCTACCCCCTTGCGCCGGTGACGCGGCGGACGACCGAGACGATCGCCGTGTCCTCGAACGGCTTCACGATCCAGCCGGTGGCCCCGGCGCGGCGGGCGCGGGCCTTCAGCTCCTCGGCCGATTCGGTGGTGAGGACCAGGATCGGCACGGTCCGGTTGCCGCCGCCGCCGCGGATGGCGTCGATCACGCCGAAACCGTCCAGCCGCGGCATGTTGATGTCGGTGATCACCACATCGGGATCGACCTCGGCGAAGCGTTCCACCCCCTGCACGCCGTCGTCGGCGGTGGTGCAGGCGAAGCCCGCCTCCTCCATCGCCTTGCGGACGAGGTTGCGGATGGTGCGGCTGTCGTCGATGGCAAGCACCCGGATCGTCATGCCGCCCCCCCGGTGTCCAGCATCGCCGCGGTGACGCCGAGCGCGGCCAAATGCGCCGCCTGCTCCGGCGCCAGCTCGGTCAGCCGGAAGGGAATGCCGCGGGCGCGCCGGTCGGCGGCTGCGGCGAGCAGGGCCTGGACCAGCGGCGTGTCCAGCCGGCGCAGCCGGGCGGCCGAGACCTGCACCGCCGCATCCGGGTGGGCGCGCAGGAAGGGGAGGAGCGCGTTCTCGCCCGTCACGGAAATCCGCTCCGGCAGGGTGAATTCAGGCGGTGCTGTCATCTGGTGCTGTCCTCTCTGCCCCGGCGCCCGTCCGGGAGGCACGCCCGGCGCGGGAACCGCCCGGCAGTGATAGCGGGCGGCTGTTTAAGGAATCATTGCCGGGCGAAGGCGATTGCCGCGGATTTTCGGCGATTCCACAGCAGCCGGCGCCGCCATAACTGGCGCTAATCGGGCCCGCGGTCTGGTCCTAATCCGGCGCGGGCTTTTCCCCGATAATGGCGGCAGCGAAACTCCCGGGAAGGATCATGCCATGGAAGGCATCAGCGGAATGAACGACATGAGCCGCGTGGTCGAGGCCGACCGCGCCCATGTCTGGCACCACCTCGTCAACCACAAGCAGTTCGAGACCGTCGATCCCCGCGTCATCGTCGAGGGCAAGGGGATGCGGGTCTGGGATGCCGCGGGCCGGGAATATCTCGACGCGGTCTCGGGCGCGGTCTGGACGGTGAACGTGGGCTATGGCCGGGAAAGCATCGCCAATGTGGTGCGCGACCAGCTGATCAAGATGAACTACTTCGCCGGCGTCGGCGGTTCGGTTCCCGGGGCGCTCTTCGCCGAGAAGCTGATCGAGAAGATGCCGGGGATGAGCCGGGTCTACTATTCCAACTCGGGCTCGGAGGCGAACGAGAAGGTCTACAAGATGGTGCGCCAGCTGTCGCACCGGGTCCACGGCGGCAAGAAATGGAAGATCCTCTACCGCGAGCGCGACTACCACGGCACCACCATCGGCGCGCTGGCGACCTCGGGCCAGGCGGAGCGGGCGATGCAATACGGGCCCTTCCCGGACGGCTTCGTCATGGTCCCGCATTGCCTGGAATACCGCAAGCAATGGGATGTCGAGAACTACGGCGAGCGGGCGGCGGATGCCATCGAGGAGGTGATCCTGCGCGAGGGCCCGGATACCGTCGGCGCCATCGTGCTGGAACCGGTGACGGCGGGCGGCGGGGTGATCGTGCCGCCGAAGGGATATTGGGAGCGGGTGCAGGAAATCTGCAAAAAATACGATATCCTGCTGCACATCGACGAAGTGGTCTGCGGCGTCGGCCGCACCGGGCTGTGGTTCGGCTACCAGAACTACGGCATCAAGCCGGATTTCGTGACCATGGCCAAGGGCGTCGCCTCGGGCTATGCGGCGATCTCCTGCACCGTTACCACCGAGGCGGTGTTCGATATGTTCAAGAATGACGCCGCCGATCCGCTGAGCTACTTCCGCGACATCTCCACCTTCGGCGGCTGCACCTCCGGCCCGGCGGCGGCGCTGGAGAACATGCGGATCATCGAGGACGAGGGGCTGCTGGAGAACACGCAGAAGATGGGCGAGCGCTGCCTTTCCAACCTGCGCGGGCTGATGGAGAAGCACAAGGTCATCGGCGACGTGCGCGGCGCGGGCCTGTTCCTCGGCGCCGAACTCGTGGCCGACCGCCAGACCAAGGAGCCGATGGACGAGAAGAAGGTCGCCGCCGTGGTGGCCGACTGCAATGCGCAGGGGGTGATCATCGGCATGACCAACCGTTCGCTGCCCGGGTTGAACAACACCCTCTGCCTGTCGCCGGCGCTGATCGCCACGCCCGACGACATCGACGAGATCACCGGCGCCATCGACAAGGCGCTGACCAAGGTCTTCGGCTGAACCCCTTGCCTCCGCCCGGAGCGTTCGCCATGCAGGCGCTCCGGGCGGAAGCCTTGGGGGTTTCACCCCCAAACCCCCAGAGTATTTTTGCCAAGATGAAGACATGCTCCTTCATCTTGGCAAGAAATACTCCCGCCGGAGGCATCCGCGGTTGCTGCAAGGCACTCCGGTTGACATTCCGCGCGCGCAGGAGCCTTGATGGGGCCAGTTGCCGCCCCGGATGAGGCCAGAATGTCGATTCCCGTCGAAGCCTTCTTCCTGACTGCCGGGCCGGGCGGCACGCTGCAGCGCCGCATCCGGGCGATGGTGACAGAGGGTATCCTTGCCGGGCGGTTCCGGCCGGGGCAGCGGATGCCGTCGTCGCGCGGGCTGGCGGAGCATCTGGGGGTCAGCCGGATCACGGTGACGCTGGCCTATGCCGACCTGGTCTCCTCGGACTACCTGACCGCGCGGGGGCGGTCGGGCTATTACGTCTCCGACAACGCCCCTCGCGCGCCGGAGTTTCCCGCCGCCGCCCGGCCGCAGGAGGAGGTGGATTATGCCGCGCTGTCCTCGGCCCGCTTCACTCGGGCGATGGCCGGGGTGGACCGGCCGGGGGATTGGGAGCGGTTTCCCTATCCCTTCATCTACGGCCAGGCCGATCCGACGCTGTTCGACCACCAGAACTGGCGCGCCTGTGCCCTGCGGGCGCTGGGGCGGCGGGATTTCGACTCGCTGACCTCGGATTACTACGAACGCGACGACCCGTTGCTGATCGAGCAGATCCTGCGGGTGATCCTGCCGCGCCGGGGCATCGCCGCGGGGGCGGAGGAGGTGCTGCTGACCATGGGGGCGCAGAACGCGCTCTGGCTGGCGGCGACGGTGCTGCTGGCGCCGGGGCGGCGGGCGGTGGTCGAGAACCCCTGTTACCCCGGGCTGCGGCGCATCCTGCAGACCTGCGGGGCTGGAGTGGCATCGGTGGACGTGGACGAAGGCGGCCTGCCGGTGCGGCTGCCGCCGGCCGATGTGGTCTTCACCACCGCCAGCCATCAATGCCCGACCAATGCCACCATGCCGCTGGAGCGGCGGCTGGCGCTCTTGGAGGCCGCCAGCCGCGAGGATTTCGTGGTGGTGGAGGACGATTACGAATTCGAGATGTCCTTCCTGAAGCCGGTCTCGCCGGCCTTGAAATCGCTGGATAAAGGCGGGCGGGTGATCTACGCCGGGTCGTTCTCGAAGTCGATCTTCCCGGGAATGCGGCTCGGCTATCTGGTCGGCCCGCCCAGCTTCATCGCCGAGGCCCGCGCCCTGCGGTCGATGGTGCTGAAGCACCCGCCCGGCCACAGCCAGCGCACGGTGGCCTATTTCCTGGCCGAGGGCCATTACGACGCGCTGATCAACCGGATGCGCGCGGCCTTCAAGCGGCGGCGGCAGGTGATGGAGGAGGCCATCGCCGAGGCCGGGCTGCGGGTGGCGGGGCAGGGCGGCTTCGGCGGCTCGTCATTCTGGATGGCCGCGCCGGAAGGGGTGGACACCGAGGACCTCGGCCGCCGTCTGCGCGCCGAGGGCGTGCTGATCGAGCCGGGGCGGGGGTTCTTCGATCCGGCGCGCGAGGCGCGGAACTTCTACCGCCTCGCCTATTCCTCGATCCCGCCGAACCGGATTCCCGAGGGAATCGCCCGGATCGGCCGGGCGCTGGGCCGGTGAAACTGGCCGCATCTCGGGGCAGGGGCTGGCCCTAAGGCCCGCGGTGCCGGGGGCTGTAAAGTCCACCCCAAGGGCCGCGCCGTCAGGGCGTGGACGCAAAGCATTGCCAGAGGGACCGCGCCATGAGGATGACCACCGAGGAAGCCTTCGTCAAAGTGCTGCAGATGCACGGCATCTCTGATGCCTTCGGCATCATCGGATCGGCCTTCATGCCGATTTCCGACCTGTTCCCCCGCGCCGGCATCCGGTTCTGGGACTGCGCCCATGAGGGCTCGGGCGGGATGATGGCGGACGGCTATACCCGCGCCAGCGGGCGGATGAGCATGATGATCGCCCAGAACGGGCCGGGCATCACCAATTTCGTCACCGCGGTGAAGACCGCCTACTGGAATCATACCCCCTTGCTGCTGGTAACGCCACAGGCGGCGAACAAGACCATCGGTCAGGGCGGCTTCCAGGAAGTCGAGCAGATGGCGCTGTTCAAGGACATGGTGGCCTATCAGGAGGAGGTCCGCGACCCCTCCCGCGTGGCCGAGGTGCTGAACCGGGTGATCCTGAACGCCAAGCGCCACTCGGCCCCGGCGCAGATCAACTTCCCCCGCGATTTCTTCACCCAGGTGATCGACATCGACCTGCCGCGGATCGTGGAGTTCGAGCGGCCGCAGGGCGGCGAGGCGGCGCTGGACGAGGCGGCGAAGCTGCTGTCGCAGGCCAAGTTCCCGGTGATCCTGAACGGCGCCGGGGTGGTGATCGGCGGGGCGATCCCGGCCTCGATGGCCTTGGCGGAACGGCTGGAGGCGCCGGTCTGCGTCGGCTACCAGCACAACGATGCCTTCCCGGGCAGCCATCCGCTGTTTGCCGGCCCCTTGGGCTACAACGGCAGCAAGGCGGCGATGGAACTGATCGCGCAGGCCGATGTGGTGCTGGCGCTGGGCACGCGGCTCAACCCGTTCTCCACCCTGCCGGGCTATGGCATCGATTACTGGCCGAAGGATGCCGCCATCATCCAGGTCGACATCAACCCCGCCCGCATCGGCCTGACCAAGAAGGTCACCGTCGGTATCGTCGGCGATGCGAGGAAGGTGGCCGAGGGCATCCTGTCGCGGCTCTCGGGCACCGCGGGCGACGAGGGGAGGGAGAGCCGCCGTGCGCTGATCTCGACCACCAAGAGCCGCTGGGCGCAGGAACTGGCCTCGATGGACCATGAGGCCGACGATCCCGGCACCAGCTGGAACGAACGCGCCCGCGCCGCCAAGCCGGACTGGATGTCGCCCCGCATGGCTTGGCGGGCGATCCAGTCGGCGCTGCCGAAAGAGGCGATCATCTCCTCCGACATCGGCAACAATTGCGCCATCGGCAATGCCTACCCCACCTTCGAGGCCGGGCGGAAATACCTTGCCCCGGGCCTGTTCGGCCCCTGCGGCTATGGCCTGCCCGCGGTGGTCGGCGCCAAGATCGCCTGCCCGGACACTCCGGTCGTGGGCTTCTCGGGCGACGGCGCCTTCGGCATCGCGGTGACCGAACTGACCGCCATCGGTCGCGAGGAATGGCCCGCCGTCACCATGGTCGTCTTCCGCAACTACCAATGGGGCGCGGAGAAGCGCAACTCCACCCTCTGGTTCGACGACAACTTCGTCGGCACCGAACTGGACACCAAGGTCTCCTACGCCGGGATCGCCAGGGCCTGCGGGCTGCAAGGCGTGCAGGCGCGGACCATGGAGGAACTGCGCGAGGCGTTGACCAAGGCGCTGGCCGACCAGAAGGCGGGCAGGACCACGCTGATCGAGGCGATGATCAACCAGGAACTGGGCGAGCCCTTCCGCCGCGACGCGATGAAGAAGCCGGTCGCGGTGGCGGGGATCGAGCCCTCCGACATGGCACGCCCCGGCTGATGCCCTTCGACCTGACGGCCGGCGGTTCGGTCTGGCTTGCGGCGGTGGTGCTGGTCGCCGCCTTCGTGCGCGGCTATTCCGGCTTCGGCTATTCGGCCATCGTCATCGCCGGATCGGCGCTGGTCACCAATCCGCTGAACCTCGTCGCCGTGGTGATGGTGATGGAATTCGCCATGTCGGTGCAGTCCTGGCGCGGCGCCGGGCCGGACATCGACTGGCGGCGGGTGCTGCTCTTGATGCTGGGGGCCGCGGTCGGGCTGCCGCTCGGCCTCTGGGCGCTGACGGCGGTCTCCGAGGATACCGCGCGGGCGGCGATCTCGGCCTATGTGCTGGCGATGTGCGCGGTGCTGCTGATGGGCTGGCGGACGGCGGCCGAGGCGCGCGGGGCGGGCGCGAACCTGGCGGCGGGGCTGGCCTCGGGCCTGGCAAATGCGCCGGGGATGGGCGGGCTGCCGCTGGCAGCGTTCTTCGCCGCCCAGCCGATCCCGGCGCCGGTGTTCCGGGCGACGCTGATCGCCTATTTCCCGCTGCTGGACCTCTATTCCGCGCCGCTCTACTGGGCGCATGGCATGATCGGCCGCGACACGCTGCTGGCCGCGCTCTGGGCGCTGCCGCTGACGGTCCTCGGCAACTGGCTGGGCGGGCGGCATTTCTTCGGCACCGACCCGCGGGAATTCCGCCGCTTCGCCCTGCTGCTCTTGGCCGGGCTGGCCGCGCTCGGCCTGGGCAAGGCGCTGCTGTGACAGCGGGATCGCCGATGCGGGGGCTTGACGCCACCGCCGCCGCAGGCGGTATTGGCGGGGACGACAACCGGGTCCGCAGGCCCGACCGGAGAGCCAGGGACAGTCAGGTGCCAGTGACCCCAGCCGACACGCAACGCCGGATCGCGGCGCCCCGCGCCTTGCAGGAGACCGGCGCATGACCGCCCCGCGGATCGACACCTCGCCCGCCGTCTCTGACGAGATCCGGCAGACCACCTGCTACATGTGCGCCTGCCGCTGCGGCATCAACGTGCACCTGAAGGAGGGGCGGGTCACCTATATCGAGGGCAACCGCGACCACCCGATCAACAAGGGCGTCCTCTGCGCCAAGGGGGCCAGCGGGATCATGCAGGTCACCGCGCCCTCGCGCCTGAAGGCGCCGTTGCGGCGGGTGGGGCCGCGCGGATCGGGGGCCTTCGAGGAGATCAGTTGGGACGAGGCCCTCGATCTGGCGGTGAAATGGATGAAGCCTTTGCGCGAGACCGCGCCGGAAAGGCTGGCCTTCTTCACCGGCCGCGACCAGTCGCAGTCCCTCACCGGCTGGTGGGCGCAGGCCTTCGGCACCCCGAACTACGCGGCCCATGGCGGCTTCTGCTCGGTCAACATGGCGGCGGGCGGCATCTACACCATCGGCGGCGCGTTCTGGGAATTCGGCCAGCCGGATTGGGAGCGGACCGAGGTCTTCGTGATGTTCGGCGTAGCCGAGGATCACGACAGCAACCCGATCAAGATCGGCATCGGCAAGCTGAAGGCGCGCGGCGCGCGGGTTATCAGCGTCAACCCGGTGCGCACCGGCTATTCCGCGGTGGCCGACGACTGGTATGGCATCACGCCGGGGACGGACGGGCTGTTCATCCTGTCGCTGATCCATTGCCTGATGCAGGCGGGCAGGATCGACCTGGACTACCTGGCGCAGTGGACCAACGCGCCGATGCTGGTCAACGGCGAGGAGGGTCCCGAGAAGGGGATGCTGGTCAAGAACGCCGAGCGCCAGCCCTTCGTCATCGACCGCCGCACCGGCCATCCCGCACCCTGGGACGGGCCGGGGGTGGAGCCGGACCTCGGGGCCGAATGGCAGGGCAACCGCACGGTGTTCCGTCACATGGCCGAGGAATACCTGGACCCGAAATATGCGCCTGAACAGGTGGCCGAACGGGTCGGCATCCCCGCCGGACGCATCCGCGGGCTGGCGGCGGAACTGGCGCAGGCGGCCTTCGACCGGGCCTTCGCGCTGGACCGTCCCTGGGTGGATTTCCGCGGCAACCGGCACGACACCATGCAGGGCCGCCCGGTCAGTTTCCACGCCATGCGGGGGATTTCCGCCCATTCCAACGGTTTCCAGACCGCCCGCGCCCTGCACCTGTTGCAGATCCTGCTCGGCTCGGTCGAGGCCCCCGGCGGATACCGGCTGAAGCCGCCTTACCCCAAGCCCGTCGAGGCCCACCCGACCCCGCATTTCGCCTGCACCCCGGGCAAGCCGTTGTCCGGCCCGCATCTGGGCTATGTCCGCGGCCCGGACGACCTGGCGCTCTTGCCCGACGGCAGCCCGGCCCGGATCGACAAGGGCTTCACCTGGGAGAACCCGTTCTCGGCCCATGGGCTGATGCATATGGTGATCCCCAACGCCCATGCCGGCGATCCCTACCGGATCGACACCCTGTTCCTCTACATGGCCAACATGTCGTGGAACTCCTCGATGAACACCGCCCGGGTCATGGAGATGCTGACCGAGAAGGGCGCGGACGGGGAATATCTCATCCCGCGGATCATCTATTCCGACGCCTATGCCTCGGAGATGGTGGCCTATGCCGACCTGATCCTGCCCGACACCACCTATCTGGAGCGGCACGACTGCATCTCGCTCTTGGACCGGCCGATCTCCGAGCCCGATGCGGCCGGCGACGCCATCCGCTGGCCGGTGATCCAGCCGGACCGCGAGGTGCGCTGCTTCCAGTCGGTGCTGCTGGACCTCGGCGCAAGGCTGGGCCTGCCGGGGATGGTGGCCGAGGACGGCAGCCCGAAATACCGCGACTACGCCGATTACATCGTCAACCACCAGCGCCGGCCGGGGGTGGGGCCGCTGATGGGCTTCCGCGGCAACGGCGACGAGACCGGCCGCGGTGCGCCGAATCCGGCGCAGTTGCAGCGCTATATCGAGAACGGCGCTTTCTGTCAGGCCCATGTCCCCGAGGGCGCAGCCTTCTTCAAGCCCTGGAATGCCGCCTATCAGGACTGGGCGGTGCGCCTCGGCCTCTACGAGACGCCGCAGCCCTATCTGTTCTCGCTCTGGTCGGAACCGATGCGGCGCTTCCAGCTGGCCGCCGAGGGGCAGGGCGACCGCCAGCCGCCGGATCACCTGCGGGCGCGGCTGCGGCAGGCGATGCACCCCTTGCCGATCTGGTATCCGCCCTATGGCGATGCCGATGCGGACTACGGCTATCCGGTCCACGCGCTGACGCAGCGGCCGATGGACATGTATCACAGCTGGGGCAGCCAGAACGCCTGGCTGCGGCAGATCAAGGGGCACAATGCCCTCTACCTGCCGACGGCAATCTGGGAGGGGCAGGGGTTCCAGCCCGGCGACTGGGCGCGGGTGTCGTCGCGCAACGGGGTGATCGAGGTGCCGGCGGCGCATATGGCGGCGCTGAACCCGAACACGGTCTGGACCTGGAACGCCATCGGCAAAAGACGCGGGGCCTGGGCGCTGGACAAGGACGCGCCGGAGGGGGTGGTGGGGTTCCTCCTGAACCACCTGATCTCGGAACTGCTGCCGGGCGACGGGCGGCTCTCCAACTCCGATCCGGTGACCGGGCAGGCGGCCTGGTTCGACCAGCGGGTGCGGGTGGAGCGGGTGGCGGCCGAAGACCGGCCCGCGGGCCGCGGCGCGCAGCCGCAGTTCCCGATCCTCCCCGACCCGCCGCGCGCCGGCGGCGGAAGGGGCACGAGTTTTCTGCGAAAACTCGATCCTGATTTTCGGCGAAAATCAGGGGAGGGCGCGGCATGACCTGCCTTCCCGCCAAGGTGGAGAAGCGGCTGGGGCTGGTGATCGACCTCGACACCTGCGTCGGCTGCCAGGCCTGCGTGACCGCCTGCAAGGGCTGGAACGACCAGGGCGCCGGGCTGTCGGACCAGGACCCCTATGGCGCCGACCCCTCCGGCACCTTCCTGAACCGGGTGCATTCCTACCAGGTCCGGCCGGAGGACGGCCCGGCGCAGGTGGTGAACTTCCCGCGCTCCTGCCTGCATTGCGAGAACGCGCCCTGCGTGACCGTCTGCCCGACCGGGGCCAGCTACAAGCGGGCCGAGGACGGCATCGTGCTGGTGAACCCGGATACCTGCATCGGCTGCGGCCTCTGCGCCTGGGCCTGCCCCTATGGCGCGCGCGAGATGGATGCCGTGCAGGGGGTGATGAAGAAATGCACCCTCTGCGTCGACCGCATCTACAACGACAACCTGCCCGAGGAGGACCGCATCCCCGCCTGCGTCCGCACCTGCCCGACCGGCGCGCGGCATTTCGGCGACCTCTCCGACCCCGACAGCGCGGTGTCGCGGCTGGTCGAGGCGCGGGGGGGCTATGAGCTGATGCCCGACCTCGGCACCAAGCCGGTCAACCGCTACCTGCCGCCGCGGAAGAAGGGCGCCGCCGCCGCGCCGGCGCTGGAGCCGCTGGCGGCCACCGGCATCGCCGGCTGGCTCGACCGGCTGCTGGGGAAGATCTGATGCATCCGGCGCCTTCGGTCATCGTCTTCACCGTGCTGTCGGGCGCGGGCTTCGGCTTCCTCGCCTGCCTCGCCCTGGGCCTGCTGCCGGTGGCCGGCTGGATGGCCTTCGCCGCCTGGGGCCTCGGCTACGGGCTGGCGGTGGGGGGGCTTCTGGCCTCGACCTTCCACCTCGGCAATCCGCAAAGGGCGCTGCTGGCCTTCACCCAATGGCGGTCCAGCTGGCTGTCGCGCGAGGGCTGGACCTCGGTGCTGGCGCTGCTGGCGCTGGCGCCGCTGGCCTTGTCGGACTGGCTGGGCCTCGGGCTGGGCCGCTGGATCGGCTGGGGGGGCGCGGGGCTCTGCGTCCTGACCGTGCTCTGCACCTCGATGATCTATGCCCAGCTGAAGACGGTGCCGCGCTGGAACCACTGGTCCACGCCCGTCACCTTCTTCGCCTTCGCGGCGGCGGGCGGGGCGATCCTCGCCGCCCCCGGCTGGGCCGCTGCGGTCTTGTGCCCGATCCTCGGCGCCTGCCTGCTTTACGGCTGGCAGCGCGGCGACGGCGCCTTCGCGGCCGCGGCGCAGACCCTCGGCACCGCCACCGGGCTGGACCGGCTGGGCAGGGCGGAGGTGTTCGAGCCCGCCCATACCGCCGGCAACTACCTGCTGCGCGAGATGATCCATGTCGTCGGCCGCCGCCATGCCGCGAAGCTGCGGGTCATCGCGCTGGTGCTGGCGGCGGCGCTGCCGGCCGTGCTGGTGCTGGTCCCGCTGCCCGGGATGCGGGCGCTGGCCTTCGCGCTGCACCTGGCCGGCGCCTTCGCCGCCCGCTGGCTGTTCTTCGCCGAGGCCGAGCATGTCGTCGGGCTTTACTACGGCAAGCGGTGAGCAAAATGTTGAGCTGCTTCAAGGCTTACGACATCCGCGGCCGCCTCGGCGAGGAACTGGACGAGGACATCGCCCGCCGCATCGGCCGGGCCTTCGCCCATGTGCTGGGGGCGCGGAAGGTCTGCGTCGGCCGCGACTGCCGGGCCTCTTCCGAGGCGCTGATGGCGGCTGCGGTCGAGGGGCTGCTGGCGGCGGGGGTGGAGGTGCTGGACCTCGGCCTTTGCGGCACCGAGGAGATGTATCACGCGGTGACGCATTTCGGCGCCGGGGGCGGGATCGAGGTCACCGCCTCGCACAATCCGATGGATTACAACGGGATGAAGATGGTCCGCGCGGGTTCGGCGCCGCTGGACCCCGCCACCATGCGCGCGGTCCACGACCTGGCCGAGAGCGTGGATTTCCCGCCGGGCGGGCAGGGCAGGGTGGTGCCGGCGGCGGGGGCGCGGGCGGCCTATGTCGCCGGCGTGGCGGGCTTCGCCGATCCGCAGGCGCTGCGGCCGCTGCACGTCCTGGTCAATTGCGGCAACGGCGCCGCGGGGCCGACCTTCGACGCGCTGGCCGAAGCGCTGGCGGCGCAGGGCGCGCCCTTCCGCTACACCCGCCTGCACCACGACCCCGACGGCAGCTTCCCGAATGGCATCCCCAATCCGCTTCTGCCGGAAAACCAGCCGGTGACGGCGCGGGCGGTGGTGGAAGCGGGGGCCGACCTCGGCATCGCCTTCGACGGCGATTTCGACCGCTGCTTCTTCTTCGACGAGGCGGGGGGCTTCGTGCCGGGGGAATATGTGGTGGCGCTTCTCGCCTCGGCCTTCCTGGAGAAAGAGCCGGGGGCGGCGATCGTCCACGACCCGCGGGTGGTCTGGGCGACGCAGGATGCGGTGGCGTGCGGCGGCGGTAGGGCGGTGCTGGCGCGCACCGGCCATGCCTTCCTGAAGGCGGCGATGCGGCAGACCGGCGCGGTCTACGGCGGCGAGATGTCGGCGCATCACTATTTCCGCGACTTCATGGCCTGCGATTCCGGGATGATCCCCTGGCTGCTGGTGGCCGAACTGATGGGGCGGAGCGGCCAGCCGCTCTCGGCCCTGGTCGGGCGGATGCGGGCGGGGTTCCCCTCCTCGGGCGAGATCAACTTCCGGGTGGCGGATGCGCAGGCGGCGGTGGCGCGGGTGGAGGCGGCGCTCGGCCCGCAGGCGCGGGCGCGCGACCTGACCGACGGGCTGAGCCTCGATTTCGGCGACTGGCGGCTGAACCTGCGGTCGTCGAACACCGAGCCGCTGCTGCGGCTGAACGTCGAGGCGCGGGGCGACGCGGCGCTGGTGGCGCGGTCGGTCGAGACGGTCCGGGCGCTGATCCTCGGCTGAGCCGCGATCCGGCGGTGCGGCTGCCGCCGCATTCCTTTTCGTGGTGGCCGGCGGAGTCTCATGGGGCTGCTGTCGCCTGATGGGGGCATTCTGCCCCCAAACCCCCTGAGGATATTTGCAGCAGGTGAATTTGAAGAAGAGCACTTCTTGCAATTCACCTGCCTCCAAATATCCCCGCCGGAGGCACGCCCGAGCCGGTTGCGCGCTTGCGCGCAGAGGCGAGACGAAAGGCTTGCGCCGCAAGGCGCTCCTTCTGGAAGCCGCCTCAGTGCAGCGCGAGGCCGGGGGGGGGTCGCGCCGGATCGGCCAGCCCGGCCGCGGCTTCGGACCGGCCTGCACCGGGCGCAGCGTCACCAGATGCGACGGGCGGTCCTCCCAGCAGCGGGGGTCCTGCCGGACTTCGGCGGGCAGGAGCCAGCGGTTGAACACCAGCCGCTTGCGGAAACTCACCTCCGCCTCGTGCCAGCGGCCGAGCCGCCCGGCCGCGGGCGCCGCGATCAGCGCCTGGCGCAGCGCGGCCTCGCGCCGCCGCAGGCGCAGGATCTCGGCCCTGATCTCGGCCAGTTCGTCGGCAAGGCAGGTCATCGTCATCCGTCGCCCCTTCTGTTGCGTGCGTCCGATCCGGGCAGCCTGCCGCAGTTTCCTTAACGGAAGGTTGGCGGCAGCGCGGTTTCCGCGCGGACCTGCCCGCCGGGGCTGGAAATCCCCCGGCATCTGCGGCACAAAGGCGGCAAGCAAGCCTGTTGCCCCCGGGCAGGGGCTGCGGTTATACATTCACAAGACACGATCTAAACCGAAGGGTTCAGAATGAGCGAGTTCGCCTCCCGCCGGATGATGATGGTGGACACCCAGGTCCGCCCCTCGGACGTGACCAAGTTCCCGATCATCGACGCCATGCTTCAGGTCCCGCGCGAGGTCTATGTGCCGCGCGACCGCCAGGAAGCGGCCTATGTCGGCGAGAACGTCGAGATCGCCCCCGGCCGGGTGGTGCTGGAGCCGCGGACGCTGGCCAAGATGCTGGACGCGCTGGACATCCAGCCGCATGAGATCGTGCTCGATCTCGGCTGCGGGCTCGGCTACTCGGCCGCCGTCATCGCCCGGCTGGCCGATACGGTGGTCGCCGTGGAGGAGGATACCGAGCTGGCGGCCGAGGCGCAGCGGGCGCTGTCGGAGGAGGGCGTCGACAATGCCGTGGTGGTGGCCGGGCCGCTGGCCGCCGGCGCGGCCAAGCACGGCCCCTACGACGTGATCACCGTCGAGGGCGGGATCGAGACCCTGCCGCAGGCGCTGGCCGACCAGCTGAAGGAGGGCGGCCGCATCGCCGCCGTCTTCATGGACGGCGCGCTCGGCACGGTGAAGGCCGGCATCAAGCAGGGCGGGCGGATCGACTGGCGCTTCGCCTTCAACGCCGCGGCCCCGCTGCTGCCGGGCTTCGCCCGCGCCCGCAGCTTCGTTCTGTGATGAGAGCCGCGCCCCGGCCAAGGGGCGCGCAAGTGCCGACGGAAAGGCCGGCGCCGGCCGTATAGGCCGGGCGGGCCAGCGAAACAGGAAGGCGGATCAATGCGGAAACTCCTGCGGGCAGTGACGGTCACGGCGGCCCTTGCCCTGTCAGCGGCTCAGGCCAGCGCCGAGACGCTGGCCGATGCGCTGATCGCGGCCTACAAGAACTCGCATCTCCTCGACCAGAACCAGGCCGTGCTGCGGGCGGCGGACGAGGACGTGGCCATCGCGATCTCTGCGCTGCGGCCGACGATCAACTTCGTCGGATCGACGGCCTATACCTACAGCGAGGGCCTGAACCTGCTCGGCGTGCGCACGACCAACGAAAGCCTGGTCAACTCGGCCACGCTGTCGGCCGAGCTGGTGCTGCTGGACTTCGGCCGCCGCGAATTCGGCATCCGCATCGCCGAGCATACCGTGCTTGCCACCCGGCACGCGCTGGTGAACGTGGAGCAGCAGGTGCTGCTGGCGGCGGTCTCGGCCTATGTCAACGTGCAGCTGACCCAGCAGATCGTGACCTTGCGCGAATCGAACGTGCGGCTGATCACCCAGGAACTGCGCGCGGCGCAGGACCGCTTCGACGTGGGCGAGGTGACGCGGACCGATGTCTCCATCGCCGAGGCGCGGCTGGCCGCGGCCCGGTCGAACCTTGCCGCGGCGCAGGGCGACCTGATGGTGGCGCGCGAGGCCTACAAGGCCGCGACCGGGGCCTATCCGGGCCGGCTGGCGGCGCTGCCGCCGGCGCCGAGGATCGGCAAGACGCTGGAAGAGGCGCAGGCGGTGGCGCGGCGCAGCCATCCGCTGGTGCTGCAGGCGCAGGAGCTGGTGACGGTGGCAGAGGCGCAGGTCGGCCTGGCCGATGCCGCCATGAAGCCGACGCTGGGCCTGGGGGCCTCGGTCGGCTGGAACGACGACGAGGACCTGACCAAGCGGCTGGGGCTGAACTTCAACCAGACGCTCTATGCCGGCGGCGCCAATTCGGCGCGCTACCGCAAGGCGCTGGCCGGGCAGGACCGGGCGCGGGCCGGCCTGGGCCAGACCGTGGTCGACGTGCTGCAGAACGTCGGCAACGCCTGGGCCGCGCTGGCGGTCTATGCGGCCTCCATCGAGGCCTCGGACCGGCAGATCCGCGCGGCGCAGGCGGCCTTCGAGGGCGTGCGCGAGGAGGCGACCCTGGGCGCCCGCACCACGCTGGACGTGCTGAACGCCGAGCAGGAACTGCTGGACGCCCGCGCCTCGCGGCTGCAGGCCGAGGCGGGCCGCTATGTCGCGGTCTACCAGGTGCTGGCCAGCATGGGCCTGCTGACGGTGGAGCATCTGAATCTGGGCATCCCGACCTACGACCCCAAGGCCTATTACGATGCGGTGAAGACCGCCCCGTCGCACACCAGCCGCGGCAAGAAGCTGGACGAGATCCTGAAGAAGATCGGCGACTGAGCGGGGGGCCATCCCGCTGAGACGGGGCGGACCGTTTCCGCCCTGTCGCCTCTCTGCCCCGATTTTAACCAATCCTTGACGGGTCTTGCGCCAATTTCTTGTCACGCGGGGCGGTTCTGGCTATGGTGCCCGGCAAAACACACAAGACCGGCAGGCAGAGCGACATGTCCGAACCCCTGACTTCGCATGAGATCGAGGATGTGCTGTCCTCCATCCGCCGGCTGGTCTCGGAAGACCTGCGCCCGGCCCGCGCCGCCATGGCCGCCGCGCCGGAGGCGAAGGCCGAGGCCGGGAAGCTGCTGCTGACCCCCGCGCTGCGGGTGGTGTCGGCGGAACCGGAAGAGGCCGCCGCGCCGGCCTGGCCGGAGCCGGAGACGGCGGCGCTGGCCGATCTGGCCGATGCGCCCGCGCTTGAGGAAACCGCCCCCGCAGCCATCGCCCCGGCGGATGACGCCTATGACGAAGTCTACGACGATGCCGGGATGGCGGATGCCGCCTCCGGCCTGACGGCGGGCGAGGGCGAGGTTCTCTGGGCCTCGGCCGGCGAGGAGACCGAAGCCGTGGAGCCTGCCGCCGGGCCGGCGCCGCTGCATGGCCACTGGACGGCGCAGGAGGTGCCGGGGCTGGACTGGGTGCAGGAGGAAACCGATTGGGTGGAGCCCGAGCCGGTCGCCTTCGTCGCCCATCCCCGCAAGCCCGAGCTGACCGAAGAGCCGCTGGCCCGCGCCTGGGCCGACCGTGCCGAGGCCGCGGTGCGGGCCGAACTGGACGAGACTCCGGCGGCCAGGGCGGAGACGGTGGTGCCGCCCGCGGCGGAGCCGGAGACTGCGGCGGAAGGGCCGGGCCTCTTCGACGGCGAGACCGGCATCGACGAGGAGATGCTGCGCGAGATCGTCCGCGACATCATCCGCGAGGAACTGGCCGGGACGCTGGGAGAAAGGATCACCCGCAACGTGCGCAAGCTGGTGCGGGTGGAGATCAACCGCGCCCTGACCGCGCGGGAATTCGAGTAATCGGAGGTCCGGGCGCCATCGACTTTTCGACGAAAAGTCGGGGGTCGAAGGTCTGCGGTGCGCCCCGGGCGACGCAGGCATTCCCAAGCCTCCGAAATGAAAAAGCGCGCCGCAGGGGCGCGCCTTTTTCTTCGGCCGGGAAAACCGGCTCAGGCGGCTTCGGCCTGTTCGGCTTCCAGCGCGTGGCGGCGCTCGGATTCCTCGCGGCTCAGCGCCACCGAGGTGCGCACGCCCTTGGAGACGAATTCCATCAGCCCCTTCACCACCCGCTCGTTCGGGTCGATGCCGGCGCAGGACAGCACTTCGCGGCCGTCGCGCGACCGCGCCCAGCGGGCGATCTGGTCAGGACCGTTGCCATATTTCTTGTCGTCGGCGATGGCGTCGTCGAGGGCCGCCAGAACCACGGCGGCAAACAGCTTGCGCGCCCGCTGGCCTTGCTCGAAGTTGAAGGCCGTGCTGTCGATGGAGTCGAGCATCAGCGAAATCCTTGGTCTTGTCTTTTCTGTTCGCCCTGCGCTTGTAACGATTTGAACACGATTCGGGGGTTTCCGGTTTGGAATGACAGCCTTGCGTCTGGCGCATGGCTGCTTCCTCCGGCCACGATATCTGGTGTTCGTTAGCGCAAGCAGCCTGCGACATATGGGGGTGGCGCAGGCAATTTCAACATTCCGGCAGAGCTTTTGCCGTATTTTTCAGCGGCCTCGGATCGCCGCCAGCCGGGCCGTCCCCGCCCGCAATTCCCCTTCCATCCGGTCGAACCTCATATGCGCCAACGCGAAGCCCCCGGCAGAGGTTCCCAACCGTCCCGCCTCGCGCCCGTCGGGCAGGGTGATCGGGGTGCCGGGGGCGGCCTCGCCGTCGATGGACAGGCGGACCAGGCCCTTCCTCAGCTCGGTCTTGTGCTTCATCCGGGCGGTGACCTCCTGCCCGACATAGCAGCCCTTGCGGAAGTTCACCCCGTTCAGCCGCTCGAAGCCCATCTCCAGGATGTAGCTGTCGTCGGGCACCAGATCGGCGGGATATTCCGGCACCATCAGTTCCACCCGCAGTGCGTCCCAGTCGGTCGCCGGCGCCGTGCCCGGGGCATCGCCATAGCGCCGCCAGCCGAGGCCGGAGTGGCGCGGGTCGGGCAGGGCGCCCTCGGGGGGCTCGCCGAGCCCGCGGGTCACCTGCAAAGCGGTGGGGGCGATCTGCACATCGGCGCGCAGGCGATACATCTGGAGGCGCTTCAGCACGGGTTGGGCCATCGGCTCCGGCAGGTCCAGCAGGATGTCGTCCTGACCGGGCAGGCGGGCGAGGAAGAAATCGGCCAGATACTTGCCCTGCGGCGTCAGCAGCGCCGCCCAGACCAGCCCCGGCGCCTGGCCGAGCGGCAGCACGTCGTTGGTCACCAGCCCCTGCAGGAAGGGCAGCACGTCGCTGCCCGAAAGCCGCCAGACCGCCCGTCCTTCCATCGCCTCGCCGATCATCGTCGCACCCCTTTGCCGACAGTCTGTGGTGGTCGCCTGTCTTTCGGCAAAACCGGGCTCCACTTTTGCCGGACAGGCTCCATATAGGCGTTCAATCGCGGAATTGCAGGGCGTGGAGACGGGCATAAAGCCCGCCCTTCGCCAGAAGCTGGTCATGGCTGCCGGTCTCGACCGCCCGGCCCTCGTCCATCACCACGATCCTGTCGGCATCGCGGACGGTGGCCAGCCGGTGGGCGATGACCAGCGTGGTGCGGCCCTGCTGCGCCCGGGCCAGCGCCTCGGTGACGGCGGTCTCCGAGGCGGCGTCCAGCGCCGAGGTGGCCTCGTCCAAGAGGAGCACCGGCGCATCGGCCAAAAGCGCCCGGGCGATGGCGATGCGCTGGCGCTGGCCGCCGGAGAGCGCCGAGCCGCGGGGGCCGGCGGGCGTGTCGAGCCCCGCGGGCAGGCGGGCGAGGAATTCGTCCACCCGCGCATCGGCCAGCGCCGCGGCCAGCCTTTCCCCGCCGATGCCGTCGCGGCCGAGGATCAGGTTCTCGCGCAGGGTCTCGTCGAAGAGCGCGGCCTCCTGCGCCACGGCGGCGAAGTGGCGGCGCTGGTCGGCCAGGGTCATGCCGGTCACGTCGGCGCCGCCGAGCAGGATCTGCCCGCCCTGCGGCTCGGCCAGCCCGGTCAGCAGGTGGAAGACGGTGGATTTCCCCGCCCCCGAGGCGCCGACCAGCGCGGTGACCTTGCCGGCCTCGGCGGTGAAGGTCAGGCCGCGCAGCACCGGGGTGGCGTCGTAGCCGAAGTCCACCGCGCGGAACTCGATGGCCGGGGGCAGCGCGGCGGGCAGGGCGCGGCTCTGCGCCGGGCGGCTGGCCTGCGGGTGCCGGTCGAACAGCGCATAGAGCCGCTCCAGCGAGGCGCGGGAGATTTGCCATTGCCCGGCCAGGTCGGACAGGCGGCGGATCGGCTGGAAGGTCAGCGCCATGGCGGTGAAGAAGGCCATGAACTCGCCGGTGGTGCGGGTGCCCGCCACCACCTCGCGGCCGCCCAGCATGAGGACGGCGAAGAAGCCGAGGCCGGTCACGATGTCGACCAGCGCCGGCATCGCGGCGCGGCCGGTGGCGGATTTCACCTCGGCCCGGGTGATGCGGTTCAGGATCCGGCGGAAGCGCGCGGCCTGGTAGCCCTCCATCCGGTTCAGCTTGACCTGGGCGATGCCGTGGAAGATCTCGTCCAGCCTGGTGGCGCGCAGGCCGGATTCGGTGCGCATCTGCAGGGTCTTGCGGCGGATGTAGCGTTGCAGGCCGAGCGCGGGCAGCAGCAGCAGCGGCGCGCCGACCAGCGCGGCGGCAGTCCAGAGCGGGTCGATCGAGAGTGCGACGGCGAAGAGCCCGATCAGCGAGACCGCATCGCGGGCTATCCCGGCCACCACCAGCTGCATCCCGGCCTGGGCGGCGACGGTATCGCCCTGCACCCGCTCGATCAGGCTGCCGGGCGGGTTGGCCTGGAAGAAGCCGCCGTCCAGCGTCAGCAGGTGGCCGAGGAGCGCGGCCTGCATGTCGGCGGCGGTCTCCTGGTTCAGCCGGGCGATCAGGTGGCGGCCGAGGATCGAGGTCAGCGCCCGGAACAGGAAGAGCGCGAGGATGCCGGTGCCGACCCAGGCCAGCGCCGTGGTGGAGCGCGAGGCGAAGACCTGGTCGAAGAGCGGCTCCAGCAGCCAGGAGAGCGCGCCGAGCGTAGAGCCCTCGGCCACCGAGACGAGGATCGCCAGCCCCAGCATCTTCCAGCGGCGGCCGAGGAAATCGCGCCAGTAGCGGCGGAAGAGGCGGGTCGGGGCAGGGTCTGTCTCGGCCAAGTCGGGCCTCCGCTGGGGTGGCACGGGTGTAGCGGATCGGGGCGCGGGTCTCAAGGAGTCCCCGACCGTCGTCCCGGCGCAAGGCGCCCGCCGGGGTGAACCCGTGGTAGGGCGGGGTTCACCCCGCCGCTCCGTTCCTTGCCTTGGCGAAGGCCATCGCCTTCGCCACAGCGCAACGCTTTACCTTGTCCGGCCGGTCCCCAAAGGCCCGGCCAGCGCCCGCCCCGCCCTCGGCGGGCGCTTCTCGCCCGCCGGGTCGGGCGCTGGCCTCTCGGGGTCTCGTGCCGCACCGTCTCCGGGGTGCTGCCGTCGCGCACGGGCGGGGGCGAGGCAGTGCCTCGCCTTCTCCCGCCCGGTCAAGCCGTGCAACCCGTCCAATCCCCCCGGTTGCACCGCGCCCCGATCCGGCCTAGCCATGTCCGGCGAACGGAGAGGAGCCCGCGATGACCCTTGCCAACGGCCAGCCCTATCTTGCCATCCCCGGCCCCTCGGTCATTCCCGACCGGGTGCAGCGGGCGATGCACCGGGGCAGCCCGAACATCTACGAGGGCGGGCTGCTCGACCTGGTGGAAAGCCTCTGGCCCGATCTGCGGACGCTGGCCGGGACTTCGGGCCATGTCGCGGCCTGGATCGGCAACGGCCATGCGGGGTGGGAGGCGGCGACGGCCAACCTGTTCTCGCGCGGCGAGAAGGCGCTGGTGCTGGCGACCGGGCAGTTCGGCCATGGCTGGGCCAACCACGCAAGACAACTGGGGGTGGAGGTCGATGTCCTCGACTTCGGCCGGCAGGCCCCGGCCGATCCGGGGCAGGTGGAGGCGGCGCTGCGGGCCGACCGCGAGGGCCGGATCAAGGCCGTGCTGACCACCCATGTCGACACCGCCACCACCATCCGCAACGACATCCCCGCCCTGCGCCGCGCCATCGACGCCGCGGGTCATCCGGCGCTGTTCGCGGTGGACTGCATTGCCTCGCTGGGCTGCGACGAATTCCGCATGGACCAATGGGGCGTCGATGTCACCGTGGCGGCCTGCCAGAAGGGATTGATGACCCCGCCGGGCCTGGCCTTCGTCTGGTTCACCGAAGCCGCGCGGCAGCGCTGCGGCGAGGGCGACCTCGCCAGCCCCTACTGGCGGTGGGGGCCGCGCATCCCCGGCGCCTCGGACGAATTCTGGCACCTCTGGGACGGCACCGCGCCGACCGCGCACCTTTACGGGCTGCGCGAGGCGCTGACCATGCTGGTGCACGAGGAGGGGCTGGAGGCCGTCTGGCATCGCCACGAGGTGCTGGCCGGTGCGGTCTGGGCCGCCTTCGACGCCTGGGGCCGGGGCAACCCGCAGATCGCCATGAACGTCGCCGATCCCGACTGGCGCGGCCGCTCGGTCACCGCGGCGCGCTTCGGAGCGCCGCAGGCAACCCGGTTGCGGGAATGGTGCGAGCACAGGGCGGGCGTCACCCTGGGCATCGGTCTCGGCATGGCGACGCCGGAGGACCCGGCCAGCGACGGCGCGCTGCGGGTGGCGCATATGGGCCATGTCAACGCCCATATGACGCTGGGGGCGCTGGCGGTGATGGACGCCGGGCTGAAGGCGCTGGACCTGCCGCACGGGGCCGGCGCGCTGGAGGCGGCGGCGAAGGTGGTCGCGGCGGGGGCGTAAGATTTCGATTTTTCGCTGAAAAATCGGACCTCAGAACGCGTTCATCAGCAGGAAGACCACCGATTTCACCAGCGCATAGGCCAGCCCCGCCACATAGACCAGCGAGCCGAAGGCGGCCAGCACGCCGAGGACGATCCAGAGCCCGTCGCGCTCCAGCACCCCGAGCCCGATCAGGCAGAGCGCGATGGAGGGGGCCATGTTGGCGAAGGGCACCGGCAGCACCAGCGCGATGGAGACGATCAGGCACAGCGCCCCCAGGATCCGCTGCGCCCGCGGATGGGCCAGGACCTGCATCCGCGCCCGCAGCAGCCGCTCGGCCCGCAGCAGCCAGGGCTCGATCCGCGCCACCAGCGCCTGGAAGGTGCTGCGCGCCATCGACCGCCGGGCGATGAAGCCGGGCAGCCAGGGGTCCAGCCCCAGCATCATCTGCGCCGACAGGAAGATCAGCGGCAGGCCGAGGATTCCGGCGGTCCCCGGCGGCGTCGGCAGGATGTTGGGGAAGGCGAAGATGAGGAGCAGCGCCCCGAAGGCGCGGGCGCGCATCGTCTCCACCATGTCGTGGACCGAGATGCGGTCGCGGCTGTCGTCCCCGGCCAGCGCGGCGAGGATCTCGGAAAGGCGGGGCGGAGGGGCGGGCTGCGGCATCGGTTGGGGGACCCGGGGTTCAGCCCCCGGATGCCGCTTTTGCGGGCGGCTGTGAAGGGGAGATTTTCCGCACCCGCCGCTCGCGCAGCGAGATGTAGACGGCCGAGCCGATCAGCACCGCCACGCCGAGCAGGGTCCAGCGGTCGGGCCAGTCGCCGAAGAACCACCAGCCGACCAGCACCGCCACCACGATCTCGGTGAAGGCCAAGGGCGCCAGCAGCGAGGCCTCGGCCTGTTCGTAGGCGCGGGTGATCAGCAGATGCCCTGCGGTGGCGATGATGCCGACCCCCAGCAGCATCAGCCATTCCTGCGGCTGCGGCATCTGCCAGCCGAGCGGCAGCAGCAGCGTCAGGCCGAGGGTGCCGATGGCGCTGGTCTGGAAGGTCATCACATTGGCGTCGTCGTGCACGGCGCGGGCGCGGGTCATCACGAAATAGCTGCCGAGGCTGGTCCCCGCCAGCAGCGCCAGCAGGGTGCCGGGGTTCAGTTCCACCAGGCCGGGGCGGATGATGATCATGGTGCCGAGGAACCCCACCGCCACCGCCGCCCACCGGCGCGGGCCGACCCTTTCTCCCAGCACCAGGGCGGAGAGCAGGGTGACCACCAGCGGATTGACGAAGAAGATCGCCAGCGCATCGGCGATGGGCAGGTATGTCAGCGCGGTGAAGAAGAACCAGGTGGAGGCGTAGAGGAGCAGCGCCCGCAGGCTGTGGTAGAGCGGCCGCTCCGGCAGCAGCGCCCGGCGCCCGGCGGCGCGGAAGGCGAAGGGCGCCACCATCAGCGCCCCGAACAGCGCCCGCGCCCAGACCACCACCAGGATCGGCAGCCCGGCCTGGCCGAGGAACTTCGCCAGCACGTCGATCAGCGGCAGGATCGCCATGGCGGCGAGCATCAGCCCGATGCCGAGCAGCGGCCTCGGCTGCGGCCGGGCGGGGGAGGGGGCGCGTGTCATGCCGGGCAGGCTATGGGCGGGCTGCGCGGGATGCCTGCCTGAAAGCGACGGGGGAGGCAGCGGGATGGAGTATTCCGAACCTTCGGCTCCGGCGGGTCGACGGGGCTTCCGGCGCCGGATGCCGACCCGGCTGCGGGCAAGGACTTGGCCGAGAGCGAGGGCAAGGGCGGAGTGCGGGCATCGCGGGGGAGGCGATCCGCGCTCGGGCAGGTGGCCCGACCCTGACCGCCGCTCTTGGCCAGACGCCCTTGGGCGACGTTGGGGGCATTCGCCCGCCGATATGGCACGCAAGTCCGGCGGGCTGGCGGGCTTGCGGTGCCGGATGCCGACCTTGCCTGCGGGGCGGGGGCTTGCCCGAGAGCGAAAGGCAAGGATGGGGACGATCCTCCCGCTCCCGGGCAGACGGCAGGAGAACTCGGAGGCGTGGCTCAGGGCGCGTGGTCCGCCAGCCACTCCTGCATCCACCGGATCTCCGCCTCCTGCGCGGCGATCACCGCTTCGGCCAGTTTGCGCACCTCCGGGTCCTTGCCGTGCTCCAGCACCACCCGGGCCATCGCCACCGCGCCCTGATGATGCGGGATCATGCCGCGGATGAAATCGACATCGGCATCGCCGCTGTAGTCGATCGCCATCGCCTCGTGCATCGCGGCATTGGCGGCGGCGAAGGCCTCGGTCGAAGGGGCGGCAGCGGCGGCGCCATGGCCGGAATGGTCCATCGCGGCCGGCGCGTCCTCGGCCGGCAGGGGCAGGGCGAGGGCGGCAAGCAGCGAGGCGGCAAGCATGATCCGTTTCATCGGGGGTCCTTTCCTGTGCTCCGCTCCGTCTCGCAGCTTCCCCCCGCTGGAAGGCAAGTCACGAGCCGGTGAGCCCCTGCGCCAGCGCAACCGGCCTGTGCGTCGCGGCCCGCATCAGCCCCTTCACCCTGCCGCGCCGGGGGGTTATCCTGCCCGCGAAAGTCACCATTGCCGGACCCCGGACATGTCCTGCCTGACCAGCCGTCGCCCCGTGGTGGGCATCATCGGCAACTCCCATGCGATGAACGACCGCTATTTCGTCCATGC
Organism: Rhodobacter sp. SGA-6-6; assembly: GCF_011043545.1. Taxonomy (GTDB): domain Bacteria; phylum Pseudomonadota; class Alphaproteobacteria; order Rhodobacterales; family Rhodobacteraceae; genus Pseudogemmobacter. Next base: position 18,071 of record NZ_JAAKGP010000011.1, on the reverse strand, counting down.
CAGCGGCACGATGAATTCCGAGGCGGTGGCGGACGTGGCGGGCTGTCTGCCGCTGATCATCCCGACCGACCCGCGCTATGTCTCGGTCGAGGACCTGTTGGGCCTTTGCGACGGCTTCCTGCTGACCGGCGGCCGGCCGAACGTCCATCCTTCGGAATACGGCGCCGAGGAGACGCCGGCGCATGGCGCCTTCGACCGCGGCCGCGATGCGGTGGTGCTGCCGCTGATCCGCGCCTGCGTCGACCGCGGCCAGCCCTTCCTGGGCATCTGCCGCGGCTTCCAGGAGGTGAACGTGGCCATGGGCGGCTCGCTCCACCCGGAAATCCGCGAGTTGCCGGGGCGGATGAACCACCGGATGCCGCCCGAGGGCACGCTGGAAGAGCAGTTCGCCCTGCGCCATGCGGTGCGTTTCACCGAGGGCGGGGTGTTCCACCGGCTGATGGGCGCGGCGGAGGTGATGACCAACACCCTGCACGGCCAGGGCATCGACCGGCCGGGGCCGCGGATCGTGGTCGAGGGCATCGCGCCGGACGGCACGCCGGAGGCGATCCATGTCAGGGACGCGCCCGGCTTCACCCTTTCGGTGCAATGGCACCCGGAATGGCGGGCGGGCGAGGACCCGGTGTCGCGCCCGCTGTTCGAGGCCTTCGGCCGCGCCTGCACCGACTGGGCCGAGGGGCGGAAGAAGCGGCTGGCGGCGGAGTAGCGTCAAGGTTTCGTCAACCCTTTGCGGCCAGCATGGGCCTCATGTCCGCCCTGCCGCCCCTTTCCCAGGACCAGTTCTTCGGCGAGTTGTTCGCCTCGAAGGCCGCACGCGACGGCGCGGTGATCCGCCGGCAGGTGCGGGATGTGGAGCGGTATGTCGGCCGCGCGGCCTTCATGGCCGAGATAAGACGGCGCGGCTTCTCGCTGGTCGAGAATGCCGGACAGTTCGTGATCTTCTGCAACCGGGGGCCGTTGCGGCGGCTGTTGTAACGGCGATTTCCGCGCGGAAATCACCCCGAAGATCGCGCGATCTTCGGGGCCTTGGAGATGTTCCGTCAGTCCTGCGGGCAGGCGCCGTCGACCATCGGCACCGGGCAGGCCGGGGCGGCGGGTTCGGGCGCGGCCGCCGGGGCCTCCGGCACGGCGGCGGGCGGCGTATCGGCGGCGGGGGCCGGCACCGCCGGCGCAGTCGCCGGGGCCGCGGCGGGCTCCGCCGACGGGGCGGCCGGCGCGGCAGGTCCGCCGACGATGCTGGGGGGCGGCAGCACGGCCAGCGGCGGCGCCACCACCGGCGCGGCGGCCGGGGCCTTCTTCTTCACCGCCGGCGGTTTCGGGATGTTGAGGCCGTTCGGCATCTCGCCCTTCGAGGTCAGCACGATCACCTTCTCGCCGCCCTTCACCCGCTCGAACAGGTCCATCACGTCCTGGTTGATCATGCGGAAGCAGCCGGAGGAGGCGTTGCGGCCGATCGACTTCCACTCCGGGGTGCCGTGGATGCGGTAGCCGTAGTCCACGCCGTTCGAGGTCAGGTAGATCGCCCGCGCGCCCAAGGGGTTGGTCGGGCCGCCGGGTTGGCCGTTCTCCCATTTCGCCAGCTCGGGCTTGCGCGCGATCATCTCCTTCGGCGGGGTCCAGGTCGGCCAGTGCTTCTTGTTGGCGACGATGGCCTCGCCCGACCAGCCGAAGCCCTCGGCCCCGACGGCGATGCCGTAGCGCAGCGCCCTGTTCTTGCCGAGGACGTAGTAGAGCACGCGCTGGCTGGGGTCGATGATGATGGTGCCGGGGGCCTGTTCGGTGGTGTAGGCCACGACCTGGCGGCGGTAGGCCTCGGGGATCTGTTCGACCGGCAGGGCGGGGACGGTGTATTGCCCGTCCGACTTGGCCACGTAGACATTGTCCTCGGGCTTCGGCAGTTCGGGGCCCGCGGCGGCGGGGGTGCCGGCCGGCTGCCCGGTGATCGGGTCGACGCAGCCCGCCAGCAGCAGGGCCGCGGCCAGCGCGAAGGCCGGCGTTCGGAGCAGCGGGGAAAGGGCAAGGCGGCCGGTCAGGATCATGCTTGGGCTCACAGGTTTCCATTCCGGGAACAATGCTCCCGGATTCACGGGGGCGACACTAGCCGAGGCCGGAAGGAGCGTCAAACCGCCGCGGGGCCGGCGGGCGGCGGACCGCCCGCCGATGACGGCTTCGTGAACGGGAAAGGTCTGTCCGCGCTCTTGTCCTGGCGACGGCCACCGCTTTCGTCCCAAAGCATCATTTCCATAGACCAGCCGGGCCCGCCGGGGCGGCGCCGGTCTTCCCGGTCTCGGGTTGACAGGTCTCCGGTCGAACCGCTGGGCGCGGGCGGGGGCGAGGCGGTGCCTCTTCTCCCGCCCGGCTGGAGAGTGCCTACAGCGCCGTCCGCAGCGACCAGAGTTCGGGGAACAGCTGCACCTCCAGCATCCGCTTGAGATAGGCGATGCCCGAGGTGCCCCCCGTCCCGCGCTTGAAGCCGATCACCCGTTCCACCGTGGTGACGTGGTTGAAGCGCCAGCGGCGGAAGTAGTCCTCGAAATCCACCAGCTTCTCAGCCAGTTCATAGGCTTCCCAATGCGCCGAGGGATTGCGGTAGACCTGCGCCCAGACCTCCTGCACGCGCTCGTCGAAGGCCCAGGGCTGGCGCAGGTCGCGGGTCAGCACCGCCTCCGGCACCGCAAAGCCCGTCCGGGACAAGAGCCGCAGCGCCTCGTCGTAAAGCGAGGGCCGCGCCAGTTCCGCCTCCAGCTTCGCCAGCAGGTCGGGCCGGTGGGCATGGGGCTTCAGCATCGCAAGGTTGCGGTTGCCCACGGCATATTCGATCAGCCGGTATTGCCAGGACTGGAAGCCGGAGGACTGGCCCAGGCTTTCGCGGAAGGTGGTGTAGTCGGCGGGCGTCATCGTCCGCAGCACGTCCCAAGCGTTGTTCAACTGCTCGAAGATGCGGGCGATCCGCGCCAGCATCTTGAAGGCCTCGCGGGCGCGGTCCTCGGCCACGCAACGGCGGGCGGCGTCCAGTTCGTGCAGCGCCAGCCGCATCCACAGCTCGGAGGTCTGGTGCTGGATGATGAACAGCATCTCGTCATGCGCGGTGCTGAGCGGCTTCTGTGCGGTCAGGATCTGGTCGATGGCGAGATAGTCGCCATAGGACATCCGCCCGTCGAAGGACATCTGGGCGCCGTCTGAGGCGGGGTCGGGTAGTTTGGTCATGTCTCTTTCTCCTGTGAATCTAAAGGCTTCAAGGGGAAAGTTCAGCCCTCCGGTTCAGCACCGACAGATTGCCCAGCCGCCGCCAGATGGCGACCCAGCCCGCAGGGCGGCAGACCGGCGGCAGGCTGGGCGGCAGGGCGGCCATCAGGTCACCCGGGCCCGGGCCTTGAACTCCGGCCGGTCCCAGCCGCGGGTCGCCATGATCCGCGACAGGATCTCCACCGCCCGGTCGACCTCGGCCGCGCCGATATACAAGGGAGTGAAGCCGAAGCGCAGGATGTCGGGGGCGCGGAAGTCGCCGATCACGCCCTCATGGATCAGCGCCTGCATGATGGCATAGCCCTCGGCGTGACGGAACGACACCTGGCTTCCGCGCATGGCGTGGTCGCGGGGCGTGGCCAGCACCAGGTCGGGGCAGGCGTCCTCCACCCCGGCGATGAAGCGGTCCTGCAAGGCCAGCGAAGCGGCGCGCAGGTCCTCCATCTCCACGCCGTCCCAGATGTCCAGCGCGGCATCCAGCGCCGCCAGCTGCAGGATCGGCGGGGTGCCGACGCGCATCCGTTCGACGCCATGGCCGGGGCGGTAGTCGAGATCGAAGGCGAAGGGCGCTTCATGCCCCAGCCAGCCCGAAAGGGCCGGGCGCGCGACCGCCTGATGGCGCGGCGCGACATAGATGAAGGCCGGGCCGCCGGGGCCGGAGTTCAGATACTTGTAGCTGCAGCCCACGGCGAAATCGGCGCCGTCGCGGGCCAGATGCACCGGGATCGCCCCGGCCGAATGGGCGAGGTCCCAGACCACCAGCGCGCCGGCCGCATGGGCCTTGGCGATCAGCTTCGCCATGTCGTGCTTGCGCCCGGTGCGGTAGTCGACCTCGGTCAGCATCAGCACCGCCACGTCGGGGCCGATCGCGGCCTCCACCTCTTCCGGGGCGACGGTGCGCAGGGCGTAGCCCTCGCCGAGGGTCCGCACCAGCCCGTCGGCCATGTAGAGGTCGGAGGGGAAGTTGCCGGTGTCGGACAGGATCACCTTCCGCGAGGGGTTCATCTCCAGCGCCGAGGCCAGCGCCTGGTAGACCTTGATCGACAGGGTGTCGCCCATGACGACCGAGCCGGGCTCCGCTCCCACCAGCCGGGCGATCCGGTCGCCCACCCGCGCCGGCATCTCCATCCAGCCGGCCGCGTTCCAGCCGCGGATCAGGAGCTTGCCCCATTCCTCGGTCACCGCATGGGCCACCCGCGCGGCGGCGGCCCTGGGCATCGGCCCCAGCGAGTTGCCGTCGAGGTAGATCACCCCCTCGGGCAGGTCGAATATCGCCCGGGTCGCGGCAAAATCGGTGGTCATCGGCATCCTCTCCCGCGGGGCGGCCGCCCCGTTCCTCTTGCCCCAGCCATAGGGCTTCCGGCGAGAAATTTCAAGCTTGAAATGTCTTGCCGCCTGCGGCGTCGCGGACGGGCCGCCGGGATTGACGCCGCCGGCCGGGCCGGGAAGAGTGGCGCGGCCCCAAGAAGCGGGGCCGCAGGGCCCGGAGGAAACGCCGCGGGGCAGCATTCAACGGTTGAAATCATGGTCCCCGATGCTACAGCAGCGACGGGACAGGCGGGAAAACCGCCACGGAAGGGGGAGAGATCGGTGAAGATCGGCGCTTTGGCTGAGATTTTCGAGGGCGAGAACCGGGTGGCGATGACCCCCGATTCGGCGCTGCAGCTGCAAAAGCTGGGGCATGCGTGCTGCATCCAGGCGGGCGCGGGGACGAAGGCGGGCTTCACCGATGACGCCTATGCCGCGGCGGGCGTCGAGGTGCTGAAGACGGCGAAGGCCGTGGTCGATGCCGCCGACGTGCTGGTCAAGGTGCGCGGGCCGGAGGAGAAGGAGGCCAAGCTTCTCCGTGCGGGCCAGACGCTGATCTCCTTCTTCTGGCCGGCGCAGAACGAGGCGCTGCTGAAGCTGGTGGCCGAGCGCGGCGCGACCGTGGTCGCCATGGACATGGTGCCCCGCATCTCGCGCGCCCAGAAGATGGACGCGCTGTCCTCGATGGCGAACATCGCCGGCTACCGCGCGGTGATCGAGGCCGGCAACAACTTCGGCCGCTTCTTCACCGGCCAGGTGACGGCGGCGGGCAAGGTGCCCCCGGCGAAGGTTCTGGTGGTCGGTGCGGGCGTGGCGGGGCTGGCGGCCATCGGCACTTCGACCAGCCTCGGCGCGATCACGCTGGCCTTCGACGTGCGCCCCGAGGTCGCCGAGCAGATCGAGTCGATGGGGGCGGAGTTCGTCTATCTCGATTTCTCCGAACAGGCGCAGGACGGCGCCGCGACCGGCGGCTATGCGGCGCCCTCGTCCCCGGAGTTCCGCGAGGCGCAGCTGAAGAAGTTCCGCGAGCTGGCACCGGAGGTGGACATCGTCATCACCACCGCCCTGATCCCCGGCCGCCCGGCGCCGAAGCTCTGGACCGCGGACATGGTGGCGATGATGAAGCGCGGCAGCGTCATCGTCGACCTTGCGGCCGAGCGCGGCGGCAACTGCGACCTGACGGTGCCGGACCAGAAGATCGTCACCGACAACGGCGTGACCATCGTCGGCTACACCGACTTCCCCAGCCGGATGGCGACGCAGGCTTCCACGCTTTATGCCACCAACATCAGGCACATGCTGACCGATCTTACGCCGAAGAAGGACGGCGTGATCGACCACAACATGGAAGACGACGTGATCCGCGGCGCCACCGTGGCCCATGCCGGCGCGGTGACCTATCCGCCGCCGCCGCCCAAGGTGCAGGCCATCGCGGCGCAGAAGCCGAAGGAAAAGCCCAAGGAACTGACGCCCGAGGAACGCCGGGCGCAGGAAGTCGCCGCCTTCAAGGCGCAGACCCGCAGCCAGGTCGGCCTGCTGGCCATCGGCGGCGGGCTGCTGCTCTTGGCCGGGCTTTACGCCCCGGCCAGCTTCATGTCGCACTTCATCGTCTTCGTGCTGGCCTGCTATGTCGGCTTCCAGGTGATCTGGAACGTCTCGCATTCGCTGCACACGCCGCTGATGGCGGTGACCAACGCGATCTCTTCGATCATCATCCTCGGCGCGCTCTTGCAGATCGGATCGGGGAACATCCTGGTCATCATCCTCGGCGCGCTGTCGGTGCTGATGGCGGGGGTCAACATTTTCGGCGGCTTCATGGTCACGCGGCGGATGCTGGCCATGTTCCAGAAGTCGTAAGGGGCAGGGCAGATGGAAATCGGATTCACCACCGCGGCCTATGTCGTCGCCGCCGTCCTCTTCATCCAGTCGCTGGGCGGTCTGTCGGGGCAGGAAAGCGCCAAGCGCGCGGTCTGGTATGGCATCGTGGGCATGGCGCTGGCGGTGCTGGCCACGCTGATCGGCCCGGGCGCGGGCAACTGGTATGTCACCCTGGCCATGCTGGTCATCGGCGGTTCCGCCGGATGGTATGTCGCGCAGCGCGTCCAGATGACCGAGATGCCGCAGCTTGTCGCCGCCATGCACAGCCTGGTCGGCCTCGCTGCGGTCTTCATCGGCTACAACGCCCATATCGAGGCCGCCGACGTGGCGGGGCTGGATGCCGCGGGCCGGGCCGGGCTGACCGGCTTCGCCGCCCTTCTGGCGCACAAGACCCCGGTGGAACTGTCGATCCTGCGGGTGGAACTGTTCCTCGGCGTCTTCATCGGCGCGGTCACCTTCACCGGCTCGGTCATCGCCTATGGCAAGCTGGCCGGGAAGGTGGATGGCAAGGCGAAGAAGCTGCCGGGCGGGCATGTGCTGAATGCCGGCGCGGCCCTTGGCTCCTTGCTGCTGCTGCTGGTCTACCTGAACTCCGGCTCGGTGCTGGCGCTGATCGGGATGACGCTGCTGGCCTTCTTCATCGGCTACCACCTGATCATGGGCATCGGCGGCGCCGACATGCCGGTAGTGGTGTCGATGCTGAACAGCTATTCCGGCTGGGCGGCGGCGGCGATCGGCTTCTCGCTGTCGAACGATCTGCTGATCGTGGTCGGCGCGCTGGTTGGCTCCTCCGGTGCGATCCTGTCCTACATCATGTGCAAGGCGATGAACCGTTCGTTCATCTCGGTGATCCTCGGCGGCTTCGGCGGCACCTCGGGCCCGGCCATGGAAGTCACCGGCGAGCAGATCGCCATCGACGCCGAGGGCGTGGCGGCGGCGCTGAACGATGCGGATTCCGTGATCATCATCCCCGGCTACGGCATGGCGGTGGCGCAGGCGCAGCAGTCGGTTTCCGAACTGACCCGCAAGCTGCGCGCCAAGGGGAAGAACGTCCGCTTCGCCATCCATCCGGTGGCGGGGCGACTGCCCGGCCACATGAACGTGCTGCTGGCCGAGGCGAAGGTGCCTTACGACATCGTGCTGGAGATGGACGAGATCAACGAGGACTTCCCGGAAACCGATGTCGCCATCGTCATCGGCTCGAACGACATCGTCAACCCGGCGGCGCAGGAGGACCCGAACTCCCCCATCGCCGGGATGCCGGTGCTGGAGTGCTGGAAGGCCAAGCAGGTCTTCGTGTCGAAGCGCGGGCAGGGCACGGGATATTCCGGCATCGAGAACCCGCTGTTCTACAAGGACAACACCCGGATGTTCTACGGCGACGCCAAGAAATCGCTGGACGCGCTGCTGCCGATGATCGACTAGGACCGATCTTGCGCCCAAAAATCGTGCAAGGGCCCCGGCATCGCGCCGGGGCCTTTTGCATTCGCGCAACACCCCCGCCGCATACCCCGGTATCCCGCGAAACTTCTGGCATCCGCCGCCGTGCCGCCGTCCATCTGGCCGAAACAGACCCCACCGGACCGCCGAAGATGCCTGCCGACCATCCCCTGCGCTATGCCACCGTCAACGAACTGCACGCCCGCCCCTTCCCGGCGCTGGAGCTGCCCTGCACCGCCGTCTTCCTGGCGATCAAGCCGCCGGTGGACGCCGCCAACCGCGACCGGGCGCGCGACCGCGCCCACCTGCTGGCGCTGATCGACCGCCACGGCGGCGCCCATCCGCAGCCAGAGGCCACCCATTACTCCGGTCCCATCGGCCGGGCCGAGCTGAAATGGGAGAGCCACACCGAATTCGTGACCTATTCGGCCTTCTGCCCCGGCCTCTCGCCCCGCCCCTTCGACCCGGCGGAGGCCGAGGTCTTCCCGCCCGACTGGGTCGAGGCCGCGCCGGGCGACCGCCTGGTCTCGGCACTGATCCGCGTCGCGCCGATGCCGGCGGACGAGGACGACATCCTGCGCGCCTGCGCCGACTGGTTCGTGCCCGAAAGCATGGTGCTGTCTCGCGTGGTCGACGACGCGGCGGTGATCGCCGGCGATTTCCGCATCGACCCGGCCGGCCACATGCGCTTTGCCGTCTTCGTCCGGCCCGGCGGCTCGCCCCGCAGGGTGGGCCGCATCGTCCAGCGGCTCTGCGAGATCGAAACCTATCGCGCCATGTCGATGCTGGGGCTGATGCGCGCGCGCCAGCTGACGCAATGGCTGAACGCGCTCGACCCGAAGATGGAGGCGCTGGTCGCGGGGCTGGACAGCGGCGCCCGGCCCTCTGAAGAGGTGCTGCACGAGCTTCTCTCCATCGCGGCGGAGCTGGAGGGCCTGGCGGTCCGCTTCTCGTTCCGCTTCGGCGCGACGGCGGCCTATGAGGCGATCCTGAACCAGCGTATCCAGGTCCTGCGCGAGGACCGGCTCGGCGGTCGCCAGACCCTGGCCGAATTCATGATGCGCCGCTACGACCCCGCCATGCGCACGGTGAAATCCGCCGAGAAGCGCCTGCGCGAGATGTCCGAACGCGCCATCCGCGCGGCCGAGCTGCTGCGGACGCGGGTGGATGTCGAGCGCTCGGGCCAGAACCAGCGGCTGCTGGAGAGCATGGACCGCCGCGCCGACCTGGCGCTGCGGTTGCAGCACACGGTCGAGGGGCTGTCGGTGGTGGCGATCAGCTATTATGCCGTCAGCTTGGCCGCCTATCTGGCCTATCCTTTCGCCGCGGCGATGGGCTGGACCAAGGAGATGCTGACCGCCGCCCTTGTGCTGCCGGTGATCGGGCTGGTCTGGCTGATGGTCCGCCGGATCAGGAAGGCGATGCATTAGGGGTTTCGTCCGGGAATCGGCACCCTTGACCGCAGGCCAGATATTGACAGTCCGCACCGGCGCGCAGAGGCTGGCCGCAAGATATGGGGAAGGGACATGGAAATCCTGATACTGCGTCAGCTGCGGGCCTGCGGGGCCCCGGAGGCCCGGCGATGACCTTCCCGATCCACGACGGCACCCCCGTCCGCTTCTCCGCCCCGCTGCCGCCCCGTGCCGATGTGGTGATCGTCGGCGGCGGCGTGATCGGGGTGATGACGGCCTGGTTCCTGCGCCAGAAGGGCCTGTCGGTCTTCCTCTGCGAGAAGGGCCGGATCGCCGGCGAACAGTCCAGCCGCAACTGGGGCTGGGTGCGCCAGCAGGGCAGGGACCCGGGCGAGCTGCCGATCATGGTGGAAAGCCTGTCGATCTGGAAGCGCCTCGCCGCCGAGCTGGGCGAGGGGCTGGGGTTCCGGCAGACCGGGGTGATGTATCTGGCGAAGACCGACCGCGAGATCGCCGGTTTCGAGGCCTGGACCGAGCATTCCCGGGCGCATCAGCTGGACACGCGCCTGCTGACCGCGGCCGAGGCCGCGGCGATGCTGAACGGCGCCGCGGCGGCGTGGAAGGGCGCGCTCTGGACCGCCTCGGACGCGCGGGCGGAGCCCTGGGTGGCGGTGCCGATGCTGGCCGCCGCTGCCGAGGACCGCGGGGTGATGATCCGCGAAGCCTGCGCCGTCCGCGCGCTGGACATCGCGGGCGGCAGGGTTGCGGGCGTCGTCACCGAGGCGGGCCGGGTGGCGTGCGACCATGTGGTGGTCGCCGCCGGGGCCTGGTCGCGGCTGTTCCTGCGCCGCCATGGGGTGAGGATTCCGCAGTTGTCGGTGCTGGCCTCGGTCGGCGCCACCGGGCCGATGCCGGAGGTCTTCCCCGGCGCTGCGGCCGACGACGACTTCGCCTTCCGCCGCCGCGCCGATGGCGGTTACACGCTGGCCCCCGGCGGCTCGGCGCATGACTTCTTCATCGGCCGGGATGCCTTCGCCTCGTTCTTCTCCTACCTGCCGGTGCTGCGGAACGATTTCCGCGCCACCACCTTCCGCCTTGCCGCGCCCAAGGGCTTCCCCGACGCCTGGGGCACGCCGCGGACCTGGGCGGAGGACGCGGCCTCGCCCTTCGAGGCGATGCGTATTCTGAACCCGGCGCCGAACCTGAAGACGCTTGGCAAGGTGCAGGACGCCTTCGCCGCCGCCTTCCCGGCGCTCGGCCGGCCGCGGCTGGCCTCGGCCTGGGCGGGGATGATCGACACGATGCCGGACGTGGTGCCGGTGGTGGACCATGCACTGGTTCCCGGCCTGACCATCGCCACCGGGATGAGCGGCCACGGCTTCGGCATCGGCCCCGGCATGGGCCGGGTGGTCGCCGACCTGGTGGCGGGCGGCGCGGTGGGTCACGACCTGAGCCGCTTCCGGCTGTCGCGCTTTTCCGACGGCACGAAGATCAGGCCGGGGCCGAGCCTGTAGGGTCCTCCTCCTGCGCCTTCGGCTTGTCGTCGGCAGGCGACGAGGGACGAAGTCCCCGAGGAGCCCTTGCCCTCCGCCCCGCGCCGGTCCAGGCTCCGCGCAAAGGAGCCTGCCATGCCTGTCAAGAACCGTTTCGCCGAACTCCTGCCCGAGATCACCGCCTGGCGGCATGATTTCCACCGCCACCCCGAGCTGTTGTTCGAGGTCCACCGCACCGCCGCCCGGGTGGCCGAGCTGTGCCGCGGCTTCGGCTGCGACGAGGTGGTGGAGGGCATCGGCAAGACCGGTGTGGTGGCGGTGATCCGGGGTCGCACCGACAGCCGGGGCCGCAGCATCGGCCTGCGCGCCGACATGGACGCGCTGCCGATCCATGAGCGGAGCGGCGCGCCCTATGCCTCGGAAACGCCGGGGCGGATGCACGCCTGCGGCCATGACGGCCACACCGCCATGCTGCTCGGCGCGGCGAAATACCTGGCCGAGACCCGCAACTTCGACGGCACCGTGGTCTGCATCTTCCAGCCGGCCGAGGAAGGCGGCGGCGGCGGGTTGAAGATGGTGGAAGATGGCCTGATAACCCGTTGGAAAATAGATGAAGTCTACGGGATGCACAACATGCCCGGCATCCCGGTCGGCCAGTTCGCCATCCGCCCCGGCGCGATGATGGCCGCCGCCGACCAGTTCGAGATCGTGGTCACCGGCAAGGGCGGCCATGCCGCCAAGCCGCACGACTGCATCGACACCACCGTGGTCGCCGCCCATATCGTGGTGGCGATCCAGACCATCGCCAGCCGCAACGTCGATCCGCTGAAACAGGCCGTGGTCTCGGTCTGCACGGTCGAGACCGACAGCCCGGCCCACAACGTGCTGCCGCAGGTGGTGCAGATGAAGGGCACCGTCCGCACCCTGGACCCCGAGGTGCAGGACCTGGTGGAGAAGCGGCTGGCCGAGGTGGTGGAGGGCACCGCGCTGGCGCTCGGCGCCCGGGCGGAGCTGCACTATCACCGCGGCTATCCGGTCACCGTCAACGCCGCCGAGAACACCGGCTTCGCGGCCGAGGTCGCCCGCGCCGTCTCGGGCCGGGTCGACATGGATGTGGCGCCGCTGATGGCGGCGGAGGATTTCTCCTACATGCTGAACGAAAGGCCGGGGGCCTATATCTTCCTCGGCAACGGCGACACCGCCATGGTCCACCATCCGGCCTATGATTTCGACGACAGCGCCATCCCCTTCGGCGCCAGCTGGTATGCCGGCATGGCCGAGGCGCGGCTGCCGGTGGGGTGAGCGGCGGAAGAGGCGGAGCGCCGATCTTCTGCGGCCTGTTCGGCGAAGGCGCGCGCCTTCGCCGCAGGGCAACGGTTACCCTTGTCCCGGCCGGGACCACAAGTCCCGGCCAGCGCCCGCCCTCGGCGGGCGCTTCTCGCCCGCCGGGTTCGGGCGCTGGCCTCTCGGGGTTATGTGCTGCCACCGCCTCCGGGTGCAACCGCCGCGGGCGGGCGGGGGCGAGGCAATGCCTCGCCTCATCCCGCCCGGCCAAGCCGTTGGCCTTCCCGTCTCAGGCGGCTTCCTCCACCCCTTCCGGCAGCTTGGCGCCGGTCATGAAGGCCACCGCGTCGGACATCGAATGGTCCTTCGGGTCGATCACGCAGAGCCGGCTGCCGAGGCGGTGGATGTGGATGCGGTCGGCCACCTCGAACACATGCGGCATGTTGTGGCTGATCAGGATGATCGGAATCCCGCGCGCGCGCACGTCGCGGATCAGCTCCAGCACCCGGCGGCTTTCCTTGACGCCGAGCGCCGCGGTCGGTTCGTCCAGGATCACCACCTTCGAGCCGAAGGCCGCCGCCCGGGCCACCGCCACCCCCTGGCGCTGGCCGCCGGAAAGCGTCTCCACCGCCTGGTTGATGTTCTGGATCGTCATCAGCCCCAGCTCGTTCAGCTTCTCGCGGGCGAATTTCTCCATCGCCGGGCGGTCGAGCTGGCGGAACAGCTGGCCCATGATCCCGGGTTTGCGCAACTCGCGGCCCATGAACATGTTGTCGGCGATGGAGAGGGCAGGGGACATCGCCAGCGTCTGGTAGACGCATTCGATGCCCGACCCCCGCGCGTCCAGCGGGCTGGCGAACTTCACCGGCCTGCCTTCCAGCATGATCTCGCCCTCGTCCGGTTGAACCGCGCCGGACAGCGCCTTGATCAGGCTGGACTTGCCGGCGCCGTTGTCGCCGATGACGGCGAGGATCTCGCCCGGCATCAGGTCGAAGTCGCAGTTGTTCAGCGCGGTGACCTTGCCGTAGCGCTTCACCAGGCCGCGCGCCTTGAGGATGGGTTCCCCCGACACTTGAACAGTCATGCCGCTGCCTTTCTGATCCACTGGTCCACCGCCACGGCGATGATGATGAGCAGGCCGATGAGGAAGAAGGTCCATTGCGGGTCGGTGCCGACCATCTTCAGCCCCATCTCGAACACGCCGACGATCAGCGCGCCGAAGAACATGCCGACGATGGAGCCGCGGCCGCCGAAGAGCGAGATCCCCCCGATCACCACCGCAGTGATCGACTGGATGTTGCCCATCACCCCGGTGGAGGCGGAAGGCGAGACCGAGCCGAAGCGGCCGATCATCACCCAGCCGGCGACGGCGCAGAAGAGGCCCGCCAGCGCATAGACCTGGATCAGCACCCGCTTGGTCTGCACCCCCGCCAGCTCCGCCGCGTCGGGGTCGTCGCCGACGGCATAGACATGGCGGCCCCAGGCGGTGTGGCGCAGGACATAGGCCATCACCGCCACCAGCGCGACCAGCAGGAAGACGGCATAAAGCACCTTCACCCCGCCCGGCTGGATCGAGGAGCCCCAGAACTGCAGCGACGCGGCACTGGCGGCGATGTCGGACGACCGGATCGTCTCGTTGGCGGAATAGATGTAGTTGGCCGCCAGCAGGATCTGCCAGGTGCCGAGGGTGACGATGAAGGGCGGCAGCTTGACCTTCGCCACCAGCCAGCCGTTGGCGAAGCCCATGGCGGTGCCCGCCGCCAGCCCGATCAGGATCGAGGCCGGGGCCGGTATGCCGTAGCGGAAGGTGAACTGCCCCATGATCACCGAGGAGAACACCGCGATGGCGCCCACGGAAAGGTCGATGCCGGCGGTCAGCACCACCAGCGACTGCGCGCAGCCCAGGATGCCGACGATGGCGATCTGCTGCAGGATGGTCGACAGCGTGGCGGGCTTGAAGAAGTTCGGCGACAGGAAGCCGAACACCACCAGCGCCACCACCAGCACGATCATCGGCACTGCCGATGGCGTCTGGTGCAGCCAGGTCTGCAACCGTTTCAGCGCCGTCTTGTCCTCGTGGAATTCCGCGACCCGGGTCGAGGCGCCTTTCAGGCCCTCCTCGTAACTGGTTGCGGCCTTGGCGTCAGATGACATGGGGTCCCCTCCCTCGCGCGTCCGGGACTGGCCGGACGGGTGCCGGTCGTGACAGGGGCGGCGCCAAGGCCGCCCCCGCCGGGTCAACTGTGTGCCGGTTCCGGGAACCGATCAACCTTTCCGTGCAGGGCTCAGCCCCAGCACAGCTCCAGCCCCTTGGCGCTGTCGATCGATTCCACGCCCTCCACCGGCTTGTCGGTGATCAGCGTCACCCCGGTGTCGAAGAAGTCCTTGCCCTCGGTCGGGACGGGCTTGCTGCCGTCCTTGGCGAAGGCGGCGATGGCCTCGATCCCCAGCGAGGCCATCTGCAGCGGGTATTGCTGCGAGGTGGCGCCGATCACGCCGTCCTTGACGTTGGTGACGCCCGGGCAGCCGCCGTCGACCGAGACGATCAGCACTTCGCCCTCGCGGCCCACGGCCTTCAGCGCCTCGTAGGCGCCGGCGGCGGCGGGTTCGTTGATGGTATAGACCACGTTGATCTCGGGGTCCTTGGCCAAGAGCGATTCCATCGCCTTCAGCCCGCCTTCCTCGTTCCCGGCGGTCACGTCATGGCCGACGATGCGGGGATCGGTCTCGTCGCCCCATTTCGCCGGGTCGGCCAGGTCGATGCCGAACCCTTGCAGGAAGCCCTGGTCGCGCAGCACGTCCACCGAGGGCTGCGCGATGGCAAGGTCGAGCAGCGCGATCCTGGCATTCGCCGCCTCGGCCCCCAGCGTCGCCGCTGCCCATTTGCCGATCAGCTCGCCGGCCAGGAAGTTGTCGGTGGCGAAGGTGGCGTCGGCGGCGTCGATCGGGTCCAGCGGCGTGTCCAGCGCGATCACCAGCAGGCCCGCATCCCGCGCGGCCTTGACCGAATCGACGATGGCCTTGGTGTCCGAGGCGGTGATCAGGATGCCCTTGGCGCCGTCGGCGATGCAGGCTTCGATGGCCGAGACCTGGGCCTCGTGGTCGCCGTCGATCTTGCCGGCATAGGATTTCAGCGTGATGCCCAGTTCGGCCGCCTTGGCCTCGGCGCCTTCCTTCATCTTGACGAAGAAGGGGTTGGTGTCGGTCTTGGTGATCAGGCAGGCGCCGGTCTCGGCGCTGGCGCCGGTCGCCGCCAGCGCAAGCGCGGCCGAGCCCAGAAGGGCCTTCATCGAAATGGTCATGGCAGTCCTCCAGTTGGAAGCGGCAGCTCCCCGCCGCGGTCGCGCAGCCGTTCCTCCCGCTGCGATGGGGCAAGGAAAACCGATTCGGCGCTTTGCGTCAATATAAATAAATCAGATTGATTTAGTATTGACAGAATGCTGGCTTCGGCCCAACCCTTGGGGCTCTGGCAGAGGGCGGGGGAGACAAGGATGCTGATCGGGATACCGCCGGTTCTGGGGCCTGACCTGCTGGCCACCCTGCGCGCCATGGGCCATGGCGACGAGATCGCGCTGGTCGACGGCAACTACCCGGCGCAGGAGCACGCCCGCCGGCTGGTCCGCGCCGATGGCCACGGCCTGCCGGTGCTGCTGGAGGCGGTGCTGCAGCTCTTGCCGCTGGATGCCGACGCCCCCGCCATCCTCCGCGCCGGCCTGGACAACGACCCCGCGCTTGCCGGCCCGATCCACCGGCGGATCGATGAAATCTGCGCCCGGCTCCGTCCCGGCCTTGCCGTGCAGGCGCTGGCCGGAGCGGCGCTCTATCCCCGCATCCGCGCCGCCCATACCATCGTTGCCACCGGCGAGACGGCGCTTTACGCCAATGTCATCCTGCGCAAGGGCGTGATCGGAGAGGCGCAATGACGACAGAGACCACCGCGGCCGAGCGGCTGGCGCCCGAGCGGCCCGGCGAGGACCCGCAGTTCCGCGGAACCAACCAGTCCGGGATGCGGGCGCAGAACGAAAGGCTGGTGCTGACGCTGCTGCGCCAGCTGGGCGCGCTGGCGAAATCCGACATCGCCCGGATGACCGGGCTGTCGGCGCAGACCGTCTCGGTGATCATGCGGCGGCTGGAGGGCGACGGCCTGTTGCAGCGCGGGGAGCCGCAGCGGGGCCAGATCGGCCAGCCCTCGATCCCGATGTCGCTGGCCGCCGGCGGGGCCTATTTCTTCGGGCTGAAGATCGGGCGGCGGTCGGCCGACCTGGTGCTGATCGACTTCCTCGGCCAGGTCGTCGGGATGCGGCGGCGCATCCACCGCTATCCCACCCCAGACGGCGCCGTCGCCTTCGTCCGCGAGGCGCTGCCCGAGCTGGCCGCCACCCTGCCCGCCGACGGCCGCGCCCGCATCGGCGGCCTCGGCGTCGCCATGCCGTTCCAGCTGTGGAACTGGGTCCATGCCCTCGGCGCGCCGCAGCAGGAGATGGACAGCTGGCGCCACCGCGACATCCAGGCCGAACTGGCGGCGCTGACCGGGATGCCGGTGGTGATCCGCAACGATGCCACCGCCGCCTGCGCAGCCGAACTGGTGCTGGGGCGGGGCGAGCGGCCGCGGGATTTCCTGTATTTCTACTGCGGCACCTTCATCGGCGGCGGGCTGGTGCTGAACGGCCAGCTCTTCACCGGCCGCACCGGCAATGCCGCCGGCGTCGGCCCGATGCCGGTCCCGGGCGGCGACGGCCGCATGGGCCGGCTGTTCGATGCCGCCTCGATGACGGTGCTGGCCGATGCGATGGAGGCCGCCGGCGAAAGCCCGGACCACCTCTGGGAGCAGCACGAGGAATGGCGCGTCGGCCCGGCGCTGCTGGAGCGCTGGCTTGACACCGCCGCCGAGGGGCTGGCCTGGGCCACCCTCTCGGCCGCCGCGCTGACCGAGATCGAGGCGGTGCTGATCGACGGCTGGATGCCGGTCTCGGTGCGCGCCGAACTGACCGCCCGCACCGGCGCCGCCCTGCACCGGCTGGACCTCTCCGGCATCGACCCGCCGGCGATCCGCGAGGGCACGGTCGGCGCGGATGCCCGGGTGCTGGGGGCGGCGACCACGCCGCTGTCGCAGCGGTATCTCATCGACCAGAACGCCCCGGCGCAGGCGGGGTGAGGGACGGGAGGAAAAGACAAAGGGCCGGTCTTGCGACCCGGCCCTTTTTGTCATTTGGCTCCGGCGGTAGGCGGCTAGGGGTCGAAGTGTCCTGCGGCCAGCTCGGATTTACCTTGGAGTATCAAGAGTTTGCTGGGATGCGTGGTGAGCGGTCTAGTTGCGGTGTGTGTCTGGTGGGTTGCGATTGTGTGCCTACACTGCGGTAACTGTGAGGGTGCCGCAAGTGCCTTGAGGGAGCATCTACCATCCCCGCGCTCATCTACGGCTCCGAGGACGGTGAGACCGGTTGTAGCCGACGAGAGGGTCGTTGGAGTTGAGAGCGCGGATGAACTCCCCCTCTCGCCGCGATACTTCCGCCTTGTCTTGGCTCTCGAACAGGATTTCCTTGCGCAGCGTGAAGTCACGAAGCTCTTCGCTTGAGAAGTCAGCCTCTACTACCGCGTTATTCCAGGAACCGAAGTAGCGCATCGAGTGGCCGGGTTCGCCGATGTCCTTCCCGACGTAGATCTTCCCGTTGGGGAAGGTGATCTTGTAGATGACGTAACCTAGCTTCCGCACCGTGTCTTCCGTTCCATAGCGGCTCGGCGGTTGGCTCCACCTGCTGGCAGGGATGTGGCACGTTGCTGGGTGCTGCTTTCCAAGTCAACTAGCGGGCTGGCTGGTGGTGTTGAGGGCCACCATTAGAAGAGCGGGATGAACGCCGAAGCCCCTAGCGAGAGCAGCGGCTTGCTTATGCAAGCCTTGGTGGGTGCAGATGCATACCCCGCTCGCCTCCAAAAGCAGCGATAAACCCATGACCAACAAGAAGAAACTGGGCTTTCCTCGCCCAGCGCCACGCACGGTGCAGATTCATCG
>NZ_JAAKGP010000010.1 GCF_011043545.1 Rhodobacter sp. SGA-6-6 | reverse complement strand
TCGAGAAGCTTTGACCTACGATGTTCATCGACAAATCTTGGTCTGCGAATGGCCGATAGCGCGGTCGCGGAGACCGTTTCGGCAACGACGAGCCACCGCATTATTCAGCCTGATAGCACGCATAAACAATCGCTAATTGCCGATCCGCCACAAACTGGAAAGACTGGTTTGTATCCGGAGCGGGCAGGGAAACCGGGCCGATAACCCGACAATGAGAAAGACGGGGTAGCAGACTTGAGTTCGATCCGCATCGAAAACCTGAACATGTTCTACGGGGCCTATCAGGCGCTGTCCGACATCTCCATGTCGGTGCGTTCCGGCACCCTGACCGCGGTGCTCGGCCCCAGCGGATCGGGCAAGAGCACCATGCTGTCCATCCTGGCCGGCATCAACCTGCCGTCGTCCGGCCGCATCCTGGTGGACGACCGCGACGTGACGTTCCTGCCTTCTGCGGAACGCAATGTGGGACTGGTGTTCCAAAGCTATGCGCTGTTTCCGCATCTCTCGGTCTACGAGAACGTGGCCTTCCCGCTGCGTGTCCGGCGTTTCCCCGAAGCCCAGATCCGACCCCGCGTCATGGAAGCGCTGGAGCGCGTTCGCATCACCGATTTCGCCCGCCGCAAGCCTGCGCAGCTTTCGGGAGGCCAGCAACAGCGTGTGGCCATCGCACGGGCTATCGTCTTCCAGCCGAGTGTCCTTCTGCTGGACGAACCCTTGGCAGCGCTGGACCGCAAGCTGCGCGAGGAGGTGCGGCTGGAGCTGCGTCATCTGCAGCGCGAGCTTGGGATCACCACTCTGCTGGTCACGCACGACCAGGACGAGGCGATGTCGATGGCCGACGAGGTGGTGATCATGTCGGAAGGCCGCATCCAGCAGATCGCCGAGCCGCGGCAGGCCTATCACGAACCTGCCAACGAATTCGTGGCGGGCTTCCTCGGCGTCGCCAACGTGTTTCGCGGCCCGCTGCGCTCGGCAGCGGAGGGAGTCTTCATCGAACTGCCCGGTGGCGAGCGCATCAGCGCACATCCTCCAGGCAATGGCATCAAGGGTGGCGACGCAACGGTGGGAATCCTGCGGCCCGAGCAGATCGCGATCGTCGAGCCCGGCGCGACGGGCTCGGTCGCGGCCATAGTGCGCGAGACCGTCTTCCTGGGCGAAGGCGTCCGGGTGCATTTGCAAAGCGAGGGCGGGTTCGACTTCGTCGTCCAGACCGCCCAGACCAAACGAGACTTCCCGGCGGGTAGCCGGGTGGGGCTGGCATGGAACCCGGAGGATCTCTGGCTGCTGGCGAGCTGACAAGAAAAACAAGGCCCGGGCAGACCGGGGTTCAACAACATGGGAGAGATGACATGAAAAACAACCTCGCGGTTGGCTGGCTTGCTGTTGCCGCCGCTTCCCTGTCCTCTGCGGCCACGGCTGAACCGGCCAAGGTGCTGCGCATCCTTACCGCCGGGGGAGAATGGACCGATGCGGTGCAGAAATGCGTCGATGCGCCCTTCACCGAGAAATACGGCATCGCCGTCGAACTCGAAACTCCGGCGGGCTTTGCCAAGCTGGCCGGCAAGGTCCAGGCGGGCGCCGTCGATGTCGCGCTGATGGACCTCGAGACCACCGAACTGGAGCGCGCCCAGGCCTCGGGCATGCTCGATCCCATCAACTGGGAGGCGGTGGCGCCGTTCGAGATGTTTCCGGACGCGCAGAAACCCTATGGTTTCGCCCATACCTACTTCTCGACCATCATGGCCTGGCGCCCGGACGCGAAGGCGCCGACCACTTGGCAGGAGTTCTTCGATACCGAGAACTTCCCGGGCAAGCGCGCGCTGCCGGACTATCCCGGCTACGTGCTGGCCTTCGCGGCACTGGCCGATGGCGTGCCGCCGGAAGAACTGTTCCCGCTCGACCTGGACCGCGCGTTCAAGACGCTGGAGCGGGTGAAGGGCGACGTGATCTGGTGGTCGGCCGGCGGGCAGGTGGCCCAGCTTCTGGAAGACAACGAGGCGCAATATGCGATCGGCTGGTCCGGCCGGATCGTGAACAAGGACACGCTCGCCCATTCGTTCAAGGGCGGGATGCTGGAAACCTCGTGGTGGGGCGTGCCGAAAGAGTCGGACCCAGCGATGCAGGAAGCGGCGATGCTCTACCTGCACGAATATTCCGATCCCGAGAAACAGGCCTGCGTCGCCCAGTATATCAGCTATACCGGCCCCAGCCCGGCGCTGGATCCGCTGCTGCCGCAGGACCGTCTGCACCAGTTCCCCAACTACAAGGAGAACCGGGATGTCCAGTTCGTGACCGACGGCAAGTGGTGGTTCGACAACGCCGATGAGGTCGAGCGCCGCTGGCAGGAATTCAAGCTGGCGCAATAAGTGCCGACACGCTGGCCTGCCTCCTGGGGCAGGCCAGCGTTTCCCCATCCGGGCAGTTGCGGAGACCCCATGACCAACCAGACCCAGACCAGCAGGACCGCCTCCGGCCGATATCCGGCCGGTGCCGCCCGTGCGGTGCGACCTGCCGCCAGACGACAGCCGAGCGGTTTCGTCTGGGTGCTGCCGCTGTTGCTGCTGGTCGGCTTCGTCTTCAACCTGCCGCTCCTGATGACTGCCGCCTCCAGCCTGCTCGACCAGAAGACCGGGGCGGTCACGGTGGCGAACTTCCAGGAGGTTGCGGCCTCCAAGGTCTATCTGCCGGTGGTCTGGCGCACCATCCGCATCGCCCTTGTCGTGTCGTTCGCCTGTGCGCTGATCGGCTATCCGCTGGCCTATTGGATGACCGGACTTTCGCGGCGTGGCCAGACCGTGGCGCTGGCGATCATCGTGACCTCGTTCTGGGTCTCGATCCTGGTGCGGACCTATGCCTGGATCGTGGTTCTCGGCAATTCCGGCATCGTGAACCGCTTCCTGATGTCGACCGGGCTGACCGAGAAGCCGGTGGAGTTCCTCTACAACGAACTTGGCGTGGCCATCGGCATGATCAACGTGCTGCTGCCCTTCATGCTGCTGCCGCTGTTCGCGGCGATGCTTCAGGTGGATCCGCGCCTGCGGCAGATCGCCTATACGATGGGCGCCTCGTCGTTCCAGTTCTTCTGGCGGGTGTTCTTTCCGCTGACGCTGCCCGCCCTGGGGGCGACCTTCATCCTGATCTCGATCCTCAGCCTCGGCTTCTACATTACGCCGGCGATCCTGGGCGGCGGCAAGGTGCCGCTGATCGCGAATATGCTGGACATCCTGATCAACCAGTTCCCGCGCTGGAACCTCGCTGCCGCGATCTCGCTGGTGCTGCTGGTGCTGACCGTCGGGCTTTTCGTCGCCTACCAACGCCTGCGGAGGGTGGAATGAACGCGCATCTCGCAGCAAGCCGGCGCCGGGAACGGCTGCGGCGCCTGCCCCTGGCCACCGTGGGCATCCTGGTGCTGCTGTTCCTGGCCCTGCCGATCATCGTCGTGGTGCCGATGTCGTTCTCCAGCGCGGAGTCGCTGCGCTTTCCGCCGCCCGGCCTGTCGCTGCGCTGGTATGAGGCGTTCTTCAGCGATCCGCTGTGGCTGGAAGCCGCGCTGAATTCGCTGATCATCGGGGTGAGTTCCAGCACCCTTGCCCTCGGCCTTGGCACGCTTGCGGCCTACGGCATCGTCCGCGGAACTTTCAGGGGGCGCGGCGCACTGGAGACCAACTTCATCTCGCCGATGATCCTGCCGCCGGTGATCATCGCGGTGGCGCTCTACATCTTCTATGCCCGGATCGGCATCCTGGGGAACTATCTGGCGCTGATCGCTGCGCATGTGGTGATCGCTGCTCCCTATGTTGTGCTGCTGATGACGCTGGCGATACGGTCCTTCGACGTGCGGGTCGAACAGGTGGCCCTGACGCTGGGGGCAAGCCGCTGGCAGATGATGACCCGGATCCTGATGCCGAACCTGCTGCCGAATGCCGCCGCCGCCTGGCTGTTCGCCTTCGTGATCAGCTTCGACGAGGTGGTGGTGACGCTGTTCGTCTCCGGCACCCATCTCACCATTCCGAAGCGGATGTTCAACCAGCTGGTGCTTCAGATCAACCCGACCATCACTGCCATCGCCACCATCCTCATCGGCTTCAGCCTTGTCGCGGTCGCGCTGGCCGCCTGGCTGAACCGGGGAAGCGGCTTCGTTCCCAAGGCGGAGGGCGAGGGGCATTGACCCCCGCATCCACAACCGATTTCTTGACTGATCAGGGAGAATATCATGTCACAGAGTGAAAGCCCGATCGCCTTCATCACCGGGGGCAGGAGCGGCATCGGCCGCGGCATCGCCTGGGCGTTGGCCGAGAACGGCTTCGATGTCGTCATCAACGACATCGCCGAGGACGAGGAAGCCGCCGCCGCCATCGAAGGCGTGAAAGCGCGCGGCCAGCGGGCCGCCTTCGTGAAGGGCGACGTGTCCGATCTGGATGCGCAGGAAGCCATCGTCGAGGCGGCCTGGAACGCCTTCGGTCGCATCGACACGCTGGTCAACAACGCCGGCGTGGGCGCGATGGTGCGGGGCGATCTGCTGGAAGTGTCGGTCGAAAGCTACAACCGCTGCCTGAACGTCAACCTGCGCTCGCATTTCTTCATGACGCAGAAGGTTGCCAAGCGGATGATCGCCGCGCCGTCGAACCATTACCGCAGCATCATCTGCATCTCGTCGAGCGGGGCGAAGATCGCAAGCATCCTGCGCGGCGAATACTGCATCTCGAAGGCTGGCATGACCATGCTCTCGCAGCTTTTCGCCACGCGGCTGGCGGAAGAGGGCATCGCCGTCCACGAAATCCGTCCCGGCCTGATCCGCACTGGCATGACCTCGGCCCCGGCGGTGGTGGCGCGCTACGACGACATGATGGCCAAGGGCTTCACGCCCATCAATCGCTGGGGCTCGCCCGAGGATGTGGGCCGCGGCGTCGCCACGCTGGCGAAAGGCACGTTCGGCTTCTCGACCGGCGGGCATTTCGACATCGACGGCGGCATGCACATGCACCTGCTCTGACCATGGCCGGGATCAGGGCTTTCTCCCCCGGGCCGACCGGGGGCTATGCGCAGGCGGTCGAGGTGTCGGGCGCCAGCCGGATGGTCTTCGTCAGCGGCCAGACCGCCGAGGCGGCCGACGGTTCGCTGCCCGAGGGCTTCGCCGCGCAGTGCCGTGCCGCCTGGACAAATGTCGAGGCGCGTCTGGCCGCGGCGGGGCTGACGCTGGACCATCTGGTGAACGTCACCGTCTTCCTGGCCGACCCGGCCTTCGCGGCCGAGAACCGGGTGGTCCGCGGCGAGGTGCTGGGCAAGCGGACCCCGGCGCTGACCGTGGTGTCCGCCCGGCTGCTCGATCCCGCCTGGCTGGTCGAGATCAATGCGGTGGCGATGGCTTGACGCTATCGGAAATGATGAAAGGGGCGCCCCAAGCCGGAGGCGCCCCTTTTCCGTTCGGCCTAACCGGCGCTCAGAATGCCACCGACGGCTCGAAGGTGCCATAGGCCCGCCGCCAGCGCTCGCAGATCTCGCCCACCGTCGCATAGGCCCGAACCGCCTCCAGCACGGCGGGCATCTGGTTCTCGCCCTGCTCGCAGGCCTTGTCGATCGCCGCCAGTGCGCGCTGCACCCTGTCGTTGTCGCGGGTGCGGCGGATTTCGGCGGTGCGGGCGTGCTGGCGCTCGGTGGTCGAGGGGTCCATGCGGAAGGCGGTGTTCGGCACGTTGGGCTTTTCTGGATACATGTTCACCGTGACCCAGGGCCGCTGCCCACTGTCCAGCCGCTTCTGCCGCAGCTGAGCGCCGCGGTTCATGATCTCGCGTCCAAAGCCGCTGTCGATCACCCGCAGCGCACCGCCGATCTCGTCGATGCGGGCGATCTGCGCCCACATGTCTTCGGCAGTGGTCTTGGTCAGAGTCTCGACGAAATACGATCCGCCCAGGGGGTCGATGGTGTCGGTGAAGCCGTGCTCCTGCGCCAGGATCTGCTGCGTGCGGATAGCGACGCGGACAGTTTCCTCGGTCGGTGTGCTGACCGCCTCGTCGTAGGAAGCGATATAGACGTAGCTCGCCCCGCCCAGCACATAGGCCAGGGTGCCGAAGCCGATGCGGACGATGTTATTCAGCGGTTCCTGAAGGGTTTCCTGACCGTGGCCGTAGACCGTGGTCTTCAGTGCCAGCGATGCCGTCGCCTGGGCGCCATAGCGTTCGCGCAAGAGCCGCGCCCAGGTCCGCCGCAGCGCCCGCAGGTTGGCGACCGAGACGAAGAAATCGTGCCGCTCGTCGGGGAACATGTGGAACAGCGGTGCCACCTTGTCGATGGGCAGGCCGCGCGCGACCAGCAGGTCGAGGTAGTGGATCGCATTGGCCAGCGCCAGCGAGGCGCCCCAGGTCGACCCCGCGCCGCCGGCGTTCAGGTGGTTGTAGCAGACGGTGATCGGCGACCAGTGCGGCGCATGTTCGGCACACCAGACCACCGGGTCCACCGCCAGCCGCGCCGCCGGCTCCGCCGGGATGATCTGGGTGCCGCGGGCGAGATATTCCTTCAGCGGATCATTCTGGAGATTGACAGTATACTGGCTGTAGTCCAGCCCCTGCTTCTCGCCGAGGGCGGCATAGAGCGCCGCTACGATCGGGCCGATGGCATTGCCCAGCGTGCCGACCCGCTTGACCGAGTTCAGCGGGATGCCGTCGAACAGCAGCTCCATGTCGGCCAGAGTGTCGATGGAGACGCCGACCTTGCCGACCTCACCCGCCGACATCAGGTCGTCTGAATCATAGCCGCACTGGGTGGGCAGGTCGAAGGCGACGAGGATTTGTTCGACGCCCAGTCCGATCAGCTTCCTGAACCGCTTGTTGCATTCCACCGCCTCGCCATAGCCCGAATAGGCCGAAACGACGAAAGGCTCGGTCCGATACATGGTGGGCGAGTCGCCGCGGGTGAACGGGTACTGCCCCGGGAAGCCGACATCGCGGTCATGGTCGAAGCCGATCTCTTCCAGCGAGGCGGGCGAGTAGAGCGGTTCGATCTTCTTGCCGATATCCACCTCGAAGCTGCGGCGCTCGGGCGTTTGCGCGGTTGCGGGTGCGTAGAGCTGCTCCAGCCAGTCCTGATGCGCCTTCTGGATGTCGGAGGGGGAGGGAGCTTGCCTGTCATCGGGCATGGGGCGGGCCTTTGTCCTGTAAAATCTGGTCGGTTGCGGAGTGAACGTCCAGCGCGCCGGAAAGAACCCGGTCGATCCAGTCCGTCAGCGCGCCGGCATGGTCGTCTTGTTGCAGCCGGTCGAAAAGCCGCTGCTTCAGCAGCGCCACAAGTTGCAGCTTCACCCTTTCGCGCCGGCGGCGCTTGCCGGCCGGGCTTTGCCGCAGCCATGTGCCGAAGGTGGAGAGCCACTCCGTCAGCTCGCCGACCGACTGGCCGCTCAGGGCCGAGACCGCGAGAACCGGCGGATGCCAGGCGCCGCCCGGATCCTCCGGCGCGCCGTAGCGGGCCGAGAGCAGCTTGCGCGTGGCGCCCGGGATCGAGACCATCATCGAACGGTCGGCTTGCGGCCCGCTGGCCCCCGGAAGACCAGGAAACACCAGCGCCAGCATGGTCGACAGATCGCGCGCCACGCTGGCCGCACCCGGCAAATCGCCCTTGTTGACGACATAGATATCGCCCACCTCCAGCAGGCCCGCCTTGGCAGCCTGGACGGAATCGCCAAGGCCCGGGACCGAGACGACCAAGGTGCAATCGGCAACGAAGGCGACCTCCACCTCGTTCTGTCCGACACCTACCGTCTCGATCAGAATGCGGCTGGCGCCATGGCCGGCCATCACCGTGCAGAGATCGAGCGCGGCGGCATTGAGGCCGCCGGAATGCCCGCGCGCCGACATCGAGCGGATGAATATCCGGTCGTTTCCCTCGCTGCGGGTCATCCGCACCCGGTCGCCCAGCACGGCGCCACCCGAGAAGGGGCTGGCTGGGTCGATGGCAAGAACGGCCACCGTTTCGCCCATCCCCGCCCAGTGGGCGGCAAGAGCATCGACCAGCGTGGACTTGCCCGCGCCCGGCGGGCCGGTCACGCCGATCACCAGGGCATTGCTGCCGGCCCGGCTACAGTCCCGCAAGATGTCGCGCCAGTTGCCGCTCCGGTTCTCGACCCGGGTCAGGGCGGAGGCAAGCTGGCGGCGGACGAGCAGGTCCATGGCTCAGCCGACGTCCAGCAACAGCGCGTCGCCCTGACCGAAGCCGCCGCAGATCGATGCGACGCCCAGCCCGCCGCCGGTGCGGCGCAAGCCCATGGCAAGGGTCATTGCGATCCGCGCCCCGCTGGCGCCGAGGGGATGGCCGAGCGCCACCGCGCCGCCGGCGAGATTGGTGCGCGTCTGAATCGCCTCGGCCGCAGCTTGGTTGCGGTCGGTCAGGAACAGCGTGCTGACGAGCGGCGTGGCGGCGAAGGCCTCGTTGATCTCGAAACGGGACACGTCGGCGAGCGTTCGGCCTGCGCGCTCGAGCAGTTTCGCAATAGCCACTGCGGGCATGTAGGATCCCGAGGTCGCCCCCCCCGCGACCTGCACATGGCCCAGAACCTGCGCCAGCGGCTCCAGCCCGTGCGCCCGGGCGAAACCACGGGTCGCCAGAACCATGAACGCCGCACCGTCGTTCAGGCCGGGTGCATTGCCGGGGGTTACGGTGGGGCTGTCGTAGACGGTTTTCAGCTTCGCCAGGCGCTCGGGCGTCAGGTCGGATCGCGGCGATTCATCCTGGGCAAGCCGGGCTTCGGGCAGGTCGATGGCGAACCTCTCGGCATCGTAGTGGCCCTCTGCCTCTGCCGTCAGCGCCGAACGGTGGCTGCGCAGCGCCCAGTCGTCCTGCGCCTGCCGGTCCACGCCCATGGCAACCGCTTCCTCGCCGGTATAGCGGGCAATTGCCTTGTCGAGGAAGTCGGCCCTGAGAGTCAGCGGATCGGACACATCGACGGCACCGGGCCTGATACCGCGCTGCCGGGGCCAGAGGAAGGGCGTGTTGCTGAGGCTCTCGAAGCCGCCGCACATCACGGCACCGGCCTGACCCGTCAGCAGTTCGCGCCAGCCGAGACCGATGGCAGTCAACCCCGAACAGCAGGCCCGGTCGACACCCAGCGACGGCAAGGTTTCGGGCAGGCCCGAGTGCTCCAGCAGCGCCTGGCGGGTTGCCGTCAGCCGGTTCGCCCCGATCATGCCGATGCCGGCAAACAGCGCGTCCAGCTCCTCTCCCGGCAGCCCGCTGCGTCGCAGGGCCTCGGCCATGGCCAGTCCGCCCAACCGGGGAGCCGACAGGGATTTCAGCGCGCCGCCGAAGCGCCCGAAGGGCGTGCGGGCCACCGAAAGAATGACGATGTCGCTGTCGGCGGTCATGCTTCCACCCCAAGCTTCTGATGGACCCAGTCGCGGATCGCCGCCTTGTCGACCTTGCCGTTGCCGGTGCGGGGCAGGGCGGGCATTGCCAGCCAGCGGCGCGGAGTCCGTATTCCGAGCAGTGGCTTGCAATGAGCCTCGCAGAACGTCATCGAAAGCTCGGTGCCCGGGTCGGCCACCACGACGGCCACCGCCACCTCGCCGAAATCAGGGTCGGGAATGCCGACGACAGCGGCTTCGCGCACGCCGGCCAGCCCCGAGAGACAGGCTTCGACCTCGGCCGGATAGATGTTGAAACCGCCCGAGATCAGCATCTCCTTCGAGCGGCCGACGATGTAGATGAAACCGTCGTTGTCCCGCCGCGCCAGATCGCCGGACCAGAGCCAGCCGTCCCGCAACACCTTCGCGGTTTCCTCAGGACGGTTCCAGTAACCCTGCATCACATGCTCGGCCTGAATGGTGATTTCGCCGATCTCGCCCGCGGGAACGGGGTTGCCGTCCGGCGCGCGCAGCACGATGTCGACAAAGCTGTAGGGCCGTCCGATGCAGCCCAGCCGGGGCTTGCCCGCATCCGGCCCCGCCGCGACCAGATGGTCCTCGGCCGTCAGGAAGGCGCAGGTCATCATTGCCTCGGTCAGACCATAGTTATGGGTCAGCACCTTGCCCCAGCGGGTCAGGGCCTTTTCCAGCGTGTTGCCCTGGATGGCCTCGGCGCCGTAGCCGACCCAGCGTATCGAGGTGAGGTCGTGGCGGTCGATGGACGGGTCGTTCAGGATGCGGGTCAGCACGGTCGGAACGCAGCTGAATGCGGTAATCCGCTCGGCCTCGATGGTGGGCAAAAGCACATCCAAACTTCCGCCGGGTACGATCACGTTCGTTGCTCCCCGCAGCAGGAACGGCGTTGCATAGGTTCCGCTGGCATGGGTCAGCGGGCCGATATGCGCCAGCCGGTCGGTCCCGCGGATATCGCGGTCGATCAGCATATTGCGATAGACGGCCTGCCAGTTGCGGTGGCTGAGCATGACGCCCTTCGGCACCCCCGAAGAGCCCGAGGTGTAGCTGATGCCGCACAGCGCATCGCGATCCTCCGCCGGCCTGGCCTCGGGGCCGTCGTGACGGCACAGCGCCTGCCAGTCCGGCCCGCCCTCGGCCTCGCCGTCGACCTGGCATATCCACAGGCCGCTGCCCGCCAGTCCGCTGGTACGGGCAACCGTCGCGCCATCGCAGAAGACTGCCCGGGCGCCGCAGTCGCCGACCACGCGTTCCGCCTCGAAGGTGGTGTAGCGCATGTTCAGCGGCACCCGCACCAGCCCCGCGCGCTCCAGTGCCAGCTGCAGGATAAGGTATTCCGCCCGGTTCTGCATGAAGAGACACACCCGGCTGCCCGGCGGCAGCCGTTCGGCAAGCCCCCCGGCGATCCGCGCGACAACCGTGTCGAGTTCGCCGAAACTCCAGCGCCTGGGGCCTTCGACAAGAGCGATACGGTCGCGGAATTTTGCAAATGCGTTTCGGATATGGGAATCAACGCCCATCGGAGCTTCCGTTGCTTTCTTCAGGGAATGATACGGCGGACTGAATGTATTCCGCGATTTCGGCGACACTGGTGCCGGACAGGAACACGCGCGACACACCGACGTTCTCGAGTTCGGGGATATCCTCCTGTGGAATGACCCCGCCGACCACCATCACGACTGATGAATCTAGCAGCGAACGCACCTTCGGAACCAGAGCCAGATGCGCGCCGGACAGGATGCTGATGCCGACGACATCCACATCCTCCTCCATGGCGATGCGCGCGATTTGCTCGGGTGTCCGGCGTATCCCGGTGTAGATGACCTCCATCCCTGCCTCGAGCAGCCCCCGCGCGACCACCCGCGCGCCCACGTCGTGGCCGTCGAGACCGACCTTCGCCATGAGAATCCGTATTTTTCGCGCCATATCAGGTTCGGCCAGTTTGTGCTTCAGGTCTGGGCAACTCTGGAAGGATCACTGCGTGATGACCAATAAAGTCTTCTGATGCGGCGCATAAACCCGCGTGAAGCGGCGCGATTTGCCTGCGAACTGTCGTCGCACTTTCGCAAAGCCGTTGCGGCGGGCGCCATTTCTACTATGATGTGGCGGACGACGAAAACAGTGGGCGGAGGGTGCAACTTCGATGGTTCGTGGGATTCCCTGCTTTGGTGCGCCGAAGGCCGGACGCGCGACTTGCATCGACAGGCAATAAATGGACTTCCGCCAAATCCAGTATTTTGTGGCTCTCTACGAGGAGAAGAGTATTACAAAGGCTGCAAAGCGCCTTCATGTGGTTCAGCCGGCAGTTTCAATGCAAATTCGCCGGATCGAAGAAGAATATGGCACTGTTCTTTTCGAGCGGACACCCGGTGGAGTTCTGCCTAATGACCGAGCGGCCGAGATCTATCCCCTCTGTCTCGAAGTCCTCGAAGGGGCGGCCGAGATCAGGCGGCGGCTGCGCAGTGGCCCGGGAAAGATAGCGGGTGGTCTTTCCGTCGGGGTCCCGCCGTCCATTGCGCGGGGCATACTGGTAGACATCCTCGCGGATTTTCAAAGGAAATTCCCCGATGTCCAGCTTTCGGTTTCGGAAGGATACAGCGTCCACCTTGTCGAATGGCTGCTGAACGGAAACCTCGACCTGGCCATTCTCGGCACATCGGAGAGCGACCCGCGACTGCATTCCGACCCGATCCTGACCGAAGAAATGCGGGTTTTGGTTGGACCGCAATCGGATATTCCGGGCGATGAGATTACTGGGAAGAACCTGATTGGGGTAAGTTTGATTCTACCTTCTTCCAAGAACCTCATTCGAATTCTGATAGAGGCGGAATTCAGAAAGGCCGGACTTAGTATCGTGCCGGAGATGGAAATCGACTCGCTTTCGACGGTATTTGCGCTGGTCAGAGGCTCCGGTCGCGCGACCCTTCTGCCGGCATCGTCCATCCGCGAGAGCGATTTGCGCGACGGAATGCGCAGTCTGCGTCTGGTGGAGCCGTCCATTAACCGGACGCTTGTTGCCACATTTCCGGTTCTCAAGCCGCCGTCCGCGGCTGCAAAGGAGTTCATAAAGGAATTTCAGTTGACACCTGTAACGGAAGGCGAGCTTTGACCCCGCTCTTCCGATCTGTCCGGTCATAGTTTTGGATCAGAACCGGGATACCGATTTTCCGGCGATGTATCCGAAGACCATCGCCGGACCGATGGTTATTCCGCCCCCGAGGCAGGCCCCCGAGAAGACATTGGCGGCATCGTTTCCGGCGGCATAGAGACGCGGTATGGCGCGGCCCTCCGCGTCCAGAACCTGTGCATCGGGATTGATCCGCAGCCCGATGAAGGGGCCGAAGTCGCCGGCATGGATCTCGACCGCATAGAAGGGCGGGGTGGCAAGCGGGGCAAGACAGGGGTTCGGCGTGTGCTCGTAGTCGCCTTGGAATGCGTTATAGGCGCTTTCGCCGCGGCGAAATTTCGGATCGCTGCCGGACGCTGCGTAGCGATTGAACTGCTCCAGTTCGTCGGAAAGCGCCTGTGACGGCAGACCCAGCCTTGCGGCGAGGTCGCCGAGGGTCTGCGCCCGGGTCAGATATCCCGAACGGAGGTGCGGGCGGAGGGGCAGGGGGAACGGTCGCGCAGCGCCCAGTCCGTATTTTCTGACGGCTCGGTGATCGGCAAGGAAGAACGCGCGCTTTTCCACCCCGTCGATTCCCTGACGGATCATCTCCTGCGCGACATCGTGGTAGGAGTTGCTCTCGTTGCAGAAGCGGCGGCCCGAACTGTCGACGGCGATGATGCCCGGCTTCGCCCGGTCCATGAAATGCGGATAAAGCAGGGTTTCGCCGCCGGCATTCCGATGCTTGGAAAAGACAGCCGTATAGGCAGGCGCAAGCGACCTTTCCTGGATCACCGCACCCATTGCAGCGGCCATGCGTGCGCCGTCTCCGGCGTTTTCCTCGGGGGCGATCGAAACCGTCTGTTCCTTCGGGAAGTAGCGCCGCCGCTTTTCGGGATCATGCGGGAAGCCGCCGGAAGCGAGGATGACACCCCGGCGCGCCTCGATCCGGATCGTTCGGCCGCTGCTTTCCACCAGCGCGCCCGTCGCGACACCGTCCTGCTGCTCCAGCCCGACCGCAGGGGTGGACAGCAGGATCGTCACGCCGTTGTCGAGCGCAGCCTTCGCCAGCCGGCCCATCAGCGCGTTCCCGTTGTAAAGCTTGACGCCCCGACCGTAGCGCAGGAGATCGAACCCATATCCAGCAAGCGAGCGCAGCACGATTGCAGCCGATCTGAATGACTTCGTGGCATTGAGGAAGTGCTTCAGATGCGCACCCGAACCGACCAGCATCCCCAGAAAGGTCTGCTGCTTCAGCGGCGGCCGGAGGTTTTTCAGCCGGTCGCCGAGTGCCCGCCCGTCGAAAGGCTTGGCCACGAGGGACCGACCTCCCTTCGATCCGCCCGGATCATCGGGGAAGTAGTCTGCGAAGGTGCGATCCGCCAGAAACTGGACCTCGGTGTTTTCCTGAAGGAACCGAACCATTTCCGGCCCGTTCGCCAGATAGCTGCGCACCTGTTCCGGCTGGAAATACGCTCCGGTGTGATGGCGCACATAAAGCTCTGCACGCGCAGGATCGTCATCATGGCCCTCCGCTTCTGCAACCGGATTGCACGGAATCCAGATCCATCCGCCCGACAGCGCCGTGCTTCCGCCGAACCAGGCCGACTTTTCGACGACGACCACCTTCAGCCCGGCATGGGCCGCCGTCACCGCAGCGGTCAACCCGCCGGCACCCGCTCCGATGATCAGAACGTCACAAGTTTTCTGGAGCATGGAATGATCGTCGAACATGGTCAATAAATGCTGCCGTTTGGGTTTCGCCACGGACGATCCGCCCGATGCCCCTCGGGATCAAGAAACCTTCGGTTATGTGCGGTATAAGGCTTGCTGAATGCCATTTCAGCGGCCGCCGGGCGACCGCCGTCACAGCGTCGCATCGATCTCCGGCGACAGGCGGATTTCGCTGGCGCGGAAATAGCCGCACTTGGTGAGATCCTTGACCCGGCGCTTACCGATCAGGGGGACGATGCGCCGTTCTATGCGACCAAAATCCACTGTCGAAGTGGAAGTCTTCTTTGGGCGTCCGCCTTTGCCAAGGATGAGGCCCGCCTTCAGGTCGCCGACATAGAGATCGCAAAGTCCCTTGATCGTGAGAGCCTTCAGATCCAGTTGGCTCCTCTGCCGGGTCGTCGCCCTGGGCAATGCGGCCGAGTTGAACCTTGGCCTCCTGCCGCGCGGTTTCGGCGGTCCAGATGCCGTGCAGGCCTATGGTGTAGCGGCGTGACCGGCCGGCCGTCCGATATTGAAGAACGTAACTGCGACAGCCCGAGGCAAAGACACGGAGGCCGAAACCGGGCAGGTCATCGTCCCAGATCACATAGTCCTTCTCATGGGTTTCGGCGGCATCTACAGTCATTTTCGTGAGCTTAGTCATGGCGGCTTTCCTCTGACGGGGCCGCGTTCCGCGTAAGCACCACGTAAGCAGCAGGGAGTAAACTGGAGCGTGCCGCAGGATAGCCCAGGCAGAGTGGATTTTCAAATTGTCTTTTATTTACAGTATGATGGCGTGTCATGGCGTATCCTTTCGTAGCGTGGCGCAAGGCAATCGTAAAAACTCCGAAGGCAGAGGTCACAGGTTCGAATCCTGTCGGGTGCGCCAAGATAATCCGCAAAATATTGATTTCAGAAAGATAATCCGAAGCAGGATTTCTGGTGCCGGCCGATCCGCCGTGTCGCAACACCAAAGGCAGCGCGGCGATGTCCGCCAGCCCCCGCAGGGCGGCCATCTCGCCCGGCTCAGGCATCGGCGTTCAGGCGCGGAATACGCTCGACCAGCGAAAGAGGGTTGCCCGACTCGCCCGATAGTGGTGCGATGCTTTGAGGGAGGATGTGCGATGGATGACCGCTGGATCACCGTCCGCAGGATCGTTTGCCTGACCGAGACCGGCGAGCGGGTCATGGTCTTTCGCTTGCTGCGGACCCGTCACCTGCCCGGGCAGCGCCGCCATCGGTATGTGCTGTCCAACAGCAACCGCGTGGTCGTGGCGCCCGACAGCAAATTCAGGATCGCGGGAACGAAGCTGGTCCTTCAGCCGATCCTGGTGATGCACTGAGCGAAAGAACGGCGGGATCAGGACCCCGCCGTCTTGCCGCAGACTACTGGCGCTGCGGCTGCTGGGGCTGTTGCCCCGGCTGTTGCTGACCGGGCTGCTTCTGCCCCGGGTCCTGCTGCTGCTGCTGCCCGGGCGAGGGCTGGCGGTTCGGGTCCTGGGTCTGCTGGCCGGGTTGGCCGGGCTGGTTCCTGGTCGGGTCTGCCATGGCTTTGCACTCCTCGTGATAAGAACCGGCGCCAAGCGCCGATACCTCCTCAATCGCTGTCGTGCTCAAATGTTCCCATCGCGCCAGGCGCCCCCGGGGGCCGGAACCCGAGGGCCTGCTTTCGGATTGATCCTTGCAGCCTCCGGTTCCCGGAGACGACAGATCAGGAGGAAACCATGGCCAAGTCCCCGGATGTTCCCAGCCCGAAGACGAACGACCTGCCGCCAGCCGACGAGCCGGTCTTCGACCGCGGCGACGATGATCTGCCGTGGCCGCAGGACGAAACCCTGCCCGCGGACGACGAGGGCAACATCCTTCCCGGCAACGATCCGCTCGATGAGGATCCGAACGACAATGGGCCTGAAGAGCAGTTCGATCCCGAGGACATCCGGCAGCGCCGGGCGCTGGACGATTCTGCCGGCTAGCAAAGTTCCCGGTTCGCTAAGGCTCGGTCGGGGGCTCCGGCCTTCCCTGCCGTTGTGCCGGCCCGGCCGCAGGGCCTTCTTCGGCCTCCGCCCGCGGGCAGGTGCCGAGGGTCCTTTCCCGGGCCGCCGCGTAATCTGCCCGGTGCTTTTGCTCCATCCGCAGATGGAACAGCGAACTGCGGGCCGAAGATGGGTGCGCAGCGGCTTCGGGCCGGCGCAGCCGCAGCCGGGCAAGGAACGAAGGGCGCGCGGGGTCAGTCATGCCGCATCCCCGCGGCCGCCAGGTATCGCTTCAGGATCTCGCCGTGGCGGTCATACCAGCCGGTGACCGAGACCAGCTCCCGGATCCGCGCCTTGCCCCCCTGCAGCTCGACCACCGGCCAGTTGCCGACCAGCGCGTTCGAGATGCCGAAGATCTCCTCCCCCCACCATTCGGCGGGGCCGAAGACATGGGCGCGCTGGCCGCCCGCCTTCATCGCGGCCAGCACCTCGGCCGGCGCCACGGTTCCCGCCTGCTCGGCGGCGGCGCACCACAGGTCCAGCGTCGCGGCATATTGCCAGCTGACCGAACTCCATTGCCCGGGATGGCGGCGCTGGTATTCGGCATGGAAGTCGTTGGGGCGGTCGAAGGCGATCCCGGGCCGGTTCAGCGCCGGATCGTCGAAATCGGGGAACTGGAAGATCGTGCCTTCCATGAATTCCTCGGAGGTGCGGGCGATGATCCGGTCGTAGAAATCCAGCGTGCAGGACAGGATCTACCCGGCGAAGCCCTGCCGGAACAGCTGTTCGCAGATCGGCAGGACGTAGTCGGGATAGCAGGTGTCGAGGCAGACGATCTGCGGCCCGCCGGACAGCATCCGCCGGACCAGCGGGGCGAAATCGGCGGTGGCGGGGTCGAAGAACAGCGGCTCGCCGGTCATGCGGATGCCCGCCGCCTCGAAGGCCGCCAGATAGGTGGCGACCGAGGGCAGGCCGAAGACATCGTCCTGCGCGCAGATCGCGGCGGTCTTCAGATGCGGCCGGTTGCGCGCCAGCCAGTCGACCCCGGTGACATTGTAGACCGGATGCACCTCGGCGGGCGCGATCAGCGTCGTCGTCGTGGGGCCGAGGTCCGAGGGCAGCAGGGTCGAGCAGAGCATCCCGCTCTCCTGCACGACCGGCTCGACCCCGGGCCAGCTGTCGCCGCCCAGCATCATGATGAAGCTGACGCCCTCGTCCCGGATCAGCCGCCTTGCGCCGATCCGGGCCAGGGCGGGGTCGTATTCGTCGTCGAAGGCCACGATCTCGACGGGAAGGCTCTCGCCGCCGATGCGGATGCCGCCTTCGGCGTTGATCCATTCCGCGCGCAGGAGGCTGCCGTCCAACCCGGGCTTGCCCCAGGCCGCGACCGGGCCGCTGAGCGGGCCGAGAAGC
Source organism: Rhodobacter sp. SGA-6-6 (assembly GCF_011043545.1). Classification (GTDB taxonomy): domain Bacteria; phylum Pseudomonadota; class Alphaproteobacteria; order Rhodobacterales; family Rhodobacteraceae; genus Pseudogemmobacter. The sequence goes on along the minus strand of NZ_JAAKGP010000010.1, from coordinate 82,016 downwards.
CCGATCCGCACGCTTTTGCCGCCGGCCCGCAGCCGTCCCGGCAGCAGGCCCGTGCCCAGCATCCCGAGGCCGGAGCCGATCAGCCCGCGGCGGCTGAACCAGCCGGGCCGGAACCGCCTGACGCGGGGGCTTTCGCGGATGAACATCTCTGGCAACGGGTCCGGGGAAGGGATCGCGCCATTAGGGGCGGCGCCGGCACCGACTGTCAAACATTATTCCGCAGGGGAAACATCTCCGCCGGTTCGGGACGGCTCCGCCGAGAAGACCGGGGTGAAGTCGGCGGGGGCCAGCGTGTTCGCCGCGTCGTAGCTGCCGATATTCTCCCCGGTCACGGTGACGATGCGGGGGCCGGCATGGCGCACGACCAGCTTGCCCTCGATCGCGCGCACCGCCATCTCCACCGCCAGCCGCCCCTGCATCACCGGGAAGTCGCTGGGGGCGGCGATGATGCGCCCGCGCCGGATCCCGCGGTGCACGGCATGGGTCATGTAGTCCGAGATCACGCCGATCCCCCCGCGCCCGCGCGACCGCAGGATCGAGACCGCCGCCTCGGCCATCGGGCCGCTGCCGACCAGGTAGTCGATATGGTCCACCTCATCGAGAACCTCCTCGATCAGCAGGACCTGCTCTTCCCGGCCGGTGTCGCCGTGCTTGACCGCCACCACCCGGGCGGAACTGCCGGCGATGGCCTCGCGGAAGCCTTCCTCGACGAACCGCACCCAGCCCGCACCCTCGGGGCCGGGGAACCAGGCCACGTCGACCGGCGCGCTGCCCTTGGGATGGCGTTCGGCCAGCACGCGGCCGGCGGCTGCCCCCATCTCGCGCCAGGGCACGCTGGACTTGGCGGCGATCCCTTCCGGCGCGATGTCGTTCACCGCGGCGATCACCGGGATCCGTTCGGAAATCCGCCGCAGCACCGGGGTCAGCCCGTCCCAGGAGACCGTCCCGACGATCAGCGCATCGGCGCCCGAGGCGGCGCAGGCCTCGGCCTGCTCGATCTGGCGGGCGAGGTTGGGATAGCCGCCCGCCTCATACAGCGTGAAGCCGACGCCGAGCCGTGCCGCCTCGTCCGCCATGCCGTGGTTCACGCTCAGCCAGTAGGCGTCCTTCAGATGCGGATAGAGGATGCACAGCTTCCAGGGCTGCGACGCCCGTTCCAGCGGCCGGTAGGACAGCGGGTCGGTCGGGCTGGCGTCGTCCATCGGGATGCGGGGAACCTCCAGCTCCCAGGTCTCGGCCCGAAGGGGCGCGGCCAGGGCCAGCAGCAGGGTCAGGATCGGCAGGCGCATTTTTCGCGTGGCCTCGCGGCGGTTCCGTGCAACCTTTCCCGCAAACCGGCCCGGAGGAAAGGGGGAAACAGGAAGATGTGGCGCGGCACCGGACTGGGCGCGAAGCTGCTGCTGGCCTTTCTCGTCATCGTCGGCCTGCCGGCGGCGGCGGGGCTGGCGGGCTGGCTGGAGCTGCGCAGCGTCGCCCGCACGCAGGAGGCGGTTACCGGGCAGACCATCCCGGCGCTGGCCGACGTGCGCGGCTTCACCGAGGCCAGCGCCCGGATCGTAGCGGTGGCGCCGGAACTCTCGGCCGTGCGCACCGAGGACGAACGGCGCGAGCGCACGGCCTGGCTGATGGGCCAGACCGATCTGATGAACGCCAGGATCGCGCGCTACCGGGTGACCGACCCCGAGGCCATCGACGCGCTGGCCGATGCCGTGGCCGACCTGCGCCTTGCCATCGGCGTGCTGGACCTGGTGGTGCAGCGCCGCATCCTTGCCCGCGCCAGCCTGCGCCAGCGGCTCGACGAGGGGCTGGCCGCGGCGGCCGAACTGGGCGGCATCGCCGATACGCTGGTGGCCAATGCCGAGGCCGCCGCCTCGGCGGTGATCTCGAACCTCTACGAGATCGACGGCGCGGGCGAGGCGGCGGCCGAGGCGCGGCTGGCGGCGCTGGACAAGCTGATGGAGGTCGACCTGTTCCAGCTGAGCCTGATGTTCGAGCTGCGGGCGCAGGCTTCGGAACTGGGGCTGCTGCTGAACCGCCTGGCTGCCCTGACCGAACGCGGGGCCGGGGGCGAAGCCGAGCTTGCCGCGATCCGGGCCGAGATGGACCGCCGGCTGGCCATCGTCGGCCGCAGGGTGCAGACCATCCCGGACCCGGTGCGCGCCAACCGGGCGCTGGCGCTGCTGACGCCGATCCGCTCGGGTCTGGCGCGCACCCCCGGCGCACGCGGGGCAGGGGCGCCCGACGTGCTGGACGCGACGGAAACCCTGCTGGGCCTCGACAGCCGGATCGAGGCGGCGCAGGCCACCGTGCTGGAGGCGGCGGCGCGGCTCGACCAGGGGGCGGCGGTGCTGGCCGCCTCGGTCCAGGATCGTGCCACGGCGGCGGGGGAAGAGGTGCAGTCCGCGCTGAGCCTGACCAGCCGCCTGCAGACCTGGGGCGCGGCCACCGCGCTGGTGGTCTCGCTTGCCGTGCTGTGGTTCTACGTGCGCGGCAACATCACCCGCCGACTGGACCGGCTGTCGCTGTCGATGGGCCGGCTGGCCGAAGGGCATATCGGCGACCCGGTGCATCCCCGCGGCGGCGACGAGATCGCCGGGATGGAGCGCGCGGTCGAGGTCTTCCGCCAGCAGGCGCTGCAGAACCGCGCGCTGGAGGAGGAACGCGTCCGCCACCTGGCCGAACTGCACCAGCACCGGAACGAGTTGCAGAGCCTTGTCGATGCGCAGACCGAAAGCCTGCGCCGCGAGGTTTCGGCCCATGCCGTGGCGCGCGAACGGGCCGAGGCGGCGGATCGGGCGAAATCCGAATTCCTGGCGATGATGAGCCACGAGATACGCACCCCGATGAACGGGGTCCTCGGGATGCTGCGGGGCCTGCCGCGCGACGGGCTGAGCCGGGTCCAGAGCGAGCGGCTTGCGGCGCTGGAACAATCCAGCGACCGGCTGATGGTGATCCTGGGCGACATCCTCGACTTCATCCGCGACGAGACCGGCGCCGAGCCCGCCCGCCGCGAAAGCTTCTCGCTGGCCGAGGTGGTCCGCGATGCGGAAGGGCTGCTGGCGCCGGTCGCGCGGCAGAAGGGGCTTGGCTTCCGCATCGACCTGCCGGACCCGATGCCCGGTTTCGTCCTTGGCGACCGGGGGCGGCTGCGGCAGATCCTGATCAACCTTTTGTCCAATGCGATCAAGTTCACCGCTGCGGGCGAGGTGGCGCTGCATCTGACCGCCACACCCGCGCAGGACGGGCATGACCTGACCTTCCGGGTCAGCGACACCGGCAAGGGCATCGGCCCCGCCGCGCTGGAGCGCATCTTCGAGCCGTTCGAGCAGGAGGACGGCCAGACCGCCCGGCAGTTCGGCGGCACCGGCCTGGGGCTGGCGATCTGCCGCCGCTTCGCCACGGCCATGGGCGGCCGCCTTTCGGTCGACAGCCGCCCGGGCGAGGGCGCCGTCTTCACGCTGGAGCTGCACCTGCCGGAGGGGCGGGCCGCGCCGGCCGAGACCCCCGCGCCGCTGCCCGCGATCCGGCCGCTGTCGCTTCTGGTGGTGGAGGATCACCCGATCAACCGCATGGTGGCCGAGGCGCATCTGGCGCCGATGGGCCACCACCTGACCATGGTCGCCACGGGCGAGGAGGCGGTCGCCCTTGCCGCGCAGCAGGATTTCGACGCGGTGCTGATGGATGTGAACCTGCCCGGCATCTCGGGGACCGAGGCGACGCGGCGCATCCGCGCCCTGGCCGATCCGGCCCGCGCCGCTGTCCCTGTGATCGGGCTGTCCGCCCATGTCGGCGGCGCGGCGGTCGCGGCCAACCTGGAGGCCGGGATGTCGGCGATGGTGGCCAAGCCGCTGTCGCCGGAGCGGCTGGCGCGGGCGCTGGCCGTCGCCAGCGGCGCGACGGCGGAGGGGGAGGGCAGGGATGTGCTGGCCGCGGCGCTGGCCGACCTGCCGGCCGAAACCGTGGCCGGGCTGACCCGTCTCTTCCTCGACCAGATCGGCCCCGGGCTGGAGGCGATCCTTGCCGCGCATCGGGACGGCGATCTTGCCCGGCTGTCGCGCGAGGCGCATCAGCTGGGCAGCGCGGCGGGGAACTTCGACCTGCCGCGCCTTGTCGCGGACCTGCAACGGATCGACCGGCTGGCGCGCGACGGCGGCGACGGGGCCGCGCTCGATGCCACCCTCGCCACCCTGCCGCGGCGGGCGGGCGAGGCGCGGGCCGCGCTGGAACAGGCGCTCGACCGGATCGGGGATCAGTCGAAGAGGGCGGTGAACACATAGCCCTCGCCATGCGCGGTGGCGAGGATGCGCGGCGCCCGGGGATCGTCGCCCAGCTTGGCGCGCAGCCGCTGCACCAGCACGTCGGTGCTGCGCGGGTTCACCCCGCTGCGCCTTTGGGTGACGGCGGCGGCCAGCCTTTCGCGGTCCAGCACGATGCCGGGATTGCCGACGAAGACCCGCAGCAGCTCGTATTCCGCGCGGGTCAGCGGGATGACCGTGCCGTCGCGGTCCGTCAATTGCCGGATGGTCGGGTCGAAGCCGAAGCCGTCGAAGCGGAAGCTCTTGCGCGACAGCGCCCGCAGGGCATGGGTGCGGCGCAGCAGGTTCTTGATCCGCGCCAGCAATTCGCGCCGGTTGAACGGCTTGCAGACATAGTCGTCGGCGCCAAGCTCCAGCCCGACGATCCGGTCCACCTCGTCGGTGCGGCCCGAGATCAGGATGATGCCGATCTCGGACCGGCTGCGCAGGTCGCGGGTGATCTCCAACCCGTCGCGGCCCTTCAGGTTGATGTCGACCAGCAGCAGGTCCGGCTCGTCCCGGGCAAGGATCGCCTCGGCCTCTTCGGCGGAATCGGTCTCGGACACCCGGTAGCCGAAGCTGTCCAGATAGCTTGCCAGCGTCTTGCGGGTGACGGGTTCGTCCTCGACGATCAGGATATGCGGGGTCTTGCTGCTCATCGGGCTTTCGGTCGGGGGAGATGCGGGCGGAACGGCTGGCGGAACCGGGCACCGGGAACCGCATCCTGTTTACAATCTTTTACAATTTAATCCAGCGCGTTCACAGCCGGGGGCTTACAGCGTAACAACTGCGCTTCAGCATGGTGTCAGGGAGGCGCAACCTTCCGCCAATGCCGCGCCCGGTCCACCGGAAACCGCGGATCAACAACAGGGATGCACCATGACCAGAACCAGCCGCGTCACGCGGGCCATGACGCTTGCGCTTGCGCCTTTCGCCGTCGCCGGGATCGCCTCGGCCGAGGATTCGTCGGACCCGATCGTGATCCCGATCCACAACTGGTCCAGCCAGATCGTGATGAGCCATGCCATCGGCCAGATCTTCGAGGGCATGGGCAACTCGGTCGAATACGTCTCGACCGACAGCCAGGCCGTCTACGAGGCGATCCGCCTCGGCGATGCCGCGCTCGAGGTCGAGGTCTGGGAGGGCGCCTTCGGCGCCTCGTTCAACGCCGCGCTGGAAAAGGGCGGCATCCATGAGGCCGGCAACCACAACGCCATCACCCGCGAGGACTGGTGGTATCCGCTCTGGACCAAGGAGGCCTGCCCCGGCCTGCCGGACTGGGAGGCGCTGAACGCCTGCGCCGCCGTCTTCGCCACCCCCGAGACCGGCGAGAAGGGCCGTTTCCTCGGCGGCCCGGTCGACTGGCTGAAGCACGACGCCGAGAAGGTCGAGGCACTGGAGATGAACTTCACCGTGGTCAACGCCGGCTCGGCGGCTGCGCTTTGGGCCGAACTGGCCGCGGCCGAGAAGGACAAGACCCCGATCGTGATCTTCAACTGGACCCCGAACTTCGCCGAAGCCGTCTGGCCGGGCGAATTCGTGGACTTCCCGAAATGGGAAGCCGGCTGCGACACTGACCCGACCGTCGGCCCGCACCCCGACCGCACCTACGACTGCGGCAACCCCGCCGACGGCTATCTTAAGATCGCCGCCTGGGACGGGATGCCGGAGAAATGGCCGGCCGCCTATGCCGTGCTGCAGAAGGTCAGCTTCACCAACCCGCAGATCGCCGAGATGGCGAAGCTGGTCGATGTCGACGGGATGGAGCCCGAGGATGCCGCCACCGCCTGGCTCGAGGCCAACGAGGCGGTCTGGAAGCCCTGGGTGGAATGAGACCTGCGCGGGCCGGCAAAGGCCCCGCAGCCTCCTGATCTGAACCCGGCCCGCCCCTGTCCTTGCATCGGGGCGGGTCCGTTCCATCGGAAAGAAATGCCCGTGACCCAAGTCCTCTCCGCCCCGGCCCCGCAGGGCCCAGCCGATCCCGTCATTTCCTGCCGCAACGTCTGGAAGATCTTCGGGCCGCGCCCGCAGGCGGCGCGGGCCGAACTGCGGCTCGACCCCGATGCCCGGCCGCAGGGCCATGTCGTCGCCGTCCATGACGTGACGCTGGACGTGATGCCCGGCGAGATGCTGGTGGTGATGGGGCTCTCCGGCTCCGGCAAGTCGACGCTGGTGCGCTGCCTGTCGCGGCTGAACGAGATCACCTCGGGCGAGATTCTGGTCGAGGGGCGCGAGATCGGCAGGCTGAGCGAGGCGGAGCTGATCGACCTGCGCCGCCGCAAGATGGGCATGGTGTTCCAGAGCTTCGGCCTGCTGCCGAACCGCAACGCGCTGGAGAACGTCGCCTTCCCGCTGGAGATGCGCGGCCAGGACCGGCGGTCGCGTATCGAGCGGGCGCGCGAGATGCTGGCGCTGGTGGGCCTGAAGGGCCGCGAAAGCTATTTCCCGCGCGAGCTGTCGGGCGGCCAGCAGCAGCGCGTCGGCATCGCCCGCAGCCTGGCGGTGGAGCCCGACATCTGGTTCCTGGACGAGCCGTTCTCGGCTCTGGACCCGCTGATCCGGCGCGAGATGCAGGACGAATTCCTGCGGCTGAAGGGGATGCTGAGGAAGACCATCATTTTCATCACCCACGACTTCGACGAGGCCCTCCGCCTTGCCGACCGCATCGCCATCATGAAGGACGGCAGGGTCGAGCAATGCGACACCCCCGACCGGATCGTGCTGTCCCCGGCCACCGATTACGTCGCCCGCTTCACCGCCGAGATCGACCGCGCCCGGGTGCTGCGCGCCTCGGGCCTTGCCGCGCCCACGGGCCAGCCGGTCGAAGGCCCGTCGCTGCCGGGCGGGCAGACCCTGCGCGAGCTGGCGCGCCAGCTGGTCAACGACAGCCGCGACTGGATTCCGGTGGCCGACGCGGCGGGCCGCACCACGGGCGTGCTGGAACGGGCGAAGGCGCTGGACATCCTGCTCGGGGGGGCCGCATGAGCCTTGCCGAACGCATCCCGCTTGCCAGGACCGGAACCGGCCCCCGCGTGGCGCTGATCCTGCTGGGCACCGCCCTTCTGCTGGTGATCGGCCGCAATCTGCTGCCCGCGGGGCTGATGCGTCCGCCGGAAGGACTGATCCTGCCCTTCGCCGACTGGATCAACGCCGTCTTCGCCTTCCTGCGCGACGACCTGGGGTTGATGCAGGTGACCCGCGCCTTCGCCGCGATGCTGGAATGGCTGCTGGATGTGACGGCGAACCTGCTTTACGGCAAGAACCGCTGGCCCCGGATCGGGCCGCTGCCGTGGTCGGTGGTGGCGATTTCGATGGCGGCACTCGGCTGGGCGCTCGGCGGCTGGCGGCTGGCGGCGCTGTCGGGCGGCACCTTCGTCTGGATCGCGGTCATGGGCCAGTGGCAATGGGCGATGGAGACGCTGTCGGTCATCGTCGTCGCGGCGCCTTTCTCGATCCTGCTGGGCCTTGTGGTGGGAATCGCCGCCTGGCGCTGGACCTGGGCCGCGCGGGCGATGAACCCGATCCTGAACATCGCGCAGAGCCTGCCGCATTTCGCCTACATGATCCCGGTCGTGGTCTTCATCGGCGTCGGGCCGAAGGCGGGGGCGATCGTCACCATCATCTTCTCTGTCCCGCCGATGATCCGCATGACCGAGCTTGGCCTGCGCAAGGTGCCGGAAGAGGTGGTCGAGGCCGGACGGATGGGGGGCGCCACGCCCTGGCAGCTTTTGCGCTCGGTCCGGCTGCCGACGGCGCGGACCGAGATCCTGATCGGCGTCAACCAGGTCATCATGCAATGCCTGGCCATGGTGGTGCTGGCCAGTTTCATCGGGATGCCCGGCCTCGGGCAGAAGCTGTTGCAACTGTTGCAGGCGCTGAAGATCGGGCTTTCGGTCGAGATCGGCATCACCATCGTGCTGATCGCCGTGGTGCTGGACCGGCTGTCGAAGGCCTGGGCGATGCGCCAGCCGGTGCACCATGACGAGGGCCGGACCTGGGTGCGCCGCCATCCGGTGCTGGTGGTCTGGGCGCTGGCCGTGGTGGCCGCCTTCGTGCTGGCGCAGGCGGTGCCGCTGCTGGCCGAGGTGCCGCGCCGGCAGGCGCTGAGCATCGCCGGGCCGCTGGACGCGCTGGTCGACGGGTTCATCCGCCTTGTCGATCCGGTCACCACCTGGCTGCGCTGGTTCCTGATTACCTGGCTGCTGATCCCGCTGCGCGACGGGATGCTGTGGCTGCCGTTCTCGGCGGTGCTGCTGGCCCTCGCGGCGGCGGGATGGGCCATCGGCGGGCTGCGCTCGGCCCTCGTCATGCTGGGGTTCTTCGGGCTGATCGCCCTGTCGGGCTGGTGGGACCGGGCGATGATCACCGTCTACATGGTCGGCTTCTCGGTGCTGATCGCCGCGATGATCGGCTTTCCGCTGGGGATATGGGCCACGCGCAGCGATGCCCGCGCCCGCCGGGTGCTGCTGCTTTGCGACACGGCGCAGACCTTCCCCAGCTTCATCTACCTGATCCCGGTGGTGATGCTGTTCGGGGTGAACGACGTGGCCGTGGTCGCCGCCGTCGTCACCTTCGCCGCCGTTCCCCTGATCCGCTACACCATCGAGGGCCTGCGCGGCGTTCCCGCCGAACTGGTCGAGGCCGCGCAGATGAGCGGCGCCACCCGGCAGCAGATGCTGTGGCACGTCCGCCTGCCCTTCGCGCTGCCGGTGATGATGGTGGGGGTGAACCAGTCGGTGATGTTCTCGCTGTTCATGGTGATCATCGCGGCCTTCATCGGCACCCAGGACCTGGGGCAGGAGCTGCAGCGCGCGCTGTCGGCCACCGATGTCGGCAAGGGGATGGTGCTGGGGCTGGCAGTGGCCTTCATGGGCCTTGCCGTCGACCATCTGGTGAAACGCTTGACCGAGCGGCGGCGGGCCGAGGGGATGCCGGGATAGAGGGCCCGGACGGGATCAGATCGGTTCCGGGTCCCGCCCGAGAAGAGCCCCGTTTGCTTCTCCCAGAGACGGGGCATGGGACGCGGTGTCTTCTGCGCGAAGCTCTGGCGCGACGATCGAAGGCAGGGCCGGAACGACCCGGTCCGCGATCCCGATCCGGCGGTCGAAGACGCCCCGGGCGGCCCAATGGGGGTCGCGCAGGGCTTCCTCGAAGGAAAGCACGACAGAGCAGCAGACATCCGCGCCGGCGAAGGCGGCAGCCCATTCCGCGGCGTCCCGCCCGGCGATCAGGGCCGCAACGGCGGATTTCGTCGCCGGGGGATCGCGGGCGTCGTCGATCAACTCGGCCGGAAGGCCGATGATCGCTGCAAACTTCGCCCAGAACTTGTCCTCCAGCGGGGCCGCCGCAAGGAAGCGGTCGTCCCGCGTGCGGTAGATCTGATAGCGCGCAGAGCCGCCGGTCAGGGGGTCGCCGCCGGCGACCGGCCGGTGCCGAAGGGCTTTGGCATCTCCGACGGCCCGGTAGGCCATCGGAAACAGGTTCTCGCCCATGGCGACGTCGATCCGGCAGCCGGTGCCGTCGCGGTCGCGCCGGCGAAGCGCCAGCAGGATGTTTATCATCGCCGGATAGGTTCCGGCGGCAATGTCGGCAGAGGGAAGCGGCGGCAGCACGGGGGCGCCGTCGGCGCCGACGCTCAGCCCCAGGACCCCGGTCTCCGCCATGTAGTTCAGGTCGTGCCCTGCTTCGTCCGCCTTGGGTCCGGCACCGCCCCATCCGGTGATCGAGCAGTAGATGATGTCGGGGTTGATCGCCCGCACGTCCTCGTATCCCAGCCCGAGCCGCGCCATCACGCCGGGCCTGAACTGCTCGACGATGACATCGGCCGCCTTGAGAAGCGGCAGGAGCCGGTCCTTCGCGCCGGGGTCCTTCAAGTCGAGGGCGACCGACGATTTGCCGCGGTTCAGCAGGGCGAAGCTGACGCCTTCATCCCCGATCGCCGGCGCGAAATCCCGCATGGCGTCGCCGGTCGCCGGACGCTCGACCTTGACGACCTTCGCCCCGGCATCGGCAAGGAACAGGGTGGCGAGCGGCCCCGGCAGAAGCGTGCTGAAGTCGAGGATCAGCAGATCCTTCAGGGGCGGCACCGCGGCCGGCGGGCTAGGCAAGCTTGTCGCGTCCCGGAACGCTCTGCCCATGGTCGGAAGCTTGAGACCGATCCGGCAGGGTCATGCCCGGCTGGTCGCGGAACAGCGCCAGATACCAGATGTCGCTGACGATCCTGGTGGCATCCTCCACCGGCAGCAGGGTGGCGCCGGCGCCGGGATGGGCATACCAGACATAGGCGGACTGCTCGGTCATCGAGGCCAGGGCCTCCAGCACCGTCCGGGCCGGGACGGCAGCGATCTCGGCGATGCCGTGGTCGCGCCGCAGGGCCGAGGCCACCCGCAGGATGTGGCTTTCGCGCATGAACCACCACATGTCGGTGTAGCGCTGGTCCACCATCGTGGCCTCGATGAAGGCCCGCATCACCTTGCGGTGCTTGCAGTAATGCGACAGGTAGCCCCGGTTCGCCTCGAGGATCGACTCCAGGGGGGCGGAGCGGAAGCCGGGCGGGCCGCTGGGGCGGCTGGCGGCGTAAAGCTCGTTGTGGATGTCGTGGATGATGGCAAGGAACACATCGTCCTTGTTGTCGAAGTAGCGGTAGAGCGCGCCCATCGACAGGCCGGCCTTCTCGGCCAGATCGCTCATCCGCATCGAGACATAGCCCGATTCGCCAAAGACCTCTCGCCCCGCTTCGAGGATGCGGGCGACGGTGGCCCGGCCCTTCGGGGTGGTGGGGTTCGGCAGCCTTGGCTCAGGAGCTTTTTCGAGCATTTTCCCGCACTTTTAAAAAAGTGACATCACTATTGCTTTTTCTGAAACCGGATTATAGTGTGAAGCTGTCGAAAGAACAACAGCCGATGCAACTGCGCGACGGGCTGACAGGGAAGACAACCATGGCAAACGACGATGCCGCGGCGGCCGCAGGGGCGGTTTCCGCAACCGCCAAAGTATTGCTCGGCGACATCGAGGTCGCCTACCGCAGGGCCGGCAGCGGCGCACCGGTGGTCTTCGTCCATGGCCTGGCCGAGGACGGCGGCAGCTGGGACGGCATCCTCGGGCGATTGCCGGCCGGGGTGGCGGCCCATGCGGTCGACCTGCGCGGCCATGGCGGCACCACGGCGGGGCAGGGCGACGGCACCCCGGCGCAGCTTGCGGAGGACCTGGCGGCCTTCCTCGATGCGGTCACCGGCCCGGCGGTCTGCGTCGGGTTCTCGCTTGGCGGCGTGATCGTGCTAGAAGCGGCGCTCCGGCGCCCGGACATGCTGCGCAAGGCGATCGTCGTCGGCACCTCCAGCAAGGTCGGCCGCGCCGCCGCCGCCTTCTTCGAGGAGCGGATCGCCCAGCTTCGGGACGATCCCGAAGGGTTCCGCCTTGCCCTTGCCGCCGATACCGAGGCGCAGATCGTCAGGAACCGTCCCCTGTCCGCCGAAATCGCCGCCCGCCGCATCGCCGCCGTGGGCGAGGGCGCGGGCTATGCCAATGCCACCCGCGCGATGATCGCCATGGCCGCCGCGCCGCTGACCGAAAGGCTGCGCGACATCCGCGTGCCCGTCCACATCATCCAGGGCGCCGGAGACGTCTTCTGCCCGCAGAAGGCCGCCGACATCCTGCGCGAGGCGATGCCGCAGGCCAGCTATACGGAAATCCCCGACGCCGGCCATCTGATCGCGGTCGACCAGCCGGAGCTTCTGGCCCGCGACATCGCCGCCGCCCTGACCTGAACCGCCCACCGATCCCTGGAGAACTGCAAATGAGCGACAAGAAGATTGCCATCGTCACCGCGGCCGCCGGCGCGGGCATCGGGGCGGCCATCGCTCGTCAGCTGGCCGCGGACAGGATGCGGGTCGTCATCACCGACCTGCACGAGGGCCGCATGGCGAAGCTGTCGGAAGAGCTGTCCGGCGTCGTCGGCGAGGAATGCCCCTGGTTCAGGCTGGATGTCGGTGACCATGCCGCGGTGGAATCCGTGTTCGGCGAGGTCGCCCGGCGCTACGGCCGGATCGACGTTCTGGTCAACAACGCGGGCTGGTCGAAGATCGAGCCGGTGGCCGAGATGTCGCTGGAAACCTGGCAGAAATGCCTCGACATCGACCTGACCGGCACCTTCAGCTGCATGCGCTTTGCCCTGCCGCACATGATCGCGGCGCAGTCGGGCGCCATCGTCAACATCTCCTCGATCTCGGGCTGGGAGATGACGACCGAACATGGCGCGGCCTACTCGGCGGCCAAGGCGGGGGTGATGGCGCTGACCCGGGTGGCGGCGGCCGAGAACGGCAAGAACGGCATCCGGGTGAATGCCATCGCGCCGGGGCTGATCTACAACGACTTCCTCCGCCGCATCTACCCGGACGAATTCTTCGACACCTATCTCGAAAAGAAGGCGCGGGTGAACCGGCTGGGCCGGCCCGAGGACGTGGCGCATCTGGTGTCCTTCCTGGTCGGCGACAAGGCGGGCTACATCACCGGCGAGACCTATGGCGTCAGCGGCGGGGTGCATCCCCATGCTTGACCATCCCGATCCCCTGGTCCGGGCCGCGCCTTCGGCCGCCAGCCTGATCGGCGCCTTCCGGTCGGGCGAGGTGTCGCCGGTCGAGGCGGCAAGGGCCGCGCTGGACCGTATCCGCGATTGCGACGATACGCTGGGCGCGATGGTCGTGCGGACCGAGGACCTGGCGATGGCACAGGCCGAGGCCGCCGAAGCCGGCTGGCGCGCGGGCGAGGCGGGGCCGCTGGCGGGCGTGCCGGTGTCGATCAAGGACACCTTCGACATCGCCGGCTTCGTCACCACCCGCGGCTCGCGCGTCTTCACGCAGAACCTGGCGCTCGAGGACAGCGGCGTGGTCCGCCGCCTGCGCGCGGCGGGGGCGGTCTTCGTCGGCAAGACCAACACCGCCGAATTCGGCCAGTCGGCCACCAGCGAGAACAGGCTCGGCCCGGTCACGCGCAACCCCTGGGACACCGCCGCCACCCCCGGCGGATCGAGCGGCGGCGCGGCGGTCTCGGTGGCGGCGGGCTATGTGCCGCTGGCCCTCGGCGCCGATGGCGGCGGGTCGATCCGCATCCCGGCGGCGATGACCGGCGTCTTCGGCTTCAAGCCCAGCTACGGCCTTTGCGCCGATGAGGGCGGCTTTCGCGGGATGAGCGATTTCTGCTGTGCCGGTCCGCTGTCGCATGACGTGGCGGATGCCCGGCTGTTCCTGTCGGTGCTGGCCGAGAAGGATTTCAACAGCCGCGGCAAGGGCGGCCTGCGCCGGATCGGTTTCTGCGCCGCGCCCGACGGGCTGCCGGTCGATCCTGCGATCCGTGCCGCCGTGGTGCAGGCCGCCGCCCTGCTGACGGACCTGGGCCATCCAGTCGAGGAGATCCGGCTCGACCTGAAAGGCTGGGACGAGACCTTCGGTCCGCTGGTCCTGGCCGAGGAATGGCGCGAGCGCGGGCATCTGCTGAATCGCTTCCGCGACGACCTGACCGATTACGAACTCGGCAGCCTCGAAGCCGCGCGCAACCTGACGCCCGCGCAGGTGGAGCGTGCCCGCGCCGCGCATGGCAGGTATCGCGCCCGCATCGCGGAATTGTTCGCCCGGTTCGACATGCTGCTGCTGCCCACCACCGCCGCGCCCGCCTTCCCGATCGGCCAGCGCCCGCGGGAGATCGACGGCCAGCGCGTCGGCCGCCTCTGGGGGCCGTTCCCCTTCACCTCGCCCTTTAATGTCGCCGGAACTCCGGCCGCGGCGCTGCCCTGCGGCGTCAGCGACGGGCTGCCGCTGTCGGTGCAGCTGGTGGCGGGCTTCGGGCAGGATGCGGCGCTGCTCGATCTGGCGCAGGATCTGGAGGAGGCGCTGGATTTCCGCGCCCGCCACATCGACCGGACGGCCCGCCATGGCTGACCTTCGCACCGAAACGCCGCAGCCGGGGGTGCGCGTCCTGACGCTGGCGCGGGCCGAAAAGCGCAATGCGCTGTCGCGCAGCCTGATCGCCGCGCTGCAGGACCGCCTGCGCGAGGCCGAGGCCGAAGGCATCCGGGCGCTGGTGATCGCCGGCGAAGGCCCGGCCTTCTCGGCCGGGGCGGATTTCGCCGATCTGGAGGGCGATGCCTCGGACGCGGCTTTCGATGCCGCCATGTCGGGGCTGACCGCCGCGCTGCGGGCCAGCCGAGTGATCTCCTTCGCGGCGGTCGAGGGGGCTTGCCTGGGGGCGGGGCTCGATCTGGCGCTGGCCTGCGATTTCCGCGTGGCGGGGCCGGGGGCCGGTTTCTCGCTGCCCGCGGTGAAGATGGGCATCCTCTACAACCCGCAGCGGCTGGCGCAGATCCTGCCGATGCTGAGCCATGCCGCCGCGCTGCGCCTGCTGCTGCTGGCCGAGCGGCTGGACCGGGACGAGGCGCTTGCGGGGGGCCTCGCCACCCATGCCGCCGATGCGGGCGAAACGCTGGCGACCGCCGTGGCGCTGGCAGGCCGTGCGGCCGCGCTGCCGCCGCTGGCCCAGGCTGCGGCAAAGGGCTTCGTCACCGCCTTCCACGCTGCGGATTTCGATGCGGCGGACTGGCAGGCCCGGCGGATGGACCTGCTGGCCTCGGACGAGCGGGCCGAGGCGCTGCGCAAGGCAAGGGAACCGAAGAGATGACCAGACCGACGACGTTCCGGGACCTGATCGGCCATGACCTCGGCCGGCAGGAGATCGGCTGGACCGAACGCGACGCCATCCTCTATGCGCTGGCCTGCGGCGCGCAGGCCGACGAACTCGACCTGGTCTACGAGCGCGACCTGCGCCCGCTGCCGGGGATGGTCGCTGCGCTCGGCCTCTGGGCGGTGGAACGCTGCGGCGACCTCGGCGTCTACGACCGCAGGAAATCGCTGCATGTCTCGCAGAGGATCGCGATCCACGGCCCGCTGACGCGCAGCGCCACCCTGTCCACGCAGGGCCGCGTCGTCGCGGTCTGGGACAAGGGCAAGGCCACCATCGTCGAGATCGAGGTGTCCTGCGACCTGTTCACCGCCAGCTATTCCATCTTCCTGCCCGGCATCGGCGGCTGGGGCGGGCCGGAGGCTCCGGCCGCATCCAGGGCCGAACCGCCGGCCCTGGCGCCGATGGGCGATTGCCGCACCTCGCCCGAACAGGCGGTGCTCTATCGGCTGACCGGCGACCTGCATCCCGTCCATGTCGATCCCGAGGTGGCCCGGGGCTACGGCTTCGACCGGCCGATCCTGCACGGCCTCTGCACCCTCGGCATCGCCTTGCGGCTTCTGGGCAGGGCGACCGGCCATCATCCGGCCGACCTGCGCAAGGCCGCTGCCCGGCTCAGCGCGCCGGTGCTGCCCGGCGATCTGCTGACGCTGCGCGCGGCACCGTCCGGCGACGGTTTCGCCTTCGATGTCGCCGTGGGCGACCGGCAGGTGCTGAAAGACGGCTTTGCCGGCTTCGGCCCGGCCTGAGACTGCACTCGAAAAACGAACATAAAAGGGAGGCTACGATGAAGACCACTTTCCTGAAGGCCATGGCCGTCTCGGCGATGGTGCTTCTTTCCGGCGGCGCAGGGGCGGACAGCATCAAGATCGGCGAGATGTCGTCCTATTCGTCCAGCCCGCAATCGACCGAGGCCTACCGCAAGGGCTGGCAGCTGGCGGTCGAGCATATCAACGCCGACGGCGGCGTGCTGGGCAAGACGCTGGAAGTCGTCTCGCGCGACGACACCGGCAAGCCCGACGCCGCGCTGCGGGCGGCGCAGGAACTGGTCACGAACGAGAACGTCGTGCTGCTGACCGGCACCTACCTGTCGAACGTGGCCGTCGCGGTGGCCGATTTCGCCAATACCAACAAGGTGTTCTTCCTTGTCGGCCAGCCGCAGAGCGACACGCTGATCTGGGAGAAGGGCAACCGCTACACCTTCCGGCTGTTCAACAGCATGCATTCGCAGGTCACGGCGATGGCGCAGATGGCTGCCAAGCTGCCGGCGAAACGCTGGGCGACCATCGCGCCGAACTACGAATACGGCCAGTCGGCGGTGAAGGGTTTCCAGGAAGAGCTGAAACGCCTGCGCCCGGACGTGGAATTCGTCAACGAGCAATGGCCGACGCTGGGCAAGCTGGAGGCCGGCTCCACCGTGCAGGCGATGATCGCGGCCGAGCCGGATGCGGTCTTCAACGCCACCTTCGGCGCCGACCTGGCGAAATTCGTGCGCGAGGGCAACACCCGCGGCCTGTTCGAGGGGCGCGAGGTCTATTCCATCCTGACCGGCCTGCCCGAATACCTGGAACCGCTGGGAGACGAGGCGCCCGAGGGCTGGACCGTCACCGGCTATCCGGTGGAACAGATCGAGACGCCCGAACACGCCGCCTTCCGCACCGCCTATGAAGAGGCCTACGGCGAATTGCCCAAGGTCGGCTCGCTGATCGGCTATACCGAGATGCTGGCGATCCGGGCGATCCTCGAAAAGGCCGGCAGCACCGAGACCGAGGCCCTGATCGCCGCCGCCCGCGGCGTGACCTTCGACACGCCCATCGGACCGATGGCTTTCCGCGCCCAGGATCACCAGTCCACCTTCGGCTTCTACATCGGCAAGCTGGCCGTGGTGGATGGGATGGGCCGGATGGTGGACTGGCAGTTCTACGACGGCGCCGATTTCCAGCCGCCCGACGATCTGGTGAAGAGCCTGCGCCCCGAAGAGGCGACGAAGTGATCCCCGCGGGGCGCCGCCGCGTGGCGCCCCGGCACCTGCCGCCCGCGTCGCCGGGGGACGCGCCGCCAGCCGATACGACCATCCAGCGACAGAAGACGGCGCCCGTCCGCAGCCCGGAGACCCACAGGTCATGTATGACGCATCCACCTTGTTCGCCCAGCTTCTGAACGGGCTTTCCTATTCCTCGACCCTGTTCCTGGTCGCCTCGGGGCTGGCGCTGATCTTCGGCGTGACGAAGATCGTCAACTTCGCCCATGGCTCCTTCTACATGCTGGGCGCCTATATCGCGCTGACGGTGACCAATGCGCTGCCGACCACGGGCTTCGGCTTCTGGGGCGGCGTCGTGATCGCCGCGCTGGTCGTGGGCGCCATCGGCTGCCTGATCGAGGTGACGATCCTGCGCCGGATCTATCAGGCGCCGGAGGTGTTCCAGATCCTCGTCACCTTCGGGCTGGTGCTGGTGTTCCAGAACCTGATCTACGAATTCTGGGGGCCGGACGAGGTGCTGGCCCCGCGCGTGCCGGGCCTGAAGGGCGCGGTCACCATCTTCGGCGAGCGTATCCCGCAATACAACATCGCGCTGATCTTCGTCGGCCCGGTCTTCCTCGGCCTGCTGTGGTGGTTGACCCACCGCACCCGCTGGGGCCGCCTGATCCGCGCCGCGACGCAGGACCGCGAGATGGTGGCCTCGCTGGGGGTGAACCAGAAGACCCTGTTCACCGCCGTCTTCTTCATCGGCACTTTCCTGGCCGGCCTGGCCGGCGCGCTGCAGATCCCCAAGGAATCCGCCAACCTGCAGATGGATATCAACATCGTCGTCGAGGCCTTCGTGATCGTGGTGATCGGCGGCATGGGCTCGATCATGGGGGCCTTCCTGGCCGCCGTGCTGGTGGGGGTGATCAACGCCTTCGGCGTGCTGTTCTTCCCGCAGGCGGTGTCGGTGCTGATCTTCCTGGTCATGGTGCTGGTGCTGGTGTTCCGGCCGAACGGCCTCTTGGGCGGGCGCATGGTGGCGCAGCGTCCGGGCGACCTGTCGATCGACCAGCCGTTCCGGCTGCCGACCCGGGCGATGAAACAGGCGATGCTGGCCGCCGTTCTCGCGCTGGCGCTGCTGCCGTTGGTGCTGCCGCTCTATTTCGAGGTGATCATGACCGAGGTCTTCATCCTGGCCATCTTCGCCGGCAGCCTGCATTTCCTGCTGTCGGTGGGGGGCATCGTCTCCTTCGGCCATGCCGCCTATTTCGGCCTCGGCTCCTACGCGGCGGCGCTGGTGGCGACCCGGCTGGGCCTGCCGATGGCCGCGGGTGTCCTGGCCGCCATGGTGGCGGGCGCCGGCGGAGGGTTGCTGTTCGGCTGGTTCTGCACCCGGCTGAAGGGGGTCTATCTCGCCATGCTGACGCTGGCCTTCGCGCAGATCCTGTTCACGCTGTCGATCCAGATGGTCTCCGTCACCGGCGGCGACAACGGCATCGTCGGCCTGACCCGCCCGTCCTGGCTGAATTCGCACATGGCCTATTACTACCTGGCGCTGGCGGCGGCGGTCCTGGCGACCCGGCTGATGCGGCGCGCCCTCTACGCCCCCTTCGGCTTCGCCTTCCGGGCGGGACGCGACTCGCTGGCGCGCTCGGCCGCCATCGGCATCGACACCGCGCGCATCCAGTGGGGCGCCTTCGTCCTGTCGGGCGCCTTCGCGGGCCTGGCCGGCGCGCTGATGGCCTATCACCGCGGATCGGTGTTCCCGACCGACTTCTCGGTCTCGACCACGGTCGATGCGCTGGTGATGGTGCTGGTCGGCGGGGTCCAGTCGGTCAGCGGCCCGCTGATCGGGGCGCTGTCCTATCACTTCGTCTCGGTCGAGCTGATCCGCAACCTGGCCGATTACTGGCGCCTGATCCTCGGCCTCTTCATCATCGTCTTTGTGCTTGGCGTGCCGCAGGGGATCGTCGGGGCCTTCATGAACCGCTTCGGAAAGGGGGAGAGATGAGCACTCTGACAGTCGACGACATCAGCAAGTCCTTCGCGGGCGTCAAGGCGGTGCAGGGCGTCTCGTTCGAGGTCGGAGCGGGGCAGATCCTCGCGCTGATCGGCCCGAACGGGGCGGGCAAGTCCACCTGCTTCAACATGCTGAACGGCCAGCTGCGCGCGGATACCGGATCGGTCCATTTCGACGGGCACGATATCACCCGCGAGACCCCCAGCCAGATCTGGCGCCGGGGCGTGGGGCGCACCTTCCAGATCGCGCAGACCTTCGGGTCGATGACCGTGCGCGAGAATGTCCAGATGGTGCTGCATTCGGTGCACCGCCGCCTGGCCGCACTGTGGCGGCCGCTGAGCCACAATTACTGCGAGGAGGCGGATACCCTGCTGGAGGCGGTGGGGATGCATACCCAGGCCGACCGCGCCTGCTGCGTGCTGGCCTATGGCGACGTGAAGCGGCTGGAGCTGGCGATGGCGCTGGCCAACCGGCCGAAACTGCTGCTGATGGACGAACCCACCGCCGGCATGGCGCCCAAGGAACGCAACGAACTGATGAGCCTGACCGCCCGCCTGGTGAAGGAACGCGGGCTGTCGGTGCTGTTCACCGAACACAGCGTCGACGTGGTGTTCGAGCACGCCGACCAGGTCGTCGTCATGTCGCGCGGCAAGCTGATCGCCAAGGGCGTGCCGGCGGAGATCCGCGAAGACCCGCTGGTGCAGGAGGTCTACCTGGGCAGCGGCGCCTTCCTCGAAACCTCGGAGATCGGCCAATGAGCACACCCATGCTGGAAGTCACCGGGCTGAACGCCGCCTACGGACAGGCGCAGATCCTGTTCGACATGAACCTGAAGGTCCGTGCCAACGAGGTCGTGGCGATCATGGGCCGCAACGGCGCCGGGAAATCCACCACCTTCAAGGCGCTGATGGGGCATCTGAAGAACCGCTCCGGCTCGGTCCGCTTGCGCGGCGAGGCGATCGAGAAACTGCCGGTCTACCAGATCGCGCGCAGGGGCCTCGGCTTCGTGCCCGAGGACCGGCGGATCTTCTCGGAGCTGACGGTGCTGGAGAACCTGGACCTCGGCCGCCAGCCGCCGCGGGAAGGCGCGGCGGAATGGACGGTGGAGACGCTGTTCGACGCCTTTCCCAACCTTGCCGCGATGCCCGACCGCCCGGGCTCGGACATGAGCGGCGGCGAGCAGCAGATGCTGACCATCGCCCGCACTCTGATGGGCAACCCCTATCTCGTCCTTCTCGACGAACCCTCCGAGGGCGTGGCGCCGGTCATCGTCGAACGGCTGGCACGGCTGATCCTGGACCTCAAGGCCAAGGGGCTGACCATCCTGCTGTCCGAGCAGAACCTGGCCTTCGCCGCCGCGCTGGCCGACCGGGCCTATGTCCTCGACCGCGGACATATCGTCTTTGAAGGCACCATGGCCGAGCTGTCCGCCAACGAGGCGGTCTGCCGCGCCTATCTGACCATGTAGGAAGAAAAGACATGACCGAACCGGATGTTTCCCCCGTTGTCGAAGGCGTGCGCCAGTTCGTGCGGCGCGAGATCGCGCCCCATGTCGCGCGCTTCGAGGCGCAGGACGAATTCCCGCAGCAGGTGGTCGATGCCATGGCCGGGCTCGGCCTCTTCGGCATGGTCATCCCCGAGGAACATGGCGGGCTGGACCTGCCGCTTGAGGACTACGTGGCGATCATGGAGGAACTGGGCGCCGGTTGGTCGGCGATGCCCAGCTTCCTGAACAGCCATTGCACCGTGGCCCGACTGATCGCGACCTACGGCACCGCGGAGCAGAAGGCGCGCTACCTGCCGCAACTGGCCGACGGGTCGCGCCGCGCCGCCATCGTGCTGACGGAACCCTCCACCGGATCGGACCTGAAGCAGGTGCGCGCGCAGGCGGTGCCGCAGCCGGACGGCGGCTTCGTGCTGAGCGGGCAGAAGATCTTCATCACCAACGGCCAGCGGGCGCGGCTGCACATGGTGCTGGCGCGGGCGCCCGCGGCGGATGGCAAGGGGCCGATCAGCCTGTTCATCGTGGAATCCGAGGCGCCGGGGGTCGAGGTCTCGCGGCTGATCGACAAGATGGGCTTCAAGCATGTCGATACCGCCGAGCTGCGCTTCGACAAGGTGCGGCTGGGGCCGGAGGCCCTGCTGGGCGGCGAGGCCGGCAAGGGCCTGCCGCAGGTGCTGTCGATGCTGGAGACCGGGCGGCTGGCGATGGCGGGCACGGCCGTCGGCATGGCGCGCAACGCGCTGGCCGTGGCGCTGCAATATTCGAAGGACCGCGAAACCTTCGGCCAGCCGATCTGCAACCATCAGGCGGTGCAGATCCATCTGGCCAACATGGCGACGCAGCTTGTCGCCTCGCGCGCCATGATCGGCGAGGCGCTGCGCCACAAGGCGCGCTACGGCCGGGCCGACATGCTGGCCTCGATGGCGAAGCTGTTCGTCACCGAGGCGACGATGCAGATCACCCAGGATGCGATGCGCGTCCTGGGCGGCTACGGCTATGTCGCGGAATTCCCCATCGAGCGGCTGTATCGAGAGGCGCCGATCTATGTGCTGACCGAGGGCTCGAACGAAATCCAGCGCATCGTCATCGCGCGCGAGATGATCAAGGCCGACGGTCCCGAACGCCTGGGCCTCGTGTAGGGAAGCCGCACCATGACACCCACCGATGTCGTCACCCCCGTCCTGTGCCATGCCGAGGCGCGGCCCGACCATCCCGCCTTCGTCTTCGGCGACCGGACGCTGACCTACCGCGGCCTTGCGGACCAGTCGCGCCGCCTTGCCTCTGCGCTGCTCTCCGCCGGCCTGCGCAGGGGCGACCGCGTGGCCGTCCTGTCGCCGAACCGGCCCGAGATATTCTCGGTCTATCTTGGTCTGGCGATGATCGGGGCGGCCATCGTGCCGGTGAACGCCGAATTCGCCGCCGATGAAATCCGCTACATCCTGGACCACAGCCAGGCCCGGATGGTGATCCGCGCCGACGCGCTTGCCGCGCAGGTGGCCGAGGCTTCCGAGGGCTTGGCCGGCCACCCGCAGGTCGAGGATTTCGACACCTTCCTGGCCCGCGCTGCCGGGTTCGCGCCCTACGACGGGCCGCAGCTCGGCTCGGGCCAGGATCTCGTGCTGCTGTGCTACACATCGGGCACGACCTCGAAGCCGAAGGGCGTTGCCGCCACCCATGCCAACGAACTGGCCTCGGCGCTGGCCTACGGCGGGATGATGGCGATCACGCCGGCCGACCGCGAACTGGTGACGCTGCCGCTGTCGTTCAGCTACGGCTTCCACGCCGCGACCTATGTCGCGCTTCTCAGCGGCGCCACTGTCCTGCTGGCGCCGCGCTTCCACCCGCGGCTGGCGCTGGAGGCGATCGAGGCGCTGCGGCCGACCGTCTTCCTCGGCGTGCCGACGATGTATGCGATGATGGCCGATGTCGCGCGCAAGGAGGGGCGGCGCCCCGACCTGTCGTCGCTGCGGCTGACGGCCTCGTCCGGGGCGGCGCTGAACGACCAGCTGCTGGCGGATTGCCGCGACCATCTGGGGATCGAGGTCCGCCCCTATTATGCCATGACCGAGGTCCGGCCGATCTTCTCCTTCGACCTGCGCCACGGCGCGATGCCGCCGCCCGGCTCGGTCGGGCGCCTGATCGCGCCGACCGAGGTCCGGCTGGTGGACGAGGCCGGGCAGGATGCCGGCGACGGGCAGGTCGGCGAGTTGTGGGTCCGCGGTCCCAGCTTTTCCGGCGCCTATTACAAGGACCCGGAACGCACCGCGCAGGCGATGGTGGAGGGCTGGTTCCTGACCGGCGACCTGGCGTCGCGCGATGCGGAGGGCAACTATTTCATCGTCGGCCGCACCCGCGACCAGATCATCTCGGGCGGGGCCAAGATCGCCCCCATCGAGGTCGAGGACATCCTGCTGGCCCATCCGGGCATCGCCGCCGCCGCGGTGGTCGGCCAGCCCGATCCGGTCTTCGGCCAGGTGGTGAAGGCGGTGATCGTGAAGGCCGACCCGGCCCTGACCGCCGAGGAGGTGCGGGCGCATTGCGAGGGCCGGATCGCCGACTACAAGGTGCCGCGTGTCGTCGCCTTCATGGAGGCGCTGCCGATGGCGCCCTCGGGCAAGATCCTGAAGACGGCGCTGGTCTGACCGTGGCCGCCCCTGCGCAGGGGATCGCCATCCTCCGCGGCACGCTGGCCGGCGTGGCCGCGGCGACGATCTGGAGCGGCTGGTATGTCCTTGCACGGCACGGCGTGACGGCCGGGGGGATGGACACTTGGGATCTGGCGGCGCTGCGCTTCGTGGTGGCCGCGCCGCTGCTGCTGCTGATCCTGCGGCGGGTGCCGTTTTCCCGCGGCAGCCTGGCCCGGTCGGCGGTCATGGCCCTCGGCGCCGGGCCGGCCTTCGTCATCGTGGTCGGCACCGGCTTCCTTCATGCCCCGGCCAAGTTCGGCGGGGCGCTCTCGGCGGTGTCGGGCGTGCTCTTCACCCTGATCGGCAGCCGGGTCCTGCTGCAGGAGCCGCTGGGGCGGCTGCAGAAGGCGGGCATCGCCATTGCCGTTGCGGGGCTGGCGATCCTCGTGCTGGCGGCGGAGGGCAGGGGGTCGCCCTTTCCTTTCCTCGCCGGCGGCCTGCTCTGGGCCGCCTACGGCATCGCCTTCCGCAAGAGCGGCCTGACGGCGCTGGAGGCGGTGACGGCGGTCGCGCTGATCTCGGCCGTCGTCTATCTGCCCGCCTATTTCCTGGCGACCGGGGCAAGGCTGTGGCAGGCCCCGCCGCGGGAGCTTCTGTTGCAGGGGCTGGGGCAGGGCGTGGTCACCGGGATCGTGGCGCTGGCGCTGCACGCCCGCGCGGTCGCCGATCTGGGGGCGACGCGGGGCGCGCTGTTCCAGAGCCTGGTCCCGCCCTTCACCCTGATCCTGTCCTTCGCCTTCCTGGGCGAGGTGCCGGCCCCGGTCGAAATGGCCGCCATCCTGGTCATCCTGGCCGGCGTTCACGTCGCGCTGCGCTATCATGTTCCGATGAAGCCTTAGTCGGGAATAGGATTTTTCGAGGCAGGGGCTCGGAACTTCGGAATTTCCCGGGTGGGGCCGCGATCCTACAGTCGCGGGGCGCAACAGGGAAATCAGGTCCGATGGTGCTTTTGCAGCCGCTTTGTCCGCCGCCCGTCCGCCCCGGCAGCCGGCCTGTCATCGTCAGGCAATCGCTTCCTGCCGGGCATCGCCTGCGCGGCGGGGTGCTGGTGCTGGGGAATTTCGACGGCTTCCACCGCGGCCACCGGGCGCTGGTCGCCATCGCCCGCAGGATCGCCTGCGGCCGGCCGGTCGCGGTGATGTCCTGCGAGCCGCATCCGCGCGCCTTCTTCGGCGCGCAGGACGGGGCGTTCCGGCTGGCCTCGCCCGACAGCAAGCAGCGGCTTCTGGGCAGCGAGGGAGTGGATTTCATCTTCTCGCCGCGCTTCGATGCCGCCTTCGCCGGGCTCTCTCCGGCGGATTTCGCAGGGGAGGTGCTGGCCGGGGCGCTTGGCGTTTCGGCGGTGGTGGCGGGGGCGGACTTCCGCTTCGGCCGCGGCCGGGCGGGGGACATGGCGATGCTGGCGGAACTGGGGCAGCACCGCGGCTTTGCCGTTCACGCAGCGCCCGAAGTGGCGGCGGGCGGCGAACGGATTTCCTCGACCCGCATCCGTGCGGCGCTGCGCGGCGGCGACCTGGCCCAGGCCGAACGCCTGCTCGGCGCGCCTTGGCTGGTCGAGGTGCTGCGCGGCACCGACGGGCGGCTGCACCTGCATCCGGCGCTGTGCCGCCCGCGCGCCGGCCTCTGCCTCGCCACGCCCGAGACCGGCGCGCCGGTCCGGGTGGAGATCACCGCGGAGGGCGCCTTCCTTCCCGCCGCGCCGGCGGCGCCCGGCTTCTGGCGCCTGAGCGCGGCCGGCCGGCAGGATTGCCGATGACCGCTTCCTTCGCGCTGCGGGTCGAGACCGATCTGCTGGGCCCCCGCCAGCTGCCGGCGGAGGCGCTTTACGGCATCCATACCCTGCGGGCGGCGGAGAATTTTCCGGTCAGCCGGGCGCTGATCGGCCATTACCCCGAACTGGTGCGCGGGCTTGCCATGGTGAAACTCGCCGCCGCGCGGGCGAACCGCGACCTGGGGGTGTTGGGCGTGGCGCATCACGATGCGATCGCCGCCGCCTGCGCGCAATTGCTTGAGGGGCAACATCACGACGCCTTCGTCGTCGGGATGATCCAGGGCGGGGCGGGCACCTCGACCAACATGAACGCCAACGAGGTGATCGCCAATCTGGGGCTGATCGCGCTTGGCCGCCGCCCCGGCGACTATGCCCATCTGCATCCGAACGACCATGTGAACCGCTCCCAATCGACCAATGACGTCTATCCGACCGCGCTGCGGATCGCCTTGCTGCTGGCGGCCCGGCCGCTGGAGGACGAACTGGCCCGGCTGGCGCAGGCGTTCCGCGACCGCGCCGGCGATTTCGCACAGGTGCTGAAACTCGGCCGCACCCAGCTTCAGGATGCGGTGCCGATGACGCTGGGGGCGGAGTTCGCCGGCTTCGCCGCCGGGGTGGAGCAGGACCTGCGCCATCTGCGCACGGCGCTTGCGGAGCTGACGGCGGTCAACCTGGGCGGCACCGCCATCGGCACCGGGATCACCGCGCCCGAAGGCTATGGTCCCTGCGCGCGGGCGCATCTGGCGGCGATCAGCGGCTATGAGATCCGCGCGGCCGAGGACCTGATCGAAGCCTCCTCCGACATGGGTGCGCTGGTCGCGGTCTCGGCCGCATTGCGCCGGGTGGTGCTGCGGC
Source organism: Rhodobacter sp. SGA-6-6 (assembly GCF_011043545.1). Classification (GTDB taxonomy): domain Bacteria; phylum Pseudomonadota; class Alphaproteobacteria; order Rhodobacterales; family Rhodobacteraceae; genus Pseudogemmobacter. The sequence continues at coordinate 56,190 of NZ_JAAKGP010000010.1, read as the reverse complement.
TGTCGAAGATCTGCAACGACCTGCGGCTCTTGTCCAGCGGGCCGCGCGCCGGCCTGGGCGAGATCCACCTGCTGCCGGTGCAGGCCGGGTCCTCGATCATGCCCGGCAAGATCAACCCGGTGATCCCCGAGATGGTCAGCCAGATCGCCTATCAGGTGATCGGCCACGACCTCAGCGTGACCATGGCAGCCGAGGCGGGCCAGTTGCAGCTGAACGCAATGGAGCCGCTGATCGCCCATGCGCTGCTGGAGTCGCTGCGCCTGCTGGCCTCGGGCGTGCCGGTGCTGCGGCTGCGCTGCGTGGAGGGCATCCGCGCCGATGCCGAACGCTGCCGCGCCCATCTGGAGGCCAGCACCGCGATGTGCACGCCGCTGGTGCCGGTGATCGGCTATTCCCGGGCCTCGGGCCTGGCGCAGCGCGCTTTGGCGGAAAACCGCCCGCTGGCCGATCTGGTGGTGGCCGAGGGGCTGATGTCGGCGGCGGAGTTCGCCGCGCTGGAACGCGCGGCCTGCGCGGTCTGAACGGGAGAGCGATATGGTGCTGCGTCATCTGCCCGAGGCGGGCTACGATACCCGGCCCTGGAAGAACGGCCAGGGCGTGACCGACGAGGTGCTGCTGCTGCCCGAAGGCGCCGGCCGCGCCGGCTTCGACCTGCGCATCAGCCGCGCCAGGATCGACGCGCGCGGGCTGTTTTCGGCCTTTCCGGGTGCGGACCGCATCATCACCGTGATCGAAGGCGCGGGGCTGCGGCTGGAGTTCGGCGACCGGAGCGTCACGCTGGACCCGCTGGAGCCCTTCGGCTTCGACACCGGCCTGACCCCGGACGGGATTCCGCTGGGGCAGGGCGTGCGGGTCTTCAACGTCATGGCGGCGCGGGAAGCCTGGGTGCTCGGCCCGGCGCGGGTCCTGCGCGGCGGGGCAATGGACACCGATGCGGCGCTGACGGTGGTGTTCGCTCTCGGGATCGGGGTCCGGATCGGGGAAGCCGGCGCGCAGCTGTCGCCCGGCCCGGGCGACACGGCGCTGGCGGGGCAGGGCGCCCGCATCGCCGGCCCCGCCCTTGTCATACCGCTGACGCCCGCGCCCGGCCGGGGCTGAGTCCGCTCAACCGCTTTGGGGGAAGGCGTCCCGGCAGAGCGCGATGAAACGCTTCGCCGGGGCCGAAAGCGCGGTTCCCTTGCGCCAGGCGATGGCGATGCGTCCCGGCGCATGATCGCCCAGCAGGGGGCGCGCGACCAGCCGCATCCCGTCGTAGGTCATGTCCGCGGCCGGCTTGGTGGTCAGAAGCGCATAGCCCAATCCATGGCCGACCAGCCCGCGCAGCATCTCGAAGGACCGCGTGCGCCAGGCCACCAGCGGCTCCACTCCGGCCCTGCGCATCAGGCCGAGGAAATAATCGGAACTGGGCGGCGCATCCAGCAGGACCATCGGCTCCTCCACCAGTTCGGTGGGCTCGATCTCGGATTGCTGCGCCAGCCGGTGGCCGTCGGCCAGAAGCACGTAAGGGGAAAGCTCCTGCAGCGGCAGCGTCTCGAAGCTCTCGTCCAAGTCGAGGTCGTAAAGCAGCGCCACCTCGCTTTCGCCGGCCTTCAGACTTTCGCTCAGCCGGCGCTGGTCGCCCTCGACCAGGCTCACGTCGAAGCCTTCCATCTGCCGGATCAGCCGCGGAATGACGAAGGGCCCGAAGGTGTGGAAGCACCCCACGGTCAGCCGCGACCCCATCCGCACCTGCGCCGAAGCCAGCGAGCGCGCCCCGTCGATGCGGATCGAAGAGCCATAGGCGCGATTGGCATAGATCAGCGGCGATCCGGCGCGGGCCACATGCAGGTCATGCACCTCGCAGAGGAAGATGTGATGCGTCCCCACCTTCTCGGACGAGAGCAGCCGGCAGTCGAAGGCCACCAGCGGATTCTCGATCCGGGGCGCGCCCGAGGGCATGGCCACCCATTCCGCGCAGTCGAACTTGTCGCCGACCTCGTTGCGGAAGCGGCCGGCGAAGGTGTCCGAGATATAGGACTGGTCGTCGCGCAGCACGTTCACGCACAGCACGCCGTTCTCCACGATCTTCGCCGCCGCCGGGCTGAGGTGATGGACGCAGACCAAAAGCGTGGGCCAGTCGCTGTCGGCCGAGACCGAGGCCATCGCCGAAACCGTCACGCCCGCGCGCCCGGCGGGGCCGTCGGTGGTGACGATGTTGACCGTGCAGGCTGCATGGCTCATCCCGTCGAGGAACCTGTCGCGGATTCCCTGGCCCAGCTTTCCATCCACCGCGGAACCTCCCTTGCAATTCTGGGAGGCATTCTTCCAGCAGCGCGAAGCGCGGGAAAGAAGGCTTTTCTGGCGTTCAGGCTTTGAAAAAACGAAGCTGCGCCGTTCAGCTTGCGGGAACCGGCACCATGCCCGGCAGGCCGTCTTCGCGGATGACCTCGCGGCAGAACGCCTCGAAAGCCTCGCAGACCCGCGAGCGTTTCAACTCCTTGAGATAGGCGAGGCCCAGTTTCATCGGCGGGTAATCCTCGGCCAGCTCGACATAGACCAGCGGCCGGTCGTTCTCGGCCCGCATGTTTTTGGGCCGCACCGTCATCAGCGAATAGCCGACCCCGGCCCCCACGTAAGAGCGCAGCGCGGCCGGGGAACTGGTTTCGGTGACGATGCGCGGCGCAAGGCCGAGCCTTTCGAACAGCGACAGGAAATATTGCCGGGTGAGCGGCAGGTCGAGCAGGATGAACGGCTCCTGCGCGATCTCGGCCAGGCTCAGGCTGGACCGTCCCGCCAGCGGATGGTCGGCGGGCAGAAGCACATAGGTCGGCAGCAGGGCCAAGGGGACGAAGGTCATGTCGATGGAAAGGCTGATCTCGTAGGTCAGCGCCACATCCAGCCGCGCGGTGCGCAGCCCTTCCAGCAATTCGCTTTCGCTGCCTTCGGTGACATGCATCCGCACGTCGGGGTGGCGGGTGACGAACTTCTTCCACAGCTCGGGCACGATCAGCGGCGTGAAGGTGCGGAAGGCCCCGACGTTGATCGGCCCCGCCACCATGCCCATGGCGGAATTCACCACGTCGTAAAGCCCGTAGCTGTCGCGCAGCACCTCTTTCGCCGCCGACAGCAGCCTTTGGCCGGGAGGCGTCAGCGACAGGCCCTGGGCGTGCTGGCGCACGAAAAGCTGCACCCCCAGCTCGGTCTCCAGATGCGAGATCGCGGCGGAAATCGACGGCTGCGAGATGTTCACCTGCTCGGAGGCGCGGGTCACGCTGCCGGTCTCGCCGGCGGCGACGAAATAGCTGAGCTGGCGAAGGGTGAAGCGCATGGCTGCTGGTCTCTTCCGGTTGCCCCGTTACCGTCCGGGCGCTCGGCGCCGGCCGGCCGCAAGGGCCTCAGCCGGCCCCATGCGCCGCCATCGCGCGATATTCGCCCGCATTGGGGCAGAAGGCTACATCCTGCGGCCCGGTCAGGCCATCCCCGTCGAGCACGCGAGCGCAGGCGCGCCGGTGCCGGCAGCCGTCGCAGGTCCGGGCCATGTCGAAAAGCTGCCAGCGGTCGGTCCGGGACAGGGCAGAGGCTGCGCCGAAGACCGCCGACATCCGCCGCATCCGGTCGGGCATGTCGGTCTTCATGGTGATCGCGGCCGCCAGATCGTTGGTGCTCATGCCGAAATCGCGGCAGGCCGCGTCGTTCATCCGGCCGGCATTGCGGTGCTCCGCGACCCTGCGGCGAAGGTTCTGCATCATGCGCTTGATCCCGATCATCGTCATCCTCCCAGATCGCAGGCACGTTTCCGGGGATCAGACTGCGCCCTGGCGCGCCGCTGCGGAAGCAGCATGATCGGAGGCAGGGCTTCGGCTTTTCCGATAGGCGGGGCAGGGGGCGTCGCCGCCCCCTGCCGCAGGTCACATATCGCCGGGCACGCCGTAGCTGGGCGCCTGCGACGGGTTCAGCGCGCGCGAGACATAGGCCTCCATCTCGCCCTTCCAGCGGTCCCACAGGGCCGAGATTTCCGCAATCGGGTCTTCATCGGCCCAGTCCACCCGCAGATCGGCGACCGGCCAGGCCACGTCGCGCACCAGGATCATGCCGACCGAATGGACCGGCCCTTCCTCGCCGCCCGCCTCCTCGGCCGCGCGCATCGCGGCAAGCAGCCGGTCGCCGAGCGGCTGGCCCACGCCCGCGGTGAAGGCGGCGACCATCGCCTCGGGCACCCCCGGATGCGACAGCAGGTTCCCCGCCGCGATCACCCCCGGCCCGGTCGCCACCCGATGGGTGCCGAGCGTGTTCGCGCCGGAGAAGGAGGCCGTCCGCCCCTGCGCATCCACCAGCGCAAGCTGGCGGTATTCCAGATGCGGGGCGTCGCGTTTCAGCGCCTCCAGCGCCGCTTCCGCCGAAAAGCCCGATGCCATAAGGTCCAGCCCCTTCGGGCCAAGGCGCGGGTCGGTCACGTTCTGCGTCGCCACCGCGCCGACGCCTGCGCGGGCATGGGCGCAGCGCGCCGCCACGCAGGGCGACGAGGACGAGACCGCGATGCCGAACATGCCGGTGTCGGGGCAGCGGGCCGAGATCGAGAAGGTCATGGCTCCCCTCCGCTCAGGCGGCGTCGGGGATGACGGCGGTCACCTCGATCTCGACCACCCATTCGGGCCGCGCCAGCGCCGGCACCACGATCCCGGTCGAGCAGGGATGCACACCCTTCAGCCATTTGCCCATCTCCTGATAGACCGCCTCGCGGTAGCGGATGTCGGTCAGGTAGACCACGATGCGGCAGATGTGGTCCATATGGCTGCCGGCTTCCTCCAGCAGCATCTTGATGTTCTGCATGGTCTTTTCGGTCTGCTTGCCCGGATCGCCGGTATGCAGCGACTCGCGGGTGTCGAGGTCCTGGGCGACCTGGCCGCGCAGGAAGACCATGGTGCCGCGGGCGACCACGCCCTGGCTGAGATCGTTGTCCAGCTTCTGCTCGGGGTAGGTCTGCTTCGTATTGAAGGGGCGAAGGCGCTTGTGGATCATCTGTCTGTGCTTCCGGTTGGGTTTGATCGGCAGGCGGCGCCCGTGACGGGCGCCGCAGAAGGGTCACTCGGCGGCGGTGCGCTTGGCGTGGGTCGAGATGTCGGGCGAGAACCAGCTGGAAATCGCGCTGTCGCCGGGCGAAAGCGTCCGTCCGCCCATCACCGTGTCCGAGAGCCCCGCGGCCTCTTTCACGAAGGCCAAAGGCCCGTCCCAGTCGAAGTTGCGGTAGACCGCGGCGAGATGGGCGAAGGGCGGGCTTTGCGCGAACAGCTGGAAGGTCAGCCGGTGGCCGGCATAGTCCGAGTTCAGCATGTCGCGGGCGAAGGCCAAGAGCTTGCGGCGATCCTCGGCCACCCATTCCTCGTTGATGGTGTAGAATTTATCCAGCCAGGGCTTGGTCTCGGGATTCTCGAACGAGGCCACGTCCGGGGTGACGCAGATCTGGCCGCCGCAGAGTTCGCGGGCGATATGCATCATCTCGTGCAGCTGGCTGCAGGCCAGCACGCGGCCGGTGTAAAGCAGCGACTGGTTCGGCATCATCAGCCCGGCGGGCGAGCGCTCACCCAGAGCGATCGAGGCGGTCAGATGGGCGTTGATCCCCTCGCGGTAGACCGCGAGTTGCGCCAGCTTCTCCTGCACCGCCTGCTGCTTGTCGAGGCCGGTCTGGCGGGCGTTGAACAGCGCCGCGCCGATCATCATGTCGGCCAGCTTCAGGTTGCGCTGGACGAAGGCGAAGGCCGAATAGCGGTGCAGAGTGGCGCGGATGAAGGTCGCTGCCTTGGTGTGGCGGTAGAACAGCACGTTCTCCCACGGGATCAGCACGTCGTCGAAGATGACGATGGTGTCGACCTCGTCGAACTTGTTCGCCAGCGGATAGTCGCGGGCATCGGCGCGGCCGGCGAAGCCGGTGCGGCAGATGAAGCGCAGGTTCGGGCTGCCCAGGTCGCAGATGAAGCCCACGGCATAGTCGGACAGCGCGTTGTTGCCCCAATTGGCGATGGTGGGCTTGGTGAAGGCCTGGTTGGCATAGGCCGCCGCGGTCTCGTATTTCGCGCCCCGCACCACGATCCCGGCGTCGGTCTCCTTCACCACATGCAGCAGCATGTCGGGGTCCTGGTCCTGCGGCGCCTTGGAGCGGTCGCCCTTCGGGTCGGTATTGGCCGAGACGTGGAAGGGGTCTTCCTTCAGCACCCGGTGGATATGGGTCTCGATGTTCTTCGAGAATTGCGGATCGACCTCGTTCAGCACGTCCTGGCCGTCGTAGAGCGACCACATCTCGCCCACCGTCTCGTCGCCGACGCGGGTGACGACGCCGCCGATCTGGTTCAGCATGTGGTCGGTGGCGCGGCGCTTCGACCACCAGTCGTCCTGGGTATAGGGCAGGGCGGAACCTAGCGCGTTGCGCTCGCCGTCTTGGGTAACGGTCATCAACTCCTGATGCTCGGCTTCGTGCTGCATGTCGAAGATGCGGGCGCGGATGTCGACCAGCGGCTTGAACATCGGATGGGCGGTCACATCGGCGACGCGCTCGCCGTTGATCCAGATGCGCCGGCCGTCGCGGATCGAGTCCCGGTATTCCTGACCTGTCCTGATCATGGTTTTGTCCTTTTTCGTCTGTCGGAGGTTTCGGATGTCGCCGCAAAGCCACTGGGGCCGGGGCTTCGGGTCATTCTGGCACGGACCGCAGGCGCCTGGAAAATAAGGGTTTCCGTGGCTGCGCCGCAGTTTTTCCGATGCCGGCGCCGCAGGGGCGCCGGCATCGGCAGTCCCTTACTGGCCGCGGGTGACCCAGGCGCCGTCCTTCACTTCCTTGATCTCGATGGCGACCGGGATCTGGGTCTGTCCGGTCTCGTCGAAGGTGGTCACGCCCAGAACGCCGTCGTAGCTGATCGCGCGGATGGCCTGCGCCAGCGCCGCCTTGTCCTCGATCCCGGTCTCGGCGATGGCGGTCAGCAGGATGTTGGTCGCGTCATAGGCGTATTTGGTGTAGGGGCTGGAGGCCTCGGCGAAGCCGCGGGCCTCGTAATCCGTGTTCAGCTTGTCGAGCTTGGGGTTCGACTGCGCCGCCGGGTAGCTGACCATCGTGCCTTCCGCCGCGGGACCGGCCAGCGCGATGAATTCCGGATCGTAGAAGCCCGAAATGCCGATCATCGGCACCTCCAGCCCGACCTCGGCCATCTGCTTGCGCAGGATGCCCGCCTCGGCGATGACGCCGCCGAAATAGACCGCATCGGGGGCCGCGTCGCGCAGCTTGGTCAGCGTGGCGCGGAAGTCGATGGTGCCCACCGGAAACAGGTCCTCGGACACGACCTCGCCGCCGGCGGCGGTGAAGAACTCGCGGAAGGCGGCGGTGTTGGCGGTGCCGTAGTCGCTGGTGTCGGCGATGATGGCGATCTTCTTCGCGCCCAGGTCCGTCGCCGCCCATTCCGCCAGCGGCTTGTTCTCGGTGACGAGCGTGGGGGTGACGCGGGTGATCTCGGGCAGGTTCTGCTCGGTGATCTTCGGGCTGATCGCGCCCCAGACGATCATCGGCATCTGCGCCCGGCTGAAGACCGGCATGGTCGCCAGCGCGACCGGGCTGTTCCAGTGGCCGGTCGCCGCGACCACGTCGGGGTCGTTGACCAGCTTCATCGCCGCCGAGACGCCGGTCTGCGGGTCCGAGGCATCGTCGAGCACCACACCCTCGACGGTGAAGGGGTAATCCCCGGCATTGGCCTGTTCGATGGCCAGCAGGAAGCCGTTCTGCGCCCCGAGGCCCTGCTGGGCGTTGCCGCCGCTGAGCGGGCCGATGAAGCCGAGCTTAATCACCGGCTTGTCCTGCGCGAAGGCAGGCGCGGCCGCCAGGGCGGCGGAAAGGATCAGGCCGGTCAGGACCGACCGGCGGCTGGTGTTCGCGTAAGACATGAGCAACTCCCTGTAGCTTTTTCGTGGACGTTTCTTCCGGGCGGACCGGCCGGAATGCCGCCGCACCAGCCCGCCGGCTGCGCTGTTCTGCCCGTGCAGAGTGTTGGATCGGGTCTGCGTCAGAAAGTCGCAAATTCTGATCTGCTGCCTCAGAAAAACCTTGGTGTGAAATGAGCCTTTTCCTTTGCCCCGAAGGACGGCCAGCGACTATTCGGAGTCACAAAACAGCCGCGGCATATAAACTCGGGAGGATTCCGGATGGACGCTCTGCTCGCGCAGCATCTGCTGAACTGGCTGGTGCTCGGCAGCATCTACACCTTGATCGCGCTTGGCTTCAGCCTGTTGTTCGGCGTGCTCGACGTGATCCATTTCTCGCATGGCGACGTGTCGATGGCCGCTCCCTTCGTCGCGCTGGCGGCGATCCAGGCCGTCGCCGCCTGGGCGGTGCCGCTGACGGGGACGGGGGCGCTTCTGCTGGCGATCCTGATCTCGATGGCGGCGATCGGGCTTCTTGGTGTGCTGCTGGACTGGCTGGTGATCCGGCGCTTCCGCGCGGCGCCGGCGATGATGGCGCTGGTGGCCACGGTCGCGCTCGGCACCGTGATCCGCGAGCTGATCCGCACGCTTTATCCGCAAGGGTCGAACCCGAAGCCGTTTCCCGCCATCGCCACGGATGTGATCCGGCTGGGCGACATCGTGGTGCCGGTGTTCAGCCTGATCGTGATCGCGGTCAGCGTGCTGACGGTGATCGCGCTCTTCGCCTTGCTGAACCACACGCCGGTCGGGGTGCGCATCCGCGCCGTGGCCGAGGACCGCGCCGTCGCCCGGCTGATGGCGATCCGCCCCAACCGGATCTTCGCCGTGACCTTCTTCATCGCCTCGGCCGTGGGCGCGGTGGGGGCGGTGTTCTTCGTCAGCCATGCCGGCGTGGTGCGGTTCGACTACGGCGTGCAGCTTGGCCTGATCGGCTTCTCGGCGGCGGTGATCGGCGGGCTCGGCTCGATGCAGGGCGCGATCCTCGGCAGCCTGCTGATCGCCGGGATCGACATGCTGGTGCAGATCGCGGTGCCGGACGGCGCCTCCTACCGGCTGGTGTTCATCTTCCTGCTGGTGATCGGGGTCCTGGTGCTGAAGCCCTCGGGCATCCTCGGCAAACCCGTGTTCGAGAAGGTCTGACCCGATGGCCGATACCGCACAGGCAACCTCCGCCCTCGTCCGCCGCAACGGCCCTTCCGCCGATCTCGCCATCGTGGCCGGGGTGGAACTGGGCAGCGCGATCCTGCTCTGGTCCTTCCTGCTGAGCGACAGGACCGCGGTGATCGTGGCGCTGCTGGCGTTGATGGGAGGGATCTTCGCCGCGCTGCAACTGCGCCCCGCGCTGGAAGAGCGGATCGTTGCCGCCTTCCACGACCGCAAGCGCTTCGCCACCCTGCTGGGCGCCGTGATCGTGCTGATCTATCCCTTCTTCCTGCAGGGATCGGGCTATGCCTTCCACCTGCTGATCGTCTCGATGCTTTACGCGGTGCTGGCGCTGGCGCTGAACTTCCAGCTCGGCAGCGCCAATATCCCGAACTTCGCCACCGGCGCCTCCTACGGCATCGGCGCCTATACCTCGGCGCTGCTGGCGCTGAACTTCGGCGTGTCGTTCTGGCTGACGCTGCCGGTGGCGGCGGTGGTGGCGACGGCCTTCGGCTTCCTGCTGGGCTTTCCCTCGATGCGGACGAAGGAAAGCTATCTGGCGCTGGTGACCATCGCCTTCGGCATCGTCGTGCATCAACTCCTGAACAACTTCGACTGGACCGGCGGGCCGAACGGGCTTGTCGGCATCCCGGCGCCGGAGCTGTTCGGCCATTCCTTCGCAAGGCCCATCGAGGCCTTCGGCTTCCGCCTGCCGAGCCAGGCGAATTTCTACTACCTTTCCGCCGCGCTGGTGGGCCTGTCCATCGTCTGCGCCAAGCGCCTGCACGAAAGCCGGGTGGGGCTGGCCTGGAATGCCTTGCGCGCCGATCCGCTGGCGGCGCGCTGCCAGGGCATCGACGTGGTCTGGTTCAAGATGCTGGCCTTCGGGGTGGACGCCTTCCTCGCCGCCTTCGCGGGCACGATCTACGCCTTCTACGTCAGCTACATCTCGCCCGACAATTTCACCTTCCTGGTCTCGGTCACCATCATGACCATGGTGATCGTCGGCGGCATGGACAACACGCTCGGCGTGATCATCGGCGCCTTCTTCCTGACCATGCTGCCCGAGAAGCTGCGGATCTTCTCGGACTACCGGCTGCTCTTCGTCGGCGTGGTGGTGATCCTGTTCCTGATCCTGCGCCCGCAGGGTCTGTTCCCGCAGCGCGCCCGCAACTACGGAGAGCACAGATGACCCCTCTGCTGGAAGTCCGCGGCCTGACGATCCGCTTCGGCGGCCTCGTCGCGGTCTGCGAGGTGGATCTGGCGCTGAACCCCTCCGAGGTGCTCTGCATCATCGGCCCCAACGGCGCCGGGAAATCGACGCTGTTCAACATGATCTCGGGCATCTACCGCCCCTCGGCGGGGACGGTGCATCTGGACGGGCGCGACATCACCGGCTGGCCGGCGCACAGGATCGCCGCCGCCGGGATCGCGCGCACCTTCCAGTCGAGCCGGCTGTTCAACGACCTGACGCTGATCGACAATGTGGTGATCGGGATGCACAGCCGGACGAAATCCGGCGTGCTGGATGCGCTCTTGCGCCCCGGCAAGGCGCGGGCCGAGCTGGAGGCCGCTGCGGAGAAGGCGGGCGAGCTGATCCGGGCGATCTCGCCCGATCTCCATGCCCGGCGCAACACGCTGGCCGGCGCGCTGCCCCAGGCCGACCGGCGGCGGCTGGAAATCGCCCGGGCGCTGGCCTCCGACGCGCGGGTGATCATGCTGGACGAGCCGTCGTCCGGGATGGACGACCGCGACACCGACGCGCTGATGGCCGATGTGCGCCGGGTGATGGCGGAACGGCCGGGCCTGTCGTTCCTGATCATCGAGCACGACATGCGGCTGGTCGCGGCGCTGCCCGACCGGGTGGCGGTGATCGACTACGGCCGCAAGATCGCCGAGGGCGATTTCGCCGACGTGCGGCTGATGCCGCGCGTGCAGGAAGCCTATCTCGGACAGAAGGCGGCAGAACATGCTTGAGATGGAGAGGGTCTGCACCAGCTATGGCCCGGTGCCGATGCTGCGCGACGTGTCGCTGCGGGTGGGCGAGGGCGAGATGGTCTGTCTGCTCGGCCCGAACGGCGCCGGGAAAAGCACCACCTTCAACGCGATCTGCGGGCTTCTGCCCGCCGACAGCGGCACGATCCGCATCGCCGGCCGCGACGTGAAGGAGGCCGGTCCCGAGCGTCTGGCCAGCCTCGGCGTCGGCTTCGTCCCCGAGGGGCGGCGGCTTTTCCCCACCCTGACGGTGCGCGAGAACCTGCGGCTGGCCTTCGACGCCGCCCGCAACCCGGGTCTCGATTTCGAGGACCGGCTGGCGAAGATGTCGGCGCTGTTCCCGCGGATCGAAGAGCGTCTGGGGCAGGGGGCCGGCACCATGTCGGGCGGCGAGCAGGCGATGGTGGCGCTGGCCCGCGCGCTGATCGGCGACCCGCGGCTGGTGGTGATGGACGAACCCTCGCTCGGCCTCTCGCCGCGGCTGATCAGCGAATATTTCCAGATCGTGGCGCGCATCCGCGACGAGGGCAAGGCGGTGCTGCTGATCGAGCAGAATGCCGAGACCGCCCTGTCCATCGCCGAGCGCGGCTACCTGCTGATCCGCGGCCAGATCGCGATCAGCGGCGCCAGCGAAACGCTGCTCAAGGACGACACGATCCGGCATCTCTATTTGTAAGGGCGCCGCCTCATCCGGGGAACGACGGCCGGATGGTTTCCCTTTTGTTCTCGACCCGGCTGTGCCATAGTGCCGGCATGGGCGATCTTTTCGATCATCTGCCGCAGGTGGAACCGCAGGGCTGGCCGCCGGCGGACGGGAACAACTATTACTTCTGCACCGTGCCGCCGTCCGAGGTCCGGGCGGCCATGTTCCGGCACTGGCAGCACCTGGCCGCGCGGCTGCCGGACCGTTATGCCTTCCGCCACGATGCGCTGCACCTGAGCCTGCTCGGCCTTGTGCAGGAGCGGGGGCCGGTGGCGAGGAGCCTCGATCAGGTGAAGGCGGCGATGGAGGGGTTCCGCCATCCGCCGCTCGACCTGGTGTTCGACCGGATCGAGACGCTGGGGCAGAAGCCCAAGGGGTATCCGGCCATCGCGCTGTGCGCCACGACCCAGCCGCAGGATGCGTTGGCCTTGCGGATCTATCAGGTGCTGCGCCTGGCCGGCGCTGCGGTCAAGCCGCCGGGCAAGACCCTGGCGCATGTGACGCTGGCCTATGGTCCGGCCATCGAACGGTATGTGCTGACGGTGCCGCTGTCCTGGCGGGTCGAGAGCTTCGCTCTGGTCAAGAGCATTCAAGGAGAGGGGCGGCTGGAAATCCTGGAGGAATGGCCGTTGGGACGGTAGCTGTTGGCCATGACTCTTTTTCGCATAATCAGTATTATGTAACTTTTAACCGAACCTGCCTCCGAGGGAACATCCTTCATCCCCCTGAAACCTCGCGGAAATCAGACAATTGCCTGCTCCCGGAACGCCGCGCCCTTCAGCATCCTTTCCACCGACAGGTCCGACAGGTCCAGGCTTTGCCAGCCGCCGGTCAGGATGTGTTCTGCCAGGCTGCGGCCGACCGCAGGCGCCTGTTGCAGCCCGTGGCCGGAGAAGCCGTTGCAGAGATAGAGGTTCGGCAGATCGGGATGCGGGCCGAGGATGGCGTTCTGGTCCAGCCGGTTGTAGGCGTAATGGCCGACCCAATGGCGCACCACCTTCACCGCGTCGAAGCCGGGCGCGCGGGCGTAGAGCTGTTCCCAGATCACCTCCTCGAACAGGTGAAGATCGGGCTCGAAGTCGTTGGAATCGCAAGGGCCGTCGTCCTGCGGCACGGTGGCGGTGATCCAGTGCTCGTGCTCGGGCCGCAGGTAGAAGCCGGCGTCGACCAGCAAGGGCGCGTCGGGATGGCGGGCGTTCGGGGCGTCGATCACGAAGACGGTGCGCTTGCGCGGCTCCACCGCCAGGTCGAGGCCGGCCCAGGACAGCACCTCGGCCGCGCGGGTGCCGGCGGCGTTGACCACGGCGGAGCAGGCGACCAGCGCCCTGCCCCCGTCCTTCGGCTCGATCTCCACCCCGGTCACCCGGCCGCCTTCCACCCGCAGGCCGCAGGCCCGCGCGGTCAGGAATCGGGCGCCCTGCGCCTTTGCGGCGTTGCGGAAGCCGGCCATCAGGCCCATGTTGTCGAACCAGCCCTCGTCGCGCGGGCCGAAGGTGGCGGCGGTCAGGTCGCCGGTCTCCAGCCAGGGGAAGCGGGCTTTCACCTGATCGGGCGACCACAGCTCGGTCGCAGCCCCTTCGCTGCGCTGCATCGCGGCCACCTCGGCCAGCGCCGCCGCGCCCTCGGGCGTCGAGGACAGGAAGAGATAGCCGTTCTCCTTCAGCCCCAGCGAGGAAACCTGGCCCAAGCCGCCAAGCCGTTCGTCGAAATTTCGTATGAAATCAATTCCGAACCGGGAAATCCTCACGTTCACCGCGGTGGTGAACTGGCTGCGGATCGAGGCAACGGACAGCGCGGTCGAGGCCTGGGTGTAGGACGGGTCGCGCTCCAGCACCAGCACGTCCAGCCCTGGCTGCATCTTCGTCAGCCACCAGGCGATCGAAGACCCCATCACCGCCCCTCCGACGATGATGACATCTGCCGTCATCTTCATTTTCCTGCTCTCCCAAGGCTCGACAGGCCCGATGCGTCTACGTATGACAGATGCGGGGACAAGGACAACCCATGGGCGCGGCCGCATCCGCCGCCCATGTTCGCAGGAGTGTGTGGCATGACCGGAACCCCTGTCCTGGCTCTGCTGGCGCAGATCGCCGAGGCGCAAAGCATCGATGCCGTCTGGCGGCTGGCGAAGGACTACTTCGCCTCGCTCGGCTTTTCCCAGATCAACTACGGCTTCACCCGCTTCAAGCACATGAAGACCATCGGCGACCCCGATGACGCGCTGTTCCTGACCACCGGCGACGAGGCCTATGCGCAGCGCTATTTCCGCGGCGGCTTCTACGCCAGGTCGCCGCTGTTCCGCTGGGCGGAGCGCAACACCGGCGCCTGCACCTGGAAATGGGCGACCGACGCCTATGCGGCCGGCAAGCTTTGCCCCGAGGAGGCCGAGGTCATGCGCCACAATGCGGCGATGGGGATCGTGGCCGGGCTGTCGTTCAGCTTCCCCGAAGCCTCGGCCCGAGCCAAGGGCGCCCTGGGGCTGACCGCGGACCCAGGGGTAGGCGTGGACGACGTGGAGAAGCTGTGGGCCGAAAAGCGCAGCGAGATCATGGCTGTGGCCCACATGATGCATCTGAAGATCATCCAGCTGCCGCGGCTCAGCCGGTCGCGGGCGCTGTCGCCCCGGCAGCGCGAGGCGCTGGAATGGGTGGCGGACGGCAAGACCACGCAGGACGTGGCGCTGTTGATGGGCGTCAGCCCGGCGATGGTGGAAAAGCACCTGCGGCTGGCGCGCGAGGCGCTGGCGGTGGAGACCACGGCCCAGGCGGTCGCCAAGGCGGCGCTGCTGAACATGATCTTCCAGGAGCCGGTCGCCCAGCAGGCGCAGGCGGCGCGATAGAACCTGCCGCCTGTCCTGCGACAGGACAGGCTCCGGCAGGTAGGGAATTCCCAACTGGATTGACGCTGGGGAAATCGCCACTCTGCGCGCGTTCCGCGAGTGGTGGCGTTTGGCCTGGAACAGGCAGGCGCAGAGCCCGCAATTACGGGTAGACCTGCGCCTGCAGCCGCCCGAGCCCGCAGTCCTCATCCCCAGAAGGTGTGCGGGAGCGCGGCGGAGCGGAAAGGCCGTGTCCTGCAGGGCACGGCCTTTTCCTTTGCCGCAAAAGGAAAGGGCCGGAGCAATCCCCTGCCCCGGCCCCTTTCTTCCATCCGCCCCCGTATCCATACGGCGGCGCAGGGATCTCAGCCTTGCGCCATCCGGGCGACTTCGGCGGCGAAATCCTCTTCCTTCTTCTCGACGCCCTCGCCCACCATGACGCGGGCATAGCCGGTGATCTCGACCCCGGCCTCTTTCGCGGCCTGTTCGACCGTCTGGTCGGGGTTGATCACGAAGGCCTGGCCCAGGAGGGTGTTCTCTGCGAGGAACTTCTTCATCCGGCCCGGGATGATGTTGTTGTGGATCACCTGCTCGGGCTTCGGCTTGGCGGAGGAGGCGTTCTCCTCCAGCGCCTTGGCGGTCTGCACCGCCAGCTCGCGCTCCACCACCGCCGGGTCCATCGTCGCCTCGGACAGCGACAGCGGCGAGGTGGCGGCGATGTGCATGGCGAACTGCTTGCCGATGGCCTGCGCCTTGTCGGCCGGGCCGTTCAGCGCGACTAGCACGCCGATCTTGCCCATGCCCTCGGCCGCGGCGTTGTGGACGTAGGAGACCACGGTGTCGCCTTCCAGCACATGCATCCGGCGGAAGGTCATGTTCTCGCCGATGCGGGCGATGGCTTCCTGGATCACCGCGTCCACGGTCTTGCCGTTCAGGTCGGCGGCCTTGACCACCTCGACCGACTCGCCGGTTTCCAGCGCCACCTTGGCGACTTCGCGCACCAGCGCCTGGAAGTCGGCGTTCTTGGCGACGAAGTCGGTCTCCGAGTTGATCTCGACCGCCACGCCCTTGCCATCCGCCACGGCGACGCCGATCAGGCCCTCGGCCGCGATGCGGTCGGCCTTCTTGGCGGCCTTGGCCAGGCCCTTGGTGCGCAGCCAGTCGACGGCGGCTTCCATGTCGCCGTTGGTCTCGGTCAGCGCCTTCTTGGCGTCCATCATGCCTGCGCCGGTGGAATCGCGCAGTTCCTTCACCATGCTCGCGGTGATCGTCATCTCATGCTCCTGAATGTCGGCGTGTCCCGGCGGGCTAGCGCCGCCGGGCAACGGTTCCGTGACAAGGCCCCGTCGGGGATCTCAGGCCTCGGCGGCGGCAGCCTCTTCCTCGGGCGCGGCTTCCAGCGCGCCCAGGTCGACGCCGGCGGCGCCGAGTTGCGCCGACATGCCGTCCAGCGCGGCGCGGGCCACCAGGTCGCAGTAGAGCGCGATGGCGCGGGCGGCGTCATCGTTGCCCGGGATGACATGGGTCACGCCCTTGGGGTTGCAGTTGGTATCGACCACCGCCACCACCGGGATGCCCAGCTTCTGCGCTTCGAGGATCGCCAGATCCTCCTTGCCCACGTCGATGATGAACAGCAGGTCCGGGGTGCCGCCCATCTCGCGGATGCCGCCCAGCGAAGCCTGCAGCTTCGCCTGGTCGCGTTCCATGTTCAGGCGTTCCTTCTTGGTCAGGCCCTCGCCGCCCGACGCCAGAACCTCGTCGATCTGCTTCAGCCGCTGGATCGACTGGGAGACGGTCTTCCAGTTGGTCAGCGTGCCGCCCAGCCAGCGGTGGTTCATGTAGTATTGCGCGCATTTCTCCGCGGCTTCCGCGATCGGCTTTTGCGCCTGGCGCTTGGTGCCGACGAAGAGGATGCGGCCGCCCTTGGCGACGGTGTCGCGCACGACTTTCAGCGCCTGGTCCAGCATCGGGACGGTCTGGGTCAGGTCGATGATGTGGATGCCGTTGCGGTCGCCATAGATATACTGGCCCATGCGCGGGTTCCAGCGGGCGGTCTGGTGGCCGTAGTGAACGCCAGCTTCAAGCAGCTGACGCATGGAAAACTCGGGGAGCGCCATGTCCATGTCCTTTCCGGTTTGCGCCTCGGCGGATGTTCTCATCCCGGACTTGATCCGGGACAACCGGTGGACCGACGGGGATTTCTCCCCCGACAAGCCCGCATCCGCCTGTGAAGTGGCGCGCGTATAGACCGCCTGCCCGGGATGCGCAACCCCTGCCCCTTCATTCCGGCGCGAACAGCCATCTTTCGCCCGGCTTGCGCAAGACCGGCGTTCAAGCGATGAAGGCCGCATGGTGCCCGACATCCTCTGCATCGGCTCCGTCCTCTGGGACGTGATCGGCCGCTCGCCCGCCGCGATGCGGCTCGGCTCCGACGTGCCGGGGCGGATCACGCGTCTGCCGGGCGGCGTCGCCATGAACATCGCCATGACGCTGGCGCGCTTCGGCCTGCGCCCGGCGGTGCTGACCGCCATCGGCCGCGACGCCGAGGGCGAGGAACTGGTCGCCGCCTGCGGCCGTCTCGGGCTGGAGACCGGATTCGTCTATCGGTCCGAGGACTTGCCGACCGATGTCTACATGGCGATAGAAGGCGCCAACGGGTTGATTGCCGCCATCGCCGACGCCCATTCGCTGGAGGCGGCGGGCGACAAGATCCTGCGTCCGCTGGCGGATGGCCGCCTCGGGTCGGCCGATGCGCCATGGTCCGGCCCCATCGCGCTGGACGGCAACCTGACCGAGGCGCTGCTGTCCGAGATCGCCGCCTCGCCCCTCTTCGCCGCCGCCGACCTGCGCGTCGCCCCTGCCAGCCCCGGCAAGGCCGAGCGGCTGCGGCCGCTGCTGGCGCATCCCAACGCCACGCTCTACGTCAACCTCGAAGAGGCCAACCTGCTGTCGAAGGCCCCCGCCCCCACCGCCGCCGCCGCGGCCGAGGCGCTCTTGGCCCGCGGCGCCGCGCATGTGCTGGTCACCGATGGCGGCCGCTCCGCCTCCGAGGGCCGCGCCGGGGCGGGCGTCATCGAAGGCAGGCCGCCGCAGGTCCTCGTCACCCGCGTCACCGGCGCGGGCGATACCTTCATGGCCGCCCATCTGGTGGCCGAACGCGGCGGCGCCGGCCGCGAGGCCGCGCTTGCCGCCGCCCTGCAGGCCGCTGCCGCCTATGTCTCGGGAGACCCAGGATCGTGACGCTTCCCCTTGAATTCTCGCCGGAAATCGCCACGGCCCGCGCCGATGGCGCCCCCGTGGTGGCGCTGGAATCCACCATCATCACCCACGGGATGCCCTTCCCGCAGAACGTCGAGACCGCAGCCTTGGTCGAGGCCGAGGTCCGCGCCCATGGCGCCGTGCCGGCCACCATCGCGGTGATGCAAGGAAAGCTGCACATCGGCCTTTCCGAGGCGCAGCTGGATGCGCTCGGGCAAGCCCAGGGCGTGGCGAAGCTGTCCCGCGCCGACCTTGCCGCCTGTATCGCTGCGGGCGGAACCGGCGCCACCACCGTCGCCGCCACCATGATCTGCGCCCGCGCCGCCGGGATCGAGGTCTTCGCCACCGGCGGCATCGGCGGCGTCCATCGCGGCGCGGAGACCAGCTTCGACATCTCGGCCGACCTGATGGAACTGGCGCAGACCCCGGTCACCGTGGTTGCCGCCGGAGCCAAGGCGATCCTCGACCTTCCGAAGACGCTGGAAGTGCTGGAAACCCAAGGGGTTCCGGTGATTTCCTACCGTCAGGACGACTTCCCGGCCTTCTGGTCGCGCTCTTCCGGGCTGAAGGCGCCGCTGCGGATGGACAGCGCCGCGCAAATCGCCGCCGCCCACCGGATGCGGGCGACCCTCGGCCTGCCCGGCGGCCAGCTGGTCGCCAACCCGATCCCGCCCGAGGCCGAAATTCCCCGCGCCGAGATCATGCCGGTGGTCGAGGCAGCGCTGGCCGAGGCCGAGGCGCAGGGGATCAGCGCCAAGGCCGTCACCCCCTTCCTGCTGCAACGGATCTTCGAGCTGACCGGGGGCCGCTCGCTCTCCGCCAATATCGCGCTGGTGCTGTCGAACGCCCGGCTCGCCGCCGCCATCGCCGCCGAACTGGCCCGTATGCGGTAAAATACGCCGCCGTATGGGTGCTGCGGCATTGCGGAAGCCGGCCCCCCGCCCCTAGATAGGGGCAAACAGGGACACTCCATGACCGAACCCCTCCACCCCCGGCGCGGCTTCCTTGCGGGGCTGCGCGCCAGCTTCCTGACCGGCCTGGTGGTCGTGCTGCCGGTCGGGCTGACGATCTATGTCGTCTGGGCGGTGATCGGCTGGATCGACGGCTGGATCCTGCCGCTGATCCCCTCCTACTACCAGCCCGACGCGATCATCCGCCGCTGGTTCGGCCCGGACTACGAATTCCCCGTCCGCGGTGTCGGCGTGCTGGTCTTCCTGGTCTTCACCATCTTCATGGGCTGGGTCGCCAAGGGGCTGATCGGCCGCTCGCTGATCCGCCGGGGCGAGGATCTGGTCGACCGGATGCCGGTGGTCCGCTCGATCTACGGCGCGATCAAGCAGGTGGCCGAGACCTTCTTCAACAAGAAGGAGCAAAGCTTCGACAAGGTGGTGCTGGTGGAGTTTCCCCGCGCCGGCTCCTGGGCGCTCGGCTTTGTCTCCACCCGGCCGAAGGGCGAACTGGCCGAGCGGCTGGCGGCGATGGGGGCCGAGATGTCGGCGGTCTTCGTCGGCCTGACCCCCTTCACCTCGGGGATGCTGCTCTTTGTGCCCACCCGCGACCTGGTGGAGCTGGACATGGGCGTCGACGATGCCGCCAAGCTGATCGTCTCGGGCGGGCTGGTCTATCCGCTGCCGAAAGAGCCGCGCTAGCCTGCCCGACAAAAGTGGACTCCGGTTATGTCGAAAGGCAGGCGACCACTATGAAGCTGGAGCCTGTCCGATGCTTCTCTCTGCATCGGACGGGCTCTAGCCGAACAGCGCCGGCAGGTCGACCGTCGTGGCCCGGCCGACATCCTCGGCGCAGGCCGCCAGGAAGCCCTCCGCCGCCGTCCGCCCGGCCGCGTGCAGCCGGCGGATCAGGTTGCCCGAGGGCTCCAGCTTCGATCCGGCCGAAAGGTCGTTCATCAGCACGTCGTCGGCGATCATATGCGCCCGCACGTCCTTCATCTGGCCCTTCTCGATCCGCCCGTCCTCGATCAGCCGCCGCACGAAGGCGATGGCGCGCAATTCGCCCATCAGCGAGGCGTTGAAGCTGATCTCGTTGATGCGGTTCTGAATCTCCAGCGGCGTCTCCGGCACCTCCTCGCGCCGCAGCGGGTTCACCTGCACGATCACGATGTCGTCCGGCAGCCCGCGGTCGTAGAGCGGCCAGAGCGAGGGGTTGCCGGTATAGCCGCCGTCCCAATAGGCCTCGCCGTCGATCTCCACCGCGCGGAAGGCCGTCGGCAGGCAGGCCGAGGCCATCAGCGCCTGCGGCGTCAACTCCTCCCCGTGGAAGATGCGGACCTTGCCGGTGCGGACATTGGTGGCTCCGACGAACAGCGCCGGGCCCGCCTTCGCCCGGACCCGGGCGAAATCGAGCCGGCCGATCACCGGCTCCAGCGGGTTGCGGTAGGCGATGCCCGGGGTATAGGGCGACCAGAGCTGCGTCGCCACGCCCGCCGGGCTGAACGGCAGGAAGCTTTCGCTGGCCTGCTGCCAGAAGCGCAGGCCGGGCAGGAAGGGCTGGAACCAGGGCACCATGCGGAAATCGCCGATGTCGGCGATCTCTTCCCACAGCGCCCGCAGCAGCCCCCGCGCCGCCTCCGGCCCGCCGGAGGCCAGCCCGGCCTTCAGCGCCGCGCCGTTCAGCGCCCCGGCCGAGGTGCCGGAGATCGCCGCGATCTCCAACCGTCCGTCCTCCAGCAGCCGGTCCAGCACGCCCCAGGTGAAGGCGCCATGGGCGCCGCCGCCCTGCAGCGCCAGGCTGACCTTGGTCACAGCGCCGTCCAGCCGCCATCCACGCTGATGGCGGTGCCGGTCACCTGGTCGGCGTAGGGGCTGCACAGCCAGACCACGGTGCCGCCGATCTGCTCGGTGGTGGCGAACTGGCGGCTCGGCTGGCGCTCCAGCATCACCTCGCGGATCACCGTGTCGCGGTCCATGTTGTGCACCTTCATCTGGTCGGGGATCTGCGCCTCGACCAAGGGTGTCAGCACATAGCCCGGGCAGATCGCATTGGCGGTGATCCCCTGCCCCGCGCATTCCAGCGCCACGGTCTTGGTCAGGCCGACGACGCCGTGCTTGGCCGCGACATAGGCCGACTTGAACGGGCTGGCGGTCAGGCCATGGGCCGAGGCGATGTTGACGACCCGCCCCCAGCCCCTGTCGCGCATCCCCGGCAGGGCGGCGGCGGCGGTGTGGAAGGCCGAGGACAGGTTGATCGCCAGGATGGCGTTCCACTTCTCGACCGGGAAGCTTTCCACCGGGCTGACGAACTGGATGCCGGCGTTGTTGACCAGGATGTCGCAGCCGCCGGCCTTTTCCACCAGCGCCCGGCAGTCCTCGCCCTTCGACATGTCGGCGGCGATGTAGCGGGCCTTCACGCCATGCTCGGCACCGATTCTCGCCGCCAGCGCATGGTCCTCCTCGCGGTCGGTGAAGCTGTTGATCACCACCTCGGCCCCGGCGCGGGCCAGTTCCTCGGCCACCCCCAGCCCGATGCCAGAGTTGGACCCGGTGACGATGGCGCGTTTCCCTTCAAGGCGCATGGCGGCCTCCTGATGCTGCATCTGCGGAAACTATAGGCGGTGCAGCATGGATGCGCGAGGGGCGTTCTCCCCGAAGTGATGGCCCGCCCCTGCGCCGGGCACGGCGCCAAAAAAAACGCCGGCACGAGGCCGGCGTTCAGTCGTTGAGGCAGGTTTCATACAGGCAAGAAACCTATCGAGCAGTAGGCTCTTTATAGCCCCCTCCGCCGGGATGGCCAAGCTAAAAGTTTGAAAACTCTCACCCTCGGGCGTAGGTTCGGCACAAAGGCCAGAACACCGGGGAACCGTTTCCGAAATGCGATGCCAAGCCAAGCCCGCCCTCCGCCGCCTTGCCCGGCTGGGCATGATGATTCTGGGGGGGCTGGCCATGGCCGGCCTTGCCGGCGCCGAACCGCGCCACGGCATAGCTATGTATGGCGAACCCGCCCTCCCCCCGGATTTTGTGTCGCTGCCGCAGGCCAACCCCGACGCGCCGCAGGGCGGCAGCTTCCGCTGGGGCGAGGCCGGCGGCTTCGACAGCCTGAACCCCTTCATCACCAGGGGCCGCCCCGCCACCGGCATCTCCACCTTGGTGGTCGAGACGCTTCTGGGCCGCAACTACGACGAGCCCTTCTCGCTGTATGGCCTCTTGGCCGAATCGGTCGATACCGACGAGTCGCGCTCCTACGTGGAATTTACCCTGCGTGAAGAGGCGCGATTCTCCGACGGCTCCCCGGTCACCGTGGAAGACGTGATCTGGTCGTTCGAGATCCTCGGCACCCAGGGCAATGCCCGCTACGCCGCCGCCTGGGCCAAGATCGCCTCGGTCGAGCAGACCGGCCCGCGCAGCGTGAGGTTCACCTTCAACGCCCAGGACCGCGAACTGCCGCTGATCCTCGGCCTGCGCCCGGTGCTGAAGAAGGCGCAGTGGGAGGGCAAGGACTTCACCGAATCGACGCTGGAGGCGCCAATCGGCTCCGGCCCCTATCTGGTCGACAAGATGGAGCCGGGGGTGTTCATCAGCTTCCGCAAGAACCCGGACTGGTGGGGCAAGGACCTGCCCTTCAACCGCGGCCTGTGGAACCTGGAGGAAATCCGCTACGACTATTTCACCAATGCCCAGGCGATCTTCGAGGCGTTCAAGGCCGGCCACCTGTCGGCCTACCGCGAGACCAACGCCGCGAAATGGCTGACGAATTACGACTTTCCGGCGGTGCAGTCCGGCGCGGTGGTCAAGGACGAGATCCCGCACCGGCGGCCTTCGGGCATCGAGGGGCTGGCCTTCAACACCCGCAAACCGATCTTCGCCGACTGGCGGGTGCGCGAGGCGCTGATCCTGTCGTTCAACTTCGAGTTCATCAACCAGACCCTGAACGCCGGCCTGCTGCCGCGCATCCCCAGCTATTACGGCAATTCCATGCTGGCGATGGCTCCCGGCCAGCCCGCGACGGGGCGCGAGGCCGAGCTGCTGGCCCCCTTCGCCGCCGACCTGCCGCCCGGCACCATCGAGGGCTATGCCCTGCCGGTCTCTGACGGCAGCCCGACCAACCGCCGCAACATCCGCGCGGCGGCGAAGCTCTTGGAGGACGCCGGCTGGACGGTGGGCGATGACGGGATATTGAGGAACGCCGCCGGCGAGCCCTTCGCCTTCGAGATCCTGCTGTCGAACGGCCAGGACGACCTTGCCGCCGCCGGGGCGATCTGGATCGAGGCGCTGAAGTCCCTTGGCATCCAGGCCCGCGTCAGCATGGTGGACGATGCGCAATACAAGGAGCGCACCAACGCCTACAACTTCGACATGACCCATTACATCCGCTCCTTGTCGCTGTCGCCGGGCAACGAGCAGCTGCTCTACTGGGGCCGCGCCGGAGTGACCGAGACCGGCAGCCGCAACTGGCCCGGCATCGACTCCCCCGCCGCGGAGGCGCTGATCGCCGCCATGGTCGGCGCCAAGGACAGCGCGGAGTTCGAGGCCGCGACAAGGGCGCTGGACCGGGTGCTGACGGCTGGGCGCTATGTCATCCCGATCTGGTATTCCGATGTCTCGCGGCTGGCTCATCGCGCGGATTTGAAGTATTCCGACCATGTGCCGCTGTATGGAGACTGGCTGGGCTTCATGCCCGACATCTGGTGGCAAGAGCAGTGAGAAACGGCAACAAGACCGAGGCAGAGCAATGAAACGCATGATCCTTCTGGCAACCGCCCTTTGCGCGCTGGCCGCCTGCAACACGGTTGCGGGCGTGGGCGAGGACGTGTCGGGCGGCGCCCGCACCGTGCAGGGCTGGATGAACTGATCCGGCCCCTCCTGTCATCCCCGCTTCCGCGGGGATGACAGCGGAGTGCGGCCCCTGCCCCTATGACACCGCCTCGGCCTCCGCAGCCGTCTCCACCGGCGCTTCCGCCTGCCCGTCGCGCAGCCGCACCACCGTCACCGAACAGGCCGCCTCGGCCACCACCTGCGCCGAGACCGAGCCGAGGTAGCGCCGCGTCGTCGAATGGCCGCGGGCGCCCATCAGGATATGGTCGGCGTTGTTCTGGGTGGCGTAGTCGATGATCGCCTGCCCCGGGTCCGGCCCCTCCAGCACCGAGAAGGTCAGCCGGTCCTCGGTCAGCTCGATCTCCTCGGCCCAGGCCTTCAGCTGCACCAGCCGCGCCACATGCAGATGGGTGCCGTGGTCGTCGGTCATCTGGTCGATCCCCAGCCGCGCGGTCTTGATCACGTTGACGCAGGCGATCCGCGCATCCGGCTCCGTCACCAGCATCCGCTTGATCTGCCGGCGCAGGGTGTTGGCCAACTTCTCGCCCTCGGGCGACAGGTCCACCGCCACCACGATGATCGGCACCGCCGCCATCTGCGCGCCGATGAAGTCCGGCGGGCGGAAGCTCCTGATCCGCCGCGCCACCTTCCAGCGGTCGTAGACCTGCAGCCAGCCGTCCTGCTTCAGCTTGCGCGCCCGCGCCGTCAGCGTCACCTGCGCCGGATGCGCCAGGTCGAAGGCCATCTGCGCCGCCGACTGGTAGCGCCGCATCGGGTCCACCTCCAGCGCGCGCAGGATGATCTCCTGCAACCATTCCGGCAGCTCCGGCCGGTGCGCCCGCGGCGGGATCGGGTCGCGCCAGAGCCGTTTCCGCACCCCGCGCAGCTTTTCCGGGCTGCCGAAGGGCAGCTTGCCGGTCGCCAGCGCATAGGTCATCGCGCCAAGCGCGAACAGGTCCGAGCGCGGGTCGTCGCGGCAATGCAGGAACTGCTCGGGCGCGATATAGGGATAGGTCCCCATCGGGATGCGGAATTCCTCGGCCAAGAGGTCCGGCAGCTGCGCATGGCGCGACAGGCCGTAGTCGACCAGCACCATCTCGCCGCTCGGCCGCTGCAGGAAATTCTCCGGCTTCAGGTCCAGGTGGATGACGTGCTGCCGGTGAATGTCGGCCACCGCCTGCACCATCCGGGCCATGATCTCGATCAGGTCCGACAGCGGCAGGGGCGCCTTCAGGAAGGTGTCCAAGAGCGAGCCGCCCTCGATCTTCTCGGTGACGATATAGGGCATCACGTCGAAATCGCCGATCCCCATCACCCGCGGCACGTGCGGACCCGAAAGCCGCGGCATGATCATCTGCTCGACCTCGAAGCCGACGATGGTCGGCCCGTCGTCGCCGTCGAGGATGGTCGGCACCTTCATCACCATCGGCGTGCGGAAGCGGGCGTTGGTCACCTCCCAGATGGTGGCGAAGCCGCCCTTGTGCAGCTGCTCCCCCAGGGTGAAGCCGTCGATCTCCAGCCCCTTGTGCGGCCTCGTGCCCATCCTATCGCCCTCCGATCAGCCGCTGCGCCAGCTCTTCCGGCAGACCCGCGGCCCGGGTCTTCGCCGCCACCGCGCCGAAGTCGTAGGGCGTGCGGCGGAAGGTCAACTCGTTCGCCGCGCTGTCCATCAGCGCCCATCCCGCCTGCGCCAGCCCGTCGCGCGGCTGCCCGGCCGAGCCCACCACCGCCAGCCAGCGGCGCGAGCGGATCAGCGGGATCGGCAGGCCGGTGCGGAACGGCTGTTCGCGCACCATGCCCTGCCGGTCGCAGCTGGCCAGGAACGGCAGGTGGACATGGCCGCAGAAGATCAGCCGCGCATCGGTGGCCCGGAACGAGCCGATGGCCTTGGTGTCCGAGGTGACGTAGTTCCAGTCCTCCGGCGCATTGGCGCTGGCATGGACGAAAAGCATGTCGCCGATCCTTGCGGTATACGGCAGCCGGCCGAGGAACTCCTTCGCCCCGGGCGAGAGCGCCTGCACCGTCCAGTCCATCGCCGCCTGCGCCAGCGGCGACATCGCCTCCTTCGCCCCAGCCGCCGCGTTGTCGTGGTTGCCGCGCAGGCAGATCGCGCCCTCCTCCATCAGCCGGGCGCAGCGGTCGACGCACCATTCCGGGTCCGGCCCGTAGCCGACGATGTCGCCGAGGATGACGATCCGCTCCGCCCCGCGGGCGCTGGCATCGGCCAGCACCGCCTCGAAGCCCTCGCGGTTGCCGTGAATGTCGGTCACGATCGCCAGCCGCATCCGCCCCCTCCAGAAGCCTCGTCCCGGGGTGACGATAGGGGGCGGCCCGGGCGGCGACAATGCGACAGATCAAATCGGAGGTGCGGGAGTCACGTTTTCCGGCTGCGCTCCGCGGGATTTCCATGGCGGAGGCCCGTGCCTCCGCCATAGGGCAACGTTTCCCCTTGTCCGGCCGGGTGCCCAAAGCACCCGGCCAGCGCCCGCCCGCCCCTCGGCGGGCGCTTCTCGCCCGCCCGGGCGGGCGCTGGCCTCTGGGGTCTTTCGCTGCCACCGTCTCCGGGTGATCCGCCACGCACGGGCGGGGGCGAGGCAGTGCCTCGCCTGTTCCCGCCCGGCCCGACGTCCGCGCCACCTTGCAACCGTCCCGCGGCCCGCCTATGCCGGGGATCATGTCCGCCGCCGGTTTCAACCTTGCCGCCCATGTGCTGGCCCAGGGGCAGGAGACGCCCGAGAAGATCGCGCTCGCGGTCCTTGGCCTGACGGGCGCCGAGCGGTGGAGCTATGCCCGGCTGATCGGTGCCGTCCGCGGCTGCGGGACCTGGCTGTCGTCCCGGGCCGCCTCCGGCGACCGCATCCTGATCCGCATGGGCAATACGCCGGCCTATCCTGTGCTGTATCTGGGCGCCATCGCCGCCGGCATGGTCCCGGTCGCCACCTCGCCGCTGCTGACGGCGCCCGAGATCGCCCGCATGGCCGCGCTCGTCCGCCCCCGCGCCACGGTGGCGGACCCCGGCATCGCGGTGCCGGACGGGGCCGTATGGCCCGCCGACCTGCCCGCCTGGGAGGCCGCGGCGCCCTGCAACTGGCAGATGGGCGACCCGGAGCGCGAGGGCTATGTCGTCTTCACCTCCGGCACGTCCGGCAGCCCGATGGCGGTGCGCCATGCCCACCGGGCCATCCTCGCCCGCCGGATGATGCACCGCGGCTGGGAGGGGCTGACCGCGCAGGACCGCCTGCTGCACGCCGGGGCCTTCAACTGGACCTATACCATGGGGACCGGCCTCCTCGACCCCTGGACCCTGGGCGCAACCGCGCTGATCCCCGGGCCGCAGGTGGCGCAGGAGCATCTGCCGCTGCTCTTGAAGCGCCATGACGCCACGATCTTCGCCGCCTCTCCGGCGGTCTTCCGCCGCCTGCTGCGCGCGCCGATGCCCGGGATGCCGCGCCTGCGCCACGCGCTTTCCGCCGGCGAGGCGCTGCCCCCGGCCCTGCGCGAGTGCTGGCGCGAGGTCACCGGAACCGACATCCACGAGGCGCTCGGCATGTCGGAGATTTCCACCTTCATCTCCGGCAACCCCGACCATCCGGCCCCGTATGGCGCCACCGGCTTCCCCCAGGCAGGCCGCCGCATCGCCGTTCTCGGCCCCGACCTGCACCCGCTGCCGCCGGGCGAGGTAGGCCAGCTTGCGGTCTCCACCGCCGACCCCGGGCTGATGCTGGGCTACCAGGACCATCCGCCCCCGGATGGCGACTGGTTCCTGACCGGCGACCTGGTGCATCAGGGCTGGGACGGCGCCATCCACTACCACGGCCGCGCCGACGAGATGATGAACCCCGGCGGCATCCGGGTCTCGCCGCGCGAGGTGGAACTGGCGCTGGCCGACCTGCCCGGCGTCGTCGAACTGGCCGTGACCGAGATCGCGGGCGAGGCCGGCGCCCGCTTCATCGCCTGCTTCTACGCAGGGGACGCCCTGCCGGAAAGCACAGCCTCGGCCTTTGTGGCCGAGCGTCTGGCGCGCTACAAGCAGCCGCGGGCCTGGGTCCATCTGCCCGCCCTGCCCCGCACCGCCACGGCCAAGATCGACCGCCGCGCGCTTGCCGCCCTTTACCCGAAAGGCCCCGCCGCATGAAACCCGTCCGGCTGGACATCTTCGCCGATCCCGTCTGCCCCTGGTGCTATGTCGGCAAGGCCAATCTCGACCGCGCGCTGGAAGCCGCGCCCGACCACCCGTTCATCGTGGCTTGGCACCCGTTCCAGCTGAACCCCGACATGCCGCGCGAGGGCGTAGCCAAGCGCCAGTGGCTGGAAGAAAAGTTCGGTGGCGCTGCGAAAGTGGATGCCGTCCACGACCGCCTGCGCGAGGTCGCCCGCGCCGCCGGCCTGCCGCTCAATCCCGATGTGCCGAAGCGCATCCCCAACACGCTGGACGCCCATAGGCTGATCCACTGGGCCGGGATCGAGGGGCGGCAATCGGCCATCGTCTCCGCCCTCTTCCGCGCCTATTGGGTGGAAGGCCGCGACATCGGCAATCCCGCGGTGCTGGCCGACATCGCCGGTGCCGCCGGCATGGACCGCGAGGCCGTGGCCCGGCTGCTGGACAGCGATGCCGACGCCGCAGACATCGCCGCCCGCGACGAGGATGCGCGCCGCAAGGGCGTGACCTCCGTCCCCACCTGGCTGATCGGCCAGCATTACGTCGTCTCCGGCGCCCAGCCGTCCGAACTTTGGACGCAGGTGATCGAGGATCTCAGGAAAGCCCAATGACCGACCATATCCCGTCCGACGCCCCGCGCCTGTCGCAGGGCGAATTCATCGCGCTGATCGCGATGCTCTTCGCCACCATCGCCTTCTCCATCGACGCGATGCTGCCGGCCGAGCCCGCCATCGCCGCCGCCTTCACCCCCGACGACCCCAACCGCGCCAAGCTGGTGGTGGGGTCCTTCTTCCTCGGCATGGGCATCGGCACCTTCGTCTCCGGCCCGCTGTCCGACGCCTATGGCCGCAAGCGGGTGATGATCTGGGGCGGGGTGCTCTATTCCCTCGCGGCGCTGATCTGCATCTTCGCCCAGTCGCTGGAGGTGCTGCTGGCCGCCCGCGTGCTGCAAGGCATCGGCGGCGCCGGGCCGCGGACCGTCTCGCTGGCCATGGTGCGCGACCTCTACAAGGGGCGCGAGATGGCGCGGATCATGTCCTTCGCCATGATGATCTTCATGGTCGCCCCTGCCGCCGCGCCGCTGCTGGGGCAATGGATCATCCACTTCTCCGGCTGGCACGCGATCTTCATCGCCTTCATCCTCTTCGCCGTGATCGCCATGACCTGGCTGGCCGTCCGCCAGCCCGAGACCCTGCCGGTGGCGGCCCGGGTGCCGCTGTCCTTCGGAGGTCTCTGGGCCGCCGGGAAAGAGCTGTTCTCCTACCGCATCGTCGTGGTCTCGATCCTGATCCAGGCGCTGACCATGGCGGTGCTGGTCGCGACGATCTCCTCGGTGCAGGGCATCTTCACCGTCGAGTTCGGCATGGAGGAGGCCTTCCCGAAATGGTTCGCGCTGGCCGCCGCGGTCTCGGCAGGGGCCTCGTTCCTGAACTCGAAGCTGGTGATGACCATGGGGATGCGCAAGGTGGCGCGGCTGGCCTTCATCGGCGTGCTCGTGATGACCGTGCTGCACTACGGGCTGATGCGGGCCGACATCCTGCAAGGCAACTGGCGCTTCGCCGCCTTCTTCCTCTGGCTGGTGAGCCTGTTCTGCATGATGGGCCTGACCATGGGCAACCTGAACGCGCTGGCGATGGAGCCGGTGGGCAACATCGCCGGTTTCGCGGCCTCGATCATGGCGGCGGTCTCCACGGTGGTGGCGGTGATCCTGTCCACCCCGATCGCCCAGGCCTTCGACGGCACCCATGAGCCGCTGGTGATCGGCGCGCTGCTCTGCATCACGCCCTCGCTGCTGCTGATGCGGGTGCTGGGGGTTCCCTCGCGGGTGTAGGTCGCATCGACAGCCGCCGGAAACCCACGCTCTCTGCGGGCGGGAGAAGGCGAGGCACTGCCTCGCCCCCGCCCGTGCGTGCGGCTTCAACCGGAGACGGTGGGAGTCCTTAACCCCGAGAGGCCAGCGCCCGACCCGGCGGGCGAGAAGCGCCCGCCGAGGGCGGGGCGGGCGCTGGCCGGGCCTTTGAGGCCCGGCCGGGATGATTGAACCGTTGCGCTTTGGCGAAGGCACGCGCCTTCGCCAGCCGGACCGCGCAGCCGCCCTACCGGGACGGCTTCGCCGTCGCCTCGCGCAGCTTCTCCGCCAGGTCGCGGGCGATGGCGAAGGCGCCCTTGATGCGGTCGGCCTCGCCCTTCATCTCGCCCTGAAGCACGATCCTGGTGCCCTGAACCTTCGCCGCCGGCCCTTGGGCTTTCAGGAACTCCACCAGCCCGGCGGGATTGGCGAACTTGTCGTTGTGGAACTGCACCGTCGCCCCCTTCGGCCCGGCGTCCAGCCGGCTGATCCCGGCGCGCTTGCACATCGCCTTGATCCGCACGATCAGCATCAGCGTGTTGACCTCCTTCGGCAGCGGGCCGAAACGGTCGATCAGCTCGGCGGCGAAGCCCTCCAGCTCCACCTTGGTCTGCAAGGAGGACAGCCGCCGATACAGCCCCAGCCTGATGTCGAGGTCGGGGATATAATCCTCCGGGATCATCACCGGCACGCCGAGGTTCAGCTGCGGGCTCCAGTCGTCGGAAATCGTCGACAGGCCCTGCAACTCGCCCGACTTGATCTTGGCGATCGTCTCTTCCAGCATCTGCTGGTAAAGTTCGTATCCCACTTCCCGGATATGCCCCGACTGCTCCTCGCCGAGAAGGTTCCCCGCCCCCCGCAGGTCGAGGTCGTGGGAGGCCAGGTTGAACCCCGCCCCAAGGGAGTCGAGACTGCCGAGCAGCTTCAGCCGCTTCTGGGCCTGCGGCGTCAGCGGCGCCCGCGGCTTGGTGGTCAGGTAGCAATAGGCCCGCGTCTTCGACCGCCCCACACGCCCGCGGATCTGGTAAAGCTGGCTGAGGCCGAACATGTCGGCCCGATGCACGATCATCGTATTGGCGGTCGGGATGTCGAGGCCCGATTCCACGATGGTCGTCGCCAGCAGCACGTCGTATTTGCCGTCGTAGAAGGCGTTCATCCGCTCGTCCAGATCGCCCGCCGCCAACTGGCCATGGGCGATGACGTAGGACACCTCCGGCACGTGGGTTTTCAGGAAGTCCTCGATCTCCGGCAGGTCGGCGATGCGCGGCACCACATAGAACGACTGCCCGCCGCGGAAGCGTTCGCGCAAGAGCGCCTCGCGGATCGTCACCGTGTCGAATTCGCTGACATAGGTGCGGATCGCCAGCCGGTCCACCGGCGGCGTGGCGATTATCGAAAGATCCCGGACCCCTGTGAGCGAAAGCTGAAGCGTCCGCGGGATCGGCGTGGCGGTCAGGGTCAGCACATGGACCTCGGACCGCATCTCCTTCAGCCGCTCCTTGTGCGCGACGCCGAAATGCTGCTCCTCGTCGATGATGAGGAGGCCGAGGTGCTGGAACGTCACCCCCTTGGCCAGCAGCGCATGGGTGCCGACGACGATATCCACCTTGCCCTCGGCCATCTCGGCCCGCGTCCGGTTGGCCTCGGCCGTGGAAACGAAGCGCGACAAGGGCTTGACGCGGATCGGGAATCCGCGGAACCGCTCGGCGAAGCTGCGGTAGTGCTGGCGCGCCAGAAGCGTGGTCGGGCAGACCACCGCCACCTGCATCCCCGACAGCGCCGCGACGAAGGCCGCCCGCATCGCCACCTCGGTCTTGCCGAAGCCGACGTCGCCGACGATCAGCCGGTCCATCGGGCTGCCCTTCTCCAGATCCGCCACCACATCGGCGATGGCGGCCAGCTGGTCGTCGGTCTCCTGATAGGGGAAGCGGGCGGCGAAGGCCTCCCAGATCGAATGAGGCGCCTCCAGGATCGGCGCATGGCGCAGCGCGCGTTCGGCGGCGACGCGCATCAGCCGGTCGGCGATCTCTCGGATGCGTTCCTTCAGCTTCGCCTTCTTGGCCTGCCATGCCCCGCCGCCGAGACGGTCCAGCAGGCCCTCCTCATGGCCGTAGCGCGACAGCAGCTCGATGTTCTCGACCGGCAGGTAAAGCTTTGCGTTGTCGGCATATTCCAGCGCGACGCAGGCATGGGGCGCGCCGAGGGCGGTGATGGTCTCCAGCCCCAGATAGCGGCCGACACCATGCTCGACATGCACCACCAGATCGCCGGGCGACAGCGTGTCGACCTCGCGCAGGAAGTTCTCGGCCTTGCGCTTGCGGCGGGGCTTGGCGACCAGCCGGTCGCCGAGAACGTCCTGCTCCGAAATCACCGCCAGCCCCGGCGCGGTGAAGCCGGCCTCCAGCGCCCAGACGGTCAGGAACAGCCCGCCCTTGCCCGGCGGCAGCGCCCGCAGGTCGTCCAGCTCCTGCGCCGCCAGCCCCTGGTCGGTCAAGAGGCCCTTCAGCCGTTCCCGCGCGCCCTCGGACCAGCTGGCGATCACCACCTGCGCCTCTTCGCGCAAGGCGCGAACATGATCGGCCAAGGCGCCGAACAGACTGATCTTTTCCTGCTGCCGCTCGGGCGCAAAGTTGCGGCCGATCCGGCCGCCGGCATCCAGAACCCCCGGCCCCGGCGCCTGCGCCAGCGGCGACAGCTGCACCATGCGGTGCCCGGAAACCGCCGCCTCCCAGGCCGCATCGTCGAGATAGAGCAGCCCCGGCGCCACCGGCTTGTAGACCGTGTCCAGCCGCCCCTTCGCCGCCAGCGCCTCGGCCCGGGCATCGTAGGCGTCGTCCACCGCCTCCCACCGCGCCAGCCGGGCCGGGGTGACCTGGTCGTCCAGCATCACCGTCGCCTCGGGCAGGTAATCCATCAGGGTTTCCAGCCGGTCGTGGAAGAAGGGCAGCCAGTGCTCCATCCCCTGATGCTTGCGGCCGGCGCTGACGGCTTCGTAAAGCGGATCGTCGATGCCCGCGGCGCCGAATTCGGCCCGGTAGCTCTGCCGGAAGCGGGTGATCGCCGCCTCGTCCAGCACCACCTCGGAGACCGGGGCGAAATCCACCCGGCTCAGCTTCTCCACCGTCCGCTGCGTCCCGGCGTCGAAGCGCCGGGCGCCGTCCAGCACCTCGCCGAAGAAATCCAGCCGCACCGGCCCGCCCGGTCCCGGCGGGTAGATGTCGACGATACCCCCCCGTATGGCGTAGTCGCCCGGCTCCGCCACCGTCGATACGGGGGAGAATCCCATCCGGGTCAGGAAGGTCTTCAGCCGCGCCTCGTCCACCCGCTCGCCCACTCCGGCACGGAAGGACGAGGCCCGCACCACCTCGCGCGCCGGCACCCGCTGCGTCACCGCGTTCAGGGTGGACAGCACCACGAAGGCGCCGGGCAGCCCGTCCGCCAGCGCGGCCAGCGTCGCCATCCGGCGGCTGGAGATCTCGGCATTGGGCGAGACGCGGTCGAAAGGAAGGCAGTCCCAGGCCGGGAAGTCCAGCACCGCCACCCCCGGCGCCCAGACCGCCAGCGCCGCCCGCATCGCCTCGGCCCGCTTGTCGTCGCGGGCGACATGCAGCACCGGCCGGTCCTTCTCCAGCTCGCGCAGGAGAAGCTTCGCGTCAAAGCCTTCGGGCGCGCCGCCCAGGGTGATGCGGTCGGCCATGGCTCAGTGGTTCAGGATCGAGATGTTCAGGTTCTGATACATGCCGAACATCGCGGTGACGAAGATCGAGACCATGCCGACGACCTGCACCAGCCGCCGGTGCAGCATCAGCCGGCGATACATCGGCGGGCCGGACTGCTCGCCCGCCTCGATCCGCAGCGCGGTGCGCAGCGACAGCCAGCCGACGAAGATCATCGGCACGAAGAGGAACAGCACCGCCTGGGCGAATTCCGACCGATACCAGACCGCCAGCACGAAAAGCGCGGTCAGCAGGAAGGAGACCACCGCGAAGATCGGCGCGGCGGCGGTGCGCGAGATGCCGAGGAAGCGGCGGGTGTTGATGCCGACCATCGCCTCCAGGTCGGCCTCGTCCTGGCCGCCCAGCCGGCGGGCGCGCTGGATCATGTCGAAGGGGACGCCGACGACCCTGTGGCTGGTCGTCGACCACAGGACCGCAAGCGCGATCCAATACCAGAGGTTCGAGAAGGACCGCATGTCGATCACTTCGAAGACGGTGCGGTACCACTCCACGCCCGATCCTTTCGCCTGCTGCGCCCGTTGGCCTGCTTGAGGTGCGGCCCTTTCCATGGCAGGCAGAAGCGCAGGCCGCAAGCCCCTTTGCCCCGCGCCCCCCTGACGGAGAACACCATGCGCCCCCGTATCGCCGACTATCCCGCCCTGCGCTTCCGCCGCCTGCGCCGGACCCCTGCCCTGCGGGCGCTGGCGCAGGAGGTGGTGCTCTCGCCGGGAGACCTGATCTGGCCGGTCTTCATCCGCGACGGCAAGGGGATGGAGGAGCCGGTGGCCTCGATGCCCGGGGTGAACCGGCTGTCGGTCGACCTGGTGGTGAAGGCGGCGGAGCGGGCGGCGGCCCTGGGGATTCCGGCGATCTGCCTTTTCCCCTACACCGATCCCGGCCTGAAGACCGAAGGCTGCGAGGAGGCCTGGAACCCCGACAACCTGGCGAATCGCGCCATCCGGGCGATCAAGGCGGCGGTGCCGGAGATCGCGGTGATGACCGACGTGGCGCTGGACCCCTACAACGCCAACGGCCATGACGGCATCGTGCGGGACGGGGTGATCCTGAACGACGAGACGGTGGAGGCGCTGGTGCGCATGGCGCTGGTGCAGGCCGAGGCGGGGGCCGATATCCTCGGCCCCTCGGACATGATGGACGGCCGGATCGGCGCCATACGGGGGGCGCTGGAGGCCGCAGGTCACAAGGACGTGGCGATCATGTCCTATGCGGCCAAATATGCATCGGCCTTCTACGGCCCCTTCCGCGATGCCGTCGGCGCCTCGGGCGCGCTGAAGGGCGACAAGAAGACCTATCAGATGAACCCCGCCAACAGCGACGAGGCGCTGCGGCTGGTGGAGCGCGACCTGTCGGAAGGCGCCGACATGGTGATGGTGAAGCCGGGGATGCCCTATCTCGACATCTGCCGCCGGGTGAAGGACACCTTCGGCGCGCCGACCTTCGCCTATCAGGTCAGCGGCGAATATGCGATGATCCGGGGGGCGGCGCTGAACGGCTGGATCGACGGCGAGAAGGCGATGATGGAAAGCCTGCTCGGCTTCAAGCGCGCCGGCTGCGACGGGATACTCACCTATTTCGCCCCCGAGGCGGCGCGGCTCCTGCGCGGCTGATCCCGGCGGGCTGCCGCCTGCGCCGCGCAAGTGCTGGTGACAGACAGGCGGTTATCCGCTAGGCTTGGTGTGAACCGGGGCTGCAGACCCCGGCGCAAGAGGCACGAGAGGGCAAGATGCAGGATTTCACCACACGGCGCGGCGTTGTTTTCGGACTCGGGGCCACCGGCCTGCTTGCCGCCTGCGGCAACGGCATCGGCTCGAACGGGGCGGCGCAGATCGACGCCAGGGTGGATGCCACCCAGAACTACCTGTTCGGCCGCTATCCCGGCACCCGCGATCTGGCTTCGCGGGCGGCGGGCGTGCTCTACATGCCGCTGGTGACCGAGGCCGGGCTGATCTACGGCGGCTCCTACGGCCGCGGCGCGCTGCGGATCCGGGGGGCGACGGTGGACTACTACTCCGCCGCCAAGGCCTCGATCGGATTGCAGATCGGCGCGCAGCAATATGCCCATGCGCTGTTCTTCATGACGCAGGAGGCGCTGGAGGAGTTCCGCCGCTCGGCCGGCTGGGCGGCCAGCGCCGACCTGCGCTATGCCACGCCGGAGGAAGGCGCCAGCATCGGCAAGGCCACCACCGAGATGGAGCCGGTGATCGCGCTGGTCTTCGGCCAGCAGGGGCTGATCGCCGGGGCCTCGCTGGCCGGGGTGAAATACACCCGTATCATCCCCTGAGCGGCATACGGGGGCGCACGGCGCCCCCATCCGGCAGCGTATGGCCTATTTCAGCCGCCGGATCAGGCTGGAAGTGTCGTTCCTGCCGCCGCCCATCAGCTGCACGTCCTTGTAGAACTGGTCCACCAGCGCGGTGACCGGCAGGCGGGCGCCGATCTCCTCGGCCGTCGCCAGGCAGATCGCCAGATCCTTGCGCATCCAGTCCACCGCGAAGCCGAAGTCGAAGTCGTCCTTCAGCATGGTCTTGTGGCGGTTGACCATCTGCCAGGACCCGGCGGCGCCCTGCGAGATGACCTCGACCACCGCCTCGCCGTCCAGCCCCGCCTTCTGGCCGAAGGCCAGCGCCTCGCTGAGGCCCTGCATCAGCCCGGCGATGCAGATCTGGTTCATCATCTTGGCCATCTGGCCGGCGCCGCTGTCGCCCAGCCGGCGGCAGATGCGGGCATAGGCGGCCATCACCGGCTCGGCCCGGGCATAATCCGCCTCCGTCCCGCCGCACATGATCGACAGCACGCCGTTCTCGGCCCCCGCCTGCCCGCCCGAGACCGGCGCATCGACGAAGCCGAGCCCGCGCTCGCGGGCGATGCCGGCGAGGTCCCGCGTCACCCTGGCCGAGACGGTGGTGTGGTCGACGAAGACCGCCCCCGGGTCCATCCCGGCGAAGGCGCCGTCCACGCCGGTGCAGACCTGCCGCAGGTCGTCGTCGTTGCCGACGCAGGCCATGACGAATTCCGCGCCATGGGCGGCCTCGCGCGCCGTCGCCGCCGCCTGCCCGCCGTGCCGCTCCACCCAGGTCCCCGCCTTGGCCGAGGTCCGGTTCCAGACCGTGACCCGGTGGCCCTTGGCCGCCAGATGCCCCGCCATCGGGAAACCCATCACCCCGAGCCCGAGAAATGCCACATCCGCCATCGTGAAGCCCTTGCGATTGCCCTGCCGTATCGGATCGACTAGGAACCGATCCCGTCACACTCGTCAAGCACGGCTCAGGACAAACCCATGCTCACCCTGTTCCGCTGGCTTCTGCGCATCGTCTCGGCCGTCCTCGGCCTCTCGCTCCTCGCCGGTCTGGTGCTGTATTGGTTCCTGTCCCGCTCGCTGGTGGATTATTCCGAGGATTTCACCCTGCCCGGCCTCGACGGCCCGGTGGAGATCGTGCGCAACAACGATTCCGTGCCGCATATCTTCGGGGCCTCGGACCACGACGTCTATTTCGCGCTCGGCTTCACCCATGCGCAGGACCGGCTCTGGCAGATGACCATGCTGCGGCGCACGGCGCAGGGGCGGCTGTCCGAGCTGTTCGGCGCCCGCACCCTGCCGGTGGACGAGTTGCTGCGGCGGCTGGACCTTTACGGGCTGGCGCTGCAATCGGTGAAGGCGCAGGACGACGAGACGCTGGCGGCGCTGCAGGCCTATTCCGACGGGGTGAACGCCTGGATCGGGCAGGTCAACGCCGGTGCCCGCGGCCGCGGCGCGCCGGAGTTCTGGCTGTTCTCGCCGGAGATTTCCGCCTGGGCCCCGGCGGATTCCATCGCCATCCTGAAGCTGATGGCGCTGCAACTGTCCTCGCACGCCGGCGACGAGGTGCTGCGGGCGCAGCTGTCGCTGGTGCTGCCGCCCGAGCGGCTGGCCGACATCCTGCCCGAGGACCCGGGCAAGGGCGTCGCCGCCCTGCCGCAATATTCGCAGCTGATCCCCGGCGCCCTGCCGGCGATGCCGGTGAAGACCGCCGCCCTGCCCCTCGATCCGGTGCCGGACCTCGGCCTCGCCGGCGCCTCCAACGCCTGGGCGGCGGAGGCGCGGCGCTCGGCGGCCGGCGGCGCGCTGCTGGCGAACGACCCGCATCTCGGCTTCACCGCGCCGACGATCTGGTATCTGGCGCGGCTGGAGCTGTCCTCCGGCGGGGTGATCGGCGGCACCATTCCCGGCGTGCCGGCGGTGCTGATCGGGCGGTCCGATCAGATGGGCTGGGGGCTGACCACCGCCTATCTGGACGACCAGGACGTGGTGATCGAGAAGCTGAACCCGGCCAATTCCGCCGAATACGCCCTGCCCGACGGCAGCTGGGCGAAGTTCGACACCCGCCAGACCATCGTCACGGTCAAGGATGC
The DNA here is from genome assembly GCF_011043545.1 of Rhodobacter sp. SGA-6-6. Taxonomy (GTDB): domain Bacteria; phylum Pseudomonadota; class Alphaproteobacteria; order Rhodobacterales; family Rhodobacteraceae; genus Pseudogemmobacter. The sequence goes on along the minus strand of NZ_JAAKGP010000010.1, from coordinate 18,436 downwards.
CGAGCCGGTGACGCTGACCCTGCGCTGGTCGCGCAACGGGCCGGTGCTGCCGGGAACGCATTTCAACCTCGGCGCGGTCACGCCCGCCGGCCATGTCGCCGCGCTCAGCTGGACGGCGCTGTCGGCGGCGGACACCTCGATGACGGCGGCGATCCGGCTGATGCGGGCGCAGACCGTGGCAGAGGCGCTGGAGGACGGCCGGCTGCATGTCGCGCCGGCGCAGAACCTGATGCTGGCCGGGCCCGACGGCATCGCCATGCAGGTGATCGGCGCGATGCCGGTGCGCGATGCGGGCCACCCCAGCCAGGGCCGCCTGCCCTCGCCGGGCTGGAACCCGGCGGTGGGGTTCAAGGGCATCTATCCCTATGAGGAGAACCCGCGTTTCGTGAACCCGGAGATGGGCATCCTCGGCAATACCAACAACAAGTCGGTGGACCGGCCCTTCCCGAAGCACCTCAGTTTCCTCTGGGGCGACACGCAGCGCATCCGCCGCTGGCTGACGCTGATGCAGACCCGCGAGGTGCATACGCGGGAAAGCTTCATCGAGGCGCAGCTGGACACGGTGGACCCGACCTCGCGGCTGTTGCTGCCGCTTCTCGGCGCGGACCTCTGGTATACCGGGACGCCCGCGGCCGAGGGCACGCCGGAGCGGCTGCGGCAGCGGGCGCTGATCCTGCTGGCGGAATGGAACGGCGAGATGAACGAGCACATGCCCGAGCCGCTGATCGCCACCGCCTGGATCCGGGCGGTGATGGACCGGCTGATCCGCGACGAGCTGGGGCCGATGGCCGACAAGTTCACCCATCCCGACCCGGTGTTCATCGAGCGGGTCTACCGCAACACCGCCGGCGCCGGGGCCTGGTGCGACGTGATCCAGTCGGCGGCGGTGGAGACCTGCACCGACATCGCCCGCGACGCGCTGGACGAGGCGCTGTTGCGGCTGACCGAGACCTACGGGCCGAACCTGGAAAGTTGGCGGTGGGGCGACGCGCATCAGGCCACCCACGACCATGCGGTGCTGGGGGAGGTGCCGTTCCTGAAATGGTTCGTCAACATCCGCCAGTCGACCAGCGGCGGCGACGACACCCTGATGCGCGGCAAGACCGCCGGCGAGGGACCGAATCCCTACCTCAACGTCCACGGCGCCGGCTATCGCGGCGTCTACGATTTCGCCGACCCGGATTCCTCGGTGTTCATCTCGGCCACCGGCCAGTCCGGCCACCCGCTGAGCCGGCATTACGACGATCTCGGCGAGCTGTGGCGGCGCGGCGAATACATCCCGATGTCGCTGGATGCCGAGCTGGCCCGGGCCGCCGCGGTGGGGGTGATGGTGCTGACGCCGGAGGGGGACTGAGCCGGGATCGGGCGGGAGAAGGCGAGGCACTGCCTCGCCCCCGCCCGTGCGCGGCATGTCGACCGGAGACAGTGAGGGCACGAAACCCGGGAGGCCAGCGCCCGACCCGGCGGGCGAGAAGCGCCCGCCGAGGGCGGGGCGGGCGCTGGCCGGGCCTTTGGGGCCCGGCCGGTCCTGATTGGAATGGTGCGCTGTGGCGAAGGCACGTGCCTTCGCCAAGGCGGGCCTTCACATCTCCCGGAACCTTGCCGCCTGCCGTGCGGTCCAGCGCAGGGTCAGGCGCCAGCCGTCCTCGCCCTCGCTTTCGGCCACCACCAACCCGCGGTCGTGCAGCCAGGCGCGGCGGCGGCCTTCGCCGAAGGGCAGCTCCAGCACCGCCTCGCTGCGTTCCTCGTCCAGTTCGGCGGCCACGGCGGCCAGCAGCGCCTCCACCCCCTCGCCGGTCAGCGCCGAGATCGGGAAGACCTGCGGCCGCTGCGCCGCCTGCGCGGCCAATGCCTCGCGCGAAGCCGGGTCGACCTGGTCGAGCTTGTTCCAGACCTCGATCTGCGGCGTCTGCGCCGAGACGCCGAGCGAGGCGAGAATCTCCGCCACGTCGGCGGCCTGCTCGGCGCTTTCGGGGTGGCTGATGTCGCGGACGTGCAGGATCAGGTCCGCCGACAGCACCTCCTCCAGCGTGGCGCGGAAGGCGGCGACCAGCTGCGTCGGCAGGTCGGAGATGAAGCCCACGGTGTCGGAGAGGATGATCTTCTGCCCCGTCGGCAGCGTGACCCCGCGCATGGTCGGGTCCAGCGTGGCGAAGAGCATGTCCTTGGCCAGCACCTCGGCCCCGGTCAGCCGGTTGAACAGGGTGGACTTGCCGGCGTTGGTATAGCCGACCAGCGCGACGATGGGGAAAGGCACCTTGGCGCGGGCGGCGCGGTGCAGTTCGCGCGTCTTCACCACCTGCTCCAGCTGGCGCTTCAGCTTGACCACCTGCTCGTCGATGGCGCGGCGGTCGCTCTCGATCTGGGTCTCGCCCGGGCCGCCGACGAAGCCGAAGCCGCCGCGCTGGCGTTCCAGGTGGGTCCAGGCGCGGACCAGGCGGCTGCGCTGGTAGGACAGCGCCGCCAGTTCCACCTGCAGCACCCCCTCGCGGGTGCGGGCGCGGTCGGCGAAGATCTCCAGGATCAGGCTGGTGCGGTCCAGCAGCTTGATCCCCCATTCCTTCTCCAGGTTCCGCTGCTGCACCGGCGAGACCGGGCCGTCGACCAGCACCAGGTCGACCTCGTCGGCCTTTATCCGCGTCTTCAGCTCGGCGACCTTGCCCGATCCGAACAGCATCCCCGGCTGCACCTTCGGCAGCCGCACCACCTCGGCCCAGAGAATGTCCAGGTTCGGCAGCGCCGCGGCCAGGCTGACCGCCTCGGCCAGCCCGTGCTCGGGCAGGCGGCGGGTCTGGCGGGCGCGGGTGTCGGGATGCAGCACCACGGCGCGGGTGGCGCGCTCGGCCGTGTCATGGCCCTGCCCCGCCGGCCTTGCGGCGGGGTCGCGGCCGTCCTGATCTGAACCGGAAGCGCCGATCAGTCTTCGCCTTCGTAGAGGTTGACCGGCGCGCCCGGCATGATGGTCGAGATGGCGTGCTTGTAGACCAGCTGCGACTGGCCGTCGCGGCGCAGCAGCACGCAGAAATTGTCGAACCAGGTGATCACGCCCTGCAGCTTGACGCCGTTGATCAGGAAGATCGTGACCGGAACCTTGGCCTTGCGGACGTGATTCAGGAAAGCGTCCTGCAGGTTTTGCTTGTCGCCAGCCATTCTTGTTTTGCCTTGCCTTTTTCGCCCGCGTTCAACCCCGGGTCGGTGAAAACCGTTCTTGCAATCCGCCGCAATCCTGCCCCAGGCGGGACCGGACCGGCAGAGTATGATATGGCTGCGGCCGATATTCCAGAGCCAAACGCTGGCATTTCTGCAACAGTTCCGGTGTATTGCGCAGGCGCCGGTCAGCGCCGCCAGCCCCCCGGTGCCAAGAGCGCGATCAGCGCCAGCGTCTCCAGCCGGCCGACGATCATCGCCAGACCCAGCACCAGCTTCACCGTCGCCGACAGCGGCCCGTAGGGAATCGGCTGGGCCAGCGCCACATCGGCCAACTGGCCGGTGGTGGTCAGCGCGGCGATGGCCAGCACCAGCGCCTGCTGGAACTCCAGCCCCGCCATCGACAGCGCCAGCACGGCGGCCCCTATGGCCATGCTGAACAGCATGAAGAACACCCAGGCCATATAGGCGCCCTCGCGCCGCAGCTTGCGCGCCGCCGCCCCCTTGCCGCCGATGGAGGCAGGATGGACGATCCGCTCCAGCTCGCGCTCGCCATGGCGGAAAAGGGCGTAGATGCGCAGCAGTTTCACGCCCCCCGCCGTGGTCGCCACCCCGCCGCCGAGGATGGCGAGGCCGAGCAGCATCATCCCCGGCACCTGCAGCCCCGACCACAGCTGCGCCTGGCCCCAATGGGCGCTCTGGTAGCCGGTGGTGGTCAGGAACGACCCGGCGGTGAACAGCGCGCCCCAGAGCGTGGCGGAAATGCCGGCGAGGATGTCGATCTCCGACGATACCGTCAGCGCGAACAGCCAGTGGTGCATCAGCAGCACCAGCGGCACCAGCGCCACGAACAGCGCCGCCGTCCGCAACTCCGGGTCGCGGCCGAGCGGCAGGCTGCGGTCGGCCAGCCCGGTGAAGGGCAGCGCCCGCCGGGTGACGGCGAAAAGGAAGAAGGCGAAGATCATCACCTCGTCGAGGATCAGCACGGTGGCATCGTCCGGCCCCCGCCCCGCGGTGATGCCCGAGGTCGACAGCGTGCCCATGGCATGGGTCAGCGCGATCAGGCTGTCCTCTCCGGCAAGCAGCAGTCCCAGCCAGAGCAGCAGCGTCAGCCCGGTGTAGGGCGGGAAGATCGCCAGCGCATAGCGGGCCAGCCGCTCGGACGGCTCGGCGATGCGGGTGATCTGGGTGGCGCCGGTGGCGCCCCGGCCGGGCACCCGGCCCGAGATCACCTCGGCCCCGCCCAGGTTCAGCGGCGCCAGCACGGCATAGGCCGCCAGCAGGATGAAGAAGCCGCCCAGCCAGCCCGCCACCGCCCGCCACAGATGCACCGAGGGCGGCAGCCGCGGCGCGGCATAGCCGGTGGCGCCGGTGGTGGTGAAGGCGGACAGCATCTCGAACCAGGCATTGGCGAAGCCGGTGTCGGGCAGCGCCTGCACCACCGGCAGCGCCATGGCGACCGGCAGCACCAGATAGGCCCCGACCAGCGCCGCCAGATGGCTGCGGGCGGCATTGCGCGGCCGCCAGGAGGCGGTGGCCAGCGCCAGCATGACGGTCAGCACCAGGAGGATCGCACCGGAATAGAAGAAGGCCCGCGCCGTGGGCAGGTCGCGCAGCACCGCGGCATGGACGGCGGGCAGCCAGCAGGTCAGCGCGGTGACGCCCAGAAGGACGACGATCAGCGGCAGCGTGGCCAGGCGGTGCAGCATCGTCAGAAGAAGTCGATGGAGACCTGCAGGAGGCGCTCCACCTCCGGCACGTCCTTGGCCATGGCGAACAGCGCCACCACGTCGCCAGCCTCGATCCGCAGGTCGCCGGTGGGCTTCAGCACCCGCTCGCCCTTCATCACCGCGCCGACGAGCACGCCCTCGGGGAAGTCGATGTCGCGGACCAGCCGGCCCGACAGCGGCGAGGTCGACATCACCTGCGCCTCGATCAACTCGGCCTCGGCATCGCCGATGGAATAGACGTTGCGGACCCGGCCATGGCGGATGTGGCGCAGGATCGAGCTGACAGTCGTCGCCCGCGGGTTGATGTAGGCGTCGATGTCCAGCGGCGCCATCAGCGGCGCCAGCGTCGGGTCGTTGACCAGCGCAATGGACAGCCGGCATCCTGCCTGCTTGGCCCGCACCGCCACCAGGAGGTTGGTCTTGTCGTCGTCGGTGACGGCCAGCACGGCATCGGCGCGGTCCACCGAGGCCTCCAAGAGCAGGTCCATGTCCATGCCGTCGCCATAGAGCACGATGGTCCGCTCCAGCGCGTCCGCCGCGCGTTCGGCGATCTGGCGGTTCTTCTCGATGATCTTGGCGCGGGTGCGGTCGGTGCGGGTCTCCAGCGCCCGGGCGACGCCGAGGCCGACATTGCCGCCGCCGATGATCACCACCCTTTCCTGCTTGCGGGTCTTCTTGCCGAAGATCTCCAGGCAGCGGCCGACATCCTCGGAATGGGTGAAGACGTAGATCTGGTCGTCCGGCAGCAGTTGGTCGCCCGGGTCGGGGGCGAACAGCCGATCCTCGCGCCGCACGCCGGTGACGATGGCGCGCAGCGTCGGGAACAGCTCGTTCAGCTGGCGCAGCGGGGTGTTCAGCACCGGGCAGTCTTCGGAAAGCTGGATGCCGAGCAACTGCGCCCGGCCGCCCATGAAGATCTCGGTATCGAAGGTGGCCGGCGCCGCCAGCCGTTGCAGCGCGGCCTCGGCCACCTCGCGTTCCGGGCTGATCACCACGTCGATGGCCAGCCGGTCGAGGTTGTAGACATCGGAATAGGCGGTATCGAGGTATTCCTGCGCCCGGATGCGGGCGATGCGGCGGGTGACGTTGAAGGCCGCCGCCGCGATCTGGCAGCAGACCATGTTCACCTCGTCCGAATGGGTGGCGGCGATGATCATGTCGGCGTCGCGGGCGCCGGCCTTGGCCAGCACGTCGGGGTGGCTGGCGAAGCCGACCACGCCCTGCACGTCCAGCGTCTCGGTGGCGCGGCGGACCAGATCGGCGTTCACGTCGACCACGGTCACGTCGTTCTTCTCGCCCGACAGGTGGCGGGCGATCTGCCAGCCCACCTGCCCCGCGCCGCAGATGATGACTTTCATGGCTTGCGAAACTCCATCACCGCACCCGGCGCCTTTTCGCACCTGCGGCGGCGGGGGTCAATTCAGGCCTCCTCGGCCTCCTCCTCATAGGCGCCGCGGCCGCCGGATTTCGCCCCGGTCACCACGCCGAGCGACTTCAGCTTGCGGTGCAGCGCGCTGCGTTCCATGCCGACGAAATTCGCCGTCCGGCTGATGTTGCCGCCGAAGCGGTTGATCTGGGTCAGCAGGTATTCCCGCTCGAACAGCTCCCGCGCCTCTCGCAGCGGCAGGGTGGCGATCATGCCGCCAAGCACCATCGCCTCGCCGCCGCGTTCCGCGCCGTTGTCGAGACCGGGGAGTTCCCGCGCCTCGATCGGCCCGCCGCCGTCGCCGAGGATGAGCACCCGCTCGATGATGTTGCGCAATTGCCGGATGTTGCCGGGCCAGGGCATGGTCTGCAGCATCGCCTCGGCCTCCTGGGTCAGGGTCCGGGCGGGCAATCCTTGCGTGCGGTGGAACCAGTCGACGAAATAGCGGGTCAGTTCCGGGATGTCCTCGCGCCGGTCCGACAGCGGCGGCACGGCGATGGGGACGACGTTCAGCCGGTCGTAAAGCTCCTGCCGGAACCGCCCGCCGCGGATTTCCGCCGGCAGGTCGCGGGTGGTGGAGGAGATGACGCGCAGGTCGACCCGCACCTTGTCGGTGCCCCCCGCGCGGGTGAACTGCTGCTCGGTCAGCACCCGCAGGATCTTGCCTTGGGTGCCGGGCGGCATGTCGCCCACCTCGTCGAAATAGACCACGCCGCCATGGGCCTGTTCCAGCAAGCCCGGCTCCACCCCGCGCTCGGGCGTCTCGCGGCCGAACAGCACCTCTTCCATCCGGTCGGGCTCGATGGTGGCGCTGCTGACGCTGACGAAGGGCGCGCCGGCGCGGGCGGAATTGGCGTGGATGAAGCGGGCGGCCAGTTCCTTGCCCGATCCGGGCGCCCCGGTCAGCATCACCCGCCCGTTCGACTTGGTGACCTTTTCCAGCTGCGATTTCAGCGCCTTGAAGGCGGTGCTGGACCCGATCATCTCCGACGTGGTCACGTCCTTGCGGCGCAGTTCCTGGTTCTCGCGCCGCAGCCGGCTGGTCTCCATCGCGCGGGAGACCACCACCATCAGCTGGTCGATGTTGAAGGGCTTCTCGATGAAGTCATAGGCGCCCTGCTTGATCGCCGCGACCGCGATCTCGATGTTGCCGTGGCCCGAGATGATGATGATCGGGATGTCGGGATTGTCGCGCTTGACCGTCTTCAGGATGTCGATCCCGTCCATCCGGCTGTCCTTCAGCCAGATGTCCAGGATCATCAGATGCGGCGGATCGGCGTTGATCTCGGCCATGCAGTCGTCGGAATTTCCTGCCAGACGAATGGCATAGCCCTCGTCCTTCAGGATGTCGCCGATCAGTTCGCGGATGTCCTTCTCGTCGTCGACGATCAGAATGCTCATCTCTCACCCCTCCTGGACCGCCACCTGCGGCCCGATGTTCCGCCCCATCCTGCGCTTGGCCAGCCGCGGGAGGCGGATTTCGGCCATGGCGCCCGGATGGGTGTTGCCTGCGAACAGGGGGGCGTCCAGCAGCGCCAGCTGGCCCCCGTGTTCCTCGATGATCTTCTTGACGATGGGCAGGCCGAGGCCGGTGCCCTTCTCGCGCGTGGTGACATAGGGCTCGAACAGCCGTGCCCGGTCGGCCGGCAGGCCGATGCCGTTGTCCATGATGCGGATCAGGCTGTCGCCCTCCTCGGCCGTCATCTCGATGCGGATTTCGGGGACATGGCCTGCCGGAGCGCCTTTTTCCTGCAGGGTTTCAATGGCTTCCCCGGCGTTCTTGATCAGGTTGGTCAAGGCCTGCGCGATCATCCCGGCGTCGAGGTCCAGAAGCACCGGGCCTTCCGGGATTTCGGTGACGAAGCGCACCCCGGGCTGGCCGGCCTTCTGCAGGGTTACCGCGTCGCGCAGGATCCGCACCAGATCGGCCTCCTTGCGGTCCGGCTCGGGCATCCGGGCGAATTTGGAGAATTCGTCGACGATCCGCCGCAGGTCGTTGGTCTGCCGCACGATCACGTCCGTCAGCTGCTCCAGATCCTCCGGCTCCCGCACCTGGGTGCGGAACTTGCGCTTCAGCCGCTCGGCCGACAGGGCAATGGGCGTCAGCGGGTTCTTGATCTCATGGGCGATGCGGCGGGCCACATCGCCCCAGGCGGCCATGCGCTGCGCCGTCACCAGGTCGGTCACGTCGTCGAAGGCCACCACATAGCCCTCCAGCCGGCCGCCGTCGCTGCGGCGGGTGCTCATGCGGACCAGCAGGCTTTCCAGTTTGCCGCGGCGGGTCAGGCGGATTTCCTCTTGAACCGCATTGGCAGCTTCGTCGCGCAAGCGACTGAAAAGCGGCGCGAACTCCGGCACCACCTGCTCCAGCGGCGCGTCGTGGCGGTCGCCCGGCAGGTCCAGAAGCTGCTCCGCGGCGCGGTTCACGAAGTCGATCCGCCCCTCGGCATCCAGCCCCATCACCCCGGCGGTGACGTTGGTCAGCACGGAATCGAACAGCCGCCGCCGGGCCTCGGTCTGGCGGTGGCTTTCCACCAGCGCGTCGCGCTGGCCCTTCAGTTGCAGCGTCATCTGGTTGAACAGCCGCCCCAGCATGGCGATCTCGTCGTCGCCCTCCTCCTCGGGCACCCGCACGTCCAGATCGCCGCCGCCCACCATCTGCGCCGCCCCGGCCAGCCGCCCGACCGGACGCGACAGCCGCTCGGCGAACCACAGGCCCAGCCAGATCGCGGCCAGGATCAGGATCAGCGCGAAGCCGAGGTAGATCAGCCCGAAGTTGAACAGGATGCGGCCGCGGTCGGATTCCAGCTGGTTGTAGACCTTCACCGTCTCCTGCGTCTCGTCCAGCAGCGAGAGGATCGAGCCGTCGACGTCGCGGCTGACGTAGAGATAGCGGTCGGCGAAGGCGTCCAGATGCACCAGCGCGCGGAATTCGTTGTTGGCCCAGTCCTCGATCAGCTGCGGGCCTTCCTCGCGGGCGCGTTGCAGGTCCTCGGGCGTCACCGGCTCGAAGCCGAACAGGTAGGAGCGGTCGCCGCGGGTCTTCAAGGCGCCGGTGCCGTCGATCAGATAGGCCTCCTTCAGCCCGCGCTGGATCTGCTCCTGCCCCTGCGACAGCAGCGGGCGCAGCTGGTCGTCGCGCAGGAAGAAGGTCTTCTGCTTGGCGATGTTCAGATAGGCGGCCAGGGCGGTGGCGTCCTGGGTCAGGTCCTCGCGCTGCTCGCCCTCGTAGGCCTGCGCCGCCGCCAGCGACGAGCCGACGACCGAGCGCACCCGTTCCGAGAACCAGCCCTCCAGCCCCAGGTTCACCGACAGCACCGCGAAGACGGCAACCAGCACGGTCGGCACCAGCGCCATGCCGGCGAAGACCCCGGTCAGCCGCAGGTGCAGCCGCGACCCGGCGCTGCGGCTGCGGCGGGCGGCGACCATCCGGGCGACGCGGGCCAGCACCAGCGCCGCCACCACCAGCACATAGACCAGATCGGTCAGCAGGATCAGCCGCAGCGTGGGCGAGCTGGTGTTCTGGTTCAGCGGGCCGAGGGCGAGGAAGGTCGCCACCACCAGCACCGGGCCGAGGAACACCAGGCCGAGCGTCATCGTCGTCTGCACGCGGCGCAGGCGGCGCAGCCGTGACAGGCGTGTCCACATATCCCGGCGCAAGGCGAGATCCCGGCTGCTCATGTCCCCGCAACATCTGGTGGCGCGGCCGGGGTATAGCCCCGGCGCAACGCTGGATGTTGCGGTTTTACATCAGCTTCCGCCGCCGTGTCACGCGGATATCGAGATCGGTGATCTTCTTGCGCAGGGTATTGCGGTTGATGCCAAGGAGGTCGGCGCATTTCGCCTGGTTGCCGGCGGTGGCGTCCAGCGCGATCTCGATCAGCGGCAGCTCCACCTCCTTCAGCACCCGCTGGTAGACGCCGGCGGGGGGCAGCTGGCCACCGTGCAGGTCGAAGTAGCGCTTCAGGTGGCGGGCGACCGAGGCCGAGAGCTTCTCGCCCTCTCCCCCGCCCTTCAGCGGCTCCAGCACCGGGGCGGCGCCGAGCGCCTGCTCCACCTCGGCCCGGCCGATCTCCGATTCGGAAGAGGTCGCCAGCAGGCGGCGGATGCAGTTCTCCAACTGGCGCACGTTGCCGGGCCAGGGCTGCGCCCGGATCGCCTCGCGCGCGGCGTCCGAAAGTCGGCGCTGCGGGCCGCCGTCGCGGGCGGCGCGGGTCAGGAAATGCTCGGCCAGAAGCGGGATGTCCTCGACCCGCTCGCGCAGGGCGGGCAGGTGCAGGGTGACGCCGCCGAGCCGGTAGAACAGGTCCTGCCGGAAGGCGCCGGCCTGCATCCGCGCGGTCAGGTCCACCTGGCTGGTGGCCATGATCCGCGGGGCGGTGTCGCCGCCCGCATCCAGCAGCCGCACCGCCCGCGCCTGCGCCTCGTCGTCGAAATCCGCCACCTCGTCGAGCACGACCGAGCCGCCGCGGGCGCGGGACGCCAGCGCGGCGGGGCCGTCCGGGCCGGCGAGGTCCGCCCCCCGCGCCACCACGAAGGGTTGCGCCCGGCGGTCGGAGAAGTCGTGGATCGCCCGGGCCAGCAGGCTTTTGCCGGTGCCGGATTCGCCGGTGATCAGCACGGAAAGGTCGGTGTTCATCACCCGCGCCACCAGCCGATAGAGCGCCTGCATCGCCGGCGTCCGGCCGACCAGCGGCAGGTCCTCGCCGGTCTCGCGCACGGGCTGCGGGGCCTTCGGCAGGTGGCGCTTCTCCTGCAGGGCCCGGGCCGAGCGCTTCATCAGGTCGGGCAGGTCGAAGGGCTTCGGCAGATAGTCGAAGGCCTCGGCCTCGGCCGCCTGGATCGCCGTCATGATGGTGTTCTGCGCCGAGATCACGATCACCGGCAGCCCCGGCCGCATCCGGGCGATGCGCGGAAGCGCGTCCAGCCCGTTGCCGTCGGGCATGATCACGTCCGAGATCACCAGGTCGCCCTTGCCCTCCTCGACCCACCGCATAAGCGTCATCAGGCTGGAGGTGGCATGGACCTTGCAGCCGGCCCGGGTCAGCGCCTGGGTCAGCACGGTGCGGATGGTGCGGTCGTCGTCGGCGACCAGAACGGTTCCGTCCATGTCTACTCCTTCCGTTTGTCCTTGGGCGCCAGCGGCAGCGACAGCCGGAACACCGTGCGCCCCGGCACGGAGTCGACGCTGATCCAGCCGTCATGGTCGCCGACGATCTTCGAGACCAGCGCGAGGCCGAGCCCGGTGCCGTTCTCGCGGCCCGAGACGAAGGGCTCGAACACCTGCGCGGCGATGTCGGGCGGCAGGCCGGGGCCGTCGTCGATCACCTCGACGTTCAGCGGCAGCGCCGCGGGCGGGCCGTCCTTGCGGCGGACGCGCAGGCTGAGGTCGTAGAACGTGCGCAGCCGTATGGTGCCCCTGCCCTTCGCGGCCTCGGCGGCGTTGCGGATCAGGTTCAGGAACACCTGCATCAGCTGGTCCGGGTCGGCCCAGGTGGGCGGCAGTGAGGGGTCGTAATCCTCGACGATGGTCATGCTGGCGGCGAATCCCACCAGCGCCGAGCGGCGGGCGCGGTCCAGCGCGTCGTGGATGTTCACCGCCCGGCGGTCCGGCGGACGCAGGTTGCCGAACTGCTCCACCTGCTCCAAGAGCTTCACGATCCGCCGGGTCTCTTCGACGATCAGGTCGGTCAGCTCCTGGTCGTCGGGGGTCAGGCTCATCGACAGCAGCTGCGCCGCGCCGGAAATCCCGGCCAGCGGGTTCTTGATCTCGTGCGCCAGCATCTCGGCCATGCCGATCGCCGACTTGGCCGCCGACTTCGCCCCCAAGGATCGGCCCAGCCGGTCGGCGATCTCGCGCGGGGACAGGATCATCAGCAGGATGCCGGGGCTGTCGTGCATCGGCGCCAGATGGATGTTGCACTGCACCGGCGGGCGGTCGCCGCTGGTCACGTCCACGTCCGAGACGTTCAGCGGCGACTGGTTGGCGCGGGCGCGGGCCAGCGCCTCCTCCATCGGCGCATCGATGGAGAGGCGGTCCAGCACCGGCTGGCCGCGCAGGCTGCGGGCCGAGGCGTTGAGGAAGGTCTCCGCCGCAGGATTGGCCTCGCGGATCGCGCCGGCGTCGTCGACCAGCAGCGAAGGCAGCGGAAGCGCGGCCCAGATCGCGCCGGGGACGGGATAGCCGGTCATGCGGCCTCCTCCATCTCGGCGAAGGCGCGGGCGATCAGGCGGATGACCTGGTCGGGATCGGTCGAGGTCAGGATGGCGTCGCGCGCCTGCGGCAGGCCGGCCTCCTCCAGATACCAGCCGAGGTGCTTGCGGGCGCAGCGCAGGCCGAGGTCGCGGCCGTAGAAGGACAGCATGTCCTGGTAATGCGCGGTGATCATCCCGGCCAGCTCCATACCCTGCGGTATGACGGGCGACGGCGTGCCGTAGAGGGCATGGGAAATCTCCGCCAGCCGCCAGGGCGCGCCCTGCGCGCCGCGCCCGACCATCACCCCATCCGCCCCCGAATGGTCCAGCGCCGCCCGGGCCGCGCCGCCGTCGGTGATGTCGCCATTGGCGATGACCGGGATCGTCACCGCCTCCTTCACCGCGCGGATGGCGCGCCAGTCGGCATGGCCCTTGTAGAACTGGCAGCGGGTGCGGCCGTGGATCACCACCATCCGCACTCCCGCCCCTTCCGCCCGCCGCGCCAGTTCGGGCGCATTGTGCAAGGTGTCGTCCCAGCCGAGCCGGGTCTTCAGCGTCACCGGCACCTGCACCGCCTTCACCACCGCCTCGATCAGTTGCAGGGCAAGGTCGAGGTCGCGCAGCAGCGCCGAACCGCAAAGGCCGGTGGTCACCCGCTTCGACGGGCAGCCCATGTTGATGTCGATGACCCGGGCGCCCTGCCCCTCGCACCATTTAGCCGCCTCGGCCATCAGCGCCGGCTCCCGCCCCGCCAGCTGGACGCTGGTTGCGATCTCCTCGAACCCCAGCTCCGCCCGCGCCCGCGCCTCCGGCCGCGCCCGCAGCACCTCGTCCGAGGCCACCATCTCGCTGACCACCAGTCCGGCGCCGAAGCGGCCGACCAGCCGGCGGAACGGCAGGTCGGTGATTCCCGCCAGCGGCGCCAGCAGGACGGGAGGGGTGACGGCGACGGGTCCGAGCGTCAGGGCCAAGGGGCGGTTTCCTTCCGGGTGCGGGATCAGGGGTAGCGGCGGCGGGCGCGGCGGGGGAAGCGAAGCGCCTCCCTACGCCGCTGCATAGTGACCGAAAAGCGGGCAATGAACAAATTTTAGGCATCCGTGCTGAAAATCCTGTCACATTGTCAGACCCGCCCGGCTGGCCTAGAAGGCAGGCAAACCGAAGGGGGACGCATGACCACCGCCGCCATCATCGTCGCCGCCGGCCGCGGCAGCCGCATGGGCGGCGAGGTGCCGAAGCAATGGCAGGACCTGGCCGGGCAGCCGGTGCTGGCCCGCACCCTGGCGGCCTTCGCCGGGACGCGGCTGGTGCTGGCGATCCACCCCGAGGACCGGGCGCGGGCCGGGGCGCTGGCGCCGGGGGCGCTGCTGGTCGAGGGCGGCGCGACACGGTCGGAAAGCGTGCGCAACGCGCTGGAGGCGCTGGCGGGCAGCGGCACCACCCGGGTGCTGATCCATGACGGCGCCCGGCCGCTGGTCTCGCCCGCCCTGATCGCCCGGGTTCTGGCGGCGCTGGACCGGGCGGAGGCGGCGGCGCCCGCGCTGCCGGTCTCGGACGCGCTCTGGCGGGGGGGGGACGGGCGGGTCGCCGGCACGCAGGACCGCGCCGGCCTCTACCGGGCGCAGACGCCGCAGGGCTTCCGCTATCCGTCGATCCTGGCGGCGCATCGCGCCCATCCCGGCGGCGCGCTGGACGATGTCGAGGTGGCGCGGGCAGCGGGGCTTGACGTCGCCATCGTCGAGGGCGACGAAGACAACCTGAAACTGACCTTCCCCGGCGATTTCCTCCGGGCCGAGGCGATCCTGAAAGGCCGCGCGATGGATCTGCGCCTGGGCAACGGCTACGACGTCCATGCCTTCTGCGAAGGCGACCATCTCTGGCTCTGCGGGGTGAAGCTGCCGCATTCCAGGGGGTTGCTCGGCCATTCGGATGCGGATGTCGGGATGCACGCCCTGACCGACGCGATCTACGGCGCGCTGGCGGCGGGCGACATCGGCCGGCATTTCCCGCCCTCGGACCCGCAATGGAAGGGTGCGGCCAGCCATGTCTTCCTGTCCCATGCCATCGGGCTGGCGCGGGACCGGGGCTACCGCCTCGCGAACTGCGACGTGACGCTGGTCTGCGAGCGTCCGAAGATCGGCCCGCACGCCATTGAAATGGCGGAAGTTCTGGCGCGGATCATGGGTGTCGATCCCGGCCGCGTCTCCGTCAAGGCCACCACCTCCGAACGGCTGGGCTTCACCGGCCGAGAGGAAGGCATCGCCGCCTTGGCCACCTGCGCATTGGTGAAAGCATGATGAGACAGATCACCACCGTCTGCGGCCTCGGGCTTCTGCGCCCCGCTCCGGGAACCTGGGCCTCGGCGGCGGCGGCCTTGCTGGGCTGGGGCGCCTACTGGCTGGCCGGCCTGCCGCTGGTGGCGGCGCTGGCGGCGCTGGCGGTGCTGGCGGGCTTCCGCGCCGTGGCCGCCGAACTGGCCGGCCGGCCGGGCGAGGATCCGTCCGAAATCGTCATCGACGAGGTGGCGGGAATGCTGCTGGCCCTCGCCTTTCCCGCGGCCGCCTTCTGGCTGGGCCGTGGCTGGGAGGGCTGGCTGCCCTGGCCGGCCGTGGTCTTCCCGTTCCTGTTCTTCCGGCTGTTCGACATCTGGAAGCCCTGGCTCGTCGGCCGGGCCGACCGGCGGGGCGACGTGGCGGGGGTGATGCTGGATGACCTCTGGGCCGGGCTGTTCGCCGGACTGGCCTCGGTCGCCGCGGCGATCCTCTACCATGTGCCCCTGGCTCTGATGGCCGGGCCATGACCCTGGCGGCCGAGATCCTCGCCGCCGCGCGGGCGGCGGGCCTGCGCATCGCCACGGCGGAAAGCTGCACCGGCGGCATGGTCGCTGCGGCGCTGACCGACGTGGCCGGCTCCTCCGACGTGTTCGACCGCGGCTTCGTCACCTATTCCAACGCGGCGAAGGAGGCGATGTTGGGCGTCTTGCCCGCCACGCTGGCCGCCCATGGCGCGGTCAGCGAGGAGGTCGCCCGCGAGATGGCCGAGGGCGCGCTGCGCCATTCCCTGGCCGGGCTGGCGGTCTCGATCACCGGCATCGCCGGGCCGGGCGGGTCGGAGTTCAAGCCGGAAGGTCGGGTCTGCTTCGGCCTCGCCCGCGCGGGGCGCGAGACGCAGGTCCATACGGTGGAGTATGGCCCGCGCGGCCGCGCACAGGTGCGGCAGGCCTCGCGCGACCATGCGCTGGAGTTGCTGCTGGCGGGGGTGGAATAGCCCGACACGCCCCTTCCGTGCCCTTTTTCCGCCCGCGGATACCCCGGCGGCGTGGCGAACTCCGCCCTGCCGGGAAGGCCCGGCGTCGGAGGGCTTTACCGCCCCCTCAGCGCGGCCCGTAAAGCTGCGCCGCCCGGGTCTCGAAGGCGCGGACGATGCGCTGCATCGCCTCGTTGAACACCAGCCCGATGATCCCCTGCAGGATGGCGTTGCGGAACTCGAAATCGACGAAGAAATCGACCTCGCAGCCGCCCTCCGCCGGACGGAAGGTCCAGGTGGAGCGCATGTAACGGAACGGGCCGTCCAGGTATTCGGTCAGGATCTTGCCCTCGCCAGGCAGCAGCGTCACCCGGCTGCCGAAGCGTTCGCGGAAGACCTTGAAGCTGATCACCAGGTCGGCCTCCATCACTTCGGCACCGGGCGGCCCTCCCTCCACCGGCCGGCGCGAGCGGATGCGGGCGGCGGAGTTCCAGGGCAGGAACTCGGGGTAGCGCGCCACGTCGGCAACCAGGTCATACATCTGGGCCGCGGTATAGGGCAGGGCCTTGGTCTCGTGATGGGTGGGCATCGGTATCTTCGGCTGTTTGCCGGACATTTCGCCCGGACCGGCGCGAAGATCAAGCCGCGGAAAGGCCGCAGGGCTTGCATTGCCGGCGCGATGGCGCAAGGAAGGGGGCCAGCCGCCCTCCCGAGGACATGATGACAGACAGCCCGCCCCGATACGTGATCGACCAGATGATCAGCGCCAAGTCGATCGCAGCCCGGGTCGAGGAACTTGCGCGCGAGATCACCGCCCATTACCGCGGCACCGACAAGCTGATCGTGGTGGGGCTGCTTCGGGGCAGTTTCGTCTTCATCGCCGACCTGGTGCGCGAGATCGACCTGCCGGTCGAGGTGGATTTCCTCGAAGCCTCCTCCTACGGTGATGCAATGCACTCCAGCCGAGAGGTGCGCATCCTCAAGGACCTGCGCGGCGAGATCGCTGGCCGCGACGTGCTGGTGGTCGAGGACATCGTCGACACCGGCTTCACCCTGACCCATGTGAAGAACCTGCTGCTCAGCCGCGGCCCGCGGCGGCTGGAGATCTGCGCGCTGCTGGACAAGCCGTCGCGGCGCGAGGTGCCGATCAGGGCGACCTGGACCGGATTCGAGATCCCCGACGAATTCGTGGTCGGCTACGGCATCGACTTCGCCCAGAGGAACCGCAACCTGCCCTTCATCGGCAAGGTGCGCTTCGTCGAAGACGCGGCATGAACCCGCGCTGGCTGCTGAAGGCGAAACGCTGGGCGCAGCATCCGCCCTCGATGCGGCAGGTGATGTTCTACGGCGCGATCATCGCGACCTGTCTGGCCTTGGCTGGGGTGGAATGGCTCTGGGGCTGGCCCGACTGGCTGACGGTCAATTCCCCGCGAAGGTTGCCCTGATCCGCTGACAGGGCCGCAGGCCTGCGCTAGGGTGGCGCGCAACCGCAAGAGGAGGCCCGCCATGCGCAAGCTCCGCATCCCGTTGATCCTGCTTGTCCTTCTCGGGGCGGGCCTGATCTGGTGGACGCTGCCCGCCCCCCTGCCCGCCCGGGCGCTGGAAGGGCTCACGGGCGATCCGGGCCGGGGCGAGCGGGTGTTCTGGGCCTCGGGCTGCGCCTCGTGCCACATGGCCGAGGGCGCCAAGGGCGAGGCGCAGCTGGTGCTGTCGGGCGGGCAGCGCTTTCCTTCGGATTTCGGCACCTTCATCGCCCCGAACATCAGCCAGCATGCCGAGGCCGGGATCGGCGCCTGGACGCTGCACGACCTTGCCAATGCGCTGACCCGCGGCGTGTCGCGCGGGGGCGAGCATCTCTACCCCGCCCTGCCCTATGCCTCCTACGCCCGGATGGAATTGCAGGACGTGGCGGACCTCCATGCCTTCCTGAAGACCCTGCCCGCCGACCCGACGCCGAGCCTGCCGCACGAGATTTCCTTCCCCTTCAACCTGCGGATGGCGCTTGGCGGCTGGAAGCTGCTGTTCCTGAACGACGACTGGGCGCTGCCCGGCAACCTGACGCCGACCGAGGACCGCGGCCGCTACATCGCCGAGGCCCTGGCGCATTGCGGCGAATGCCATACCCCGCGCAATGCGCTCGGCGGCATGGACACCTCGCGCTGGCTGGCGGGGGCGCCGGACCCTTCGGACCCGACCGGCCAGGGAAAGGTGCCGAACATCACCCCGGCGAAGCTGACATGGTCGGAAGGCGAGATCGCCTATTACCTGACCACCGGCTTCACCCCCGATTTCGACAGCGCCGGCGGCCACATGGTGCATGTGGTGGAGAATTTCGCCCGGCTGCCGGAAGAGGATGCCAGGGCGGTGGCCGCCTATCTGAAGCGGGTGGCGCCGGTGGAGTGAGCTCAACCCGGCGTTAACCGGGCCGGTGCAGGCTGCGGGCATGACCCGGATGTTCCGCCCCTCCCCGCCCGCCGCGCCGGTGAACCTCTCGCCCGAGGACTGGCTGCGGCAGATCTTCTCGGCCCGCGCGGCGCAGGGCGGCGTGGTGCGCCGCTCGATCGCCTGGGGGGACCGCGAGGTCGGGCGCGAGCTGTTTCTGGCCGAGGTGCGGCGGCGCGGTTTCCACCTGCTGGCCAGTTCGAACCAGTTCATCGTGGTCTGCAACCGCGATCCGGTGCAGATGCTGTTCTGA
>NZ_JAAKGP010000001.1 GCF_011043545.1 Rhodobacter sp. SGA-6-6 | reverse complement strand
GTCCGGGAACGAAACGAAGAGAAGACGCCGGAGCAACACCTGCTCCTCAACTGTATCGGAAACGAAAACGGCCCCTGCAAAGGGGGCCGTCCCCGAACTGATTTACAGCTCAGATCGCCGACTGGATCCAGTTCGCCAGCGCCGCCTTGGGTGCCGCGCCGACCTTGTTCGACACCACCTGGCCGTCCTTGAACAGGAACAGCGCCGGGATGCCGCGGACGCCGAGGACCGCCGGGCTGTCGGGGTTCTCGTCGACGTTGACCTTCACGATCTTGACCTTGCCGGCATATTCGGCGGCGAGTTCCTCCAGCGCCGGGCCGATCTGGCGGCAGGGGCCGCACCATTCGGCCCAGAAGTCCACCACGACCGGAATGTCCGACTGGCGGACTTCGCTGTCGAAGGTGGCATCGGTGACGGCGACGGTGTTCGCGCCCATGATCGTGTCTCCTGATGGGAAGGTTCGGGCAGTGAACCTAGGAGTGCCCCGGGGGCCAGTCAAGGGCACAAGCCTCAACCCATAGCGGCGCGGGCCAGTGCCGCCCTCACGATCTCGGGATCAATCGGCATCAGCAGCGCGGTTTCGGTCCAGAGGATGGCCACCTCCACCCGCCGCCCGGGGTAAAGCGCGGCGGCGGCATGGGCATAGGCGCCCAGTTGGCGCAGGTAACCCTCGGGCACATCCTCGGGCCGGGCGGGCACCACGGCGTTGGACTTGTAGTCCACCACCAGAACCCGCTCCGGTTCGACGATCAGCCGGTCGATGGCCCCGGTCAGCAGCCCGCCGTTCCAGTCCAGCGCAAAGCCCACCTCGGCCAGGCTGTCCGGCCCGAACAGCGCCGCCAGCGCCGGATCGGCGATCAGCGCCGCGGTCCTGGCGGCCAGTTCGGGCGCGGCCAGCGCAAGGCTGTCCCGGTCCTCGGGGCCGAGATCGGGGAAGCGTTCGAGGAAGCCGTGCAGCAGGGTGCCGCGGGTCAGGGCGTCGGGGTCCCCCGCGCCCTCTCCCGGCAGGGTCTTGGCCCCGCCGAGGTCGGAGGGCGTGATCACCCGCTTCTCCGTCGGGGCGGGAGGGGCGTCGCGCATCGCCCAGCCCGGCAGGGCGACGGGCTCGGCCCCGGCCGTCGCCGCCGGCAGCGGCGGATGCCATTCGCCGATCTGGTGCCGCATCCGCCCCTCGCGGTCCGGGAGCAGCGGCAGGCCCTCGGCCGCGGCGCGCAGCAGGCCATACCAGCACGCCTCGCCCGCCTTGCCGGCCGCCGCCACGATCAGCCAGCTGCGCGCCCGCGTCACCGCGACATAGAGGAGCCGCAGGCTCTCCGCCTCGCGCACCGCCTTGCGGGCCTCGGTCGCGGCCTGCGCCAGCGGCACGGTCTCGTCCCTGCTCAGAAGCCAGAGCGGCGGCCCGCCCTCCGGCACCACCACCGGCGGCTCCTGCGGCGGCCGCCGGTCGGCGGTGTCGGGCAGAATCACGATCGGCGCCTCCAGCCCCTTGGCGCCGTGGACGGTCATCACCCGGATGCGGTGGCCCTCGCTTTCCGCCTGCCGCTTCGCCTCCACCTCGCCGCCGGCCATCCAGACCAGGAAGCCGGTCAGGCCGGGCACGTCCACCTGCTCATAGGCCAGCGCCTGCGACAGCAGCTCGTCGATGCCGTCGGCGGCTTCCTCTCCCAGCCGCCCCAGCAGCCGGCGCCTGCCGTCGTGCCGGGTCAGCACCCGGTCGATCAGCTCGAAGGGCCGCAGGAACTCGGCCTGGTCGCGCAGGTCCTGCAACACGGCGCGCACGGCCTCGAACCCCTCCGCCTGCCGCAGCCTTTCCCACAGCACCCCCTTCCGCCCATGCGCCAGCCGGAACAGCTGGTCCTCGCTCAGCCCGAACAGGGGAGAGCGCAGCGCGGCGGCCAGCGACAGGTCGTCCTCCGGCGTGTTCAGGAAGTGCAGCAGCGCCAGGATGTCCTTCACCGCCAGTTCCTCGGTCAGCGTCAGCCGGTCGGCCCCGGCGATCTGCAAGCCTTCGGCCTTGCAGGCACGGATCACCTCCTGGAACAGGCCCCTGCGGCGGCGGACCAGGATCAGGAAGTCGCCCTCATGCACCGGGCGGACCTGCCCGCGGTCGGTGATCCGCTCGCCGCGGTCGATCAGCCCGCGGATTTCGGCGGCGATCTGCCGGGCCAGCACGGTCTCGGCGCTTTCCGCGCCGGTGCGGTCCTCGGGGCGGAACCATTCGCCCGGCTCGGCGGGTTCGGGCGCCGGCACCGGCGGCCAGAAATCCACCCGCCCCGGCAGGTTCTCATGGAAGGCCGCGTGGCGCAGCGCCCCGCCCATCGCACCCTGCCTGTCGCCGGTGAAGCACAGGTCCACCAGCCGCAGGATCGCGGGGGAGGAGCGGAAGGAGTGGATCAGCGGCCGTTCCTCCAGCGCCGATCCCGCCTGCTCGAAGGCCCGGCGGAAGCGGTCGCGCATCCGGTCGAAGGCGGTCACGTCGGCACCCTGGAAGGAATAGATCGATTGCTTCTTGTCCCCCACCACGAACAGGGTGCGCGGGCCTTCATGGATGCCGATCCCTGCCGTGAACTCCGCCGTCAGCAACTGGATCAGCCGCCATTGCGCCGGACTGGTGTCCTGCGCCTCGTCCACCAGCACATGGGAAATCCCGCCGTCCAGCCGATACAGCACCCAAGCCGACAGCGACGGGTCGGTCAGAAGTCCGGTCGCCAAGGTGATCAGGTCGTCGAAGTCCAGCCAGCCGCGGCGGGCCTTGGCGGTGCGGTAGCGCGCAAGGAAGACGCGGGCGAAGCGGTGCAGCGCCTCGGTCCGCCGCAGCAGCGCCAGCGCGATGCGGTCGGCCCGCGCCGCCTCCACCCGCAGCATCAGCCGCTCCAGCTCGTCCTGCACCGGGCCGAGCGACTGCCGCAGCGCCTTGGTCGGGAAGGCGCCCTGCTTGGCGGTGAAGGGTTCCTTCGCGCCGCTGCCGGTCAGCAGCACCTCCTCCAGCACCGACAGGGTGGCCAGCGAGGGCACCAGCGGCAGCAGGTCGGCCAGCCGGTCGGCGGCCTTGTGGTCGGTCGCGCCGCCTCCGGCCAGAACCGGCAGAATCTGCCGGATCAGAGCCTCTTCTCCGCCGATGAACACCCGCCCCAGCAGCGCCGCCTCGTCCAGCCCCTCCGGCACCGAAAGCGCCGTCCGCAGGTCCTGCATCCCGTCGAAATCGGCCCGCCGGGCGATGATCTCCGGCAAGAGCTTGCCCAGATCGCCGCCTTCGGCCAGCAGTCCCTCCAGCGCCGGGGCGTCGGGGCCGAGCGCCATCGCCTCCAGGATTTCCTCGCGCAAGAGCAGCGCCGAGCGGTCGTCGATCTCGGTGAAGCCCGGGCTGACCCCGGCCTCCAGCGGAAAACGGCGGAGAAGGGCGGCGCAGAAGCTGTGGATGGTCTGGATGCGGATGCCGCCCGGCGTCTCGATCGCCTTGGCGAACAGCTGCCGGGCGCGGGCCAGCCGGGCGGGCGACAGGTCGGCGTCCTCGCCCAGCTCGCCAAGGCTGCGGCGCAGCTCGGCATCCGGGGCCATCGCCCAGCCGCCCAGCGTCTTGAACAGCCGGTTCTGCATCTCGGCCGCGGCGGCCTTGGTATAGGTCAGGCACAGGATCGACAGCGGCTCCGCCCCACCCAACAGAAGCCGCGCCACCCGGTCGGTCAGCACCCGGGTCTTGCCGGATCCCGCATTGGCCACCAGCCAGGTGTTCGCCCCCGGGTCCGCCGCGGCGATCTGATTCCGCGTCGCCTCATCCATCGGCATCCCCCACCTCCCGGGGCTGCGCCTCGTCGGCCAGGCTCCATTCCCCGAAGCGCGCCAGATGGTCGAAATCACCGGCCCAAGCGGTTTCCACCGCCATCCGCCGGGCGGTGAAGCCGGTGTCCCGGTCCAGATAGGCGGCGACCAGCGCCTCCAGCTGCTCCCGCAACTCAAGGATCGCCTGTTCGGTCAGGTCCTGCCCCTGTTCCTTCAGCCCGGGCTTCATCGCCTGATAGGTCACCCGGCTGGTCACCCGCGGCCCCAGGTCGCCGAAAGCCCCGCCCAGGGCCATCACCGCCGCCAGGTGCAGCTGCTTGCGATGGTTCGCCATGTCCTTCTGCGACGGCGGCTCGCCGGTCTTGTAGTCGATCACATGCAGGCTGCCGTCGGGCAGCAGGTCGATCCGGTCCGGCTTGCCGGTCAGGGTGAAGCCGGGCCCGGGCAACAGCAGCCCCGCCTTCTGCTCCAGCAGCACCGGGCGGCTGTGGCGCAGGGTGGCCTCGGCGAACGGCAGCGCGATCCGACGCATCCGCGCCAGCCAGTCGGCGTGGGCGACCGGCCAGGGCACCTCCTCCTCCAGCACCCGGGCGGTGATCGCCAGCAGCAACTCCGCCGCAGCGGCCGGGTCCGGCGGCAGCGGGTGGGTCTTCAGGAAGGTCTCCAGCACCTTGTGCACCACCTCGCCCCGCAGGCGGTGGTCCGCCTCGGGCCGCAGCGGGTTAAGGGCGCGCAGCCGCAGCACCTCCTCGGCATAGATGTCGTAGGGGTTGGAGATCAGCCGCTCGATCTGGGTGATCGACAGCCGCCGCGGCCGCGCCGAGACCGGAGGCCGGGGCGAGGGCCGCCCCTCCGCCGCGATCCCCGGCAGCGGCGCGTCCAGCGCCTCGGCCAGCCGCAGATAGCGCGCGCCGCGGTCCCGCATCGCCGCCAGCGCCTGCGGCCCGCCGGTTGCGGGCAGGCCGGACATCAGGTTCATCAGCCGGTTCAGCCAGCGCGAGGGCACGGTCTCCGCCTCGGCATCGCGCTGCGCCCGGGTCAGGATCACCCGCGGCCCGGCCACGGCGATCTGGAAGTCATGCGCCGACAGGCCGACCTTGCGCTCCGGCAACAGCAGCCCGGCGTCGCGGCGCAGGCGGCGGTTCAGCCAGGGGTCGGCGGCGGGGGACTCGGGCCAGGCGCCCTCGTTCAGCCCGCCCAGGACGACCAGCCCGGCGCCCTGGATCCGCGCCTCCTGCACCCCCATGATCTGCACCCGCGGGTCCGCCAAGATGGCGCTGCGCGCCTCCTCCCGCGCCAGCACCGCCGCCAGCAGCGGCGCGTAGTCCGAGGCCGCCAGCACCAGCCCGGCCGGCGCCTCGGCCGCCAGCGCCTGCATCACCGCCAGCGCCTTCTCGCCCGCCTCCCGCTCCCACAGCGCGCCGCTGCCTTCGGCCAGCGGACCGCGGGCCAGCCGCTCGGCCACCGTCAGGTGGTGGGTGACCAGCTCCGGCAAGGGTGCGCGGGGCAGGGCGGCGGCCTCATCCAGCGCCGCGGCCAGCGCCCGGCCCCACTCCGCCGCGCCGGGTTCCGTCCGGGTCGCGGCCCAGGTCCGCAGGAAGCCGGCATCCGGGAAGGCCGGGCCGCGGCGGCGCAGGTGCAGCTCCAGCGCGCGGGTCAGCAGCAGGTGCGGACCGCGGTCCTGCCCGGAATGGGTCAGCGGGTGCTTCAGCAGCGACAGCAGCCGGTCCACCGTCACCGGCCCCGCCATCGCCCCGGCCACCAGCCGCAGGAACCGGCCCGGCGCGGTCTGCTGCAACGGCTGGCCGGCGGAGTCGTCCGGCCTTATCCCCCAGCGGTCCAGCATCGCCGCCACCCGCCGGGTCAGGTTGCGGTCGGCCGAGATCAGGCAGGCCGGCACCCCCTGCTCCACCGCCTCGCGCAGCGCCAGCGCCACCGCCGCCGCCTCGGCCCGCGGCGAGGGCGCCTCGACCAGCGTCAGGCCCTTGCTGGCCTCGACCAGATCGCCCAGGGCCGGCCCGTCGGCGATCCACTGGTCGGTCACCGGCGCCGGCCGCAAGGCCAGCGACACCAGCCGGTTGCGCGCCGGGTCGGCGGGCGGGGCCTCGGTCCAGGGCCCGACATCCGCGCGCTTCAGCTCCAGCGCCCGCAGCAGCCCGGCCAGCCGGAACTGTGGATGCGCCTCATGCACCAGCGCATCCTCCATCCCCGCCCACAGCCCGGCCGGCAGGTCGAAGTCGAAGCCGGGCAACACCACCGCACCCTGCGGCAGCCGCGCCACCGCCCGCATCAGCAGCGCCGTGGTCCCGCGCGAGCCGGTGGAGCCGGCAAGGATCACCGGCCCCGCCGGCGGCCGGGCCTGCCAGCGCGCGATCAGGGTCTGCACCGCCAGCCGCTGCCGCGTCTCGGCATCCGGGCGGGCGTCGGCGGCGAAGAAGCCCTCGGCCAGCGCGATGAACTTCTGCGCCCGGCCCCAATGGGCGGAATGGCCGGAGACATCCAGCGCCGCCAGCGTGGCGGGGTCGACGCCCTCGCCCCGCATCTCGTCCATCAGCCCGGCCAGGCTGTCGGCGAGGTCGAACAGCGCCGAGCGGGGGGCAAGGCTCGGGTCGGCGGTCAGCAGCCGGTCGATCAGCACCGCCAGCTCCAGCCGGCGGCCGAGCGAGGACAGCGGCTGCCCCGGCCCGGCCAGCAGCGGGTCGGCGGCCAGTTCGGTGATCAGCCGCAGCTTCGGCAGGAAGCCCGCCCCCCGCGCGGCGAATTCCGCCTGCACCCGCCGCCGAATCCGCGCGGTGTTCAGGAACAGCGTCACCCGCGCCAGCGCCTCGGGCGGCTGGCCTTGCAGCCGCGCCAGCAGCCCGTCGACCAGCCGCGCCGGGAAATCCACCCCGGGCGGCAGGCCGAAGACACGCGGGGCGGGGCCGGGGAACATCATCGGCCCAGCATCGCCTCGGCCTCGGCCAGCCCCTCGGGGCTGCCCACGTCGCACCATTCGCCGTCCCACGGCAGGCCGAAGGCGCGGCCGGCGGCGATCATCCCGTCCCAGACGGCGTTCAGCGAGAACACGTCTTCCGGCCACCGCGCCACCGGCGCCGTCTTCAGCACCTGCGCGCCGAGATAGAGCACCCCCTCCCGCCCCTTGGCGCGTTCGATCCGGCCGCCCGGGGCCAGCACGAAATCCGCCTTCGCCCCGCGGCCCCTGACCCGCGCCGCTTCCTGCACCAGCAGCAACGCATCCATCCGGTCCGGGTCCCATGCCGCCCGCAGCGCCGCCAGCGGGTTCGGCCCGCGCCAGACCGCATCGGGGTTCAGCGTCATCACCGCCGCGCCGGGCAGCAGCGGCAGCGCCTGCTTCAGCCCGCCGCCGGTTTCGAGGATCTCGGCCTCCTCGCTGATCGCCACCCCGGTCCCCGCCAGATGGTCGGCGATCATCCGGCCGAGGTAATGGGTGTTCGCCACCACGGGCGCGCAGCCCGCCCCGCGTGCAAGGTCCAGCGCCCGGTCGATCAGCGGGCGGCCCATCACCGGGATCAGCGGCTTCGGCTGCGCCGCCGTCAGCGCGCGCATCCTGGTGCCGAAGCCGGCGGCGAAGATCATCAGGGGCAGGGGGTCGCGCATCTCGCCGTGATCCGGTTCAGGGTGTCTTCCGTGGGCTCCGGCAGCAGGGCCAGCACCTCGCGCCGCAATTCCGCCAGCGCGGGGTGGGAGAGGTTGCGCATCAGCTGCCGCCAGACCCGCGGGATCAGCGCCACATAGCCGGGCTTGCCGGAGACCGTGCAGAGTCGGGCGAAGATGCCTATGATCCGCAGGGCGCGCTGGGCGCCGAGAGCGGCATAGCCCGCGGCCATCTCCTCGACGGTCAGGCCCTTGCCGGCGGCGAAGCGCGCCAGCCCGGCGGCCTCGGTCTCCGGCGCCACGTCGCGGCGGGCGTCCTGCAGCAGCGAGACCAGATCGTAGCCCGGCTGGCCCAGCTGCCCCTGCTGGAAATCCAGCAGCCCCACCCGCGCCGCGCCCTTGCGGCCGGGCAGCCAGAGCAGGTTGCCGGCGTGATAGTCGCGCAGGATCAGCACCCTTGCCGCATCGGCATGGGCCTCCAGCGCGCGCGTCAGCGCCTCGGTATAGCGCCCGGCCTCGGGTCGTGTCCCGGTGACGGCGGCGGCGTAGAACTCCGGCGCGAAGCCAGCGGCCTCGGACCAATCTGCGGCCGACAGGTCCGGCAGGTGGCCGGGCGGCGGGGCTTCCTGCAAGGCCAGCAGCACATCCACCGCGGCGGCGTAGAGCAGGGGTTCCAGCGCCGGGTCATCCGCCAGCACCGCGGTGAACAACGCGTCCCCTAGGTCTTCCAGCAGCAGCAGCCCGCGCTCCGGCTCCGCTTCCAGCACTTGCGGCGGCGACAGGCCGAGGCCGGCGAGATGCGCGCCGATGCGCAGGAAATCGGCGGTGTCGTCCGCCGGGCCGGGCGGGCTGTCCATCAGCACCGCGGTCCGGCCGTCCAGCCGCAGCCGCTGGTAGCTGCGGGCCGAGGCATCGCCGGCCAGATGGGACCGTTCCGCCGCGCCCCAGCCGGCCCGGCGCAGGAACGCCGCCTTTTCCTCGGCCCGCGGGGTCACGCCATCGCCTCCCGCAGGGCGGAGACCATCTCCGGCGCGGCGCCTTCCAGCACCGCCCGCCGGGCGCCGCCCTCGGGCAGCAGCCGCAGGCGCAAGGCCCCTTCCGGGGTGTAGGGGCCCAGCCGGTCGGGCCATTCGACCAGCAGGATGGCGCCGTCCAGCGCCTCGACCAGACCCAGCTCCACCACCTCGCCGGGGTCGGTCAGGCGGTAGAGGTCGGCGTGGCGGATCTCGCCCTGCGGCCCGTCGTAGACCTGCACCAGCGTGAAGGTGGGCGAGGGCACCTCCGTCCCTTCCCCGCACAGCGCCCGGATCGCCGCCCGGGCGATGTGCGACTTGCCGGCGCCGACCGGGCCGTCCAGCAGCAGGGTGTCGCCGGGCCGCAGCAGCAGCGCCAGCGCCGCGCCGAAACGGCTGGCGCGGTCTTCGTCTTCCAGCAGGAATTCGGCGGCGGTCTTCGGCGGCATGGCCCGAGTCTATCCGGCCCCCCGCCGGCTGCAAGCCATATGCGTCAGGCGATCAGCACCGCCCGGGGCGCCTCTTCCTCCGCCCGCGGCTCGATCCGCGTCCGCGGCCCGGCGAAGGCCACCAGCGTGGCGCCATGCGGCAAGGGCGAGACGCGGCAGACCAGCGCCCGCCCGTCCAGCAGCCGCAACTCGCCGTCCCAGGGCTCGCGCGTGCCGAGCGCGCCGATATATTCCGACAGGTCGTTCCACAGCAGCGTCGGCGCCGCCCGGCCGCGCCAGCCGTCGATGGCCACCGCCTTGCCCGAGGCGCCGAAGGGCGGCGCCTCGACCGGACCCCAGAGCGCGGCATGGGCGCGGTTGGTCATCACCAGGGTGCCGTCCTGCGAGAAGACGGCCACCGCATCCTCCATCGCGTCGATCACCGCCTGGCCGAGTTCCAGGTCGGCGCGGTAGCGCCGGGTCCGCATCATCTCGGTCGAGATGTCCTCGAACAGGAAGGCCAGCGCGCCGTTCGGATGCGGCCGTCCGGTCACCCGCCAGGTCTGGCCGGAGGGCAGGCTCCAGGTTTCCTCGAACAGGCCCTGCGCTGCGGCCTCTTCCACCGCCGACATCTGCCGGCGCCAGCTGCGGTAATCCTTCGGCTCGGGGATCATCGCGCGTTCGCGCATCGCGTCCAGCACCGCGGACAGGCTGGGCCGGCCGATCAGGAATTCCGGCGGCAGGCCGGTCAGGTCCAAGAGCGCCGGGTTGAACAGCTGCAGCACCCGGTTGCCGTCGAAGATCGCCAGCCCGATCGGCAGTTGCGCGAAGGTCTTGGTCAGCGTCTGCATGAAGTCGCGCAACGTCGCCTCGGCCTGCACCAGCCGGTCGGCGGGCAGGGCGTAGAACAGCATCTCCTCGCCGGTTTCCACCGCCGAGACCTCATACCATTGCGCCGCCCCCGCGACCCGGACCGCGCAGCGCAGGGTCTGCGAGACGGGCGGCTCCGCGATCTGGAAGATGCGGGGCAGGGGCCAGGACAGGTCCTGCCCCGGTTCCAGCGTGCCGGCGGCGGCCAGGAGATAGGCGCTGTTGGCCCAGACCACCTGCCCGTCGCCGCGCTGCCGCCAGACCGGCGCGGGCGCCCGGGCCAGGGTCTCGCGCAGCGCCGCCAGTTCGTGCAGGAGCGCGATCTCGGAGGGGCCGTCGCGGCCGGGCCGGCGCTGCTCGGCATCGGCGTCCATCAGGGTCAGCCGGGTCAGCCCGCCGAGGTTTTCCGCCCGCAGCACCAGCGGCGGTTCCAGATCCTCGCGCGAGCACATGACGAAGCGGCCCTCGCGCTGCAACCCCTCGATCCGCAGCGAGAAGCCGGGGAACATCGGCTCCAGCCGGTTCAGCACCCGGAACCAGGGGCCGGAGCCTTCGCCGCCGCCGCCGAGGAGGAGCCTTGCCGCGGGGGTGGCGTCGACCAGCGAAGGGCCGTCGAACAGGAAGACGGTGGAGGCGGTGGTTTCGGTGAAGATCGAGGCGCGGGCGCCGGCGGAGGGGCCGCGGGCGGCGAAGGCGGTCAGGGCGAACAGGCTGGACAGGGCGACCAGCGCGGCGGTCACGACCAGGCCGAAGGCGAATGTCACGTCCAGATCCATGCCGGTCCCCGCAGCGCGGCCCGGCGTGGCGGACCATCGATGCGCAACTCTAGGGTGCGCGAGGTTAACGCAAGGTTAACCCCTTGAAGCCGCGGCACCCGCCGCCGGATCAGGCCGAGAACGGCTGGTTCGGGCTGCCGGTCATGCCCGGCGGCGCCAGCAGCGCCTCCAGCGGCCAGACCGCCTGCACCACCGCGCCGCAGCGTTCGGGCCGTTCCTCGGGGGTCAGGAACGGGTCGGCGGCATTGGCGAAGGTCAGCTCGGCGCCGGAGCGTTCCAGCAGGGTCTTGGCGATGAACAGCCCCAGCCCCATGCCTTCGTATTCCGGCCGCCGGCCCGGATCCTGCTCGGCCCGGCGCTGACGGACGAAGGGGTCGCCGATGCGGCCGATCAGGTTGGGCGGATAGCCCGGGCCGTTGTCGAAGATGCGGACGGTGATCGCCCTGTCGGTCCATTCGCCCTCGATCCAGACGCTGCTGGCGGCGAAGTCCACCGCGTTCTGCACCAGGTTGCGCAACCCGTGGATCACCTCGGGCAGCCGCAGGACGGCGGGCTGTTTCGCCGCACCGCCGGGGCCGGGGGCCAGGGTGAAATGCAGGGTCTTGCCGCGGCTGGCATGGGGTTCCGCCGCCTCGCGCAGCACCTGCTCCAGCGGCGCCTGCCGCAGCTGCAGGTCGTCCTTGCCGGCCCGGCCCATGCCGCGCAGGATGTCGCGGCAGCGGTCGGCCTGCTCGCGGATCAGCCGCACGTCCTCCAGCAGGTCGGGCCGGTCCTCCAGCTCGTCCAGCATCTCCTTGCTGACCAGCTTGATGGTGGCAAGCGGCGTGCCCAGTTCATGCGCTGCCGCCGCCACCACGCCGCCCAGGTCGGTCAGCTTCTGCTCGCGCGCCAGCGCCATCTGCGTCGCCAGCAGCGCATCGGCCATGGCGCGGATCTCCGAGGCGACCCGGTGGGCGTAGAGGCCGAGGAACAGCACCCCCACCACGATGGACAGCCAGAAGCCGAAGCCGAACAGCGGCGGGATCGTCAGTTCGGCGCCATCGGCGAAGCGGATCGGCACATGCACCAGCGCCGCGGCGGTGGTGAACAGGATCGCCGCCGATCCCAGGATCACCGTCGGCCGCAGGCCGAGCGCCGAGGCCGAGATGGTGACGGGCGCGATCACCAGCAGCGCGAAGGGATTGGTCAGCCCGCCGGTGACGAAGATCAGGAAGGCCAGCTGCGCCATGTCGAACAGCAGCATCGCCAGCGACTCGGCCTCGCTCAGCCGCCGGTTCTCGGGCAGGATGAACATGCAGACCAGGTTGGCGATGATCGACAGGCCCACCGCCATGTAGCACAGGCCCAAGGGCAGGATCAGATCGAAATACCTGTCGGCCATGGCGATGGCGGCGATCTGGCCGACGATCGCCATCCAGCGCAGCAGGATCAGGGTGCGCAGCCGCATCCCGGTGCTGCCCGAGCGGGCGGCCAGAAATTCAAGGTCCGGGGTGCGCTGCATTGTCGGCTTGCCGTTGCGGTCGGATGGGCGACATTGTTAGGGATCACGCAGGGCGCGAACAAGGGGACGGCAGATGGACAAGACCTGGGCAATCCTGGCGGCGGGGGCGGTGGTGGTGCTTCTGGGCGGCACGGCACTGTGGATCGGCCTGAACCGCGGCGGCGAGGATGCCTTCGCGCAATGCCGCTCGGGCCAGGCGGGGGCCGATATCGGCGGCCCCTTCACCCTGGTCGAAGGGACCAGCGGCAAGACCGTCACCGAGAAGGAAGTGATCGACCGGCCGACGCTGGTCTATTTCGGCTATACCTTCTGCCCCGATGTCTGCCCGCTGGACATGGCCCGCAATGCCGAGGTGGCCGATATCCTGGAGGAACAGGGGCAGGATATCCGGCTGGCCTTCATCACCGTCGATCCCGCCCGCGATACCCCGCAGGTGGTTTCGGAATTCGCCCAGAACATCCACCCCAAGGCCGTGGGCCTGACCGGCTCGGAGGAACAGGTCAAGACCGCGGTCAATGCCTACCGCGCCTATTACAAGCTGCACGAGGCCGAGCCGGGCGACGACTATTATTTGGTCGACCATTCCGCCTTCACCTATCTGATGCTGCCCGGCGCCGGATTTGCCGATTTCTACAAGCACGCCGCCCCCGCCGACGAGGTGGCGCAAAGCGTTTCCTGCTATCTCCAGGCCGCGTCCGCGCAAAATTGACCCCGCCGCCCCGAGCGTCTAGAACGGGTCGAAACGGGGAAAGGAATGCGCATGGCCGACGACCTGTCTGCCCAGCTTGGGCCGGATCGTTCACTTCTGCTGGTCGACGATGACGAAGCCTTCGTGAAGCGGCTGGCCCGCGCGATGGAAAAGCGCGGCTTTCTTCCCGAAACCGCCGAAAGCGTGGCGGCCGGCAAGGCCATCGCCCAGAGCCGCCCGCCCGCCTATGCCGTGGTGGACCTGCGGCTGGAGGACGGCAACGGCCTCGACGTGGTGGAAACCCTGCGCGACAAGCGCCCGGATTGCCGGATCGTGGTGCTGACCGGATATGGCGCCATTGCCACCGCGGTGGCCGCGGTGAAGATCGGCGCCATCGACTATCTGTCGAAACCCGCCGATGCCGACGACGTGACCAATGCGCTTCTGGCCCGCGGCGACGTGATGCCCGAGCCGCCGGAAAATCCGATGTCGGCGGATCGCGTGCGCTGGGAGCATATCCAGCGGGTGTTCGAGCTGTGCGACCGCAATGTTTCGGAAACCGCACGCCGATTGAACATGCATCGCCGCACGCTTCAGCGCATTCTGGCGAAAAGAAGCCCGAAATAAACTGGCGAATTGCGCATTGGCCGCAATTGGGTTATCCGGTCGCCACGAGACGCGAAAGGAAAACCCGAATGAATATCGATCTGAACTCGCTTTCGCTTAAAGAGTTGAAAGACCTGCAATCGCAGGTGGCACGGGCCATTGCCGGCTACGAGGACCGCAAGAAGAAGGAAGCGCTGGCCGAGCTGGAAGAAAAGGCCCGTGCGATGGGCTTTTCGCTGGCCGAGCTGACCGGCGTTTCCTCCGGCCGCAAGCGCACGCCTGCCGCTGCCAAATACCGCAACCCGGCCAATGCCGCCGACACCTGGACCGGCCGGGGCCGCAAGCCGCGCTGGTTCGCCGATGCACTGAAGGCCGGCAGGAAGCCCGAAGACCTGGCGGTCTGATCCCTGTCTTGCGGCGGCCGGTCCGGGCCGCCGCAAGCCTTTCAGGCGCAGTCCGCCAGCAGCGCCGCGTGCCGCGCCACGTAATCGGCCCGCACCACGGCGGGCGGGCGCAGCCTGATCTCCAGCCCCCGCAGCACCGCATCCGCCGGACGGCCGAAGAAACGGTCCGCCTCGGTCTCGGAGAAACCGGCGATCTGCACCGCCTCCAGCCAGGCCGACACCTTGTCCGCCGCCTTGATCTGCTTCTTCACCGCCGCCGGCAGCACCGCAGGCAGCCCGAAGCGCAGATGCACCGCCGCCGTCAGCCGCAGGTCCAGCTCGCCATAGCCTGGCCCCACCGCCGCCTTCACCGGGCTGATCATGTCGCCGATCACATATTCCGGCGCGTCGTGCAGCAGCGCCGCCAGCCGCCACTTCGCCGCGATGCCGCCGTTCTGCCGGGCGAAGATCTCTTCCACCAGCAGCGAATGCTCGGCCACCGAATAGGGCCAGTCGCCCCGCGTCTGGCCGTTCCAGCGCGCCACGAAGGCCAGGCCATGGGCGATGTCCTCGACCTCGATGTCCACCGGCGTCGGGTCCAGCAGGTCCAGCCGCCGGCCCGACAGCATCCTTTGCCACGCCCGCGGCTGTTTCATCGCTTGCCTGCATTTGTTGTCTGTTCGTCGGATCAATGCTATCTGCCCGCACATCCAAGGATCAAGGAGTGCGCCCGCATGATTGCGGATTACATCGTCAAGGACATCGCCTTGGCCGATTTCGGCCGGAAAGAGCTGACCATCGCCGAAACCGAAATGCCCGGCCTGATGGCCTGCCGCGAGGAATTCGGAGCGTCGCAACCGCTGAAGGGCGCGAAGATCGCCGGATCGCTGCACATGACGATCCAGACCGGCGTGCTGATCGAGACGCTGAAGGCGCTGGGCGCCGACGTGCGCTGGGCCTCGTGCAACATCTTCTCGACCCAGGACCACGCAGCGGCGGCCATCGCGGCCTCTGGCACCCCGGTCTTCGCCATCAAGGGCGAGAGCCTCGAGGAATACTGGGACTACACCGACCGCATCTTCCAGTTCGGCGGCGAGGGCGGCACCTGCAACATGATCCTCGACGACGGCGGGGACGCGACGCTCTACATCCTGCTCGGCGCCCGCGTCGAGGCCGGCGAGACCGACCTGATCGCCGTGCCGACCTCGGATGAAGAGGTCTGCCTGTTCAACCAGATCAGGAAGCGGCTGAAGGCTTCCCCCGGCTGGTTCACCAAGCAGCGCGCCGCGATCAAGGGGGTTTCCGAGGAAACCACCACCGGCGTGCACCGGCTCTACGACCTGCACAAGAAGGGCCTGCTGCCCTTCCCGGCGATCAACGTCAACGACTCGGTCACCAAGTCGAAGTTCGACAACAAGTATGGCTGCAAGGAATCGCTGGTCGACGGCATCCGCCGCGCCACCGATACCATGATGGCCGGCAAGGTCGCCGTGGTCTGCGGCTATGGCGACGTCGGCAAGGGCTCGGCCGCTTCGCTCCGCGGCGCGGGGGCACGGGTGAAGGTCACCGAAGTCGACCCGATCTGCGCCCTGCAGGCCGCGATGGACGGCTACGAGGTGACGGTGCTGGAGGATGAGGTCGCCACCGCCGACATCTTCATCACCACCACCGGCAACAAGGACGTGATCCGCATCGAGCATATGCGCGCGATGAAGGACATGGCCATCGTCGGCAACATCGGCCACTTCGACAACGAGATCCAGGTCGCCGCTCTGCGCAACCACAAATGGACCAACATCAAGGACCAGGTGGACATGATCGAGATGCCCTCGGGCAACCGGATCATCCTGCTGTCCGAAGGCCGGCTGCTGAACCTCGGCAATGCCACCGGCCACCCCAGCTTCGTGATGTCGGCCAGCTTCACCAACCAGACCTTGGCGCAGATCGAGCTCTGGACCAAGGGCCAGGACTACGCCCCCGGCGTCTACATCCTGCCCAAGGCGCTGGACGAGAAGGTCGCGCGCCTGCACCTGAAGAAGATCGGCGTGAAACTGACCGAACTGAAGCCGGATCAGGCCGCCTATATCGGCGTTCAGGTCGAAGGCCCCTACAAGGCCGACCACTACCGCTATTGACCCCGCCGCCGCGGCACACAAAAGGCGCCCCTCGGGGCGCCTTTTTCATTTGTGGGGTGGGTGGAGGCGGGGCAGGGGCTGTCGTTGTGCTGCAACACAGGGCGACGCCCCGCGCGCTAAAAGGTGAGTATTTTACTTGACCTTTATCGGCGACTCCGCCAATCCCCCGGGACAAGCCAGTTGCCGCGGCCCCTGTCGGGGGTGCCCAGGCGAGCAAGCCGGATCAGACCAGTCTGACGACCTGCACGCCCGGCGACTGCGCCCCTCCGCATGACCGTCACGCCTTGTCGATCCTTTCGGGCCGGACCTGCCCCAGGCGCGGGTCCCACAGGGGATTGGGAACATGACGACGAAACGAATTGCATCCACCACGGCGATGGCGCTCTGCCTTGCCGCACTGGCCCTGCCCGTCGCGGCACAAGACGCTGCCGCCGGAGCGGACGCGCTTTATCTGGGGCGGATCATCATCGGTTACACCGATGACGGGACGCCGGTCTATGCCGGTGACAACACCTCGGTGATCGAGGGCGATGCGCTGACCGGCCAAGGCGGCATGACCACTATCGACGACGTGGTGCGCCAGACGCCCGGCGTCACCACGCTGTTGAATGCGGGCCAGCCGGGCGTTGCGGTGGCGATCCGCGGCATGGGCGGCTCGCGGGTCGAGACCACCATCGAGGGCGTTCCGCAGAACTTCCGCTTCACTGCACACAATACCGCCGATGGTTTCGCCTATGTCGATCCGTTCCTGCTGTCCTCGATCAGCGTGACCCGCGGCGCCGGGGTCACCTCGGCCGGGATGGCGGGCAGCGTGAACTTCAGCCTGCTTTCTGCCACGGATCTGGTCGACGGCGAAGGCACCGGCGGACTGGTCCGCCTTCGCTACGGCGACAATGGCGAAGGCTTCGGCGGTGTGATCGCCGCCGGTCTCAGCAAGGGGCCTCTGGACCTGGCCTTTGCGCTTAGCCGCCGCAACTTCGATGCCTATGTGAATGGCGCCGGGGAAGAAGTGAACGAGACCATGCAGGATGGTGGCTCGGCAATGCTGCGCGGTGCCTACCGGGTCAGCGATGCGCTGTCGTTCTCCTTCCTGGCTTTGAAATCGGACTTCGCCTACGACTCGGCTTACCGCATGAGCTTTGGTCCCGGTTTGCCGCCAACAACCCTCGCCTATTACAACCACGAGGTCAGCAACGAGATCTATAGTCTCGGCGTCACCTATTCCGACGGCGACCTGATCAACCTGTCCGCCAATCTCTATTCCGGCACCACCAGCCACCTGCACCGGCCGGACTCGCCCAGCGGCTCGGCCCGCGGACGCCTGATGGAAACCGAAACCATCGGCTTCAATCTGCAGAACGTGTCGACCTTGGCATTGGGCGACTGGGCCCTGACCTCGACCAATGGCTTCGAGATTTCGCGCGACAAGCTCGGTGGCCAGCAGAACTCCGCCGGAACCATCCCTGGCACCAATCCCGTGCGTGGGCATTCCGACCGCAAGGCCATTTTCTCGGAAAACGTCTTCGAGAACGGTCCGTTCGAGGTGATGCTCGGTTTCCGGTATTCGGATTATGAACTTTCCGGCGACCTGGCCGGAACGACCTATGACATCGACCACAATTCCTTCGATCCCAAGGTCACGCTGGCCTACCGGATCAACGATACCTTCCAGCCCTATGTCTCGGTATATCGGACCACCCGCTCCCCGACCCTGCAGGAGGCCTTCCTCGGTGGCGGCGATCCTTCGGCCGGTCACGGGGGATTTGTCGGTAACCCGGCCCTGCTGCCCGAAGTGTCGGAAGGCTACGAAATCGGCGTGAACATCACCCGTGACGGGGTGTTCCGGCCGGGAGATTCGGTCAAGGGCCGTATCAACGTCTACGATCTGGATGTCGACAACTTCATCATTGCCCAGTCGGGTGTCGGCGGTGTCGGGATGCAATTCGTGAACGTCCCCGAGAAGGTCAACACCAAAGGCCTGGAACTGGAACTCGGCTACGAATCCGAGGTCTTTTCGGCTATCCTTGCTTGGGCGCATACCGATGCCAAATATGGCCTGGGCCGCCTGCAACCGAAGAATTCGGTCAGCGCCACCCTTGCCGGCCATTTCCTCGGCGGCGACCTGACGGTCGGCACCACGCTGGTCTACAACAGCAACGGTCCGGCCTCGATTGCCTTCGAGACCGATGCGAACCGCGGCTCCTACAAGACCATCGACCTGTTCGCCAGCTACGATGTCACCGACAATTTCCGCATCGACGCCAAGATCGCCAACATCACGGATGAGCTTTATACCCCTTGGGCCGCGACCGACAACAGCGGTGCAGGCCGTTCCGCCTATATCGGTGCCGAACTGCGGTTCTGATCTCCGGCATGGCCGATACCCCGGGGGCCGAACCTGATCCGGCCCCCGGTTTTTTCCCCTTTCCCGCCGCAGAATGCTTGCTATCCCGGCCCGGAGTGCGGAACATTCAGCCATCCAGTGTGACCAAGGGAGAACAGCGACATGGGCAAACGTGACGAACTGATCGCCAAATACGCCGACGATCTGAAGAACAAGTGCAAGGTCAATCCCGACATGGACCTGCTGACCAAGGTCACCATCGGCTGCGGTCCCTCGATCTACGACAACGACGCCCAGACCGTCGCCGCCTCGGATTCCGAGGAACTGGAGCGGATCAAGAACAACTTCCTGATCAAGAAGCTGGGCCTGAAGGACGGCCCGGCGCTGATGGAAGGCATCAACGCCGCCGTCGACACCTACGGCAAGTCCGAGCGCAACAAGTATCGCGCCGTCTTCTACTATCTGCTGGCCAAGCATTTCGGTCGCGAGGCCGCCTACAAGTAAAAGGCGCATTCCTGCCATTGAACTTTCCCGGACGGGCGGCCAGAGTGCCGCCCGTCCGCATTCCGCAGGCCGTCATGACCGCCCAGCCCCATACCCCTTCCGCCGAATCCACCGTCGTCCCCGTCATCCTGGGCGTGGCGATGGGGCATTTCCTGAACGACGTGATGCAGTCGCTGATCCCGGCGGCCTATCCGCTGCTGAAGGAGAACCTGGCGCTGAGCTTCACCCAGATCGGGCTGATCACCTTCGTCTTCCAGGGCACCGCCTCGATCCTGCAGCCGCTGGTCGGGCTTTATACCGACCGCCGGCCGCTGCCCTTCGCCATGGCCGCCGGCATGGCCTCCACCGGCACCGGGCTGATCCTGCTGGCCCATGCCGCCAGCTTCGCCATGGTGCTGCTGTCGGTGGCCTTCATCGGCCTCGGCTCGGCGATCTTCCACCCCGAGGCCTCGCGCATCGCCCGCCTGGCCGCCGGGATGCGGCCGGGCTTCGCGCAATCGGTGTTCCAGGTCGGCGGCAATGCCGGATCGGCCCTCGGCCCGCTGGCCGCCGCCTTCATCGTGCTGGAGCGCGGACAGGTCTCCATCGAATGGTTCGCCGCGGTGGCGCTGGCGGCGATGCTGCTGCTCTACGCCATCGGCCGCTGGTATCAGAACACCGGCGCCACCCGGGCCGCCAACCGCAAGGCCCGCGCCGCCTCCACCGCGACGGCGCCGCATGTCGTCCGCCGCGGCATGGCGATCCTGATCCTGCTGATGGTGTCGAAATTCGTCTACTCGGTCAGCTTCTCCAGCTACTACACCTTCTACCTGATCGAGCAGTTCAGGCTGACCAAGGCCGAGGCCAACCTCTGCCTGTTCATCTTCCTGGCCGCCGTCGCCGCCGGCACCGTCATCGGCGGCCCTATCGGAGACCGCATCGGCCGCCGCCGGGTGATCCTGTGGTCGATCCTCGGCATCCTGCCGCTGACGCTGGCGCTGCCCTGGCTGCCGCTGGCGGCCAATGTCGTCGTTGCCGGGCTGGCGGGGATGATGCTGGCCTCGGCCTTCCCGGCGATGGTGGTCTATGCCCAGGACCTGATGCCGCGCCACACCGGCATGGTGGCGGGGCTGCTGTTCGGGCTGGCCTTCGGCATCGCGGCCTTCGGCGCCGCCCTGTTGGGGGTTCTGGCCGACCAATGGGGCATCGTCGCCGTCTACAAGATCTGCGCCTTCCTGCCCGCGCTCGGCCTCGCCGCCTTCTTCCTGCCCGACGCAAGGCACTGATCCGGGGCATTCGGCTAAAATCCCCGGCACTCGGCCTTTGCCCTGCCGGGGCGATTCCCTGTATTAAGACCGGGCAGGGCAGAACCGCCCGGGACCTTTTCAGACACATGCGGGGTGGCATGTGGGGTGGATGGAGGGTCCCGTAGGGGTGCGGGGCCCTCCGTTTTCCGTCAATCAGCCTTCGGGAAACAGCACCGCCTCGACGTCCATGGCGCCGTTCAGGACATGCAGGATGGTGATCCTGTCCTCTCCGATGCGGTAGAAGATCAGATACCGCCCCTGCACCCGGCGGCGAATGCCGTGGTGTTCATACCGCGGCATGACCGGCCAGGCTTTCGGCATCTCGGCCAGTTCCATACAGCAGCGGTAAAGCTCCTGCACGAAAGAGAGCGCACGCATGGGGTTGTCGCGGGCGATGTAGTCGCCGATTGCCTCCAAGTCCGCCTCGGCCGCAGCGGTGAGTTCGACGATCATTCCCCGGCGGGACCGGCCGCCCGATACTTCGCTTCCAGCCGGGCGAAGACATCGGCCGCCGGCTGCACCCGGCCCGATTCGGCATCGGCCAGTCCGCGCGCCAGGGCCTGGTCCAGCACCGCAAGCCGGGCCTCGCGTTCCTGGATCAGGCGGATGCCCTCGCGCAGGACCTCGCTCTTGGAATTGTATCTGCCGGTCTCGACCAGCTTCGCCACGAAGCTTTCAAGCTGTGGCCCAAGGTCTGCGCTGATCATGGCTTCCCCTCTGGTTCCTCGGAGAAACCATGGCAGCGTTGATAACAGTTATCAAGTCTGCCGGATCCCGAACGCCGATCAAAGCTGCAGGCTGCGGGCCAGCAGCAGGGAATCCTCGGCCAGCACCTTCACATGCTCGCGCATCGCCGCGCTGGCCCGGGCGCCGTCGCCGGCGAAGAGGGCCTCGGCGAGGATTTCGTGCTCGCGCTCGGCGCTTTCGCGGCGGCCGGGCAGGAAGGTGATGAAGCGGCGGTAGGGGCCGAGGCGGCGGTTGATCTGGCCGATCTCGGACTTCAGCGCCCGGTTGTCGGCGGCGTCGTGGATCGCGCCGTGGAAGGCGTCGTTGGCGGACAGATAAGTCTCGGCAGCGTCGCTGGTCGCCTGGCGGCGGCAGGCCTGATAGGCGGTTTCGATCCGGGCGCGGTGGAATTCGGTCATCCGTTCGCAGGCCAGCCGGATCGCCACGCCCTCCAGCTCTCCCACCAGCTCGAACAGCTCCACCACATTGCTGACCGTCGGGCGGGCAACGATGGCGCCGACCCGCGGCTCGTGGGTGACGAGACCGCTGACCGCCAGCGCCCGCAGCGCCTCGCGCACCGGGGTGCGCGAGGCGTTGTAGCGCTGCGCGATGGCCACCTCGTCCAGCTTCTGGCCGGGGACGAGGTCGCCGCGGACGATCTCGGCCTCCATCTCGGCGGTGATTCGCTCGGCTTGGGTCCGGCTGCGGCCCGTCTCCTTGGCGGCAGGCTCGGGTGAACTGATCTGCGACATCGGTTCCTTTCCCCGGATGCGCCTACATAACAGGCAGCTCCGGCTGGATCGCGGCAGAGTATGCACAAATTATGTGCAAACTGATACCGGGACGAGATTTACTGTATACACACGTTATGCGCCATGCTCACATTTGATAGCAGAATCGGAAAACGGCCGGAACGCCAATCCGGCGGCGGAAAAGGGAGCGAGACATGGACCTTGGTCTTCGGGGCCGGCGGGTATTGATCACCGGCGCATCGCAGGGCATCGGCGAGGGCATCGCCGAGGTCTTCGCCGAGGAAGGCGCCATCCTGCACCTGACGGCGCGGTCGGCCGACAAGCTGGAGGCCATCGCCGGCCGGCTGCGCAAGGCCCATGGCGCGACGGTCTCGGTCTGGCCGATGGACCTGAACGAGAAGGGCGCGCCCGAGCGGCTGGCCGCGACGGTCGGCGACGTCGACGTGCTGATCAACAACGCCGGGGTGATCCCGGGCGGCAACCTCTTCTCCACCACCGACGAGACCTGGCGCGCCAACTGGGAGCTGAAGGTCTACGGCTACATCAACATGTGCCGGACCTACTACAGCCGGATGAAGGCGGCCGGCGGCGGTGTCATCATCAACGACATCGGCAATGCCGGCGAGCGCTACGACGCCGATTACATCGCCGGCACCACCGGCAACGCCAGCCTGATGGCCTTCACCCGCGCCCTGGGCGGCCGCAGCCTGGACGACAACATCCGCGTGGTCGGCGTCAATCCGGGCCCGGTGGACACCAGCCGGATCTACAAGCTGCTGAAGCGCCGGGCGGTGGACTGGTATGGCGACGAATCCCGCTGGGAGGAACTGCTGGCGACCTATCCGCTGAAGCGCCCGGCCAAGGTGCGCGAGATCGCCGACCTGATGGCCTTCCTGGCCTCGGACCGCTCGGGCTACACCACCGGGGCGATCTTCACCGTCGACGGCGGCATCGCCTCGCGCTCCTCGATCATCTGAGGGCGGGGCGATGGCGTTCTTCCCCGTCACCGACCCTGCGGTCCGCCAGGACTTCCCGCACCACATCGCGGGCGTATGGTCCGCGCCGGAAGGGACGGCGCGGCGCAGGGTCTTCGACCCGGCCACGGGTGCGGTGCGCTGGAGCGTGCCGGAGGGCTCCGCCGCGGATGTGGACCGGGCGGTGCGCGCGGCCTCTGCGGCCGCGCCGGGATGGGCGGCGACCGACCCCGACGAAAGGGCGCGGCTGCTGCGGGCGCTGGCGGCGCTGCTGCGGGAGCGGATGGCGGACCTGGCGGCGCTGGAATCCGCGATCACCGGCCGGCCGATCCGCGAGATGCGGGCGCAGATGGCGCGCATTCCCGAATGGCTGGAATACTTCGCCGGCATCGTCCTGGGGCTGGAGGGCGGCTCGAACCAGGTGAAGGGCGGCTTCCTGACCTGGACCCGCTATCGCCCGCATGGCGTCTGCGCCCTGCTGACGCCCTGGAACCATCCGATCCTGATCCTGGTAAAGAAGCTGTCGGCGGCACTGGCGGCGGGGAATGCCGTGGTGATAAAGCCTTCCGAACTGGCGCCGGTGACGCCGCTGCTGCTGAGCGCATGGGCCGCCGAAGCCGGCATCCCGCCCGGGGTGATCAACGTGGTCACCGGCGGGGCCGAGGCCGGCGCGGCGCTGGTGGCCCACCCGGAGGTCGCCCATATCGACCTGACCGGCGGCACCGCCACCGGGCGGCGGGTTGCCGCGGCGGCGGCCGAGCGACTGGTGCCCTGCACGTTGGAACTGGGCGGCAAGACTCCGCTGATCGTCTACGACAGCGCCGATCTGGACGAGGCCGTCGCCGGCACCCTGTTCGCCGGCTTCGTTGCCGCCGGGCAGACCTGCGTTTCCGGCAGCCGCATCCTGGTCCAGCGCGGCATCTACGACGCTTTCTGCCGCAAGTTGGCAGAGCGGGTCGAACGCCTGACCCAAGGCGACCCCGCCGACCCGGTGACCAACATCGGCCCGGTGATCTCTGCCGCGTCGCGCGACCGCTGCCTGGGCCATATCGACAAGGCGAAGGCCGAGGGCGCAAGGCTGATCGCCGGCGGCACCCCGCGCACCCTGCCGCCGGAGTTGGCGGCCGGCTTCTTCGTGCCGCCGACCGTCTTCGCCGACGTGACGCCGGAAATGACGCTGTTCCGCGAAGAAGTCTTCGGCCCGGTCATCAGCCTGACCGCCTTCGACACCGAGGACGAGGCGGTCGCGCTGGCCAACGCTGGCCCCTTCGCCCTGGGCGCCTCGGTCTGGACCCGCGACATCCTGCTGGCGCACCGCACGGTGGCGCGGCTGAAGGCCGGGGTGGTCTGGATCAACGACCATCACAAGAACGACCCGCGCTCGATCTGGGGCGGCTCGGGCGACAGCGGCTATGGCCACGAGAACGGCTGGGACGCGCTGAAAAGCTATCTGATCAAGGGATCGGTCACCCTGCGCACCGCGCAGGACTTCGGCGACTGGTTCGCAGGGGGCAAGCGGTATGGGTGACAGGACGGCGGCCATGGTCGAGGTCTCGAACCTCTCGCTGGTCTACGGCAGGGGCGAGCGCCGGGTGCAGGCGCTGGACGCCATCGACCTGACCATCCCCGGCGGCAGCCTCGTCTCGCTGATCGGCCCCTCGGGCTGCGGCAAGAGCACGCTGCTGCGGGTGCTGGGCGACCTGCTGGAGCCGACCTCCGGCAAGGTGGAAATCAACGGCCGCACCCCCCGCGCCGTGCGGCTGGAGCGCAAGACCGGCTTCGTCTTCCAGGAGCCGGCGCTGCTGGAATGGCGCAACATCCTGCACAACATCGCCCTGCCGCTGGAACTGCGCGGAGTGGACCGGGCGGAACGCGAGGCCAAGGCGCAGGACCTGATCCGCCTGGTCGGGCTGGAGGGGTTCGAGGCGGCGCATCCCCGCCAGCTGTCGGGCGGGATGCGGCAGCGCGCCGCCATCGCCCGGGCGCTGTCGACCAGCCCCGACATCCTTCTGCTGGACGAGCCCTTCGGCGCGCTGGACCAGATCACCCGCGACCGGCTGAACATGGAACTGGCCCGCATCCACGAAGTGACCGGGCTGACCGTGGTGCTGGTCACCCATTCGATCCGCGAGGCGGTGCTGCTGTCGGACCGGATCGTGGTGATGACCCCGCGCCCCGGGCGCATCTCGCGGGTCGTCGACAACGACCTGCCCCGCCCGCGCAGTCTGGACAGCCGCACCCATCCGGCGTTCGAGGCGCTGGTGCGGCTGGGCAACAGCGAGCTTGAGAAAGGCTATGCCAATGGCTGACCTGGCGGCGAACACCCTGTCGAGACGCGCCTTCGACCAGGCCTGGCCCCCGGCCGCGCTGCTGATCGGGCTGCTGGTGGTCTGGGAACTGGCCTGCCGGGCGCTGGAGATTGCGCCCTATATCCTGCCGGCGCCCTCGGCGATCTGGCTGGCGGTGACCACCAATTCCGCCGCGCTGGCCTTCCACACCGGCATCACCATGTTCGAGGCGGTGACCGGCTTCGTCATCGGCTCGGCGCTCGGCGCGGTCCTCGGCACCGGCTTCGCCTATTCGCGCTTTCTGGAACGCGGCTTCCTGCCCTTCATCATTGCCGCCAACACAATTCCGGTGGTGGCCATCGCCCCGATCATCATCATCTGGTTCGGCCACGGCATGGCCTCGAAAGTGGCGGTGACGGCCTTCCTGTCGTTCTTCCCGCTGGCGCTGAACATGATGAAGGGGCTGCAAAGCTACGACCGGGTGGTGATGGACGTGTTCCACATCGCCGCCGCCACCCCTTGGCAGCGGTTCTGGAAGATGCGGCTGCCGGGCGCGCTGCCTTATGTCTTCGTCGGGCTGAAGCTGAACGTCACCTTCTCGGTGATCGGCGCCATCGTCGCCGAGTTCGTGCAGGC
The DNA here is from genome assembly GCF_011043545.1 of Rhodobacter sp. SGA-6-6. Taxonomy (GTDB): domain Bacteria; phylum Pseudomonadota; class Alphaproteobacteria; order Rhodobacterales; family Rhodobacteraceae; genus Pseudogemmobacter. The sequence goes on along the minus strand of NZ_JAAKGP010000001.1, from coordinate 648,954 downwards.
CGACCGCGGCCTCGGCTTCGTGGTGATGACCGCCTACCGCTCGATGGCGATGCCGCGGCTCTGGGCGGCGATGCTGATTTCGGCGCTGATGGGCATCCTGTTCTTCCTGGTGATCGCCGCGCTGGAACGGCTGTTCGTGCGCTGGCACGCCTCGGTCGACGAGACGCGCTGAACAAGACCCGTAAAACGATCCGGGGCGAAAACCCGGGCATCAACCCCCAACAAGGAGTGAAAGATGACCAGGACTTTTCTGAAATCCGGTTTGGCAGCCTTGCTCTTGATGACCGGATCGGCGACCGCCATGGCCGAATCCATGCGGCTCGAATGGGTGCTGCAGGGCCAGTTCGCCGGCCCCATCGTCGCGCTGGAGAAGGGCTACTACAAGGAAGCGGGGGTCGGGGACTTCCTGCTGCAACCTGCCGGCCCGGACCTGAAGCCCACCGTCATGGTGGCGACCGGGGTCGACACCTTCGGCATCGGCCATCCCAACCAGGTGATCGCCGCCCGCGCCAACGGCGTGCCGCTGGTGATGGTCAGCCAGTGGGGCCAGAAGTCGGCCACCACCTATGTCGCCCGCAAGGACAGCGGCATCGCCTCGGTCGCCGACATGGCCGGCCATTCGGTCGGCCTGTGGTTCGGCGGCGACGAGCACGAGTTCATGGCCATGCTGAAGAAGGCCGGCGTCGATCCGGCCGAGGTGACGACGATCAGCCAAGGCTACGACATCATCGCCTGGCTGAACGGCGAATACGAGGTGATGCAGGTCACCCGCTACAACGAACTGCTGCTGGTCTACCAGAACGGCTTCAAGCCCGAGGACCTGGTCTATCTCGACGCGGGCGAGGCGGGGGCCGAGTTCATCTCGGGCGGGCTCTTCACCACCGAGGCGCAGATCGCCGAGCATCCCGAAACCGTGCAGGCGGTGGTCAACGCCAGCCTGCGCGGCTGGAAGGAAGCCTTCGCCGACCCCGAGGCCGCCGCCGAGATCGTGGTGAAATACAACTCGGAACTCGACAAGGACTTCCAGGTCGAACAGATCAAGCAGATGCGCGACATCGCCTGCGCCGGTCCGACCCTTGAGGGGAAATTCGGCGAGACCCGGCTGGAAAGCTGGGAACTGGCGCAGGAGATCCTGCTGGGCGCCGGGCTGATCGACCAGCCCATCGACCTGTCCACGGGCTACACCAACAGCTTCGTCGACGCGGCCCCGGCCGACTATCGCACCATCCTCTGCGAGTGAACCAACGACCGCCGCGCGCCGCCCCGGCGCGCGGCCCCTCGATCCGGGAGGCAGACATGACTACCATCCGCATCCGACTCCTGTGGCACAAGCAGGCGCAGTTCGCCGGCTATCTTCTGGCCGAGGAACTGGGGCTGGCCCGCGGCAAGGGGGTGGAAATCCGCTGCGAGGGGCTGGATTTCTCCTGCAAGCACGTCGCCTCGATCCTGACCGGCGTGTCCGAGATGGCGGTGGCGAGCCCGGCGCATATTCTGGAAAGCGCCGCGCCGGAAAGGCTGCGCTGGCTGATGACGGTGCAGCAGGTCAGCCCGCTGGTCTATCCGGCGCGGCGGTCCTCCGGCGTGAACGCGCTGGCCGATCTGGCGGGGAAAAGCGTCGGCGTCTGGCCGGGCGGCGAGGATCTGGAGTTCCGCTGGCTGCTGGCCGGCGCGGGTGTCGCGGCGGGCGCGGTGGAGCGGGTGCAGATGCCCGATACCGTCGGCCCCTTCCTGCGGGGCGAGATCGCTTCGGGCCAGATGACCTCCTACCACGAATTGCACCAAGTCGAGGCGGAAGTGCCGCCCGGCGACCTGGTGGTGTTCTCCGGCCGCGACACCGGGCGGTCGGTGCTGAAAGACGGGCTGGTCGCCGATGCGGCGCTGGTGGCCGAGAAGCCCGAAGTCGTGCAGGCCGTGGTCGATGCCGTGCTGGAAGGCTGGACCATCGCCTTCGACGACCCCGACCGCGCCATCGCCGCCTGCCTGCGCGCCCGCCCCGATGTCCCGCGTGCGGAACATGCCCGGCAACTGGCCGACATCCGCGCGCTGTCGCTGACCGGGGCGACGCTGACCCATGGCCTCGGCTGCCCCGATCCGGCGCATCTGGCCGCCGCCACCCGCGCCATCCGCGAGGTGGAAGGGCATGAAGCCGCCACCGCGGGCGTGCTGGACGACCGCTTCTGGAAGGCCGCCCCGGCCGCCTTCCGCCGCAGGGACTGGGCCGTCTGATGACGGACCTGCCGCACAGCGCCGATGCTGTGGTGGTCGGCGGGGGCATCCTCGGCGCGGCCACGGCGCGGGCCTTGGCGCGGACGGGGATGAAGCCGCTGCTGCTGGAGGCCCGGGCCTTCGGCGGCGCGGTCACCGGGGCCAGCCTTGCGGCCATCGGCACCCATATGCACGGGATCGAGGAATATCCGCTGCTGCGCCATGCCGGGCAGCTCTGGTCCGATCTGGCCGAGGCGACCGGCAACCCCTTTGAATACAACCGCCAGGGCAAACTCTGCTACATCCTGCACCCCGAGGACCGCGCGGTCGGCGCCGACTGGGTGGCGCGGGAACAGGCGCTCGGCGCCGAGGTGGCGCTGCTCACGCCGGAAGAAGCGCGCGAGCGCGAGCCGCTGATGACCGGCCCGCTGATCGGCGCCACCTGGGCGCCCGATACCGCCACGGTGAATCCCTTCCTCGGCCTGCGCACCGTGCTGCGCCTTGCGCGAGAGGCCGGGGCCACCGCTGTGGCGAATACCCCGGTGACCGCCCTTCGGATCGACGGCGGCCGGATCGCCGGGGTGGAGACCTCGTGCGGCGCGGTCTCCGCCCCCCATGTCGTTCTCACCGGCGGTCCCTGGACGGCGCGGCTGGCGGCGATGGCCGGGATCGTCCTGCCGATCCGCCCGCGGCAGGCGCAATGCCTGGCCTCGATGCGCCAGCCCCCCGGCACCATCCGCCGGGTGATCTCGGCCTGCGAGCGGGCGGGCGGTGTCGACAGCGGCTATACCCAGATCCAGCAGGCGGCCTCCGGGCAGGTGCTGTTCAACACCGTCACCGCCCCCTTCGATCCGCCCGAAGGCGCGCAGGACCATATCCACGAGGTCCCGCCCGGTTTCGTGCTGGAAAGCATCGAGACGCTGCTGATGCTGTTCCCCTCGCTGGCGGCACAGCCGCTCTTGCGGTCCTGGGTGCGGTTCGAGGGGGTGACGCCGGATTCCCGCTTCCTTGCCGGCAGCCTGCCGCTGCCCGGCCTGCATGTCGCCGCCGGCGACAACGGCTCGGGCTATTGCCGGGCGCTGATGCTGGCCGACCACCTGGTCGCCGCCGTCACCGGCGCCGGCGGATTGCCCGAGGATCTGGCCGCGCTGGCCGCGCGCTTCTACGCGCCGATGCGCTTTGCACAGAGGGATGCGGCATGAGCGCGGAGACCGTCCTGATCCGGCTGAATGGCCGCGAGGTCAGCGCCCCCGTAGGCCAGCCGCTGGCGCAGGTGCTGACCGCGGTGGATCCCGCCCTTCGGTTCAGCCCGAAGGACAAGGCGCCGCGGGGGATGTTCTGCGGCATGGGCCTCTGCTTCGAGTGCATGGTCGAGGTGGACGGCCTCCGCCGCCGCTCCTGCCTGACGCCGGTCAGCGCCGGGATGGTGGTGCGGACGGGGGAGGGCGCGGCATGACCATGGCGGCGGACCTGCTGTCCTGCGATGTTGCGGTGATCGGCGCGGGGCCTGCGGGCCTGGCGGCGGCGAAGGAGGCTGCGGCGGCGGGGGCCGATGTGCTGTGCCTCGACCTCTACGACCGGCCCGGCGGGCAATATGCGATGCAGCCCGGCGATCCCTCCGGCCCGCTGGCGGCCAGCGAGGCGGCGCGGCTGGGACGCGACCTCGCCGAAGCGGCCCGGGCCGCGGGCGTGCGCCTTCTCTCCCGGGCCGAGCTGTTCTGGGCCGCGCCGGAGGGCGAGGGCTTCCTCCTTTACGCCGCGTTGGACGGCGGCGCCGGGGCGCTGGCGGTCCGGGCGCGGGCGGTGGTGGTGGCCGCGGGCGCGATGGAACGGCCGCTGCCCTTCCCGGGCTGGACGCTGCCCGGGGTGATCGGCGCGGGCGCGGCGCAGCGGCTGGTGAAAAGCGGCGGCGCGCTGCCCTTCGGCGGCAAGGTGGTGCTGGCGGGGACCGGGGCCTTCCTGATGGCGGTAGCCTCGACCTTCGCCAAGGCGGGCCGGCGGATCGACCATTTCGTCGAACGGCAGCCCCTGCGCCCGCTGTCCTCGCTGACGATGCTGGCCCCCTGGCCCTCGCGCTGGAGTGCTGCCGCCGGGCTCCTGGCCGACCTGCGCCGGACCGGCGCGCAGCAACACCACGGCCATGCAGTCACCCGCGCCCTCGGCCGCGACAGGCTGGAGGCGGTGGAGATCGCCCCGGTCGATGCCCTCGGCCGGCCCGACCTGTCGCGCGCCGAGCGGATCGGCGGCGTGGGCGCGCTGTGCATCGGCTACGGATTCCAGCCGGTGATCGACGCCACCACCGCGCTTGGCGCAGACCATGCCCACAACCCGGCGCTCGGCGGCTGGCATTGCCTCGCCCGGCCGGACAGCGGCGAGACCTCGCGCCCCGGGCTGTATGCGGCGGGCGAAACCTGCGGCATCGGCGGGATGCGCCCGGCGCTGGTCTCCGGCCGCATCGCCGGGCTGTCGGCGGCGGCGCGCGTCCTGGGACGCACCCCCGACCCCGGCCTGATGCGAAGCCTTGCCGCCGAACTGGCGAAGGCGCGGCGCTTCGCCGTTTCGCTGGCCGCGCATTGGCCCGCGCCCGAGGCCCCGCCGGTGCCGCTGCCCGAGGCGGAAGTGATCTGCCGCTGCGAGGATGTGCGGCTGTCCGACATCCGCGCCGCGGTGCAGGCCGGCGCGGCCGAGACCTTCGCGGTGAAGATGTGGACCCGCGCCGGCATGGGCCCCTGCCAGGGCCGGGTCTGCGGCGCGGCACTGGCTGCGGCGCTGGCCGAGGCGGGCGTCCCGCCGGGGCAGGCGGGATACAACCGCGCCCATCTGCCGCTGCGGCCGGTGCCGATGAACGCCGTCCATGCGGCGCTGGCCCGCACCGCCCGTCCCGACACGCCCGGCACCGGCCCGGCCTGACCTTGCGAGGAGAACCCGATGTCGCAGCACACCCTTTCCGGCCCCAACCTCCGCAACCGCTATTTCGACAGCCTCTGCGCCGAGAAGGGGCTGATCTGGATGGGCCAGAACACCAACCACATCCCCGCCCACCCGGCGGTGGAGGAGGCGATGGTCGCCTCGATCCGCGCGGGCGAGTTCAACGCCTATGCCCCGCCCCTGGGCTTCGAGAGCCTGCGCGCGGCCATCGTCGCCGATCTGGCCGTGCCGGGCGAGGCGATGGTGACCGAGGGCGGCGTCAATGCGCTGGCCATGGCGGTGCGGGCGCGCTGCCGCCCTGGCACCACCTTCGTCACCACCGATCCCACCTGGAAATGGCCCGGGCTGATGGCGGCGCAGATGGGGGCCGAGGTGATCGAGCTGCCGATCTGGGACCCCGCCACCCATTACCGGCTGACGCCCGGCCAGCTGGCGGCCTCGGTCGACCACCGCACCGCGCTGATCTACATCGTCGACCCGAACAACCCGCTGGGCATCTCCTATAGCCGCGACGAGATCGCCGCCTTCTGCGAGATCGCCCGCGGCGCGGGCGCGCTGCTGATCCACGACTGCACCTACCGCGACTTCGCCGAGGACCATACCCCCGCGCTGCGGATCGACCCGGAGAACGCGGTCTGCTCCACCAGCTTCTCGAAATGGCTGGGCCTTGCCGGGATGCGGATCGGCGCCTTGGTGGTGCCGCCAAGGCTGGTCGAGGAATTTGCGCCCTTCTCGGCCTCGATCCTCGGCGCCAGCGTGGTGGCGCAGCGGGGGGCCGAGGCGGGGCTGCGGGTCAAGCCGGAATGGATGGCCGAGGTGCGCCGCATCAACCGCGCCAACCAGGAGATGATCCGACAGGCGGTGGAGGCCGCGCCGGGCCTGTCGATGGTGGTCTGGCCGAGCCAGGCCAATTTCCTCTGCATCGACACCACCGCATCGGGCATCCGTCCCGAGGCGCTGGTCGAGGCCTACCGCCTGCGCGGGGTGATGATCCGCCAGGGCACCTATCACACCAGACGCTTCGGCGACCGTTTCATCAAGGTCTCCACCACCGTGCCCGAGGACTGGGGCCGCCGCTTCGTCGCGCTGCTGCCCGAGGCGATGGAGGCCGCGCGCGGGTTGAACGACGTGGCGGCGCAGTTCTGAAAAGGGGGGCAGGGATGGTCGAGGGATATGTCACCGCGCAGGACGGAACGCGGCTCTGGTATGAGGAGGCGGGCGAGGGGCTTCCGATCCTGTTTATCCACGAATTCGGCGGCAACCATGCGGCGTGGGAGCCGCAGATGCGCCGCTTCGCCCGCCGCTACCGCTGCATCAGCTATGCGGCGCGGGGCTATGCGCCCTCGGACATCCCGGACGACGTTTCCTCCTATTCGCAGCGCATCGCGGTGGAGGATGCGCTGGCGGTGCTGGACGGGCTGGGGATCGGCAAGGCCCATGTCGTCGGCCTGTCGATGGGCGGTTTCGCCGCCGCGCATTTCGGCCTGATCGCGCCGGAGCGGGCGCTGTCGCTGTGCATCGCCGGGGCGGGCTATGGCGCGGAAAAGGAATACGAAGACTATTTCCGCGGCGTCTCGCTGTCGGTGGCCGAGAATTTCGAGACGAAAGGGGCGAAGGAGTTCTCGAAGATCTACGCCCTCGGCGCCAGCCGGGTGCAGTTCCAGAACAAGGACCCGCGCGGCTGGGCGGAGTTCGCCGCCCGGCTGGCCACCCATTCCGACCGCGGCGCGGCGCTGACCATGCGCGGGGTGCAGGCGATGCGTCCCTCGCTTTACGACCTGCGCGAGGACTTCGCGGCGATGCAGGTGCCGACGCTGGTGATGGTGGGCGACGAGGACGACCATTGCCTGCAACCCGGCATCTTCCTGAAGAAGACCATCCCGGCCTGTGGCCTGGCGGTGCTGCCGAAGACCGGCCACACGCTGAACCTGGAGGAGCCGGAGCTGTTCAACCAGCTGCTGGCCGAGTTCCTGGCCCAGGTCGAGGCCGGGGCCTGGCGCCCGCGCGACCCGCGCGCCAATCCGGGCCAGATCATGCGCACGGAATGAGCGGCGCGGTGGAGATAGACGCCGGGCGGCTGTGGTCCCGGCTGATGGAGCTGGGAGAGATCGGCGCGATCCCGGGGGGCGGGGTGGACCGTCAGGCGCTGAGCGACGGCGAGCATCTGGCCTGGGCCAGGGTGATCGGCTGGGCCGAGGCCGCCGGGATGGAGGCCGCGACCGATGCCGCCGCCAACCTGTTCCTGACCCTGTCGGGGCGCAACCGCAGCCTTGCCCCGGTGCTGGCGGGCAGCCATCTGGACAGCCAGCCCACCGGCGGCCGTTTCGACGGCGCCTTCGGGGTGATGGCGGCGCTGGAGGTGGCGGCCAGCCTGGCCGCCAGCCCGATGCCGCGGGCGCGCGACTTGACCGTCGTCGCCTGGATGAACGAGGAGGGCAGCCGCTTCGCCCCGGGGATGATGGGCTCCGCCGTCTTCGCCGGGCAGCGCGACATTGCCGAGGTCCGGGCCGCGCGGGACGGCGAGGGGCTGACCGCCGGGGAAGAGATCGACCGCCTGCGCCGCGCTTTCCCCGGGCTTCCCCTGCGCCCGCCGTTCCGTCCCCGGGCCTGCATAGAGCCGCATATCGAGCAGGGGCCGCGGCTGGAACGCGAGGGTGCGGTGATCGGCGTGGTTTCCGGCATCGACGGCAAGGTGACCTGCGAGGTTACCCTGACCGGCCAGCGCGACCATGCCGGCACCCAGCCGATGGCCGACCGCCGCGACGCGGTGATGGCCTTCGCCCGGGTGGCATCGCGGTTGCAGCAGGAGGTCGGACTGGCCGACCCGGAGACCCGCTTCACCATCGGCCGGGTCGAGGTCAGCCCCAACGCGCCCTCGGTGATCGCGGGGGAGGTCCGCTTCCGCATCGACCTGCGCCATCCCGATGGTGCGGCGCTGCAACGGCTGGCGGCGCGGATCGCCCCGCTGGCCGCCGAGACCGCGCTGCCCTGCACCGCGGCGGTGCGGGTGCTGGTCGATGCGCCGCCCAACGGCTTCGACCCGGCGCTGCGGCAGGCCATCGCGGCCTCGGCGGCGCGGCGCGGGCTGCCGGCGCTGGAGATGGCCTCGGCCGCCGGCCATGACGCGCGGCATCTGGCGCCGCTTTGCCCCACCGCGATGATCTTCATCCCCTGTCGCGGCGGTATCAGCCACGATCCGGCGGAATGGGCCGAGCCCGCCCATGTCGCTGCCGGGGCGCAGGTGCTGGCCGATGTGGTGGCGCCGCTGCTGGCGGAGGAGGGGGCATGACCCGCGTCGCTCTGGTCTCGCATTGCCTGCTGAACCAGAACGCCAAGGTGGCCGAATATGCGATCTGCCCCGGCGCGGTGCCTTGGGTGCTGGAGGAGCTGAAGGCCGCGCACTACCTGCCCCAGCAGATGCCCTGTCCAGAGATGACCTTCCTCGGCGCCGGGCGCTGGTGGCAGGTGCGCGAGCAATACGATACCCCCGGCTATCGCCGCCATTGCCGCCATGTTGCAGCCACCGTCGCTTCGGTGCTGAAGCACAACCTGCGGCAGGGCTGCGAGGATCTGGTGCTGCTCGGCGTCGACGGCAGCCCCTCCAGCGGCATCGGCATCACCGATTCCGGCCCGGCCTGGGGCGGCCGGCCCGAGGCGCGCGAGATGGCGCTGGTCCGTGGCAGGGGCGTCTGGATCGGCGTGCTGGAGCAGGTGCTGGCCGAGGAGGGCCTGCCCGCCCCGCGCAGCATCGGCATCGGCACCGAATTGCCCGGTTACGACGAGACCGCCGCCCGCGCCGCCTTCCGGCGCTTTCTGGCAGGGGGGCGGTGATGGAGCCCGGGGATTGCCGCAGCCGCCGCATCCTGGTGGTGGGGGACCTGGACGACCCCCGGCTGGCGGCGCTGTCGGGGCCGGGCGGTCATGGTCTGATCCAGACCCCGCCGGCGGGGATGGAGGCCGGGCCGGCCTTGGCGGCGCTGGTGCTGGTCGCCGACCAGATCGAGGATTTCCTGCGCCACGGCTATGCCGTCCGCCTTCTGGCCCCGCTGCCCTGGGCGGAGGCGCTGGCGCGGCTGCTGTCCGCCCGCGGCATCTCTCCGCTGGAGGAGATTTCTGCCTGAGCCCGGATGACAATCCCGCCGCTTGTGCCTTATCTGGACCGGACCGCAGGGAGGCAGGCGATGACGACGGCGCGGGACTTCGGGCTGATCCCCGGCGGCAGGCTGGCCGCCGGTCCGCTGAACGCCATCACCGACGTGCCGGGGGTAACCATCGGCCACCGCTCGCTGCGGGGGGACGGCATCTGCACCGGCGTCACCGCAATCCTGCCGCATCCGGGCGACCTGTTCCGGCTGAAGCCGCGGGCGGCGGTGGAGGTGATCAACGGCTTCGGCAAGTCGGCCGGGCTGATGCAGGTGGCCGAACTCGGCACCATCGAGACGCCGATCCTGCTGACCAACACCTTCGGCGTCGCTGCCTGCACCGAGGCGCTGATCCGCCGCGCCGTCGCCGCCAACCCGCAGATCGGCCGCCGGACCTCGACCGTCAACCCGCTGGTCTGCGAATGCAACGACGGCGGCATCAACGACATCCAGGCGATGGCGGTGACGCCTGCCGATGCCATCGCCGCGCTGGAAGCCGCCCGTCCGGGGCCGGTGGAGCAGGGCGCGGTCGGCGCCGGGTCGGGGATGACCGCCTTCGGCTTCAAGGCCGGGATCGGCACCGCCTCGCGCCGGATGGAGATCCCCGGGCAAGGCTTCACCATGGGCGCGCTGGTGCTGGCGAATTTCGGCGCGGCGGGCGACCTGCTGCTGCCCGACGGCCGCCGCCCCGACCCGCGCCGCCCGGCCGAGGCGGAAAGCGGCTCGGTGATCGTCGTGCTGGCGACCGACCTGCCGCTGGCCGACCGCCAGCTGCAGCGCGTCGCCCGGCGCGGCGGCGCGGGGCTGGCGCGGCTCGGCGCCTTCTGGGGCCACGGCAGCGGCGACATCTGCCTGTGCTTCACCACCGCCGACCCGGTGGCGCATGAGCCGGAGGTTTTCACCCCGCAGGCCCGGCTTTCCGACACCCATATCGACACCGCCTTCCGCGCCGCCGCCGAGGCCACGCAGGAAGCCGTGCTGAACGCCCTCTGCGCCGCCCCGGCGATGACCGGCCGCGACGGCCGAACCTATCCCGCCCTTGCCGACTGGCTGAAGGAGAATCCGCTGCCATGAAAGTCTTCATCTCCGCCGACATCGAAGGCACCGCCGGCATCGCCCATTGGGACGAGGCCGAGCGGACCCATCCCGACTGGGCCGAGTTCCGTGCCCTGATGACCGCCGAGGTGGTCGCCGCCTGCGAGGGCGCACGCGCCGCGGGGGCGACCGAGGTGGTGATCAAGGACGCCCACGACAGCGGCCGCAACCTGATCCTCGACCGGCTGCCGGATTATGCCCGCATCGTCCGCGGCTGGTCGGGCCACCCGGATGCGATGATGTTCGGGCTGGACGCCGGCTTCGCCGCGGCGGTCTACACCGGCTATCACTCCAGGGCCGGCAGCGAGGCCAATCCGCTGGCGCATACCTCGAACCTCCGCATCTCGCGGCTGTTGCTGAACGGCGAGGTGGCGTCGGAATTCACCGTCAACGCCCTTTGCGCCGCGGGCTACGGCGTGCCCTCGGTCTTCCTGTCCGGCGATGCCGGCATCTGCGCCGAGGCCCGGGCGATGGTGCCGGGCCTTGCGGCGGTGGAGACGCTGGCGGGCGACGGCAATGCCACCAGCTCGATCTCCCCCGCCCGCGCCTGCCGGCTGATCCGCGAGGGGGTGGAGGCGGCGCTGTCGGGCGATCTCTCCCGCGCCCTGCCGGAGCGGGCGGGCCGCTACGAGGTGGTGATCGAGTTCAACAACCCGACCGGCGCCTATCGTGCGGCGTGGTATCCCGGAGCCGTAAGGCATGGCCCCCGCGCGGTGGCCTTTGCCCATGCCGATTTCGCCGAGATCCTGCGGGCGCTGCTGTTCCTGAAGGTCTGATCAGCGGACCTTGCGCCCCTGCACCCAGATGTCGCCGATGGCGGCGCGGTCGGCGGTGAGCACGATCTTCTCGAACAGCTCCTCCGGCCGGTCCGCCCCGGGGAAATGCCGCAGCCCGCTGCCCGGCAGATTGGCGCGGATGACCAGCGCGTCGAAGCACTGGCCCTCGGCCAGCCGCCCCACCGGCAGCGACAGCGCGTCGGCCCCGCCGGCGGTGGCCAGCCAGAACGCCTCCACCGCCGTCAGCGGCGCCTCGCCGGTGCCGCGGGCCTCGGGCGGCAGCGTCGGGTCGGCGCCCCGGCCCAGATGGCGCGAGGTCATCAGCGCATGGCGCAGCCCGTCCAGGATCGAGGGGCTGAACCCGCCCGAGATGTCGGTGCCGAGGCCGACCTCCACCCCCGCCTCCAGCGCCCGGCGGACCGGGAAGATCGCATTGGCAAAATAGGCGTTCGACATCGGGCAATGCGCCACCGCCGCCCCGCGCTGCGCCATCAGCGCCATGTCGTTGCCGTCGATGAAATTGGCGTGCGCCAGCACCGTGCGGTCGGTCAGGAGGCCGAAACGGTCCAGCGCGGTGCAGTCGGAGCAGCCCAGCCGGTCGCGCACATAACCCGCCGCCCAGTCGCTTTCCGAGGCATGGGTCTGGACATGGCATCCGGTCTCGCGCGCCAGTTGCCCCAACCCTTCCAGCAGGTCGTCGGTGCAACTGGGGATGAAGCGCGGGGTGATCACCGGCAGCACCAGCGGGTCCTCGCCCTGCATCGCCCGCAGTTCGGCGATGAAGGCGCGAGTCTCGGCGATGGCGGTGGCGGCATCGGCGTCGCGGTAGAACGCGGGGCAGGTGGCGGGATCGTCCATCGCCACCTTGCCGACCAGCGCCCGCTGGCCGTGGCGCAGGCAGGCCTCGGCCAGGATCAGGTTGGGCCGCTTGTGGACCGAGCCGAAATACATCGCCGTGGTGGTGCCCTGCGCCAGAAGGCTGCGGACCAGATCGTCATAGACCTCGGCCGCGAAGTCCGGGTCGGCGAAGCGCGCCTCCAGCGGGAAGGTGTATTTCTGCAGCCAGACCTCAAGCGGCGCATCCAGCGCCTTGCCCAGCTGCGGCCATTGCGGCGCGTGGACATGCAGGTCCACGAGGCCCGGGATCAGCCAGGCATCGGCGGGCAGCCGGTGCAGCACCCCCTGCGCCTCGGCCCAGGCGGCCAGGGCCTGCTGCCGGGGGTCCTCCGGGCGGATCACATCGGCGATCCGGCCCGTGCCGTCGACGATGAAGGCGCAGTCGGCCAGCACCTCCAGCCGGTCGCGCGCGGGGGTGTGGAAGCCGCTGCCGAGGACGACCAGCGCGGGCTGCATCACTGGCTGCCCAGCACGGCGGGGAAGATGCCGGGCATGACCACGAAGCCGGGAATGCGCTTCACCCGGTCGGTCCAGCGGCGGATCGCGGGATATGTCTCGCGCGAGATGCCGCCCTCTTCCGACAGCATGACATAGGGGAAGCAGGCGATGTCGGCGACGGTGGGCGCGGCGCCGGGGGCCAGCCAGTCCTGCCCCTGCCGTTCCTGGAACCACAGGTGCTCGTCCATCACGGCGAACAGCTTGTGCGCCCCGTCCCGCGCGGCCTCGGCGTCGAAGTCGAAGCCCATGCCGTCGGCCAGCCGCGCGGCCGAGGCGGTGGCGGTCAGCCCCTCGGCGAAGCCCAGCCATTGCTGGACCTGCCCGGCGATTTCCGGGCTGTCCAGCGGATACCAGCGGCCGGAGGGATCGTATTTCCGGGCCACATAGACCAGGATCGCCTGGCTTTGCGCCAGCCGCAGGTCGCCGTCCTCCAGCACCGGCAGCTGGCCCAGCGGGTTCACCGCCAGAAACTCCGGTTCGCGGTGCTTCAGGCCGGGGAAGAAATCGACGTTCCTGCGTTCGTATTCCACCCCCAGGATGGCCAGCAGCAGCCGCGCCTTGTAGCAGTTGCCCGACAGGTCGAAGTCGTAAAGCCTGATCATCGGCTAGAGATCCAGTATGAGACGGTCGGATTTCGCCCGCGAGACGCAGGTCATGATCCTGTCGTTCGCGGCCTTCTCGGCGTTGTTCAGATAGACGTCCTGATGGTCCGGGATGCCCTCCAGCACCTTCACCTTGCAGGTGCCGCAGGCGCCCTGCCCGCAGGAGGAGGGCACGGCGATGCCGTTCTCGCGCAGCACCTGCAGGATCGACTTGCCGGCCGGCACCCGCAGCGTCACGGCCGACCGCGCCAGCGCGATGTCGAAGCTGCTGGAATCGTCGATCTCGTGGGTGTTGCGGAAATACTCGAAATGCACCGCGCTTTCCGGCCAGCCCTGGTCCGCCGCGATGGTCCGCGCCGCGTCCAGCATCGGGCCGGGGCCGCAGACATAGACCTGCCGCGCCGGACCGGGGCGCGAGAGGATCTCGCGCAGCGCCGCCATCGTTCCGGCGGGATCGAGGCCGAGATGCGGTTGCACCCTTTCGCCCAGGGCCGCCAGCCGCTCGGGGAAGGCCAGGTGGCCCTGCCCGGCGGCGAAGTAGTGCAGGCGGAAGTCCTGGTCGTCCACCGCCATCGCCGCGGCCATCGCCAGGAGCGGCGTCACCCCGATGCCGCCGGCGAGGAAGATCGTCTCCTCGGCATCGCGGCGCAGGGTGAAGTTGTTGCGCGGCTCCGAAATCGCCAGCAGGTCGCCGGGTTTCAGGCTGTCGTGGATCGCCAGCGACCCGCCCGCCGACTGCGGCTCGCGCTTGACGCCGATGATGTAGCGGTCGGTCTCGCCCGGGCCGTTCACCAGCGAATACTGCCGGACAAGGCCGTTCGGCAGCGCCACGTCGATATGCGCGCCGGGCTGGAAGGCCGGCAGCACCCCGCGCAGGGGGCGCAGGTCCAGCGAAACGATGCCCTCGGCCACGACGGTTTTCGCCGCGATGGTGACGCGGATCTTGCCGGTGCCGGCGGCCATCTCCGGCATCTCGGCCAGCTCCTCGCTGACCCGGCCATAGACCGGCGGGATCGGCGCAGGGGCAGGGTGCTGCCGGGCCGCCGCCTCGGCCGCGCGGCCGAAGGCGGTCAGTGCGGTGTTCAGCCGGCGCAACAGCGCCAGCCCCTCGCCCGCCAGCGGGCCGGAGACCAGCCCGCGGATCGCCGACAGGCCGGAATCCATCGGCTGCACGAACAGCCGCAACGTGCTGGCGCCGTCGCCGAAGACCAGCCCGCCGCGATGCGCCAGCCCCTCGCCCGGATCGAAGCCCTCCAGCGCCGCCGACACGTCGCCGGGCGCCGCCCGCACCGGCACCGCCCGCAGCACCAGCGGCGCCTCGGCGGCCTCGGGCAGCGCCGGTTCGCCCTCGCCCAGATGGGTCCAGATCAGCCCATGCGCCTCGCGCGCCGGCCAGGTGCGGTTGCAGATCGTGCGCGGCGGCGCGTCGGCCGGATGGGCGGGGATATAGGTGCAGCCCGCATTGCGGTTGGCGTAGCGCCAGCCGTGATACTGGCAGACCAGTTCCGTCCCGGTGTTCACCCCGATGGACAGCCGCACGCCGCGGTGCAGGCAGCGGTTCTCCCAGACGTTGACGTAGCCGTCGTCGGCCCGCCAGATCGCCAGTTCCTGCCCCCAGAGCTTGCCCTGGAACACATGGCGCGGGATCACATCCTCGCTGGCGGCCACCGGAACCCAGCCGGGGGCGATGCTTGCGCTGTCCATCCTCATCCTTTCATGCCGCTGCGGGGATCACGCCATAGGTCACGCCGTTCGAGGCCAGCCAGCGGCGATACATGATCGAGGTCTTGTCGGCCCGGATCGGGGTTTCCGCCCTGGGGTCCAGCGGCAGCCGCTTCGGCATCTGGTTCTCCAGGATCGGCTTGTCCTGCCCGAAGATGTGCAGCTGGAAATAGCTGATGAAATCGTCGGCGTTCACGTCGTCGAGGATGCTCAGCACCATATGGCCGCGGAAGCTTTCCGGCCCGGTCGGCTGGCCGAACAGCGCGATCACGTCCAGCCGCCGGGTATCCATCGGGCTGGACTTGTAGAGCACCGAGCAGGTCGGATGCGGCACCCGGTAGACATATTCCACATCGGCGCCAGAGGTGGAGACGGTGGAGGCGCGGGGCTGGTAGAACAGGCATTCGGTGGCGACGATCTCGCGCCCGCCCTCGCGCAGCTCGACGTTGTATTCCTTGACTTCGGTGTGCGGCAGCTCGCCCAGGATGCCGGTGTGGACATAGGGGAAGTGGCCCATGTCCAGGAAGTTCTCGATCCCCCGCATGGCCGAGACGTTCACCCCGATGGAGCCGGCGGCGATGTTGCGGCGGTCGGGTTCGTCGTATTCCGGGATCGGGAACAGCCCGCCCTCGGGCCGGCCGAGGGTGGTCCAGAGGCAGGCATATTGCTCCAGCACCGGCAGGGCGCGGCCATCGGCGCCGGTGACGCGGCAGCCGGAGCCGTCGCGGAAATAGACCAGCGGCTCGCCCAGCAGCGTGGTGCGGCGGGGCCGGTCATGCACGTCCTGCAGGGCCGAGATCGGGAACCACTGGTTCAGCATGAAGGGATCGGGCAGGGGGTCGGCCATGGCTGCTCCTCCGTCGCGGGTGATGAATTGCATAGCAATCTGTCGATCCTGTCATATCAACGACGAAGATTGCTTGACAAGATACGGCGCCGATACTTTAGGCTCGGATTCAGGAAATGCACAGGCGGCACGGATGGCGTATCGTTCCCGGCAGATCGCAGAGGCCCTGTCCGGCGCCATCGCCGCGCAGGAACTGCCGCCCGGCTTCAAGCTGGGCGAACGCCATCTGGGCGAGATCTGCGGCACCAGCCGGGCGGTGGTGAAACAGGCGCTGATCGTGCTGGCGCGCGAGGGGCTGGTGCAGATGCACCCCAACCGGGGGGCCTTCGTGGCCGAGCTGGACGCCCGCGACGCCTTCGAGATCTTCGAGGCCATCGCCGCCATCGAACAGGGCGCGGCCTTCCAGCTGGCGACAAGGCTGTCGCCCTCGGACCTCGACCGGCTGGAATGCAACGTCTGCGAGACGCAATGCTGCCTCGACCATGGCGACGATGCCGGCTCCGACCGGATCGGGCCGGAATTCCACGTCGAACTGGTCAAGCTTGCGCGCAACCGGGTGCTGGAGGAAAGCCATGCCCGCCTGTTGCGCCGGTCGCAGCTGATCCGGCTGCTCTACGTCAACCGCGATTACCACCGGCAGAAGCTGAACGACGACCATGGGCTGCTGCTGGCGCATCTGAAGGGCGGGCGGATCGAGCCGGCGCTGCGGCTGATCGCCAGCCATTACGACGCCATCGCCCGCGGCTACGACATGGACATGCGCGCCGCGATCCGGCCCGACCTCGACGAGGTTCTGGGCCGCTGGCTGAAACCGCAGACGGAACCGGCCTGAACCGGGAAAACGCCTGGCCAGCACGGGCACGACAGGAGGGACGACATGAATTTCTCGCGCAGAAGACTGCTTCAGGGATCGGCCGCATTCGCCGGGGCTCTGGCGCTGCCGCGCCTCGCCGCGGCGCAGGACGTGCTGAAGATCGGCCAGGTCAACGCCTCTCCGGCGGCCGAGATCGGCTGGTCGAAGCAGCACGCCCTGGGGATCGAGGCGATCAAGGCCGCGCTGGGCGACAAGGTGCAGGTGACGGTGGTCGACAACACCTTCCTGCCGCAGGACGCCGAGCGGGTGTTCCGCGACCTGGCCTCGCAGGGCCACCGGCTGATCTTCGGCACCAGCTTCTCCTTGGGCCAGCCGATGCAGAAGGTTGCCCCGCAATTCCCGGACGTGGCCTGGGAACACTGCTCGGGCATCGTGCATCTGGACAACCTCGGCACCTTCGAGGCCAAGTATTACGAGGGCATGTATATCGCCGGCATCGCCGCGGGCCACATGACCAAGACCGGCAAGCTGGGCTTCGTCGGCGGCTTCCCGATCCCCGACATCGTCGGCCCCGGCAACGCCTTCCTGCTGGGCGCGCGGACGGTGAACCCCGACATCACCTGCTCGGTCGTCTTCCTGAACTCCTGGTTCGACCCCGGCAAGGAGAAGGAGGCGGCGCAGGCGCTGATGGCGCAGGGGGCCGACGTGATCCTGGGCATGACCGACACCGGCGTCTGCGTGCAGGCGGCGCAGGAGGCCGGGGTCTATGCGGTCGGCTATGCCAGCGACCTGACCTCCTTCGGACCGGACAGTCAGCTGACCTCGGTCGTGCTGGACTGGAGCTCGGAATATGTCGGCGCGGCGCAGAAGGTGCTGGACGGCAGCTGGACCAGCGAATCCCGCTGGGACGGGCTGGCCGAGGGCGTGGTCACGCTGGCCCCGTTCAACGCCGCGATCCCCGAGGACGTGCGCGCCAAGCTGGATGCTGCGGTGGAGGGCGTGAAATCCGGCGAAATCCAGCCCTATGCCGGCGAGATCAAGGACAACCAGGGCAATGTCGTCGTCGCCGCGGGCGAGGTCCTGCCCGGCGATGCGGTGCGCGGCATCAACTGGCTGGCCGAAGGCATGATCGGCACGCTGGGCTGATGGCGACGGCCATTGACGAGGGGATGACCCCGCGGCTGGAGCTGCGGGACATCTCCAAGGCCTATCCGGGCGTGGTCGCCAACGATGCGATCACGCTTTCCGTGGCGCCGGGCGAGATCCACGCCATCCTGGGCGAGAACGGCGCGGGCAAGTCCACGCTGATGAAGATCATCTACGGCGCGACCAGCCCCGACCGCGGCGAAATCCGCTATGACGGCCGGGTGCTGGGCCACCACAGCCCGGCGCAGGCGCGGGCGCTGGGGATCGAGATGGTCTACCAGCATTTCTCGCTGTTCGAGACCGCCACCGTGGCCGAGAACATCGCGCTGTGCCTGCCCGGGCGGATGGACCTGCCGGCGCTGTCGGCCCGCATCGCCGAGACCGCCGCGCGCTACGGCCTGTCGGTGGAGCCGGGCCGCCTTGTCGCCGACCTGTCGATGGGCGAACGCCAGCAGGTCGAGATCCTGCGCTGCCTGATGCGCGACCCGCGGCTGCTGATCCTGGACGAGCCGACCTCGGTGCTGGCGCCGCAGGCGGTGGAGCAGCTGTTCACCGTGCTGCGCCGCATCGCGGCGGGGGGATGCAGCATCATCTACATCAGCCACAAGCTGGACGAGGTGCGGGCGCTGTGCCAGCGCGCCACCGTGCTGCGGGGCGGCCGGGTGACCGGCAGCACCGACCCGCGCACCGCTTCGGCCCACGATCTTGCGGTGATGATGATCGGCAGCGACCTGCCGGTGACCGACCATCCCCCGGCCAGCCTGACGCCGGCGCCGCTCTTGTCGGTGCAGGGCCTGTCCGGCCGGCCCTTCGGCGCGCAGGGCCGGGCGCTGGACGGCATCGCGCTGGACCTTTTCGGCGGCGAGATCGTCGGCATCGCCGGCGTCTCGGGCAACGGCCAGTCCGAACTGGCGGCCTGCCTGTCGGGCGAGGCCGCCGCGCCCGCGGGCCGGATGGCGCTGCTGGGGCAGGACATGACCGGCCTGCGCGCCGACCAGCGCCGCCGCCGGGGCCTGGCCTATGTGCCCGAGGAACGGCTGGGCCGTGGCGCGGTGCCCGGCCATACCCTGACCCAGAACACCCTGCTGACCGGCTATACCGCCGGCCTGGTCCGCCATGGCCTTGCCCGCTACGCTCAGGCCCGCGCCCGCGCCGCCGCGATCATCTCGCGCTTCTCGGTCAAGGCCGAGGGACCGCAGGCGCTGGCTTCCAGCCTGTCGGGCGGCAACCTGCAGAAGTTCATCCTGGGGCGCGAGCTGGCGCTGGACCCCAAGGTGCTGATCGTGGCGCAGCCGACCTGGGGCGTCGACGTCGGTGCCGCCGCCTTCATCCGCCAGCGCATCATCGACCAGAGCCGCCGCGGCGCCGCGGTGCTGGTCTTCTCCGAGGAGCTGGAGGAACTGATCGAGATCTGCGACCGCATCCATGTCCTGTCCGAGGGACGGCTGTCGCCCTCGATCCCGCGGGGCGAGGCAACGAAAAGCCGGCTGGGCAGCTACATGACCGGCGTCGGGAGGATGCACTGAATGGCGCTGCGCATCGAACCCCGCCGCGAGGTAACCTGGGCCGCCCGCCTGCTGGCCCCGATTGCCGCGGTGCTGCTGACGCTGGTCTTCGGCGGCGCGCTGTTCTGGACGCTCGGCTTCGATCCCCTCGCCACGCTTTACGCCTTCTTCATCGGGCCGGTGACCGGGCTTTACGGCCTGACCGAGCTGCTGGTGAAGGCGGTGCCGCTGATCATCATCGCCGCCGGCCTGTCGGTCGGCTTCCGCGCCAACATCTGGAACATCGGGGCGGAGGGGCAGCTGACCATGGGCGCCATCGCCGCCGCCGGGGTGGGACTGTTCGCGCCGCAGGGGCTGCATGGCCTGCTGCTGCCGCTGATGTTCCTGGCGGCGCTGCTGGCCGGCATGGCCTGGGCCGGGATCGCCGCCTTCCTGCGCGCGCGCTTCGGCACCAACGAGATTCTGGTCACGCTGATGCTGACCTATATCGCCGGGCTGCTGCTCTCGTGGCTGGTGCGCGGGCCATGGCGCGACCCGATGGGCTTCAACTTCCCGCAGACGGCGCTGATGCCGCCCGCGGGGACGCTGTCGCCCCTCGACCCGCGCTTCCGCGTCACCGCCTCGGTCTGGTTCGCGCTCTTGGTGCTCGGCCTGCTCTGGCTGTTCGTCTCGCGCTCCTTCGCCGGCTACCGGCTGGCGGTCGGCGGCGCCGCGCCGCGGGCCGCGCGCTATGTCGGCTTTTCCGAGAAAGGGGCGATCTGGACCGGCCTGCTGGTCGGCGGGGCCGCCGCCGGGGTGGCCGGCTTCTACGAGGTCGCCGGCCCCCTGGGCCAGCTGTCCGCCGTCATCTCGCCCGGCTACGGCTTCACCGCCATCATCGTCGCCTTCGTCGGCAGGCTGCATCCGGCGGGCATCCTTCTGGGCGGATTGTTCCTCGCCCTGACCTATGTCGGCGGCGAGGCGGTGCAGGTCTCCTTCGGCATCCCGGCGCATATCACCCGGGTGTTCCAGGGCCTGCTGCTGTTCTTCCTTCTGGCCAGCGAGTTCTTCACCTCCTGGCGGATCACCCGGAGCGGCGCGTGATGGATCTGGCAACCGCGATCTTCGTCGGCACCATCGCCGCCGCCACCCCGATGCTGCTGGCGGCACTGGGAGAGCTGGTGGTCGAGAAATCCGGCGTCCTGAACCTCGGCCTCGAAGGCATGATGCTGATCGGCGCGGCGGTGGCCTTCTGGCTGGCGATCTCGGGCTGGGGGCTGCCGCTGGCCTTCGTCGGCGGGGCGCTGGCGGGGATGCTGGCCTCGGGCCTGTTCGCCCTGCTGGCGCTGGTCTTCCTGGCCAACCAATATGCCACCGGGCTGGCGCTGGCGATCTTCGGCACCGGCCTTTCCGCCATGATCGGCATGGGCTTCGGCAGCCAGCCGGTCGCCACGCTGAAGCCGCTGGCGATCCCGCTGCTCGGCGACATTCCCCTGCTCGGCCCGCTGCTGTTCCGCTTCGATATCGTGGTCTACCTGACCCTTGCCATGGTGCCCGCGGTCTGGTGGTGGCTGACCCGCAGCAAGTCCGGCCTGATCCTGCGCACCATCGGCGAATCGCCGGAAAACGCCCATGCCATCGGCTATCCGGTGCGGCGCATCCGCCTGGCCGCCATCCTGTTCGGCGGCGCCATGGCCGGGCTGGGTGGGGCCTATCTCTCCGTCGCCTATGTCGGCATCTGGGTCGAGAACATGACCGCCGGGCGCGGCTGGATCGCGCTGTCGCTGGTGGTCTTCGCCGCCTGGCGGCCCTGGCGGGCGCTGGCCGGGGCGGTGCTGTTCGGCGGCTTCACCATCCTGCAGCTGCACGGCCAGATCCTCGGCCTGCCGCTGCCGTCCGAGGCGCTGTCGGCGCTGCCCTATCTGGCGACCATCGTCGCGCTGGTGCTGATCTCGCAGAAGCGCCGCCGCGGCATGGAGGTGCCGGCCTCGCTGGCCCGCCCGTTCCGTCCGGGGGCCTGAACGGCAGGGCGGCAGAAACTATTTGATCGGTCAGTCAAGTTGTGCCAGCCTCCGACTCGGGCAGGGGGAGGCCGGCATGGACGACATGAGAAACGAGGACCGCGCCGCCCTTGCCGCGCGCGACCACCTGTTCAGCCCTTCGGAAGAGATGGAGAAGCTGGGCCAGGCCGCCCGCCCGGTGCTGACCCATGGCGAGGGCATCCATGTCTACACCGACACCGGCCATAGGCTGATCGACGGGCCGGCCGGGATGTGGTGCACCCAGATCGGCTATGGCTCGCCCGACATCGCCAAGGCGATTTCGGATCAGGCGCTGCGGCTTTCCTACAACTCCCCCTGGTATACCACCAACAGTCCCGCGGCCGAACTGGCCGGGCGCATCGCCGAAATGACGCCGGGCGACCTGAACCGGGTGTTCTTCACCACCGGCGGCTCGACCGCCGTCGACACCGCGCTGCGCTTCACCGAATATTACAACAACGTGCTGGGGCGGCCGGCGAAGAAGAAGATCATCGCCCGCTATGACGGCTATCACGGCTCCACCGCGCTGACCGCCGCCTGCACCGGCCGCACCGGCAACTGGCCGAATTTCGACATCGCCGGGGACCGCGTCTCCTTCCTCTCCAGCCCCAATCCGCGGCTGGCGCAGGGCCGCAGCGCGGCGGCGTTCCTGGACTTCCTGGTCGGCGAGTTCGAGGAGCGGATCGCGCAACTCGGCTCGGGGACCGTCGCCGCCTTCCTGGCCGAGCCGGTGCTGGCCTCGGGCGGGGTGATCATCCCGCCGAAGGGCTATCATGCCCGCATCAAGGCGATCTGCGAGCAGCACGACATCCTCTACATCTCGGACGAGGTGGTCACCGCCTTCGGCCGCTGCGGCGAATGGTTCGCCTCGGAAAGCGTGTTCGGCGTGGTGCCGGACATGATCACCTTCGCCAAGGGCGTGACCTCGGGCTATGTCCCCCTGGGCGGCGTGGCGATTTCCGAATCCGTGCTGGCCCGCGTCAGCGGCGGCAACGCGCGCGGCGGCTGGTTCAACAATGGCTATACCTACACCGGCCATCCGGTCGCCTGCGCCGCCGCGCTGGCCAATATCGCGGTGATCGAACGCGACGGCATCCTGCCCCACACCCGCGCGATGATCCCGCGGTTCGACGCCGGGCTGGCGGCGCTGCGCGACCTGCCGCTGGTCGCCGACGTGCGCGCCGTCGGGCTGATCGGCGCGGTCGAGATCATGACCGGCCCGCCCCATGCCGAGGCGACCGATCTGGACAAGAAGATCGCGCTCAGGGTGGACGAGATCGCCTGGGACCTGGGGCTGATCGTCCGCCCCATCGCCAATCTCTGCGTGATCTCGCCGCCGCTGATCGCCACCGCGGCCGAGATCGACCGCATCTGCGCCATCCTGCGCGAGGCGATCCTGCGCACCGGGAAGGAGGTGGCCGATGGCCATATCGGCTGAGGCGGAGAAACCCGCGCGCCCGCGCCGCGAGGACCAGACCGCCGAGCGCCGCCGCGCGCTCCTGGAGGCGACGGTCTCGGTGATCGGCAAGCTGGGGCTGACCGGGCTGACCATGAAGACGGTGGCCGATGCGGCCGGTTGCAGCTACGGCGTCACCGCCTTTCATTTCCAGTCGAAGGACGGCCTTTTGCTGGCGGCGCTGGACCACATGCTGGAGGAATACGAGGCGCTGCGCCAGCCGCTGTGCGAGGGCGGCGAGACGGCCGGAGAGACGGCGGCAAGGCGGCTGCGCGCGATGATCGAAAGCGATTTCGACGGCAGGGTCTCCAGCGCCCGGCAAATGGCGGCCTGGCTGGCCTTCTGGGCGGAAGCCGCGCGCAACCCGGCCTATCGCCAGCGCTGCGCCGAGGTGAAGGCGCGCTATCGCCGATCGACCGCCGAGGACCTGGCGGCGCTGGCCGCGGCGCGGGGGGCAACCATCGACGCCGACCAGGTCTCGGCCACGCTGAACGCCATCATCGACGGCTACTGGATCGCCAATCTGGTGAACGGCCAGACCGGGCCGGAGGGCCGGGCGGCGGGGATCAGGGCCTGTCTGGCCTATCTCGACGGGCTGTTTCCCGGCGATTTTCCGGCGCCTGCGCTCTGACGGCGGCCTTGGGGGGAGATACGGATGACGGCAGGGCTTCGCACAGGGCAGAGCAAGAGGGCGCACCGGCTGGACCCGCTGCTGCGGCCGGCTTCCATCGCCTTCGTCGGCGCCTCGCCCACGCCCGACACCCCGGGCCGGACCATGCTCTGTTCCGCGGCGATGGACGGCTACCGCGGCCGCATCCATGCGGTGAACCCGCGCTATGAAAGGATCGGCGACCACCCCTGCTTTCCCGACCTGTCCGCCCTGCCCGAGCCGGTGGAGCATGTCGTGCTCGGCCTCGGCAATGCCCAGCTGGAATCCGGGCTGATCCGCGCGGCGGAGCATGGCGCCAAGGCCGTCACCATCTTCGCCAGCTGCGACCTGACCGGCCAGCCGGGCGATCCGCTGGCCGGGCGGCTGGCCGCCATCGCGCGCGAGGCCGGGATCGCCATCTGCGGCGGCAACGGCATGGGGTTCTGCAACCCCTCCATCGGGCTGCGGGTGTCGGGCTTCGCCTCGGCCCTGCCGATGCGGCCGGGCAGCGTGGCCTTCATCACCCAGTCCGGCTCGGCCTTCTCGGCGCTGGCCTACAACGACGCGCGGCTGAAATATTCCCTGGCGGTGTCCTCGGGCCGCGAGCTGACGACCGAGGCCGCCGATTACATGGACTGGGCGCTGGACCAGCCGCAGACCCGCGCCGTGGGCCTGTTCCTGGAAACCGCCCGCAGCCCCGAGCGGCTGGTGGCGGCGCTGGAAAAGGCCGACCGGCTGGGGGTGCCGGTGGTGGCGCTGAAGGTCGGCAAAAGCCGGATCGCCGCGGAATTCGCCGTCAGCCATTCCGGCGCCATCGCCGGCGACAGCGCCGCATGGGAGGCGCTGTTCGCCCGCCATGGCGTGATGGTGGCGGAGACGCTGGACCAGCTGTCGGCCAGCCTGCTGCTGGCGTCGGAATGCGCGCCGCTGCCGCCGGGGGCGCTGGCCTCGATCCACGATTCCGGTGGCGAGCGCGAGATGGTCGCCGACCTGGCCGAAAAGCTGGGGGTGCCCTTCGCCGAGGTCGGCAAGGCGACGCTGGAGCGGCTGGAGAAGCACCTCGACCCCGGCCTGCCGCCGGCCAATCCGCTGGATGTCTGGGGCACCGGCCGCGATTTCGAGACGCAGGTCGAAGGTTGCATGGCTGCGCTGCTGGACGATCCAACGGTCGCCATCGGCGTGCTGTTCCAGGACATCCGCGACGGCTCCTACATCGCCGAGGGCTTCACCCGCGCGGTGACCCGGGCGCGCAAGGCCGGGGTGAAGCCGGTGGCGGTGGTCAGCAACTACGCTAGCGTCAGCCACCGCGCGCTGGCGCTGGCGGTGACCGAGGCCGGGGTGCCGGTGATCGACGGCACCACCGAGGGGCTGGTGGCCGTGCGCCAGCTGATGCAGGCCCGCGACCGCCGGGCCGAGCTGCGCACGTTCCCCGCCCCGGTGGCAGAGGCGGTGCGGCGGCGCTGGCGCGACAGGCTGGCCGATCCCGCGCCGCTGGCGGCGGCGGAGGCGGCGGAGCTGCTGATCGACTACGGCATCCCGGCTGCGCGGACCCTTGCGGCGGACAGCGCCGAGGCGGCGGTGCAAGCGGCGCAGACGCTCGGCTGGCCGGTGGTGCTGAAAAGTGCTGTGCCGGGGCTGGCGCACAAGTCCGATGCCGGCGGGGTGCTGCTGGACCTGCGCGACGAGGCCGCCCTGAGCGAGGGTTACGCCCGGCTGGCGCGGCTGGGGCCGCAGGTCACCGTCTCGCCGATGGTGCGCGGCCGGATCGAGCTGGCCTTCGGCATGGTTCAGGACCCACAGTTCGGCCCGATGCTGCTGCTGGCGGCGGGCGGCGTCTTCATCGAGGCGCTGGCCGACCGCGCCGTCGCCTTGCCGCCGGTGTCGCAGGAAGAGGCGGCGCGGCTGCTGCGGACCTTGCGTCTCCACGCGCTGACCGGCGCGCTGCGCGGCCTGCCCGCGGTGGACACCGCCGCCGCCACCCGGGCCTTCGCCGGCTTCTCGGCGCTGGTCCGCGACCTCGGCGACCTGATCGCCGAATGCGACATCAACCCGCTTCTGGTCTCGGAGACCGGCGTCATGGCGGTGGATGCCCTGATCGTCACCCGGGCGGAAGCCCTGCACAGCAACGGAGCCGACTGATGGATTTCGCCTTCACCCCCCGCCAGCAGGAGCTTGCCGCCCGCGCCCGCGCCTTCGCGGACGAGGTGCTGCTGCCGCTGGAGCAGATCACCGACGAGCACGGCGAAGTGCCGGTGGAGCTGCGCGAGGGCATCCGCCAGAAGGTGCGCGACTGGGGCTTCGCCGGCATCAACCACTCGAAGGAGAACGGCGGCCTCGGCCTTTCGATGCTGGAGCAGACCGCCATCGAGGAACAGCTGGGCCGGGTGACCAACGGGCTCTGGTCCTGCGTCTGGCGCCCGCCGGTCAGCCTGAAGTTCGGCACCGAGGCGCAGCGCGAGCGCTGGCTGCGCCCCTCCTGCGCCGGGCATCGCCGGGGGGCTTTCGCCATCACCGAAGAGGGTGCGGGATCGGACCCGCGGCAGGTGCAGACCCGGGCGGTGAAGAAGGGCGACCAGTGGCTGCTGACCGGGGTGAAGTGGTTCGTCACCTCCTACAACGCCTCGGACTTCGTGATCGTCCATGCCCATGTCGACGGCGACCCCGACAAGCCGACGCTGTTCATCGTCGACAAGCCCTCCTTCACCGAGGCGCCGCCCACGGTGACCCACCTGCGGTCGCCGAAGTTCATGCACAACTTCGCCTTCGACCATGCCGAGCTGGAGTTCCGCGACACTCCGGTCCCGGAAGACGCCCTGCTGGGCAGCATCGGCCGCGGCTTCGAGCTGACCAAGGACTGGTTCGTCGAGGCCCGGCTGCAGATCGCCTCGCACGCCGTCGGCGCGGCCTGCCGGGCGGCCGAGGTGGCCAACGACTACGCTGCCGGACGCCAGCAGTTCGGCCGGCCGATCCGCGATTTCCAGGCCATCGAGTTCATGCTGGCCGACATGGCGGTGGAGATATTCGCGGCGAAATCCATGCTCTACCGCGTGGCCTGGGAGATCGACCAGGGCTTGGACCGCAAGCTGGTCCATGCCCATGCCTCGGCGCTGAAGCTGCATTGCTCGGAAATGGCCGGGCGGGTGATCGACAAGGCGCTGCAGATCCTGGGTGGCCGCGGCTACATGCGCGAGAACCCGGTGGAGCGGCTTTACCGCGACATCCGCGTCGACCGGATCTGGGAGGGCACCTCGGAGATCCAGCGCGTCGTCATCGCCGGGCAGATCAGGAAGCGCGGCTTCGGCACCTTCGCCGACATCGGCGGCGCGCCGTGAACGGGCGGCGGATCGAGGTTCTGGCGCTGCTGGCCCCGGCGCTGATCCTGACGCTGGTGGTCTTCGTGCTGCCGCTGGTCCGGTTCCTGTCGCTGGCCTTCACCGCGCCCGAGGGCACCTTCGCCACCTTCGTCGCGCTGGCCGAAAGCCCGGTCTACCGGCGGGTGATGCTGAACTCCTTCGTCGTCGCTGCGGTGGTGACGGCGATCACCGCGGCTCTGGCCTGGCCGCTGGCCTATCTGCTGGCGCGGGTGCGGGGGCTGTGGTTCACGCTGATGATCTACGGCGTGCTGTTCCCGCTGTGGATCTCGATCCTGGTCCGCACCTATTCCTGGATGCTGCTGCTGGAGCGGCACGGGCCGGTGAACCGGGCGATCCAGGCCATGGGGATTTCGGACACGCCGCTGCCCTTGCTGTTCAACCACACCGGGGTGCTGGTCGGCATGGTCCATGTGCTGCTGCCCTACATGGTTCTGCCGCTCTACGGTGCGATGCGGGCCATCGACCCGCGGCTGATGCAGGCCAGCGACGGGCTGGGGGCGGGCCTCTGGCAAAGCTTCCGCCGCATCTGGCTGCCGCTGACCCTGCCGGGACTGGCCGGGGGCGCGACCTTCGTCTTCCTGCTGTCGCTGGGCTTCTACATCACCCCCGCGCTGCTGGGCGGCAGGACCTCGATCATGCTGCCGACGCTGATCGTCGCCTTTATCACCGAGCATTTCAACTGGCCGATGGCGGCCGCGGCCTCGATCGCGCTTCTGGCGGCGGTGGCGGTGCTGATGCTGGCGGCCACCCGCTTCCTGAAGCTGGACCGGGGGATGTTCGCGCGATGAACCGGCTGCCGCTTCCCTGGCGCATCGCCGCCAACATGGCCACCGCGGCGGTGCTGGCCTTTCTGGTCGCGCCGATCCTTGCGGTGATCCCGGCCTCGTTCAACAAGGCCAGCTTCATCTACCTGCCGCCGAAGGAATGGTCCGCGCTCTGGTATGGCCGGTTCTTCGACGATGCCGAATGGCTGCGGGCGCTGATGAACAGCCTGAAGCTGGCCACCCTGGCGACGCTGGTCGCGGTGCCCCTGGGCACGCTGGCCGCCATCGGCCTGTCGCGGGCGGGGCGGGGGCTGGCGCTGGCCTCCAGCGCGCTGTTCCTGGCGCCGATGGTGGTGCCCATCGTGGTGGTCTCGGTCGCCATCTACCGCTCGGCGCTGGATGTCAGCATGAACGGCACGCTGCTGGCGCTGACCCTGTCCCATGCCGTGCTGGCGCTGCCCTTCGTGGTGATCAACGTCGGCATCTCGCTGCGCGCGGTGAACCCGGCCTGGCCGCTGGCCGCCGCCGGTCTGGGGGCCGGGCCGTGGCGGATCTTCCGCACCATCACCCTGCCGGTGATCCTGCCCGGCATCGCGGGGGGTGCGGTGTTCTCCTTCATGACCTCGTTCGACGAGGCGGTGCTGACGATCTTCCTGGCCGACCATTCGACCAAGACCCTGCCGGTGAAGCTGTGGGAGACGGTGCGGCTTGAATTCACGCCGGTGCTGGCGGTGGCGGCGGTGGTGATGATCGGGCTGTCGGTCGCGCTGTTCGTGCTGGCGCAGGCGCTGGCCCGACGGAACGGAGAGAAAGCATGATCGAGACCACCGGCCTTGCCCTTGGCCTGCGCGGATTGACCAAGCGCTACGGAGCGGTGACGGCGCTGGAGCCGACCGACCTGGACATCGGCGCGGGCGAGTTCCTGACGCTGCTCGGTCCCTCGGGGTCGGGGAAGACCACGCTCCTGAACCTGATCGCGGGCTATACCGACCCTTCCGGCGGCACCATCCGCATCGGCGACCGCGATGTCACCCGCACCCCGGCGCGGCACCGCAACATCGGCATGGTGTTCCAGTCCTATGCGTTGTTCCCGCACATGACCGTGGCGCAGAACCTGGCCTACGGGCTGGAGGCGCGCCGGGTGCCGAAGCCCGAGATCGCCCGGCGGGTGGAGGCGGCGCTGGCGCTGGTGCAGCTGGAGGGCTACGGCACCCGCGGCGTGCAGCAGATGTCCGGCGGCCAGCAGCAGCGGGTCGCGGTGGCCCGCGCGCTGGTGATCGAGCCGGACGTGCTGCTGATGGACGAACCCCTCGGCGCGCTGGACCGGCAGCTGCGCCGGCAGGTGCAGGTCGAATTGCGGCGGCTGCACCTGAAGCACGGCCGCACCACGATCTACGTGACGCACGACCAGGAAGAGGCGCTGGTGCTGTCCGACCGCATCGCGGTGATGGGCAAGGGCCGCATCCAGCAGCTGGGGACCGCGGCGGAGCTTTATGCCCGCCCCGCCAACAGCTTCATCGCCGGTTTCATCGGCGAGTCGAACCTGCCCGAGGCGAAGGTGACCGAGGTGACCGGCGGCATGGCTTCGGCCGAGGTCCCCGCGCTCGGCCTGACCGTCCGGGCGCCGGTGATGCCCGGCGTCGCCCCCGGCGCGCCGGCGCGGCTGATGCTGCGGCCCGAGCATCTGCGCATCCTTCCCGATGCTGGCGAGGGGATCGAGGCCCGTATCGCCGAGGTGATCTACCTGGGAGAGCTGACACAGTTCGGGCTGGAAACCGCCGGCGGCGCCTTCCTGGTGGCGCGCGGGATGGAGGGGCGGGGGCTCCGGCAGGGCGACATCGTCCGGCTGGGCTGGTCGCCCGAGGAGGTGCTGCTGGTGCCCGACACCGGGCCCTGAGCCGAAGGAAACACGGCCCGGACGAAGGCCGGAAGCGAAGACGGAAGGCAACAACCAACACGGAGGAAGACGACCATGCAGAGACGTTCGTTCATGATCGGTGCCACGGCGCTTGCCGCCGCCTCGGGGCTGATCCGCCCGGCCCATGCGCAGGGGCGGCCCTTCACCTTCACCTCCTGGGGCGGCGCGCTGTCGGATGCCGAGCGCAACGCCTTCATCGACCCCTTCGCCGCGATGAAGGGGATCGAGGCGATCAACACCTCGCCCACCGAGACCGCCAAGACCATCGCCATGGTCGAGGCGAAGAAGGTGGAATGGGACCTGGTCTGCGAAGGCGGCACCGTGGCCTTCCAGGGCGAGCAGATGGGCTTCCTGGAGGTGCTGGACCTGTCGAAGATTCCCAACGCCGCCGCCCTGCCCGACGCGATGAAGGCGCCCTGCGGGCTGGTCACCTCGACCGGGGCGACGATCATCGCCTGGTCGGAGAGCGCCTTCCCCGACGGCGGGCCGCAAAGCTGGGCCGAGTTCTGGGACGTCGCCCGCTTCCCCGGCCCGCGCGGGCTTTATACCGAGTTCACCTACAACTACGAGGCGGCGCTGCTGGCGGCGGGGCTGAAGGCCGAGGAGATCTATCCGGTGACGCCCGAGAAGATCGAGATGGCCTTCGGCAAGATCCGCGAGATCAAGCCGCATGTCACCGTCTGGTGGGGATCGGGCGCGCAGCCGCCGCAGCTCTTGTCCACCGGGGAACTGGCCGCCTCTTCCGCCTGGAGCGGGCGGATGCTGGCCGCCAAGGCCGAGGGCGCGCCGGTCGGCTTCACCTTCCGCGACGGCGTGGCCTGGGGCAACTGGTGGGTGATTCCCAAGGGGTCGCCCTATGTCGACCTGGCGCATGAGGCGATCAACTTCGCGCTGGATGTCGAGAACCAGAAGAAGCTGCTGCCGCTGAAGACCTACGGCCCGGTGGTCAGCGCCGCGACCGAGGGGCTGTCGCCGGAGGACTCGGAAATCCTGGTGATGGCGCCGCAGAACCTGGAGCACATGCTGCTGCTGAACGAGAAGGAAGGCTGGGGCTATACCGAGGCCACGCTTGGCAGCTGGCAGCAGCTGATGATGGAGTGAACCGGGCGGGCCGGGGCGCATCCCCGGCCCGTTTTCCTTCCGCCGGGAGATGCCGATGCCTGCCGCAGACCTGGTCCTGATCAATGCCGACATCCTGACCATGGACCCGCTGCGGCCCCGCGTCGCCGCCCTGGCGGCGGCGGGCGGCAGGGTGCTTGCGCTTGGCGACAGCCAGGAGATGCGGGCGCTGGCGGGGCCGGGGGCGCGGGTGGTCGACTGCGGCGGGCGGATGGTGCTGCCCGGCTTGCAGGACACCCACATCCACCTGCAGGACAGCGGCTTCGACTACGGCGGCTCGGCCGCGCTGGACGCGGCGCGGACGGCGGAGGATCTGGTCCGCCGCCTTGGCGATTTCGCCAAGGGCAGCAATGCGGCCTGGGTGACCGGGGTCGGCTGGTATACCGGCGTCTTCCACGACGGCAACCTGACGCGGCAGGTGCTGGACCGCGCGGTGCCGGACCGGCCCTGCTTCATCCTCGGCTCGGATGGCCACAATGCCTGCGTGAACAGCGCCGCCTGCGCCGCGCTGGGGCTGGACGGCGATACGCCGGACCCGCCCGGCGGCCATTTCGTCCGCGATGCGGCCGGTGAGCCGACGGGGATGCTGCACGAATCCGCCCTCGGCTGGGCGCGTGCGCGGATGCCGGCGCCGACCGATGCCGATTACGAGGCGGGCGTGCGCTTCGGCCAGGCGCTGGCGAACCGGCACGGCATCACCGGCGTCATCGACGCCTTGGTCGAGGACCGCCACGCCCGGGTCTACCGCCGGATGGCGGAGGCCGGCGCGCTGACCCTGCGCGTCGCCGCCACCGCCCGGGTCGATCCCTCCGAGACGGTGGTGCAGGCGGTGGAGCGGGTCTCCACCCTGCGCCGCGAGGCGGCCGAGGGGCCGGAGCGGTTCCGCATCCATTCGGCGAAGTTCTTCCTGGATGGCGTGTTCGAGAACCGCACCGCCACCATGCTGGAACCCTATTCCGACGCCATCGGCGGCAACGCCCCCCTGCTGTTCGCGCCGGAGCAGGTGCCGGCCCTCTTCACCGCCTTCGACGCCGCGCGCTTCCAGATCCATGCCCATGTCATCGGCGACGGCGCGGTGCGGGCGGCGCTGGACGGGGTGGAGGCTGCGCGGCAGGCCAACGGCGCCTGGCCGGCGCTGCACCAGCTGGCCCATGTGCAATGCGTCGATCCGGCCGACCTTCCGCGCTTCGCCGCGCTTGGCGTCATGGCGAACATCCAGCCGTTCTGGGCCCGCCGCGCCCCCTCGGTGACCGAGGTGACGCTGCCCAAGCTGGGGCCGGAGCGGGGACGGCTGGTCTATGCCTTCCGCAGCCTGCTGGACGCGGGGGCGGATTTCGCGCTGTCCAGCGACTGGGGCGTCACCACGCTGAATCCGTTTCCGATCATGGAGACCGCGATGACCCGCCAGCCGACCGGCGGCGGCGCCGAGCCCTTCCTGCCGGAACAGGCGCTGACCCGGCGCGAATGCCTGCTGGGCTATACGCTGAACGCCGCCCGTGCGGCCTGGCGCGGGCAGGAGACCGGGCAGCTTTCCCCCGGCGCCCGGGCCGACCTGATCGTGCTGGACCGCGACCTGCTGACCTGCGATCCGGTGGCTTTCGGGGAAACGAAGGTGATGCTGACCATGGTCGAGGGGGCCGAGGTTTGGCGCGATCCGGGCTTCGACGGATAGCCGCTATTTCTGCAGGAAGCGCCGGACCATTTCCTGGATATTGCCGCGGCGGGTCGCCAGTTCTTCAGGCGACAGCATGTTCCGGCCGAAAGTCACGTCGACGGTATAAGAGGTCGCCACCGTGAACCAGCACAGCGACGACAACAGCAGCCACAATTCCACCGGATCGACGCCGGGGCGGAACTTGCCCTCCACGACGCCGCGGTCGTAGACGGTATTCATGATCCGCAACAGGCTGCCGACGCCAAGGTCCTCCAGCGGAATGCGCCGGATATGTTCGCCCTTGTGCAGGTTTTCGATCCCGACGAGGATCAGGAAATCCGGATTGGAAACGTAATATTCCAGCGTGAAGGCGCATAATTGATCCAGCGCGATCACCGGATCTTCGGAAAAGCCAAGCTCGGCCTCGCGCGCGCGCATTTCGCGGTAGCTGTGGGCCAGCACCTCCTGGAACAGCAGGTCCTTGCTGGTGAAATGCCGGTAGACCAGCGCCTTGTTGACCTTGGCGATGCGGGCGATCGATTCCATCGTCGTGCCTTCCAGCCCGCGCGCGACGAATTCCAGCCGGGCGGCGGCCAGAATCTTGTCGCGCGTCCGCCTGGTGCGCAGCCCGTTCAGGTTTTCGGCGGCCGGGGCCGGGGCGGGACTGGAATTCATGGCTACCATTGCACATCGGGCATAGCGCGAAGATCCTTCTCGCTTCAACACGAAACATCCCGCTTTTCGTCTCTGCGCAGGCGGAATGGGAGAATAAACCGTTTTCAGCTGCCGGACCCGGCCGAAGGCCGCGACACCAGCCAGCCGAGCGCCAGCGTCGTCGCGATTGCGGCGCAGACGGCGGCGGCGAATGCGGGCCAGGGAGTCATTGCATGAAGTCCGGCCGCCAAGACGAAACAGAATGCGGCAAGGCTGCTGCTGCCGCGCATAGCGGAATAGAGCGTGGCGATCAGCACATCCTTTCCGTAGATTTTCAGCGCGGTGGCGCAAAGAACCACGAAGGCGATGGGAAAGACCAGCAGCACCCCGCTCCAACTGGTGCCGATGCTGGCGGCGACCGAGGTGGAGAAGGCGACCAATACCCCCGCGCTGGCACCCTTGATCGCGGTGATCCAGGCCCGGTCGGCGGTGACGGTGACGCCGGTGATCCGCACGAAGCGGCGGGCCAGCCGGCGGGTCAGGACGGTGATCAGCACGAAGCCCGCCAACCCCAGCCAAGGCCAGGGCGGCAGCAGGCCGAGCGCGAGGATCGCGGCGAACCAGGCCAGCCCCGCCAGCAGGAAGGCCGCCGCCGGGTGGATGCGGCGCAGCGTGGCGATGAAGACCAGCAGGAAGACCTGCGCCGCGCCGATGTAGATCAGCGAATAGGCCGCCGCCTCGGCGGTGAAGCCGATGTCGCCCTGCGCCAGCAGGATGAAATAGGCCGGGCCGGTGATCATCGGCATCGAGGCGATCAGCCCGCCGATCGAGGGGCCGAACCAGCGGATCGCCTGGGTGGCAAGCACCACCAGCAGCGCGATGGAAACGCCCCGCGCCACCGCCTGCGGCTGCATCAGGATGTCAGCGGCGGCCTGCATGACCCGCTCCCGGTGCCGCAGGGGCGTGATCCACGATGCGGGTCATGGCCGGGCGGGCGCCTTGTCGATCTTCTCCAGCTCTGTGACCAGCGTCGCCACCGCCGCGGGATCGGGCGGCACGAAGGGCGGCAGCACCGGCCCGTAGCCGGGATCGCCCATCCGCGCCGCGACCGCCTGCTTCAGCCAGGGCACCAGCGGCTTGCCGTCGAACAGCGCCCGGATGGCGGTGGCGCGCTGCAGGGCCGCGTCGTCCCCTCCATGCAGAGCGGCCGCGGCGTGGCGGGCGCTGACATTGACGGTGGCCGAGATGCAGCCCGCGAAGGGGCCGCCGGCGCGGGCCTGGTCCAGCACCGCCTCGGAAGAGGGGAAGACGTCCAGCCCCCCGGGCAGCGCTGCGATCCGGCGGGCATAGCCGATGTCGCCCGAGGAATCCTTCAGCCCGGCGATCCGCCCGCCGAACCGGGCCACCAGCGCCGAGACCAGGTCCTCGGTATAGGGCACGCCGGACAGGGCCGGGAAGTTGTAGAGGTAAAGCGGGATGCCGCTTGCCGCGCTGCCCTCGGCGATGGCGTCGAAGTAACGCAGGATGCCCTCGGTGCCGACGCCCTTGTAGTAGAACGGCGGCAGCACCAGCGCCCCGGCAAAGCCGCAGTCGCCGGCATGGCGCGTCAGCTCCACCGCATCGCGGGTGGCGGCGGCGCCGGTCCCCACCATCAGCCTGTCGCGCGGCAGCCCGGCGGCGGCGGCCTCCATCAGCCCGCGCCGCTGGTCCAGCGAGAACGAGGTCGCCTCGCCGGTGGTGCCGAGGACGTTCAGCCCGTCGGCGCCCTCGGCCAGCAGCTGCCGGGCATGGCGCAGGAAGCGCGGCGCGTCGGGGTCCAGCCCGGGGGTTGCCGGGGTGACGATGGCGGCGATCACGCCGCGCAGGGAGGTCCGGGTCATGCGCTTGCCTTTCCGGGCGGGGGGCGGGCCTGCCGGGGCGAGCCGGGAATGGCCGCCGGCATTTCCGTGCCGGAGAACCAGGCCAGAAGGTTGTCCCGCACCAGCTCCCACATCAGCCGCCGGGTATGATGGGTGCCCGATCCCAGGTGCGGCGTGGCCAGCGAGTTCGGCAGGTTCAGCAGCCGCGGGTCCGGGTTCGGCTCGTTCTCGAACACGTCGAGGCCGGCGGCGAGGATCGTGCCGCCCTCCAGCGCCTCGATCAGCGCCTCCTCGTCCAGCACCGAGCCGCGGGCGACGTTGATCACCACCCCCGCGGGGCCGAGCGCGGCCAGCACCCGGCGGTCGATGATGTGCCGGGTCCCGGGGCCGCCGGGCAGGATGGCGATCAGCGTGTCCACGTCGCGGGCCATCTCCAGCAGGTCGGGGTAATGGCGCAGCCCGGTCTCGGGCCGGGGGCTGCGGCTGTGGTAGACCACCGGCACGTCGAAGCCCGCCAGCCGCCGGGCGATCCGGCTGCCGATCCGGCCCATGCCGATCAGGCCGATGGTCCGGCCGCGCAGGGTTGGCGTCAGCGGGTAATGCCCCGCGGGCCAGAGCCCATGCAGCAGGTGCCGGTTGCCCTGCGGGATCTGCCGCAGCGTCGCCAGCAGCAGGCCCAAAGTCAGGTCGGCCACCTCGTCGTTCAGGACGTCCGGCGTGTAGCCCACGGCGATGCCCCGCCGCAGCGCCTCCTCCGCATCCACCAGATCGTAGCCGACGCCGAAGTTGGAGATCATCTCCAGCCGCGGCAGCCGGTCCATCAGCGCCCTGTCCACCTTGCCGGCGCGGCGGATCACGGCGGAGACATCCGGCTGCGGTTCGGTCACGGCCAGATGCCCCGCGGCCGTCAGGTCGGCCAGCAGCCAGCCGGGCACCTCGCCGAGGCAGAGGACCTTGGCCATGCCTTACTCCTTTCCGCAGAAATCGAAGTCGGCACCCTCGTCGGCCTGCAGCACATGGCTGTTGTAGAGCCAGTCGTAGCCCCGCCGTCTGCGGTCCGCCGCCGCCTCCGCCTGCGCGGCGCGGCGGGCCAGTTCCTCCGGCGGCACCAGCAGGTCCAGGCTGCGGGCGGCGACGCTGATGCGGATGCGGTCGCCGTTCCGCACCAGCGATAGCGGGCCGCCGACCGCGGCCTCGGGCGTGACATGCAGGACGATGGCGCCATAGGCGGTGCCGGACATGCGGGCGTCGGAGATGCGCAGCATGTCCTTCACCCCGGCCTGCGCCAGCTTCTTCGGGATCGGCAGATAGCCCGCCTCGGGCATCCCGGAATCGCTGCGCGGCCCGGCGTTCTGCAGCACCAGCACGTCGTCCGCCGTCACCTCCAGCGCCGGATCGTCGATCCTCGCCGCCAGATCGGCCAGCGAGGAGAAGACCACCGCCCGCCCCTCGTGCTCCATCAGCCGCGGGTCGGCGGCCGCCCGCTTCACCACCGCCCCGCCGGGGGCGAGGCTGCCGAACACCGTCACCAGCCCGCCGACCGGCGACACCGGCTCCGTCCGCGAGCGGATCACGTCGCGGCCAACCGGATCGGCCAGCGGCCGGTCCAGCAACTCGCCCATGGTCCGGCCCGAGACGGTCAGGGCCTCGCGCTCCAGCAGGGGCGCAAGTTCCTTCAGCACGGCAGGGATGCCGCCGGCGTGGAACAGGTCCTCCATGTAGTGCGGGCCGACCGGCTTCAGGTCCACCAGCACCGGGGTTTCCTCGGACAGGCGGTTGAACTCCTGCAGGTCGATGCGGATGCCCGCGCGTCGGGCGATGGCGGTCAGGTGCAAGAGCGCATTGGTCGACCCGCTCAGCGCCAGCAGCATCCGCAGCGCGTTGCGCACCGCCGCCGGGGTGACGATCTTCGAGGGCGTCAGGCCGGTGCCGATCAGCTCCACCGCCCGCTTGCCGGTGGCTTCGGCCATGCGCAGGCGGTCGGCGTGGACGGCGGGAATGGCGGCGCAGCCCGGCAGGCTCATCCCCAGCGTTTCCGCCAGGCAGGCCATGGTGGAGGCGGTGCCCATCACCGCGCAGGTGCCCGCGGTGGTGGCCAGCCGCCCCTCGACCGCGCCGATCTCCTCGGCGTCGATCTCGCCGGCGCGATACTTCGCCCAGAAGCGGCGGCAATCGGTGCAGGCGCCCAGCCTTTCGCCGCGGTGGCGCCCGGTCGACATCGGCCCGGCGACCAGCTGGATCGCCGGGATGTCGGCCGAGACCGCGCCCATCAGCTGCGCCGGCACGGTCTTGTCGCAGCCGCCCATCAGCACGACGGCATCCATCGGCTGGGCGCGGATCATCTCTTCGGTGTCCAGCGCCATCAGGTTGCGGAACTTCAGGCTGGTCGGGCTGGTGAAGACCTCGCCCAGCGAGATGGTGGGAAACTCCACCGGCAGCGCCCCGGCCAGCAGGACGCCGCGCTTCACCGCCTCCAGCAGTTCGGGGAAATGCCGGTGGCAGTTGTTGAAGCCCGAGGGCGTGTAGGCGATGCCGACGATGGGCCGGCCGAGCGCATCGTCGGAATAGCCCTGCGACTTGGCGAAGGAGCGGCGGAGGTAGGCGGCGAACTCCGGGTCGCCGTAGTTGGTGGGCCGCCCGGCGATGCCGCGGCCCTTGGGACTGCCGGTCATGCCCCCGCCCCCCGCGCCCGGATCTCCGCCCGCCGCCGTTCGGTGGCCGCGGGGTCCGGGGCGCCGCCTGCCATCACCACGCCATAGACCTCTTCGGCATGGGCTGGGGTGATGATGCCGTCCGCCAGATCCTCGACGATCTCGGCCACCGGCCGGTCGAGCGGGTCGCCGTAGCCGCCGCCCGAGGGCGAGAGGTGGCAGAACACGTCGCCGCGGCGGACGGTGACCGGGGTGGTCAGCAGCACCGGCAGGGTGCGGCTGCCTTCCGCGGTGGTCAGGCGGCTGAGCGGGCCGCGGCCGCAATGGCCGCCCGCCAGCCCGTGCGGCGGGAAGGCCGCCTTGTCGGACCTCAGCGACAGCACGCCTTCGTCGGCGAGGAATTCGTATTCCCGCACGAAGGAGGCCCCGCCGCGGTGCCGCCCCGGCCCGCCGCTGTCGGGAATGGTGCCGTAACGGCGGATGCGCAGCGGGTAGTTGGTCTCGATCATCTCGATGGGCACGTTGGCCTGGTTGGCGCCCATGTGCGGCACGCCGACCTGGCCGTCGTGATGCGCCCCGGCGCCCCAGGTGCCCATGACGGTTTCGGTGAAGACGAAGGGCTTGCCCTCGTGCCAGCCGCCGAAGGTGGGCACGGTCGATCCGCCCATGCCGTCGGCGGTGACGCGCTCGGGCAGCGGGCCGGCCAGCGCGCCGAAGACCGCGTCGATGACGCGATAGCCGGTGATCCCCCGCGCGCCGCAGGGGGCGGGGTGGACCGAGTTGACCACGGTGCCCGGCGGCGCCGTCACATCGATGGCGCGCTGGAAGCCGTGGCAGTTCGGGATATCCGACTGCATGACCGAGCGCAGCGCGGTGTAGACGCTGGCCTTGGTGAACGGGAGCGGCGTGTTGACCCCGCCCTGCACCTGTTTCGACGATCCGGCGAAGTCGATCAGGATGCGGTCGCCGCGGACCGAGACCTTGACCTGGAAGACGATCGGCTCGGGGTTTTCTCCCAGCCCGTCGATGTGGTCGGTGAAGCTGTAGTCGCCGTCCGGCAGTTCGGCGATCTCGGCCCGGGTCAGCCGCTCGGCGTATTCGTGCAGTTCCTCGGCATAGGCCAGCACCTCGTCGATGCCGTAGCGGGCCACCAGGTCGTTGAACGACCGGCGGCAGGACTGGCAGGCCGCCATCTGCGCGCGCAGGTCGCCGGTGACCAGATCGGGAACCCGCACGTTCAGGGCGATGATGTCCCAGATGGTCTGGTTCGGCACCCCTTTCGACTGCAGCTTCAGGAACGGCAGCCGCAACCCCTCCTGATAGATCTCGGTCGCGCCGAGGGCGTTGCTGCCCGGGACGATGCCGCCGACATCGGCATGGTGGGCGATGGTCGTCGCCCAGGCCACCAGCCGGCCGGAGTGGAACAGCGGCTCGATGATGTAGATGTCGGGCAGGTGCTGGCCGGCGGCGGCATAGGGGTCGTTGCCGATGAAGATGTCGCCTTCGTGGATGTCGTCCGCGAACTTCTCCATCAGGTGCAGCATCGCGTCGTAGAAGCTGCCCAGGTGCATCGGCGTGGTGACGCCCTGCGCCAGCGTCTGGCCCCTGGCGTCGCAAAGCGCGGTGGAATAATCCATCGAATCCCGCACGATGGGCGAATAGGCCGCCCGCATCAGCATCAGCGCCATCTCGTCGGCGATGGCGTCGAAGGCGTTCTTCAGGACTTCCAGTCGAACCGGGTCGATCCTTTTCATGGCCTGGTCTCCTGCGCGGGGTCGGGAAGGTCGATGACGATGTTGCCCAGGGGGTCCAGCGCGGCGCGGCAATCCGGCGGCACCACGGTGGTGCCGTCGTATTCCTCGACGATCAGCGGCCCCTGCTTCGGCCCGCCCGCCAGCGCGGCGCGGTCCACCACGCGGGTGGCGACGCGGCCGCCGAAGGCCGGGCCGAAATGGACCATGCGGTCGGGCCGGGCCTCGCCGCCCTGTGCCGGGCGGTAGTCCGACACCACCTGCCCCGCCCCGGCCAGCCGGGCAGTGACGCGCAGGGTGACCAGCTCCACCGCGTTGCGCGCCAGCCGGTAGCCGTAAAGCCGTTCGTGTTCGTCCTCGAAGCGGTCGCGGACGGCGGTCAGGTCGCCGGCCGACAGGGCAGCGCTTTCCTCGAAGGGCAGGGTCAGTTCGAAGGCCTGCCCGGCATAGCGGAAATCGGCGCGGCGCTCGATCTGCAACTCTTCGGTGCTGCGGCCGATCTCGTGGCTGGCCCGCGCGACCAGTTCGGCGAAGCGGGGGGCCAGCAGGTCGGTGGTCAGCTTCTCCAGCGGGCAAAGGAAGGCGGCCGAGGCGCTGGTCTCCACATCGGCGTAAAGCAGGCCGAGGGCGGAGAACACGCCCGACCCCGGCGGCACCACCACGCGTCGCACGCCAAGCGCGCGGGCCAGCGAGACGGAATGCACCCCGCCGTTGCCGCCGAAGGCGATCATGGTGAACTCGCGCGGGTCGCGGCCGCGGTAGGTGGTGACGGACTTCACCCCGCGGGTCATCACGTTGGTGATCAGCTCGTGCACCCCGAAGGCCGCGGCGTCGAGGTCGAGGCCCAGAGGCTCCGCCACGTCCCGCGCCAGCACCGCCCGGCTGAGCCCGGCGTCGATGGGAACCGACCCCCCGGCCAGCGCCTGCGGGTTCAGATAGCCCAGGACCACGTTGGCATCGGTGACCGTGGGCCGGTCGCCGCCCTGGCCATAGCAGGCCGGGCCGGGCACCGAGCCGGCGCTTTGCGGGCCGACCTTCAGCCCGCCCGCCCGGTCGATCCAGACGATGGAGCCGCCGCCGGCGCCGACCTCGGAAATGTCGATCACCGGCAGCTTCAGCGCATAGCCGCCGCCCTTGGCCAGCCGCGACGACAAGGAGATGCCGCCGCCGACCTCGTAATCGTCGGTGGTGACCAGCCGGCCGTTCTCGATCAGCGCCGCCTTGGCGGTGGTGCCGCCCATGTCGAAGGAGATCGCGTCGCCCTCGCCCGCCCGCCCCATCACCTTGCTGGCGCCGAGGGCGCCCGCCGCCGGGCCGCATTCGACGATCTGCGCCGGCCGTTCCATCACCGTGCGGGCATCGAGGATGCCGCCCGCCGAATGCATCATGAAGAACTGCCGCGGCAGCCCGGCGGCGTGCAGCCGTTCCGCCAGTGCGTTCAGATAGCCGCGCACCGGCGGGCCGATGTAGGAGTTGATCGCGGTGGTGGAGCTGCGTTCGTATTCGCGGATCTCCGGCAGAATGTCGACCGAAAGCGAGACGAACATGGCCGGAAACCGCTCCCGGATGATCTCGCCGATCCGCCGCTCATGCGCCGGGTTGGCGTAGGAATGCAGCAGGCAGACGGCGATGGCCTCGATCCCCTCGGCGGCCACGGCGTCCAGCGCGCGGTGGACGGTGGTCTCGTCCAGCGCGGTCAGGACGTTGCCGCGGTGGTCCATCCGCTCCTCGACCTCGAAGCGCCAGCGCCGGGGCACCAGCGCCGGCGGCTTGCGGTAGAGCGGGTCGTAGAGCCGTGGCACCCGCACGCGCCGCATCTCCAGGATGTCGCGGAAGCCGGCGGTGGTCAGCAGCGCGGTCCTGGCGCCCTTCCCCTCCAGGATGGTGTTGGTCGCCACGGTCGAGGCGTGCAGCACCTCGCCCACCTCTTCGGCCGACAGCCCCTCCACCTCCAGCAGTTCGACGATGCCCCGGACCACGCCCCGGCTGTAGTCGTCGGGGGTGGACGAGACCTTGCGCGTTGCAATGCTCTTGTCGCCGCGGATCATCGCGACATCGGTGAAGGTTCCGCCGACATCGGCAGCGATCCGCAGGGTGCTTGCGGTCATGGTCCGGCCTCCGCGCCAAGGATGAGATCAGGGAGCCACAGCACCACCTGCGGGAAGAAGGCGATGGCGAACAGCACCCCGATCAGGGGGATCATGAAGGGAATGACCGACTTGCAGACCTCCTCGAAGGAGATGCGCGCGATCTTGGTCACGATGAACAGCGCCACCCCGACAGGTGGGGAGACGATGCCGATCAGCAGGCCGTAGACCAGCACCATGCCGAAATGCACCCGGTCGATGCCGAAATGGTCGACCAGCGGCAGCATGATCGGCGTCAGCACCACCTGCGCCGGGATGTTCTCCAGCACCGTGCCGATCACCAGGAAGAACACCACCGCGATCAGCATGAACAGGTATTTGTTGTCGGTCAGGTCCAGCACCGCCGCGGCAAGGGTCTGCGGCACCCGGTCGTAGGTCAGCACCCAGCTCATCGCCGTCGAGACGCCGATGATCATCAGGACCGAGCCGAACAGGATGACGGTATCGCCGACCGCATGGCGGATGCGGGCGAAGGACAGGCTGCGGTAGGCCACGCCCAGGACCAGCGTGTAGAGGCAGGCGATGACCCCGGCCTCCATCGGCGTGGCAAGGCCGGTGATGATCGAGCCGATGATGATCAGCGGCGCCAGCAGCGCCCAGCCGGAGCGCATCACCATGCCGCCGATCTCGCGCGCAGGGGGGCGCGGGGTCTGCGGCACGTTGTAGCGCACGGCGACGAAGCGGTTGTAGACCATCAGCGACAGGATGATCAGCACGCCCGGACCGATCCCCGCCAGGAACATCCGCTCGACCGAGACCGAGGCTGAGAAGGCGTAGATCAGCAGCGGCACCGAGGGCCACATGGTCGGCCCGATCACCGAGCTTGCCACCGTCAGCGCCGAGGCGAAGGAGGCGGGATAGCCCCGCTTCTTCATCTGGGCGATGACCAGGTTGCCGATCCCGGCGACATCGGCCACGGCCGAGCCGGTGATGCCGCCGAAGAACAGCGAGCAGACCACGTTCACCTGCGCCAGACCGGCCCGCATGTGGCCGACGAAGGCATTGGCCAGCGCGAAGATCCGCTCGGTCAGCCCGATCGCGGTCATGAAATGGCCGGCGAGGATGAAGAACGGCACCGCCAGCAGCGCCGGGCTGTTGATGCCTTCCAGCATCTGCAGCGGGAAGACGTAAAGCTTGGACAGGCTGGTGGCGAAGCCCAGCTGCACCATGCCCGCCAGCGTGCCGACCGCCATGGCGACGACCACCGGCACCCGGAGCAGCATCAGCAGGATGAAGATGCCGAAGATGGTGAAGGCTACCATAGCAGGGCCTCGTCATCTCCGGGGGGCGCGATGGAGGCGTGGCCCAGAAGGATGCTGGCGATCTCGGACAGGAAATGCAGCACCAAGAGCGCCGAGGACACCAGCAGCGGCACTGACAGCGCATAGCGTTGCAGGCCGACCAGTTCCATCACGCCGACCTGACGGGCCAGGATCTGCGGGGCTTCCAGCGTGATCAGGCCGACGACGACCAGCCCGCAGAGATGGGCCAGGATCGTCGCCGCCTTCTGCCAGACCGGCGCCAGCCGCTCGACGACGAAGCTCATGCTGATGTCGACGTTGCGGCGATACATCACGTAGAACGCCAGGAAGACGGCCCAGACCATCAGCGTGGCGGTCCAGGGCCAGACCCAGAGGAGCGACGGTCCCCCCAGGTTGCGGCTGCCGACATTGAGGATGTTGATCAGCAGCATGATGCCGACCAGAACCTCGGCGCAGGTCTGGAAGATCGTGGCCGCGGCATCCAGCACACGGTCCAGCAGGCGCAGGATGTAGGGCTTGGGAGGGGGCGATCCCCTCCCCTGCACATCGTTGGTTCTGTCCATCGGGCTTTTCCTGGCTGTTTGTGCGCTTATTCGGCCGAGGCGGCGCGGGCGGCCTCCAGCAGGCCCTTCGGCAGGGCGCCGGCGGCTTCCTGCTGGTCATACCAGCCGGCCATGTGGTCGACGACGCCCTGGATGTCGAAGTCGACGAAGGTCACGCCCTGGCCTTCGAGGTTGGCCTGCATCTTGTCGGTCACCTCGGTCATGATCTGCGCGCTGTAGGCGCCGGCATCGGCATGGGCCTGCAGCAGGATCTGCTGGTATTCCTCGGACAGCCCGTCGAAGGCCTCGGCGTTCATGGCGAAGACGATGCCCTGCCAGTATTCGTTGGTGCGCGAGATATAGGGGGCGACCTCGTAGTGCCTCATGCTTTCCACCAGCGCGGCGGGGCTGGTGGTGGCGGTGGCGATGCCGCTCTTGAGGCCCTCGTAGGTCTCGGTCCAGGCCAGCATCCGCAGGTCGGCGCCGAGATAGGTCCAGACGTCGATGGCCAGCTGGTCGGGATACATCCGCAGCCGCATCTTGCCGATGTCCTCGAGCCCGGCGACGGGGGTGGAGGAGACCAGCACGCGATAGGGCCCGCGGATCACCGCGGTCGGGTCGCCCAGCGGGCGGATGCCGGCGGTGGCCTCGACCTCGGCGAACCAGCCCTTCACCAGGTCGCTGTGCATGAAGCTCTGCCACTTCTCGCGGTCGGGGAACATGAAGGGCATCGAGATCCAGCGGATGTCCGGCACCCATTTCTGCAGGAAGAAGGCGTCCTCGGCGTAAAGGTTCACCGTGCCCAGTTCCAGCTGCTCCAGGATCGCCGCCTCGGTGCCCAGCTGTTCGGAGGGGAAGACCTGGACGACGAAGCCGCCTTCCGAAAGCTCTTCCACCCGGTCGGCGAAATACTGGAACACCAGCCCCTCGGGGCTGTCGGCGGGCATCTTGGTGGCGAAGCGCCAGGTCTCGGCCGAGACCGGCGCCGCCAGGGCGCCGAGCGCCAGGGCGGCGATGGCCGCGCGGATGCTTCCCGAAAAGTCTTTCATTCTTACCTCCTGTTGAGATTGGTCCTTCTGGAAGGCCGCTTTCGGCTTCTCTCCGTTCATCCGCGGGTCAGGCCTGCGCCTTCCCCCATCCCCCGCCGCCCGGCGTT
The DNA here is from genome assembly GCF_011043545.1 of Rhodobacter sp. SGA-6-6. GTDB lineage: Bacteria > Pseudomonadota > Alphaproteobacteria > Rhodobacterales > Rhodobacteraceae > Pseudogemmobacter. The sequence continues at coordinate 604,800 of NZ_JAAKGP010000001.1, read as the reverse complement.
TCCACCACGACGACCTCGTCATGCTTCAGCGTGATCGACCCTTTCGAGGGCAGCTCGCGCCGCGTGCCTTCGGCATCCAGCATCCAGTTCAGACCCTTGGCCCCGCTTTCGCCGCCATGCAACCCATAGGGCGCGAACCGGCGGCGGTCGGATTGCAGCGAGACCCGGGCGTCGTGGCCGACCACGCGGATGGCGCGGACCACGCCCTCGCCCCCTGGGTTCTTGCCGGCGCCGGACGATCCGTCGCGCAGTTCGTAGCGTTCGACGCGCAGCGGGTAGGTGATCTCCAGCGCCTCGATCGGGGTGTTCAGGGTGTTCGACATGTTGGCGTGGACCGCGCTCATCCCCGGGCCGTAGGGCCGGCCGCCCTGGCCGCCGCCGATGGTCTCGATATAGGTATAGGGCTTGCCCGAGCGCGGGTCGCGGCCGCCCACCCCGATCAGGTTCATCGTGCCCTGGCTGGCCGCGGCGATGCGGTGCGGCGCGATCTGGGCGAAGGCCCGCAGCACGGTGTCGGCCACCCGCTGCGTGGTCTCGGTATTGCCCGAGCAGACCGCGGCGGGGTGCTGCGCGTCCAGGAACGATCCCTTGGGGATCTTCACCCGCACCGGCCGCAGCACGCCGGCGTTCGGCGGCATGGTGGCGTCGGTCAGGATCTTGATGGCGTAGAAGATCGACGAATAGGTCATCGGCGCGACGGCGTTGACGTTGCCCTTGCGCTGCGGCGACGATCCCTCGAAGTCGAAGACCAGCTCCTCGGGCGAGACATCGACCCGCAGCTTGATCACCACCGGCTCTTCGCTGCTGCCGTCGTCGTCCAGGCAATCCTCGGTGGTCCAGCTGCCCACGGGCAGTTCGGCCAGCCGCTTGCGCATCCGCCGCTCGGTATAGTCCAGCACCTCGGCCAGCCCGTCCTCCAGCACCTCGGCGCCGAACCGTTCCGCCAGCTCCTCCAGCCGCCGGATGCCGATCCGCAGCGAGGCCAGCTGGGCGTTGATGTCGCCGCGGCGTTCGTCCGGGGTGCGGACATTGGCCAGGATCAGCGCCAGGATGTCCTCCTGTTCCACACCCTGCCGGTAAAGCCGCAGCGGCGGGATGATGATGCCTTCCTGGAAGATCTCGGTCGAGCGGCCGGGCATCGACCCCGGCTCCATCCCGCCCACGTCGGAATGGTGGGCGCGGTTGGCGACATAGGCGATGCAGCGCCCGCCGATGTAGACCGGGGCGATCAGCAGGATGTCTGGCAGGTGGGCGCCGGCGACGAAGGGATCGTTGACGATGGCGACATCGCCCTCTTCCAGCTGCGTCATCCGGTCCAGCACCGGCCGGACCGCCCGCAGCATCGACCCCAGGTGCACCGGCACATGCTCGGCCTGCGCCACCAGTTGCCCCTGGGCGTCGAAGATCGCGCAGGAGGCGTCCATCCGTTCCTTGATGTTGGGCGAGAACGAGGTGAACTGCAGCACCACGCCCATCTCCTGCGCCGTCGCCTCCAGCGCGTTGCGCAGGACTTCCAGGCGGATCGGGTCGAAATTCCTAGCGGCGCTCATTGCGCGACCTCCACGATGAGATTGCCCGAGGCATGGGCCGTCAGCCGGTCGCCGGGGTAAAGGATGGTGGTGGAAGAGACTTCCTCGATCACCGCCGGGCCCTGGATCACGTCGCCCGCCCGCAGCGCCTCGCGCCGGTAGACCGCGGTCTTGTGGTGGCGGCCCTGTTCGGACGGGTCCAGCGGCTCGAAATAGATTTCCCGCTCGCCCACCCGCGCCTCGGGGGCGGGGGTGCCGTCGCCCGCGGGCAGTTGCGGCAGATGCGGCGTGTCGATGCGGCCGATGCCGGTGGCGCCGATGCCGACCACCTCGATCGGGGCCTTGCGGTCGGCATGGCCGAAGCGGGCCTGGTGCATCCGGTGGAAGGCCTCGGGCAGCTTGGCCCAGTAGTCGGGGTCCGCCAGGTCCACCGGGATCGCCAGCTCGTAGCTCTGGCCGATGTAGCGCATGTCGATCCGCACCTCGACCGAGCGTTTCTCCACAGGCACGCCGTCATGCGCCAGATGCTCGTCCGCCCGCGCCACCATCGCCCCGATCAGGCCGGCCGCGCCCTCGGCGCTCAGGTCGGCATAGGGCAGGATATGGGTTTCGACGAAATCGTGCCGCAGGTCCGAGATCAGCTGGCCGAGCGCGCAGAGGATGCCGGGGGTGGGGGGCACCAGCACCCGGGTCATCCGCAGCTCGCGCGCCACCGGGCTGCCGTGCATCGGCCCCGCCCCGCCGAAGGGGACAAGGGCGAAGTCGCGCGGGTCGTAGCCGCGTTCGACCGAGACGACGCGGATGCCGCGCACGATGTTGGCGTGCGCCACCCGCAGGATGCCCGCCGCCGCCTCGTCCAGGCTCAGCCCCAGCGGATCGGCGATCTTCTCCTGGATCGCGGCGCGGGCCGAGGCCACGTCCATCCGCAGCTCTCCCCCCAGCCGGGAATTGCCGTCGAAGCGGCCGAGCACCAGGTTGGCGTCGGTGACGGTCGGCTCGGTGCCGCCGCGGCCGTAGCAGACCGGGCCGGGCACCGCCTCGGCGCTCATCGGGCCGACGCGCAGGGCGCCGCCGTCGTCGATCCAGGCGATGGAGCCGCCGCCGGCGCCGATGGCGTTGATGTCGATCACCGGCAGCCGGATCGGCACCGTTTCCAGCTTGGCGCTGCGGGTGACTTCGGGGCGGCCGCCCCGGATCAGGCTGATGTCGGTGGAGGTGCCGCCGATGTCCATGGTGATGATGTCGGGCACCCCGGCCAGCGCGGCGACATGGGCGCTGGCCACCACGCCGCCGGCGGGGCCGGACAGCACGGTATGCACCGGCTTGGCCCGGGCGCTTTCCAGGCTCATCAGCCCGCCCGCGGCGTCCATCACCATCACCGGCTTGTCGCCGCCGAGGCCGAGCCCCTTCTCGGCATCCTGCAGGAAGCCCGACAGCGACCGCAGGTAGGTGTTCATCACCGGCCGCAGATAGGCGTTCAGCACCGTGGTGCTGGCGCGTTCGTATTCGCGGAACTCGGCATTGATGTCGGTCGAGGCGCAGACGGCGGCCTCGGGCAGCATCTCCTCCAGGATGTCGCGCGCCCGGCGTTCGTGCGCGGGGTTGGCGTAGGAATGCAGGAACAGGATCGCCACCGCTTCCACCCCCGCCGCGGCCATCGCCCGCCCGGCGGCGCGCACGTCCTCTTCGGACAGCGGCGCGATCTCGGCCCCGTCGGCGCCGATGCGGCCGGCGGCGGTGAAGCACAGTTCCTGCGGCACCAGTTGCTCGGGCCGCACCACCTGAAGGTCGAACAAGGTCGGGCGGTTCTGGCGGCCGATCAGCAAGAGGTCGCGGAAGCCGGTGTTGGTGAGAAAGGCGGTGCGGGCGCCCTTGCGCTGGATCACCGCATTGGTCGCGGTGGTCATGCCATGGCCGACATAGACCACGTTCTGCCCGTCGCCGCCCTGCAGCCCCACCGCCTTGCGCAGCCCCTCGACCGTGCCGCGGGCCCGGTTGTCGGGCGTGGTCGAGACCTTCGAGACGGTGATCACCCGGGAATCCTCGTCATAGGCGATGCTGTCGGTGAAGGTTCCTCCGACATCGGATGCGACGCGAATCCGCGGGTTCATGCTTGCCTCTTCCATGACAGTAACGCTTTCGTTACAGAAATAGAGGCGGAAAAACCGGAGCTGTAAAGATGATTCGTAACGGTGTCGTTACTTTTTCTTGCGCCGCCTCTCCGGCAGGCGACGAAGCGGCGGAAAGCCTGCGATTTCCGCTCGTCTCCGGCGCGGCGCGATGCCTATAGTCGGCCGCGACCGCACCTGATCCAACGTCCAACCCGGGGGAAGCCCATCGTGTCGATCGAAGCGAAATTCAGGAAACTGGGCACCGACAACGCCCCCGGGCAGGAGGTGCGGCAGCAGGCCGGCGGGGTGGAGGGCCTGTTGCGCGGCGGGGTGCTGGAGGGGCGGCCGGTCGACTTCTCGCACGGCGATGTCGATGCGCATGAGCCGACGCCGGGGGCGTTCGATCTGTTCGCGGCCGGGGTCGCCGCGGGCGGGGCGCAGGCCTATACCGAATACCGCGGCGACATCGGCATCCGCGAGCTGCTGGCGCCGCGGCTGGCCGCTTTCACCGGCGCGCCGGTCGATGCGCGGGACGGGCTGATCCTGACCCCCGGCACCCAGGGCGCACTGTTCCTGGCGGTGGCCTCCACCGTCGCGCGGGGCGACAAGGTGGCCATCGTCCAGCCCGACTATTTCGCCAACCGCAAGCTGGTGGAGTTCTTCGAGGGCGAGATGCTTCCCGTGCGGCTGGACTACCAGACCGCCGGTGACACCCGCGCCGGGCTGGACCTGGCCGGGCTGGAGGAGGCGTTCAAGGCCGGGGCGAAGGTGTTCCTGTTCTCCAACCCCAACAACCCGGCCGGCGTGGTCTATTCGGCCGAGGAGATCGCGCAGATCGCCGCTCTGGCGGGCAAATACGGGGCGACGGTGATCGTCGACCAGCTCTATTCCCGCCTGCTCTATCCCGGCGCGGCCTATACCCACCTGCGGGCGCAGGCCATCGACGCCGAGAACGTGGTGACGATCATGGGCCCGTCGAAGACCGAGTCGCTGTCGGGCTACCGGCTGGGCGTCGCCTTCGGCTCGAAATCCGTGATCGCGCGGATGGAGAAGCTGCAGGCCATCGTCAGCCTGCGCGCCCCCGGCTACAGCCAGGCGGTGCTGCGCGGCTGGTTCGATGAACCGGCGGGCTGGATGGAAGACCGCATTGCGCAGCATCAAGCGATCCGCGACGATCTGCTGTCGGTGCTGCGGGGCTGCGAGGGCGTCTTCGCCCGCACCCCGCAGGCGGGCAGCTACCTGTTCCTGCGGCTGCCGCGGCTGGCGGTGGACCCGGCCGATTTCGTCAAGGTGCTGCGGCTGCAGGCCGGGGTGGTGGTGACCCCCGGCACCGAGTTCAGCCCGCATACGGCCGACAGCGTGCGGCTGAACTTCAGCCAGGACCATGCCGCGGCGGTGGCGGCGGCGGAGCGGATCGTGGCCCTGGTCGACAGGTATCGGGCATGAGCGGCATCCCCCAGCCGGTGCCGCAGGGCGACTACGTGCCCGCCCGGCGGCACGGCGGTCTGATCTTCACCTCCGGCATGACGCCGCGGCGGAACGGGGTGCTGCAATTCGCCGGCCCGGTCCGCAAGGACGTGCCGGTGGAGCACTACCGCGAAGCCGTCCTTCTGGCCTGCGCCAACGCGCTGGCCGCCGCCCGCGGGGTGCTGGCCGAGGGCGAAGGCATCTCCGCCATCCTCAGCCTGACGGTCTACATCGCCGCCGAGCCGGGGTTCGAGGCCCATGCGAAGCTGGCCGACCACGCCTCGGCTTTCCTGCGGGCCGAGTTCGGCGCCCAGGGCATCGGCGCAAGGGCGGCGGTGGGGGTCGCCACCCTGCCCGGCAATGCCCCGGTGGAAATCCAGCTGGTCGCTGCGGTCTGAGATGCGCTCTCGCCCCCGGCGCGGTTCGCCTGCTAGGATGCCGCGGGCAGGGGGCGAGGGGTGATGCGGATCGACCTGAATTCCGATCTCGGCGAGGGCATGGGCGACGATGCGGCGATGCTGTCGCTGGTCAGCAGCGCCAATATCGCCTGCGGCGGCCATGCCGGCGACCCGGAGACGATGTTCGCCACCCTGCGGCTGGCGGCGGAGCGCGGCGTGGCTGTGGGCGCCCATCCCGGCTTTGCCGACCGCGAGGGCTTCGGCCGGCGGGTGATCCCGATGGAACCGGCGGAAATCGCCCGCATGGTCGCGGCGCAGGTCGGCGCGCTGGCCGGGGTGGCGGCGCTGGCGGGGGGGACGCTGCGCTACGTCAAGCCGCACGGCGCGCTGGCCAACCTTGCCGCCGACGACAGGGCGGTGGCCGACGCCATCGCCGGCGCGGTGGCGGCGCTGCCCGGGGGTCTTGCCGTGCTGGCGATCTCCGGCACCGAGCTGGAGGCGTCGGCCCGGACCGCCGGGCTGCCGGTGTTCTCGGAGATCTTCGCCGACCGGGCCTATCTGCCCGACGGCCGTCTCGTCCCCCGCACCCGCGAGGGCGCGGTGCTGCATGATGCCGGGGAAGCCGCCGACCGGCTGCTGCGCTTCCTGGAGACCGGCCTGATGCCGGTGCTCGGCGGCGACCCGATCCCCTTGGCGGCGGACTCCGTCTGCGTCCATGGCGACACGCCCGGGGCCGCGGCGATGGCCCGGCTGATCCGCGACCGGCTGGAGGCGGCGGGCTGCGCCATCCGGCCCTTCCTGTCGCCATGACCCCCACGCCCGACACTCCCCGCCTGACCCCCGTCGCCGACCACGCCCTGCTGGTCGAATTCGCCGAGGCCATCGGCGACGCGGCCCATGCCGCCGTGCTGCATCTGGACCGGGCGCTCTCCGCCGCCCTGCCGCCGGGGGTGACGGAGCTGGTCCCCGCCTATGTCAGCCTGCTGGTCGATTTCGACCCACTGGTGACCGACCATACCGCCGTCGGCGCCGCGGTTCTGGCCGCCGTGCGCCGGCCGAGGCAGGACAATCGCCCCGCCGCCCTGCGCGAGGTGCTGGTCTGCTACGACCCCGATCTCGCCCCCGACCTGCCCGAGGTCGCCGCGCGGACCGGGCTGTCGGAGGAGGCGGTGATCGAGGCGCATCTGGCGGGCGACTACCGGGTGTTCCTCTATGGCTTCGCCCCCGGCTACGCCTATCTCGCCGGCGTGACCGAGGCGATCCGGCTGGACCGCAAGCCCGCCCCCCGCCGCGGCGTTCCCGCCGGCAGCGTGATCGTCGCCGGGCCGCAATGCCTGGTCACCACTCTGACCATGCCGACCGGCTGGTGGATCATCGGCCGCTCGCCCACCCGCATCCTGACCGGGGACGAAAGCCGCCCCTTCCTGTTCGACGTCGGCGATGCCGTCCGCTTCCGCCGCATCGGCCGGGCGGAGTTCGAGGGTGCGCAGCATGGCTGAGGCGGTGTTCAGCGTCGTCCATGCCGGGCCGCATGTGACCGTGCAGGACGGCGGGCGGCCCGGCCTGATGCGCTACGGCGTGCCCGCCTCGGGCCCGATGGACCGGATGTCCCTCCGCATCGCCAATGCCGCCTTGGGCAACCCGCCGGGACAGGCGGGGATCGAGGTCTCGCTGGGCGGGCTGGTGCTGGACTGCCGCAGCGGCGCGGTCACGCTGGCGGTCGTGGGGGGCGGCTTCATCGTCGGCGCAGGCGAAAGGACGCTGGGGTCCTGGCAGGTGCTGACCGTCCGGGCGGGCGAGCGGCTGACCATCCGCCCGGGACCATGGGGCAACTGGACCTGCCTCGCCTTCGCCGGACAGCTGCAGGCGCCGTGCTGGCTGGGCAGCCGCGCCACCCATGTCACCTCGGGCCTCGGCGGCGGCAGGCTGCTGGCGGGGCAGGAGCTGACCATCGCCGGGGCCGAGGTGCGCGAGAGGGGCGAGCGCCGCATCCCCTGCCCGATCTGGGCCCGTCCGCGCGCCGCTGTCCGCGCCGTGCTCGGCCCGCAGGAGCGATGCTTCGCGCCGGGGGCGGTGGAGCTGCTGACCTCCGCTCCGTTCCGGCTGACCGATGCCTATGACCGGATGGGCGTCCGCCTGCACGGCCCGCAGCTGGAGACCACGGCGCTGAGCCTTCCGTCGGAGCCGATCCTGCGCGGCTCGGTCCAGGTCTCGGGCGACGGGGTGGCGACGGTGCTGCTGGCCGACCACCAGACCACCGGCGGCTATCCGAAGATCGCCACGCTGATCGGCGAGGACATCGACGGTTTCGTCCAGCTTCGCCCGCACGACTTCGCCCGCTTCCGGCTGGTTTCGCCGGAGGAAGCCGTGGGCATCGCCCGCCACCGGGCGCGGCAGAAGGCGGCCTGGCTGGCGACCATGGCCCGGGCCGGCGCATGAGGCGCCGCCGTTTCTTTGCTGCCGGCACCGGGGCCGTGAGAAATGGGCATTGCAAAACGGCGGGCCAGCGGTGATTTCCATCCTGCCGGATGCGGCGGGACAGGGATGCAATTCGCGTGGGAGAGTGCAGGATGAAGGCAAGACTGGGGATCGCGCCGATCGCGTGGTGGAACGACGATCTGGCGGAACTGTCCGACGACGTGAGCCTTGAAGAATGTCTGCGGCAGGCCTCGGTGGCGGGCTTCACCGGCATGGAGACCGGCCGCCGCTTTCCGATGGACATGGCCGAGCTGGGGCCGATTCTGGCCAAATACGGCATCTCGGTCTGCGGCGGCTGGTTCTCGGGCCTGCTGCTGGATGGCGACATCGAGGTCGAGAAGGACCGCATCGCGCAGCAGCTGGCCTTCTTCAAGGCCGCGGGCGCGCCCTGCATCGTCTATGGCGAGACCGCGGGGTCGATCCAGGGGGTGAAATCCGCGCCGCTGGCGACCAAGCCGAAGCTGACCGAGGCCGAGATCGCCGCCTACGGCCGCAAGATCAGCGACTTCGCCGACTGGTGCGCAGCGCAGGGGATGCCGATCAGCTACCATCACCACATGGCCGCGGCGATCGAGACCGAGCCGGAACTGGACCTGCTGATGAAGCACTCCACCGTGCCGCTGCTGTTCGACGCCGGCCACATGGCCTTTGCCGGCGGCGACAACCTGCGGGTGATCGACAATCACCATGCCCGCATCACCCATGTGCACACCAAGGATATCCGCCAGTCGGTGATCGACGGGCTGGACCGCACGAAGGAAAGCTTCCTCGACGCCGTGGTGAAGGGCGCCTTCACCGTGCCGGGCGACGGGTCGCTGGATTTCGAGGCGATCACGAAGGCGCTGGCGGCCAAGGGCTACCAAGGCTGGTTCGTGGTCGAGGCCGAACAGGACCCGAAGGTCTCGCCGCCGCTGGAAATGGCGAAGAAGGGCCACAGGGAACTGCTGCGGGTGATGGCCGCGGCGGGATACGAGGTTGTGCAGTAAGGCGGAGGGCGGTCAGGCTTCGGGCACGGTCAGCAGGTCCAGCAGGATGTCCCTTTCGCGGAAGGGCGCCGCCTCGCTGTCCCATGTCGCCCAGTAGCCGGTCTCCATCTTCAGGCTGGCCGGGCTGAGCCGGTCCAGCCGGCCGGCGGCGATTTCCGCCGCGCAAAGCGGCAGAGAGCCGAGGATCACCCCGGCCCCGGCCAGCGCCGCCTGCAAGGACTGCACGAAGGTGTCGAAGCGGATCTTCGGCGCGGGCTCCGGCGGCCCGCCCCGGGCATCGAACCAGTCGCGCCAGCCCAGCCGGGGGCCGGAGGTGGCGATCAGCGGCAGGTCGCGCCAGTCCGCCCCGGCCGCCAGCCCGGGAGCGGCCAGCGGCGTCAGCTCGTCGCGATAGATCAGCCGCGCCCCGCGTCCCGGCCATGTGCCGGCACCGAAGCGGATCTCGAAATCCGCCTCGATGCGGTCGTAGTCGGTCAGGGTATGGATCGTCTCGCAGGCGATCTGCAACTGCGGCAGCCGCGCGGCGATCTGGCCGAGCCGCGGCACGATCCACAGCCCGATCACCGAGGACGAGGCCGCCAGCGTCACCTTGCGGCGCGGCGCCGCGAACAGGTTGGCGGTGCTGCGCCCCAGCTGGCCGAGCGCAAGCTGCACATGCGGCAGCCAGGCCTCGCCCTGCACCGTCAAAGTCACCCCGCGCGGGTGGCGGTTGAACAGCTGCGCGCCGATCCGCAGCTCCAGGTTGCGGATGCGCTGGCTGACTGCGGCCTGGGTCAGCCCCAGCTCCGCCGCCGCCGCACTGAAGTTCAGATGCCGCGCCGCGGTCTCGAAGACCCGGATCCATTCCAGCGGCGGCAGGTCGCGGCTTGACGCAGGCATTAGAAAATCTGGCCCTCGCGGCTAAAACTTGTTTCTTGAATTTATGTCTGCGCCCGGGTCCGATGTCCATATCACGCCAGCCACGGAGCACCCTCATGCAGCAGGCAACCACGGCCGAAATCCTGAACGACGGCAAGGCCGTCGCCCTTCACCTGCCCGACGGGCCGTTGCGGTTCCATGCCGTCTGGCTGCGCGACAACGCCTGGGACGACAGGACCCGCGCGCCCGGCAACGGCCAGCGGCTGATCACGCTGGGCGACATTCCCGCCGATTGCCGGATCGTCTCGGCGGCTCCCGAGGGCGGCAAGCTGATGGTCCGCTTCGCCCATGAGGACCGCGCCATCCCCTACGACATCGGCTGGCTGCGCGCCAATGCCTATGACCGCAGCGCCGACCGCCGCCCCGGCTGGACCGCCCCGGGAATCGAGACCTGGGATGCCGGGCTGAACAGCGCCATCCCCACCGGCGACTTTACCGCGCTGAAGACCGGCGGCCGCGCCCTGCGCGACTGGCTGGCGGCGATGCGCCGCTACGGCTTCGCCAAGATCACCGGCGGCCCGGTGCAGGATGGCGCGCTGTTCGAGGTGGCCGACCTGTTCGGCTATGTCCGCGAAACCAACTACGGCCGCCATTTCGAGGTGCGGACCGAGGTCAACCCGACCAACCTCGCCTATACCGGCCTCGGGCTTCAGGCCCATACCGACAACCCCTACCGCGACCCGGTGCCCACCGTGCAGATCCTCTACTGTCTGGAAAGCTCGGCCGCCGGGGGCGAGAACATGGTGGTCGACGGCTTCCGCGCCGCCGAGCGGCTGCGCGAGGAATCGCCGCGCGGCTTCGACCTGCTGACCCGCTACTGCGCCCGCTTCGAATATGCCGGGTCGGGCGGGGTCTGCCTGCGGTCGCGCCGGCCGATGATCGAGCTGGCGCCGGATGGCGAACTGGTGGCGATCCGCTTCAACAACCGCTCGGCCGCGGCGATCACCGACGTGCCCTATGACGACATGGCCGATTACTACGCCGCCTATCGCCGCTTCGGCGAGTTGATCGACGACACCGCGATGGAGGTCACCTTCCGGCTGAACCCGGGCGAAAGCTTCGTCGTGGACAACACCCGCGTGCTGCACGCCCGCAAGGGCTATTCCGGCAGCGGCACCCGCTGGCTGCAAGGCTGCTACGCCGACAAGGACGGGCTTCTCTCCACCCTTGCCGCGATGGAACTGGCCGAGGAAAGGGCCGCCTGATGACCGTGCAACCCATCGACGGCCTGACCCGCGACACCATCGTCCCCTTCCTCGCCGGCATCTTCGAGCGGCGGGGCGGCGAGGAATACCTGGGCGAGCCGGTGACCATGGCCGAACACATGCTGCAAGGCGCCTGCCTGGCGGAGCAGCAGGGCGAAAGCGAGGTGATCGTGGTCGCCGCCCTTCTGCACGACATCGGCCATTTCACCAGCGAATTCGGCACCTTCTCGATGGAGGACACCCACGACCGCCACCACGAGGAGGCCGGCGCCCGGGTGCTGGAGCGGTTCTTCCCCAAGCTGGTGGTCGATTGCGTGCGTCAGCATGTGGCGGCGAAACGCTACATCTGCGCCACCGACCCGTCCTATTTCGGCGAACTCTCCGAGGCCTCGATCCATTCGCTGAAACTGCAGGGCGGGCCGATGGATGCGGCCGAGGTGGCGGCCTTCGAGGCCAACCCCAACTTCGCCGAGATCGTGAAGGTGCGGCGGCTGGACGACGCCGGCAAGATCGCCGGGATTCAGACCCCGGACTTCGCCCATTATGCGCCGATGGTGCAAAGGGTGGTCGATTCCCACCTGGGGACCTAGGGCTCCACCCCGCCCAGCCGGCAGACGATGGCCCATTCCTCTGCGCTGACCGGCTGGACCGACAGGCGCATGTTGTTGATCAGCGCCATCTGCTCCAGCCCCGGCGTGGTCTTGCATTCCTCAAGCGTCACCGGGCGCTTGAACGGCTTCACCGCGCGGATCCAGACGCAATCCCAGCGGGGGTCGTCGGTGGTGCTGTCCGGCGTGCTCTCGCGGCAGACCTCGACCACGCCGACGATCTCTTTCCCGACGTTGGAATGGTAGTAGAAGCCGCGGTCGCCGATCTTCATCGCCCGCATGTTGTTGCGGGCCTGATAGTTGCGGACGCCGCTCCATTCCTCGCCCCCGGCGCCCTTGGCGACCTGCTGGTCCCAGCTCCAGCTGTCGGGCTCCGACTTGAACAGCCAGTGGTTCATCCGATCACCTTCTTCCATTCGCGGATGTCGACGCTCTGGAACAGCCCGGCCTTCGCATAGGGGTCCGCCGCCGCCCAGTCCTTCGCCGCCTGCAGGTCGGGCACCTCCAGCACCACCAGGGACCCGCACATCTCGCCCGAGTCGGACAGGAACGGCCCCGCCATCTCCACCACGCCGGAATCGCGGATATGCGCCAGATGCGCCTCGCGGTTGGCCTTGCGGATCTCAAGGGCCCCGGGCTTGTCGATACAGATCAGCGCCACGCGCATCGCTCACTCCTGTTTCAGGGGGCGCGACATCAATTGCCGCACGGCCTCGGCCACCCCGATCTCCTCCGCCACCAGCCGCGCCACCATGGCGGCGACCGGCATCTCGATCTCCATCCCTTCGGCCAGCCGCACCGCCGCCTGCGCCGTCGCCACGCCCTCTACCGTGGCCTGCGCCACCGGCCGGCCGGCGCCGAGCGCGACGCCATGGGCGAAGTTGCGCGACTGCGCCGAGGTGCAGGTCAGGATAAGGTCGCCCAGACCGGACAGGCCCGCAAGCGTTTCCGCCTTCGCGCCAAGCGCCAGCGCCAGCCGCAGCATCTCGGCATAGCCCCGCGTCACCAGCGCCGCACGGGCGCTGTCGCCCAGGCCCGCCCCGGCCACCACCCCCGCGGCGATGGCGATCACGTTCTTCAAGGCGCCGCCGAGTTCTGCTCCCACCACGTCGTCGGTGCGGTAAAGCCGCAGGGTCGGGGTGGAGAGCAGCGCCTGCATCGCCTCGGCCCGGTCGCCGGCAGAGGCCAGCGTCAGCGCGGTCGGCAGGCCGCGGGCGATGTCGGCGGCGAAGCTGGGGCCGGTCAGGATGCCCCGCTGTCCCGTTGCGCCGGCTTCGGCCATCACCTCGGCCGGGCCTTTCAGCGTGGCCAGGTCGATGCCCTTGCAGCAGGCGATCAGGTCTGACTCCAGCAGCGCGGCGCCCGGACCGGAGAGAAAACCGCGCAGCTGCTGCATCGGCAGCGCCAGCAGCACGACTTCGGATTCCGCAATGTCAGAGACGTTTTCGGCCAGAGTCACGCCCTCCGGCAGCAGCACCCCCGGCAGGCGCGGGCTTTGCCGCGTGGCCCGCAGCGCCTCGTCGCGGCCCCAGAGCGCGACCTGCCGTCCGCCCGAGGCCAGCGCCACGGCCAGCGCGGTTCCGAAGGCGCCTGCGCCTGCGATGCCGATCATGCCTTCGCCCCCCTCTTGCCCGACCCGATCACCGGCGCCGCGCCTTCGTCCAGCGGCCAGCGCGACCTTGCGGTGAGATTGGGGCCATCGCAATGACCCAGCCGGAACCGCTCGATCCCCGCCCAGGCGATCATCGCCGCATTGTCGGTGCAGAGCGCCAGCGGCGGGGCGACGAACCGGGTGTTGGTTTCGTCACAAACAGTCTCTAACCTTGCCCGAATGGCCCTGTTCGCGGCCACGCCCCCCGCCACGGCGATGGTGGAGACCGGGAAAGCGGCCAGCGCCCGCCGGGTCTTTTCCGCCAGCACATCGGCCACCGCCGCCTGGAACCCGGCGCAGAGGTCGCGGCGGTCCTGTGCCGTGAGGCCCCTCTGCGCAGCCACCCGTTCGTCGCGGGCGCGCAGCACGGCGGTCTTCAGGCCGGAGAACGACAGGTCGCAGCCCGGCCGGTCCAGCAGCGGCCGGGGGAAGGCGAAGCGGCGGGGATCGCCGCCGGCGGCCTCCCGCTCCACATGCGGGCCGCCGGGCTGGGGCAGGGCCAGCAGCTTGGCGATCTTGTCGAAGGCCTCGCCCGGCGCGTCGTCGATGGTGCTGCCGAGGCGGCGGAACGTCTCCGGCCCCTCCACCGCAAGGAACTGGCAATGCCCGCCGGAGACCAGCAGCATCAGGTAGGGAAACTCCAGCCCGTCGATCAGCCGCGGGGTCAGGGCATGGCCGGCCAAGTGGTTCACCCCCACCATCGGCAGGCCGGCGGCGGCGGCCAGCGCCTTGGCCGTCATCAGGCCGGAGAGGACGCCGCCGATCAGCCCCGGCCCGGCGGTGACGGCGATGCCGTCCAGATCGGTCAGCCTTGCCCCGGCCTGCGCCAGCGCCTGCGCGATGCAAAGATCCAGCCGCTCGACATGCGCCCGGGCGGCGATTTCAGGCACGACGCCGCCGAAATCGGCATGGAGCGCGGTCTGCCCCCGCACCACCGAGGACAGGATCTCTCCTGCCCCGCCGGTCGCGCGGACCACGGCGGCGGCGGTGTCGTCGCAGCTGGACTCGATGCCAAGGAAGGTCAGCGGATGCGTCATGGTTGCGGCTTGTGGCGGGGTGCCCCTGGCAGGTAGCATCCGCCCGGCCCCCGCACAATGCTTACGGAGCAAGACCCTGGACCACCCCATCGTGCTGATCACCAGGCCCGAGCCGCAGGCCGGCCGGCTGGCCGCCGCCTTGCGGGCGGAGGGCGCGCGGGTCGTGGTCTCGCCGCTGATGCGGCCGGTATTCCTGACCGTGACCCTGCCGGAGGGCGATTTCGCCACGGTGATCCTGACCTCGGAAGCCGGGGCCATGGCGGCGGCGCGGCTGCCGGGCCTGCCCCGCCGCGCGCTTTGCGTCGGCGAGCGCACGGCCGAGGTCGCCCGCGCCGGCGGCTTCGATGCCCGGTCGCTGGGATCGACGGCGGCGGAGATGCTGCCGGCGCTGGCGGCGGAGCCGGGGCCGTTCCTCTACCTGCGCGGCCGCGAGGCCTCGGTCGATGTCGCCGCCGCCTTGCGGGCGCGGGGGAAGGAGGCCGCCAGCGCGGTGGTCTATGCGCAGGAGCCCGCCCCGCTGTCCGGCGAGGCGCAGAACTTGTTGAAAAGCGCCGGAATAGTGACGATTCCGCTCTATTCCGCCCGCTCCGCCCGGCTGTTCCTGGCCGCCTGTCCGCCGGACGCGGCGGCCGACCTGCGGCCGGTGGTGATCGCGCCGCCGGTGCTGGAGGCGCTGCCGGAGGCATTGCGGGCGAAGGCCGTGGTGGCGGAACGCCCGGACGGGCCGGCGATGCAGGCGGCAATCCTCCGCGTCATTCGGTCCCTCGCGCCTTGAAGCGGCGGGGGTGGGGTGTTTAGGTGAGGAGGACGCCACGCTGACCGAAGGGAATCCCATGCCGGACGACGATCAGCCGCCGGAGACGGCCCCGCCGCCGGTGCCGGACCCCGACCCCCTGCCCGAACCCGCGCCGGAGCCGGTCCGCCCGCGGCGGCGCGGCGGCATGGCCCTGCTGGCGCTGCTGCTGCTGGGCGGCGCGGCGGTGGCCTTCGCCTGGTATGACCCGCTGCACTGGCGCGGGGAGAACACGGTCCAGACCGAGGTCGCAGCGCTGACCGCGCGGCTGGATGCCGCGGAAACTGCTACCAAGGCACTGGAAGGGCGGCTGGCGCAGCTGGAATCCGCCCCCGCCCCGGTCTCGCCCGAGGCTCTGGCGGCGCTGGAACAGGCGGTGAAGGACAACCAGGCGGCGCTTGCGGCGCTGCAACAGGCGCCGGGGGCGGGGGACGAGGTCTCCTCCGTCCAGGTCGCCGCGCTGGCGCAGGCGGTGGAGGACCTGAAGCGGCAGGTCGCGGGTCTGTCCACCACCCCCGGCTCGTCCGAGGACATCCGGGCGGCGGTGGATGCCGCGATGGAGGCCCGCGCGGCGGAGCAGGAGGCGGAGGCCAAGGCCCTTGCCGTGGCGGCCGAGAGGAAGGCCGCCCGCGCCGATGCCGTGGCGCGGCTGCTGACGGCGGCGCGGGCCGGCGCGCCCTATGCCGACCTGATCCCGGCCTTGGACGGCTTGCCGCTGGACCCGGTGCTGCAGGAGGCGGCTTCCGCCGGCCTGGTGACGCAGAAGGCGCTGGTGGAGGGCTTCCCCGAGGCCGCCCGCAAGGCACTTGACGCCTCCTTGCGGGCCACCGCCGGCGAGGGCATCGGCGACCGGCTCTACACCTTCCTGCGCATCCAGACCGGCGCCCGGTCCCTGGAGCCGCGCGAGGGCAGCGACCCGGATGCCGTGCTGTCGCGGGCCGAGGCGGCGGCGGAGGCCGGGGACATCGCCAAGACGCTGGAGGAACTGGCCGGACTGCCGCCGGAAGGGCAGGCGGAGATGGCGGGCTGGACCGCGCAGGCGAAGCAATGGCTGGCTGCCGAGAAGGCGCTGGACGATCTGGCGGCCGCGGCCGCCGTGCAGGGGGGATGACGGGTGCTGTGGTCGCTGACGAAGGTCGTCCTGTTCCTGCTGGCCATCGCCTGCCTGGCGGTGCTGGGCAGTATGCTCTCCGACACCGGCGAGGCAGTGCGGATCAGCGCCGCCGGGCTGGAATTCACCCTCGGCCCGTTGCAGGCGGTGATCGCGGTGCTGCTCTTGTTCGCGCTGGTCTGGGCGGCGCTGAAGATCCTCGGCCTGCTCAGCGCCACTCTCCATTTCCTGAACGGCGACGAGACCGCGATCAGCCGCTATTTCGACCGCAACCGCGAACGCAAGGGTTATGCCGCGATGTCCGAGGCGCTGGTGGCGCTGGCCTCGGGCGAAAGCGCGGCGGCGATGAACCGGGCCAAGGCGGCGGAGCGGCTGCTGAGGAAGCCGGAACTGACCAGGCTGCTGGTGGCGCAGGCGGCCGAGGCCTCGGGCGACCGCCGGGCGGCGGTGGATGCTTACAAATCGCTGTTGTCGAACGAACAGACCCGCTTCGCCGCCATGCGCGGGCTGTTGCGCCACAAGCTGGCGGAGGGCGATACCGACACCGCGCTGAAGCTGGCCGAGAAGGCCTTCGCGCTGAAGCCGCGCCATGCCGAGACGCAGGACATCCTGCTGAAGCTGCAGGCCGACAGCCACGACTGGAAGGGTGCCCGCACGACGCTGGGCGAGAAGCTGCGCTCGGGTGAACTACCGCGCAGCGTCTACCGCCGCCGCGATGCGCTGCTGGCCTTGCAGGAGGCCAAGGCGATCACCGACGAAGGCAGCAGCATCGAGGCGCGCGAGGCGGCGATCGAGGCCAACAGGCTGTCGCCCGACCTGATCCCCGCCGCCGTCATCGCCGCCCATGCGCTGGTGGAGAAGGGCGACCGCAGGGGCGCGACAAGGGTGCTGAAGAAGGCCTGGGAGGTGTTGCCGCACCCCGACCTCGCCGCCGCCTTCGCGGCCATCGAGCCGGAGGAGACCCCGGCCGAGCGGCTGAAGCGCTTCAAGCCGCTGCTGCAATCCCGCCCGCAGGACGAGGAGACCCGGCTGACCCGGGCGGAACTGCTGCTGGCCGACGGCGATTTCCCCGGCGCGCGCGAGGCGCTGGGGACGCTGGCCGAGGACCATCCGACGCAGCGCACGCTGGCGATCCTGGCGGCGGTGGAGCGGGGATCGGGGGCCGAGGACGCGGTGGTGCGCCGCATCCTGGCGCGGGCGGTGACGGCCTCGCGCGGGCCGCAATGGTGCTGCGACAAGTGCCAGGCGGTGCAGGAGGACTGGGCGCCGATCTGCCCCGATTGCGGCGGTTTCGACACGCTGTCCTGGCGCGAGCCGCTGCACGAGGGCCGCAAGCCCGCCGGCGTGCTGGCCCGGCTGGCGCCCTTCCTGTTCGGGCAGGAGAAGCCGGTGCTGATCGAGGCGGAGGAGATCGAGCCCGTGCCCGCGCCGGCCCCCGCCCGGCCCCCGGAACCGGAGCCCGATCCCGCGCCGCAGCCCCCGCCGGAGCCGGTGGAAGAGGTGGTGGAACCCCCGCCCGGCCTGACCCCGGACGAAATCCTGCGCCGCGCAAATTAGGGCTACACAGCCGGAGGGAGCGGTGCTAAAGCCACGCCGTCCGCGCGGCCCCTTCGGCCCGCGGCAGGAAGCGTGCCGGTGTAGCTCAGCTGGTAGAGCACGTCATTCGTAATGATGGGGTCGGGGGTTCGAGTCCCTTCACCGGCACCACGCTTCTTTTCCCTGGACCTATCGCCGCTGCGGAACTGATCCTAACGGCTGCCGGGCGGGTGGTGGAGGATCGGCCGGACGCCAGCCGGAACATCGCCATGCACCCGAATCCCGCCTTCCGCCAGACGCCGGCCGACCGGAACCTTGCCTTTGCGCGGAGCCGCGGCTTCGGCATCCTGTCGGTCAACGGTCCCGAAGGTCCGCTGATGGCGCATGTGCCCTTTCTGCTGTCGCCGGAGGCCGATTTCGCCGAGATCCATCTGGCGCGGTCCAATCCCATCGCCCGTGCCGGCCTGCCGCTGCCGGCGGTGATCGCCGTCTCCGGGCCGGATGCCTATGTCTCGCCCGATTTCTATGGCCCGCACGATCAGGTGCCGGACCAGGTGCCGACCTGGAACTACATCGCCGTCCATCTGCGCGGCGTGCTGGAGCCGCTGCCGCCGGAGACCCTCCGCGCCCATGTCGATGCGCTTTCGGCCGAGCACGAGGGACGGATCGCCGGCAAGCGGCCCTGGACCAGCGCCAAGATGACCCCCGGCGCGATGGAGCGGATGATGCGGATGATCCTGCCGTTCCGGTTCCGGGTCGCGTCGGTGGATGGCACCTGGAAGCTGAACCAGAACAAGGAGGCCGCCATCCGCGCCCGCGCCGCCGCGGCGCTGGCGCAGGGCGATGCCGGGGCGCGGGCGATTGCGGCGCTGATGCGGGCCTTGCCCGAGGGGTAGTTTACAGTCGCCGGAGCGCTTCGTAAGCTGGTCTTCCCACGAAGGGATTGCCCCGACGAAGGAGGTCGCCATGCCGCTTCCGCTTGCTCCGATCCTGCCGATCGCCCTGCGCCTCGGTGCCGTGGCGGCGACCGGAATTGCCGCCCGCAGCTGGCTGCGCCGGCGCAGCTTCCCCGGCCGCACCGACCAGCGGGCCGAGGATGCGCTGGACGACCTGGGCGAGGGGATCAGCCTGCACCGCCCCGCCGACCGCGCCGGGGACCGGCAAAC
The DNA here is from genome assembly GCF_011043545.1 of Rhodobacter sp. SGA-6-6. Classification (GTDB taxonomy): domain Bacteria; phylum Pseudomonadota; class Alphaproteobacteria; order Rhodobacterales; family Rhodobacteraceae; genus Pseudogemmobacter. Next base: position 585,806 of record NZ_JAAKGP010000001.1, on the reverse strand, counting down.
CAATGCCAGCGCGCGGGTCCGCCGGGTGATCCGCTTCCGCGGCCGGGAATACGAGCTGGACGCCGGTCTGGTGGCCCGGCTGCGGCTGCGCGAGAGGCAGGAATGAGGCTTTTCGTCTCGCCGACCTCGCCCTTCGTGCGCAAGGTCGTGGTCATGATCCGCGAGGCCGGGATCGAAGGCATCGACACCGAGGAGGTGGCGGGCAACCCGGTCGCGCCGGGCAGCCTGCCGGTGGACCACAACCCGCTGGGCAAGATCCCGGCGCTGGTGTTGGACGATGGCCGGGCGCTGTATGACAGCCGGGTGATCACCCGCTACCTGGACCACCGCGCGGGCGCCGGCCTCTATCCCGGCGGCGAAAGGCTGTGGGACACGCTGGCGCTGGAGGCGATGGCCGACGGCATGATGGAGGCCGCGGTCCTGATGGTCTACGAATCGCGCATCCGCCCCGAGGAACGCCGGCACCAGCCCTGGGTCGAGGCGCAATGGCTGAAGGTGAACCGCGCGCTGGACGCGGCCGAGACGCGCTGGCAGCCGCATCTGGCCGGGCCGCTGGACATGGGGCAGATCGCGCTGGCGGTGGCGCTGGGATACCTCGATTTCCGCCATGACGGCCGCGGCTGGCGGCAGGGCCGCCCGGCGCTGGCGGCCTGGGAGGCGGCGATGGCGGCGCGCCCCGCGCTGCAGGCCACCGTCCCGCAGGGCTGAACCCGCCATGGCCGCCCATCCCTCCGCCCGGGCCGGTGCGCCGCGCCCCTTCTGCCACAGGGCCGGAAATTCAGCGGAAAAAGGCAGGGCAAATCGCCTGCTGCGCGGCTTTGTCCGCTGGACGATCCGCCGCGCCTTGTCTAAAAGCGCGACCGGCAGGGTTCCGCGCAAGCGGGACCCCCGTTTTCCATGGGCCGCCGCACCGCGGCCCCGATAGGGAGAGGAACTCGTGTCCCACGCAGAAGCTGACGCAGGCACTCGCCGTGATTTCCTGTATTACGCCACGGCCGGAGCGGGCGTCGTGGCGACCGGCGCCGCGGTCTGGCCGCTGGTCAACCAGATGAACCCCTCGGCCGACACGCGGGCCCTGGCCTCGATCTATGTCGATGTCTCGGACGTTCAAGTGGGCACTCAACTGACCGTGAAATGGCGCGGCAAGCCGGTGTTCATCCGCCGCCGCACGCCCGAGGAGATCGAGGCCGCCCGCGCCGTGTCGCTGGACGACCCCACCCTGATCGACAAGCACTCCGAGAACGCGAACAAGCCCGGCACCGACGCCAGCGACGCCAACCGCGCGCTGGACGAGGCGGGGGAATGGCTGGTGATGCTGGGCGTCTGCACCCACCTGGGCTGCGTGCCGCTGGGCAACGGCGCGGGCGAGTTCGGCGGCTGGTTCTGCCCCTGCCACGGGTCGCACTACGACACCGCGGGCCGCATCCGCAAAGGGCCGGCGCCGCGCAACCTCGACGTGCCGGTGGCGCAGTTCACCGACGAAACCACGATTCTTCTGGGCTGAGGTAGAGATCCATGGCTGGTATCCCCCACGACCATTACGAGCCCGGAACGGGCATCGAGAAGTGGCTGCACAAGCGGCTGCCCATCGTCAGCCTGGTCTATGACACGCTGATGATCCCCACCCCCCGCAACCTGAACTGGATGTGGATCTGGGGCATCGTGCTGGCCTTCTGCCTGGTGCTGCAGATCGTCACCGGCATCGTCCTGGTCATGCATTACACCCCGCATGTCGACATGGCCTTCGCCTCGGTCGAGCATATCATGCGCGACGTGAACGGCGGCCACATGCTGCGCTACCTGCACGCCAACGGCGCCTCGCTGTTCTTCTTCGCCGTCTACCTGCACATCTTCCGCGGCCTCTACTACGGCAGCTACAAGGCCCCGCGCGAGGTGACCTGGATCATCGGCATGATCATCTACCTCGCCATGATGGCGACGGCCTTCATGGGCTATGTGCTGCCCTGGGGCCAGATGTCGTTCTGGGGCGCCACGGTGATCACCGGCCTCTTCGGCGCCATCCCCGGCATCGGGCCGACCATCCAGGAATGGCTGCTGGGCGGGCCGGCGGTGGACAATGCCACGCTGAACCGCTTCTTCAGCCTGCACTACCTGCTGCCCTTCGTGATCGCAGCGCTGGTCGCCGTCCACATCTGGGCCTTCCACACCACCGGCAACAACAACCCCACGGGTGTTGAAGTGCGCCGCGGCTCGAAAACGGAAGCCGAGAAGGACACCCTGCCCTTCTGGCCCTATTTCGTGATCAAGGACCTCTTCGCCCTGGCCGTGGTGCTGGTGGTGTTCTTCGCGGTGGTCGGCTTCATGCCCAACTTCCTGGGCCACCCCGACAACTACATCGAGGCCAACCCGCTGGCGACGCCCGCGCATATCGTGCCGGAATGGTATTTCCTGCCGTTCTACGCCATCCTGCGCGCTTTTACCGCCGATGTCTGGGTGGTGCAGCTGGCCAACTGGATCAGCTTCGGCATCATCGACGCCAAGTTCTTCGGCGTGCTGGCGATGTTCGGCGCCATCGCGGTGATGGTGATCGTGCCCTGGCTGGACACCTCCTCGGTGCGCTCGGGCCGCTACCGCCCGATGTTCAAGTGGTGGTTCGCGCTGCTCTGCGTCGACTTCGTGGTGCTGATGTGGTGCGGCGCCATGCCGGCCGAGGAACCCTATGCCACGATCTCGCTGATCGCGGCGGCCTACTGGTTCGCCTACTTCCTGGTCATCCTGCCGCTGCTGGGCATCATCGAGAAGCCCCTGCCGCAGCCGGCGACCATCGAGGAAGACTTCAGGGCCCACTACCCCCATGCGGCCGAGTGACGGAAAGGATCAAGCCAACATGTTCCGCAAGATCGCAATCACTGCCGTCGCCGCGCTGACGCTTTCGGTGGGCATGGCCCGGGCCGCAGGCGACGGGGGCCATGTCGAGGACGTGGCCTTCAGCTTCGAGGGCCCCTTCGGGACCTTCGACCAGTTCCAGCTGCAACGCGGCCTTCAGGTCTATACCGAGGTCTGCGCCGGCTGCCACGGGCTGCACTACGTGCCGATCCGCACGCTCGCCGATCCCGGCGGGCCGGAGCTGCCGGCCGACCAGGTCCGCGCCTATGCGGCCAGCCTGGACGCGGTGCTGCTGCCGGACGGCAACGAGCGTCCGCGCGAATGGACCGACAAGTTCCCCACCCGCTCGGGTGAGGGGATGGGGCCGGACCTGTCGCTGATGGCGAAGGCCCGCGCCGGGTTCCACGGGCCCTACGGCACCGGCATCAACCAGCTGTTCCGCGGCATCGGCGGGCCGGAATACATCGTCTCGCTCCTGACCGGCTACACCGGCGAGGAGATCGAGGAGGCGGGCACCGTCTTCTACGAGAACCACACCTTTGCCGGCGGCAAGATCGCCATGCCGCCGCCGCTGTCGGACGGCCAGGTCGAATTCGCCGATGGCTCGCCCAACGACGTGAAGCACATGGCCGAAGATGTCGCGGCCTTCCTGATGTGGGCGGCCGAGCCGCATCTGATGGCGCGCAAGCAGTCCGGCTTCCTGGCCGTCGGCTTCCTGATCGTGCTGTCGGTGCTGCTTTACCTGACCAACAAGAAGCTGTGGTCGCGGGTGAAGGGCAAGTCCTTCGGCGCCTGATCCGGGCTTTTGGGAAAGACCTGAACCCCGCCCGAAAGGGCGGGGTTTTTCATTGCCCCAGATAGGCGCGCAGCGCCGGCGGCGGGTCGGCGAACAGCGCCGCGGTCGGCGCAGGCGGATGGGCGACTCCATCGGCCACCAGCACGGTGGCCTCGGTGATCCGCCGGGCATCCGCCGGGTCGTGCGTCACCATCAGCAGCGTTGCCCCGGTCTCGCCCGCCACCTCGGCCACCAGGTCCAGCATGTCGGCCTTCAGCGCCGGGCCGAGCGCGGCGAAGGGCTCGTCCAGCAAGAGCAGCGGCCGCGCCCGCAACAGCGCCCGCGCCAGCGCCGCCCGGCCGATCTGACCGCCGGACAATTGCCCGGGCTTGCGCGCGCCCATCCCGGCCAGCCCCACCCGGTCCAGCGCCGTTTCCACCCGCTTCCGCTCTTCCGGCGACAGCCGCAGGTCCGGCCGCAGGCCGAGGCCTAGGTTCTGCGCCAGCGTCAGGTGCGGGAACAGGTTCTGGTCCTGGAACAGGATCGTCAGCGGCCGCGCGCCCGGCGACAGCGGGCCGAGATCCTGCCCCTGCCAGAGGATGCGCCCGCCGGCCGGCGGGAAGAACCCGGCGATGGCCGACAGCAGCGAGGATTTCCCCGCCCCCGACGGCCCGATCAGCGCCACCCGCGCGCCCTTCTCCACCTGCCAGTCGGCGGTCAGGTGAAAGCCGTCCTGCGCCAGTTCCACCCGTTCAAGCCGCAGCATGGCGCCCCCTCCGATCCAGTATCCAGAACAGTCCCAGGCTGACCGCCACCAGCAGCAGCGAGGCCGCCGCCGCCTCGTCCATTCGGTAGGCCCCGGACAGCCGCTGGATCACCAGCGGCAGCGTCGCCTGGCTTTCGCCCGCGAAAAGCGCGATCACCCCCAGGTCCCCCATCGACAGCGCCGCCGTCAGCCCGGCGCCGAAGCCCAGGGGACGGGCCAGCCGCGGCAGCACCAGCAGCCGCAGCCGCGCCATTCCGCGCAGCCCCAGGCTCTCGGCCAGCCTGGCGTAGTCGGCCTGCAAGGCGCGGGCCTCGGGCGCCAGCAGACGATAGGCGAAGGGCAGGGCGAGCAGCGCGTTCACCAGCACCGTCACCGGCAGCGCCAGCCTTGCCGGCGGCAGGAACGGCTGCACCAGCAGGAACAGCCCGGTCCCCAGCACCAGGCCCGAGGTCGCCAGCGGCAGCGCGGCGGCAAGGTCAAGCCAGCGCTGCCCCCGGCGGGCGGAGCCGAGCGCCAGCACCAGCGCCGCCGTCATCGTCAGCACCACCGAGGCCAGCGCCACCGCCACCGACCGCGCCAGCGCCGGCCAGACCTGCGCCGGCAGGTCGGGCAGGCCGGGCAGGCCGCGCAGCACCACCGCCGCCATCGGCGCCAGCAGGAAGCCGGCCGCCAGCACCAGCGCCGCCCCGTCCGCCAGCCGCCGCCAACCCCCCGGGGGCGTCAGCGCGATGGCGCGGTCCAGCCCGGCGCCGAAGCCCGCCCGCCGTGCCGCGGCCCAGGCCGCCAGCGCCGCCGCGCCGCCGACCAGCACCTGCACCAGCGCCAGCCCGGCGGCGTGCGACAGGTCGAACTCGAACCGCACCGCCTGGTAGATCGCCAGCTCCAGCGTCGTCGCCCGCGGGCCTCCGCCCAGGATCAGGGCGACGGCGAAGGAGGTCAGGCACAGCGCGAAGACGGTGGCCGCCGCGCCCGGCAGCACCTCGGCCAGCATCGGCCGTTCGAGGTGGCGAAAGGTCTGGCCGGGGGTGAAGGACAGGCTCTCGGCCAGCCGGAACCGCTCGGCCGGGATCGCCTGCCAGCCCTGCAGGATCATCCGCGTCGCCAGCGGCAGGTTCAGGAAGACATGGGCGATCAGCACCCCCTGCAATCCGTAGATCGAGATTCCGGGCAGACCGAGCGCTGCCAGCGCGGCATTGATCGCCCCGCCGCGGCCGAACAGCGCCAGAAGGCCCATGACGGCCACGATCACCGGCAACAGGAAGGGCGCGCCCATCAGCGTGATCAACGCCCCCCGCCCGGGAAACCGTCGCCGCGCCAGCGCCCGCGCCACCGGGATCGCCAGCCCGACCGACAGCGCCGAGGACAGCACCGCCTGCCAGAGGGTGAAGCGCAGCGCGGCCCAGTCGGCGGGGGAAAGCGACAGCCCCCCCGCCCGGAAGGCCACCGCGCCAAGCGGCACGGCGACCAGCAGGACCGCGGCGGCCCCTACTGCGCGAGCGCCGCTTGCCATTCCGCCAGCGCCGGATCGCGCGCCGCCCGGGCCTCTTCCGCCGAAAGCAGCAGGGATTTCTCCGGCCGGGCGGTCTCGAACCCCTCCGGCAGCGGGATGTCGGTGGCGGGATACATCCAGTTGGTGGCGGGCAGAGCCGACTGGAACTCCGGCGCCTGGGTGAAGGCAAGGAAGGCCTTCGCCAGATCGGGCTGGTCCGAGGCGGCGAGAATGCCGGTCAGCTCCACCTGCAGGTAATGGCCCTCGTCGAAGGGCGCCCAGTCCTTGCTGTCGTCCTGTTCCGCGATGCGGTGATAGGCGGGCGAGGTGGTGTAGGACAGCACCATGTCGGCCTCGCCTTCAAGGAACAGGCCATAGGCCTCGGACCAGCCGGGGGTGACGGTGACGATGTTGTCGGCAAGGCCCTTCCAGACCTCCGCCGCCGCATCGCCATGCGCGGCCTTGACCCAGAGCAGCAGGCCGAGGCCCGGGGTGGAGGAGCGCGGATCCTGGATCACGATCTTCAGATCCGACGCCGCCAGTTCCGCGAAGGATTTCGGCGGGGCGGGCAGCTTCGACTTGTCGAAGACGAAGGCGAACCAGCCCCAGTCGTAGGGCAGGAACAGCGGGTCGTCATAGGCCACCGGCAGCGCCGTCGCCGCAGGCTGGCCGTGCGGCGCGAACAGCCCGGTGGCCGCCGCCGCGGCGGTCAGGCCGGTGTCGAGGCCGAGCACCACATCGGCCTCGGAAGCCGCGCCCTCCAGCTGCAGCCGGGCCAGCAGCGCCGCGCCGTCGCCGCCCGAGACGAAGCGCAGGTCGCAGCCGCAGGTTTCTTCAAAAGCCTTCTCCACCGCCGGGCCGGGACCCCATTCGGAGATGAAGCTGTCATAGGTCAGCACGGTAAGCACGGGCACCTCCGCCGCCGCCGGAAGGGCGAGGCAGGAGGTGAGCGCCGCAAGGAAAAGCCGCATCTTGGCACCTTTCTGTTGCGACGGATGGCCGGGCACAGGAGGTTTCCGATGCACCTTCCCTCCGCCGGTATGAGCCGGTTCAGGTTCAACGGGTCCGCTTTCGCATCTCAGCCCGTCAGACGGGCACCCCGAGGTGAGGCGGAGCATAGGCGAAAGCGGCCCGGGTGCAAGGGGTTGCGTCCGCAGGACTTGCGGCACCCGCTGGTCTGGCGAAGGCCGTCGCCTTCGCCACGGCGCACCATTTCAACCAGGACCGGCCGGGCCCCAAAGGCCCGGCCAGCGCCCGCCCCGCCCTCGGCGGGCGCTGGCCTCTCGGGGTTTAGAGTGACTGCCGTCTCCGGGTGAACCCATTCGCACGGGCGGGGCGAGGCAGTGCCTCGCCTTTTCCCGCCCGGACTACGGGGTCAGGTGATCCCGTGCCCCTCCGCCCCGTCCCGCGTCTTCCACAGCGACCAGGCCACGCCGGCCGCGAGAATGGCGAAGGTCACGCCCAGCGAGACCGAGGCCGGGAACTTTGCCAGCCCGAACAGGTCGGCGATGAAGACCTTGGAGCCGATGAAGACCAGCAGCACGCCGAGGGCGTATTTCAGATAGTGGAAGCGGTGGATGATCGCCGCCAGCGCGAAATACAGCGCGCGAAGGCCGAGGATGGCGAAGATGTTCGAGGTGTAGACGATGAAGGTGTCGGTGGTGATGGCGAAGACGGCGGGGATGGAATCCACCGCGAAGATCAGGTCGGCGATCTCGACCATCGCCAGCGCCAGGAACAGCGGCGTGGCGAAGGTCGCCAGCCTGCCGGTCTGCGGGTCGGGCAGGCGGGTGAAGAAGGCGTTGCCGTGCAAGCCCTCCGTTACCCTCAGCCGGCGGCGCAGCAGGCCGAGGATGGGGTTCTTCGAGATGTCCACCTGGGTTTCGTCCGTCACCAGCATCTTCACGCCGGTGAAGATCAGGAAGGCGGCGAAGAGGTAGAGGATCCAGTGGTATTCCGCCACCAGCGCCGCGCCGAAGCCGATCATCAGCCCGCGCAGCACGATCACCCCCAGGATGCCCCAGAACAGCACCCGGTGCTGGTATTGGCGCGGGATGGCGAAATAGGTGAAGATCATCGCGATGACGAAGACGTTGTCCATCGCCAGCGTCTTCTCCACGATGAAGGCGGTCAGGTAGAGCCCGGCGGATTCGGCCCCCATCTGCCACCAGACGAAGCCGCCGAAGGCCAGGCCGAGGGTGATGTAGAAGGCCGACAGCTTCAGGCTGCGGGCGACGCCGATCTCGTGACTGCCGCGGTTGAGGATGCCGAGGTCCAGCACCAGCAGCACCAGCACGGTGGTCAGGAAGACCAGCCACATCCAGGCCGGCGTGCCGAGAAGGTCGGTGAGAAGAAGGTCCATGTTGCTCCTTTGGGTCCTGCATTGGGCGCCGGAGGGGCAGACGGGCAAGGGCCGTTGGGGGCAGGATGCCGGGCTGACCATCGGGCGCGTTTTCCCGATGCGGTCCGACATCACGGCAGGTCGCCGTCAGAGGGGCCCGGCCCGCGGCTGCAATCTTGGGGGCCGGATGCGGCGTTTCAAGGGGGACAGGGCGATTTCCGCGCGATTTCCGCTGCCCGGGCTTGATGCCGGGGCGCTGCGGCGGCTATGCGCAGGGGCAGATCGGGAGTGAAGCCATGAGCCTGAATACCTTCGGCCACCTGTTCCGCGTGACGACCTGGGGCGAGAGCCATGGCCCGGCCATCGGCTGCACGGTGGACGGCTGCCCCCCGGGCATTGCGCTGACCGAGGCCGATATCCAGCCCTGGCTGGACCGCAGGAAGCCCGGCACCTCGAAGTTCACCACCCAGCGGAAGGAACCGGACGAGGTGCGCATCCTCTCCGGCATGTTCGAGGGGGTGACGACGGGCACGCCGATCCAGCTGATGATCGAGAACACCGACCAGCGGTCGAAGGATTACGGCGACATCGCCAGCCAGTTTCGGCCGGGCCATGCCGACGTGACCTATCATCTGAAATACGGGCTGCGGGACTATCGCGGCGGCGGCCGGTCCTCGGCGCGCGAGACGGCCTCGCGGGTGGCGGCGGGCGGGGTGGCGCGGGCGGCGCTGGCCGCGCTGGCGCCGGGGCTGCGGATCACCGGCTATATGGTGCAGATGGGCACGAAGGCGATCGACCGCAGCCGCTTCGACGCCGGGGAGATCGGGTGCAACCCGTTCTGGTGTCCCGATCCCGTGGCTGCGGCGGACTGGGCGGAATATCTGGACCGGCTGCGGCTGGACCACAACTCGGTCGGTGCGGTGATCGAGGTGGTGGCGGAGGGGGTTCCGCCGGGCCTCGGCGCGCCTTTGTATGGCAAGCTGGATGCCGACCTTGCGGCGGCGATGATGTCGATCAACGCGGTGAAGGGGGTCGAGATCGGCGCCGGCATGGCGGCGGCTTCGCTGACCGGGGTCGAGAACGCCGACGAGATGGAGATGGGGCCTGCGGGGCTGCGCTTCGGCTCGAACCACGCCGGCGGCATCCTCGGCGGCATCTCCACCGGCCAGCCGGTGGTCTGCCGCTTCGCGGTGAAGCCCACGTCTTCCATCCTGACCCCCCGCCGGTCGGTCAACACGGCCGGAGAGGCGGTGGAGGTGGTGACCAAGGGCCGCCACGACCCCTGCGTCGGCATCCGCGCCGTGCCGGTGGGCGAGGCGATGATGGCCTGCGTGCTGCTGGACCACCTTCTGCTGGACCGCGGCCAGACCGGCGGGCAGCGTGGGCGGATCGGGTAGGGGCGGTCGGGCCTCCCCGCCTTCGCGGGATGACAGATGAGCGTGGTGACGGCCGGGCAGCTTCATGCCGCCCGGCCCTTTGCTCACGTTACTCCGCGGTGGAATGGTCCGAATGGTCCATCTTGGAATGGTCCTCGCCGCCGGGCGGGTCGACCATGAACTCCATCTCCACCTTGCCGGCGTGCTCGAAGACCAGCGTGGCCTTCACCATGTCGCCCTCGGTCAGGGGGCCGGTCAGGCCCATCAGCATGACATGCAGCCCGCCCCGCTCCAGCACCACGGTGTCGCCGGCGGGGATTTCGATGCCTTCGGGCAGGTGGCGCATCGTCGCCACACCATCGTCGCCGATTTCCGAGATGTGAAGCTCGGCCTTCCCGGCGGCCTCGGTCTCGACCGCGATCAGGCGGTCTGCCTCGGTGCCTTCGTTGGAGATGCCCATGTAGCCTCCGGCGGCCTTGGCACCGGCGGCGGGTTGCGGGATGTTGGGGTGGATGATCTCGATATCGCCTTTGGTCACCCCATGGGCATGGGCGGCGGTGGAGATCATCAAGGCGGCAATCAGACCGAAAGCGTGTTTCATCGCTTGTCCTTTCGGGATGTGGTTGGGGAACGGCCCCAGCCGCGCTTTTGCGCCGCCAGCCGGGCCGGAATCGGGAAAACCTGTCAGGCCCGCGGCGGCGCGCGGGAGCCGTGGGCCGGGTCCAGCACCGGGCGCAGCGGCACCTCTGCCGCGGGCGGGGCCAGCACGGCCAGCAGCCGCGGCCTCTCGCTCTGCGCCGCGGCAGGGGCGGGCGGCAGGTCGGCGGCGCCGGCCAACTGGCAGGCCGGGCATTTCACATGGCTGCGCTGGCCGTCGCTGCCGGGCTCGCCGCAGAGGCCGGACCAGTTGCCGCCCGACAGCAGCCAGGCCGATTGCAGCGCCGGCTCCTGCGGCGAGGGCGCGCGATGCGCGAAACCCGTCGCCACCAGGGCGAGGGTCAGCAGGCAGAGCGCCGCGATCCTGCAAAGGGTCAGCCGCATCGACATGACAGCATCCTTGCCCCGGATCGGCGCGCGGATCAATGGCGGCATTCAGGCCATCGCCCGGGTGCAGGCCTCGGCCGGCGGCGGCGCGGGATACATTTCCAAGAGCGCCTGCAGCCCGCAGTTCCCCTGCACCAGGTCTTCCAGCGTCACCTCGTCCAGCTCGCGGTAGAAGGATTCCACTGCGCGGGCGATGTAGCCGCGCAGGCGGCAGTCGGCGACGATGGGGCAGGTGTTGGTCGCCGGATCGAAGCATTCGGTGAAGGGCACGCCGGATTCGAAGGTGCGGAACACCCGGCCGATGGAGATCTGGTCGGCCGGCAGCGCCAGCTGCAACCCGCCCGAACGCCCCCGCTGGGTGGCGACGAAGCCGTTCACCTGCAGCTGGTGGATCACCTGCGCCATGTGGTTGCCCGAGGCGTTGCAGGCCTCGGCGATGTCGGAAGAGCGGACGATGCGGCCTTGGTTCACCGCGCAATGCATCAGGACGCGGGCGGCAAGGTTGGTGCGGATGGTCAGGCGCATGGCAAGGCCCCGGCGAGAGGTGAATCCTGTATCGCCTACCCCTATTTTCCGCCGCCGTATCTGATCTGGATCAGTTTCGTCGGGAATCGCCGCGCATCTGTGCGATCATCTGCCGCAAGAGCGGCACCCGGCGCGGTCGGAAATGTTCCTCCAGCGGGGTGATGGCGGTCATCTGGCCCAGGTGGAAGCGGCGGAAATCCTGCCGCAGGTGGCAGAAGGCCAGGCAGATCAGGCTGCGGTCGAGGAAGACCACGGACAAAGGCCAGATCTTCCGCTCCGTCGCCGCGCCCGCCTTGTCGCTGTAGCCGATGTGCAGCGCGCGTTCCTCCCAGATCGCCTCGCGCACCGCGGCCATCTGCGCGGGCGCCGGCGGCCGCTTCTCGAAACGGTAAAGCTGGTGGGCGGTGTGCAGCGCCTGCGCCTGCACCCGGTCGGGCAGGGTGGCCACGATCTTGGCCAGCGCGGAATCGGCGGCCTTCGCCAGCGCCGGATCGCCCGCCAGCCGGATTTCGGCAAGGCCCAGGGTCAGCGCCTCCACCTCCAGCCGCGTCAGCATCTGCGGCGGCAGGGCCGGGTCCTCGGCCAGGGTGTAGCCATAGCCCGCCGCGCCGTCGATCAGCGCGCCGCCGGCCCGCAGCGCCTCGATGTCGCGGTAAAGCTGGCGGGGGGAGACGCCGGTCTCCTCGGCCAGCCGGGCGGCGGTGACCGGCGCGGGCAGGCTGCGCAGGGCGGCAAGCAGGCGGAACAGACGGTCGGCGCGGGCCATGGATGCTGACGGGTTCTGGCAGGAGGACCATGCCATAGCACAGATCATGCGAAACCCGAAAGGAAAGGACGATCCGATGCTGACGCTGTTTCATTCGCCCCACAGCCGCTCTTCCGCCATCGTGGCGCTGGTCGAGGAAATGGGCATTGCCGACAGGCTGGAGCTGCGGCTGGTGACCATTCCCCGCGCCGACGGCAGCGGCCGCCGCGACCCGGCCAACCCCCACCCCGAGGGCAAGGTGCCGGCGCTGCTGCACGACGGAAGGGTGATCACCGAGCGCGGCGCGATCATCCTGCATCTCTGCGCGCTGTTCCCCGAGGCCGGGATGGCCCCGCTGCCCGGCACCCCCGACTGGGGCGTCTTCGCGGGCTGGATGGCCTGGTATCAGGGCGTGCTGGAGCCGGTGCTGATCCTCGAGGCCGCCGGGGTCAGCCACCCCTGGCTGACCGCCGCGATCCGCGGCACCGCCGAGGCCACGGCCCGCATCCGTGCGGCGCTGGAAAAGGGGCCCTGGCTGATGGGCGACAGCTATTCGGCGGCGGATGTGCTGGTCCACAGCCCCTATGCCTGGTTCGAGGACATGACCCCCGACGACCCGCTGATCCGCGACTGGGTGGACCGCTGCAAGTCCCGCCCCAGCCGCCTGCGGGTGCTGGAGCGCGATTTGGCGCAGTTGAAAGCGGCTTGAGGTTCGCAGGAACCGGCGTTCGGTCCGATCTTGCTTCCTCCGTCTGGCGAAGGCCATCGCCTTCGCCACCGCGCAACGCATCCCCTTGTCCGGCCGGGTGCCCAAAGCACCCGGCCAGCGCCCGCCCGCCCCCTGGCGGGCGCTTCACGCCCGCCCGGTCGGGCGCTGGCCTCACCGGGTCTTGTGCTGCCATCGTTTCCGGTTGAGCCGCTGCGCGCGGGCGGGGGCGAGGCAGTGCCTCGCCTGCTCCCGCCCGGCCAAACGGTGATCGTCACCCTACCGCAGCGATGCGGGCGCGCTGCACCAGAAGGATGCCGATCATCGTCACCGCGATGCCCAGGATGTCCCAGCCGTGGACCTGCTCTCCCAGCAGGGCCACGGCGACGAGGGTCCCGAAGGCCGGGTTCAGGAAGTGGAAGGCGGCGGCGCGGACCGGGCCGATCTCCTTGACCAGCCGGAACCAGATCAGCGTGGCGGCCAGGCCGGGGGCGAGGATCTGCCAGACGAAGGCGGCCCAGAAGGCCGGGACGGGGGTGAAGTGCCAGTCCTCGGTCAGGGTGGCGATCCCCGCCAGTGCGACCGAGCCGACCAGCATCTGCAACCCCACCACCATCAGCAGGTTGCCGCCCGAAGAGGCGCCGCCGATGGTCAGCGTGGCGACCGCCAGCGCCAGCGCGCCGATGACGCAAAGCGCGATGCCCAAGGGATCGGCCCCGCCCGACACCCGCGTGCCCATGATCAGCGCCACGCCCAGGAAGCCCAGGGCCAGCCCGGCCACGGCCTGCGGCGAGACCCGCTCGCCCCGGAAAGCCCAGCCGAGCGCGGCGACCAGCAGCGGCATGGCGGCGGCGATGATCACGGCCAGCGAGGCCTCCACCCATTGCAGGGCGATGAAGTTCAGCCCCAGGTAAAGCGCGTTCTGGCACAGGCCGAAGACCAGCACCGACAGCGCCTGCCCGCGGGTCAGCCGCAGGCTTTGGCCCAGAGCACGGGCCAGCGCCACCGCCAGCAGGCCCGAGATCGCGAAGCGCAGGGCCAGCGCGGTCAGCGGCGGGGCATGGGCGACGATCACCCGCCCGGTGGCGAAGGCCGAGGACCACAGCGCCACGAAGACCAGCCCCATCACGATACTGCGCGCCGACATTCCGCTTCCCCAAAGAAAAAGGGGCTGCCCGGCGGACAGCCCCGACACGGACGACCCTAGGCCGGATCAGCCGTTCACCAGATCCTTCAGCGCCTTGGCGATGGCGAATTTCACCGTCTTGTCGGCGGGCTTGGTCATGGTCTCGCCGGTGGCGGGGTTGCGGACCTGACGCTCGGGGCGGGCGCGGCAGGCGACCTTGCCCAGGCCCGGCAGGGTGACGCTGCCGCCGTCCGCGACTTCCTTCGAGACCACCGCGGCGATGGCGTCCAGCGCCGAGGAGGCGGTCTTCTTGTCGCTGCCCATCGCTTCGGCAACGGCGGCAACGAGTTGGGTCTTGGTCATCGGCTTGGTGGACATCTGTCTATCCCTTGTGTGGTTGTTCCAGCTTGCAGGGTCCGTCTGCGCGGACCGCCCCCGATTTGCGGGCCACGGTCCAGACACATGCTTTCCGCCCCGAAATCAAGCCCCAGATCGGGGCGCGGGGCATATTTTGGCCGGATTCCCGCACGTCAGAGGAAGGCGGTTTCCTCGAAACTGCGCAGCTTGCGGCTGTGGATGCGCTCCAGCGGCATCTCGCGCAGAAGCTCCATGGCGCGGATGCCGATCTGCAGGTGGCGGCTGACCTGGGTCTTGTAGAAGTCCGACGCCATGCCGGGCAGCTTCAGCTCGCCATGCAGCGGCTTGTCGGACACGCACAAGAGCGTGCCGTAGGGCACCCGGAAGCGGAAGCCGTTGGCGGCGATGGTGGCGCTTTCCATGTCCAGCGCCACCGCCCGGCTCTGGCTGAGGCGCAGGACCGGGCCGGACTGGTCGCGCAGTTCCCAGTTCCTGTTGTCGATGGTGGCGACGGTGCCGGTGCGCATGATCCGCTTCAGCTCGTAGCCTTCCAGCTGGGTCACCTCCTCCACTGCGTCTTCCAGCGCGATCTGGATTTCCGCCAGCGCCGGGATCGGCACCCAGACCGGCAGGTCGTCGTCCAGCACATGGTCCTCGCGCAGATAGGCGTGGGCGAGAACGAAATCGCCGAGCTGCTGGCTGTTCCTGAGGCCGGCGCAATGGCCGACCATCAGCCAGGCATGGGGCCGCAGCACGGCGATGTGGTCGGTGGCGGTCTTGGCGTTCGACGGTCCGACGCCGATGTTCACCAGGGTGATGCCCTGCCCGTCCGCCCGTTTCAGGTGATAGGTCGGCATCTGCGGCATCTTGGCGATGGGTTGCAGCAGCCCGTCCGGGCTGGTGATCATCTGGTTCCCGGTGGCGACGAAGGCGGTATAGCCGCCGGCCGGATCGGCCAGCGCGGCTCGGGCATAGGCTTCGAACTCGTCGACGTAGAACTGGTAGTTGGTGAACAGGACGTGGTTCTGGAAATGCGCCGGGTCGGTGGCGGTGTAATGTGCCAGCCGGGCCAGGCTGTAGTCCACCCTTTGCGCGGTGAACGGGGCCAGCGGCATCGACCCGTCGGGATATTGCGTCAGCGTGCCGTTGACGATGTCGTCGTTGGTCGTCGCCAGGTCCGGCACGTCGAAGACATCGCGGAGCGAGAAGTCCAGCACCCCCTCCTGCGGGACCGAGACGCCGGGGTTGCCCGCCACGGCGAAATGCACCGGGATCGGCGTGCCCGAGGGGCCGATCTCCACCGGCACGCCGTGGTGGCGGATCAGGAGGCCGATCTGCTGGATCAGGTATTGCCGGAACAGGTCGGGCCGGGTGACGGTGGTGGCATAGGTGCCGGGCGCCGCGACATGGCCGAAGGACAGCCGGGTGTCGGCCCGGCTGAAGGTGGAGACGGTCAGCCGGATCTCCGGGTAGAAGGCGCGGACGCGGGCGGGCGGGCGGCCGCGGCTGACCGCCATGTTGAAGTAATGCGACAGATGCGCGGTCGCCCTGCCGTAAAGCTCTTCCAGCCGGTTCACCGCGGCCTCGGCATCGTCATAGGCGGTATGGCCGGGGCTGTCGGGAAGAAGGAAGCCGGGGGCGTCGTCCTGCATCTTGGGTATCCGTCGAAATGATCCGCGATATAACCCCGATCCCCGGGGGCCGCGCAAGTGAAGCCTTGGCGACAGGCGGCTTGCATCGGCGGCGCGGCGCGGGGATAGTCCGGCCATGCCCATGCTCCTGTCCCTCGGCCACGGCTATTCCGCCGCCGCGCTTGCCCGCCTGCTGCTGGCCGAAGGCTGGACGGTGGCCGGCACCACGCGCTCGGCCGCGAAGGCCGAGGCGCTGCGCGCCGGGGGCATCGCCCCGCTCCTCTGGCCCGGCGACCTGAGCGAGGCGCTGGAGCAGGCCACCCATATCCTCGCCTCCGCCGCGCCGGATGCCGGCGGCGACCCCTTCCTGCGCGCCGCGCCGCAGATCGCCGCGGCGAAGGCGGAATGGGTCGGCTACCTCTCCACCACCGCCGTCTATGGCGACCATAAGGGCGGCTGGGTCGACGAGGACACCCCGCCCGACCCGGCCTCCGAGCGCGGGCGCTGGCGGGTCGGGGCCGAGGCGGAATGGCGCGCCACCGGCCTGCCGGTCCATGTCTTCCGGCTGGCCGGCATCTACGGCCCCGGCCGCGGCCCGTTCGAGAAGGTGCGCAACGGCACCGCCCGCCGCATCGTCAAGCCCGGCCAGGTCTTCGGCCGCATCCATGTCGAGGACATCGCCGCCACCCTGCGCGCCTCCATCGCCCGCCCCGATCCCGGCGCCGTCTACAACCTGACCGACGACGACCCCGCCCCGCCCGAGGACGTGATCGCCGAGGCCTCCCGCCTGCTGGGCCTGCCCATCCCGCTGGCGGTCCCCTTCGATCAGGCGGACCTGACCCCGATGGCCCGCAGCTTCTACGGCGAATCGAAGCGGGTCAGGAACGACCGCATCAAGCGCGACCTCGGCGTCACCCTGCGCTACCCGGACTACCGCAGCGGCCTCGCGGCGTTGTTGGCCGACAGCACCCCCGGCTCGTAACCCCTTCATCTTGGCACAAATACTCCGGGGGTGCGGGGGCTGGCCCCGCTACTGCGCCGCCATCTCGCGCGCCTGGCCCGACAGCAGCCGCTCGGTCACGTCCGACAGCGCCAAAGCCGCCGCCCCATGCGCCCAGAGCAGGTCGCCCCAGGCGTGGATCTCGATCGGCGCCCGCGGCCGGCCAGTCTCGATCGCCAGCGCGTCCATCTCGTCCAGCGTCTCGGCGGCGTAGAGGTAGTCGTAGCGCATCCGCTCGCCCGACAGGATGATCAGCGCCGGGTCGAACAGATTGACCACATTCGCCAGCCCCACCGCCAGATAGCGCCCCGCCCGGCGGAAGATGCTGCGGGCGGTGGCGTTGCCGGCCTTGGCATGGTCATACAGGCTTTCCAGCAGCACATTGATCGGCGCGCCGTCGCGGTGGCCCCAGTTCAGCGCCGTGACCGCCTCGCGCGCCAGCGCATAGTCGGCGACGTAAGCCTCCAGGCAGCCGCGCTGGCCGCAGCGGCAGAGCGCGCCGTCCAGCTGCACCTTGGTGTGCCCCAGCTCCATCCCCACCCGCTGGGCGCCACGGTAGATACGGTGGTTCATCACGAAGCCCATGCCGACGCCGTGCTCGATGGTCACCACGGCAAAATCCGACAGCCCCCGCCCGGCCCCGAACCACAGTTCCGCCAGCGCCACCAGATTGGCGTCGTTGTCGATGATCACCGGCAGGCCCAGCCGCGCGGCGGCGGCGGCGGCCAGCGGCACCTGCCGCGCGGTCAGCACCGAGGACCACAGCGCCATCCCCTCGGCCACGTCGACGAAGCCCGGCACGCCGATGCCGATGGCGGCAAGGTCGCCGCGCGCCATCCCGGCCTTGGCGCAGACCTGGTCCAGCAGATGCTCCACCGCGTCCAGCAGCTCCTCCAGCGCCATCGGTCCCGGCTGGCGCGGGATCACCCCGTCGGCCAGCAGGTGGCCGGCGAAATCGACGATGACGCAGGTATGCTCGCGGTCCGACAGCTTCATCCCGGCGACGAAATGCGCCTGCGCCCGCACGCCGAGCGCCACCGCCGGGCGGCCCCGCCCGGCCTCGTTGTCGCGCGGCGCGGCGACCTCCTCGATCAGCCCGGCCTCGATCAGCTCCTGCGTGATGGTGGTGACGGAGGCGGGCGAGACCGACAGTTCCTTCGCCAGCGCCACCCGGGGAATCAGCCCCGCCGCGCGCACCCGGTCGAAGACCTGCTGGCGCAACGGGCGCTGGCCCTCGGACAAGGGCGGGATCAGCGGGCCGACGCCGCGGCGCGGCGCATCGTCGTATTCCCTTGGCGGTCGCGGCATCATTTGTTCGGCCTTCAAACAAAAAACCGCCAGGATAACGGTCGGATTGCATGTCTTCCGCCGCAACGCAGCGATTTCGCGCTGCTTTGGCGGGCATCGGCAGAATCGCCGATCATTTTTATTTTGACAACTGAATTAAATGGGGTCAGTTTCTTCCCGTGCCGGCGAAACCGCCGGACCGGCCATGCGCTGGCCGTCTAACGGGAGGAACACATGAAAAAGACCTTTCTCGCCGCGGTGATCGCGGCGGCCGGGTTCTCGTCGGCCGCACTGGCCCAGGGCCTGACTGTGGGTGTCAGCTGGTCGAATTTCCAGGAAGAGCGCTGGAAGACCGACGAGGCCGCGATCAAGGCCGCGCTGGAAGCGGCGGGCGCCACCTATGTCTCGGCCGATGCGCAATCGTCCTCGGCCAAGCAGCTTTCGGACATCGAGGCGCTGATGGCGCAGGGCGTGGATGCGCTGATCATCCTGGGCCAGGACACCGCGGCGGTGGTGCCGGCGATCCAGGCGGCGGCGGATGCCGGCATCCCGGTGGTGGCCTATGACCGGCTGATCGAGGACCCGCGCGCCTTCTACCTGACCTTCGACAACGTCGAAGTCGGCCGGCTTCAGGCCGCCGCCGTCTTCGCCGCCGCGCCGAAGGGCAACTACGTGATGATCAAGGGCTCGCCCACCGACCCGAACGCCGACTTCCTGCGCGGCGGCCAGCAAGAGGTGCTGCAGGCTGCCATCGACGCGGGCGACATCAAGATCGTCGGCGAGGCCTATACCGAAGGCTGGCTGCCGGCCAATGCCCAGAAGAACATGGAGCAGATCCTGACCGAGAACGCCAATGCGGTGGATGCGGTGGTCGCCTCGAACGACGGCACCGCGGGCGGCGCGGTGGCGGCGCTGACGGCGGTGGGGCTGCAGGGCATCCCGGTCTCCGGCCAGGACGGCGACAAGGCGGCGCTGAACCGCATCGCGCTGGGCACCCAGACCGTCTCGGTCTGGAAGGACGCGCGCGAGCTGGGCAAGAACGCGGCCGAGATCGCGCTGGCGCTGGCCGGCGGCACCGCCCCCGACGCCATCCCGAACGTGGTGAAGTTCACCACCCCGGGCGGCAACGAGATGAACTCGGTCTTCCTCGCCCCCGTCGCCATCACCAAGGACAACCTGTCGGTGGTGGTGGATGCCGGCTGGATCACCAAGGACGAACTGTGCCAGGGCGTGACCGCCGGTCCCGCGCCCTGCAACTGAGTCGACGCGGGGGCTCCGGGAGACCGGGGCCCCTCTCCCTTCTGTCCGGCAGGTGATCCATGACCCAGGCGGCCCCCGACGCCGCGCCCGCGCAGCCGCGGCGCAGTCTTCTCGAAACACTGGAGATCGACACCCGGCTTCTGGGGATGATCGGCGCCTTCCTGGTGATCTGCATCGCCTTCCAGGGCTGGACCGGCATCCGCGCGCTGCCCGAGTTCAGCTGGAACCCCTTCGCCTGGCTGGCGAACGGGCGGTTCCTGATCCCGCAGAACGTGTTCAACATCACCATCCAGGTGGTTTCCGTGGCGATCATGGCCACCGGCATGGTCTTCGTCATCGTCACCCGCCACATCGACCTGTCGGTGGGCGCGATCCTGGCGCTGTGCTCGGCGCTGATGGGGGTGCTGCAGGTGACGATCCTGCCGAAGACGCTGGCGCTCGGCATCGGCCATCCGGCCATTGCGCCCTTGGCGATGCTGGCCGGGCTGGCGCTCGGCATCCTGATCGGCGGCTTCACCGGCTGGCTGGTCGGCTACCAGCGCATTCCCTCCTTCATCGTCACCCTCGGCGGGCTGCTGATCTGGCGCAATGTCGGCTGGTATATGACCGACGGCCAGACCCAGGGGCCGCTGGACGCCACCTTCATCCTGTTCGGCGGCGCCGAGGGCACGCTGGGCCCGCTGTGGAGCTGGGTCGTCGGCATCGTCGCCTCGGCCTTCGTGCTGTTCGGCCTGATGCAGGCCCGCAAGGGGAAGATGCGCCACGGCTTCGCGGTCAAGCCGATTTGGGCCGAGGCCGTGCTGGCCGCGGTGGCCTGCGGCGCCATCCTCGGCCTGATCGCCATGCTGAACGCCTACCAGATTCCCGCCGGCAAGCTGAAACGCATGTTCGAGGCCAAGGGCGAGGCGATGCCCGAGGGCTATAGCGTGGGCTTCGGCCTGCCGGTCTCGGTGCTGATCCTGGCGGTGGTGGCCATCGTGATGACGGTGGTGGCGAAGCGCACCCGCTTCGGCCGCTACGTCTTCGCCACCGGCGGCAACCCGGATGCGGCGGAGCTTTCGGGGATCAACACCCGCCTGCTGACGGTGAAGGTCTTCGCGCTGATGGGCTTTCTCTGCGCGCTGTCGGCGATCATCGCGCAGGCGCGGTTGCAGAACCACACCAACGATATCGGCACGCTGGACGAATTGCGGGTGATCGCCGCGGCGGTGATCGGCGGCACCGCACTGGCCGGCGGCATCGGCACCATCCACGGCGCGCTTCTGGGCGCCCTGATCATGCAGGCGCTGCAATCGGGCATGGCGATGGTGGGCGTGGACAGCCCGTTCCAGAACATCGTCGTCGGCATGGTGCTGGTGATCGCGGTCTGGATCGACATCCAGTATCGCAAGCGCAAGGGGATCCGCTGATGGACCGGCAAGGAACGCCTCTGGTCGAGATGCGCGACATCTCGATCGCCTTCGGCGGCATCAAGGCGGTGGACCATGTGTCGATCGACCTCTACCCCGGCGAGGTGGTGGGTCTGCTGGGCCACAACGGCGCCGGGAAATCGACGCTGATCAAGTGCCTGTCGGGGGCCTATCAGGCCGATGCCGGGGAAATCTACGTCAACGGCGCGCGGGTGGACATCCGCAACCCCCGCGACGCCCGCGCCCTGAACATCGAGACGATCTACCAGACGCTGGCCTTGGCGGACAATCTGGATGCGGCCTCGAACCTGTTCCTGGGGCGCGAGCTGGTGACGGCTTTCGGCATGGTCGACGACTCGGCGATGGAGGCCGAGACGCGCAAGATCATGGGGCGGCTGAACCCCAACTTCCGCAAGTTCAAGGACCCGGTGTCGGCGCTCTCCGGCGGGCAGCGGCAGTCGGTCGCCATTGCCCGGGCGGTCTATTTCAACGCCAGAATCCTGATCATGGACGAGCCGACCGCCGCGCTCGGCCCGCATGAGACCCGGATGGTGGCGGAGCTGATCCAGGAGCTGAAGCGCCAGGGCCTGGGCATCTTCCTGATCGAGCACGACATCCATGCTGTGATGGACCTCTGCGACCGGGCGGTGGTGATGAAGAACGGCCAGCGCGTCGGCACGGTGAACGTGGGCGAGGTGACGGATGACGACATCCTGGGGATGATCATCATGGGCAAGAAACCCGCGCAGGCCTATTGATGTATATCGGGCTGGACCTTGGCACCTCGGGCCTGAAGGGGGTGCTGATCGGCGAGGATCAGGCGGTGCTGGCCGAGGCCACCACGCCGCTGACCGTGCAGCGGCCGCAGGAGGGGTGGAGCGAGCAATCCCCTGCCGACTGGATCGGCGCGGCCGAGACGGTGATGGACCGGCTTTCCGCGCATGGCCTTGGTGCGGTGAAGGGTATCGGGCTTTCGGGCCACATGCACGGCGCGACGCTGCTGGATGCGCGCGACCAGGTGCTGCGGCCCTGCATCCTGTGGAACGACACCCGCGCCCATGAGGAGGCGGTCGAACTGGACGGCGACCCGATGTTCCGGCGGGTGTCGGGCAACATCGTCTTCCCGGGGTTTACGGCGCCGAAGCTGCTCTGGGTCGCCCGGCACGAGCCGGCGATCCGCGACAAGGTGGCGAAGGTGCTGCTGCCGAAGGACTACCTGCGGCTCTGGCTGACCGGAGAGCATGTCGCCGAGATGTCGGACGCTGCCGGCACCAGCTGGTTCGACACTGGCGCGCGGGACTGGTCGGACGACCTGCTGGCGGCGACCGGCCTGACCCGCAGCCACATGCCGCGGCTGGTCGAAGGATCGGCGGTTTCGGGCCATGTTAGAGACGGTTTGGCCGCCCGCTGGGGCCTGCCGAAGGGTGTCGTCGTGGCCGGCGGCGGCGGCGACAACGCGGCCTCGGGCGTCGGCGTCGGCGTGGTGCGGGCGGGGGAGGCTTTCGTCTCGCTCGGCACCTCGGGCGTCCTGTTCGCGGCCAATGACGGCTATCAGCCGGACCCGGAGACGGCGGTGCATACCTTCTGCCACGCCCTGCCGGGGACCTGGCACCAGATGGGGGTGATCCTCGCCGCCACCGACGCGCTGAACTGGTTCGCGCGGATGGTGGGAACGGATGCGGCCGGGCTGACCGGCGACCTCGGCCCGTTGCAGGCCCCAGGCAAGACCGTGTTCCTGCCCTATCTGGGCGGCGAGCGGACGCCGCTGAACAGCGCCTCGGTCCGCGGCGCCTTCACCGGGCTGGAACATGCCACCGACCGGGCCGCGGCCACGCGGGCGGTGCTGGAAGGCGTGACCTTCGCCATCCGCGACAGCCGCGATGCGCTGGCGGCGACCGGGACGCGGCTGAACCACCTGCTGGCCGTGGGCGGCGGCTCCCGGTCGGACTACTGGCTGCGGCTGATCGCCACCGCGCTGGACGTGCCGGTCCAGCTGCCGGTGGCCGGCGATTTCGGCGGCGCCTTCGGCGCGGCGCGGCTGGCGCTGATGGCCGCCACCGGCGCCGGGGCCGAGATCGCAACCCTGCCGAAGATCGCCCGGGTGGTGGAGCCCGACCGCAGACTGACCGCGGCGATGGATGCCGGCCATGCCCGCTTCCGCGCCGCGCAAGACAGGATCAAGGACCTATAGCATGACCGACTTCTTCAAGGGCATTCCCGCCATCCGCTACGAAGGCCCGGAAAGCACAAACGAATTCGCCTTCCGCCACTACGACCCGGACGAGGTGATCCTCGGCAAGCGGATGGAGGACCACCTGCGCTTTGCGGTGGCATATTGGCATTCCTTCGCCTGGCCCGGCGGCGACCCCTTCGGCGGCCAGACCTTC
This sequence comes from Rhodobacter sp. SGA-6-6, assembly GCF_011043545.1. Lineage (GTDB taxonomy): Bacteria > Pseudomonadota > Alphaproteobacteria > Rhodobacterales > Rhodobacteraceae > Pseudogemmobacter. Next base: position 562,735 of record NZ_JAAKGP010000001.1, on the reverse strand, counting down.
GAGCGGCCCTGGTTCGGCGACACCATGCAGCTTGCGAAGCTGAAGGCCGACGCGGCTTTCGAGCTGTTCGGCATCCTGAACGCACCGTTCTACTGCTTCCACGATGCCGACATCCGGCCCGAAGGCGCGACTTTCGCGGAAAGCCTGCGGAACCTGGAGGAGATCGTCGAATACCTCGGCCAGAAGCAGGAGAGCCACGGGACGAAACTGCTCTGGGGCACCGCCAACATGTTCAGCCACCGCCGCTGGATGGCCGGCGCGGCGACCAACCCGGACCCGGATGTCTATGCCTATGCCGCCGCCACGGTGAAGGCCAACATGGACGCCACGCTGAAACTCGGCGGGCAGAACTATGTCCTCTGGGGCGGGCGCGAGGGCTATGAGACGCTTCTCAACACCGACCTGAAGGCCGAGCGCGCCCATGCCGGGCGGTTCCTGCAGCAGGTGGTGGACTACAAGCACCGGATCGGCTTCAAGGGCGCGATCCTGATCGAGCCGAAGCCTCAGGAGCCCTCGAAGCACCAGTATGACTACGACGTGGCGACGGTCTACGGCTTCCTGAAAGAGTTCGGGCTGGAGACCGAGGTCAAGGTCAACATCGAGCAGGGCCATGCCATCCTGGCGGGGCACAGCTTCGAGCACGAGATCGCGCTGGCCTCGGCCCTGGGCATCTTCGGGTCGATCGACATGAACCGCAACGACTACCAGTCCGGTTGGGACACCGACCAGTTCCCCAACAATCACGCCGAGAAGGCTCTGGCCTTCTACGAGATCCTGAAGGCGGGCGGCTATGCCACCGGCGGCACCAACTTCGACGCCAAGATCCGGCGGCAGAGCCTGGACCCCGAGGACCTGGTTCTGGCCCATGTCGGCGGCATGGACACCTGCGCCCGGGCGCTGAAATGCGCCGCGGCGATGCTGGAAGGCGGCGAGCTGGAGGCGGCCCGGAAGGAGCGCTATGCCGGGTGGCAAACGCCGGCGGCCAAGGCGATGCTGGCGGGCGACCTTGCTTCCGCGGCGTCCCGGGTCGTGGCCGAGGGGATCGAGCCGCAGCCGAAGTCGGGCCGGCAGGAGCGGCTGGAAAACCTGTGGAATCGGTATCTCTAGGGGCCTCGTCGTGCGCCTTCGGCTTCTTCTCGAAGAGCGCCGAAGGCACGCGATGAGCGTCAGCGGCGGCCCATGGCGCGGTAGAGGCGGTGGCGGGCGTCGAGTTCGGCGTTGATCGCGCCGCCGACCAGGATCGCCCAGACCGACAGGTAAAGCCACATCATCAGGATGATCACCGCACCGATGGAGCCGTAGATGCGGTTGTAGCTGTTGAAGTTCGACAGATAGGTGGAAAAGCCGATCGACACCCCCGCCCAGGCCAGCGCCGCGAAGACCACGCCGACCGTGATCCAGCCCGAGCGGAACCCGCCCGGCACGTTGGGGCCGAAGCGATACAGGATCGACAGGCAGGTCAGCACCAAGAGGAACATGGCGACCCAGGGCAGCAGGCGGGTCAGCACCGCCTCGAAGGTGCCGAAACTGACGTAGTTCAGCAGGATCGGCACGATCACCACCGTCGCCAGCGCGGCAAGTAGCGCCCCGATCAGCGCCGCGGTCAGCACGAAATCCACCAGCCAGCCGCGCAGCCAGCGCCGCGGCTTGGCGCGGTGCACCACGTCCAGCCCCTGCACCAGCGCCGAGACGCCGGCGCGGGCGGAATAGAGCGCCAGCATTAGCGATACGAAGGTGGTCCAGCCCAGCGTCGCCGCGGGGGCGGTCAGCAGCTCCATCACCTGGCCGTGGATCAGGTCGGCGGCATCGGGCGGCAGGAAGCGCTCGGCGATCCCCAGATAGCCGGAGATCACCTGCGGGTCGGACATCAGGCTCCAGATCGCCACCACGGCGGCTAGGCCGGGGAAGACCGCGAACATGGCGTAGAAGGCCACGCCCGCGGCGATCAGGCCGAAATGCCCGTCGCCCACGCGCAGCCAGACCGCCGAGACAAAACGCCAGAAATGCCGCCAGAACCTCAACATCCGGCCAGAATGGCCCGAGGGGCGGCACGGCGCAACGAGGTTTCCGCCACCCGCGCCGTCAGCGGCGGATGCTGGCGGTGACGTAGTTCACCGAAAGGTCGCGGTCCGACAGGCTCCAGCGCCAGCTGACCGGGTTGAACACCATGCCCTTGCGGTCCACCGGGTCCAGCCCGGCGCGGCGGAGCAGGTCGTAAAGCTCGTCCGGGGTCATGAACTTCTGCCAGTCGTGGGTGCCCTTCGGCAGCCAGCGCATCACCCATTCGGCGCCGACGATGGCCAGCGCGAAGCTTTTCGCATTGCGGTTGAGGGTGGAGCAGACCATCAGCCCGCCCGCCTTCAGCAAATCCCGGCAGGCGGTCAGGTAGGCCAGCGGATCGGCCACATGCTCCACCACCTCCATGTTCAGCACCACGTCGAAGCGCTCGCCCGCTGCGGCCATCGCCTCGGCGGTGGTGTGGCGGTAGTCGATGGCCAGGCCCGACTGCTCGGCATGGATGCGGGCAACGGGGATGTTCCGCTCGGCCGCATCGGCGCCGACCACATCGGCCCCGAGCCGGGCCATGGGTTCCGACAGCAGCCCGCCGCCGCAGCCGATGTCCAGAAGGCGCAGGCCCTTGAAGGGCAGCGGGCCGGTCAGGTCGCGGCCGAACTCGGCGGCGATCTGGCGGGTGATGTAGTCCAGCCGGCAGGGGTTCATCTGGTGCAGCGGACGGAACTTGCCCGCAGGGTCCCACCATTCGGCGGCCATCGCCTCGAACTTCGCCACCTCGGCGGCATCGACGGTGGTTTCCATGGGCCTTCCCCTTTGCGCTTCGACTCGGGCTTCGCCCGGGTTATATAGGGTGTCGATGGATCACAGATCAGTCCAAAAGCGCGCAGTCGAATACCTTTACCCGCCGGTCGACCCCTTCGACCAGCGCGTCATCGACATGGGCGACGGCCACAGCATCCATGTCGAGCAATGCGGCAACCCCAACGGCGTGCCGGCCTTCGTCTTCCACGGCGGGCCGGGCGGCGGCTGCTCGCCGGCGATGCGGCGCTACTTCGATCCGGCGCATTACCGGATCGTGCTGTTCGACCAGCGCGGATGCGGGCGGTCGCGGCCCCATGCCTCGGTCCAGGACAACACCACCTGGCATCTGGTGGCGGATGTCGAACGTATCCGGCAGGCGCTGGGAATCGACAGCTTCGTTGCCTTCGGCGGCAGCTGGGGCGCGACGCTGGCGCTGGTCTATGCGCTGACCCACCCGGAAAGGGTGCGCCATCTGGTGCTGCGCGGTGTCTTCCTGATGACGAAGGCGGAACTGGACTGGTTCTACGGCGGCGGGGCGGGGGCCTTCTTCCCCGATCTCTGGCAGCGCTTCGTGTCGCCGATCCCGCCGGAGGAGCGCGGCGACCTGATCGCCGCCTATCACCGGCGCCTCTTCAGCGGCAATCTGGCCGAGGAGGGCCGCCACGCAAGGGTCTGGGCGCAGTGGGAGAACGCCTTGGCCTCGATCCAGTCCGAGGGCGGCTTCGGCGAAGGGCCGTCGGATTATTCCCGCGCCTTCGCCCGGCTGGAGAACCACTATTTCCTGAACGGCGGCTTCCTGGAAAGCGACGGCTGGATCCTGCGCGAGCGCCATAGAATCGAGCATATCGGGGCCACCGTGGTGCAGGGCCGCTACGACATGGTCTGCCCGCCGGTCTCGGCCTGGAAACTGGCGCAGGGCTGGGCGAAGTGCCAGCTGCGGATGGTGGGCATGGCCGGGCACGCGCTGTCGGAGCCGGGGATCAGCGAGGCGCTGGTGCAGGCGACCGATGCGCTGCGGGCACGATAATTCTGCGAATTATCGAAAATCCCTTGCACCCCCCGGCCTCCCTTTGCCAAATGCCGGCAGGCAGCGAAGGGAAGGCCGATGCGATACGATCTGGATCAGGTGGCGGAACCCATCGCCTACAAGCTGCTGGCGGCGACGACGATCCCGCGGCCCATCGCCTGGGTGGTGACCAAGGGCCGCGACGGCGGGCTGAACGCCGCGCCCTATTCCTTCTTCAACGTCATGGGGTCCAACCCGCCGACGCTGGCGCTGGGCATCATGGGCGACCCGAAGCGCGGTTTCAAGGACACCGCGCAGAACATCCTCGACACCGGGGAATTCGTGGTCAACCTGGTGCCGGAGCGGCTGGTGCAGAAGATGAACCTGACCTCGGCCGACGCGCCGCGCGGGGTGGACGAACTGGCCTTCGCCGGGCTGGAGACGCTGCCCTCCACCCATGTCGCCCCGCCGCGGATCGCGGAAAGCCCGGTCAGCTACGAATGCCGGGCGCTGTCTTCGGTGGTCACCGGGCCGAACCAGGTGGTGGTGATCGGCCGGGTGCTGGCGGTGCATATCGAGGACCGCTTCCTGCTGGACGCCGACCGCGCCCATATCGACACCAACGCGCTGGAGCTTGTCGCGCGGTCCTTCGGCAGCGACTATGTGCGGACGCGGGACACCTTCAGCCTGGCGCGGCCGACCTGGGCGCAACTGACCGGCGAAGGCTCCTGATTTTCGTCGAAAATCAGATTCTCGAAAATCCTGTTGACAGCTTCGCCTGCCCTGTGAATGCTTAACTCCAGAGTAAAGAAATTCGCGCGAACGCGAATCGTCAACAGGGAGTGCTGCGATGCTGCAAGAGCGCATCGAAGGCAAATGGCTCGCCGCCTTTCGCCGGGTCTTCGCCTTGAACGGAATCGGCAAGGGGACGCGGATCGCCATCCTGTCGGAAACCCAGTCGCGCCCGGTGCTGGTGCATCTGTGCGAACTGGCCGCCTACGACCTGGGCGCCGAATTCTGCATGATCCAGATGCCCACCCCGGTGCAGACCGCCCCGGTCCCGGTGAAATCCACCGGCACCAGCTGGGCGATCCAGGGCAACCGCGCGGTGATCGAGGCGCTGAAGCTGTGCGAAGTGATCGTCGATTGCACGGTGGAGGGGCTGATCCACGCGCCGGAATGGCCGGAGATCGAGGATGCGGGCCGCACCCGCCTGCTGGTGATCACCAACGAACACCCGGAAATTCTTGAGCGGACGGAGCCGAAGGCCGAGCACGGGCCGAAGGTGCAGCTGGGCATCCAGATGCTGCGCGAAGCGTCGGAGATGCGGGTGACCTCGCCCCTTGGCACCGACCTGACCGTGGACCTGCGCGGCGCGCCCTGCGGCGGCACCGCCGGCTTCGGCACCACGCCGGGCGCGGTGGCGCATTGGCCGGGCAGCCTGTGCCTGGCCTTCCCCGGCAAGAACGCGGTGAACGGCCGGATCGTCATGGGCGTCGGCGACATGAACCTGACGTTCAAGACCTACCTGACCAGCCGGATCGACTTCACCATCGAGAACGACTTCGTCACCAGGATCGAGGGCGACGGCATCGACGCCCTGCATTTCCGCGAATACATGGAAGCCTGGGACGACCGCAACGCCTATGGGATGAGCCATGTCGGCTGGGGGATGCATCCCGGCGCGAAATGGGTCAGCGCCGCGATGTATGACAAGCGCGACATGCAGGCGGTGGAGTTCCGGGCGCTGGCCGGCAGCTTCCTCTGGTCCACCGGCGCCAACCAATATGCCGGCCGCTACACCCTTGGCCATTTCGACCTGCCGATGCGCAACTGCACCATCGCGCTGGACGGCCGCGTCGTCGTCAAGGACGGCGTGCTGCAAGGCGACCTGGCCCTCTGACCCTTTCCCGAAAGAGACCGACATGAGCGACATTGCCGACTATTACGACCTGTCCCGCATCCGCCCCGAAGTGCAGAAGGTGCTGCGCAAGGTGAACGAGCTGGGGCCGAAATTCGCCGAGCGCGCCAGGGGCGTGGATGACGACGCCTCCTTCCCGGTGGAGAACTACAAGGACCTGGCGGATGCGGGCTTCCTGGGCCTGTCGATCCCCGAGGAGTTCGGCGGCTGGGGCTTCTCCATGGGCGAATATGCCATGGTCGGGGCCGAGATCGGCAAGTATTGCGGCGCCACCGCGCTGACCTTCAACATGCACAACAGCTCGATGGCCTGGTCGCGCTTCATGTTCGAGATGCCGAACCTGACGCCCGAGGAAAAAGCCGAATTCGCCCCGCTGCGCGAGCGGCAGTTCCTGCGGGCGATGAAGGAACGGGCGATCTTCTCGCAGCCGATCTCGGAAGGCGGCCAGAACTGGACCTCGAAGCCGAACCAGACCCAGGCCCGCGCGGTCGAGGGCGGCTGGAAGATCAACGGCTTCAAGAAATTCGCCTCGCTGGCCGGCTATTGCGACTATTACACCATCGTCTGCACCGAGGTCTTCGAGGGCCAGGAACCGCGGCACGAGGACACGATGCTGTTCGTCGTCCACAAGGACGCGCCCGGCCTGACCGTCAAAGGCGACTGGGACCCGCTGGGGATGCGCGGCACCAACTCGCGCGACCTGATCCTGAAGGACGTCTTCGTCACCCGCGACGACCTGCTGATGCCGCGCGGCATCTTCGGCAAGACCCTGCCCAACTGGCCGCACATGATGGCCACGCTGTCGCCGACCTACATGGGCGTAGCGCAGGGCGCCTTCGACTTCACGGTGGACTACCTGAAGGGCAAGATCCCGGGCCAGCCGCCGATCGACCGGCGGATGTATGCCACCAAGCGGGTGGCGGTGTCGAAGATGTATGCCCGCCTTGCCAACATGCGGGCGCTGTGGTGGCAGGCGTTTTCCGAATGCAAGGGCTTCCCCTCGAAGGGCGAGGTGATGCGGATGTATGCGGCGCAATACAACGTCATGGAGGGCGTGCAGGAGATTGCCGCCATGGCGATCCGCACCTGCGGCGGCCAGTCGATGCTGAAATCGTTGCCGCTGGAGCGGATGTATCGCGACAGCCGCTGCGGTGCGCTGATGCTGCCCTATACCTCGGAGATCATGGAGGACTATATCGGCGTCCTCGCGCTTTACGAGATGGACGAGCTGGACGATGCCCCCGGCGACGAGGGCGGCGCGCGCAACTCGCTGTGGCGCGGCGACTCCGGCACGCTGCGGATGCTGCGCTGATGGGGCGCGACACGGTTCAGGTCACGGGGCGCCTCGACGCCGGCCCGGATCAGGTCTGGGCCGTGTTGCGCGACTTCTGCGGGCTGTGGCATCCGTGGATGGCGACGATCCGTGCCGAGCGCGACCCGCGCGGCGCGCTGGTCCGGGCCTTCACGGTGACGGGCGAGGATACGCTCTACCGCGAGCAGCTGACGTATTTCTCCGACAGCGACCGGGTGCTCGGCTACACCCATCTGGAGGGGATCGCGGGCTGCGAAGCCTATGACGCCCGGGTCACGGTGTCTCCGGCGACCGGCGGCGGGTCGGTGGTCGGCTGGTCGGCGGTGGTCCGGGCGCCGTCGTCGCGCCTCGGGCCGATCTGCGAGGGGACGAAGGCGGTCTACGAGGCCGGGATCGCGGCGCTGGCCGGGCTGAGGGGCGAGTTGCCCGCGCCCGAGCCGCTGCCTGCCCCGGTGCCGGTGGAGAGGATGGTCTTCGACGACCTGCCGCGGCTGGCGCTGGACGTGACGCCCGACCGGGGGGACGGCCGGCTGTGCCTGTTCCTGCACGGCATCGGCGGAGCGCGGAGCAACTGGCATCAGCAACTGCAGGCGGCGGGCAGCGTGATGCGTTGTGCGGCGCTGGACCTGCGGGGCTATGGCGACTCCACCCTCGGCCCGCGGCAATCCATCGTCGACGATTATTGCGCCGACATCCTGCGGGTGGCCGAGGTTCTGGGGGCGAAACGGCTGGTTCTGGTCGGCCTGTCCTATGGATCGTGGATCGCCACCTCCTTCGCCATGCGCTACCCGGAGATGCTGGATGGGCTGGTCCTCTCCGGCGGCTGCACCGGCATGTCCGAAGCGGGCCCCGACGAGCGCGAAGCCTTCCGCATCAGCCGCGAGGTGCCGCTGAACGCCGGACAGGTGCCGGCCGATTTCGCCCCGGCGGTGGTGCAGGTTCTTGCCGGGCCGGGGGCCTCGGAGCAGACGAAAAAGCGGCTCTACGACAGCATGGCGGCCATTCCGGCGGCCACCTACCGCGACGCGCTGGTCTGCTTCACCAACCCGCTGGAGCGGTTCGACTTCGGCAAGCTGACCATGCCCGTGCTGCTGATGACCGGCGAGCATGACCGGCTGGCCCCGCCCGCCGAAATCCGCGGCGTGGCGGGCCGGATCTGGGACGCCGCCCCCCGCCCCGACGTGCGCTTCGAGGTGATCGCCGGCGCAGGCCATGTCTGCAACGTCGAGGAGCCCGGCCCCTACAACCGCCACCTGACCGAATTCCTGCGTAAGCTGCCATGAAACCGCTTCCCCGCCGCCAGCAGAACCGGCTTGACCGCGAAAGGCGCATCCTGGATGCGGCTTTGAAGGTCTTCTCCGAAATGGGCTATTCCGGCACCACCATGGATGCCGTGGCCGCCGAGGCCGGGCTGACCAAGCCGACGCTCTATTCCTACTTCCCGTCGAAGGAATCGCTGTTCCAGGCGATGATGCTGGGCAAGCGCGACCGGATGCTGGACGTGTTCGAGCATCCCTCGCCCGAGGGCATGGTGCAGGACCTTTACACCTTCGCCTGGGACTATGCCGATACGGTGATGCGGCCCGACCTGCTGTCGCTGGCGCGGCTGATCATCGGCGAGGTGCAGCGCTTCCCGGAAATCGGCCGGGCCTACCAGGCCAGCGGCCCCGACCATCTGCTGCGCGGCATCATGCGCTATCTGGCGGATCGGCGGGACGAGGGGCTTCTGGACTTCGAGGATGCCGAACTGGCGGCGCAGGACCTCTGGGGCCTGATCCTTTCTGCCCCGCGGACTCAGGCTCTGTATATGCCGGATTCGCCCCCCGACCGGGCGACGCTGGCGCGCTACATCGACAACGGCCTGCGGGTGTTCCTGAAGGCCTATTCCACCGCCCCGCAGGCGGACCTCCAACAACTCGAAGCGCTGAAAGGCGCGCATCCCCAACAGGTGAGACATGACGCTTGACGACTTCCTTGCCGATCCGGCCAGCCGCTTTGCCACCGTCGGCATGGCCGATACCAACGGGCTTCTGCGCGGGCAGATGGTCTCGGTCGGCAGCCTGAAGGGGATTGCGAAGAACGGCATGGGCATGGCCCCGGCGCAGCTGGCGCTGGACCCGACCGATGCCATGCTGACCATCCCGGGGGTGAACGACGACAGCGGCGACTTCCACGACGACCCGCTGGTGCTGGACCCCGCCTCGGTGCGCAAGCTGCCCTGGTCCAAGCCCGGCCACGACCTGCTGGTGCTGTCGAACTACACCGGCGCCTCGGCCGAGATCTGCCCGCGCGCGATCCTGAAGAAGGTGCTGGCACGGGCCGAACAGGCCGGTTTCGTGCCGAAATACGGCATGGAGCTGGAATATACACTGTTCGACGAGACGCCGGAAAGCGCCCGGGCCAAGGGCTACCGCAACCTGAAGCCCGCGACCATGCACGCCAGCCACGACCTGATCCTCTATCAGGTTGTCCAGACCGAATGGTATGAGGCGATCTCCGCCATCTGCGAGCCGCTGAAGATCGACCTCGCCAAGATGCACGAGGAGATCGGCGCCGGCTTCATGGAGGCCTGCATCGGCGCGGGGACCGGGGTCGAGCCGGCCGACCAGATCGTGCTGCTGAAGAACTTCATCCGCGCGCTGGCCCTGCGGCAGGGCAAGTCCGTCACCTTCATGCCGCGCTGGAACGAGAACGCCGACAGCCAGTCGATCCACCTGCACATCAGCCTGAAGGACAAGGCCGGCAAATCGCTGTTCTGGGAAGACGGCCAGAAGAACGGCGTCAGCCAGACCTTCCGCTGGTTCCTCGGCGGCTTGCAGAAATACATCGGCGACATGACGCTGGTGTTCCAGCCCACGGTCAACAGCTACCGCCGCTTCGCGCCGGGCACCTTCGCGCCGCCCGGCCTGACCTGGGGCTACGAGAACCGCACCACCTGCTTCCGGCTGGTCGGCCATGACGCGGGCAGCCTGCGGGTGGAAAACCGCCTGCCGGGTGCCGATTCCAACCCCTACCTGACCGCCGCCGCCACCATCGCCGCCGGCGTCGCCGGCATCATCGGCAAGGTCGAGCCGGACCCGGAGGTCATCGGCTCGGGCTACGCGCAGGAACCCAGCCGCGACTTCGCCCGCTCGATGCCCGAGGCGATCGAGCGGCTGGCCGGGTCGGACTTCGCCAAGGACTGGCTGGGCCCGCGCTTCGTCGAGGCCTTCACCTCCACCCGGCGATGCCAATACGATGAATTCCGCCGCCGCGTCCCGGACGTGGAGCTGGAACGCTTCTTCGACCTGGGCTGAGGAGAAAGCCATGGACCTGCGCGCCGCCTTTCTGGAAGGGATGAGCCGCGCCGCGACCTTCGTCGCGGTCGCCACCACCGACGGGCCGGGCGGGCGCGCGGGGGTGACGATCTCCTCGCTGACCTCGGTCTCGGCGGATGGCGAGCAGCCCTCGCTGCTGGCCTGCATCCATCACCTGTCCCCGGCGGCGACGGCGATCCTGAAGAACCGCGCCTTCTGCGCCAACCTCCTGGCCGAGGACCAGCAGCCGCTGTCCGATCTCTTCGCAGGCCGCGGCGGCGACGACCACGGCGCGCGCTTCGACCGGGCGGACTGGCAGGCCGGGCCGATGGGTCAGCCGATGCTGGCGGGGGCGACGGCGACCTTCGAGTGCCGGCTGGCGACCGCGATGCTGTGGGAGACGCATCACATCATCGTCGGCCGGGTCACGCAGATGGTGCTGGCCGACAACCCGCACGCGCTGCTTTACGGCCAGCGCGCCTATCGCCGGGCGGTGGGGCTGGAGCCGAAGGGCTAGACCGCCGCCATCTCGCGGAACTGCGCCTCGACCCGCTCCGCCGTGGCGCGGTAATGCCCGGCCAGCAGGTCGCAGGCGCGGCCGGCATCGCGCGCCAGCGCCGCCTCGGCGATGGCCCGGTGTTCGCCCTGCACGTCGCGCCGCATCGGCGCGGTGCGGGCCATGGTGGGCAGGCGGTAGCGTTCGCATTCGGCATAGAGCCGGTCGAACTGCTCCAGCATCCGGGGCGAGTGGCAAGCCGCGATCAGCGCGCGGTGGAAATCGTGGTGGCGGGTCTCGAACTCGTCCTGGTCGGCCTCGGTCCCGGTCTCCTCCACCCGCTTTGCCTGCAACACCAGCGAATGCAGCGCCGCGACGATGGCGCCTTCCCAGCCGTCGCCGCCGTCGCGGATCGACAGCCGCAGCGCCTCGGTCTCCAGCAGGATGCGGAAGTTGATCGCGTCCCACATCTCGGCCGGCGACAGCGGCGCCACGGTGAAGCCCTTCAGCGGCATCAGCACCACCAGCCGCTCGGCCTGCAGCCGGCTGAGCGCCTCGCGCAGCGGCGACTGGCCCATGCCGTAGCGGTCGGACAGCTGGTGCATCCGCAAGGGCTCCTGCGGTTTCCAGTGGCCGCGCAGGATGTCGCGGCGGAGGCTCCGGTAGGCGTCTTCGGTCAGGGTGGTGCTGCGGGGCATTCGGGTTACCTTGCGTTCGATTGCAGGATTACCGATTTCGCCGAAGGTTGTCGAGAATCCGCAATGCCGCGGTCCTCCGCTTGGCATTGAGCGGGGCCGACGGCTCTGGTAAGCACGGGCCGACAGGCGGCGCGGCCGCCAGAGGAGAGGCATCACGATGACCGAAGAAACCGCCGGCGCGAACGGCGCCCCCGCCGCCGCCCCGCAAGTGAAGATGCAGGTGCTGGCGCAATACATCCGCGACATGAGCTTCGAGAACATCGTCGCGCAGAAGGGCATCAGCGGCGCCGAGGTGCAGCCCGACATCCAGGTCGCGGTCAGCCTGGACGCCCGCAAGCGGCAGGCGGAGCACCAGTATGACGTGGTGACCAAGTTCAAGGTGACCTCGAAGAACAAGGTCAACGGCGAGACGCTGTTCCTGCTGGAGCTGGAATATGCCGGCACCTTCCTGGTGGAGGGCGTGCCGGAAGAGCAGCTGCATCCCTTCCTGCTGATCGAATGCCCGCGGCTCTTGTTCCCCTTCGTCCGCCGCATCATCAGCGATGTGACGCGCGACGGCGGCTTCCCGCCGCTGAACGTGGACAGCGTGGATTTCCTGGCGCTCTACCGGCAGGAGCTGGCCCGCCGGGCGCAGGCGTCCGCCGCCCCCACGACCACGCCGAACTGACCGGCCCGGCCCCGGCCCTAGGGCTGGGGCACGATCAGCACGATGCCGTCCAGCGCGGGCGACATCTTCAGCTGACAGGACAGACGAGAGGTCGGGCGGCGCTCGGCCTCGGCCACGTCCAGCATCGGGTCCTCGAAATCCCCCGCCGGTCCGGTCCGGTCGGACCAGTCGTCCGAGACATAGACATGGCAGGTGGCGCAGGACAGGTTGCCGCCGCATTCCCCGATGACATTGGGGATGTTGTTGGCGACCGCGGCCTCCATCAGGTTGAGACCTTCCTTCACCTCGGCGGTGATCTCGCGGCCGTCGGGCAGGATCCAGGTGGCTTTCATCGCGTCCTCAGAGATACCAGATATACCAGTCGCGCAGGGCGTCGCCCTCCAGCGCCGCGGTCTTCTCGACCTCGGCGCGCTTCATGAAGATGTGGTTGTCGACCAGCCCCTGCCCGACCGCGGCGGAAAGTGCGGTGTCGGCGGCCAGGTCGTCGATGGCCTCGGCCAGTGAGGCCGCCACGCCATGGCCGGCATCGTTGCCGGTGAAGCCGTCGCCGGTCTCCTTCGGCGGCAGGTCGTATCTGCCTTCGTATCCCAGCAGCGCCGCCTGAAGGATCGTCGCCACCGTGGTATAGGGATTGGCGGCGGCGTCGGGCATCCGGTGTTCCAGCCGCGCCTTCTTGCCGCCCTCGGCGCTGACCCGCACGGTGACGTTGCGGTTGTCGCCGCCCCAGTTGCACCAGTAGCCCGACAGGCTGGCCGGTTGCAGCCGGGCATAGGACAGCGCGTTCGGCGCCGTCAGCCCGGCAATCGCCTTGTGGTGCCGCATCCAGCCGGCGATGCAGCCATGCGCCAGATCGCTGAGGTCGTCCGGGTCGCCCCTTTCGCCCTTGGCCAGCGCGTTCTGGCCGTTGCGGTCGGTGAAGGACAGGTTCACATGCAGGCCCGAGCCGCCCTTGCCCGGGATCGGCTTCGGCAGGAAGGACAGGATCACCCCGTGGTCAAGCGCGATCTCGCGCGCCATCTGCCGGAACAGCACCACGGTATCGACATGCTCCACCGCGGTGTCGAAGGTCAGGGTGAATTCGAACTGCGGGGTGTCGTATTCGGCGGTGATCAGGTCCAAGGGCAGGCCGATCTCATGCGCCTTGTTCCAGATCGCGTCACAGAACCGGCGCGGATCGGTGAAATTGCCGGTGCCGTAGACCACCCCGCCCGGGTTGTCGTAGGGCACGATCTTGCCGTCTTCGTTGCGGGTGAAGGCATAGGCCTCCAGCTCGATCCCCACCTTCGGGGTCAGCCCGTGCCGGGCCCAGGCCGCCACCGCCCGCTTCAGCGCCCCGCGCGGGCACAAAGGCAGCGGCGTGCCATCGCCCTGATACAGGTCCCCCAGCACCACCTTGGTCGCCGGCTCCCAGCCGGGCCGGATCTCCTCGGCCTTCCAGCGCAGCGCCATGTCGGGCAGGCCCTCCAGGCATTTCGTCCCCGGCGCCTCCAGCAGCAGGTCCTTGTCGTAATGCACGCTGAAATTCGGCTGGGCGAAGCGGCTTTCGTCATCTCTCATCTTCGACGCGGGCAGATATTTCCCCCGCATGATCGACAGATGATCGCAGAACATCGCGCGCAGGCGCTCGGACATGTGGCATCTCCCTGGTGTGCGGTCTTGCGCCGCTTATTGAAGCGTGACCCTGACGGGCAATTCCTTGATGCCGCCGATGAAGTTCGACCGCAGGAACTTCTGTTGTCCGGCAGGTTCGATGGCGCGGATGCGTTTGGCAAGCTCCTCGAACAGCACCCGCACCTCCAGCCGCGCCAGCCACATCCCCAGGCAGACATGCGGCCCGCCCTGCCCGAAGGAGACATGGCGGTTCGGGGTGCGGCCCAGGTCCAGCCGGAAAGGCTCTGCGAAGGCGGTTTCGTCCCGGTTGCCGCTGGCGAACCAGTAGATCACCTTGTCGCCTTCCTTCACCTGCTTGCCGTGATAGTCGAAGTCCCGGGTGACGGTGCGGCGGAAATAGGTGGTGGGGCTGGCCCAGCGGATGATCTCGTCCGCCATGGTCTCGGTCACCTCGCCGCGCTGGATCCGGCCCAGGAGTTCCGGCTGGTGGCACAGCGCCTGTATCCCTGCGGCGATGGAATAGCGGGTGGTGTCGTTGCCCGCCGCGACCAGCAGACAGAAGAAGTTGCGGAACTCGTGCTCCGGCAGGACCGATCCGTCCGGCCCCGGCTGCAGGATCAGGTGCAGCACGCCCGAGGTATCGCCGGCCTCGGCCTTCTTCCGCATCAGGTCCTTGGCATAGACGAACAACTCCGCCCCGGCCGGCGAGTTGAACGGCATCATGCGGAATTCGTCGGTGGTCATCTTGTCGAGGACGTGCTGGGTGAAGTCCGGGTCGGTATTGGCGATCAGCGCATCGCCCTTCTCCACCAGCCAGGGCAGGTCCTCGTCCGGCAGGCCGACGATCCGGCCCAGCATCCGCATCGGCAGTTGCCGGGCGATCTCCTTGGTGGCGTCGAAGGTGCCCTTCTCCAGCGCCGCATCCAGGATCGGGCCGCAGAGGTCGCGGATGATGCCCTCGAACTGCGCGATTACGGGCTTCGAGAACGCCTTCGCCACCTTGACCCGGGTCTTCATGTGCTCCGGCGCGTCGGTTTCCTGGAAGGTGCGGCGGGCCAGGTATTCCTCGTAGGTCTGGTCTTCCATCCGGATGCCGCGGGCGCTGGACAGCAGGTCCGGCTTGCCGTTCAGTTCCAGGATGTCGGCGTGGCGGGTGACAGACCAGAAGCCCTGCCCCTGCGGATATTCGGTCCAGCTCATCGGGTCCTCGCGGCGCAGGCGGGCGAAGGTGTTGTGCGGCGGGCCGTTCAGGAAGGTGTCGTGGCTGGAAAGGTCGGCGAAACCGTCGTCGGTGGGGGTCCAGACCGTCATGCGCCACTCCCTTGCCTGAAGCTGAGTTATAAATATACTAAACGTGTTCATAAATATGTAAAGGCCGCAGACCATGCATATCGCGATCCTGATGGCAAACACGGACGAAAGCGATTTTGCGCAGAGGCATCCCAAGGACGGCGAGAAATTCGCCCGTCTTCTCGGGTCCTTGCGGCCCGACTGGCGCTTCACCACCATCGCGGTGAAGGATGGCGCGTTTCCTGCGGACCTGTCGGACTACGACGGTTTCATCATCACCGGCAGCCCGGCCTCTGTCCATGACGATCAGGCTTGGGTGCACCGGCTGATGCAGGTGATTCGCGAGATAAGGGACTGCGACCAGCCCCTGTTCGGCGCCTGCTTCGGCCATCAGGCCATCGCCAAGGCCCTGGGCGGCAAGGTGGAGCGCAATCCCGGCGGCTGGGTCTTCGGGCTGGCCGAGACCGAGATGGAAGGCGCGCCGATCCGGCTCTATGCCGCCCATGTCGAGCAGGTGACCGAACTGCCCGAGGGGGCGGAACCCTTGGGCGGCAATGCGGACTGCCCCTTCGGCGCCTACCGCATCGGCCCGCGGGTGCTGACGACGCAATACCACCCCGAGATCACCGAGGATTTCGCCAAGGCGCTGGTCGAGGAATATCAGGACAAGCTGCCGCCCGAGGTCGCGGTGCGGGCAAAAGCGTCACTAAACCGGCCCGCGGAGACCGAACGCATGGCGCAGCGCATCGTGGATTTCTTCGAGCGCGCCTAGGACAGCGCCGCCAGCAGGTCCATCGCGGTGATCTGGTCGAACTGCACATGCCGCTGCATCATCGCCTCGGCGCCCGCCGAGTCGCGGTCCAGCATCAGCCGGGCCAGCGCCCGATGCTCGGCCGCCGAGGCCGCGATGGCCCCGGCATAGCGATAGCGCGCGCGGTAATAGGCCAGCAGCTTGCGGGCATTGGTCTTGATCATCTCGGTCAGGAACGGGTTGCCCGCTGCCACCGCAACCGTCTCGTGGAACCGCAGGTTCAGCTGGTAATAGCCGTCCGGGTTGCCGTCGCCATGCCGCGCCGCATGGTCCTCGCAGCGCGCGACGATTGCCTCCAGCGCCTCGGCCCCGCTTTTCGACAGCCGGCGGGCGGCAAGGCCGGCGGCCTGCCCCTCCAGCCTTGCGTGGACTTCGAGGATGGCGAGGAACTCCTCCAGCGTCGGCCGGAACAGCGTCGCACCCTTGCGCGGGTGGCGGCGGATCAGCCCCATCGCCTCCAGCTTCAGGATCGCCTCGCGGACCGGGGTGCGCGAGGTGCCGAACTCGGCGGCCAGCGCGGCCTCGTCGATCGGGTCGCCGGGGTTCAGGCGGCCGATGTCGATCCAGTCCATGATCGCGGTGATGAGGGTATCGGTCTGTCCGGCCATGACAGAGGTAAGCCGGAGAAAACCGGCTCTGTAAAGGCGGAAGTCAGCGGACGCGCTGTCCCGCCCGCCAGACCCCGCGCAGGGTGAAGTCCGGGCCGAGATGGACGAAATCCGCCCGGCCGCCCGGCCGCAGATGGCCGATGTCGCTGCGGCGCAGGCAGGCGGCGGGGCGCGAGGTGGCCATGGCGAAGGCCACTTCCGGCGCGGCGCCCACCCGCTCCACCATGGTGCGAATGGCCTGCGGCAGGGTCAGGTCGGCCCCGGCCAGCGTGCCGTCCTCCAGCGTCAGCCGTCCGTCCCGGCGCAGGATGCGGCGGGTGCCGAGGGTGAACTCGGTCACAACGGTGCCGGCGGGGGCCATGCAGTCGGAGACGAGGAACAGCCGCCCCGGAGCCGCCGCCATGGCGATGCGCATGGCCTCGGGCGCGACATGGATGCCGTCGGCGATCAGTCCGCAGAACGGCGCGCCGGTCAGCGCCGCGCCGGCCAGCCCGGGCTCGCGGTTGCCGAGCTGGCTCATGGCGTTGAACAGGTGAGTCACGCAGGAAGCACCCGCCGCGAAGGCCGCCTGCGCCGTGGCAAGGCCGCAGTCGCTGTGGCCGAGGCTGACCACCACCCCCGCCGCCGCCAGCGCGGCGATCTGCGCTGCCGTCACGCTCTCCGGCGCCAGCGTTACCAGCAGCGAGGGCAGCGCTTTTGCGCCTTCGCAGAGACGATTCAGGTCCGTATCCGTCATCGGCCGGATCAGCGTCGGGTCGTGCGCGCCCTTGCGGCGCGGGTCGAGATGCGGGCCTTCCAGATGCAGGCCGAGGAAGCCCGGCACCGCTGCCGCCTCGACTCCGGCAGCCAGAACCGCCGCCGTCGCCTCCGGCGTGTCGGTGATCAGCGTCGGCAGGATGCCGGTCGTCCCCAGCCGCTCATGGACCCGGCACATCATCGCCAAGTCGGCCGCCGTGGTCGCGCCCGAGACCTGATGCCCGCCGCCGCCGTTCACCTGCAGGTCCAGGAGACCGGGCAGCAGCCAGCCGCCCTCCAGCCGCTCCACCGGGCCGGCGTCGGTGTCGGCGACATGGCCCCCGGCCACGGAAAGCCCGCCCTCCCGCAGGCGGGTTCCGTCATAGACTATGGCGCCGGTGTAGGTGGTCATCACAAGGTCTCCGTCACCTTGCGCAGATGCGGCGGGGTATCGGGGTCGAAGCCGCGGCGGCGCGAAAGCGTCTCTACGAAGGCATAAAACGCCACCGCCAGCACCAGCGGCGCCAGCAGCGGGTGCACCCCGTCCACCCCGGGCAGCGTGACCGCGCCCTTCGCCTGCGCCCCGGTCAGGAAGACATCCGCCCCCTGCGCCGCAAGTCGCTCGGCGGTCTGCACCACATGCGGCAGGGCCTCGTCATCCACCGCCAGCGCCAGCACCGGAAAGCCGGAATGGACGATGGCAGCGGGGCCGTGCAGCACCTCGGCGGCGGAGAAGCCCTCGGCGTGCAGCCCGCAGGTCTCCTTCAGCTTCAGCGCCGCCTCGGCGGCTATGCCGATGGCGGGGCCGCGCCCCAGCACATAGGCCGATTGCGCCCGCGCCAGCCGGGCCGACAGCGGCGACCAGTCCAGCGCCAGCGCCCGCTCCATCGCCTCCGGCGTCGCGGCAACGGCCTCCTGCAAGGCCCGGTCCTGCCGCCATTCCGCCAGCAGCGCCAGCCCGGCCAGCACCGAGCAGACGAAGGTCTTGGTCGCCGCAACCGCCGTCTCCGCCCCCGCCTGCAGCGGCAGGCAATGCGCCGCGGCCGCGGCCAGTGGGCTTTCGCCGTGGTTGGTGATCGCCACCGTCAGCGCGCCGCCCTGCCGCGCCGCCTGCATCATCTGCACGATGTCGGGGCTTTGCCCGGATTGCGAGATGCCGATGCAGCCCGCCCCCGCCAGCGCCAGCGGCCGGCCGTAGATCGAGGCGACCGAGGGGCCGATGGAAGCCACCGGGATGCCCGCCAGCATCTCCGCCGCATATTTCAGGACGGTCGCGGCATGGTCCGACGATCCGCGCGCCACCGTCAGCAGCATCCGCGGCTCGGCTTGCCGCAGCGCCCCCGCCGCCTCGCGCAGCGGGCCGGCGGAGAGGTCCAGGAAGCGCCGGGCGGCCTGCGGAATCTCGGCCACTTCGCGGGCCATCTGCGAGGTCATCTTGCCTGTCCTTCCGGTGAAAGCTTCAGTTCCACGGCGAAATCATAGGCATCGCCGCGATAGAGCGAGCGGGTGAATTCCACCACCCGCCCCGATGCCAGATAGCCGATCCGCTCGATCTTCAGCCCCGCCACGCCCGGCGTGACGCCCAGCAGGTCGGCGTCGCGCGGGCCGAGATTGGCGGCCGAGATGCGCTGGACGGCGCGGACCGGGCGGCTGCCCAGCTTTTCCAGCGCCAGGTAGAGCGAGCCTTCCACCGCTGCGGGATCGGGCAGGATCGAGGCCGGGATCGAGGCGCGCTCGATCGCCAGCGGCACGCCGTCGGAGCGGCGGACCCGCTCCAGTCGCGCCACCCGCTCCTCGCCGCCGAGGCCGAGGGCCATCACCTCCTCGGGCGCGGGGGCGTCGATGCGGCGGGAGAGCCAGTGCGAATCGACGGTCCGGCCGCGGCGGGCCATGTCCTCGGTGAAGGAGGTCAGCAGCGACAGGGCCTGTTCCAGCCGCTCGACCTTCTGGGCGACGAAGGTGCCGGAGCCGCGGCGCTGCACCAGCTGGCCCCCGGCAACCAGCGCCTGGATGGCGTTGCGGACGGTGACGCGGGACAGGCCGGTCATCGCCGCCATGTCGCGCTCGGCCGGCAGGCTGTCGCCGGGGGAGAGCCGGCCGGAGGCGATGGCCTCCGCGATGCGGCGCTGCAGTTGCAGGTAAAGCGGGCCGGAGCCGGGGTCGTCGAAGCCTTCCGGGCTGAACAGCTGCTCCATCACAACCCCCGCGCCAGCATCAGCGCGCCGTCCAGCGAGGTGCCCTTGGCGGGGCGCTGCGGGATGTCGGGCAGGGCGGCGGCACAGGCCGCGGCCAGCCCGCCGGCGAAGGTGACGGGAAGGGCGGGAGCGCCGAGAGAGGTGAGCATTCCGGCAATGTCAGAGACGTTTTCGGCCCAGATCGCCCGGCAGGCCGGATCGTCCGAGGCGGTGATCTCCGGCGCGAGTTGCGCGAACTCCGAGGGCCGGGCGGACAGCGAGAAGGCGATCACGCCTTCGGCCCCGCCGAAGCGGGCGATCAGGGCTGACAGGTAGCCGGTCATCGGCACGAAGCCCTCGGCGGCCCGCAGGGCGCGGCGCAGGGCGGCGCGGCCGAGGCTGGCGCCGGAGCCTTCGTCGCCGAGGACGATGCCCCAGCCGCCGAACTGCCGCAGTTGACCGCCCTGCTGGCGCACGAAGACCGAGCCGGTGCCGATGGCGGCGAGGATGCCGTCCTCGGCGCCCAAGGCGCCGCGGGCGGCGGTCATCGCGTCGGTCTCGACCCGGCAGCGGGCGAAGGGCAGGGCGGCGGTCAGCCGCTCGGCGGCGCCGGCGGCATTGGCCCCGGCCAGCCCCAGCCCGGCGCGGACCTCGCCCATCCGGGCCGAGGAGCCGGCGGCCTGATGGAACGCCGTCTCTGCGCAGGCCAGGATCGACCGCAGCGCGCCTTCGGGATCGGTGGCGATATTGGCCGGGCCGCCCTCGGCGCGGGCCAGCACGGTGCCGGCCGCATCCGCCACGGCGACGCGGCAGCCGCTTCCCCCTCCGTCCACTCCGATGATCAGGCCCATGGCGACTCCTCTGCGGCGCATGATGATACCAAGATAATACCATTTGCAAGAGATACCTTGGAAAGCCTGCCTGACCCGGCAAAATTTACGGCTTTTGCAATGGATGCTTTACAAGTGGTATTATTTTGGCATTAGATACCGGAGACGAGGGGGAATCAGATGGCCGAAGGGTCGACAGAAGCGCGCCATCCGGGATCGGCCGGGCTCCATGCCGCCGGCGGGGCCGAGGTGCTGGCCCGGCTGCTGGACGCGCAGGCGGCGGCGCTGGAGGCCGTGCGCCCGGCGATTCCCTCATTGCAACAGGTTGCGGAGGCCGCGGCCGAGGTTCTGCGGGCGGGCGGCAGGCTGGCCTATGTCGGCGCCGGGTCCTCGGGGCTGATGGCGCT
The DNA here is from genome assembly GCF_011043545.1 of Rhodobacter sp. SGA-6-6. Taxonomy (GTDB): domain Bacteria; phylum Pseudomonadota; class Alphaproteobacteria; order Rhodobacterales; family Rhodobacteraceae; genus Pseudogemmobacter. The sequence continues at coordinate 542,056 of NZ_JAAKGP010000001.1, read as the reverse complement.
GTCGGATTGCCTGGAACTGGCCGGCACCTTCGGCATTCCGCCCGACCGCACGCCGATGCTGTTCGCCGGCGGCACGGCGGCGCTTCTGCACATGACCGGCGCGGTGGAGGACGATCCGGCGCTGGCCAAGGCGGATTTCGCCGCCGCCGGGCTGCAGGCGGGGGACATGGCGCTGTGCCTCTCGGCCTCCGGCACCACGCCCTACACGCTGGAGGTGGCGGCGCTGGCCCGGGCGGCGGGGGTCAAGGTGGCGGGGATCGCCAATGTCGCCGGTTCGGCGCTGCTGCGGGCGGCGGACCTGCCGGTCCTGCTGGAAACCGGACCCGAAATCGTGACAGGATCGACACGGATGGGTGCGGCGACGGCGCAGAAGGCGGCGCTGAACATGGTCTCGGTGCTGGTCGGCATAAGGCTGGGCCATGTGCATGACGGCTACATGGTCAATGTCGTGGCCGACAACGCCAAGCTGCGTGCCCGGGCGGCGCGGATCGTCTCGGCGCTGTCGGGGGCGGACATCGGCACGGCGCGCGCGGCGCTGGAGGCGACGGCGGGCGCGGTGAAGCCCGCGGTGCTGGTGGCGCGGGGGCGCCCGGCGGCGCAGGCGGCCGGGGATCTGACGGAAAGCCGGGGGCATCTGTCCCCCTGGCTGGAACGGTGAAGCGAAGGGGCGCAGCGACGCCCGCAACAGGGAGAAGAAAGATGACCAAGACCTATCGCGTGGCGCTGCTGACCGGCACGCTGCTGGCAGGCCCGGCGCTGGCCGAGACCACGCTGACCATCGAAAGCTGGCGCAACGACGACCTGACCATCTGGCAGGACACCCTGATCCCGGCCTTCGAGGCCGCGCATCCCGACATCAAGGTGGTCTTCGCGCCGACCGCCCCGGCGGAATACAACGCCGCGCTGAACTCCAAGCTGGCCGCGGGTTCGGCCGGCGACCTGATCACCTGCCGGCCGTTCGACGCCAGCCTGGAGCTGTTCAACCAGGGCCATCTGGCCGACCTGACCGACCTGGGTGCGATGGCCAACTTCTCGCCGGTGGCGAAATCGGCCTGGCAGACCGACGACGGCAGCGCCACCTTCTGCGTGCCGATGGCATCGGTGATCCACGGCTTCATCTACAATGCCGACGCCTTCGCCGAACTGGGGATCGAGGTGCCGAAGACCCGCGACGCGTTCTTCGCCGCGCTGGACAAGATCAAGGAAGACGGCACCTACATCCCGATGGCGATGGGCACCAACGACCAGTGGGAAGCCGCGACCATGGGCTACCAGAACATCGGCCCGAACTACTGGAAGGGCGAAGAGGGCCGGCTGGCGCTGATCAAGGGCGAGCAGAAGCTTACCGACCCGCAATGGGTGGAGCCCTATGCCGAGCTGGCGCGCTGGAAGGACTATCTCGGCGACGGCTTCGAGGCGCAGACCTACCCGGACAGCCAGAACCTGTTCACGCTCGGCCGCGCGGCGATCTATCCGGCGGGGTCGTGGGAGATTTCGGTCTTCAACACCCAGGCCGGGTTCAAGATGGGAGCATTTGCGCCTCCGGTGGCCGCTGAGGGCGATACCTGCTACATCTCTGATCATACTGACATCGCCATGGGCATGAACGCCAAGTCGCCGAACGCCGAGGCGGCCAAGGTGTTCCTGGAGTGGGTCGGCAGCCCTGAATTTGCGGCGCTTTATGCCAATGCCTTGCCGGGGTTCTTCAGCCTCAACTCCACTCCGGTGGCGATGGAAGATCCGCTGGCGCAGGAATTCGTCTCCTGGCGCGAGACCTGCCAGCCGACGATCCGCTCCACCTACCAGATCCTGTCGCGCGGCACGCCGAACCTGGAGAACGAGACCTGGAACGCCAGCGCCAACGTCATCCGCGGCACCGAGACGCCGGAGGATGCGGCGAAGCGGCTGCAGGAGGGGCTGGCCTCCTGGTATGAGCCGCAGAAGTGATCTGAACCGAAGGAGCCGGGGGGGCCTTCTGCCCCCCGGACCCCCCGAGAGTATTTCCGCCAAGATGAAAGGGGAGAAGGCATGGCTGCGCGTAAGCCCGTGCGCTGGCATATCGCCGTGTTTCTGGCCCCGGCGGTGGCGGTCTATACCGCGATCATGATCGTGCCGCTGTTCGGCACCCTGCTGCAGTCGCTGTTCAACACCGACGGGCAGGGCGGGCGGATGTTCGTCGGCCTGCGCAACTTCGCCACGCTGTTCGGCGATGCCTTGTGGTCGAAGCAGTTCTGGAACGCGCTCGGCAACAACGCCTGGTTCTTCCTGATCCACATGCTGGTGCAGAACCCGATCGGCATCGCGCTGGCGGCGATCCTGTCGACGCCGCGCCTGCGGATGGCGGCCTTCTACCGCACCGCGATCTTCATCCCCACGATCCTGAGCTTCGTCATCGTCGGCTTCGTCTGGAAACTGATCCTGTCGCCGATCTGGGGCATCGCGCCGGGGATGCTGGACATGGTGGGGCTGAAATCGCTGTTCGCCCCCTGGCTGGGGAAAGAGGAATACGCCCTGACCGCGCTGGCGCTGGTCTCGGTCTGGCAGTTCGTCGGCATCCCGATGATGCTGATCTACGCCGCCCTGCTGTCGATCCCCGACGAGGTGATCGAGGCCGCCGAGATGGACGGCATCACCGGGATGAGCCAGTTCTGGAAGATCAAGCTGCCCCTGATCCTGCCCTCCATCGGCATCATCTCGGTGCTGACCTTCGTCGGCAACTTCAACGCCTTCGACCTGATCTACGTGGCGCAGGGGGCGCTGGCCGGGCCGGATTTCTCGACCGATATCCTGGGGACCTTCCTCTACCGCACCTTCTTCGGCTTCCAGTTGCAGCTGGGCGATCCCTACATGGGCTCGGCCATCGCGGGCGCCATGTTCGCCATCATCCTGGTGGGTGTCTGCATCTACCTGTTCGGCATCCAGACCCGGCTGCGGAGGTATCAGTTCTGATGAGCGCGCGGATGTCCCCCGGCCGCACCATCGCCGCCCATGCGGTGCTGCTGGCCTATACGGCTGTAGCGCTGTTCCCGGTCTTCGTGATCGTGGTCAACAGCTTCAAGAGCAGGAAGGCGATCTTCGCCGATCCCTTGGCGCTGCCCTTGCCGGGCACCTTCGACCCGGTGGGCTACGAGACGGTGATGAAGCAGGGGGATTTCTTCCTCTATTTCCAGAACAGCCTGATCGTCACCTGCGTCAGCCTGTTCTGCGTGCTGCTGTTCGGCGCCATGGCGGCCTTCGCGCTGAGCGAATACCGCTTCCGCGGCAATACGCTGATGGGGCTGTATCTGGCGCTCGGCATCATGATCCCGATCCGGCTGGGCACGGTGGCGATCCTGGAGATCATGGTGGCCTCCGGGCTGGTGAACACGCTGACCGCGCTGATCCTGGTCTATACCGCGCAGGGGCTGCCGCTGGCGGTGTTCATCCTGTCGGAGTTCATGAAGTCGGTCTCCGACGACCTGAAGAACGCCGGGCGCATCGACGGGCTGTCGGAATACCGCATCTTCTTTTCGCTGGTGCTGCCGCTGGTGCGCCCCGCGATGGCGACGGTGGCGGTCTTCACCATGATCCCGATCTGGAACGACCTGTGGTTCCCGCTGATCCTGGCCCCGGCCGAAAGCACCAAGACGGTGACGCTGGGGGCGCAGGTCTTCATCGGGCAGTTCGTCACCAACTGGAACGCGGTGCTGGCGGCGCTATCGCTGGCCATCGTTCCGGTGCTGGTGCTTTACCTGATCTTTTCGCGGCAGTTGATCCGCGGCATCACCGCAGGGGCTGTGAAATGATCCGAACGCTTGTTGCCGGTCTGGGCACCATGGGCCGCAGCCATGCGCTGGCCTATCACCGCAACCCGGCCTTCGATCTGGTCGGGCTGGTGAACCGATCCACCCCGCGGCTGGACCCGGAGCTGGCGGGATATGCGGTGGAGCCGGACTTCCATGCGGCTCTGCACAGGCTGAAACCCGATCTGGTGAACGTCTCGACCTATTCCGACAGCCATGCCGATTTCGCCGTGGCGGCGATGGAGGCGGGGGCGCATGTCTTCGTGGAAAAGCCCTTGGCGACCACGGTGGCCGATGCCCGCCGGGTGGTGGATTGTGCCAAGGCGAACGGGCGCAAACTGGTGGTCGGCTATATCCTGCGTCACCATCCGTCGTGGCAAAGGCTGATCGCCGAGGCGCGTGCCTTGGGCGGGCCTTACGTCTTCCGGCTGAACCTGAACCAGCAGTCCTCCGGCCCCACATGGGAGGTCCACAAGACCCTGATGCAGACCACGCCGCCCATCGTCGATTGCGGGGTGCATTACGTCGATGTCATGTGCCAGATCACCGATGCCAGGCCGGTGGAGGTGCGCGGCATGGGGCTGCGGCTGTCCGACGAGATCGCGTCGGGCATGTATAACTACGGCCATTTCCAGGTGATCTTCGCGGACGGCTCGCTCGGCTGGTATGAGGCCGGCTGGGGCCCGATGATGAGCGATACCGCCTTCTTCGTGAAGGACGTGGTCAGCCCCAACGGCGCGGTTTCCATACGGATGCCGGAGAACGCGAAGTCCGACGATCACGACACCCATACCAAGACCTCGATGCTGCGCGTCCACCGCGTCGGCCAGCCGGACCAGGACCTGAACATGGCCGACGAGCCCGGCCATCAGGAACTGTGCGAACGCGAGCAGAGCTTCATGGCCCGGGCGATCGCCGAGGACCTGGATCTGACCCGCCACATGGAAGACGCCGTGCAATCGCTTGCCATCTGCCTTGCCGCCGACGAAAGCGTCCGGTCCGGCCAACCCGTCAAACTGTGAGGGCCGCATGGGCGCGCTGGAACTGAAATCCGTCACCAAGTCCTTCGGCAGCACCGATGTGATCAAGGGCGTCGACCTGACCGTCGAGGAGGGCGAGTTCTGCGTCTTCGTCGGCCCCTCGGGCTGCGGCAAGTCCACCCTGTTGCGGATCATTGCCGGGCTGGAGGATGCGACCGCGGGCGACATCCTGCTGGACGGCAGGCGGGTGAACGACGTGGCCCCGGCCAAGCGCGAACTGGCGATGGTGTTCCAGAGCTATGCGCTCTACCCCCATCTGACCGTGCGCGACAACATGGGGTTGGCGCTGAAACAGGCGGGCGTGGCCAAGGCAGAGATCAGGGCCGCCACCGACAAGGCCGCCGGGATGCTGGCGCTGGAGCCGCTGATGGAGCGGCGGCCGGCGGAGCTGTCGGGCGGGCAGCGCCAGCGGGTCGCCATCGGCCGGGCCATCGTGCGGCGGCCGAAGCTGTTCCTCTTCGACGAGCCGCTGTCCAACCTGGACGCCGCCCTGCGGGTGGCGACGCGGATCGAGATCGCCCGCCTGCACCGCGACCTGGCGGCGACGATGATCTACGTCACCCACGATCAGGTAGAGGCGATGACGCTGGCCGACCGCATCGTCGTCCTGCGCGCCGGCCGGGTGGAGCAGGTCGGTGCGCCGATGGAGATCTACAACGACCCGGCCAACACCTTCGTCGCCGGCTTCATCGGCAGCCCGCAGATGAACTTCCTGAAGTCGGCCGCCTTGGGCCAGCGGGGCGAGACCATGGGCATCCGCCCCGAGCATCTTGCCGTCTCGCGCACATCCGGCGCCATCGAGGGCAAGGTCAGCCATGTCGAGAAGCTGGGCGGCGAGACGCTGGTCTATGTCCGCAGCGAGGTGCATGGCCTTCTGACGGTGCGGCTGTTCGGCGAACACGGCTTTGCGGTGGACGAAACCCTGCACCTGACGCCCGACGGCGGCCGGGCCTTCCATTTCGACTCCGAAGGCAACCGCTTGCGCTAAACCCCTGCAATTCCACCCATAGTTGCAATTGCGGCGAAATCATGGCTGAAAAGTCTCACTTGTGGCGACAATGGGGGGAAAATCGGGCCACTTGTGTCAATTCGCAGCATACCCACTAGAAATCACGACAAAACCTAGGTAAGCATCCGGCCAAATAGGGGCAAACAAGGCCCTGACTACAATATGCCGGGCAACGACCCGGCGGTACAGGCGGAGCAGTAAAATGGTGAAGGCGATTGATTTCGTCGTCCGCGATTCTGCGGGCGGTGTGGTGCGGGGTTCCGTTGCCGGTGACGGTGGCAACTTCGTCCAGCTAGGGACGGGCGAGGAGATCTCGCTCAACCTTTCGCGGCAGAGCGTCGCGGGATTCCAGCAGCGGGGAAGCGACCTTGTCGTCACGCTGATCGACGGACGCGAGATCGTCCTTTCGGGCTATTTCAACCAGAACGGAGAGCCGAACCAGCTGTATCTGTCGCAGAACGGCGAGGTCATCGCGGTCGAGTTCTCCGATGCGGGCAACGGCCACCTGATCGCCTCCTATGGCCCGGCCGACGGCTGGGACAAGTTCTCGACGCTGGATGACCTGCGCTTCGGCAACGGCGACGACCTTGCGCTGGCGCAGGGTGCGGTCAGCGAAGATCCGGCGGGCATGGCGGCCTTCGTGCCCGGCCTGCTGGGCCTTGGCGCGGGCGGCGCGGCGCTGGCCGGCCTGGGCGTGATCGGCGCCGTGGTCGGCGGCGGCGGCGGGGATGGCGGCGGCAACGGCGGCCGCGCCCAGCCGACCGTGGACGAGCCGGACTCCAAGCATACCGTGACCACCAATACCGACGACAAGACGCTGGACGTCTCCGGCACCGGCGAGCCGGGCGACAAGGTCACCGTGATCATCGGCGACGAGACCAAGGAAACCATCATCGGCGAGGACGGCACCTGGGCCGTCGAATTCGGCGAGGACGAGCTGCCGGTTGACGGCACCTACGAGACCGAAGTGGTCTTCGAGCAGCCCGACGGCACCGAGACCACGCTGGACGGCCCGACCTTCGTGCTGGACCTGACCCCGCCGGACGTCGAGGTCACCCAAGGCGCCAAGAGCACCGGCGATGTCGAGAACCTGGTCGAATACGCCAATGGCGTGACCATCGCCGGCGAGGGCGAGGCCGGCGCGAAGATCGTCGTCCAGGTCGGCGACTATACCCAGACCACCACCGTCGGCTCGAACGGCAGCTGGAGCGTGACCTTCCCGGCCACCCAGGTTCCGGCAGGCGAATACGAGGTGCCGTTCACCGTCACCGCGACCGACCCGCTGGGCAACCAGACCGTGCTGAACGACGTGCTGGTGGTCGATACCGTGCCGAACCCGATCGGCTTCAATCCGGTGACGGCCGACAACACCGTCAACGGCAGCGAGGCGGCGGCGGGCTTCCAGATCACCGGCACCTCCATCGCCGGCGCCACGCTGACGGTCACGATCCAGGGCATCCAGCAGGTGGTGACGGCCGGGGCGGACGGCAGCTGGTCGGTCAACTTCGCCGCGGGCACCCTGACCGCGGGCGAATACGACGCCACGATCAACGCCACCTCGACCGATGCGGCGGGCAACGTCACCGACACGACCCATACCTTCCGGGTCGACACCACCACCTTCGTGGCCTTCGCCCCGGCGGCGATTGCCGGCGACGGCGTGGTCAACGCCACCGAGGCCGGTGCGGGCGTCACCATGACCGGCACCGCGCAGCCCGGCGCCACCGTGCAGGTGGCCTGGAACGGCGCCACCCTGCCGGCCACCGTCGCCGCGGATGGCAGCTGGAGCGTCACCTTCCCCGCCGCCGGGATCACCGGGGGCACCTACCCGACCACCGCCACCGTGACCGCGACCGACGCCGTGGGCAACACCGCCACCGCCACGCGGGTGGTGCAGGTGGACACCGAGACCAGCGTCTCGGTCAACCCGGGCCAACCGGGCGGCGACAACATCGTCTCGGGCGCCGAGCGCGTCGCGGGCCTGACGCTGACCGGCCACGCCGAAGCCGGCGCCACCGTCAAGGTGACGTTCGAGGGCGTGACCCGCACCGTCACCGCCGATGCCTCGGGCAACTGGACGGCCAGCTACGGCGCGGGCGACTACCGGGCCGGCACCTATGTCTCGACCGTGCAGGTCACGGCGACGGATGCGGCCGGCAACACCGCCAGCACCACCCACAGCCTGAAGGTCGACACCGAGGTCTCGCCCTTCCAGCACCTGACGCTGAGCACCGGCGCCGACAACGTGCTGAACGCGGCCGAGGCCGCCAACGGCCTGACCGTCACCGGCATGGTGGAGCCCGGCTCGACCGTCATGGTGAGGTTCGGCCCCGGCGGCACGCCGCTTGCGGCCACCGTCGCCGCCGACGGCAGCTGGATGGTCACCGTTCCGCCGGGCCAGATCCCGCCCGGCGAGAACAGCGTTGCGATGACGATGACCGCCACCGATGCGGTCGGCAACACCTCGACCCTGACCGAAACCGTCAAGGTCGACACCGTGGTCTCGCCGCTGACCCAGGTGGGCAGCATCGCAGGCGACGACACGATCAACGCCGCCGAGGCCGCGGCGGGCGTCACCATCGGCGGCAAGGTCGAGGCGGGCGCGCAATCGGTCGTGCTGACGCTGTCGAACGGCAAGGTGATCGAGGCCACGGTCAACGGCAGCAACTGGACCGCGCAGCTGAGCGCCTCGGACCTGTCCGAAGGCAACCTCAGCTATACCGTCCGGGCCGTGGACGCCGCCGGGAACACGGGCACCATCGGCGACAGCGGTGGCGGCCTCGGCTTCTCGGTCGATATCGTGGCGCCGAACGCGCCGCATATCATCAACGATATCGGCAGCGGCAACCAGTTGAACGGCATCCAGGTCTCGCAGCCCGAGGGGGACCTGACCTTCTATTCCATCAACGGCAGCGGGGTGGCCACCGAGATCGACGCCACGCTTACGCATGTGGGTGGCAGCATGGGCTCCTTCGCCACCTTCGACACCCCGGTGCCGGACGGCAGCTACCTGATCGTCCGCGACCTGGACGCCGCGGGGAACGAAGCCAGCACCCTCTACATCCGCAACACGGGCGGGACCACCATCAACGTGGACATGGAGGTGCTGTCCGACTTCGACTTCAGCGCCATCGACCTGAGCTCGGCGCCGGGCAGGCTCACGCTGGATGCCGACGATCTGGCGCGTCTGGCCGGACCGGACCAGACGCTGATGGTCAAGGGCGGCGCGGACGATCAGGTCGGGCTGGCCGATGCCTCGGCGACCGGCGAGGTCCGCCACATCGACGGCCAGGACTATGCCCTCTACTCGCTGGGCGACGGATTGGTGCTGGTGGACGAGGACATCAAGACCTCGATCATCTGACCCTGACCGGGGATCGGGTCATGCCCGTCACAAGCAAGCGCAGGCCGGGTGCGGGGGCCTTTCCCCCCGCCCTGGTGCTGCTGTCGGCCGCCTGTCTGGCCGGGTGCCTGGGCGGCGAGCCCGCCGCGCGCTCGGCCGCCGATCCGGGGCTGGTCGCGCCGGTGCTGGACCGCAGGGGCGCGGTGCAATCGGACCTGATCGGCGCGCTTGCCGCGCGCCGGTCGGTGCTGCCCGCGGGCAGCTCTTACGCCAAGGTCGCCGCCTCGGTCCTGGCCGCCGGCTCCGGCGCGGCGGAGGCCGAGCTGCGGGTGGCCCGGCTGACCGCCAAGGCGAAGTCGAAGAACTGGCTGCCCTCGCTCGGGCCGAACGTCAGCCTGAACTCGCTGGGGTCTCTGGCCGCCAGTCTGCTGCTGGACCAGGCGATCCTGGACAACGGCCGCCGCAAGGCCGAACGCGCCTATTCCGCGGCGGATGTGGAAGTGGCCGCGGTGCATCTGGCGGTGGAGCTGAACCAGCGGGTGCAGGACGGCCTGAAACTTTACATCGAGGCGCAAAGGGCGGCGGAGCTGGCAGGCATCACCGAGACCGCGCTGGTGCGGATGCGCGACTTCGACCGGATCATGAACATCCGGGTCGAGGGCGGGCTGTCCGACCGTTCCGAATACCGCATCATCGCGCAGAAGGTCGCCGAAATGGAGGCGACGCTGACGCAGGAACGCGAGGCGGCCAAGACCGCCTGGGCCGGGCTTGCGGCGATGTCGCAGGGCGGGCTTGAGGGGCTGAAGGGTCTTGGCGTCCTGCCGCCCGACACCGGCACGCCGGAGCCGCTGAACGTGCTGCTGGCCCGCGGCGAGGCTTCGCGCAGCAAGGCCGAGATCGCCATGGTCCGCGCCGGGCTGATGCCGGGCTTCGGCGCGCAGGCCAGCATCGACAAGACGGGCGATCTGGACGGCGGGCTGCTGCTGGACGGCGAGGGCCTGGGCTTCGGCCGCAAGGACAACCTGCGGGCGCTGGAAGAGGCCGAGACCGCCGCCTTCCGCCGCATCGGCGAGGCCGAGGAGACGGCGCGGCGCCGCATCGTCGCGCTGGAGCGCGAGATCGCCAGCCTGACCGCAGAGGAGGCGCAGCAGGCCCGGGTGCTGGGGCAGATGGAGCTGAACCTCAACCTCTTCACCGAACAATACAAGGCCGGCGGCCGCACGCTGATCGAGCTGGTCACCCAGTTCGAGTCGCTCGTTGCCATGCGGCGCGACCAGGCCACGCTGAAATACCGGATCGCGGTGGCGCGGCTGGACATCGCCCGCGAACGCGGCGTGCTGGTGGACGGGGCGGCGATGTGATGGATGACCGGGTCGTCGCCTTCGACATGAACTCCCCCCGAGCGCCGGTCGCTTCGCCGCGCCCTGCGCCCGCCCCGCGTCCCGCGCCGTCCCGGGACGATGGCCGGGCGGCGAACCGGGCGCAGCTGGCCTCGGTCTATGCCGGGCTGCTGGGGGCAGACCTTTCCGCCGCCGACCTGCTGGAGCAGATCCGGCTGGCCTCGGGCGCCGCGCGCGGGCGGCTGGGGCTGGACGAGATCGCCGCCGCGCTGAAGGCCGGCGGGATGACCACCCGCATCCTGACGGCCGAAATCCCGCCCGAAGGCTGCTGGCCCGCGCTGGTCGAGATGTCGAACGGCCAGGTGGTGCTGGTCCTTTGCCCCGGCGAGGAGGGGCCTGAGATCTACGACCCCACCGCGCCGGACATGCGGGCCGAAGTGACGGTGGAGCAGTTCCTTCAGGTCTATGCCGGGCGCATCCTTCAGGCCCGCGTCGCCATGGCCGGGATCGAGGCGCGGCATGTCGAGCAGGCCCCCGCCCCGCACTGGTTCTGGGGCGAGTTCCGTCACTACCGCCGCCAATATGCCGAGGCCGCCGCCGGATCGCTGTTCGCCAATATCCTCGCGGTCGGGATCGCGCTCTTCTCCCTGCAGATCTACGACCGGGTGATCCCCTACCAGTCGGAACCCACGCTCTGGGTGCTGGCGCTCGGCGTCCTGCTGGCGGTGCTGTTCGAGGCGGTGCTGAAGATCGCCCGCGCCACGCTGCTGGACAACACCGGCAAGCGGATCGAGCTGGCGGTGCAGCAGCGGCTGATGAACCGGCTTCTGGGCATGAAGATGGGCCCGGGCGAGCGCAAGCCGTCGGAAATCTTCGCCGCCATGCGCGATTTCGGCTCGGTGCGGGAGTTCTTCACCTCCTCCACCATCGGCACCTTGGCCGACCTGCCCTTCCTGATCGTCTTCCTGCTGCTGGTCGCCTCCATCGGCGGCAATCTGGTCTGGGTGCTGGTCCTCGGCGGCATCCTGATGGTCGCCCCCGGCTTCCTGATGCAGAAGCGGATGATGGCGATCACCGCCTCCACCCAGGGGGCCTCCACCAAGGCCGCCAAGCTGCTTTACGAAAGCGTCTTCGAGCACGAGACCGTCACCACCCAGCGGGGCGAGGACCGGGTCAGGCGCATCTGGGCCGAGTTGGTGACGCTTTCCGCGGTGAAAAGCAGCGAGCAGCGGCACCTGACCACGATGCTGTCGACCTGGGCGCAGGGGGTGCAGCAGGCCACCTATGTCTCGGCGGTGGTGGCGGGCACCTACATGGTCTTCGTCGGCCAGTTCACCGTTGGGACGATCATCGCCATCGGCATCCTGACCGGGCGCACCCTCGGCCCCTTGGCGCAGATCGCCTCGATGCTGGCGCGGTGGAGCCAGGTCAAGACCGCGCTGACCGCGCTGGAAGCGGTGGCCGAGGCCCGGCAGGCCGAGGAGCAGGGCCGCAGATACCTGCGCCGCGACCGGGTGGCGGGGGCCTTCGAGCTGCGGGGGGTGGAATTCCGCTACGACCCGCAGGCCGCGCCCTCGGTCGAGATCGCCGGCATCGCCATCCCCGCCGGCCAGCATGTCGCCGTTCTCGGCACCAACGGCTCGGGCAAGTCCACGCTGTTGCGGCTGCTGGCGGGCCTCTACGAACCGACCAAGGGCCGCGTCCTGCTGGACGGGGTGGACCTCGGCCAGGTGCATCCGCGCGACCTGCGCCGCGGCATCGGCTATCTGGGCCAGGAGGTGCGGCTGATCGCCGGCACCATCCGCGACAACCTGAACATGACCCAGCTGGAACGCGACGACGACCGCCTCTTGGAGGCGCTGGACTTCGCCGGGCTCGGCCCCTTCGTGCGCAACCATCCGCGCGGGCTGGACCTTGAAATCCGCGAACTGGGCGAGGGGCTTTCGGTCGGCCAGCGCCAGTCGATCGGCTGGGCGCGGATGTGGTTGCAGGACCCGAGGGTGGTGCTGCTGGACGAACCCACCGCGGCGCTGGACCAGACGCTGGAAACCACGCTGGTCAGCCGGTTGCAGACCTGGCTGGAAGGCCGCACCGCGGTGATCGCCACCCACCGGGTGCCGATCCTGATGCTGACCACGCGGACGCTGATCATGCAGAACGGCCGGCTTGCCGTGGACGGGCCGAAGGAGGCCGTGCTGGCCCATCTGGCCAAGGCGCAGGCCGCCGTCGGGGGGCCGAAATGACCACCTGGGACGACGAGTTCGAGCGCCGCGGCCGCCCTTCTGCTGTGATCTGGGCCATCGGCGCGGTCTTCCTGGTCTTCCTGACCTGGGCCGCCTTCGCCTGGGTGGACGAGATCGTCCGGGCGCAGGGCACCGTGGTGTCCTCCTCCCGCCCGCAGATCATCCAGAACCTCGAAGGCGGCATCCTGGCCGAACTTCTGGTGGCCGAGGGCGATACGGTGGAGCCGGGGCAGGTTCTGGGCCGGTTGCAGGGCACGCAATACCAGACCGCGGTGGACGATTTCAGCGACCAGATCGCCGCGCTGGAAATCCGCAAGCTGCGGATCGAGGCCGAGATGCGCGGCGAATCCCGCTTCATGGTGCCGCGCGATCTGGCCGGGCGGGTGCCGGACATCGTCGCCTCCGAGGCGACGCTGCTGAAGGCGCGGGCCGAGGATTTCAGCGCCCGCAAGGCCGGGGCGCAGGCGGTGCTGGACCAGGCCGCGAAGGAGATGGACATCCTGGAGCGGATGTATGCCCAGGACGTGGCGCCGCTGATCGAGGTGACCCGCGCCCGCAAGGCGCACAGCGATGCCGAGAACCGGCTGTCGGGCACCATCACCCAGACCGAGCTGGAACGGGCGGGCGATTATGCCGACACGCTGAAGGAGCTGACCTCGCTGAAGCAGAACCTGAAGCTGGCGCAGGACCAGCTGGCCCGCACCGTGCTGACCGCGCCGATGCGCGGGGTGGTGAACGAGATCGCCATCTCCACCATCGGCGGCGTGGTGCGGCCGGGGGAAGAGATCCTGCAGATCATCCCGCTGGACGAACAGCTTTACGTCGATGCCAAGGTGAAGCCGCGCGACATCGCCGCCGTCCGGCAGGGCCAGGAGGCGGTGGTGAAGCTGTCGGCCTACGACTACACCATCTGGGGCAGCCTGAAGGGCGAGGTCACCTTCGTCTCGGCCGACACTTTCATCGACGAACGCTCGCGCGCGGCGGACGGCGACCCGCATTACATCGTGACGCTGCGGGTGGACCTGTCCCGGCTGACCGAGCGGCAGAAGAAGATGGAAATCCGCCCGGGGATGCAGGCCGAGGTGGAGTTGCAGACCGGCGGCAAGACCATCCTGACCTACCTGACCAAGCCGCTCTACAAGAGCCAGGAGGCGTTCCGGGAACGCTGAGGTCTCCGGGGTGTCTTGCGGAATCGTGAGGGCCTCGGCCCGGCGGCCGGGGGGTTTTGCACCCCCCGGACCCCCCGCAGAGTATTTTCACCAAGATGAAGGCGGAAGGGCAGGAAGTCCGTCCGGCAAAACGGCTGTGGCGGGGCGCACCGCTCCTATCCCCGCTTGCGCTGCGGCACGCCGGGCAGGACGCAGAGCATCTCGTAGAGCAGGTTCGCCCCGATCAGCGCGGTGTTGCCCGAGGGATCGTAGGGCGGCGAGACCTCGACCAGATCGCCGCCGATCAGGTTCAGCCCGGCGCAGCCGCGCACGATCTCCAGCCCCTGCCAGATCGTCAGACCGCCCGGCTCCACCGTGCCGGTGCCGGGGGCGAAGGCGGGGTCGAGGCTGTCGATGTCGTAGCTGAGGTAGACCGGGGCGTCGCCGATCTTCGCGCGGATGTCGGCCATCAGCGGCGCCAGCGACCTGTGCCAGCACTCCTCGGCCTGCACCACCGTCCAGCCGTTGTTGCGGCCCCAGTCGAAATCGTCGGGGCCGTAGCCGGTGCCGCGCAACCCGATCTGGAACACCTTGTCGTTCAGCAGGCAGCCGTCCTCCCAGGCGCGGCGGAAGGGGCAGCCGTGGGCGACCTTCTCGCCGAACATGGTGTCGTTGATGTCGGCATGGGCATCGACATGGATCAGAGCCACCGGCCCGTGCTTCTTCCTGATCGCGCGCAGGATCGGCCAGGTCAGGGTATGATCGCCGCCCATGGTCAGCGGGATCGCCCCGTGCGAGAGGATGCCGTCATAGGCCGCGGTGATGATGTCGACCGATTTCTTCAGGTCGAAGGTGTTGATAGCCACGTCGCCGATGTCGGCGCATTGCAGATGGTCGAAGGGCGCGGCCCCCGTCGCCATGTTGTAGGGCCGCAGCATCCGGCTTTCGTCGCGGATCTGCCGCGGCCCGAGGCGAGTGCCGGGCCGGTTCGAGGTGCCGATGTCCATCGGGATGCCGGTGAAGGCCACGTCCAGCCCCTCGGCGGACGCAGCCGAAGGCAGCCGCATGAAGGTGACCGGCCCGCCGAAGCGCGGCATCTCGTTGCCGCCGAGCGGCTGGTTGAACGGCATGGACGCCTCCTCCTGCTTTGCCCCACGCTGCCCCGGCGGGCGGCCGGGTGCAAGACTCACATGTAACTTCGCACCAGAGCGCCGGCGATCAGGCTCCAGCCGTCGGCGACCACGAAGAAGGCCAGCTTGAACGGCAGCGAGACCACCGCGGGCGGCACCATCATCATCCCCATCGACATCAGGATGGCCGAGACCACCAGGTCGATGATCAGGAAGGGCAGGAAGATCAGGAAGCCGATCTCGAAGGCCCGTTTCAGCTCGGACAGCAGGAAGGAAGGCACCAGCAGCGACAGCGGCGCCTCTTCCACCCCCGTCTCCTCGCGTGGGCGCAGCGCGTCCAACGTGTCGAAGGTCTCGGGGTCGATCCGGTTGGCCATGAAGCCGCGGAACGGCTCGGACGTGCGGGCGAAGGCGGTGGTCAGGTCGATCTCTTCCTGCGTGAAGGGCTCCACCCCCTGTTGCCAGGCCTGGGTCAGCACCGGCTCCATCACGAACCAGGTCAGGAACATCGCCAGGCTGACGATCAGCATGTTGGGCGGCGCCTGTTGCAGGCCGAGGCCCTGCCGCAGGATCGACAGCACGGTGACGATGAAGGGAAAGCAGGTCACCATCACCGCCAGCCCCGGCACGATGCTGAGCACGGTGACCAGCACCAGAAGCTGCACCGAGCGGGTGGCGAGCGACCCTCCGTCGCCCATGTCCAGCGTCACCTGCTGCGCCAGCGCCGGGCCGGCCAGAAGGACCAGAAGCGGGACAAGGCCGGCCAGAAGCACCTTCGGCCGGGTCACAATCCGCCCCGCAGGTTGGCGACCTCGGTCAGCCGCACGCCCAGCTGGCCGGCCATGTCGCCCTCCAGCTCGGTCAGTTCGCCGCGGGCGATCAGACGGTCGCCGACGTAAAGCTCCACCGGATCGTCCACCCGGCGGTCCAAGGGCAGCACCGCGTCGCGCGACAGGCGCAGCAGGTCCTTCACCAAGGGCCGGGCCTTGCCGACCGAGATGGTGATCTCGATCGGGACCTGGCTGAAGGGGTTCGTCTCGGCAGGGTCATCCATCGGTTCCGCTCTCCCCGGAAAGGCTGAAGAAGCCGCGCACGGCGGCGGTGATGTCGGCGGTGACGCGGCTGAGGTCCACCTGCGCCTCGGCCCCGCCGAGCCGGATGTAGACCTGGCCCTCGGGCAGGGTGGGCTCTTCCTCGATCGCCATCGGCAGGCCGGTGGCCTGCTCGATCAGCGCCTCGACCGCCGGGCGCACCGCCGGGTTCAGCACCAGCGCCACCGGCTGGTCGGTCAGGTCCTCGGCCATCGGCATCACCTGCTCCAGCACCATCGGCGCCAGCGTCTCGCGCGCTGTTTCGGGCAGCAGGCGGGTGACCATCTCTTCCAGGAGCGGCTCCACCGCCTTCAGGATATGCGCCCGCGCCTCCTGCCAGGTGAAGGACAGCTGCTGGAGGTTGCGCGCCAGATCGGCGCGGATGCGGCCCTGGTCTTCCGACTGCGCGGCGGCGGCATCGTCCCAGCCGGCCTTGTAGCCCTGTTCGTAGGCGGCCAGCTTCGCCTCCTCTATGGCGCCGATCTGCGTCACCACCATGCCCGAGGCGGGGGTCGGGGACGGATCGGTGTCGAAGACTTCCAGCTTCGGCATGGCCATCAGGCGCGCTCCTCTTCCGGCTCCAGCCAGCCGCGCAGGATTTCCAGCGACTCGGCCTGGCGCTCCTCGATCAGCCGGCGCAGGCGGGTGGCGGGATCTTCCGGCGGCTGCCCGTCCAGCCCGCCGAAATCCACCGCCGGCAGGTCGGGCAGCTGGAAGCCGTCGTCGATCTCGCCGGTCAGCGCGCCCTGGCCCGCGCCGGGCAGCGCCAGCATCTCGCCCGGCGGCGGCAGGGCGGCGGCGCGGCCGGATTTCAGCACCGGCCGGATCACGAAGAGGCCGAGGATCAGCGCCACCAGCGCCAGCGCCGCGATCTGGATCACCGCCATCGGATTGACCGGGCCGAAGGCGGGCAAGAGGCTGGACTGCGCCTCGGTGCCTAGGGCGGCAACGCTCTGGAATTCCAGAGATTTCAGCACCAGCACATCGCCCCGCGCCTCGTCCAGCCCGACGGCCGAGGCGACCAGTTCCCGCAGCACCGCCAGTTCCTCCTCGCTGCGCGGCTGCCAGCCCGAGGCGCCGTCCTGCCCGGTCACGGTCTGGCCGTCCACCAGCACCGCCACCGTCATCCGCCGGATGCCGCCCGGGCCCCGCAGCAGTTCCCGCTGCGTCTCAGACACTTCGTAATTCACCCGCTCGGTGGTCTCGCTGGACTGCGACTTGCCATCGCCGCCCGGCCCGGCATCGCCCTCCGGCAGGTTGGAGGCCACGGTGACATCGCCGCCCGGCTGGGTCGCGCTTTCGCTGCGCTCCGAGGTTTCGGACGAGATCGGCACCCGCCCCTGCGGGTCGAACTTCCGCTCGGTGATCTGTTCGCTGTCGGTGATCAACTCCAGCGAGACCTCGACCACCGCCTTGCCGGCGCCGACCCGCGCCTCCAGCAGGCGCTGGACGTTGCGGCGGATCTCCTCGGCCCGGTCCTGCGCCCCCGCGCCCGCCTCCGGCCCGGCGATCAGCCCGCCCACGGCGTCGATCACCTGCACGTCGCCCGGCCGCATCCCGGCCACCGCCGAGGCCACCAGATGCCGCAGCGCATCGGCCTGCGCCTCGGACAGGCTGCCGCCCGAGGTGGTGACGGTCACGCTGGCCGTGGGCTTCTCGTCGCGGCGGAACGGGCTGTCGGGCGCCTGCGAGATATGCACGCGGGCGGCCTTCACCTCCGGCACGGCAAGGATGGTCCGCGCCAGTTCCCCCTCCTTCGCGCGCCAGTAGGCGGCGTCGAACATCTGGCTGGTGGTGCCGAAGCCCGAGAGCGAATCGAGGAGTTCATAGCCCGCGCCGCCCGCGGCCGGCAGTCCTTCGGCGGCCAGCGCCATCCGCAGGCCGTCGCGCTGCGCGGAATCGACCCAGATCGAATCGCCCCGCACCTCATGCGCGACGCCCCGCTGCTCCAGCGCCGCGACGATCTCGCCGGCGGTTCCGGGTTCCAGCCCGGCATACAGGAGATCCATCCGCGCGGTGCCAGCCATCCGCGCCAGCCCCAGGATCGCCAGGAACATCGCCAGCGTCGCCCCGAGGACGATGATCTTCCGGCGCATCTCCAGCGCGGACCAGGTGGACAACAGGTTCTGCACGACGCTTGCGCTCCGACAGGGCTTCTCCCTTGCGGCCAGCTTTGAAGGACGCGCCTTAACAATCGGTTAGTGACCTTCGATCTATTTTCATCCCGTCATTTCAGGGAGACCGCCGTGGCAGAGGCCGACGCGCCGCAGGATGCGGAACCGAAGAAGAAGTCGAAGAAGCCGCTGGTCCTGGGGCTGGTTCTGGCGCTGGTCCTGGGCGGCGGCGGCTTCTATGCCGCCTGGGCGGGGCTGATCCTCGCCCCCGCGGCGCCGGACCATGCCGAGGCGGAGGAGGAGAAGCCCGGCCCGCTGCCCGACATCGCCTTCGTGCCCGTCGAGCCGGTGGTGATCTCGCTCGGCCCCGGTTCCTTCAGCCGCCACCTGAAGTTCACCGCCCAGCTGGAGGTGGCGAAATCCTATGCCGATGAGGTCACGCTCTTGATGCCGCGCATCCTCGACGTGCTGAACAGCTACCTGCGCGCGGTGGCGGTGGCCGAGCTGGAAGACCCCGCCGCCATGGCGCGGCTTCGGGCGCAGATGCTGCGCCGGGTGCAGATCGTCACCGGAGAGGGCCGGGTGCGCGACCTGCTGGTCACCGAATTCGTGCTGAACTGAGGGGGCGGACATGGATCTGATCGCCGACATGCTGATGACCGCCGCCACTCTGGGGGCCGCGGTCTATTGCCTCGTCCTCGCCGCAAGGCTGCGCCGGTTCACCACGCTGGAAACCGGCATGGGCGGCGCCATCGCCGTGCTGTCGGCGCAGGTGGACGACATGACCCGGGCGCTGGACAAGGCCCGCGGCGTCGCCGGCTCGGCCGAGCGCAACCTGGAGGACCTGACCGCGCGGGCCGATGCCCTGGCCCGGCGGCTGGAGCTGCTGATGGCCTCGCTGCACGACCTGCCGGAGCCGAAGGCGGCAGAACCGGAGGCCGGGGAGGACGGCCGCCGCCTGCGCTTCGCCCGCCGCAGGGCCGGGCGCGAGCGGGAGGACGGGGAATGAAGCGCCGTGCGGGCCGCGGGGCCCTCGTCGTCCTGGCGCTGATGTTCGCCGTCTCCGGCGCGCTGCGGATCGGCGGCAGCCTCGGGACCGCCCTGGCCGAAAACAGCAAGGCCGAGGCGGATGGTCCGGCCGAAGCCCCCGCCGAATGCCCGGCTCCCCCGGCCGCCCTTGCCGCCGCGCTGTCGGACCGCGAGGGCCGCCTTGCCGCGCAGGAGGCGGCGATTTCCGACCGCGAGGCCGCACTGGCGCTGGCGGACGAGGCGATCACCCGGCGGCTTACGGAACTCCAGGCCGCGGAGGAGGAACTGCGCAAGACCCTCGCGCTGGCCGATGGCGCGGCGGAGGAGGACATCACCCGGCTGGTCGCCGTCTACGAGACGATGAAGCCCAAGGATGCCGCCCGCCTGTTCGACGCGATGGAGCCCGACTTCGCCGCCGGCTTCCTAGGCCGGATGCGGGCCGATGCGGCGGCGGCGGTGCTGGCCGGGATGCAGCCGGAAAGGGCCTATGCCGTCAGCGCCATCCTGGCCGGGCGCAATGCCATGGCCCCGAAGGACTGACTTTCGGAACTTCTTAACCCCGGGCGGCCAGACTGCCCGGGCACAGGCGGGGGCAGCGGATGTTCGGCATAATCGGTATCATCGTCATCATCCTGATGGTCTTCGGCGGCTTCGTCATCCACGGCGGCCATCTGGAGCCGATCCTGCACGCCCTGCCGTTCGAGATGATGATGATCGGCGGCGCCGCGGTCGGCGCCTTCCTGATCTCGAACGACCTCGCCTCGGTCAAGCATACGCTCAAGGACATCGGCAAGGTCTTCAAGGGCGCGAAATGGAAGCCGATGGACTACAAGGACCTGCTCTGCCTGCTGTTCGAGCTGGTCCGGCTGGCGAAATCCAACCCCGTGGGGCTGGAGGAGCATGTCGAGAACCCGCATGAGTCGGCCATCTTCGGCCGCTACCCGAAGATCCAGCACGACCATGACGCGGTGGACCTGATCTGCGACACCCTGCGCGCCGCCTCGATGAACTACGATGACCCGCATCAGGTCGAGGAGGTGCTGGACAAGCGGATGGAGGCGCAGCTGCACCACGCCATGCATTCCAGCCACGCGCTGCAATCCATGGCCGACGGGCTGCCCGCGCTCGGCATCGTTGCCGCCGTGCTGGGGGTGATCAAGACCATGGGCTCCATCGACCAGCCGCCCGAGGTGCTGGGCGGCATGATCGGCTCGGCCCTGGTGGGGACCTTCCTCGGCGTGTTCCTGGCCTATGGGCTGATGGGGCCTTTCGCGGCGCGGGTGAAGCAGGTGGTGGAGGACGACGCCCATTTCTACCAGCTGATCCGCGAGGTTCTGGTCGCCAACCTGCACCGCCATCCGGCCAACATCTGCATCGAAGTCGGCCGCCAGAACACCCCGCACCACTTGCGCCCCGGCTTCGGCGATCTGGAAGAGGCGATGCGGGCGCTGAAGCAGGAGGCCGCCTGATGCTGGCCCGGCTCGTCGCGCTTTTCCTTGTCCTCGCCGGCCCCCTCTGGGCCGAAACCGCGCGGGTGACCGGCGGAGAACACGCGGATTTCACCCGTCTGGTGGTGGAGGCGAAGGGCAGCGGCGACTGGCGCTTCGGCCGCTCCGCCGATGGCTACGAACTGGCGCTCGGCCCCGAAGTCACCGGCTATGACGTGACCGCGGCCTTCGAGAAGATCCCGCGCGACCGCATCACCGCGCTCTGGCGCGACCCGGAGAGCGGGCGGCTGCGCTTCGCGCTGGCCTGCGCCTGCCATGCGCTGGCCTTCGAGTTCCGCCCCGGCATCGTGGTGATCGACATCCGCTCCGGCCCGCCGCCGGAAGGATCGGGTTTCGAGACCGCGCTGGATGAACCTGCGGAACCTGCCGCAGCCCCGCCGGCGGAGTCCGCTGCCGGCTACGACTGGCTTGCAATCGCCCGCGACAAATCCCCTCCCGATCCGGCACTTCCGCTGCCCACCGGAGAGGTCTCGCTGGACCCGCTGCGCGATGCGCTGCTGGCGCAGATCGGCCGCGGCGTGGCCGAGGGGGTCGTCGAGGTCGCCGAGGGTGGGCCGGCACCCGAGGCTGGTGCGAACAGGGTCGATGACGGGCCATGGTCTCGGGTCTCGGTCGGAGAGATGCCGGGCCTGAAGGCCGGGGCCGATCGCGACCTTGCCGGCGGCCTGACTGCCGCGGGGCAAAGCTGCATCTCGGACAAGCAACTGGATATCGCCGGCTGGGGCCTGCCCGGCCCGATCCCGGCGCAGATCGGGCTGGGGCGGTCGGGAATGCTGGGAGAATTCGACGCCCCCGTCCCCGAGGCGATCCTGCGCGCCGCCCGCTTCCACATCCACCTCGGCTTCGGCGCCGAGGCGCGGCAATATCTCGCCCTGCTGGACGGGGCGGAGGCCGATCAGGCTGCGCTGCTCTCCGCCCTGTCCCGGATCGTCGACGAGGAGCCGGTGGAGGACTCCCCCTTCGACGGCCAGGAAAGCTGCGATACCGCGGCGGCGCTCTGGGCCACGCTGGCGCGCCGGGACCGGCCGCTGCTGCCGCGCACCAATGCAGATGCCGTCGCCCGCAGCTTCTCGGCCCTGCCGCCGCATCTGCGCCGCTATCTCGGCCCGCCGCTGGTCGATGCCTTCCTTCAGGCCGGGGACGAGCCGACCGCGCGGATTCTCCGCGACGCCATCCTGCGCCTTCCCGCCGACTCGCCGGAGGTGGCGCTGATGGAGGCCCGCTATCGCCTGGCCGAAGGACAGCAGGCCGAAGCCGGGGAAATCGCCGCCGGGGTGATGGCGGAAGGCGGCGCCTCCGGCCCCGAGGCGGTGGTGGTGCTGGTCGAGGCCGCCTTCCGCGGCGCCCGCGTGCTGGACCCGAAGGTGCCGCTGGCGCTGGACGCCTTCCTGCAGGACGCCAAGGGCACGGCGCTGGAGCCGCGGCTGCTGCGCGCCCGGGTGCTGGCCGCCGCGATGACCTCGGACCACGCCACCGCCTTCGCGCTGCTGAACCGCACGCCCGAGACCTTTGCCGACCTCTGGTCGCTGGCGGCGGAGGCCGCGTCGGACGACCTGTTCCTGGATCGGGCCGCCCGGCAGGCCGCAAGCCACCCGCCGCTTGCCCCGGCCACCGCCCGCCGGATCGCCGAACGGCTGCTGGCCCTCGGCTTCCCCGACCTCGCTCTGCGCTGGATTGGTTCGGTCGGCGAGGGCGACCGGGACCTGCGCCTGCTGGCGGCCGAGGCCCATCTCGCCTTGCGAGACGCGCCCGCCGCCCTGGCCCTGCTGGAGGGAGACGACAGGCCCGAGGCCGCTCGCCTGCGGGCTGCGGCGGCGGTGCAACTGGGGGATGCGAAGGCCGCCGCCGAGACCCTGATTGCGGCCGGGGCGGCCGAAGAGGGCCAGCGCCTGCTGACCTGGACCCAGGACTGGCCGCTGGTCGGGGCCGAGGGGCCGGAGAACTGGCGCGCCGCCGCGGCCCTGCTGGAGCCCATCGAAGCGCCCGCCGCCGGGCCGCTCGCCCGCGGCGCTGCGCTGGCCGAAGAAAGCGCCGCCGCCCGCGCCGTCCTCGAGGCCCTGCTTCAGGCCCGGTAGCGGGTAACCGATTGGCAACCCTTGCCGCCGCAGACTGGCCCGGACCGCGACTCGGATGGCGGCCAGACCCATCGGACCGAAGATGCCCCGCAGCAGAATGCTCGCCCTGCCGATTGCCCTTGCCGCCGTCCTGGCGCCGGCCCTTCCGGCCGCCGCCGCCGATCTCTGCCTGCGCGCCGCCGAGGAGGCCGCGCGCAAGACCGGGGTGCCGCTGCAGCTGCTGCTGGCGGTGACGCTGACCGAGACCGGCCGCCGCCGCGACGGCGCGCTGCACCCCTGGCCCTGGGCGCTGAACCGCGGCGGCGAGGGGCTGTGGTTCGCGACGGAGGAGGAGGCGCTGGCCGTCCTCTCCGATGCGGTGGCGCAGGGCACCACCAATATCGACGTGGGCTGCTTCCAGCTGAACTACCGCTGGCACAGCGCGGCTTTCGCCTCGCTGGAGCAGATGCTGGACCCGCGCGCCAATGCGCTTCATGCCGCCCGGCTGCTGGCCCGCCACGCCGCGGAACAGGGCGACTGGATCGCCGCTGCCGGGGCCTATCACTCGGCTACGCCGGAAAAGGCGGCGGCCTATCTGGCAAGGTTGGAGCCGAACTATGCCGGCCTCGGCGGCACCGATTCCTTCATCATCCCGCCCGCCGAAGATGCCGGACTGCGCGTCAACGGCTTCCCCCTGCTGGTCGCCGGCCAATCCGCCTCCGCCGGATCGCTGGTGCCGCGGGCCGCCGGCGGCCGGCCGCTGTTCGGGGGGCCGTGATGCGCCTCTCCGCCGCCGGGCTGTTCCGGCCCACCGTCCTGCTGGCCTTGGCGCTGATGGCGGTGATCGGGATGATGGTCCTGCCCGTCCCCGCCGCGCTTCTGGACATCGGCCTGGCGATCAGCTTCGCGCTGGCGATCCTGATGCTGACCGTGACCCTGTTCATCGAGCGGCCGCTGGATTTCTCGGCCTTCCCGACCATCCTGCTGGCCAGCCTGATGCTGCGGCTGTCGCTGAACGTGTCCTCGACCAAGCTGATCATCGGCCAGGGCCACACCGGCACCGCCGCAGCCGGCCATGTGATCGAGGGCTTCGCCGATTTCATCATGGGCGGCAACCTCGTCCTCGGCCTGGTGATCTTCATCGTGCTGATGATCGTCAACTTCGTCGTCATCACCAAGGGCGCCGGGCGGATGGCCGAGGTCGGCGCCCGCTTCGCGCTGGACGGGATGCCCGGCAAGCAGCTGGCGATCGACGCCGACCTCTCCGCCGGCGCCATCACCCATGACGAGGCCAAGCGCCGGCGCGAGACCGAACTGGCCGAGACCACCTTCTTCGGCTCGCTCGACGGCGCGTCGAAATTCGTCAAGGGCGATGCCATTGCGGGCCTCTTGATCACCGCGCTGAACCTGATCGTCGGGCTGGCGGTAGGCACCTTCCTGCACGGGCTGGACCTGGCCCATGCCTTCCAGACCTATTCGATCCTGACCGTCGGCGACGGGCTGGTCAGCCAGATCCCCGCCGTCATCATCTCGGTCGCCGCGGCGCTGCTGCTGTCGCGCGGCGGCACCAAGGGCGCGGCGGACGTGTCGTTCTTCGCCCAGCTCGGCCGTTATCCGGCGGCGCTGGCCACGGTGGCCGGGCTGATGGCGCTGTTCGCCGTGGTGCCGGGAATGCCCTTCCTGCCCTTCATCGCCGCCGCCGCCGCCCTTGGCTTCGCGGCCTGGGCGGGCTTCCGCAAGCCGCCGCCTGCACCGGAGGAGGCGAAGCCGCAGGCCGAGCAGGTCCGCCGCCAGATCGGCGATGTGCTGGACTTCGATGAAATCCACATCGAATTCGCCCCCGACCTGGTTGCCATGGCGCTGGACCCGGCCACCGGGCTGGACGGCCGCATCGCCAACATGCGCAACCATATCGCCACCAGCTACGGCCTGATCCTGCCGGAAATCCGGCTGACCGACGAACCCGCGCTGCCCCCCGGCCGCTACCGCATCCGCATCCAGGGGGTCGAGAAGGTCTCCGACCGGCTGTCGCCCGACCGGGTGCTGGTGCTCTTGGCCGAGGGCATCCCCGCGCCGGAGGGCGAGGACGTGAAGGAACCGGTCTACGGCGCGCCCGCCCGCTGGATCCGCCCCGACCTGCAGGAGGATGCGGTGCTGGCCGGCCTGACCGTGGTTTCCCCGGCCGAGGTGCTGGCGACCCATCTGCTGGAGGTGCTGCGGACCTCGCTGTCGCGGCTCCTGTCGCTGCGGGGGCTGCGGCGGCTGCTGGACGAGTTCGCCGCGCTCACCGACCCGGCCCGGGCCGAGGCCAACCGGAAGCTGCTCGACGAGTTGATCCCCGACAAGGTGCCGATGGACCTCTTGCATTCGGTGCTGCGGATGCTGCTGGAGGAACAGGTCTCGATCCGCAACCTGCCGCTGATCCTGGAGGCAGTGGCCGAGGCCCGCACGCTGGGCAGCGCCGAGGCGGTCTGCGAGCATGTCCGCCAAAGGCTGGGGTTCCAGATCGTCTCGGGGCTGAAGCGGCCGGACGGGACCATCCCGCTGATCCAGCTGGCGCCGGACTGGGAGAAGACCTTCGCCGCCCACCAGATGGACGGCGACCGCGCCAACCGCGACGTGGCCCTGCCGCCCGACCTGTTCGCCCGGCTGGCCAATGGCATCGCCGAGCGGGTGACGCGGGCGGTGGAGACCGGCACCCATCCGGCGCTGGTCACCTCGGCCGCGCGCAGGCGGTTCCTGCGCACGGTGGTGCAGGCCAAGGGCATCCAGACCCCGGTGCTGTCCTACGAGGAGATCGGGCTGGAGGTCCGCCCCGCCCTCTTGGGCCAGGTGGCGGCATGAACGCGGTGATCGCCCAGCTGTCGGAACTCTCCGGCCTGGCCGAGGGCTTCATCCGGCACATGGCCCTGGTCTTCCTGCGTGTCGGCGCGGCGGTGGCGCTGTTCCCGGCGCTCGGCGAGCAGATGGTGCCGCAGAGGGTGAAACTGGCGGCGGCGCTGGCCGTCACCCTTGTCGTCGCCCCCGCCGTCCCGCCCGCGGAGCTGCCGCCCGGCCTGCTGCTGCCCTTCGCGGCCGAGGCGGCGGCGGGGCTGGTCCTCGGCTTCGGGCTGCGGCTGATGATCCTCGGCCTGCAGACCGCCGGCACCATCGCCGCGCAATCGGTGTCGCTGGCGCAGATGTTCGCCGGCACCGGGCCGGAGCCGCAACCGATCGTGGCGAACCTTCTGGTGCTGGCGGGCCTCGCGCTTTTCGTCGCCATGGGCGGGCTGGAGCGGGCGGTGGCGCTGCTGATCCTGTCCTACGACCTGATGCCGCCCGGCCATCTGCCCGCCCCCGCCGATCTGGCCGGCTGGGGGCTGGGAAGGATCGCCTCGGTCTTCGCGCTGGCCTTCGGGCTGGCCGCGCCCTTCGTGCTGGCGGCGCTGCTCTACAACCTGGCGCTCGGGGCGATCAACCGGGCGATGCCGCAGCTGATGGTCTCCTTCGTCGGCGCCCCGGCGCTGACCTTGGGCGGACTGGCGCTGCTGGCGCTGGCGGCGCCGGTCCTGCTGGGCGTCTGGCGCGCGGCGATGGAGGCGGCGCTGGCCGCTCCCTTGGGGGGCGGGTGATGGCCGGGGAAGAGGACGAGGCCGAGAAGGAATATGCCCCGTCGGAGCGCAGGCTGACCCGCGCCCGCGAGGAGGGGGATGTCGCGCGGTCCGAGGACCTGCAGGCCTCGGCCGGACTGGCCGGGCTGGTGCTGGCGCTGATGCTGGCGGGCGGCTGGGCGGTGGCGCGGGCCGGGCAGGCGGGGATGGTCCTGCTCGACCAGCCCGACCGGCTGACGCAGGCGGGCGCGACGGCGCTGTCCCTGCGGATGATCGCGCCCTTCGCGGCGCTGCTGCTGTTGCCGGCGGCGGCGGTGCTGCTCTGGCTGGTCGCCAGCCGCTCGCTGATCTTCGCGCCCACGAAGTTGGCGTTCAAGGGCTCGCGCCTGTCGATCCTGTCGAATGCCCGGCAGAAGTTCGGCCGCGCCGGGCTGATCGATTTCGCCAAGCGCTTCGCCAAGATGCTGGCGGTGGCCGGGCTGCTGGCCTGGTTCCTGAGCCGCGAGATGCCGGCGGTGATGTCGTCGGCGGCGATGGAGCCGGGGCCGCTGGTGGCGCTGATGGCGCGGCAGTTGCAGGGCTTCCTGATCCTGTTCCTTGCCGTCTCGCTGGCCTTCGGGCTGGCCGATTTCCTCTGGCAGAAGCTGGAGTTCGCCCGCCGCCACCGGATGACCCGCAAGGAGATGACCGACGAGATGAAGGAGAGCGAGGGCGATCCGCATTTCAAGGCCGACCGCCGCCGTCGGGCGCAGGAGATCGCCACCAACCGGATGCTGGCGGATGTGCCGAAGGCCGATGTGGTGATCGTCAACCCGACCCATTACGCGGTGGCGCTGAAATGGGCGCGCGGCAAGGAGGCCGCGCCGCGCTGCGTCGCCAAGGGCACCGACGAGATCGCCGCCCGCATCCGCGAGCGGGCGCAGGAGAACGGCGTGCCGATCCGCCGCGACCCGCCGACGGCGCGGACGTTGTTCGCCACGGTGGAGATCGGCCGCGAAATCCGGCCCGAGCATTACGCCGCCGTCGCCGCCGCCATCCGCTTCGCCGATGCGATGCGCCGGAAGGCGCGGCGGCAATGAGCCCGGAGCGCGAGCGGCTGAAGCAGATGGCGGCACTGGTCTTCGACACCCGCTCGCAGGCGCTGCGGCGGGCGAACGAGGCGCGCGAGGCGCTGTTGCGGCAGCTGGCCGACCTGGAGGCCGCGCCGGCGGGGGAGGGGCTGCTCTGGCCGGCGGCGGAACAGGCGCGCTTCGGCTACGAGCAATGGGCGGCGGGGCGGCGGGCCGGGATCAACCGGCAGCTGGCGGCGCAGACCGCGCTCTGCCTGCAGGCGGCGGAGGAGACCCGGGTGGCCTTCGGGCGGGTGCGGGTGCTGGAAAGGCTGCCTGCGGGGCGGAAGGGGAAATAGGCCGGCCGGCCCGGCTGCAAGACGTTCCCGGACTCAGCTGTCCTGCCGGGCAATGTCGGTGATCAGCACGTCGGTCACGATCCCGCCCGCCACCGAGACCGCCTTTTCCTTCAGCGCCTGCCGCAGCAGCACCAGGTTCGACCCGTCGGTGAACGACCCGCGGAAGCCGCCGGTATTGGCGTGGTCGAACAGCACCTGCAGGAAGGCGTCGCGCAGTTTCGGCTCGCGCGCGTAGATTTCCTCGGAATGGCCCGCCGCCACTTCGAGGCTGAGCGACAGCACCACCATCGAGGCGACCCGGCCGCCCTCGACGATGGGCACGATGAACTGGTTGTTCAGCTTCACATAATCCGGCGGCGTCTCTTCCGCAGGCGCATGGTCGGCCGCCGCCTCGGCCTCGGCCGGGGTCTCCTCGGGCCCGGGGCGCAGCAGCACCCCGGCGCCGAGGCCGGCGCCGAGGCCGGCAAGGGCCAGAAGGACGGGAAGCAGCTTGCCCATCAGAACGGCAGCACGGTGTCGGCGATCTGCTGGCCGTAGGGCGGCTGCTGCATCTCGGTGATCTGGCCGCGGCCGCCGTAGGAGACGCGGGCGCCGGCGATCTTGTCATAGGTGATCTCGTTCTGGCGCGAGATGTCGGCGGGGCGGACGTAGCCGGTGACGATCAGCTCGCGCAGCTCATAGTTCACCCGCACCTCCTGCTGGCCCTCGATCCGCAGTACGCCGTTCGGCAGTTCCTCCACCACCGTCGCCGCCACCCGCAGCGTCAGCTTCTCCTTGCGCGAGACGCTGCCGTCGCCCTTGAAGGACGTGCCGGAGTCCGTCTCCACCGCCTCGGCCATCGAGGCGCCTTCGGGCAGGCTTTCGTCGATCCGCTGCGGGATGCCGAACATCTGCGGGATGCCCATGCTGCGCGATCCGGTCCGCGACCGGCCGGTGGAATTGGTGATCTCGGCCTTGTCGTCGATCTCGATCACCACGGTCAGGATGTCGCCCCGCTGCGCCGCCCGCCGGTCGCCCAGGAGCGAGGTGGTCTGGCCGGTCCAGAGCGAGGAAGCGTCGGTCGGCGCATCCGGGTCTGCGGTTTCCGGCATCGGCGTGGAATAGAGCGAATGGTGCTGGTAGCTGCCTTCCAGCGGGCTGAAATCCGGGGCCTTGCCGACCTGGGACAGATTACCGCAGGCGGCGAGGAGAAGGGGCAGCAGCAGAAGGGGGCGGGTCAATTGCGGTCTCCGACGACAAGGCGGCCCTGTCCGTCGACACGGCCGGAAATGGTGGTTTTCGAGGACAGGTTCATGGCGCGGATCACCTCTCCTTCTGCGCCGCGGGCCAGGGCCCGGCCCTCGGCCAGGATGGTCAGCCCGCCGGCGAGGTAGACCAGCGTCACGGTCTGATTGCGGTCGACCAGCGCCGGCGGACCGAGGTTCTCGGCCCGCAAGGGACGCCCGGCGTAGACGGTGGTCCTGACCTCCTGCCCGAGCGCGGGGGCAATGGCGGTCAGGGCGCCGTCGATCTGCGCCTCGACCAGCGCCACGTCGGCCTCGGTCACCACGGTCTGCGCCGGCAGGGTGCGCAGGGCGACCAGGCTTTCGGCCCCGGCCGGCGCGGCTAGCAGGATCAGGAGGGGAAACCGACGCATCACCGCACCTGCGTGGTGGCCGCCAGCATCTGGTCGGCGGCGGTGATCACCTTGGCGTTCAGCTCGTAGCCGCGCTGCGCCTTGATCAGCTCGGTGACCTCGCGCACCGGATCGACCGAGCTTTCCTCCAGATAGCCCTGCCGCAGGGTGCCGAGGCCGTCCACCCCGGGCGGGCCGACCAAAGGCGCGCCGGAAGCGGCGGTCTCCAGGAACAGGTTCGACCCGATCGCCTCCAGTCCCTTTTCGTTGGTGAAGCCGGTCAGTGTCAGCTGGCCCAGCAGTTCCGGCTCGATCTGGGTGTCGAAATAGGCATAGACCTCGCCCGCGGCGTTGATCGCCAGGCTGCGGGTGTCGTCGGGGATGGTGATGCCGGGGGCGACCGGATAGCCGTCCGAGGTGACGATCAGCCCGTCCGGCGAGCGTTTCAGCGCCCCGTCGCGGGTATAGCCGGCGGCGCCGGAGGGCAGGGCGACCTCGATGTAGCCCGGTCCCTCGATGGCGAGGTCGAGATCGCCGCCGGTCTGCGACAGCGACCCTTGGGCCAGCACGATGGAGACGGCCGAGGGGCGGACGCCGAGGCCGACCTGGATGCCGCTGGGCAGCATCGACCCGTCCGAGGCGGAAACCGTCCCGGGCCGGGCAAGCTGCTGATAATGCAGGTCGGCGAAATCGGCGCGGCGGGCGTTGTAGCCGGTGGTCGACATGTTGGCGAGGTTGTTCGACACCACGTCGACCTTCATCTGCTGGGCGGCCATCCCGGTTGCGGCGATATGGAGGGCTTTCATGGCGGGCCTCAGCGTCCGAGGGTTTCGATCACGCCGCGGGCGCGGGAATCTTCGGCGTCCAGGAATTTCTGGCCGAGTTCGTAGGCACGCTGCACCTCGATCATCCGGGCGATCTCGGAGACCGGGTTGACGTTGCTCTCCTCCAGGAAGCCCTGGAAGACCCGGCCGTCCTCCACCGGCTCCAGCTCCCCGGCCTCGAACAGGGTGCCGGACTGGTGGCGCAGGGACAGCGGGTCGGCGGGTCGCCAGAGGCCGACCTGCGCCAGCGGTGTGCCGCCCGCAGAAAGGGTGCCGTCCTCGGCCATGCTGACGGCGCTGCCGGGCGGCACGAAGATCGGCGCGCCGCCGGCGTCCAAGAGGCGGTTACCGTCGGGGGTGACCAGTTCGCCGGCCTCGTTCGGGGTGAAGCGGCCGGCGCGGGTCAGCCGGTTGCCCTGCGGCGTCTCGATCAGGAAGAAGCCCTCCCCTTGGATGGCGAAGTCGAAGGCGCCGCCGGTCATGCTGAGCCCGGCCTGCGACAGGTCCACCGCCCGGCCGGCGGCGTGGGGCATGGAAAGCGACGGGCCTTCGTCCATCCGGTAGACGTGTTCGGCGAAGACCGTGCCCTCGCGCCTGAAGCCGGTGGTGGAGATGTTGGCGATGTTGTTCGCCACTACCTGCATCTCGCGCATCAGGCCGGACTGGCGGGACAGCGTGGTATAGCCTGCGGCGTCCATGGCTCAGCCCCCCACGATTGCCGGGATGATGGTGCCGGTGAAGAAGCCGACCAGGGTGGTGGTCATGAAGCTCATCGACACCCAGAACACCGCCAGCATGGCGGCGACCTTGGGCACGAAGGTCAGCGTCATCTCCTGCACCGAGGTCAGCGCCTGCAGGAGGCCGATGACCACGCCCGCCGCCAGCGCCACCAGCAGCATCGGGGTGGAGATGGTGACGGCGATCCACAGCCCCTGGCGCATCACGTCGAAGATGGCGGCTTCGGTCATATCGGCATCCTCAGGATTTCCTGATAGGCCTCGACCACGCGGTCGCGGACGGTGGCGACCGTCTCCACCGCCAGTTGCGAGGAGGCCAGCGCCTCGACCAGGGCATGGGGATCCGCGCCGCCGGTCATGGCGGCGCGGGCCGTGGTCTCGGCCTTCGCCAGCGCCCCGGTGAAGGACGCGGCGAATTCCGCCGGTGCAGAGCCGCTTTCGGCGGTGCCCGGCCCTGGCGCTGCGGCCGTTCTGGCCTGCGCATAGCTTTGTGCGGCGAAACTGGCTCTCACGTCCATGGCGGGACCTCCTAGCGCCGCAGCAGGTCGAACAGGCTTTGCGTCATCTGCCGCGCCTGGTCGAACAGCTTCAGGTTGGCCTCGTAGCTGCGCTGTGCCTCGCGCGCGTCGGCGATCTCGACCACCAGGTCGACGTTGGAGCCGTCGTAATAGCCGGTCTCGTCGGCCAGCGGGTGGCCGGGGGCGTAGATGCGGGCCGGTTCGCTGCGGTCCAGCCGCACCGGGCCGGCTTTTACCAGCCCGGAGTCCATTGCGGCCTCGAAGCTGATGGTCTTGCGGTGGTATCCTGGCGTGTCGACATTGGCGATGTTCTCGGAGACATGCCGCAGCCTTGTCGCCTGCGCCTCCATCCCCGAGGCCGCGAAGGACAGCGATGTGATCAGGTCCGCCATGGCTTACCTGCCGCGGCCGAGCGAGGCGCGGATCACCTCGGAGGTGCTGCGGTAGATCGCCAGCGCCATCTCATGTTCCTGCCGGGCCTCGGCCATCTTGACCATCTCACCCTCCAGCGAGACGGAGTTGCCGTTCGGCGCCTCCTCGCCGCCGCTGACGAAGGGCCGGGCGGCGGCCTGTCGCGGCGGATCGGACAGGTGGCCGGGGCGGGTGGCGCGCATCCCCGCGCCCCTTTCGGCCCAGACCGCGGCGAAATCGGCCACGTCCCGGGCCTTGTAGCCGGGCGTATCGGCATGGGCGACATTCTCGGCGATCACCCCCATGCGGGTGCCGGCATGGGCGGCCAGGGCCTGCGCCATCCGGGTGAGTTCCAGCTTCTCGAACATCTCGGGCTTCTCCCTCGACCTGCTTCACCAAGGCTTAAGGGTGATTCCTTTAGAAACGGTAATCGGGAACAAAGAGAGCGTGCGATGACCGGCATCTTCGACGGACTTCGGGCCGAAATCGCGGAAATGGAGCCTGTCCGCCCGGTCGGCCGCGTCACCGAGACCGGCCGCGGCACCTTCACCGTGGCCGGCCTGCCGATGGCGGCGCTGGGCGACCGGGTGCTGGCGGAAACCGGCGCCGGCGGGCTGGGCGGAGAGATCGTCCGGCTCTCCGCCGCCGGCGCCACCGTCCTGCCGGAGGAGGACCCGGAGGGGCTGGTCCTCGGCACGCGGGTGGCGCTGCTGGGGCCAGCGGCGATTGCGCCCGATTCCTCCTGGCTGGGGCGGATCGTCGATCCGATGGGCCGGCCGCTGGACGGCCGGCCGCTGCTGTGCGGCCCGCAGCGCCGGCCGATGACCGGCGCGCCGCCCCCTGCGGCGGCGCGGCGGGCGATGGGCGGGCGGCTTTCCACCGGAATCGCCGTGTTCGACACGCTCCTGCCGCTGGTGCGCGGGCAGCGGATCGGGCTTTTCGCCGGCTCCGGCGTCGGCAAGTCCTCGCTGCTGGCGCGGTTCGCGCGGGGTCTCGCCGCGGATGTGGCGGTGATCGGGCTGGTCGGCGAGCGCGGGCGCGAGTTGCGCGACTTCACCGAGCGGGTGCTGGGGCGCGAGGGCATGGCGCGGTCGGTGGTGGTCACCGCGACCTCGGACCAGTCGCCGCTGATGCGCCGGCGCTGCGCGCTGTCGGCCATGGCGGTGGCCGAGCATTTCCGCGACCGCGGGCTGCACGTCCTGCTGCTGCTCGATTCGGTCACCCGCCATGCCGAGGCGCATCGCGAGGTGGCGCTGGCCTCGGGCGAAAGCGCCTCGCTGCGCGGCTATCCGCCCTC
Source organism: Rhodobacter sp. SGA-6-6 (assembly GCF_011043545.1). Classification (GTDB taxonomy): domain Bacteria; phylum Pseudomonadota; class Alphaproteobacteria; order Rhodobacterales; family Rhodobacteraceae; genus Pseudogemmobacter. The sequence goes on along the minus strand of NZ_JAAKGP010000001.1, from coordinate 508,825 downwards.
CACCGCTCCTGCGATCATGGGGCTGGCGGAGCGCGCCGGGCCGGGGGCGGGCATGGCGGGGGACATCACCGCGGTGTTCTCGGTGCTGGTGGCCGGGTCCGACATGGAGGAGCCGGTGGCCGACATCATCCGCGGCACGCTGGACGGCCATGTCGTGCTGGACCGCAGGATTGCCGAGCGGGGCCGCTATCCGGCGATAGACCTGCTGCGCTCGGTCTCGCGCAGCCTGCCCGAGGCGGCGAGCCCGGAGGAGAACGCCCTGATCGGCGAGGCGCGGCGGGTGCTGGGGGCCTGGGACCGGGCCGAGCTGATGGTGCAGGCCGGGCTTTACGTCCAGGGCAGTGACCCGGCGGTGGATCGGGCGATCCGGCTCTGGCCGATGCTGGACGGCTTCCTGGCCGAGGGCGCCCCGGCAGGCGGCCCGGAGGCGAGCTTCGCGCGATTGCAGGCTTGTCTGATGGGATAGGGAGGCGGTGCGCCCTCTGGCGCGCCCGGTTTCCGAGCAAGGCTACCGCCTTTTCCGTGCGCGAGTGCCACTTCCCCGGCCGGTTCCCAAGGTCCGGCCGATGCCGCCCCGCTCTCGGGCCAGGGGCGTGTCGGTCGGGCGCCGGCTCTACGTGGTCTTTTGCTGCCACTGTCCCCGGACTTCCGGCGCGGCGCTGGCATCGGTCTTCGCCGGATCGAAGGCTGGGGTGCGTTGGAGGCCAGCATGTGGCTGGCGATGCGATTGCGGCGAAGCTTTGCCTTTCCCGGTGCGACCGACGTGCATGGGCCGGGGCGAGACCGTCGGCCTTCTCTCGCCCCCCGCCGAGTGGCGCGGCGCTGAGTGTCAGCCCGGGGGCCATTCCTGGTCCCCCTCACCGCCCCAGCCCGGCCAGCAGTTGCAGGGCAACCGAGCCGGAACTCGCCCCCGCGTTGACCGCGCCGATCTCGGCCCGGACGATATAGGTGCGCACCAGTTTCTCCAGCCTGGCGGGATCGGCGAACTGGCTGATCGTGTCGCTGCCGAAGGCCGCCTTTGCCTTGGCCTTGATCATCGACAGCTGCTTGTCCAGATCGATGGCGGCAAAGCTGGAGGGCAGGCCGAGCGCGGTCTGGAACGCCTCGCGCAGCGGGGCGGTGCCGAGGACGGTATACCATTTGGTGTCCTCCGAGCCGCTCTTGCCCGCCAGCGCGGCGATCTCGCGCTCGGCGTTCAGGGCGATGCGGTATTCGTTCTTCTGCGCGCCTACCGCCGCCTCGAACTGCCGGGTGGCGTATTGCGACAGGATCCTGTCGGCGAAGTCAGAGATCTTGTTGCGCGGCACCGCCATGTCGCCGAAGCCGAAGGCGGCCGAGAGCTTCTGGTATTGCTTGTTCGCCAGCCGGTTGGCCAGGCTGTCGCTGGCCAGCGTGCCGCCTTCCAGAACCTTGCGGATGAAGGCCTTGTTGCCGAGGTCGCCCTCCAGCCCGAAGGCGGTCAGCGCCACCGACAGCAGGCGGCGGTCGGCGACCAGCTGCTCGGCGGTGTCGATCTTGCCGATGTTGGCGCGGAAATAGGCCTCGTCCCGCTTTGCTGCGGCGCCCGATTGCAGCGTGGCCTGCTGCACGGCCATCGTGCGCTTGAGGAAGGCCCAGCCGGCATAGCCCGAGAAGGGGATGACCGGCTGGAAGCTCATGCCCGGCCCGCCGCCAGCAGCCGCTCCTCGCGCGGCAGCAGCCCGCGCAGGGCCTTCAGCGCCTGGTAATGCTGGTCCTCCAGCACCGCGGCGCCGGCCTGGGTCAGCAGCGCGCGGCTGTCCGGGTCCACCAGAACCTGGCTCAACTGCTCGATCCCGCGCAGGAGCTGGTGGCGGGTGTCGGCCGGATCGGCATCGCCCGACAGCACCAGCTGGGCGATGTAGCAGACCCGGCGGACGGGCGTATTGGCCTCCTCCGGGTGGATCGCGTCGCGCAGCCGCAGGATGTTGGCGTTGGGCGTCATCACCGCCAGCTTCGACCGCCGGTCGCCGTTCTCGATCACCGCGCCGTTGATCAGCACCCGCTCGTGCGGGCCCAGCTTCAGCACCAGGCCGGTCATGCCGCACCCCCTTCGCCGCGCAGGCCGCGCAGCACGGCAGTGTTGATCTCGACCAGCACCTCGGCGCTGGCAGCGCCGGCGCGGACCTTGCGGCTGTGCTCGGCGGTGAAGCGGTAGAGGTAGAAGAGCCGCGCCCGCAGGGCCTGGGGCAGGCCGTTGCCCGGCCCGGCCACATCGGCGGCAAGGGTGGACCAGAGGACTTCGTTCTCGGCCAGCGCGGCGATGAAGCCGGGATGGTCGGCCTGCCGCCGCGCGGCGGCGGCGGACAGGCGGCGGGTGATGCGGGCGATCACCTCGTATTCCGCGGCGCGCGGCGTGCGGGTCGGCGCGGCGGGTTGGGCATAGGCAAGGCTGGAATGGGCGTTCATGGCTTACTGTTCCGGTTCTGGGGTGGAGGAAGGGGGAGAAGGCCGGGGCCCGCAGGCCCCGGCTTCCGCCCTTACCGGAACAGCGACAGCAGGTTCTGCGGCTGCTGGTTGGCGATCGACAGCGCCTGGATGCCCAGTTGCTGCTGCACCTGCAGCGCCTGCAGCCGCGCGCTGGCCTCTTCCATGTCGGCATCGACCAGGGTGCCGATGCCGGCGGTCAGGGCATCGGTCAGCGCCGAGACGAAGTCGTTCTGCGTGTCGATCCGGCCCTGGGCCGAGCCGAATTCGGCCGCGGCGTCGATGGCGCGGTCGATCATCGTCTCGATGTTGGACAGCGCCGCCTGGGCGCCCTTGTCGGTGGTCACGTCGATGGAATCGAGCCCGAACAGCCCGCCCGAGGCCTTGCCGCCGGCGTTGCCGGTGGCGCTGAAGGCCAGCGAGGCGCTGCCGCTGCCGTCATTGTCGACGTTCAGCATCCAGGCGCCGGTGGTCGTATCCTGCGTCACCCGGGTGGTGACGCCCTCGGCGCCGGCCGAATCGATGGCGATCTTCAGCCCCTTGGCAACATCCTCCATTGTCTCATTCTTGCCGGCCACGTAGCTGTAGGAGGAGGTGCCGATGGTCACCCGGTAGCCGTCGCCCTCGGCCACCTTGGCCGAGGTCGAGAAGCTCAGCTGCTCGGCCCGCTGGCGCACGGTGGAGGCGGTGGCGCTGTTGCTGCCGGTAGGCGCCGCGCCGTTCACCGCGGTGATGTCCGAGGTGCCGTCGCCCGCCGTGGTCGAGCTCTGGGTGACCGCCAGCCCCTCGAACGCCCGGGTCGAGGTGATGGTCAGCACGCCGGCCGCATTCGCCGCCGTCACGCCTTCGAGGCCGAGCGCGTTGATGGCGCCGGCGAAATGGGTGGCGATATCGGCCACCGAGGCGCCGGCCGCGGTGTGGTTCAGCACCACCCCGCCCACGGTCAGCTGCGCGGTGTCGTTCGCGGCCCAGGTGCCGGCGAAGGTCACCTGCGCCGTCTCGCCCGCCGCGGCGACCGCACTGGCGCCGTTCAGGATGGTGCCGTTCGCCGCCAGCGAGGTGCCGGTGCCGTAGGTGCCCGCCGCGGTGCCGAGGTCCTGGCGGTTGACGGTGATCTCCGACGCGACGACGCCCGAGGCCGAGCGGTCCAGCGAGGCGAGGATGTTCACGTCCTCGGTGCCCGAGATCAGGTTCAGCCCGTTGAACTGCGCCCCGCCGACGATGGAGGCGATCTGTTCCTTCAGCGCCACGATGTCGGTCTGCAGCTTGCTGCGGTCCTGGTTCTCTTCCTGCGCGGCGACGATCTTGCCCTTCATGTCGGTCAGCAGGTCGGCGATGGTCTCCGAGGCCTTGCTGGCCACCGAAAGCGTCGAGGACCCCAGCGACAGGCTGTCGGCGATGCCCTTGAAGCCCTTCACGTCGGATTCCATCACCTTCGAGATCGCCCAGACCGCGGCATTGTCCTTGGCCGTGGCCACGGTCTTGCCGGTGGAGATCTCGTTCTGCACCTTGCCCATGCTGGTGTTGATGCCCTTCATTGTCTGCAGGGCGACCATGGCGCTGATGTTCGTCAGAATGGACGACATGTTCCGTTCCTTCCTTGGCTTCCGGCGCTTTGCGCGGAGCGTTGCTTGCCGCTGTCGCGCGGCGGTTCCAGCGTTCTGGCCGCTGCCGCCGGTCCCCCCGGCGGCGCCATCCCGGCATGGGATGCAGGGGGCAGGATGGCGGGAGGCGGTTAGCGGGGTCTTAAGGCGGCCCCGGCCCGCAGCCGGAAACTGCCGCGCATTTGAACGACCCTAGAGCCTGCGCGCCGGGGTTGCCGCCACCAGCCCCGGCTGGCCGCGCCGCCCGCCCGCGTCGTAGGTGGAGAACCGGCCTTGGTCGGTCAGGTCCTGCGCCCGCCGCCGGGCGGCGCGGACACCGGCCAGCGCCGCGGCGATCAGCCTTTCGTTGCGCCGCGCCTTCTCGGCCAGCCGCCCGGCCAGCGCCCGGCCGCAGCACCCTGCGTCGGCCAGCGCGGCCTCGGTCTCCGCCGCAAGACCGGCCAGCGCGGCCAGATCGCCCGCCGCCAGCGCCTCGCGGCTGCGGTCCAGAATCGTCTCCAATGCTGCGCAATCAGCCATCTTTTCCTCCCATGGCGCGGAACAGCGATTCGGCCAGGCCGATGCCGCCGCGCTCCACCAGCATCCGCGCCTGTTGCTGCCGCAGGAACGAGGCGAACTGCTCCTCGCCGATGCCGCCGCCGAAGGTGCCGTCCGATTCGGCGTCCATCCCGGCATGGCCCAGCATTTCGGCCAGGAAGGCCGCCTCCAGCTCCTTGGCGCGGGCCATCAGGGCGGTGTCGCGCGTGGGGAGTGCGGCGGGCGGTGGCGGGCCCGGTCTCGTCACGTCCATCCTTCCCTCCCGGTCGTTCGGATTTTCCCGATCATTCCGCGCAGCGGTAAAGAAAACGGTAACCCGTTGCGGGCAGAACGGGTGCGACATCCGGCAGAAGTCGCAGGCATGACGCAGATACCGATCTTTCCGGCCCTTCCCCTCCCGCTCCTCGCCCCCTTGCCGGCCGAAGCGGGGGAAGGTGCCGCCGATCCTGCGGCGTTTATGGCGCTGCTGGGGGAGGATGCAGACCCGCTGGAAACCGTTGCGACCGGCCCGGTGTTGGAGGTCTCGCTGCTGTTCTGGCCGGTTTCTTCCCTTGCCACGTTGTCGGCGCCGGAGACAGCGGCGGACGGGTCGGAGAGCCCCGGCCTGCCGGAGGATTCAGATGCTCCTTTGGATTCGCCTCGTGCGGCGGAAACGGCGTTGCTTCCCGCGCTACCGGCGGAAAACCTAGAGCCGGAGCCTGTGGCGGATCGCCCGACCGACGCAATTGATCCGAACGAAGGCCTGCATATGACGGCCCGGCCCGCCGGAGACGGGCTCCCCGCTGCGGAGGGTTCCGTCAGCGCCCTTTCCGTTCCCGTGCCGGTTTCTGCGGTCGCAGTTCCGCCGGCCGAACCACCGTCTGTGCAGATGGGGGAGAGCGTTGCGGCGGTGCAGCCGGATCGGCCTGCGCCGGAAGTGCAGGAGGACGGGCCACTTGCATCACCTGTGCCGCAGCCGGCGGTTGCGGCTGCCGACTCGGTCGGCGCAGTCCCTGCGAGTCCGATTGGTGCAGAACTGCCAACGCCGTCGCGCGATGGGGCGCCGGTCGCCGCGGCTTTCGGGCCGCAGGAAAAGGCAGACGGCGGGCAGGAGGTTCTGCGGGCCGCGCGGACTGTTCTCTCCTTTTCGCCGGCCCTATCCGCAGCCCCGTCTCCCTCATCATCCCCGCCGGCGCAGCCCGTTCCGGCCGAGGAGGTAGCGCCGGACAGACAGGTGCTGCCCCGCCCGCCGAGGCAATCCGGTCCCATCGAAGGAACCACCACCGTCGGGGCGGAGGGAGATGCCATCCCCGCCGTCGATCCGCCCGGAAACCCGGAGGTGGTTCGGGCCAAGGAGCCATCGCAGCCCGGGATGGCGCGGGAAGAGCGGGTGTGGCGGTCGCTCTGGCCGGCGCCGGAGACGGGGCCTGTGGCCTCGGTGATCGGTGCTGCGGCGGCCTCGGTTCCCGAGCCGGGCGAGGCGGTCCTCCCTCGGCCCGGACCCGTCATCGTGGAGGCGGGCGGGGTGGCGGAAGGGGCGGAGGTTGCTGCGGTGCCGGGAGAGATAAAACCCGCAGAGGTGAATCCTGGAGCGGTGGAGGACCCGGCAGCCGCATCGCGTCCGGTTGAGGTGGCCCCCTCGGGTGTTGGGGCAGACCGTGCCGGACCCGCGGCGCCCGGTCCGTCTCCCGCAACGCCTTCCCCGCAAGTCATTGCGGCGCCGGTGGACCATTCGGTTTCCCCCATCCACCACCCATCGCCGCGCGCCGATCCGGGGCAGGCAGCCCTCGCGCCGCCGGTTCAGGTGCAGATCGTGCAGGCGCTGTCCCCGGACGGCCCGGTGACCGAACTGCGGCTGGCGCCGGAGGAACTGGGCCACGTCCGCATCGACCTGCGGCAGGAGGGCGACCGGCTGGTGATGACCGTCGCGGCCGAGCGGCAGGATACGCTGGACCTGCTGCGCCGCCATGCCGGAGAACTGGCGGCCGAATTGCGGGCGGCAGGGCATCCGGGGCTGGATCTCAGCTTCGGGCGCTGGTCCGGGCCGGGGGCCGGCGACGGCAATCCGCCGGGCGCGGCGCCGGAGGCGGAGCAGGCGCCCGCCGCAGGGGCGTCCTTGCAGGCGGTTGCTTCCCTGCCAGCCGCGGCCCGCCCCGACCGGCCCGGCGGCGGGCTTTATCTTCGCATCTGAGGACAGACCATGAATGTCACCGAGACCGGCAGTTCCACCTCCTATTCCAAACCGGCGGGGCAGGCGGCCAATGCGCTCAGCTCCGATTTCACCACCTTCCTGAAGATGCTGACGGTGCAGATGCAGAACCAGGACCCGCTGAACCCGATGGAATCGACGGAATATGCCATGCAGCTGGCCACCTTCTCGGGGGTGGAGCAGCAGGTGCAGACCAACCAGCTGCTGGAATCGCTGGCGGCGCAGTTCTCGCTGGTCGGCATGTCGCAACTGGCCGGCTGGGTCGGGCAGGAGGCGCGGGCGGCGGCGGATGTCTGGTATGCGGGCCGCCCGGTGACGCTGGCACCGAACCCGGTGGCCAATGCCGACCGGGCGGTGCTGGTGGTCAAGGATGCCGAGGGCAACACCGTCTCGCGCGAGGAATTGCCGGTCTCGGCGGAGCTTTACCAATGGCTGGGCGGCGATGCGGAAGGCGATCCGCTGCCCGAGGGCCGCTACAGCCTGACGCTGGAAAGCTGGCGCGACGGCGAGGTGGTGCAGGAAGACCCGGTGGAACACTATGGCCGCGTCATCGAGGCCCGGGGCGGCAGCGGCGGGGTGCGGCTGGTGTTCGAGGGCGGGATCGAGGTGCTGGCGGCCGAGATCACCGCGCTGCGCAGCCCGCCGTGATCGGGGCGGCCGCAAGGGATTGCGGCAGCGCATGGTCGATAGCGCCGGGCCTTCTGCGCCCCGGGCATTAGCGAAACCGCGCCCGAACGGCCAAGGGCGTGGAAGGCATGGCTAGGCAAACCCGCTTCGGGGCTGGGTTGCGCCCGATCAGACTGGCAGCAGGGCGACCCCGCCACGGGCTGCGGCAATCGGCTCCGCAGGGCCATGGAATGATGTGCGGGCTCTCGCTGCTGGACGACCGCCCCGGTCAGAACAGCCGGGCCAGCACCGCGCCGGCGGCAAGGGCTGCGGCGATGGCGGGCAGGGGCCACCAGCGCCAGGCCCGGTCGCGGCGGAGGAGCTTCACCGGCGCGCCGGGGTTGCCGGCGCGGATCAGCTGCGCTTCGACCAGCGCGGGCAGCTTGGGGCCGAAGCGGGCCAAGACCCGGGCGGTCAGCAAGAGGTCGCGCAGCACCGCCTGCGGGCCCATGTGCTTGCGGATGTAGCCTTCCACCACCGGGCGGGCGACCTGCCAGATGTTGATATGCGGGTCCAGCGACCGTGCCACGCCCTCCACCACCACCATGGTGCGCTGCAGCAGGATCAGTTCGGTGCGCGTCTCCATCCCGAAACGCTCGGTCACCTCGAAGAGGTAGGACAGCAGCCGCGCCATGGAAATCCGGCTGGCCTCCATGCCGAAGATCGGCTCCCCCACCGCCCGCAGGGCGCGGGCAAATTCGTCGATGTCGCGGTCGGGGGGCACGTAGCCCGCCTCGAAATGCACTTCGGCGACGCGGCGGTAGTCCTTGCGGATGAAGCCCATCAGGATCTCGGCATAGACCCGGCGGGTGTATTCGTCGATCCGGCCCATGATGCCGAAGTCGTAGGCGATCAGGTCGCCGGCGGGCGTGACCTTCAGGTTGCCCTGGTGCATGTCGCCGTGGAAGAAGCCGTCGCGCAGGGCGTGGCTGAGGAACAGCTGCAGCACCCGGGCGCCGAGCGCCACGCGGTCGATGCCGGCGGCGTCCATCGCTGCCAGTTCGTTCAGCCCGATGCCCTCGGCCCAGGCGATGGTCATCACCGTGCGGCCCGAGGCCGACCAGACCGGCTTCGGCACGATCAACCCGGCGTCGCCGGCGGTGTTGTCGGCGAATTCCGAGGCGGCGGAGCATTCCAGCCGCAGGTCCAGCTCTCCCAGCACCACGCCCTCGAAATGCGCCACCACGTCCAGCGGGCGCAGGCGGCGCGAGAACGGGGCCAGCCGCTCGATCCAGATCGCGGCAAGGTAGAAGGCGTCGAGGTCCTTGCGGAAGGCGCGCTCGATGTTGGGGCGCAGCACCTTGACCGCCACGTCCTGCCCGGTCGCGGCCATGGTGGCGCGGTGGACCTGCGCGATCGAGGCGGCGGCGACGGGTTCCGAAAAGGCGGAGAACAGCTCGTCCACCGGCACCTGCAGCTCGGCCTCGACCATGGCCTTGGCGATGGCGGTGGGGAAGGGCGGCAGCTTGTCCTGCAGGTATTTCAACTGGCCGGACATCTCTTCGCCGACGATGTCGGGGCGGGTGGAGAGCACCTGGCCGAACTTGATGTAGGCCGGGCCGAGCGCGGTCAGCGCCCGGGTCAGCGGCGGCAGGTCGGGATCGCCGCGCAGGCCCATCCATTTGAACGGCCAGCCGAGGATGCGCGCCGCCACCCGCAGCCGCGGCGGGGCCTGCATCGCTTCCAGCACCTGGCCGATGGCGCCGGTGCGCTCCATCGTGGCCAGCGTGCGGACCAGCCGCCAGATGTTGTGCGGGCCGCGCAACTCAGATCTTCCAGCCGGAATGCAGGGCGGCGATGCCCATGGTCAGGTTGCGGTATCTGACCTGGGCGAAACCGGCCTGCCGGATCATGCCGGCGAAGGTCTCCTGATCGGGGAATTTGCGGATCGATTCCACCAGATATTGATAGGAGTCGCGGTCCCCGGCCACGATCTGGCCCATCACCGGGATGACGTTGAAGGAATAGAGGTCGTAGACCTTCTGCATCAGGTCGTTGGGGATCTGGCTGAACTCCAGCACCATCAGCCGGCCGCCGGGTTTCAGGACGCGATACGCCTCGGCCAGCGCATCGGGAATGCGGGTGACGTTACGGATGCCGAAGCTGATGGTGTAGGTGTCGAAGCTGTTCGAGGGGAATGGCAAGGCCATGGCGTCGCCGACCACCCAGTCGAGGGAGGCGGCCAATTGCTCGGCCTCGGCCCGTTTGCGGCCCTCGACCAGCATCGGCTCGGTCATGTCGCAGACCACCGCCGTCGCCCCGGGCGCGCGTTTCAGGAAGCGGAAGGCCACGTCGCCGGTGCCGCCCGCCACGTCCAGGAGGCGCTGCCCGGGCCGGGGGGCCAGCCAGTCCATCATCGCATCCTTCCAGACGCGATGGATGCCCATCGACATCAGGTCGTTCATCACGTCGTATTTGCTGGCGACGCGGGAGAAGACGCCGTGGACCATGCCGGCCTTTTCGGCCTCGGGCACGTCGCGGTAGCCGAAATGGGTGGTCTTGTCCTCGCCGCTCATGTCTGGCCCGTGGAGATGCTGTCTGCGGCGGTATAGCCCCGCGGGGGGCCGGAGGGAAACCGCAAACTGCCGCAGCGGGCGGGTTGCGGGCGGGGCGGGATCGGGGAAGATGGCGGCAAAGGAGTCGCCCATGCCCGAACTGCCCGAAGTGGAAACCGTCCGCCGCGGCCTGCTGCCGGTGATGGAGGGCCGCCGCATCCTGGAGGCGCGGGTGAACCGCGAGGGCCTGCGCTGGCCCTTCCCGCCGCGGATGGCGGAGCGGCTGCGCGGCGCGCAGGTGCAGGCGCTGCGGCGGCGGTCGAAATACATCCTGGCCGACCTGTCGACCGGCGAGACGCTGCTGATCCATCTGGGCATGTCGGGGCGGATGCTGGTCTCAGGCGCGATGCTCGGCGGCTTCCACCACGACCACCCGGCGCCGCAGAAGCACGACCATGTGGTGTTGGAGATGGAGGGCGGCGGCCGCGTCACCTTCAACGACGCCCGCCGCTTCGGGGCGATGGATCTGGTCGGAACCGCCGGTGCAGAGACGCATCCGCTGCTGGCGACGCTGGGGCCGGAGCCCTTGGGGAACAGCTTCGACGGGCCCTATCTGGCCGCTGCGCTGGCCGGGCGGCGGACGCCGGTGAAGGCGGCGCTGCTGGACCAGCATCTGGTGGCGGGGCTGGGGAACATCTACGTCTGCGAGGTGCTGTTCCGCGCCGGCCTGCACCCGGCCACGCCGGCCGGCGATCTGGGCGAGGCGCGGGCGGCGGCGCTGGTGCCGTTGATCCGCGAGGTGCTGGCCGAGGCGATCGAGGCCGGGGGATCGTCGCTTCGCGACCACAGGCAGGCCAATGGCGAGCTGGGCTATTTCCAGCACAGCTTCCGCGTCTACGACCGCGAGGGCCAGCCCTGCACCGCGCCGGGCTGCGGCGGCACGGTGGAACGGATCGTGCAATCCGGCCGCTCCAGCTTCTACTGTCCCGCCTGCCAGCGGTGACTTGCCTATCCTGCGGCCTCTGCTAGGAGTCCGCGCGACATCCGGGGGACAGAGCCATGGCCTATGAGACGCTGATCGTCGAGATCGAGGATTACACCACCCTGATCCGGCTGAACCGCCCCGATGCGCTGAACGCGCTGAACACCACCATCATGCGCGAGCTGGCCGACGCGGTGACGCAGGCCGAGGCCAACGACAAGGTGCGCTGCATCGTCATCACCGGCTCGGAGAAGGCCTTCGCCGCCGGGGCGGACGTGAAGGAGATGGCGGGGAAAAGCTTCGCCGACGTGTTCTTCGACAACCTCTTCGGCCCTGAGGCCGAGGCGATCATGCGGGTGCGCAAGCCGATCGTCGCGGCGGTCTCGGGCTATTGCCTGGGCGGCGGCTGCGAACTGGCGATGATCTGCGACTTCATCATCGCCGCCGACACCGCGAAATTCGGCCAGCCCGAGATCAACCTCGGCATCGTCGCGGGGATGGGCGGGACGCAACGGCTGACCCGGCTGGTGGGCAAGTCGAAGTCGATGGACATGCACCTGACCGGCCGCTTCATGGAGGCGGCAGAGGCCGAACGCTGCGGGCTGGTCAGCCGCGTGGTGCCGGCCAAGTCGCTGATCGAGGAGGCGATGAAGGTCGCCGCCAAGATCGCCGAGAAGTCGATGATCACCGCCATGCTGGTGAAGGAAGCGGTGAACCGGGCCGAGCAGACCACGCTGGCCGAGGGCCTTCTGCACGAACGCCGGCTGTTCCATGCGGCCTTCGCCACCGAGGACCAGAAGGAGGGCATGGCCGCCTTCCTGGAAAAGCGGCAGCCCCAGTTCCGGGACCGCTGATTCCCTGTTCCCTTTCCCCGGTGGATGCCTTATAGGCCCGCCCCACATGCGCGTGGGCCCGCTTAGGCAAGAATCGAACCCGATCCCGGATCGGGGCCTTCGGTCTTTCGTGCAATAGACATCGAACAGACCGCAAGGAGCCTTCCATGGCCAATACCGACCAGTCCAAGAAACGCGCCCGCCAGTCCGAGGCGCGCTATGCCGTCAACAAGGCGCGCCGTTCGCGCATCCGCACCTTCCTGCGCAAGGTCGAGGAGGCCATCGCCTCGGGCGACCAGACCGCCGCCGCCGAGGCGCTGAAGAACGCCCAGCCGGAACTGGCCCGCGGCGTGACCAAGGGCGTGCTGCACAAGAACACCGTGTCGCGCAAGATGTCGCGGCTGTCGTCGCGGGTGAAGGCGCTGGCCGCCAAGGCCTGATCCTTTCGGATCGCGGAAATCGACGGGGACGCAGCCCTTTCCGGCTGCGTCCCCGTTGGTTTTTCCGGCCCCCGGAACGGCGTTTTCGGCAGGCCGTTGCCGAATTGCCAAGGGTCCCGGGATTCGCCGCGACGGAATCCCTGTCAAGCGAGATGTTCGGTTGCAGTGCCCGCCGGGGCCGGGCTAGCGTCAGCCTGCGATTCACTTCGTCTTGGGGGACAGATCGTGGTCGCAGACTGAATCCGCGCTGCCAAAGAATGCCGGGCTGCTTGCCGGAAAATAGCGGATTTCGTTTGCGGACAAGATGTTAACAGGATGCCCGTGGCATCCCGGCCAGAAGGACCTTGGGCTGCAGTCCGCTGCGGCGCCCTTTGTCGTTCCTGCCTCCTCAGGACCGGAGTCCGGCCTGTCCCTGCCGATGCGGCGGACAGGCCCCGTGGCGTGTGCGGGTCGCGTGTGGGGTGCAAGGAAGGACCCCGGGGGCCGTCAGGACCCGGGAAAAAGGTATGCAGGTCGGGCAAACGATGACGAACGAAACTTGGGGCCAGGTCCGGGAAGCGCTGATGCAGCGCGTGGGCAAGAACAACTATACCACCTGGATCGAACCCTTGCGGCTGGCCCGGCTGAAGAACGGGGTGGCGCATTTCGAGGTGCCGACCAGCTTCTTCGGTGACTGGGTGCAACGCAACTATGCCGACCACATCCGCAGCCAGCTCGTCACCGCCGGGGCCGAGGTGCACCGGATCGAATTCGCCGTGGCCGCCGCCCGGCCGCAGGCCGAGGCGCCGGCGAAGCCTGCGGCGCGCGCCGCCCGCAGCCGCCCGGCGCAGGACGACGACCTGCCCGGCGCGCCGCTGGACGCCCGCTTCACCTTCGACACTTTCGTGGTCGGCAAGCCGAACGAACTGGCCCATGCCGCCGCCCGCCGGGTGGCCGAGGGCGGGCCGGTCACCTTCAACCCGCTGTTCCTTTACGGCGGCGTCGGTCTGGGCAAGACCCACCTGATGCACGCCATCGCGCATGAGCTTCAGGCCCGCCGCCCCGACCTGCGGGTGCTGTATCTGTCGGCCGAGCAGTTCATGTATCGCTTCATCCAGGCCCTGCGCGACAAGCAGGTGATGGATTTCAAGCAGCTGTTCCGGTCGGTCGACGTGCTGATGGTCGACGACGTGCAGTTCATCGCCGGCAAGGATTCCACCCAGGAGGAATTCTTCCACACGTTCAACGCGCTGGTCGACCAGAACAAGCAGATCGTCATCTCGGCCGACCGGGCACCGGGCGAGATCAAGGATCTGGAGGACCGGATCAAGTCCCGCCTGCAATGCGGGCTGGTGGTGGACCTGCATCCCACCGATTACGAATTGCGCCTGGGCATCCTGCAACAGAAGGTCGAGGTCTACCGCAACCAATACAAGGGCCTGCAGATCGCCCCCGGGGTGCTGGAGTTCCTGGCCCATCGGATCACCACCAATGTCCGCGTGCTGGAAGGCGCGCTGACCCGGCTCTTCGCCTTCGCCTCGCTGGTCGGGCGCGAGATCACGCTGGACCTGGCGCAGGACTGCCTGGCCGACATCCTGCGGGCCAGCGACCGCAAGCTGACCATCGAGGAAATCCAGCGCAAGGTGGCCGAGCATTACAACATCCGCCTGGCCGACATGATCGGGCCGAAGCGGCTGCGCACCATCGCCCGGCCGCGGCAGGTGGCGATGTATCTGGCCAAGCAGCTGACCCCGCGGTCGCTGCCCGAGATCGGCCGCCGCTTCGGCGGACGCGACCACACCACGATCATGCACGGCGTGCGCAAGATCGAGGAACTGATGGCGCTGGACAGCCAGCTTGCGGACGATCTGCAACTGCTGAAGCGGATGCTGCAGGGCTGACCGCCGGCGGCCTTGACGGCCCATGGAAAGCCTCTCAAAGTCGCGCGGAACGATTGCGCACCGGCGAAAGCCGGGTAATGTCGGCGTCCCCGGTTCCGGGGTCCGGCAGGGGGAAAAGGGATGAAACTTTCGATCGAACGCGGCACGCTTCTGAAGGCGCTGGCCCAGGCCCAATCCGTGGTGGAACGGCGCAACACCATTCCGATCCTGGCCAACGTGCTGATCGAGGCCGAGGGCGCGCAGGTTTCCTTCCGCGCCACCGACCTGGACATCGAGGTGGTGGACCGCACCGATGCGATGGTGGAACGGGCAGGCGCGACCACGGTTTCGGCGGTGATGCTGCACGAGATCGTCCGCAAGCTGCCCGACGGCGCGCTGGTGAACCTGTCGGAAGACAGCGCCTCGGGCCGGCTGACCATCACCGCGGGGCGGTCGACCTTCTCGCTGGCGACGCTGCCGAAGGAAGATTTCCCGGTGATGGCCTCGTCGGAATACAGCACCAATTTCTCGGCCAAGGCGCCCGAGCTGCGGCGGCTGTTCGACAAGGCGAAATTCGCCATCTCGACCGAGGAGACCCGCTATTACCTGAACGGTGTCTACATGCATGTGGCGACGGCCGAGGATGGGCCGGTGCTGCGCTGCGTGGCGACCGACGGCCACCGGCTGGCCCGGATCGACGCGCCCCTGCCCGCGGGGGCCGAGGGGATGCCCGGGGTGATCGTGCCGCGCAAGACGGTGGGCGAGTTGCGCAAGCTTCTGGACGACGACGAGGCGCAGATCGCGGTTTCGGTGTCGGAGACCAAGGTGCGCTTCGCCACCCCGGCGATCACCCTGACCTCGAAGGTGATCGACGGCACCTTCCCGGATTACAGCCGGGTGATCCCGACCGGCAACACGCGGCGGCTGGAGGTGGACGCAAGCGAGTTCGCCAAGGCGGTGGACCGGGTGGCCACGGTATCCTCGGAACGGTCGCGCGCGGTGAAGCTGGCGCTGGACGAGGACCGGCTGGTGCTGTCGGTCAACGCGCCGGATTCCGGGGCGGCCGAGGAAGAGCTGGCGGTGGCCTATGGCGACGAGCGGCTGGAGATCGGCTTCAACGCCAAGTATCTGCTGGAGATCGCATCCCAGGTGGACCGCGAGAATGCGGTGTTCCTGTTCAACTCCTCCGGCGACCCGACGCTGATGCGCGAGGGCAATGATACTTCAGCGGTCTATGTCGTGATGCCGATGCGCGTGTGACCGGCGGCCCGGGGGGCCAGCCCCCCGGACCCCCCGGAGTATTTTCATCAAGAGGAAGAGGGCTTGGGCGGGCTTGCCATCACCACGCTGAGCCTGTCGCATTTCCGCAGCCATCGGACGACGCGGCTGGTCTTCGACGGCCGGCCGGCGGCGATCGTCGGGCCGAACGGGGCGGGCAAGACCAATATCCTGGAAGCCGTGTCGCTGCTGTCGCCAGGGCGGGGGCTGCGCCGCGCCTCGGCCGAGGAGCTGGCGAGGCGGCCGGAATCGCTGGGCTGGAAGGTTTCCGCACAGGTGTTCGGTATCGGTGGCGCCCATGAGATCGAGACCTGGGCCGAGGGGCAGGAGGCCCGGCAGACCCGCATCGACGGCAAGGCGGCGACGCAGGTCGCGCTGGGCCGCATCCTGCGGGTGCTGTGGCTGGTGCCGGCGATGGACCGGCTGTGGATCGAGGCGGCGGAGGGGCGGCGGCGGTTCCTGGACCGGATGGTGATGTCCTTCACCCCCGACCATGCCGAGGCGGTTTTGACCTATGAAAAGGCCATGCGCGACCGCAACCGGCTGCTGAAGGACCAGGTGCAGGACCCGCATTGGTATACCGCGCTGGAGGCGCGGATGGAGGAGGCGGGACGCCGGATCACCGCCAACCGTCTGGCGACGCTGGACCGGATCGCCGGGGCGCAGCAGGGCGCTGAGACGCAGTTTCCGCAATCCGAACTGACGCTCGTATATCCCGAGGGCAACCCGGAGGATCTGGCGCAGGCGCTGGCCGAGGGGCGGCGGCGCGACATGGCGGCGGGGCGCACGCTGGCCGGGCCGCATCGCGCCGATCTGGCGGCAGTCTATACCGCGAAGGGCGTGGCGGCCGACCAATGCTCGACCGGAGAGCAGAAGGCGCTGCTGATCAGCCTGATCCTCGCCAATGCCCACGCGCTGGCTGCCGACCTGGGCCATGCGCCGGTCCTGCTGCTGGACGAGGTGGCCGCGCATCTGGATGCCGGGCGCCGCGCCGCGCTTTACGACGAGATCTGCGGCCTTGGGGCGCAGGCGCTGATGACCGGGACGGAGCCGGGGCTGTTTGACAGCCTGGGGAATCGCGGGCAAAGCTTCGCCGTCGCCGAGGAGGGCGGCGTCAGTCTGGTGCAATCGTGACCCCGCAGCGCGTTACCCTGATCACCCTTGGCGTTGCGGACCTCGCGGCCGCGCGCGCCTTCTATGAGCGTCTCGGCTGGAAGGAGCATGGCGAAAGCCAGCCCGGCGTGGCCTTCTACCAGATGCAGGGCGCGGCGCTGGCGCTGTTCGGCGCGGCGGACCTTGCCGCCGACCAGGGCCGTCCCGACGCAAAACTCGGCACCGGGGCCATCACGCTGGCGCAGAATTTCGCCACCGAGGCCGAGGTGGATGCGGCCTTCGCCGCTGCGCTGGCCGCAGGAGGCACCCCATTGAAAGCCCCGGAGAAGGTGTTCTGGGGCGGCTATTCCGGCTACTGGGCCGACCCGGACGGCCATGTCTGGGAAGTTGCCATGAACCCGTTCTGGCCCTTGGCCGAAGACGGTAGCCTGACCCTGCCATGACCGTCACCGGCCAGCAGTTGCTGCTTTACGCCCTCGGCATGGCGGGGCTCTGGGCGGTGCCCGGGCCGGTCTGGGTGGCGCTGATCGCGCGGGCGCTGTCGAGCGGGATGCGCGGGGCCTGGCCGCTGGCGGTGGGCGTGGCGCTGGGGGACCTGATCTGGCCGCTCTGCGCCATCCTCGGCCTGGCCTGGGTGCTGTCGGTCTATGGCGACATCCTTTCTGTGCTGCGCTGGGTCGCCGCGGCGGTGTTCATCGCGATGGGGCTGCTGTTGATCCGCAAACGCCCCGCCCCGCCCGGCACCGACAGCCGGCTGACCCGCCCCGGCCTCTGGGCGGGGTTTTCGGTCGGCGTGGCGGCGGTGATCGGCAACCCCAAGGCGATCCTGTTCTACATGGGCTTCCTGCCCGGGTTCTTCGACCTTGGCCGCGTCACTGTCCCCGACATCGCCGCGATCCTGGCGATTTCGGCGCTGGTGCCGATGCTGGGCAACCTGGGCCTGGCGCTGTTCCTGGACCGGGCGCGGCAGCTTCTGTCCAGCCCGCAGGCGCTGCGGCGGATGAACATCGGCTCCGGCCTGCTGCTGATCCTGGTCGGGCTGGTGATCCCCTTCACCTGACACAAAATCTGGTGTCCTGCGCGTGACATTGCCGGGGCAAACCGCTATAAATCGCGGGCATTTACGAAGGTTACCGACGCATGGCCGAAGCGCCCAAGAAACCCGCCGAATACGGCGCCGATTCCATCAAGGTCCTCAAGGGGTTGGAGGCCGTCCGCAAGCGCCCCGGCATGTATATCGGCGACACCGATGACGGCTCGGGCCTGCACCACATGGTCTACGAGGTGGTGGACAACGGCATCGACGAGGCGCTGGCCGGCCACGCCACCGAAGTGGTGGTGAAGATCCACCCCGACGACTCGGTCTCGGTGCGCGACAACGGCCGCGGCATCCCGGTGGACATACACCCCGAAGAGGGCGTTTCCGCGGCCGAGGTCATCATGACCCAGCTGCACGCGGGGGGCAAATTCAACAACACCGACGAGGGCGGCAACGCCTACAAGGTCTCCGGCGGCTTGCACGGCGTCGGCGTCTCGGTCGTCAACGCGCTGTCGGAATGGCTGGAGCTGACGGTCTGGCGCAACGACACCGAATACCGCGGAAGGTTCGAGTTCGGCGAATGCACCGAGCATGTGCACGAGGTCGGCCCCGCCCCCGGCAAGCGCGGCACCGAGGTGCGCTTCCTCGCCAGCGCCCGCACCAACCGGCCGGACGGGACCTTCTCGAACCTCGAATACAGCTTCAAGACGCTGGAGAACCGGCTGCGCGAGCTGGCCTTCCTGAACTCGGGCGTGAGGATCGTACTGGAGGACGAGCGCCATGCCGAGCCGCAGCGGGTCGAGATGTTCTACGACGGCGGGGTGCGGGAATTCGTGAAATTCCTCGACCGCTCCAAGACCTCGGTGATGGCCGAGCCGATCTACATGGTCGGCGAGAGGAACGGCATCGGCGTCGAGGTGGCGATGTGGTGGAACGACACCTACCACGAGAACGTGCTGCCCTTCACCAACAACATCCCGCAGCGCGACGGCGGCACTCATCTGGCCGGCTTCCGCGGCGCGCTGACCCGGACCATCACCTCCTACGCCCAGACCAGCGGCATCGCCAAGCGCGAGAAGGTGGATTTCACCGGCGACGACGCCCGCGAGGGGCTGACCTGCGTGCTGTCGGTCAAGGTGCCGGACCCGAAATTCTCCAGCCAGACCAAGGACAAGCTGGTGTCGTCCGAGGTGCGCCCGGCGGTCGAGAACCTGGTGAACGAGAAGCTGTCCGAATGGTTCGAGGAGAACCCGGCGCAGGCCAAGGTCATCGTCGGCAAGATCATCGAGGCGGCGCTGGCGCGCGAGGCGGCGCGGAAGGCGCGGGAACTGACCCGGCGCAAGACCGCGCTGGACGTGGCTTCCCTGCCCGGCAAGCTGGCAGATTGCCAGGAACG
The DNA here is from genome assembly GCF_011043545.1 of Rhodobacter sp. SGA-6-6. Classification (GTDB taxonomy): domain Bacteria; phylum Pseudomonadota; class Alphaproteobacteria; order Rhodobacterales; family Rhodobacteraceae; genus Pseudogemmobacter. Next base: position 489,950 of record NZ_JAAKGP010000001.1, on the reverse strand, counting down.
CGACCCGGCGAAGTCCGAACTGTTCCTGGTGGAGGGCGACTCCGCCGGCGGCTCGGCCAAGCAGGGCCGCAGCCGCAGCAATCAGGCGGTGCTGCCGTTGCGAGGCAAGATCCTGAACGTGGAACGCGCCCGCTTCGACCGGATGCTGTCCAGCCAGGAGATCGGAACGCTGATCACCGCGCTCGGCACCGGGATCGGGCGGGACGAATTCGACATCGGCAAGCTGCGCTACCACAAGGTCGTCATCATGACCGACGCCGACGTGGACGGCGCGCATATCCGCACGCTGCTGCTGACCTTCTTCTTCCGCCAGATGCCGGAGCTGATCGAGGGCGGTTACCTCTACATCGCGCAGCCGCCGCTCTACAAGGTCAGCCGCGGCAAGTCCGAGGTCTATCTGAAGGATCAGGCCGCGCTGGACGACTATCTGATCGAGATGGGCGTCGAAGGCGCCGTCTTGCGGCTGGCGACGGGCGAGGAGATCGCCGGGCAGGACCTCGCCCGGGTGATCGAGGGCGCCCGTTCCTTCCGCCGGGTGCTGGACGCCTTCCCGACCCATTACCCGCGCAGCATCCTGGAACAGGCGGCGCTGGCCGGGGCCTTCGACCCGGGCCGGGCCGATGACGACCTGCAGGCGGTAGCCGACACCGTCGCCCGCCGCCTGAACCTGATCGCGCCGGAGTTCGAGCAGGGTTGGCACGGCCGCATCACCCAAGACCACGGCATCCGCCTGTCGCGCATCCTGCGCGGGGTGGAGGAGCTGCGCACTCTGGATGGCGCCGTCCTGCGCTCCGGCGAGGCCCGCAAGCTGAGCCAGATCGCCGGCCAGCACCGCGACATCTACCGCGACCCGGCCCGGCTGGCGCGCAAGGACCGCGAGCAACTGGTCCACGGCCCCATCGACCTGCTGAAATCCATCCTCACCGAGGGCGAGAAGGGCCTGTCGCTGCAACGCTACAAGGGCTTGGGCGAGATGAACCCGGAACAGCTGTGGGAAACCACGCTGGACCCCGAGGCCCGCACCTTCCTGCAGGTCCGCGTCGACGATCTGGCCGAGGCCGATGACATCTTCACCAAGCTGATGGGCGACGTGGTGGAACCCCGGCGCGAGTTCATCCAGCAGAACGCGCTGTCGGTGGAAAACCTGGATTTCTGAACGGGCTCAGACCGGCAGATACCACAGCGCCAGGAACGGCCCGTCGCCGGCGCGCATCCGGTGGCGGATGCCCGGCGGGTTGTAGATCGCGCCTTCGGGGCCGGGGTCGGTCCAGTCCATCTCGGCATTCCACCACTCGCCCGGGGCCAGCGACAGATAGACCTCCTCGGGCGGGTGGTCATGGTCGGCATAGGTGGTGCCGGGAGCCATCACGGTGGCGCCGATCCAGATGTCCTTGCGGTCCTCCAGCCCCCCGGGGCCGAGGATCATCGCATTGGCATGGCCGTTCCAGAACGCGGCATCGGAGGGATTGGCCGAGGCCCGCCGGCGCCAGACCAGCCCCGGCTCTATGGCCGCGAACGCCCGCGCCAGCCCCGCCCGCGGTCCCTGCGCGGCGATCTCCAGCGCCGGATCGAGCCACTGGCAGACCGGCAGCCGGTCGGCCGCCGCCGTGCCCGGGGTCCCCTCCGCCCCCTGCCACAGCGCGATCGCCCGCTCGCAGGCCCGCGCCGCCCGCTCCGACGGAACCCGCGCGGCCCGCAGCGCCTGCGCCGACTGATCGAGAAAATCCTGAAGCTTCGCCGCCCGCATCGTCCCCTCCGGCCCTGCGTGGCGACCCCGGCAGGACTTGAACCTGCAACCTTCCCCTTAGGAGGGGGACGCTCTATCCGTTGAGCTACGGGGCCCGCGTTCCTTCAATGCACAATGACGGCGGGCATGGCAACCAGGTCTTCGGCGTGTCGGGGAAAAGATAAGGGGGAGTGAACTTGGCCCACCACTCCCCCTTGGGACCCTTGCGTCCTGGTTCGAGAGCTTGCAGGACGCAACGGATATCGGCAGCTTGTCGCTGTTAGCGCTATCATTACCATGGAAATGGTCCTTGGACAAGGGGCCGCTTTGGGGCTAACTAGGAAAAAGCCCCTTGCCGGACGCCAGAGATTGTCGAAGCCGCCCACTCCAGACCCGCGCCGCACCCTGACCCTTCGGGACGTGTCCGAAGCCTCCGGCGTCAGCGAAATGACTGTCAGCCGGGTGCTGCGCAACCGCGGCGACGTGTCGGGCGCGACGCGGGAACGGGTGCTGGAGGCGGCCCGCAGCCTTGGCTATGTGCCGAACAAGATCGCCGGGGCGCTGGCCTCGCAGCGGGTGAACCTGGTGGGGGTGATCATCCCCTCGCTGTCCAACATGGTCTTCCCCGAGGTGATGACCGGCATCTCGGAAGTGCTTGAGGACACCGGGCTTCAGCCCGTGGTCGGCGTGTCGAACTACCTGCACGACCGCGAGGAGCAGGTGATCTACGAGATGCTGTCCTGGCGGCCATCGGGCCTGATCCTGGCGGGGGTGGAGCATTCCGAGGCCGCGCGCGCCATGCTGGCGCAGGCAGGAATCCCCATCGTCGAGATCATGGACATCGACGGCACCCCGGTGGATTCCGCCGTGGGCATCTCGCACCGCCGCGCCGGTCGCCAGATGGCCGAGGCGATCATCGCCGCCGGCTACCGCCGCATCGCCTTCCTCGGCACCCACATGCCGGAGCAGGACACCCGCGCGAAGAAGCGGCTGGAGGGGTTCGAGGAGGCGCTGGCCAAGGCCGGGCTGACGCTGGTGGACCGCGAATACTACGCCGGCGGATCGTCGCTGCTGCAGGGCCGCGCAATGACCGAGGCGCTGCTGCAACGCACGCCGGACGTGGATTTCCTGTATTATTCCAACGACATGATCGGCGCCGGCGGGCTGCTGTGGTGCCTGGACCAGGGGCTGGACGTGCCGGGGAAGATCGGTTTGGCTGGCTTCAATGGTATGGAACTGCTGGACGGCCTGCCGCGCAAGCTGGCGACGATGGATGCCTGCCGGCTGGAGATCGGCCAGAAATCGGCCGAAATCATCGCCGGCAAGCGGCCCGGCGGGGTGATCGGCGGCGAGGTCATCGAGCTGACCCCGACGCTGGATCTGGGCGACACCATCCGCCGCTGACGGGCCTATCCGGCCGTCAGCATCCCGCCGCCATGGCCGGTGATCCGCGCCTCGACGATGCGCCCCTCGGGCTGGTCTTCGGCAAAGGCCACTTCGGTGAACTGCTCGGTCCGGCCCATCCGCGGCCCTTCGGTCAGCACCCGGTGCAGCGCGCCCTGCTGGGCCGTCAGATGCCGCGCCAGCGCCGCGTCGCCCGCGGCCCGCAACCGGGCGGCGCGATCCTTGATCTCGGCGCCGTAGACCTGCGGCATCCGGGCGGCGGGGGTGCCCTTGCGCGGGCTGAACGGGAAGACATGCAGGAAGGTCAGCCCGCAGTCCTGCACCAGCTTCAGTGAGTTCATGAACATCTCTTCTGTTTCTGTCGGGAAACCGGCGATGATGTCGGCGCCGAAGACCATGTCCGGCCGCAGGCGCCTTGCTTCCTCGCAGAAGCGGATGGCGTCGTCGCGAAGGTGGCGGCGCTTCATCCGCTTCAGGATCATGTCGTCGCCGGCCTGCAGCGACAGGTGCAGGTGAGGCATCAGCCGCGGCTCGGTGGCGATGGCCTGCATCAGCATCTCGTCCGCCTCGATCGAGTCGATGCTGCTGATCCGCAGCCGCGGCAGGTCCGGCACCAGCCGCAGGATCCGCATCACCAGGTCGCCCAAGCGCGGCCCGCCGGGCAGGTCGGCACCCCAGGAGGTCAGGTCGACCCCGGTCAGCACGACCTCCAGAAAACCCTTGCCTACCAGCCGCTTGATCTGTTCTACCACCACCCCGGCGGGGACGGAGCGGGAATTGCCGCGGCCGTAGGGGATGATGCAGAAGGTGCAGCGGTGATCGCAGCCGTTCTGCACCTGGACATAGGCGCGGTGGCGGCCGAAGCCGTCGATCAGGTGGCCGGCGGTCTCGCGCACCGACATGATGTCGTCGACCTGCACCTTCTCGGTGGTGCCGATCAGGTCGGGCACCGAAAGCCCCTTCCAGGTCTCCGCCCGCATCTTCTCGTGGTTGCCGACGACACGCGAGACCTCGGGCATCGCCGCGAAGGTCTCCGGCTCGGTCTGCGCCGCGCAGCCGGTGACGATGACCTGCGCGCCGGGATTTTCCCGCGCCAGCCGGCGGATTTCCTGCTTGGCCTTGCGCACGGCCTCGGCCGTTACCGCACAGGTGTTCACGATCACCGCGCCTTCCAGCCCGGCGGCCTCGGCCAGTTCCCGCATCGCCTCGGATTCATAGGCGTTCAGCCGGCAGCCGAGGGTGGAGAACACCGGGGGGCGGAAGTTCGCACCGTCACGCATGGCGGTCACGCATGGGCGGCCAGGAAGGCCGGGGAGAGCCGGCCGTCGAAGACCCGCGCCACCGGGCCGGTCAGCCAGACGCCATCCTCGCGCCAGTCCACCTCCAGCCGGCCGCCGTCGAGATCCAGCACCACCCGCCGCCCGGTCAGCCCGCGCAGATGCGCCGCCACCGCCGCGGCGCAGGCGCCCGAGCCGCAGGCCAGGGTGATGCCCGCCCCCCGCTCCCACACCCGCATCCGCAGGCGGTCGGGGCCGGTCAGGCTGACGAATTCGACATTGGTGCGCTGCGGGAACAGCGGGTCGTGCTCCAGCTTCGGGCCGAGCGAGGGCAGGTCCACCGCCTCGGCCTCCGGCACGAAGAACACGCAATGCGGATTGCCCATTCCCACCGCCGCCGGATCGCCGGACAGCGGCAGGTGCAGCGGATCGGTCTCGTGCGCCAGCGGCACCTCCCGCCAGTCCAATTGCGGCGGCCCCATGTTGACGGCGACTTTGCCGTCCCCCATCCGCTCCGCCCGCAGCAGCCCGCGTCCGGTGCGGATGGTCAGCCGCGGCCCCTGCATCACCAGGTCGGCCACGCAGCGGGTGGCGTTGCCGCAGGCCCCGGCGCGCGAGCCGTCGCTGTTCCAGAAATCCAGCGCGATGTCGGCATCCTCCGCATCGCGGATCTCGGCCAGCTGGTCGAAACCCACGCCCCGGTTGCGGTCGCCAAGAGCGCGAGCCAGCGCAGGCGTCGCCGCCGCCCCGCGCCCGCGCGAGTCGATCACGACGAAATCGTTGCCCGCGCCATGCATCTTGATGAAGGCGAGGCCCTGCGGGGTATCCATCCGGGTCATGCCGCCCCTCATACGCCCGCCGTTCAGATTTTGCCAGAGCCCGCGCATTTTCGCCCTTGACCCCCGCCGCGCATCTTTCTAATCACCCCCGGCGTGGGCCCGTAGCTCAGTTGGTAGAGCAACTGACTTTTAATCAGTGGGTCACAGGTTCGAATCCTGTCGGGCTCACCACTGAACCTCCTGTCGGGCGACTGCCAAGCGTCGCAAACGGCACTGGATTTTTCTCGACAGCACCAGAGATCGACGCATCCTGCGGTTTCGCGGGTTTTGATGGCTTTCTGCGGGGGGGCCTCTTCCGATTCCGTCGCCGGGTCGGACGAGTGCGCAATCTGCCTTCACCTTCAGGCCATTTCTTCGGTGGTGCTGGGTGGCGATCCCGGCACGGCCGGTGGCAGGATGGGCGCCTTCATTGTATACAATGATTGTTGCGCCAAGAGCTTCTCTTCCAGCGGCGTCCTGAGCGTAGCCTTTCTTCGCTTTGCCGATCCGTAGCAGAGAGGGGGCAGGAGGAGGCTCGGCAACTGGCCTCAGGCCCCAATCTTTTCCCATGAATTTCAGCGCCGAGAACTCCTCTGTGTGGCCCGGTCCCCGCAGAGGAGCCTCGGAGGACCCGCACTCTGCGCGCAAGGATCGGAAAGAATCACTAGGCGGATGCAAATATTGGATACATAGTTGTGAGCGATACAATAGTTTACTCGTATACAATAGTGACATCCCTCCAGTAGCCGAACACGCGAAAGGAACGGAATGCCATCTGCTGCCACTCTCGATGTGCGCGATCTGCGCATGGGCTTTTCCACTCCGGCGGGGCTGATCGTCGCGGTCGAGGATGTGACGCTGTCGATCAGCAAGGGCGAGGTCCTGGCCATCATCGGCGAATCCGGCTCGGGCAAGACGGTGACGGCCATGGCCATCGCCCGCCTGCTGCCCGTGCCCCCGGCCCGCTACCTGGAAGGATCGGTCCGCATGGGCGAGGCGCAGCTGCTGGCGCTGTCCGAACGCGAGATGGAAGAGGTCCGCGGCCGCCGGATCGGCACCATCTTCCAGAATCCCCGCGCCTCGCTGGACCCGTCCTTCACCATCGGCGCGCAACTGGTCGAGACGCTGCGCCGGCACGACCCCGCACTGAGCCGGACCGCGGCGCGCGCGGCCTCGGCGCAGGCGCTGCGCGAGGTCGGCTTCCCGGATGCCGAGCGGGTGCTGGCCAGCTATCCGCACCAGCTGTCGGGCGGCATGTGCCAGCGGATTGCGCTGGCGATGACGCTGGCCTGCAAGCCGGAGCTGCTGATCGCCGACGAGCCGACGACCGCGCTGGACGTGGGGGTGCAGGCGCGCATCCTGATGCTGCTGAAACGGCGCAGCCAGGCCACAGGCCTGCCGGTCATCCTGATCACCCATGACATCGGCGTGGTGGCGGCGATGGCGACGCGGGTGCTGGTGATGTATGGCGGCCAGCTGCAGGAGGAGGCCCCGGTCGAGGACCTGCTGGAGCGGCCGCTGCATCCCTATACCCGGGCGCTGATCGCCGCGATCCCCGATCCCGACGCGCCGCGGGGCGAGCGGCTCTTCATCGAGGGCGAGCCGCCGAACCTGGCCGATCCGCCACCGGGCTGCCGCTTCGCCCCGCGCTGCCCGCTGGCGGAGGCGCAGTGTTACAAGGTCCAGCCCGCCCTGCGCGCGGTGGGGCCGGGGCGGTCCGTCCGCTGTCATCTGGTGTGAGGGGACAATGGAAAACCTGATCGAGATCCGCAACCTCTCCAAGACCTTCCGCATCCGCCGCGGCGGCTTCTTCACCCGCGAGACGGTGCTGAACCATGCGGTGCGGGACATCTCGGTCGACATCCGCAAGGGCGAGATCCTGGGCTGCGTCGGCGGCTCCGGCTCGGGCAAGTCGACGCTGGGGCGGATGATCCTGCGGCTGATCGAGGCGGACGGCGGCAGCATCACCCACGGCGGGCGCGACCTGCGCCGGCTGTCGGCGGAAGAGCTGCGCCAGCACCGGCGCCGGGCGCAGATCGTGTTCCAGGACCCGCTGCAATCGCTGAACCCGCGCCGCACGGTGGCCGAGAACGTCGCCCGGCCGATGCTGAACTTCGGGATGGCCCCCTCCGCCGCCGCCCGGCGGGTGGACGAACTGCTGGAGATGGTCGGGCTGGACCCGCGGCAGGCGCACCGCTACCCGCACGAATTCTCGGGCGGGCAATGCCAGCGCATCGCCATCGCCCGCGCGCTGGCGCTGGAGCCGGAGTTCCTGTTCCTGGACGAGCCCGTCTCGGCGCTGGACGTTTCGATCCAGGCGCAGATCCTGAACCTGCTGCAGCGGCTGCAGAAGGAACTGGGGCTGACCTATCTCTTCGTCTCGCACGACCTGAAGATCGTGCGCGAGTTCTGCGACCGCACCATGGTGATGTATCGCGGCAAGCTCCTGGAAAGCGGCGGCAGCGATCAGGTCTATCGCGCGCCGCTGCACCCCTTCACCCAGGATTTTCTCGGCACCGTGCTGCACTTGCGCCGCGACGGCCGGTGGGAGCGCGCCGCCGAGCGGGCCGAGGATCTGGAGGGGGCGCCGCCGCCGATCGCCAGCGAGCATTGCCCCTATGTCACCAACTGCACCCACCGGCTGGACCGCTGCATGACCGCCGATCCCGCGCTTCTGCCTGCCGGCGACGAAAGGGCCGTCGCCTGTTTCCTCCACGACCCGCGGTTCGCCGCGCAACCACAAGAAAACCGCAAGCCCATCCCAACAGGAGTTTCCGCATGACCAGAGTTTCTTCGCTTCGAATGCTGCTCAAGGGCACGGTGACCGGCCTCGCCCTTTCGCTTGCCGCGCCCGCCTTGGCCGAGACCACCATCGTCATGGCGGTGGAGGCCGACTTCAGCCGGATGAACCCGGCGGCCTCGCGCACCTGGAACACCTTCAAGGTGGTGCGCCACATCTTCGAAAGCTTCGTGGAAGAGGACCTGACCAAGGGTGGCGACGCCGTTCCCGAGATCGTCCCCGCCCTGGCCGAAAGCTGGGAGATTTCCGAGGACGGCAAATCCTACACCTTCCACCTGCGCAAGGGCGTGACCTTCCACGACGGCACCCCCTGGAACGCCGAGGCGGCGAAGTTCAACCTCGACCGGATGACCAACCCGGAGTTCGAGTATTTCGTGCCGGCCTCGCCCGGGCTGATGGGCTGGGTCTGGATGGATCTCGTCGGCTACGAGGTGGTGGACGAATACACCTTCCGCATCGACCTGAAGCAGCCGAACGCCGAATTCCTGCGCCGGCTGACCGCGGGCGGGTCGGGGGCGCCGCGCATGGTCTCGCCCGAGGCGGTGAAGACCTACGGCAACGACGGGATCGAGGATCATCCCATCGGCACCGGCCCCTTCAAGTTCGTGGAACGGGTGGTGGGCGAGAAGCTGGTGATCGCGAGGAACGACGCCTACTGGAACCCCGAGCGCATCCCGAAGGCGGATGCCATCGTCCTGCGCGGCATCCCCGAGGTGGTGACGCGCGAGCTGGCGCTGATGAGCGGCGAGGTCGACATGATCGGCACCCCCTCGCCGGATTCGATCGAGACGCTGCAGGCGCAGGGGATGCAGATCGTCACCGGCCCCTCGCCCATGGTCTATGTGCTGTGGCTGAACACCAAGGACGAGCATTTCGACGACGCCAGGGTGCGCAAGGCCGCCTGCATGGCCATCAACCGCGAGGACATGGCCAAGTATCAGCGCAAGGGCTTTGCCATCCCGGCCTGGGGCATCCTGAACCCCGGCGGCCCGGGCTACGACCCGGCCTTCCGCGATTGCGACTACGACCCCGAAGGCGCCAGGGCGCTGCTGGCCGAGGCGGGCTACCCGGACGGGTTCGAGACGCGGATGGACTGGACCTTCGGCGGCGGCTCGGACGTGAACACCAAGGGCGATGCCGAATGGCTCCAGCGCGACCTGGAAAAGGTCGGCATCCGCGCCAGCATCGAGATGTTCGACAACAACACCTTCTGGGACATGATGTCGGCCGGAATGCGCGAGGGCACCGGCCTGACCTCGGCCTCCTGGGGGGAAAGCACCTTCGCCTGGCTCGACCAGGTGGTGACGACCACGGCGCTGCCGCCCAGCTGCTGCAACTCGGGCTATTACGACAACCCCGAGATCGACCGGCTGCTGTCCGAGGCGCGGGCCTCGGCCACGCAGGAGGCACTGGACGGCAAGCTGCACGAGATGCGCGACATCATCGCCGCCGACATGCCCTTCACCACCTATTACGCGGCCAATTCGGTCTATGCGCTGGCGCCCAATGTCTCGGGCTTCGTGCTGGCGCCGCAGCATTGGGTCGATCTGACCGGCCTGACCAAGGAATGACGCGTCCGGCCGTCCCCGCGCTATGCGGGGGCGGCTACTGTCCCTGTGCCCCGAGGCCCCGCCATGAACCTGACCCTCTTCGCGCTCGGCCGGCTCTTGTCGGCGATCCCCGTGCTGATCGGCGTGACCATCGTCGTCTTCCTGTCGGTGCAGCTGGTGCCCGGCGACATCGCGCTGTCGATCCTGGGCCGCATGGCCTCGCAGGAACAGCTTCAGGCCCTGCGCGAGACCATGGGGCTGGATCAGCCGATCGTCGTGCAATACCTGCGCTGGTTCGGCGCGCTGATGCAGGGCGACATCGGCGTGTCGTTGGCGCAGCAGCTGCCGGTGGCGCAGATCCTGGTGCCGAAGATCTGGAACTCGCTGATCCTGATGGCGGGCAGCCTGGCCCTGGTGCTGGTCTTCGGCTTCCTGCTGGCGGTGCTGTCCGCCCCGCGCTTCCGCAGCCTGACCGACCGCGCCGTGGTGGCGCTGACGCTGGTGCTGGCCAGCCTGCCGGTGTTCTGGCTGGGCATCGTCGCGCTTTACCTGCTGGCCTTCAAATGGAAGCTGTTCCCGATCTCGGGGATGTATAACATCGTCAGCCCCGGCGGGTTCTGGGACCTGATCCACCACATGGTGCTGCCGGCCAGCGTGACCGCGGCCTCCTCCATCGCCGTGGTCGCCCGGGTCACCCGGTCGCGCATGATCGACGTGCTGAACGAGCCCTATATCCTGGCCGCCCGCGCCCGCGGGCTGCGGCGGCGGCAGGTGGTGCTGCGGCACGGGGTCAGGAACACCCTGCCGACCTTCGCCAGCATCGGCGGGCTGCAGATCGGCTACCTGTTCGGCGGCGTGGTTTTCACCGAGATCATCTTCAACTGGCCCGGCGTGGGGCTGCAGCTCTACGACGCCATCCTCGCCCGCGACATCCCGATGATCCAGGGCTGCGTGCTGGTGGTCGCCACCGTCTTCGTCCTTGGCAACATGATCTCCGACATCACCGTCCATGCGCTGGACCCGCGGAAGGGCTGACCGATGACCATTGCCGCCGCCAACACCACCCCCGCCCCGAAGCGCATTCCCCGCCGGTCGAACCTCTATTTCGTCTGGCGCGGGGTCCTGGGCGATCCGGTCGCCCGCATCGCCGCCGCCATCATCGCCGGCATGGTCCTTGCCGCGATCTTCGCGCCCTGGATCGCGCCCTGGCCGCCGAACGAGGCCAACCCCGAGCTGCGACTGATGCCGCCCGGAACCCGCGGCCACCTGCTGGGGCTGGACAACCAGGGCCGCGACATCCTCTCGCGGCTGCTTTACGGCGCGCGGCTGACCCTGCTGTGCGGCATCCTGCCGGTGCTGATCGGGGCGGCGATCTCGGTTCCCCTCGGCCTTCTGGGCGCCTGGTATCGCGGCATGGGCGCGGTGATCATGCGGGTGATGGACGTGCTGTTCGCCTTCCCGATGGCGCTGCTGGCGATCCTGCTGGCCGCGCTGATGGGGCCGGGCATCGCCAACATGATGATCGCGCTGGTCGTCACCCTGATCCCCTACAACACCCGCGTGGTCTATGCCGCCGCCTGCCTGGAGCGCGAGCAGGCCTATGTCGAGGCCGCCCGCGCCATGGCGACGCCGGATATGAAGATCCTGCTGGTCGAGATGCTGCCGAACGTCGTCGCCGCCTCGGTGGTCTATTCCTGCACCATCATCGGCGCGGTGGTGATCACCGCCGCCGGGCTGTCGTTCCTGGGTCTCGGGGTCCAGCCGCCGACGGCGGAATGGGGCATCATGACCAGCGAGGGGCGCAGCTTCATCTTCAACGCTCCGCATATCGCCGCCATCCCCGGGCTGGCGATCACCGTGCTGGTGATGGCCTTCAACCTGCTGGGCGACAGCTTGCGCGACAGCCTCGACCCGCGCACCCGCCTGCGCCTCGTCCGACCCGCGAAGGAGAAGCGATGACCCCCGCCGCCACCGTCATCCGCAACGCCACCGTCCTGACGCTGGACGACAGCGATCGCCTGCACCCGCGCGCCGATGTGGTGATCGAGGGCGGGCTGATCCGCGCCGTCGGGCCGGGCACCGCCGCCTCGGCCTCGCCCGGTGCCGGGGTGATCGACGGCACCGGGAAGCTGGTCATCCCCGGGCTGGTCAACGGCCATTTCCACTCGCCCGGCAACTTCATGAAGGGCGCGCTGGAGAACTGGCCGCTGGAGCTGTTCATGCTCTACGAGGTGCCGCCGCTGATGGACCGGCTGGCGACGCCGCGCTTCGCCTATCTGCGCACCATGCTGGGCATCATCGAGATGCTGAAGCAGGGCGTGACCGCGGTGCATGACGACTGCTTCTTCGTTCCGGTGGTGACAGGGGACGAGGTGGATGCGGTGATGCAGGCCTACCAGGATGCCGGGATGCGGGCCACGGTCACGCTGGACCAGCCCAACGTGGCCGAGACGGCGAAATACCCGTTCCTGTCCGAAATCCTGCCCGCGCCGCTGCGCGCCCGGATGGAGGCGGCGCCGCGGATGTCGGACCGCGAGCTGCTGGACCACTACGCCCGCTACATCGACCGCTGGCACAACCGCGCCGGGGGGCGGCTGCGCGCCGCCGTCAGTTGCTCGGCCCCGCAGCGGGTGACGCCGGAGTATTTCCGCGCCCTCGGCCGCATCGCGCAGGAGATGGACATCCCCTACGACATGCACATCCTGGAAACCCGGCTGCAGCGGGTGCTGGGGCAGGAGGTCTACGGCAAGTCGCTGGTCCGCTATGCCCACGACATGGGCGTGCTGACCGAGCAGGCCATGGTCATCCACGCCATCTGGGTCGACGACGAGGACATCCGGCTGATCGCCGACAGCGGCGCCTCGGTCGCGCACAACCCGGTGTCGAACCTGAAGATCGGCAGCGGCATCATGCGCTGGCGGCAGCTTCGGCAGGCGGGGATCAACGTCTGCCTCGGCAATGACGAGGCCAATACCGACGATGGCATCAACCTGTGGACCGTCGGCAAGGTGGCCGGCCTGATGCACAACGTCACCGACCCCGAGTTCCGCAGCTGGATCACCCCGCAGGAGATTCTCGGCGCGCTGACCCATGCCGGGGCGCGGGCGATGCGGCTGCCGGTGCCCACCGGCCGCATCGCGCCCGGCTGGCAGGCGGACCTGACGATGCTCGACCTGTCCACGCTGCCCTTCACCCCGCTGAACGACATCCGCCGCCAGCTGGTCTATTGCGAGACCGGCGGATCGGTCCGCACCGTTCTGGTGGGCGGCGAGGTGGTGGTGGAGGGCGGCCGCCTGACCCGGGTGGACGAGGAGGCGCTGCTGGCCGAGGCCCGCGACAGCGCCGCCGAATTCGCCGACTACATGGCGCGCTGCAAGACAGCCGCCGACGAACTCGCCCCCCATTACCGCGCCATGTATGACCGTGCGCTTGCCACGCCCGTGGGCATGGACCGCTGGGCGCTGCCCGACTCCGCGAAGAAAGGACTGCCGCAATGACGACCACCCGTGTCCGCGCCCGCCATGTGATCGCCTGGGACGGCACCTCGCACCGGACGCTGCGGGACGGCGAGGTCGTCTTCCGCGGCGACACCATCATCTTCGTGGGCCGCGGCTACGAAGGCCCGGTCGATGCCGAGATCGACGGCGGCAACGCCGTCCTCGGCCCGGGGTTCATCGACCTGAACGCACTCGGCGACCTCGACACCACGGTTCTGGCCTTCGACAACCAGCCCGACTGGGCCAAGGGCCGCACCTGGCCCGAGGATTACGTCGCCTCCGGCCCGATCGAGATGTATTCGGACGAAGAGCAGACCTTCAAGATGAAGTATGCCTTCGCCCAGCTGATCCGCAACGGTATCACCACCGCCCTGCCGATCACCTCGATGTTCTACCGCAAATGGGCCGAGACCTACGACGAATTCGCCCGCTCGGCCGAGTCGGCGGCGGAACTGGGCATCCGCGCCTATCTCGGCCCCTGCTACATGACCGGGGTCGAGGTGGTGCGCGCGGACGGCAGTTTCCACACCCATTGGGACGAGGCGCGCGGGCTGAAGGGCCTTGCCGATGCCGAACGCTACATCCGCAGCTTCGATGGCGCCCATGGCGGTCTGATCCGCGGGATGCTGGCCCCCGACCGGATCGAGAACTGCACGCCCGAGCTGATCCGCCGCTCTGCCGCCGTCTCGGCCGAATACGGCGTGCCGGTGCGGCTGCACTGCTGCCAGTCGATGGACGAATTCGACTCCATCGTCGCCCGCTACGACATGACCCCGATCGAATGGCTGAAGTCGCTGGATTTCCTCAGCGAGCGATCGCTGCTGCCGCATGGCGTCTTCCTCACCGGCCACAGCCAGGTGGCGCGGCAGGGGGACGACGTGGGCATCCTTGCCGCCAGCGGCGCCACGCTGATCCATTGCCCGCTGGTGCTGTCGCGCTACGGCGGCACCATGGAAAGCTTCGCCCGGCTGCGGAAGGCGGGCATCCGCATCGGCCTCGGCACCGACACCTTCCCGCCAGATATGGTGGAGAACATGCGGCTCGGCATCAGCCTCTGCCGGGTGGCCGACCATTCGGTGACCGCGGCCTCGGCGGCGGATTTCTACGATGCGGCGACCGTCCATGCGGCGGATGCCCTGGGCCGCCCGGACCTTGGCCGGCTGGCGGTGGGGGCGAAGGCGGACATGACACTCTTCGACCTGTCGGATTTCGCCATCGGGCAGGTGATCGACCCGATCCAGACCATGATGCTGTCGGGCACCGGCCGCGACTTCCGCACCTCGATCATCAACGGCCGGGTGGTGATGCGCGACCGCCAACTGCCCGGCGTCGATCTGGAGGAATGGAACGCCCGGGCGCAGGCGCAGTTCGACGGCCTGATCGCGAAATACCCCCTGCGCACCCTGCATCACCCGCCGGTCGAGGACATCTTCGCCCCCAGCTACAGGGTCCTGGACGCCGGCTGATCCATCCACGCGCATGAGCCGCAAGTCGCTCTTTGCCGGGACTGTATCGGCAAGGACACGGCCATTCTCCCGATGTCCGGCGGAACAATCCGGCCGCCCGTGCATTGTCCCTGCACCCGATACGGGCAGAAGGAAGGAGGCCGTCATGGCACTGGATCCCAAAGCGGCGGCGGAGAAGCGCTCCATTCCGGTGGAGCCGGGCCGCAATGCACAGGCGCTGCCGGAAGGCTCGGCGCATCGCCCCGAGGCGTTCCGCACGGTGAACCCGGCGCAGCAGGGCGACAGGCCGGCCGACAACGTGCGCGGCGTGCAGGAAGAAGGCTTCTACGGCAGCCAGGCCTGGGAGGCGACCAGCCCCGACGAGCAGGCAGCCAAGCCCGAACCGGAGGGCCTGACGCGCGAGCAGAAGCGGGTGACGCCCGAAGAGGTGCGCCGCCATGCCATCGCGCAGGGCACCGACGAACCCTCGATCCCGCGCGGGCGCAATCCCGACAGCGCGATGTGCGAGGATCGCGCCCACCCGGGCCGGATCGACAAGGACAACGATTGCTGAGGGCGGGCGAATGGCGCCGAGACCGTTCTGGAAGGGCTATCTGAAGCTGTCGCTGGTGAATTGCCCTGTCACCATGGCCCCCGCCACCAGCGAGGGCGAGAAGGTGCGCTTCCGCACCATGAACGCCGCCACCGGCAACCGGGTGGTCAGCCGCTACGTCGATGCCGTGACCGGCAAGCCGGTCCGCGAGGAGGACGAGGTCAAGGGCTATGCCCGCGGCGAGGACGATTTCGTGCTGCTGGAGGACGAGGAACTGGACAGCGTCGCGCTGGAAAGCACCCGCACCATCGACATCGACATGTTCGTGCCGGCCGACAGCATCGGCTGGATCTGGTATGACCGGCCGCATTACCTGTCGCCCGCCGACCGGGTGGGGGAAGAGGCCTTCTCGGTAATCCGCGAGGCGATGGCGGCCAGCGGCACCGTCGGCATCGCGCGGCTGGTGCTCTACCGGCGCGAGCGGGCGGTGATGCTGGAGCCGCGGGGCAAGGGCATCGTGGTCTGGACCCTGCGCTTCGGCGACGAGGTGCGAGACGAGGGCGACTATTTCGCCGGCGTCGATGCCGGCAAGCCGGAGCCCGCGCTGATGAAGCTGGTCCGCCGGCTGATCGAGGAGCGCAAGAAGCCTTGGTCGCCCGAGATGGCCTCGGACCCGGTGCAGGATCGGCTGCTGGAGCTGATCGCGGCCCGGAAGAAGGCCCGCAAGCCGGCGAAGCCCAAGGCCGCCGAGCCGCCGAAGGACAACGTGGTCAACATCATGGATGCGCTGAAGCGCAGCCTTGCGGCCGAGAAGAAGGGCAAGTGACCGGGTTGTATCGGATTCCCGGACCCCTCAGCGCCCTTGGCTGGCGGCCGGGGGGGGGGGGGTGCACCCCCCGGACCCTCCGCAGAGTATTTTCACCAAGATGAAGGCACGGGGTGCAGGGCGAGCCGAAGTCAGCCCTTCCCCGGTTTCAGCGGCGCCGCGGCGGCCCGGAATCCGTCCCAGGGGTCCTTGGCCAGCGCCGCCAGCCGGGCGGTCAGGTTCGGAATCGTGAAATGCGCCGGCCCGATCTCCGGCCCCAGTTCCTCCCACCCCAGCGGGGTGGAGACGGCGGCGCCGGGGCGGGCGCGGGGGCACCAGGCGGACACCGCCGTCGCCCCGCGCTGGTTGCGCAGATAGTCGATCAGGATCCGCCCCTTGCGCTTGGCCTTGGCGATGGTGGCGACGTAAAGGTCGGGGGAATCCGCCGCCATCGCCTCGGCCATTGCCTTGGTGAAGGCCTTCACCTCCGGCCAGCCGGCATGGGGTTTCAGCGGCGCCACCACATGCAGCCCTTTCCCGCCCGAGGTCTTGACGAAGGCCGCCAGCCCCGCATCGGTCAGCCGCTGCCGCACCTCCTGCGCGGCGTCGATCACCCGCTGCCACTCCACCCCCTCGCCGGGGTCGAGGTCCATGGTGATCATGTCCGGCCGCTCCCAGTCGTCCAGCGTCGATCCCCAGGGGTGGATCTCCAGCGCCGCCGACTGCACCAGCGCGATCAGCCCGTCCAGCCCGTCGATGCTGATCAGCGGATCGCCCGGGTCCTTGGGGTCGTCCACCAGCCGGATGGCGGGATTGAGGCCCTTCCAGGCATGTTTCTGGAAGAACCTCTGCCCGTTTATCCCCTCGGGACAGCGCAGCAGCGCCAGCGGACGGTTGACCACGAAGGGCGCGATGCGGCGCCAGACCTCGGTGTAGTAATCCGCCAGCCCCTCCTTGGTGATGCCTTCGTCGGGCCAGTATATGCGGTCGGGATGGGTCAGCTTGATCGCCGGGCGGGCAGGGGCCGGTTTTGCCGCGGCGGGCGCGGCCTCGCGCACGATCTCGGTCGCCGGCTTGTCCTCGCGCAGGCCGCGGAACGAGGCGTGGCGCAGGTGGCCGTCGCCGGTCCAGGCGCGGAATTCGACCTCGGCCACCAGGTCCGGGCGGGTGTAGCGCAGCCCGCGCGCCTGTTCGGCGGTCAGCGGTGCGGCGAAGGGGCTGGTGTCGCTGCGGATGCGGTTCAGGCGCTGGAACAGGTCGCGCGCCACCGCGGCGGTGAAGCCGGTGCCGACGCGGCCGACATGGACCAGCTTGCCATCCTTGAACACGCCGAGCGCCAGCGACCCCACCGCATCGCGCGAGGCGGTGGAGGGCACGTAGCCGCCGATGACGAACTCCTGCCGGGCCGAGCATTTCGACTTGATCCAGGACTTGCCGCGCCCCTCGCCATAGCGGCTGTCGCGCAGCTTGGACACGATGCCTTCCAGGCTGAGCCGGCAGGCATGGCGCAGCACCATCGCGCCGCTTTCGGCGAAATGCCCGCTGTAGCGCAGCGGGCCGCGGGCCTCGGCCAGCAGCCGTTCCAGCATCTCCTTGCGGTCGACCAGAGGCACCGCGCGCAGGTCGTAGCCGTCGAGGTGCAAGAGGTCGAAGCCGTAGAAGGTGAAGCGGTCGCTGCGGCCCTCGCTGAGGTCGGCCTGCAGCGCCGAGAAGTCCGAGGCGCCGCTGTCGGTCTCCACCACCATCTCGCCGTCGATCAGCGCGGTGCCGACGGGCAGGTCGCGCAGGGCGGCGGGCACGGATTTGCCGAAGCGGTCGGTCCAGTCCAGCCCGCTGCGGGTCAAGAGCTTCACCCGCCCGGCCTCGATCCGCGCCTGCAGGCGGTAGCCGTCGAACTTGATCTCGTGCAGCCAGCGCGGGCCGGTGGGGGCGGCCGAGGCAAGGGTGGCCAGCATCGGCGGGACGAAATCGGGCAGCCGGTCCGTCCGCGCGCCCTTCAGCCGGGACGGGTCGGGCGGGGGAAGATCGGTTTCCTCCTCCGGCTCCGGTTTCGGGGCCTTGCGCTTGCGGGCGGGCTTGATAGGCCCCGTCTTCGAGGACCAGCCCGGCGCCTCGCCCGCCACGTCCGGGATGTCGCGCCCGGTCTTCACCGACAGCGGCTGCTCCTCCAGGATGTCCGGCGCGCCCTCGGGCCGCGCCGCCTCGTCGTCCGCCTTGATCAGCAGCCAGTTCTCGCGCTTCTCGCCCGGCCGGCCCTGCATGCGGATCAGGTGCCAGCGGCCGTGCAGCTTTTCCCCCGCAAGCTCGAACTCCAGATGGCCCTTGGCATAGCCCTTGGCGGCATCGCCGATCGGCGACCAGGTGCCGCGGTCCCAGACGATCACCGTGCCGCCGCCGTATTCGCCCTTGGGGATGGTGCCCTCGAAATCGCCATAGGCCAGCGGGTGGTCCTCGACATGGACGGCAAGGCGCTTTTCGCCGGCGACCAGGCTGGGGCCGCGGGTGACGGCCCAACTGCGCAGCACGCCGTCCATCTCCAGCCGGAAATCGTAGTGCAGGCGGCGGGCGGCGTGCTTCTGGATGACGAAGCTGTTGCCGCGCCGGCGGGCCCGGGCGCCCTTCGGCTCCGGCGTGGCGGTGAAGTCGCGCTTCTGGCGGTAGGTCTCCAGCGCCATGGCCTAGCCCGCCTTGCGCCGGGGGGCAGGCTTGCGCGCGGGCTTCTTCTCCAGCTTGGCGCTGTCGCGCAGGGCCTGCATCAGGTCGACCACCGTCTCGCGCTTGGCCTCGCGGCGCGGCGCGATCTTGCGGCCCTCGATCTTGGCGCGGACCAGTTCTTCCAGCGCGGCCTCGTAGCGGTCGTCGAAGCTGGAGGGATCGAAGGCGCCCATCTTGCTCTGGATGATGTGCTGCGCCAGATCCAGCATCTCGCCCTCGATCTTCAGCGCCGGGATGTCCTTGAAGGCGGCCTCGGCCGGGCGGACCTCGTAGTCGAAGTTCAGCGTGGTGGCGACCAGCCCCGGGCCATGGGCGCGGATCAGCACCGTGCGCATCCGCCGGAACAGCACGGTCCGCGCGATGGCCGCCACCTTCGACGCCGCCATCCCTTCGCGGATCAGCGCGAAAGCCTCCTGTCCCAGCCGGTCGGCCGGGGCGAGGTAATAGGGCTTGTCGAAATAGACATCGTCGATCTCGCGGCAGGGCAGGAAGACCTCCACCGCCAGCACCTTGTCGCTTTCCGGCACGACGGCGGCGATCTCCTCGGCCTCCAGCAGGACATACTGGCCTTCGGACAGCTCGTAGCCCTTGACCTGATCCTCGCGGTCGACCGGCTTGCCGGTCTCGGCATCGACGAATTCCCGCCTGACGCGATGGCCCGTCGCCCGGTTGATGGTATGGAAGGCGATCCGCTCCGAGGTCGAGGCGGCGGTGTAAAGCCCGACCGCGCAGGTGACCTCGGCCACCCTCAACGTGCCCTTCCAGTTCGCCCGGGGCGCCATGTCTTCCGCCTTCCGCAGTCCGATGCCACCGGATAACCCGCAATGCGCAGGATCGTTCCGTCGCGACCGGCTGAGACGGGGGTGGGGCCTTGGCGTGACGGCTTCCGGCCGCGGCGGATTTGCTCTAACCCTGCGGCATGGCCCTGACGCTTGCCTCGCTGACCGACCTTGCCGCGCTGCGCTTCGATGACATCATCGACGTGCGGGCGCCGTCGGAATTCGCCGAGGACCACCTGCCCGGCGCCATCAACCTTCCGGTGCTGGACGACGAGGAACGGGCCCGGGTCGGCACGATCTACAAGCAGGTCGCCCCTTTCGCCGCGCGCAAGATCGGTGCGGCGCTGGTTGCCCGCAACGCGGCGCGGCATCTGGAGGGGGCGCTGGCCGACAGGCCCGGCGGCTGGCGGCCGCTGGTCTATTGCTGGCGGGGCGGGCAGCGCTCCGGCTCCTTCGCCACCATCCTGGCGCAGATCGGCTGGCGGGTGGAGACCATCGCCGGCGGCTACAAGGCCTGGCGCGGGCTGGTGCTGCAGCAGCTGGAGGCGGTGCCGAGGCGGCTGACCGTGCTGGACGGCAATACCGGCACGGCGAAGACGGAACTCCTGCACCTGCTGGCGGCACGCGGGGTGCAGGTGATCGACCTGGAAGGGCTGGCCAACCACCGCGGCTCGCTGTTCGGCGGGCGCGGGAGGCAGCCCTCGCAGCGGATGTTCGAGGGGCGGCTGGCGCATCTGCTGGCCGGGCTGGACCCGTCGCGCCCGGTGGTGGTGGAGGCCGAAAGCGCCATGGTCGGCGACTGCCGCCTGCCGCCGGCGCTGTGGAAAGCGCTTTGCGCCGCGCCGCGGATCGAGCTGGAGGCGCCGCTGGAGGAGCGCGCGGCCTACCTCGCCCGCGCCTATGCCGATGTCACCGCCGATCCGGCGCGGCTGGCGGCGACCATCGATCTTCTGCGCCCCTACCACGCCGCCGAGCGGATCGAAGACTGGCAGGCGCTGGCGGCCAGGGGCGATTTCGTGGAACTTGCCGGGCAGCTGGTCGCGGCACATTACGATCCGCGCTACCTGAAGCACCGCTCGCGCAGCGACGTGCCGCGGCGGGTGCTGCACCTTGCAACCCTTGGCCCCGATGGGCTGGCCGCGGCGGCGGACCGGCTGGCCGGGATGATACGGAGCGATTAGATGACCGAACCCCGACTGAGCTCCCTCTCCCATGGCGGCGGCTGCGGCTGCAAGATCGCCCCCGGCGTGCTGGAGAGCATCCTGCGCGCCACCCCGGCGCTGCCGGTGCCGCCCGAACTGCTGGTGGGGACCGAGACCTCGGACGACGCCGCGGTCTATCGGATCAGCGAGACGCAGGCGCTGGTGGCAACGACCGATTTCTTCATGCCCATCGTCGACGATCCCATGGACTTCGGCCGCATCGCCGCGACCAATGCGATCAGCGATGTCTATGCCATGGGCGGCCGGCCGATCCTGGCGCTGGCGCTGGTGGGGATGCCGGTAAAGGTGCTGTCCACCGCCACCATCGGCAAGATCCTGGAAGGCGGGGCCGCCGCCTGCCGCGAGGCCGGCATTCCGGTGGCGGGCGGCCATACCATCGACTCGGTGGAGCCGATCTATGGCCTGGTCGCCCTCGGCCTGGTCGATCCGCGCGACCTGAAGCGCAACTCCGGCGCGCAGCCGGGGGATGTGCTGATCCTCGGCAAGGGGCTGGGGGTCGGCGTCTTCTCGGCGGCGCTCAAGAAGGGGGCGCTGGACGAGGCCGGCTACCGGCTGATGATCGAGACCACCACCGCGCTGAACCGGCCGGGGCCGGAACTGGCGCGGATGCCGGGCGTCCATGCGATGACCGACGTCACCGGCTTCGGCCTTGCCGGCCACGCGCTGGAGATGGCTCGCGGCTCGGGCTGCGCGGTGCGGCTGGACCTGACCTCGGTGCCGGTGCTGCAGGGCGCGCGCGGGCTGGTGCAGGGCGGCTTCGTCACCGGCGCCTCGGCGCGGAACTGGGACAGCTATGGCGCGCAGGTGGAAGGTGTCCTCTCCGACGAGGACCGCGCCCTGCTGACCGATCCGCAGACCAGCGGCGGGCTGCTGGTTTCCTGCGCGGCGGAGGCCGCGGGCGCGGTGCTGGACTGCTTCCGCAGCCACGGCTTCACCCAGGCCGCCGTGATCGGCCGGGTGGAGGCAGCGGAACGCCCGGCGCTGCGGGTCTAGGATTGGCCGCCACAAGATATTGACAAACCCGGGCGCAAAGCCCACCAATGGTGGTGTCATGGTTCCCCCGGGGCGACTCGGGGGTGAAGAGGGAAGCCGGTGCGATGCCGGCGCTGCCCCCGCAACTGTAAGCGGCGAGCGAAACCGGAATGCCACTGGGGCGGGACACCCCGGGAAGGCCGGCGAAGCCGAGACCCGCAAGCCAGGAGACCTGCCAGGACACCGAGACGAAACCGTGCGGCGGGCGCGGCGTCGTGGCTCCGGCAGGTTTTCCCGCCGCGTCCACGCCGCATCCCCGTTGCCAGAACAAGAAATGGGGACAGAGCCTTGAGCATCACCGTCTATTCCAAGCCCGCCTGCGTGCAATGCACCGCCACCACCCGTGCGCTGGACGCCCGCGGCATTTCCTACAGCCTCGTCGACCTGACCGAGGACGCCGCGGCGATGGAACTGGTCACCGGCCTGGGCTACCGGCAGGCCCCGGTGGTGGTGGCGGGCGAGGCGCATTGGGCGGGCTTCCGGCCCGACATGATCGGCCGGCTGGCCTGACGGCGATGCCGGGGCTGGTCTATTATTCATCGGCTTCCGGCAACACCGCACGCCTTGTCGCGCGGCTGGGGCTGCCCGCCCTGCGCATCCCGATCTCGCCCGAGGCCGGGATGCCGCTGCCCGAAGGCCCCTATGTCCTGATCTGCCCGACCTATGCCGACGGCCAGGGCCGCGGCGCGGTGGCGAAGCCGGTGATCCGCTTCCTGAACGATCCCGGCCGCCGCGCCCTGATCCGCGGCGTCATCGCCGGCGGCAACCGCAACTTCGGCCGGCTCTTCGCCAGCGCCGGCGAGGTGATCGCCGCGAAATGCAATGTCCCCCTGCTCTACAAGTTCGAGCTGGCGGGAACCGAGACCGACATCGCCCGCATCCGCGAAGGACTCGCGAAGATGGGGCTGGAAACCTTCCGGGGAGCGCCATGCTTGACGCCGTGAAACCCGCGCTGGACTACCATGCGCTGAACGCGATGCTGAACCTCTACGACGAGGACGGCCGCATCCGCTTCGACGCCGACCGGATGGCGGCGCGGCAGTATTTCCTGCAGCACGTCAACCAGAACACCGTGTTCTTCCACAGCCTTGACGAGAAGCTGGGCTATCTGGTGAACGAGGGCTATTATGAAGCCGCGGTGCTGGACCAGTATTCCCGCAACTTCCAGCGGAAGATCTGGGACGAGGCCTATGCCCGCAAGTTCCGCTTCCCCACCTTCCTGGGCGCCTTCAAGTATTACACCAGCTACACGCTGAAGACCCGCGATGGCGCACGCTATCTGGAGCGCTACGAGGACCGGGTGGTGATGGTCGCCCTGACGCTGGCCCGCGGCGACGAGGCGCTGGCGCTGCGCTTCATGGACGAGATCATCTCCGGCCGCTTCCAGCCCGCCACGCCGACCTTCCTGAACGCCGGGAAACAGTCGCGCGGCGAGCTGATCTCCTGTTTCCTGCTGCGGGTGGAGGACAACATGGAGAGCATCGGCCGCTCCATCAACTCGGCCCTGCAATTGTCGAAGCGCGGCGGCGGCGTGGCCCTGATGCTGACCAACCTGCGCGAGGCCGGGGCCCCGATCAAGGGGATCGAGAACCAGTCCTCGGGCGTCATCCCGGTGATGAAACTGCTGGAGGATTCCTTCAGCTACGCCAACCAGTTGGGCGCAAGGCAGGGGGCGGGGGCGGTCTATCTGAACGCCCACCACCCCGACATCCTGCGTTTCCTGGACACCAAGCGCGAGAACGCCGACGAGAAGATCAGGATCAAGACCCTGAGCCTTGGCGTGGTGATCCCGGACATCACCTTCGACCTGGCGAAGCGGAACGAGGACATGTATCTGTTCTCGCCCCATGATGTGCAGAAGGTCTACGGCCTGCCATTCTCGGAGATTTCCGTCACCGAGAAATACGCCGAGATGGTGGACGACAAGCGGATCAGGAAGAAGAAGATCAACGCGCGGGAGTTCTTCCAGACCCTCGCCGAGATCCAGTTCGAATCCGGCTATCCCTACATCATGTTCGAGGACACGGTGAACCGGGCCAATCCGATCCACGGCCGCATCACCATGTCGAACCTCTGTTCGGAAATCCTGCAAGTGAACGAGGCCAGCACCTACAACGAGGACCTGTCCTATGCCCGGCTGGGCACCGACATCTCCTGCAACCTCGGGTCGCTGAACATCGCCGCCACCATGGACGGCCCGGATTTCGGCGCCACGGTGGAGTGCTCGATCCGGGCGCTGACCGCTGTGTCGGAGATGTCCGCCATCGACGCCGTGCCTTCCATCCGCCGCGGTAATGACGAGGCCCATGCCGTGGGCCTCGGCCAGATGAACCTGCACGGCTTCCTCGCGCGGGAACGCATCCATTACGGCAGCCCGGAAGGGATCGAGTTCACATCGGTGTATTTCGCCGCGGTGGCCTATCACGCGATCCGCGCCTCCTGCCTGCTGGCGCAGGAAAAGGGCAGCACCTTCAAGGACTTCGACAAGTCGACATACGCCGACGGGTCGTTCTTCGACAAATACACAACGCGCGACTGGCTGCCGACCCTGCCCGGTGTGGCGCGGGTGTTCGCGGGGATCGCGCTGCCGACGCGCGAGGACTGGGCGAAGCTGAAGGGGGACGTGATGAAACACGGCCTCTACAACCGCAACCTGCAGGCGGTGCCGCCCACCGGGTCGATCAGCTACATCAACAACTCCACCTCGTCGATCCATCCCATCGTGGCCAAGATCGAGGTGCGGAAGGAGGGCAAGATCGGCCGGGTCTACTACCCCGCCGCCTTCATGACCAACGACAACCTGGACTACTACCGCGACGCCTACGAGATCGGGCCGGAGGCGATCATCGACACCTATGCCGCGGCGACCGAGCACGTCGACCAGGGGCTGAGCCTGACGCTGTTCTTCCCGGCCGAGGCGACGACGCGCGACATCAACCGGGCGCAGATCCACGCCTGGAAGAAGGGGATCAAGACGATCTACTACATCCGCCTGCGCCAGGCCGCGCTGGAAGGGACCGAGGTGCAGGGCTGCGTGTCCTGCACGTTGTGATTGGCGGAAAGCGCCGGGGGTTTCACACCCCCGGACCCCCGTGGGATATTTGAGGACAGATGAAATGAAGGATGCCGTGGTGCGCGCGCCGCTGAAGGCGATCAACTGGAACCGGATGCAGGACGACAAGGACATTGAGGTCTGGAACCGGCTGACCGCGAACTTCTGGCTGCCCGAGAAGGTGCCGCTGTCGAACGACGTGCAAAGCTGGGCGACGCTGCGGCCGGAGGAGCGGGAGCTGACCATCCGGGTCTTCACCGGGCTGACGCTCTTGGACACCGTGCAGAACACCGTCGGCGCGCCCTCGATGCTGCCCGATGCGCAGACCCCGCACGAGGAGGCGGTGCTGACCAACATCGCCTTCATGGAGGCGGTCCATGCCCGCAGCTATTCCTCGATCTTCTCCACCCTCTGCCTGACCAGGGAGGTGGACGAGGCCTTCCGCTGGTCCGAGGAGAACCCGCATCTGCAGGCCAAGGCGCGGACGATCCTGGCCGACTACGCCCCCGGCGCCGACCCGCTGAAGCGCAAGATCGCCAGCGTCTTCCTGGAGTCCTTCCTGTTCTACTCCGGCTTCTACCTGCCGATGTATTGGTCCAGCCGCGCCAGGCTGACCAACACCGCCGACCTGATCCGCCTGATCATCCGCGACGAGGCGGTGCACGGCTATTACATCGGCTACAAATACCAGCGCGCGCTGGAGCGCGAGGGCGAGGCACGGCGGCAGGAACTGAAGGACCATGCCTTCGCGCTGATCTTCGACCTCTACGACATCGAGCAGAAATACACCGAGGAACTGTATGACGGCCTCGGCCTGACCGAGGACGTGAAGGCCTTCCTGCATTACAACGCCAACAAGGCCTTGCAAAACCTCGGCTACGAGGCGCTGTTCCCGCCGGCCGCCTGCGAGGTGAACCCCGCGATCCTGGCCGCGCTGTCGCCCGACAGCGAGAACCACGATTTCTTCTCCGGCAGCGGCTCGTCCTATGTCATCGGCAAGGCGGTGGCGACGGAGGACGAGGACTGGGATTTCTGACCGCGCCTCAGGCCGGCTGCTTCAGATGGGCATAGCTGGCGGCGAAGCGGCCGAACTTGTGCGCGCCGCAGGTGACCGGCTGGTAGCGCTGCGGATTGGCCTCGGTCACGCAGGAGGGCAGCGGCGCGATCACCGCGTCGTAGTCGGCGTCGATGAAGAAGGGGATCGAATAGCGCTCGCGCCCCGAGGTGTTGATAACCCGGTGCATGTTGGCCAGGTAGACATCGTTGGTCAGCTTCTGGATCAGGTCGCCGATGTTGATGACGAAATGGCCGGGGATGGGTGTGCCTTCCACCCAGTCGCCGTCGCGGTTCATCACCTGCAATCCGCCGACGTCGTCCTGCGCCAGGATGGTCAGGTTGCCGTAGTCGGTATGGGCGCCGATGCCGATGATGTCTTCCGACACATGGCCGTTCTGCGGCGGATAATGCAGCAGGCGCTGGATGCTGATCGGGTCCTTCATCAAGGGCTCGAAATGCGTCTCCGGCAGGTCGAGGCTGAGGGCGATGCCGCGCAGCAGCTGCCGGGACAGCGCGACCATCTTCTGGTGGTAGTCGTAGACCAGCCGCTGGAAGTCGGGGAAGCCTTCGGGCCACTGGTTCGGGCCGAAGAACGGGCCTTCCAGCGTGGCACGCTCCGGCCCGATGTCGAAGCATTCCTTCAGGTCGCGGGTCTTGCCGGGATCGGTGTTCTCGCCGAAGGGCTCGATATAGCCGCGCAGCGCCACGTCGGACTTCGACACGTGCAGCGCCATCTTCCGCTCCATCGGCAGGTCGAAGAAGCGGCGGGTGACGGCGAAGACCTCGTCGACGAAGCCGGCCTCGATGCCGTGGTTCTTCACATACATGAAGCCGGCGTTCGACAGCGCCCAGCGGATCTGCCTGGCCACCGCCTGCTTGCCGCTGCCGTCCAGCAGCGGGGCCACGTCGACCACCGGGATGCGGTCGAAACTCTCGCGTTTCGCGCGCAGCTTGTCGTCCAGCCGGGCGACCAGATCCTTGGACATGAGCGGAACTCCTTGTTTGCTTTGAAATGAAGGAAACGGCCGGGGCGGCGGGGGCCGCACCGTCGGGCTGTCGTCTGGGGTCGGAAAGGGCCGGTCAGGCGGCGATCAATACCACATGTCCGGCACCGCGGTCTTGCGGCGGGCCATGAAGTCCTGCAGCGCCTCGTCCACGCCCTCGTCCAGCGGCGGGGCCTCGTATTCGGCCAGCAGCCGCTTCCACCGCGCATTGGCGCGCTGCGCGTAGTCGATCCCGCCCTGTTCGTCCCAGGTCTCCCAGGGCTGGTTGTCGTCCAGCGCGGAATCCCAATAGGCGGTCTCGTAATGCCGCAGCGTGTGCTGGGTCGAGAACAGGTGCTGCCCGGGGCCGAGTTCGTCCAGCGCCTCGAAGGCCAGGGTGTCCTCGTCCACCGCCATGCCGTCGAGATAGGAATGCAGCGCGCCGCACATGTCGGTGTCCATCACCAGCTTCTCGTAGGACATCGACAACAGGCCGTCGAGGAAGCCGGCCGAATGCAGGATGTAGTTCGCCCCGCCCTGCACCGCGGACATCATCGACATCATGCTTTGCTGCATCGCCTGCCCGTCCGGCAGCTTCGAGGTGCTGAAGTTCCCCGCGCAGCGCAGCGGCATGTTCAGCCGCCGCGCCAGCTGGCCCATCACCAGCGAGGCGACGGCGGGTTCCGGCGTGCCGAAGGTGGGCGAGCCGGACTTCAGGCTCATCGAGGAGAAGAAGCTGGCCAGGATCGTCGGCGCCCCCGGCCGCACCAGTTGCGCCAGCGCGCAGGAGGACATGCTTTCCGCCAGCCCCTGCGCCACCATGCCGGCGGTGGTCAGCGGCGCCACCGCGCCTCCCAGCAGGAAGGGCAGGTGGATCGACCCCTGGTTGGCCGCTGCATAGGTGCGGATGCCCGCCGCGGTGACGCCATCCAGCACCAAGGGCGAGGTGGTGTTGAAGTTGCCCATCACCACGCAGTTCTTGTCGGTGAAATCGGCGCCGAACAGGATGCGCGCCATCTCCACGCTGTCGGCCGCCCGCTCCGCCGCGGTGATCGAGCCGAGGAAGGCGCGGTCGGAATAGCGGATGTGGCTGTAAACCATGTCCAAGTGGCGCTTGTTCACCGGCACGTCGGTCGGTTCGCAGACGGTGCCGCCGGAATGGTGCAGCCAAGGCGAGGACTGGGAAAGCTTCACGAAGTTGCGGAAATCCTCGATGGTGCCGTAGCGGCGGCCGCGGTCGAGGTCCATCACGAAGGGGCTGCCGTAGGAGGGGGCGAAGACCACGTTCCTGCCGCCGATCCGCACCGAATTGGCCGGGTTGCGGGCGTGCTGGATGAACTCCGCCGGCGCGGTCTTCAGGATTTCCCGCACCATGCCGGGCGGGAACTTGACCCGCCAGACCTCGGGCGCGGTCGCCGTCACCTCGGCGCCGGCGGCCTTGTAGAGCCGCATCGCCTCGGCATCCTCGCGCAGCTCGATGCCGATCTCGGCCAGGATGCGGTCGGCGGTGGCCTCGATCCGTTCCAGGCTTTCCTCGGACAGAATGTCGTAGGTCGGGATGCCGCGGGTGATATAGGGCCGGTGCACCACGTTGCCCTGTGCCCGCGCCACCCGGCGCTGGTCGCGTCCGCCGCGCTGGCGCTTGCTGGTATCCCCGTCCGGCATGGCTGGCCCCTCTCATAAGCTGGTGCCGAAAATAGACCTTCGGGGCGGGCACTGTAACGCTGGAAAATTCTCATCAGCTTGATAAGCTGGATTTATGGAAAACCTGCGTCAGCTTTTGCCCTCGCTCAACAGCCTCGTGGTGTTCGAGGCGGCGGGGCGGCTGGCCAGTTTCAGCGCCGCCGCGCGCGAGTTGCGGATGACGCAGGCCGCGGTCTCCTACGCCATCGCCCGGCTGGAGGATCAGCTGGGCACGGCGCTGTTCCTGCGGGAATACCGCCGGGTGCGGCTGTCCGAGGCGGGGCAGCGCTTCCATGCCGATGTGTCGATCGGCCTGCAGCACATCCAGCGCTCGGCGCAGGGGCTGCGGGCGGTGGCGGCGGGCAGCCATGTCACGCTGGCCTGCTCCACCGCCTTCGCCGCCTTCTGGATGGTGCCGCGGATGGAGCGCTTCCGCGCCGACCTGCCGGAGGTGGACCTGCGCATCCAGACCTCGGACCGCGACATGGATCTGGTGGGCGAGGGCATCCCGCTGGGCATCCGCGGCGGCGTCCCCGCCGACTGGCCGCAATACCACGCCGAGGCGCTGGCGCCGGAACAGATCTATCCGGTCTGCGCCCAGTCCTATTTGGCGCGCCACCCCCGCCCGGAGGCGGCCGAGGACCTGCTGGCCCATCCGCTGATCCATCTGGAAGAGCCGTTCCGGTCGGCCACCACCTGGCGGGACTGGTTCGCCTCCTGCGGGATCGAGCCGCGGCGGGTGCCGAAGGGGTTGCAGATCAACGATTATGTGCTGGTGGTGCAATCGGTGATCGAGGGGCAGGGCATCGCGCTCGGCTGGCGGCACCTGACCGAGGGGCTGGTGGCCAAGGGCGTGCTCGTCCGGCTGACCGGGCACATGCTGGCCACCGGCAAGGATTTCCACGTCATCTGGCCGAAGCAGGCGCCGCTGTCGCGCCCGGCGCAGGAGGTGCGGGACTGGCTGCTGGCGCAACGCCTGGGCCAGCCCTGAGCGGAGGGGCCGCCAAGGCCCCTCCGCCGGCCGGTCACTCGGCCGCCTTGCGGGCCTCGGCCAGCCAGCCGTCGTATTCGGCCTGATGCGCGGCGATCCAGTCCTCGACATGCTTGTCGATGTCGGCCGAGCTGTCCTCGCCGTCCGCGATCAGCTTGTTCTCGGCGGAAACGTCGTTGATATCGACCTTCGCCACCTCGAACAGCTTCGCTGCGGCCGGGTTGGCGGCAAGGAAGTCGTTGCGGGCGACGATGCGGATGCTGTCCACCGCGAAGCCAAGGGTCTTGCCGTCATATTCGGTCACCCCGCTGGCTCCGTCGGGCAGCGAGGCATAGGGCACCGCCAGCCATTCCACGTCCTTGCCCGGCACCAGCGCGCCCGACACCCAGTAGGGCGTCCAGGTGTAGTAGAGGATCGGCTGGCCGTTCTGGAACCGGGCGATGGTGTCGGCGATGATGGCGTTGTATTCGCCCTGGTTGTGGTTGACGGTGTCGCGCAGCCCGTATTCGGTCAGGTGGTGCTCGATCACCCGCTCGCAGCCCCAGCCCGGCACGCAGCCGGCCAGATCGGCCTTGCCGTCGCCGTCGGTGTCGAAGCGTGCCGCCTTGGCCGGGTCCTTCAGGTCGCCCAGGTTGGTGAAGCCGGCCTCATAGCTGGCCTTGTCGACCAGATAGCCCTGCAGCGCGCCCTCGATCAGCGTGCCGACCTTGGTCACCACGGCATCGCCGCCGGCCTCTGCCACGAAGGGGGCGTGCAGCACGTCCCAGCTGGAGGGGAAGAAATCGGCGTCCCCCGTCCCCACCGCCAGATGGGCGGTCTGGGCCAGCACCTCCTGCGGATCGGCGACGGTATAGCCGAGATCGGTCAGCGCGCGGAACAGGATGCGGCTCTGGAACATCTCTTCCAGGAGCGGCTGGATCGCCGGGCGGACGGTGACGCCCTCGCCTGGCCGGTCCTGCGCCAGCGCGGGCATCGCCGCCAGCAGGGTTGCGAAGGCGGTCGAAAGAACAAGCTGTCTCATCGGTCTGTCTCCATGTCGGGTGGGTTATGGCGCCTTCTGGCGCTCTTGGTGTTCAGGCGGTCCAGCGGGCGACGGGATCGCCCAGGACCTCGCGGCGGACGGTCAGGCCCAGGCCGGGGGCCATCGGCGCCAGCACGCCGCCGTCCTGCACCGGCGCGTCGAAGTCGGCCGTCACCAGCGTGACCATGTCGCGGCAGTCGAGGATGCAGCGCAGGTTACGCTCCGGCACGGTGGCGCCCAGATGGACGATGCCGGCGAAGGCGATGGCCGATCCCACGGTGTCCTGCACCGAGACGGTCAGCCCGGCGGCGCGGCAGATGTCGCGGTGGCGGCGGCCGCGGGTCAGGCCTCCGGCCTTGGAGATCTTCAGCCCGATGCCGTCGGCGATGTCCTCGGCGAGGATGCGGGCGATGTCGCCATCCAGTTCGGCCAGTTCGTCCATGATGATCGGCACCGGGCAGCGCCTGCGCAGGGAGGCGGTCTCGCGCCAGCTGGCGCAGGGCGCCTCCAGCACGAAGTCCAGCCCCGGCGGCAGCAGGCGCAGCATCCGCAGCGCGGTCTCCGGCAGCATCCCGCCGTTGGCGTCGACCAGGAAGAACTCGCCGGGGCGGCGGTCGGCCAGGCAGGCGGCGATACGCTCGGCGTCCAGCGCCGGGCCGCCCTCGCTGTCCAGCGCCCCGATCTTGATCGAATGACCGCGATAGCCGCGTTGCCGGTGGCTGGCGACCCGGGCGCGCATCTCCTCCGGCGGGCCGGCGTAGATCGACGAGATCGTCGGCATCCGGAATCCGGTCGCCCCGCCCAGCAATTCGCAGACCGGCATCCCCACCGACTTGCCGAAGGCGTCCCAGCAGGCGATGTCCAGCGCGGTCTTGGCGTGGTGGTGGCCGACCAGCGCCTCATCCATCGCGTCGTTGATCCGGTCCACCTGCCGCGGGTCGCGGCCGAGGAGATGCGGCGCGATCTCCTCGATCCCGGCGCGGGTGCCGCGGGCGTGCGCGGCGATGTAGGTCGATCCGAAGGGCGTGCTCTCGCCCCAGCCCTCGATGCCGGTATCGGTCTCGATCCGCACGATCGAGGCCTCGAAGCCGCGGTATTCGCGGCCCCCGGACAGCAGGTAGACCCCGCCGGAATAGGGCAGCTCCACCTGGTAAAGTTCGATGGCGGCGATCTTCATGCTGTCACCGGCGGCGGGATCAGCACCAGCTTGCCGGTGTGCTTCTTCGACAGGAAATCGGCCTGCGCCTGCGCGATCTCGGCCAGCGGGTAGGTGCGGGCGACCACGGGGCGGATCTCGCCCGCCTCGATGTAGCGGATCAGGTTCTCGAACACCGCGTCCTCCTGGAAGGTGCAGCCGTAAAGCGTCAGGTCCTTCAGGTAGAGCCGGCGCAGGTCCAGCTCGCAGATCGGCCCGGCGATGGCCCCGGCGCAGGCATAGCGCCCGCCGGTGCGCAGCACGTCCAAGAGCGCCGGCCAGCCCGGGCCGCCCACCATGTCGATCACTACGTCCACCGAGTTGCGGCCGAGCGCGGCGACCAGATCGGCACCGCGGTCCAGGGTGCGGTCGGCGCCGAGCGCCTTCACCTCTTCCGCCTTCGAGGCGGCGCAGAGGGCGATCACCTCCGCCTCCCGCCGCTTCGCCAGCTGCACCGCGGCCGAGCCGACGCCGCCCGAGGCGCCGGTGACCAGCACCCGTTCGGCCCCGACCCCCGCCCGGTGCAGCATGTTTTCCGCCGTCGAATAGGCGCAGGGAATTGAGGCCAGTTCCGCATCGGTCCAGTCGCAGTCCACCGCGTAGACCTCGGCCGAGGGCGCCACGGTGAACTGGGCGAAGCCGCCGTCGATCTCGCTGCCGTAGGTCCAGCATTCGTAGGGCCGCCAGCCGACGTAGCTGCGCAGCATGTTGCGCACCAGCACCCGCTGGCCGATCCGCCCCGCATCCACCCCTTCGCCGACGGCGACGACATGGCCGCAGGCATCGGCGCCCTGGATGCGAGGGAACTGCAGCGGCACGCCGGACCAGGAGGCATCCTCCTGATCTACCTGCGCGGTGTCGGCGGCCTCGGTCGCCACTTCCACCTTCCGGGAATACCAGCCGATGCGGGTGTTGATGTCGGTGTTGTTCACCGCCGAGGCGGCGACGCGGATCAGCACTTCGCCCGCTTTCGGCTGCGGCACCGGCACGTCGGTCCGGTAGTCCAGCTTTTCCGGCCCGCCATGGCTGGTCAGCAGCACGGCGGTCATCGTCTTCGGTATCATCGGCCTTCTCGATCCTGTCTGGAGACCCGGACAGATGAGGCGGCGGGCGCCCCCCGATCAAGCGAGGAAGATGCCGGGCAGAGTTGAGTTCAGCTCAACTCCCCTTGCGACAGCAGCCAGTCGCGGAACACCACTGCCTCGGGGCTGAGCGGGCGGCGGTCGCTCCATGTCACATGGATGGCGAAGGGGTCGGCGATCTCGGCCGCGGTGACCTGCCGCAGCTCTCCCCTGGCCAGCAGCGGCCCGACCGAGCTGGTCCAGCCGAGGGCCACGCCCTGCCCGTCGCGGGCGGCCTGCAAGGCGATGACATAGCTGTTGAAGCGCCGCAGGTTCAGCCGCCGGAACGGCGTGCCGCTGGCCCGCATGAAATCCGCCCAGGTCATCCAGGGCCAGTCCGCACCCTCGACCGACAGGAGCGGCGCCTCGGCCAGTTCGGCCAGGGTGGCGACGGGATTGGCCTCCAGGAAGGCGGGGCTGGCCACCGCCAGCACCCTTTCGTCCTGGATCTTCATCGCCTGCTCGCCCGGCCAGTTGCCGTCGCCGTAGCGCAGCCGCAGGTCGATGTCGGGCCGCCCGGCGTCCAGCCGCCGTTCCGAGATGACGTGTTCCACCACGATGTCCTGATGCGCCATCCAGAAGGCCCCCAGCCGCGGCATCAGCCAAAGCTGCATCGTTGCCATGGTGGACAGGATCGAGACATGCGCCCGCTCGCCCGATTCGCGCACCTGTTGCAGGGTGGCGGCGATCCTGCCGAAGCTGTCGGACAGGCTGGCCGCCACCGCCGCGCCCTCGGCGGTCAGCGAGACGCCGGTGGAGTGACGGCGGATCAGGCTGCGGCCGAGGTCGGCCTCCAGCGCGCGGACCTGCTTCGACACCGCGCCGGGGGTGACGTTCAGCTCCTCGGCGGCGCGGGTCACGTTCAGGCGGCGCGACACCGCCTCGAACGCGGCCAGCGCGCTGAGCGAGGGCAGGTTGTAATGCCGCTTGACCATGGCGGCATGGTAGCAGCGGCGGCCGCCGGGGGAAGGCCCCTCAGGCCAGCGCCCGCGCCGCCTTGCGCCGTTGCACCCGGGCGCGGATCGCCTCGACATCCGTCACCGGGGTCGCGGCGAACAGCTGCCGGGTATAGGGGTGCTGCGGATCGGCGAACAGCGCCTCGCGCGACCCCTGCTCCACCGCCTCGCCCTTCGAGATCACCATCACCTCGTCGGCGATGTAGCGCACCACCGACAGGTCGTGGCTGACGAAGACGTAGGTGAGGCCGAATTCGTCCTGCAAGTCGGCCAGCAGGTTCAGCACCTGCGCCTGCACCGACAGGTCCAGCGCCGAGACCGGCTCGTCCAGCACCAGAAGCGAGGGGTTCAGCATCAGCGCCCGCGCGATGGCGATCCGCTGCCGCTGCCCGCCCGAGAACATGTGCGGGTAGCGGTTGAAATGCTCGGGCTGCAGGCCGACTTTGGCCAGCATCGCCTCGGCCCGCTCGCGCCGTTCCGCCGCGGGGACCTTGGTGTTGATCACCAGCGGCTCCATCAGCACGTCGCCGACCTTCTGGCGCGGGTTCAGGCTGCCATAGGGGTTCTGGAACACCATCTGCACCTTGGACCGCATCTCCGGCCCCGGGCGCTGGCGGCGGATGTCCACCGGCTTGCCCTCGATCAGCAATTCGCCGCCCGAGGGCGCGTCGATCAGCGCGATCACCCGCGCCAGCGTCGACTTGCCCGAGCCGCTTTCGCCGACGATGGCCAGGGTCTTGCCCTTCTCGACCTTGAAGCTGACGCCCTTCAGCGCGCGGACGGTCTTGGCCCGGGCGAACATGCCGCCGGGGACGTGGTAGTCCTGCACGATGGCGCGGCCTTCGACGACGGGGCTCATCGCGCAGCCTCCTGCTGGAAGAAGTCCGAGACGGTGGGCAGCCGGTCGCCGGTGGCGTTCTCCGGCAGCGCCGACAGCAGCGCGCGGGTATAGGGATGCTTCGGCGCCTCGAACAGGCTCAGCACATCGGCCTCTTCCATCTTCTTGCCCTTGTATTGCACCACCACCCGGTCGGCGGTTTCTGCCACCACGCCCATGTCGTGGGTGATCAGGATCAGCGCCATGCCGTAATCCTCCTGCAGCTTCATCAGAAGGTCGAGGATCTGCTTCTGGATCGTCACGTCCAGCGCCGTGGTCGGCTCGTCCGCGATCAGGAGCCGAGGGTTGGAGGCGATGGCGATGGCGATCATCACCCGCTGGCATTGCCCGCCCGACATCTGGTGCGGGTAGGCGTTCAGCTTCTCTTCCGGCTCCGGGATGCCGACGGCGCGGAACAGCTCCAGCGCGCGGGCGCGGGCCTGCGCCCGGGACATGCCCAGGTTCAGCCGCAGCACCTCCTCGATCTGGAAGCCGGTGGTGAAGCTGGGGTTCAGCGAGGCCACGGGTTCCTGGAAGATCATGGTGATCTCGCGCCCGATCAGCTTGCGGCGCTGCCAGGGGGCCAGGTTCGAGATGTCCTGCCCGTCATAGGTCATCTCGTCGGCGGTGATGGTGGCGGTGTCGGGCAAAAGGCCCATCACCGCCAGCATCGACACGGATTTGCCCGAGCCGGATTCGCCGACGATGGCCAGCACCTCGCCCTTGTCGACCGACACGTCGATGCCGTCCACGGCGGTGAAGCTGCCGGTGGCGGTGGCGAAGCGCACCGTCAGATTGCGGATGTTCAGAAGCGCCATCGGTCAGCTCCGCTTCAGCTTGGGGTCGAGCGCGTCGCGCAGGCCGTCGCCCATCAGGTTGATCGCCAGCACCGAGATCAGGATGGCGAGGCCGGGGAAGGTGACGACCCACCAGGCCCGCAGGATGAACTCGCGCGCCTCGGCCAGCATGGTGCCCCATTCCGGCGCCGGCGGCTGCGCCCCCATGCCGAGGAAGCCGAGCGCGGCGGCGTCCAGCACGGCGGAGGAGAAGGAGAGCGTCGCCTGCACGATCAGCGGGGCCAGGCAGTTGGGCAGGATGGTCCTGAACATCAGCCGCAGGTTGCCGGCGCCGGCCACCCGGGCGGCGGTGACGTATTCGCGCTTCATCTCGGACATCACCGCGGCGCGGGTCAGCCGGGCGAAGTGGGGCTGGTAGACGATGGCGATGGCGATCATCGCATTGGTCAGCCCGGGGCCAAGGACGGCCACCAGCACCAGCGCCAGCAGCAGGGACGGAAACGCCAGGATCACGTCCATCACCCGCATGATCACGGTGTCCACCCAGCCGCCGAAGAACCCGGCGATCAGGCCGATGACGATTCCGCCGACCAGCGCGATGGAGACGACGACGATGCCGATGAACAGCGAATACTGCGCGCCGAAGATCAGCCGCGACAGCATGTCCCGCCCCACCGCATCGGTGCCGAGGATGAAGCCCGCGCGGCCTCCGTCCTCCCAGACCGGCGGCACCAGCAGGGCGTCGCGGTATTGCATCGTCGGGTCGTGCGGCGCCAGCAGCGAGGCGCAGACCGCGACCAGCACCAGCAGCAGGAAGACCACCAGCCCGAGCACGGCGCCGCGGTTCTGGCTGAAGTAGAACCAGAACTCGGCCAGCATCCGGCGGCGGATGGCGGCGTCCGAAAGTTTCACGGTTGCGTCGCTCATTTGTTGCGGATCCTCGGGTTGATCAGGCCGTAGGTCAGGTCCACCAGCAGGTTCACCAGCATGACGAGGCCGGCGATCAGCAGGAGGCCGGACTGCACCACCGGATAGTCGCGGCGGCTGATCGAATCGATCATCCACTTGCCGATGCCGGGCCAGGAGAAGATGGTCTCGGTCAGGATCGCCCCCGCCATCAGCACGCCGATCTGCAGGCCGATGGTGGTGATCACCGGGATCATCGCGTTCCTCAGCGCATGGATGCCGATCACGCGGCTGGCCGGCATCCCCTTGGCGCGGGCGGTGCGGACGTAATCCTCGCCCATCACCTCCAGCATGGCCGAGCGGGTCTGCCGGGCGATCACCGCCAAGGGGATCGTCGCCAGCACGACCGAGGGTAGGATCAGGTGGCTGATCGCCGAGCGGAAGGCGCCCGACTGGCCGGAGATCAGGCTGTCGATCAGCATGAAGCCGGTCACGTCGGGGAAGAAATACATCAGGCTGATCCGGCCCGACACCGGCGTCCAGCCCAGGATGCCGGAGAAGAAGATGATCAGCAGCAGACCCCACCAGAAGATCGGCATCGAGAAGCCGACAAGGGCGGTGGTCATCGAGACCTGGTCGAACCAGCTGCCGCGCTTGATCGCGGCCAGCACGCCCACCGGCACGCCGATCACCGTGGCGATGATGATGGCGCAGAGGCCGAGTTCCACCGTCGCCGGGAACAGGGCCAGGAATTCGGTCAGCACCGGCTTCTTCGTCACCAGCGAATTGCCGAGGTCGCCCTGCAGCAGCCGGCCGAGGAAATCGAAATATTGCAGCACCACATGCTTGTCATAGCCCAGCTGGGCCGTCAGCTCGGCATGGCGCTCGGGCGTGACGCCGCGTTCGCCCGCCATCAGCAGCACCGGGTCGCCGGGCAGGATGCGCACGAAGCTGAAGGCGATGATGGTGATGCCGAGGAAGGTCGGCACCAGATAGAGCAACTTGGATAGGATGAACCGGACCATGGACCTGTCCCTTGAAAGACGCGCGGGGGACCAGCCCCCGCGCGCCCGGTTTCATTCGATAGGATGCCCCGGTTACTCGGCGATATCCACGGTCTCGAAGGTGAAGTCGCCCAAGGGGCTCATCACGAAGCCCGAGACCTTGGCCGACATCGGCACGTATTGGGTCGAGTGGGCGATGGTGAACCAGGGCGCCTGGTCCTTGAAGATCACCTGCGCCTGTTCGTAAAGCGCGGTGCGCTCGGCCGGGTCGGCGGTGACCTTGGCGTCCTTCAGCAGCTTCGAGAATTCCTCGTTGCACCAGAAGGCGCGGTTCGCCCCGCCCTCGCCGGCGGAGTCGCAGGACAGCAGCACCGACAGGAAGTTGTCGGGGTCGCCGTTGTCGCCGGTCCAGCCCAGGATCACCGCGCCGTCACGGCCCGGCTCCATCGACTTGGACAGGTATTCGCCCCATTCGTAGCTGACGATCTCGACCGAGACGCCGATCTTCGACAGGTCTTCCTGCATCAGCTCGGCGGTGCGGCGGGCGTTCGGCATGTAGGGACGCTGAACCGGCATCGCCCAGATCTTCATCGACAGATCGGTGACGCCTTCCTCTTCCAGCATCTTCTTGGCCGCTTCCGGATCGTAGGGATCGTCCTGGATCGCGTCGTTGTAGGACCACATGGTCGGCGGGATCGGGTTCTTCGCCGGCTCGGCCGCGCCTTGGAACACCGCGTCGACGATGGCCTGCTTGTTGATGGCCATGTTCAGCGCCTTGCGGACCTTCGGATTGTCGAAGGGCGCCATGGTGGTGTTGTAGGCCAGGTAGCCGACGTTCAGGCCCGCCTGTTCATCCAGCTTCAGGTTGGAATCGGCCTTGATCGCCTCGATGTCGGCCGGTGCCGGATAGGGCATCAGGTGGCATTCGCCGGCCTTCAGCTTCTGCAGCCGCACCGCGGCATCGGGGGTGATGGCGAAGACCAGGTCGTCGATCAGCGGCGCCGGGCCCCAGTAGTCGGGGTTCTTCTGGTAGCGGATCACCGCATCCTTCTGATAGGCGACGAACTTGAACGGGCCGGTGCCGATGGGCGCGTTGTTCAGGTCCTCCTTGGTGCCGGCGGCGTCCAGCGTATCGGCATATTCCTTCGACACGATCGAGGCGAAGGGCATGGCGATGTTGGCCAGGAACGGCGCTTCCGGCGTGTTCAGGGTGAACTTGACGGTGTAGTCGTCCACCTTCTCGATCGACTTGATCAGCTCGGGCATCGCCATCGAGGTATAGTATTCGTAGGTGATCCCGGCGATATACTGGTGCCAGGGATGGTCGGCCTTGCCCTGACGCTCGAACGAGAAGATCACGTCGTCGGCGTTGAACTCGCGCGACGGGGTGAACTTGTCGCTGGAATGCCACTTCACGCCCTTGCGCAGGTGGAAGGTGTATTCCAGCCCGTCCTCGGACACTTCCCAGCTTTCGGCCAGGCCCGGCTCGACCTCGGTCGTGCCTTTCTTGAACTCGGTCAGGCGGTTGTAGACCGGGTGGGCCGAGGCGTCGAAGGTGCCGCCCGCGGTATAGGGCGAGGGGTCGAAGCCTTCGGGCGAGGCTTCCGAGCAATAGACGAAGGTCTTGGCCTCCGCCACCTGGGCCGCCAGCGCCATGGTCAGCGCCGAGGCAAGAACGGGAAGATGTTTCATCTGCACTCTCTCCTTATTGGATCGTTGGTGTTCGCCTGCCGTTGATCCGGCATGTGCATCGGTGCGCCCTTTGTGGCGCGAATTTCATCGCTCGTCAGCCGATTCCCTTACGGCAACCGCGCCCCGCAACATGTAGTCCGACACGGTGGCCCCGTGCAGCATCTTGCCGGTCCACAAAAGCCGCGCCGGGCCGGGGCCGGGATTCGACCAGGAATGCGGGTGCTGGCCCAGGTAATGCATACTGTCCCCCGCCCGCAGCAGGAACTCCTGCCCGCCGACGACCTGCAGCACCTCGCCCTCCAGCACGAAGATCAGCTCCTCGCCGGAATGCTGCACGGTTTCCGAGCGGTAGCCCGGCGGCATGTTCAGGATGAACGAGGTCAGTTCGTGCCCCGGGAATTCCGCGCCGATCTGTTCGTAGACGATCGAGGTGCCGGCCAGCGAGAAGCCGGGCCGCTGGCCGGCGCGGGTCACGCTGTCGGCCTGCCGGGGCGTGGCGATGAAATGGTCGATGGGCACGTCCAGCGCCGCGGCGATCTCGGCCAGGGTGCCCAGGGTGGGGACGGCGTTGTCGCGTTCGACCTGGCTCAGGTAGCCCGCCGAGACGCCGCAGATGCCGCCCAGTTCCTGCAGGGTCAGGCCCATGGCCTGCCTGCGCCGGCGCACCCGCGTGCCAAGGGCGACCGGGACGTTCGTAGCCTTCCGAGCCATGTTCCCCCGTGGCAGGCAGAGCAGCAGATCGGGGGCAGGTTGATCCCAAAGATTTTGCGGATGCAACAACAATTATCGCAGCACTAAAAATTTTTGTGATCCGGTTCGGGCAGCAAACGAAGAATCCCGGCCCCGCACAGAGGGCCGGGACCGGAGTTTCGGGCCGGGAAATCCGCTCAGGCGCGGACCAGCTTTTCGTATTCCGTGGCGACGCGCCTGGTCAGCTCGCCCACCTCGAACCGCCAGGGGCCGATCTCGCCCACCGGGGTGACCTCGGCGGCGGTGCCGGTCAGCCAGCACTGCTCGAAGCCTTCCAGTTCCTCGGGCAGGATGTGGCGCTCGTGGACCTTGATCTGCATGTCCTTCAGCATCCCGATCACGGTCTGCCGGGTGAGGCCGTTCAGGAAGCAGTCAGCCTTGGGCGTATGCACCTCGCCATCCTTGACGAAGAAGATGTTGGCCCCGGTCGCCTCGGCCACATAGCCGCGGTAATCATACATCATCGCGTCCGAGCAGCCCTTGGCCATCGCCGCGTGCTTCGACATGGTGCAGATCATGTAGAGGCCGGCGGCCTTGGCCTCCGACGGGATGGTCTCGGGGCTGGGGCGTTTCCATTTCGAGATGTCGAGCTTGGCGCCCTTGAACTTGGCATCGCCGTAATAGGCGCCCCAGGTCCAGCAGGCGATGCCGAGCCGCACCGGATTGCCCAGCGAGGCGACGCCCATCTCCTCGCCCGCGCCGCGGAAGGCGATGGCGCGGACATAGGCGTCGGTCAGGCCGTTGGCCTTCAGCACCTCTTCCTTGGCGGCGTCGATCTGGGCGGCGCTCCAGGGGATGTCCATGTCCAGGAGCTTGCCGGACTTGATCAGCCGCTCGGAATGCTCGGTCGACTTGAAGATCTTGCCGTTGTAGCAACGCTCGCCCTCGAACACCGAAGAGGCATAGTGCAGCGCATGGGTCAGGAGGTGGACCTTGGCGTCGCGCCAGTTCACCAGCGCGCCATCCATCCAGATGAATCCGTCGCGATCGTCATATCCAGCCATGAGGACACCTTTTGCTTTGCGAATCTTGCGCCTGAAAGGTCCGCACCGGACAGATTCTTGCGCCAAATCGTCGCCGTGTTACGGGTTGTGTCTTGGAATGTCAACAAGGCTGACGTAAATTCGGCTTGAAGATGGAGGTTGCGATGGCCGAACGCGCCGGGGGCGAAAGCCTGCTTTTCCTGACGGACGAGCAGTTGCGGAAGGGGATCGAGGCGATGTTCTTCGCCTATCGCGGCTTCACCGCCGATCCCGACCGGATATTGCAGGGGCTGGACTACGGCCGCGCCCATCACCGGGCGATCCATTTCATCCACCGCTCCCCCGGCACCACGGTGTCGAACCTGCTGTCGATCCTGGGCGTCACCAAGCAGAGCCTGAACCGGGTGCTGCGGACGCTGATCGACGACGGGCTGGTGCGCAGCGAGAAGGGAAGGGTGGACGGGCGCGAGCGGCATCTCTACCTGACCCAGAAGGGCGAGGCGCTGGAACGCCAGCTGTCGGACGCCCAGCGGGCGCGGATGCGGGCGGCCTATCGCGCCGCGGGCCCGGCGGCGGTGGCCGGCTTCCGGCAGGTGCTGGAGGCGATGATGGACCCGGAGATGCGCAACGCCTACAACCGGCTGAGGGAGGGCGGGGCATGAATTCCGGCGACGTGCATCTGCTGGTGGTCGACGACGACGAGCGCATCCGCGGCCTGTTGCAGAAGTTCCTGATCCGCAGCGGCTTCGTGGTGACGGTGGCGCGCGATGCGGCGCAGGCCCGGCGGCTGCTGGCGGGGCTGGAATTCGACCTGATCGTGCTGGACGTGATGATGCCGGGCGAGGACGGCATCAGCCTGACCCGCGACCTGCGCAGCCGGATGCAGGTGCCGATCCTGTTGCTGACCGCCAAGGGCGAGGCGGCGAACCGGATCGAGGGGCTGGAGGCCGGGGCGGACGACTACCTGGTCAAGCCCTTCGAGCCGAAGGAACTGCTCTTGCGGATCAACGCCATCCTGCGCCGGGTGCCGCAGGCCCGCCCCGAGGCTGCGGCGCCGAAGGTGCTGCATCTGGGCGGCGTGCGCTACGACATGGACCGCGGCGAGCTGTGGCGCGGCGAGTCGCTGGTGCGGCTGACGGCGACCGAGGCGGCCCTGATGCGGCTTTTCGCCAATGCCCCCGGTGTGGCGGTCAGCCGCGAGAGGCTGGTCGGCGACCTCGGCCGCGAGGATGTGGCGCAGGAACGCGCGGTGGACGTGCAGATCACCCGGCTGCGGCGGAAGATCGAGGAAGACCCGAAGTCGCCGCGCTACCTGCAGACGGTGCGGGGCGAGGGCTACATGCTGGCGCCGGATTGACTGCGGCCGGCGGCCGGGGGGCCAGCCCCCCGGACCCCCCGGGATATTTATGGACAGATGAAAGCGGATGATCGTCTTTTCCCATCCTGACTCTGCGACCCATGTGACCCCGCCGGGCCACCCCGAGCGGGTGGAGCGGATGACGGCGGTGGAGGCGGGGTTGCAGGGGCTGCCGGTGGAGCGGCGGGACTGTCCGCCGGGGACGCGTGAGGATGTGCTGCTGTGCCATCCGGCGGCGCATCACGACCGGATCGCGGCGGCGGTGCCTGCGGAGGGTTGGGCGCAGCTGGACGGCGACACCTTCCTGTCGCCCGGCTCCTACACCGCGGCGATGCGGGCGGTCGGCGGTATCGGCGCGGCGGTGGCGGCGGTGCTGGGCGGCGAGGCCGGGGCGGCCTTCGTCGGCTGCCGCCCGCCCGGCCACCATGCCGAGGCGCGCCGCGCCATGGGCTTCTGCCTGTTCGGCACGGTGGCCATCGGCGCCATGCGGGCGCTGGAGGGCCATGGGCTGCAACGGGTGGCCATCGTCGATTTCGACGTGCACCACGGCAACGGCACCCAAGACCTGATGTGGGACGAGGGGCGCTGCCTTTTCGCCTCCAGCCACCAGATGCCGCTCTATCCCGGCTCCGGCCGTCCCGAGGAACGCGGCGCCCATGGGCAGGTGCTGAATGTCCCCCTGCGGGGTGGCACCGATGGCGCGGCGATGCGCGCGGCTTACGAGCGTGTCATCCTGCCCGCCGTTGCCGACTGGAAGCCCGACCTGCTGCTGGTCTCCGCCGGCTTCGACGCGCATCGGGCCGATCCGCTGGCCGGGCTGGAGTGGGAGGCGGAGGATTTCCGCTGGCTCGCCGCCCGGCTGTGGGAGGTGTCGGGCGGGCGGGTGGTGTCCAGTCTGGAAGGCGGTTATGATCTCCCGGCCCTGTCCGAAAGCGTCAGGGCCTATGTGGACGAGATGGCGAGGCTTTCGGCATGACAGGCAAACCCCCGGCGGAAATGGCGTTCGAGGAGGCGATGGCGGCGCTGGAGGCCGTGGTCACCCAGCTGGAACGCGGCGAGGTGAAGCTGGAGGAATCCATCGCGCTTTACGAACGCGGCGCCGCGCTGAAGGCCCGTTGCGAGGTGCTGCTGCGCGAGGCCGAGGAAAAGGTCGAGAAGATCCGCCTGGCCGAGGGCCGTGCCGTCGGCACGGAGCCGGTGACCGGGCTGTGACCTTTCCCGAACGGCTGAAGGCGGATGCCGCGCTGGTTCAGGCGCGGCTGGACGCGGCGCTTTCCGGGCTGGCCGACCGGC
The DNA here is from genome assembly GCF_011043545.1 of Rhodobacter sp. SGA-6-6. GTDB lineage: Bacteria > Pseudomonadota > Alphaproteobacteria > Rhodobacterales > Rhodobacteraceae > Pseudogemmobacter. The sequence goes on along the minus strand of NZ_JAAKGP010000001.1, from coordinate 446,609 downwards.
CGGTGGTCCATGCCATGCGCTATGCGGTGCAGGGCGGCAAGCGGCTGCGCGCCTTCCTGGTGTTGGATTCGGCGCGGATGCTGGGGGTGGAGGAGGCCCGCGCCCTGCCGGTGGCGGCGGCGGTCGAGGCGCTGCACGCCTATTCCCTTGTCCATGACGACCTGCCGGCGATGGACGACGACGACCTGCGCCGGGGCCAGCCCACCGTTCATGTCAAATGGGACGAGGCCACGGCGATCCTGGCCGGCGACGCCTTGCAGACCCTGGCCTTCGGCCTGCTGGCCGATCCCGCCATCGGCCCGGCTGAGGCCCGGATCGCGCTGGTTGCCGGCCTCGCCCGCGCCTCGGGCGCCGAGGGGATGGTGCTGGGACAGGCGCTGGACATCGCGGCCGAGACCGCCGGGCGCAGCCTGACGCTGGCGGAGATCACCGAATTGCAGGCCGGCAAGACCGGCGCGCTGATCCGCTTCTCGGCCGAGGCCGGAGCGATTCTGGCCGGCGCCGACCCCGGGCCGCTGCGGGCCTATGCCGACGCGCTCGGCCTCGCCTTCCAGATCGCCGACGACATCCTCGACGTGACCGGCGATGCCGCCACCGCGGGCAAGCGGGTCGGCAAGGATGCCCGGGCGGGCAAGGCCACCTTCGTTTCCCTGCTCGGCCTGGACGGCGCGCGGGCGCGGGCGGCGGCGCTGGTGGCGGAGGCGGAGGCGGCGCTTGCGCCTTATGGACCTGCGGCAGGAAACTTGATCGCGGCGGCGCGGTTCTCTATTTCGCGTGACAGCTAGACAGGAGGGCGCCTTGCCCGAGCGACCCCTTACGCCGATCCTCGACCGCGTGACCGTGCCTTCGGACCTGAAGGCGCTGTCGGACCGCGAATTGCGCCAGCTGGCCGACGAGCTGCGGGCCGAGACCATCAGCGCGGTTTCCGTCACCGGCGGCCACCTCGGCGCCGGGCTCGGCGTGGTGGAGCTGACGGTGGCGCTGCACGCGGTCTTCGACACCCCGCGCGACAAGCTGGTCTGGGATGTCGGCCACCAGTGCTATCCGCACAAGATCCTGACCGGGCGGCGCGACCGCATCCGCACCCTGCGGATGGAGGGCGGGCTGTCCGGTTTCACCCGGCGCAGCGAATCGCCCTACGACCCATTCGGCGCGGCGCATTCCTCTACCTCGATCTCGGCCGCGCTCGGCTTCGCCGTGGCCGCCGATCTGGGCGGCGACCCGGGCGATGCCATCGCGGTGATCGGCGACGGCAGCATGTCCGCCGGCATGGCCTTCGAGGCGATGAACAACGCCGGCCACCTGAACCAGCGGCTGTTCGTCATCCTGAACGACAACGAGATGTCGATCGCCCCGCCGGTGGGGGCGCTGTCCAGCTATCTGAGCCGCCTCTATGCCGAGGCGCCGATGCAGGACCTGAAGCAGGTGGCGAAGGGCTTCGTCGGCCTGCTGCCGGAGCCGCTGCAGGAAGGTGCGCGGCGGGCGAAGGAGATGCTGAAGGGCATGGCCATCGGCGGGACCCTGTTCGAGGCTTTGGGCTTTTCCTATGTCGGCCCCATCGACGGGCACGACCTCGACCAGCTGCTGCCGGTGCTGCGCACGGCGAAGGCGCGGGCGACCGGGCCGATGCTGATCCATGTGCTGACCAAGAAGGGCAAGGGCTACGCCCCCGCCGAGAACTCCGCCGACCGCGGCCATGCCCGGGCGAAGTTCGACGTGATGACGGGCGAGCAGAAGAAGGTGCCGTCGAATGCCCCCAGCTACACCCGGGTCTTCGCCGAAAGCCTGATCCAGGAGGCCGAGCGCGACGAGAAGATCGTCGGCGTCACCGCGGCGATGCCGGACGGCACCGGGCTGGACCTGTTCGCCGGGCGCTTCCCGCGCCGGATGTTCGACGTAGGGATAGCCGAGCAACATGCGGTGACCTTCTCTGCCGGCCTCGCGGCGGGTGGGATGAAGCCGTTCTGCGCGATCTACTCCACCTTCCTGCAACGCGGCTACGATCAGGTGGTGCATGACGTGGCGATCCAGCGCCTGCCGGTGCGCTTCGCCATCGACCGCGCCGGGCTGGTGGGCGCGGACGGGGCGACCCATGCCGGGTCCTTCGACGTGGCCTTCCTGTCCAACCTGCCGGGCATGGTGGTGATGGCTGCGGCGGACGAGGCCGAGCTGCGGCACATGGTGGCGACCGCCGCCGCCTGGGACCAGGGCCCCATCGCCTTCCGCTACCCGCGCGGCGAGGGCTGTGGGGTGGAACTCCCCGCCCGCGGCGTGCCGCTGGAGATCGGCCGGGGCCGGGTGATGCGGGAAGGGTCGCGGGTGGCGCTGCTGTCCTTCGGCACCAGGCTTTCCGAGGTGCTGAAGGCCGCCGAGGCGCTGGCCGGCCGCGGCATGGCGCCGACCGTGGCCGACGCCCGCTTTGCCAAGCCGCTGGACCGCGACTTGATCCTGTGGCTGGCGCGCGGGCATGAGGCGCTGATCACCATCGAGGAGGGTGCCATCGGCGGCTTCGGCTCCCACGTCGCGCAACTGCTGGCCGAGGATGGCATCTTCGACCGCGGGTTCAAGTTCCGCTCGATGGTCCTGCCCGACATCTTCATCGACCAGGCCAGCCCCGAGGCGATGTATCGCGTCGCCGGCATGGACGCGGCGCAGATCGAGGCGAAAGTGCTGGAGGTGTTGGGGGTCTCGATGGTGGGCAAGCGGGCCTGATCTACCGCGCCAGCCCCAGCCGATCCAGCAGCGCATCCAGCGGCGCCCAGTCTTCCAGCTCCAGCCGCACCACCAGCACCAGCACCTTGGGGCGGAACCAGGCGGGCAGGCGGGCGGCGTCCTTCTCGGTCGTCACCAGCTGCGCGCCGATGGTCCGCGCCTCGTGCTCCAGCCGCCGCAGCATCGCGTCCTGGAACGGCTCGTGGTCCGACAGCGCCAGCGCGCGGGTGATCTGCGCGCCCTCGGCCCGCAGGGTGGCGAAGAACTTCTCGGGGTGGCCGATGCCGGCGAAGGCGATCACCCGCTCGCCCTGCCAGTCCATCCCCATCTGCAACGGCGCCAGCCGCCCCTTCAGATGCGGCAGCGCGACCGAACCGCCCCAGGCGGCCAGGAACCGCTCCTGCGCCGCCGGCTCGCCGATGGTCAGCAGCGCGTCGGCGCGGGCGAGGCCCTTCGCCACCGGCTCGCGCAGGGGCCCCGCCGGCAGGCAGCGGCCGTTGCCGAACCCCCGTTCGGCATCCGCCACCACCAGCGACAGGTCCTTGGCCACCGAGGGATTCTGGAAGCCGTCGTCCAGCAGAACGACTTGCGCCCCCGCACCCTCGGCTGCCCGCACCCCGGCGGCGCGGTCGCGGGAAATCCAGGTCGGCGCGAAGGCGGACAAGAGCAGCGGCTCGTCCCCGGTCTCAGCCGCGGTATGGCGGGCGGCATCCACCTGCACCGGGCCGGGCAGGCTGCCGCCATGGCCGCGGCTGACGATGTGCACCGTCAGCCCCCACGCCAGCAGGCGCTGCGCCAGGGCGATGGCGGTGGGGGTCTTTCCGGTGCCGCCCGCGTTCAGGTTGCCGATGCAGATCACCGGGACTGCGGCCCGATAGCCCGGCCCCCGCGCCAGCCGCCTTGCGGTGGCGGCGGCATAGAGCCAGCCGAGGGGCGCCAGCAGCCGTGCCGCCAGGGCGGGCCGGTCGGGCGGGGTGAACCAGAAGCCGGGCGCGCGCATCAGCCGTCTCCCTCCAGCGTGCCGCGGATACGGGACAACAGCGCCTCGGTCGCCTCGGCCCCGTCCGAGGCCACGGTCCAGGCCGCATGCGCCAGCCGGGCCGAACGGTCGGGCGACAGCAGGTCCCCCATCGCCTCGGCCAGGTCCTGCGCCGAGGCGACGGCCCGCGCCGCCCGCGCCGCGCCGAGGCGGCCGAAGGCGGCGCCATGCACCCCGGCCCGCGGCCCGTGCAGGATGGCGGAGCCGAGCGCGGCGGCCTCCATCGGGTCGCGGATCGCGCCGGTGCCGGAGAGACTGCCGCCGAGGAAGGTGATCGGGGCCAGCCGATACCACAGGCCGATCTCGTCGGGGTTGTCGACCAGGAACAGCTCGGTCTGCGCCTCCGGCTCCTCCTCGCGGGCGCGGCGGGCGATGGCCCAGTCCTCGGCCTCGGCGCGGGCGGCGATGGCTTCGGCCCGGTCGGGGCGTTCCGGCAGCAGGATCAGCAGCAGCCGGTGCGACTGGCGCAGCGCCGCCCGGTGGGCGGTGAAGACGGCCTCCTCCTCGGCCTCCGGCAGGGCGGCGGCGAACCAGACCGGGCGGGTGGCGAAGGTGGCGGCCAGCGCCGCCCGCTCGGCCTCGTTGCAGCTAAGGACGGCCGAGGGCTCCTCCAGCCGTCCGGTCACCGCCACCGCCGAGGGCGGCGCTCCGGCGCGGCGGAAGGCGCGGGCCGAGGCCTCGTCCAGCGCGCCGATCCAGCGGAAGGGCGTCAGCGACCCGCGGATCACCCCCGGGAACCAGCCGTCGCGGTCCCGCGGCAGCCGCGGCGCGCGGGCATCGGCCATCAGCAGCGGCAGCCGCCGCAGCGCGGCCTCGCGCACCAGCGCCGGGCGCAGCTCTCCCTCGGCGAAGAGGCAGAGGTCGGGGCGCCAGTGGTCGAGGAAGGCGCGCGCCTCGGCCGGCGTATCCGGCGGCGGCGGCTGCACCAGCGCGCCGGGCTGGTCGGGCAGCGGGTCGGGGCAGGTGACCAGGCAGGGCACCCCGTCCTCCAGCCACAGCCGCCGCGCCAGCTCGCGCAGGCCGCGGGCCGCCGCGGCCTCGGGCGCGTGCAGCCAGGCCAGCTGGCCGGTCGGCCGCGCCGGGCGGGGCACGTCCTTGCCCGCCTCGCGCCGGTGGCCGAGCCCGTAGAGCGTGAGGCCGAGTTTCAGCGCCATGGCGGGCCCGCGGTCAGCCCAGTTCCTCGGTCGGCGAGGCGGCCTTGCCCTCGTCCCGCAGCCGGTGGATGTGGGCGATGAAATAGCGCATGTGGGCATTGTCGACCGTGCGCTGCGCCTCGGCCTTCCAGGCCCGGAAGGCGCTGTCGTAATCGGGGAACATGCCGACGATATGGATCTGCGACACGTCCCGGAAGACGTTCTTCTGCGGATCGACAAGCTCTCCGCCGAAGACGAGGTGAAGGCGTTGGGTCATTTTTGCCTCGGGTGGTTCCAATGCCGCGCAGGGTAGACCGAAGCGGCCCCGGGCGAAAGGTGCCGCGATGCGGCGAGGGCGCGCGGGTCGGGGCAACGGCACTTGCGCGAGGGGGCGTCCGGGGCCAGACTGCGGGCTGCCCGGTGCGGGCTTTTTTCCGGCAGGAGGCCAGACATGGATTTTCAGGACCTGATCGGCGGGAACGCGGTGTTCCTTGCCATCGCCGCATTCATCATCCTTTGCATCTTCCTCGGCGTGCGGATCGTGCCGCAAAGCGAGAAACACGTGGTCGAACGCTTCGGACGGCTGCACAAGGTCCTCGGGCCGGGGATCAACTTCGTGGTGCCCTTCCTCGACCGGATCGCCCACAAGGTCTCGGTGCTGGAACGCCAGCTCCCCACCGCCAGCCAGGACGCCATCACCGCCGACAACGTGCTGGTGAAGGTCGAGACCAGTGTCTTTTACCGCGTCACCGAGCCGGAGAAGACCGTCTACCGCATCCGGGACGTGGACGGCGCGATCGCGACGACTGTGGCCGGGATCGTCCGCTCCGAGATCGGCAAGCTGGAGCTGGACCAGGTGCAGTCGAACCGGGCGCAACTGATCGAGCGGGTGCGCGAGCAGGTCACCGCCATGGTCGACGACTGGGGCGTCGAGGTGACGCGGGCCGAGATCCTGGACGTGAACCTGGACGAGGCCACCCGCGCCGCGATGCTGCAGCAGCTGAACGCCGAACGGGCGCGGCGGGCGCAGGTGATGGAGGCCGAGGGCAAGAAGCGTTCGGTCGAACTGGCGGCGGATGCGGAGCTTTACGCCGCCGAGCAGCAGGCCAAGGCCAAGCGGGTGACGGCGGATGCCGAGGCCTATGCCACCGGCGTCATTGCCGAGACCATCAAGGAAAGCGGGCTGGAGGCGGCGCAATACCAGGTGGCGCTGAAGCAGGTGGAGGCGATGCAGGCCATCGCCGTGGGCCACGGCAAACAGACCATCCTGGTGCCGGCCAACATGCTGGAAGCCTTCGGAGATGCTTTCAAGATGCTGAAAGGACGGGGATAGATGCCGGAACAGATCTGGACCGTATGGTGGGCCTGGGTCGTGCTGGGGTTCCTGCTGGGAATCCTGGAGATCATCGCGCCCGGCTACATCTTCCTGGGCTTCGCCATCGGCGCGGTGCTGACCGCGGTGGTGGCGGCGCTCGGGCTGACCACTTCTCTGCCGCTGCTGCTGCTGATCTTCGCGGTGGCCTCGGTCGTCGCCTGGCTGGTGCTGCGCAAGGTGATGGGCGTGCGCGAGGGCCAGGTGAAGATCTGGGACCGCGACATCAACGACAGCCCCTGAGCGGATCGGCACCCGGAGCGCCTTGCCCGGTGGGCTTGGCGAAGGCCATCGCCTTCGCCATGGCGCACCGCTTCAACTGGACCGGCCGGGCCTTAAAGGCCCGGCCAGCGCCCGCCCCGCCCTCGGCGGGCGCTTCTCGCCCGCCGGGTCGGGCGCTGGCCTCTCGGGTCTCGTGCTGCCCACCGTCTGCGGTTGAACCGTTGCGCACGGGCGGGGCGAGGCAGTGCCTCGCCTGATCCCGCCCGGCCAAGCCGTTGATCGGTTCTTGGCCGGACGCTCCGACTGCCTCAGCTGACCGTCTTCGAGGCCGAAGGGAAATCCGCCTTCGGCCGGGCCTCCTCGGGCATCCTGCCGGTGGCGAGGTAGATCGCCTGTTCGGCGATGCCGGTGGCGTGGTCGCCCGCGCGCTCGATGTTCTTGGCGATGAAATGCAGGTGCATCGAGGGGGTGATGTTCGACTGGTTCTCCAGCATATGCGTCAGCAGCGACCGGAACAGCGTGTTGTAGATCTGGTCGATGTCCACGTCGCGGCCCCGCACCTCGGCCGCCAGCCTGGCGTCCTTGCGGGTCAGGGCGCGCATCGCCTCTTCCAGCATCACCGCGACCAGCTTGGCCATCCGGCGGATGGTGCCGGTGGCGCCCTCGACCTGACGCGCCTGCGCCAGCGGCAGGGTGCGCTTGGCGACGTTCTTCGCCAGATCGCCCACCCGTTCCAGGCTGGCCGAGGTGCGCATCACCGCCAGGATCAGCCGCAGGTCGCTGGCCGTCGGCCCGCGACGGGCGATCAGCCCCGCGGCATCGAGATTGATCTGCTCGTCCAGTGCGTCGATGGCCTTGTCGGCGGCGATCAGCTTTTCGGCCGCCGCGATGTCCTGCGCCTCCAGCGCCGAGGCGCTGTCGACCAGCGCGCGTTCGACCAGGCCGCTCATCAGCACCAGCTGGGCCAGCAGCGCCTCGATCTCGCGGTCGAAGCTGGGGGCGATGTGGGGGGTGTCGGTGGTCATGGTCCGGCTCCTTACCCGATGCGCCCGGTGATGTAGCTTTCGGTGCGCGGGTCCTGCGGGTTGGTGAAGATCTGCTGGGTGTCGCCGTATTCGACCAGGTTGCCGAGGTGGAAGAAGGCGGTCTTCTGGCTGACGCGGGCGGCCTGCTGCATCGAATGGGTGACGATCACCACCGAATACCGCTCGCGCAGCTCGTCGATCAGCGCCTCCACCTGCGCGGTGGCGATCGGGTCCAGCGCCGAGCAGGGCTCGTCCATCAGCAGCACCTCCGGCCCGGTCGCCACCGCGCGGGCGATGCACAGCCGCTGCTGCTGGCCGCCCGACAGGCCGGTGCCGGGGGCTTGCAGGCGGTCCTTCACCTCGTTCCACAGCGCGGCGCGGCGCAGCGAGGTTTCCACGATCTCGTCCAGATCGGCGCGGGTCCGCGCCAGCCCGTGGATGCGCGGGCCATAGGCCACGTTGTCGTAGATCGACTTCGGGAAGGGATTGGGCTTCTGGAACACCATGCCGATGCGCGCGCGCAACTGCACCGGGTCCACCCGCTTGTCGTAGATGTCCTGCCCGTCCAGCAGGATCTTCCCTTCGACCCGGGCGCTGGCCACGGTGTCGTTCATCCGGTTCAGGCAGCGCAGGAAGGTGGACTTGCCGCAGCCCGAGGGGCCGATGAAGGCGGTGGTGGTGCGGTCGAGGATGTCGACCGACACGTCCTTCAGCGCATGGTTGGTGCCGTAGTAGACCTGCACGCCGGAGGCCGCGATGCGGGGCTTCAGGGCGGCGGCGTCGATGACGGGGGTTTGCATGGCGTTCATGTCCATTTGCCTGTCGTGTTTTACCAGCGGCGCTCGAACCGGCGGCGGAGGAGGATTGCGGTGGCGTTCATGGCGATCAGGAAGACCAGAAGGACGATGATCGCCCCCGAGGCCCGTTCGACGAAGGCCGGATCGGCCCGCTGGGTCCATTGGTAGACCTGCACCGGCAGGGCCGAGGCGGGCTCCATGAACCCCTGCGGCGGGGCGGAGGGATAGTCCTTGACGAAGGCGACCATGCCGATCAGCAAGAGCGGCGCGCTTTCGCCCAGGGCGCGGGCGAGGCCCAGGATGGTGCCGGTCAGGATGCCCGGCATCGCCAGCGGCAGGACGTGGTGGAAGATCGTCTGCATCCGGCTGGCGCCGACGCCGAGCGCGGCATCGCGGATCGAGGGCGGCACCGCCTTCAGCGCGGCGCGGGTGGCGATGATGATCGTCGGCAGCGTCATCAGCGTCAGCACCAGCCCGCCGACGACGGGCGCCGATTGCGGCAGGCCCATGAAGTTGATGAACAGCGCCAGCGCCAGGATGCCGTAGACGATGGCCGGCACCGCGGCGAGGTTGGCGATGTTCACCTCGATGATGTCGGTCCAGCGGTTCTGCGGCGCCAGTTCCTCGAGGTAGATCGAGGCGGCGACGCCGATGGGCAGCGACAGCACCAGCACGATGATCATCATGTAGAGCGAGCCGAGCATGGCCACCCCCAGCCCCGCCGATTCGGGCCGCAGTTCCGAGGCGTCGGCATTGGTGAAGAACGAGGGGTTGAAGGCTAGGGAGAGCATCCCGTGGTCCTTCATCGCCTGCACCACCTCCAGCTGCTCGGGCGAGACGTTGCTGTCCAGCCGGGCGCTTTCCATGGTGACGCGGCCCTTCAGGAAGCCGTCCACCCTTCCGCTGGCCAGCGCCCTGAACGGCACGGTCTGGCCCACCAGCGAGGGGTCGGCCAGCACCATGTCGCGCAGCCGGCGCGGCGCCTCGTCCGACAGCAGGGCGGAGACCTGCTTGGTCGTAAGCGCCGAGGTGTCGATCCCGGCCCCGGCCAGCCCCTCGACCAGCGCGGCGCCGATGATCTTGCCGTAGCCGACGGTGGTGACCTTCTTCATATCTTCCGGGTTGCGGTTGCCGGCCTTGTCCAGCACCGCGGCGTCCAGCGTCACCTGCAGCTCGATCCCGGTCTGGCGGAAGGAGGACAGCCCGTTGCCCAGGATCGAGACCAGCAGGAACACCAGCGCCAGGATGCCGACCGCCACCGCGGCCATGCCGTAGAAGCGGAACCGGGCCTCGGCAGCGTTGCGGCGGCGGGTGCGGGCGTCGGCCTCGAACAGCGAGCGCGGCGCGTGGGGAAGGCCCGCGGAAAGGTCGGTCATTCGTATTGCTCCCGGTATTTGCGCACGATGAACAGCGCCAGGACGTTCAGGCCCAGGGTGAAGACGAAGAGCGTCAGGCCGAGGGCGAAGGCGACCAGCGTCTCGGGGCTGGCGAATTCGGTGTCGCCGGTCAGCTGGCTGACGATCTTCACCGTGACGGTGGTCATCGCCTCGAACGGGTTCATCGACAGCTTGGCGGCGGCGCCCGCGCCCATCACCACGATCATGGTCTCGCCGATGGCGCGGCTGGCGGCCAGAAGGATGGCGCCGACGATGCCGGGTAGGGCGGCGGGCAGCACCACCTGCCGCACGGTTTCGGACGGGGTGGCGCCCAGGCCGAAGGAGCCGTCGCGCATCGCCTGCGGCACGGCGTTGATGATGTCGTCGGACAGCGAGGAGACATAGGGGATCAGCATGATCCCCATCACCAGCCCGGCGGTGGCGACCGAGGAGGAGCTGTCCCCCAGCCCCAGCGGCATCGCCAGCCAGTCGCGCAACAGCGGCCCGACGGTGATCAGCGCGAAGAGGCCGTAGACGATGGAGGGGATGCCGGCCAGGATCTCCAGCGCCGGCTTGGCGAGGCCCCGGACGGTGGGCGAGGCATATTCCGACAGGTAGATCGCGGCGAGGATGCCAAGCGGCACCGCCACGACCAGCGCCACGAAGGAGACATAGAGCGTGCCCCAGACCAGCGGCCAGACCCCGAGGCTGGAGCCGCCGCCGAACTTCGGGTTCCAGGTCAGCGAGAAGAAGAAGTCCTTCGCGGGGTAGAGCCGGAAGAAGTGCCAGCTTTCGAAGACCAGCGACAGCACGATGCCCAGCGTGGTCAGGATGGCGATGGTGGAGGCGCCGATCAGCAGCACGCGGATGAAGCTTTCCACGATGTTGCGGGCGCGCAGATCGGGCGTGATGCGGAAGGCGGCGTAGAGGAGGCCGCCGACCGCCAGCGCCAGCACCGCGGCGGCCATCGCCAGCCGGCCGGTGTTGGCGAGGCTGCGGTAGGACTTGGCGGCCTCGAAGACATTGGGGCTGACGGTTTCCGCCACGGCGACGCCGACGCCGCCCAGCCGGCCGCGGATGTCGCTGAGGTCGGCGCGCATGGTGGCCAGCAGGTCCTCGTCCATGCCGCGGGCGACCAGGATGTCCAGCCCGGCGGCGATCCGGCGCACGTCGGCCATCACCAGCGCATGGCTGGACCCCTGCGGCACATCCGCCGCGGTGATCATGGCGGCGGTGCTGCGGTCCACCACCACCGGCTGCACCAGCAGCCACAGCACCATCGCCAGGAAGGCCGGCACGGCGGTGAACAGGAAGACCGAGGCGCCGTAGTAGGAGGGCAGCGAATGCAGCCTGCGCATGTCGCCGCCGGCGGCGGCAAGGGCGCGCTGGCGGCCGAGAAGATATCCCAGGGCGGCAAGGCCCAGAACGATCAGCGAGAGGAGAGCGATGCTCATGGTCCTGCGTCCGAAGGGGAAAGGGGGGTGGCGGCAGGGAGCGTGCCGCCACCGGGTCGGGCTAGCGCCGGATCACTCCAGCGGGCCCATCGGGGTTTCGGCGGCGACGGCGGCCTGGGTCGCGGCCAGTTCCGGGTCCGACACCAAGCCGTAGGCGGCCAGCGGGCCGTCGGGGCCGGCCATGTCGTCGCTGACGAAGAACTCGATGTAGTCCTTCAGGCCGGGGATCACGCCGATATGTGCCTTCTTGACGTAGAAGAACAGCGGACGCGACACCGGGTATTCTCCGCTGGCGATGGTCTCGACCGAGGGGGTGATGCCCGACATGGCGGCGACCTTCAGCTTGTCGGTGTTGTTCTGGTAGAACGACAGGCCGAAGATGCCGATGGCGTTCTTGTTGGCGTCGATCCGGGCCAGCGTCTCGGTATAGTCGCCGTCGATGTCGACCGAGGCGCCGTCGGTGCGCAGCGCCAGGCATTTCTCGGCGGCTTCCGCCTTCTTGGCCTCGTCGTCGGCCCCGGTGGAGGCGGCGACGAAGGCGTCGTAGGCGCCCGAGCCCTTGCAGCCCTGCTCCAGCACGTTCAGGTCGAAGACCTCGCGGGTGCCGTGCTTGGTGCCCGGGATGAAGGCCAGGATGTTCTGCGCCGGCAGCGCGGCGTCCACGTCGGCCCAGGTCTTGTTCGGGTTGGCGACCACCGCGCCGTCCTTCACCACTTCGGCGGCCAGCGCGTTGAACCACTGTTCGGGGGTGAAGGCGAAGTCCGGCCCGGCGATGTCGGAGGCGAAGACGATGCCGTCATAGCCGATGCGGACTTCCATGATCTCGGTCACGCCGTTCTGCGCGCAGAGGTCGATGTCCGACTGCTTGATCCGGCTGGAGGAGTTGGCGATGTCGATGGTGTTCTCGCCCACGCCCTCGCACAGCTTCTTGCGGCCCGCGCCCGAGCCGCCGCCTTCCACCACCGGGGTCGGGAAGTCGAAGTTCTCGCCGAAGGCCTCGGCCACGATGGTGGCATAGGGCAGCACGGTCGAGGACCCGGCGATCTGGATGTTGTCGCGGGCCTGCGCCACGCCTGCGGTCATAGCGCCGATGGCAAGCACCGAAGTGCAAAGCAACACGGGTTTCATGAGTGTCTCCTGGATTTGGCCGGCAGATCGGCACGCGCCCCGGATAAGCGCGCTGCGTGACAGTCATGTGCGGGTTTTGTAAAGCCTGTGTGACAAACCGGCTTTCGCGGGTCAGCCCAGCGTGTTCACCATGGCGGCCAGCGCCGCCCGGTTGTCGACCTGCAGCTTCTGGTAGATCGACTGGGTCTGGTTGCGCACCGTGGCCGGGGCCAGCCCCAGATGGCGCGCGACTTCCTTGGCGCTTTTCCCCTCTGCCAGTTCGCGCGCCACTTCGCGCTCGCGGCTGGTCAGCAGGTCGAAGCGGTGCAGCCGCCGCAGGGTGATCCGCCGAAGCCCCATGCCCTGCAGCCGCGGTGCGGCCTCCACCGTCACCACCAGGTCGCGGTCGGGCAGGATGTGGCTGCCGGGTCGGCCGATCAGCCCGGCCAGCTGCTCGGGCAGGCGGTCGCCGGTCCAGCGCGGCCAGATGTCGCCGAACCGCTCGCGCAGCAGCGGCAGGCCGAGGAGGCCGATGCCGTTCTCCGAGGCGAGGATCGAGACCGAGCCGGGCGCCGAGGCCCGCCCCGGTTCGGCCACCGACAGCTTCATCGCGGCGGACAGCTGGTCCACCGCGCATTGCAGGAAGTCGCGCTCGGCATCCGACCAGGCCCGGGCCCGCGCGCCGACGCGGTAGGAGGAGATGTAGAAGCTGGCGTGATTGCCGTAATGCCCGTTCATTGCCGTGGTGATCCGGCGCAGGCCGTAGCGGTCCGACAGGCTGGTCATGCCGTCGTTCTGCCGCGGCTGGGTGCGGTCGTAGATCGCTGTCTCGCCGGGGTTCTCCAGCATGTAGCGGGCCAGCAGGTCCTGTTCGGACATGGTCTTCCAGTAGTCGTGGAAGCCGTCCGGCAGGTCCAGCGTGGCATTGGCATAGACCTCCACCCCTTCGGCCCGCAGGGTGGCCCAGCCATACCAGGCGGCATCGAAGCCCAGCGTGCGGGACAGGTCGCCGACCGCCCAGCGGGCCAGCCCCTCCGCATCCTGTTCAAGGCTGCGGTGCTGCATCTCGGTCACGAACCGAGAGAAGCTGGCGATGCCTGGCTTCATCCTCCCCCTTCGGACGGCTGCTCAGCGCCAGAGCGTCTCGTCGCCGGTGTATCGATACCCTGGCAGGGGGCCGTCCCTGAGGAAGGCATTCAACACGTTCCGCATGATTCGGGCCACGTTGTTTTCGCCGCCCTTGCAGGGCAGGGCCTGGCTCCAGGCGATGGAGCCGGCGGCGAAGCAGGCGCCGTTTTCCGGCGTGGTGAACCAGATCATGTCGCCGCGCACCTGCGCATCCTGGGTGCCGCCGCGGCCGGGGAAGGCATAGGTCACTTCCTCGCTGACCAGCGGATAGTTGTCGGAATGGCCGGAGGTGGAGGCCACCAGCAGCGTATGCGGCGGGGTGCCGAGGCCGAGTTCGTAGCGGTCCAGCTCGATCCCGCCGGCGCCACCGGCGGCAAGGCCGAAGTCGCCGATAGGCTCCTCGTCGCCAATGCCCTCGAAGATCCAGGCCGCGCGCTTGTGGTAGCTGTCCGGCATCCGCTCGAACGGCTGGCTTTCGTCCATCCCCTCGGCGGTGAAGCCCAGGCCGACGATCTTCTGCGGCGCCCGCCCGCGCGACCGCCAGAGGCCGGATTTCTGCCCGGTGCAGGCCAGATAGCCTTCGCCTGGCTCCGCCTGCCAGGCGCGGCTGCCGGTGTCCAGCTTGCGCACCTCGATGCAATGCGGCTCGTCCTTGCGGGTGCCGGTGACCCAGTAATAGCCGTTGCCGCCGATATACATCAGCCGCCCGCCAGTCCGCAGATAGGCCTCCGTCGCGTCCATCATCTGCTCGGAGTAATACTCCGGGTGCGTCCCGTTCATCACCGCCTTGTAGGGCTTCAGGCAGTCCACCCCCTCGGCGTGCAGGTCGTGGTCGGTGATCAGGTCATAGTCGTAGCCCGCGTGCTCCAGCCACCAGATCAGCGACAGATCGGCCGGCAGCGCCCAGGGGAAGTTCATCGCCGGCAGCCGGTAGCGCGGCCGCAGGGTGATGATCGGCCGGCGCCACGAGGAATAACAGCAGCCGGCGCCGTCGGAATGGTGGTCGTAGGTGGAAAGCCCGAATTCCTCCAGCTTCTTGTATTCCAGGTCCTCTTCGTTCAGCACCGGGGTATGGGCGGTGATCGCCTGGGCGATGGGGGCCTCGTAACTGAGGTGCTCGTTGGCATAGGCCAGATAGGTGAAGGTCGGCAGCAGCAGCGCCAGCTTCGCCTTCGGCGCCTTGGGGCGGACGATGAAGGGGATGGAATCCTGCCCGCCCCCGGCCTCGATCCGCAGGCAGTAGACGCCGGATTTCAGGTCGTCCGGCAGGGCCAGGGTGAAGGTCTTCTCCCAGCGGCAGTCGGTCATGGCGTCGTCGTGGTAATGGACGCCGCCGAAGGTTTCCGGGGCCAGCCGGTAGCTGTCCTCGCCGCGCCAGTTGAAGCCGGTCATGCAGCGGACCGGGCGGTTGACGCCCTGCATGGGAATGCCGTGCGGCCCGGTGTCGGGGATCGTGTCGCCCACGCCCTCGCGGCCGAGGTTGGCGGTGGGGTCCCAGAAGGCCAGCAGCCCGTCCTGCGGCGGTGTCTCGCCGCGCGAAAGCGCCTCCACCTCCGCCCTGTCCAAGGGCCGGTCATAGACCCCGGCCCGGTCGATCTTGCCGTTGTAGAGGAAGCCGCCGTGATGCCCGCGCACCGGGTTCTCCGCGGTGGCGGCGGCCAGCTTGAAGCTGGCGTCGGCGCCGGTGGCGGCGGGGCGGTGGCGCAGCACCTCCCTGATCCAGCTGTCGGGCTGGAACGGCACCACGGTGGAGATGCGGCTGTTCCACGGGTTGACGGTGTTGATCAGGTGCAACTCGGCCTTGCCGCTGGCCCCGTCGAAACTGGCCGCCACGAAATACCAGCAGCGCGGGACCAGCGTCACCTCGGTCCTGATCTCGTCGACATGGGCGCCGTCGCCGATCCACAGCGCCACATGCCCGTCCGGGTCGATGCCGAGGCCGAAGCCCTTGGACGGGCCGATGGCCCACCGGCCCATGATCTGCTGCCGCTCCGCCTTCGGCGCGGTAGGATGGACATGGGCGAAGAGGGTGAAGGAGGTCAGCCCGTCCAGCCGCCCCTCCGGGTCCTCGGCCCGGGCGAAGCTGCCCACCTGGGTGAACTGCCGCTTCACCGCGATCTCGGCCGGCAGGGCCAGGTCCACCGCTTCCTCGACATGGCCCGGCCCCTCCGGGTTCTCGTCGCCGTGCAGCACCCGCACCAGCCGCGGCGTGACCGTCTCGCGCCCCTCGACCGAGATCATGAAATCCACCGTGCCGCCCGCCCGGGCGCAGAGCGGATCGGCATAGCCGAAGATGCGGGTGTTGGTCATGTCAGCTTTCCATCAGGTCGTTCACGCGCAGAAGGAAGACCGCGTGATAGGCCTCGTTGATGTCGGTATAGACCCGGTCGTCCACCAGCCGCGGCGGCGCCCCGCGCACGCCCGAGAAGGCCACGATCTTGTAGGCATGGAACTGGCCGGACTGGCGCAGGATGGCGTATTTGTCCGCCACCTCGCCGCGGCGGAAATGGTTCAGCACCCGGGAAAGCGCGTCGGAATGCTGGCCCAGCGGGCGCTTGCGGTGTTCCTCGATCAGCTCGGGCGTGATCAGCGCCTTGAGCCGGTCGCGCAGGCGCTTCTGGAACCGGCGGTAGTAGATCGCCTGCTTGTCCTCGATCTCGATGGCTTCCTCGGGCATCACCTCGCCCCCCTTTTCGCTGCGGCGCGCCCGCGCCTCGGATTGCCTGCGTTGCCGCCAGCCGCGGAACTGGTTGCGCGCCCCGGCCAGGCCGTTGTGGGTGAGCAGCGTCACCGCCAGCATGATCGCCGCGACCAGAAGGATGCGCAGCGGGCCGAGGTCCAGGAGCCCCTTGTCGATCAGCACCACGATGGCGGTGCCGATGGCGGCCCCTTCCGCCCGGCCGAGCCCGCCGATGACGATCATGGCGAACAAGAGCATCAACTGGTCGAGGCTGAACACCGCGGGCGAGATCGAGCCGTAGAACTGTGCGTAGAAGGCCCCGATGACGCCGAGCCCGGCCGAGGAGATCAGGAAGACATGCAGCCGGGCGCGGCGGTAGTCGATGCCGACGGCCTCGGCGAAAGCCTCGTCCTCGCGCGCGGTCTGCAAGAGCATCCCGAGCCGTTCGGAGTTGACGATGCGGAAGGTCAGCAGGGCCAGCAGCATCAGGACGAAGGCCCCGGCGAAGCCGAGCAGAAGCCCGGGCCGTTGCAGGAACCAGTCCCTCGGGATGAAGGAGCCGACGTTGTTGATCGACCCGTTCATCGGCGTCAGCGGTTTCAACTGCTGCACGAAGACCCGGCAGATTTCGGCGAAGCCCATGGTCAGGAGGGCGTAATAAAGCCCGTCCAGCCGGGTCGAGGGCAGGGCGAGGAAGCCGCCGACGATCAGGCCCGCGACGCCTCCGGCGAGAAACATTAGTGGCCAGGGCAGGCCGAGGTAGACGTTCAGTGCAGCACTTGCATAGGCGCCGATGCCGACCACCGCCAGCGTCGCCAGGCTGAAGATGCCGGCGGTGCCGATGATCAGCGTCCACAGGAGGTTGATCGCGGTGAAGATGCAGAAGATCGACGCCACCGTCAGCGCCGAGTTCGACAGGAACGGCGCCGAGACCGCCAGCAGCACCAGCGCGATGGTCCACCACAGCGGCTTCTTGTCGGCCAGCCAGCGTTCCTGCCGCAGGGTCTTGGGGTTCAGCCGCGACCGCCATTTCAGCAGGTGACGGCGGGTGAAGGGCAGCCTGCGGCGGGCCAGGGGCACGTCGCCGCGGACCGGCAGCATGATCTCGGCCGGGCGGCTGCCGATCCGGTAGAAGCGCTTCTCCGTCATTTCCGCGCCTCGTCCAGCAGGCCGCCAAGGCCGCGCGGGCGCAGGATCAGCACCACGATTATGAAGAGGAAGGTGCCGAACAGCACATAGCGCTGGCCGAGGAAGGGAATGGCGCCGATCACCGCCTCGAGGAAGCCGATGATGATGGCGCCGAGGACCGCCCCGGGGACCGAGCCGAGGCCGCCGAGAAGCGCGATGGTCAGGCCCTTGATCAGCGGCATGGCGCCGGAGGTGGGCGAGACGAAGATGGTCTGGCTGAGCAGGATCGCCGCCAGCCCGGCCAGCGCGCCGGTCAGCATCGTCACCGGCAGGGCGGTCCAGCGCACCGAGATGCCCGACAGCACCGCCCCTTCGGGGTTCTGCATCATCGCCCGGATCTCCAGCCCCTTGCGGCTGACCCGCAGCCACAGCAGCACCAGGCCGAGGATCAGGAAGGTGGCGGCGATGGTGCCGATCTGGTCGTAGCGGGCGGAGATGCCGAGGACCTCCACCTTCCCGGTGCCGAAGATCTTCGGCAGGTTCTTCTGCCGCGGGCCGAACCACCACAGCAGCACCTGCACCGTGGCAAGGTTCAGCGCCAGCGTCACGATCAGGCTGCGGACCGGGAAATTCGGCTTGTCGTGGATCGGCAGGAAGGCCAGCAGGTAGATCAGCGCCCCCATCATCGCGCCGGCCAGCGCCCCGGTGCCCAAGGTCAGCCCGGCCATGGCGGCGGTGCCGGCGATGGTCTTGCCGAAGGCGGCCAGGAACAGCGGCTTCGCTGCCTCCGACGCGGCCCATGCCGCATAACCCGCCACCGCGAAGCTGGCGCCATGGGCCATGTTGATCATGCCGATGGAAGACCACAACAGGCTGATCCCGATCGCCATCAGCCCGTAGATCGCGGCGAGGGAAAGCCCGTGGACGAGGGTGACGGAGAGGTCCATCAATGCAGGCTCACATGGCCAACATCGCCGCGCAGCCGGCCGGCGTGCATCCCGACCATGCGGTCGACCCGGCCCGACAGCAGGGCGACGTTCTGCTCGGCGATGACGATGGCGCGGCCGTCCTGCGGCAGCGAGAACAGCGCCTCGATGACGCTGGCGGAAATCTTCGGGGCCAACCCCAGCGAGGGTTCGTCGATCAGGTAGAGCCGCGCCTCCACCATCAGCGCCCTTCCGACGCTGACCATCCGGCGCTCGCCGCCCGACAGCCGCCCGACCAGCGCATGTTCCAGCTTCCTCAGCGGCGGGAAGATGTCGAACACCATCTCGCGCCGGCGCTTGCGTTCCTTCCAGGCCAGCGGTGTATAGGCGCCGCAGTCCAGATGCTGCGCCACGGTCAGGCCGGGGAAGATCGCATCCCCCTGCGGCGCCATCGCCAGCCCGGCCCGCACGATGCCGGGCGTCTTCCGCCCCGGCCCGGTGGAGCGGGCGCCGCCGATCTCGGCCCCCAGCAGCCGGATCGAGCCCGACTGCCAGCCGACCAGCGCAGAAATCGCCCGGAACAGCGTGGTCTTGCCGTGGCCGTTCAGTCCGACCAGCCCCACGCGCTCGCCCTCCGCCACCCGGAAGGAGATGTCGTGCAGCACCCGCAACGGCCCGTAGCCGGCGGTCAGGCCCTCGATTTCCAGCACGTCAGCCATGCGCCGGCTCCTCGAAATAGGCTTCCAGCACCCGGGGGTTCTGGAACACCTCGGCCGGGGTGCCGGTGGCGATCACCTCGCCCATGTCCAGCACCACCGCGCGGTCGGCGATGGCGGACAACAGCTCCAGCCGGTGTTCGATCAGGATGGCGGCGATGTGATGCTCGTCGACCAGATGGCGGATGATCAGGTCCAGTTCGTCGATTTCCGAGTTGATCAGGCCCGAGGCGGGTTCGTCCAGCAACAGCACGCAGGGGTCGCGCAGCAGCAGGCAGGCCAGCAGCAGCTTGCGGCGGTCGAAGGTGTCCAAGGACCCGGCCAGCCGGTCCCAGGGCTGGCGGAAATTGGCCATGTGGCAGGCCCATTCCGCATCCATCCGCGTCCGGTAGGGCCGATAGGCATGGCGCGCCGCCCGGAAGGTCTCGGCGATGGTCAGGGACGAGGGCACCACCGGGCTCTGGTAGGTCCGCGCCAGCCCCAGCCGTGCCCGGTCATGCACCGCCAGGCGGGTGATGTCCTGCCCCTTCAGCGTGACCGTCCCGCTGGAGGCCACGTAGCGCCCGCAGAGAATCTCGAACAAGGAGGTCTTGCCGGCGCCGTTGGGGCCGACAAGACCCAGGACCTCTCCGGGGGAGACGGAGAGGGAAACATCCCGGAGGATGGCGCGGTTGCCGAAGGAGATGCCGATACCCCGGCAGCCGAAGATCGCCTCCGCCGCCATACGGTCACATCCAGGGCGCGGGCCGCATGTCGGCCTGCTTGTGGGTCTCGGGCGAGATGATCGTATGCGCCCCGTCCTGGACCTGGAAGATCAGGTGGGCCTGCCCGGCCTCGGGGTCGTCGGTGGTGTTCGGGTAGCTGAGCGGGGTCTGTTCCGGCGTGGCGAAGGTATAGGTGCCGCAGACGCCGCGGTGCGAGATCGCCCGGATCGCATTGCCCACCGCATCGAAATCCGCCGGATCGGCCTCTGCCCAGGCGGCGGCGAGGATGTGGATCGCGTCGTAGCCGCCGCCGGTGTAGACCATGCCCATCGTGCCGGGGAAGCGGGCCTGATAGGACTCGCGGAAGGCCATGCCCTTCTCGTCGGCATAGACGCCGAGGACCGAGCCCCAGATGAAGCCCTCGGCCGCGTCGCCGGCAAGGTCCAGGAACTCGGGCTGCGAGGGGCCGTATTGCAGGTAGACCAGGCTGCCCGGCGTCGGGTCCAGCACATAGGCTTGGGCGAAGCTGGCGAGTTCCGCCGCGACCCAGTGGTCGATCATGATCACGCCGCAGTCGGCGTCCTTCAGCGCCTGCACGATGGGCGTCCAGTCCTGCACCGGGAACTGGATGTCGGTGATCGGCCCCTGCTCCCATTCACCGCCCGAGGCGGCGATGGCCGCCTGCGTGGCCTTGGAGATGACCTGGGTATAGCCGATCTGCTCCTGCACGATGTGGATGCGGTTGTTCTTCGGCTGCCATCCCCCGGCGCGGTGGTTCGACAGGAACTTGACGAAGCCGGCGCCATACCAGGTCTCGGCCACGTCGATCTGGAAGATGTTGCGGTATTTCTCCGGGTTGGCCTTCACCAGGTCGAGGCTCTGCTGCGCGGTGTTGCCGTGCAGGTAGGGCAGGCCTTTCGCCGCCGCCACGTCCATCGCCGGCTGGGCGATGATGGCGAAGCTGTGCGCCAGAGCGTGGACGCCGCCCTCGACCAGGCTCTGGAAGGCGGCGACGGTGCCTTCGGGGGTCAAGAGGTCGATGTCCACCACCCGCGTCTCCAGCGGGCGGCCGTTGACGCCGCCGGCCGCGTTGATCTCTTCCACCGCCATGGTGACGCCGTTCAGCCAGTCCTGCTGGTCGGCCACGCCGACCGGGCCGGATTGCGCGGTGGGCACGCCGATCAGGATCGGCTCGGCGGCGAAGGCGGGGGCGGCGATGGAGGCGGCGGCCACCGAGGCGGCGGATGTCATCAGGAACTGACGGCGGGTCAGGGTCATGGCAGTCTCTCCCGTTGGCTGCGGCCCGGGTTCGCCCCGGTGCCTTTCTGTCCTCATGGGGCCAGCGCGGCGGCCCCCTGTAAATGATGCAAATGCACCATGGCTTTCGGCCGGGGCTGTCAGAGCAGCCCCAGCCCGCGCGCCTGATCCTCCAGCCGCCTGCGCTGGTAGCCGACGAAATCGGCGGGCGGCTGCTGGGCGGTGAGGATGTCGAGGAACGGGTCCTGCACCTCGGTCCGGTGGCCGGCGAAGGTCTCGATCACCGCCAGCCCGCAGAAGGGGACATAGCCCTCGGCATAGCCGCCCTCGTGCGCGGCGAGGACGCGGCCGCCGCACAGCTCGCCGGCCAGCGCCTTGATCCGGGTCGCCATGGCGCGGAAGGTCTCGGAACTGGCCTGCATCCGCGCCAGCGGATCGAAGGAATTGGCGTCGAGGCCGGAGGCGACGACGATGATCTCCGGCTTGAACGCCCGCAGGGCGGGGGCGACCAGCAGGTCGAAGGCGTCCAGATAGGCCTGGTGGCCGCCGCCCGGCAGCAGGGGGATGTTCAGGTTGAACCCCTCCCCCTTGCCGGTGCCGCGGGTCTCCGCCCGGCCCTGATCCGGCGGGAAGCAGTTCTCCTGATGCAGACTGATGGTCAGCGTGTCGTCGCGGTCGATGAAACAGGCCTCGGTGCCGTTGCCGTGGTGCACGTCCCAGTCGACCACCGCCGCCCGCACCGGCCCCACCTCGGCCCGCAGCGCCTCCAGCGCCAGCGGGATGTTCGCCAAGAGGCAGAAGCCCATCGAGGCATCCGGCAGGCAATGGTGCCCCGGCGGGCGCGAGATGACATAGGCATTGTCCACCCGGCGGTGGAACACATCCGCCACCGCCTGTTTCACCAGCCCGGCCGACAGCGCCGCAATCTCGAAACTGCCGGGGCCGAAGGGCGAATAGAAGCCGGCATTGCCGCCGCCCGCATCCGACAGCGCCTTGAACTTGTCGAGATAGCCGGGGGTATGCACCCGCTCCATCTCCGCCCGCATCAGCGGGGCCGCCTTGCGCCAGGCAAGATGGTCGCCCAGGCCCGAGACCTCGACCAGGTTTTTGAGCCGCC
Source organism: Rhodobacter sp. SGA-6-6 (assembly GCF_011043545.1). Classification (GTDB taxonomy): domain Bacteria; phylum Pseudomonadota; class Alphaproteobacteria; order Rhodobacterales; family Rhodobacteraceae; genus Pseudogemmobacter. The sequence goes on along the minus strand of NZ_JAAKGP010000001.1, from coordinate 424,716 downwards.
GCTTGGTCTCGGGGCTTTCGGCATGGCCCGCGCCCGAGGGCGGCTGGAGATAGCCGCCGACCGGGGCGATGATCACATGCTCGCCCGTGGTGTGCCACAGGCAGTGCTCGTCGAAATAGAATCCGGTGGTCATGGCCGCTCCCTTCCCGCAACGGGGAAAGGTTCATCCGTCAGGCAGGATTGATCCATAGTGCAGATGCACTATGCCGGCGACGGGGCCGGCGACGGGGCCGGAGGGCGGCTCAGGCCAGTTCGGTCTCCACCTCGATGTTGCCGCGGGTGGCGTTGGAATAGGGGCAGATGAAATGCCCGCGCTCCACGATCTTCTCGGCCACGGCGCGGTCCAGCCCCGGCAGGCTGACCACCAGCCTGACCTTCAGCCCGAAGCCGCCGTCCGACCGGGGGCCGATGCCGACATGGGCGTTCACCGTGGCATTGTCCGGCACGGCGCCCAGCTTCTCCGCCCCCGCCGCGAAGCGCATGGCACCCAGATAGCAGGCGGCATAGCCGGTCGCGAACAGTTCCTCGGGGTTGTGGCCGAGGCCCGAGCCGCCCAGTTCCTTCGGGCTGGCCATCGCCACCGTCAGCTGGCCGTTCACCAGCCCGGCAATGCCGTTGCGGCCGCCGCCGGTCGCCTTCGCCTCGGTCCAGTATTTGGTATCCACCGACATGTCGGGTCTCCTTTCCTCGCCACAGCCTCCTGCCGGATATAGCCCGGCTGCGCGGCCCTGTCAGGATCGGCCGCCCCTGCGCCCGGCGATCGGCTGAAACCTGCATCCCGGGGGTAGGGTTTTCCGCACCGGCCCGCAGCGCCCCGATAAGCCTTTGCCGAACCGGGCGACCGGGGCTAACATGGCGGCAAGTCATTGATCCCTCGCCCGGGGTATTTTCATGCGTCGTTTCCTGCTGGTGCTGCCGCTGCTGGCGCTTTCCCTGCTGTCTCCGGCCTTTGCCGAAACCCGGGCCAGCGACCGGGTCGCCCTGGTCGTCGGCATGTCCGGCTACGAGACCGTGCCGAAGCTGAAGAACACCATCAACGACGCCCGCGCGCTGGCCGGGACGCTGGAAGGCATGGGCTTCGCGGTCGACGTGCTGATGGACGCGACGAAGGAAGAGACGCTGCAGGAACTGCAGGACTTCGCCTTCCGGGCCGAGACCGCCGACATCGCGTTGATCTACTATGCCGGGCACGGGGTCTCGGTGCAGGGCACCACCTTCCTGATCCCGGTCGATGCAAGGGTGCAGGCGGCGAAGGACATCGTCACCGCGTCTGTCACCATGGACCAGATGCTGGCCTCGGTCGACGGGGCGCGGAAGATGTCGATCCTGATCCTGGACTCCTGCCGCGACAACCCCTTCCCCGACGTGATCGATCTGCGCGACCCCGAGGTCGCCAAGGGCCTGACCACCGGCAAGGGCGGGCTGGCGGCGCCGGCGCCGGAGCGCGGCACGCTGGTGGCCTTCGCCGCCCGCGACGGCGAGGTGGCGATGGACGGCGATGGCGAGAACAGCCCGTTCAACGTGGCCCTGCGCGAGAACATGGTGCTGCCGGACCTGGAGATCGGGCTGATGTTCCGCCAGGTGCGCGACGACGTGCTGGCCGCCACCGGCAACCTGCAGGAGCCCGCCACCTACGGCTCGCTGCCCGGCGAGCCGTTCTTCCTGGCCGGCGGCGCCGCGGGCGGGGCGGAGCCGGGGGTCGACGACCTTGCCGCCGCATGGTCCAAGATCGTCGAGGAGGACCAGGCCAACCTGCAAAGGCTGGCCGATGCCGGGGATTCGCGGTCCATCGTCGGGCTGGCCTTGGCCAAGCTGGACCGCCAGCGCGCGGATTACGACCCTTCGGGCGCGGTGGCGCTGCTGGAAAAGGCGGTGGCGGCGGGGGATGCCGATGCGAAATACCGGCTGGCCAAGGTGCTGGAGGGCGGCTTCGGCGTCGCCGCCGACCCGGCCCGCGCGGTGGAGCTTTACGGGCAGGCCGCCGAGGCCGGGATCGCCGCGGCGGTGAACGACATGGGCTATTTCGCCTTCACCGGCGAGTTGGGGGTGCCGAAGGACCGCGACCGGGCGCTGGCGCTGTTCCGGCAGGCGGCGGACCTCGGCCATACCGAGGCGATGTTCAACCTCGCCAGCTTCGCCGCCAACGGCAAGGCGCCGGGGCTGGGGGCCAAGGATGCGGCGGACCTGCTGTATCGCGCCCTGCGCGGCGGCAGCGAACTGGCGCTGGACGGGCTCTTGAACAACGCCGACAAGTTCCCGCGCGAGACCTGGGCCGAATTGCAGGCGATCCTGGCGGAGAAGGGGCTTTACGACGGGGCGGTGGACGGATCCTTCGGCCCGGGGACGCGGCGGGCGGTGCTGGCCGCCTATGGCATTTTCGAAGCGGAGAATTGAGATGAAGCGATCTGTCCTGAAGGTTCTTGCGATCACCCTCGGCCTGTCCTGGCCCGCCGCCGTGCAGGCGGGTCCGATCCTGTTGCCGGTTCCGCAGCCGGTCGGGCCTGCCGATGCCGAGGCCCTGCTCTGGCTGGCGCAGAGTTGCGAAGGCGACTGCGGCGGAGAGGACTATGGCCGGAATGACGGAAAATCCCGCGGCACGTCCGGTGGGTCGCTGAACAAGGGCACCACCAATGCGCTGGTGAAGATCATTGAGGACGCCAACCGCACCTGCGGCTCGGCCCAGATGGCGCTGGAATACCGGATCGACTGCCTGCGCATCTATTACGGCTGGGTCGCCGACAAGCTGCCCGATACCGGCGATTATGCGCCGGTCAAGAAGGCGATGAAGCAGGCCGAGGCCAAGCTGGACCGCATCGTCCGCGCCAATCTGGACCCGACGCAGGAGACGATCACCCCGAAGGAGGGCTACAAGAAGAACGCCAAGCGGCTGCCGCCGGTCCGCGCCGTGAAGAAATCCGCCGCGAAGAAGGCGGCCAGGCAGGCGGAGGCGGTGGTGCAGGAGACCGAGCTGTTGATCATCCGCTCGGGCGAGGATCCGGCCCGCCGCACCCCGCATTTCACCGCGGTGGCCGAGGCGGTGGACGACAACCTCGTCATCCTGCGCTCCGCCTGAGCGGCGATGCCCCGTGCCTTGCAGAGAAAAAGTCGACCAGTTTTCCAACCTCAACCCGTCGCAGGAAAGACCGACATGCGCATCCTTGCCCTGACTTCCGCCTGCCTTCTTGCCTTCTCCACCCCCGTCCTGGCCGACCCCGCCGTCGGCCTCGGCCTTTCGTTCTCGTTCGGCGGCGGACAGTCGCAGACCGGGATCGGCCTGCGGGTGTTCTCGGATGACGAGGAGGACAGCTTCGCCGCCAGCGCGGGCCTGGACTACATCTTCGGCAGCGGCGCCTGGCGCGGCACGGTGGGCGGCGCGTATTTGGGCGACAACAGCTATGTCGGGCTGGATGTCGGGCTGAACTTCAACGGCGGCGGGGTGAACTATGGCATCAGCGCCGGCGCGGTGAACACCGAGGACAAGGCGGCCCCGGCCGTCACGCCCCCGCCCGGCCCGCCGCCCGTCTAAGAACCCTTCCTCAGGCAAGGAAATGACCGGCGCCGTGGTTCGGGCGCCGGTCTCGCCGGATCGCAAGGCGTATCAGCGGAGCCGGGTTCCCGGCCCCGCCGTTGATCAATGCACCACGGCCTGCGCCGGGCGGTCGCGGCGGCTGGAGATCACCTTGTCGCCGACGATCAGCCCCTCGGGCCCGGCCGTCACCACAACCGTGCTGCCGTCCAGGATGTCGCCGGCCAGCAGCATCTCGGCCAGCGGATCCTGCAGCTGGCGCTGGATCACCCGTTTCAGCGGCCGGGCGCCGAAGACCGGATCGTAGCCTTCGTCCGCCAGCCAGGCGCGGGCCTCCGCGTCCAGGTCCAGCGCGATCTTCCGCGCCGCCAGCCGGGCCTCCAGCCGGTGCAGCTGGATCTCGACGATGCCGGTCATGTCGGCCCGGTTCAGCCGGTCGAAGATGATCTGCTCGTCCAGACGGTTCAGGAATTCGGGGCGGAAATGGGCCCGCACCGCCTCCATCACCTCGGCCTTCGCGGCGGAGGCGTCGGCGCCTTCCGGCAGCTCCGACAGCGCCCGCGCGCCCAGGTTCGAGGTCAGGATGATCAGCGTCTGCTTGAAGTCCACCGTCCGGCCCTGGCCGTCGGTCAGGATGCCGTCGTCCAGCACCTGCAACAGCACGTTGAACACGTCCGGGTGGGCCTTCTCCACCTCGTCGAACAGGACGACCTGATAGGGCCGGCGCCTCACCGCCTCGGTCAGCACACCGCCCTCGTCATAGCCGACATAGCCGGGCGGGGCGCCGATCAGCCGGGAGACGGAGTGCTTCTCCATGAACTCGCTCATGTCGATGCGCACCATCGCGGTGTCGTCGTCGAACAGGTATTCCGCCAGCGCCTTGGTCAGCTCGGTCTTGCCGACGCCGGTGGGGCCGAGGAACAGGAAGGACCCCAGCGGCCGGTTCTCGTCCGACAGGCCGGCCCGGGCGCGGCGGACGGCACGGGAGACGGCTTCCACCGCCGCGCGCTGGCCGATGACCCGCTTGCCGAGTTCGTCCTCCATCCGCAGGAGCTTGTCCTTTTCGCCCTCCAGCATCTTGGTCGTCGGGATGCCGGTCCAGCGTTCGACCACCTCGGCGATCTGCTCCGGCCGCACGGCTTCGGCGACCAGCGCCTCGCCCTCGCGGCCCTCGGCCTCGCCCAGCTTCTTCTCCAGCTCGGGGATGCGGCCGTATTGCAGCTCGCCCGCGCGGGCGAAGTTGCCCTCGCGCTTGGCCTGCTCAAGCTCGGCCCTCGAATGGTCCAGCTGCTCCTTCAGCCCGCGCGCCTCGTCCAGGCTGGCGCGTTCGGCCTGCCACTTCGCCGTCAGCTCCGCCGATTGCTGCTGCAGGTCGGCCAGCTCCTTCTCCAGCTTCTCCAGCCGGTCCTTCGACGCCGCGTCGTCTTCCTTCTTCAGCGCCTCGGCCTCGATCTGGAACTGCAGGATCTGCCGGTCCAGCGCGTCCAGTTCCTCGGGCTTGGAGTCCACCTCCATCCGCAGGCGGCTGGCCGCCTCGTCCACCAGGTCGATGGCCTTGTCGGGCAGGAAACGGTCGGTGATGTAGCGGTGCGACAGCTGCGCCGCGGCGACCAGCGCCGAGTCGGCGATCTTCACCCCGTGGTGCATCTCGTATTTTTCCTTGATGCCCCGCAGGATCGAGATGGTGTCCTCCACCGTCGGCTCCTCGACGAAGACCGGCTGGAAGCGGCGGGCCAGGGCGGCGTCCTTCTCCACATGCTTGCGGTATTCGTCCAGCGTGGTGGCGCCGATGCAGTGCAGCTCGCCCCGCGCCAAGGCGGGCTTGATCAGGTTGGCCGCATCCATCGCGCCTTCGGACTTCCCGGCGCCGACCAGCGTGTGCATCTCGTCGATGAACAGGATGATCTCGCCGGCGGCGGCCTCGATCTCCTTCAGGATGGCCTTCAGCCGCTCCTCGAATTCGCCGCGGTATTTGGCGCCGGCGATCAGCGCGCCCATGTCCAGCGCCATCAGCTTCTTGTTGCGCAGCGATTCCGGCACGTCGCCGTTGACGATGCGCAGGGCGAGGCCCTCGGCGATGGCGGTCTTGCCGACGCCCGGCTCGCCGATCAGCACCGGGTTGTTCTTGGTCCGGCGCGACAGCACCTGCATGGCGCGGCGGATTTCCTCGTCGCGGCCGATGATCGGGTCGATCTTGCCGTCCCGCGCCGCCTCGGTCAGGTCGCGGGCGTATTTCTTCAGCGCTTCCATCGTGTCTTCGCTGGAGGCGCTGTCGGCCGTGCGGCCCTTGCGGATGTCGTTGATCGCCGAGTTCAGACCCTGCGCCGTCACCGCCCCTGCGGTCAGCGCATCCTTGGCCCGGGTGTTCACCAGCGCCAGCGCGGTCAGCAGCCGTTCGACGGGAACGAAACTGTCGCCCGCCTTCTTCGCCACCTGCTCGGCCTCGTCCAGCACGCGGACCAGCTGCGGGTCGATATAGGTCTGGCCGTCGCCGCCCGAGACCTTGGGCAGCTTGGCGATGGCGGCGTTCACCGCCTCGTTCACCCGCTCGGGCGAGCCGCCGGCCTTGCGGATCAGGTTCGCAGCCAGCCCTTGGTCGTCATCCATCAACGCCTTCAGCAGATGGTCGGGCAGCACGCGCTGGTGGCTTTCCCGCATCGCAATCGTCTGCGCGGCCTGAAGGAACCCGCGCGACCGCTCCGTGAACTTTTCCAGGTTCATCGGTATCTCCTTTCATAAGCACCGCCCCGCGAACGCCCGGAAAGGCACGTCCGCACCGGCCTTGCGGCAGATGTGGGAGGGGCGGGCGCGGCCTTCAAGCGGCAAGCGGCCGAGATGCGGCGATTTTTCCGGCCGCCGGGCTTCGGCGGATTTCCCCGGTTGCGGGCCGGTGGTCCTTTTGCCGCCGATCCGCCCGGCCGCCATCGGCGGGTTTCCCGGACAGGGTGCGACAAGGGCTTGCGCCCCGTGCCCGCCCGGCGCAGGTGGCCTGCGGAAGCCGGAGAACCCCATGCACGACATCATCGAGCCGATCCTGCCGCAGGTCCCCGTGGAGGGGATTGCCCTGCATGTCGGCCGCTCGCGCCTGTCGATGGGCGATACCGTCACCCCCCGGCTGATGCCCGAGGGGCTGGTCGGTCTCTGGGCGCGGATCTTCCGGCCCTGGATGGGGATCGTGCCGCTGTGGCGCGAGGGCTATATCGGCCATCTTGGTCCGATGGCCAGCCAGATCCTCGCCCCGGCGCTGGAGAAGGGGCTGGCGCTGCGGATGCGGGTGGTGATGCTGACGCCCGAGCATCTGGCGGGGTCCGGCCAGCCGGAGATCCATGTCTCGGTCTGGGGCGACCCGCGGCTGCTGACGCCCTTCCTGGACGGGATCGCGCCTCCGCCGCCGCCCGCCGCCGAGGAGCCGCCGCCGGCGAAGCCCGCCCGCAAGGCGGCGCGGGGCTAGTCGCGCGGCTTCGGTGTCAGCAGCTTCTTCGGACGGATCGCCTCGGCCGCCTTGAACAGGCTGAAGGTCTGGTTGACGTAGTTCACCACCCCGCCGATCTTGTCCAGATAGGCGGTCAGTTCCGGCGTCTTCTCGGCCTCCACCACCTGCACCGGGCGGCTGGGGTCCATGCCCTCGAACTGGCAATAGAACAGCGGCTCGCCGCGTTTCAGCACGATGTCCTTGCCCGGCTCGTGCCACTCGAAGGCCCACATCAGCGGCCGCGGCCAGACCGAGACCGGGAAGCGCCCGCCGAAGATGGTGCCGGGCAGCGGGTCGGGGCGGTAGTGCATGAAGGCCGACAGCTGGGTGATGTAGACCATCTCGTCGGCGATGAAGCAGTAGGGCAGGATCAGCTGGATCGTCGGCCGGTCCGGATAGCGCCACTCGGCCTCGTTCACCAGCGTCAGGATCTCGCCCAGCTTGTTGCCGCGGATGGTGCTGGCCGCGCCGGCGCGGTTGACCAGCACCGGCTTGCCCTTGTCGTCGCGGGAAAAGCCGATGTGGATGTCGAAGGGGCATTTCACCATGAAATACCGGCTTTCCAGCTGGATCACCCCGGGGCAGCGGCTGGCGGATTTCGCATGGGTCCGGTTGGTCTGGCGGAAGCTGACCCGCTCCGGCGGATCGTAGAGGACGGCGCCCTTGTCCGAGGTCAGGAACCAGCCGACCGTGATCGGGCCGGAACCGTGGCCCTCCTCGGGGCGGTCGAAGGTGAGGGAAATGTCCATGCGCCTGCCTCGTTACCGAACGCGGGCAAGGTCGCGTCAAACGAGGCCCAAGTCAACGGAGCGCCTGTCGCAGGGCCTTTACGGCTGCGGCGTCGGTGCGTTTCCCGGCCGCCGGGGCGAAGCCGAGGTCGACGGCGCGGCCCGTGGCCGGGGCGGGAACGGAGCAGGAGGCGTGCAGTTCCGTCGCCCCCATGGCAAGGAAGCGCGGGGCGTTGGCGGCGGTGATGCCCGATCCGGGCATGATCGAGATGCGGCCCTTCGCCTGCGCCAGCAGGGCGGCGATCCGCTCCGCCCCGGCCTCGGCGGTGCGTTCTCCGCCCGAAGTCAGAATCCGCGAAAACCGCAGGTGCAGAGCCTGTTCCAGCGCCTCGGCCTGGTCCGGCACCAGATCGAAGGTGCGGTGCAGGGTGCAGTCCATCTCTCCGGCCGCCGCCCTTAGCCGGCGCAGCGCCGGCAGGTCCAGCCGCCCGTCCGGCAGGCTGGCCCCCAGCACCACCCCCGCCAGCCCGGCGGTGCGGGCCGCGGCGATGTCCTTCTCCATCTGCACCAGCTCGACCTCGGAGAAGACGAAGTCCCCGGCGCGGAGGCGGATCATCGCCATCACCGGCAGGCCGCAGCGCGCGGCCTCGGCCATGAACCCGGCGGAGGGGGTAAGCCCGCCCAGGGCCAGCGCCGCGCACAACTCGATCCGGTCGGCCCCGCCGGCGACGGCCTCGTCCAGCCCGGCGGAGGTGTCGACGCAGACCTCCAGGATCACATCCACGCCGCCGCCCCGGCCATCGCCGCGCCCAGCAATCCGGCATCCGCCCCGCATTGCGCCGGCACCGCCAGCCGGCCGGAGCTGCGGCGCAGGATGCGGCTGCGCAACCCCTCGTCGAGGAACTCCACCAGTCCCGGCGCCCGCGACAGCCCGCCGCCGACCGGCACGACCGAGGCGCCGACCACGTTCAGCACCATGGCCAGCGGCCCGGCCACCAGTTCGCGCCACAGCTCCATCGTCTCCGCCGCCGCCGCATCCCCGGCCTGCCAGCGGGCGACGATCTCCTCCGACGGCACCTCGGCCCCGCAGCGCAATTGGTGCAGCCGCTCCAGCCCCCGGGCGCCGCCGATCATGTCGATGCAGCCGACCTGTCCGCAGCCGCAGCGCAGGGCGTAGTCGCCGCGCAGCACCGGCCCGTGGCCCCATTCGCCGGCATAGCCGCCCGCGCCGGTGACCAGCCGCCCGCCGATCACCAGCCCGCCGCCGACCCCGGTGCCCAGGATGACGCCGAAGACGTTGTCATGCCCCCGCCCCGCCCCACGCCAGGCTTCGGCCAGAGTGAAGCAGTCGGCGTCGTTCAGCACCAGCACCGGCAGCCCGGTTGCCTGCCGCAGCGCCGGGCCGAGCGCCAGCCCGTCGATGGCGGCGATGTTGGCGACGATGCCGATGTCGGTCTCTGGGTCCACCACCCCGGCGATGGAGATCGCCAGCCCGCGCACGCCGGTGCCGTCGGCGAAGCCGGCGATGGTGCGGGTGAAGGCCTCGATGTCATGCGCGGGGGTGGGGGCCTCGCCCAGCGGGCGCAGCTCCGCGCCGTCCCACAGCGCCGCCCGGATGCGGCTGCCGCCTATGTCGAACGCAAGGATCATCCCGGCCTCCCCGAATTCCGTTCGCCCTCTGTCACAGTCTTGACAGGGCGGGCGGGCGCCGTCAAACCGCGCCGGACCCGCTGCCCGAGGAGAGTGCCGATGACCGCAGAAGCCCTGGCCGCCGACGACCGCCTGATCGTGGCGCTGGACGTGCCCAACATCGTGCAGGCGCTGGAGCTGGTGGGCAAGCTGGGCGATACGGTCGGCTTCTACAAGATCGGGCTGGGGATGCTGACCGGCGGCGGCCTTGCGCTGGCGAACGAGCTGAAGCAGGAGCAGGGCAAGCGCATCTTCCTGGACATGAAGTTCTTCGACATCGGCGCCACGGTCGAGGCGGCGGTGAGGGGGATCGCGCAATACGACCTCGACTTCCTGACCGTCCACGGCGACCCGCAGGTGGTGCGCGCGGCGGGCGAGGGGAAAAGGGGCTCGGGCCTGAAGATCCTCGCGGTGACGGTGCTGACCAGCCTGGACCGCGCCGACATGGACGCCAACATGATCGTCCCGGGCGACCTGGCGCAGATCGCGGTGGAACGCGCGGCCCGGGCGCTGGCGGCGGGGGCGGACGGGGTGATCTCCAGCCCGCAGGAGGCGGCGGCGATCCGCGCGTTGCCCGAGGCGAAGGGCAAGCTGATCGTCACCCCGGGGGTGCGCCCGGCAGGGGCGGCGACCGGCGACCAGAAGCGCATCGCCACGCCGGCGCAGGCGCTGCGGTCGGGCGTGGACCACATCGTCGTCGGCCGCCCGATCTGGGCCGCCCCCGACCCGGCCGCCGCGGCGCGGGCGGTGGTGCGGGAACTGGCCTCGGCCTGATTAGAGGTTGTCGGGTTTCCTTGGCGAAGGCGTGTGCCTTCGCCACCGTGCAATGCTTCCCCTTGTCCGGCCGGGCCCCAAAGGCCCGGCCAGCGCCCGCCCCGCCCTTGGGCCAAGCGCTTCTCGCCCGCCGGGTCGGGCGCTGGCCTCTCGGGGTTCAGGGCTGCACCGTCTCCGGTTGAGATGTCGCGCACGGGCGGGGGCGAGGCAGTGCCTCGCCTTCTCCCGCCCGGCCCTCTCATGGTTACGCCTTACCGAAGATCGATCTGCTCCAAGCCTTTCGTTGACTCGACTCGCGCTGATACTTAACATGAAAAGTAATTCAGCGGGGAGGGCGCCATGGCCGGTCTGCAGGAGCGCATCGCGCAGCTTGAAGGGCATCTGGCGCGGTTCCGCCACGACGGGGTTCTCAACCTGATCGCCGGGCAGAATGTGTCCGGGAGCGAATGGTTCGAGACCCGCAGCCCGGTGGACGAAAGCCTGATTGCGCGGGTGGCGCTCGGCACCGCGGAGACGGTGGATGCCGCCGCCAAGGCCGCCAAGGCGGCTTTCCCGGCCTGGGCGGCGCTGGAGGGGGAGAAGCGGAAGGCCATCCTCCAGCGCATCGCCGACCTGATCGAGGCCCGCGCCGAGGAGATCGCGCTCTGCGAATGCTGGGACACCGGCCAGGCCTGGCGCTTCATGTCCAAGGCGGCGCTGCGCGGGGCGGAAAACTTCCGCTTCTTCGCCGACCGGGCGCCGGCCGCGCGCGACGGGCAAAGCCTGCCGACCGCCAGCCACTGGAATGTCACCACCCGCCATCCCATCGGCCCGGTCGGCGTGATCACCCCCTGGAACACGCCCTTCATGCTGTCGACCTGGAAGATCGCCCCGGCGTTGGCCGCCGGCTGCACGGTCGTCCACAAGCCGGCCGAGTTCTCGCCCCTCACCGCCCGCCTGCTGGCCGAGATCTGCCATGAGGCCGGCTTACCCCCCGGCGTGCTGAACCTGGTGAACGGCATGGGCGAAGGGGCGGGCAAGGCGCTGACCGAACATCCCGACATCAAGGCCATCGCCTTCGTCGGCGAGTCGCGGACCGGCTCCATGATCATGAAGCAGGGTGCCGACACCCTGAAACGGGTCCATTTCGAACTGGGCGGCAAGAACCCGGTGATCGTCTTCGACGACGCCGACCTCGACCGCGCGCTGGATGCCGTGGTCTTCATGATCTACTCGCTGAACGGCGAGCGCTGCACCTCCTCCAGCCGCCTGCTGGTGCAGGACAGCATCGCCGAGGAATTCCACGCGAAGCTGGCCCAGCGGGTGAAACGGCTGAAGGTCGGCCATCCGCTGGACCCGGCGACCGAGGTCGGGCCGCTGATCCACCGCACCCATTTCGACAAGGTCTCCGGCTATGTCGAGATGGGATGCGCCGATGGCGCCACCCTTGCCGCTGGCGGCAAGCGGATCGGCACCGAGGGCTGGTTCATCGAGCCGACGCTGTTCACCCGGGCCACCCCGCAGATGCGGATCGCGCAGGAAGAGGTCTTCGGCCCCTTCCTGACCAGCCTGACCTTCAAGGACGAGGCCGAGGCGCTGAGCATCGCCAATGGCGTGGCCTACGGGCTGGCCGGCTATCTCTGGACCGACGACCTGTCCCGCGCGCTGCGCTTCTCCGATGCGCTGGAGGCCGGGATGATCTGGGTGAACTCCGAGAACGTCCGCCACCTGCCCACCCCCTTCGGCGGGGTGAAGGCCAGCGGCATCGGCCGCGACGGTGGCGACTGGTCCTTCGACTTCTACATGGAGACGAAGAACACCGCCTTCGCCCTCGGAACCCACAAGATCCAGCGTCTGGGAGCCTGAGCCATGCCCGTCCCCGCCCCGAACCTCTACCCGCCCTTCAACACCGTCCGCCTGAGCCATGTCGAATTCGGCGTGACCGACCTGGCCCGCAGTCGGGCCTTCTACGTCGACACCCTCGGCCTGCAGGTGACCGACGAGGATGCGCAAACCATCTGGCTGCGGGCGATGGAAGAGCGCGGGCACCATTGCATCGTCCTGAAGCAATGCGAGCGGGCCGAGGCCCGCGACCTGGGTTTCAAGGTCTTCGACGAGGATCACCTCGACCGCGCCGCCGCCTTCTTTTCCGGCAAGGGCCTGCCGGTGGAGTGGGTGGAGCGCCCCTTCCAGGGCCGCACCTTCCGCACCCGCGACCCGCAGGGCATTCCGCTGGAGTTCTACTGCCGGATGGACCGCCTGCCGCCGATCCACCAGCAATACCGTCTCTACAAAGGCGTGAAACCGCTGCGGATCGACCATTTCAACTGCTTCTCGCCCAACGTCGATGAAGCGGTGGCGTTCTGGAACGAGATCGGCTTCCGGGTGACGGAATACACCGAGGATGCGGAAAGCGGCCGCCTCTGGGCCGCCTGGACCCACCGCAAGGGCGGCGTCCACGACATCGCCTTCACCAACGGCACCGGCCCGCGGCTGCACCACACAGCCTTCTGGGTGCCGACGCCGCTGAACATCATCGACCTGCTCGACCTGATGAGCACCACCGGCTGGCTGGCCAACATCGAACGCGGCCCCGGCCGCCATGGCATCTCCAACGCCTTCTTCCTCTATATCCGCGACCCGGACGGCCATCGGATCGAGATTTACTGCTCCGACTACCAGACCGTGGACCCGGACCTGGAGCCGATCAGATGGGACCTGAAGGACCCGCAGCGGCAGACCCTCTGGGGCGCCCCCGCGCCGCGGTCCTGGTTCGAGGAGGGCAGCGTCTTCGCCGGCGCGGCGCTGTCGGAGAGCGACCTCAAGGCCACCCCGATCGTCGCGCCATGATGCGGCTGGCGACATTCACCTCCGAGGGGCGGCAGATGTGGGGCGCGGTGGCCGAGACCGGGATGATCGCGCTGTCGGACAACTTCCCGCAATGGCCGACGCTGCGCTGGATGATCTCGGCACGTGGCTGGAAAATAGTCTCTGCTCTTGCCGAAATGCTTCCGGTGACCCACCCGTTCGGCACGTTCCGCTGGGACATTCCGGTGCCGGACCCGGAGAAGATCATCTGCGTCGGCGTCAACTTCCCCGACCGCAATGCCGAATATAAGGACGGGCAGGAAGCCCCGCCGAACATGTCGCTGTTCCCGCGCTTCCCCCGCAGCTTCGTCGGCCACGAGGTGCCGCTGACCCGGCCGCCGGAAAGCCCGCAACTGGATTACGAGGGCGAGATCGCCGTGGTGATCGGCAAGGCCGGCCGCCGCATCCCCGAGGCGCAGGCGCTGGACCACATCGTCGGGCTGACGCTTTGCAACGAGGGCACCATCCGCGACTGGGTGCGCCATGCCAAGTTCAACGTGACGCAGGGCAAGAACTGGGACGGCTCGGGCGCGATGGGGCCCTGGCTGGTGCCGTTCGAGTCGCCGTCGCAGATCGTGGACGTGGCGCTGGAGACCCGGGTGAACGGCGAGACCCGGCAGCAGGACAGGACGGGCCGGATGCTGTTCCCGGTGGCCCGCCAGATCGCCTATCTCTCCACCTTCACCACCCTTGTCCCCGGCGACATCATCGTCACCGGCACCCCCACCGGCGCCGGCGCCCGCTTCGACCCGCCGAAATGGCTGGTGCCCGGCGACGTGATCGAGGTCACGGCCGAAGGCATCGGCACCCTGCGCAACGGAGTGCGCGACGAATGACGCCCGAGGCCATTTCCGCCTGCGCAGAGACGCTTTTCCGGGCCGAACAGAGCCGCCGCCAATGCGGCCTGATCTCCCTGCAATACCCCGAGGCCACGCTGGACGACGCCTATGCCATCCAGTCCGCGCTGGTGGCGCGGAAGCTGGCCGCGGGCCGCCGGGTGACCGGCTGGAAGATCGGCCTGACCTCCCGCGCCATGCAAAGCGCGCTCGGCATCACCACCCCGGATTCCGGCGTTCTGCTGGACGACATGCACTTCCCGACCGGCGCAACCGTCTCCGCCGGCCGCTTCATCCAGCCGCGGGTGGAGGCGGAGATCGCCTTCGTCATGCAGGCTCCGCTGCGGGGCGCGCAGGTCACCCGGGCGGATGTGGTCGCCGCCACCGCCCATGTCTGCCCCAGTCTGGAAATCCTCGACACCCGCATCCTGCGGGCCGATCCGGTCACCGGCCGGGTGCGGACCATCGTCGACACCGTGGCCGACAACGCGGCCAATGCCGGGATCGTGCTGGGCGAAGACCGCCACCCCATCGGCGCCTTCGACCTCCGTTGGGTCGGCGCCGTGGTCAAGCGCGACGGGGTGGTCGAGGAAACCGGCCTCGGCGCCGGGGTGCTGGACGATCCGGTGACCGGCATCCTCTGGCTGGTCCACCGGCTTGCGGCCTACGGCCAGGGGATCGAACCCGGGCAGGTGGTGCTGTCCGGCAGCTTCATCCGCCCGGTCGAGGCCCCGCCGGGCAGCCGCTTCCACGCCGATTTCGGCGCCTTCGGCTCGGTTTCGATCAGTTTCGCCTGACCACGCCCTCGGCCAGCCAGCGGTCGAACAACTCCAGCACCGCGGCGGCGAAGCCTTCGTCGTTGATGTGGCAATCCAGCTCGATCAGCTCGACATTCGGCGGGCAGGTCTTGCGGATCTCCTCGCAGAAGGCGGCCAGCCCCTCGGCATCCGCCAGCGGCGCGCCTTCGCGGTCCCATTCGTTGCAGCCCCGTTTCGGCAGGAACAGAGACGTTTTTCCCGTCGCCCCCGCCAGCTTCGCCGCCATCTCCCGCGCCATCATCCGCCGCTCCTCGGCGCTTTGCACATAGGAGGACAACAGCCGGTTGTGCGCATGGCTGGGGCTGTCGCGGAAGCGTTCCGGCGGGGCGTGCCAGCCGACCACGTCGACCAGATCGTAGCAGCCCGGCGCCACCATCTGCGGGAGGCCGCGGCGGCCGGCGTTGGTCATCCGGTCCGGCCCGGCGCTGATGGCGCTGCCGAACAGGTGGTTCCCCACCTCCTGCGGTGCGAAATCCATCACGCAGGCGAAGGCGCCCTCGGCCGCCAGCGATTCGAAGGCGCGGCCGCCCATGCCGGTGGCGTGGAAGACGGCGACCTCGAAGCCGCGTTTCTCCAGTTCCGGTTTCAGCACCACCATGTAGCGCAGCACGGTCTTGCCAAAGCCGGTCATGCCGATCAGCGGGCGGTCGCGCCGCGGCGGCTCCACCGCGCGGGCGGCGCCGAGGACCGCCCCCGCGGCCTGGCTCAGCGACGATTTGCAGACCGAGTTCAGCCCGTAAAGCCCGCCGGCCCAGAGGATCATCTGGATGTCCGGGGCCAGCCGTTCCGGCGGCAGCATCGGCGAGAAGCTGACGGTGGAGACCACGTATTTCGGCACCCCCAGCGGCAGCGCGGCGCAGAGGTCCAGCGCCAAGTCGGTGCCCATCGAGCCGCCGAGGACGATCACCCCGTCGAACACGCCCTCGCGGTGCAGCCGGGCGGACAGCGCCGCGGCCCCGCGGGCCATCGCCTGCATGGCGAAGTTCTCGTCCTCGGCGGCGATGGCTTCGGCGATGGTGCTGCCGCCGGCCTCGATCACCTGATGCTTGGACCAGTCGGTCGGCGCCTTGGGATCGCCCAGGATCGAGACATCCATGGTCAGCGCGGTGCCGCCCTGGGCGCGGATGACGCCGGCCAGATAGGTCAGTTCGTCGTCCTTGGTGTCGTAGGTGCCCACGACAAGGATGCGGTCGCCCATCGAAAACAGTCCCTGTTACAGCTGAATCCACGCGGTCTTCAGATCGCAATACTTCTCCAGCGCGTACAGGCTCTTGTCCGCGCCGTTGCCCGATTGCTTGGTCCCCGCCAGCGGCACGGTGCCGTCGGCGCCGCCGTAGGTGTTCACATGCACCACCCCGGCGCGGATGCCGCGGATCATCCGGTGGGCGCGCGACAGGTTCGCGGTCCAGACCCCGGAGGCGAGGCCGAAGTCGCTGGCATTGGCCAGCCGCAGCGCCTCCTCCTCGTCCTTGAACGGGGTGACGGCGAGGACGGGGCCGAAGACCTCCTCGCGGTAAAGCCGATGCTCGGGCCGGACGCCGGTGACCACGGTCGGGTCCATATACCAGCCGCCGGTCTCCTGCAGGACGCGGGCGCCGCCGGTGACGACCTGCCCGCCCTCGCTTGCGGCATCGGCGACGAAGCCCAGGTTGCCCTCCAACTGCGGCAAGGAGTTCACCGCGCCGACCTGGGTCGCCAGCGATAGCGGGTTGCCGACGGTCATCTTCTTGGTGGTTTCGGCAAGGATAGAGACGAATTCATCATGCACCTCGGCCTGCACCAGCAGCCGCGAACCCGCCACGCAGACCTGCCCGGCGTTGCGGAAGATCGCGGTGGCGGCGGTCTTGGCGGCGGCCTGCAGGTCGGGCGCATCGGCGAAGACGATGTTGGGGGACTTGCCGCCCAACTCCAGATAGCAGCGCTTCAGGTTCGACTGCGCGGAATATTGCAGCAGCCGGCGGCCGGTGGCGCCGGAGCCGGTGAAGACCAGCACGTCCACGTCCGGCGACAGCGCCAGCGCCTCGCCGGTCACCCGGCCGGGGCCGGTGACCACGTTGAAGACGCCGGGCGGCACCCCGGCCTCCAGCGCCAGTTCGGCCAGTTTGAGCAGCGTTAGGGACGCGGTTTCCGCCGGTTTCAGCACCACGGAATTGCCCATCGCCAGCGCGGGGGCGATCTTCCAGGCGCCGATCATCAGCGGGAAGTTCCAGGGCACGATGGCGCCGACCACGCCCACCGGCTCCTTGTGGACCAGCGCGAGGATGTTGGGCGCGGTGGGGGCGATCTCGCCATAAACCTTGTCCAGCGCCTCGGCGTAGTAGCGAAAGGTCGCGGCGGCGCTGCCGGGCTCGGCCTTCAGGGCCATGGAGATCTCGGTGCCATTGTCGCGGACGCCGAGGACGGCGAGTTCCGCCGCGTTGCGGTCGATCAGGTCGGCCAGCCGGTGCAGCACCGCCTTGCGGGCCGAAGGGGCAAGGCGGGACCAGCGGCCATCCTCGAAGGCCGCGCGGGCTGAGGCGCAGGCGCGGGCGACATCGGCGGGCGAGGCGGCGGCGAGCGTGGTCAGTTGGCGGCCGTCGATGGGCGACAGGACGGGGTTTTCGCCGGCCTCGCCCGGCAGCCATTGGCCTTCGATCAGCAGGCGGCCGGGGGCGACGGGCGCGGCGGCCAGGCGGTCGATGGCGGCTTGGTCCAGACTCATGCGGTGCTCCCTTATCGGTTCATTATATGAACCAATGTTTCAAAAACAGATTGACGGGCGGACCGCGACCTGTCAACAAAAATGCAAAGGGGGCGCGGTATGGGCACCGTCGGCAAGGCGCTGGAGCTTCTGGACCTGTTCACCCATCGGCAGCCGCAGATGGGGCTGAGCCAGATCGCCCGCGCCTCGGGGCTGAACAAGGCCACTTGCCACCGGCTGTTGCAGGAGATGGAAAGCTGCGGGCTGGTCGAGCAAACCGGCCCGGCGCGGGAATACCGGCTGGGGCCGGCGGTGCTGCGGCTGGCCTCCCTGCGCGAAGCGGCGGTGCCGATGCGCGAGGCAGCGATGCCGGTGCTGCGGGCGCTGGCCGAGGCGACGGGTGAGACCGCGCATCTGTCGCATCTGGTGGCGGGGCGGCTGCAGACGCTGGCCTTCGCCTATTCGGCGCGCCACGCCATGGCGGTGCGGATGGAAGATGCCGATTTCCTGCCCTTCCACGCCACCGCCAGCGGGTTGGTGGTGCTGGCTTTTGCGGAAAAGGCCATGTCAGAGACGATTCTGGCCGCGCCGCTGCCGCAGATGACCGCTTCCACCGGAACCGATCCCGAGGCGATCCGCACGCTGCTGCCGGCGATCCGGGCGCGGGGCCATGCCGAGACCGACTCGACCTTCGAGCCGGGGGTGCATGGCATCGCGCTGCCGCTGTTCGATGCGACATGCGCCTGCACCGGGTCGATCGCGGTCGCCACCCCGGCGGCGCGGATGACCGAGGACCAACGCCGCCTGACCTTGGCCGAACTGGCAAGGGCGGCGGTGCAGATCACCACGGCCTGGGGCGGGCAGTTGCCGCCCGGGCTGGAAACCCTGTGGCGGGATGCCGCCTGACCCGAAAGGAAAGCCGATGAAGGACGCCAACTTCCTGAAAGCGAACAACGCGCGCAGCCTGTGGCACCCGATGACGGCGCCTGCGGACAGCCTGAAGAACGCGCCGACCATCGTGACCGGCGCGGAAGGCGTGCGCATCCGCGATGTCGACGGGCATGAGGTGGTGGATGCGGTGGGGGGCCTGTGGAACGTCAACCTCGGCTATTCCTGCCGCCCGGTGAAGGAGGCCATCGCGGCGCAGCTGGAGTCGCTGCCCTATTACTCGATCTTCCGCGGCACCTCGAACGACAAGGTGATCGAACTGGCCGAGGAGCTGCGGGCGTTTTTCGCGCCGGATGGCCTTGTCCGGGCCTTTTTCACCTCCGGCGGCAGCGACAGCGTGGAGACGGCGCTGCGGCTGGCGCGGCAGTATCACAAGATCAAGGGAGAGCCGGGGCGGGTGAAATACCTGTCGCTGAAGAAGGGCTACCACGGCACCCATTTCGGTGGCGCCTCGGTCAACGGCAACGCCAATTTCCGCAGCGCCTATGAGCCGCTGCTGCCCGGCTGCCACCACATCCCGGCGCCCTACACCTATCGCAACCCGTTCAACGAAAGCGACCCGGAGCGGCTGGCGCAGCTGTGCCTGCAGGCGCTGGAGGACGAGATCGCCTTCCAGGGGCCGCAGACCATTGCCGCCTTCATCATGGAACCGGTCCTCGGCGCCGGCGGGGTGATCCCGCCGCATTCCAGCTTCATGCCGGGGGTCGAGAAGCTGTGCCGCAAGCACGGCATCCTGCTGATCGCCGACGAGGTGATCACCGCCTTCGGCCGCACCGGGGCCTGGACCGGCAGCCGGCTCTGGGGGGTGAAGCCGGATTTCGCCTGCACCGCGAAGGCGATCACCAATGCCTTCTTCCCCTTCGGTGCGGTGATGATCGCCGAAGGCGTGGCGGAGGTGTTCGAGGGCGACGAAACCGGCAAGGCCGCCATCGGCCATGGCTATACCTATTCCGGCCATCCCGTCGGCGCAGCGGCAGCGCTGGCCTGCCTGGCCGAAACTCAAAGGCTGAACGTCAAGGACAATGCCGCGGCGCGGGGGGCCGAGATGCACTCGGGCCTGCTGGCGCTGAAGGAAAAGCACGCAGTGGTCGGCGACGTGCGCGGCGGCCACGGGCTGATGCACGCGGTCGAACTGGTCTCGGACCGGGCGACCAAGGCGGCGCCGGACAAGGCCACGCCGGGCAAGGTGCAGAAGGTGGCCTACGAGAACGGCGCGATGATCCGGGTCTCCGGACCGAACATCATCCTGTCGCCGCCGCTGGTGCTGACCAGCGACGACGTGCAGGTGATCCTGAAGGCGCTGGACGCGGGGCTTTCGGCGCTGTGATCAGCCGGCGGTGAATTCGGCGAGCAGCGCGCCGTATTGCTCGGGCGGCGGGAAACGCTGGAAGGAATGCCGGACGGGAAGCCGGACCCAGTCCAGCTTCTCGGCGGTCTGCACCTCGGCGAAGGGGCGCGACCAGTCGGGCCGGTCGAACATCGTCGGGCGGACGTTGACGAAATCCTGCCCCTCGAAGCGGGTGAAGAGCCAGCTCTTGCAACCGTCGCAGAAGCGGTGGTCGCCCATCGGGCCGCCGGTTCCGCCGCGGACCGTCTCGCCCTTCGTCACCCGTAGCGCCGCGGCGGGCACCATCATGGTCAGCGAGAAGGCGCTGGCGGTCATCCGCTGGCAGCCGCGGCAATGGCAGGCCATGGTCATGAAGGGCGGGGCGGAGACCTCGATCTCCACCGCGCCGCAGCGGCAGGTTCCGCGTTCGGGGTTGAATGTCATTCGGTCCTCCGTGGAGTGGGTTCTGCGTCAAGACTGGCGGAAATCGTTCGGGAGGGAAGCGGATTCTGCGGCCGGTGCTGCTGGCTTCCCTTGGCGAAGGCTATCGCCTTCGCCACCGCGCAACGCTTCCCCTTGTCCCGGCCGGGCCCTCAAGGCCCGGCCAGCGCCCGCCCCGCCCTCGGCGGGCGCTTCTCGCCCGCCGGGTCGGCTGGCCTCACTGGGTCTCAGGCTGACATGTTTCCGGTTGACATGCTGCGCACGGGCGGGGCAAGGCGGCGCCTCGCCTTCTCCCGCCCGGCCGGCTCGGGGATGTTTCCTATACCTTCGGCCAGTCGTCGATGGCGGCGATGGCCTCTTCCGCGGTCTCGACGATGCGGAACAGGCCCAGGTCCTCGGGGCTGATCACGCCGGCCTCGGCCAGCATGTTCCAGTCCACCACCCTTTCCCACCAGTCCTGCCCGAACAGCAGGAAGGGGATCGGCTTCATTCGGCCGGTCTGGATCAGGGTCAACGCCTCGAACAGCTCGTCCATGGTGCCGAAGCCGCCGGGGAAGACGCAGATCGCCGCGGCGCGCATCAGGAAATGCATCTTGCGGATGGCGAAGTAGTGGAAGTTGAAGGCCAGCTCCGGCGTGACATAGGGGTTCGGCGCCTGTTCGTGCGGCAGCACGATGTTGAGGCCGATCGACTGGCCCCCCGCCTCCTCGGCGCCGCGGTTGCCGGCCTCCATCACCCCCGGGCCGCCGCCGGTGACGACCACCCAGTTGCGGCCGTAGCTGTCCAGGCTGCGCTGCGTCATCACCGCGGCGAAGCGGCGGGCCTCGTCGTAATAGCGCGACAGTTCGGCCAGGGCCGGGGTGCGCGCCGTCTGCTTCAGGTCGGGCGCCGGGATGCGGGCGCCGCCGAACATCACCACCGTCGATTCGATGCCGCGTTCGTCCATGATCATCTGCGGCTTCAGCAGTTCCAGTTGCAACCGGACCGGCCGCAACTCTTCCCGCGTCATGAAATCGCGGTCGGCGAAGGCCAGCCGGTAGACCGGAGACCGGGTCTGCGGGGTATCCGGGACCTGTTTGGCGGTTTCGATGTCCTGCGTGGAATCGCGGAACGGATGGCTGCGGGGTTCGTCTTTCATCTGTTGTCCGATTGCGTCACCTTTGCCCAAGCCTTATAGGCGCAGCGACCCTTTAGGAACCGCGAAAAGGACCACGCCCATGTCGAACGCCGCGCTGGAAGCCGCCATCGAAGCCGCCTGGGAGGCCCGCGACGGCATTTCCCCCGCGACGAAAGGCGAGGCGCGCGACGCGGTGGAGGCGACTCTGGCCGCGCTGGACGGCGGCACGCTGCGGGTGGCCGAGAAGCGGGGCAACGACTGGCACGTGAACCAATGGGCCAAGAAGGCGGTGCTGCTGTCGTTCCGGCTGAACGACATGGGCGTCATCCCCGGCGGCAACGGCGGCGCGACCTGGTGGGACAAGGTGCCGTCCAAGTTCGAGGGCTGGGACGAGGCCGAATGGCGCGCCGCCGGCTTCCGCGCCGTGCCGGGCAGCATCGTCCGCCGGTCGGCCTATATCGCCAAGGGGGTGGTGCTGATGCCCTCCTTCGTCAACATCGGCGCCTATGTCGATGAGGGCAGCATGGTGGACGGCTGGGCCACCGTCGGCTCCTGCGCGCAGATCGGCAAGAACGTCCACCTGTCCGGCGGCGTCGGCATCGGCGGGGTGCTGGAGCCGATGCAGGCCGGCCCGACCATCATCGAGGACAACTGCTTCATCGGCGCGCGCTCCGAGGTGGTGGAGGGCTGCATCGTCCGCGAGGGTTCGGTCCTCGGCATGGGGGTCTACATCGGCCAGTCGACCAAGATCGTCGACCGGGAAACCGGCGCGGTGATGTATGGCGAGGTTCCGGCCGGGTCGGTGGTGGTCGCCGGGTCGATGCCGTCGAAGGGCGGGATCAACCTTTACTGCGCGGTGATCGTGAAGAAGGTGGATGCGCAGACCCGCTCGAAGACCTCGATCAACGAACTCTTGCGCGACTGAGCCCGGGGAGGGCGCGAATGGCCGAAGCCGAGAAGACCGCGAAGGAAAAGCGCCCGCAGCAGGTGTTCACCCTGATCGTCGAGGTCGGCCGCAAGGCGGGCGACGGGCTGCCCGACAAGGCCACCGGGGCGGCGCTGATGTGCTATGCCTCCGGCGTGGACGAGGCCGAAGCCGTGCGCGAGACGGTGGCGATCCTGAAAGAGGCCGACCTGGCGCCGCTGGAGGTGCAGGGCCTGGGAACGCTGGAGGAACGCCGCAAGGCGGGCGAGGAGATCGGCGTCGAAGAAGTGGCGCTGATGGACCGCGCGCTGGCCGAGAACTCGGTCGTGGTGGCGCAGATGACGCCGTTCTACGACTAGCGACGCCTCAGGCGGCGTCGGTCGATTTTTGCCGGCGCAGCAGCGCCAGCAGCGGCAGCGCCTCGTAATCCTGCAACACGCGCAGCGGCGGGGGCATCGCCGCCCCGAGACCGGCCGACAGCAGGCAGGCGCCGCCGCAGTCGATCAGGTGCCGGCCGCCGAGGTCCAGCGACACCCCCGGCGCGGTGGCGCGGCGGTTGTCGGCCAGCGCCGAGCGGCCATCGACCAGGGCGCCGGCGGGGACCAGCACCTCCTCCTCGCCGAACAGGTATTCGGCCTCCAGCCCGCTTAGGCCGACCAGCTGGTCGGCCGAGACCAGCAGGTCGGTCTGCCGGGCGTGCCAGGGCGCGCGCAGCACGATGGCGGCATGGCTGCCCCGGCTGGGCATGTCCATCCGCTGCAATGCGCGCAACCGCACCGGCCCGGCGTCGCGGGTGGCGATCCATTGCCCGGGGCGCAGCAGCCCGGCGGGGACCGGGCCAGCGGCGGTCATCACCGGGGCGGCGATGCCGATCCAGGGCAGCCGGGCCGGGGGGTTTTCGCCCCGCATCACCCCGAACCACAGCACCGAGGATTCCCGCCGCGTCACCCCCTGCCCGGCACAAAGCGCAGCCAGCGCGGCGGCGGGGAAGGCGGGCGGGTTCAGGCCGGCGGTGGCGGCGACGCGGGCTTCCCTTCCGTCGTCCAGCTGCATGGTCCAGCGGCCTTGCGCCCGGCTCCAGCGGAAGGCCAGCCGGGCGAGGCGGCCGTCCAGCCGCAGCGCCCCGGGCAGCAGGAACCGCCGCAGCGCCCCGCCGTCGCGCCAAAGGAGGCCGATGCCGCTGGCCGGATGGTGGAACAGCGACAGCGCCTGCCCCTGGCTGCGCCAGTCCAGCAGCACGCCCACCGGCAGCGGCCAGGACAGCTCGACCACCAGCGTGCCCTCGTTCAGCACCGGCGGCAGTTCGGCGCCCACCGGCCCGTCGCGGTCGGAGAGGAGAAGCCAGCCGGTCATGCGGCGGCATCCCCATGCGGCGGGGCGGCTCGGGTCAGCGAGGAGTCTTCGGCCATGCCTGTGCTCCTGTCCTTGGGGCAGGCGAGCGGGCGGGTGCCTGCTCGGGATCGGGTGCTCGGGCCCGCGTCCTGTCCTGGACCTGTCGTTTTGCGGCAGGGTAGGGCGGAACGGCGGCGCTGTCACCCGGTGGCGCGACGGCGGGCGGCGGCGGTGGCGCGGGGGACACAGGTTGCGGGGCGCTGCGCCCTCGCCTAGGACGAGGGGAGAGGAACCGGAGAGAGCCATGCCCGACACTGTCCCCCCCGTCGATCCCGTCGCGCTGACGGCGGAACTGGTCCGCTGCCCCTCGGTCACGCCCACGGAAGGCGGGGCGTTGCAGGTGCTGGAGCGGCTGTTGTCCGGCGCGGGGTTCGACTGCACGCGGGTGGACCGCAGCGGGGTGCCCAACCTCTTCGCCCGCTGGGGCAAGCGCGGGGCCAACCGCAGCTTCGGCTTCAACGGCCATACCGACGTGGTGCCGGTCGGCGATGCCGCGGCCTGGACGCAGGACCCGTTCGGCGCCGCGGTGGTGGAGGGCTGGATGTATGGCCGCGGCACCACCGACATGAAATCCGGCGTGGCGGCCTTTGCCGCCGCCGCGGTGGATTTCGTGCAGGCCACGCCCCCCGACGGCGCCGTGATCCTGGCGATCACCGGCGACGAGGAAGGCGATGCGCAGGACGGCACTCTGGCGCTTCTGGACTGGATGGCGGCGCAGGGCGAGCGGATGACGCATTGCCTGGTGGGAGAGCCGACCTGCCCCAGGACGATGGGCGAGATGATGAAGATCGGCCGCCGCGGCAGCATGACCTGCTGGTTCACCGCCGAGGGGGTGCAGGGGCACAGCGCCTATCCGCACCGGGCGAAGAACCCGATGTCGGCGCTGGTGAAACTGCTGGCACGGCTGGAGGAGAAGCCGCTGGACCAGGGCTCGGACCATTTCGACGCCTCGACGCTGGCGATCACCACCATCGATTGCGGCAACCCGGCCAACAACGTGATCCCGGCCCGCGGCACCGCCACGGTGAACATCCGGTTCAACGAGTTGCACTCCGGCGCCTCGCTGTCGGACTGGCTGCGGGGCCATGCCGATGCGGTGCAAGAGGAAACCGGGGTCAGGATCGGCACCCGCTTCCAGATCTCGGGCGAAAGCTTCCTGACCCCGCCCGGCGAGTTCTCGGCGCTGGTCCGCCGTGCGGTGCAGGCGGAGACCGGGGTGGAGCCGGTCTATTCCACCTCCGGCGGCACCTCGGACGCGCGCTTCGTCAAGGACCATTGCCCGGTGGTGGAGTTCGGGCTGGTGGGCCGGACCATGCATCAGGTGGACGAACGGGTGGAGGTGGCGCAGATCGGCCAGCTGAAGGCGATCTACGCCCGCATCCTGCGGGAGTATTTCGCGTGATCCATATCGCGCCGACGCAGGACATCGCCACCTGCCGCGCCCTGCGCCGCAAGGTGTTCATCGAGGAACAGGGCGTGTCCGAGGCCGATGAGGTCGACGGGCTGGACGATCAAGCGATCCACCTGTTGGCGCTGGTCGACGGCCGGCCGCTCGGCTGTGCGCGCCTGCTGGTGCAGGGCGAGACCGGCAAGGTCGGCCGCGTCTGCGTGCTGGCCGAGGCCCGGGGGACCGGCCTTGGTGCGGCGCTGATGCGGGCGGCGGTGGCGGAGTTCCGCAAGCTGCCCGGCGTCGCCAAGGTGAAGCTGGGGGCGCAGACCCATGCGCTCGGTTTCTACGAAAGGCTGGGGTTCACCGCCTTCGGGCCGGAATATCTGGACGCCGGCATCCCCCACCGGGATATGCAGCTGGTCCTGTAGCGGCTGCGCCGAAGGCGCCTATCCCGAAAACCGCCGGTTTGCGCTTGCGGCTGGCCGTGCTAGGGCTGGCGGCATGACACCCTTGCCCTCGAAAGACCAGATCCGCCAGTGGATCGCCGAGAACCCCGGCCTGACCTCGAAACGCGATATCGCCAAAGCCTTCGGGCTGAAGGGCGACCAGCGGGCCGAGTTGCGGCGGCTGCTGCGCGAGATGGAGGAAGAGGGCGGGGTGGTGAAATCCGCCCGCCGCTTCCGCCCGAAGGGGGAACTGCCGCCCGTTGCCCTGCTGCGGGTGATGAAGCCGGATGCCGCGGGCGACCTCTTCGCCGAGGCGATGGAGGAGGGCGTCGACAAGGAGGCCGGGCGCATCCTGATCGTGCCGAAGACGGGCGATCCGGCCTTGGCCGAGGGCGACCGGATATTGGCCCGGCTGACCAGGGTGGACCTCGACGACTACACTTGGGAGGCGCGGCTGATCCGGCGGATCGGTAGCAATCCCCTGAAGGTGCTGGGGGTGTTCCGCAAGGGCAGTGAGGGCGGGCGCATCCTGCCGATCGACAAGGGCCAGGACAAGGAATGGAGGGTGCGGGCCGAGGACGACCTCGGCGCCCGCGACGGCGAACTGGTGGAGGCCGAGGCCGTCGGCAACCGCCGTCTCGGCCTGCCGCAGGCGCGGGTGATCGAACGGATGGGCGATCCCTCCGGCCCGCGGGCAGTGTCGCTGATCGCCATCCACCAGCACGGCATCCCCGACCAGTTCCCCGACGCCGCCATCGCCGAGGCCGATGCGCCGCGTCCGGTGACGATGCAGAACCGCGAGGACCTGCGCGACATCCCCCTTGTCACCATCGACCCCGCCGATGCCCGCGACCGCGACGATGCCGTCCATGCCGCCCCGGATACCGAGCCGGGCAATCCGGGCGGCCATATCCTCTGGGTCGCCATCGCCGACGTGGCGCATTACGTCCGCCCCGGCGGCGCCTTGGACCGCGAGGCGCGGCGGCGGGGCAATTCGACCTATTTCCCCGACCGGGTGGTGCCGATGCTGCCCGACATCCTGTCGGGCGATCTGTGCAGCTTGCACGAGGCGGTGGACCGGCCCTGCCTTGCGGTGCGGATGCGGATCGACGCGCAGGGGCGGAAGATCTCCCACCGCTTCCACCGCGGGCTGATGCGGTCGCGCGCGTCCTTGGAATACGGGCAGGTGCAGGCGGCGGTGGACGGCGCGCCGGACGACAAGACCGCGCCGCTGGTCGAGACGGTGCTGAAGCCGCTTTACGCCGCCTATCGTTCGCTGCTGCTGGCGCGGGGCGAACGGCAGCCGCTGAACCTCGATCTGCCGGAGCGGCAGATCGTGCTGTCGGACGAGGGCAAGGTCGTCTCGGTGGATTTCAAGGAACGGCTCGACGCCCATCGGCTGATCGAGGAGTTCATGGTGCTGGCCAACGTCGCCGCGGCCGAGGAATTGCAGCGGTTGAAGCAGCCGCTTCTCTACCGGGTGCATGAGGAACCCAGCCCCGACCGTCTGGACGCCCTGCGCGAAGTGGCGGAGGCCTCGGGCTTCACGCTGGCGAAGGGACAGGTGCTGAAGACCGCGCATCTGAACCGGCTCTTGGCGCAGGCCGAGGGCACCGATTACGACGAGTTGCTCAACATCTCCACCCTGCGCAGCATGGCGCAGGCCTATTACGACCCGCGCAACTTCGGCCATTTCGGGCTGGCGCTGCGGGACTATGCCCATTTCACCTCGCCCATCCGGCGCTATTCCGACCTGATCGTGCACCGGGCGCTGATCCGCGGCCATGGCTGGGGCGAGGACGGGCTGTCGGCCTTCGACATCGAGAACCTGGCGGAGACCGGCAAGCTGATCTCCGACGCCGAGCGGCGGTCGATGGTGGCGGAGCGCGAGACGGTGGACCGCTATCTGGCGGCCTATCTCTCCGATCGGGTCGGGGCCACCTTCACCGGCCGGGTCTCGGGTGTGCAGCGCTTCGGGCTGTTCGTGAAACTGGACGAGACCGGAGCCGACGGGCTGGTGCCGATCCGCGAGGTCGGGCGCGAGTTCTTCCACTACGACGCGGACAGCCAGACCCTGATGGGCGCCGACACCGGCCTGACCATCGGCATCGGTGCCCGCGTGACCGTGCGGCTGCGCGAGGCGGTGCCGGTGACCGGCGGGCTGGTGCTGGAGCTGCTGGAGATCGACGCCAGGCCGATGCCCGGCGGCAAGACCACGCGCGGCAAGGCGCCCCGGCGGGCGGCGGGGCGGGCCACGGCGCGCGAGGCGGCGAAGCGGCGCGTGGTGCGGCGGCGGCGATGAGGGCGCTGGTTCTGGCGCTGCTGCTGGCCGCCCCTGTATCGGCGCAGACCATCGAGGACCCGGAGGGAACGGTCATGGCGGCGGGCAGGGAAGACGGCTCGGAAGCCGGGTTCCGCGACTGGGTGGGCGCGTTCCGGGTGAAGGCGCTGGAGGCCGGGGTTCCGGCTTCGGTCTACGACCGCGAGATGCGGGCAGCACTCTACCTGCCCGAGGTGGTAGCGCGCGACCGGCGGCAGACCGAGTTCACCAAGACGATCTGGGATTATCTGGACATCGCGGTCTCCCAGGACCGGGTGACGCTCGGCCGCAAGGCGCTGGAGAAACATGCCGATCTGCTGGCGCGGATCGAGACGGAGTATGGGGTGGAGAAGGAGGTCGTCGCGGCGATCTGGGGGCTGGAGTCGGCCTACGGCACCTACAGGGGCGATACCGACACCCTCAGCGCGCTGGCGACGCTGGCCTATGACGGCCGGCGCGCGGCCTTCTTCGAGGCGCAGCTGGTGCAGGCGCTGGAGATCGTCGATCAGGGCCATGTCGGGCGCGAGGCGCTGAAGGGCAGTTGGGCCGGGGCGATGGGGCATACCCAGTTCATGCCCTCCAGCTGGGCCGACTTCGCGGTGGATTTCGACGGCGACGGCCGGCGCGACATCTGGGGCGACGACCCGGCCGATGCTCTGGCCTCGACCGCCAATTATCTGCGGCACTGGGGCTGGGTGAAGGGCCAGCCCTGGGGGCTGGAGGTGACGCTGCCCGAGGGCTTCGACTACGACCAGACCACCGAGCGGGTGGTGAAGCCGGTGTCGGACTGGCGCGCCCTCGGCGTGGCGCCGGCGGCGGGGGGCGAGTTGCCGGAGGGCGACGAGGCCAGCGTGCTGCTGCCCGCCGGCCATACCGGCCCGGCCTTCCTGATCTACCCGAACTTTCGGGTGATCGAGAAATACAACCTCGCCGACGCCTATGTCATCGGCATCGGTCATCTGTCCGACCGGCTGCGCGGCGGGCCGGTCCTTGCCGCGGACTGGCCCCGGCACTGGCGCGCCCTGACGCTGGAGGAGCGCAAGGAGTTGCAGGCGGCGCTGGTGGCCCTGGGGCTGGACACCGGCGGCGTGGACGGGCGGATCGGGCCGAAGACCGTCGCGGCGGTGAAAGCCTGGCAGAAGGCGCAGGGGCTGGTGCCGGACGGCTATCCCGGCCCCGACGTGCTGGCCGCCCTGCGGAGCCCGGGCTGACTGCCCCTCTCACGCGCGGCCTTTCACGCGACTGTGATGCGGCGCGCCGGGCGAAGGCGGCTTTAATGGCGCCCGGCGCCTGCACGGGCGCCGTTCTTCGTCATCCAGCCGACCCAACCTTCTCAGGGAGCCAGAGTATGAAACTGTTGAAGATCGCCATCACCGGAGCCCTGCTTGCGGCAGGGGCGGCCTTTGCCGAAGGCGAGGCCACCGATCCCGCCGCCGTGGCGCGCGAGACCGTGATGAAGACCATCGGCGGGTCGATGGGCAAGCTGGGCGGCATGGCCAAGGGCGAGGTGCCCTATGACGCCGCGGCCGCCGAGGCGGCGAAGGCGGCGCTGGTGACCGCCGCGCACGGCATACCGCAGGCTTTCGAGGCGCAGGGCGGGGCCGACCCGACTTCGGAGGCCAAGCCGGAGATCTGGACCTCCTGGGAGGATTTCGTGAAGAAGGCCGATGCGCTGGCGGCGGCGGCCGAGGCGGCCGACGTGTCCTCGGCCGAGGCGATCGGCGCCTCGCTGGGCGCCTTGGGCGGGGCCTGCAAGGACTGCCACAGCACCTATCGCGTGATGAAATAAGGCGGAAAGGGGCGGGCCGGCCCGCCCCTCAACCGCAGCTGAGCCGGGTGATGGTGCCCTTTCCGTCCAGCTCGATGTTCAGCCGGGTCTCGCTGTAGTCCATCGTCACCGCCGAGCCCGGCTCGATGATCCGCACCGTGGTGGCGAACCTCATCGTTTCCAGCACCTTGCGGTCCTGCCCGACCAGCCCGGACAGGGCCGAGGCGCCGCAGGCATCCGGCGCGGGCGGGGTTTCTTCGACGCAGGCGGCAACGGCCAGCGGGAGGGCGAGGAGCAGCGGGGAAAGGGATCGGGCCATGGCAGGACCTTTCTGGTGAAACCGGCCGGACTCAGCCGCAGGACAGATAGCGTATCATATCCGCGCCATCGACGAAGACGTTGACCCGATCCGAGCGGTATTCCTCCTGATCGTAGACCGTATCCGGCGCGATCACCCGCACCGGCCCGGGCGCGGACAGGGTGCGCAGCATCCCCGAGGGCTGGCCGATCAGGCCCTTCAGCTGCACGGCCTTGCAGGTGTCGGGCTCCTTCTCGTTCAGCCCCGGGGTCATGTCGGCCGAGGAGGGCCTTTGCGCGGGGGCGGCCGCGGGCGGGGCCTCGGCGGGCGGGGCGCAGCCCGCCGCTCCGAGGGCGAGGCCAAGCAGGAAAAGGGCGGGGATCGGCTTCATCTGTCGTTTCCGGCGTTGCATTCCGGCGCAGCTTCGCACAGCCTTGCCGCAATCTGGAAGAGGGAGATTTGCCTATGCGCACCCGTGCCGCCGTTGCCATTGCGCCCGGAAAGCCGTTGGAAATCATGGAGGTGAACCTTGCCGACCCGAAGGAGGGTGAGGTTCTGGTCGAGATCAAGGCCACCGGCATCTGCCACACCGACGAGTTCACGCTGTCCGGCGCCGACCCCGAGGGGCTGTTCCCGGCGATCCTCGGGCATGAGGGCGCAGGGATCGTCATCGCCTGCGGCCCGGGGGTGAAATCGCTGAAGCCGGGCGACCACGTCATCCCGCTCTACACCCCCGAATGCCGGGAATGCCCGTCCTGCCTGTCCCGCAAGACCAACCTCTGCACCTCGATCCGGGCGACGCAGGGGCAGGGGCTGATGCCGGACGGGACCAGCCGGTTCTCGATGCTGGACGGCACGCCGATCCACCACTACATGGGCTGCTCGACCTTCGCTAACCACACGGTGGTGCCCGAGATCGCGCTGGCCAAGGTGCGCGAGGACGCGCCCTTCGACAAGATCTGCTACATCGGCTGCGGCGTCACCACCGGCATCGGCGCGGTGCTGAACACGGCCAAGGTCGAGATCGGCGCGAAGGCGGTGGTCTTCGGCCTGGGCGGCATCGGGCTGAACGTGATCCAGGGCCTGAAGATGGCCGGGGCCGACATGATCATCGGCGTCGACCTGAACGACGCCAAGGAGGAGTGGGGCCGCCGCTTCGGCATGACCCATTTCGTCAACCCGAAGAAGATCGAGGGCTCGGTCGTCCAGCACATCGTCGACATGACCAAGACGCCCTTCGACAAGATCGGCGGGGCGGACTATTCCTTCGACTGCACCGGCAACGTCAAGGTGATGCGCGATGCGCTGGAATGCACCCACCGCGGCTGGGGCCAGTCGATCATCATCGGCGTGGCGCCGGCCGGCGCGGTGATCGAGACGCGGCCGTTCCAACTGGTGACGGGGCGGGTCTGGAAGGGCACGGCCTTCGGCGGCGCGCGGGGGCGGACGGACGTTCCGGGCATCGTCGACTGGTATATGGAAGGCAAGATCGAGATCGACCCGATGATCACCCACACGCTGAAGCTGGAGGACATCAACAAGGGCTTCGACCTGATGCACTCGGGGGAAAGCATCCGGAGCGTGGTGATCTACTGAGCCGCCCACCCGAATCCGCGTGACCTTGGCTTCCGGCTTTGCGACAAAGGCCGGGTAGCTGGGGTGGGCTTCGGGTGGAAAGCCGTATCGAGTTCGTCGTTCAGGTGCTTGTCGGCGGCCGGGGCGACCTGCGCCGCATGGTGCGGCACTTGGCCGAGGACTGGCCGGAGGAGCCGGCGCTGGACATCATTCATGTCATCGCCGTCGCCGCGGGCAACCTGGACTGCATCCTGGCCGGGGAGGAGCTGAAGCGCGCCACCGGCGAGGCCTGGCGGATGGCGGGGCTGGTGGGCGTGGACCTGGCGATGATGCGGCGGCTGGGGCTGCCGCACGACACCGGCGCGGACCTGCTGGCCTATTGGAAGGTGCACGACCGCTTCTTCCTCGACTGAGTGCGCCAAGCCTGCGACAAGGGGGGAAATGGAGTTCCCGATGCCTGCAGACCCCCGCGCCCCGCGCCTGTGCGTCCTGATCGACGCCGACAACATCCCCGCCGCCCATGCCGAGGCGATCTTCGAGGAGATCGCCTCGCTGGGCGAAGCCTCGGTTCGCCGCATCTACGGCGACTGGTCGGCGCTGCGGCTGAACGCCTGGGCGAAGAAGGTGGCCGCTCTGGGCCTGGTGGCGGACCAGCAGTTCGCCAATACCAAGGGCAAGAACGCTTCCGACATCGGGCTGGTGATCGCGGCGATGGATTTCCTGCATTCGGGGCTGTTCGACGGTTTCGTGCTGGTGTCTTCCGACAGCGA
Source organism: Rhodobacter sp. SGA-6-6 (assembly GCF_011043545.1). Classification (GTDB taxonomy): domain Bacteria; phylum Pseudomonadota; class Alphaproteobacteria; order Rhodobacterales; family Rhodobacteraceae; genus Pseudogemmobacter. Next base: position 392,629 of record NZ_JAAKGP010000001.1, on the reverse strand, counting down.
CTTCACCCGGCTGGCGGCTCGCATCCGCGAGCAGGGGCTGGATGTCTACGGCATTGGCGAGAAGAAGACGCCCGAGGCCTTCCGCATGGCCTGCAAGCGGTTCATCTATGTCGAGAACCTCGTCGGCGGGACGGAGGAGCCGAAGCCGGTGGCCGATGCCCCCACCGAGGCGCCGGCCGAGGCGCGGCCTGCGGGGAAGGAGGCCCCGGCCAAGGCGATCCCGCTGATCGCGGCGGCGATGCGGGCGATCGATCCGGAGGGCGAATGGTATTCGCTGGGCCAGATCGGCCAGTTCATCACCCAGGGCAACCCGGATTTCGACACCCGCACCTATGGCGCGGCCAAGCTGTCCGACCTGATCCGCCGCCTGCCGCGCTTCGAGGTGAAGCAGGACGGCAGCCTCTTGAAGGTGCGCGACAAGGCTTGAACGGGGCCTGAGTGCGCGACTGCGGAGGAAGCTCTCTCCGAATGCGCCTTAACCGGCGGGGCGGGCCGCCCTATCTTCGCCGCCTGCAAGGAGGTGCGCGATGGAAGTTTCCCTTGGGCTGGACACGTTCGGCGATGTTTCGCTGGCTCCCGACGGCCGGCTGAAGCGGCAGGACGAGGTTCTGCGCGACGTGGTGGAGCAGGCGGCGCTGGCCGACCGGGTGGGGATCGATTTCATCGGGCTGGGCGAGCATCACCGGCCGGATTTCGCCATCTCCTCGCCCGAGATCGTGCTGGCGGCCATCGCCGGGCATACCAGCCGGATCAGGCTGGGGACGGCGGTCACCGTGCTCTCCTCGGACGATCCGGTGCGGGTGTTCCAGCGCTTCTCCACCCTGAACGCGCTGTCCGGCGGGCGGGCGGAGCCGATTCTCGGCCGGGGGTCCTTCACCGAAAGCTATCCGCTGTTCGGCTACGACCTGTCGGACTACGACCTGCTGTTCGAGGAGAAGCTGGACCTCTTCGCCCGGCTCCTGCGCGGGCCCAAGGTGACATGGAGCGGCAAGACCCGCAGCGGATTGAAGGATCAGGCCGTCCATCCGCCGCTGGGGCCGGAGGGGATGGTGGTCTGGGTCGGCGTCGGCGGGTCGCCCGAAAGCGTGGTGCGGGTGGTGCGGCAGGACCTGCAGCTGATGCTGGCGATCATCGGCGGCGATGCCCGGCGGTTCCTGCCCTACGTCGATCTCTACCAGCGGGCCTGCGACCAGCTGGGCCGAGCGCCGCGCCCCATCGGCGTGCATTCGCCCGGCTTCGTGGCCGAGACCGACGCGGCGGCGCGCGAGGCGCTCTGGCCGCATTACGCCGACATGTTCGGCCGCATCGGGCGCGAGCGCGGTTGGCCGCCGGTGACCAAGGACCGCTATCTGGCCGAGGTGGAGGAGGGCGCGCTTTACGTCGGCTCTCCCGAGACGGTGGCGCGGAAGATCGCGGATACGGTGAAGACGCTCGGCATCCAGCGCTTCGACCTGAAATACGCCACCGGGCCGATGCCGCATGAGCAGCTGATGGAGTGCATCCGCCTTTACGGCGAGAAGGTGATCCCGATGGTGCGGGAGATGCTGGGCCAGAGCTAGTCCGATGCGGGTAGAAGCATCGGACTAGCTCTGGCTTTATATTGGTCGCCTGTCTTTCGGCAAAACCGGAGTCCACTTTTGCCGGACAGGCTCTAGCCCTCGGCCCCCAGATGCCTTTCGCCCCGCGCCTCGGCCAGTTTCATCTGACGCTGGCGCTCGCGGAACCTTTCCCGGTCGGTTTCCGAATAGTCGTTCACGCAGGCCGGGCAGCAGACGCCTTCCTCGTAGTCGGGATGCGCCCGGCCTTCCGGCGTGACCGGCCGGCGGCAGGCGCCGCAGCTGGAGTTCCGTCCCGGAAGCAGCCCATGGCCGACCGAGACGCGGCTGTCGAAGACATAGCATTCGCCCTGCCAGAGCGAGGCTTCTGCAGGCACGTCCTCCAGGTATTTCAGGATGCCGCCCTTCAGGTGGAAGACCTGCTCCACCCCTTGCGAGAGCAGGTAGTTGGTGGATTTCTCGCAGCGGATGCCGCCGGTGCAGAACATGGTGATGCGCTTGTTGTGGAAGCGGTCGCGGTTCTCCTCCCACCACTTGGGAAAGTCGCGGAAGCTGCGCGTCCCCGGGTCCACCGCATCGCGGAAGCTGCCAAGAGACACCTCGTAATCGTTCCGCGTGTCGATCACCGCCACGTCCGGCGCGCTGATCAGCGCGTTCCAGTCCTGCGGCGCGACGTAATGGCCGACCGAGGCGCGCGGGTCCACGCCCGGCACGCCCATGGTGACGATCTCGCGCTTCAGCTTCACCTTCATCCGGCCGAAGGGCATCGTCTCGGCCTGGCTTTCCTTCCACTCCAGCCCCGCGCAGCCCGACAGCGCCCGCAGATGCGCCAGCACCGCATCCACCCCCGCGCGCGGGCCGGCGATGGTGCCGTTCACGCCCTCGCCCGCCAGCAGCAGCGACCCTTTCACCCCTTGCGCAAGGCACAACTCGAAGAGTGGCCCCCGCAGCGAAGCGGGGTCGTCGAACCGGGTGAAATGGTAAAGCGCGGCGATGACGGGCATGGGGCCGTCATGCGCCGGACGGCGGCGGATTTCAAGCCGCTCGCTTGACGCAACCTGCCCCGGCACTTACGCAGATGTTTCAAGGATGTGGGAGAGGCCCATGCGACCCGCGGATGAAGCGCTGATCGTGATCGACGTGCAGAACGACTTCTGCCCCAGCGGCGCCTTGGCCGTGGCCGGGGGCGACCAGATCATCCCGCGGGTCAATGCGCTGATGGGCAAGTTCTCCACCGTCGTCCTGACACAGGACTGGCACCCCGCGGACCACCTGTCTTTCGCCGACAACCACCCCGGCGCCGCGCCGTTCAGCCTGACCGAGATGCCCTATGGCCCGCAGGTGCTGTGGCCGCGGCATTGCGTGATCGGCAGCGAAGGGGCGGCCTTTCACCCCGACCTCGATACCGACCCGGTGCAGATGGTGATCCGCAAGGGCTTCCGCCCGCAGATCGACAGCTATTCGGCCTTCTTCGAGAACGACCGCCGGACCGCCACCGGCCTCGACGGCTATCTGAAGGCGCGCGGTATCGCGGCGGTGACGCTGGTTGGCCTCGCGCTGGACTATTGCGTCGCCTATTCGGCGCTGGATGCGGCGGGTCTGGGATATCGGGTGACGGTTCTGGAAGGCGCAGCCCGGGCCATCGACCTGAACGGATCGCTGGCCGCCGCCCGCGAGGGAATGCGCGCCGCCGGCGTGGCGCTGGAGATCTGACGTGGTGGATATCGCAACCCGGGTTCACAACCACAACTGGCGGATCGACCCCATCGTCCGCAGCCTGATCGACACCGACTTCTACAAGCTGCTGATGTGCCAGTCGATCTTCCGCAACAAGCCGGAGACCAACGTGGTCTTCAGCCTGATCAACCGCAGCACCAAGGTGCGGCTGGCCGATCTGGTGGACGAGGGCGAGTTGCGCGAACAGCTGGACCATGTGCGCAGCCTGTCGCTGACCCGGGGCGAAAGCACCTGGCTGCGGGGGAACACCTTCTACGGCAAGCGGCAGATGTTCCGCTCCGACTTCATGGAATGGTTCGAGGCCCTGCGCCTGCCGGCCTACCATCTGGAAAAGCGCGATGGCCAGTATGAGCTGACCTTCGAGGGTAAATGGCCCGAGGTGATGCTGTGGGAAATCCCGGCGCTGGCGGTGCTGATGGAACTGCGCTCGCGCGCTGTCCTCAAGAACATGGGCAAGTTCGAGTTGCAGGTTCTGTATGCCCGCGCCATGGCCCGGATCTGGGAGAAGGTGGAGCGGCTGCGGGCGCTGCCCGGGCTGAAGCTGGCCGATTTCGGCACCAGGCGGCGGCACGGCTTCCTGTGGCAGGACTGGTGCGTGCAGGCCTTGCAGGAGGGCCTGGGCGACAAGTTCACCGGCACCTCCAACTGCCGCATCGCCATGCGCCGCGACATCGAGGCCATCGGCACCAACGCGCACGAGCTGCCGATGGTCTATGCCGCGCTGGCGCGGGACGATGCCGAGCTAGCGCAGGCGCCCTATCAGGTGCTGGCCGACTGGCACGAGGAGCACGACGGCAACCTGCGCATCATGCTGCCCGACACCTACGGCACCGAGGGTTTCCTGAAGAACGCGCCCGACTGGCTGGCCAGCTGGACCGGCATCCGCATCGACAGTGGCGACCCGGCGGCGGCGGCGGAAACCGCGATCCGCTGGTGGAAGCAGCGCGGCGAGGACCCGTCGCAGAAGCTGGTGATCTTCTCGGACGGGCTGGACGTGCCCGAGATCGAACGGCTCTACGCCCAGTTCCACGGCCGGGTGAAGGTGTCCTTCGGCTGGGGCACCATGCTGACCAACGATTTCCGCGGGCTGGTGCCGGGCGACGGGCTGGCGCCGTTCAGCCTGGTCTGCAAGGCGGTCTCCGCCAACGGCCGGCCCACGGTGAAGCTTTCGGACAACCCGAACAAGGCCATGGGCCCGGCGGACCAGATCGAGCGTTACAAGCGGGTGTTCGGGGTGGGCGAGCAGCAGGTGGCCGAGGTCTTCGTCTGACCTACATGAACTGCGCGCCCAAGAGGTAGAACAGCGCCCCCATCACCGCGGCGGCGGGAATGGTGATCACCCAGGCCCAGACGATGCGCCCGGCGATGCCCCAGCGGACCGCATGGACCCGCCGCGCCGATCCGACGCCGACGATGGAGGCGGTGATGGTGTGGGTGGTCGACACCGGAATCCCCATCCAGGTGGCGCCGAAGAGGGTGATCGCCCCCGCCGTCTCGGCGCAGGCGCCCTGCATCGGCGTCAGCCGGGTGATCTTCGACCCCATGGTGTGGACGATCCGCCAGCCGCCCAGCAGGGTGCCGATCCCCATCACGGTGAAGCAGCTGGCCACCACCCAGGTGGGCACGGTGAATTCCTCGTAATAGCCGTTGGCGAACAGCAGGACCGCGATGATCCCGGCGGTCTTCTGCGCGTCGTTCGAGCCGTGGCCGATGGAATACAGCGCCGAGGACACCAGTTGCAGCTTGCGGAACACCGAATCCGCCCGGGCCGGATTGGCGCGGAGGAACAGCCAGCTGACCAGCACGATCAGGAGGATGCCCAGGAAGAAGCCGGTGACCGGCGACAGCACGATGGCGACCACGGTCTTCGACAGCCCGCCCCAGACGATGGCGCCGAAGCCCGCCTTGGCGACGCCGGCCCCGACGATGCCGCCGACCAGCGCATGGGACGACGAGGACGGGATGCCCAGCCACCAGGTCAGCAGGTTCCAGGCGATGGCCCCCATCAGCGCGCCGAAGATCACCGCGTTGTTGATCAGGTCGGGCGCCACCAGACCCGTGCCGACGGTCGAGGCCACCTTGGCCTCGAAGCCGAAATGGGTGCCGATGAAATAGGCGGCGAAATTGAAGAAGGCCGCCCAGAGGACGGCCACGAAGGGCGACAGCACCCTGGTCGAGACGATGGTGGCGATGGCATTCGCGGCGTCGTGCATCCCGTTCAGCAGGTCGAAGAACAGGGCGACGGCGATCAGGAAGATCAGCAGGAACGAGGCGGAGACGGGGTCCATCCGGGGGGGCCTTCGGTCAGACGTGCTCGATCACGATGTCGCCCATCACATGGGCCACGTCCTCGAAGCGGTCGCAGACCTTTTCGAGGTGGTCGTAAAGCTGCGACCCCACGATGAAGCCGAGCGCATCTTCCTTCTTCGCCCGGAACAGCAGTTGCAGCCCTTCGTCGTTCAGCCGGTCGGACTGTTCCTCGATCCGCGAAATCTCGCCCACCAGCGCGTGCAGCCGGGCGGAATTGGTGGCGATGTTGCGCATCAGCGGCAGCGCCTCGGCCACGATGTTCGACAGCGTGATCACCCCGTCCGCCATGGCGCGCATGTTCGGCTCGAACGCGGTCACGTCGTAGAGGAGGGCGGTCTTGCCGGTTTTGTTCATCTGGTCGATGGCATCGTCCAGCGAAGTGGACAGCGCCTTGATGTCGGAGCGGTCGAAGGGGGTGATGAAGCTGCGGCGGATGGATTGCAGCACCTCGTAGGAGATCTGGTCCGCCTCTTCCTCCTGCCGCGACAGCAGGGCGCAGTTCTCGGCCGTGCCCGGGCCGCCGTCGACGATCCGCCGCAGGGTCAGCGCGGCTTCCTGCGCCTTCTTCGCCTGCGCCTCGAACAGCTCGAAGAAATTGTCCGAGCGCGGCATGATTGCCCTGATGAACCTGAACATGGTGTCTTCCGGGGTGCGGGGGCCGGATGGCGCCCGATGCTGGATGTAACGGTTTTGCGACTAAACCTTCGCCGTGTCCTGCGCAAGCCGTTCCCTGCGTCAGACCGCCAGCCGTTCGGCCCACATCACCGCCCTTGCGATATGGCGGGCGTTGATCGGGTCCTCCGGCGCCAGCCGCGGCATGGTCCAGCCGACGCTGGCGCAGGTGCGGGCCAGTGTCATCAGCTCCACCAGGTCGCGGTCTTCGGTGCCGTATCCCTCCATCAGCGCATCGCGGATTTCCGTGTAGGCGGGCTCGTAGAGGTTCTGCGACAGCGTGGTGCCGAGGTCGTAGAGCGGGAAGCCCCAGCCGGAATCGTCGAAGTCGATCAGGAATACAGAATTATCGTTCACCAATACATTCTCGCGCAGCACGTCGGCATGGATCAGCTGCACCCCGGGCAGGGCGGACAGCCGCTCCCGCAGGGTATGGCGGGCGCGGATCAGCACGGCGCGCTGGTCCGGGGTGGCCGAGGGATGGTCCCAGAACCGGCCCCAGAATGGCGATTCGCCGGTCAGGCCGTCGACATCCCAGCAGGGGCGCTGGAAATCCGGCGGCAGGGTCAGCGCCGCCGTGGTGTCGTGCAGCCGGCGGATCAGCCGGCCGAGCGCGCGGTGACGGTCGAGCAGAAGCGGCAGCGGAGTGGCGAAGGGAACGCCGGCCTCGCCCAGCGGTTCACCGTCCAGCCATTCGATGACCGAGGCCGCGCGGCCGGTGGACAGGGTGACCAGCAGCCGCCCCTCGCGGTCGGGCAGGGCGGCGGGGACATCGACGCCCTCGGCGGCCAGCGCGGCGCACCACCAGAGTTCGGAGCGGATCGCGGATTCGGGCTGGTAGCCCTGCCGGTGCAGCCGCAGCGCCGCGCGGGCGCCGGAGGGCAGGCGCATCTCGAACACCGCATTCTCGCGGTTGCGGATCAGCCGCAGCGGGGTGCCGCCCCAATGGGCAGCGGCCTCTTGCGCGAGGGCCTCGATCATGCCGGCACCTTGGTGTCGCGCAGGGCGTCTTCCAGCGCGTCCAGCAGCAGGTCGGCGTGGTCGATGCCGAAGGGCATCGGCGGGCGAATCTTCAGGATGTTCCGCCCGGCGCCGATGACGTTCATCAGGAAGCCGCGGGCGACCATGCTCTCCACCAGCGCGGCGGCGAAGGCGGTGGCGGGCTGGTCGCCGTCGATCAGTTCGGCCCCGAAGAACAGCCCGTTCGCCCGCACATCGGCCAGGAACGGGTGGCGCAGGTCCTGCAACCGGGCCAGCACATGGGCCGAGGTCGTCGCGGCATTCTCCTGCAGCCCCTCGTCCCGGATCACCTCCAGCACCGCCAGCGCGGCAGCGGCCGAGACGGGATTGCCGCCGAAGGTGTTGAAATAGCTGAAGGCATTGCGGAAGGCGGCCATGATCGCCGGCGTGGTGGCGACCCCGGCGACCGGATGGCCGTTGCCCATCGGCTTGCCCATGGTCACGATGTCGGGGCGGAAACCCAGGCGTTCGTGGCCCCAGAAATGGCTGCCGGCGCGGCCGAAACCGGGCTGCACCTCGTCGGAGATGATCAGCGCGCCGGCCTCGCGCAGGGCCGCCTCGGTCGCCGCCAGCCAGCCCGGCGGCAGCGAAGGCAGGCCCTCGTTGGCGAACATCGGGCAGATCAGCAGCGCCGAGGTGCCGAAGCCTGCCGCTTCAAGCTCGGCCATCGCGGCGCGGACATGGCCGGCGAAGATATGGCCGTCCGGGTCCGGCCGCCGCAGCGAGTCCGGCGCCGGGACCAGCCGCACGTTCGGCCAGCGCCCGCCGATGGGGGGCTTGCGGGTGGACAGCTGCGACACCGCCATGGTGTTGCCGTGATAGGTGGCGTCGGTGACGATGATCCCGGTGGCCCCGGTCGCCGCCTGCGCCATCCTGAGCGCGATGTCGTTGGCCTCCGAGCCCGTGCAGGTCAGGATCGCCTGCGAAATCCCGTGGCCCAAGGTGGCGGTCAGCCGCTCGATATAATCCAGCACCAGGTCGTGCAGATAGCGGGTATGGGTGTTCAGCGTGGCGGCCTGCCGGCAGATCGCCTCCACCACCCTGGGGTGGCAATGGCCGACATGGGGCACGTTGTTGTAGCAGTCGAGATAGCGCTTGCCGTCCGCATCCCAGAGCCAGACGCCCTCGCCCTTCACGATATGAACGGGCGTCCGGTAGAAGGTCGGCACGTTCGGCCCCATCAGCCGGGCGCGGCGTTCGGCAAGCGTCTCGGTCATTCGTCGTCCTCCACCCGGCCGCGCAGGGCCTTGACCTCGCCGCGCACCGTCTTGGCCGCCAGCCGCCGGCGCTGGCTGCCCAGCGTCGGCTTCGTCGCGATCCGCCGCTTCGGCGCCACCAGCGCGGCGCGGATCATCTCCACCAGCCGGTCGCGGGCGATCTCGCGGTTGCGGGCCTGGCTGCGGGTCTCGTCCACCTGGATGACGATGGCGCCCTCGGCCGTCCATTTCCGCCCGGCCAGCCGCTTAAGCCGCGCCTTCACCGGCGGGGCCAGATGCGGCGACCGCTCCGCCTCGAACCGCAGTTCCACGGCGGTGGAGACCTTGTTGACGTTCTGCCCGCCCGGGCCCGAGGCGCGCATGAACGACTCGGTCAGTTCCCAGTCGGCGATGGCCAGGGTTTCGGTGACATGCAGCATGGGCGGCAGGCTAGCGGCGGGAACGGCCCGCCACAAGAGAAAGGGCCGCCCCCGCAGGGCGACCCTTTCCGAGTTCCAAGGAGATGGGCCAGTTAGGATCGAAAGGCCCAATCAGTGGTCTGTCCTGTTGGGGGCTGCCCCTAGAAGACACTCCTCCTGACTGTCCCGACACCTCTCTCCAATATCCCTCTAGACACTGGATCACCTCCTTTCAAAAGTTGCCGATAAGGGGAGCGTGACACAGATTTGGTGTTCGTCAACAGATTTTACGCAACCCTTGCCACAAGTCTGCCGACAATGATGCGGAAAGGCACAAGCGCGAGCAGCGCCAGGCCGATCTTGACGCACCAGTCGGCAATCGCCAGCGAAGCCCAGAACGGCGCTTCCGGCCCGATCCCCAGAAGCGGCACCGGCGCGGTGGCCCAGCCGACATCGTTGCCCGGCTCCAGGAAGGTCAGCGCGGCGGCGAAGGCGGTGGGGAAGAAGATGCAGGTGTCCAGCGTCGAGGAGGCCAGCGTCGACACCAGCGGCGCCCGCCACCAGCGGCCCTGCCGCAGCCGGTCGAAGATGGCCACGTCCAGCAGCTGCGCCGCCAGGAAGGCCGCGCCGGAGCCGAGCGCGATGCGCAGCGTGACCAGCGGGCCGAACTCTCCCTCGATCCGGGTGCCGATGAAGGAACAGATCAGGCCGACGGCGAAGCCCGCCAGCACCACGCGGCGGGCGGCGGCGGCGCCCTGCAGCCGGTTGGTCAGGTCGGTGACCAGGAAGGCGAAGGGATAGGTCAGCGCACCCCAGGTCAGATAGCCGCCGAGCGGATGCTGGACCAGGATGTTCGAGGCCACCACGACGGCGGCCATGGCAAGGATGCCGGGCAGGAGACGGGTCATGTTCGGGTTCCGTTTTGACAAGGTCGCGGAGACTTGGTCCGCGGGCCTTTCCCGGGGACGGCGCGCTTTAGCCCCCGACGGGGCGGCCGTCAACCGGCAGCACGTATTCCACCACCTGCTGGCGCAGGAAGAACCGGAAATTGTCGTCCGAGACCATGGTCAGCCGGATGCGGCCGCGGTCGTCCCGCCAGACCGCGATGCCCTCCAGGTTGTCGCGGCTGCCGAGGCGGGTCTGCAACACCACCTCGACATCGAGCGGGCCGTCGGGGCCGAGGGTGAAGGCACGGACGCGGTTGGCGAAGCCGCCGAGACCGTGGAAATCGCGCTCCAGCAGGTAGAGCCGGCCGTCGGGGCCGAAATCGGCGCCCACCGGCAGGAACGGGCCGTCGCGCGGGATCGAGAAAGGTTGCGACCAGGCCCTGCCGTCGAAGACATGGACCGGGAAGGGCCGGTCCTCGGCGCCCGAGCGTTCCGGCAGGGTGAAAAGCCGGCCGCGGTTGTCGATCGCCAGCGCCTCCAGCGCGGAATTGGCCTGCATCCGGCGGAAGGCTTCGGGCCGGGGCAGGCTGCGGGCCGGGCCGCCGATCCGGTCGTAGGCCAGCACCCGCGCCGCGCCCTCGAAGGAGATGTAGATGGTGCCGTCGGGCGCCCGGGCGATGCCCTCGCTGTCGCTGCGGCCGGGGCGCAGCGGGGCGCCGTCGCCGTCTTCCAGCAGGGTCAGCGGCGGGACCTCGATGCCGGTGATCGCGCCCTCGCCGTCGCGCAGGAAGCGGCCCTCGGCCATCGCGCCGCGGTCGGACAGCACCACGAAGCGGCTGCCGTCGGGCGACAGGTCGATGGCGGACAGGCCGCCCAGCCGGGCATCCTCGCCCGTCCAGCGGAAGGCGGACAGGAACTCCGCCGGATCGCCGCTTGCCGCCCCGGCCGACAGGCCGATGGAAACCAGCGCCGCCGCGATCAGTCCGAGGCGAGAACGTCGCGGCATTGCTTCGGCAGGTCCGCCAGGGTGAATTCGCGCGGCCCCTTCTTGCGGGGCGCGTCCTCGTCGGTCTTTTTCTTCTTCTTGGTCGGCTTCGGCGGGTTCAGGTAATCGGTCACCCACCAGGTCAGCGTCTCGTCGCAGCCGTCGCCGCCCTTGGACAGTTCGGCCACCGTGGGCTTCTGCGTCTCGCAGAGCCGGGCGCCCTTGGGGCATTTCAGCCGCACGTGGAAATGGGTGTCGTGCCCGGCGATGGGGCGCACCTTCTGCAGCCATTTCTTGTCGGCCCGGGTGGCGGTCTTGCAGATCTCGATCTTGATCGCGGCGGCCACGAAGACCCGGTCCACCCGCGGGTCGCTGGCGGCGGCCTTCAACAGCGCCCGCGCCCGCGGCCCCCAGCTGGCGGTGACCGAAAGCTGGTCGGCCGAGCGCATCGGGATCGAGGAAATGTTCTCCCGCTCCTTGGCCGAAAGGTCCAGCCGCTTCGGCGCCAGCCACCAGATGTCGGCGTCCAGCCCGATCTGGTGCGAGGCGTGGCCGCTGGTCATCGGTCCGCCGCGCGGCTGGCTGATGTCGCCGATGTAAAGCCCCTTGCCCCAGCCGAGCGCCGCCGCCGTCTCCGACAGGTCGACCAGGAAGCGGATCATCTCGGGCTGGCCGTAGTTGCGGTTCCTGGACAGCCGCATCGCCTGCCAGGTCGGCCCGGTCTGCGGCAGTTCCACCAGCCCCGCCGCGCAGCCGCGGGCGTAGGAGCCGATCGGCATCGGCTTCTGGTTCGACGGCGCGACATGGGCGCCGAACAGCTTGTTGGCCAGCTTCTCGGCCTGGGCCGGAGCGGCCAGCAGCGCCGCGCCGAGCAGCGCGGCGGCGAGGGAACGGAGGATCATCTTGACTGCTCACCTTTCGGGTTGACCCAGACTAGCAGGATCAGGCCGATGAGGAACAGCAGGATCAGCGGCGAAAAGCCGATGCGCTGCGATCCGCTGATCCCGGTCACCAGCGCGATCAGCGAAGGCGCGACGAAGCTGGCCACCTTGCCGGACAGTGCGAACAGGCCGAAGGCCTCGGTCGCACGCTCGGGCGTGGTGTGGCGGACCATCATGGTGCGGCTGGCCGACTGCACCGTGCCGCCGGCGGCGCCGATCACCGCGCCGCAGAAAAACAGGATCACGTCGGCCGAGGTGCCGGCCGGATCCAGCGCGAAGCCCCAGACCTGCTCGCGCGTCATCCCCACCAGCACCAGGCAGATGGCGATCAGCACGACGATGCTGGTCGAGATCACCGGCTTCGGCCCGTAGCGGCGGTCCATCCGTCCGCCGATCCACGAGGCCAGCACCGCCGTCACCGCGCCGACGATGCCGAAGATGCCGATCTGGCCGATGCTCCACCCCAGCACGCCCTTCGCATAGACCCCGCCGAAGGCATAAAGCGCGTTCAGCGCGTCGCGGTAGAGCAGCGAGGACAGGAGATAGGCCTTCAGGCTGTCGCGGAAGCGCAGCGAGGCCAGCATCTCCTTCACCTGCGAAAGCGCCCGGCCCAGGTCGACCCGCGCGGCGGCGGTGCGGGGCTCCTTCACCCACAGGAAGAAGGGCACCATGAAGACGACATACCACAGCGCGGTGAACGGGCCGACGAAGCGGGTGCCGACCTGGGTCTCGGCATCCTCGCCCAGAAGGGGAGGCAGGCCCAGGTAGGTCAGCCCGTTCTCGGGGTTCGGCACGAACAGCCCCAGCATCAGGACCAGCGCCACCAGCCCGCCGAGATAGCCGAAGGCGAAACCCGAGCCGGAGATGGCGCCCAATTCGTCGTGGTCGGACAGCGAGGGCATCAGCGCATTGGTGAAGATGGTGGCGAATTCCATGCCGATGAAGCCGATGCCGAAGAAGGCCACCGCCCAGAACAGCACCTCCACCCCGCCGCCCGGGGCCACCCACCACAGCGCCGTCGCCCCGATGACGTAGAAGGCCGAGAAGAACCAGACCCAGACCAGCCGCCGCCCGGTGGTGTCGGCCACCGCGCCCAGGATCGGCGCGAAGATGGCGATCAGCACCGAACTGGCGGCGATGCCCCAGCCCCAGAAGCTCTGCGCCGCCGCGGCCGAGGCATCGGCGTCCAGCCCCTGGCCCAGGTAGTAGCCGATGGCGATCTCGGTGAAATAGGGGCCGAAGACGAAGGTCAGCAGCAGGGTGTTGTAGGGCTGGCTGGCCCAGTCGAAGAAATACCAGCCCCAGATGCGTTTCCGTGGAGAAACCATTCCCGTCCCCTGCCCCTGTATCGTTGCGGCGAGTGAAACCGGAAAAGCCCCCCGGCGCAAGCTGCCTGCGTCAGTGCTCCGGCGGCCAGGGCCGCTGTGCGTCGGCCTCGATCCAGGCCTGCACCCACTGCGGCAGGTCCGGGCTTTCCCCCGGCAGGCCGAGCGCCGCCGCCATCTCGGCCGGCGGCACGATCCCGCGCTTGCCTTGCGTGATCGCCGACCGCAGCAGCGCCTGCGAGGTGCATTCGCCGCGCACCCACATGCTCTGCCCCATGTAGACGAAGCGGTGGTCCCAGCCGATCAGCCGTGTCCGCATCTCGATCCGGTCGAACATCTTGACCCGCTTGCGGTAGCGGACCGAGGCCCCGGCCACCGCCAGCCCCCAGCCCTTTCCCCGCGCGATCCGGTGCAGCCCGGTCCGCCCCGCCATCGGAATCCGGCCCAGGTCATACAGCGTCAGCGTGCGGCCGTTGTTCAACTCCATCCAGGGGTCGATGTCCCAGGGCCAGCAGAGGTGGTGGCTGACATGGGGGTCGAAGGGATGCAGCTTCGGCGCGCCGCGAAATTTCAGGATTTCCTTAATCATGCGCAGATAGGGATACATCCGGGCCTCCTGTTCCGGGTCCCGGCTTGGCGGAAGCCGGGCGCGAAGGCAAGCGTGACCCGGCGTTGCCTATCGCCCTTGTGGCGCAAGGGGTAGCTGTTCTACAACATCTGGCGTCTGGCCCGGAGGAAACACCAATGATTGCGATCCGCGATACGCTGCTGCTGATCCTGAGCATCGCGCAATGGATCATCCTGATCCATATCATCATGTCCTGGCTGATCAATTTCCAGGTGCTGAACCTGCGCCAGCCGCTGGTCGGCCAGGTCTGGCACGGGTTGAATCAGCTGCTGGAGCCGCTGTATTCCCGCATCCGCCGGATGCTGCCCGCCACCGGCGGCATCGACTTCGCGCCGCTGATCGTGATCATCGTGGTCTTCTTCCTGCAACGGCTCGTGGCGACCGGCGGGTTCTGACCCGTGGAGCAGGCCGCCGAAATTCTCCGCCGTGTCTTCGGCTTCCCCGGCTTCCGCCCGGGGCAAGAAGAGATCGTCGCCGCCGTGATGGCGGGGCGCAACACCCTTGCCATCATGCCCACCGGCGGCGGCAAGTCGCTGTGCTACCAGTTGCCCGCGCTGTGCCGGGACGGCGTGACCGTGGTCATCTCCCCTCTGATCGCGTTGATGCGCGACCAGGTCCGCGGCCTGCGCGCGGCGGGGGTGGAGGCGGGCGCCCTGACCTCCGGCAACACCGACGAGGAAACCGAGGAGGTCTTCGCCGCGCTGGACGAGGGACGGCTGCGGCTCCTCTACATGGCGCCCGAGCGGCTGGCCTCCACCGCCACCGTGCCGCTGCTGCGCCGGATCGGCGTGCGGATGATCGCGGTGGACGAGGCGCATTGCGTCAGCCAGTGGGGCCACGACTTCCGCCCCGACTACCTGCGCATCGGCGAGTTGCGCCGCGCGCTGCAGGTGCCGGTGGCTGCCTTCACCGCAACGGCGGATGAGGAGACGCGGGCCGAGATCGTCACCCGCCTTTTCGACGGGCAGGCGCCGGACACCTTCCTGCGCGGCTTCGACCGGCCGAACATCCATCTGGCCTTCGCCGCGAAGGACTCCCCCCGCGACCAGATCCTGCGCTTCGCCGCTGCCCGCAAGGGCCAGTCCGGCATCGTCTATTGCGGCACGCGGGCGAAGACCGAAACCCTGGCCGCCGCCTTGCAGGCCGCCGGCCATCCGTCGCTGTTCTATCATGGCGGCATGGACCCGGACGAGCGCCGGCTGGTCGAAACCCGCTTCCAGCGCGACGATGGTTTGATCGTGGTCGCCACCATCGCCTTCGGCATGGGCATCGACAAGCCCGACATCCGCTGGGTCGCCCATGCCGACCTGCCGAAGTCGATCGAGGGCTATTACCAGGAGATCGGCCGTGCCGGCCGCGACGGCGCGCCGGCCGAGACGCTGACGCTTTACGGCGCCGACGACATCCGCTTCCGCCGCAGCCAGATCGACGAGGGGCTGGCACCGCTGGAGCGGAAACAGGCCGACCATGGAAGGCTGAACGCTCTTCTCGGCCTGGCCGAGGCCATCGGCTGCCGCCGCCAGGTGCTGCTGCGCTATTTCGGCGAGGACAGCGGCCCTTGCGGCAATTGCGACCTCTGCGACCGGCCGGCCGAGGTCTTCGACGCCACCGAAGCCGTGCGCAAGGCCTTGTCGGCGGTGCTGCGCACCGGCGAAAGCTATGGCGCCGGGCATCTGGTCGACATCCTCACCGGGTCGATGACCGAGAAGGTCCGCGCCCGCCGCCACGACCAGCTGCCCACCTTCGGCGTGGGGCGGGAACTCACGAAGACCGAATGGGGCACCGTCTTCCGCCAGATGATGGGCCGCGATTTCGTCCGGCCCGATCCCGAACGCCACGGCGCCCTGCGGATGACCGAAGCCGCCCGCCCGGTGCTGCGCGGCGAGGAAACGGTGGCCTTCCGCAAGGAGGCCCCCCGCGCCACCCCGAAATTCGCCGCCCGGGTGCAGGTGGACGACGAGGACGCGCCGCTCTTGTCGGCGCTGAAGGCCAAGCGGCGGGCGCTGGCCGAGGCCGCCGCGGTCCCGGCCTATGTGATCTTCCCCGACCGCACCCTGATCGAGATGGCCGAGAAGCGGCCGGTGACGCTGGACCAGATGGCGGGGATCACCGGGGTCGGCGCGAAGAAGCTGGAAAGCTACGGCCTTGCCTTCCTGTCGGTGATCGCCGGCGCGGTGGAGGCGCCGCATCCGGCGCGGATGGCGCTGGCCGGCCGTCCCGAGGGCGCGGTCTTCGACCGGCTGGCCGAGGTGCAGCTGCGGCTGCAGCGCGGCGCGGACGGGACGGGCAAGCCGCTCTCCTGCACCCATGCGACGCTGCGCCAGATTGCCGAGCGGCGGCCGCGCAGCTTGGATGAACTGGAACGGGTGCAGGGCATGGGCCCGCAGAAGGCCGAGCGCTTCGGCCCGGCCTTCCTGGCGATCCTGCACGAGGAATAGGGGGAAGCGATGCTCTGCGTGATCTCGCCGGCCAAGCGGCTGGACGAAAGGCCGAAGGCCCTGCCCGAAGGGGTGGCGCTGACCGAGCCGGATTTCCCGGCCGAGACCTGGCGGCTGGTGCAGCGGGCGCGCGAGCTGTCGGTGCAGGACCTGCGCGATCTGATGGACCTGTCCGAGCCGCTGGCCCGGCTGAACCGCGACCGTTTTGCCGCCTTCCGCCGCAAGCCCGGCCCCGGGCAGGCGATGGCGGCGGTGCAATGCTTCGCCGGCGACACCTATGCCGGGCTGGAGGCCGCGACGATGGAGCCCGACGCCCGCCATTGGGCGGCGGGGCACCTGCGCATCCTCTCCGGCCTTTACGGGCTGCTGCGGCCCTGGGACGCGATCCAGCCGCACCGGCTGGAGATGGGCACGCGGCTGGAAAACCTGCGCGGGCCGGACCTCTATGCCTTCTGGGGCGACCGGGTGGCGAAGGCGCTGAACCGGCAGGCGGCGGAGATGGGGACCGAGGTGCTGGTGAACTGCGCCTCGGTCGAATATTTCACCGTGGCACAGCGCAAGGCGCTGAAGCTGCGGGTGATCACCCCGGTCTTCCTTGAGGAACGCAATGGCGAGGCGAAGATCGTCTCCTTCTGGGCCAAGAAGGCGCGTGGCGCGATGGCCCGCTTCCTCTGCGACAATCACCTGACCGACCCGGAGGCCCTGCGCGGCTTCACCGCCGGCGGCTACGGCTTCCGCGCCGACCTGTCCGAGGGCGACCGGCTGGTGTTCACCCGGGCGGAGCCGCAGGAACAGGCTGCCTGAGCAGGCGTAGCGGTCCGTTTCGTCTCTCTTCGCGGGCCGGCGACAAGCCCCGTCACGCCGCATCCTCTTCGGCCAGCGATCGCGCCTCGGCCGGGCAGAACTCGGCCAGCGCGGCGGTGATCGCCGCCTTGCGCAGCGGTTTGGTCAGGTAGCGGTCGATGCCCGCCGCCAGGATGCCCTCGGCGTCGCCCTCCATCGCATGGGCGGTCAGCGCGACGATGGGCACATGCGCCCCGCCCGCTTCCGCCGCGCGGATGGCGCGGGCGGCGTCCTTGCCGTCCATCTCGGGCATCGAGATGTCCATGAAGATCAGGTCGGGGCGCCAGTCGCGCCACAGCTCCACCGCCTCGCGCCCGTTGCCGGCGAAGCGCAGGTCGATGTCGATGCCCTTCACCATCTTCTGGAACACCAGCTGGTTGGTGCGGTTGTCCTCCGCCGCCAGCACCCGCATCTGCCGCGCGCCTGCCGGGGCAGGCGGCGGCTCCGGCTCTGCCACCGCCGGGACCGACAGTTCCTCCAGCCGGCGGTAGAGATCGGCCCGGAGCACCGGCTTCTGCAGGAAGGCGTCGATGCAGGCCGCACCCTCGCTCTCCTTCGCCGCGGCGGGGTTGGAGGACAGCAGCACCACCGGCAGCACATGTCCCGCCGCCCGCACCTTCGCCGCCAGTTCCAGCCCGTCCATCCCGGGCATGGCATGGTCGGTCAGCAGCACGTCGTAACCCGGATCGGCAGCCAGCGCCGCCAGCGCCTCGGCGCCCGAGCGGCAGAGCGTGACCCTGATGCCGCAGGGCGCCAGCTGGCGTTCCAGGATGGTGCGGTTGATGAACTGGTCGTCCACCACCAGCGCCCGACGCAGCGTCACCGGCTGGCGCAGCGCCGCCGCGCCCTCGGCCACCGGCAGGGTGACGCGGAAGCCGAAGGAAGACCCCTTGCCCGGCTCGCTGTCGACCCAGACCGCGCCGCCCATCCGCTCGATCAGCCGATGGGTGATCGCCAGCCCCAGCCCGGTGCCCTCATACTTGCGGTTCCTTTCGTCCTCGACCTGGTTGAACTCGCCGAAGATGTGGTCGAGGTGTTCCGGCGCGATGCCGATGCCGGTGTCCTCCACGGTGACATGCAGCTGCTGGCGGCCGTCCCCGGCCTCCATCCCGACCACGCGGGTCAGCACATGGCCCTGTTCGGTGAACTTCACCGCATTGCCGATCAGGTTGGTCAGCACCTGCCGCAGCCGGCCCGGATCGCCGACATAGCGGGTGGGCAGGAACAGGTCGAAGTCGATCATCAGGTCGATGCCCTTTTCCCGCGCCCGCGGCTGCAACAGCATCGTCACCTCGTGGATCGTGCGCTCCAGGTCGAAGGGCTCGGGGTGCAGGGTCATCCGCTCGGCTTCCAGCTTGGAATAGTCGAGGATGTCGTTGATGATCGCCAGCAGCGCCTCGCCCGAGGAGCGGATGGTCTCGGCGAAGAGCCGCTGCTCCTCGGTCAGGCCGGTGTCGCACAGGAGTTCCGCCATGCCGACGACACCGTTCATCGGGGTGCGGATCTCGTGGGACATGTTGGCCAGGAAGGCCGACTTGGCGCGGCTCGCCGCCTCGGCCTGCTTGCGGGCGGCCTCCAGCGCCAGCTGCTGTTCGCGCAGCTGGGTGATGTCGGTGCGCAGGCCGACCCGGCCGCCGTCCGGGGTGACGTGATCCGATTCCAGGATCACCCGGCCGCTGGAGAGCCGGGTTTCCGTGGTCTCCTTCGCCTCGCGGAACCGGCGCAGGCGGGAGGCGAGCCAGGTTTCCTCCTGCCCCGCCGCCGCGGGGACATGGCCGTTCCGCAGGCCGTGGCGGAGCAATTCCTCGAAGGTGGTGCCGGGCACCATGGCCGCGGTGCTGTCGGGGAACATGTCGCGGTAGCGCTGGTTGCAGGTCAAGAGCCTCTCCTCCCTGTCGAAAAGCACGAAGGCATCGGGCAGCGCGTCGATCGCGGCCCAGATCCGCATCTGCTCGGTGATGTCCATGACCAGGCTGACCATGTCGCCGTCGCGGGCGCGGCGGTCGACCATCCTGATCCAGCTGCCGTTGGCGAGCCGCAGCGTCTCCGCCTCGATCCGGTTGCCGGCGATGCGGGCGCACATGCGGGCGACCCAGGCCCCGGCCTCTTCGCCCTGCGGGTCGGCCTTGGCGGCGGCCAGGCGCAGCAGGTCGGTGTAGCCGATGCCGGGGCCGATGCCCTGCCCCTCGAAGAAGGCGAGATAGGCGTGGTTCGCCATCACCAGGTTCAGGTCGGCGTCGAAGACGGCGAAGCCGTCGCGGATGGTGTTGATCGATTCGCGCAGCCGCTGCTCGGCCATGACGGCGGCGGTATGGGCGCGGTTCAGGTCGTGCAGGAAGCGGCTGTTCTGGCCCTTCAGCTCCTCGGCCTCGGAGCGGGCGGAATGGACGACCTGCCGCTGCTCGACGATCTGGTCCGACAGCGACCGGGCATGGACGGCCAGCTTCTCGTTGGCGGCGAACAGCTCGCGCGTGCGCTGTTCCAGCAGGCGTTCGGCCGCCAGCCGCGCCCGCCGTTCCTTCGCCAGTCTCTCCATCAGCTCCATGCAGCCCCGCGCCGACATCCTGCCGCCCGCCGGAGCGCGCAACCCGCCACATCCGGTTTTCGGCACTACCTTCGCGCAGCAAAGTGAACCAAGACTTAACGGAAACGGGTCGTGCGACGCTTGCCGCAAGCCGGGGGCCGTGCCAGAGTCCGTGTCATGTGACAGGAGGATTTTTCATGCGCAGCTTTGCAAAGGCCGCGGTTGCGGCGCTTTTCCTGGCGTTTCCCGGTGCGATTCATGCGCAGGACCTGATCCCCGAGCGGCGGGCCGTGGTCTCGGCCGACACCGATTTGCCCGGCGGCGACATCTCGTCGATCTTCGACACCACCCAGGACGCCTGCGAGCGCGCCTGCATCACCAACAGCCGCTGCGAGGCCTATACCTTCAACAGCCGCAACGGCAGCTGCTTCCTGAAGGCGGACCCGGGCGAGGCGGCCTCTTTCGCCGGCGCGCAATCGGCCTGGATCGTCGCCGGCGACGCCGGGCTGATCGCCGCCGCCCCCGAACGGCGGGGCGAACTGACCTTCGTGCCGGACTGGGAAATCTCCGGCGCTTACGACATGGCCGCCAGCCTGGGCCGCACCCACACCACCGGCCCCTGGAGCGCCGAGGAACACCTGCGCTCGGCCGCCGAGAACGAGGCTTCGGGCAACTGGGTGATGGCCACCGCCTTCACCGGCGCGGCGCTGAACCTGGAAGACAGCGCCGATCTCTGGGCGGAATATGCCCGGCGGGCGCAGATGGCGGCGCAGAGCAGCAGCAACGACCAGTCCTGGTATGAGAACCGGGCCTATCTGGCCGCGGTCAACGCCTATCTCCGCGCCGGATCGGCGGCGCAGCGCCACAGCATCCTGGTGACGATGGGCCAGAGCCTGGAACGCATGGGCCGCGGCAGCGACACGGTGAAGGCGCTGCGGCTGGCGCAATCGCTGCAGAACCGCGACGACACCGCGGCGGCGCTGGACGACGCCATCGGCAAATACGGCTTCCGCATCACCGACAACAACGTGCAGGCCGACCTGGCCCGCCCGCGCATCTGCGCCAGCTTCTCCGAGGATCTGGTGCCCTCGGGCGTGGACTACGCCGATTTCGTCAAGATGCCCTCGCCCGGCCTGACCGTGGAAAGCGACGGTTACCGCCAGCTCTGCGTGGTCGGGGTCGAACACGGCGGCCGCTATACGGTGACCTTCCGCGAGGGGCTGCCGTCGAAGGACGGGCAGGAACTGGCCAAGGACATCGACCTGACGCTT
The DNA here is from genome assembly GCF_011043545.1 of Rhodobacter sp. SGA-6-6. Lineage (GTDB taxonomy): Bacteria > Pseudomonadota > Alphaproteobacteria > Rhodobacterales > Rhodobacteraceae > Pseudogemmobacter. Next base: position 371,877 of record NZ_JAAKGP010000001.1, on the reverse strand, counting down.
TATGTCCGCGACCGCAACCCCGGCGTCAGCTTCCCCGGCCGCGGCTATGTCCTGCCGAAGACCGCCGAGGCGGCGCTGCCGGTGCAGACCGTGAACACCGAGAAGCTGGACCTCACCCTGTTCCAGGTCACCGACCGCAACCTGCTGCGGGCGATCCAGAACAGCTATTTCGGCTGGCCGATGCAGGAATACAGCGAATCCTACTTCACCGAAGAGGTGGGCGAGGAAATCTGGTCCGGCACCGCCACCGTGGCGCAGGAGGTGAACAAAGACGTGACCACCCGCCTGCCGCTGGCCGAGGCGCTGAAGGACCGCCCCGCCGGCATCTACGCGCTGAAGGCCGCGGTGCCGGGGGTGGACCCCTACAACATTCCCCCCGGCTGGCAGTGGTTCGTGGTCTCCGACCTCGGCATCACCTCGATGAGCGGGGTGGACGGGCTGCATGTCTTCGTCCGCAGCCTGGGCACCGCGGCGGCCAGGCCGGGGGTGACGGTGGAACTGCTGAACCGCGCCAACACCGTGCTCGGCACCGCCACCACCGACGAACAGGGCTACGCCCGCTTCGACGCCGGGCTGGTGCGCGGCACCGGCGGCTCTGCCCCGGCGATGGTGGTGGTGAAGGACGGCGCGGCCGATATCGGCTTCCTGTCGCTGACCGATCCCGAATTCGACCTGTCCGACCGCGGGGTAGAGGGGCGCGAGCCCGCGCCGCCGGTGGACGTGTTCCTGACCACCGACCGCGGCGCCTATCGCGCCGGCGAGACGGTCTATGCCACCGCGCTGGCCCGCGATGCGGTGGCAGATGCGGTGGACGGCCTGCCGCTGACCGCGATCCTGACCCGCCCGGACGGCGTGGAATATTCCCGCCAGCTGGTCGAGGACAAGGGCGCCGGCGGCCATGTGTTCGAGCTGCCGGTGGCCGGCTCCGCCCCGCGCGGGGTCTGGACGCTGCAGGTTCTGGCCGATCTGGAGGCGCCGCCGCTGGCCAGCACCACCTTCCTTGTGGAGGATTTCCTGCCCGAGCGGATCGACTTCACCCTGACCCGCGACGACACGCCGCTGACCCTGAACGGCCCCGTCGCTGCGCTGGAGATCGACGCGCGCTACCTGTTCGGCGCCCCGGGCGCCGGGCTGGCCATCGAGGGCGAGACGCTGCTGCGCGCGGCATCCGGGCTGAAGGACTATCCCGGCTTCGTCTTCGGCCGCCACGACCAGCATTTCGGCGCGCTGATGGAGCCGCTGATGGCCGGCCAGACCGATGAGCAGGGCAAGGGCCATGCCGAGATCGCCCTGCCGTCGATCGACGACCCGGGCCGCCCGCTGGAGGCGCTGGTCGCCGTGCGCGTCGCCGAAGGCTCGGGCCGTCCGGTGGAGCGCCGGATCACCGCGCCGGTGGAACCCGCCGCCGCGATGATCGGCGTCAAGCCGCTGTTCGACGGCGTGGTCGCCGAAGGCTCGCAGGCGCGGTTCCAGCTGGTGGGCGTGGGAACGGACCTGAAGCCCGCCGCGATGCAGGTGCACTGGAAGCTGAACCGCGTGCAGACCGACTACCAATGGTATCAGAGCTACGGCAACTGGAGCTGGGAGGCGGTGACCTACCGCACCCTTGCCGCCGAGGGCGATGCCACGCTGGGCGAGGGCCCGGTGGAAATCTCCGGTCCGGTGGACTGGGGCAACTACGAACTGGTGGTGGAGCGGACCGACGGCCAACTGGCCGAGACCTCCACCTCGTTCTGGGCCGGCTGGTATGCGCCGGCCGACGCCGCCAACACCCCCGACACGCTGGAACTGTCGCTGGACAAGCCGGCCTATGCGCCGGGCGACACCGCCACGCTGCGGGTGGTGCCGCGGGCGGCGGGCACGGCGCTGGTGACGGTGCTGTCGAACCGCCTCGTCTCGATGCAGGCGGTCGAGGTGAAGGAGGGCGAGAACCTGATCCCGCTGCCGGTGACCGAGGACTGGGGCGCCGGCGTCTACGTCACCGTCTCGGCCCTGCGGCCGATGGACGTGGCCTCCGGCCGCAACCCGGCGCGGGCGCTCGGCCTCAGCTACGCCGCGGTGGACCCCGGCGCCCGGGCGTTGAAGGCCACGGTGGAGATGGCCGGGGAAGCCGCGCCGCGCGGGCCGCTGGACGTGGCGGTCAAGGTCGAAGGAATGGCGGCGGGCGAGAAGGCCTATGTCACCATCGCCGCGGTGGACGTGGGCATCCTGAACCTGACCGGCTTCACCCCGCCCGATCCGAAGGGCCATTACTTCGGCCAGCGCAAGCTGGGCGTCGGCATCCGCGATGTCTACGGAAGGCTGATCGACGGGCTGAACGGGGCGACCGGCGAGGTCCGCTCCGGCGGCGATGCCGGCGCGCAGGCCCGGCTGCAATCGCCCCCGCCGACCGAGGAACTGGTGGCCTATTTCTCCGGCCCGGTCGAAGTGGGCGCCGATGGCTACGCCCGCACCTCTTTCGACCTGCCGTCCTTTAACGGCACGGTGAAGGTGATGGCGGTGGCCTGGTCGAAGCATGGCGTCGGCCAGGCCGACAAGGACGTGCTGGTGCGCGACCCGGTGGTGGTGACCGCCAGCCTGCCGCGCTTCCTGTCGCCGGGCGACGAGAGCCGGCTCTTGTTGGAGATCGTCCATGCCACCGGGCCTTCGGGCCGGATGGGGCTGGACGTGGCGGCGAACGGCGTGACGCTGGGCGAGGTGCCCTCGGGCTTCGACCTGACCGAGCAGGGAAAGGCGGTGTTCGAGGTGCCGGTGACGGCCTCGGCCGTGGGCATCCATAGCATCGACGTGAACCTGACCACGCCGGACGGCAAGGTGCTGAAGAAGACCCTGACCATTCCGGTGCAGGTGAACGACCCGGAGATCGTCAAGATCAGCCGGCTGGAGTTGAAGAACGGCCAGAGCTTCACCTTCGACCAGGCGGTCTTCGCCGACATGGTGCCCGGCTCCGGCAAGTCGGTGATGGCGGTCGGCCCCTTGGCGCGGCTGAACGCGCCGGGCCTGCTGGCGGCGCTGGACCGCTATCCCTACGGCTGCACCGAGCAGATGACCAGCCGCGCGCTGCCGCTGCTGTATTTCGACGAGGTCGCCCGGGTGATGGACCTGAAAGGGGCCGAGAACATCCAGAAGCGCATCGACGAGGCGGTGGTGGAGATCCTGTCGAACCAGGGCGCCGAGGGTGGCTTCGGGCTGTGGAGCGCGGGGTCGGGCGACATGTGGCTGGACGCCTATGTCACCGACTTCCTGTCCCGCGCCAAGGCGCAGGGCTATGCGGTGCCGGACCTGGCGTTGAAGAACGCGCTGACCAACCTGCGCAACCAGGTGAACTATGCCCCCGACTTCAACGCCGAGACCAACGGCGGCGGCACCGCGCTGGCCTATGCGCTGATGGTGCTGGCGCGCGAGGGCGCGGCGGCGATCGGCGACCTGCGCTACTATGCCGACGTGAAGGGCGACGACTTCGCCACCGCGCTGGCGCAGGCGCAGTTGGGGGCGGCGCTGGCCTCCTACGGCGACCAGCCGCGGGCCGACGCGATGTTCCGCAAGGCGGGCGTGCGGATGATGGAGGCGCTGGCGGCCGAGGAACGGCAGGTCTGGCGGGTGGACTACGGCACCAACTACCGCGACGCGGCGGCGCTGCTGACGCTGGCGGTGGAGGCCGGGTCCACCGTGGTGGACCGCGAGGCGCTGACCGACCGCATCGCGCGGGCCGGCACCAACCTGTCGACGCAGGAGGCGACCTGGGCGCTGCTGGCGGCGAACGCGCTGATCGACCGGCCCGATACCTCGGGCGTCAAGATCGACGGCGCGGCGGTGGACGGCCCGCTGGTCAAGGTGCTGACCGACGGCCAGCCGCCGGTGACGGTGACCAACGAAGGCCAGGACACCACCATCACCATCTCGACCTACGGTGTCCCGGCGGAGCCGGAGCCGGCGGGCGGCAGCGGCTATGCCATCAGCCGCAGCTACTACACGCTGACCGGAGACCCCGCCTCGCTGGACGGGCTGAAGGTCGGCGACCGGCTGGTGGCGGTGATCGAGGTCGCGCCCTTCGACTATTCGGACGGCCGGCTGATCGTGGCCGACCCGCTGCCGGCGGGCTTCGAGATCGACAACCCGAACCTGATGAGCGCGGGCTCGGTGGCGAACCTCGACTGGCTGGATGCGCTGACCGACGTGACCCATAGCGAGTTCCGGCAGGACCGCTTCATCACCGCGGTGGACTGGTCGTCGCGCAACAGCTTCCGGCTGGCCTATGTGGTCCGCGCCGTCAGCCCCGGCACGTTCCACCACCCGGCGGCCTCGGTCGAGGACATGTATCGCCCCGACTACCGCGCCCGCTCCGATGCGGGATCGGTGACAATCGCCGCGAAGTAGCGATGCGGGCGCGCTGGTTCATCGCGGCGGCGGCGGGCCTCTGGCTCGCCGCCCTGGGGCGCGACCGGCTGGACGGGTGGATCGACGCCACCGTCCTGCCGCCCCTCGCCGTGCAGACCAGCGTCGAGGTGCTGGACCGAGGCGGCCACCTGCTGCGCGCCTATACGGTGGCCGATGGCCGCTGGCGGCTGGCGGTGGGGCTGGACGAGGTGGACCCGCGCTACATCGACATGCTGCTGACTTACGAGGACCGCCGCTTCCGCGACCACCCCGGGGTGGACTGGCGCGGGCTGGTGCGGGCGGGCTGGCAGGCGGCGACCAACGGCCGCATCGTCTCGGGGGGGTCGACGCTGACCATGCAGGTGGCGCGGCTGCTGGAAGAGGGCACCACCGGCGAGGTCGGCGGCAAGCTGCGGCAGATGCGGGTGGCGCTGGCGCTGGAGCGGCGGCTGTCGAAGGACGAGATCCTGTCGCTCTATCTGCACCTCGCGCCCTTCGGCGGCAACCTGGAGGGGGTGCGGGCGGCGTCCATCTCATACTTCGGCAAGGAGCCCGCCCGGCTGACCCCGGCCGAGGCGGCGCTGCTGGTCGCCATCCCGCAAAGCCCCGAGACCCGCCGTCCCGACCGCGCCGCCGACCGGGCCGAGGCGGCCCGGAACCGGGTGCTGGACCGCGCCGTCACCTTCGCGCTGATCGAAGGGGAGGAGGCGACGGCCGCCTACAGCGAAAAGGTTCCCGGCCTGCGCAAGCCCTTCCCGGCGCTGGCCCCGCATCTGGCCGACCGCGCCCGCGCCGAGGACCCGATGGCGCAGGAGCATCACCTGACCCTGGACCTGACCTTGCAGAAGCAGCTGGAGGCGCTGGCGCGCGAGGCGGTGCAGGGCAAGGGCGAGCGGTTGCAGGTCGCCATCGTGGTGGCGGACCATGCCTCGGGCGAGATCCTCGCCTCCGTCGGCTCGGCGGAGTTCACCGAAGACCGGCGGCAGGGCTATGTCGACATGACCCATGCCCTGCGCAGCCCGGGATCGACCCTGAAGCCGCTGGTCTATGCCCTGGCCTTCGACCAGGGGCTGGCCCATCCCGAGACGATGATCGACGACCGTCCCACCGTCTTCGGCACCTATGCGCCGCAGAACTTCGACAAGCTGTTCCACGGCACGGTCCGGGTGCGCGAGGCCTTGCAGATGTCGCTGAACATCCCGGTAGTGATGCTGACCGAGGCGATGGGTCCGGCGCGGCTGCTGTCCGCGATGGGCAAGGCCGGGATGAAGTATCAGCTGCCCGGCGGCCAGCCCGGGCTGGCGGTGTCCCTGGGCGGTGTCGGCGTCACCCTGCAGGACATGGTGCAGCTTTACGCCGCGCTGGCGCGGGGAGGCGTCGCCCTGCCGCTGACCTGGCGGACGGAGGGCGACCGGGCCGAGGGGCAGCGTCTGGTCAGCGCCGTCGCGGCCTGGCAGGTGGGCGACATCCTGGCCGGCCTCGCGCCGCCCCCCGGCGCGCCGCAGAACCGGCTGGCCTACAAGACCGGCACCTCCTACGGCCACCGCGATGCCTGGGCCATCGGCTTCGACGGCCGGCATGTGATCGGGGTCTGGATGGGCCGCGCCGACGGCACGCCGGTGCCGGGGGCTTTCGGGGCGGATACCGCCGCGCCGGTGCTGTTCAAGGCCTTCAACCGGCTGAAGCCGAAGCTGGACCCGCAGCCCCCGGCGCCCGCCGCCACGCTGCTGGTGTCGAACGCGCAGCTGCCGCAGCCGCTGCAACGCTTCCGGTCCCGCACCGCCGCCTTCGAGGCGGATGCGGATGCCCCCGCGGTGGCCTTCCCGCCGGACGGGGCGGAGGTGGAACTTTTGCCCGCCGGCCTGATGGTCCGCGTGCGCGGCGGGGTGGCGCCCTTCACCTGGATGGTGGACGGCCAGCCTCTGATGGTCGCCACCCGCGACCGCGAAAGCCTGCTGGAGCTGCCGGGATCGGGTTTTGTTACCGTCTCGGTGATCGACGCCACGGGACGGTCGGCCCGGGCGCGGGTGCGGGTCTGGTAGACCGCTCGTCGAGCACTCCGTGCACTCCTCGCTGCGGTTGGTGAGGAGTGCACGGAGTGCTCGACGAACCGGGGTCAGACCCGTTCGATGGCCAGCGCGATGCCCTGGCCGCCGCCGATGCACATGGTGATCAGCGCGGTCCTGCCGCCCGTCCGCTCCATCTCGTGCAGCGCCTTCACGGTGATGATCGCGCCAGTGGCCCCCACCGGATGGCCGAGCGCGATGGCCCCGCCGTTGGGGTTCACCTTCACCGGGTCCAGGTCCAAGGCGCGGCTGACCGCGATGGCCTGCGCCGCGAAAGCCTCGTTCGATTCCACCACATCGAAGCTCTGCGCGCTGACGCCGAGCTTCGCGCACAGCGCCTGCACCGCCGGAATGGGGCCGAGGCCCATCACCTTCGGCTCTACCCCCGCCACCGCCCAGCCCATGATCCGCGCCCGCGGTGCCAGCCCCTTGGCCGCCGCCCCCGTCGCCAGAACCAGCGCCGCCGCACCGTCGTTCAGGCCCGAGGCATTGCCCGCCGTCACCGTGCCGTCCTTCTGGAACGCTGGCCGCAACCCGGCCAGCGCCTCGGCCGTGGTGGCCTTCGGATGTTCGTCCACCGCGAAATGCACCGAGCCCTTGCGCCCGACAATCTCCACCGGCGCGATCTCGGCCGCGAACCGCCCCTCGGCAATCGCCCGTGCCGCCCGCGCCTGCGATTCCAGCGCGAAGGCGTCCTGATCCTCCCGGGAAATCCCGTCCTGCGCCGCCACGTTCTCGGCCGTGATCCCCATATGCCCGGTGCCGAAGGGGCAGGTCAGCGCGCCGGTCATCATGTCGACGGCCTTGGTGTCGCCCATCTTCTGCCCCCAGCGGGCGGCGGGCAGCGAATAGGGCGAGCGACTCATGCATTCTGCTCCGCCCGCGAGCGCCACTTCGGCATCGCCCAGCATCAGCGCTTGCGCCGCCGAGACGATGGCCTGCGCCCCCGACCCGCAGAGCCGGTTGACGTTCATCGCCGGAACCGTCTCCGGCACGCCGGCCTGCACGGCGGCGACGCGGGACAGATACATGTCGCGCGGCTCGGTGTTGATGACATGGCCGAAGACCACGGTGCCCACCTGTTCGGCCCCGATCCCGGCCCGCTCTATGGCCGCCTTCGCCGCATGGGTGGCGATGTCCACCGGCGGCAGGCCGGAGAGGCTGCCGCCGAAGGTGCCGATGGCGGTGCGGGCGGCGGAGAGGATGAACACGTCGGTCATGGCTTCACCTTGTCGGGATGGGCCGCCTGCACGGCGGGGATGGTCTCCAGCCTAGCCCTGATGCGCGCGATTGTCGGCCATGACGCCACGTCCAGCCCCACCCGTTCGGCGTTGTAGATCTGCGGCATCAGGCAGATGTCGGCCATGGTCACCTTGTCGCCATGGCAGAAGGCGCCGGTCTGCGGCGCGTCCAGCATCCGCTCCACCGCCGCCAGCCCGGCGGAGATGTAATGCCGCTGCCAGTCGTCGGCGGTGAAGGCCCCGCCGGTCAATGCCGCGACATGGGTGCGGACCGAGAGGTTGCAGATCGGCGCGATCTCCATCGCCACGGCGTAGGACAGCGCCCGCACCCGCGCCCGGCCCGTGGCATCGGCAGGCAGCAGCCCGCCATGGCTGTCGTTCAGGTATTCGATGATTGCCAGCGACTGCGTCAGGGTCAGCCCGTCGATCTCCAGCGTCGGCACCAGCCCCTGCGGGTTGCGCGCCAGGTTCTCCGGCGCTCTCTGCGCCCCTTCGACCAGGTTCACCGGCACCGCGGTATAGGACAGCCCCAGCAGGTTCAGCGCGATCCGCACCCGGTAGGAGGCGGAGGACCGCCAGTAGTCGTAAAGCGTGGTCATTTCTCCTCCAGGATGCGCAGCAGGGCGGCGCGGAAGGGCTCGGCCTCCGCGCCCAGCCTGGCCAGCAGTTCTTCCTGATAGGCGTCGGCGATGGGGACGATCCGCGCCATCAGCTCCTGCCCCTTTGCCGTCAGCCGCATGTCCAGCAGACGCCGGTCGCCGGCATGGCCGCGTTTCTCGATCAGCCCGGCCTGTTCCAGCCGCGCCGCCGCCCGGCTGACCTTGGACTTGTCCATGTCCACCCGCGCGTGAATCTCGCGCACCGAGACCGCATCGCCGCCGGCCAGATGCGCCAGCACCCGCCATTCCGGGATCGAAAGCCCGAACTCGGCCCGGTAGCGTTCGGAGAAGGCCTTCGACACCCGGCCCGCCGCCACGGCAAGCTGGTAGGGCAGGAAGGCGGAAAGCTGGAACCTGTGCATGAAATCTCGACCCCTGCGGCTTTCCCATTGCTGCCGGAATCCCGGCCCTGCTGCAAGCGTTGACAGTCCCGCACCGGCAGATGAGGAAGCGCGGCGGCGACAGGAGTAGGCGGAGTGCGCAACCGAATCGGGCCCGGGGCAGGGCTCTTGCTGACGGGGTTGGCGACCTTCGTCCTGATGGGATTCGGCCAGGCGCTGATCGGCCCGGCGCTGCCCGAGATGACGCGGTTGTTCGACCTCCAGCCCGGGGCGGCGGGGATGCTGGTCTCGGCGCAATGGGTGGGCAGCGCGGTCGGCGTCGCGGTGATGTATGGCTGGTCGCGCCATGTCTCGCCGCGGCTGGCGCTGGCGATGCTGGCGCTCGGCGGTGCGGGGCTGGCGGTGCAGCCGGCCTGGGGAGCGGTGCTGGTCTCGGCGGTGGTCTTCGGCACCGGCTACGGCATGGCGACCGCGGTCTTCAACCCGCGGGTGCTGCGGGCCTTCGGCGCGCGCGGGGCGTCGATGCTGAGCCTTCTCAACGCGGCCTATGCGGCGGGGGCCATCGTCTCGCCGCTGGCCTTCGTGGCGCTGGACAATTCCTCGCGGCTGGCCTTCGGCTTCGCGGTGGTGGCCTATCTGGCGATCTGGCTGCTCTCGGCCGAGCGGGAGAAGGCCGCGGACGCGCCGCGCCCGGTGCAGACCGGGTTCCGGCCGCACTGGCCGATCCTGATCTTCGCCGCCATCGGCATCGGGATCGAGGCCTCGCTGGCCGGTCTCGGCCCCACCGCGCTGGTGCGGGCCGGGCATGGCGAGGAGGCGGCGGCGCGGCTGCTGTCGGCCTTCTTCCTGGCCTTCCTACTGTCGCGGATCGGGCTGGGGATGGTGGCGCATCGCTTCAGTTCCTTCACCATCTATGCCGCGGCCATCGTGCTGGCCGCCGCCGCCGCGCTGGTCTCGGTGGCCGGCGCGCCGGGGCCGGGCTTCGTGGCGATGGGCGTCTCGGCGGGGATGTTCTTCCCCGGCATCTTCGTCACCGCCACGCGGAAGATGGGCGACGACCCGCGGGTGACGCCGGTGATCCTGGGCGCGGGACTGGTCGGCGGCATCGGGATGCCGGTGCTGCTGTCGGCGCTGACGGCAGGAATGGGGCCGCTGGGGTTCTTCTGGCTGCTGCTGGCGATCACGGTGCCGACCGCGCTGGCCGCGCTGGCGTCGCTGCGCGGCATGGCGCGGTAGCTACTCCACCACCTGCATTCCGAGACGGGTCAGCACCCGCCGCTCCACCGCCAGCACGGCGTAGTAGAAGGCGACCGACAGGCAGACCGAGACCGCGGCGACGGTCCAGATCATGCCGTAGTCCAGATAGCCGCGCGACTGGTTCAGCAGGTTGCCGAGCCCGGTGCCGGTGGCCAGCCATTCGGCGATCATCACCCCCAGGAGCGCTCGGGGCACGGTCAGCCTTGTGGCGGCGAAGAGGTAGGGTAGTGCTGCGGGGATCGACACCATCCGCAACTCTTTCCAGGCCGGGGCGCCATAGGCGCGGGGCAGGTCCAGCACCGATTGCGGCACCCGTTGCAGGCCCTGCACCAGCAGCACGAAGGCCGGGAAGAAGGTGACGGAGATGGTGATCCACAAGGTCACCGACAGGCCGCGGCCCAGCATCAGCACCAGGAGCGGCGTCAGGGCGACCAGCGGCATGGTCTGCGTCACCAAGGCCACCGGCATGAAGGCGCGGATGAAGCCGGGGATCATCCGGGACGAGATCGCCAGCAGGAAGGCGAAGCCGAGGCCCGCCACCATGCCGAGCGCGGTGATCGGCAGGGTCTGCGCCAGCGCGGCCAGCAGCTTGGCGCGTGCGGTGGCCGAGGCATCGGCGAGGAACAGGTAGTCCACCACGCCCCATGGGGTCTTGGCGATCATCTCGGGCACGCCGGTCAGCCGGATGAAGGCCCACCAGAGGACGAAGGGCAAGGCCGCCGCCCCGGCCATCAGCGCGATGCGCAGGGCCAGCGGGGCATCGGCATCGGCGTCCGAGGGCGGCAGGGCGGTGTTCAGCGTCACCGAGCGGGTGGAGCCGAGGATCCGGGCCGAAACCAGCGCGAAGACGGCGTAGCTGGCCCCGGCGATCAGCGTGGCGACGAGGCCGATGCCCCAGAGCCGCGCCGGCTCGCCCCGTCCGAGAGAGCCGAGGAGATAGGTGCCGAGTCCCCAGCGACCGCCGCCGCCGAACTCGGCCAGGATGGCGCCGAGCACGGCGTTGGGGGCAGCGATGCGCAACCCGCCGAGGATGTCGGGGATGGCGCCGCGCAGGCGCACCAGCTTCATCACCCGCCAGTTGCCGCCGCCATAGGCCCGCACCACATCGGCCGAGCGGGTGTCGTATTGCGACAGGCCGACCACGGTGGCGGTCATGGTGACGAAATAGACGCCGAGCGCGGCCAGCACCACGCGGGGCGCCATGCCCTGCAGGGTCAGCACCAGGATCGGCGCGATGGCGATGGGCGGCAGGGCGAAGACGGCGATGTTCACGCCGCGGGCCAGTCGTTGCAGCCGCGGGAACAGGACGAACAGCACCCCGGCGCCGATGGCGGCGACATTGCCGATCACGAAGCCGAGGACCGAGGCCCAGACCGTGGCCGCGACATGGCCCGGGTAGTCGGCGCGGTCGATCCAGAACCGGATCAGGATGGCGGAGAGCGGCGGCAGCGCCCCGCCGGCGACCAGCTTCAGGTGGCCCACCACCTCCCACAGGATCAGCAGGATCAACAGGTTGCGCAAGGAGCCGCTGCGCCACCAGGCGCGCTCAATGGCCATGCAGCACCTTTGCGATCCGGTCGGTCAGCGCATGGAACTCCGGCGCGGAATAAAGGTCGTCGCTGCGGGGGCGGGGGAAAGGGACCTCGATCACCTCGACCACCCGGCCGGGGTTGGCGTGCATCACCACCACGTAATCGGCCAGGAACACCGCCTCGTCGATGCCATGGGTGACCAGCAGCGCGGTCGATCCGGTCTCCTGCCAGATCCGTTGCAATTCGACGTTCATCTGCCGCCGCCGGATCTGGTCCAGCGCGCCGAAGGGTTCGTCCATGAACAGCACCTCGGGCGAGGTGATCAGCGACCGCGCGATGGAGACCCGCTGTCGCATCCCGCCCGAAAGCTGGCCGGGCAGCGATTGCTCGTAGCCTTTCAGCCCCACCAGTTCGATCAGCTTGGCGATCTCGTGGGCATAGCGGCCGGGGTCGCGCCCCAGCACCTCCAGCGGCAAGGCGATGTTGCGGGCCACGGTGCGCCAGGGCAGCAACGCCGCGTCCTGGAAGGCAACGCCGGTGATGCCGCTGGCGGTAGCGGTCGCGGGGGCCTGCCCCGCGATCCGCACCTCGCCGCTGTCGTGGTCCTCCAGCCCAAGGGCGATCCGCATCGCCGTGGACTTGCCGCAGCCCGAGGGGCCGATCAGCGCGGTGAACGACCCCGGCGGGCAGACCAGGTTCATGTCTTTCAGCGCCACCACCTCGGACCCCCGGCTGCGGTAGGTCTTGCAGATGTCGCGCAACAGGATGCCCGGGGCGGCCGACATCAGATCTCGGCAAGCAGCGTGGTGTCGAACATGTCGCGGCTGCCGGTGATGCCCACCGCCGCCAGCGCCTGGATGTTCTTCTCGATGTCTTCTTCCGTCATCGCGAAGATGCCGTTCGGCGTGTCGATCAGCGGCTTCTGCGCGGTGTTGAAGAAGACCTCGTTCTCGATGCTGCGCCCCGTCCCGGCGAACCAGGTCTCCGCCCATTGCGGCGGGTAGAGCGCGGGATCGGCCAGGTTCTCGACCCAGCCCTTGCGGCTGGCGCGCAGCCAGGCGACCAGTTCCTTGCGCTTCGCGGCCAGCGTCTCCTCCGTCACCACCACGGTGTCGTTGTAAAGCGTGACGCCGTGGTCGTAGAGCAGGAAGGACTGCGCCTCCTCGCCCAGCTGGCCGATGGTGAAGGGCACGTTGGTGGTGAAGTCGAGTGAGGCGTCGATCTCGCCCTTGACCAGCGGCGTCGGGTCATAGGCATAGGGCACGATGTTGACCTGCGTCTTGTCGATGCCGTTCAGCGCCAGAAGCGCCTCGACCGTGACGATGTTGACCGGCGGCACGGCGATGGTCTTGCCGACCAGATCGGCGGGCGCGTTGATCGGGTTCTTCTTCAGCGAGACGACGCCGATGGGGTTCTTCTGATACTGCGCGCCGATGATCTTGAACTTCGCGCCCTGCTCCGAGATCGCCCGGATCGTGGTGTCGGGCGTGGTCAGCGTCAGGTCGGCCCGCCCGGCGATGATCGCGCTTTCCGGGATCACGTCGGGGCCGCCGGGGAGGTAGGTCAGATCCAGCCCCTCCTCGGCGTAATAGCCCTTGTCGATGGCCAGGAAATAGCCCGAGAACTCGGCATCGTTGATCCAGGCCGCCTGCATGGTGAAGGGGGTGGCCGCCCGCGCGCGTCCCGGCAGGGCAAGGGTGGCGCCTGCGGCGGCGGCGGTGTGGAGAAAGCCGCGACGGGAAATCGTCAGTGTCATTCCATCCTCCTGTTGTCTTGTTTCTTGTTTTCCGTCAGGCCCGGGGCGCAAGCCCCTGTATAGCCCGCAGTTCCTGCAAGGGCGGCGTCTGTTCGATCTGCTTCGGCTCCAAGAGGTCCCAGATCACCCCATGCGGCCGCTTCGCCCGTCGGTCCACCCGGTGCAATCCGCCGGGGGTGGCGATCCAGTCCACCAGGATGTCGGTCGGGCTGGGGTGCAGCTTCTCGTGCACCACCTGGCAGTCGTGGACCACAGCCACGACCGGCGTCTGTTCGCCCACGAGGCCGAGGTCGGTGAACATGCCCCATTCCAGGTCGAAGAACCCGTGCCCCTTGCCGAAGCGCACGCCATCCACCGAGACGGCGGAGGCGCCGGTGACGAGGAAGTCGATCCGGCCCTTCCTCGCCACCTCTTCCAGCGTGATCGGCCGGCCGAAATGCTCCATCCCGTCCAGCCAGGCGGCGTAAAGCTCGTGCCCCTTCGGGACCGAGCCCGGCTCGATGTAGAGGAAGCCGCGGTAGATGCCGTAGGTCGACATGAAGAAGGGCTTGCCCATCTCGATCAGCGCGCGGCGGATTTCCACCAGGCAGTTGTCGGGGGTGATGAACAGGAATTCGGCGTTCCTGCAGGCCTCCATGTCCAGCACCCGCCGGTTGGCGATTTCCGATCCCTCGAAGTCGGGGATCACCTCGGCGAAGTTCTTGTCGAAACGGGTGTCGGGCTTGGCGACGTTCCTCAGCTTGCCCCAAATCTGCTGCCGGATGATGTTTGATTTCGACACGCCGCGCCCCTACTGTTTCAGAATGCTGTTTCAGGATTTCGGAGAAGTGTTCCCGTGTTCCAAAATGATGAAACCACAGTTTCAGCCTGTCAAAAGAAAAAATAACCGACTGGAAAGGAAGGGAAATGTCCACACGGCTGGCCCTGCGCATCCAGGAACGCTTCGACCGCCTGACCCGGAGCGAGCAGAAACTGGCCGGAGTGATTCTGGACCGGCCCGGGCTGATTGAAACGCATACTGCAACGGAACTGGCGGGGATCGCCGATGTCTCCAAGGCCACCGCCGCCCGGTTCTTCCGTGCGCTCGGCTATACCGACTTCGAGGAGGTCAAGCTGCAGGCGCGGGAGGAGCGCAACCGCACCCAGCCCTACAGCTATTCGGTGGCCAGCCACGGGACGACCGTGCTGGGCCGCACCATCGGCGAGCATCTGGACCTGGAACTGGCCAACATCACCCGCACCTTCGAGGAGATGAGTCCCGATGCCCTGCGGCAGGCGGCGCGGCTGATCGCGGATGCGCCGCGGCTGTGGTTCCTGGGCCTCGGGACGGATGCCTGGCTGGCGCGCTACGGGCTGGCGCTGTTCTCGCGGCTGCGGCCCAACGTCCATGCGGTCGGGATCACCGGCGGCGCGGTGGCCGAGGACCTGGCGCTGATGGGGCCGCGCGACGTGATGATCGTGCTGGCGCAAGGCCCGCAGCCGCGCGAGATGAAGGCGATCCTGTCCTATGCCCGCACGACCCGGGCCAGCATCATCTCGCTGACCGACCAGGGCAACCTGGCGCAGGCCAAGCGGTTCTCGGACCTGGCGCTGCGCTGCCACATCTCCAGCTACGGGCTGATCCCCAGCTATACCACGCTGGTCAGCACGCTGCGGCTCTTGGCCATCGCCCATGTCGGGCTGGTCGGCGAGACGGCGCTGCAACGGGCCAGCCTGATCGACGAGATCAACGAGGAACTGGACATCCTGGGATAGCATCCGGCCTTTCGCCTTGACTTCGTTGCAAGTGCAACGATAATTCGGGCAAGGGAGACTCATCTTTTCACATGGATGCGGGAGGCGCCGATGAACACCCAGGCACGTCACAGCGGCCTGATCCGGGCCGTCGATACCAAGGGCACGGTCGAGGGCTACATGCCCGGCTTCGGCAACGACTTCGAGACCGAGGCGCTGCCGGGGGCCTTGCCGCAGGGGATGAACTCGCCCCAGAAATGCAACTACGGGCTTTACGGCGAGCAGCTGTCCGGCACCGCCTTCACCGCGCCTTCGCATCAGAACGAACGGACCTGGTGCTATCGCATCCGCCCCTCGGTCAAGCACACCCACCGCTTCCGCAAGATCGACCTGCCGCTGTGGAAATCGGCGCCCTGCATCGACCCGGACATCATCTCTCTGGGCCAATACCGCTGGGACCCGGTGCCGCACAGCGGTGAGCGGCTGACCTGGCTGACCGGAATGCGGACCATGGTGACGGCGGGGGACGTGAACACCCAGACCGGCATGGCCTCGCACATCTATCTCGTCACCGAGTCGATGAAGGACGAATATTTCTTCTCGGCCGACGGCGAGCTGCTGGTGGTGCCGCAGGAGGGCCGGCTCCGCTTCTGCACCGAGCTTGGCATCATCGACCTGGAGCCGCAGGAGATCGCGCTGATCCCGCGCGGGCTGGTCTACCGGGTCGAGGTGCTGGACGGCCCCTGCCGCGGCTTCGTCTGCGAGAATTACGGTCAGAAGTTCCAGCTGCCCGGCCGCGGTCCCATCGGTGCCAACTGCATGGCGAACCGCCGCGATTTCAAGACCCCGGTCGCGGCCTTCGAGGACCGCGAGATGCCTTCCACCGTCACGGTGAAATGGTGCGGCCAGTTCCACGAGACCAAGATCGGCCATTCGCCGCTGGACGTGGTGGCCTGGCACGGCAACTACGCACCCTGCAAATACGACCTGAAGACCTATTGCCCGGTCGGCGCCATCCTGTTCGACCACCCGGATCCGTCGATCTTCACAGTGCTGACCGCCCCTTCGGGGATCGAGGGCACCGCCAACATCGACTTCGTGTTGTTCCGCGAACGCTGGATGGTCGCCGAGAACACCTTCCGCCCGCCGTGGTATCACAAGAACGTCATGTCCGAGCTGATGGGCAACATCTACGGCGTCTACGACGCCAAGCCCAAGGGCTTCGTCCCCGGCGGCATGTCGCTGCACAACTGCATGTTGCCGCACGGGCCGGACAAGAACGCCTTCGAGGGGGCGTCGAACGCCGAGCTGGGGCCGGAGAAGCTGGACAACACCATGTCCTTCATGTTCGAGACCCGCTTCCCGCAGCACCTGACCCCCTTCGCGGCCCAGGCCGGGCACCTGCAGGAGGATTACATCGACTGCTGGGGGTCGCTGGAGAAGAAGTTCGACGGGACGCCGGGGGTGAAGTGACTGTCAGAAAAGCGGGGGCCAGCCCCCGCACCCCCGGGATATTTATGGACAGATGAAAGCAGGGTAGATGCCGCTTCTCCGCTCTTGGGTCGACAGTGCCAATCGTGCCGATTGCGATTTTCCCCTGAACAACCTGCCCTGCGGGGTGTTCTCGGTCGAGGGCGAGGAGCCGCGCTGCGGTATCGCCATCGGCGATTTCGTGCTGGACGTGGCGGGGCTGGAAGAGGCCGGGCTGCTGGCTCTGGACGGCGGGCCGCTTCTGGACGTGCCGTTCTGGAACGAGGCGATGGAAGCCGGGCCTGCGGTCTGGGCCGCCTTGCGGGCGCGGTTGCAGGACCTGCTGGCCGAAGGCGCGGCGGAGCGGGAGGCGGTGGAGCCCTTCCTGGTGCCGCGGGCCGCGGCGACGTTGCACATGCCCTTCCTGGTGGCCGAATACACCGATTTCTATGCCGGCAGGAACCATGCCTTCAACGTCGGCTCCATGTTCCGCGGGCCGGAGAACGCCTTGCCGCCGAACTGGCTGCATATCCCCATCGGCTACAACGGCCGGGCGTCCTCGGTGGTGGTCTCCGGCACGCCGGTGCGCCGGCCCTGGGGGCAGGTCAAGGGGCCGGACCAGCCGATGCCGGCCTTCCAGCCCTCGCGCCGTTTCGACCTGGAGCTGGAGATGGGCGCCGTGGTCGGGCGGGCGTCGGAGGGGATGGTCTCGGTCGCCGAGGCCGACGAGATGATCTTCGGCTACGTCCTGCTGAACGACTGGTCGGCGCGCGACATCCAGGCCTGGGAATACCAGCCGCTCGGCCCGTTCCAGGCCAAGGCCACGGCGACCACGATTTCCCCGTGGATCGTGATGCGGGCGGCCTTGGAGCCGTTCCGGGTGTCCACCCCGCCGCGCGAGGTGCCGCTCTTGCCGCATCTGCAGGAGCCGGGGCCGATGCTCTACGACATCGCGCTGGAGGTCGGGCTGACGCCGGAGGGCGGCGCGGAGACGGTCATCGCCCGGACGAACTACCGCGAGATGTATTATTCCGCCGCGCAGCAGCTGGCGCATCATACCACCAGCGGCTGCCCGATGAACGTGGGCGACCTCTTGGGCTCCGGCACCATCTCCGGCCCGACGAAAGAGAGCCGCGGCAGCCTCCTGGAGCTGTCATGGGGCGGCAAGGAGCCGATCGCCATCGAAGGCGGAACCCGCAGCTTCCTGGAGGACGGCGATACGCTGACCCTGCGCGGCCATGCGCAGGGCGAGGGCTACCGGATCGGCTTCGGCAACTGTTCGGGCCGGGTGATCCCGGCGCATGAGAACCCATTAGGGGCGGGACGATGATCCTAGCGGCCGGCCTGCCACGCCGCCACGCTGTCCAGCGGCCAGAGCAGCATCAATATGTTCAGCGCCAGCCCGTCGCGGATCAGCCAGATCGTGGTCGCCTCGAAGGCGACGGCCAGCGTCACCGTGGCCCAGACCGGCAGCCGCGCCGCCAGGAAGAAGCCGATGATCATCGCCGCGATGTCGGCCACCACGTTCAGGACGGAATCGCCGTAGTAGTCCAGGCTGATCGTCACGCTGCGGTAGCGCTCGATCACCGCGTCGGAGTTCTCGACGATCTCCCACAGCGCCTCCACCGCCGTGGCGATGGCGAGGCGCCAGCCGAAGGACAGGCGGCGGGCGACCAGCCAGAGGATGCCGAAGAACAGGAAGCCATGGATGATGTGGCTGGGGGTATACCAGTCGCTGATGTGCTGGCTGTTCTCGGAAGAGACGACCACGCCGTGCCACAGCTTGACGAAGCCGCATTTGCAGATCGGCTCCCGCCCGATCCACAAGAGATATGCGGCTGCGAGGGCGACGATCAGGGCGGTGGCGAGGTAAGGGATGCGCTTCGACATGGCGCGCAGGGAATCACGGCCGGATGGGGCTGACAAGGGGAATGAGATGGCAAAGCAATTCGCATCCGCAGGCGACATGGCCGAGAAGAAGACCAGCTTCACCGAAGTGGGGCCGGGTCTCTATGCCTTCACGGCCGAGGGCGATCCGAACACCGGGGTGATCGTCGGCGACGATGCGGTGATGGTGGTCGAGGCGCAGGCGACGCCGCGGCTGGCGCGCAAGGTGATCGAGCATATCCGCGGCGTGACCGACAAGCCGATCACCCATCTGGTGCTGACGCATTACCACGCGGTGCGGGTGCTGGGGGCCAGCGCCTATGGCGCGCGCGAGATCATCATGTCCGACGCCGCCCGCGCGATGGTGGTGGAGCGCGGGCAGGAGGACTGGGACAGCGAGTTCGGCCGCTTCCCGCGGCTGTTCCAGGGCCACGAGGAGATCCCGGGCCTGACCTGGCCGACCACGACCTTTTCCGACAGCATGACCGTCTACCTGGGCAAGCGGCGGGTGGACATCATGCACCTCGGCCGCGCCCATACCGCGGGGGATGCGGTGGTCTGGGTGCCGGATGCCGAGGTGATGTTCACCGGCGACATCGTGGAATACCACTCGGCCTGCTATTGCGGCGACGGTCATTTCGCCGATTGGGGCGGCACGCTGGAAGCCATCGCCGCTTTCGACCCCGCCGCCATCGCCCCCGGTCGGGGGGATGCGCTGGTCGGGCGCGAGATGGTGGCGAAGGCCATCGAGGCGACGGCGGATTTCGTCGACAGCACCTATCGGCCGGTGGCGAAGGTGGCCGCCCGGGGTGGGTCTCTGAAGGAAGCCTGGGACGCCTGCCGCGCCGCCTGCGACCCGAAGTTCAAGGACTTCGCCATCTACGAGCATTGCCTGCCCTTCAACGTCGCCCGCGCCTGGGACGAGGCGCGGGGGATCGACACGCCGAGAATCTGGACCGCCGAGCGGGACCGGCAGATGTGGGAGCAGTTGCAGGGCTGAACCCGGGTGCAGCGGGGGGCCAGCCCCCCGCACCCCCCGGAGTATTTTCGCCAAGATGAAGGGCAGCATCCGGGGAGGGAAGATGCCTTACGACTACAAGCCTTTCGACTATGTGCCCCCGCCGGGGCTGCGCGGGCCGGAGCCTCGGCAGCGGGTTGCCATCGTCGGCGCCGGGCCGATCGGCCTCGCCATGGCGATCGAACTGGCCAACCATGGCGTCGCTGCGGTGGTGCTGGACGACAACAACGTGGTCTCGGTCGGCAGCCGGGCGATCTGCTGGTCGAAGCGGGCGCTGGAAATTCTCGACCGGCTGGGGGTCGGCGCGGCTTGCGTGCAGAAGGGCGTGACCTGGAAGGTCGGGCGCACCTTCCACCGCGAGGCGGAGGTGTTCAACTTCGACCTGCTGCCCGAGGACGGCCACAAGATGCCGGCCTTCGTGAACCTGCAGCAGTATTGGGTCGAGGAATATCTGGTAGAACGGGCGCAGGCGCTTGGCATCGACCTGCGCTGGAAGAACAGGGTGGTGGGGCTGGCGCAGCACCCGGACCATGCCGTGCTGACGGTGGAGACGCCGGACGGGACCTATGCGCTGGAGGCCGACTGGGTGGTGGCCTGCGACGGGTCGCGCAGTCCGGTGCGGGGGATGCTGGGGCTGGACTTCGAGGGCGAGCTGTTCGAGGAACGCTTCCTGATCGCCGACATCGAGATGGAGGCGGATTTCCCCTCCGAACGCCGGTTCTGGTTCGAGCCGGCCTTCCACAACGGCCAGTCGGCGCTTCTGCACAAGCAGCCCGACAACATCTACCGCATCGACCTTCAACTCGGCTGGACCACCGACCCGGAGGTGGAGAAGCAGCCCGAGCGGATCATCCCGCGGATCGAGCGGGTGGTGGGGCACCGCGATTTCAAGCTGGACTGGACCTCGATCTACACCTTCCAGTGCCGGCGGCTGCGGCATTTCGTGCATGACCGGGTGATCTTCGCCGGCGACTCGGCGCATCTGGTCTCGCCCTTCGGCGCGCGCGGCGGGAATTCCGGCCTGCAGGATGTGGATGCGCTGGGCTGGCGGCTGGCGGCGGTGGTGCGCGGCGAGGCGCCGGTCGCCGCGCTGGCGGCCTATGACCGCGAGCGGTGCTTCGGCGCCGACGAGAACCTTCTGAACTCCTCGCGCTCGACGCGATTCATGTCGCCCGCGGAGGGGGTGGAGCGGCTGTTCCGCGATGCCGTGCTGCATCTGGCGGGGCGGGCGGATTTCGCCCGGCCGATGGTGAATTCGGGCCGGCTGTCGGTGCCCTGCATCTATCCTTTGCACGCGCCGGATGTGGCGGGCCTGCCGGACAAGGCGAGGCCGGGGGCGGTGGCGCCGGATGCGCCGCTCGAGGACGGTTGGCTGCTGGAGGCGCTGGCGGGGGGCTTCACGGTGCTGGCGCTCGGGCAGGAGGCGCCGGAAGTGCCGGGCACCCGTGCCCTGTCGCCGGCGCTGACCGAGACTCTGCGGAAGCGCTATCTCGGCGGGGCGGAGAAGGCGTTGTATCTGATCCGGCCTGACCAGGTGGTGGCGGCGCGCTGGACCGGCGCCACGCCGGAGGAAGTTGCCGAAGCCCTCGCCGCGGCCCGGGAGGGACGGACATGAGCCATCTGATCACCACGCCGAACATTGCCGATGCCGATACCTTCTACGCCAGCCTGCTGGCCGCCCACCGGGGCCTGACCGAGGCGGAAAGCCATGCGCTGAACGCCCGGCTGGTGCTGGTGCTGGCCAACCACATCGGCGACCGCAAGGTGCTGGAACTGGCGCTGGCGCTGGCCCGCGACGGGGCCCAGACGGTTCAGCCCGCCGGCTGAAGCGGCACCCGTCCCTGCGGCGTCAGCAGGAAGACCTCGTGCCCCTCCACCGCCACGGCGGAGACCGGGCCGCCATAGGCGGCGGAGCTGTCGATGTTCACCCGGTTGCCGTAATGGGTGGGGGCGTCGATGGCGGTATGGCCGTGGATCACCAGCGGGCCGAAGCTGCCGGTGAACTTCAGGAACGGGTCGCGGATCCAGATCAGGTCGGTCTCGGTCTGGTCCTGCAACGCCACGCCGGGGCGGATGCCGGCATGGGCGAACAGCACCTCGCCGATCCGGTGCGACGAGGGAAGGGTTTCGAGAAACTCCCGATGCGCCTGCGGCACCGCCGCCGCGGCATCGGCATGGACGGCGGCGATGGGCCGGTCCCCGGCCGAGCGGATGCCGTAGGATTGCAAGGTCTCCACCCCGCCGATGCGGGGATGCAGCCAGGAAAGGTCGGGGCGCAGCCCGGGCTCGGCCTCGGCCGGGTCGCGCAGGAAGCGCCAGAACATGCGGTCGTGGTTGCCCTTCAGCACCACCCAGTCGCGCCCCTCGGCAAGGCCCCGCATCAGCCAGTCGATCACGCCCCGGCTGTCGGCGCCGCGGTCCACCAGGTCGCCCACATGCACCACCGGCGCCGCGCCGTTCCGCGCCATGTCGGCCGCGATCAGGTCGTGGACGCCCTGCAGCAGGCCGAGGTGCCCGTGGATGTCGCCGACGGCATAGGCGCGCATGGGATGCCTTTCGCGGGTGGCAGGCGCCGGGGGACTTCACGTCCCCCGGACCCCCTGTGGAGTATTTCCGTCGAGAGGAAGAGGCAAGGGCCACCTCTTACGCACCCGCGAAGTGCAGCGGTTTCACCTGCTGGAACAGGCCGGTGGATTCCAGCGTCTGCACCACCTTCGGGTCGATCTGCTGGTCCAGATACAGCAGCGCGATGGCGTCCTGCCCCACCCCCGACCGGCCGAGAGTGAAGTTGGCGATGTTCACCCCGTTCTTGCCCATGGTCATGCCGAGAAGGCCGATGATGCCCGGCACGTCCTCGTTGGTGGTGTAGAGCATGTGCTCGCCCACCTCGGCGTCGATGTTGATCCCCTTGATCTGGATGAACCGCGGCTTGCCGTCCGAGAAGCAGGTGCCGGCGATGGACCGCTCGCGCTTGTCGGTCACCATCGTCACCTTGACATAGGCGTCGAAGACCCCGGTCTTGTCCTGGCGGGTGGTCGAGATCTGGATGCCCTTGTCCTTGGCAACCACCGGCGCGGAGACCAGGTTCACATCCGGGTTCTGCGCCTTCAACACGCCGGCGATGACCGACTGGTTCAGCGCCGCCACGTTCATCTCGGCCACGCGGCCGTCGTAGAGGATGTTGATGGCCTTGATCGGCTCGTCGGTCATCTGGCCGATGAAGGCGCCGAGGTGGGAGGCGAGTTTCACCCATGGTCCCATCACGGCGGCTTCCTCGGCGCTGACGTTCGGCATATTCAGCGCGTTCTGCACCGCGCCGGTCAGCAGGTAGTCCGACATCTGCTCGGCCACCTGCAGGGCCACGTTCTCCTGCGCCTCGGTGGTGGAGGCGCCGAGGTGGGGGGTCACCACCACGTTGGGGTGGTTGAACAGCAGGTTCTCGGTGGCAGGCTCCACCTCGAACACGTCCAGCGCGGCACCGGCGACATGGCCCGCATCCAGCGCGTCCTTCAGCGCCGCCTCGTCCACCAGACCGCCGCGGGCGCAGTTGATGATGCGGACGCCCTTTTTCGTCTTCGCCAGGTTCTCGCGCGACAGGATGTTGCGGGTCTTGTCGGTCAGTGGCACGTGCAGGGTGATGAAGTCGGCCCGGGCCAGCAACTCGTCCAGGTCCACCTTGGTCACGCCCATGGCCTTGGCGCGGTCCTCGGACAGGAAGGGATCGTAGGCGATCACCTTCATGTGCAGCCCCACCGCGCGGTCGCAGACGATGCCGCCGATGTTGCCGGCGCCGATCACGCCGAGGGTCTTGTTGAACAGCTCCACCCCCATGAAGCGCGATTTCTCCCATTTGCCGGCATGGGTGGAGGCATTGGCCTCGGGGATCTGCCGGGCCAGGGCGAACATCAGCGCGATGGCGTGTTCGGCGGTGGTGATCGAGTTGCCGAAGGGCGTGTTCATCACGATGACGCCCTTCTTGGACGCCGCCGGGATGTCCACGTTGTCCACCCCGATCCCGGCGCGGCCGACCACCTTCAGCCTTGTGGCATTGGCCAGCAGCTTCTCGGTGACCTTGGTGGCGGAACGGATGGCGAGGCCGTCGTAATTGCCGATGATCTCGGCCAGCTTTTCCTTGTCCTTGCCGAGCTTCGGCAGGTAGTCGACCTCGACCCCGCGGTCGCGGAAGATCTGGACGGCGGTTTCGGAAAGTTCGTCGGAAACGAGGACTTTGGGCATGAGAGTGACCTGTAGGTTTCTGGGACATCGCGTCCCGGGCCTGACCCGGGACCTCTTGTGATGAAGGGAGGCCCCGGATCAGATCCGGGGCGGGGTTGGCTCAAGCGGCCTCGGCCAGCGCCGCAATCTCGGCGCGGTAGGCCCATTCGATCCAGGGCAGCAGCGCGGCCACATCGGCGGTTTCCACCGTCGATCCGCACCAGATCCGCAGGCCCGGGGGCGCGTCGCGGTAGGCGCCGAGGTCGTAGCCCGCCCCCGCCGTCTCGATCCGTTTCGCCACCGCCTTGGCGAAGGCTGCGCCGTCCACGATCCGCGGGTCGGTGAACTTCAGGCAGACGCTGGTGGTGGAGGCGATCTCCGGCGTCTCGGCCAGATTGGCGATCCAGTCGCGGCTGGCGCAGAAGTCCCAGACCGTCTTCGCATTCGCCTCGGCCCGGGCGATCAAGCCCCTGAGGCCGCCGACCGACTTCGCCCATTTCAGCGCCACGAGGTAATCCTCGTTCGCCAGCATCGAGGGGGTGTTGATGGTCTCGCCGGCGAAGATGCCTTCGTTCAGCTTGCCCTTGGCGGTCAGCCGGAAGATCTTCGGCAGCGGCCAGGCGGGGGTGTAGGTCTCCAGCCGCTCCACCGCGCGGGGGGACAGGATCAGCATCCCATGCGCGCCCTCGCCGCCGAGGACCTTCTGCCAGGAGAAGGTTACGACGTCCAGCTTGTCCCAGGGCAGGTCCATGGCGAAGGCGGCGCTGGTGGCGTCGCAGATCGTCAGGCCCAGCCGGTCCGCCGGGATGGCATCGCCGTTCGGGACCCGGCAGCCCGAGGTGGTGCCGTTCCAGGTGAAGACCACATCGCGGTCGAAATCGACGGTGGTCAGGTCGACGATCTGCCCATAGGGCGCGCGCCGCACCGTGGCATCCAGCTTCAGCTGCTTGACCACATCGGTGACCCAGCCCTCGCCGAAGCTTTCCCAGGCCAGCATCTCGACCGGCCGGGCGCCCAGCAGGCTCCACAGCGCCATTTCGACGGCGCCGGTGTCCGAGGCGGGGACGATGCCGATGCGATAGCCGTTCGGAACGCCGAGGATTTCGCGCGTCAGGTCGATGGCTTCCTTCAGCTTCGCCTTGCCCACGGCGGCGCGGTGGCTGCGGCCCAGGGGGGCGCCCGCCAGCAAGTCCAGGGAATAATCGGGGATCTTTGCGCAGGGGCCCGAGGAGAAACGCGGGTTTGCCGGCAGCGCGGCCGGGGTCTTCAAGTCGGTCATGGTAGCCTTCCAGCTAAAAGCCCTTCGTTGGGGAAGGGTGTCCCGCCGCGGGGAATAGCGGCAGCGCGGCTCTGGCACAAGCGGGAAAATCGCGGTAATGCGCCGCATCATCGAGCAAAAGCGACAGGCCCATGTTCACCGTCACCCTGCTGACCGATCCCGAGACCCCGGTGCTGGACCGCGCTTTGGTCGAGTCCCTCCGCAACGCCTGGGGCGGCGGCGAGGCGCGCTGGCTGGACCCGGGCGTGGCGGCGGAGTTCGCGGTGGAGGCGATGCCGGCCAATCAATGGGAGGTCTGGGAAAGCCTGCAACCGCTGCGGGTGGACCTTGCGATCCAGCCGAGCGAGGGCCGCCGGAAACGGCTGCTGATCGCCGACATGGATTCGACGATGATCCGGCAGGAATGCATCGACGAATTGGCCGAGGAGGCCGGGGTCGGCGCCCATGTCGCCGGGATCACCGCGCGGGCGATGAACGGCGAGCTGGACTTCGAGGCCGCGCTGCGCGAGCGGGTGGGCCTGTTGAAGGGCCTGCCCGAAGAGGTGATCGCCCGGGTGCTGCGCGACCGGATCACGCTGATGCCCGGGGGGCCGGCGCTGCTGGCGACGATGCGGGCGAACGGCGGGCATACCGCGCTGGTCTCGGGCGGGTTCACTGCCTTCACCGCGGCGATTGCCGAGCGGCTGGGGTTCCACGAGAACCGGGCCAACCTGCTGCTGGCCGAAGGCGGGGTGCTGGTCGGGACCGTGGCGGAGCCGATCCTCGGCAAGGAGGCCAAGTTGCTGGCGTTGCAGGAGATTTGCGCCCGGCTGGGGATTTCCCCGGCCGATGCCATTGCCGTGGGCGACGGCGCCAACGACCTGCCGATGCTGCTGGCCGCCGGGACGGGGGTGGCGCTGCACGCCAAGCCGAAGGTGCAGGCCGAATGCAGCGTGCGGGTGAACCACGGCGACCTGACCGCGCTGCTTTACCTGCAAGGCTATGGCCGAGAGGAGTTTTCGGAATGATCGTTCGCAATGCCGCGCCGGAGGATGCCGGGGCCATGGCCGCGCTCCTGAATGCCATCATCGTCCTCGGCGGCACCACCGCGCACCAGCACCCGAAGACCGAGGCGCAGGTGCGTGCCGACTACATCGACGGGCCGGAGGCGCTGACCTGCGTGGTGGCGGAAGAGGACGGGCAGGTGATCGGCTTCCAGGCGGTCGGGGTCTGGCCGGGACTGCCCCGGGGCTGGGGCGACATCGGCACCTTCGTCGCGCCGGGGGTGCAGGCCAAGGGGACCGGCGCGGCGCTGTTCGCCGCCACCTGCGCGGCGGTGCGGGCGAAAGGGCTGGCGACGCTGAACGCCACCATCCGGGCCGACAACGTGCCGGGTCTGGCCTATTACGGCCGCATCGGTTTCACCGACTACGCCCGGGACCCCGACTGGGCGCTGGAGGACGGGCGCAAGGTCGGCCGCGTCTCGCGCCGGTTCGACCTGTAGCCTTCGCGCGGGGGCTTGCCGCCCGTCCCGGGACAGGCCACAAGCCGGGGATGTTCGAGATTGCCACCGATCTTGCGGTTCTGCTGGTGCTTGCGGCGGTCGTCGCGGGCTTCGTGGATGCCATCGCCGGCGGCGGCGGGCTGATCACGGTGCCGGCGCTGCTGCTGGCCGGGGCCAGCCCGGTCGAGGCGCTGGCGACCAACAAGCTGCAAGGCACCTTCGGCTCGGCCACCGCTTCGCTGGCCTATGCCAGGGCCGGGCATGTGCGGCTGCGCGACCAGGCCGGGATGGCGGCGATTTCCGGCCTCGGCGGGGCCGGCGGCGCGCTGCTGGCGCATCTGATCCCGGCCGAGGTGCTGCGGCTGGTGATGCCGGCGGTCCTGATCGGCGTCGCCGCCTTCTTCGCCTTCCGCAAGGGCCTGAGCGATGCCGACCGGGTGGAGCGGATGCGGCCCGGCGTCTTCGCCTTCACCGCGGTGCCGCTGATCGCCGCCTATGACGGGCTGTTCGGGCCGGGGACCGGCAGTTTCTTCATGATCGCCTTCGTGGCGCTGGCCGGCTTCGGGGTGCTGAAGGCGACGGCGCATACCAAGCTGCTGAACTTCGCCTCCAACCTCGGCTCGCTGCTGGTCTTCGCCTTCTCGGGGGTCATGTGGTGGATGACCGGGCTGGCGATGGCCCTCGGGCAGGTGCTGGGGGCGGCGCTCGGCGCAAGGCTGGCGATGCGGGTGGGCGCGCGGGTGATCCGGCCGCTGCTGGTGGCGACCTCGACCGCGATGGCGCTGCGGCTGATCTGGCAGGCCCTGGGGTAGCCGCCTCAGACCATCCGCTTGATCGCGGCGGCGTGGCCGGGGCCGGCCGCCAGCACATCGGCGCAAAGGCTGCGGGCGCTGTCCAGCAGGCTCTCGGCCGGAACGATGCGGTCGATCAGGCCCCAGGACAGGGCCTCCTCGGCTTCCACCCTTGCGCCGGCCATCAGGATCAGCTTCGCCCGCGCCGGGCCGACCAGCGCGGCAAGGCGGGCGGGGTCCGAGGGCTGCGGCAGGTAGCCGAGCCGCATCACCGGGTAGAACACCTTGGCCCCCGGCACCGCGAGGCGCAGGTCGCAGGCCAGCGCCATGCCGCAGGCGCCGCCGGCCAGGGTGCCGTTCAGCGCGGCCACGGTCAGGCCGGGGAATGCGGCGATGGCGGCGGAGAGCCGCTCCCACAGCGGCGAGGTGGCAAGGCCCGCAGCGGCGGCCTCCAGATCGGCCCCGGCCGAGAACACCCGGCCCTCGCCGGTGAGGATCAGCGCCCTGGCCTTTCCGGCGCCCTCGACGGCGAGGGCGAGGGCTTCCAGCATGTCGGCGGTCAAGGCATTGGCCTTGTCCGGCCGGTTCAGGCGGAGCACCCGCAGGAGGCCGTCGGTTTCGTCCTGGATCTGGATCATGGCGCGGCTCCTTTGCTGGCGGTTTCTTAGGAGGGAACGGGAAGGCGCGCAATCGGGGAGGGCGGACCGGCGGGGAGACCCCGCCCTACCCGGAGAGGGCGGATCGGCGGGGTGAACCCCGCCCTACGAGGATCATTCCGGCCGGTCCGGCGGGTGGGGCCGGTGTAGGGCGGGGTTCACCCCGCCTTTGCGCCGGTGCATTGGCGAAGGCGTGTGCCTTCGCCACGGCGGAACATCCCCTTGTCCGGCCGGGTGCCCCAAGCACCCGGCCAGCGCCCGCCCGCCCCTCGGCGGGCGCTTCTCGCCCGCCGGGTCGGGCGCTGGCCTCTCGGGGTTCAGGGCTGCCACCGCCTCCGGTTGACATGTCACGCACGGGCGGGGCGAGGCAGTGCCTCGCCTGTTCCCGCCCGGGTCAGGCGAGGAAGAGCCCACGTCAGGAATGCCTGCCATCCCTGCGGCGCCTTTCCTCTTGCGCCCGCGGCCCGCGGGCGACACCATGGCGGCGGCATTGAAAAAACCTGGGGTTCGATCATGTATTCCCGCCTTTCCGGCGCCACGGCGCTTGCCTTGGCCCTGTCCGCGCAATCCGCGCTGTCCCTGACGCCCGAAGAGGCCTGGGAGGGCTGGCAGGCGATGTCCGCCGCGGCGGGCCAGACGATCAGCGCCACCGGCACGGCGCGCAACGGCGACACGCTGGTGGTCAGCGGTATCTCGGTGGGGATGACCGTGCCCGACGGCCCGGTGATCGCCTCCACCATCCCCGAGGTCAGCTTCCGCGACCTCGGCGACGGCTCGGTCGAGATCACCTATCCGCCGGCCTATGACGTGAATCTGACCGCCACCGAGGGCAGCGACAAGTCCTCCGCCACGCTGGTGGTGGGACAGGAGGAGATGAAGGTCGTCGCCTCCGGCACCGTCGATGCGCCGAAGTTCGACTTCACCGCCAAGGCGCTGACGCTGACGGCCAAGGACGTGACCGATGCCGAGGGCAAGCCGGTGGACGTGACCGGCGGGCTGACGCTTTCCGGCCTCAGCGGCAGCTATGCCGCCACGCCCTCCGGCGGCGGGCAGAGCTACGATTCCACCTTCGCCGCCACCAGCATGGCGCTGGCGGTGAAGGGCAGCGAGCCGGAGCAGAACACCACCTTCGACGTGACCCTGACCGTGGCCGAGCCGAAGTTCGGCGGCAAGTCGGTGATGGTCTCGCCCGAGCTGATGCAGGCGGGGAACATGTCGGCGGCGCTGGCGGCGGGCTTCATGGTCGACGGCAGCTACGGCACCGGCCCCATCGCCCTGTCGGTGGATGCGACCGAGGCCGGCAAGCCCGGTCATGTCGAGGTGGCGCTGGCCGGCAGCAGCGCGCATGTGAAGTTGGACGCGCAGCGGATGGACTATGCCTTCGGCGTGACCGGCGGCACCGTCAACGCCACCGGCTTCGACATCCCGATGCCGATGGTGGAGGGCGCCTTCGCCGAGATCGCCTATGGCGTGGCGATGCCGGTGGCCAAGGCGACCGAGCCCTCGGATTTCTCGGCCCTGTTCAGGATGGTCGACCTGACCATGACCGAGGACCTGTGGAACATGTTCGACCCGGGCGGCGCGCTGAAGCGCGATCCGGTCACGGCGATCCTGGACGTGAAGGGCACCGGCGCCTGGCAGGTCGACATCCTCGACCCGGCGGTGCAGATGGACGGGCCGGAGCTGCCGGTGAAGCTGTTCTCGCTGGACCTGACGCAGGTGCTGGCCAAGGCGGCGGGGGCGCAGGTGGCGGCGACCGGCGCGCTGACCTTCGACAACGCCGACCTCGCCTCCTACGGCGGCTTTCCGGCGCCGGAGGGCAAGGTCACCGTCACGCTGGACGGGATCAACGCGCTGATGGATGCGCTGGTGGCGATCGGCGTGGTGTCCGAGGACGACGTGATGGGCGCGCGGATGGGGCTGGCGATGATGGCAAAGCCCGGCGCGGGGCCGGACCAGCTGGTCTCGGAGATCGAGTTCCGGGCGGGCGGCAGCCTCTTCGTCAACGGCGTGCAGATGCAGTAGGCGCAAGGGAAAGGACGGCCCCATGACCCTGCTTCGCCCCGCCGCGCTGGCGCTGATCGCGCTGGCCCCCGTGCCTGCGCTGGCCGACACCACGCCAGAGGCGGTCTGGGCGCTGATGCAGCAGGGGGTGGAGGGGCTGTCCGCCACCGCCAGCCGCCGCGGCGATGCGCTGGTGCTGTCGCATGGCCAGGTCGATCTGGACGACGGGCCGATCCTGCTGCTGCCGGACTTCACCCTGCGGCAGGTGGGCGGCGCGGTGGCGCTGGAACTGCCGCCGCGCTTTCCGCTGGTGCTGCAGCTGCCGCCCAAGGCGGGCGGGCCGGAGAAGCTGACCCTGCAGGTGGCGGCCCCCGACCTGGCCGCCACCTTCCGCGACATCGGGCCCGAGGCGGTGGACGTGTCGCTGCGGGCGGGCTCGGTCTCGGCCTCGCTCGACCCGCTGGCGCAGGGGCTGGGGGTGACGGCCCCGCCGGACCTGTTCGTGGCGCTGGCGGCGGCCGACTTGGCGCTGGACTGGAAGAGCAACCTGCCGGAACGGGCGGAGGCTTTCGCCAGGGGGCAGGCCAGCCTGGGCACGCTGCATTTCGAGATGCGGGCGGACATCCCGGCCGAGGGGGCGAAGGGCAGCATCGCGCTGGACCTGTCGGCGGTGAAGGCCGATCTGGACGCCTTCCTGCCCGCCGGCGGGCAGGACGTGCTGGACAAGATGGAGGACCGGCCCGAGCCGCCGTTCCATTCGCTGCTGGACCTGCTGGACCGGGGGATGCGGCTGAAGGGGACCGTCGCCCACGGGCCGCTGGCGCTGGTGATGGACCTGCCGCAGACGCCGGACGGGCCTGTGGCGCTGGACCTGACCGCGGCCTCGGGCGACGGGATGCTGTCGCTGGACCGCAAGGGGCTGGCCTATGACATCGGCTCCTCCACCGTGGCGATGGCGTTCCGGGGCCGCACGCCCGAAATCCCGGTGGACCGCTTCGCCCTGACCGCCGGGGAACTGCGCGAGGCGCTGCGGCTGGATTTCCCGGCTGCGGGCGTTGCCGCGCCGGGCTGGCATGTGCTCTACCGCTTCGCCGGGATCACCGTGTCGGACGAGCTGTGGAACCTCGCCGACCCCGGCCGCACCTTGCCGCGCGATCCGATGTCGCTGGTGTTGGACGCAACCGGAACCTATACCCCGGACCCGCGGCTGCTGGCGCCCGGCGGCTGGACTCCCGGACCGCAGGACCTGCCCGTCACCGACCTGACGCTGACCCTGACCGAGGCGCTGGTGGAAGGCGCCGGGCTGCGCATCGCCGGCACCGGCGACCTGGTCTTCTACTTCGCCGACCGCAGCCGCTATGTCGAGGAGGTGCCGATGCCGGAGGGCAAGCTGTCCTTCCTGACCACCGGGGCCAATGCGCTGATCGACCGGCTGGCCAAGCTGGGGCTGATGTCCGAGGACGAGGTCTCGGGGATGCGCTTCGGCCTGCTGTTCCTGGGCCGCGCGGTGCCCGGGCAGCTGGACCAGCTGGCCACCGACCTGGAGTTCCGCGGCGGATCGTTCCTGCTGAACGGCCAGAAGATCCGCTAGAGCCTGTCCGACAAAGGTGGAATCCGGTTTTGTCGAAGGACAGGCGACCGCTATGGCCGCCGGCCTTGCGCCGGCCTGCGCGGGGGACTACCTCAGACCGGCCAAAGGAGCCCGCCATGACCGCATCCCTTTCCGCTCTGACCGAGGCGCTTCTGGCCGCCGCGAAGAAGGCCGGGGCCGAGGCCGCCGATGCGCTGGCCGTGACCGGCCAGTCGCTGACGGTGGACCTGCGGCAGGGCCGGCTGGAACAGGCCGAGCGCGCCGAAGGCACCGAGATCGGCCTGCGGGTGCTGATCGGCCGGCGGCAGGCCTGCGTCTCGGCCTCCGACACCTCGGCGGCGACCATCGCGGCGCTGGCCGAACGCGCCGTGGCGATGGCGCGCGAGGCGCCGGAGGACCCGACCGCCGGGCTGGCCGACCCGTCGCAGCTGACCGCCATCCGGGACGGCGATGCGCTGGACCTCTGCGACCCTTCGCCCGAACCCGCCGCCGCCGCGCTGGAGGCGCAGGCGCGCGCGGCCGAGGCGGCGGCGCTGGCGGCGAAGGGGATCACCCAGGTCGAGACCTCGGCCAGCTGGTCGCGGCGCGGGATGCACCTGGCGGCGACCAATGGTTTTGCCGGCGGCTATGCCCGCAGTTCGCAGTCGCTCTCCGCCGTGGCCTTCTGCGGCGAGGGCACGGCGATGGAGCGGGACTGGGCCGGCGAGGGCCGGGTCTACGGCGCCGACATGCCGGCGGCGGCCGGGATCGGCGCGCTGGCGGCGGAACGGGCGCTGGCCCGGCTGGGCGCGGTGAAGCCGCCGACCGGACATTTCCCGGTGCTCTATGACGAAAGGGTGGCGGCCTCGCTGATCGGGCACCTGCTGTCGGCGATCAACGGCACCGCCATCGCCCGCGGCGCAAGCTGGGCGGCCGGGCTGATGGGCGAGCCGGTGCTTCCGCCGGGGATGTCGCTGGTCGAGGACCCGCACCGGCCGCGCATCGGCGCCTCGCGTCCCTTCGATGCCGAGGGGCTGGCGACTGCGCCTCGGGCGCTGGTGCAGGACGGGGTGCTGCAATCCTGGGTGCTGGACCTGGCCACCGGGCGCAAGCTGGGGCTGGCTTCCACCGGCAATGCCTCGCGCGGGCCCTCGGCGCCGCCCTCGCCCGCCACCAGCTGCGTGGACCTGACGCAAGGCACGCAGAGCCGCGAGGAGCTGCTGGCGGCGATGGGGACCGGGCTTCTGGTCACCTCGATGATCGGATCGACCATCAACCCGACGACGGGGGATTATTCCCGCGGCGCCTCGGGCTGGTGGGTGGAAGGCGGGCGGCCGGTGCATCCGGTGCATGAATGCACCATCGCCGGCAACCTGAAGGACATGCTGCGGCGGATCATCCCGGCGAACGACGCGCGCGAACATCTGTCGCTCCGCGTGCCCTCGCTGCTGGTCGAGGGGCTGACGCTTGCGGGAAGCTGAGGACCTTTCGCTGCTGGAAGCGGCGGCGCGCGAGGCCGGCGAGGTGGCGCTGCGCTATTGGCGCAAGTCGCCGAAATCCTGGGACAAGGGCGAAGGCGCCGGGCCGGTGTCCGAGGCCGACCTGGCCGTGAACGCGGCGCTGGAGGCGCATCTGCGCGGGGCACGGCCGGATTACGGCTGGCTGTCCGAGGAATCGCCCGACGGGCCGGAGCGGCTGGCGGCGGAGCGGCTGTTCATCCTCGATCCCATCGACGGCACGCGGGCCTTCCTGGAGGGCGAGGAGAACTTCGCCCTGTCGCTGGCGGTGGTGGCCGGCGGGCGGCCGGTGGCGGGGGTGGTCTACCTGCCCGCCAGGCGCCAGCTTTATACCGCCTCCGCCGGGGGGCCGGCGCTGCGGAACGGCAGGGAAATCGCCTGCGGCACACGCGCGGCGCTGGAGGGCGCCGACGTGCTGACCACCCGCGCCGCGCTGGCGCCCGAGCACTGGCCGCGCGGGGTGCCGGCGCTGAAACGCAGCTTCCGGTCATCGCTGGCCTACCGGCTGTGCCTGGCGGCCGAGGGGCGGCACGACGCCATGCTGACCCTGCGCCCGGCCTGGGAATGGGACATCGCCGCCGGCACACTGATCGCCGAGCGCGCGGGCTGCGCGGTGACCGACCCGCAGGGCCGCGCGCTGGCGCTGAACGCCGAGGTGCCGCGGGCGACCGGGGTGGTGGCGGCCAATCCGGCGCTGCATGGCGCGCTGCTGGCCGCCCTGGGGCACGGCGGCTGAGGCCGGAGCCGGGGGCGCTTCGCCCCCCGGACCCCCCGAGGATATTTTAAGTCCAGAAAGAGGAGAGGGCCCTTGTCCTCTTTCTGGACTTAAATATCCCCGCGCGGCGCGCACGTCCGAGCCGGTTGCGCGCTTGCGCGCAGAGGCGAGATGCGACCTTGCGGCGAAGCCGCTCGACTGAACTTGCAACAGCCCGCGGCCTGAGGCCACGGGCTGCGCGTCTGCCCGACTGCCGCGGGGGCCTCCTCTCCCCTGATCGCGGCGCGGGGATCTCTGCGGAATGCCCGTTTCGCGGGCTTCCCTAGCGTCAAGGCTGCTCTCCGGGCGGGCAACCTGTCAAGGATTCCCTGTCAGCCGCCGGCGATGATCTCGGCCTGCCGCACGATCACTTCCGCCTGCCGCATCGAGGCGATGTCCACCAGCCGGCCCTTGTAGACCGCCGCGCCCTGGCCGGCGGCCTTGGCCTCTTCCATCGCGGCGAGGATCTCGCGCGCCTCGGCCACCGCGGCCTCGGAGGGGGTGAAGACCTCGTTCGCCAGCGCCACCTGCTTCGGGTGGATCGCCCATTTGCCGACCATGCCGAGGGTGGCGGAGCGGCGGGCCTGCGCCCGGAAGCCCTCGTCGTCGGAGAAGTCGCCGAAGGGGCCGTCCACCGGCAGCACGCCATGGGTGCGGCAGGCGGCAACAATGGCGGCCTGCGCCCAATGCCAGGGGTCGGACCAGTATTTCTGGCCCTCGCGGTGCATGTAGTAGTTCTCCTGCGTGCCGCCGATGCCGGTGGTCTGCATCCCCATGCTGGCGGCGAAATCGGCCGCGCCCAGGCTCATCGCCTGCAGCCGGGGGCTGGAGGCGGCGATCTCCTCGACATGGGCGATGCCGGCGGCGGTCTCGATGATGACCTCAAGGCTGATCGGCTTCCGGCGGCCCTTGGCGCGCTCGATGGCGGTGACCAGCGCGTCCACCGCATAGACATCCGCCGCGCAGCCGACCTTGGGGATCATGATCTGGTCCAGCCGGTCGCCGGCGTTTTCCAGCACCTGCACCACGTCCTGATACCAGTAAGGCGTGTCCAGCCCGTTGATCCGCACCGAGAGGGTCTTCTTGCCCCAGTCGATGCTGTCGATCGCCTGAATGATGTTCGCCCGCGCCTGCGGCTTGTCGGCCGGGGCGACGGAATCCTCCAGGTCGAGGTTGATCACATCCGCGGCACTGGCCGCCATCTTCTCGAACAGCGCCGGGCGAGAGCCGGGGCCGAACAGCTGGCAGCGGTTGGGGCGGGCGGGGGCGGTGGGTTGCAGGCGGAAGCTCATGGATCACCGTGAAATCATGTTTCGTCAGGATTGATGGTTTCGGTATAATATTGCTTTCGCAAATGCAATGCCGCCGTGCAGCATGATCCGGAAGTGAATCGTCCGCCGCTTGACGCCCGCAGGGGCAAGGCGCAGAACGGCGGTCCAACAGCCCCGAAAGGCCCGGCCATGACCGAGAGCATCGCCCGTTATCCGCTGGAACGGCTGCGCATCACCATCCTGCGCGCCACCTTCCTTCTGTGCCTGCCGCTGATCCTGTTCACCCGCTCGGCCTGGATGGAGCCGGAGTGGCTGTTCGAGATTCTGGAGGCCTTCGGCATCTTCGCGGTCATCGCCGGGGTGCTGGGGCGGTTCTGGGCCATCCTCTACATCGGCGGCCGCAAGAACCATCGGGTGATGCAGGACGGCCCCTATTCGATGTGCCGCCACCCGCTGTATTTCTTCTCGACGCTGGCGGTGGTGGGGTTCGGGCTGATGTTGGGCAGCCTGGTGCTGACGGTGCTGCTGGGGGGCCTGACCTTCCTGATCCTGTCGCAGACGGCGGCGCGCGAGGAGGCCCGGCTGCGCGAGATGTTCCCCGGCGCCTATGAGGCCTATGCCGCCCGGGTGCCGCGCATCCTGCCCGATCCGCGGCTGTTCCGCACCGACGAGGAGGTGGTGTTCTCGGTCAGCCAGCTGCGGCGCAACTTCGCCGATGCGCTGGTGTTCCTGGCCTTCATCCCGCTGGCCGAGCTGATGGAATGGCTGAAGCATATCCAGGCGGTGCCGTCGATCGCGCTCTGGTAGGCCGAAGATGATCGCCGCCCGCGCCGAGACCTTCCCGCTTCGCAATCCCTTCACCATCAGCCGCGGCTCGAAGACCGAGGCGCGGGTGGTGACGGCCACGGTCGCCCGCGACGGGCATCGCGGCTGGGGCGAGGGGCTGCCCTATCCGCGCTATGGTGAGACGGTGGAGGAGGCGGTGGCCGCCATCGCGGCGCTGCCGGAAGGGATCGGCCGGGCGGAATTGCAGCAGGCGATGAAGCCGGGTGCGGCGCGCAATGCGGTGGATTGCGCGCTGTGGGACCTGGAGGCCAAGGCCAGCGGCTGCCGGGTCTGGCAACTGGCCGGGCTGGCGGAGCCGCGGCCGGTGGAGATCGCCTTCACCCTGTCGCTCGACACGCCCGAAAGGATGCGCGAGGCGGCGGCGCGCAATGCGCATCGGGCGGTGCTGAAAGTGAAGCTGGGCACCCCCGCTGACATGCCGCGGATCGAGGCGGTGCGGCAAGGTGCGCCTTCCGTCCGCCTGATCGTGGACGCGAACGAGGGCTGGACGCCGGAGGTCTATACCGACCTTGCCCCGCACCTGATCCGGCTCGGGGTGGAGATGGTGGAGCAGCCCTTGCCGCAGGGTGCCGACGGGATGCTGGCCGAGATCGCAAGGCCGCTGCCGGTCTGCGCCGACGAATCCGCCCATGACGCCGCCTCGCTGGCCGGGCTGATCGGCAAGTATGACGTGGTGAACCTGAAGCTGGACAAGACCGGCGGGCTGACCGAGGCGCTGCGGGCGCGGGACGAGGCCCGGCGGCTGGGGCTGAAGGTGATGGTGGGCTGCATGATCTCCACCAGCCTGTCGATGGCCCCGGCGATCCTGGTGGCGCAGGGCGCCGACTGGTCCGATCTTGACGGCCCCGCCGACATGGCCGAAGACCGGGCGCATCCGGTCCGCTACGACGACCGCCACATCCACCCGGCTTCGCCCGCGCTTTGGGGATAAACGCATGACCCGCACCGTCTATCTGAACGGCGACTACCTGCCCGAGACCGAGGCCAAGGTCTCGATCTTCGACCGCGGCTTCCTGATGGCGGACGGGGTCTACGAGGTGACCTCGGTTCTGGGCGGCAAGCTGGTCGACTTCGCCGGGCATGTGAAGCGGCTGCAACGCAGCCTCGACGAGCTGGAAATCCGCAACCCGCTGACCGAGGCGGAATGGCTGGAGGTCCACCGCCAGCTGGTGGCCCGCAACGGCATCGACGAGGGGATGGTCTACCTGCAGGTCACCCGCGGCAATCCGGGCGACCGCGATTTCGCCTTCCCGCCGGAGGATACCCCGCCCACCGTGGTGCTGTTCACCCAGGCCAAGGCGGGCCTTGCCGACAATCCGGCGGCAAAGACCGGCTGGCGGGTGATCTCGGTCCCCGACATCCGATGGGGCCGGCGGGACATCAAGACGGTGCAGCTGCTGTATCCCTCGATGGGCAAGATGATGGCGAAGAAGGCGGGCGTGGACGACGCCTGGTTCACCGAGGACGGCTTCGTCACCGAGGGCACCTCGAACAACGCCTATATCGTCAAGGGCAACCGCATCATCACCCGGGCGCTGTCGAACGACATCCTGCACGGCATCACCCGCGCCGCCGTGCTGCGCTTCGCCCGCGAGGCGCAGATGGAGGTGGAGGAGCGCAGCTTCACCATCGACGAGGCGAAACAGGCGGACGAGGCCTTCATCACCTCGGCCTCGGCCTTCGTGATGCCGGTGGTGCAGGTGGACGGCGCGGCGCTCGGCACCGGCAAGCCGGGGCATGTGGCGACCCGGCTGCGCGAGATCTATCTGGAAGAGATGCGGAAGGCCGCCGTCTGACCGTGGAGCCCCGCGCGCCTTTCGGCTGGCAGGGCTTTCGCCGCGGCTTCCGCGTCGGGGTTGCGCTGGGGACGGCGATCTTCGTCTACGGGCTGGCCTTCGGGCTGGTGGCGGCGCAGGCGGGCCTCAGCTGGGGCTGGGCACTGGCGATGTCGGCCACGGTGTTTTCCGGCTCCGCCCAGCTGGCGGCGCTGTCGGTGGTGCAGGCCGGGCAGGCGACGCTGCTGACGCTGTTCGCCACCGTGCTGGTGATGAATGCGCGCTACCTGCTGTTCGGCGCGACGATCCAGCCCTGGCTGAGCGCGGCCGGGCCGCTGCGGGGCTATGCCAGCCTGCTGATGATCGGCGATGCCAACTGGATCGCCACCATGCGCGCGGCCGGGAAGGGCGAGGCGGACCGGGCCTATCTGGCCGGCACCGGAGTGCCGCTGATGGGCGCCTGGCTGGGCGGAACCGCGGTCGGCGTGGTCTTCGGGCGGGTGCTGCCGGACCCCCATGCCTTCGGCGCCGACATGATGCTGCCGGCCTTCGCCGCCGCGATGATGGCGGTGATGATGAAGGGGAGGTCCAGCCTGGTGCCGGTGGCGGTGGGGGCTGCGTCGGCGCTGCTGGTCACGCCGCTGGCGGGCAACGGCTGGGGCATCGTGGCGGCGGGGCTGGCGGGGGCCGCAGTGGCGGCCGCGCGGCCGGAGGCGGGGACATGACCCCTTCGTTGCCCGCCATGTTGGCGGTGATGGCGGCGGCGGCGCTGCTCTGCCGCTTTGCCGGCTATGCGGCGATGCGGTTCCTGCCGCGCTCGGCCCGGCTGGATGCGGCGCTGAAGGCCACCCCGCTGGCGGTGATGGCCGGGATCGCCGCGCAGGCGCTGGCCGCGGGCGGGCTGGTCGAGGCGCTGGCGCTTGCCACCGCCATCGCCCTGTCGGCGATCAGCCGCAACGACATCGCCGCCGCCCTCGCCGGTGTGGCGGTGGCGGCGGCGCTGCGGGCCGTGGGGCTGTAGAGCCGGTCAGGCCGCCGCGGCGGTCGCCGGCGCGTCCTGGACGATGCTGAAATCGGCAAGCTGCACGTCGTTGGCGGCGGTGCCGACCAGCCGCAGATAGGTTTCGCCGCCCGTCTGCACCAGCGTGTCGACCCCGCCCGAACCGTTCGCCTCCTGCGTCAGCGTGATCGTGGCCGAGGGCGGGATCACGTCGAAGACGATGGCATAGCCGTCCTGCCCGGCCACGTAGTCCGTCACCGTGGCAAGGCCGTCGGCATCGCCGTCGATCTCCACCATGTCCGAGCCCGCGCCGGTGGACAGGGCGACCGCGCCGCTGACCAGCAGCAGGTCCTCGCCCTCGCCGCCGCCCAGCGTGTCGCCCTCGCTGCCGATCAGCGTGTCGTCGCCGAGGCCGCCGGTGACCAGGTTGGCGCCCGCGCCGCCGTCCAGGTAATCGTTGCCGTTGCCGCCGCGCAGGATGTCGTCGCCGGCGCCGCCCAGCAGGGAATCGTCGCCGTCCTCGCCCATCAGCCGGTCGTCGCCGTCGCCGCCGAGAAGCGTGTCGTCGCCCAGGCCGCCCAGCATGAAGTCGTTGCCGAGCCCGCCGTCGAGCGCGTCGTCGCCCAGGCCGCCGAGAAGGGTATCGTTGCCCTCGTCGCCGAACAGCGCGTCGTCGCCGTCCTCGCCGAGCAGCCTGTCGTCGCCCGCGCCGCCATGCACGTCGTCGTCGCCCGCCAGGCCGTGAAGCACGTCGTTGCCCCCGTCGCCATGCAGCTGGTCTTCGCCCACGCCGCCGAAGAGGAAGTCCTCGCCCAGGCCGCCGTGCAGCGTGTCGTTGCCGTTGTCCCCGGCAAGGGTGTCGTCGCCGTCGTCGCCGTGGAGGTCGTCGTCTCCGCCCAGGCCGCGCAGGTTGTCGGCCCCCGCACCGCCGAGAAGCGTGTCGTCGCCCGCATTGCCCTGCAGGGTATCGTCGCCCTCGCCGCCGTCGACCAGGTCGCGGCCGCCGTTGCCGGTCAGCATGTCGCTGCCGGCCCCGCCCTCCAGCGTATCGCCGGCCGTGCCGCCCGTCAGGATGTCGTCGCCCTCGGTGCCCTGAAGATGCTGCGGGCTGTCCGCGGGATTGTCGTCATCGTCGTCGCTGTTGCTGTCGATCAGGAAGCCGACAAGCAGCAGGGGCAGGAGAAACATCAGTTCCATGGCAACCTCACAAAAGCAGCGGGAATCGGAGGCGTTAACCTCTCGTTAACCCGCAGCATTTCAGGTGTGGGGATGCAGTCAACGACATTCGGGCCGCGGCACCGGATTGCCGGTGGACGGCTGGACAATCCGGCGAAGGGGGCGGGATTGTCCTGCGGCGGGAATCAGTCCAGCGGGGCTGTCCGGCCTGTGCCGCCGATGAAATCTGGTAAATCCGGCAAATGTTAGGCGGATCAGCCGCGCGGGCCGACATTCTTGCGGAAGGCCTCCTCGAAGGCGGCCTTCTTGCCCTCGTCGGCCTCGGTCTGGTGCTGCGCCACCCAGTCGGCATAGGGCATCCCGTAGACCACCTCGCGCGCCGCGTCCTTCGACAGTTCGATGCCGCGCTCGGCCGCGGCCTCCTGATACCAGCGCGACAGGCAGTTGCGGCAGAAGCCGCCCAGGTTCATCAGGTCGATGTTCTGCACGTCCGGCCGCTTGACCATCAGGTGATGGACCAGCGCGCGGAAGGCGGCGGCCTCGATCTCGGTGCGGGTGCGGTCATCCATCGGCGATGTCCTCCAGGGCCTGTTCCAGCAGCGGCGCCAGCCGGTCGGCCCAGCGGGCCTGGTCCCCGGGCGTGGCGATCAGGTCGTTGCGCAGCTCGATCAGCGTGTTGTGGCGGCCATGGGCCAGCGCGTGCCGGTCGATGGCGTCGCCGGGAAGATGGCCCGAATAGGGCTCGTTGTCACCCGTGCAGATGTCGGTCTCGGCCTGAAGCCGCGCGATCAGGGCGCGCGACAGGCGGCCGTCCACCGGCGAATGCAGCACCCCGACATGCCAGGGCCGCGGCGGCCGGCCCTTCAGGCAGGGGGTGAAGCTGTGGATCGCCAGGATCACCGTGTCGGGCCGCCGGTCGGCCAGGCAGGCATAGGCGGCGTGATAGGGGCGGTAGAGCCGGGCCAGCCGCTCCTCGATGTCGTCGGCGGTCAGGTGGCGGTTGGCCGGGATGATGGTGCCGTCGTAAAGCCGCATCACCAGCGTCGGGTCGAACTCTCCGCGGTTGGGGTCGATCACCAGCCGGCTGAAGTCCGACAGGATCGCCGGGCTGTCCAGCCGCGCGGCCAGCGCGCGCGCCACCCCGGCGGCGCCGACGTCCCAGGCGATGTGGCGCGCCATGTCCTCGGCCGCGATGCCGAGGTCGCCGCCGGACACCCAGTCCGGCACCTTGTTGGCGGCATGGTCGCAGGTCACCAGCCAGCGGCCGGGACGGTCTTCTCCTTCCAGATGAAACGGCACTCGCTAACCCCCTAATTCCCTTTGTGCATTGGGGTAATCCATCGGATTCGCGGCGTCCAGCCCATGGCGGCGGCGAAGGAACGCAACCCGGGCGTTGCGGGAGGCAAAGGATTGCGCCATAACGCACGCGGCCCACGTTGAACCGAAGCAGAACAAGGAGGGATGGCTGATGCGCCGTCACCGCAACGTGAAGATCGTGGCCACGCTCGGGCCGGCTTCCAGCGACTACCAGATGATCCGTGCGCTGTTCGAGGCGGGGGCCGACGTGTTCCGCCTGAACATGAGCCACGGCACCCATGACGACATCCGCGCCCGGCATGTGCATATCCGGCAGGTGGAGCAGGACCTCGGCCGCCCGATCGGCATCCTGGCCGACCTGCAGGGGCCGAAGCTGCGGGTGGGCACCTTCGCCGCCGGCGCGCACGACCTGGAGGACGGCGACGGCTTCCGGCTGGACCTGGACCCGACGCCGGGCGATTCGCGGCGGGTGCAGCTGCCGCATCCCGAGATCTTCGCGGCGCTGGAGCCGGGCGCCACGCTGCTGGTCAACGACGGCAAGATCCGGCTGAAGGTGGTGTCCTGCGGCGCCGACTTCGCCGATTGCACGGTGACGGTGGGCGGCACCATCTCGAACCGCAAGGGCGTGAACGTGCCGGACGTGGTGCTGCCGCTGGCGGCGCTGTCGGACAAGGACCGGGCCGACCTGGAATTCGTCTGCGAGCTGGGGGTGGACTGGCTGGCGCTGTCCTTCGTGCAGCGGGCCGAGGACGTGCTGGAGGCGCGCAAGCTGGCCCGGGGCCGTGCGGCGATCCTGTCCAAGATCGAGAAGCCCGCCGCGGTGAAGGCCTATGACGAGATCCTCAAGGTCTCGGACGGGATCATGGTGGCGCGGGGCGACCTGGGGGTGGAGCTGCCGGTGCATTCGGTGCCGCCGATCCAGAAGCGGCTGGTGCGCGGGGCGCGGGCGGCGGCCAAGCCGGTGATCGTTGCGACGCAGATGCTGGAGAGCATGATCGAGAACCCGATGCCGACCCGGGCCGAGGTCTCGGACGTGGCGACGGCGATCTACGAGGGCGCCGATGCGGTGATGCTGTCGGCGGAATCGGCGGCCGGCAAGTTCCCGATCGAGGCGGTGACCACGATGGACAACGTCGCCAAGTCGGTCGAGAAGGACGGCACCTACCGCAGCATCATCGAGTCCAGCCGCCGGGTGAAGCGCGAGACCGTGGCCGACGGCATCGTGGCGGCGGCGCGCGAGATCGCCGAGGCGACCAACATCAAGGCCATCGCCTGCTTCAGCCAGTCGGGCAGCACCGTCAGCCTGGTGGCGCGGGAGCGGCCCTCGGTCCCGATCATCGCCCTGACTCCGCTGGTCGAAACCGCCCGCCGGGTGGCGCTGACCTGGGGCGCGCATTGCGTGATCGTGCCCGAGCAGGAGCGGTTCAAGGGCGCGGTGATCTCGGCCGTGCGGGCGGCGCGGGCCGACGGCTTCGCGCGCGAGGACGACCATATCGTCGTCACCGCCGGGGTGCCGTTCAACGTGGTCGGCACCACCAACATCCTGCGGGTGGCGCCCTGCGACGAGCGGCTGATCTCCAAGGTCGATCCGGGCTGAGGCCGGGCGGGGAGGGGTCTTGGTCCTCCTTCCCCGCGCGCCCACGCATCGGTTGCGGGAAAACCCGATCCGCTCTAGCATTTCGCAGCGTCATCG
The DNA here is from genome assembly GCF_011043545.1 of Rhodobacter sp. SGA-6-6. GTDB lineage: Bacteria > Pseudomonadota > Alphaproteobacteria > Rhodobacterales > Rhodobacteraceae > Pseudogemmobacter. Next base: position 329,192 of record NZ_JAAKGP010000001.1, on the reverse strand, counting down.
GTTGCGAGGGGTCCATGGACACCGATCTTTTCCTGACGGTCGGCATCGTTCTGGCCGTGCTGACGATCCCCTCGCTGATGTCGGCCTGGACCGAAAGCCGCGCCCCCCGCTTCGCCGCCATCATCCTGATCGCGGCGGCGGGGCTGATCGTGATGGCGCTGACGCAGAAGCCGGGCGGCTATGCCTTCAAGGACATCCCGCAGGTGATGCTGGGCGTGGTCGGCCGCTACACCAACTGACGCCCCTACGAATCCCCTTGCGCCCCTGCCGCCCCGCCCCTATAGGGACGGCTTCGGAAAGACCCGCGCGGCCGGCGAATGTGGCATGCCGTGCCGCGCGCGAACACTGGAGAGTGAAATGCCCAAGATGAAGACCAAATCCGCTGCGAAGAAGCGGTTCTCCTTCACGGCCAACGGCCATGTGAAGGCAGGCGTGGCCGGCAAGCGCCACGGCATGATCAAGCGCACGACGAAATTCATCCGCGACGCCTCGGGGACCATGGTCCTGTGCGACGCGGACGAGAAGATCGTCAAGAAATACATGCCGTATAACCGCTAAGGAGGCCAGAAGATGTCCCGCGTCAAATCCGGCGTCGTCACCCACGCCCGCCACCGCAAGGTGATCAAGAAGGCGAAAGGCTATTACGCCGCCCGCTCGACCAACTTCCGCACCGCCACCCAGGCGGTCGACAAGGCGCAGCAATACGCCACCCGCGACCGCAAGGCGAAGAAGGGCCAGTTCCGCGCCCTGTGGATCCAGCGCATCAACGCCGCTGCCCGCATCTTCGACCCGGCGCTGACCTATTCGCGGCTGATCAACGGCCTGGCGAAAGCCGGGATCGAGGTCGACCGCAAGGTGCTGGCCGATCTCGCCGTGCACGAGCCGGAGGCGTTCAACGCCATCGCCGACAAGGCCCGCGCCGCGTTGGCCTGAGGCCTGCCGCTCCGACGGAATTTCGAGACCCCGCCCCCGATCCGGGCGGGGTCTTGGCTTTTCGGGGAACCATCTGGCCCTCCCGGGCGTTGTCCGGCAAAACGTCCCAGCCGCCGGAGGACCAGATGGCCGCGAATGCCCCCACCCGCAACGCCCCCACCCGCATCGACATCGCCCGCGCCAACCGCAAGAAGGTGGAAGCCTTCCTGAACCAGATGCTCGCCGACCTGACCGACATGGCGGCGCGGACCAAACATGCGCATTGGAACGTGACGGGGCCGCATTTCATGGGGCTGCACCTGCATTTCGACAAGCTGCACGAGGCGCTGGAGGGCCATATCGACGCCGTGGCCGAGCGGACCGCGGCGCTTGGCGGTTTCGTCACCGGACGGCTGTCGGATGCGGCCAAGGCCACCCGTCTGCCGGAATTCCCCGAGGATACCCGCGACGGCATGGCGGTGGTCAAGGTGCTGGCGGAATCGCTGGCGATGGTCTCCAATGCCGCCCGCGAGGGGATCGAGACCGCCGAGGAAGAGAAGGACATGGTGACCTCCGACCTGCTGACCGGCCTGTCGGGCGACCTGGACAAGCAGCTTTATTTCCTGGAGTCGCACCTGCGCTGACCGGGCTGTCAGCCAGAACAGTCGCCATCCTGCCGCAATTGTGCCCGATTCATTGGTAAAACCGGGGCCAGCGTAATTTTTGATGGTGCCTGCGATGTATGAAACGCTCCCCTTGCCCCAGGGCCTGACTGCCTTCCTGCTGCCGGAAGGCCCGGACATGTGGCACGAATTCGCCCTCGGCCTGGATTTTACCGATCCCCGCGCCAGCATCGACCTGCTGCTGGCGGCCGATGCGATCACCTCGCGCGAGGATTGCGACCGCGCGACGGCGCTGCTGATCCTGGCCAAGGCCCGGGCGGCGGGCTTCCACTGCGGGGAATGCCCGCCCGGCTTCGACGAGGACGCGGCGCGGGCCTTCGCCGACCGCCTGTCCGCCGCGCTGGCCGCGGGCGCCTTCCCCACCGCCCGCTTCGCCCTGCCGCCGCAGGCGCAGCGGCTGGTGGCCGGGATGGCCGGACTTCCGCGCCTCCGGCTGGGCTGGGTGGCGCATCGCCCCCACCACGGCTTCGCCGGCTGGCGGCCGGTGACCCACGCCCCGCTGGCGCGGCTGGCCTGACGCCCGCCCCTTGCAATCGCGCCCCCGCCCCGCTAACCCCGGGGCCGCATCAGACTGGGGGCCGAGATGGACCTGAGCGAAATCCGTGGAAAATACATCGCAGCCGTGGCCGGTGCCGCGGGCGAGGCCGCGCTGGAAGAGGTCCGCGTCGCGGCGCTCGGCAAGAAGGGCGAGATTTCCGCGCTGATGGCGACGCTGGGCAAGATGGACCCCGAGGAGCGCAAGGCCGCCGGCGCCCATCTGAATGCGCTGAAGGACGAGATCGACGCCGCGCTCCGCGCCCGCAAGGCGGCGCTGGCCGATGCCGCGCTGGACGAGCGGCTGAAGTCGGAATGGCTGGACGTCACCCTGCCGGGCCGCCCGCGGCGGCAGGGCACCATCCACCCGGTCAGTCAGGTGATGGACGAGCTGACGGCGATCTTCGCCGACATGGGCTTCTCGGTGGCCGAGGGGCCGCAGGTGGAATCCGACTGGTATAACTTCGACGCGCTGAACATCCCGCCGGAACATCCCGCCCGGCAGGAGCACGACACCTTCTTCATGGCCCGCGCGGAAGGCGACAACCGCCCGCCGCATGTCCTGCGGACGCACACCAGCCCGGTGCAGGTGCGCGCCATGCTGGAGCAGGGCGCCCCGGTCCGCGTCATCGCGCCGGGCCGGGTCTACCGGATGGACATGGACCAGACCCACACCCCGATGTTCCACCAGGTCGAGGGCATGGCCATCGACCGCGACATCTCGATGGCGAACCTGAAATGGACGCTGGAGGAATTCTGCCGCGCCTTCTTCGAGGTCGACAAGGTGGAGCTGCGCTTCCGCGCCTCGCACTTCCCCTTCACGGAACCCTCGGCCGAGGTCGACATCCGCTATTCCAACGTCGGCGGCCAGCTGCGGATCGGCGAGGGCGACAAGTGGATGGAGATCCTGGGCTCCGGCATGATGCACCCCAAGGTGCTGGCGGCGGGCGGGATCGACCCCGATCAATGGCAGGGCTTCGCCTTCGGCATGGGCATCGACCGCATCGCCATGCTGAAATACGGCATCCCCGACCTGCGCGCCTTCTTCGAATCCGACCTGCGCTGGCTGCGCCACTACGGCTTCTCGGCGCTGGACATGCCCGACCTGCCGGGCGGGCTGAGCCGCTAGGAACGCTTCCCTGGCGAAGGCCATCGCCTTCGCCACGGCGCTACGTTTCCCCTTGTCCGGCCGGGCCCCCAAGGCCCGGCCAGCGCCCGCCCCGCCCTCGGCGGGCGCTTCTCGCCCGCCGGGTCGGGCGCTGGCCTCTCGGGGTTTAGCCTGACCAATGTTTCCGGGTGCCGCTGCTGCGCACGGGCGGGGGCGAGGCAGTGCCTCGCCTGATCCCGCCCGACCAGGCGGGCTCTTCTCCGGGAACGTCCCTCAGCCGCTGACGGTCCGGTTGCCCGGTTGCGCTCCGGCCCCTCTCCGGCCATATAGGAAACCTGCAAAAGAGGGTCCTCCGCATGATCTACCTTGAGTTCGAGAAGCCCCTGGCCGAGATCGAGGGCAAGGCCGAGGAACTGCGGGCGATGGCGCGGCAGGGCGAGGGGATGGACGTCTCGAAAGAGGCCGAGGCGCTGGACCGCAAGGCCGAGACCGCGCTGCGCGATCTCTACAACAACCTCAGCGCCTGGCAGAAATGCCAGGTGGCGCGGCACCCGGACCGGCCGCATTGCAAGGACTACATCGAGGGGCTGTTCAGCGAATACACGCCCTTGGCCGGCGACCGCGCCTTTGCCGACGACCATGCGGTGATGGGCGGGCTGGCGCGGTTCAACGACCGCCCCGTCGTGGTGATCGGCCACGAGAAGGGCCACGACACCAAGACCCGGATCGAGCGCAACTTCGGCATGGCCCGGCCCGAGGGCTATCGCAAGGCGATCCGGCTGATGGACCTGGCCGACCGTTTCAACCTGCCGGTGATCACCCTGGTTGACACCCCCGGCGCCTATCCCGGCAAGGGCGCCGAGGAACGCGGACAGGCCGAGGCCATCGCCCGGTCGACCGAGAAATGCCTGTCGCTCGGCGTGCCGCTGATCTCGGTGGTGATCGGTGAGGGCGGCTCGGGCGGGGCGGTGGCCTTCGCCACCGCGAACCGCATCGCCATGCTGGAACACTCGGTCTACTCGGTGATCAGCCCCGAGGGCTGCGCCTCGATCCTGTGGAAGGACGCCGAGAAGATGCGCGAGGCAGCCGAGGCTTTGCGGCTGACGGCGCAGGACCTGCAGAAGCTGGGCCTGATCGACCGGGTGGTGAAAGAACCCGTGGGCGGGGCGCAGCGGGCGCCGAAAGAGGCGGTGGATGCCGTCGGCAAGGCCATCGAGGCGATGCTGAAGGAGCTGTCGGGCAAGAAGCGCGAAGCCATCCTCAAGGACCGGCGCGAGAAATTCCTGGCGATGGGGTCCAAGGGCCTGGCGGCGTGATCCGCGCCTGCCTTCTGGCGGCGGCTCTGGCCACTCCGGCCGGGGCGGGCACGCTGGAGGGGCGGCCGGTGACCTTTCTGGTGATGGCCTGGGACGACCCGGCGCTGCCCTTCCTGGAAGCCCCCGGCCATACCGTGGTGGTGGGCGACGGCGTGGAGTTCGACTTCGCCCCCGAGGGCATCTACAGCGGGTTGCAGGTGGTGCCGATGCAGGTCGAGATCGGCCCGCAAAGGGTGGAGATCACCTATCCCGACAGCGGCGGCGGCTGGTTCTACGATTCCGCCTTCAACGGCTATGTCCTGCGGTTCGAGACCGATTGCGCGCTGTTCTCGGGCTGGAAACTGGACCGGGACTTCACCACCCTTCCGATCAAGGACAGCGACATCTTCACCGACAGGGGTGCGCTTTACATCAACGTCTCCGGCATGACCTACGGGCCCGAGGCGCGGGTGGCCGTCGACCTGGACGTGATGGACTGCCCGCTGAGCTAGGGCCCCTTGCGCCGGCGCGGGGCCTTGGGCTTCGGGGCCGGGCTGTCCTCCCACACCACGCGCAGCGCCTGGCAGCACAGGTCCGGCTCATCCAGCAGGTCGGAGCCGATGATGTAGTCCTTGCTGCCCGGATAGGCCGGCCCGCGTTCGGCCCCGGGCAGCATGGCCAGCGCGCCGGGGGTGGGCTTGATGAAGAGCGTGTCGTCGCAGACAAAGGCCACCGTCTTGCCGTCCAGATACAGCGCATATTCGCCGAACATCCTGCGGCTGGTCAGCGGCAGGGCCGACAGCGTGTCCAGCATATGCGCGATGGTGGCGGCCTGCGTTGCCATCAGCCGCCCCGGAAGCCGGCCTCGGCCAGCAGCATGTCGGAATGGGTCTCGATCTCGCGCTCCAGTCTTTGCATGAACTCGGGGACCGGCAGGCCGGGGGCGATCTCCGGCAGGAACTGCACCACGGCGAGGCCCGGCTTGCGCAGGATGCCGCGCTTGGGCCAGAACACCCCCACGTTGGTGGCGACCGGCACGCAGGGCTGGCCGAGCTGTTCGTAGAGCAGCCCGGTCCCCACCTTGTAGGGCTTCGCCACGCCGGGGGCGACGCGGGTGCCCTGGGGGTAGATGATCAGCTGGCCCGGCTCCGCCGCGCCCTTGGCGACATCGGCCTTCATCCTGGCGATGGCCGCGCCGCGCTTGCCGCGGTCCACCGGCACGCAGCCGAGACGCAGGGCGTATTGCCCCAGGAAGGGGGCATACATCAGTTCGCGCTTCATGATGAACTTGCCGCGGGGCAGGGACGAGAAGATCAGGATGATGTCGAAGAAGCTCTGGTGCTTGGCGGCCACCACCACCTCGCCGGTGGGCGGCGTGCCGCGGATCTCCGACCGCAGCCCACACAGCACCCGCGCGGTGAAGCGCACCCAGCGGCAGAAGGTATGGGCGGCGGCGAAGGCGCCGTTGCGCGAGAACAGCGCCCAGGGGGCGAAGACCACGGCCAGCACGGCCATCGCCAGATACATCTGCACGATGAAGATCAGGGACAGCACCCAGCGGATCGCGGTCATGGCAGCTCTCGCAGTTTCTGGAAGGCGGCGCGGCGGGTGGCGGCGAAGGCCACCACCGCGGCCAGGGGCGGCAGCAGGAAGGGCAGGAGCCAGCCCGCGCCGGTGAAGCCGAGCCCGGTGAGGAAGCCGCCGGCGGCATCGGCATCCGGCAGCAGCGCGACGCCGATCAGCCCGGCCAGCGCGCCGATGGCGGCGCCGGTCAGCGCGCGCAGGGTGAAGCGGCGGACGAAGGCGCGGGCGATGTAGCTGTCCCTGGCGCCGACCAGCCGCAAGACCCGGATCACCTGCGCGTTCGCGGCCAGCGAGGCATTGGCGGCCAGCGTGATCATCGCCGCCATGGTCGCGCCGATCAGCAGGATCGACAGCCCGCCCAGAAGCCGCAGCCGCCCCGCCGCCTCGGCCAAAGGCCGGCGCCAGCGGGTGTGGTCGTCCAGCACCGCGCCGGGGGCCTCGGCCGCCAGCCGCTGGCGCAGCCCCTCGCCGTCGTAACCGGGGTCGGCCTCCACCACCTCGATCAGCCGGGGGATCGGCAGCGCCTCGACCGGCAGGTCGGGGCCGAACCACGGCTCCAGCAGGTGGCGCGCCTCTTCATCGGTGAGCGCCCGGGCGCTTTCCACCCCCGGGGTGGTGGACAGCAGCGACAGGATGGCGTCGGTCTGCACCTGCATCTGGTCCGGCGGCGCGGCCAGCCGGATGGTGGCGGTGCGGGCCAGCGCGTCCGACCAGCGGCTGGCCAGCCGGCCCGAGGCCAGCGACAGCGCCAGCGCGAAGATGCAGAGGAAGGTCATTGCGCCGGCGGTGAAGGTGGTCAGCCAGGCGGTGTGGCCGGACGGCGGCACCACCCGGTCGGCCTGCTTGCCCAGGTCCATCAGGCGGCGGAGGGCGGGCGGCAGGGTCACAGGTCCGCCCCCGCCAGCTGGATCCGCCGCCGCGAGATCCGCAGCACCCGCGCCGGCACCTGCGCCTTGGCCTGGCGGATCAGGTTCAGGTCATGGGTGGCGACGACAATGGTCTTGCCCATCCGGTTCAGCTCCACCAGCAGGGTCAGCAGGCGCAGCGACATCTCCCAGTCGACGTTGCCGGTGGGCTCGTCGGCCAAAATGACATCGGGGTCCATGATCACCGCCCGCGCCAGCGCCGCCCGCTGCCGCTCGCCGCCCGACAGGGTGGGGGGCAGCGCATCGGCCAGGTGGCCGAGGCCGACCCAGGACAGCAGGTCCTTCAGGTCGCGCAGGTCGCCGCCTTTTCCGGCCACCGTGAGCGGCAGCTGCACATTGGCGGCCAGCGGCAGGTGGTCGAGGAACTGCACGTCCTGATGCACCACGCCGATCCGCCGCCGCGTATGGGCGATGTCGTCGCGGGACAGGCCCCGCACCTCGCGGTCGAACAGGGTGACATGGCCGGCGGTAGGCAGCAGCTCGGCATAGGCCAGTTTCAGCAGGGTGGTCTTGCCGGCGCCGGAAGGCCCGGTCAGGAAGTGGAACGACCCGGGCGCCAGCCGCAGGCTGACCTCGGACAGCAGCTCTCCGCCGCCGTAGTTGTAGGCCGCATTCTCGAAGGCGATCACTGTGCCCGCACCCGTTCCGAACCGTCCGGGGGCCAGGATGGACCGCGGCGATTGTGCTTTCAATCGCACGAGGGTTTACCATTAGACAAGACCGGGACACAAAGTCTTGGAGTGCCGCCATATCGTTGCTACAACGGCGATGGAACGGCACGGAGCGGCCGGGGGGTTTTGATGCGGCTGGTTTGCCCGAACTGTGATGCGAAGTATGAGGTGCCGGACGACGCGATCCCCGAAGGCGGACGCGATGTCCAGTGCTCGGCCTGCGGCCATGCCTGGTTCCAGCTGCCCCCCGACATCGAAGCCGCCGCCGAGGAAGAGGCGGCGCTGTTCGGCGACGACCTGCCCACCGAGGACGTGGCGCCTGCGGACCCCGTTGCGGAAGATACCGACGAGGCGCTGGCCGCGGCCATAGGCGCGGCGGTGGCGGGAGAGCCCGCGCCGGCCGTCGCGGCCGGGGTGCAGGCGTCGGTCGAGCCGGCCGCGCCGCGGCGCGAGCTGGACGAGGATGTGCTGGCCGTCCTGCGCGAGGAGGCCGAGCGCGAGGCCGAGGCCCGCCGCACCGAGGCGCAGCGCGCCGGCGCCCGCAAGGCCGAGGCCGAGGGCCAGATGCAGGTGCAGCCCGAGCTTGGGGTGGACCCGCCGCCCGCCGCGCTGTCGCCGACGCAGCGCCGGCTGGCGATGCTGAAGGGCGAGGATCCCGATGCCCCGCCGCCGCAGCCCGCCCGGCCCGCCGCGCGGCGCGACCTCTTGCCGGATGTCGAGGAGATCAACTCCACCCTCCAGCCCGGCGACGCCGCCGCGCTGGATGCCGAGGTGGATGCGCTGCCGGACCTGACGCGCGGGCGCAGCAGCTTTCGCACCGGCTTTTCGCTGGTGATCCTGCTGCTGGTCGCCGCCGCCGCCGTTTACGTCATGGCGCCGCAACTGGCCGAGCAGTTCCCGTCGATGAAGGGCACGCTGGACAGCTATGTCGCCTTCGTCGATGGCCTGCGGCTGTGGCTGAACGACAAGATGAACTCCGCCACCGCCATGCTGAAGGGCGAGCCTGCCTGAGGGCGGCGCTCGTCGTTGCATTTCATGCACTCCTCGCTGGCGAGGAGGAACGAAGTTCCCGACGAACGAACCGGCCTGACCCTCAGAACAGGTCCAGCAGCCGCTTGAGGTAATCCAGTTCCTCCGCCGGACGCTCCGCCTCGCCCGAGCGGCGGCGGATTTCGTCCATCAGCTCCTGTGCGCGCTTGTCCGGGTCGTTCTGCACCATGTTGCGGTCGCTGCCGATGCGGGCGGCATCGCCCGGCTCGCGGCCCAGGGGATCGCGGCCTTCGGGATCGGCGCGGTCGGCACGGTCGGTGCCGCCGGGGTCCTCTCCATTTTCGCGGCGTTCCTCGGCCAGCGCCTCGCCGAAGTCCTTCATGCCCTCGCGCATGGCTTCCATCGCGTCGGCCTGATGGTCCAGCGCGCCGTCGAGGTCGCCCTCTTCCAGCGACCGCTCGGCCTGTTTCATCGATTCCTCGGCACGATCCAGCGCATCGCGGCCGGATTCGCCCTTCTCGGTGCCGTCGCCCGGCAGCTTCTGGTCCTGCAACTGGCCCAGCCTGTCGCGCAATTCGCGCTGGCGGTCGGCCAGTTCGCCCGGGTCCTGTCCCGGCTCCTGCCCGTCGCGGCCGCGCTGCATGTCGCGGTAGGCGTCGTCGGAGAGGCCCTGCTGGTCCTTCAGCGTCTCGCCGAGGTCGCGCATCGGGCCGTTGCCCTCGCCCTCGCCGCCCTGGCCCTGCGTCACCTGAAGGTTCTCCATCAGCTGGCGCAGCTGTTCCATCAGCGCCATCGCCTCGGCGGTCTTGCCTTCCTTCATCAGCCGCTCGATCTCGTCCAGCATCTGCTGCAACTGGTCGCCGGTGATCTCGCGCCCCTGGCCGTCCTGCGGCATCCCCTCGGGGTTGCGCTGCGCTTCCTCGCCCAGTTCGCGGGTGTAGTCCTTCATCGCCTGCTGGAGTTCCTTCATCAGCTGGTCGATCTCCTCGGGAGAGGCGCCGTTGCGGATCGCCTCCTCCAGCCGGTCCTGCGCCCGCTGCAGCCGCTCCAGCGCCGAGGAGAGGTCGCCCTCCTCGAACATCAGGGCGATGGTCCACAGCTTTTCGGCCATGGCGTCGCGCTGCTCGACGGTCATGTCACCCTTGATCTTGTCCAGCTCGCGCAGCGCCACCCGCAGGTGCAGCGCGGCGCGTTGCGAGCGCAGGAAATCCTCGGGCCGGTTGGTCACCGCCTTCAGGATCTGCGTGGCGCGCGGGGCGTTGGTGCGGTTCCACAGGATGTCGCGCCGCATCTCGATCACCGCCGCGGCGACGGGATCGAAGAAGCGGCGGCCGTGCAGCACCACCTCATGCGGGGCCGAGGCGCCCTCCTGCCCGGCGGCGTCGGTGACGGTGAAGACCATGCTGACCGGCATGTTGGCCAGCGGGCTTTTCGACAGGTCGTCGACCAGGATCTCGCTGAACTCCTTGCGCCCGCCCTTCATCGGCATCGGCAGGTCCAGCACCACCGGGGCGATGGCTTCCGGCTCAACCGCCAGCCCGTAGCGGCGGTCGACCTTGGCCAGGTCCAGGGTGATCGTCACCTTGCCCGCCACCACGCCGTAATCGTCGCTGGCCTTGTAGCCCTGCTTGAAGGTGCCGTCGGCCTCGCGCTTCATCTCGCCGGCGACTTCCACCGCCGGGGCGCCGTCCGGGGTGGCGGTGATCTGCCATTCCCGCCCGCCGGGGCCTTCGACGGCCAGCCGGCCCGACTGGCTGACCACGAGGCTGGTCAGCCCGGCCATGCCGTCCGGCTTCGGCGCGGCCTCGGCGGCGGCGGGCTCGGGCGAGACCTGGGCGATGGTCTGGTCCACCGACAGCGCGCCCTCGGTGCCGTAGAGGCGGATCTGGATGCGGGTGCCGACGGGCACCTCGAGCGTGGGGGCGGTCACGTCGGCAAGGTAGATCGAGGGCTTGCCGGTATAGCCGGGCGGCTGCGCCCAGCCTTCCCAGGACGGCCCGCCCGCCGCCGCCTCGGCCGGGCCGGGCACCACGCCGGCGACCGAGGACACCTGCCAGAGCGAGCCGAACAGCGCCGCCATCACTGCCGCGGTCAGCGCGACATAGCGCAGCGAATAGGGATCGCGGGAGGACAGCTTCAGGTCCGGCGCCACCGCCTTCGCCCCTGCCGCCCGCTCGGCCATCCGCCGCTGATGTGCCCGCCAGACCGCCAGCGAGGCCGGGTCGTCGGCGCCGATGACCTGGGTGTCCTGCAGGGCGGACAGCGGCCGGCCCGGAAGCGTCGAATCCAGCCGGGCCAGCGCCTCGGCCTCGGTCGGGCGGCGGAAGTGTCGCCAGCCCCAGACCACGGCGACCAGCGCGGCCAGCCCCACGACGGCGGCGGCGATCTGCACCCAGAGCAGCGGCCCGAAGTCCTGCAACCCGAAGGCCAGCGCCGAGAAGGTCAGCAGCACCAGCGTCCACAGCGGCCAGAACGCCCGCACGATCCGCTCCGCCCACAGCCCCAGGCGGGTCAGCCGCAGGGGCCAGACCAGGGCCTTCAGGGCCTCGGGCGGGGTCTTGCCGGTCATTCGGGGCCTCGGGCGAGGGGAGTCACAACCATTCCGGCAGTCTATCCCGCGAAATCATTTCGTCATAGGTCGGCCTTTCCCGAATGACGGCGAATTGATGCCCCTGCACCAGCACCTCGGGGATCAGCGGGCGCGAGTTGTATTCCGACGCCATCACCGCGCCATAGGCCCCGGCGCTGCGGAAGGCGACCAGATCGCCCTCGGCCAGCAGCGGCAGCTCGCGGGCCTTGGCGAAGGTGTCGCCGGTCTCGCAGACCGGGCCCACCACGTCGAAGGGCTGCGTCGGCGCGCCCGGTGCGCCCTCGGCCACCGGCAGGATGTCGTGATGCGCGCCATACATCGAGGGGCGGACGAGGTCGTTCATCGCCGCGTCGAGGATCAGGAAATCCCGCCCCTCGCCGTTCTTCACATAGATGACGCCGGCCACCAGCAGGCCCGAATTGCCCGAGATCAGCCGCCCCGGCTCGATCTCGATCTCGGCGTCCAGGTCGCCGAGCACCCGCTTGATCATCGCGCCGTAGTCGGTGGGCAGCGGCGGCGCGTCGTTCGACCGCGTGTAGGGGATGCCGAGCCCGCCGCCGAGGTCCAGCCGCTCGATCCGGTGGCCGTCGGCGCGCAGGGCAAGGGTCAGCTCGCGCACCTTCCTGAAGGCGGCCTCGAAGGGGGCAAGGTCGGTCAGCTGGCTGCCGATATGGACATCGACGCCGACGATGCGCAGCCCGGGCAGGGCCGCGGCCTCGGCATAGGCGGCGTGGGCCTTGGCGATGGGGATGCCGAACTTGTTCTCGGACTTGCCGGTGGCGATCTTCTCATGGGTCTTGGCGTCCACGTCCGGGTTGACGCGGATGGCGATGGGGGCGACGACGCCCATCGAGGTGGCGATCTCGGAAATCGCCCGCATCTCGGGTTCCGATTCCACGTTGAACTGCCGGATGCCGCCTTCCAGCGCCATGCGGATCTCCGCCCGGGTCTTGCCGATGCCGGAGAACACGATCCGCTCGCCCGGCACCCCGGCCGCCTTGGCCCGCAGGTATTCGCCGATGGAAACCACATCCATGCCGGCGCCGAGGTCGCCCAGGACCTTCAACACCGCCACGTTGGACAGCGACTTGATGGCGAAGCAGACCAGATGCGGCAGCGGCGCCAGCGCCTCGGTGAACAGGCGGAAGTGGCGGGTCAGGGTGGCGGTGGAATAGACGTAGAACGGCGTGCCCACGGCGGCGGCGATGTCGGGGATCGCCACATCCTCGGCATGGAGGATGCCGCCCTGATAGAGAAAATGGTCCATCGCAACGCCTTTCCGCCCTGTCCGCGCCGCCGGTATAGACGGGCGCCCCGATGCTGCAAAGCACCGATTTCTGCGAAGAATCGGGGCGGAGCCTTTGAAGGCTTCGGGGCTTCCTCAGCGGCTGGCGATGCCGACCTGGACCTGGCCGGAGACGGTCAACCCCGGCTGGCTGCCGGATTGCCCGGGGGCGACCGGCGCACCGTCGGCGCCGCAGGCGGCGAGGGCGAGGAGGGAAAGGAGAAGGATCGGGCGCATGGGAAACCTCAGGGCGGGCTGTAGGTGATGACCCCGCCGCCCTCCAGCCCGGCCGAGACCGAAGGGCTGACATAGGTGCCATAAGGGCCGACCGAGATGTCGGCGCCGAGCTGCGGGCCGATGCAGGCCGAAAGCGGCAGGGTAAGGAGCAGGATCAGAAGGCGCGGCATGGGGCCTCTCCGGGCGGGTCGGGGGGCGGGTCGGCCCAAGGTATCGCCCGCCACCGCCCGCTTGTCACTTCAACTGTTCTTTCCAGCGCGCGATCTGCGCCCGCACCTGATCGGGCGCGGTGCCGCCGTAAGACATCCGCGAGCGGACCGAGTTCTCCACCCCCAGCACCGAGAACACCTCGCCGGTGATGCCGGGATGCACCGCCTGCATCGCCTCCAGCGGCAGTTCGGGCAGGTCGCAACCCTTGCTCTCGGCCAGCGCCACCAGCGTGCCGGTGACGTGATGCGCCTCGCGGAACGGCAGGTTCAGGCTGCGGACCAGCCAGTCGGCCAAGTCGGTGGCGGTGGAGAAGCCGCTGGCGGCGGCGGCCTTCAGCGTGTCGCGGTTGGCGGCCATGTCGCCCACCATGCCGGTCATTGCGGCCAGACCCAGCATCAGGTTGTCGGCAGCGTCGAAGACCTGCTCCTTGTCTTCCTGCATGTCCTTGGAATAGGTCAGCGCGAGGCCCTTCATCACCGTGAACAGCGCCACGGTGGCGCCGAGGATGCGGCCCAGCTTGGCCCGCAGAAGCTCCGCCGCGTCGGGGTTCTTCTTCTGCGGCATGATCGAGGACCCGGTGGTCCAGCGGTCCGACAGCCGGACGAAGCGGAACTGCGCCGAGGACCAGATCACCAGCTCCTCGGCGAAGCGCGACAGGTGCATGGCGCAGATCGAGGCCGCCGACAGGAACTCCAGCGCGAAATCGCGGTCGGAGACGGAGTCGAGGCTGTTGGCCGTCGGCCGGTCGAAGCCGAGCGCCTGCGCCGTCATGTGCCGGTCGATGGGGAACCCCGTCCCGGCCAGCGCCGCGGCGCCGAGCGGACATTCGTTCATCCGCTTGCGGGCGTCCTGGAAGCGCGAGCGGTCGCGGGCGAACATCTCGACATAGGCCATCATGTGATGGCCCCAGGTCACCGGCTGCGCGGTCTGCAGATGGGTGAAGCCCGGCATCACCCAGTCCGCCCCCTGGTCCGCCTGCGCCACGAAGGCCCGCATCAGCCCGGCCAGCGCCTCGATCACCGCATCGCACTGGTCGCGGACCCAGAGCCGGAAGTCCACCGCCACCTGGTCGTTCCGCGACCGCGCCGTGTGCAGGCGCTTGCCGGCCTCGCCGACGATCTCGGTCAGCCGCGACTCCACGTTCAGGTGGATGTCCTCCAGCTCCACCTTGAAGGCGAAGGCCCCGGATTCGATCTCTGACAACACCGTGAGCAGCCCTTCCCCGATGGCCTGCGCGTCGCTATCACTCAGGATGCCCGTGGCGGCCAGCATGGCGGCATGGGCGCGCGACCCGGCGATGTCCTGCGCGTAGAGCCGCTTGTCGAACCCGATCGAGGCATTGATCGCCTGCATGATCGCGTCCGGCCCCTCGGCGAAGCGCCCGCCCCACATCTGGTTGGCGGCTTTGGTCTGGTCGGAAGCGGTCATGGTGGGCCTTCGGGGCAAGGGGCGGGTGATGCGGAAACTGCTGGCGGTTCTTTATACGGGCCTCGCGCTTGGTGCAAACCCGGCGGCGGCCGAGGATTTGTCGGCGCTGTTGACCGGCGACATGGCCAAGCTGACGCTGGTGGAATCGGGGGCGGACCCGGTGGCCCTGCCCGAGGCGCCGCTGCTGTCGATGACCGACGAGGAGGCCAGCCTTGCCGCCTACCGCGGCCAATGGGTGGTGCTGAACTTCTGGGCCACCTGGTGCGGCCCCTGCCGGGCCGAGATGCCGGCGCTGGACCGGCTGCAGGCGGCGATGCCGGAAATCGCCGTGGTCCCTGTCGCCACCGGGCGCAACCCGCCCGAGGCGATCGCCCGGTTCTGGGAGGAGGCGGGGATCGTCCATCTCGTCACCCTGCGCGACCCGAAAAGCGGGCTGGCCCGGCAGATCGGGGTGGCGGGCCTGCCGGTGACGCTGATCCTGAACCCCGAGGGGCAGGAAGTCGGCCGGCTGATCGGCGACGCCGCCTGGGATGCGCCCGAGGCGCAGGCGCTGCTGAAGGCGCTGATGGCGGGCGGCTGACCCGAGGGCACGATTTTTCGGCGAAAAATCGTATCCCGCGCCGCTTACAGGTCGAAGGTGGCGAAGACCGGGGCGTGGTCCGAGGGCTGCTCCCACCCGCGCACGCCGCGCAGGATGCGGCTGCCGTGGGCGGCATTGGCGATGTCGGGCGTCGCCCAGATGTGGTCCAGCCGGCGGCCCTTGTCGGCGGCGTTCCAGTCGGGCGCGCGATAGCTCCACCAGCTGTAGAGCCGGCCGTCGGGAATGTCCTTGCGGGTCACGTCGACCCAGTTGCCGGCTTCCTGCGCCTGGCCCAGATGCTCCACCTCCACCGGCGTATGGCTGACGATCTTCAGCAGCGCCTTGTGGTTCCAGACGTCGTCCTCGCGCGGGGCGATGTTCAGGTCGCCGACGAGGATCGACTTCCCGGGCCGGTCGGCGTGGAAGGCGTCGCGCATGTCGGTCAGGAAATCCAGCTTCTGGCCGAACTTCACGTTCTGCGCGCGGTCGGGGATGTCGCCGCCGGCGGGGACATAGCAGTTGTGGATCACCACCCCGTTCTCCAGCCGCGCCGCCACATGCCGGGCATGGCCAAGCCGGGCATAGTCGCGGTCGCCGGCATCGGCGAGCGGCAGCTTCGACAGGATCGCCACGCCGTTGTAGCCCTTCTGACCGCGCGCCACGATCCAGTTGTATCCAAGCGCCCGGAACTGATCCAAGGGGATCTTGTCGACCGGGCTCTTGCATTCCTGCAGGCAGAGGATGTCCGGCGCTTCCTCGGCCATCAGCTTCGCCACCAGCCCCTCGCGCAGGCGAACCGAGTTGATGTTCCAGGTGGCAAGGGTGAAGGGCATCGGCGTCTCCTGTCGTTCGGGGGCGGAGACTAGGCCGCGGGGCCGCGGGCCGCAACCCGGGCAAAAAGAAGCCCGGACTGGGAAGCCGGGCCGAAGTCCAACAGGGAGGTGCCCATCGTATACCACGGAATGCGCAGCTTGCGTATGCAGCCGGGTCAGTTTACCGGCGGCCATGGCTTTTCGGCCACAACCGGGGATTGCGGGCGGGGATTGCGGAGCGCAAAAAAAAGGCCGGGCGCAAAGCCCGGCCAGTCCAACAGGGAGGATGCCGTGTCATGACCCCGGCACGGCAAGGGGAACGATGAAGATCAGGACAATCCTGATGTCCGGATGCTAATAACTAGTGAATTCGGCAACAATACGGCAGTCAGGCGACCAGCCGGTATCCGCCGCTTTCCGTCACCAGCAGCCGTGCGTTGGAAGGATCGGGCTCGATCTTCTGGCGCAGGCGGTAGATGTGGGTCTCCAGCGTATGGGTGGTCACCCCGGCGTTGTAGCCCCAGACCTCGTGCAAGAGCACATCCCGCGCCACCACGCCCGATTGCGCGCGGTAGAGGTATTTCAGGATGTTGGTCTCCTTCTCGGTCAGCCGGATCTTCTTGTCCTTCTCGTCGACCAGCATCTTCTGCGCCGGCTTGAAGGTATAGGGACCCAGCTGGAAGATCGCGTCCTCGGACTGCTCATGCGTGCGCAGCTGCGCCCGGATGCGGGCCAGGAGGACCGGGAACTTGAACGGCTTCGTCACATAGTCGTTCGCCCCGGCGTCGAGGCCGAGGATGGTATCGGCGTCCGAATCATGCCCCGTCAGCATCAGCACCGGGCATTTGACCCCGGCCTTGCGCATCCGCCGGCACAGCTCGCGCCCGTCGGTGTCGGGCAGGCCCACGTCCAGGATCACCAGGTCGTAGATCGCGGCCTTGGCCTTCTCCATGCCCTCGGCGCCGGTGCGGGCCTCGAACACGTCGAAATCCTCGGTCATCACCAGTTGCTCGGACAGCGCCTCGCGCAGGTCGTCGTCGTCGTCCACCAGAAGGATTTTGCGAAGCTGGGCCATTGCGGTCTCCGTTTCCGTGTCTTCGGGGATCAGATGCGCGCCAGTCGCAACTCCGGCAAGAGTCGTGACAATCCGCTCACGCCGTCGTGTCGGTGGGCGCGGGAATGTTTCAGGATTGTCATCTCCGGGTCCTGTCCGGCCGGGCTTCCGGTCCGGCGAAATGCGGCCTACACAGGGGACATGACGCTTGGCCCCTCCATCCTGGAACGGCTGACCCGCGCGCGGGGCGACCTGCGCATGGGCGTGCCGGTGGTGTTGGCCGGCGGCGGCGAGTCCGCGTTGGCGGTGGCGGTGGAGTCCCTGGACCCGGCACGGCTGGATGCGCTGCGCGGCTTCGGCCAGCCCGAGCTGGCGCTGACCGCCCGGAGGGCCGAGACGCTGAAGACCCCGCCCTATGACGGCGACCTGCTGCGCGTCGCCCTGCCCGAGCGCGCGGCGCTGGACTGGCTGTCGGCGCTGGCCGATCCGGCCGACGACCTGCGGGTGCCGATGAAGGGCCCGCTGCGGCCGCTGCGCGATGGCTCACCCGCGCTGCACCGCGCCGCGCTGCTGCTGGCGAAATCGGCCCGGCTCTTGCCCGCCGCCCTGCTGGTGCGGGTGGAGCATCCGCTGGCGCTGGCCGCTGACCACGGCCTCACCTTCCTGCGGCTGGACGAGATCGCGGCCGAACTGGCGCGGCTGTCGCCGCTGGAGGAAGTGGTCGCCGCCCGCCTGCCGATGGCCGCCGCCGGCGCCGGCCGCGTCCACATCTTCCGGCCCGAGGACGGCGGCGACGAGCATTACGCCATCGAGGTCGGCCGGCCCGACCGCGCCGCCCCGGTGCTGGCGCGGCTGCATTCGGCCTGTTTCACCGGCGATGTCCTCGGCAGCCTGAAATGCGACTGCGGCCCGCAGCTGCGCGCGGCGCTGGCGCAGATGGGCGAGGCGGGGGCGGGGGTGCTGCTTTACCTCAACCAAGAGGGCCGCGGCATCGGCCTGGCCAACAAGATGCGCGCCTATTCCCTGCAGGACCAGGGCTTCGACACGGTTGAGGCCAACCACCGCCTGGGGTTCGAGGACGACGAGCGCGACTTCCGCATCGGCGCCGAGATCCTGCGCAAGATGGGCTTCGCACAGGTGCGGCTCTTGACCAACAACCCGCGCAAGGTGGCGATGCTGGAAAGCTGCGGGCTGAAGGTGGTGGAGCGGGTGCCGCTGAAGGTGGGCCTGACGGCCGAGAACGCCGGTTATCTGGCGGTGAAGGCGGCGAAATCCGGGCATCTGCTGTGAGGGGCGACCTGGTGGTCACGCCGATGGGCGCGCTGTTCCTCGGCCGCCGGTTTCCCTGTTCCATCGGCCGCTCCGGCACCACCTGCGACAAGCGCGAGGGCGACGGCGCCACCCCGGCCGGGGTGCACCGCATCCTCGGCGGCTTCTACCGGCCCGACCGGCTGGCGCGGCGGCAGGTGCCGGGCTGGCTGCGGCCCATCGGGCCGCGCGACCTGTGGTCGGACGATCCGGCCGATCCGCGCTACAACCACCCGGTCCGGGCGCCGCACCGCTTCTCGCACGAGGCGCTGCGGCGGGCCGATCCGCAATACGATCTGGTGCTCTACACCGACTGGAACTTCCCCCGGGCGGTTCCCGGCCGCGGCTCGGCGATCTTCGTCCACATCTGGCGCCGCCCGGGAGCGCCCACGGCGGGTTGCGTGGCGTTTGCGCGCGAGGACCTGCTGTGGATCGCCCGGCGGATCGCGCCGGGGTGCCGGCTGGTGGTCCGGGCGTAGGCGGGGTGAACCCCGCCCTACCGGGCGTAATCCCGTTCCCCGAAGATGGCGCTGCCCACCCGGACATGCGTCGCGCCATGGGCGATGGCGCTTTCGAAATCCCCGCTCATCCCCATCGACAGGCCGGTCAACCCGTTCCGCTCGGCCATCGCTTTCAGCAGGGCGAAATGGGGGGCGGAGTCCTCGCCCTCGGGCGGGATGCACATCAGGCCAACCACCGGCAGGCCCATGCCGCGGCAGGCGGCCACGAAGGCATCGGCGTCGGCGGGCAGCACGCCGGCCTTCTGCGGCTCCTCCCCGGTGTTCACCTGCACGAACAACTGCGGCGAGACCCCGCGGGAATCGGCCAGCCGGGCCAGCTTCTCGGCCAGCGAGGGCCGGTCGACGGTATGGAGGACGTCGAACAGTTCCACCGCCACCTTGGCCTTGTTGGTCTGCAAGGGGCCGATCATGTGCAGCTCCACCCCCGGGAACCGCGCCTTCCAGGCCGGCCACTTCCCGGCCGCCTCCTGCACGTAGTTCTCGCCGAACAGGCGATGGCCGGCGTCCAGCACCGCCTCCACCCGCTCCGCCGGCTGCACCTTCGACACCGCGATCAGCCGGACCGAGCCTTCCGCCCGCCCCGCCGCCGCTTCGGCCGCCCGCATCCGGGCCGCGATTTCCGCCAGTCCCATCGTCACTCCCCGATATGCCCGTCGCGCCGCAGCTGGTCCAGCATCGGCTTCAGCCGGTCGCCGTAGCGTTCCCAGGCCTTGACCGAGCCTTTCGAGATCGGCTGGCGCACCTGGAACACCGACAGGGTTTCCACCTTGCGGGTGTTCTGATGGAAGTTCAGGCAGGCATCCTCCCACTCCAGCCCGCAGGCGGCGATCAGCGCGCGGCTCTGCGCCTCCGGCTCTTCCACCAGCGCCTCGTATTGCACTTCGTAGAACCAGCCCGGCACCCTTTTGCGCCAGAATTCCACCATGCGGGTGAAGGTGGTGTAATGCCGCGCAAGGTCCACCTGGTCGTAGCCGTAGAGATGCGTGCCTTCCGGGAAGACGTTCTTGTAGATCGACAGCAGGGTGTCGCGCGGGTCGCGGCGGACCACGATGAAACGGGCGTTCGGCATCGCCAGCTTCATCAGGCCGAGCGTCAGGTAGGTCTGGATCGACTTGTCGGTGATCTGCGGCGTCTCGGGGAACCGCTCGCGCATCATCGCGGCGTAGTCCTGCCCCAGCCGGGCGAAGTCCTCGTCGGGGATCGCGGTGGCCGGCCGCAGCCTGCCGCCCGCTCCCGGCAGCAGCCGCATGGCCGAGATGGTATTGTCCGCCAGTTCCCCCGCCCCGGTCACACGGGAGTGGCTGGCGATGATCTGCTCCACCAGCGTGGTGCCGGAGCGCGGCATCCCGGTGACGAAGATCGGCGCGGCGTCGGTCGTGCCCTCGACCCGGCGGGTCCAGTCCATCCCCTCCATGGCCGCCATCAGCTGCTCGACCTGACGCTCGCGCTCGGCGATGTCGTAGGGGTGCGCCTTCCGCATCAGGGCGTTGGCGGGGTCGAGGAAGTCGAAGACCCGGGCGTGGTCCTTCACGTCCTCCAGCGCCTTGGCGATGGCGAAGCCGAAGGAGCGGCGGTCGGTGTCGCCGGTCGCCGGATCGGCGAAATGGCGCTCCATCTCGGCCAGCATCGGCTCCCCGGCCTGCGCCTTGTGCGAGGCGTAGTAGAGCCGGTAGGGCTCTCCCATCCCCGGGGCGGCGGCGATGGCGGCGAGAAGCTGCTCCTCGCTTTCGGGGAAGCGGCCGAGGCCCTGCAGGAACACCGCGAAGGCGCCGCGGATGGCGGCATTGCCCGGCTCCAGCGCCAGCGCCTCGCGGTAGGTGGCCTCGGCCTCGTCGTCGCGGCCAAGGTGGCTGGCGGCCTGCGCCAGCATCATCAGCGGCAGGGCGGCCTTGCGCCTGGTCAGCCGCGCCACTTCGGCGAAGGCGGCATGGGCGGCGGGATAGTCGCGGAGCGCGGTCAGCGCATTGCCGCGCGCCCGCTGCACCTCGACCGAGTCGGGCGCCAGTGCCAGCGCGCGGTCCAGCCAGCGCAGGGCGGCGGCGGGCTTGCCGTCGGTCACCGCCTGGAGACCGAGACCGGCCAGCGCCTGCAACAGGTCTGGCGCGCGGGCGACGGCGGCGCGCCAGGATTTGCGCGCCTCCTCGGCCCGGCCGAGGGCGGCGAGGGCGGAGCCGCGGATGCTGTGGGCCATAGCGCAATCGGGATGTTGGGCCAGCAGACGGGCGGCCTCGGCCTCGGCTTCCTTGGCCTTGCCGCCGTTGAAAAGGCTGGTCATCCGCGCCAGCGCCTGTTTCACCGGCTGCCCGCCGGCCGGGACGGTGCCCTTGGCCCCGGCGCCGAAACGGTCGGCCAGCGCGGCCTTCTGCGGCGGCGGCAGGGGAGAGGCGTTCAGCAACCGCAGGAACTCCCTGCGCGGCTCGGTCCCGCCGTCCAGCGCCACGGCTTCGGCGAAAGCGGCCCAGACCGCGGGTTGCGCGGGGGCCAGCGCGGCGGCGGCGGCGGCATGGGACAGGGCGCGGTCGATGCGGTCGGTGGCGGTGAACAGGCGGGCGATCTGGAACTCCACCTCCGGGATGCGGGGGTTGGCGTCGTGGATCGCCCCGAAGATCTGCAGGGCCTCGCCCGGCTTGCCCGCCTGCATCGCCGCCATGCCGCGGGCATAGCTGTCCTTGATGTCCCGGGCCGAGGGGGCGTGGGTGGGGGCCTTGGGCATGTGCCATCCGTCCTTTTCTGCTCGGCCGCACCCTAGCGGGGCGCGCGGGCAAAGGAAAGCAAGCGCCGGAAAGGAAAAGGGCGAGCCAATGGCCCGCCCTTTCCCGATCAGGTGATCGTTCGACTTAGAACGACAGGCCGAGACCCAGCGACCAGGTGCGGACACCGCCGGCATCTTCGTCGTCGCCGTAGCCGAACATCGCGACGGCACCGCCGCCCAGATCGTAGTTGGCGACAGCGCCCCAACCGTCGACGTCGCCGCCAGCGGTATAATCGATTTTACCGTAGTTGACGGCAACGCCGATCGGGCCCGACTTGTAGGAAACTTCCAGGCCGAGGTGGCTGTCCCAGTTCGAGTCGTTGAACTTGATGTAGCCGATCTTGCCGCCGAAGCCGCCAGCCATCTGCGCCGCAGCCGACACACCGACGGCGGAGAATTTGCCGCCAGCGTCTTCGGTCTGCTGGTAGCCGAGGCCGAGAGCCACGTCGGTGCCACCCATGTCGGCGGTGTATTTCACACCGACGCCGATGGTCGGGTCCAGAGCGCCGACGACCAGGCCGTTATCGTTCTGCTCCAGCGAGATCGCGAAGCCGACATTGCCGAAGGTGTTCTCGTAGCGGACGACTTGGTTGTCGTGGGCGCCATTGCCGTCCATATCCGAGCCGCCGAACCAGGCGGTGTAGGTGGAGTGGTCGTCGGCGATCGAGGTCATGCCGCCGTCCATGTCGGCCAGGGCCCAGTCCAGCGCGCCATCGGTGTCACCCATGGTCAGCTTGCCGAACGCACCCGAAACCCAGACTTCGCCGCCGTTGTCATGGGTCGACGAACCCAGGTTGCCAGCTTCGTCCAGGTCGACCGTGGCACCGAATTCCAGGCCGCCGTCGGTGGTGCCGGTCATGGTGAAGGTCACGTCAAGGTCATGCCAGAACTGCACGTCGGTAACGCCGTTGTCCCAGATACCGATTTCGGCGTAGCCCGAGATCGCCACTTCGGCGGAAGCGAAGCCGGCGGTGCCCGCCAGCATCGTGGTAGCAAGAAGAACTTTCTTCATCGTTTTCCCTCGTTGATTCAAGGATGCCCAACTCAGGGGAATCCGAATTGGGTATGGGTCGTATTTCGTCCGATGCCGCCGGGATTGCAACGGCGACGGCCGGGGCTGCCGGGAATCCCGCGGGCGATGGTGCAGACATGTCACAGTCGGGTTTCCCCCACCGCCGGGCCGTCTATACGGGCCAACGCGCCCGCGCCCGCGCGTAACGCTGCTGGGGAAAAGCCTTGTTCGCCTGCGGCGGACGGGCTAGACAGCCGGAAAGCACTCGGAGGCCGCATGTCCCTGTCGAACCTTGTCAGCGCACCCCTGGCGATGGCCGTTCTTCTGGTTCTTGCGGGCTGCGGCGGCGGCGGCTCGGGCCTGTTCGGCGGCGCGCGCGACGGCGTGATCACCGAGGGCGAGTTCGAAAGCCGGCAGGCCGCCGACGAGAAGCGCGCCGCCATCGCCAAGGCGAGCGGCGAGGACAAGCGGCGCAGCACGATCTGGGACCTGTTCTCCAACGCCGACGACCCGAACACCACGGTCGAGGTGAACAAGTATCTCTGGCAGGCCAGCCTGGAAGTGCTGAACTTCCTGCCCATCGAATCGGTGGACCCCTTCACCGGCGTCATCGTCACCGGCTACGGCACCCCCCCTGGCGGCGGCCGCGCCTATCGCGCGACGATCTATGTGCAGGATCCGGCGCTGGACGCCCGCAGCCTGAAGGTCGCCCTGCAGTCGCGGGGCGGCGGGCCGGTCTCGGTGGAAACCCAGCGGGCGGTCGAGGACGCGATCCTGACCCGCGCGCGGCAGCTGCGCATCCGCGATTCCAAGCTCTGACGGCGCAGCGGGGGCCAGCCCCCGCACCCCCGGGATATTTGGAGACAGAAAATGGGCAGGGGTGGACCTTGCCTGTTCAGCCGGTGTAATCCGGCCGCTGAATCCTGCATGAGGCCCGTCGATGTCGCGTTATGATCCCTCGGTGATCGAACCCAAATGGCAGAGCGCATGGGAGGAGGCCGGGGCCTTCACCGCGCGCCGCGATCCGTCGAAGCCGAAGTATTACGTGCTGGAGATGTTCCCCTATCCCTCGGGCCGCATCCACATGGGGCATGTGCGCAACTACACCATGGGCGACGTGGTGGCGCGCTACAAGGCCAGCTGCGGCTTCTCTGTGCTGCACCCGATGGGCTGGGACGCCTTCGGGATGCCGGCCGAGAACGCGGCGATGGAGCGGGGGGGCCATCCGAAGGACTGGACCTACGGCAACATCGCCGACATGAAGGCGCAGATGCGGCCCCTGGGGCTGAGCATCGATTGGTCGCGCGAGCTGGCGACCTGCGACCCGGAATACTACGGCCAGCAGCAGGCGATGTTCCTCGACATGCTGGAGGCCGGGCTGGTCTACCGCAAGGCGGCGGTGGTCAACTGGGACCCGGTGGACATGACCGTGCTGGCCAACGAGCAGGTGATCGACGGCAAGGGCTGGCGGTCGGGCGCTCCGGTGGAGCGGCGGGAACTGACGCAGTGGTTCTTCCGTATCTCCGACTATTCCGAGGAGCTGCTGTCGGCGCTGGACGGGCTGGCGAACTGGCCCGAGAAGGTGCGGCTGATGCAGGCCAACTGGATCGGCAAGTCGCGCGGTTTGCAATTCGCGTTCGAGACGGTGGGGGCGCCGGAGGGATTCGAGCGGCTGGAGGTCTACACCACCCGGCCGGACACGCTGATGGGGGCCAGCTTCGCGGCGATCTCGCCGGATCACCCCTTGGCGAAGGCTTTGGAGGGCGACCCCAAGGTCGCGGCCTTCGTGGCGGAATGCCGCCGCGGCGGCACCTCGGCCGAGGAGATCGAGACGGCGGAGAAGATCGGCTACGACACCGGCATCCGGGTGAAACACCCGCTGGACCCGGATCGGGAACTGCCGGTCTGGATCGCCAACTTCATCCTGATGGACTACGGCACCGGCGCCATCTTCGGCTGCCCGGCGCATGACCAGCGCGACTTCGACTTCGCCAGCAAATACGGGCTGCCGATCCCGCCGGTCTTCGTCGCCGAAGGCACCGAGGAGGCGCCGCTGGCCGAGGCCTACGTGCCGATGAAATCCGAGCGCGTCCGCTACGTCCGCGGCTTCGCCGGACCGGAGGTGCAGACCGGCGACGAGGGCGTCGCCGCCGCCATCGCCCATGCCGAAGCGAACGGCTACGGCAAGGGCGTCACCAAGTTCCGCCTGCGCGACTGGGGGATTTCGCGGCAACGCTACTGGGGCTGCCCGATCCCGGTTGTGCATTGCCCCGCCTGCGGCGTGGTGCCGGAGAAGAAGCAGAACCTGCCGGTCGAACTCCCGTATGACGTCAGCTTCGACCAGCCCGGCAATCCTCTGGACCGCCATCCCACCTGGCGCGACGTGCCCTGCCCGGCCTGCGGCACGCCGGCGAAGCGCGAGACCGACACCATGGACACCTTCGTGGATTCGTCCTGGTATTACGCCCGCTTCACCGCGCCCCGCGCGGCCACTCCGACCGTGGCCGAGGATGCCGCCTACTGGATGAACGTCGACCAGTATATCGGCGGCATCGAGCACGCGATCCTGCACCTGCTCTATTCCCGCTTCTTCGCCCGGGCGATGCACAAGACCGGCCACCTGCCGCAGAAGGCTATCGAGCCCTTCGATGCGCTGTTCACCCAAGGCATGGTGACGCACGAGATCTACAGGACCACCGACGACAAGGGCCGCCCGGTCTATCACCTGCCCGAGGACGTGACGGTTCTTGCCGTGGCCGACCGCAGGGTCGTCGTGCTGGGCGATGTGCCGCCGCCCGAGGCCGACACGATCGCCGACGTGGATGCCTGGATCCAGGGCCTGAGTGACGAGGGACTTCTGGTCGAGGTCGTGCCCTCGGCCAAGATGTCGAAGTCGAAGAAGAACGTCGTCGATCCGATGAACATCATCGCCCGCTTCGGCGCCGACACCGCGCGCTGGTTCGTGCTGTCCGACAGCCCGCCCGAGCGCGACGTGGAATGGACCGCCAGCGGAGCGGAAGCCGCCTACAAGCACCTGTCCCGCGTCTGGGGCCTCTGCGACCGCATCGGCCAGATGCCGGCCGACCACAAGGGCGCGGCGGACGACGACCTGCGCCGGGCCACCGCCCGGGCCGTCGACGAGGTCACCCGCAGCATCGACGGCTTCGCCTTCAACAAGGCCATCGCCGCGCTGTATGCCTTCACCAACACCATCGCCCGTGCCGATGCCTCCACCCCGGTGATGAAGGAGGCGATCCGCACCCTCGCCCGGCTGATGTCGCCGATGACCCCGCATATCGCGGAATCGATCTGGGCCCATCAGGGCGGCGAGGGGCTTTGCGCCAAGGCGCCCTGGCCCAAGGCCGACCCGGCGCTGCTGGTGGACGACAGCGTGACGCTGCCGATCCAGATCAACGGCAAGCGGCGGGCGGAAATCAGCGTGCCGAAGGACATGCCCGGGGCGGAGGTTGAAAAGCTGGCGCTGGCGAACGAGGATGTGATCAAGTTCCTTGCCGGAAACCCGGTGAAGAAGATCATCGTCGTGCCGGGGCGCATCATCAATGTCGTCGCATAGCCGCCGCAGCCTTCTCCTGATGCCGCTGGCCCTTGCCGCCTGCGGCTTCACCCCGGCCTATGCGCCGGGCGGCGCGGCGACGCGGCTGACCGGCGCGGTGCGGGCGGCCGATCCTTCCGACAAGAACGGCTTCGACTTCGTGGAGCGGATCGAGGAACGCCTCGGCCGGACCGAGGTGCACCGCTACGACCTGGCCTATTCCATCGCCACGGAATCGGTGGGCGTCGGCATCACCCCGGACAACCGGATCACCCGCTACAACCTGAAGGGCGCCATCGACTGGACGCTTTCCGACGCCGCGACCGGGCAGCGGATCACCGGCGGGCGGGTGCAGAGCTTCACCGCCTATGCCGCCACCGGGTCCACCGTCGCCGGGCTGGCGGCGGAGGAAGACGCGGCCTTCCGGCTGATGCGGCTCTTGGCCGATCAGGTCGTCGCCCGGCTGATCGCCGAGGCGGCGAAACTGCCGTGATCCTGAAGGGCGCCGAGGCCGCGCGCTATTGCGCCCGGCCCGATCCGGCGCGCGCGGGCCTCTTGATCTTCGGCGCCGATCCGATGCGGGTGGCGCTGAAGCGGCAGGAGGCCGTGGCCGCCCTGATCGGCCCGGCGGGCGAGGGCGAGATGCGGCTGTCCCGCATCGCCGCCGCCGACCTGCGCAAGGATGCCTCGCTGCTCTTGGACGCGATCAAGGAGGTCGGCTTCTTCCCCGGCCCCCGCGTCGCCTTCGTCGAGGATGCGACCGAGGGGCTGACCGAGACCATCGCCACCGCTTTGGCCGAATGGAAGCCGGGCGACGCCAACATCGTCGTCGCGGCCGGGGCGCTGCCGGGCAAGAACAGCCTGAAAGGCCTGTTCGAGAAGGCGCCGAACGCGGTCTGCATCGGGCTTTACGACGAGCCGCCCTCGCGCGAGGAGATCGAGGCGGAGCTGCGCAAGGCCGGCCTGACCCGCATCTCCGGCCCCGCCATGGCCGACCTTACCACGCTTTCCCGCGCGCTGGATCCGGGCGACTTCCGCCAGACTCTGGAGAAGATCGCGCTCTACAAGCACGGCGACGAGACCGAGCTGACCCCGGCGGAAGTCGCCGCCATGGCCCCCGCCACCATCGACACCCAGGTGGACGAGCTGATCCGCGCCGCCGCCGAGGGGCGGGCGCGGGACCTCGGCCTGCTGATGCGGCGGATCGAGGGGCAGGGGGTGCTGCCGGTCACCATCTGCATCGGCGCGCTGCGGCACTTCCGCGGCCTGCACATCGCCGTCACCGATCCGGGCGGGCTGCAATCCGGGCTGATGAAGGCCCGCGCCTTCGGCCCCCGGCGCGACCAGATGCAGGCGCAGGCGAAGGGCTGGCCGCTGAAGGCGCTGGAAGGCGCCATCGCCCAGCTGGTCGAGGCCGACCTGACGCTGCGGTCGTCCTCCCGCGCGCCGGGCATGGCGCTGATGGAGCGCTGCCTGCTGCGCATCGCCCTGACCCGCCGCTGAGGCGGATGTCGGAAACCGCGGGATTTCCGTCATATCCCGGCCTTGACGCAAACCGTCCCTCCCCACAATTTGCGCGCCCGATTCCGAAGGATGCCCCATGGCCGCTGTCCGTCCCGTGCCCACCCCCGCCCAGGCCTTCCTTGCCCCGCTCGCCCGGCTGGCGCAGCGCGACCCGGAGGTGGAGGCGCTGGTGTTCTGGGAAGCCGGCGGCTGGCCAAGTGAGCCGACCGAGGAACTGGAGGCCGAGGAAATCGCCTTCTACGCCGAGGGGCTGCTGGATGAGGGCTTTCGGCTGGACTGGCGCATCCTCGCCGCCGCCGATGCCCCCGCGCGGCCCGACCATGTGCAGCTCTGGCTCTGGGAGGAGGGCGCGGACCCGCCTCCGCCGCCGGGCGAGGGGTGGGTGCTGCTGGACCGTGGCGTCTGGCCCGAAGGGGCCGCGGCATGAACCGCATCCTCCGCGGCCTCGGGCCCGCCATGCCGCGCCCCGGCGCGGGCGACATCCTGCGCGCCGCCCTGGGGGCAGGGCTGGCGCTGCTGCTGACCGGGCTGCTGCTCGGGCAACTGCCGGGCGGGCCGGTGCCGGCGCTGATCGCGCCCTTCGGCGCCTCGGTCTTCCTGATCTTCGCGGTGCCGAGTTCTCCGCTGGCGCAGCCCTGGTCGGTGGTGGCGGGCAGCGTGGTCTCGGCGCTGGTGGCGGTGGCGGCGGTCCATGCCGTGCCGCAGGGCCTGCCGGCGGCGCAGCTTCTGGCCGCCGGACTGGCGGTCTGCGGGGCGATTCTGATGATGGCGCTGTTCCGCGCCATGCACCCGCCCGCCGGCGCGCTGGCGCTGCTGATCGCGCTGACCGCCGATCCCGCCGCGCTGCCCGGGCCGCTTTACGCGCTGTCGCCAGTGGCGGACGGCGCGGTGCTGCTGGTGATCTGCGGGCTGGTCTGGAACCGGCTGACCGGCCGGGTCTATCCGTTCCGGCAGTCCGCCAGCCCCCACGGCACCGCCGACCCGGCGGCCGAGCGCCGTCTCGGCCTGCGAGCCGAGGACCTGCAGACCATCCTGACCCGGCTGCGGCTGTCGCCCAACCTCGGCCCCGAAGACCTCGGCCGCGCGCTGGAGGCGGCTGAGGCCGAGGCCACCGCCCGCCATCTGGGCGGGCTGACCGCCGCCGACGTGATGTCGCGCGACGTGATCGCCATGTCTCCCGGCGCCTCCGAGCACGAGATCGCGCTGGCCTTCCGCCGCCACGGCTTCAACACCCTGCCGGTGCGCGATGCCGCCGGCCATTTCCTCGGCATCATCCAGGACCGCGACCTGATCGAGGCCGACCCCTCCTTGACCGCCACCGACTTTGCGCAACCTGCCGTCGCCCTGCCGCCCACGGCGGGCCTGGTCGACCTGCTGCCGCTCTTGTCCGACGGCCACCAGCAAAGCGTGCCGATCGTCGAGGGCGGGCTCTTGACCGGGATCGTCACGCGGTCCGACCTGATCACCCTTCTCGCCGCCAAGATTCGGAGTCAGGATCAGGACATGACCCTGTCCCGCCCCGCCTGACCATGGCCTTCACCCTGCGCCAGTTGCAGTTCTTCATCGCCGCGGCCGAGGCGGGATCGGTCACCGGGGCCGCCCGCGCCCTTTCCATCTCGCAATCCTCGGTCACCGAGGCGATCCGGGCGCTGGAGGACGACCTCGGCGTCTCGCTGTTCGACCGGCAGGCACGGGGGCTGGAGATCACCCACAAGGGCAGCGCCTTCCTGCGCCACGCCCGCCAGATCCTCGCCGATGTCGCCACCGCCCGGTCTGCCTTCCGCGACGAGGCCGAAACCGCCCGCGGCCGGCTGTCGCTGGGCGTTACCTCGCTGGTTGCCGGCTATGTGCTGTCCGACATCCTGTCCCGCTTCCGCCGCGCCCATCCGCGGGTGGAGCTGAACGTGATCGAGGACAACGGCGACTACCTGCAGCACCTGCTGATCGGCGGCGAGCTGGACGTGGCGGTGATGCTGACCTCGTCGGTGCGCGACCGCACCGCGCTGCATGTCGAGACGCTGCTGGTCTCGCCCTATCGGCTCTGGCTGCCGCTCGGCCATCCGCTGGCGCAGCAGGAGGCCATCGCGCTGGAGGATGTGGCCGGCCAGCCGCTGATCCAGCTGATGGTGGACGAGATCGAGGAATCGACCCGCCGCCTGACCGCCGCCCTGCCGGTGAAGCCCGAGATCGCCTTCCGCACCCGCAGCGTCGAGGCGGTGCGCAGCCTTGTCGCCACCGGCGCCGGCCTCGCCATTCTGCCCAGCCTGGTCTACCGGCCCTGGTCGCTGGAAGGCGACCGGATCGAGATCCGCGACGTTTCGGGCGACCTGCCCTCGGTGCAGGTGGGGCTGGCCTGGCGCCGCGGCACGCCCTTGTCGCGCCCGGCGCACAACTTCATCCGCTCGGCCCAGTCCGCCATTGCCAGCCGCTAGCGGTCAGTTCCTGCCGCCGACGAAGACGTAGAAGACGCTGGTCCCGTCCGTCGCAACCGCGACGCCCATCTCGTCGATCTTGCGGTTCAGCACGTTGTTCCAGTGCCCGCTGGATTTCCGCCACAGCCGTTTCGCCGGCTCGGCGCCCCCGGCCGAGCTTTTGGCGATGTTCTCGACCGCCGCCTTGTAGGAATAGCCGGCCGTGCGCAGCCGCTTCTGCAGGTTCGGCCCGCCCGGCCCCTCGTGCGAGAAGAAGCCGCGCTTGATCATGTCGCAGGCATGGGCCAGCGCCGCCTTCTTCAGGCTGCCCGAGTTGCCCAGCTTCGACAGGCCCTTCTTCGTCCGCTCGGCGTTGATCCAGCCGGCCAGATCGGCCTCGATCCCGGCCGCCCCCGCGGGCTGGCTGCAGGCCAGCGCCGCCCCGCCCGTCATCACCACGGTCACCATGAACACCGCACCGAACAAGGCTTTCATGGCGCCCTCCCGCAAGTGTCGCTTGCAGCCTAGCACATCCCGCGCCGCCGGGGAGACCGGAATTTCTCATCGGGAAAACCGATTGCAGGCATCCACGTTTTGTTATTGCGAAAACTGCCGCCTTTCCTAACCTTCCCGCATGACCGGAAATCCGGCGTCCCGCAGCTGCCGCGGGCCACAGAACGTCCCGCGCCGCCGCGGGCCACAGAACAGGGAGTTCGAGATGAAAACCATGAAGCTCATGGCCACCACGGCGCTTGGCGTCCTGACCGGCCTTTCGCCCGCTTTCGCCCAGATGACCGAGATCGGCGCCGGCGAGGGCGCGCTGAACATCGTCGCCTGGGCCGGCTATGTCGAGCGCGGCGAGACCGACCCGGCCTTTGACTGGGTGACGAAATTCGAGGAGAAGACCGGCTGCAAGGTCAGCGTCAAGGTCGCCGCCACCTCGGACGAGATGGTGGCGCTGATGAACGAGGGCGGCTTCGACCTGGTGACGGCCAGCGGCGACGCCTCGCTGCGGCTGGTGGCGGGCGGCAAGGTCCAGCCGGTGAACATCGACCTGGTGCCGTCCTGGAAGAACCTGGACGACCGGCTGAAGGATGCCTCCTGGCACACGGTGGACGGGGTGCATTACGGCGTGCCCTACATGTGGGGGCCGAACGTCCTCCTCTACAACACCGAGGTGTTCAAGGAGGCGCCCACTTCCTGGTCGGTGGTGTTCGAGGAGCAGACCCTGCCCGACGGCCAGTCGAACAAGGGCCGGGTGCAGGCCTATGACGGGCCGATCCACATCGCCGACGCCGCGCAATACCTGATGGCGCACAAGCCGGAACTGGGGATCAAGAACCCCTACGAACTGACCGAGGACCAATACAAGGCCGCGCTGGACCTGCTGCGCGGCCAGCGCGGGCTGGTCAGCCGCTACTGGCACGACGCCTTCATCCAGATCGACGACTTCAAGAACGAGGGCATGGTCGCCTCCGGCTCCTGGCCGTTCCAGGTCAACCTGCTGAAGGCCGACGGCCAGCCCGTCGCCAGCGTGATCCCCGAGGAGGGCGCGACCGGCTGGGCCGACACCACAATGATGCATGTCGACTCGCAGAACCCGAACTGCGCCTACATGTGGATGGAGCACACGCTGTCGTCGAACCTGCAATCCGACCTCGCGGTCTGGTTCGGCGCCAACCCCTCGGTCCCCGCGGCCTGCACCGACGGGTCGGGCATGTCGACGGCGGAAAGCTGCCACGCCAACGGCATGGACGACTTCGACAAGATCCGGTTCTGGACCACCCCG
Organism: Rhodobacter sp. SGA-6-6; assembly: GCF_011043545.1. Taxonomy (GTDB): domain Bacteria; phylum Pseudomonadota; class Alphaproteobacteria; order Rhodobacterales; family Rhodobacteraceae; genus Pseudogemmobacter. The sequence goes on along the minus strand of NZ_JAAKGP010000001.1, from coordinate 297,423 downwards.
GTCGCCAACTGCTCGCTGGGCGAGGGCGCCTGCGTGCCCTATTACCGCTGGGTCTCGGACTATATCGGCGTGATCGGCGGCCGCTGACTTCGCCCCGCAGGGTGCGCCGCCCGGCGCACCCGCTTTCCGCAACCGGCGGTGCGCAGGGATGCGCACCCTACGGAATGCCTGTCCCATGACCGCAGCCGTCGAATTCCTCAACGTATCCCGTCACTTCGGCGCCGTGAAGGCGGTCGACGGCGTGGACCTGACCATCGCCGAGGGGTCGTTCTTCGCCATGCTCGGCCCCTCCGGCTCGGGCAAGACCACCTGCCTGCGGCTGATCTCGGGCTTCGAACAGCCGACGGGGGGCGCGATCCGCATCTTCGGCGAGGATGTCTCGACCACGCCGCCGCATCTGCGGGCGGTCAACACCGTCTTCCAGGATTATGCGCTGTTCCCGCACCTGAACGTCCGCGACAACGTGGCCTACGGGCTGATGGTCAAGGGCATGGCCCGGGCGCCGCGCTATGCGAAGGCCGAGGAGATGCTGGCGCTTGTCCATCTGGAAGGCTACGGCGACCGCAAGCCGGCGCAGCTGTCCGGCGGCCAGCGCCAGCGGGTCGCGCTGGCCCGGGCGCTGGTGAACGAGCCGCGAGTGCTGCTGTTGGACGAGCCGCTCGGCGCGCTGGACCTGAAGCTGCGCGAGGCGATGCAGGACGAGTTGAAGGCGCTGCAGGTGAAGCTGGGGCTGACCTTCGTCTTTGTCACCCACGACCAGCACGAGGCTTTGTCGATGGCCGACAGCCTTGCGGTGTTCAACGAGGGGAAGATCGCCCAGATCGGCACCCCGCAGGAGATCTACGACCGTCCGGCCAGCCGCTTCGTCGCCGATTTCGTCGGATCGTCCAACGTGCTGCCGCCGGCGCTGACCCAGGCCCTCGGCGGCCCCGCCCGCTGGTCCTCGCTCCGCCCCGAGACAGTGCGGCTCGCGGTCACCGGCCCGGTCTCCGGCCCGGTGACCGCGCTGCGCTACCTCGGCGCCGCCACCCGGGTGGTGATCCGCGTGGCCGAGACCGAAGTCGCCGCCCTGGTCCCCGCCGGCCAGCCGCTGCCGGCGGAGGGGGAGACCCGCAGCATCGCCTTCGACCCGAGCGCGCTGCACCTGATGGAGGGCGCGTGATGGCCGCCCTTGCCGCCTTGCCGCACCCGCAGAGGGGGGCGCTGCCCCCCGCCTCCGGCTCCCCCCGGAGTATTTGGATCAAGAGGAAGTTCACTGGACCTTTGCGGCTTCCTCTTGACGGAAATACTCCGGGGGTCCGGGGGCTGGCCCCCGGCCCGGCCAGCCAAGGACTTGCGGCATGAGCGGCGCGATCCTTCCCGCCCGCGGCCCGGGCGACCGGCTGACGGCGCTGTTCTGGCGGCGGCCCTGGGTGCTCCTGCTGCTGCTGGTCAGCCCGCCGCTCCTGTGGCTGGGGGTGGTCTACCTCGGCTCGCTGGCGGCGCTGCTGCTGCAAAGCTTCTACTCGATCGACGAATTCTCCGGCGTGGTGAAGGAGGAATTCACCCTCAAGACCTATGCCGAGCTGTTCCGGGCGCAGAACCTGGACATCATCACCCGCACCGTGCTGATGGCCGCCGCCGTCACCCTGGCCTCCGCCGCGCTGGCCTTCCCCATCGCCTATTTCGCCGCCCGCTATGCGAAAGGCCCCTGGAAGGCCGCCTTCTACCTGGGCGTCATGCTGCCGCTGTGGTCCAGCTACCTGGTCAAGGTCTATGCCTGGAAGCTGATCCTGGCGAAGGAGGGCATCCTGACCTGGGCCGCCGAGCGGACGCATACGAGTTGGATCATCGACGGCATCCTCTCCGTGCCCGGGCTGGAAAGCTCCTCGCTCTCCACCTCGCCCGTCGGCACCTTCGCGGTCTTCGTCTATGTCTGGCTGCCCTACATGATCCTGCCGATGCAGGCGGCGCTGGAGCGGGTGCCGGTCTCGATGCTGGAGGCCAGCGCCGACCTTGGCGCCACCCGCGCCCAGACCTTCCGCAGCGTGGTGCTGCCGCTGGCGATGCCCGGGGTGATCGCCGGGTCGATCTTCACATTCTCGCTGACGCTGGGCGACTACATCATCCCGCAGATCGTGGGGAATTCGGCCAATTTCATCGGCATGGCGGTCTACCAGTTGCAGGGCACCGCCGGGAACATCCCGCTGGCGGCGGCCTTCGCTGTGGTGCCGATCCTGATCATGCTGGCCTATCTGACGGCCGCCAAGCGGGCGGGGGCCTTCGATGCGCTCTGATGCCCCCCGCGCCCCCCTCGGCCTGAAGATCGCCGCGCTCGGCGGGCTCTTGTTCCTGCACCTGCCGATCCTGCTGATCTTTCTCTATGCCTTCACCACCGAGGAACGCACCTACCAGTTCCCGCCCCCCGGCCTGACCACGCAATGGTTCGGCGTCGCCTGGGGGCGCGAGGACATCTGGCCGCCGCTCTGGCTGTCGCTGCGGGTTGCCGCCATCTCCACCGTGCTGGCGATGATCCTCGGCACCCTGATCGCCGGGGCCATGGCCCGTGCCCGCTTCTTCGGCCGCGACCAGCTCAGCCTGCTGGTCATCCTGCCGATCGCCCTGCCCGGAGTGATCACCGGCATGTCGCTGCGCAGCGCCTTCGGCGTCATGGACATCCCCTTCAGCACCTGGACCATCGTCCTGGGCCACGCCACCTTCTGCATCGTCATCGTCTACAACAACGCGGTGGCCCGCCTGCGCCGGCTGTCCGGCGGCATCATGGAGGCCAGCGCCGACCTCGGCGCCAATGCCTTCCAGACCTTCCGCCATATCCTCTTGCCCAACCTCGGCTCCGCCCTGCTGGCGGGCGGGATGCTGGCCTTCGCCCTGTCCTTCGACGAGGTGATCGTCACCACCTTCACCGCCGGTCAGCAATCCACCCTGCCGATCTGGATGTATAACGAACTGATCCGGCCCCGGCAGCGGCCGGTCACCAACGTGGTCGCCATCGTCGTCTTCGCGGCCACCTTCCTGCCGATCCTTGCAGCCTATTACCTGACCCGCGGCGGCTCCGACACCGCCGGCGCGGGCAAATGAGGGAGTGAGACATGGACAGCCAGCTTCTCATCGGCTCTGCCTTCGAGCCCGGACAGGAGACGCCGGAGCCGATCCTGAACCCCCGCACCGGCGCGCTGATCGTGGACATTCCCGAGGCCTCCACTGCGCAGGTGGACCGCGCCGTCGCCGCCGCCCGCAAGGCTTTCGACAGCTGGTCCCGCACCACGCCCGGCGAACGCTCGGCCGCGCTTCTGCGCATCGCCGACCGGATCGAGGCCGAGGCGGAGGATTTCGCCGCGCTGGAGGCGCTGAACTGCGGCAAGCCGATCAACGCCGCGAAGGGGGATGAACTCCCGGCCACCGTCGACTGCTTCCGCTACTTCGCCGGCGCCGTCCGCTGCATGACCGGCGCGCTGGCCGGCGAATACCTGCCCGGCCACACCAGCATGATCCGCCGCGATCCGGTCGGGGTGGTCGCCTCCATCGCGCCCTGGAACTACCCGCTGATGATGATGGCCTGGAAGCTGTGCCCGGCCCTCGGCGGCGGCAATACCGTGGTGTTCAAGCCTTCGGAACAGACGCCGCTGACCGCCTTGAAGCTGGCGAGAATCCTGGCCGAGGAACTGCCCGAGGGCGTGGTCAGCGTCGTCGCCGGGCGCGGGCAGACGGTGGGAAATCACCTGATCCATCATCCGCAGGTGGACATGATCTCGCTGACCGGCGACGTGGCGACGGGCCGCAAGATGCTGGACGCCGCGGCGAAGACGGTGAAGCGCACCCATCTGGAACTCGGCGGCAAGGCCCCGGTGGTGGTCTTCGATGACGCCGACCTTGAAGCGGTGGTCGAGGGGCTGCGGGCATTTTCTTTCTACAACGCCGGGCAGGACTGCACCGCCGCCTGCCGGGTCTACGCCGGCCGCAAGATCTACGACAACTTGGTGGCCGACCTGACCGCCGCCGCCGCCTCGATCACCCTTGCGGCCGAGGACGACAGCACGAACGAGATCGGCCCGCTGATCAGCCAACGCCAGCGCGACCGGGTGGCCAGCTTCGTCAACCGCGCCCGCGAACTGCCGCATGTCCAGGTCACCACCGGCGGCGAGGCGATGGAGCAGGGCTTCTACTACCGCCCCACCGTGGTGGCCGGCGCAAGGCAGGAGGACGAGATCGTCCGCCGCGAGGTCTTCGGCCCCGTCGTCTCGGTCACGCCCTTCTCCGAGGTGGACCAGGCCGTCGCCTGGGCCAACGACAGCGACTACGGCCTCGCCTCCTCGGTCTGGACCCGCGACGTCGGCCGCGCCATGGCCACCGCGGCGCGGCTGCGCTACGGCTGCACCTGGATCAACACCCATTTCATGCTGGTGAACGAGATGCCCCACGGCGGCCTGAAGCAAAGCGGCTACGGCAAGGACATGAGTTCCTATGCGCTGGAGGACTATACGGTGGTAAGGCATGTGATGGTGAAGCACGGCGGCTGAAGTCTCAAGAGTCCAGCCGCCGTCCGTTGGCCCTCATTTAAGACTATTGAGCTTGCGCCAAGAAGTATCGGTGGGTCGCTTGACCTCCCAATAGACCCAGCCATTCAAGCTTGGCCTGTCGCCACGCTTAGTTTTTACAGATGATCCAGCAGCGTCCGAAGGGCTGGTGTAGGGCTTACCCGCCACCACCCATTTTCCGTTCTGAACTTGCCCCCGCACCATTTGCCCTCGATATTCCATGCGGAGTTGAGTGCCATGCGGAAGCACTACTCCCTTCCACGACCAAGCCATGCCCGCATCCGTCGTTTCTTCCGGACCCTCTGAGCCGGCTGCCGCCTTGGTCGGGGTAGACGGAGCGTTGGAGGTGGGAAGCTTCAGCAATCTGCGCAGAGCGGAATTCTCGGGTTCGTCGAAGCCTTGTCGTTCAAGCTCAATGAGGCGGTGGACATCGAAATCAATCTCGATGGTTTTCATTGGGTAACTCCTTGTGGTGGAGATGCTATCCGTATCCTCCATATAAAGCGCCCTCTGATTCGAGTAAAGATATTTAAGAAAAAATAGTAGTTACTGCTCCGCCGCCTTCTCCAGCACCTCTTCCGCCCAGGCGTTCAGGCTTTTCCCCGCCAGTTCCGCCGCCAGCGCCGCCTTGCGGTGCACCTCCGGGTCCACCCGGAACATCATCTGGCCCGAGAAGGACCGCTGCGGCTCCTTCCCCACCCTGACGCAGGTCTCCAGATAATCCTCGACGGCTTCGTGAAAGGCTTCGCGCAGCCCCTCCACCGTGTCGGCGTGGAAGCCTACCCCGTCGCGGATGCCGGCGATCCGGCCGACGAAGAGGCCGTCCTCGTCGTCATAGTCGATGCGGGCCGAATAGCCCTTGTAGCTCATGGAATTCATGGCCTTACCCCGATGCGTTCCAGAAAGTCCCGCGCCGCGCGGACCTGATAGCGTTTCGCCTCCTTCGCCGGATGCGGGCGGTGGAAGGTCTCCACCTCCTGCCCGCAGACGAAGCGGACGCGCGAGCCGCGCCCTTAGACCAGCGTCGCCCCGGCCCAGATCAGCAGCGCCTCCACATCCGACCAGTTGATCGTGCCCGAGACCGGATCGGTGAAGACGGTCTCCAGTGTGCGGCGATGCTTGCTGTTCATGCAAGCAATCTAGCGATGCTATCGGATTTTGCAAGCGGTGCCACGAAAGGAAAAACCCCGGTCCGGCGGGGGACTTGCCGGACCGGGGCGGAGGCACCGGGAGGAACCTGGTCGGCGGCAATCGCCGCCAGCGTGATGAAAAAGGACCGTAGGATCAGAGGGTTGAAAGGTCTTTCGATGCCGCTGATCATGCCCGGCCCCGGCGCCCGGGTCCAATGACAAAGCCCGTCATCAAGGAAAAACCCCGGGACTGGCGGTCCCGGGGTCTTCGTCTCGGCAATCGAGCCGGCGCTCAGCGGCGGTGGTCTTCCTCGTCCTCGTCGTCGTCCTGCCCGCCGGGCAGGTTGAAGAAGCTGTCGGCGTCCGAGAAGTCCGAGGCCGGGCTGTCGTCCTTCTCCTCGTCGCCGAAGACCTCCAGCCCCGTCAGGCCCGAGGGCATCTTCGGTTCTTCCGGCGCCATGCCCAGCGACTGTTCGGTCGACACCAGCTTGCGGCGTTCGTCGTCGCTCATCACCGTGCCCTCGGCGGCCTTCTTGCGGGCGGCGGCCTGCACCGCGGCGTCCAGCTCCGACTGCTTGCACAGGCCGAGCGCCACCGGGTCGATCGGCGTCATGCTCTGGATGTTCCAGTGCGTGCGCTCGCGGATCGACTGGATGGTGGGCTTGGTGGTGCCGACCAGCTTGCCGATGGCGCCGTCCGACAGCTCGGGGTGGAACTTGACCAGCCAGAGGATGGCGTTCGGCCGGTCCTGCCGCTTGGAGAGCGGCGTGTAGCGCGGGCCGCGGCGCTTGTCCTCGCCCACGGCGGCGGCGTTGTATTTCAGCTTCAGCTTGTAGAGCGGATCGGCCTGGCCGCGTTCGATCTCGATCGGGTCCAGCTGGTTGTTGGCGATGGGATCGAAGCCCTTCACCCCGCCGCCCACGTCGCCGTCGGCGATGCCCTGCACTTCCAGCTCGTGCATCCCGCAGAATTCGGCGATCTGCCGGAAGGTCAGCGTGGTGTTGTCCACCAGCCAGACAGCGGTCGCGCGCGCCATGATCGGCTTGTTCATCTCTGGCTCCTTTACAAATCTCTCCCGGGCCGGGAAAACGGCTGCGGGCCTGGCCCGCGAGTTCTCCATGTCGGGGAATTCCCCGTCCATATAGTGCCAATCCGGGTGAAGGAAAAGTCAAAATGCGTTGGGCTTTCGCGTTCCTCGCGGCGCTGCTGGCCGGGCCGGTGCAGGCCGATGGCGAGCGGGCGGGGGACTTCGACTATTATGTCCTGTCGCTGTCCTGGTCCTCGGCCTGGTGCGCGCTGGAGGGCGATGCCCGCGACGATCCGCAATGCAACCGGGGCAGGGGGCTGACCTTCGTGCTGCACGGCCTCTGGCCGCAGCACGAAAGGGGCTGGCCGCAGTATTGCCGCACGGCCGAGCGCGATCCGACAAGGGGCGAGACCGCGGCGATGGCCGATGTGATGGGCGGCGCAGGGCTGGCCTTCTACCAGTGGAAGAAGCACGGCCGCTGTTCGGGCCTGGCGCCGGAGGACTATTTCCGCACCGCCCGGCGGGCTTATGAGGGCATCGTCATCCCGCCGGTCTTCGCCCGGATGTCGAAGACGCTGGAGGTTCCGGCCTCGGTGATCGAGGGGGCGTTCCTCGAGTCGAACCCCGGGCTGAAGCGCGACCAGATCACCGTCACCTGCCAGGACGGGATGATCCAGGAGGTCCGGTTGTGCCTGACGAAAGACCTGGAGCCCCGCCGCTGCGGCGCCGACACGATCCGCGACTGCAAGCTGCAGGACGCGGTGTTGGAGGCGGTGCGGTAGGCGGGTCCGTTTTTTCCGGCATGATTTGGCGAAGGCGCGTGCCTTCGCCATGGCGTAACGGATCAACCGGGACCGGCCGGGCCCCCAAGGCCCGGCCAGCGCCCGCCCCGCCCTCGGCGGGCGCTTCTCGCCCGCCGGGTCGGGCGCTGGCCTCATCCGGTCTCGTGCCGACAGGTCTCCGGTTGAACCCGTCCGCACGGGCAGGGGCGAGGCAGTGCCTCGCCTTCTCCCGCCCGCGGATACCGAAGGAGTGGCGGGGTTCACCCCGCCACTCGCCGCCTCTATTCCTCCACCTTCAGCACGATCTTGCCGATATGGCCGGAGGATTCGATCCGCCAATGCGCCTGCGGGGCCTCGGTCAGGGCGAATTCGCTGTCCAGCACCACCTTCAGCGCGCCGCGGGCGATCATCGGCCAGACCTGCGCCTCCACCTGCGCGGCGATCCGGGCCTTGGCCTGCTCGCTCTGCGGCCGCAGGGTCGAGCCGGTGATGGTCAGCCGCCGGGTCATCACCTCGGCGAAGTTCAGCTCGGCCTTCGCGCCTTGCAGGAAGGCGATCTGCACCAACCGGCCGTCATTGGCCAGCGCCTTGATGTTGCGCGGGATATAGGACCCGCCCACCATGTCGAGGATCACATCCGCCCCGCCGGCCTGCGCCATCAGTTGCGACCAGTCGCGGTCGCGGTAGTTCCAGGCCTCCTCGGCGCCCAGATCCTTGCAGAACTTCACCTTGTCGTCCGACCCCGCGGTGGCGAAGACCCTTGCGCCGAGCGCCTTGGCGATCTGGATTGCCGTGGTGCCGATGCCGCTGGTGCCGCCATGGACCAAGAGCTTCTGCCCCGCCTCCAGCCGCCCGCGCATCACCACGTTGGACCAGACGGTGAAGCAGGTCTCCGGCAGGCAGGCGGCCTCCTTCAGCGACATCCCGTCGGGCAGCGGCAGGGCGTGGCTTTCGTGCGTCACCGCATATTCGGCATAGCCGCCGCCCGGCAGCAGGGCGCAGACCTTGTCGCCGATCGACCAGCGCGTCACCCCCGGCCCGCATTCCACCACCGTGCCGGAACATTCCAGCCCCGGCAGCGGCGAGGCGTCGGGCGGCGGCGCATAGGCCCCGGCGCGTTGCAGGGCGTCGGGGCGGTTCACCCCGGCAAAGGCCACCCGGATCACGATCTGGCCATGGCCCGGCACCGGCACCGGCATCGAGCAGGGTTTCAGCACGTCCGGCCCGCCGGGGGCGACGATCTCCATCGCCAGCATCGAATGCGAAAGTGTCATCTCTTCCCCTCAGTTCCGGCCCGGCAGGTCGTCCGCGGCTTTTGGCGCATGAATCCTTTCCAGAACCTTGAACGGCCCGGAAAGCAAGGCCTTGCCCAGCGGATTGGCGGCAAAGGCGGCCTTGGCCTTCTCGAACCGCATCACCCCCTCGATGCGGCGGTCGAGGAAATCGCGGGTGGCCTGATGGCCGGTCGATTCGTCGCCCAGCCAGAACAGCACCGTGGCGCCGTAGACGGCCGAGAGGCTGGCGCGCTTGGAATACCAGTTGATGTCGTCGGCGGTATCGCCGAGCGCGGCCCAGATCGCATCCGCGGTGCCCCAGACCGCCCGCGCCCCGGCGGCGGCATTCTGCGGCAGGGCGAAGAGCGCGGCGCCGCGGCGGACCAGTTCGCGGTCGGCGCCTTCCAGCCGCAGCATCACCGCCCGCGCCACCCGGTCGCGGAAGCGCAGGGCCGACAGGTCATCGGCCGCCAGCGCCTCTGCCATCGCCCGGTCGCCGGCCCGGTGGTAGTCCAGCGCCAGGTCCAGCCCGCCGCGCGGGAACAGCGCCCGGGCCAGCGCGAGGGGCACGGCCGAATCGGTGGCCGCCGCCCGCAGCGTGGCCTCGGACCAGCCGTCGAAGGGCACATGGGCCAATGCGGCCTGCAAAATCGCCTTGCGCGTTGCGTCTTCGGGCATGTCGACCTCCTTTCCGCCGGAACGGTGGACAGGACCGGCGGCCTTTGCTATAGGCCGCCAGCCTGCACATCAGTGCAACTCTAGCTTAGGAAGGTGGTGACAACCACATGCAGGTCAGCGTCCGCGACAACAACGTCGAACAGGCCCTCCGGGCCCTGAAGAAGAAACTTCAGCGTGAAGGCGTGTTCCGCGAAATGAAGCTCAAGCAGCATTTCGAGAAACCGTCGGTCAAGAAAGCGCGCGAACAGGCCGAGGCGATCCGCCGCGCCCGTAAACTCGCCCGCAAGAAGGCTCAACGCGAAGGCGCACTCTGAGGCGTTAGCGAAGCTGGGACCGCGAGGTCCATACAAGGTCAACCCCCGCGCCATCGGCCGGGGGTTTTCCTTTGGGTGCAGAGGGGATCAGCGGCGGCCGAGGATGCGCGCCAGTTCGCCCTGCCGGGTCAGCCCGCGGGCGGACAGCCGGTTGTCGCTGGCGGTGGCCAGATGGCGAAGCTCGGCCAGGCGGGGGCCGGCGTTGAACATCAGGTCCAGCGCCTCGGCGACATTCGCCGCGATCCGGCGCAGGGTGGACAGGGGGGTGAAGTTGCGTTCCATGGGAACCTCCCGGTTGCCGGGCAGGCATGTCCTGCTCGTCCCCAAGCTGGGCCTGCGGTGCCCTGCCGACAAGTCCCGGCGCCGCAAGCCCGCCCTGCGTTTCGCGCAAGGCCGAAGGGTCAGCTTTCCCTAGCGGCGCCAGTCCTGCTGAACAGCCAGCCGCCAAGGGCGACGGCAAGCAGCGCCCCCAGGGTCTCGCCGATCAGGAAGCCCGGCACGTCGGCCGGCCGGATGCCGCCCGGCGTGTCGGTGAAGGCGCGCACCAGCGTCAGCGCGGGATTGGCGAAGCCGCTGGAGGCGGTGAACCAGTAGGCCGCGCCGATGAAGGCGGCGACGATGGCGGCCACGTTCGCCCGCGCGTTCAGCGCGCCGAGGATGACGAGGATCAGCCCGAACGTCGCCACCCCCTCGGCCAGCCAGAGCCCGCCGCCGCTCCGCGCGGTCTGCGACACCTGCGCCAGCGGCAGCCCGAACATCGCATGGGTCAGCAGGATGCCGGCCATCCCGCCCGCAACCTGCGCCGCGACATAGGCCACCGCCTGCGCGGGGGCGATCTCGCGCCGCAGGGCGAAGGCCAGCGTCACCGCCGGGTTCAGATGCCCGCCCGAGACCGGCATCATCACCGTGATCATCACGTAGAGCGCCAGCGCCGATGTCGCCGCCGTCACCAGCAGCGCCAGCGCGGCATTGTCGGTCAGCCCGCCCGCCATGATCCCGGCGCCGATCACCGCCGCGGCCAGAAACGCCGTCCCCAGACCTTCGGCCAGCAGTTTGCGCCCCGCCTCCATCCCCGACCTTTCCCGGGCCGACCGCCCGATATGCCCGTCCACGCGACGGCGGTTGCAGAACCTGTCGCGGCGGCGCGGCAAGTTCAAGGGGGCAACTGCCGCTCCGCTGCGCGCTCAGCCTTGGTTGTCCAGTTGCGCCCGCACCGCCCGGCGGCCCGCAAGCGAGATCCGGTAGGGCGATCCCGCGCGGGATTCGATCAACCCCTTGCGGCGCAGCGACTGGAAGATGCTCAGGGTGCAGTCCGACAGGACCAGCCCCTCGCGTGTCAGGCAGAGGATTTCGGTGACCTTGCGGCCCTTGCTGCGGCTGTGGAGGATATGGCCGCCAAGGGCCAGAACGTGCAGGGCACGCTGTTCGGAACGCGAGATGTTCATGGATGCTCGTGGATGACAGACGAAAACCCCACCCGACCGCAATGCGGCGGGCGACTAACGGTTCACGCGGCTCTCCGGGTTCCGGAGAGCCCTGTCATGCAAGCTCGGACATCCACACTCCATGCGTGCCTTGCGGCACGGGCGAAAGATAGGCCGGCCGGCCCTCGGCCGCAACCCGTCCTACACCGGCAGCGCCGTGGTCCGCACCACCTCGCGCAGGGCGAAGCTGGACTGCATCTGCCGCACCCCGGGCAGGCGGCTGAGGCGCTGGCGGTGGATGCGGGCGAAATCCTCGGTGTCCTCGGCGACGATCTTCAGCAGATAGTCGGCCGTCCCCGCCATCAGGTGGCATTCCAGGATGTCCGGCACCTTCGCCACCGCCCGCTCGAAGGCGTCCAGCAGTTCCTCGGCCTGGGATTCCAGCGTGATCTCGACGAAGACGGTGGTCGGCTTGCCCAGCCTCCGGGCATCGACCAGCGCCACGTAGCCGGCGATGAAGCCCTCTTCCTCCAGCCGCTGCACCCGGCGGTGGCAGGCGGAGGGGGAGAGGTTCACCCGCTCGCTCAACTCGGCATTGGTGATGCGGCCTTCCTTCTGTAAGGCTGCAAGAATCCTGCGGTCGGTCGCGTCAAGGGCACTGTCCACGGCGATTTTTCCTGCACGGGCAAGGTTTCTGCGAAATTTCTACCGCATCGCGGACCCTGCGCCAGACAAAAATCAAAACATCGGCGGCGATTCTGCCGCACCCTGCCCCCACAGGCCGCGAAGGCCGACAGGGAGAGAAGAATGAAGATCGGATGTCCGAAAGAAATCAAACCGCAGGAGTTCCGCGTCGGGATGACTCCCGACGCGGCGCGCGAGGCCATCGCCCATGGCCATGAGGTGGTGATCGAGAAGAACGCCGGTCTCGGCGCGGGCTTCACCGATGCCGATTACATCGCCGCCGGGGCGCGGATCGTCGATACCGCCGAGGAGGTGTTCTCGCGGTCGGAGATGATCGTGAAGGTGAAGGAGCCGCAGGCGGCGGAGCGCAAGCGCCTGCGCGAGGGGCAGGTGCTGTTCACCTACCTGCACCTTGCGCCGGACCCCGACCAGACCCGCGACCTGCTGGCCTCGGGCGCGACCTGCATCGCCTACGAGACGGTGACCGATGCCCGCGGCGGCCTGCCCCTTCTGGCGCCGATGTCCGAGGTGGCGGGCCGGCTGGCGCCGCAGGTCGGCGCCTGGACCTTGCAGAAGGCCAACGGCGGCTCCGGCGTCCTGCTGGGCGGGGTGCCCGGCGTGGCGCCGGCCAATGTGGTGATCGTCGGCGGCGGCGTGGTCGGCACCGCGGCGGCGCGGGTCGCCGTCGGCATGGGCGCGCGGGTGACGGTGCTGGACCGCTCGGTCCCCCGGCTGAGCTATCTGGACGACATCTTCCACGGCAAGCTGGTGACGCAATATTCCAGCGCCGGCGCGCTGGCCGAACTGATCAGGACGGCCGACATGGTGGTCGGCGCGGTGCTGATCCCCGGCGCGGCGGCGCCCAAGTTGGTCACCCGGGCGCAGCTGAAGGAGATGAAGCCGGGCTCGGCGCTGGTCGACGTGGCGATCGACCAGGGCGGCTGTTTCGAGACCAGCCGCGCCACCACCCACCAGGACCCGATCTACGAGGTCGACGGGGTGATGCACTACTGCGTCGCCAACATGCCCGGCGCGGTGGCCCGCACCTCGACCCAGGCGCTGGGCAACGCCACCATGCCCTTCATGCTGGCCCTGGCCGACAAGGGCTGGAAACGCGCCTGCGCCGAGGACCGGCACCTGCTGGCCGGGCTGAACGTCCATGCCGGCAAGCTGACCTACGAGGCGGTGGGCGCGGCGCTGAACCTGCCCTCGATCCCCGCGGCCGAGGCGCTGGCGCTCTGAACGACGGAACCGCCGCGCCGCGGCGTATATGGGGCACCAGACCGAAGGTGCCCCATGAAAATTCTTGGTTACAGTCCGTCGACCCTCGTGCTGTGGGTCGTCCTTGCGCTGCCGGCGATGTCGATGATCGGCCCGTTGACGGGCGACGACGCGCGGGCCTTCCACCGCCTGCTGCATCCCACCGGCGAATGGGCTGCGCGCTTCATGATCGTCGGCATGATGGCCTCCGGCCTGATGCTGCTGTTCCGGGGCCGCCAGTGGCCGCGCTGGCTGATGCACCACCGCCGCGACATCGAGGTGGCGGCCTTCCTCTACGCTGCGCTGCATACGGCGGTCTATGTCATCGACCGCGGCTCGCTCGACCGGATCGTCGCCGCCCTGCCCGAAACCTTCATCTGGACCGGCTGGCTGGCGATGCTGCTGTTCCTGCCGCTGGGGCTGACCTCGAACGGCCTGTCGCAGCGCTGGCTGCGCGGGGGATGGAAGGGGCTGCAGCGCCTGGCCTGGCCGGCGGCCGTGCTGGTGCTGATCCACTGGGCTGCCCTTCACGACTGGGGCGGCTGGACCCCTGCCCTGATCCACTTCGGCCCTCTGCTCGCCCTCTGGGCCTATCGGATCTGGTATTGGAACTTCCGGCCGCGCCCGGCCGCCGCGGCCTGATATCGGCGGCCCGCAGCCGGGACTGCGGGCCGTTCTTCCCTGGCTATTTCTTCTTCAGCTCGATCAGGATCTCTTTCAGCAGGTCGTTGTCCGAGGGGCCGGCAGGCGCCGCCGGGGCCTCTTCCTTCTTCGGCAGCAGCCGGTTCACCGCCTTGACCAGCAGGAACACCACCCAGGCCACGATCAGGAACTTGATCACCGCGTTGATGAAGTTGCCATACATGAACTGGGCATCGCCGAGGCCGAAGCTGAGCGCGCTGAAATCGACGCCGCCGATGACCAGGCCGATCAGCGGGTTGATCAGGTCGTCCACCAGCGAGGTGACGATGGCGGTGAAGGCCGCGCCGATGATGATACCGACGGCCAGATCCAACACGTTGCCGCGTGCGATGAAAGTCTTGAATTCGTTAAGCATCTCCAGGTTCCCTTTCTCGGCCCGCCTCTTGCCGGGCGGTGGCCTTGCCCGCGCTCCGCTGCGCGGGGGAATCATCGCATAGAATTCCCGATGATTTAACGGGGAAAAGTCGCGGCGCTGCTGCGGGATGCCGGACCGGGGGGCAGCATTTCGCGCCGTTCCACCCGGTTTCCTTGGCGAAGCCGCGTGCCTTCGCCACCGTGCAACGGCTCCCCTTGTCCGGCCGGGCCCTCAAGGCCCGGCCAGCGCCCGCCCCGCCCTTGGGCCAGGCGCTTCTCGCCCGCCGGGTCGGGCGCTGGCCTCCCGGGGTTCTCGTGACTGCCGTCTCCGGTTGACCCGCCGCGCACGGGCGGGGGCGAGGCAGTGCCTCGCCTGATCCCGCCCGGCCTCGCCGTGCAAAATGTCGGTTGCCTTACCCCCGCGGGGCCGCCGCCCGGCTCAGCCTGTCGTTGATCGCGCGGCCGAGGCCGTGGCCGGGGATGGGGGCGAAGGCGATGCGGCCCTGCGGGCCCGCCAGCGCATCGGCCTCGCGCAGGATGTGGAACAGGTTGGCCGCCGCCTCGACCAGATCGCCGCCGGGCGAAAGCGTCAGATCGCCCTTCACCGGGCCGAAGCCGACCAGAATCTCCCCGGTCTCCGCCGCCCGCGCATTCAGCCGCACCATTGCCCCCGGCGCGTAATGCGAGGCGAGCTGGCCCGGCGCATTCGGCTTCGCCGCGCTGCCGCCGGTGGTCAGGGGCTGCCCCAAGGCGGCCTCCAGCGCCTCGGCCGGAATGCCGCCGGGGCGCAGCAGCCGCGGCTCCCCGTCCAGCCCGAGGATCGTCGACTCCACCCCCACCGCGCAGGCGCCGCCGTCCACCACCGCAGCGATCCGCCCGGCCAGCCCGTCCAGCACATGCGCCGCCCGCGTCGGCGACACCCGGCCCGAAGGGTTGGCGGAAGGCGCCGCCACCGGCCTCCCCGCGGCACGCAACAGCGCCCGCGCCACCGGATGCGCCGGCACCCTTATCGCCACCGTCGGCAGGCCCGCGGTGACCAGCGGCGAAATCCCCGCGCCCTCGCGCAGGGGCAGCACCAGCGTCAGCGGCCCGGGCCAGAACGCCCCGGCCACCGCCCGCGCCCGATGGTCGAAGACGGCGACCACCTCGGCCTCCTCCAGCCCCGGCAGGTGCACGATCAGCGGGTTGAAGCGCGGCCGCCCCTTGGCCTCGAAGATCCGCGCCACCGCCCGGTCGTCGGTGGCATCGCCGCCGAGGCCGTAGACCGTCTCGGTCGGGAAGGCGACCAGCCGCCCCTCGCGCAGCAGCGCCGCCGCGCGGGCGATGCCGGCATCGTCGGCGGGCAGGGTCTCGGTGCGGTCCATCTGACGCAGCGTCCGTCTTGAAGGGGTTGCAGCTTGCGCTAGCCTGCCCTTAGTCGCAAGAAGCCCCGTTTCACAAGCCGCATCTCGCATCGCCCGGAGCCCCCATGACCTACCGCGCCCCCGCCGAAGACCATCGGTTCATCCTGGAACATGTGGTGGATTTCGCGGCCGTCGCCGGAACCGACCGCTTCGCCGAGGCCACCCCCGACACCGCCGCCGCCATCCTGTCGGAGGCGGCGAAGCTCTGCGACGACGTTCTGGCGCCGTTGAACCAGGCCGGCGACCTGCACCCCTCCCGGCTGGAGAACGGCGTGGTCCGCACCTCCCCCGGCTTCGCCGAGGGCTACCGCGCCATCGCGGCGGGCGGCTGGATCGGCCTGGCCGCCAGCCCGGATCACGGCGGCATGGGCCTGCCCATGGCGCTGAACACCGCGGTGAACGAGATGGTCTCGGGCGCCTGCCTGGCCTTGCAGTTGAAGCCGCTCTTGACCCAGGGCCAGATCGAGGCGCTGGAGCATCACGCTTCCGACGAGTTGAAGGCGCTCTACCTGCCGAAGCTGATCTCGGGCGAATGGTCCGGCACGATGAACCTGACCGAGCCGCAGGCGGGCTCGGACGTGGGCGCACTGCGCACGAAGGCAGAGCCCCTGGGCGACGGCACCTATGCCATCACCGGCCAGAAGATCTTCATCACCTGGGGCGACAGCGACATCACCGCCAATGTCTGCCACCTGGTGCTGGCCCGCCTGCCCGACGCCGCGCCGGGGACGAAGGGGATTTCCCTCTTCATGGTGCCGAAGCTGCTGCCCGATGCCGATGGCAACCCAGGGCAGGCGAACAGCCTGAAGGTGGTCAGCCTGGAACACAAGCTGGGCATCCACGGCAGCCCGACCTGTGTGATGCAGTTCGACGGCGCGAAGGGCTGGCTGGTGGGCGGGCCGCACAAGGGGATGGCGGCGATGTTCACCATGATGAACAACGCCCGCCTCGGCGTCGGCGCGCAGGGCGTGGGCGTGGCCGAGGCCGCGCTGCAGAAGGCGGTGGCCTATGCGCAGGACCGGGTGCAGGGGCCGACGGCCGAGGGCGTGCCCGGCATCATCGGCCATGCCGATGTGCGCCGGATGCTGGCCGAGGCCCGGGCCGAGGTCTTCGCCGCCCGCGCCATCGCGCTGGCCTGTGCGGTGGCGATCGACATGGGCAACGCGACCGGGGATGCGGCATGGCAGGTCCGCGCCGCCTTCCTGACCCCCATCGCCAAGGCCTACGGCACCGACACCGGCTGCCGGGTGGCGGATACCGGCGTGCAGGTCCACGGCGGCATGGGCTTCATCGAGGAGACCGGCGCGGCGCAATTCCTGCGCGACGCCCGCATCACCGCGATCTACGAGGGCACCAACGGCATCCAGGCGATGGACCTGGTGGGCCGCAAGCTGGCCGACGGAGGCGAGGCCGCCTTCCGCCTGATCGGCGAGGTCGAGACCCTTGCCGCCGCCGCCCGCGCCCGCCTGCCCGACCTGGCGAACGACCTCTGGCAGGCCGCCGAGACCCTGCGCGAGGCGACCGAGGCGCTGCTGGCCCAGGACCTGAACGACCGCTTCGCCGGCGCCGTGCCCTACCTGCGCGCCTTCGCCCTGGTCCTCGGCAGCGCCTTCCATTTGAAGGCTGCGCTGGCCGACCCTGCGCGCGCGCCGCTGGCCCGGGTGATGATCCGCCGGCTGCTGCCGGAACACGCCGCGCTGCTGGCCCGCTCCCGCCAAGGCGCGGCCGACCTCTATGCCCTGCCGCCCGAGGCGCTTGCCGGCTGATGCCGCACCGGGGGCGAAGCGCCCAATCGACCTTGGGGACAGGCGCGCCCGTCTCCGGCTTGAAACCGGCGGCAGAACCGGCGAGGACTGCCCCATGACCGACGCCATCCACCACCCTTTTCCCGAACCTCCCGCCCTTGGCGAGGCGCGTGAGGTCGTGCCTGGCATCCTCTGGCTGCGCCTGCCGCTGCCGATGGCGCTGGACCATGTGAACATCTACGCGCTGGAGGACGGGTCCGGCTGGGCCATCGTCGACACCGGGCTGAAGTCGCGCCGGGGCGAGGCGCTGTGGGAAAGCCTCCTGCAAGGCCCGCTGCGCGGCCGGCCGGTGACGCGGGTGATCCTGACCCACCACCATCCCGACCATGTCGGCATGGCAGGCTGGTTCCAGGCCCGGGGCGCGGAACTGCACGCCACCCGCACTGCCTGGCTCTATGCAAGGATGCTGACCCTCGACCTGCAGCCGCAGGCCACGCCCGAGGCGATGGCCTTCTGGACCCGCGCCGGGTTGCCGCCCGACAGGCTGGCCGCCCGCGCCGCCGAGCGGCCGTTCAACTTCGCCGATGTGGTCCATCCGATGCCGCAGGGCTTCACCCGGATGCAGGAGGGTGGCCGCCTGCACCTTGCCGGCCGCGACTGGACCGTCCGGCTGGGCCAAGGCCATGCGCCCGACCATGCCACGCTCTGGACCCAGGGCCTCGTCCTCGGCGGCGACCAGCTTTTGCCCGGCATCTCGGCCAACATCGGCGTCTACCCGACCGAGCCCGAGGCCGACCCGCTGTCGGAATGGCTGGCCAGCTGCGCCGCCTTCCGTCCCCATGCCCGCGACGGCGACCTGATCCTGCCGGGCCACAAGCTGCCCTTCACCGGCCTGCCGTTCCGGCTGGAGCAGATGATCGACAACCATGTCTCGGCCCTCGACCGGCTGCTGGATCACCTGGCCACGTCCCGCACCGCGGTGGAGTGCTTCCCGGTCCTCTTCAAGCGCCCCATCGGCCCGGCGGAGGAGGGGCTGGCGCTGGTCGAGGCCATGGCGCATCTCAACTGCCTCTTGCGCCGGGGGCAGGTTTCCCGTTCCCTTGGGGAAACAGGCGCATATCTCTGGGAAAGGCTGTGACGGATGGCGGAGACGGCGAAGGCAAGGGCAGGAACGCGGGCGGCAGCGCCGGCGAAGAAGCGCAAACCGAAGACCGGCACCGCCGTCGCCCCCGCGGCCGACCGGCCGAAAAGCCCCGCCGAATGGGCCTATGAGCGGCTGGTCCTCTACATCCGCAACTTCGAGTCGCAGCTGGATGCCAGCCAGGAGATCGCCATGGGCTTCGCCGGCAGCGATGCCGGCGTGCTGCAGATCGAGGGCCTGGGCTATTTCGATCCCGACATCGTGACCTTCTACGGCCGCGACGAGGACGGGGTGAAGACCCAGCTGGTCCAGCATGTCAGCCAGCTTTCGGTGATCCTGCGCGCCGTGCCCAAGGTGCGCGAGGAGGAGCCGCCGCGGCGGATCGGCTTTGCCCTGAACTCGGGCTGGGT
Source organism: Rhodobacter sp. SGA-6-6 (assembly GCF_011043545.1). Taxonomy (GTDB): domain Bacteria; phylum Pseudomonadota; class Alphaproteobacteria; order Rhodobacterales; family Rhodobacteraceae; genus Pseudogemmobacter. The sequence goes on along the minus strand of NZ_JAAKGP010000001.1, from coordinate 278,560 downwards.
CGGCGGCGAATCCGGCGACGGCTCGGTCTGACGGGCGCCAACCCCTCGTGACACCGCGGCGTGAATCGGCTATCGCAGGACGAAAGCGAACAGCAGACGGGACGCGAAGACAGATGGCCGACCATTCCCACAGCACTCATCAGCACGGCACGATGGATATCCGTGTGCAGGAAAGGACCTTCGCGGGCTTCATCCGCTGGATCGTCTGGTCGGTGGTGGTCATCCTCTTCCTGCTGATCCTGCTGGCGCTGTCGAACGCCTGATCCGATGCTGCGCCTGGCTCTTGCCCTGATGGCCCTTCTGGGCCTGGCCGCCTGCGGGGCGGACCATACCTTCGCGCCCCAGGCCGAGGTGGATGCCGCCCGCTACGTCGAGGGGCCGCCGACCTATATCGTGCTTTACACCGGGATCAACGACCGCAACGGCTCGGGCGCGCATTCGGCGCTGCTGGTCAATGCCTCGCAAAGGGTGCTGTTCGATCCGGCCGGCACCTTCACCCACCCGCGGGCGCCGGTGCAGGGCGACGTGCATTACGGCATCACCGATTCCGTGCTGGCCGCCTTCCTCGACTACCACGCCCGCGATTCCGCCACCGAGAAGTTCCATGTGGTGGAGCGCAGGCTCTATGTCTCGCCCGAGGTGGCCGAGATGATCCTGCGCAAGGTGCAAGCCAACGGCGCCGTGCCCAAGGCGCAATGCGCCAGTTCGATCTCGGCCATCCTGCGCAGCGTGCCCGGGTTCGAGTCGGTCCCCTCGACCTGGTTCCCGATCAAGCTGGGCGAGGGCTTCGGGCAATTGCCGGGCGTCACCACCCGCATCGTGACCGAAGAGAACGACGGCAGCGACCAGCACAACGTGATCTTCGTCGACAAGAAGGGCAACCGGGTCTGACGGCGGGAGGCGGTTTCCTTGGCGAAGGCCATTGCCTTCGCCACAGCGCAACCGATCAACCGGGACCGGCCGGGCCCCAAAGGCCCGGCCAGCGCCCGCCCGCCCCCTGGCGGGCGCTTCTCGCCCGCCCGGTCGGGCGCTGGCCTCTCGGGGTTTCTCCTGACCACCGTCTTCGGGTGAATCCATCTGCACGGGCGGGGGCGAGGCAGTGCCTCGCCTGTTCCCGCCCGCCTCTGCGGACCCTCCGCATGTGGAAGCCGCCCGCCCGCTCAACTGGGGTCTTTACCTTGTCCGCCCGCCCGCCTAGGGCTGGGGCCGGAGGTTCGCCTTGCGTATTTTCGGGATCATTCTGGCCGGGGGTGAAGGCCGCCGCATGGGCGCCGACAAGGCGCTGGTGCCGCTGGCGGGCCGGCCGCTGCTGGCCCATGTCCGCCACCGGCTGGAGCCGCAGGTGGAGGCGCTGGCGATCTCCGCCAACGGCGACCCGGCCCGGCTGGCGCGCTTCGGCCTGCCGGTTCTGGCCGACGACCAGCCGCTCGGTCCGCTGTCCGGCATCCTCGCCGGGCTTCGCTGGGCTGCGGGGCAGGGGGCCGATGCGCTGGTCTCGGCCCCGGTCGATGCGCCCTTCCTGCCCGGCGACCTGACCCCGCGGCTGATCCTGGCCGCCGATGGTCCCCACCTCGCCATCGCCCGCGCGGGGGAGCGACTGCACCCGGCCTTCGGCCTCTGGCCGGTGTCGCTGGCCCCGACCCTCGCCGATTTCCTCGCCTCGGGCGCCAAGCCGAAGATGATGGACTTCGCCGCCGCCCACCATGCCGCCATTGCCGCCTTCCCCGACGACGGCGCCTTCGCCAACCTGAACACGCCGCAGGACCTCGCCGCCGCTGGGGCGCTGCTCGGGGGCGCGCCATGAGGGTCTACGGCGTCATCGGCTGGAAGAACTCGGGCAAGACCGGGCTGATGGAACGGCTGGTGGCCGAGATCACCGGGCGGGGCTTCACCGTCTCCACCGTCAAGCATGTCCACCATGACGTGGACCTCGACATCCCCGGCAAGGACACCTTCCGCCACCGCAAGGCGGGGGCGACCGAGACCGTGCTGGCCTCCGCCCACCGTTTCGCGCTGATGCGCGAACACCGCGGGCCGGAGCCGGAGCTGCCGCAGATCCTGTCCCGCCTCGCCCCGGTCGATCTGGTGCTGGTCGAGGGCTACAAGCGCGACGCCCATCCCAAGGTGGAGGTCTGGCGGGCCGAGACCGGCCATCCGCTGATCCAGCCCGGCGATCCGCTGGTGCGGGCGGTGGCCACCGATGCCGCCCTGACCCTGCCGGTGCCGGTGCTGGACCTGAACGACACCGCTGCCGTTGCGGATTTCATCCTGCGCGAGGCCGGGCTTGCGGTTTGACCGCGTCATCGTGGCCGACTGGTCGGCGGCGAACCTGCCCACCAGCGCGGTCAACCGGGCCAATGCCATCTGGCTGGGCTGTCACGACGCCGAGGGCGGGGCGGAATGGCACCACCGCACCCGCGCCTCCGCCGAGGAGCAGGTGGACGGCCTGATCGGGACCGCTGTCGCCCAAGGCCAGCGCCTCCTGGTCGGCTTCGACTTCGCCATGGCCTATCCCGCCGGTTTCTCCGCCCGATTGACTGGCGAGACCGGGCCGCGGGCGCTGTGGCGCTGGCTGGCCGGGGCCATCGAGGACGCCCCGGACAACCGCAACAACCGCTTCGCCGTGGCGCAGGCGGTAAACGCGCTGTTCCCCGAAGGCCCCGGTCCGTTCTGGAGCTTCCCCTCCGAGCAGCACTGGCCCGGCATCCCCGCCCTGCGCCGCGGCATCGACTATGCCGCCTTGGGCCTCGCCGAGCATCGGCTGGCCGAGACCATGACTCCTGGCGCGAAATCGCCCTGGATGCTATTCAACCCGGGCTCGGTCGGCTCGCAGACCCTGCTCGGCCTGCCGATGATCCACCGCCTCGCCGCCCGCCCCGGCACCGCGGTCTGGCCCTTCGATCCGCCCGAGGCGCTGGCCGGGGCCGCGGTGGTGCTGGCAGAGGTCTATCCCTCGCTGATCGCCGGGCCGGTGGCGATCGAGGCCAACCGCCACACCCTTCCCCGCGACCAGGCGCAGGTGCGGCTCTTGTCCCGGGCGCTGTGGCGGCTGGCGCAAGCCGAGGCGCTGGCCCCGCTGCTGGCTGCCCCGCCCGAGGCCGCCGAACAGGGCTGGATCCTCGGCGCCAACGATCCCCTACTGCTGGCGGGGGCGCTGCGATGACCATTATCGCCAAGGGCTTCCCCGTCAGCCAGCGCCCCCAGGCCGCGGCGCTTTACTGGGAGGCGTTCGGCGGCAAGCTGGGCACCGTCCTCGGCCCCGACAACCGGGCGCTGCGCTTCATCGCCGCCACCCTGCGGCCGGACCATTGCTTCACCGCCACTGATGCCGAGGGCCGCCTGCTCGGCATCGCCGGCTTCAAGTCGCCCGAGGGGGCCTTCGTCGGCGGCTCCTCCGCCGAGATGCGCGCGGTCTATGGCCGGATCGGCGCCGCCTGGCGCAGCGCGGCGCTGTGGATGCTGTCGCACGAGGTGGACAACCACCGCTTCCTGGTCGACGGCATCGCCGTCACCCGCGCCGCCCGCGGCCGGGGCATCGGCACCGCGCTCCTGGAGGCGCTCTGCGCCGAGGGCCGCGCCCGCGGCTATGCCTCGATCCGGCTGGAGGTGATCGACAGCAACTGGCGGGCAAGGGCGCTGTATGAGCGGCAGGGCTTCCTGCCGGTGCGCACCGAACCCCTCGGCCCGCTGCGCCACGTCTTCGGCTTCGCCGCCGCCACCACGATGGTGCGGCCGCTTTAGCCCTTATCCGGGAAAATGCTCGACATGCGTTTCGGCGGTGCGGCCGAAATAGACCACCCGCCGCCCCGGCAGCGAGACGAAATAGCCGGCACAACCGGCCGCCTTCACCCGCGTGCAGAAGGCCGCATAGCTGTAGTCGGGCCTGTTCGCCTGCGCCCAGCGGATCAGTTCCGCCACGGCGGCGGCGTCGAAGGCGGGGGCCACTTCGCCACGCGTCGCAGGCGCGGCGAGCGACAGCGCCTCCCCGCTGTTCAGGTAGTAGACCTGCACCCCCAGCCGATAGTCGACGGCATAACCCTCGAACCCCGCCGCCATCAGCCGGCCGAGAATCCGGGGAAAATCCAGGCTGCCGTCATGCGCCGCATGGAGGCAGGCTTCGGCAATGGCGATCTTTTCCGCGTCCATCGCGGGCTCCTTCTTCCGGTTGTCGTGATCCATCGGGCCGGGGTCAGTCCACCGGCACATCCCGCAGCCCCCGCCGCGCGACCAGCGCCGCCAGGACCCTGTCCAGCGCCGCGGCCTCTTCCGCCGTCAGCACGCCGAAGAAATCGGCGTCGTTGCGGTCCGCGATGCCGGCCAGCACCGGCACCTTGGCCCGCCCCTCGGCCGTCAGCGACAGGGTCTGCCCGCGACGGTCCTGCGCATTCCCCGTGCGCTGCACCAGCCCCTTGGCCTCCAGCCGCGTCGAAATCTTGCTGATCGCCCCCCGCGTCATCGCCATCGCCTCCGCCACCGAGGAGGGCGCCATCGCCTCGGCATCGTGGAGCACCCGCAGGAACACCCATTCCGCCACGGTCACGCCCTGATCCGCCATCTGCCGGGCAAAGCTTTGCGAGACGGCGTTCGACACCATCCGCAGCCAGTATCCCCTATGGGCCTGCAGGTCCGAGATTCCGGTCATTTCCGCCCCGCTGATTTCCATGGAAACTATCCTGAAGAAGTTTCCATGTCAACTATCAGCAAGCAGAACCCCGCGGCGTCCGCCCGCGAGGCAGGGACCTCGGTCCCCTCAGTCGAACACCCCCGCCACCCGGCCGAACAGCATGAAGGCGCGTGCGGTGCGGGTGTCGGCCAGATCGGCCAGTTCCGCGTCGCTGGCGTTCTTCTCGAAGATGGCGAAGGTGCGGTCGAAGGTGCGCAGGAAATGGTGGGCGGCGTCGCGGAAGATGGTGTCCTCGCGCATCCGCGCCGCGGTCAGCGCCAGCGAGGAACGGTCGCGGATGCCGCCGAGCGCCGCGATGGTCCGCCCGCGCTCGCCGGCAGCAAAGCGGCGCCAGACGTCGGGGCGAGCCATCTCGGGCTTCAGGTCGTCCATGTAGATGCCTTCCTGCGACAGCAGAGTCAGCACGTCCTGCGCCGCCCGGATCAGCTTGGCGACCGAGCGGTCCTCCAGCGCCAGCCGCAGGGCGCGGAAGCCCTCCTTGTCCTCGGGCGTCTCGGGGAAGTTCAGCGCGCGGATGAAGTCGGCCACGCTGAGCGGCGGCCGCATCTCCTCGGCCGGGGTGCCGAGGGCAAGCCGCGGCTCCTCGGCCTCGGGGTCGGTCTTCGGCACCGCCAGCGCCGCCTTGCGGTCGGCCGAGGGCACCGAAAGCGCGGTGTCGCGGCGGCTGGAGAAGGTGGCCAGCACCGTCTCGGCCTGCTTCGCCGCCGCGGCGATCTCGTCCAGCTTCTTCTCGACCGAGGGTTTCAACGCCGCCGCCTGCATCTGGCTGGAGGTCTGCACGTAGGACGCCCGCATCGCATCCACCGCCGCCTGCAGCCGCGCCGCCTCGGCCCGCAGCTCGCGGACCGAGCGCAGGGTGATCACCGCCACCCAGATCAGCGCCAGGGGCAGGAAGACGATCAGCAGCGTCATCACCAGCCCCAGCGTCTTGACGTCGTCGCCGGGGGGCGAGGTCAGGATATAGGCCAGCACCGACACCACCCAGATCACCGACAGCAGACCCGCGACGATTTCGCTCGCCCGGCCCGAGCGCGCCGGTTCCATCCCCGGCGCGAGGCCGGGGTCCGAAGGGCGGCCGGTCTGGGGGCCTGGGTCCTGCGCCATGGTCAGATGTAGCGCACCGAGAGGATTTCGTAGGACCGCTGCCCGCCCGGGGTGACGACATCGACGCTGTCGCCCTCTTCCTTGCCGATCAGCGCCCGCGCCAGCGGCGAGCGGATGTTCAGCAGGCCGGCCTCGATATTGGCCTCGACCTCGCCGACGATCTGGTAGGTTTTCTCTTCCTCCGATTCCTCGTCGACCAGCTGCACCGTGGCGCCGAACTTCACCGGACCGGACAGCTTGGCCGGGTCGATCACCTCGGCCAGCGACAGGATGCCCTCCAGCTCCTTGATCCGGCCCTCGATGAAGCCCTGTTTCTCGCGCGCGGCATGGTATTCGGCGTTCTCCGACAGATCCCCATGCGCCCGGGCTTCGGCAATGTCGCGGATCACCGCGGGCCGGGCCTCGGTCTTCAGCTGCTTCAGCTCTTCGTCCAGCGCGTCGAAGCCGCGTTGGGTCATCGGGATCTTTTCCATTGCATTCACCAGTCAAAAGAGAAGCCACGGCCGGGGGCTGCCCGGACCATGACTTCACGCCTCTGCAAAGGCCAGATCAGCGCATGGCCGCAGGAAATGCAAGCGCGAATGCCGCCCCAGGTCGGCGACCTGTCGCCTGCGGGCAAGAATATTACGCCGTTGCTGCAATGCAGCGACTTGATGTTGCGTCATGGTTGACCTTGGCCTGCCCATGGGGCAATCAGCGGGGCCAAGGGGAGCCAGCCAGGGAGGCGAGACAAAGCCATGAGCCAGGTCCAGCGCGAAAGCATGGAATACGATGTCGTCATCGTCGGCGCCGGGCCCTCGGGCCTGTCCGCAGCGATCCGGCTGAAACAGCTGGACCCCGACCTGTCGGTGGTGGTGCTGGAGAAGGGCTCCGAGGTCGGCGCCCATATCCTTTCGGGCGCGGTGCTGGACACCTGCGGGCTGGATGCGCTGCTGCCGGAGTGGCGCACGATGGATGCGCCGATCAAGACCGCGGTGAAGGAGGACAACTTCTACATCCTCGGCCCGGCGGGCAAGGTGCGCATCCCGAACTGGCCGATGCCGCCCCTGATGAACAACCACGGCAAATACATCGTCTCGATGGCCAACGTCTGCCGCTGGATGGCGCAGGTGGCCGAGGGGCTGGGGGTGGAGATCTTCCCCGGCATGTCCTGTTCGGAACTGGTCTATGACGGCGACCGCGTGGCCGGCGTCGTCGCCGGCGAATTCGGCCGCGACCCCGAGACCGGGGAGCCGGGGCCGTCCTACGAACCCGGCATGGAACTGCGCGGCAAATACGTCTTCCTGGGCGAGGGCGTGCGCGGGTCCTTGGCGAAGGAGATCATCGCCAAATACGACCTGTCCAAGGGCCACGAGCCGCAGAAATTCGGCCTCGGCATGAAGGAAATCTGGGAGATCGACCCGGCGAAGCACAAGCTGGGCACGGTCACCCATACGATGGGCTGGCCGCTGGGATCGAACGCCGGCGGCGGCAGCTTCATCTATCACCTTGAAAACAATCAGGTCTATGTGGGCTTCGTGGTCCACCTGAACTACAAGAACCCCTATCTCTACCCCTATATGGAATTCCAGCGCTTCAAGCACCACCCGATGGTGGCCGCGCTGCTGGAGGGCGGCAAGCGCGTGGCCTATGGCGCGCGGGCGATTTCCGAGGGCGGCTATCAGTCGATGCCGAAGATGGTGGCGCCGGGGGTGGCGCTGCTCGGCTGCTCGGTCGGCATGGTCAACGTGCCGCGGATCAAGGGCAATCACAACGCCATGCTGTCCGGCAAGGCCGCGGCCGAGGCCGCCCATGCCGCGATCAAGGCGGGCCGGATGGGCGACGAACTGTCGGATTACGAGACCGAGGTCCGCACCGGCGCCATCGGCAAGGACCTGAAGAAGGTCCGCAACGTCAAGCCGCTGTGGTCGAAATACGGCCTGGTCGCCAGCCTGATGGGCGGCGGGGCGGACATGTGGCTGAACACCATCGGCCTGACGCTGTTCGGCACGCTGAAGCACGGCAAGACCGATGCGGCTGCAACCGGCAAGGCGAAGGACTACAAGCCGATCGACTATCCGAAGCCCGACGGCAAGCTGTCGTTCGACCGGCTGACCAACGTGGCCTTCTCCTTCACCAACCACGACGAGAACCAGCCCGCCCACCTGAAGCTGAAGGACCCTTCGGTCCCGATCCGGGTCAACCTGCCGGAATATGCCGAACCCGCGCAGCGCTATTGTCCGGCCGGGGTCTACGAGGTGCTGGGGGAAGGGGCCGAGGCAACCTTCCGCATCAACTTCCAGAACTGCGTCCACTGCAAGACCTGCGACATCAAGGACCCCAGCCAGAACATCAACTGGACCACGCCGATGGGCGGCGGCGGGCCGAACTACCCGAACATGTGAGGCCCCGCCTCACGCAACTGTCAGCGCGGCGGAGGGCCGGGTCCGGCCCGCCGCACGTTGCCCTCCGGCCCCCGCGCGGATAGCGTGGCGCGAAAGTGCTTCGTGAAAAGGCCCGCCATGCCCCCGACCGCCCGCCCCGCCCTTGCCGCCTTTCTGTCGGCGGCGCTTGCCGCGGCCCTGCCGCAGGCGGCCCGGGCCCAGGATGACGTGCCGGAGACCGCGCCGGAAGTCACCGCCGAGACCGTCGTTCTTCCGGCCGAGGGCCTGTCGGGCGCCTATCTGGCCGCGCGGGTGGCGGAATCGGAAAGCAACTTCCGCGCGGCGGCGCGCTGGTATGACGCGGCGATGCAGGCCGATCCGGGCAACCTCGCGCTGGTCGAGGGCGCGCTCTACGCCGCCCTCGCCCTTGGCGATTTCGACCGCGCCGGACCGCTGGCCGATGCGCTGACCACCAGCCCCGCCGAAGAGGTCCAGCTGGCCGGCTTCGCCCATGACGCCGGCGAGGCCGCGGCCGAGGACTGGCCGGCGCTGATCGCGGCCAAGACCGGGGGCCGCAAGGTCGGTCCGGTGCTGGACGAACTGGTCCTCGCCTGGGCCCGCTTCGGCGACGGCAAGATGTCGGACGCGCTGAAGGATTTCGACGCCGTGGCGCAGATGGGCGGGATGGAGGCGGTGGGGCTGTACCACAAGGCGCTGGCGCTGGCGGCGGCGGGCGACTTCGAGGGCGCCGACGCCATCCTGGCCGGCAACGCCGAGGGCAGGATCAACCTCAACCGCCGCGGCATCATCGCCCGGGTGCAGATCCTGTCGCAGCTGGAGCGCAACCAGGACGCGCTGGCGCTGCTGGACCAGACCTTCGGCCCGCAGCCGGAGCCGATGCTGGACGGGCTGCGCGCCCGGCTTCAGGCGGGTGAGGCGCTGCCCTTCGACATGGTGCCCGGCGCGAAGGCCGGCATCGCCGAGGTGTTCTTCACCCTCGGCACCCTGCTGCAGGGCGAGGCCGACCCGGCCTATGTGCTGATCCACAGCCGCATCGCCAACCATCTGGACCCGGCCAATGCCGAGGCGCTGCTCTTGACCGCGCAGGCGCTGGAGGAACTGGGCCAATACGACCTGGCGGGCGAGACCTATGCCCGCTTCCCCAAGGACAGCCCCTATTTCTACAGCGCCGAGATCGGCCGGTCCGAGGCGCTGTATGCCGCCGGCAGGAAGGAGGCGGCGGTCGAGGTGTTGCAGGCCCTGTCGCGCAGCCATGCCGACCTGGTGGTGGTCCAGCGCGCCCTGGGCGACATCCTGCGGCGCGAGGAGCGCTGCGCCGAGGCCGTGCCCGCCTACGACGCCGCGCTGGCGCTGGTGCCCGAGGTGGAGCAGGGTCACTGGATGCTGTTCTTCAGCCGCGGCGTCTGCCACGAAAGCCTGAAGGACTGGCCCCGCGCCGAGGCGGATTTCCGCAAGGCGCTGGAACTGCGCCCCGGCCAGCCGCAGGTGCTGAACTACCTCGGCTATTCGATGCTGGACCGCGGGATCAACCTCGACGAGGCGCTGGCGCTGATCCAGCAGGCGGTGCGGGCCGAACCCGATGCCGGCTACATCATCGACAGCCTCGCCTGGGCCTATTTCCGCCTCGGCCGCTACGAGGAGGCGCTGGCGCCGATGGAGAAGGCCTCGCTGCTGGAACCCGTGGACCCGGTGGTGACGGATCACCTCGGCGATGTCTACTGGATGGTCGGCCGCAAGCGCGAGGCCGAGTTCCAGTGGCACCGCGCGCTGTCCTTCGGCCCGGAGGAGAAGGACGCGATCCGCATCCGCAGGAAGCTGGAAGTCGGCCTCGACCAGGTGATGAAGGACGAGGCCGGAAGCAGCCCGGTCCTGCCCGCCCCGCCGCCGCCCGATGGCGAGTGAGAGCGAATTCGCCCCCGCCAAGGTGAACCTCTGCCTGCATGTCACCGGGCAAAGGGCGGATGGCTATCACCTGCTGGACGGGCTGGTTGCCTTCGCCGGGGTCGGCGACCGGGTGACGGTTTCGCCGGGGCAGGGGCTGGAGATCGCCGGCCCGCAGGCCGCGGCGCTGGAGCCGTCCGAGGACAACCTCTGCCTGCGCGCCGCCCGCGCCATGGGCGGCGGGGTGGCGGTGCGGCTGGAGAAGGTGCTGCCGGTGGCCTCGGGCATCGGCGGCGGCTCGGCGGATGCGGCGGCGGTGCTGCGGGCGATGGTGCGGATGGGCCGGCCCTTGCCCGGCCCGGCCGAGGTGCTGGCGCTCGGCGCCGACGTGCCCGTCTGCCTGGCCGGCCGCGCGGCGCGGATGCAGGGGGTGGGCGAGGTGCTGACCCCGGTCGCCCTGCCGCCGGGCTGGCTGGTGCTGGCCAACCCGGGCGTGGCGGTGCCGACGCCGCAGGTCTTCCGCGCCCTCGCCCGCCGCGACAACCCGCCGATGCCGCCCTTGCCGCCTTTGCGCGACACCGCCGGGCTGGCGGCATGGCTGGCAGGTCAGCGCAACGACCTGGAGCCGCCGGCCATCGCGCTGGCCCCGGTCATCGCCGAGGCCCACGCCGCGCTGGCCGCGCAACCCGGATGCCTGCTGGCCCGGATGTCGGGGTCGGGCGCCACCTGCTTCGGGCTTTTCGCCGAGGAAGCGGCCGCGCAGGCCGCTGCTCGGGCGATCTCGGCCGGACAACCTGAGTGGTGGGTCGCCGCCGCCCCGCTGCTCAGCTGATCCGGCTGACCACATAGGCCGCCAGATCGGCCAGCATGTCGCGCAGCGGATGCTCCGGCAGCACCTCCAGCGCCGCGCGGGCGGTGCCGGACCAGCGCAGCGCCTGATCCCGCGCCGCTTCCATCGCGCCGTGCCTCGCCATCAGCGCCAGCGCCTGCTCCAGATCGCCCTCGCGCTGGTCGCCCTTCTCGATCACCCGGACCCAGAAAGCGCGCTCTTCCGCATTGGCCGCCGCCACCGCCTTGATGACCGGCAGGGTCAGCTTGCGCTCGCGAAAGTCGTCGCCGGTGTTCTTGCCGATGGTGGCCGAGGAGCCGCCGTAATCCAGCAGGTCGTCGGCGATCTGGAAGGCGATGCCGAGCGCGTCGCCATAGGTGTGCAGCGCCCGCACCTGCGCCTCCGGCACCCCTGCGATCACCCCGCCGACCTCGGTCGCCGCCGAGAACAGCGCCGCGGTCTTGCCGCGGATCACCTTCAGGTAGATGTCTTCCGTGGTGCCAAGGTCCTGCGCCGCCGTCAGTTGCAGCACCTCGCCCTCGGCGATCACGGCGCTGGCATTGGCCAGGATGTCCAGCACCCGCAAGGACCCGGTCTCGACCATCAGCTGGAAGCTGCGGGCGAAGAGGTAATCCCCCACCAGCACCGAGGACTTGTTGTCCCACAACAGGTTGGCCGTCGGCCGCCCCCGCCGCCGCTGGCTTTCGTCCACGACATCGTCATGCAGCAGCGTGGCGGTATGGATGAACTCCACCGTCGCGGCCAGCTTCTGGTGGTCGGTCCCGGCGTAGCCGCAGAGCCGCGCCGCCGCCAGCGTCAGCATCGGCCGCAGCCGCTTGCCGCCGGCCTCGATCAGGTGGGCGGTCACCTCGGGGATGCGGGGGGCATGGTCCGAGGCCATCCGCGCCCGGATCAGCGCGTTCACCGCCGCCATGTCCTCGGCCAGATGGGCGGCCAGTCGGTCTTGCGGCCCCGCCTTCGGCTTCTCGGGCTGTGTGTCCATCCCCGACCCTTCCGCCTTGCCCGATCGCGCGGGCAGGACTAATTCCAGCTTATGAAAGAACTTCTGCGCACCACCGACCCCACCGTGATCGCCTTCGCGCAGGCCCTTCTCGACGGGGAGGGTATAGCTTCCTTCGCCCTGGACGTCCACATGAGCATCCTCGACGGCAGCTTGGGCTTTCTGCCGCAGCGGCTGATGGTGGCGGACCGCGACCTGTTCATGGCCCGCGCTATCTGCCGCGACAACGGGGTGGAGCCGAGCGCGTGATTTTCGAGGAAGATCAGCTGTCCGACGACAAGTTCCTCTGCGGACGGCTGCGGCTTCTGCAACCCGTCAAGGGCTACCGCGCCGCCACCGATGCCGTGCTGTTGGCCGCGGCCTGCCCGGCCGCGCCCGGCCAGTCGGTGCTGGACCTCGGCTGCGGGGCGGGGGCTGCGTCGCTGTGCCTCGCCGCCCGGGTGCCGGGGCTGCATCTGGCGGGGCTGGAACTGCAACCGGGCTATGCCGACCTCGCCCGCCGCAATGCGGACCGCAACGGGGTGGCGATGCAGGTGCACGAGGGCGATCTGACCCGGATGCCGTCCCCCCTGCGCCGCGACTTCGATCAGGTGATCGCCAACCCGCCCTGGTATCCGCCGGGCGGCACGCCCTCGCCGGTGCCGGGGCGGGCCACCGCCTTGCAGGTCGCGCTGCCGCTGTCGGCCTGGGTGCAGGCGGCGACGCGGCGGCTGGCGCCCGGCAGCTGGCTGACGCTGATCGCCGGCGCCGACAGCCTGCCGGAGCTGCTGTCGGCGCTGGCGCCCAAGCTCGGCTCCGCCGCCGTGCTGCCGCTGGCCGCCCGCCCCGGCCGCCCGGCGCTGCGGCTGATCCTGCGGGCGAGGAAGGGCGGCCGCGCCCCTTTCCGCCTGCTGGCCCCCTTCGTGATCCACGAGGGCGATGCCCATGACGGCGACCGCGAAAGCTATACCCCGCAGGCCAATGCGGTGCTGCGCGGCGGCGGCGACATCCTGCCGCTCTTTTCCTGAACTGTCGGGATATTCCGCCGCAGGGGGGCCGATTGTGGGTGACACGACTCGGGTTCCGTGATGCACTGGCCCCGTAGGTTACAATCACAGGAGGATGGACATGACGATTGCTTCGCATCTGCAGGAACTGCGCAAGAAGCACGAAGCCCTCGCTGCGATGGTGGAAGAGGCGCAGCGCAGTCCCGGATCCGACGACCTGCAGATCGCCGAATGGAAAAAGCAGAAGCTGAAGCTGAAAGAGGAGATCACCCGCCTGTCGCAGGGTCCGCACTGACGGCACCTTTGCGCGCAGCAATGGCCGCTCCGCCGGTGATCAGCAGGGCGGCCAGAGCGATGGTCCATGAGGCCTCGGCGATCCCTGCCGCGACAAGGGCCAATGTGGACAGAAGCGGCGCTGCATAGGAGGCGACACCCAGCACCTGGATGTCGCCTTTCTTCATGCCCACGTCCCAGGTGAAGAAGGCCGCCCCCACCGGACCGAGGCCGAGGCCCAGAACCGCCAGCCAGCCGGCCGCGTCTTCGGGCCAGGCGGTCTCTTCCACCGCCAGATGGGCCAGCGCCGACAGGATCGCGGTGGCCAGGCAGAACACCGTCACCGCCTCGGTCGGCACCGCGCCCATGCGGCGCGACAGCACCGAATAGCCGGCCCAGGTCAGCGCGCAGGCGAAGGCCAGCGCGAAGCCCGCCGCCGTGCCCGTCCCTTCGCTGTCCCGGCCCAGCAGGATCACCGCCGCGCCGGAAAAGGCGACCAGCGCGCCGAGGATATGGCGCGCCGCCAGCCTTTCGCCGGGCAGCAGGCCCGAGAACAGCACGATGAACAACGGCCAGAGATAGGCGATCAGCCCGGTCTCCGCCGTGGGCGACAGCCGGAAGGCGGTGAAGTAGAGGAAATGGTAGCCGAAGAGGCCCGCGGCCCCGAAGGCATAGACCTTCCACGACACCCCGCGCAGCACCGCGACCCCGCGCCGCACCGTCCAGATCAGGCCGAGGACGCCGCCCACGGCGAAGCACAGCGCGTTCAGCAACAGCGGCGGCACCGGGGCCGAGCGGATGGTCAGCAATGCCAGAGCCGACCACATCAGGATCGCGGTGAAGCCGATGGCGGTGGCGCGGTTGCGTGTCATTCCTGTCCTCCCCCTGTCCCTGTAGCCCGCGCCGGGGAAAGGGAAAAGGCCCGCCATGGCGGCGGGCCTCAGGGCATGGTGTCGGCGCCTCTGGTTCAGACGAAGAACTGTCCGCCGTTGGCGCTGATCGTCGCGCCGGTGATAAAACCGGCATCCTCGGCCGCCAGGAACACCACGCAGCGGGCGATCTCCTCCGGCTCGCCCAAGCGGCCGACCGGGATTTGCGGGATGATGCGTTCGTTCAGCACCTTCTCGTCGATGGCGCGCACCATCTCGGTGCCGATATAGCCCGGGCAGATCGCGTTCACGGTGATGCCGGCCCGCGCGCCTTCCTGCGCCAGCGCCTTGGTGAAGCCGAGGTCGCCCGACTTCGCCGCCGAATAGTTCGCCTGCCCGGCCTGCCCCTTCTGGCCGTTGATCGAGGAGATGTTGATCACCCGGCCGAACTTGCGGTCGCGCATCCCCGACCACAGCGGATGGGTCATGTTGAACAGCCCGGTCAGGTTGGTGTCGATCACCTCTTTCCACTGGCCCGGGGTCATCTTGTGGAACATCGCATCCCGAGTGATCCCGGCGTTGTTCACCAGCACGTCCACCGGCCCCACCTCGGCCTCCACCTTGGCGATCCCGGCGGCGCAGGCGTCGTAATCCGCGACCGACCACTTGTAGGTCGGGATGCCGGTCTCCTTGGTGAAGGCCGCCGCCGCCTCGTCGTTGCCGGCGTAGTTCGCCGCCACCTTGTAGCCCGCCGCCTTCAGCGCGACCGAGATCGCCGCGCCGATGCCGCGGGATCCGCCGGTGACAAGTGCAACCCGTGCCATGTGATTCTCCTCCTGGGTGTTCTGGCCTTGAAATCCTGTTACCGAAATGAAAACCGGCGCGCAACATTATTGCGCGCCGGTTTTGCATTTGCAGAAGGATGCTGCGGATGCAGCCTCAGTTCAGGCCCGTTCGAGGCACATCGCCACGCCCATGCCGCCGCCGATGCACAGCGTCGCCAGGCCCTTCTTCTTGTCCGAGCGGTTCATCTCGAACAGCAGCGTGTTCAGGATGCGCGCGCCCGAGGCGCCGATCGGGTGGCCGATGGCGATGGCGCCGCCGTTGACGTTGACGATGGCGGGGTCCCAGCCCATGTCCTTGTTCACCGCGCAGGCCTGGGCGGCGAAGGCCTCGTTCGCCTCGACCAGGTCGAGGTCGCCGACCTTCCAGCCCGCCTTCTCCAGCGCCTTGCGGCTGGCGTAGATCGGGCCGACGCCCATGATCGAGGGGTCCAGCCCGGCGGTGGCGTAGCTGGCGATCCGCGCCAGCACCTTCAGCCCGCGCTTGGCCGCCTCTTCCTCGGACATCAGCAGCACCGCCGCCGCGCCGTCGTTGATGCCCGAGGCGTTCGCCGCCGTCACCGAGCCGTCCTTGACGAAGGCGGGGCGCAGCTTCTGCATCGCCTCCATCGTCGCTCCGTGGCGGATGTATTCGTCGGCGTCGACCACGGTGTCGCCCTTGCGGGTCTTCACGGTGAAGGGGATGATCTCGTCCTTGAACTTGCCGGCCTTCTGCGCGGCCTCGGCCTTGTTCTGGCTGGCCAACGCGAATTCGTCCTGCATGTCGCGGGAAATCTGCCACTGGTTGGCGACGTTCTCGGCGGTCTGGCCCATGTGATAGCCGTTGAAGGCATCCCAGAGCCCGTCCTTGATCATCGAATCGATGAAGTTCAGGTCGCCCATCTTCTGGCCGGCGCGCAGATGCGCGACATGGGGCGAGAGGCTCATGCTTTCCTGCCCGCCGGCGACGACGATCCGCGCGTCGCCCAGCTGGACATGCTGCGCGCCGAGCGCCACGGCGCGGAGGCCCGAGCCGCAGACCTGGTTCAGCCCCCAGGCGCTGGCCTCCTTCGGCAGGCCGGCCTTGATCGCGGCCTGGCGGGCCGGGTTCTGGCCCTGGCCGGCGGTCAGCACCTGGCCGAGGATGGTTTCCTCGACTTCCGCCTTGTCGATGCCGGCGCGGGCGACCACGCCCTCGATCACCGCGGCGCCGAGATCATGCGCGGGGGTATTGGCGAAGGAACCGTTGAAACTGCCCACGGCGGTGCGGCCCGCCGCGACGATAACGACATTGGTCATGTGATCCCTCTCCTCAAGGTGATGTCCGCGCAATCCGCGCCTGACTCGGGATTAGGACTTTCGCGCCGCAACCGCAAGAAAGTTGCGCGGCGATGCGGCATCATTGCCGATAATGGCGGGGGAGGGGGGAACATTGGCCGTGATTGCCTTGGCGAAGGCGCGTGCCTTCGCCATGGCGGAACGGTTGCAACCTTCCCGGCCGGGCCCCAAAGGCCCGGCCAGCGCCCGCCCCGCCCTCGCGGGCGCTTCTCGCCCGCCGGGTCGGGCGCTGGCCTCTCGGGGTCTTGTGCAGCCACCGTCTCCGGGAGCAACCGCCGCGCACGGGCGGGGGCGAGGCAGCGCCTCGCCTTATCCCGCCCGCGGATATCGAAGGAATGGCGGGGTGAACCCCGCCCTACGATGCCGGGTCATCCCATAGGACGGGGTCCACCCCGCCGGCCATTATCCCTCCTGCCGCCCCCTGCGGAAGCGGCTGAAATCCGGCGTCACCTCCGGCGCGCCGAACAGATAGCCTTGCAGACATCCCACCCCCTGCTCGCGCAGCCAGTTGGCCTCGGCCGCGGTCTCCACCGCCTCGGCCACGAGGAACATGCCGAACTCCCGCGCCATGGCGATGGCGGCGCGCAGGATCGGCTGGTTGCCCGCATCCCGCTCGATCCCGCGGACGAACCCTCCGTCCAGCTTGGCGATGTCGAAGCGGAATTCCGACAGCAGCCGCAGCGATGTCGCCCCGGCGCCGAAATCGTCCAGCGTGAAGGCGATCCCCTCCTCGCGCAGCTCCTTCATGAAGGGGACCAGCACGTCGGGCATCTGCATCGCCGAAGCCTCGCCGATCTCCAGGATCAGCCCGCGCCCGAGGCCGGGATGGGTCTTCAGCGCCTGCCGCAGCACCTGCACCCATTTCCGGTAGCCGACCGAGCGCGCCGACATGTTCACCGCCACCCGGATGCCCGGGTTCTTCTGCAGGGCGATCAGCCCCAGCTGCAGCGCGGCCACGTCGATCTCGCGCCCCAGTTCCTGCGTCTCGGCCACCTCCATGAAGTCGCGCGCGGGGATCACCCGGTCCTGCGGGTCGAGAAGCCGGATATAGCCTTCGTAGAAGCCGATGATCGACGGGTCCGCCGCATAGACCGCCGGCTGGAAGGCCAGCCGCATCCGCCGCAGCGACAGCGCCGCCCGCACCATCGCCAGCACCTCGCGGTCCGCCGCCGAGACGGCGACGGCCAGGGGATTTTCCAGCCCGGCCTCGATCTCGAACCTCGGCCGTTTCGGCCCCGACATGAAACTCATCGCATCCCCCGCGGCGGCATCGCGTGACAGGCTGCGCCGGGAAGGGTAAACCCCGGCTGAAGCTTCGGCATTTGCCTCGAAGTCGCGCGATTTTCCGGGGGTCCCATGACACGTTGCAGCTGGTGCGGCACCGATCCGCTCTACGTCGCCTACCACGACACCGACTGGGGCCGCCCCGAGCGCGACCCCCGCGCGCTGTGGGAGAAGCTGATCCTCGACGGCTTCCAGGCCGGGCTTTCCTGGATCACCATCCTGCGCAAGCGCGAGACCTTCCGCGCCGCCTTCCGCGGCTTCCACCCCGAGGAGATCGCCACATGGGGCGAGCCGGAGGTCCTGCGCCTGCTGGCCGATCCCGGCATCGTCCGCCACCGCGGCAAGATCGAGGGCACCATCGCCTCGGCCCGCGCCTACCTTGAGATCGAGGCGGAACAGGGCTTCTCGCCTTTCCTCTGGTCCTTCGTCGGCGGCAAGCCGATCCAGAACCGGCTGACCTCGATGGCCGGGGTGCCGACCGAGACCGCCGAATCCCGCGCGATGTCGAAGGCGCTGAAGGCCCGCGGCTTCAAGTTCTGCGGCCCGACCATCACCTATGCCTTCATGCAGGCCGTGGGCATGGTGAACGACCACATGGTCGACTGCCCCGCCCATGCCGAATGCGCCGCGATGGCGTGACAGGCGCTCTTCGCGTGCCTTCGGCCGCTCATCGCGCGAAGAGGGCCGAAGGCACCGATGAGCAGACCCCCTTGGCGATCCCGCCCCGAAGGCTCATATAGGCCCCGAACCTGAAGATGAGGACGACATGCTTGGTCTTGGCGACACTTCCGCCGCCCCCGCGGGCGATCTGATCAAGGACGGCAGCGAGGCCGGCTTCATGGCCGACGTCATCGACGCCTCGCGCGAGGTGCCGGTGATCGTGGACTTCTGGGCCACCTGGTGCGGCCCCTGCAAGCAGCTCGGCCCGGCGCTGGAGGCGGCGGTGACTGCGGCGAAGGGCAAGGTGAAGCTGGTCAAGATCGACGTCGACCGGAACCAGGCCATCGCCGCGCAGATGCGCATCCAGTCGATCCCCACCGTCTATGCCTTCTGGCAGGGCCAGCCGGTCGACGGCTTCCAGGGCGCGCTGCCCGGGTCGGAGATCAAGAAATTCATCGACAAGCTGGCCGCGCTTGGCGGCGACGGCGGGCTGGCCGATGCCCTTGCCGCGGCCGAGGAGATGCTGGAACAGGGCGCGCTGGCCGATGCCACCGAGACCTTCGCCGCGATCCTGGGCGAGGAGCCGGAGAACCCCGCCGCCTATGCCGGCCTCGCCCGCGCCCATGTCGCCGCGGGCAACCTCGACCAGGCCGAGGCCTTCCTGAACGCCGCCCCCGCCGCCATCGCCAAGGCGAAGGAGCTGGAAGCCGCCCGCGCCCAGCTGGGTCTGGCGCGGCAGGCCGCCAATGCCGGGCCGGAGGCCGAGCTGCGCGCGGCGGTGGAGGCCGATCCGCAGAACCATCAGGCCCGTTTCGACCTCGCCGTGGCGCTGAACGCCGCCGGCAAGGTGGAGGAGGCGGTGGACCAGCTGCTGGACCTGTTCCGCCGCGACCGCGAATGGAACGACGGCGCCGCGCGGACCCAGCTCTTCACCATCTTCGACGCGCTGAAGCCGCAGGACCCGATCGTGCTGAAGGGCCGCCGCCGGCTGTCCTCGATGATCTTCGCCTGATCCCCAGGCCGCCCGGTGCGGCGGGCGGCTGCCTGCCCGCCGGGCCCTTCGCGCGGGACGATTGCCCGCGTCCGGTGCTGCCCCTACCATCCCGCCATGATCCGCGCCGCCGACCTTCCCGAGACGATTCCCGTCTTCCCGCTGTCCGGGGCGCTGTTGCTGCCCCGCGCCCGCCTGCCGCTGCACATCTTCGAGCCGCGCTATCTGGCGATGGTCGAGGATTGCCTGAAGACCTCCGCCCGGCTGATCGGCATGGTGCAGCCGCGCGAGACCCAGGGGGCCGAGGGGCTGCAGGCCATCGGCTGCGCCGGGCGGATGGTCGGCTTCTCGGAAACCCCGGACGGGCGCTACATGATCACGCTGGCCGGGATCAGCCGCTTCCGCATCCGCGACGAGGTGCAGGGCTTCGCCCCCTACCGCCGCGCCTCGGTCGACTGGGCGCCCTTCGCCCGCGACCTCGGCCCCGCCGAGGCGGACCCCGGCTTCGACCGCGAGGGATTTCTCGACCTGCTGGCGCGGTTCTTCGCCGCCCGCGGCCTGACCTCGGACTGGGACAGCCTGCGCAGCGCCGAGCCGGAGCCGCTGATCAACGCGCTGTCGCAGCTGGCCCCCTTCACGCCCGAGGACCGGCAGGCGCTGCTGGAGGCGCCCGACCTGGTGACGCGGCGCGAGACGCTGGTGACGCTGATCGAATTCTCCCTGCGCGGCGGCGAGGACGACGAGGTGCTGCAATGACCGACGAAGTGACCGCCGACCGCCGGATGCTGGAGGCGCTGGTCTGCCCCGTTACGCATTCCGTGCTGAGCTGGGATGCCGAGCGGCAGGAACTGGTCTCCAAATCCGCCGGTCTGGCCTTTCCGGTCAGGGACGGCATCCCGGTGATGCTGGTCTCGGAGGCGCGGGAGGTGGAGTGAAGGGGGCCCGCTCTGGCACCGTAGGGCGGGGTTCACCCCGCCATTCCACCCGGCTTTCCTTGGCGAAGGCGCGTGCCTTCGCCACCGCGCACCATGTCAACCAGACCGGCCGGGCCCTCAAGGCCCGGCCAGCGCCCGCCCCGCCCCCGGCGGGCGCTTCTCGCCCGCCGGGTCGGGCGCTGGCCTCTCGGGTTTATGTGCTGATCCGTCTCCGGTTGAATCGCTGCGCAGGGGCGAGGCGAGGCAATGCCTCGCCTGTTCCCGCCCGCCGACAACGGCGAGAAGCGGCGGGGTGAACCCCGCCCTACGATTGTCGCCGAACCCGATGGTCATGTGTAGGGCGGGGTTCACCCCGCCGCTCTCACACCCGCTTGCCGGCCAGCAGCCGCGGCAGTTCCCCCTGCAACCCGGCCGCCTGCCGGATGAAACCCCGCCGCAGCCCGGGCAGGGCGTTGACCAGTCCCATCCCGAGGTCGCGCCCCAGCCGCAGCAGCGGATTGTCGTTGGAGAACAGCCGGTTCACCCCGTCCATCCCCAGGGCCAGCGTGGTGGCGTCGAAGCGGCGCCAGCGCTGGTAGTCCTCCAGCGGCACCGCGCCGCCGATGTCCTCGCCGCGGCGATGCGCCAGGATCAGCACCTCGGCCAGCGCCGCCACGTCGCGCAGGCCGAGGTTCAGCCCCTGCCCGGCGATGGGATGCACCCCATGCGCCGCGTCGCCGACCAGCGCCACCCGTTCGGCGACGAAGCGCTCGGCCAGCGACAGGCTCAGCGGGTAGGTGAAGCGGGCGCCGGCCAGCGCGATCTGCCCGAGGAAATCGCCGAACCGCGGCCGCAGCGCCGCCAGATAGCCGTCGTCGTCCAGCGCCTGGATCGCCTGCGCCTGCGCGTCGGTCTCGCTCCAGACGATGCTGGAGTGGCGGCCGCCCGGCAAGGGCAGGATCGCCAGCGGGCCGGAGGGCATGAAGAACTGATGCGCCGTGCCCTCGTGGGGCTTTTCATGCGCGATGGCCGTCACCAGCGCGGTCTGGCCGTAGCCCCAGCCCTGCCGCCTTATCCCCGCCCGCAAGGCCACGCCCGAGCCGCGGCCGTCGCAGCCGACCAGCAGCCGCCCCGCCAGCCGGCGGCCGGAGGCCAGCGTCACCGTCACCCCCTGCGGGCCGGTCTCCTGCGCCACCACGGTCTCGCCGGACAAGAGCGCGATCCCAGGCTCCGCGGCCATCGCCGCAAGGAAGGCGGCATAGAGGAAGCGGTCCTCCAGCATGAAGCCCATCGGGCCTTCCTCGATCTCGGCGCTGTCGAAGGACAGGTGGAAGGGCGAGGCGCCCCGGCCGGCATGGCCGTCGCTGGTGACGATCCGCAGCATCGGCTGGCTCTGCGCCGCCACCCGGTCCCAGACCCCCACCGCCTGCAACAGCCGCTTCGAGGCGATGGCCAGCGCATAGGCCCGGCCGTCGAAGCCGGCCTCGGCCCGGGCCGGCGCCGGGCGGGCGTCGATCACCGCGACCCGCAGGCCGCCCTGCGCCAGCGCCAGCGCCAGGGCCGGGCCGTTCAGCCCGCCGCCCGCGATCAGGATGTCGGCATCATGCTCCATCCCCCTGACCTAGGCCCGCCGGGCCCCATTGTCCATGCGCTCTGCAGCCGCTACCGTCGCCCCCGGCGGTGCGGGGGTGAAGATGAGCGGGACCTGGTTCCACATGACGGCGGCCGATCTGGGGCGCGAGATCGACCGCGGCCGGATCAACCCGGTCGAACTGGCCGAGGCCTGGCTGGACCGGATCGAAAGCCACCCGCTGGCCGCCCGCATCTACGCCCGCCTCACCCCGGCCCGGGCGCGGGGAGAGGCGGTCAGCGCCGCCACCCGCGCCAAGACCGGCTTCCGCCGCGGGCCGCTGGACGGGGTGCCGCTCAGCTGGAAGGACCTGTTCGACACGGCGGGCACGGCGACCGAGGCCGGATCGGCGCTGCTGCGCGGGCGGGTGCCGGACCGCGATGCCGCGGTGCTGGCCGAGGCGACGCTGGCCGGCACCGTCTGCCTGGGCAAGACCCATATGTCGGAACTGGCCTTCTCGGGCCTCGGCCTCAACCCGGTGACGGCGACGCCGCCCTGCCTGAACGACGACAAGGCGGTTTCGGGCGGGTCCTCCTCGGGCGCCGCCGCCTCGGTCGCCTTCGGGCTGGCGCCGGCGGCGGTGGGGTCGGACACCGGCGGCTCGGTGCGGATTCCGGCGGCCTGGAACGATCTGGTCGGGCTGAAGGCCAGCCACGGCCTCTTGCCCACCACGGGCGTGGTGCCGCTCTGCGAGCGCTTCGACAGCATCGGCCCGCTGGCCCATTCGGTCGAGGATTGCGCCTTGCTGCTGGCGGCCCTGCAGGGCGGCCGGGCGGTGGACCTGACCGGGGCGGACCTCTCCGGCGCGCGGCTGGCGGTGCTGGAGACGGTGGCGCTGGAGGGCTTGCGGGACCGGCCGGCGAAGGGCTTCGACGACGCCTGCCAGCGGCTGTCCCGCGCCGGGGCGAAGGTGGAACGCCTCGCCGCGCCCGAAGTGGCCGAGGCGATGGGGCTGGCCGGTATCCTTTTCGCCGCCGAGGCTTACGGCATCTGGCGCGAGGCGATCGAGGCCGCGCCGGAGAAGATGTTCCCCCGCATCCTCGAACGCTTCCGCACCGGGGCGCAGGTGTCGGCGATGGACTACATCTCCGGCTGGCGGCGGCTGGAGGAACTGCGGGCGATATGGGCCGCCCGGGTGAAGGGCTATGATGCGGTGATCCTGCCCACCTCGCCGATCCTGCCGCCCGATGCCGACCGGCTGATGACCGACCAGGACTACTACGTGACCGAGAACCTGCTGGCGCTGCGCAACACGAGGATCGGCAACCTGATGGGGGTTTGCGGGCTGACCCTGCCGACCTCGCAGCCCTCCTGCGGCATCTCGCTGCTGGCCCCGGCCTTCGCCGAAGGGCGGCTCCTGCGGCTCGGCGCCGCCGCCGAACGGGCGTTGCGATAGGCCGGGGGCAAAAAAGCCACATTTTCGCGTTCCAACCCCTAGGGATGGTTGGGAAAAACTGGACCGGCGCAAAGGGCGGCGCTAATCTGGCGCAAACCGGGGCCACCAAGGACCCCGGACCTGAGGCAGCAATGGCGTTTCCTGAGCGGTTTTCGGACCTGCCGGATTATGCGTTTCCGCGTCTGCGGAAACTTCTCGACGCGCACGCCCCCGGCGGCGAACCCATCGCCATGACCATCGGCGAGCCGCGCCACGAGATGCCGGAATTCGTCGGCCGCATCCTGGCCGAGAACCTTGCCGGCTTCGGCGTCTACCCGCCGAACGACGGCACGCCGGAACTCTTGGCCGCCATCTCCGGCTGGATCGCCCGGCGCTATGGGGTGACGGTGGGCGAGAACCGGCTGATGGTGCTGAACGGCACCCGCGAGGGGCTGTTCAACGCCCTCATCGCGCTGTGTCCCGAACGGAAGCGCGGGCAGACCCCGGCGGTGCTGATCCCCAACCCGTTCTACCAGGTCTATGCCGTCGCCGCCCTGACCCTGGGCGCGGAACCCGTCTACGTTCCCGCCACGGCGGCCACCGGCTTCCTGCCCGACTACGCCTCGCTTGCCCCCGATCTCTTGGACCGGGTGGCGGTGGCCTATATCTGCTCGCCCTCCAACCCGCAGGGGGCGGTGGCGCCGAAGGGCTATCTGGCCGACCTGCTGGCGCTGGCCGAGAAGCACGACTTCACCGTCTTCGCCGACGAATGCTATTCCGAGATCTGGCGCGAGACCCCGCCCCCCGGCATCCTGGAGGTGGCGCAGGCCATCGGCGCGGACCCGGAGCGGGTGGCGGCCTTCCATTCGCTGTCCAAACGGTCGAACCTGCCCGGCCTGCGCTCCGGCTTCGTGGCCGCCGGCCCGGCCAGCATGGAGCGCATCCGCAAGCTGCGCGCCTTTGCCGGGGCGCCCTTGCCGCTGCCCTTGCAGAAGGTGGCCGAGGCGGTCTGGCAGGACGAGGCGCATGTGACGGCCTCCCGCGCGCTCTACCAGCAGAAATTCGCGGATGCCGAGCAGGTCTTCGCCGGAATGCAGGGCTTCCAGCCCCCGGGCGGCGGCTTCTTCCTCTGGCTGCCGGTGGACGACGGCGAGGAAGCGGCGCTGAAGCTGTGGCAACAGACCGGCGTCCGGGTGCTGCCCGGCGCCTATCTGTCGCGCGAGGCCGGGGGGCAGAACCCCGGCAAGGGATACATAAGGGTCGCCTTGGTGGCCCCACGGGAAGAAACGCAGCGCGGGCTGATCCGGCTCCGCGACTGCCTTTACGATTGAGGACGGCGAAGAATGGCATCCTATCAGGCACGGCAGCGCGATCCGCTTCTGGACCAGGGCACCCAGGCCATGCTGGAGCGCCGCTCGCGCGAGTTGCTGGGCATCGTCCTGGTGCTGGTCGGGCTGGCCTTCGCCGTCCTGCTGGGCAGCTACTCGCCCGACGATCCGGGCTGGATGGTCGCCACGGAAGAACCCGCCCGCAACATGCTGGGCCGCTTCGGCGCGGCGGTGTCCTCGACCCTGATCATCCTGATCGGGCGCGGGGCCTGGTGCATCCCGCTGATCCTTCTGGCCTGGGGGATGCGCTTCATCCTGCATCGCGGCGGCGAACGGGCGCTGGCCCGCATCGTCTTTGCCGTGATCGCGGTGGCGCTGGCCTCGGCCTATTCCGCCACGCTGGCCACGCCTTCCGACTGGCCGCACGCCTTCGGCCTGGGCGGGCTGTTCGGCGATACCGTGGCAGGCGCGCTGGTGGGGGTGATCCCCGGCTCGCTGGGCTTCGGGCTGAAACTGCTGTCGGTGCTGGCCTTCGTCGGGCTGGTGGCGATGATGCTCTACGTCACCGGCTTCGACCGGGCGGAACTGCGGGCGATCCGCTGGTTCCTGCTGACCGGCTCGGTGATGGGTTATTCTTGGGCGATGAACGCCATGGGCAAGGGCGGCGCCGTGGCGCTGACCGGCGCGATGCGCGGCGCCCGCGGGTTGCAGGAGCGCGCCGCCGCCCATCGGGCCGCCCGCAGCGCCGAGGTGGTCCAGGGCGGCTGGGAAGAGCCGCCGGTGCTGGTCTCCGCCGCCCGTGTCCGCCGTGCCGCGCCACCGGTGACGGCGGAGCCAAGCTACGACGCCTACGAGCCCGAGCCGCTGGCCGCCGCCCCGGCCTGGAACGCGCCTTCCACCCTGCGCGCCGAGCCGCGTCGCTTCGAGGCGCCGGCCGAGCTGCCGAAGGAGAAGCTGGGCTTTCTGACCCGCCTGCGCCGCGTGGTGGAGCCGGAGCCGGAACTGGTGGAGCCGATGCTGGCCGAGGCCGCCTCCGAGGCGGACCTGCCGACCGAGGACCGGATCAAGGCCCGCATCTCGGACGTGATCCGCAACCGCGCCCGCGGCGTCGGCCCGGCCATCGCCCCAGGGCTGACCCCGCTGCAGGCCGCCGTCGCCGCCCGCCGGGCCGAGCCGCCGGTGATGCGCCCGCGCGGCCCCGTGCCGCTTCTGGCCGACACCCGCCCCGGCACCGTGCCGATGGAGCCGCCGGTGACCGCCGCCCGCGCCCCCGCGGCGATGGAGCCGCCGCCGCTGGTCGCCCCGGTGCCCGGGTTCCATGCCCATCCCCGCATGGCCCCGCAGCCCGCGCCGGAGAACATGTTCACCGCCGAGGAGGCCGACTGGCAGGAACCCTGGGACGAGACCGCCGCCGACTGGCAGCCGGACGAGGATTACGAGCCGGACTACGACCCGGCCCCCGTCGCCCCCCGGGTGGCGCCGATGACGCTGGACCGCCGTCCCATCGTGCAGGCCCCGGCGAAGAAGCCGGTCCAGCCCTCCACCCGCGCCATGGCCGAAGCGCAGCCCCGCCTGCGCTTCGACGAGCCGGCGCAGGTTTACGAACTGCCGCCGCTGTCGCTTTTGGCCAATCCGGTCAGCATCCAGCGCAGCCAGCTGTCCGACGAGGCGCTGGAGGAAAACGCAAGGATGCTGGAATCCGTGCTGGACGACTACGGCGTGAAGGGCGAGATCGTCTCGGTCCGCCCCGGCCCGGTGGTCACCATGTATGAACTGGAACCCGCTCCGGGCCTGAAGGCCAGCCGGGTGATCGGCCTGGCCGACGACATCGCCCGCAGCATGTCGGCGCTTTCGGCCCGCGTCTCCACCGTGCCCGGCCGCAGCGTCATCGGGATCGAGCTGCCGAATGCCCACCGCGAGAAGGTGGTGCTGAAGGAAATCCTCGCCGCCCGCGACTTCGGCGACAGCCAGATGCGGCTGCCCTTGGCGCTCGGCAAGGACATTGGCGGCGATCCCATCGTGGCGAACCTGGCCAAGATGCCCCACCTGCTGATCGCCGGGACCACCGGCTCGGGCAAATCCGTCGCCATCAACACCATGATCCTGAGCCTCCTCTACAAGCTGACGCCCGAGGAATGCCGGCTGATCATGATCGACCCGAAGATGCTGGAACTGTCGGTCTACGACGGCATCCCGCATCTCCTCTCCCCCGTCGTCACCGACCCGAAGAAGGCGGTGGTCGCCCTGAAATGGGTGGTGGGCGAGATGGAGGAGCGCTACCGCAAGATGTCCAAGATGGGCGTGCGCAACATCGAGGGCTACAACGGTCGGGTGCGCGAGGCGCTGGCGAAGAACGAACTGTTCAAGCGCACCATCCAGACCGGCTTCGACGAGGACACCGGCGATCCGGTCTTCGAGACCGAGGAATATGCCCCCGTCGCCTTCCCCTATATCGTGGTCATCGTCGACGAGATGGCCGACCTGATGATGGTGGCCGGCAAGGAGATCGAGGCCTGCATCCAGCGGCTGGCGCAGATGGCGCGGGCCTCCGGCATCCACCTGATCATGGCGACGCAGCGGCCTTCGGTGGACGTGATCACCGGCACGATCAAGGCCAACTTCCCGACGCGGATCTCCTTCCAGGTGACGTCCAAGATCGACAGCCGCACCATCCTGGGCGAGCAGGGGGCCGAGCAGCTTCTGGGCCAGGGCGACATGCTCTACATGGGCAACGGCCAGCGCATCGCCCGCATCCACGGGCCCTTCGTCTCGGACGAGGAGGTCGAGGAGATCGTCAACCACCTGAAGAGCTTCGGCCCGCCGACCTATATGTCCGGCGTGGTGGAAGGCCCGGACGAGGACGCGGCCTCGGACATCGACATGGTGCTGGGGCTGGGGTCGGGCGAGGGCGGCGACGACGCGCTCTACGACCAGGCGGTGGCGATCGTGGCGAAGGACCGCAAGTGCTCGACCAGCTACATCCAGCGCAAGCTGGGCATCGGCTACAACAAGGCCGCAAGGCTGGTGGAGCAGATGGAGGAGCAGGGCGTGGTGACGCCGGCGAACCACGTCGGCAAGCGGGAAATTCTGGTCCCGGAGACGTGAGGCACGGGCCGCCCGGATTGCCGGGCGGCTGGAGCCGATTGCGGACGGTCTCCGGATGATACCGGGGGCCGTCACCCGGCCCCCGGAAGGTTACAGGGTTCAGAACGTCAACCCGCAGGCTTTGCGGATCGCGATCTGGACCGGCGAGGGCGGCAGGGCCGGGTCGAATTCAGCCTTCGGCAGCAGCGGGGGTTGCGCCATGAAGCGCGGCCTTGTCCCCCGATGGGGCTGGGCTGCATGGACGAGGAACGGGTGGCACAGATAGACCGTGCCCGCCGCCCCGGTTGCAAGCTCCTGGGGGCACCCGGCGGTCGATGACCAGCCTCCTGCCGAAAGCTGCCGCAGGGTCGCGCCCGCTTCGCCATGGGGCAGCAGTTCGCGGGCGATGGCCATGTGCGAGCCTTTCCTGATCCGCGTGGGAGCGTCGTCGGGGCCGACATCCGAGAACAGGAACAGCATCAGCAACGCCCGGCCGCTGCTTTTCACGTTGACCCGCCAGTCCATGAAATCGGCGCTGTCGCCGAAACTCATGTCGACATGCCAGCCATCGTCGCCGGGAGCGTCGGGCGAAGGGAAGCGGATCGGGAAAGTTCCCAATCCCCGCGGAGCGATCCAGCGCCCCTGCCCGGCAAGCTGATCGTAGGCCCGGTGCAGACGCGGCGTATTGGCGGCCTGAACGAAAGCGGGCGTGGCCATCGACGCGATCCGTATGACGGGTTGCGTCCAATGCTGCGGTTCGTCGGGGGAAAGACCCGTCGCGGCCCATAGCTCGTCCCTGCACCGTCTTGCCAGATCGGCAGGAAAGGCGTTGTCCATCCTGACAAAGCCGTCATCGATGAAACCCTGGACCTGACCCCCGGTCAGGCCGCCTTGTGTGGAATTCGGCATATCCATTCTCCATCCGGCGCTCGCATCGGCGGCGCCTTGCGTTGATCTGATGGCGCAGGCGCGCCAGCGGCTGGGCCGGTCAGATCAGCGGGAAGAATGTGGACATGAACATCATGGCACCAATCTAGGATGAAAATCGGCGAGCGCAAGCGAGGCACAACCATGGCTGCGAACGGCGGCCCCCTCCCGCAAGGCCGTCATCCGGCTCGGCGGCGACCGGCTTCCCTCGGCACCGGCTGCCGGCGACCTCCCTCAGACCCGCTCCAGCACCAGCCAGGTCATCACCCCCAGCGGCGGCAGCGGCCGGCAGTCCACCATCCGCAGCCGCGGATCGCCCAGGACCCGGGCGATGGGGAAATCCGCCTCCCAGCCCAGGTGGTGGCGCAGCGGGTGGATCAGCCGCTCGGCCAGTTTCAGCGCGCCCTTCTCGGCGGCGAAATGGTTGGTGATCAGCACATGCGCGCCGGGGCGGCAGACCCGGGCGATCTCGGACAGCGCCTTTTCGGGATCGGGCACCACCGACAGCACATGCATCGCCGACACCGTGTCGAAACTGGCGTCCGGGAAGTCCAGCGCCTGCGCATCCATCTGCCGCAGGGTGACGTTGTCCATCCGCCGCTCGCGCACCTTCTCTTCGGCCCGCGCCAGCATCTCGGCGGAGAAGTCGATGCCGGTGATCCTGACCCCGGGGCCGTAGAGCGGCAGCGCCAGCCCGGTGCCGACGCCGACCTCCAGCACCTCGCCGCCGCGGGCGGTGGCATGGGCGGCGGCGCGCAGCCGGCCCTCCTGCAACAGCCGTCCGAAGACGGAATCATAGACCGGCGCCCAGCGTTTGTAGGAGGCGGTCACGGCAGCGGCTTTCATCTGGTTCTCCACAGGCTGGCACTGGACTGCGCTCCGGTCGCGGGACTGCCCCCGGAGCGCGGGCGAAATCTCGGGGCGAAGCGACGCGGCGTCAACCCCGGGTTGCGGCCGGACGGCAAAGCACCGCCCGGCGTCACGGCGCCGGCACAAAGCCGCGAGCATTGTTGCAGGGGGATTCCCGCAAGCGGAGGCGTGACTTATATAGGGGGCATGAACCGTCGCACCCTGTTCCTCGCCCCCGCCCTTCTGACACCGGCCGCCTTGCTGGCCTTTTCGGCCCCCGTCCTGGCCGAGAAGCTTTCGCTGGGCACGCTGTCGAAATACCTCAACGGCCTGACCACCGTCGAAGCCGACTTCACCCAGGTGAACTCGGACGGCTCGGTCTCGACCGGGCGGATCTTCATCAAGCGGCCGGGGCGGGTGCGCTTCGAATACAACCCGCCGGACAAGGCGCTGGTGCTGGCGGGCGGCCAGCAGGTCGCCATCTTCGACGGCAAGTCCAACGTCCCGCCCGAGCAGTATCCGCTGAAGCGCACGCCGCTGAACCTGATCCTCGCCGCCAACATCGACCTCGGCCGGGCGAAGATGGTGGTGGGCCACAGCGCCGACGCCACCTCCACCCGGGTCAAGGCGCAGGACCCCGAGCACCCGGAATACGGCACCATCGAGCTGGTGTTCTCGGCCGATCCGGTGGAGCTGCGGCAATGGGTGATCACCGACGACCTGGGCCAGCAGACCACGGTGATCCTCGGGACGATGAAGAAGGGCGGCTCGCTGGGCGAGGGGATGTTCTCGATCACCAACGAGAAGAACAAGCGGGGGCTCTGATCCCTTGCCTGCGAGGCGGAGGGAGCCTGTCGCCATCCCCGTGATGACAGTCGCGCTTGCCTTTGGCGAAGGCCATCGCCTTCGCCATCACGCAACGGTTCACCTTGTTCGGCCGGGACCATAAGTCCTGGCCAGCGCCCGCCCCGCCCTCGGCGGGCGCTTCTCGCCCGCCGGGTCGGGCGCTGGCCTCTCGGGGTTATGTGCCGCTACCGTTTCCGAGTGAGACCGTCCGCACGGGCGGGGGCGAGGCAGTGCCTCGCCTGTTCCCGCCCGAGGAGAGCCGGTTTTCCTGCCCCAGGGAAAGCTCGGCAGCAGCAGGATAACCCGCCCCTACCGGCAATAGGCCAGCTGACCCCGATACATCTCCGACCGGGCGCCGACCTTCGCCGCCACTTCCACCAGCCAGGGCTTGCCCAGATAGGACTGGTTGGAATAGCCGGTGCGGCCCTCGTGATAGGCCAGGTATTGCGCCTCGGCATCGTCCAGCGGGATGCCCAGCTTGCGGGTGGTCTCGGTGAAATACCAACCCATGAAATCGGTGGCGTCGCCGATGTCGTCGCGCTTGGCGCGGCGGCCGCCCTCCGACGCCTGGTATTCCTCCCAGGTGCCGTTCAGCGCCTGGCTGTAGCCGTAGGCGGTGCTCTGCCGGCCCATCGGGATCACCCCGAGCGCCCAGCGGTGCGGCGTCTGCGCATTGCCGATAAACTTCGATTCCTGGTGGATCACCGCCATCTGCACATGCACCGGCACGCCCCATCTGCGCTCGGTCGCCTTCATCGCCCGCAGGTAATGCGGCCGTTCGCGGATGATCGCGCAAGCATCGTCCAGCTGACGCGGCGCCGCATACTGACGGCTGCCCCCGCCGCAGGCGGCAAGCAGCAGCAACAGCACCGACGCACGGAGAAACCTGCTCATCTGCCCCTCGTGCATTCTTGTTTTGCGGCCAGTCTAGCCGAAAGCAATGCCAAGGAAAACCGGGGAAAACCCGGCACCTGCATCAGGAATGCGCGAGCGGCGGCGTCCCGCACTGTGAGTCAGGGGGCCACAGACTGTTTCCCGCCGCTGCCGCCCCGACGGATGGACAGGAATTTGCCAAGGGTTTACTAACCCCGGATGGGGGACTCTCGCGCGATGTTCATGACTGAGGCCAAGTATCACATCGGCCAGGTGCTGCGTCACCGGAAGCATCCCTTCCGCGGCGTGGTCTTCGACGTCGATGCGATGTTCTCGAACACCGAGGAATGGTATCAGAACATCCCCGAGGACAGCCGCCCCTCGAAGGACCAGCCCTTCTACCACCTGCTGGCCGAGAACGAGCAGAGCTATTACGTCGCCTATGTCTCCGAGCAGAACCTGGTGCCCGACGACACCGGAGAGCCGGTGGACCATCCCGACCTCGGCGACCTGTTCGGCGATTTCGAGGATGGCCGCTATCCGCTGCAGTTCCAGCTGAACTGAGGGCGGAAACCCTTTTCCCGCTTACCGCTTGTCAACCCTTGCCCCCTAGCCTTGGCGTCACGCCGCAAGAAGGGAAGGGCCATGCAACTCAAATCCGCCATGAACGGCACCACGCTCGTCATCCGCGTGGCCGAGGACCGGATCGACGCCGCCGGCGCGATCCAGTTCAAGGAACGGATGCGCGACCTGATCCAGCTGGCCAGCCAGCGGGTCATCCTCGACCTCGGCCAAGTGCATTTCCTCGATTCCTCCGGCCTCGGCGCCGTGGTCGCGGTGATGAAGCTCCTGGCGCCGGACCGGAAGCTGGAGCTTGCGGGGCTGACCCCCACCGTTGCCAAGGTCTTCCGGCTGACCCGGATGGATTCGGTCTTCACCATCCACCCGGCGCTTGCCGAAGGCTTGCGGAATGCGGGCTGACGACCTCGCCGACACCGCCCCGGCGGAGGCGCGCTTCCGCCTGACCGCCGACGCGCTGTCGGTGTGCGACGGGCTGCGGCAGGCGTTCTCGGCCGAGCCGCTGCTGTCGCTCTCCGCCGAGGACCGCGGCACCGCCGAGATCGTGCTCGCCGAGGTGCTGAACAACGTCGTCGAACATGCCTATGCCGCGGGCGGCGGCCCGATCCTGCTGGCGTTGTCGCTGGGCGAGGGGCTGCTGCAGTGCCGGGTGGAGGACGAGGGCGCGCCCATGCCCGGCGGCGCCTTGCCGGCGGGCCGGCCCGGCGATCCGGCGGCCCTGCCGGAGGGCGGATTCGGCTGGCACCTGATTCGCCTGCTCTGCCAGGGCCTGCGGTATGAACGCGCAGGGGGCAGGAACCTGCTGAGTTTCTCCCTGCCTGCGGAACGATCCCGGGGCCGGGCCGGGGATTGTCCCCGGTCTTAGGAAAGTGACGTCATCCTGCCATCTTTTCCCCCTAAATCCGCCGCCGCGGACCCCCATATGGGACCCGTAGCTGCATAAGGCTTCACCTCGGCGCCGGGATCAACAGCCCCCACCCAGTCCCGGCGCCGGGGTTCTCCGATCTGGCGGAACCTGTTTCCGAAAGGCCCGCCGCGAGTCTACGTCTTTCCCTTCCCCGTCGAGCATTCGCGCAACGCTGCCGCGGCGGCCTTGGCCTGCTGCCGCAGAAACGCTTCCCCCTTCATGCTCTTGCGCAACCTCCCCGTCGATTTCTGCGCAGAAATCGACCCGAAATCCGCGCGGATTTCGCGGCTGAATTTGCGCAACCTCCGCCTCCCCTCCGGCTTTCGCCCCGGCGCGATCCCCGCTAGGCTGGCCGGCAAGAGGAGACAGACATGCGCGATTTCCACCTGCCCGGGCGGTCCACCGTCCATGCCCTGAACGGCATGGCCGCCACATCGCACCCGCTGGCCAGCCTGACCGCTATCGACACGCTGAGGGCGGGCGGCAATGCCGTCGATGCGGCGCTGGCGGCGGCCTTCGTCCTCGGCCTGGCCGAGCCGCAGATGACCGGGATCGGCGGCGACTGCTTCATCTTGCTGAAACCGGCCGGAACCGAGGACGTTATCGCGTTGAACGGCTCCGGCCGTGCGCCCAAGGGCCTGTCGGCCGAGGCGCTGCGGGCCGGGGGCCACGACCGGATGCCGCTGCACGGGGTGCACACCGTCACCCTGCCCGGCGCCATCGACGCCTTCTGCCGCCTCCACGCCGACCATGGCCGGCTGGACTGGGACCGTCTGCTGGCCCCCGCCATCGCCTGCGCCGAGGAGGGCGTGCCCGTCGCCCCGCGCACCGCCTTCGACTGGGCCGCCGACCTGCCCGTGTTGCAGGGCCGCGCGCGCGAGATCTACAGCCTCAGTGGCCGCGCCCCACGGGTGGGCGAGGTCTTCCGCAACCCGCTGCAGGCCGAGGTGCTGCGGCGCATCGCGCGCGAGGGCCGCAGGGGCTTCTACGAGGGCGAGGTGGCCGAGGACATGATCGCCTCGCTCCGCGCCCTCGGCGGCAGCCATACGCTGGACGATCTGGCCGCCACCGCCTGCGACTATACCCGGCCGCTGAGCGGAACCTACGGCGGGCTGGAACTGCTGGAGCATCCGCCGAACGGGCAGGGAGCGACGGCGATCCTGCTGTTGAACATCCTGAAGAATTTCGACCTCGCCGCGCTGGCCCCGCTGGGTGCGCAGCGTGCGCATCTGGAGGCCGAGGCGGCGAAGCTGGCCTACGACGCGCGCGACCGTTTCATCGCCGATCCCGCGCCGCGGCTGGACCACATGCTGGACCAGTCCACCGCCGATGCGCTGGCAAGGCTGATCGACCCGGACCGCGCCATGGCCGATCCGGCCCCGCTGGCCGAGGCGGTCCACAAGGACACCGTCTACCTGACCGTGGTGGACCGCGACCGCATGGCGGTCTCGCTGATCTATTCGATCTTCTGGGGCTTCGGCTCCGGCCTCGCCTCCGACAGGTTCGGCATCAACTTCCAGAATCGCGGCGCCGGGTTCACCCTGACCCCGGGCCATCCGAACGAGGCCGGGCCGGGCAAGCGGCCGATGCACACGATCATCCCCGGCATGATCCGCGAAAACGGCCGCGTCACCATGCCCTTCGGGGTGATGGGCGGGGCCTACCAGCCCACCGGCCATGCCCGCTTCGTGTCGAACCTCGCCGATTACGGCATGGACCCGCAGGCCGCCATCGACGCCCCGCGCTGCTTCGCCGGGCCCGAGGGGCTGGAGGTCGAACGCGGCTACAGCGTCGGGACGCGCGAGGCGCTGGCGCGGATGGGACATTCCCTGTCGATTCCCGCCATACCGCTGGGCGGCGCGCAGGCCATCCTGATCGGGCAGGACGGGGGGCTGACCGGCGCATCGGACCCGCGGAAAGACGGCTGCGCATTGGGGTATTGAATGGATTACGACGAGGCCACCAAGGAAATCCTGGCCATCACCCATGGCGAGACCGATGCCGTCTCGCTGATGGCGACGCTGGCCTGCGAGATCCACCACCGCCACCCGAAGTCCGACTGGACCGGATTCTACCGCGTGGTGGCGCCGGATCTGCTGAAGATCGGCCCCTATCAGGGCGGCCACGGCTGCCTTGTCATCCCCTTCTCGCGCGGGGTCTGCGGCGCCTGCGCCCGCACCGGGGAAATCCAGAACGTGCCGGATGTCGATGCCTTCCCCGGCCACATCGCCTGTTCCTCCACCACCCGGTCCGAACTGGTGCTGCCGGTGCGCAACGGCGCGGGGGAGTTGCTGGGCGTCCTCGACCTCGACAGCAACAGCCCCGCCGCCTTCACCAGGGCCGACGAGGACTGGCTGGTGCCGCTGCTGGCCACCGTGTTCGAGGGGGCGAAATGATCCATCGCGGCTCCTGCCTCTGCGGCGCGGTGACGTTCGAGGCCGCTGCGCCGCTGCGCCCGGTGGTCGATTGCCATTGCACCCAATGCCGCAAGCAATCCGGCCATTTCTGGGCCGCCACGTCGGCCCCGCATTCGACCTTCCGCATCACCAAGGACGAAGGGCTGGAGTGGTTCCGCGCCAGCCCCACCGCCAACCGCGGCTTCTGCCGGGACTGCGGCAGCTTCCTGTTCTGGCAGGCCGAGGGCGAGGACCGCATGTCCTTCGCCCCCGGCGCGCTGGACGGGCCGACCGGGCTGGAGACCGGCGAGAGCTGGTTCCACGAGGATGCGGGCGATTACTACGACCCGGCCGGCGGCCCGCCGCCGCGGCTGACCGACACCCCCTCGCTGCTGCACGGCGCCTGTCTTTGCGGCGCCAACCGCTTCACCCTGCCGGGGCCGATGGGCCGGGTCACCGCCTGCCATTGCACCCAATGCCGCAAGACCTCGGGCCATTACGCCGCCAGCTTCGATGCCCATGAATCGCAGCTGGACTGGCAGGCCCGGCATCTGGCGGAATACGTCACCCCCGGCGGCGGGCGGCGCGGCTTCTGCCCGGTCTGCGCCACCTCGCTGTTCTTCCGGGCCGCGGACGGCAGCTTCTCGGTCGAGGCGGGCTGCATCGACAATCCCACCGGCGGCCGGCTTGCCGCGCATATCTTCGTCGAGGACAAGGGCGACTACTATGCCCTGACCGACGGCTTGCTGCAGTTCCCGCACGGGGAATAGCGGCTTGATCTCGCCCGCCGCCCGGGTCTAGCTGGCCCGGAAGCGGCAGGAGACCCGGCATGGCACAGATCACCCTTCTCGACGGCGGTATGGGGCAGGAGCTGATCGCCCGGTCCGGCGACGATCCCGGCACGCTTTGGGCGACGCGGGTGATGATCGACCACCCCGGGCTGGTGCGGGCGATCCACGAGGATTACTTCGCCGCCGGGGCGACCGTCGCCACCACCAACACCTACAACATCCTGCACGACCGGCTGGAGCGCGACGGGCTGGATCACCTGTTCCACGCCCTGCACCTGCGCGCGCTGGCCGAGGCGCACGAGGCCCGGGCGGGGGCGAGGCGCGGCCTGATCGCGGGTTCCATGGGGCCGCTGGGGGAAAGCTACCGGCCCGACCTGACCCCGCCGGTCGAGGTCTCGGCCCCGCTTTACGCCGAGAAGGCCCGCATTCTCGGCCCGCATGTGGACCTGATCCTGATCGAAACGATCTCCTCGCTGGACCTCGCCCGTGGTGCGCTGAAGGGCGCGCAGGCGGCGGGAAAGCCGGTCTGGCTGTCGGTCTCGGTCGACGACCGCGACGGGGCGAGGCTGCGCTCGGGCGAGCCGGTCTCCGCTCTGGCCGATGTGCTGGCGGAGGCGCCGGCGGCGGCGGTGCTGGCCAATTGCTCGATGCCCGAGGCGATGGCAGCGGCGATGGAAGCGCTGCGGCCGCTCGGCCTGCCCTTCGGCGCCTATGCCAACGGGTTTTCCGAAATCTCCTCGCTGCCGTTGCCCGAGGAACGCCGCGCCCCGGCCTATTGCGCCCGCCACGACCTGACGCCGGAGGCCTATGCCGGTTTCGCCCTGCGGTGGGTGGAGATGGGCGCCACCATCGTCGGCGGCTGCTGCGAGGTCGGCCCCGCCCATATCCGCCATCTGGCCGACCGCCTGCGCGCCGCGGGCCACGGCATCGCATGATCCCGGATTTCGTCTACCGCCCCCCCGACGTGCCGCTGTCGATCCTGCACGAGGACCGGCATGTGCTGGTGCTGGACAAGCCTTCGGGGCTCCTGTCCGTTCCCGGCAAGCTGGAGGGGCGGCAGGATTGCCTGCTCTCGCGCCTGCAGGCCGCCCGCTGGGATGCGCTGCTGGTGCACCGACTGGATTGCGACACCTCGGGGGTGATGATCTTCGCCCGCACCAAGACGGCGCAGGGCTTCCTCGGACAGGAGTTCGAGCAGCGGCGGGCGCGGAAGACCTATGTCGCCCGGGTGGCGGGAGAGGTCGAGGGCGATCACGGCACCATCGACCTGCCGCTCTGCGCCGACTGGCCGAACCGGCCGCGGCAGATGGTCAGTCATGACCACGGCCGCCCGGCGGTGACCGACTGGCAGGTGATCGGCCGCGCAGCCGGAGAGACCCGGGTCCGCCTGACCCCGCATACCGGCCGCAGCCACCAGCTGCGGGTGCATATGCAGGAGCTTGGCCACCCGATCCTGGGCGACCCGATCTACGCCACCGGCGCGGCGAAGGACCACCCCCGGCTGATGCTGCACGCCCATACCCTGGCGCTGCACCATCCGGCGACGGGGGACTGGGTGGAATTCGCTGCTCCGCTGCCGTTCTAAAGCGCCAGCGCGACCTTGCGGCCGTCGTGGAAGGCGTAGGCCGCCAGCCGCGGGGCGGCGCAGTCGCCGATGCGGTGGACCTGCTTGCCGGGGAAAGCCTCCGGGTAGGGGTCGAAGCTGCGGTTGGTGGTGGACATCACCAGCGCCGAGGCCGGGATCAGCTCCTCCGCGCCGGTCAGCAGGCTGCGCACGGTGGCGCCATTGCCGTGCCAGCGGGCGATCAGGCTTTCGGTCAGGAACCGCGCCCCTTTCGCCGCCAGCGCCCGGCGGGCGGGGCCGTCGGCGGCGGTGCGGGCGATCTCCTTGCCGACGAAGGGCTCCGGCGTGACGATGGTGACGCGGTGGCCCTGCTCGGCCAGCCACCAGGCGGTGCCGACGCCGCGCCAGTTGCTGCCCTCGTCGTAGAGGATCACCTCGTCCCCGGGTCGCACCTCGCGCCGCAGGATCGCCTCGGGGCTGTGGACATGGCCGTTCTCCAGCCCCGGCAGCTGCGGCTCCTGCGGCAGCCAGCGCTGGAAGCCGGCCTCGTCGGGCAGCGAGCCGGTGGCGAGGATCACCACATCGGCCGGGTGGGCGGCGATCTCCTCCGCCTCCAGATAGGTGTTCAGCCGCAGGGTCACGCCGAGCCGGTCGAACTGGCGTTCATACCAGTCCAAGAGGTCCAGGATCTGTGCCCGCCGCGGCTGCTGCCCCGCCAGCCGGAACTGGCCGCCGATGACCGGCAGGGCCTCGACGATCTCGACCCTGTGGCCGCGTTCGGCGGCGGCGCGGGCGGCCTCCAGCCCCGCCGGGCCGGCACCGATCACGAGGACGGAACGCGGGGTTTCGGCGGGAGTGAAGCGGTCGCCGCCCCATTCGAACTCGCGCCCGGCCGAGGGATTGATCAGGCAGGAAATCCAGTAGTCGCGCGAGCGGCGGCCCCAGCACATCTGGTTGCACGACAGGCAGGGCCGGATGTCCTCGGCCCGGCCTTCCATCACCTTGCGGGCCAGATGCGGGTCGGCGATCTGGCCGCGGACGATGGAGACCAGATCGGCCTCGCCCGAGGCAAGGATGGTCTCGGCATTGTCCGGGGTGCGGATGCCGGCCTCGGAGGTGATCTTCGCGTGCTTCGCCAGCGCCTTCAGCTGCGCGGTCAGCGGCGTGGTCAGCTTCTCGGCATGGGTGAAGGGCGGGATGATGCCCTCGAATTCCAGATAGCTGCCGAAGCCGGTGGTCACATAGTCGACATGGCCGCTGCGGTCGTGCAACTCGACGATCTCGCACAGGGATTCCGCCGACAGCGTGGTGCCCGAGAAGGCGGGGGAATAGCTGATGGCCAAGCCCACCACGAAATCCTCGCCGCAGTCGCGGCGGATGCGCTCGATCAGTGTGCGGGAGAACCGGGTGCGGTTCTCCAGACTGCCGCCCCAGTCGTCGTCGCGGGTGTTGGACCACGGCGTCCAGAACTGGTCGATCAGCGAGTGATAGGCAGCCCAGACCTCCACCCCGTCGAAGCCGCAGGCCTTGGCGCGGCGGGCGGCGGCGGCATGGGCCTCCAGCAATTCCTCGATCTCGGCCACGGTCATCCGGTGGGAGCCGTCGGAATCGTGGTAGGACGGCCCGCCCGAGGGCGACCAGTGCGGCTGGAACGACAGGTCGGAATCGCCATGGGCGCCGATGTGGTAGATCTGCTGGATCGCCACCGCGCCGGCCTCCTTCACCTCTTCGGTGATGCGGCGGAAATGCGGGACGATGGCATCCGAGTCATGGGCGATGTTGCCGCGGGTCAGCACGCCGGTGCGATGCGCCGGCACCGGCTCGCAGACCACCATCGCTGCGCCGCCGAGGGCGCGTTCGGCCAGGTATTTCCCCTGCCGCGGGCCGGGAATGCCTTGGTCGGACATGTTGTTGGTATGGGCGCCGAAGACGATGCGGTTGCGCAAGGTATGGCCGCGCAACTGCAGGGGCGAGGTGAGGTGGCGGTGCGTCGTCATGGCTGCCTTCCCGGGTGCTGACAGGCGCAGGAAATCCGAAAATCGACATATGTGTCAAGTTTCACATGGACTGCTTCCGGCATCTTCTTTTCGGGCCTTCAGCCAAAGCACGAAGGCCGCCCATGGGGCGGCCTTCGGTTCACCATTGCACAGGCCACTCACCCGGCGTTGAAATCCCAGCCGGAGATGCCCTTCGGCTCCAGGAATTCCTCGATCCCCCAAATGCCGCCCTCGCGGGCGCGGCCCGACTGCTTGACACCGCCGAAGAACGACCCCGCGCCGCGGGGCTTGCCGTTCATCTCCACCATGCCCGAGCGCAGCTGGCGCGCCAGCCGGTTCGACCGCTCCGGGCTGCCGGACTGGACATAGTTGGTCAGGCCGTAGGGGGTGTCGTTGGCGATGCGCACCGCCTCTTCCTCGGTCTCGAAGGGGATGATCGACAGCACCGGGCCGAAGATCTCTTCCTTCTCGATGGTCATGCCGGGGGTCACGTCGGCGAAGATCGTCGGCTTGACGTAGAAGCCGCGGTTGAAGCCCTCGGGCAGGCCCGGCCCGCCGGTGACCAGCCGCGCGCCTTCGTCGATGCCGATCTGGATGTAGCGCTGGATCTGGTCCCACTGGCGCTTGTTCACCACCGGGCCGATGTGGGGGCCGTGTTCCAGCGCCGGGCCGACCTTGATGCCTTCGGCCACTTCCTTGGCCTTGGCGATGGTCTGCTCATAGACCGACCGCTCCACCAGCAGGCGCGAGGGCGCGTTGCAGGACTGGCCGGTGTTCTCCATCATCCGCAGGACCGAGCGTTCCACCGCCTTGGCATCGGCATCGGCGAACAGCAGGTTCGCCCCCTTGCCGCCCAGTTCCAGCGTGACCCGCTTCAGCGTCTCCGCCGCGGCCTTGCTGATCGCGCGGCCGGCGCGGGTCGATCCGGTGAAGGAGATCATCTCGACATCCGGGTGGGTGGAGAGTTGCGAGCCCACGCCCGCGCCGTCGCCGTTCACCAGGTTGAAGACGCCCGGCGGGATGCCGGCGTCATGGCAGAATTCGGCGAAGAGCATGGCGTTCAGCGGGCTTTCCTCGGAC
Source organism: Rhodobacter sp. SGA-6-6 (assembly GCF_011043545.1). Classification (GTDB taxonomy): domain Bacteria; phylum Pseudomonadota; class Alphaproteobacteria; order Rhodobacterales; family Rhodobacteraceae; genus Pseudogemmobacter. The sequence continues at coordinate 238,295 of NZ_JAAKGP010000001.1, read as the reverse complement.
GGTTTCAGCACGCAGGTGCAGCCCGCCAGCATCGCCGGGATCGCCTTCAGCGCGATCTGGTTGACCGGCCAGTTCCACGGCGTGATCAGGCCGACGACGCCGATCGGCTCCAGCGCCACGGCGGAATGCGGCGCCTGCGGGCCGAGGGGACGGACCCATTCGATGGTCTCGAAGGCCTTGAGGAAGTTGCCGGTGTGCCAGGGCAGGCAGGGCGCCTGGTCGGACAGCGAGAAGTCGATGGGGGCGCCCATTTCCATGGAAATCGCCTCGGCGAATTCCTGCAGCCGGCGCTCATACTGGTCGAGGATGCCGCGGATCAGCCGGGCACGCTCGGCCGGCGGGGTGGCGGCCCAGCCGGGGAAGGCGGCCTTGGCGGCGGCCACGGCGGCATCGGTATCGGCCTGGTCGCCGAGGCTGATCACCGCGCAGGGTTCCTCGGTCGAAGGGTTGATGACCTGCCAGTCGCGGGCCTTGGCCGGCGCGACCCAACGCCCGTTGATGTAGAAATCGCGCTTCGTCAGCATGGTTCTCTCCGCTGTCCGGGGGATGGGATTTGATCAAACATCGCAGGCCGGGGCGGGCGCCGCAAGCAGAGTTCCGACGGAAGGATGTCGGGAAACACGGCAATCTGGCGGGAGGCTTGGCATTCTGCCGGCCGCGGGGGCAGGTGGTTTGTTCTGCCCCGCCGGGGCTTGCCGGACTGTCGTTCTATTTTGACCGAAAGGTCGGGCAAAGGGATGAAACCGTGTTCCGAATCGGCTATCTGGAATGGGTCAATCTGGAGAACCTGCCATGGCCGTCCGCATCAACGACATTGCCCCCGACTTCACCGCCGAGTCGACCGCCGGGACCATCCGGTTCCACGACTGGCTCGGCGATGGCTATGCGATCCTGTTCAGCCACCCGCGCGATTTCACCCCTGTCTGCACCACCGAATTCGGCGCCGTGGCCCAGCTGATCCCGGAATGGCAGAAGCGCAACACCAAGGTGATCGGCGTCTCGGTCGATTCCGTCTCGGACCACGAGAAATGGAAGCGCGACATCGAGACGGTCGGCGGCGCGCAGCCCGACTTCCCGATCATCGACGACAGCGACCTGACCGTCGCCAAGGCCTATGACATGCTGCCCGCCGACTACTACCTGCCGACCGAGGGCCGGACGCCGGCCCATTCGGCCACGGTGCGCACGGTCTACATCATCGGGCCGGACAAGAAGGTGCGGCTGACGCTGACCTATCCGATGTCGGTCGGCCGCAACTTCGCCGAGATCCTGCGGGCGCTGGATGCGGTGCAGGCCACCGATGGCGTGCCCTTCGCCACCCCCGCCAACTGGCAGCCGGGGCAGGACGTGATCGTGGCGACCTCGGTCCCCACCGATCAGGCGGAAGAGAAGTTCGGGCCGCTGGACATCAAGCTGCCCTATCTGCGCTACGCCAAGCGCCCGGCCTGAAGCCCGGGCCGAAGGCCGGAACGGAAACGCCCGCGAGTCCTACTCGCGGGCGTTTTCCTTTTCCTTGCCGCGGGCCTATTCGGCCGGAACCGCCAGCGGCTGCGGCGCCGCCGGGCAGCCGCCCTTGCGCCGGTAGCGCGCCACGGCCAGGTCGGCGGCGTCGATCTCGGGCACGCGGCCGGACACCAAGTCGGCGATCACCCGGGCCGAGCCGGTGCTCATCGTCCAGCCCAGGGTGCCGTGGCCGGTGTTCAGGTAAAGCCCTTGCACCGACGTCGGCCCGATGATCGGGGTGCCGTCCGGCGTCATCGGCCGCAGGCCCGACCAGAAGGTCGCCTGCGGCAGGTCGCCGCCGGGGAACAGGTCCGACACCGAATGCTCCAGCGTGCGGCGGCGGGCGGGTTCCAGCCGGTTGTTGTAGCCCGAGATTTCCGCCATGCCGCCCACCCGGATGCGGTCGCCCAGCCGGGTGATGGCGATCTTGTAGCTTTCGTCCATCACGGTGGATTCCGGCGCCAGCGCGGCATTGGTGATCGGGATGGTCAGCGAATAGCCTTTGACCGGATAGACCGGCAGCCGGATCCCCAGCGGCCGCATCAGCATCGGGCTGTAGCTGCCGAGCGCCATCACCACCGCATCGGCCTTGATCGTGCCCTTGTCGGTGACCACGCCGGTGGCGCGGCCCCCTTCGACCTCCACCCGCTGGATGCTCTCGCCCCAGCGGAAGGTCACGCCCTTGGCCTCGGCCAGCGCCGCCAGCGCATTGGTGAACTTGAAGCAGTCGCCGGTTTCGTCCAGCGGCGTCAGCAGCCCGCCGACGATCTTGTCGCGGGCCTGTGCCAGCGCCGGTTCCTGCGCGATGCAGCCGGCCGGGTCCAGCACCTGGCAGGGGATGCCGTCGGCGTTCAGCGCCTTCACGTCCTTGGCCGAGGCCTCCAGCTGCGCCTCGGTGCGGAACAGCTGCAGGGTGCCCTTCATGCGCTGGTCGTAGTCGATCCCGGTCTCCTCGCGCAGCGCGGCCAGCGAGAGGCGGCTGTAGTCGGCCAGCCGCAGCATCCGGCTCTTGTTCAGGGCATAGCGGTCCGAGGTGCAGTTGCGCAGCATCCGCACCAGCCAGGACAGCATGGCGCCATCGACCTTGGGCCGCAGGATCAGGGGCGCATGTTCCATCAGCAGCCACTTGATCGCCTTCTTCGGAATGCCCGGCGCCGCCCAGGGCGAGCAATAGCCGAAGGACACCTCGCCGGCATTGGCGAAGGAGGTCTCCAGCGCCGGGCCGGGCTGGCGGTCGACCACGGTGACCTCATGTCCCGCCTTGGCCAGATACCAGGCGGAGGTGACACCGATGACGCCGGAACCGAGGACGACGACGCGCATGGGAAACTCCTGTTCGCGGAAGCGTTCGGGAGAGAATATCGCGTCTGCGGGAAAGGATTTGGTGAAGATGGCTTATATTTTCCACATGTGTAGAATAATCTTCGGCGTGACGGAAAATCTCACGAATAATATCCGGCCATGGCCGCGACGGGCGAATAAAGCCACCGTCGCGACGCCTAGTCGCCGGTCTCGCTGCGCACCAGGTCGATCAGCGGCTTGAAGCCGTAGATCGCCGGCCGGCGGCCGGAGCCGGGCACGATCTGCGACAGCAGGCCAGCCTCGCGCAGCTTGCGCGTCATGCTGGCCGCGACATGCGGCGGGATCGGGTCGTGGCCGGTGAATTTGCTGTTCTTGAAGCTGGGGTTGGCGAACATGAAGTCCAGCGCCTCCCCCGCCCATTCGCTTTTCAGCTCTTCCCGGAACCGCAGCTTCATTTCTTCGTAGAGGTCGAAGATCCTGCGGGCGACAAGGATGTTGTGCTCGGCCTGCTCGCGCAGCCCGGTCAGGAAGAACACGCACCATTCCGTCCATTCGCCATGCGACGACACCCGCCGCATCCTCTCGATGTAGTCGTCCCGATAACGCTCGAAATATCCGCTGACATAGAAGTGCGGCTGGCTGATCAGGCCGGAGGTCCAGAGCATCAGCGTGATCAGCATCCGCCCGATGCGGCCGTTGCCGTCCTTGAACGGGTGCAGCGCCTCGAATTCGACATGGGCCACGGCGGTCTTCAGCAGGCGGTTCATCGGGCTTTCCCGGATGAAGGCGAACAGGGCCTCCATGCCGCCGGGCAGCGCGGTCGGGCTGATCGGGACGAAGGAAACCGTCCGCCGCCTTTCGCCGATGTAGTTCTGCTCGGTCTTGTAGGCGCCCGGCGATTTGGTGGCGCCGCGGCCGAAGGACAGCAACACCTGATGCGCCTGCCGGATCAGCGTTTCCGAAAGCGGCCGTCCGGCCTCGATCTCGCGTTGGACGCGTTGCAGGGCGCGGGTGTAGAGGAAGGTTTCCACCGCCTCGCTGCGGGCGTGGTGGAAGGCGTCGTCCGCGGCTTCACCGTCCTCCGCCTCGATCCGCAGCACCTCGTCCAGGGTCGAGATGGTGCCTTCCATCCGCGAGGAGATCACCGCCTCCTGGTTGCGCAGCGGGGCCAGCAGGATTTCGCTGTTGCGCATCGCCTCCAGCATCTGGTCGTAGCGGGCGAGCGCGCTGCCGGTTTCGAACACCGGGTCTAGGAGTTCGGCGAAGCGCAGATCTGCGGGTGGGAAGGCGCCGTAGTGGTAGGTCACGGCGTCTTTCAGATGGTCCTGCATGATTGTCGTGCTTTGCGATCAAATTTAGCTACGACAACAACCGTAGCTGAAGCCGGGCCTATGACAAAGTGGTTTGTCGTGCGTGTGGGCGGCCTGTGTGTATGACAAGGGGGTTTGTCGTGCGTGAAACACCCGCAAGCTAAGTTGTAGTAGCTGGAGGTGACGTCTGAATACGACAAAGCCCCGGAGTTTCCCCCGGGGCCTCTCGCCTCGCAAAGCGGGAAGGGCTCAGCCCTCGGCTTCTTCCTTCTGCTTCTCGGGCGAGATTTCCGCCCCGGTCTCCTGGTCGACCATCTTCATGCCGAGGCGCACCTTGCCGCGGTCGTCGAAGCCGAGCAGCTTGACCTTCACTTCCTGACCCTCTTTCAGGATCTCGTTCGGGTGGTTCAGCCGCTTGTTGGCGATCTGGGACACATGGACCAGGCCGTCGCGCTTGCCGAAGAAGTTTACGAAGGCGCCGAAATCGACCAGCTTCACCACCTTGCCGGTGTAGATCTGGCCCTCTTCCGGCTCTGCCACGATCGACCAGATCATGTCATGCGCCTTCTTGATCGCCGCGGCGTCCGAGGAGGCGATCTTGATCACGCCGTCGTCGTTGATGTCGACCTTGGCGCCCGAGACTTCCACGATCTCGCGGATGACTTTGCCGCCCGAGCCGATCACTTCGCGGATCTTGTCGGTCGGGATGGTCAGCGTCTCGATCTTCGGCGCATAGGCCGAGAAGCCCTGCGGCGCCGAGATGGTCTTGGCCATCTCGCCCAGGATGTGCAGACGGCCGTCGCGGGCCTGCGCCAGCGCCTGTTTCATGATCGCGGGGGTGATCCCGGCGACCTTGATGTCCATCTGCAGCGAGGTGATGCCCTCGGCGGTGCCGGCGACCTTGAAGTCCATGTCGCCGAGGTGGTCCTCGTCGCCCAGGATGTCGGTCAGCACGGCATAGCTGCCGTCGTCCTCCAGGATCAGGCCCATGGCGACGCCGGCGACCGGCGCCTTCAGCGGCACGCCCGCGTCCAGCATCGACAGCGACCCGCCGCAGACCGTGGCCATCGAGGAGGACCCGTTCGATTCGGTGATCTCCGACACGATGCGGACGGTGTAGGGGAAGTCGGTCGGCGCCGGCAGCACCGCCTGCAGCGCCCGCCAGGCCAGCTTGCCATGGCCGATCTCGCGGCGGCCGGGGCTGCCGACGCGGCCAACCTCGCCGACCGAATAGGGCGGGAAGTTGTAGTGCAGCAGGAAGTTGGAGCGGAAGTTGCCGTTCAGCGCGTCGATGATCTGCTCGTCCTCGCCGGTGCCCAGCGTGGTGACGCAGATCGACTGGGTCTCGCCGCGGGTGAAGAGGGCCGAGCCGTGGGTGCGCGGCAGCACGCCGGTTTCCACAACGATCGGGCGCACCGTCTTGGTGTCGCGCCCGTCGATGCGGGTGCCGTTCCTCACCACGTCGCCGCGGAGGATGGACGATTCCAGCTTCTTGATCGCCGGGCCGAGGTTGGCATCCGCCTTGTCCTCGTCCGACAGCGCGGCCACGATGGCCTCGGCCGCGGCATCGATGGCGGCGGTGCGCTCCTGCTTGTTGCGGAGGGCAAAGGCGGCGCGCATCTGCGCCTCGCCGGCCGCCTTCACCTTGGCATAGAGGTCCGCGTAGTCGGGCGGGGTGAAGTCGAAGGGCTCCTTGGCGGTCTCTTCGGCGAAGTCGATGATCAGGTCGATCACCGGCTGCATCTGCTCGTGGCCGAAGACCACGGCGCCCAGCATTTCCTCTTCGGTCAGCTCATAGGCCTCGGACTCCACCATCATCACGGCGTCCTTGGTGCCGGCGACCACCAGGTCCAGCCGCTGGTCGGGCTTGGACCGCAGCTGGGTCATGTCGTCCATCGGCGGGTTCAGCACATACTGGCCGTCGACGAAGCCGACGCGCGCCGCGCCGATCGGGCCCATGAAGGGCACGCCCGAGATGGTCAGCGCGGCGGAGGCCGCGATCATCGCCACGATGTCGGGATCGTTGTGCAGGTCGCAGGACAGCACCGTCGCCATCACCAGCACTTCGTTCTTGAAGCCCGGCACGAACAGCGGCCGGCAGGGCCGGTCGATCAGGCGGGAGACCAGGGTCTCCTTCTCGGACGGCCGCGCCTCGCGCTTGAAGAAGCCGCCGGGGATCTTGCCCGCGGCATAGTATTTTTCCTGATAGTGGACGGTCAGGGGGAAGAAGTCCTGCCCCGGCTTCGGCGCCTTGGCGAAGGTCACGTTGGCCATCACCTGCGTCTCGCCGAGGGTGGCGACGACCGAGCCGTCGGCCTGGCGCGCAACCTTCCCCGTTTCCAGCGTGAGCGTCTCGTTGCCCCACTGGATGGATTTCTTCGTCACGTTGAACATATGTCGTTTCCTCTGGGTGTCCGGCCCCTGCCGGCGCCCCCGTATCTGGCGGCCCCATTGCCGCCGTTTCCCCCGATCCTTCGCATGTGCCCCGGGGGCGGGCCTCACGTCGCAGATGGGGGCGGGCCATACAGGAAAACAAGGGGGTTGGGAAGGGGCGGGTTGGTTGACAAAGTTTGCCAAGCTGCGAGGATGAGCGGATGGCCACCATGAACATATCGCTGCCCGAGCAGATGAAGGCCTTCGCCGAGGCGCAGGCCGCCGGTGGGCGCTATGCCAATGTCAGCGACTACATGCGCGACCTGATCCGCCGCGACCAGGCCCGGCAGGAGGCTGTGGCCGGCATCCAGCGGCTGGTGGACGATGGCCTGGCCTCCGGTCCCGCCGTTCCCTTCGACATGCGGACTTTCCTTGCCGAGCGCGAAAGTCGGTGATCCGGCACCTGCTGCTGACCCCGGCCGCAAGGGCCGACCTTGCCGCGATCTGGGATCATACCGCCGAGAGATGGGGGCCGGCGCAGGCCAGGACCTACTTTACCGGGCTTGACCGCCTGCTGTCGCTGCTGGCCGAACAGCCCGAGATCGCCCGCGAAAGGCCGGAGTTCACTCCGCCGGTCCGCTGCACCGCTATCGCTCGCATCTGGTGATCTTTCGGGCCGCGCCCGGCCGGCTGGAGGTGCTGCGCGTCGTCCACGCCCGTTCCGATTGGGCGGAATACCTGATGGAATGACCGCAAAAGCAAAACGCCCGCGCCTTGCGGCACGGGCGTTTCCCGAAACCTGTGGTCCGCTCAGCGGCGCAGGCCGAGGCGCTGGATCAGCGCGGTGTAGCGCGCTTCGTCCTTGTTCTTCAGGTAGTCCAGGAGCTTGCGGCGCTGCGCGACCAGCATCAGAAGGCCACGGCGGGAGTGGTTGTCCTTCTTGTGGCTCTTGAAATGCTCGGTCAGCGTGGCGATGCGCGAGGAAAGGATGGCGACCTGCACTTCGGGCGAGCCGGTGTCGCCTTCCTTGGTCGCATATTCCTTGATAAGGCGGGTCTTCTCTTCGACAGTGATCGACATCGGGGTCTCCTGTTCGTCAAAGGGTCATGGCGCAAGCCGGGATGTCGTCCAGCAGGGCCCTTGGAGGCTCCGTCCTCGGGACGGATGGCGGCCTATAGGGCCTGCGGCGCGAAAAGGAAAGCCCGTTGTGGCCCGGGCCGCGGCGGAACGCGGGGCATTTGCCTCAATCCCTTGCAACCCTGGCGCGCATCGCCCTTTTTCCGCCCCGATTTCCGTGCTATGGAGGAAAGTATATTTCCATGTCCGTTCAAAAGGTTAACGGAAAAATGGTTAACGCCGCAGGGGTGCGGCGCGGTAGATGGGGTAACGGGACATGCTGGCTCTGTTCGGTCTGTTTGGCGCGTTGTTCGCCGGGGTGCTTGCGGAATCGGTCCTTGCGGCGACCGAGCCGGGCGACGGCAACGACGAGGGGGACGAGGACGGCGGCGACGGCGGCCCGGCGCAGGGCGGCACCGGCACGATCCCGCTGGACGACGACGGCGATGCCATTGAATCGGATGACATTCCCGATCCGCCGGACGATCCGCTGGTCCTGCACGGCAGCAATGGCGACGACCTGATCTCGGGCGGCGGCGCGGCTGATACCGTCACCGGCGGCGCGGGCGACGACCAGATCGACGCCGGCGATGGCGACGACGATCTGGACGGCGGCGACGGGGAAGACATCCTCTGGGCGGGCGCCGGTGCCGATCTGCTGGCCGGCGGGGCGGGAAACGACATCCTGCACGGGCAGGCGGGAGACGACAGCCTGACGGGCGGATCGGGCGATGATTCGCTCTGCGGCCACGAGGGCGACGACAGCATCGCCGGCGACTGGGGCCTGGACACGCTGATCGGCGGCACCGGCGAGGATACGCTGGACGGCGGCGGCGATGCCGACTGGCTGGCCGGGGGCGAGGGCGACGATCTGCTGGCCGGCGGCGCGGGCGGCGACACGCTGGACGGCGGCGACGGCGCCGACACCCTGTATGGCGCCTTCCCCGAGGGCGACGATGCCGAGGCGGACTTCCTGAACGGCGGCGCAGGCGACGATACGCTGGTCCTCGGCACGGGCGACCATGGCAGCGGCGGCGCCGGGGCGGATGCCTTCACCCTGGGCCAATGGCTGGGCGAGGGCGGCTTCGCCACCATCACCGATTACGACGCGGCGGAGGACCAGATCGTCGTCGTCTACGACCCGGCCACCCATGCCGCGCCGGAACTGACGCTGGCTCCGGTCGAGGGCACCGACGACGTGCGGATCCTGCTGGACGGGCAGGCCGTGGGGCTGGTGGCGGGCGGCGCCGGCCTGTCGGCCGAGGACATCACCCTGCTGGCGGCCTGATCCACGGCAAGGCCGCGCGGCTGTTCGGGACATAGAGCGGATGCCGGGGTTGCCCGGCGCCGGTCAGCCCCAGGTGCAACAGCGGCCTGCCGGTGGCGCGCATCAGCGCCTCGGCCGCGGCCGCCCGGCCCATCAGCGCGCCATGGTTGCCCCAAGCGCAGACCACCGCATCGGCCCACAAGGCGCTGTCCGCCAGCAGCCGGTCGTTCTGCGGCCCGACCGGATCTGACGCGCCGCGCAGGGCGCGCGGGTCGGTGGCGCGGAAGGCGAAGATATTCGCCACCCGCAGCGCCCCCTGTCCCATCGCCCGCGCCCTCGCCTCGCAGCGCGCCACGGTCGGGTCGTTGCGCAATTCGCTGGCGGTGGAGGGGTTCAGCATCACGAACAGCAGCCGCGGCGCGGCCGGGTTCCAGACCCGGGTCAGCAGGTAGCGGTAGGTTTCGCAAGCCGAATAGACGACGGTCGAACGGGTCTCGCCTGCGGTGTGGCTGCGGGTGATCATCCGCAGCGCCCTGCCGGGCGGGTGGAGTGAGTATTTGGACCAAGGTGAACCGGCAGAGCCCTTGCCGCTGCCCGCCCCGGCAGTCCGAGGCGGCAGCCCTTCACCGCACGAAGACGCGGCTGGGGTGCAACTCGCCGCCCATGTAGCGCCCCACCGCCACCGCCCGGCCGTCCAGGCTGGCCCAGGCTTCCTCGCCATAGGGCAGGTGGCCGAGGACTTGGCCGGGATTGCCGTTGCGCAGCCGCATGGCGCCTTCCGGCGTCGCCCGCAGTTCCGGCAGGGCGGAGAGCCCGAGTTCCAGCGGCTGCAACAGCGCGTCGATGGCATCGGTCCGCGCCAGCGCCTCGATCTCCTGCAGGGTGCAGGCTTCGGTCGCCGCGAAGGGCCCGGAGAATTCCCGCCGCAGCCATTGCACATGGCCGAGGCAGCCGAGCGCCCGGCCCAGGTCGCGGGCGATGGCGCGGACATAGCCGCCCTTGCCGCAGACCATCTCGAATTCGGCATGGTCGGGATCGGAGCGGGTCAGCAACTCCAGCCGCTCGACATGAAGCGGCCGGGCGGCGAGGTCCATCGCCACCCCCTCGCGCGCCAGGTCATAAGCGCGCTCGCCCTCTACCTTCACCGCCGAGACCTGCGGCGGCACCTGCAGGATGTCGCCGCGGAAGGCCGGCAGGGCGGCGAGGATCTCCGCCTCCGAAGGCCGCAGGGTGGAGGTCCGCAGCACCTCCCCCGCCGCATCGTCGGTGGCGGTCTCGGCCCCGAAGGCGATGCGGAAGCGATAGCCCTTCCGCGCGTCCATGATCAGCGGCACGGTCTTTGTGGCCTCGCCCAGGGCCACCGCCAGCACCCCGGTGGCATCCGGGTCCAGCGTTCCCGCGTGCCCGGCCTTCTGCGCCTGGAAGGCCCAGCGGACCTTGCCCACCACGTCGGTGGACCCCACGCCCGCGGGCTTGTCCACGATCACCCAGCCGTGCACCGGGCGGCCCTTGCGCGCTTTCGCCATCCTTCAGCCCTTCGGAACCACGGTGCCGACGATCGGCCCCATCGGGAAGCCGCCGTCATGCCGCCCCAGAGCGGGCGCGTAAAGGCGCGAGATGTTGCCGTCGAAGTAAAGCGCGTCCCGCAGCCCCAGATGGTCGCGGAAGTAGCGGCCGAAGAGGTGGAAGTTCACCTCGTCGTTCGACACGGCGAAGACCGCGCGCAGGCCGTCGGCGCTGACCCCGACGCCGTTCCTTATGTTCAGGCTGTCGCTGTCGGGCAGGAAGCGCGGGTGCAGCTTGCCGCCGATCACCAGCATCGGCCCGGACTGGGTGGCATAGCGGCAGTCCGGCGCCTCGGCGGCGAAGGCGCGGCTCTCGATCACCCGGAAACCCTGCCCCGGCGTGCCCCAGCAGAAGACGCCGTTGGGCAGCAGGCCGAAGTTGCCCGGCCCGGCGCGGGTGACCAGCGGGGCGGTCTGCACGCCCTCGCCGATGAACAGGCCCACCGGCGACAGGTCGCGGTGATACATTCCGGCGTTCATGGCGAAGTCGAGCTGCCTGTCCTCGGCCGCCAGCACCTCGTCCACCGCGCGGAAACTGCCCAGGGGGCCGTCGGCGCCGTCGCGGAAGAGCCGCAGGTCCTCCTCCGCCGTCACTTCGCAGAGGGTGAAGGAGGCGCCCTCGAAACTGTCGTCCCGGCAGGCCGCGGCTCCCGCTGCCTGCGGGGCAAGCAGGACCAGCAGGGCCAGCAGCAGGCGCATCAGCCCTCCCCGCCCTCGTCCTCGTCGGCGGCCCCGTCCGCACCGATGTCGCGCTGCACCGAGGGGTCCGAGAACAGCCGCCGGGTCTCGTCCAGCCGGTCGAAGGTCTCGTCGGGGCGGAAGCGCAGGTCGGGGGCGTATTTCAGCGTCAGCTCGGCGCCGACGCGGCGGCGCAACTCGCCCTTGTTGCGGGCCAGCGCCTTGATCGCCTCTTCCACCGGGCCGGAGCCCATCAGCGGCATCACATAGACGGTGCAGACCTTCAGGTCGGGCGAGCAGGAGACCTCGCCCACCGTGATCGGCATGGCGTTCAGGTCGGGGTCGTGGATCTCGCCCCGGTTCAGCACGTCCGACAGCGTGCGGCGGATCAACTCGCCGACGCGCAGCTGGCGCTGCGAAGGGCCTGCGGCCGGGGAAAAGCGTTTCTGGGACATGGCCCCCACATAGGGCCTTTCGCCCCCGCCCGCAACGGCGGGCTTTCGCCCGCGGCAAGGGGAGGCTAAAGCGGAAGCGGCAGCGAACGGGGGGCGGAGATGGGCGATTTGCCGGGGATCGTGGTGACCGGGGCGTCGGGCCGGATGGGCCGGATGCTGGTCGGGACCATCGCCGACAGCGGCAAGGCCCGGCTGGCCGGCTGCATCGAGCGCGCGGGCCATCCCTGGATCGGCCGCGACATCGGGGAATGTATGGGCGGCGCGCCGCTGGGGACGGTGGTGACCGACGACGCGCTGGAGGCCTTCGCCGGCGCGCAGGGCGTGGTGGACTTCACCGCTCCCGCCGCCACGGTGGACTTCGCCGCTTTGGCCGCGCAGGCCCGGCTGGTGCATGTGATCGGCACCACCGGGCTCGGCCCCGAGCATCTGGCGAAGATCGAGGCGGCCTCCCGCCATGCGGTGATCGTGCGGGCGGGGAACATGAGCCTCGGGGTGAACCTGCTGGTGCGGCTGACGCAGAAGATCGCCGCGGCATTGGACGAGGACTGGGATGTCGAGGTGGTCGAGGCGCATCACCGGATGAAGGTGGACGCCCCTTCCGGCACCGCGCTGATGCTGGGCCGCGCCGCGGCCGAGGGCCGCGGGGTGAAGCTGGAGGACGCCATGGTCTCCGGCCGCGACGGCATCACCGGGGTGCGGGAACGCGGCTCGATCGGCTTCAGCGCCATCCGCGGCGGCGACGTGGTGGGCGAGCACGACGTGATCTTCGCCGCGGACGGCGAGCGGGTGGTGCTGCGACACCTGGCCACCGACCGCGCGATCTTCGCCCGCGGCGCGCTGCGCGCGGTGCTCTGGGGGCAGGGGCGGAAGCCGGGGCAGTATGACATGATGGACGTGCTTGGGCTGTAGGCTTCCGGTCTGAGTGGAACGCTTCCCTAGGTGGTTGACTTAGGAAGCGTTCCACCCACCACCTCGCCCGGTGCCCTTGTCCCGGCCGGGCCTCCAAGGCCCGGCCAGCGCCCGCCCCGCCCTCGGGCCAGGCGCTTCTCGCCCGCCGGGTCGGGCGCTGGCCTCTCGGGGGCTCCTGCCGACATGTTTCCGGTGGAAACCGCATGCACGGGAGAGGGCGAGGCAATGCCTCGCCCTCTCCCGCCCGGCCAGACGTTGCTTGGAGCCTCCGTCGGGATCGGACCGGCTCAGAAATCCACCGCCAGCCCCTTCTTCTCCCAGTCGCCGTAGCGCACCGCCTCCAGCCCCTCCTTGCGGCCGCCGAGTTCGGGCGGCAGCTCCACCGGCGGAGAGGTGCGGCGGCGTTCCTCGGCCTCGGCCAGGGCGCGCAGGGCTTCGGGGGGCAGGGCCTTCGGGCTGTCTTCGGGCATCGTCGGGTTCCTTCCGTCCTCCGGATGATATAGGCCCGGGGAAGCGAAAGGAAAAGCGGATGGCCGAGGGTGTGAAGGCGCGGGCGGCGGCGGTGGCGATGCTGGATGCCGTCCTGGGCGAGGGGCGGATGCTGGCCGAGGCCGATATGGCCCTGCCGCCCGAGGACCGCGCGCGCGCCCTGCGGCTGGCGGCGGCGGTGCTGCGGCGGCTGGAGCCGGCCGACCGGGCGCTGGCGGCGCATCTGCGCAAGCGGCCGCCGCTCAGGGCGATGAACATCCTGCGGCTGGCGGTGGTGGAGCGGTCGTTGGGCGCGCCCGGGCATGGCGTGGTCAATGCGGCGGTGGAGATCGTGCGGGCGAACCGCAAGACCGCGCATCTGGCCGGGCTGGTGAACGCCGTGCTGCGGGCGGTGCCCGAGGGGGCCTTGCCCGGGGTGCAGAAACTGCCGCGCTGGCTGCGCCAGCCGCTGGTCCATGCCTGGGGCCGCGAGGTCGTTGCCGGGATCGAGGCAGTCCATGCCGCCGAGCCGCCGCTGGACCTGACCCTGCGGCCGGGGGCCGAGGCGCCGGAGGGCGAGGCGCTGCCGACCGGCAGCCTGCGGCTGGCCGCGGGCGGGCAGGTCTCGGCCCTGAAGGGCTATGCCGCGGGCGGCTGGTGGGTGCAGGACGCCGCCGCCGCGCTGCCGGCACGGCTGCTGGACGCCCGGCCGGGGGAGCGGGTGCTGGACCTCTGCGCCGCGCCGGGCGGCAAGACGCTGCAACTGGCGGCGGCGGGGGCCTCGGTGGTGGCGCTGGATGTCTCGGAGGTCCGGCTGGCGCGGCTGAGGGAGAATCTGGCCCGGACCGGGCTGACGGCCGAGGTGGTCGCGGCGGATGCGCTGGACTGGCAGCCGGGCGAGGCTTTCGACGCCATCCTGCTGGACGCCCCCTGCTCCGCCACCGGCACGATCCGGCGCCACCCGGACCTGCCCTTCGTCAAGGACGGTTCTGACCTGCCGGGGCTGGTGGCGCTGCAGGCGCAGCTGCTCGACCGGGCGCTTAGCTGGCTGAAGCCCGGTGGGCGGCTGGTCTTCGCCACCTGTTCGCTCTTGCCGGAGGAGGGCGAGGGACAGCTGGCCGGCGCGCTGGCGCGGCACCCGGGGCTGGCGGTGGAGCGGGTGGACCTGCCGGGGGTGGAGACCGGCTGGTGGACCGAGGCCGGGGGATTGCGGACCCGGCCCGATCTATGGGCCGAAAGGGGCGGCATGGACGGGTTCTTCATGGCGCGGCTGCGCGCGGCGGGGTGAACCGCGCCCTACGGGTGCAGACGGACCGCAAGCAGCCGGCCGGTCAGGCGGGCCTCGTCCTCGGTCAGGATCAGGTCGCCGGGCTCCATCCCCTCGCCGTTCACCGAGGCCGGGCCGAGGGCGTAAAGCGCCAGCAGCCCGCCGGCGGGCAGGGTGGTATCCGTCTCCACCGCGACCTGCGGCCGCGGCAGGCTGCGGGCGGTCATCACGTTGAAGTCGTCCGATGCCCGGCCGCCGGTGCCGGTCGCCGTCACCGCCACATCGCCGGGGAAGGCGACCGGGACCAGCGGCGCGCAGGGCAGGTCCACGCCGGGGCCGGTCAGCCGGAAGCCGGGGCCGGTGAGCACGGTCAGGTTCCGCTCCACCCCGGGGAACAGGGAAAACGGCCCGTCCTCCACCACCGAGGCGCGGGAGAGCCGGACCAGCAGCGCACCCTCGCGCTCCAGCCGCCACAGTTCGGTGGTGGTGCCCTTGCCGTTCTTCCAGGGCTGGCGGGTGTAGTCGGAGGGGCGCAGGTGGATCATGGCGCAGTCCTAGCACGGCGCGGGGGCTTTGCCATCCGGCGCCGGCGTGATCTACCCAAGGATAAAGGAGGCGCGGATGGAGGATTTGCGGACGGAAGGGCTGGCGCTGCCGGTCGCCAGCGAACGGCTGCTGCTGCGGCGCTTCGTGCCGGAGGATTTCCCGGCCTTCGCCGGTTGGCACGGCCGGGCCGAGGTCTACCGCCATCTCTACCAGCCCCCGCCGGGGCCGGAGGCGATAAGGGCGAAATTCGCCGAGGCGCTGGACGGGCCCTTCGCCGGGGACGGCGATGCGCTGCGGCTGGCGGTGGCGCCGGGGCAGGGCGGTGCGGCCCTGGGGCAGGTGAAGCTGCAGATCGCCAGCCGGGCGGCGCTGCAGGGCGAGATCGGCTATATCTTCCACCCCGACGCCGCGGGCCGCGGCTATGCGACCGAGGCAGCGGCCGCGCTGCTGGATTTCGGCTTCCGCGGCTGCGGCTTCCACCGGCTGTTCGCCCGTCTGGACCCGGAGAACCGCGGCTCGGTCGGGGTGGTGGAACGGCTGGGGCTGCGGCGCGAGGCGCATTTCCGCCAGAACGACCGCTTCGACGGGCGTTGGGGCGACGAACTGGTCTATGCGGTGCTGCGCGGGGAATGGGAGGCACGGGAGTAGCGCCAGCGGCCGGCCCTCATTCCGCCACGCCCGGGCCGAGCACCTTCGCCGGGTCCTCCGGCGTCAGCTCCTCGAAGTCGAAGTTGTCCAGCCGGCGGGCCCGTTTCGTCGCCTTGTCCGAGGAGATGCGGATGTCCTCGATGTCCTTCGCCGCCTGGGCGAAGTGGCGGTCGAGGTTGCCGACGCGGTCGGACAGCCGCTCCACATCGGCGTAGAGCAGCGACAGCTCCTTGCGGATCGCCCCGGCCTGTTCGCGCATCCGCGCATCCTTCAGCACCGCCCGCATGGTGTTCAGCGTCGCCATGCAGGTGGTGGGCGAGACGATCCAGACCTTCAGCGCGAAGCCTTCGCGCACCGTCTCGGGGAAGTTGGCGTGCAACTCGGCATAGACCGCCTCGGAGGGCAGGAACATCAGCGCGCCGTCGGCGGTCTCGCCTTCGAGGATGTAGCGCTCGGCGATGGCGCGGAGATGGGCGCGGACGGCGGTCTTCAGCTGCGCTGCGGCCTCGGCCTGCGCCCGGGGGCTGTCTGCGCGGCGCAAAGCCTCGTAGGGCTCCAGCGGGAACTTGGCGTCGATGACGATGGGGCCGGGCGGATTGGGCAGGTGGATCAGGCAATCGGCCCGGCGGCCGTTGGAAAGGGTCGCCTGCATCGTATAGGCGTCGCGCGGCAGCGCCTTCTGCACGATGTCGTGCAGCTGGATCTCGCCGAAGGCGCCGCGGGTCTGCTTGTTGGACAGGATGTCCTGCAACGACAAGACGTTGCCCGACAGCTTCTCGATATTGGCCTGGGCCTTGTCGATGGTCTCCAGCCGCTGCTGCAACTCCCCCAGGCTGCGCGCGGTGCGGGTGGAGGTGCCGTGCAGCGCCTCGGTCATCTGCCGCTGCACATCGGCCAGCCGCGTCTCCATCAGGTGCAGCATCGAGGTCTGGCTGGCGGCCTGCGCCTCGGAGACATGGGTCAGCCCGCCGGCCAGGCGCTCCTGCGATTCGCCCATCGACTGCACCTTGTGCGACAGCCAGGCGACCTCGCGCAAGAGCGGCGCGGCAGAGGCCGAGGCGCGGGAGGCGGCGCGCAGGATCAGCGCCAGGAAGACCAGCAGCGCCAGCGCGGCGCCGGCGAGGATCAGCACCTCCGGCGCGTTCCAGGGATAGCTCTGGCCGAAGAGCGTGATCATCATCGGCGGCCGAACAGGCGTTCGATGTCGTGCAGCTTCAGCTCCACCCAGGTCGGCCGGCCGTGGTTGCACTGGCCGGAGTTCGGCGTCGCCTCCATCTCGCGCAGCAGCGCATTCATCTCCTCGGGCCGCATCTGCCGGCCGGAGCGGACCGAGCCATGGCAGGCCATCCGCGACAGCACCGCGTCGATGCGGGCGCGGGTCAGCTGGCTGTGGCCGGAGTCCGCCAGTTCGTCGAGGATGTCGCGGATCAGCGCCGCGCCGTTGACCGCGCCGAGGATGGCGGGCGTCTCGGTCAGGGCGACCGCCCCGCCGCCGAAGGGTTCCACCACCAAGCCGGCCTCGGCCAGTTGCGGTGCGGCGGAAAGGATGAGCGCGGCATCGGCGGGGGAGAGGCTGACGATCTCGGGGATCAGAAGCGGCTGGCGGGCGATGCCGCGCTCCGCCATCTGCGCCTTCAGCCGCTCGTAGACCAGCCGCTCATGCGCGGCGTGCTGGTCGACGATGACGATGCCGTCGGCAGTCTGGGCGACGATCCAGTTCTCGTGCAGCTGCGCCCGCGCGGCGCCGAGGGGGTGGACCTCTGCCGGAGGCGCCTCGACGGCCGGCTGCGCCGGCGTCTCGGCGATGCGGGCCATCGGGGCCTCGGCGAAGCCTTGCGGCGCGGGAGCCGGGAAGGTTGGGGCCTGGAAGGCGAAGGCGCTCGCCAGGGTCTGCTGGCGCGGCTGTTCCGGCCGGAAGGCGGCCAGCGTCTCGCTGGCGACGGTGGTGGAGGCGCGATGGCCCGCCCCCGTCAGCGCCGAGCGCAGCGCGGTGATGATCAGGCTGCGGGCGGCATCGGGCTCGCGGAAGCGGACCTCGGCCTTGGCGGGATGGACGTTCACATCCACCCGTTCCGGATCGACGATCAGGTTCAGCACCGCCGCCGGGTGGCGGTCGCGCGACAGCACGTCGAAATAGGCGGCCCGCAGCGCGCCGAGCAGCAGCCGGTCCGTCACCGGGCGGCCGTTGACGAACAGGTATTGCCGGGCCGAGGAGCCGCGGGAATAGGTCGGCAGCGCGGCATAGCCGACCAGCCGCAGCCCGTCGCGGCTGGCGTCGATCGCCAGCGCATTGGCGGTGAAATCCGCGCCCAGGAGCCGGGTCAGCCGGCCGTGCAGCGCGTCGAACAGGTCGCCGCTCTCCGGCTCCAGCCGCAGGATCGGGCGCGGGCCTTCGGGGCCGATCTCCGACAGGGTGAAGCCGACCGAAGGCTCGGCCATGGCGAGGCGCCTGACCACCTCGTGGATCGCCTGCGCCTCGGCCCGGTCGCTGCGCAGGAACTTCAGCCGCGCCGGAGTGGCGTGGAACAGGTCGCGCAGCTCCACCACCGTGCCGCGGCTCAGCGCGGCGGGCCGCGGCGGCGCCAGCCGGCCGCCGTCGCAGGCGATCCGCGCCGCCTCCTGCCCCTCGGCCCGCGAAGTGATGGTGAGCCGCCCGACCGCGCCCAGCGAGGGCAGCGCCTCGCCCCGGAAGCCGAAGGAGCGGATGTCCAAGAGGTCCGAGCCGTCGATCTTCGAGGTGGCATGGCGGGCCAGCGCCAGCGGCAGGTCGTCGGCCGTCATACCGCAGCCGTCGTCGGTGACGCGGATCAGCGTCTTGCCGCCGTCGGCATAGTCGATGGCAATCCGGCCGGCGCCGGCGTCCAGCGCGTTCTCCACCAGCTCCTTCACCGCCGAGGCCGGCCGCTCCACCACCTCGCCGGCCGCGATGCGGTTGATCGCGGCCTCGTCCAGCTGACGGATCACCGGACGGCCGGAAGCGCCCGCTATCTTGGGGGTGTGGAGGGTCATCCGACGATATGTAGCAGGGGGGAGCGAGTCGGGGAAGGGCGCCCTGTGGCTACGGTTGCCATATTGCGCGCCTTGCGGCGCAAGCCTTTCGTCTCGCCTCTGCGCCTTTCAGGCGCAACCGGCTCGGGGTTGCCTCCGGCGGGGATATTTAAGGGCAGGTGAAAGGGAAGAAGCGCTCTTCTTCTGCATTCACCTGCCACAAATATCCTCAGGGGTATGCCAGCGGTTTCGCCATCGGTTCGAGAAACCGATGGCATGGGGGGCAGAATGCCCCCATCAGCCGACAGCAGTCCCAGGCGACTCCGTCAGCTACAACGATAAAGGCTTGCGCCGGCAGCCGCGCAATCTGGACCCTCACAGCCCCTTCGGCTGGCCCACCACCACGAAATGCAGCTCCTCCGGCAGGAAGATGCGCTTGGCCACGCGCTGGACATCCTCCATCGTCACCGCCTCGACCTTCTCGTTGCGGGTCACGGCATAATCGATCGGCAGGTTCTCCATCTGCATCCCGACCAGCACATTGGCGATGTTGCCGTTGCCGGCGAAGCGCAGCGGGTAGCTGCCGGTGAGGTAGGTCTTCACCTCCTCCAGTTCCGCCTCGGTCAGGCCCTCGGCCGCCACCTTCGCCCATTCGGCGCGGACGACCGAGATCGCCTCGGCCACCTTGTCGTTCGAGGCGGAGAACTGGCCCAGATACAGCTCGGCATGGTCCATCGGCACCAGCCAGGTGCCAATGCCGTAGGTCAGCCCGCGCTTCTCGCGCACTTCCTTCATCAGCCGGGCCGAGAAGCGGCCGCCGCCCATGGCCTCGTTCAGGATATAGGCGGCGAAGAAATCCGGGTCGTCGCGGGGGATGCCGCGGTGGCCGAAGAACACCACCGATTGCGGCGAGGGGAACTGCTCCACCGTCACCCCGGGCTGGAGGAGCCAGGGCGCGCGCTCCGGCATCGGGGCGCCGGTGGCGGGCAGGCCGGCGAAGAGCGTGTCGAGCAGCGCGGAGAGTTCCGCCGCGGTGATGTCGCCGGCGGCGGCGACATAGATGCGGTCATGCGCCATCGCGCCCTTGTGGGCGGCGACGATGTCGTCGCGGGTCAGCGCGGCCACGCTTTCGGGCGTGCCTTCCTTGGCGGTGCCGTAGGGATGGTCGGCAAAGGCCAGCCGGTCGAAGGCCAGCGGCGCCAGCGCCTCGGGCGACTTGGCGTCCGAGCGCAGGCCGGACAGCACCTGCTCGCGCACCCGGTCCAGCGCCGACTGGTCGAAGCGCGGGTTGACCAGCGCCTCGTGCAAGAGCGCCACCGCCTCGTCGCGGTTCTCGGTCAGCATCCGGGCCGAGACCGAGACGGAATCGTTGCCGGCGTCGAAGGAGAAGCTGGCGGCAAGGGAATCGCGCGCCTCGGCGAAGGCGCGGCTGTCCATTCCGGCGGCGCCTTCCTCGATCAGCCCGGTCATCAGATAGGTGGCGCCGCGCTTGCCGGGGACATCCAGCGAGGTGCCGCCCTTGAACACGATCTCCAGCGCGACGAAGGGGATGCCGTGGTCCTCGACCAGCCAGGCGGTGACGCCGCCGGGGGAGGTGACCTCCTGGATGTTCAGCTCGGCCCGCGCGGGCAGGGCCAGCGACAGGGCGGCGGCAAGAGCCAGCGCGAAGGGGCGGACGAAGCTCATTCCTGGATCTCCTCGGGCATAAGTTCCGGGATGGCGTCGGCCGGAGGCGCTTCGGCGGGGGCCTCCGCCGGGCCTTCCGGGCGGACCAGCCAGGCGGTCACGGCCTTGTTGCGGTCCAGCACCTTGGCGGCGGCGGCCTGCACCTCTTCGAGGGTGACGGCGGACAGCACCTCGTCCCAGTCCTGAACGTCCTTGACCGTCAGGCCCACCGTCAGTTCCTCGCCATAGGCCTGCGCCAGGCCGCGGATGTTGTCGCGGGCATAGATCTCGGCGGCGCGGATGCGGGTGCGGATGCGCTCGAAGGCGGCCGGGTCGGGGCCTTTCGCGATGAAATCGGCCAGCGCCGCATCCAGCGCGGCTTCGGCGTCCTGCAGCTCCACCCCCGGCGCCGGGATGACGATCAGGCCGAAGGTGGTGTCGTCGATGGCGGTGCCGTCGTAATAGGCGGCGGTATAGACCGCGGTCTGGCTGTCGAACTGCAGCGCCCGGGCCAGGTGCGAGGTCTGGCCGTCGCCGCCCAGCAACTCGGCCAGGATGGTCAGCGCCGCAGCCTCGCGCTGGTCTCCCGGATCGCGTTCCGGCGCCAGGTAGGTGCGGTAGAGATAGGGGTCCGAGACCCTTTCGTCGGCCATGGTGATCCGGCGCTCGGACAGCTGCGGCGGCTCCTGCGGGCGCTCGCGCGGGGCGATGCCGTCCGAGGGGGCGATCGGGCCGTAGTATTTCTCGGCCAGATCCTTCACCTGCTCGGGCGTGGCGTCGCCGGCGATGATCAGGATGGCGTTGTTGGGGGCGTAGTATTTCACATACCAGGCCAGCGCATCCTCGCGGCTCAGCCCCTCCATCTCGTGCCGCCAGCCGATCACCGGCACGCCGTAGCGGTGATTCAGGAACTGCGCCGCGCGCATCTGTTCGTTCATCAGCGCGCCGGGGTCGGAGTCGGTCCTTTGCGCGCGTTCCTCCAGGATCACCTGCCGCTCAGTCGCCACATCCTCCTCGGTCATGCGCAGGTTGCGCATCCGGTCGGCCTCCATCTCCATCACCAGCTCCAGCCGGTCGGCGGCGATGCGCTGGAAATAGGCGGTGTAGTCCCAGGAGGTGAAGGCGTTGTCGTCGCCGCCCTGCGCCTCGATCATCGCCGAGAAGGCGTTGGGCGGGATCTTGTCGGTGCCCTTGAACATCAGGTGTTCCAGGAAGTGGGCAATGCCGGAGGTGCCCGCGGGTTCGTCCGCCGCGCCGGCGCGATACCAGATCATCTGCACCACCACCGGGGCGCGGTGGTCCTCGATCACCACGACCTCCAGGCCGTTCTCCAGCGTAAAGGTGGTGACGGTCTCGGCCGCGGCGGGACGGGAAGGCGCAAGCGCCGCCGCAAGCGCCAGCGGCGCGGCAAGCAGGATCTGGCGGAAAAGCATGGGGCCTCCGGTTGGTTGGGGGCAGGCTAGCCGGTCGGCTGGCGGGATCAAGCAGGTCTACGCCTTTGTGATGGCGCGCTATTCGCCGTCCTGGGCCGGCGGGGCCGAGGGGGTCCTGACCCCGCGCGACCGCCAATACGCAAGCTCGGCCTGCTGGTCGAGCCAGAACTTCTTGTAGGCCTTGAAGTAGACATTGACGTTGAACAGCCGCTCCAGCACCCGGCCGTTGTTGTCGCGCCGCCAGTCCAGGTCTTCCGAGGCCAGCTGCCCGCGGATGTCCGCCTGCACGCCGAAGCGGCCGGCATGGGCGTAAAGCGCGCCGTCCGCCGCCGGCACCCCGCCGGTGCGGGCCTGCGGCTTGCCGCCGAGCGCGACGGCGGCATCGTCGAAGGGTTGCGGGTCGGTGCGGTTGGCGCCGCCGGGGGTGGGCTGCGGCAGGTCGGACAGCGATTCCGGCATTTCCAGCGGCTTCGGCGGCAGGATGCCGAATTCGTCGGGGCCATCGGTGGACTTGATGTTCATCAGCACCGGCGCCTTGTCGCGGCCACCGCAGGCGGCAAGCCCCAGCATCGCCACGATTGCGATGGCGGTCACGCCAGCCCTTGCCTGCATCAACGAAGCCTCCACGTCCTTTGTCCCCGTCTTACCGCATGGATCGCCCGGCGTCACGGGGTCTTTCGGGCAGGCTTTCCTGTCCTGCGCCGGCCGCCCTTGCCGCCCTGCGCCGGCCTGCCGGAGAAGGCCACCAGGCCGAGCGCGCCGGCGAAGATGGCGATGTCGGCGACGTTGAAGGCATAGGGATTCTCGATCCCGCAGCAGGACATGTTAAGGAAATCGGCGACATAGCCATAGGCCAGCCGGTCCACCACATTGCCGAGCGCGCCGCCGACCAGCAGCCCGGCCGAGACCTGGGCGATCCTGTTCGCCGGCTCGCGCCGGACCCAGGTGACGACCCAGGCCGAGATCGCCAGCGCGACCACGATCAGCAGCCAGCGGCCGATCCCGCCTTCGCCGGAGAGGAGGCCGAAGTTGATGCCGTAGTTCTTGGCCCAGTGGAAGACGAGGTAGGGCGGCAGCACCGCGATCTCGCCCCGTTCGGGCAGGTTCAGGCCGTGGATCACGCCCAGCTTCGTCGCCTGGTCCAGCGCGAAGGTCAGGGCGGCGGAAAGGGCAAGGAGCCGCATCTCAGTGCCGGAAATGGCGCTGGCCGGTGAAGACCATGGCGAGGCCGGCCTCGTCGGCGGCCGCGATCACCTTGTCGTCGTTCATGCTGCCGCCGGGCTGGATCACCGCCGTGGCGCCTGCTGCGGCGGCGGCCAGCAGCCCGTCGGGGAAGGGGAAAAAGGCGTCGGAGGCGACGACCGATCCGATGGCCGGGCTTTGCGGCAGGGCCAGCGCCCCGGCCATGTCCTCGGCCTTGCGGGCGGCGATGCGGGTGCTGTCGACCCGGCTCATCTGCCCCGCGCCGACGCCCACGGTGGCGCCGTCCTTGACGTAGACGATGGCGTTCGACTTGACGTGCTTGGCCACCTTCCAGGCGAAGAGCAGGTCCTGCATCTCGGCCTCCGTCGGCGCGCGCCTGGTCACCACCTTCAGCGCCGCGCCGGCAAGCGGCTGCGAATCGCGGTCCTGCACCAGCAGCCCGCCCGCGACCTGCCGGAACGCCAGCCCCGGCGCGGCGGCGTCGGGCAGCGCCTCGGTGGTCAGCAGCCGCAGGTTCTTCTTCGCGGCGAAGATCGCCCTGGCCTCGTCCGAGGCGCCGGGGGCGATGACGACCTCGGTGAAGATCTTCACGATCTCCTCCGCCGTGGCCGCGTCCAGCGGCCGGTTCAGCGCCACGATGCCGCCGAAGGCCGAGGTCTGGTCGCAGGCGTAGGCGGCCAGATAGGCCTCGCGCAGGGTCGCCGCGCGGGCGACGCCGCAGGGATTGGCGTGCTTGATGATGGCGCAGGCCGGGCCGTCCTCGGGCGCGAATTCCGCCACCAGCTCGAACGCCGCATCGGTGTCGTTGATGTTGTTGTAAGAGAGTTCCTTGCCCTGCCATTGCCGGGCGGTCGCCACCCCGGGGCGGCGGCTGCCATCGGTGTAGAAGGCGGCGGCCTGGTGCGGGTTCTCGCCATAGCGCAGCGGCTGCGCCAGCTTCCCGGCAAAGGCGCGGTAGCGCGGCGCGGCCTCGCCGATCTCGCCCGCCAGCCAGCCGGAGACGGCGGCGTCATAGGCTGCCGTCCGGGAATAGGCGGTCAGCGCCAGCCTTTCGCGGAAGGCCAGGGTCGTTGCGCCGTCATGGGCCTCGATCTGGTCCAAGAGCGCGCCGTAATCGGCCGGGTCGGTGACCACGGTGACGAACTTGTGGTTCTTCGACGCCGCCCGGATCATCGCCGGGCCGCCGATGTCGATGTTCTCGATGCAGGTGGCGCGGTCGGCGCCCTTCGCCACCGTCTCCTCGAACGGGTAGAGGTTGACGATCAGAAGGTCGATCGGCTGGATGCCATGCGCGGCCATCGCCAGCAGGTGTTCGTCGTCGTCGCGCAGCGCCAGCAGCCCGCCGTGGATGTTGGGGTGTAGCGTCTTCACCCGGCCGTCCATCATCTCTGGGAAGCCGGTGACATCCGACACGTCCCGCACCTCCAGCCCCGCCTGCCGCAGCATCCCCGAGGTGCCGCCGGTCGAGATCAGCTCTACCCCCTTCGCCGCCAGCGCGCGGGCCAGGTCCAGAAGGCCGGTCTTGTCGGAGACGGAGATCAGCGCGCGGCCGATGTAGATCAGGTCGGTGGGCGGGTGATACATCTGGGGCCTCATCAGAGGGGGACCGGATCGTCCCGGTCCAGGTCGCGGATGGCCAGCGGAGTATCCTGTGCCTTCGCCAAGGTCCAGCCGATGCGCGTCTCGACATCCCGCGCCAGGCCGGAAAGCACGATCTGCAGCGTCGGGCGCGGATTTATCCGGCCCTTTTCCAGGTAGAACGATGGATCGAGCGACAGTTTGCCGCTGCCGTCGTGGCGGAACACCCAGATTTCGCCCGACCGCAGCTGCATCGAGACCGCGGTGCCGCCCATGTCCAGCGTGGCGTCGACATCGGGATGCAGGTGGAAGCGGAGGGCGAAGCCGATGCCTTCCAGATGCGAACGGTCGAGCAGGGTGCCGAAGCGCTTGCGGTCGGCGAAGCTCATCGCCGTCAGCGCGTCGGTGCCGACGAGGCGGCGGCCGTCGCCCGACAGGTGCAGCTCGCGGCTGGCGGTCAGGCCGTGGGTGGCGGTCCAGCCGTCATGGGCAAGGTGCACGGTGCCGCCCTCGCCCGGGGCCAGCCGCAGCGCGGTGACGCGGGCGGTGTCGTCCAAGAGCCCCTCCTCCGCCCGGGCGCCGAAGCGCGAGGAGGAGAAGCCGGTCAGGCACAGCGCGGAATGCGATTGCGTCGCCCGCCCCGCCAGCCGCCACTCCGGCCCGAACGGCAGGCCGGAGCCGCAGGAGACCACCAGCGGCCGCCGGCCCGAGGTCAGCTCGAAGGCGGCGGTGGAGGCATGGGCGGTGGCGCGGGCGGTCCCGCCGGGCGGGTCGGCGGCGTCGAGGATCAGGCTGGTGCGGCCGCCGGTCAGCCGGACGAAGCCCATGGCGCTGGCGACATGGCCGATGGGTCCGCCGGGGCCGGCGGCGGCCAGCGCCTGGTCCAGCCGCCCTTCCATCCCCTTGCCGCCGCCGTGGAAGCGGGCCAGCCCGCCATCGGCATGGCGCAGGATGCGCAAGCTGGGGGCGATGCGGGCGATGGCGTCGGACAGCGCCTCTGGGATCGGGCTTTCGGCCTCGGCCAGGGCGCGGACGGCCCAGGTCAGCAGCGTCAGCACCTCCAGCAGTTCCTCGGGGTTGCGGGTGGGCAGCGCGCCTTCGCGGTCGATCTGGGCGGCGCATTCCCGCGACAGCGCGGCCAGCGCCGGGGCGGTGAGGTCGCCCTTGCCGATCAGCGACAGCCCGGCGTAGAGCAGGCCGGTCAGCGCCTCGAACCGCGGCAGGCCGGGGCGGGCGGCCTTCCAGCGCCGGGCAAGATAGGCGGCCTGGCGCGAGAGCGAAAGGTAATAGGCATCCGCCGCGGCCTTGTCGCGGCCCTGCAGCAGGAAGAGCGCGTGGTGGATCCAGCGGATGATCCGGCGTCCGGTCAGGTCGGGCGTCCAGCCGGGGCCGCGGCCCTCGCCGTAGCGGGCGATCCAGCCCCAGGTCCAGCCCTGCGCCAGCGCCCGGGCCTGCGGCGTGCCGAGCGCGGCAAGGTCGTCGAGCCAGGAAAACCCCTGCGCCTCGGCCCCGAAGGCGGGGTCCGGGGGCGGGATGTCCCAGAGATCCGTCCCCGGCGCCTCGGCCAGGAAGCCGGCCAGCAGGACGTTGCCGGAGAGGATCTGCTTGCCGCGGGCGTAGAGACCGATGGAGCGCGGGTCGGGCTGCGAGACGAAGCCGGTCGCCGCCGTCGCGCGCCGCGCCGCCCGGGCGGCAAGCCGGTCGGACAGGCCGGGACGGCCGGTGGCGGTGCTGTCGCGGCGGCGCATGGCGGTGCTCGGGTTCCTCTCGGTGCGCCCGGGTTGGCGCCCCGGATCGCGCGCGACCATAGCGGGCGCCGGCCGGGCTGTCACGCGGTTGGGGCGCGTCCGTAGTGGCGAAGGCTTTTGCCTTCGCCAATGCGCAACGGTTCGGTTTGACCGGCCGGGTGCCCAAAGCACCCGGCCAGCGCCCGCCCGAGGATGACGCGGAACGGCGGGGTGAACCCCGCCCTACGAGGCCGGCTCCCGTAGGGCGGGGTTCACCCCGCCGCGCCGGTTGCCCCTCACGCCAGGTGGTCGATTCGCGCCATGTATTGCGCCAGCCGCTGCACCTGGCCCAGCCAGGCGCTCAGCAGCCGCGGGTCGTGCGGGGCGGAATGGACGCCGGCCGGGATTTCCCGGTTCAGCACCGATTCGACCGCCAGCGACACCGGCACCGAGACCAGCCGCGCCATGGCCGAGCCGCGTTCGTCGCCCCAGGCGTCCATGGCCCAGGTCTCGTGGAACACCGGCTTGCCCTCGCGTTCCGCCTTCAGCGCCACGAACAGCACCACCCGGTCGGGTTCGCCGGGGGCATAGGCGTTCTCCTTCAGCAGCGCCTCGGCGCGCGCCGTCAGCGCGGCGTCCACCTGGGAGGGCGAGGCGCCTTCCAGCGCCTCGATCTCGGCGAAGATCGGCGCCCAGGCCCCGGCCCAGCCGTTCAGGCGGATGGTGCCGCGGACGAAATCCTTCACCTTCCAGGCCGGATCGAAGCGGTAGTCGGCGATGAAGGGATAGGAATCGCGGTTCGGATAGACCTCGAAGCTTTCGGGCTGCGGCAGCGGCGCGATGTATTGGGTGATCGCCTCCCAGGGCCGCGACACCCGCAGTTCCGAGAAATGCCTCAGGCTGCGCGAGGGCGAGCGCAGCGCCTTCAGCACCCCGGCGGGCGCCCAGCTGAACTTGTAACGGAAGGCATTGGCGTGCTTCGGCACCCCGCCGCAATAGGAGGTGAAGGACAGCACGTTGCCGGCGTCATAGGCCCGGCTGGCGCGGTAGCGCGCCACCAGGTCATGCGCCATCAGGTGGTCGATGCCGGGATCGAGGCCGACCTCGTTCTGGCTGACCAGCCCCTTCTCGCGGAACTCGGCGTCCAGCAGGCGCATCTCCGGCGCGATGTAGGAGGAGGAGACGAAATGCGCCTCCTTCGCCAGGCAGGCCCGGGCGATGGGAACGTGGTTGTCGGCGGGCAGCATCGAGATCGCCACGTCGCCGGGGGCAATGGCGTCGGTCAGCGCCTCCAGCGTATAGGCGCGGATGTCGCTGGCGATGTCGCCCACCGCCTCCTGCGCATTGGCGACCGTGCGGTTCCAGACCACGACCGGGTGCCCGGCCTCGATCAGGCGGCGGAGGCCGGGGCCGGAGGAAAGGCCGGTGCCGCACCAATGGATGGTCATCTGTCTTCTCCTGTCATGCGGGCGCGGGCGGATTTTCGGCGAAAATCCGGGGCCGCTTCAAAGATCTGCGCTGTGGCGGTCGTAATCGGCCTTCGCCCTTCCCCAGACGCCCGAGGACAGGTCGGTCAGGGTCAGCAGCGACGGCAGAAGCTGGGCGGCATAATCCTCGGACGATTCCACCGGCATCAGCGAGGGCAGGTTGTCGATGGCGGTCACGTCCAGCGGCGGCGCGTCGTGGACCCGCAGCGCCGGGGCGTCCCAGTCGGTGGCGCGGTCGTAGACCTTGATCGGCGAGAAGTCCGAGGTCGGGTCGCAGGCGATGTCGCCGATGACGGTCAGCCTGCGGGCCGGATCGGTCTTCGCCGTCGCCGGCACGAAGACCGGGCAGCCGGGGCGGGCGAGGATGCAGTTGAGGAAGATCTCGTGCTGCAACACCTCGGGGAAGGGCCCGCCGGAGGCGGTTTCCGCCATGTCCCAGCGGGTGACCTGCACCCCCATCGCGGTGCAGAGGTCCGCCGCCCCGGTGCCGACGCGGCCGAGCGCGCCGATGATCAGCGCGCGGGGGCGGGAGAGGCCCTTCAGCTCGGCCTCCAGCTGCTCCAGCAGGGCGGCCCTGGAGGCGACCTTGCGGACCGGGCCGCAGAGGCCGCCGCGCTGTTGCGCCGCCCAGCATTTCAGGCTGACCGCGGCGCCGGCATAGCCGGCCCAATAGCCGAAGGCGGCGACGCGGCGGCCGTCCTCGCCCACCAGATACTCCAGATCGTAGAGCGTGCCGCCGCCGGCCTTGAAGCGCTTCAACAGCACCTGCCCGGCGGGCTGGCCCTTGAAGGCATGGCCGAACATGATGTGCCGGTGCGGCAGCGGCGTGCCGTCCTCGGGCAGTTCCTTCAGACCGAAGACGATGGCGTCCTTCGGCGCGGAAGGCCAGGAGTTCTCGGCCACGATCTCCGCCCCCGCCTTGCGGTAGCCCTCGATCGGGATCGCGCGGACCGAGGACTCCTCGACCGAGACGCGGATGCCGGCGGCGACCAGCGCGACCACGCCTTCCGGCGTCACCCCCACCCGCTCCTCATGCGGGCGCTGCTCCGCCCGGACCCAGAGATGCACCGTCATGCCGAAATCCTTTCCGCGGCATAGCCCCGCCGCATCGCCTGTCTGCGCCAGCGGTCGGCGGCCTGCACCGCCTCGCGCAGGTTGCCGTGCCAGTGCTGCCGCCTGCGCCCGGGCCGGCCGCTGAGGCCCCATTCCCGGCTGACGGTATAGTCGCCGAACAGCGTTTCCGCCACCTCGACGCGGTAGAACCGCGCGCGGGCGTTCAGAAGCAGGAAACTCAGCAATTCCATCCCCCCGGCTGGTCTTGGTTCTGCTAGATAGCAGATAGGACGGGAACCGGAAGGGGAGGAAGGGCTTGAAGCGGCGGGCTTTCGGACTGGCGGCGCTGGCGGGCGCGGCGGCGGGCGGGCTGGCGCTTTGGCGGCGGCCGCGGCTGTCGGATGCCGCCTTCGCCGCGCTTTACGCCGCGCCGCTGGCGCCGCCTGCGGGGCCGGTCGATGTCTATCACCTCGGCCATTCGCTGGTGGGCCGCGACATGCCGGCGATGCTGGCGCAACTGGGCGGCCACCGCTGGCACAGCCAGCTGGGATGGGGCGCCAGCTTGCGCGACCATTGGCAAGGCGAGGTTCCGGGGCACGCGGAGGAGAACGCCACCGAAGCCTTCCGCCCGGCCGGCGAGGCGCTGGACAGCGGCGCCTATCCGGTGGTGGTGCTGACCGAGATGGTGGAACTGCGCGATGCCATCCGCTGGCACGACAGCGCCCGGCATCTGGCCCGTTGGGCGGCGCGGGCGCGGGCGGCGCGGCCGGAGGTTCGGCTCTACCTCTACGAGACCTGGCACCGGCTGGACGATCCCGAGGGCTGGGAGGCCCGGATCGCCGCCGACCTGCCCGCGCTGTGGGAGGCGCAGGTGCTGCGCCCGGCGGTGGAGAAGGCGGGGCCGATCCATGTCATCCCCGGCGGGCAGGTCATGGCGGCCCTTGCCGCGGCGGCGGAGGCGGGGAACCTGCCCGGCCTCGCCGGCCGGCAGGATTTCTTCGCCGACGACATCCATTTCAACGATCTCGGCGCCTATGCCATGGCGCTGACGCATTTCGCGGCGATCTACGGCCGGTCGCCGGAGGGCCTGCCGCACCGGCTGCTGCGGGCGGACAGGACGGCGGCGGTGCCGCCGCCGGAAGAAGCGGTGGCAAAGATGCAGGGCTTGGTCTGGCGGGTCGTGGCGGGCTATGCCCTGACCGGAGTGAAAGGATAGGCATGGGGCTGGTTTCCCTTCTGGCGAAGATCCTGTTCGTGGGCCACAGCCTCGTCGGCCCCACCCTGCCCGAACTGGTCGAGGCGGGGTTGCAGCACATGGGAGAGCCCGCCGTGGTGCAGGCGCAGGTGATCAACGGCGCGCCGCTGGCCTATCTCTGGGACCATTCCGATCAGGCCGAGGGCGTCGATGGCCGCGCGGTTCTGGCCGAGGGCGGCGTCACCGACCTGGTGCTGACCGAGGCGATCCCGCTGGCCGGGCAGGTGCAGTGGAACGACAGCAAGGGCCTGGTTGCCCGCTGGGCCGATGCGGCTGCGGCGGGCAGCCCGGGCGCGCGGGTCTGGCTTTACGAAAGCTGGCATTCGCTGGCCTCGGGCAGCGGGGCGGAGGTGCCTGACGATCCCGGCGCCGGTGTGGCCTGGCGGCAAAGGCTGCGCGACGACCTGCCCCTGTGGCAGCAGATCGCCGGCGACCGCGCCCGGCTGATCCCGGCGGGGCAGGCGATGGGGCATCTTGCCGACGAGATGGCGGCGGGCCGGGTGCCGGGGCTGTCGGACATAAGCGAGGTCTTCGCCGACGACATCCACCCCGACGGCAAGGGGCTCTACTTCCTCGCCATGGTGCATCTGGCGGCGATCACCGACCGCTCGCCCGAGGGGCTGCCGGCGAAGCTGATGCGGACATGGCCAAGCCGGGACGCGGTGATCACCGACGATCAGGCCGCCGCCTTCCAGCGCATCGCCTGGGAAGCGGTCTCGGCCTATCGGGCGACGGAGGCGGCTCCCGAGCCGGCGGTTGACGCGGCCCCGGCGGCGGACCCGGCGCCCGAGCCCGTGGAATGGGTGCCGCCGCCCGCGCCCGTCTTCGAGAAGATCGCCAACCCGAAGCTGGCGCTCGGGCTGGCGGGGGTGAACGACTGGTCGGTGCAACAGCCTTTCCTCGATGTGATGAAGACCGCCCGGCCCTGGACTGGCCATCTGGGCAACCAGTGGGGCGGGATGGAGGAGGCCGACCTGCGGGCGGCCGGGGTGCTGGACGCCGAGGGCTGGCCGCTGCGGCTGCCCGAAGGCGTCTCCGGCCTGTCCACCCTGATCCTGACCGACCTGCCGGAAGGGGCGGGCGGCGTCGCCGGGCGCTACCTCCTGACCTGGCAGGGCAAGGGCGAGTTGCGGGTCGAGGGCCGGGCGCAGGTGGTCTCGCGCCGGGAGGGCGAGGTCGTCTTCGACTACACCCCCGGCCCCGGCGCGGTGATCCTGACCATCGCCGCCACCGATCCCGTAGACCCGATCCGCGGCATCGTCGCGGTGCGGGCCGACCGGGCGGCGGCGCTGGCGGCGGGGGAGGTCTTCAACCCCGACTGGCTGGCCCGGATCGAGGGGGCGAAGACCCTGCGCTTCATGGACTGGATGGCCACCAACAACTCCACCTTGTCGCGGGCGGAGGACCGGCCGAGGCCCTCGGACTACACCTGGGCCAGGAAGGGCGTGCCGGTGGAGGTGATGGCGGCGCTGGCCAACCGGCTGCAGGCCGAGCCCTGGATCACCCTGCCGCATATGGCCGGGGACGATCTGGTCCGCGCCTATGCCGAAGCAATGCGCGACGGGCTGGACCCGGGGCTGCGGGTCTGGGTGGAATATTCCAACGAGGTCTGGAACTGGCAGTTCCAGCAGGCGCATTGGGCCGAGGAGATGGGTCGCGCCCGCTGGGGCGTGGAGGGCGCATGGCTGCAATTCTACGGCACCCGCGCCGCCGAGGTGATGGAGGTCTTCGCCGGGACGATGGGCGGGACTGACAGGATGGTCCGCGTGGTCGCCACCCAGACCGGGGTGAAGGGGGTCGAGGAGCAGATACTGACCGCGCCGCTGGCGGTGGCCGAGGGACTGCCCCCGCCGGTGGAAAGCTTCGACGCCTGGGCGGTCACCGGATATTTCTCCGGCCTCCTCGGCTCCGAGGGCAAGGTGCCGGCGGTGAAGGGCTGGCTCGCCGAAAGCCTTGCGGCGGCGGAACGGGAAGCGGCGGCGCAGGGCCTGACCGGGGCGGCGCTGGAGGGCCACCTCGCCGCCCACCGCTACGATCTGGCGCTGGAGCGGGCGGTGGCGGAGCTGCGCAACGGCGCCGCCACCGGCGCGGGGGAGGACACGCTGGAGCAGCTGCTGACCGACACGCTGCCGTATCATGCGGCGGTGGCGGCACGCTACGGGTTGACGCTGGCGATGTATGAGGGCGGCACCCATGTCGTCGGCTACGGCCCGGCGGTGGAGGATGCGGAGCTGGAAGCCTTCTTCACCGCGCTGAACTATTCCGAAGGCATGGGCGGGCTTTACGCCGACCTGCTGGCGGGATGGGCGCGGGTCTCGGACCAGCCGTTCAACGCCTTCGTCGATGTCTATACGCCGAACAAATGGGGCAGCTGGGGCGCGCTGCGGCACCTGTGGGACGACAACCCGCGCTGGCGGGCGCTGGCCGGGGGCTGCCGATGCTGAGCCTGATCATCCCGGCCTCGAACGAGGAGGGCTGGATCGGGCCCTGTCTCGACGCGGTGGCCGCCTCGGACCCGGTGCCCGGGGGCTTCGAGGTGATCGTGGTGGCGAACGGCTGCCGCGACGCCACCGTTGCGGTGGCGCGGGGCTTCGCCGACAGGCTGCCGGGCCTGCAGGTTCTGGACCTGGCCGAGGGCTCGAAGCCGCTGGCGCTGACGGCGGGGGACGGGGCGGCGGCGGGAGAGCTGCGCGCCTACCTCGACGCCGATTGCGTGCTGTCCCCCGGCGTGCTGGCGGCGCTGGCGTCGGCACTGGCCCGGCCCGGGCCAGTCTATGCCGGCGCCACCCCGGTGGTCCCGCGGGCAAGGTCATGGGTCACGCGGGCCTATGCGCGGTTTTGGCAGCGGCTGCCCTTCGCCCGCTCCACCGCCCCGGGCTACGGGCTTTACGCGGTGAACGTGGCGGGGCGGGCAAGATGGGGCGACTTTCCCCGCATCCTCTCGGACGACACCTTCGTGCGGCTGCAATTCGCGCCGGAGGAACGGGTGCAGGTGCCGCAGACCTATCTCTGGCCGATGGCGGAAGGTTTCGCCGCGCTGGTCCGCACCCGCCGCCGCCAGGACCGCGGAGTCAGGGAACTGGCCGCGCTCCACCCCGGGCTGATGCAGCGCGAGGGCAAGCCGCGGCCGACGCTGCCTGCCTTGACCGGGATGGCCCTGCGCGACCCCCCGGGCTTCCTGACCTATGCCGCCGTCGCGCTGGCCGTCCGCCTGCGCCCGGCGGGGGATGCCTTCACCCGCGGCCGCTGAGCCGCGGGTCAGGCCCCGGCTTTCTCCAAAGCCGCCTGATCCTCGTCCGACAGTTCCAGCCGCAGGGCCGCGATGTTCTCGCGGGCGTGCTTCAGCTTCGAGGTGCCGGGGATCGGCAGCATCACCGGGCTGCGGCGCAGCAGCCAGGCCAGCGCCACGGCGGAGGGGGCGACGCCATGGGCGGCGGCGATCCGCCGGACCGCGCCCTCGGCCGAGGCCAGCCCGCCCGAGGCCAGCGGCGCCCAGGGGATGAAGCCGATGCCGCGGCTTTCGCAATGGGCCAGCACCGCCTCATGCCCGCGGTCCGCCAGGTTGTAGCGGTTCTGCACCGTCGCCACCGGGAAGTGGCGCCCGGCCTCCTCGATGTCGGCCACGGTCACCTCGCTGAGACCGGCATGGCGGATCAGCCCTTCCGCCCGCATCTGCCGGACCGCGTCGAACTGCTCGTCGCGCGGCACCTTCGGGTCGATCCGGTGCAGCTGCCAGAGGTCGATCACGTCGAGCCCGAGGATCTCCAGGCTCTTGCGGACCTGCTGGAACAGATATTCCGGCCGGCCGAGCGGCACCCAGCGGTCGCGCGAGGGCCGGGTGACGCCGCCCTTGGTGGCGATCACCATGCCCTTCGGATAGGGATGTAGCGCCGCCCGCAGCTGATGGTCGGCGATGTCGGGGCCATAGGCATCGGCGGTGTCGATCAGGTCGATGCCGAGCGCGGGCAGTTCGCGCAGCAGCCGCTGCGCCTCTTCCCGGTCCTCGGGCCAGCCGAAGCTGCCGGGGCCGGTCAGCCGCATGGTCCCGAAGCCCAGCCGGCAGACCGGCAGCTCGCCCCCGATCAGGAAGCGGGCGGTGGCGGGCAAGTCCTGCTGCATCTGCAATCTCCTTTCAGCCCGGTTCCAGGGCGAGAAGCCGCGCCTTCAGGAAATCGCAGGGCGCGTTGAATTCGGCCTCGGTCTGCGGCCCGGCGAAGCGGACCCGCAGATAACCGTGGATCATGCCTTTGGCGACGCGCAGCACGCAATCGTTGCCCGCCGCCTTCAGCCGCGCCGCATAGGCGGTGCTGTCGTCGGCCAGGCAGTCGATCTCGGCGGCATGGACATGGGCCGGGGGCAGGCCGGTCAGGTCCGGCGCCCGCAGCGGGGCGGCCCACCCCGCATCGTCGATGCGGCCGCCGGGCAGGTAGTGGACCCAGGAGTCGACCACCGATTGCGTGGTGATCGGCGCATCGGCGAATTGGGTGAAGGCGGGGGCGGAAAGGTCGTTGGTCAGCGTCGCGTAGTTCAGCGCCTGGCCGGCGATCCGCGGCCCGCCGCGGTCCCGCGCCGCCAGGCAGACCGCCGCCGCGAGGTTGCCGCCCGCGCTGTCGCCCCAGACCGCGATCCGGTCCGGGTCGATCCCCAGCGAGGGGCCATGCTGGTTCAGGTGCTTCACCACCGCAAAGCAATCCTCCAATGCCGCCGGGAACTTGTGTTCCGGGGCAAGGCGATAGTCGACGCTGACCACGGTAACGCCCGTGCGTTCGGCGATGCCCCAGGCGATGGTGTCGCCGCTTTCCAGGTCGCCCTTGGTGAAGCCGCCGCCGTGCAGGTAGATCACCACCGGGCTTTGCCGCGGCGCGGCGCCGGGGCGGTAGAGGCGCACCGGGATGCGGCCGGCGACACCGGCGCCGGGGCAGTCCAGCAGGGTGTCGCGCACCTGCATGTCGGCGGGATAGGGCCGCCACAGCCGCTTGGCATAGTCCACCCAGCCCTTGCGCAGCTCTTCCGGGTCGTCGGTGACCGGAATCGCCGCCTTCGCGTCCAGCAGGAGAGACATCTCGGGGTGAACGTCCACGCCGCCGATTTGCATGGTCTGGCCTCAGCTTTCAGAGAGTTGCATCCCGCGGGCCGCGCCGGGCCGCCCGCAGTTCCAGCCCGCAGGCTAGCGGGGCAGGGCGGCGATTTCTTCCCAATCCGTAGGAAGAGGTGACGCTATTATCCTCCGAAACGCAGGAAGTCGGCTCAGAACGCCGGCCGGCCCTGCGGCAGCACCCCGGACAGGCGCAGCGCCATCTCGACCGCAAAGCGGGTGCCGGCGTCGCGGATGTCGATGCC
Source organism: Rhodobacter sp. SGA-6-6 (assembly GCF_011043545.1). Lineage (GTDB taxonomy): Bacteria > Pseudomonadota > Alphaproteobacteria > Rhodobacterales > Rhodobacteraceae > Pseudogemmobacter. The sequence goes on along the minus strand of NZ_JAAKGP010000001.1, from coordinate 203,159 downwards.
GAACTGGTCCTTCAGCTTCTGGATCCGGTAGCGCACCGTGGTGATGTGGATGCCCAGGGCATCCGCCACGGGCTGCGGCCGGCCGCCGTGGCCGACCAGCAGCTCCAGCGTTTCCTGTAACACGCCCTTGCCGACCCCCTCCGCCGCGCGCAGGGGGCCGAGGATGTTGTCGCAGAACTCCGTTGCGAGGGTGTAGTCGAAGCCCTCGGCCAGAAGCCCCAGCACCCCGGCGCTGCCGACCGAGATCCGCCCGTTGCGCTGGTTGCGCTCGGCCCAGTCGGTCAGGCGCTGGATGCGCCGCCAGCCGGTCTCGTAATCGGCGAACTGGCTGCATTCGGGGATTTCCACCAGGATCGGCATCTGCCGCATCATCCGGCTCAGCTCGGCCAAGATGCGGTCGCCCAGGGCCGCGGTGCTGCCGCCCGCCGCGGCCTCTTCGGGCAGGATCACCACCAGGAACTGGTTCACCACGCTGAGCAGGAACCGCGCCCCCGCCGCCTGCAACTGGCGCGAGATCGTGCGCGAGGCGGCGGTCAGCGAGACCGTCTCGGACGGAAGCCGGAAGGCGAGGATGCGGTTGGGCGACCGCAGCACCGCCGCCCGCGGATCGCGTTCCAACCGCTGCGGCGTCATCCTTCCCTCGAACAGATCGGCCAGGAACTCGGAGGAATCGCGGGTCCGCGCCTCGTAGCCGATGTGGTTCTTCAGCAGCACGATGGACAGCACGATCCAGATCGCGTCGCCGGTCTGGAGTTCGGATTCGCCAAGGGCGGTGCCGCCGACCAGGGCGATGCCGCCGATGGTCTCCTTGCCGGCCTGCACCGCCTGCACCATCAGCTCCAGCGGCCCGCCGGCCTCTTCCGGCAGGTCCAGCCGCCGGATGCCGTTCTGGAACTTGCCCGCCTTGGCCGTGGTGAAGATCTGCTCCAGCGCCCGCCAGGCCGGGCCGTTGCAGGCGCGGCCGATCCGGTCGTTGTCGGCGAAGCCGCCGCAATGCGCCTGGCCCAGCATCAGGTCGACAAGGATCACCGGGCAGCCGAGATGGCGCCGGCACAGGTCGATCAGCGTGTCGATCGAGGTTTCGCGCAGGGCCTGCAGCACCAGGCTCTGTTGCAGCGCCAGCAGCTCGGACAGCTTTTCGTTCGCGGTTTTCTTGGCGTTGAAGGCGCGGTTCTTCTCGACCGCCATCCCGGCCAGGTCGGCGCAGGTGACCAGGTAGCTGAGCATGTCCTCGTCGACCTCGGTCACCTCGAAGGCATGGATCGACATCGCCAGCGGGCGGCCCTCGTCGTCGGTCGACCGCAGCGGCAGCACGACGACGGTGCGGTAGCGCTGCACCTGGGCGTCGCTCCAGTATTCGATGTATTCGCGGTCGCTCAGCGCGTCGCGGATGACGATGGGCTTGCCGCGTTCCACCGCGTGCAGCGCCGGGCTGGTGGACAGCCGCCAGGCGGTGGAGCGCTGCAATTCGGCCTGGGTGCGGCTGAAATGCGCGACCTCATGCGCCAGCTGGTGCCGGTGGTCAACCGCCATGATCGAACTGGACTGCCAGGGCGAGTCGAAGCAGATCGCATAGGCCATCCGTTCCAGCACGTCCTGGCTGTTGCGGCCCTCGTGGACGATGCGGGCGATCTCGCCCAGACGTTCCAGGTAGTTGGTCTCGCGCGACATTCCGGGCGGTCCCCTAAAAATGAAGGATGAATATAACATTTTTGCGACGAAACGACGGAAGATCAATCCCCGGTCGGGACCCTAGACAGGAGTCGTCGCTACGAAAGGCCCCGGACCATGCAGTTTTCAGTCTCTCTCACCCTCGACCGCGACAACGATCGGGTCGATTTGCGCGATGTCATCCGCCACACGGTCGAGATGGCCCAGATCGCCGAGGATGCCGGCTTCTCCATCGTCTGGGTCGGCGAGCATCACACCATCGAGGCGAACGTCGGCCCCGCGCCGTTCCAGATGCTGACCCAGATCGCCAACCACACCAGCACCGTCCGGCTGGGCACCGCTTGCGTGGTCGCGCCCTACTGGCACCCGATCAAGCTGGCGGGCGAGGCGGCCTTCTTCGACATGCTGAGCGGCGGGCGGCTGGAGCTGGGCATCGGCCGCGGCGCCTATCAGTATGAATTCGACCGCATGGCCAACGGCATCCCGCAGAAGCAGGGAATGGCCTTCGTGGAAGAGATCGTCCCCGCCGTCCGCGCGCTCTGGGCCGGGGACTATGCCCACCAGGGCAAGTTCTGGTCCTTCCCCGAGGCAACCTCGGTGCCGAAGCCGCTGCAACCGGAAGTGCCGATCTGGATCGCCGCCCGCGATCCCGCCACCTACGACTGGGCGCTGCAGCACGGGCTGAACATCCATTCCTGGGCGATCACCCGGCCGTTCAGCGAATTCCTCAGCTACAAGGAGCGGTTCGAGAACGCCTTCGCCAGGTCCGGCCGCACGCAGCGCCCGAAGTTCATGACCATGCGCCACACCCATGTCTACGAAGAGGACGACGGCTGGCAGATTGCGGTCGACTCGCTGATCTCGCGCAACGGGCTGTTCGAGAGCCTGTTCCGCAACGAGGGCGGGGTGAAGAACGGTTTCCCCACCTCGCTGGACCTGTTCTCGCTGCGCCACAGCGAGGAATATTCGGCCGAAAGCCTGCGCACCAACCTGGTCTTCGGCAAGCCCGACGAGGTGATCGCCAAGCTGAAGGCCTACGAGGCCGCGGGGGTGGACGATTTCTGCTATTACGCCGGTTTCGGCCTGCCGCCCGAGGAACAGAAGAAATCTCTCGCCCTTTTCGGACGCGAGGTGATCCCGGCCTTCAAGGCCGGATAACAGCCTGCCGAAAGCGGGCATCGACAGGGAGAATGACGATGGAACGTCGCAGTTTTCTGAAACTCGGTGGCAGTCTTCTGGCGACCACCGCCCTTTCGCCCGTCGCGGCCCTCGCGGCGGGCGAAAGCCTGACCTTCGTCGCCTGGGGCGGCACTACGCAAGAGGCGCAATACGCCGCCTGGGCGGTGCCGCTGACCGAGGCGACCGGCATCACCGTGGTCAACGACGGCCCGACCGACTACGGCAAGCTGCGCGCCATGGTGGAAAGCGGCAACGTCACCTGGGACGTGGTGGACGTCGAGGCCAACTTCGCCTTCCGCCTGGCGAAGGAGGGCCTGCTGGAGCCCATCGACTTCACCGTGGTGAACAAGGAGGGCCTCGACGAGCGGCTGACCTTCGACTACGGCGTCGGCAGCTTCATGTCCTCGTTCATCATGGCCTGGAACCGGGATTTCCTGGCCGGAGAGCCGAAGACCTGGGTGGACCTCTTCGACACCGCGACCTACCCGGGCAAGCGCGCCTTCTACAAATGGGCCTGCTTCGGCGCGCTGGAGATCGCGCTGCTGGCCGACGGGGTGGCGCCGGACGCGCTTTACCCGCTGGACCTCGACCGCGCCTTCGCCAAGCTGGATACCATCAAGTCCGACATCATCTGGTGGGACACCGGCGCGCAGTCGCAGCAGCTGCTGGCCTCGGGCGAGGCGCCCATCGGCATGTTCTGGAACGGCCGGATCTATTCGATGATCAAGGACGGGATGGAATCCCTCGCCATCTCGTGGGAGCAGCACGTGCCCGGGCCGGACATGCTGGTGATCCCGAAGGGCGCCCCCAACAAGGAGGCGGCGATGAAGTTCCTTGCCATTGCCACCAGTCCGGAAGGGCAGGCGAACTTCTCCAACGCCAGCGCCTTCGCGCCGATCAACAGCAAGGCCAATGCGCTGATCGACCCCGCGATGCAGCCCTACATGCCCTTCGCGCATCCCGAGCAGGAGGTGCCTCTGGACATCCAGTATTGGGCCGAGAACATCGACGAGATCGGCAAGCGCTGGTATGCGTGGCAGGCGGGCTGAGCCCGCGCCGCCGGCGGACGCACGCCCGCGTCCGCCTCTTTTCCATGCAATCGCCGCCGCGGCAGCGCCGGGGCGCGCGCGGACCTGTCCGCCCTTTCGTTTTCCCGATGCGAAGCGGGCGGAAAGGGCTTGAAAGTTGACAGGGAATATTATGGTCTACCATAATATGATGCACAGAATGCAAACCCGAGTCGTCCCCGGACGACCGGGTCTTGCCGGACCGACAGGATGAAGACGCCATGACTGCTGCAAAGACCGCCCCGCTGCGGCGCTATCCGGTGCTGATCGGCGGCGAATGGCGCGATCTGGCCGACCGTCCGCAGATCGCCTCGTGGAATCCCGCGACGGGCGAACCGCTCTACTCGGTCCCCGATTGCTCGGCCGCCGACGTGGACGAGGCGGTCGCCGCCGCCCATAGCGCCTTCCTCGGCGAGGACTGGCAATCGGCCGCGCCGGTCGCCCGCGGCGCCATCGTGCGCGCCATGGCCGATGTGGTGCTGGAGAATGCCGAGCTGCTGGCCGAGACCGAGGCCCGCGATTCCGGCAAGGTGATCGCCGAGACCCGCCGCTTCACCGCGGTCTGCGCCGACTACCTGCGCGCCTTCGGCGAGATGGCCGACAAGATCACCGGCGACACCTTCACCCCGCCGCAGAAAGGCGTCACCGCCTTCACCCGCCGGGTCCCGGTCGGCGTGGTCGCCGCCATCGTGCCCTGGAACAACCCGCTCTGGCTGCTGGCGCTGAAGCTCGGCCCCGCCATCGCCGCCGGAAATGCCATCGTGATCAAGCCCTCGGAAATCGCCGCCGCCCCGGTGATCGAGTTCCTGCGCAAGGTCACCGAGAAGGTCGCGCTGCCGAAGGGGCTGATCAACCTGGTGACCGGCCACGGCGCCCCCTGCGGCGAGGCGCTGAGCAGCCATCCGCTGGTGGCGAAGATCGCCTTCACCGGCGGGCCGGAAACCGCGCGCCACATCGTGCGCAACTCGGCCGCCAACCTGGCCGATGTCTCGCTGGAGCTTGGCGGCAAATCGCCGGCGCTGGTCTTCGACGACGCCAACCTGGACAATGCGGTCGCCTCGATCGTGTCGGGGGTCTTCCTCGGCTCGGCCGGGCAAAGCTGCGTCGCCTCCTCGCGCGCGCTGGTCCAGCGCGGGATCTATCCCGAGTTCGTCAGGCGCATCACCGCCGCCGCGGCGCAGCTGCGGGTCGGCGATCCGATGGATGCCGGGGCGCAGCTCGGCCCGCTGGCGACGGCGGCGCAGCTGAACCGGATCGAGACCGCGGTCGCCCAGGCGGTGCAGCGCGGCGGCAGGCTGCTGCTGGGCGGCAAGCGCCCCGAGATCGCCGGCGGCGGCTGGTATTATCAGCCGACCATCCTGGAGATCGGCAGCCACGACGACGCGCTGGTGCAGACCGAGATGTTCGGGCCGGTGCTGGCGATCCTGCCCTTCGGCGACGAGGCCGAGGCGGTGGCGCTGGCCAATGCCTCGCGCTTCGGCCTGGCGGCGGGCATCTTCACCACCAATGTCGGCCGCGTCCACCGCCTGACCACCCGGCTGCGCGCCGGCATCCAGTATGTGAACTGCTACCGGATGGGCGCCCCGATGGCCCCGATCGGCGGTTTCGGCGACAGCGGCAAGGGCCGCGAGGCCGGGATCGACGCGGTGCGCGACTATACGAAAACCGTCACCGTCTGGATCGACACCAACGTGTGACCTCTGCCACGACAGCCAAGGACCGGCGCGCGAGGCGGGGCGAACACCGCCGGCGACGGGCACCGACAGGGACGAGATGACCAACGACGTCAGCAACACAAGGGCACTGCGCGACGCCTTCGGCGCCTTCGCCACCGGCGTGACGGTGGTGGCCGCCAGCACTGCCGAGGGCCGGCCCATCGGCTTCACCGCCAATTCCTTCACCTCGGTCTCGCTGGACCCGCCGATGCTGCTGATCTGCATCGCCCGTAGCTCGCGCAACTTCGCCACCATGATGGCGGCCGACAACTTCTCGGTCAGCGTGCTGTCGAAGGCGCAGCGCGAGGTGTCGGACACCTTTGCCCGCCCCTCGGAAGACCGCTTCGCCGGGGTCGACTGGCGGCGCGGCGGCAACGGGGCCCCGGTGATCGGCGGTGCGGCGGCCTGGTTCGAATGCGACGCCAGCCAGCGGGTCGAGGCGGGGGACCATGTCGTCATCCTCGGCCGGGTCACCGCCTTCGGCAACACCGGCGACGACGGGCTGGGCTATGTGCGCGGCGGCTATTTCGTGCCGCCGCGCGCGAAGCCGGCCGCCGCGCCGCTGCTGTCGGTGGTGGTCGAACGCGACCGCGCGGTCTTCCTGCTCGGCGAGGAGATCCGGGCGCTGCCGGTGTTCGAGGCCACGGGCGAAGACCCGGTGCACGAGATCGCCGCCCGGGCGGAGGCGCTGACCGGCCTGCGGATCACGCCGGAGGGGCTGTTCTCGGTCTACAGTTCCGAAGCCGACGGCCGCCGCCATCTGGTCTACCGCGCCAGCGCCTCCGGCGCCGGTCCCGTGGCGGCAGGGCGGTTCGTGCCGCTTGAGGACATCCCCGCCTGCCGCTTCGACACCACCGCCACCCGGGGCGTGATGACCCGCTATGCGATGGAACGCGCACAGGGCCGGTTCGGCATCTATTTCGGCACCGAGGCCGGGGGCGAGATCCTGCCGGTGCCCCATTCGGAACGGCCGACGGGAAAGGAGGGCGGCCATGTATTATGAGCTGCGGACCTATCGGCTGAAGAACGGCGCCCTGCCGGAGTATCTGCGGCTGGTGCGCGATACCGGGCTGGCGATCCAGAAGCGCCATCTCGGCACCCTGGTGGCCTATTTCCACTCCGACATCGGGCCGCAGAACGAGATCCTGCACATCTGGCAGTTCGACAGCCTCGACGACCGCGCCGCCCGGCGCGAGCGGCTGGCGGCGGATGCCGAATGGCAGGCCTTCGTTCCCGCGCTTGCCGCGCTGATCGAGGTGGCCGAGAACAGGATCATGCGGGCCACGGATTTCTCGCCCTCTCTTGTCCCTTCGGCCGGAGGCGGCGGCGGATGAAGCGCGGTCTTTCTCCCTTGGTTTCCCGGCAACGGCGGAGGCTGCAATGGCGCTCCTGACCCTCTCGCGCAGCAGCGTCGGCCTGCCCGGCCGCAACCTGTTGCTGACCCTGCCGGCCCTGCTGCTGGTGGTGTTCTTCTTCCTGTTGCCGGTGGCGATCCTGCTCAGCCGCAGCGTGACCGAGCCGACCTTGGGCCTGCACAACTATGTCGAGCTGCTGGGCAGCCCGACCTATCTGAAGATCTTCTACAACACCTTCCTAGTCTCCTCGCTGGTGACGATCATCTCGCTGCTGATCGGCTTTCCGGTGGCCTGGGCGCTGGCGATCATGCCGCGGGGGCTGTCCTCGGTGGTCTTCGCCATCCTGCTGCTGTCTATGTGGACCAACCTGCTGGCGCGGACCTATGCCTGGATGGTGCTGCTGCAGCGGACCGGCGTGATCAACAAGACGCTGATGGGCCTGGGCATCATCGACCAGCCGCTGCAACTGGTGAACAACCTGGTGGGCGTGACCATCGGCATGACCTACATCATGGTGCCCTTCATCGTGATCCCGCTGCACGGGGTGATCCGCAAGATCGACCCGGCGATCCTGCAGGCCGCGGCGCTGTGCGGCGCCTCGCGCTGGCAGGCGCTGCGGATGGTGCTGATCCCGCTGGCGCGGCCGGGGATCTTCTCCGGCGCGCTGATGGTCTTCGTGATGTCGCTGGGCTATTTCGTCACGCCGGCGCTGCTGGGCGGCACCGCGAACATGATGCTGGCCGAGCTGATCGCGCAATTCGTGCAGTCGCTTCTGAACTGGGGCATGGGCGGCGCGGCGGCGCTGGTGCTGCTGAGTGTGACCATGGCGCTTTACATCCTGCAGGTCAGGCTTTTCGGCGCGAAAGGGTAGGGGATGCTGCTGAACTTCGACAGCCTCGGCTCCTGGCGCTGGGTCCTGACCATCATCGTGGTGATGGTGGCGGCCTTCCTGCTGCTGCCCATCGTCTTCATCGCGGCGCTGTCCTTCGGGTCGTCGCAATGGCTGATCTTCCCGCCGCCGGGCTGGACGACGAAATGGTATCACGACCTCTTCGCCGATCCGTCCTGGCTGAAGGCGGCCTGGACCAGCTTGCGCATCGCGGTCGCCGTCTCCTTCCTCTCGGTGCTGATCGGGCTGGTCGCCTCCTTCGGGCTGGTGCGCGGCAGCTTCCCGGGCCGGGCCTTCCTGCGCGGGCTGTTCATCACCCCGATGATCCTGCCGGTGGTGGTGCTGGCGGTGGCGATCTACGCCTTCTTCCTGCGCATCGGCCTGAACGGCACCGTGGCCGGCTTCGTCATCGCCCATCTGGTGGTGGCGCTGCCGTTCTCGATCCTGGCGCTGACCACGGCGCTGGAGGAATTCGACCGCTCCATCGAGGATGCCGCGGTGCTGTGCGGCGCCAGCCCGTTCGAGGCCAAGCTGCGCATCACCCTTCCCTCGATCAGCCACGGGCTTTTCGCCGCTGCGATCTTCTCGTTCCTGACCTCCTGGGACGAGGTGGTGCTGGCGATCTTCATGGCCAGCCCCACGCTGCAGACCCTGCCGGTGAAGATCTGGAGCACGCTGCGCCAGGACCTGACCCCGGTGATCGCCGCCGCCTCCACCCTGCTGATCTGCCTGACGATCATCCTGATGCTGATCGCCGCCGCCGTCAAAAAAGGCCTGAAGAAATGACCCACCCCTTTCTGGAAATCCGGGGTATCCGCAAGGAATACGCCATGATCCCGGCGGTCCGGGATGTCAGCCTGAACATCCGGAAAGGCGAGTTCATGACCTTCCTCGGCCCCAGCGGATCGGGGAAAAGCACCACGCTCTTCATCCTTGCCGGCTTCCAGGACCCGACCGCGGGCGACATCCTGCTGGAGGGGAAAAGCCTGCTCAGCACCCCCTCGCAGCACCGCAACATCGGCATGGTGTTCCAGCGCTACACGCTTTTCCCGCATCTGACGGTGGCCGAGAACATTGCCTTCCCGCTGAAGGTGCGGCGCTGGCCGAAGGCCCGCATCGAGGCGAAGGTGGCCGAGATGCTGCGGCTGGTGCGGCTGGAGGGGTTCGAGACCCGCAAGCCCGCCACCATGTCGGGCGGCCAGCAGCAGCGCGTCGCCTTGGCCCGGGCGCTGGCCTACGATCCGCCGGTCCTGTTGATGGACGAGCCGCTGTCGGCGCTGGACAAGCGCCTGCGCGAGGAGATCCAGGTCGAGATCCGCCGCATCCATCAGCAGACCGGCGTCACCATCCTTTACGTCACCCACGACCAGGAAGAGGCGCTGCGGATGTCGGACCGGATCGCCGTCTTCTCGAAGGGGGTGATCGACCAGGTCGGCACCGGGGAGGAGCTTTACGCCAACCCGGCCACCCGCTTCGTGGCGGGCTTCATCGGCGACAGCGACTTCATCGACTGCGAATTGCGCGGCGCGGCCGGGGGCAAGGCGAAGGTGGCGCTGAAGGACGGGCTGGAGATCGGCGGCATTCCCCTGCACGGCGAGGGCAAGCCCGGCGCCCGGGTGGCGCTGATGCTGCGGCCGGAGCGGACGCGGATCGACCCGGCCGGCGCTTCCGGCGGCGCCATCCCGGCGGTGGTGACTGACATCACCTTCCTGGGCAGCAACGTCCATGTCGCCACCGAGACCGAGACCGGCGCCCCGGTCAGCGTGCGCCTGCCCTTCGGCCATCCCTCGATCAGCGCGCTGGCGCGGGGGCAGAAGGTCGGCCTCGGCTTCGACCCGGCGGAAGCGCATGTCTTTTCCTGACCGGCGCTGAAACGCCGCCCGCGTCCCACGGAAAGGGGGGGCGTCTTGCAGACCCGACCCGGATGGCATTCCATCATGCGAAAGGCCATCATGTAGCCACCCGGGGCCGGACCTATTAACGGAACCACCAGAAACGGGGAGTCAAAACATGAAGCTTGCGAAACACCTGAAAACCGGCGCCGCGGTGCTTGCGCTCGGCCTTGCGGCGACCGCCGCGCAGGCCGAGGAGATGGTCTTCACCTCTTGGGGAGGCCAGACCCAGGACCTGCAGAAGCAGCATTGGGCCGAGCCCTTCACCGCTGCCACCGGCATCGCGGTCGCCCATGACGGGCCGACCGACTACGGCAAGCTGCAGGTCATGGTGGAAAGCGGCAACGTCACCTGGGACCTGGTGGACGTGGAGGCGGACTTCGCCGCCAAGGCCGGCAACGACGGCCTGCTGGAGCCCATCGACTTCTCCATCGTCGACAGGTCGCAGCTGGACCCGCGCTTCGTCACCGATTACTCGGTGGGCAGCTTCTCCTATGCCTTCGTCCTGGGCTACGACGTGAACGCCTATCAGGCCGACCAGCCGAAGGACTGGAGCGCGCTGTTCGACCTGGAGAAATATCCCGGCAAGCGCTCGCTCTACAAATGGTCGGGCCCGGGGGTGCTGGAGGCCGCGCTGCTGGCCGACGGCGTGGCGCCCGAGGACCTGTATCCGCTGGACCTCGACCGCGCCTTCGCCAAGCTCGACACCATCAAGAGCGAGATCATCTGGTGGAGCACCGGCGCCCAGTCGCAGCAGCTGCTGGCCTCGGGCGAGGTCTCCATCGGCCAGTTCTGGTGCGGGCGCGTGTTCCTGCTGCAGGCCACCGGCACCGACGTGGGGATTTCCTGGGAGCAGAACCTGACCTCGGCCGACAGCCTGGTGGTGCCGAAGGGCAGCAAGAACAAGGAAGCGGCGATGAAGTTCATCGCGCTGGCCACCTCGGCCGAGGCGCAGGCCAGCTTTGCGGTGGACAGCGGCAACTCGCCGATCAACGTCAACTCCGCCGCGCTGATGCCGGCCGAATATGCCGAGAAACTGCCCGAGAACTTCAGCGACCTCGGGGTCGACCTCGACCTGGCCTATTGGGCCGCGAACCGCGACGAGATCGGCGCCCGCTGGTATGCCTGGCAGGCGGAATGACCCGAAGGGCGGGCGGGGCTTCGGCCCCCCCGCCCGCCTGCACCTTTCTTCACGACACCCGGCCGCTGACGGCGCCCGGCGGCAATTCTCAGGGAGAGACGAATGGCCAAGCAGACCCAATCTCCGGCCAGCGCGCGCAGGGACGCGTTCCGGCCGCTGCTGGACCAGGACTTCGGCCTGCTGATCGGCGGCGAATGCGTCCCCGCCCGCGACGGCGCCCGCTTCGACAGCATCGACCCCGCCACCGGCGCGACCCTGGCCAGCCTGCCCAATGCCGGGCCGGAGGACCTTGAGGCCGCCATCGCCGCCGCCCGCCGCGCCTGGCTCGGCTGGAAGGCGATGGCCTATGCGGAGCGCCGGGCGCTGCTGCTGAAGGTCGCGGCGGCGCTGCGCGCCCATGCGGCGGAGCTTGGGGCGCTGGATGCCTTCGACACCGGCAACGTGCTGGGCGGGATGCAGGCCGATGTGCATTACGCCGCCGACACGATCGATTACTACGCCTCGATCGGCTACGAGATCAAAGGCGAGACCACCACGCTGGACAGCGACCTGCATTTCACCCTGCGGGAGCCCTATGGCATCGTCGCCCGGCTGCTGCCCTTCAACCACCCCATCGCCAGTTTCGGCATCGCCTGCGCCGCGCCGCTGCTGACCGGCAACTGCCTGATCCTGAAACCCTCGCCGCACAGCTCACTTTCCGCACTGTTCGCCGCCCGGCTGATCGCCGGCATCCTGCCGCCCGGGGTGCTGTCGGTGCTGACCGGCGAGAACGACCGCATCGCCCTGCCTTTGGTGCGCCACCCCGCCATCGACCGGCTGTCGCTGATCGGCTCGACCGAGGCGGGCAAGGCGATCATGCGCGAGGCGGCCGGCAACCTGGTGCCGCTGACGCTGGAACTGGGGGCGAAGAACCCGCTGATCGTCTTCCCCGACGCCGATCTGGACGAGGCGGCCGAAATCGCCGTCAAGGGCATGAACTTCGGCTGGCAATCCGCCTCCTGCGGTGCGACCTCGCGCGCGCTGGTCCATGCCTCGGTGGCCGATGCCTTCGCCGCGAAGCTTGCAGCGAAGCTGGCGGAGGTGAAGGTGGGCGATCCCTTCGACCCCGACAGCCGCATGGGCTCGATCAGCTTCGCGGCGCTTCACCGCCGGGTGCAGGACTACATCGCCTCGGGCCTTGCCGACGGTGCGAAGCTGGTCTTCGGCGGCGACCGGCCCGAGGGGGTGGGCGAGGCCGGGTTCTACATCCGTCCGGCGCTGTTCACCGGGACCCGCCCCGACATGCGCATCGCCCGCGAGGAGATTTTCGGCCCGGTGCTGACGCTGCTGACCTGGACCGACTACCCGGAGATGATCGCCACCGCCAACGAGCTGGACCTCGGCCTGACCGCCTGCGTGATGACCAACGATCTGGACCAGGCCCTGCGCGCCGCCAAGGACCTGGAGGTCGGCTATGTCGAGGTGAACGGCCCGGTGTCCTGGGCGCTCGGCTCGCCCTTCGGCGGCTGGAAGCAGAGCGGCTTCGGCAACGAGGGCAGCATCGACGAACTGCTCGGCTACACCCGGGTCAAGTCCGTCAACATCAGGATCCGCCGTTAGGCCCGCCATGACCAGCGATGTCTTCGACTATGTGATCGTCGGCGGCGGCTCGGCCGGCTGCATCCTCGCCAACCGGCTGAGCGAGAACCCGAAGCACCGGGTTCTGCTGCTGGAGGCCGGGGCGGACCGCCGGCCGCTTTACGTGAAGATGCCGGCGGCCTTCGCCTTCGCCAGCCGGGACGGGTCCTTCTCGTGGGAATATGCCACCGAGCCGGAGCCGGGGCTGGACGGCCGCCGCATCCCCTGTCCGCGCGGCCGGATCATCGGCGGATCGTCGGCGATCAATGCCATGGCCTTCGTGCGCGGACACCGCGACGATTTCGACCTCTGGGCCGAAAGCGCCGGCGCCGACTGGTCCTACGACGCCTGCCTGCCCTATTTCCGGCAGATCGAGACCTTCACCGGCAGCCCCAGCGAATGGCGCGGCACCGAAGGGCCGACGACGGTGCGCGCGCCGGACTATTCCAGCCCGCTCTACGCTCCCTTCCTGGCCGCTTGCCGGGAGGCCGGCTATCCGGTCTCGCCCGACACCAACGGCCGCGACCAGGAGGGCTTCGGCCCGATGGACCAGAACATCCGCGGCGGCTACCGCTGCAGCTCGGCCGATGCCTTCCTGACTCCGGTGCGCAGCCGCCCCAACCTGGAAATCCGCGACCACGCCCTGGTCGAGGGGCTGATCATGGAGGGGACCATCGCCGCCGGCGTGCGCTATTCCCGCAAGGGCATACCGGCCAGCGTGCGCGCCCGGGCCGAGGTGATCCTCTGCGCCGGGGCCATCGGCTCGCCGCAGATCCTGATGCTGTCGGGGATCGGCGAGGCCGGGGCGCTGCGCGGGCTGGGGATCCGGCCGCTGGTCGATCTGCCGGCGGTGGGGCGGCATATGGCCGACCATGTCGACGTCAGCATCAAGCAGACCATCACCAAGCCGGTCTCCTCGACCCCGCTGATGTATGGGCTGCGCAAGATCGGCGTCGGGCTGAGGTGGCTCCTGCGCCACGACGGGCCGGGCGCGACCAACCATTTCGAGGTGGCGGGCTATATCCGCACCCGCCCGCAGGAAAGCCAGCCCGACGTGCAGCTGTGCTTCGCGCCGCTGCTGGCCGCCTACGACGGGACGCGCTTCGACGATCCGCATGGCTACATGCTCAGCATCATGCTGCTGCGGCCGGAAAGCGAGGGCCGGTTGACGCTCGCCTCGCCCGACCCGCGGGCGGCGCCGCGGCTGCTGTTCAACTACCTGACCGCCGGGGAGGACTTGGCGCGGCTGCGCGACGGGTTGCGGGCGGCGCGGCGCATCTTCGCCAGCCCGGCGCTGGCCGGCCTGAGCGGCCGGGAAATCCTGCCCGGCGCCGGATGCGACAGCGACGAGGAGATTGCGGCCTTCATCCGCGCGACCGCCAAGTCGACCCATCACCCCTGCGGCACCTGCCGGATGTCCGCCGATCCCGCCGAGGGCGTGGTCGACCCCGAGGGCCGGGTCCGCGGCACCCGGGGGCTGCGGGTCATCGACGCCTCGATCATGCCGTCGATCACCAGCGGCAACATCAATGCGCCCACGCTGATGCTGGCGGCGAAGCTGGCCGACCGGGTGGCGGCGGGCTGAAAGGTCAGCCGCGCCGGTCCGCCGCCTGTTCCAGCGAGGCCAGCGCGATGGCGCCGGCCTTCTGCACATGGACGCGGGCGGCCTCCGCCGCGCCCTCGGCATCGGCGGCCTCGATCCGGTCGACGATCGCCTGCATCTCGCGCACGCCCTCGATCTGGCGGCCCTCGCTCATGATGGTGCGGGCGCGCAGCCGGTTGATGCGGACGTTGATCGAGCTGAAGATGCTCCATGCCAGTTCGTTGCGCGCCAGCATGAACAGGGTCTGGTAGAAGCCCGCCGTCCCGTCCAGCACCCGGGCCAGATCGTTGGTCTCATAGCTCTGGCGGATGGCGGCCAGCGCCTGCCGCAGCTGCTGCACCCCCTCGCCGGGGGCCGAGCGCGCGCAGGCATGGGCGGCCATCGCCTCCAGCGCGGCGCGGATCTCGTAGATCTGGCGCGCCTCGTCCGGCGTGGTTTCCGATACCACCGGGCCGCGATGCTTGATGTTGGTGACCAGCCCCTCGGATTCCAGGTGGCGCAGCACCTCGCGCACGATGGTCCGGCTTACCCCCAGCTGTTCGGCCAGGTCGCGTTCGACCAGACGGTCGCCGGGGCGAAAGTGGAAATTCTGGATCGACTCGCGCATCTTTTCCAGCGCCAGTTCCCGCAGGGTGAGAGTGGGGCGCTCGACCCGCAGGGTCCTTTCGGCCACCGGCTCGTTCATTCTGCTCTCCCCTCTGGTTGCGCCTTGCCGGATGTCCCGCCTTTCGGCGCGATCCGCGGTCTTTTCCTGCCATAGCCCAAACGGAAAGCCCCGTCATGGCCCATCTTCCCCGTCCTCAGAAATGGCCCCCGGAAGGCCGCGGCTCATAGGCGGCCTCGATGGCGGCGATTTCCTCCGGCGCAAGCCGGATGTCCAGCGCCTGCAATGCCTCTTCCATCTGGCCGGCATTGCGCAGGCCGATCACCGGACTGGCCGCGGGAAGCCGCGCCAGCACGAAGGCCAGGGCGATCTGCGCCGGCCGCGCCGTCCGGGCCGCGGCAATCGCGGCAATGGCCGCGGCGACGCGGTGGTCGCTGTCGCGGCCGTAGAGTTTCCAGGCATAATCGTCGCTGCGCGACCGCAGGGTTTCCCGCGCCGCCCAATGCGGCCCGGTCAGGAAACCGCGCCCCATCGGGCTGTAGGGCATCAGGCCAAGCCCTTCCTGCGCCGCGAAGGGCAGCAGGTCGCGTTCGTCCTCGCGCCAGATCGCATTGTAGTGCAATTGCAGCGATGCGAATCCCGCCAGCCGGCCGCAGCGCGCGTGATAGACCGCCCTGGCCAATTGCCAGCAGGGAATGTCGGTGGCGCCGAGATAAAGCACCTTTCCCTGCCGGACCAGAAGATCGAAAGCCTCGACCATTTCCTCGAGATTGGTCGAGGTGTCCCAGATATGGGTCTGGCACAGGTCGATCCGGTCGGTCTTCAGCCGCCGCAGCGAGGCTTCGACCGCCTCCACGATATGCTTGCGCGAATAGCCGCGGCCATTCGGCCCCTTTTCCATCGGATTGCCCAGCTTGGTGGCCACCACGATCTGGTTGCGGTTGCCGCGGCTGGCCATGAATTCGCCGAGGATTTCCTCGCTGGCGCCCGCCGAATAGAAATCGCAGGTGTCGAAGAAATTAAATCCGGCGGCGCAGGCGGCGTCGAGAAGCGGCAGCGCCTCCTCGCGTTCCAGCACCCAGTCGCGCCAGGATTTCGCGCCCATGCCCATCATGCCGAAGCACAGGCGCGACACTTTCAACGAGGATCTGCCGAGGGTCACATGGTCCATCTTCTTATCCTGCCTGCGCGCGCGACCGCTCGGAAGTCGGCAGGCGCACGCGCGCCGCGATTTCCGCGAACCATTGCGCATGTTCCGCGGCGTCGACCGGCAGCCCCTCCGCGATGAAGCCGGCCAGCGCCGCGTCGAGATCGACCATCCGCGCCCCGGCGGGAAGGCCGGAAGCGGCCTCGGGGCCGGTGACGATCCCGGCGCGGCCGGCGGCACCCGCGGGCGCCTGCCGATGCGCCAGCATCACCTGTCCCGGCGCCAGCCCGGCAAGCCCGCCGAAGCAGAGGAACGATCCGGCCTCGTCGGGATGGCCCCCCTGCGGCGCGGCCCATTCGATGCGGCTGGCGATCCCGGCCAGCGCCAGTCGCCGCGCAATCTGCGGCAGCACCCAGCCTCCGGCGGTCCCGGCAACCTCCAGCCGGTGCGACCCATTGCCCGTCGCATGGCGCGCGCGCAGAAGGTCGGCGATGCGCTCGGCCCAGGGCAGAAGCGTCGCGCCCCGCAGGTCGATCCGCTCCTGCCCGTTGCCCGTGCTTTCCGGCGCCGGCCGCGGGCGGCTGTCGTCGCGCGCGGCCTCGGCCAGCCGGATCAGGCCGTAGCCGCGGCCGAAGGCGGCCTGGGTGACCAGCAGCGCCTCCACCGCATCCTCCGCCTGGCCGAAGCCGAGGCCCAGACCGCGCAATGCATCGACCGCGGCGCGGCGCATCTCGCCGTAAGAGACCCTCATGCCGAAACCTCCTCGGGGCGGGGCAGATCGAGCACCGGGAAGATCGCGGGATCGGACTGCAGCCTGCCGTCCGCGCCGGGCAGCGGCGCGCCCTGGTAGAACACCCCCCGGACCCAGCGGGTGCTGTAGGGCAGCGAATATTGCAATCCGTAGATGCTGAGCAGATAGCGTATGCCGTCCATCGGCAGGAAGTCGCGGTGAAGGATGTTGGCTTGCACCTCGCTGTAGGGCAGCCGGGTCGCCAGCAGGATGCGCGCGACCGCATTGGTATATTCCGGCCAGGTCAGCAGGAAATCGGCGATGGGTGTCTCGGCCGGCAGCGCCGCGAGCCTGCGGTCCAGCTCCTGCACGATCCCGGCGACATCGACGAAGGTCTCGCGCTCGGCCCCGGCATCGACGGCGCGCTCGCCACGGCGGTTCTCGCCGTTCTCCTCGGATTTATACCAGAAATGCGCCCGGCTTTCCGGCGTGGTCAGGTCCAGCGCCAAGGCCCAGCCGTAGCGCCCGGCGATGATCCGGCGGATGTCCCCGGCCGTCGCCGCGGGGTCGATGCCGCGCGGCGTGTTCATCAGCGCGCCGAGCAGGCCCTCGACGGCATCGGCGAATTCGGCCTCGACCTCGATCAGCAGGGCGTTGAACTGTTCGGACACCTCGGCCGAGCCCGCCGCCTTCGCCGCTTCGGCCAGGTCGCGCCACAGGAAGCCCATGTCCTTCGCCTGCACCCGTGCCCGGAGGGTTTCGGCCAGCCGGGCCAGACCGCGGCTCAGCCCGGCCGGGCTTTCGATCCCCGGCAGGTCGCTGGCGGGCTGGCGGTCGTAGAAGGCGATGGTCTGCGCCAGCAGGCCGGCCATCCGCGCGGCGGCCTCCGGCGCCACGCTGTCGCGGATCACCGCCCGGGCGATCACCGTCTCGCGCAGGACATTGTAGCTGGCGAACCAGGTCGGCCAGCGGACGAGGGTGGCCACCATGCCGATCCCCGAGGAATTGCCGACCCCGAGATAGCCCGCGATGCCCGCGTCCAGCCGCACCGCCCGCTGCGGCGCGCGCCGTGCCGCGATGGTATTGGCGGCCTCGGCGGCGACCAGGCGCCACATGTAGAGCGCGAAGAGATCGACGTGATAGGGCGCGGCGAAGGGATGGTCCGCCGGCAGCGACAGCCAGGAGCGCGACCCGTGGCGGCCGTTGCCATACCAGCCGGCATTGCGCAGGATATAGCCGCCGCCCTCGGCGATGCGGCCAGGGTCCGGCTGGCGGCCGGCGGCCAGGGTCTCCACCACGTCGGCGAACAGGCGTTTCGAGCGGTTGGCCACCGTCCAGCCCAGGCAGCCGTTGTCGGTCCGTCCCCTCCAGACGTTGCGGCGCATCCGCTCCGCCTCGTCGCGGGCCTGTGCGGTCGGCGTCCTGCCCTCGCGCAGGCTGCCGTAGAAGTCGTAATCGACCTCGTAGAACCGGCCCAGCCGGTCCTCCTCGCCGCCGGCCTCGCACCAGGCGAGGAAGGTGAAGGCCCGTTCTCCGGCGGCGATGTCGTAGACGATCATTCCTTCGCCGGTGGCCTGCAGGTCGGACAGGCGCAGGGTGATCGTCCAGCCCTCGCGCCGCATCCGCCGCATCAGCGAATTGGTGAAGCCGAGCCGCGTCGACTTGGCGGCCCGCATCGTCGCCGGCGCGCAGACCACCGCTTCCGGCCGCAGGGCGCGCCAGAAGCCTTCGCCGTCCTCCACGCCCTGCGCCCGCAGCCAGTCTGCGGTCAGGAGGGCGGGTTTCGGCAGCGGGAATGCGGTGTCCGTCATCTTCCTGAACCCGTTCGGGCGTTTTCCATCGGGCCCTCCTCCCCGGCGACGGGCTGCGCCAGCCAGGCCGACAGATGCGCGTTGACGGCGGCCGGGGCGGTCAGGTTCACCACATGGCGGTGCCCCTCCACGATCACCGCCTTTCCCGCCGGCGCAAGGGCCGCCATGTCGAGGCTCATGGCCGGGGTGGAATTCGGGTCCCCCGCGCCGGTGATGAACAGCGCCGGGCAGCGGCAGTCCGGCCAGCAGTCGGCATAGGTCCGGTCGCCGGTGGCGAAGGCGCGGTAGGCGGTCAGATAGGACCGCCGGTCCATCTGCGCCAGCCAGTCGCGCGCCAGATCGCGGTAGCCCACGGCCTCGGGCGCATCGCCGAACCAGCGCAGGAGCGGGCCTTCCACGTCCGGCACCGCGCCCTCGGCGATCTCGCGCACGCGGGACAGCACCGCGGCGCGGGCGGCCTCGGTGCGGCAGCGGACGCCGTTCAGCAGCGCCACCCGCAGGATGCGGTCACCGAATTCGGCGACTGTGCCGCCGGCGATCAGCGCCCCCATCGAATGGCCCGCCAGGTTCACCCGCGCCAGCCCCAGGGCATCCAGCGCCCGCCCCAGCCAGGCCACGAAGGCCGGCAGGTCCGACCCTTCCGGCAGCGCCGCCGACCCGCCGTGCCCCGGCAGGTCCAGCGCGATCACCCGATGCGTGCGCGACAGCGCGTCCAGCTGCGGCCCCCAGGCCTCGATCCGCATCCCCACGCCATGCAGCAGGACGAGGGGCTCGCCCTCGCCGCGCATGTGGCAGGCGATGCCCGCCGTCTCAGACCGCGGCAGGGTTGGCGAGGTCATGCCCGAGGTCCTTGAGGTCCTGATAGCGGTCGCCGATGCGGTGATGGGGCCGCCCGCCGATGGCGGCTCCGAGCGCCACGACGATCTCGTCCGCCGCGGGCGCATCCGGGATCGAGGTCTGGATGGTCAGGTAATGCGACCGGCGGCCGCCGTCGTTCTTGTCCATCAGCGGAATCATCAGCGGCGCATTGGCCGGGCCGCGGGTGTTGCAGAAGGAAAGATAGCTCTTGGCGCCGACAGCGCTGCGGTAGGGGTTGCCGAAATGCAGCGTGTGGATCAGCGCCGAGGCATGTTCGATCTCGCCGTCCAGGCCGACGATGGCGGCCTTGCCATAGGCTTCGACCGCCTCGCCCGAGCCGGCCGCCTCGAGGATCATCCCGGTCAGCAGGTTGCCCAGAACCGGCGCGGCTTCCTGGATCGCGGGCTTCAGGTCCTCGACGAATCCCAACCCCGCCCAGGGGTTCTTCAGCACCGCCGCGGCGGTGAAGAGGCGCTGCGGAACAGCGGCGGGCCGCCCGCCCTCGATCAGCACCGTCTCGGTCAGCAGCAGGGTTTTGCGGATGGCGACGCTCATGGCCTCTCTCGTATATGATGACATATCGACTGTTGGCATACCATGCGTTAGCATGTCAACATCGCCGATCGGAAGACGGCGGTGGTGGGATTGCGACGGGAGCGAAGGCATGACGATATTCGACGAGGATCTTTTCCTGAAAGGTCTCGACCAGCGGAAGGCGACGCTGGGTGCGGGCTATGTGGAGCGGAACCTGGCCGCGGCCGACGATTTCTCGCGCCCGTTCCAGGAGGCGATGACCGCCTGGTGCTGGGGCTTCGGCTGGGGTGACGACACGCTGCCGCCGAAGACCCGGTCGATGCTGAACCTCGCGATGCTGGGCGCGCTCGGCAAGATGCACGAATGGGAACTGCATTGCCGGGGCGCGATCACCAACGGCGTCACCCGCGAGGAAATCCGCGCCATCCTGCATGTGATCGGCATCTACTGCGGCGTGCCGCAGGCGCTGGAATGCTTCCGGGCGGCGCGGAAGGTGCTGGAGGAACAGCCGGCGCCCTGAGGTCAGGCGCTGGCGGTCAGGTCGGACCAGCCGCAGCGGGCGGCCAGGACCTCCACCGGGGTGCCGGTGTCCAGCGCCATGCCCTCGCGGAACTCCTTCGAGCCGCGGGCCTTCCAGGTGTCGCGGATCAGGTGCAGGCCCGAGCGGCTGATCTTGGTGATCGGGCTGCGCAGCGGCAGCGCCTGCCGCCACTTCCGCTGCATCGCCCGGTAGGCGGCGGCGAAATCGGGGCCGAGCGCCTCGTGGAAGCGGTCGTTGTGGATGCAGGGCAGCGCCCCGGCCCAGGCCCGCAACCCGCGGGCGCGGGCCTGGGCCACGATGTCGGTGCCGTAGAAATGCCAGCCGCCCAGGGCGTCGTCGAAGCGCAGGCCGGAGGCGCGGCGCAGCACGATCAGCAATTCGTCGTAGCTCTGCACCTTCACCGGCGCCAGCGGCACCCGGCCGACGATCTGGCCGAGGGAGGAGGACCAGACCGGCCCGATATGGGCGGCATCCAGCCCCACGCCGAAGCTGCCGTAAAGCGCCCAGTCCGGGTCCTGCGCCTCGACCTCGGCCAGCCTTGCCTGCAGCAGCCGGTCCCAGCCCTGCGGCAGGTAGACGTCGTGATGGGCGAAGACCACCACCTCGGCCCCGGTCGCGTCCAGCGCGCGGTTGTAGGCTGCGGCGGCCGAGGGGGCATCGCGTTCGACATGAAGGGGCATCGCCGCAAGGCAGGGCGAGCGGGCGAGGTTGGCCTGCAGGATCGCCTCGGAATGGCTGGCGCAGGCAAGGGCGAAGCGGCTCATGGCCGGCCACCGGAGGCGAAGAGGGCGGCCAGCTTCTCGGCCTCGGCGGTGATGTCGTGGCGGGCCAGCACGGTGTCGCGGGCCAGCGCCCCCATCGCGGCCAGCCGGTCCGGCGGGGTGGCGGCGAAGGCGCGGATCGCCTCGGCCAGCGCCTGCGGATCGCCCGCCGGCACCAGCCAGCCGGTGTCGCGGCTTACCAGCTCCGGCACGCCCATGATGGCGCTGGCGATCACCGGGCGGGCGGCGGCGAAAGCCTCCATCACCACCATCGGCAGGCCCTCGGCGAAGGAGGGCAGCACCAGCGCATGGGCCTGCGCCAGCCGGTCGCGCACCGCGGCCTCGTCCAGCCAGCCGGTCAGGGTGATACGCTCTTCCAGCCCGGCGCTGGCGATCTGGCGTTCCAGCAGCGGCCGGAACGGACCCTCGCCGATCAGCGTCAGGTGCAGGCCGGGCAGATCGGCGGCGACCAGCGCCATCGCCTCGACCAGCAGGGGAAAGCCCTTCTGCTCGGCCAGTCGGCCGATGGCGACCAGCCGCGGCGGGCCTTCGGGCAGCGCCGCGGGGGCGGGGAAGCGCCAGGGCTCGATGCCGCAATGCACCACATGCAGTTTCTGCCAGTGCCGCACATCGGCCCACCGGCACAGCTGGCTGCGCCCGAAGAAGGAGATCGCCACCGCGAAATCCGCCCGCGCCACCTTTTCCCCCAGCGAATGGGCGCGGGGGGCGTCGAATTCCTCGGGCCCGTGTGTGGTGAACGAGAAGCGCAGCCCGCCGATCTCGGCCGCCAGCATGGCGACGGTGGCGGAATTGGTGCCGAAATGGGCATGGACATGCGGCAGCCGCAGCTCGTGGCAGCGGGCGGCGAGCCAGGCGCCCTCCAGCCAGTAGGCCAGGTGCCGCAGCCGGCCGCCGGTGCCGGGCGCCCCGCCCGCGCCCCGCGCGCCGCAGGCCAGCGCCAGCCGCAGCGCCCGGACGGCGGCGCGGGGGCGGCGGGCAGCGAAGGGGATCGCCCGGCGCAGGATCGGCCAGAGCCCGTGTTCCAGGATATGCTCGGTCCGCCCGTCCTCGGCGATGTCGGCCTGGTCCACCAGCTGCGCCCGGGCCGAGCGCAGGGCGAAGCGGTGGATCTGCCAGTCCATCCGCTCAAGCGCCTGCACCTCGCGGCGGATGAAGCTGTGCGAGGGCTGCGGATAGGTGTTGACGAGATAGGCGAGCTTCACGGCGGGCGGGGCCTCTGGCAGGGGGCCGAGGCAGCATCGGGGCGGCCGCGCCCGGATGCAAGGGGAGAGGCGGGCCGCGGCCGAAACGCGGTCGGAGTGATGCAGCGCGGTCATGGCCGCTGCCTTGACCGGCGCCGCGGCATGGCCTTAGGGTCCGCCGCGGCGGACGGGGCGGATGCGATGCGGGAACAGGGATCGGGCCTGACGGGCCGCGCGCTGCGGGGATCGGCGCTGACGGCGGGGTCCTATGTGATCGCGCAGGGGCTGCGGCTGGCCTCCAACCTGATCCTGACGCGGCTGCTGTTCCCCGAGGCCTTCGGGCTGATGGCGCTGGTCTCGGTGGTGCTGGTCGGGTTGCAGATGTTCTCCGACACCGGCATCGGCCCGGCGATCAGCCGCAGCCCGCGCGGCGACGAGCCGGCCTTCCTGGACACCGCCTGGACGGTGAACGTCGGCCGCGGGGTGCTGCTCTGGCTGCTGACCTGCGCCCTGGCCTGGCCGCTGGCGGCGGTCTGGGAAGCGCCGGAACTGCGGCAGCTTCTGCCGGTGGCGGGGCTGACGCTGCTGGTCGCCGGCTTCAACCCGACCCGGATCGACACCGCGAACCGGCACCTGATGCTGGGGCGGCTGACGGCGCTGGACCTGCTGGCGCAGGTGATCGGCATCGCCGCCATGGTGGCGCTGGCGGCGGTCTGGCCCTCGGTCTGGGCGCTGGTGATCGGCGCGGTGATCGGATCGGCGGCGAAGCTGGCGCTGTGCTGGATCGGGCTGCCGGGGCAGGCCAACCGCTTCCGCTGGGAGGCTATGGCGGCGCGGGAGCTGATCCATTTCGGCAAGTGGATCTTCCTGTCGACGCTCTGCGGCTTCCTGCTGGCGCAGGGCGACAAGGCGATCCTCGGCGGCTACCTGAGCCTGGAGGCTCTGGGCGTCTACAACATCGGCTATTTCCTCGCCTCTTTCCCGGCGCTGCTGGCCGGGGCGGTGGTGGCGCGGGTGATGATCCCGCTCTACCGCGCCCGGGCCGAGGGCCGGGGCGGGGCGCGGCTGAACCGGGCGCGGTGGGCGCTGACGGCCGGGGTGCTGCTGGCGCTGGCGGCGCTGGCCTTCGCCGGAGGGCCGCTGGTGCGGCTCTTGTATGACGACCGCTATCTGGCCGCGGGGGCGATCGTGACGGCGGTGGCGCTGGTGCAGATGCCGGGGATCGTGGGGATGACCTACGACCAGTCGGCGCTGGCGGCGGGCGACGGCCGCGGCTATTTCGCGCTGATCGCCGCCCGCGCGGCGGTGCAGACGCTGGCCTTCCTTGCCGGGGCGCATTGGGCGGGCCTCGGCGGCGCGCTCTTGGGGCAGGGGCTGGCCGGTGTGGCGACCCTGCCGCTGATCGCCCGGCTGGCCCGCCGCCACGGCGTCTGGGACATGCGGCACGATCTGTCGATGGGCGCGCTGGCGCTGGCGCTGGCCGCCGGAGTGGTCGCGGCGAACCATCAGGCGCTGGCCGGACTGTTTCCGCCGTGACCGCGGGCCGCCGTGCAGACACCCGAACCCCGGGCGCAGGCAACCGCCTTCCGCCACCGCAAGCGGCGCCTCTAGGATCGGCGGCGATCCTGCGCTATGTCCTTGCAGCGATTGATCCGTTGACCCCGTGAGTGACATGCGCATCGAAGACACCCCCCTGCCCGGCGTGCTGATCCTGACCCCCCGCCGCTTCGGCGATGCGCGGGGCTGGTTCATGGAAACCTTCAGCGCGTCCAGGATGGCCGAGGCGGGGCTCGCGCTGGACTGGGTGCAGGACAACCACTCCTTCAGCGCGCAGAAGGGCACCCTGCGCGGGTTGCACTACCAGTCCCCGCCGCGGGCGCAGGACAAGCTGGTGCGCTGTTCGCGCGGGGCGATCCTCGACGTCGCGGTGGATTTCCGCGACGGCTCGCCGACCTTCGGCAAATGGGTAGGGATAGAGCTGACGGCAGAGAACGGCCGGCAGCTTCTGGTGCCGAAGGGCTTCCTGCACGGCTTCGTGACGCTGACCGACGGCACCGAGGTGCAATACAAGTGCAGCGACGTCTACGCGCCGGACTGCGATGGCGCGGTGCGGTGGGACGACCCGCAGATCGGCATCGACTGGGGCGTCTCGGCGCCGGTGCTGTCCGACAAGGATGCGAAGGCGCCGCTGCTGGCCGACGCTCCGCGGCCCTTCCGCTGGGAGGGCGGCAAATGAAGCTTCTGGTGACCGGGGGCGCGGGGTTCATCGGCTCGGCCGTGGTGCGGCTGGCGGTGGCGCGCGGGCATGAGGTGGTGAACCTGGATGCCATGACCTATGCCGCCTGCGAGGCCAATGTCGCGCCGGTGGCGCAGTCCAACCTCTATTCCTTCGAGAAGGCCGACATCCGCGACCGCGCCGCGCTGGACCGCATCTTCGCCACCCACCGCCCCGATGCGGTGATGCACCTGGCGGCGGAGAGCCATGTCGACCGCTCCATCGACGGGCCGGGCGATTTCATCCTGACCAACGTCAACGGCACCTACAACATGCTGGAGGCCGCGCGGACCTTCTGGGCCGGCGCGGGCCGGCCCGCGGGCTTCCGCTTCCACCACATCTCCACCGACGAGGTGTTCGGCAGCCTCGGCGCCGAGGGCCAGTTCACCGAGGAGACGCCCTACGACCCGCGCAGCCCCTATTCGGCGTCCAAGGCGGCCAGCGACCATCTGGTCCGGGCCTGGCACGAGACCTACGGCCTGCCGGTGCTGCTGACCAACTGCTCGAACAACTACGGCCCCTATCACTTCCCGGAAAAGCTGATCCCGGTGGTGATCCTGAACGCCCTGCACGGCCGGCCGATCCCGGTCTACGGCAAGGGCGAAAACGTGCGCGACTGGCTGTATGTCGAGGATCACGCCGACGCCCTGCTTCTGGTGGTGGAGAAGGGCGCGGTCGGCCGCAGCTACAACATCGGCGGCGAGAACGAGCGCCGCAACATCGACCTCGTGCGCACCATCTGCGCACTGCTGGACGAGATGAAGCCGAAGGCCGGTTCCTACGCCGACCAGATCGCCTTCGTCGCCGACCGCCCGGGCCACGACGCCCGCTACGCCATCGACCCTTCCCGCATCCGCGAGGAACTGGGCTGGCGGCCCTCGGTGACGGTGGAGGAGGGCCTGCGCCGCACCGTGCGCTGGTATCTGGACAACGAGGACTGGTGGCGCCCGCTGCTGGCGCGGCAGGGGGTGGGCGAAAGGCTGGGCACGGCCAACAGCGGCGCCTGATGGACAGCCTGTTCTTCATCGCCTCGAAGACGCTGGGCATGGCGGCGCGGGCGGAGACCTGGATCGTACTCCTGCTGGCGCTGGCGTTGCTGGCCGGGGCGGCGGGGCGCATCCGGGCGATGCGGCGGCTGGTCGCCGTGGTCTTCGTGGCGCTGCTGGCGCTGACGGTGTTTCCCCTGGGCACGCCGATCCTTGGCGCGCTTGAAGGGCAGTATCCCGCCAACCCGGACCTGCCCGCCCATGTCGACGGCATCATCGTCCTCGGCGGCGCCGAGGACACCGGCTCCTTCGCCCGCTGGGGCATCCCCGGGCTGAACGAGGGCGGCGAGCGGATGACGGCGGGGGTGGAACTGGCGCGCCGCTACCCGGAGGCGAAGCTGATCTTCACCGGCGGGGCGGCGAGCCTGGTCTACAGCGATGCCTCGCAGACGCCGTCAAGGATGACCCGGGCGCTGTGGCTGTCGCTGGGCGTGCCCGAAGCGCAGATCCTGCTGGAGGACCGTTCGCGCAACACCTCGGAAAACGCGATCTTCACCCGGGAGATGATCGCCCCGCAGGAGGGGCAGGTCTGGATCCTGGTGACGTCCGCCTTCCACATGCCGCGGTCGGTGGAGACCTTCCGCCGCAACGGCTGGACCGGGCTGATCCCCTATCCGGTCGACTTCCGCTCGGGCGGGCAGACCTTCCGGGCGGAATGGCGGCTGGACGACCATCTGCAGGACGTGGACGTGGCGCTGAAGGAATACCTGGGCCTGCTGGCCTATCGCATGGCGGGGAAATGAGATGAGGCTTCTGGTCTTCGGGCGCACGGGGCAGGTGGCGACGGAACTGGCGCGGCGGCTGCCGGAGGGCGCGACGGCGCGGTTCCTCGGGCGCGAGGAGGCGGATCTCATGGACCCGGCTGCCTGCGCGGCCCGGGTGGGGGACTGCGACGCGGTGATCAACGCCGCCGCCTGGACTGCGGTGGACAAGGCCGAGGCCGAGGAGGCCGCGGCGACGGTGGTCAACGGCGATGCCCCTGCCGCCATGGCGCGGGCCTGCGCGGCGCAGGGGGTGCCCTTCCTGCATGTCTCGACCGACTATGTCTTCGACGGTTCGGGCGACCGGCCCTTCCGGCCGGAGGACCCGACCGGGCCGCTCGGCGCCTATGGCCGGTCGAAGCTGGCGGGGGAGGTCGGCCTGCGCGACAGCGGCGCGCGGCACCTGATCCTGCGGACCAGCTGGGTCGTCTCGGCCCATGGTGCGAATTTCGTCAAGACCATGCTGCGGCTGGGGCGCGAGCGCGAGACGCTGAACGTGGTGGCAGACCAGATCGGCGGGCCGACCCCCGCCGCCGCCATCGCCGATGCGCTGCTGACAGCGGCCAGCGCCCTGCTGCAGGGCGCCCCCGGCGGCACCCATCATTTCTCGGGCGCGCCCGACACCAGCTGGGCGGATTTCGCGCGGGAGATCATGGCCCGCGCCGGCCTGGCCTGCGCCATCACCGACATTCCGACCAGCGCCTACCCGACCCCCGCCCGCCGCCCGGCCAATTCCCGGCTGGATTGCAGCGCCCTGGAGCGGGACTTCGGCATCCGCCGCCCCGACTGGCGGGCGGGCCTCGACGACATTCTGCGGGAGTTGAACGCATGACCGAACGCAAGGGCATCATCCTGGCCGGAGGCTCCGGCACGCGGCTTTACCCGATCACCATGGGGGTGTCGAAGCAGCTGCTGCCGGTGCACGACAAGCCGATGGTCTACTACCCGCTGTCGGTGCTGATGCTGGGCGGCATCCGCGAGATCGCCATGATCACCACGCCCGAAGACCAGGCGCAATTCCAGCGCCTCCTGGGCGACGGCAGCCAGTGGGGCCTGTCGCTGACCTGGATCGTGCAGCCCAATCCCGAGGGGCTGGCGCAGGCCTATCTGCTGGCCGAGGACTTCCTGGACGGCGCGCCTTCGGCCATGGTCCTGGGCGACAACATCTTCTTCGGCCACGGCCTGCCCGGGATGCTGGCCGCCGCCGATGCGCAGGGCGAGGGCGGCACGGTCTTCGGCTACCATGTCGCCGATCCCGAACGCTACGGCGTGGTGGATTTCGACGACGAGGGCCGGGTCCGCGCCATCGTCGAGAAACCCGAGGTGCCGCCGTCGCATTTCGCGGTGACCGGGCTCTACTACCTCGACCAGCGCGCGCCGCGGCTGGCGCGGCAGATCCGGCCCTCGCCCCGCGGCGAGCTGGAGATCACCGACCTGCTGGAGCTTTACCGCGCCGAGGGCAGCCTGTCGGTCGAGCGCATGGGCCGCGGTTTCGCCTGGCTGGACACCGGCACCCATGGCAGTCTGCTGGACGCCGGCAATTTCGTCCGCACCCTGCAGGAGCGGCAGGGACTTCAGGTCGGCTGCCCCGACGAGATCGCCTTCACCCAGGGCTGGATCGACCGCGACCAGCTGGCCGCCCGCGCCCGGATGTTCCAGAAGAACGCCTATGGGCAATATCTTGCCGGGCTTCTGAAGGAGCAGGCGGAGGGCCGCGGATAAACCGTCCTTTGTTTCCGGAAAATTAACTTTTGCGGTGCGATGCTGAAGAAGGCGCTGGAAAAGGTGCCAGTTCGCGCACAATATCCCAGTCATATCAACCCTGAGGCGTTTTTCCGGGAGGATCGTCCTTCGTGCTGCCAGGTGTCGTTTTCTCCGCGGTGACGGGCGGATCGCTGGGCCTGCTGGCCTCGGTCCTTTCGGGCCATCCGCCGGTGGTGACGCTGCTGTCCTACAGCCTGGCGGGATGCTGCGGCGTGCTGGCCTTCCTCTGCCAGGCGCTCTCGGCCGGGCAAAGGGCGCGGCGGGCCTGATTGTTTCGGGGCTGGAAACGGCCCTGAGGGCCGTGGTCCCGGCGAAGGGTCCTGTCTCGCGGACCTCGCCGCCGGCGATGCCCGGCGAATCATCCGGACAACCTGAAAGCGGGGCACTGGCGACCGATCTCCCTTCGGTTGAGTGTGTTTCGCAACGTCAAACATTGTGACGAAAATCGGGCAACAAATTACGGAAAACGTGGCGTTAATGTGGCGGGGCCCTGGTTTGCCCCATGGTCAAGCCCGGCGCGCAACGGATAAAATGGGCCTTGGGGGCGTTCTATCCGAGTGCATGTCATGTGCTGCCAAGAGCGCAAGAAGATTGAAAAGTTTCGACCGGCCATCGCCGGCCGGGGCGACCGGCTGGCCGCCAGGCTGCCGCTATTGTGCGCGGGGCGCTGACAATGACCATCAGCTTTCCCGAGTTCCAGGCCGGGCCCGCCCTGCCGCCCGCGCTGCCCATGGCCGTGACGGAGCCGCAGGCCGTCGCGCCGGGCAAGGCGCTGCGCATCGCGCCGCCCCGCCGCGGGATCTACCGCAGCTGCTGCAAGCGACTGCTCGACATCGCCGCCATCCTCGCCGCGGCGCCGGTGGTGGTGCCGATGGTCGCCGCGATGGCGGTGCTGGTGGCGCGCGACGGCGGCCGGCCGTTCTACAGCCAGGTCCGCGTCGGCCGGGGCGGCAAGCCCTTCCGCATGTGGAAGCTGCGCAGCATGGTCAACGACGCCGACGAGCGGATGGAGGCCTATCTGGCCGAGAACCCGGCTGCCCGCGCCGAATGGGACAGCACCCAGAAGCTGCGAAACGACCCGCGGGTCACCCCCTTCGGGCAGTTCCTGCGCAAGTCCTCGCTGGATGAGCTGCCCCAGCTGTGGAACGTGCTGAAGGGCGACATGAGCCTGGTCGGACCGCGGCCGATGATGCTGAACCAGCAGGCGCTCTATCCGGGCGAGGCCTATTACCGGCTGCGCCCCGGCGTCACCGGCTACTGGCAGACCGCCGGCCGCAACAAGACCACCTTCGAGGCCCGGGCCGAATTCGACACCGCCTATGAGGCGGAGGTCGGGCTGATGACCGACCTGCGCATCCTGGCCCGCACCGTGGGCGTGGTGCTGAAGGGCACCGGCTGCTGACATTCCGCTGTCGATGGAAAAGGCTCGCCCCCGGCGGGCCTTTGCTTGTCCGGGGGTCAGGCCAGCGCGGCGACCACCACCACCAGCCCCGTCAGCGCCGAACAGACCAGCACCGCCCGCGGCAGTGCCAGCACCTTCTGCCGCATCTCTCCCAGGCGCGGACCGCCGCCGCGGCGTTTCCGCCCCGGCAGGTCCAACTCCGGGATCGCCACGATCGGGCGCAGGCCCAGCTGGCGCTCCATCTGCGCCGAGGTGCGGACCACCGGCTTCATCAGGTCCAGCAGGAAGGCCAGCGCCAGCCCGGCCAGCAGGCTGGCCATGCTGCCCGCCATGAACAGCTTCTTGCCGCCCGATCCGACCGGATGCTCCGGCGTCACCGCCCGGTCCAGCAGCGCGAAACGCTCGCCCTGCTGCCGCTCGGCCAGCTTGGCGGCGGTCTCGGCCTCGGTCAGCCGGGCGGTCACCACGCCGAGGCTGTCGTTCAGCTGGTCCAGCTGGCGCTGGTAGCCGGCCAGCGCGCGTTCCACCTCGGGCTGACCGGCCAGCGCCGCGGCCAGTTCCGACCGGCGCGCGGCCAGCGCCGCCTTCTGTTCCGTCAGCACGGCGATCTGCGCGTCCAGATCCTGCAGGCGCCGCTGCTCGGTCGCCCGCAGAGTGCCCTTGGCGGACAGCTGGCGCTGTTCTTCCATCAGCGCGACGAGGTCCTGGTCCAGCCGCCGCAGGTCGGCCTCGACCGAGACCAGCTCGTCCCGCCGCGCCTCGGCCATGCCGGACAGGTCGTGGGCGTTCTTGTAGTCGGCCACCTCGGCCTCCACCGCGGCGATCTCGGCCGACAGCCGTCGCTCCTCCTCCTGGTAGAAGGCCAGGGTGTCGCGGGCCTGCTCCAGCTTGCCCGTGGAGGACATGTCCAGCACCCCTTGCGCGAAATCGTTCGCCACCCGGGCGGCCAGCCCGGCATCGCCGTCGCTGGCGCGGATGATGATCGCCGACAGCTGCACCGGCCCGCCATAGGGGTTGTTCCCCGCCGCCGCGATGCCCTCGAAGCCGATGTTGCGGCGCAGCAGCGCGGCGCGCTCGTCGTCGGACAGCGCCGGCAGGTCGGCGTAGAGCCCGTGGCGATCGATCACCGCCAGCAGGTTCTCGCGCGTGGTCAACCGCTGCTCGATGGATTGCAGCAGCTGGGCCGAGCCGGGGCCGGCCTGCTCGGACACCTGCGCGCCCTGCACCTCGATCACCGCGAAGGCTTCGTAGCTGTCGGGCCGGGTCTTGGCATAGATCGCCGAGACCGCCGCGCCGAGCACCGCCACGGCGAGGATCAGCCAGAACCGCCGGCGCAGGAAGCCGATCAGGTCTTCGAGGGTCTGGATCTGGCCCATGGATCAGCCCCTCTGCCCATAGGCGTAACGTTCCATCGCCCGGTCCTGCGCCCGGTTCAGCACCGTGCCCAGAAGCGGCAGCCGCCCTTCCAGCAGCCTTTCGCAGGCGCGCACGTCCTCGGGCGCGGTGACGGTGCCGTCCACCACCAGCAGCACCGCATCCACCTCCTCGGCCAGCGACAGCACGTCATCGGAGCCGAGCGCGGGCGGGGTGTCGATCAGCACCACATCGGGCTGCAACAGGTCGCGCAGCGCCGCCATCGCCGTGGGAACCTCCGGGTCCTGCAACAGCTCCGAGGCCCGCTCCACCGGCGCGCCGTTCAGCCCCAGGGCCAGGTTGCGGCCGATGCGGCGGAAATGGCTTTCCAGCGGCTGCTCGCCCATCAGGAACTCGATCATCGGCGGCGCGTCGGCCACGCCGAACAGCGATGCCAGCTGCGGGTCGCGCAGCTCCAGGTCCATCAGCACCGTGCGGCAGGAGGGCAGGCGGGCCAGCGACAGCGCCAGGTTGGCCGCGACGAAGGACTTGCCGCAGCCATGGGTGGGCGAGGTGACGGCGATCCGGGTCCAGCCCTGCTTGGCCAGCGTCTGCAACACCCGGGTGCGCAGCATGTCGAAGATGCGCGTCACCGGGTTCTGTGTCGCATCCGCGAACAGACCGTTTCGCGCCCAGAGGTTGGGCTGGGCCGGTGTTTCGGTGATCGATTCCCAGACCCGCGCCGGGTTGAACGGGGCCAGCGCCACCGGCGGCAGGAAGATCTCGCGCCCGGTGCGCTGGTCCAGCGTCACGCTGTCGGCGGCGACGGGCTGGCCGGGGCGGAACACCGGCACATGCGCCGGGCGGGCGCCGGAGCCGGGCTTGCGGCGGTTGCCTGCATCTTCGCTGGACATCAGGATATGCCCTTCATAGGCCCCCGGATCCGGTTTCGGACCCCATATGTAGTGTCTGACCATGCGCCAGAGGGCCTTTGCTGCAGGGGCCGTCCCCCTTGGGTCCGCCGCCGGTTTCACTTCCCCGCCTTGCGGCGGCACGACACCGGACTTCCCCTCGGGCCAAGCCCGGCCCTGCCTGCGCAGGTCCGGTCAACCCCTGTCCGGGCCCCCGCCCAGATAGCGGGGAGATAGCAGATCGGCGATGGAAAAGGAAGCCCGGCCCAAGGTTTGGCGGCGGTTCGGCCGCGGTTTCCCCGGCGCCGGGAAAGGTGGAATTCCGACGCCCGCCGCCCTATGGTCTGGGGCATGAGCAGCCCCGCCCCCGCCCCGCCCGAAGTCGACGCCGTGGTGATCGGCCGCAACGAGGGCGCGCGGCTGGTGGCCTGCCTCGCCTCCTTGCGGGGGCAGGTGCGGCGGGTGGTCTATGTCGATTCCGGCTCCACCGACGGCTCGGTCGAGGCCGCGCAAGCGGCGGGGGCCGAGGTGGTGGCGCTGGACATGACCCGCCCCTTCACCGCGGCGCGGGCGCGCAACGCCGGGCTGGCGCGGCTGGAGGGCGGCGGCTTCGTGCAGCTGCTCGACGGCGATTGCGAGCTGCGGCCGGGCTGGATCGCCGCCGCGCTGCGGGCCTTCGCCGACCATCCCCGGGCGGTGGTGGTCTGCGGCCGGCGGCGGGAGCGGCATCCCGAGGTGTCTGTCTGGAACCGGCTCTGCGACCGGGAATGGGACACGCCGGTCGGGCAGGCGGCGGCCTGCGGCGGCGATGCGCTGATGCGGCTGCCGGCCTTGCGGGCCGCCGGCGGCTACCGCGAGGACCTGATCGCCGGCGAGGAGCCGGAGCTGTGCCTGCGCCTGCGCGGGGCGGGCGGCGAGGTCTGGCGGATCGACGCGGAGATGACCCTGCACGACGCCGGGATGACCCGTTTCCCGCAATGGTGGAGGCGCAGCCGGCGGGCCGGCCATGCCTTCGCCGAGGGCGCCGCCTTGCACGGCGCGGGGCCGGAGCGGCATTGGGTCGCCGAGACCCGCCGCGCCCTGCTCTGGGGCTTCGGCGTGCCTCTGGCGGCGGTGGCGGCGGGGTTGGTCCACCCGGCGGGTGGACTGATCCTGCTGACCTGGCCCTTGCAGATGATGCGGCTGGCCTGGCGCTGGCGGGGCGAGGGCAGGGCGGGGGCGGAGGCCGCGGTCTTCACCGTGCTCGGCAAGCTGCCCGAGGCTTTGGGGGTGTTGGACTACTGCGCGAACCGCCTGCGTGGTCGGCGGCGGGGGCTGATCGAATACAAATAGGCCGGTCAGGCCGGGTCCCGCGAGGAGCGGCGCAGCCGGGCGGCCAGCGCCTGCACCGCCTGTCCCGGCAGGATCGCGGCGCAGGCGGCATAGCGCGGCACCATCCGCCGCGGCGCCGACAGCGCCCGCCACAGCCACTCCATGGCGATGGCCCGCACCCAAGCCGGCGCACGGGTCTGGGTGCCGGCCACGAAATCCACCCCCGCGCCCACCGAGGCGAAGCCGACCGCATGCGCCAACCGCCGCCCCAAGGCCGCCAGCCGCTCCTGCTTCGGGGCGCCGAGGGCGATCAGGCAGAGGCCCGGACCCAGGGTCTCCAGCCGCGCCAGCATGTCCTGCGCCGCCTCGCCCTCCGGGTCGAAGCCCATCGGCGGGGCGATCAGCAGCCCGCGGCGCAGGCCGGGCACCTCTGCCTGCAACCGCGCCATCGCCGCCTCCAGCGCGGCCTCGGTCGATCCCAGCAGCGACAGCGGCCGCCCGGCCGCCGCCGCCGCCCGCACCAGCGGCAGCACCAGGTCGGACCCGGGCACCAGCCGCACCGGCCGCCCGGCCAGCCGCGACAGCCAGACGATCGGGTTGCCGTCCGCCACCACCAGGTCCTGCGCCGCATAGGCCGCCCGGAAGGCCGGATCGCGCCGCAGCTTCACCAGATGGTCGAGGTTGACCGTCGCCAGCGCGAAGCCCCGCCCGGCGGCCAGCCGCGCCGCCACCTCGGCCAGCACCGAGGGCGCGTCGGGATGGGTGATGCGGATGGTCGTGGTCTGGAACCTGAACTGCACGCGGGCCTCCTTCGGCCGCGCTATAGCAGCTTTCCCCGGCCGGGGCGACGCTGCGCGCCCGGCAACAGAGTGTTTCCAACCCCGCCGCCGCCCGCGTGGCCTGCCCGGCCGTTCCGTGCTATCACCCGGCCCGATCCTTTCCCCGGACGGACCGCAAAGCCCGTGGCGCAGCCGAACATCATAGCCTATGCGATGCTGCTGGCCTGGCCCTTCGTGGCCTGGCAGCTCTACCGCCGGCTGGATCCGGCGCGGGCGCTGATCTGGACCATCCTCGCCGGCTATCTGATCCTGCCGCCGGCCACCAAGTTCGATTTCCCGGTGGTGCCGGATTTCGACAAGGACAGCCTGCCCGTGCTGCTGGCCCTGGCCTTGTCGATCTTCCTGCTGCGCGACCGCATAGGCTTCCTGCCCGCAGGCCGGCTGGGCAAGGCGCTGATCCTGATGTTCGTCCTCTCGCCCTTCGTCACCGTTCTGGCCAACGCCGACCCGATTCCGGTCCGGCAGGGGCAGGACATCCCCGGGATGCGGGTCTACGACAGCGTGGCGGCGGTGGCGAACCATGTGATCTATGCCTTGCCGCTGTTCCTCGGCCGCCGCTACCTGGCCACGCCGCAGGCCGCCCGGGCGCTGCTGGCGGCGCTGGTGGCGGCGGGGCTGGCCTATTCGCTGCCGATGCTGGTGGAAAGCCGGCTCTCGCCGCAGATGAACGTCTGGGTCTACGGCTTCTTCCAGCACGATTTCTTCCAGACCATAAGGCAGGGCGGCTATCGTCCGGTGGTCTTCCTGCCGCACGGGCTCTGGGTCGCCATGTTCACCCTGATCTGCCTGGCCGCCTCGGCCGTCTTCCTGCGGATGGGCCCGGCCGAGGCGCGGCCGAAGCAACTGGCGGTGTTCCTTTACCTGCTTCTGATGCTGGTGGTCTGCAAGTCGGCCGGGGTGTTGGTCTACGCCTTTGCCATGCTGCCGCTGATCCTTTTCGCGCCGCGCCGCTGGCAGGTGCTGGCGGCGGCGCTGGTCGCCGTGGTGGTGATGACCTATCCGCTGCTGCGCGGCGCGCATCTGGTGCCGCTGGACGCCATTCTCGACCAGGCCCGCAGTCTGTCGCCGGACCGGGCTTGGTCGCTGCAGTTCCGCATCGAGAACGAAGAGATCCTGCTGGCCCGCGCCGGCGAGCGGCCCTGGTTCGGTTGGGGCGGCTATGCCCGCAACTTCGTCCACGACCCGGTCACCGGCGAGATGACCAACATAGCCGACGGCGCCTGGGTGATCCAGATCGGCACCTACGGCTGGCTGGGCTACCTGGCCGAGTTCGGGCTTCTCTGCCTGCCGCTCTGGCTCCTTGGCCGCGAGGCACTGGTCCAACGCTCCACGGCCTTCCCGCCCGAGGTGGCGGGGCTGGCGCTGATCTTCGCCTTCAACATGCTGGACCTGCTGCCGAACGGCACTTTGGTCCCGCTCAGCTGGCTGATCGCCGGGGCGCTCCTCGGCCATGCCGAGGCGCTGCGGGCGGCCCGCAAGGCGGCCCGGCCGAAGGCGCCGCCGGTGCAGGCGGTGATCCGATGCTAGGGCGGATCGACATTCGTTTCGGCTGGCTTGGCGAAGGCGCATGCCTTCGCCATAGCGCAACGGTTCCCCTTGTCCGGCCGGGCCTCCAAGGCCCGGCCAGCGCCCGCCCCGCCCTCGGCGGGCGCTTCTCGCCCGCCGGGTCGGGCGCTGGCCTCCCGGGGTTGAGAACTGACAGGTCTCCGGTTGATGCGATGCGCACGGGCGGGGGCGAGGCAGTGCCTCGCCTGATCCCGCCCGCCGCGCCGGCGGAGAGGGGGCTCCCGTGAACCCCCCCCTGAAGGTCGACCTCGGCGTCTTCGCCCATGACGAGGCCGGAGGCATCGCCGCCATGGTCGCGGGCCTGCGGGCGCAGGAGCTGCCGCCCGGGGTGGACCTGCGCCTGCTGGTGCTGGCGAACGGCTGCACCGACGACACCGCCGCCCGCGCCCGCGCCGCCGGGGCCGAGGTCGTGGACTTGCCCGAGGGCGGCAAGAGCCGGACCTGGAACCGCTTCACCCATGACCTGTCGCGCCCCGAGGCCGACCTGCTGGTCTTCGCCGATGCCGACATCTCCCTGCCGGAGAAGGATGCGCTGGCCCGCCTGATCGCCGGCCTCGCCGCCCGTCCCGGCCTCTGGGTGCTGAACAGCCAGCCGGTCAAGGACACCGCGCTCCGCGGGCCGCGCACCTTGGTGGAAAGGTTGGCGCTGAAGGCCTCGGGCGGCCTCGACGATTGGAAGACCGCGATCTGCGGCCAGCTCTACGCCATGCCCGCCGCCCGGGCGCGGCGGTTCCGGCTGCCCATCGGCCTGCCGGTCGAGGACGGCTTCCTGCGGGCGATGGTGCTGACCGACGGCCTGACCGGCCCCGAGGACCTGACCCGCATCGACGGGGCGGAGGGTGTCCGCCACGTCTACGCCTCGGAAACCACCCTGCGCGGCCTGATCCGCCATCAGGAGCGGATCGTCATCGGCTCCGCCATCAATGCCGTCCTCTTCGCCCATCTCCGCGCCGCGCCCGACCCGGCGGCGGAGACCGCAAGGCTGGCGACAGATCCCGCCGCCCTGCCGCAGGTGCTGCGTGCCGGCCTGCCGCGGCTGCCCCATGGCTATGTCCCGTTCCATTTCCTTTTCAAGCGCTTGTCCCGGGCCCGGCTGTCCCGTCTTCCGGTTGCGCTTATGGGCTTCGGCTTCGACGCGATTGTTTACCTCAGGGCGCAAATCCGCATGGCCCGCGGCACCGGCGCCGGGTTCTGGTAGCGCCGCCCGCCACTTTCCGGCGGCGATCCGGGCAGCTTTGTGGCAATTCCGTGGCATTGTCCAAGACTGCGACATGATCCCCGGAACGGGGCGCCGCGGGTATCGCCGCGGGGGGTTCTGGGGTAGAGTCCGGGGGCTGTCCGGGCAGGGGCTGGCGCGGCCGTGCCAGCCTTCCCATATCCCGGCGGGCCGCAAGGACGTGTGATGACTGTGAAGACGGATTTCCCCGGCGTGGCCGAGACCGACATCGCCATTGTCGGCATGGCCGCGCATCTGCCCGGCGCCGCCGACATCGGCGCCTATTGGCGGAACCTCTCGGCGGGGGTGGAATCCATCCGCGTGCTGTCGGAGGAGGAGCTGCTGGCCGCCGGCGAAAGCCCCGCCCGCCTGCGCCGCCCGAACTACGTCCCCGCCGCCGCCGTGCTGGACGGCTTCAAGGACTTCGACGCCGAGTTCTTCGGGTTTTCCCCGAAGGAGGCCGCCATCCTCGACCCCCAGCACCGCCAGTTCCTGGAAGTGGCCTGGGAGGCGCTGGAGAACGCCGGCCACCCGCCCGAACATTTCCCCGGCGCCATCGGCGTCTATGCCGGCTGCGGCATGGGGTCGTATTTCTACTTCAACCTCTGCTCGAACCGCGATCTGGTCGACCAGACCGGCATGTTCCTGCTGCGCCATACCGGCAACGACAAGGATTTCCTCGCCACCCGCGTCAGCCATATTTTCGACCTGCGCGGGCCGTCGGTGAACGTCCAGACCGCATGTTCCACCTCCTTGGTGGCGGTCCACTATGCCGCGCAGGCGCTGCTCTCGGGCGAATGCGACATGGCGCTGGCCGGCGGCGTGACCATCGAGCTGCCCCATGCCCGCGGCTATCTCTACACCGAGGGCGAGATCCTCTCGCCCGACGGCCATTGCCATGCCTTCGACCACCGGGCGGAAGGAACGGTCTTCGGCTCCGGCGCCGGCTGCGTGGTGCTGCGGCGGGCGAAGGACGCCATCCGCGACGGCGACCATATCTGGGCGATCCTGAAGGGCTCCGCCGTCAACAACGACGGCGCGGCGAAGGCCGGGTATCTGGCGCCTTCGGTCGACGGGCAGGCCGCCTGCATCGCCGAGGCGCAGATGATCGCCGGGGTCTCGGCGGATACGGTGAGCTACGTCGAATGCCACGGCACCGGCACCTATCTCGGCGACCCGATCGAGGTCGCCGCGCTGGCGCAGGCGTTCCGGGAGACCTCTGACAGCGTGGGGACCTGCCGCATCGGCTCGGTCAAAACCAACATCGGCCATCTGGACACCGCCGCCGGGGTGGCCAGCCTGATCAAGGTGGCGCTGTCGCTGCACCACCGGCAACTGCCGCCGTCGCTGGGCTACGAGGCCCCCAACCCCGCCATCGACTTCGAGACCTCGCCCTTCCGCGTCAACGATCGCCTGACCGACTGGCAGGCTCCCATCCTGCGGGCCGGCGTCAACTCGCTGGGCGTCGGCGGCACCAATGCCCATGCGGTGCTGGAGGAGGCGCCGCCGAGGCCGGCGTCCGAGGACAGCGACTGGCCCTTCCAGCCGCTGGTCCTGTCCGCCCGCACGAAGACCGCACTGGATGCGCAGGCACAACGCCTCGCCGCCCATCTGCGCGCCCATCCCGAACAGCCGCTGGCCGATGTGGCCTGGACCCTGAAGGAAGGCCGCCGCGCCTTCGACAGGCGCCGGGTGCTGGTCGCCTCGACCCACGAGGAAGCCGCTGCCCTGCTGGAGGGCGCCGACCCCCGCCGCGTCTTCAGCCACGACCGGCTGGACGCGCCCGAGATGGTCTTCATGTTCCCCGGCGGCGGCGCGCAATTCGCCGGCATGGCCCGCGACCTCTACGAGACCGAGCCTGTCTTCGCCGACTGGATGGACCGCGGGCTTTCGATCCTGCAACCGCAGCTCGACTACGACCTCCGCGCGCTCTGGCTGCCGGAACCGGGGGCTGAAGCCGCCGCGAACGAGGCGCTGAAACGCCCCTCGGTCCAGCTGCCGCTGATCATGATCACCGAATACGCGCTGGCGAAGCTGTATGAAAGCTGGGGTGTCACCCCTGCCGCCCTTGTCGGGCACAGCATGGGCGAGAACACCGCCGCCGCGCTAGCGGGCGTGATGTCCTTCGAGGATTGCATCGGCCTGGTCCTCCTCCGTGGGCGGCTGTTCGAC
This sequence comes from Rhodobacter sp. SGA-6-6, assembly GCF_011043545.1. Lineage (GTDB taxonomy): Bacteria > Pseudomonadota > Alphaproteobacteria > Rhodobacterales > Rhodobacteraceae > Pseudogemmobacter. The sequence continues at coordinate 164,226 of NZ_JAAKGP010000001.1, read as the reverse complement.
ACCATCCCCCCCGGCGGGATGCTCTCGGTGCCGCTGGACGAGGCGGAACTGCGCCCCCGGCTGACCGGCGATCTCGACATGGCCTCGGTCAATGCCCCCGGCCTCTGCGTCGTCTCCGGCCCCGATGCCGCGCTGCAATCGCTTGCGGCCGCGCTTGCCGCCGAAGGCATCGAGACCCAACGCATCGCCATCGACATCGCCGCGCATTCCCGGATGCTGGAGCCGATCCTGGAACCCTTCGGCGACTACCTCCGCCGCATCCGCCTGAACCCGCCGACGATTCCCATTATCTCCAACCGGACCGGCCAGCCGCTGACCGCCGAGGAAGCGACCGACCCGGACTACTGGGTCCGCCACCTGCGCAACACCGTCGATTTCCGCGCCTGCATCGGGACGCTGGCCGCCACCCCGGCCCGCGTCTACATGGAGATGGGCCCGGGCCGGGCGCTGTCCTCGCTGGCGCAGGCCAACGGCATCGCCTCCGGCCAGGTCGTCCCGGCGCTTCGCCACCCCGAGCAGCGGATGGCCGACGACGCCTGGCACATCGCCTCCATCGCCCGGCTCTGGGCCTGCGGCGTGCCGGTGGACTGGACGCCGGTCTGGGGCGGCAAGCGCCGGCTGCGGGTGCCGCTGCCGGGCTATGCCTTCCAGAAGAAGCCCTATTTCATCGAACCCGGCCAACCCGCGGCGGAAGAGCCCGAGGCGCTGCCCGCCCGCCTGCCGGACATCGCGCAATGGGGCTGGCGCCCGCATTGGCGGCCCGTGCCTGCGGCGGAAATCGAGGACCTGGCCGAGTTGCCGCCGCAGACATGGCTGCTCTTCGCCGACGACACCGGCCTCGCCGCCGCCACGGCCGGGCGCCTGCGGGCCGCCGGCCACCGCGTCGTCACCGTCCGCGCCGGGGATACCTTCGCCCGCGACGACCGCGGCAATTACATCCTGTCGCCGGAACGCGGCCGCGAGGGCTATGATCTCCTGATCCGCGACTTGGGGCAACGTGGCCTCACCCCCGACCGCATCGCCCATTTCTGGCTGGTGACGAAGGGAGAGACCTTCCGCCCCGGCTCCAGCTTCCTGCACCGCAACATCGAGCAGGGCTTCTACAGCCTGATGTTCCTGGCCCAGGCCATCGCCGACGAGGGGCTGCCCGGCCCGATCCGGCTGACCGCCCTGACCACCGGCGCCGTGCAGGTGAAGGCGGAAGCCTTGCCCTACCCGGAAAAGGCAATGATCCTCGGCCCCGCCCGGGTGATCCCGCGCGAGGTGCAGGGGCTCTCCGTCGGCACACTGGACCTCGGCCCGCTGCCGAAGGACCCCGTGCCGCTGGTGGACCGGGTGCTGGAGGAGCTGATCGGAGAGCCGACCCTTGCCGCCCTGCGCGGGGAACGCCGCTACGAACTGGGGCTGAAGCCCTCGCCGCTGCCGGAGGAGGAACTGTCCTTCCCGCAAGGCGCCCATGTCCTGATCACCGGCGGCTTCGGCGGCATCGGCCTGACGCTGGCCGAGGACCTGATCCGCCGCCATGGTGTGAAGATCACCCTGATCGCCCGCCGCCCGCTGCCCGACCGCGCGCTCTGGCCGCGGCTGCTGGCCGGCCACGACCCGGCCGACCCGGTGGCCCGCCGCATCCTCGCCCTGCAACGGCTGGAGGCGCTTGGCGGCGAGGTTTTCGTGGCGCAGGCCGATGTGGCGAATGTGGTGGAAATGCAGGCCGCCCGCGACGAGGGGGTGAAACGCTTCGGCCCGGTCCATGCGGTGATCCATGCCGCCGGGGTGGTCGACGACGGCCCCCTCATGGCCAAGACCCCGGCCGAGGTCGAAGAGGTCTTCGCGCCGAAGTTGCACGGCACGCAGGTGCTGGACCGGCTGTTCCCGGACGGCTCGCTGGCGCTGATGGTGCTGTTCTCTTCCACCTCCACCGTCACCGGCCCGGCGGGGCAGATCGACTATGTGGCAGCGAACGAATACCTCAACGCCTTCGCCAAGTCGCGCGTGGGCGGCAAGACCCGGGTGGTGGCGCTGGACTGGGGCATCTGGCAGGGCGTCGGCATGGCGGCCGAAAGCCTGGCCGACCGGCTGGGCCGGCCCGAGGCGCCGCGCCTGCCGATCCGTCGCCCGATGCTGGACGAGGCCGGTTTCGACGGGCAAGGGAACCGCATCTTCACCGCGACCTACGCCATGGACCGCTGGGTGCTGGACGGCCACCGCACCGCCGAAGGCACCGCGCTGATCCCCGGCACCGGCTACCTGGAGATCGCCGCCGAAGCCTGGGCGGCGCAGGGCGAGACGGGCGGGTTCGAGTTGCGCGACCTGACTTTCTTCCGGGCGCTGGACATCGGCGAGACCGAGGCCCGTGAAATCCGCGCCCGCCTGACCCGCAGCGACGAGGGCTATGCGCTGGACATCCACTCCGCGGTGACAGTGCAGGGCCGCAAGGGCTGGCTGCACCACGCCTCGGCCCGGCTGCTGCCGCTGTCCGAGACCGCGGCGAGGATCGACCCGCAGTCCATCGCCGCCCGCCTGCCCGCACCGGAGACCGGCGAAGGACTCCCGAGCCCGCAGGAGGCGCATCTGCACTTCGGCCCGCGCTGGCGGGTGCTGGCCTCGCGCGCGACCGGCGCCGCCGAGGGCCTCGCCCGCCTGCGCCTGCCCGCCGCCTTCGCGGGGGAGCCAGAGCAGGGCTGGCTGATGCACCCGGCGCTGATGGATCTGGCGACCGGCTGGGCGATGGAGCTGATCGCCGGCTACCGGCCCGACCGGCTCTGGGTCCCGGTCTCCTACGCCCGGCTGCGCGCCTTCCGCCCGCTGCCGGCCGAGATCGTCAGCCATGTCCGCAACGCTGCCGCCAACGCGGCGGACCGTCCCACTGCCAGCTTCGACATCACCCTTGCCACCCCGGAAGGCGAAGTCTGCGTCGAGATCGAGGGCTTCACGATCCACCGCCTCGACGGCGCGCTCAGCTTCCCGCCGCCGGACCCGCGGGCGCTGGAGATGGACGCCACCGCCAAGCCGCTCTCCCCCGCGGAAGAACGGCTGATCCACGCCTTCACCCAGGGCATCCGCCCCGAGGAAGGCCCCCGCGCCTTCGCCCGGGTGCTGGCGATGAATGCCCCGCAGGTCATCGTCTCCTCGCTCGACCTGCCGGCGCTGATCCGCCAGACCGCCGCCGCCGAGGCCCCGCGCCCCGAGGGCCAGGGGTTCGACCGCCCCGACCTCGACACCGAATATGTCGAGCCGCGCAATGACATTGAGAAGCGGCTGGTCGGTTTCTGGCAGGACCTGCTCGGCGTGGCCCGCGTCGGTATCGAGGACAGCTTCTTCGATCTCGGCGGCCATTCCCTGATCGCCGTGCGCCTGTTCGCCATGGTGAAGAAGGCCTTCCGGGTGGATTTCCCGATCTCGGTCCTGTTCGAGGCGCCGACCATAGCCGCCTGCGCGAAGCTGATCGCCGAACAGGTCGGCACCCCCGACGAGGCGCCGCAAGGCCCCGAGGAGGCGAAGCCCCGCGCCCCGCAGCGCCGCTTCACCCATCTGGTGCCGATGCACCGCGGCGAGGGCGGGCCGAGGACGCCGTTCTTCCTGGTCGCCGGCATGTTCGGCAACGTGCTGAACCTGCGCCACCTGGCCCAGTTGCTCGGCGGCGACCGGCCGTTCTACGGGTTGCAGGCCCGCGGCCTGCTGGGCGACGATGCCCCGCATGACGACTTCACCGAAGCCGCAAGCGACTACATTGCCGAGATGCGGCAGGTGCAGCCGCAGGGGCCATACCTGCTGGGCGGCTTCTCTGGCGGCGGGCTGATCGCCTGGGAGATCGCCCGGCAGTTGGAGGTCGCCGGGGAAGAGGTGCCGCTTCTGGTGCTGCTGGACACGCCGGTCCCGCTGCGGCCGGTGCTGACCCGCACCGACAGGGCGCTGATCAAGCTGGCGGAACTGCGGGCCAAGGGCCCACGCTACCTGCTGGACTGGGCCCGCGCCCGGGCGGAATGGAAGCGCCGGCAACGCCAGCTGCAGGCCGCCCCGCAGGAGGCCGCCTTCCACGATGCCGCCATCGAGGCTGCCTTCCGCGCCGCCCTGCCGCGCTATGCCATGCCGCAGCGCGAGGGCGCGACGGTGCTGTTCCGCCCGCCGCTGGACCGGCGCTGGCAGGTCTCTGGCGGCAGATGGGTGTCCTCGGCCAAGGAATATGTCCTGCCCGACAACGACCTGACCCGCTTCGCCCCCGCCCTGCGGGTGGAGGAAGTTCCCGGCGACCACGACTCGATGGTGCTGGAGCCGAACGTCCGCGTGCTGGCCGCCCGGATGCGGCAGGTGATCGAGGCGGCCGAGGCGGCCCCCGCGCCGCTGGCCCAGGCGGCGGAGTAGCGCCATGCCCAGTCTCCTGACCGTCATCCTGAACTGGCGCACGCCGGAGATGACCCTCCGCTCCGCCGAGGCGGCGCTGGCGGCGCTGGAGGGGATCGAGGGCGCGCTGGTCATCGTCGACAACGCCTCGGGCGACGGGTCCTACGAGCGGCTGGCGGCGGAGGCCGAGACGCGCGGCTGGACCACCGGGCCGCAGCGGGTGCGGGTGCTGCAATCGGGCCGCAACGGCGGTTTCGGGGCGGGCAACAACTTCGGCATCCGCGCCGGGCTGCCGGACGGGTCGCAGCCGGACTACGTCTACCTGCTGAACTCCGACGCCTTTCCGGCGAAGGATGCCATCCGCGCGCTGCTGGACCATCTGGAGGCCCATCCGCAGACCGGATTTGCCGGCAGCTACATCCACGGGCCGGAGGGCGAGCCGCACCGCACCGCCTTCCGCTTCCCCTCGATCCCTGGGGAGTTCGAGGCGCAGGTCCGCTTCGGCCCGGTCTCGCGCTTGCTGTCCCGCCATATCGTCGCGCAGCCGATCCCCGAGGCCACCACGCGGGTGGACTGGCTGGCCGGGGCCAGCCTGATGATGCGCCGCTCGGTCCTCGACCGCATCGGCCTCTTCGACGAGACCTTCTTCCTTTATTTCGAGGAGACCGACCTCTGCCGCCGCGCCGCGCTGGCGGGCTGGCCCACCGATTACGTGGTGGAAAGCCGGGTCGCGCATATCGGATCGGCCTCCACCGGGATGAAGGGCTGGACCAGGATCCCGCGGTTCTGGCTCGACTCCCGGCTGCATTACTTCACCAAGAACCACGGCAGCGCCCATGCCCTGCTTGCCACCCTCGCCACGCTGGCGGGCGGCATGCTGTGGCGGCTGCGGCTGCTGATCCAGCGCAAGGACCGCGGCGACCCGCCGCGCTATCTGCGCGACCTTGCCGCCCATCACCTGCGGCATCTTTTCCGGCCCGCCATCGGACTCCCAGGGAACGCGCACCCCCAGGATCGCCCCGCCGTCAAGGGGCAAGGAAGAATGACATGAGCTTCTCGGCACTTCTGATCGGCAACGAAACCCTCACCTCGGAATGCGGGGCGCTGCTCTTGCGGCGCGGCCACGGCATCGCCGCCGTGGTCACCCGCAGCGCCGAGGTCCGGGCCTGGGCCATGGCGCAGGGCCTGCGGGTGGAGCCCTACGGGCCCGACCTCGCCGACCGCCTGCCCGCGGCCGACTGGCTGCTTTCGGTCGCCAACCTGACCGTGCTGCCCGCCGCGGTGCTGGCCCGGGCGGCGAAGGGGGCGGTCAACTTCCACGACGGCCCGCTGCCCGCCCATGCCGGGCTGAACGCGCCGGTCTGGGCGATCCTGGCCGGCGAGGCGGAGCACGCGATCACCTGGCACCTGATCGAGGGCGGGGTGGACCGGGGCCGGGTGCTGGAGGAGCGCCGCTTCGCCATCGCCGGGGACGACACCGCGCTGACGCTGAACAGCCGCTGCTTCGAGGCCGGGCTGGAGAGCTTCCCCGCCGTGCTGGCGCAGCTGGAAACCGGGGTGAACCCCCGCCCGCAGCCCGCCGTCCCCGGCGCCCTGCACAGGCGCAGCGACCGTCCCGCCGCCTTCGGCCGGATCGACTTCGCCCGCCCGGCGGCCGAGGTCGTCCGGCTGGTCCGCGCGCTGGACCATGGCCGCTATTGGAACCCGCTGACCACGGCGAAAATCGACACCGGCGCGCGCGTTCTGAACGTCGGCGCGGCCGAGGTGGCGCAGGGGCAGGGCGCCCCCGGCACCGTTTTGTCCGCCACGCCGGAGGGGCTGGTGGTGGCCTGCGGCTCTGGCGCGGTGCGGCTGAACCGGCTGAGCTGCCAGATCAAGGGCGGTCCGGTCTGCCCCTCCACCGTCACCCAAGCCACGCTTCCGCGGCTGACCGCCGAGGAGGCGGCGCGGCTGACCGCTGCGCTGGCCGAGGCGGCCCCGCGCGATGGCGCCCTGCGCGCGGCGCTGGCCGGGTTGGACCCGCTGCCGCTGGCGGCGAAGCCCGGGACCGCGCCGGACTGGCACAGCCTGCCGCTGGCGGGTGAGTTGCCGACCCTCGCGCTTGCCGCCCTGCGCGCCTCCGGCAGCGCGGCGGCCGATGTGGCCCGCGCCGCCCGCGGCCTGCCCGGCTATCTGGCGGGGTGGGAGCCGCTGCGGCTGGACTCCGGCCCGCTGGGGCAGGCGCTTGCCGCCACCGCCGCGGCGCTGGCCGAACCCGCGCAAGGCTGGCCGCTGGACCTGATGACCCGCGACACGGCGCTGCAGGGCCTGACCCCGCCGCCGCTCGGCCTGTCCGAGGCCGGCCCGATCCCCGGCACCGCCGTCACCCTGACCCCCGGGGCGCTGCATTACGATGCCGCCCGTATCGCGCCCGAGGCGGCGCAGGCGCTGGCCGCCCGCATCGCCCATGTCGCCGCGCAGATCGCCGTGGCGGCGCCGGAGACCCCGCTCTCCGCGATCCCCGCCCTGACCGAGGCCGAGCGCCATGAGGTGATCGAGCGCTGGAACGCCACCGCCCGCGACCACGACCGCGGGTTGATGGTCCATACCGCCTTCGAGGCGCAGGCGGCGAAGACCCCCGATGCCCCGGCGCTGGCCTTCGAGGCCCGCACCCTGACCTATGCCCAGCTGAACGCCCGCGCCAACCGTGCCGCCCATACCCTCATCGCCATGGGCGTCGGGCCCGGCACGCTGGTCGGCCTGTCCACCCGCCGCGGGCTCGACCTCGTGATCGGCGCGCTGGCGATCCAGAAGGCGGGCGGCGCCTATGTGCCGATGGACCCGGCCTATCCGGCCGACCGACTGGCGCTTTTCGCCGAAGACAGCGCCTGCCCGGTGATCGTCACCCAGAGCGACCTTGCCCCGCGCCTGCCCGCCGCGGTGGAGATGCTCTGCCTCGACACCGACGGCCGGCTGGCGCAGGCGCCGGAGGCCAACCCTGTCACCGGCGTCGGGCCGGAAGACGTGGCCTACATGATCTACACCAGCGGATCGACCGGGCGGCCGAAGGGGGTGCAGGTCGAACACCGCAACGTGGCGAACTTCTTCGCCGGCATGGACGACCGGCTCGGCACCGAGCCGGGCACCTGGCTGGCCGTCACCTCGCTGTCGTTCGACATCTCGGTGCTGGAGCTGTTCTGGACGCTTTCCCGCGGCTTCAAGGTGGTGATCTCCTCGGACGAGAACCGGGCGCTGGTCTCCTCGGGCCGAATCGCCAGCGACCGCAGGATGGATTTCTCGATCTACTACTGGGGCAACGACGACGGGCAGGGGCCGAAGAAATACGAGCTGCTGCTGGAAGGCGCCCGCTTCGCCGACAGCCACGGCTTCTGCGCGGTCTGGACGCCCGAGCGGCACTTCCACGCCTTCGGCGGGCCCTATCCGAACCCCTCGGTCACCGGGGCGGCGGTGGCGGCGGTGACCAAGAACATCGCCGTCCGCGCCGGGTCCTGCGTGGTGCCGCTGCACCATCCGGCAAGGATCGCCGAGGAATGGGCGGTGATCGACAACCTGACCAACGGCCGCGCCGGGCTTGCCATCGCCTCCGGCTGGCATCCCGACGATTTCGTGCTGCGGCCCGAGAATGCGCCGCCGCAGAACAAGGCGAAGATGTATGAGGCGGCCGAGCAGATCCGCCGGCTCTGGCGCGGCGAGGGGGTGGATTTCCCGAAAGCCGACGGCACCACTTTCACGGTGAAGACCCAGCCCCGCCCGGTGTCGCCGGAACTGGAGATGTGGGTCACCACCGCCGGCAACCCCGACACCTGGCGCGAGGCCGGCGAGATGGGGGCACATGTGCTGACCCACCTTCTCGGCCAGTCGATCGACGAGGTGGCCGGCAAGATCGCGATCTATCACGAGGCGCTGCGAAAGGCGGGCCACGACCCGGCGCGCTTCAAGGTCACCCTGATGCTGCACACCTGTGTCGGCCGCGACCGCGAGCAGGTGAAGCGCATCGCCGAGGGGCCGATGAAGGCCTATCTCGGCGCCGCCACCGCGCTGGTGAAGCAATATGCCTGGACCTTCCCGGCCTTCAAGAAGCCGAAGGGCGCGACCAAGCCGATGGACATCGACACCCGCGACCTGTCCGAGGAGGATGCGGCGGCGATCCTGGACTACGCCTTCCACCGTTATTTCGACGAATCCGGCCTGTTCGGCGCCGTTGAGGATGCGCTGGCCCGGGTGGAGCAGCTGAAGCGGATCGGCGTTTCCGAAGTCGCCTGCCTGATCGACTACGGCATCGCGCCGGAGAAGGTGATGGAGGGGCTTTATCCGCTGGCCGAGGTGGTGAAGCGCGCCAATGCCGGCGGCGGGGTGGAGGCGGACGATTTCTCCATCGCCGCGCAGATCCTGCGGCACGGGGTGACGCATCTGCAATGCACGCCGTCGATGGCCCGGATGATCGCGCTGAACGAGGACAGCCGGATGGCGCTCGGCCAGGTGCAGACGATGCTGGTGGGCGGCGAGGCGCTGCCCGGCGCGCTGGCCGAGGACCTGCGGCAGGCCGGGGTGAAGCGGCTTCTGAACATGTATGGCCCGACCGAGACGACGATCTGGTCCTCGGTCGAGGAGGTGGGCGCGCCGGAGCCGGTGGTGAACATCGGCCTGCCCTTGGCCAACCAGCAGCTCTACGTGCTGGACGAGACCGGCCAGCCGGTGCCGCCCGGGGTGGAGGGCGAGCTGTGGATCGGCGGCGAGGGCGTGGCGCGCGGCTACTGGCAGCGGCCGGACCTGACGGCGGAACGCTTCCGCGACAACCCCTTCCACCCGGGCCGGATGTATCGCACCGGCGATCTGGTGCGGCGGCGGGCGGACGGCAGGCTGGACTTCCTGGGCCGGGCCGACCACCAGGTCAAGCTGCGCGGCTACCGGATCGAACTGGGCGAGATCGAGGCGGCGCTGGAACGCCAGCCCGGGGTGGCGCAGGCGGCGGTGCTGGTGCGCGAGGACAGCCCCGGCGACCCGCGGCTGGTGGCCTATGTGGTGGGCACGGCGGCGGAACCGGCGCTGCGGGCGGCGCTGGCGGCGGACCTGCCGGACCACATGGTGCCGCAGCATTTCGTGCCGCTGGCGGCGATGCCGCTGACGCCGAACCGCAAGCTGGACCGCAAGGCGCTGCCGAAACCCTCTTCGGCCGCCGCCCCGCAGGCCGGTGTCCCGGCCTTCGAGGCGCCCGCCTCCTCGGTCGCGGCCGATCTGGCGGCGATCTGGGCGCGGGTGTTGGGGGTGGCGAAGGTCGGCGCGAAGGACAATTTCTTCGCCCTCGGCGGGCATTCGCTGCTGGCGGTGCAGGCGCATCGGGAAATCCGCGACCGGATGGGGGCGGCGAAGGTCTCGATCACCGACATTTTCCGCTTCCCGGTGCTGGAGCAGCTGGCGGCGCATATCGAGGGGCCGAAGGCTGCTCCGGCCGCGCCGCCGCCGGTTGCCCCCGTGGCGCAGGGAGACTCCCTTGCCGACGCGATGGAGCGCCGCCGCGCCATGCGGCTGGCGCGGCGCGGGGTCGATGCCTGACGCCGCCCTGACGGCGCTGGCCCGGCAGCTGCTGCCGCCGGGAACCGCGGTGGCCGCCGCCGATCCCGCGCGTCTCTGGCCGCTGCTGGCGGGCGAGGCCCCGCCTGCCGCGGTGCCGGCCCGGCTGGCGGAGTTCTCCGCCGGCCGCCATGCCGCCCGGGCTGCGCTGCAGGCACTCGGCCTGCCGCCTGCGGCGATCCCGATGGCGGCGGACCGCGCCCCGGTTTGGCCCAAGGGGGTGGCGGGCTCGATCACCCATACCCGCCGCGCCTGCCTGGCCGCGGCCCGGCGGGGCGGGGGGCTGGGGATCGACCTGGAAGAGGACGAAGACCTGCCCGCGGACCTGTGGGACAGTGTGCTGCTGCCCGAGGAACAGGACTGGGCGCGCGGGCAGGCGGCGCCGGGGCGGGCGGCGAAGCTGGCCTTCTCGGCCAAGGAAGCCGCTTACAAGGCGCAATATGCCCGCAGCCGGCGGCTGTTCGGCTTCGACACCCTGGCGCTGTCCTTCCATGGCGACGGTTTCACCGCCACCTTCCGCGCCGCCGCCGCCCCCTTCGCCATGGGCGACCGGCTGCAGGGCCGCTGGGGCCGGGCGGCAGGCCATGTCCTGACCGTCGTCGCCCTCTGACGCCGCGCCGCAGCGACGATTTGCCGCGACAAGCGCGGCGGGGCCGCTATTCTGCGGGTCCAATGGACCGGAAAATCCGGCCGCGCCGCAACGGGACGACACATGAACAAACTGATCGCAATAACCTGCGTCATCAGCTGGGCCGGATTCTGGGCCTTCGGCTACCTCGCCCTCTCCGCCGGGGTGGAGGACAGCGCGCAGATCACCACGGCCATGATCCTGGCCGCGGCGGGGCTGTTCACCGGGGTCTTCACCTATCTGAAACTGGCGCGCCGCAGCGATCCGGCACGCTGGAACCGGGTCAGGCCGCCTGAGGGCGCCTGATCCGCCCCGCCGCCTCGATCACCAGCGGGCGCAGGCCGGCGCCGCCCTGATCCAGCAGCGCGAAAAGCTGCGTGCGCATCCGCGGTTCCCAGAAGTCGTTGATATGGTTGGCGAGGCCGGCCAAGCCCTCTTCATGCGGCTTGGTTTCCATGAACATGGCGATCTGGTTGGCCATGCGGATGATCTTTTCAGCGGTGTTGGCCGACATGGGCAGGCTCCGTCACGATTCGGTCGGTATGGGTGAAGGCCTCGAACCTGTCGGGTCGGGCCATGGCGATCAGGGTGATCCCGGCGCGGTCGGCCAGGGCAACGGCATCGGCGGTGGGGGCAGAGACGGCGATCAGGATGCCGCAGCGCATCGCCGCCACCTTCTGCACCAGGTCGATGGAGACGCGGCTGGTCAGCACCACCGCGCCCCGGTCGGTCGCCGCGCCCGAACGCAGGGCCCATCCGGCCAGCTTGTCCAGCGCGTTGTGGCGGCCGACATCCTCGCGCGTGGCCACCAGCGCGCCGCCGGTCCAGAAACCGGCGCAATGGGCGGAGCGGGTGAGGTCGTGCAGCGGCTGGCCCTGCGGCAGCGCGGCCACCGCGGCCATCACCTGCGCCGGCGTCATCCCCAAGCCCCCATGCGGCACCGGGTCCGGCTCGCGCAGCGCCTGGCCGATGGAATCGATGCCGCAAAGGCCGCAGCCGACCGGGCCGGCCATGGTCCGCCGCCGGGCGGCCAGCCGGGCCTCGGCCGCGGGCGCCAGCCATGTCTGCACGTCGATGCCGGTGCCGGCCTCGACCACCTCGACCGACTGGATCTCCTCGGGCGAGGCGATCCCCTCGGTCAGGGCGAAGCCATGGGCGAAGTCCTCGAGGTCCGAGGGCGTCGCCATCATCACCGCCTGGGTGGAGCCGTTGAAGGACAGCGCCACGGCGGTTTCCACGGGCAAAACCCGTTCGCCGGCCACCGGAGCGGGACCGAAGGCCAGCCGGGGCGTGGCCCTCGCGCCCTTCATTCCGCCGCCAGGATACGCCGCGACAGGGCCGCCTGGGCGTTGTATTCCTCCTGCCATTCCGAGGGCCCGTTGGAGGGCGCCACCTGCACCGCCGTCACCTTGTATTCCGGGCAGTTGGTCGCCCAATCGCTGAAGTCGGTGGTGATGACGTTGGCCTGGGTGTCGGGGTGGTGGAAGGTGGTGTAGACCACGCCGGGCGACACCTTGTCGGTGATCTCGGCCCGCAGCGTGGTTTCGCCGGAGCGGCTGGCCAGCCGCACCCAGTCACCCTGACGGATGCCGCGGTCCTCGGCGTCGTGGGGGTGGATCTCCAGCACGTCCTGGTCGTGCCAGACCACGTTCGCGGTGCGCCGGGTCTGCGCGCCGACGTTATACTGGCTGAGGATCCGCCCGGTGGTCAGCAACAGCGGGAAGCGCGGGCCGACCTTCTCGTCCGTCGCCACGTATTCGGTGCGGATGAACTTGCCCTTGCCGCGCACGAAGCCATCGACATGGACCAGCGGCGTGCCTTCCGGCGCCTTCTCGTTGCAGGGCCACTGGACCGAGCCCAGGGTCTCGATCCGCTCGTAGGTCACGCCGGCGAAGGACGGCGTGGTCATGGCGATCTCGTCCATGATCTGGCTGGGGTGAGTGTAGTTCCAGTCCGCGCCCATGGCGTTCGCGAACATCTGGGTCACTTCCCAGTCGGCGTATTGCGCCCGCGGCGCCATCACCTTGCGCACCATGTTGATGCGGCGCTCGGCGTTGGTGAAGGTGCCGTCCTTCTCCAGGAAGGTCGAGCCGGGGAAGAACACATGCGCGTAGTTCGCCGTCTCGTTCAGGAAGATGTCGTGGACGATCACGCATTCCATCGCGGCAAGGCCGGCGGCGACATGCTTGGTGTCGGGGTCGGATTGCAGGATGTCCTCGCCTTGGCAGTAGAGGCCCTTGAAGGTGCCCTCCACGGCCGCATCCAGCATGTTCGGGATGCGCAGGCCGGGCTCGGGGTCGATCTCGACGCCCCAGGCCTTTTCGTAGATCGCGCGGACCTCGGGGTTCTTGACGTGGCGGTAGCCCGGCAGCTCGTGCGGGAAGGACCCCATGTCGCAGGAGCCCTGCACGTTGTTCTGGCCGCGCAGCGGGTTCACCCCCACGCCCGGCCGGCCGATGTTGCCGGTCAGCATGGCGAGGTTGGCGATGGCGATGACGGCGGTGGAGCCCTGCGAATGCTCGGTCACGCCGAGGCCGTAGTAGATCGCTGCATTGCCGCCGGTGGCATAGAGCCGGGCCGCGCCGCGCACCTCTGCCGCCGGAACGCCGGTGAAGGCTTCCACCGCCTCGGGCGAGTGGCGCTCTTCGGCGACGAAATCCATGTAGTCCTGGAATTCGTCCCAGTCGCAGCGGGTGCGGATGAACGCTTCGTCGTAAAGCTTCTCGGTCACGATCACATGCGCCAGCGCCGTCAGGATGGCGACGTTGGTGCCGGGCTTCAGCGCCAGATGGTGGGCGGCCTTGTAATGCGGGCCCTCATACATCTCGGTCCGGCGCGGGTCGACCAGGATCAGCTTGGCGCCATGGCGCAGCCGCTTCTTCAGGCGGCTGCCGAAGACCGGGTGGGCCGAATGCGGGTTGGCGCCGATGACCAGGGCGACATCGCAATGCTCGACCGAGTCGAAGTCCTGGGTGCCGGCCGAGGTGCCGAAGGTCTGGCCCAGGCCATAGCCGGTGGGCGAATGGCAGACGCGGGCGCAGGTGTCGGTGTTGTTGTTGCGGAACACCGCCCGGGTCAGCTTCTGCACCAGGTAGGTTTCCTCGTTGGTGCAGCGGCTGGAGGTGATGACGCCGATCGACTGGCGGCCGTATTTCTCCTGAAGCGCCTTCATCCGGTCGGCGGCATAGGTCAGCGCCTCGTCCCAGGTGACTTCCTGCCACGGATCGTTGATCGAGGCGCGGATCATCGGATTCAGGATGCGGTCCTTGTGGGCGGCATAGCCATAGGCGAAGCGGCCCTTGACGCAGCTGTGGCCGTGGTTGGCCTTGCCGTGCTTGTAGGGGATCATCCGCACCAGTTCGTCGCCGCGCATCTCGGCCTTGAACTGGCAGCCGACGCCGCAATAGGCGCAGGTCGTCAGCACCGAATGTTCCGGGGTGCCGATGTCGATCACCGACTTCTCGTTCAGGGTGCCGGTCGGGCAGGCCTGCACGCAGGCGCCGCAGGACACGCAGTCCGAGGTCAGGAAATTGTCGGTCGCCGCGCCGGCATGGACCCGGCTGTCCCAGCCGCGGCCCTCGATGGTCAGCGCGAAGGTGCCCTGCACTTCCTCGCAGGCGCGGACGCAGCGGTTGCAGACGATGCACTTCGACGGCTCGAAGGTGAAATAGGGATTCGAGTCGTCCTTGGGCAGCCATTCCGGGTTGGCCAGGCCGCTGGTCTCGCGCGGGGCGAAGTGGTTGGCGAGGCGGCCTTCCGGCGGCGCCTCGTAGCGCACGTCGCGCAGGCCGACGGCGCCGGCCATGTCCTGCAGCTCGCAGTCGCCGTTGGCGCCGCAGGTCAGGCAGTCCAGCGGGTGGTCGGAGATGTAAAGCTCCATCACCCCCTTGCGCAGCTCTTTCAGCTTGCCGGTCTGGGTCTTGACCTTGATCCCGGGCGCCACCGGGGTGGTGCAGGAGGCGGGGGTGCCGTTGCGCCCCTCGATCTCCACCAGGCAGAGCCGGCAGGAGCCGAAGGCTTCCAGGTTGTCGCTGGCGCACAGCTTGGGAACGCTGATCCCCAGCTCGGCGGCGGCGCGCATGATGCTGGTGCCTTCCGGCACCGTCACGTCGAAGCCGTCGATGGTCAGCGTGACCATGGTTTTCGATTTCGAGGCGGGGGTGCCGAAATCGCGGTCGTCGGGGATGATGAAGTCTTTCATTCGGCGGCCTCCTTCGCGCGGGCGAAGTCATCGGGGAAATGGGTCAGGGCGCTCATCACCGGATAGGGCGTGAACCCCCCGAGGGCGCAGAGCGAGCCCAGCTTCATGGTGTTGCACAGGTCGGTCAGCACCGGCAGCGCCGCGGCGTCGCCGCGGGCGATGCGGTCCAGCGTCTCCACCCCGCGGGTGGATCCGATCCGGCAGGGGGTGCATTTGCCGCAAGATTCGATGGCGCAGAACTCCATGGCGAAGCGCGCCATCGCCAGCATGTCGGCGGTGTCGTCGAAGACGGTCAGCCCGGCATGGCCGATCAGCCCGTCCTTGGCCCCGAATTCCTCGTAGCCGAAGGGGGTGTCGAACAGCGCGCGCGGGAAATAGGCGCCCAGCGGGCCGCCCACCTGCACCGCCTTCACCGGACGGCCGGATGCCGTGCCGCCGCCGATCTGGTCGACGATTTCGCCCAGGGTCAGGCCGAAGGCCACCTCGTAAAGCCCGCCGTGCTTGACGTTGCCGGCGATCTGCAGCGGGATGGTGCCGCGCGACCGGCCGAGGCCGAAGTCCTTGTAATGCGCCGCCCCCTTGGCCAGGATCACCGGCACTGAGGCCAGCGAGATGACGTTGTTGACCACCGTCGGCCGGCCCATGAAGCCCTGCAGCGCCGGCAGCGGCGGCTTGGCCCGCACCACCCCGCGCTTGCCTTCCAGGCTGTTCAGCAGGCTGGTCTCCTCGCCGCAGACATAGGCGCCGGCGCCGGTGCGGATCTCCATGTCGAAGACCGGGCCGAGCACGCCTTCCGCCCGGGCGATCCTGACCGCCCGTTCCATGATGTCGATGGCGACGGGATATTCGCTGCGGATGTAGACATAGCCCCTGGTCGCCCCGCAGGCGAGGCCGGCGATGGCCATGCCCTCGATCAGGGTGAAGGGGTCGCCCTCCATCAGCATCCGGTCGGCGAAGGTGGCGCTGTCGCCCTCGTCGGCGTTGCAGACGATGTATTTCTGCGCCCCCGGCGCCTCGGAGACAGTCTTCCACTTGATGCCGGTGGGGAAGCCCGCGCCGCCGCGGCCGCGCAGGCCGGACTCGGTGACCTCGGCCACGATCTCGGCCTTGGTCATGCCCTTGGCCCGCTCCAGCCCCGCCAGGCCGCCATGGGCCCGGTAATCCGCCAGCGACAGCGGGTCGATCACGCCGCAGCGGGCGAAGGTCAGCCGGGTCTGCGCCTTCATCCAGGGCAGGTTCTCGACCACGCCGAGCGCCTTCGGATGCGCCGCCAGGTCGCCGAACAGGCTGGGCACATCGGCCACCGTCATCGGGCCGAAGCCGAAGCGCACGCCGCCGATGTCCACCTCGGCCAGCGGTTCCAGCCAGACCATGCCGCGGCTGCCGTTGCGCACCAGTTCCAGCGCCACGCCGCGATGCGCGGCCTCGGCCTGCAGGGCGGCGGCCACTTCGTCGGCGCCAAGCGCGACCGCGGCGGAATCGAGGGGGAGCCAGACCTTCATGCCGTCACCTTCGCCACCAGAGCCTCGGCCGTCGCCCGGCCGACCAGCTTGCCGTCCACCATCGCCGAGGGGCCGCAGGCGCAGAGGCCGAGGCAGAACACCGGCTCCAGCGTGACCGCGCCGTCGCGGCTGGTCTCGTGCCAGTCCAGCCCCAGCTTGGCCTTCACCTGATCGGCCAGCGCATCGGCGCCCATCGACTGGCAGGCCTCGGCCCGGCACAGCTTCAGCACATGCCGCCCGGCGGGGCGGGCGCGGAAATCGTGGTAGAAGGTCATCACCCCATGGGCCTCGGCCTTCGAGATGTTCAGGTCCGCCGCGATGATCGGCAGCGCGGCCTCGGGCACATGGCCGAAAGCCTCCTGCACGGCGTGGAGGATGGGCAGCAGCGGACCTTCCATGCCCCGATGGGCATCGAGGATCTCGCGGACGCGGGTTTCGAGGTCGAGGGAATCCAACATGCGGGCGGCCTTTAGCTAGCTCTCCCAAGGATGGGGCCGAACGATAGGAAATTCAATCCCAATATGCCGTTGATTGATAGGAAAGTCCTATCAGGAGTAACGCCGCATCCCTCGCGACGCTTCGTCGATCAAAGCCGACAGCACCGGCGTCTGCGGGTCGCGGCGGGCGGCGATCAGGCCGACGACATGCTCGGCCTCGGGATCGACGATGGGCACCGCCACCAGCCGCCCGGTCTCGGCGAAAAGCCGCGCCAGCCGCATCGGCACGATCGAGGCCCAACGTCCGGTCATCACATGGGAAATCAATGCGATGGTCGAGTTCGATTCGATCTGCGCCGCCGTCTGCGCCCCGGCCTCGCCCAGATGCTGGTTCAGGATGCGGCGGTTCTGCATGTCGCCGGTCAGCAGGCACAGGGGCTGCTCGGCCGTCTCTGCCCAGGTCACGCTGCTGCGCCCGGACAGCGGGGTGCCGGGGGCGCAGAGGAAGCGGTAGAACTCGGTATAGAGCGGCACCTGCAGCACCCGGCCGAGCGGCTCGTTGTCCAGATAGGTCACCCCGGCGTCCAGCTCCAGCGACTCGATCTGGGCCAGGATCTCCACGCTGGTGCGCGACAGCACGGTGACCTTGACGTTCGGATGGCGGGCGGTGAAGGGGCCGGTCAACTCGGCCACCATCGGCAGGGCGGTGGGGATCACCCCCAGCCGCAGGTTGCCCGACAGGCCGGCGCGGACCGACCGCATCTCGTCGCGCAGCGCCCGGGCATCGGCGACGATCTTCTGCGCCCGGTCCAGCACCCGCTGCCCCTCCGGCGTCAGGCCCTGGAAGCGGCTGCCGCGGAACACCAGCTGCACGCCCAGCTGATCCTCCAGCTGGCGGATGGCCGAGGACAGCGAGGGCTGCGTCACCCCGCAGGATTCCGCCGCGCGTCCGAAGTGACGCTCGCGCGCAAGGGCGATGAACATCTCCAGCTTGTCGATCATGGCCGCCAGCCTGCCCCGCCGGGCGCGGCGGGGCAAGCCGGACGCCCTGATTTTCGGCGAGAATCAGGGATTGCTTGCCGCGGCGGGGCCAAGGGCTTACCTGTCGCGCATGAGGCACCTTATCCCCTTCCTGCCGAAGCCCGCCACCGTGCCGGTGATCCGGCTCCACGGCACCATCGGCACCGGCCCCCGCAACCTCAGCGATGCCGCGCTGGCGCCGCTGATCGAGAAGGCCTTCCGGTCGAAACCCGCGGCGGTGGCGCTGGCGATCAACTCGCCCGGCGGGTCGCCGGCGCAGTCCAGCCTGATCTCCGCCCGCATCCGCCGGCTGTCCGAAGAAAAGCGCGTCCCGGTCCATGCCTTCGTCGAGGACATCGCCGCCTCGGGCGGCTACTGGCTCGCCACCGCCGCCGATCACATCTGGGCCGACCGCGCCTCGATCATCGGCTCCATCGGCGTGATCCATGCCGGCTTCGGCTTCCCCGAGTTCCTGGCCCGCCATGGCATCGAGCGGCGGGTGGAAACCGCCGGCAAGTCGAAGAGCTTCGCCGATCCCTTCCGCCCGCAGACCGAAGAGGACATCGCCCGCATCCGCGCCCTGCTGACGCCGATGCACCAGATCTTCATCGACCAGGTGCAGTCGCGCCGGGCCGACAGGCTGGCGCCGGGCAAGGACTTCTTCAACGCCGACATCTGGCTGGGGGACGAGGCCGCCTTCCTGGGTCTGGTCGATGGCATCGCCCATCTGAAGCCGAAGCTGATGGAGCTTTTCGGGCCGAAGGTCCGGCTGGTGTCCTACGGCCCGCGCCGCGGGTTCCTGCAGCGGATGGGGCTTTCGGTGGTGGACAGCACGCTGGGCGCGGTGGAAGATCGGGCCCTCTGGGCGCGATACGGGCTTTGAAGGGATGCTGGTCAAGATCATCCTCGTCTTCCTGCTGGCGATGGTGCTGGTCGGCATGATCGGCAAGCTGCTGTTCCCCTCCGCCCTGCCGCGGATGACCCGCCGCCGGGGGCGTTGCCCCGACTGCGGCCGGCCGCTGATCGGCAAGTCCTGCAGTTGCAAGGGCAAGGCATGACGGCGCTGGTTACCGGGGCGGGGCGCAGGCTGGGCCGTGCCATGGCGCTGTATCTCGCGCAGCGCGGCCATGACGTGGCGATCCATTTCGCCACCTCGCAGGACGAGGCCGAGGAGGTCGCCCGCGACATCCGCGCCCTCGGCCGCCGCGCCGTGACGCTGAAGGCCGACCTGCTGGACGAGGCGCAGGTGGAGACCCTCGTCCCCCGCGCCACCGACGACCTCGGCCCGCTGACGGTGCTGGTCAACAACGCCTCGATCTTCGAATACGACCGGATCGACACCTCTACCCGCCGCGGCTGGGACCGGCATATGGAATCCAACCTGCGCGCGCCTTATGTGCTGATCCAGCACTTCGCCCGCCAATGCCCGCCCGCCGAACCCGACGAGGCCGGCGAGCCGCTGGCGAAGGGGCTGATCGTCAACATGCTGGACCAGCGGGTGTGGAAGCCGACGCCGGAGTTCTCGACCTATACCATCGCCAAGATGGGCCTCTGGGCACTGACCCGCACCGCGGCGCAGGGGCTGGCGCCGCACATCCGAGTCAATGCCATCGGCCCCGGCCCGACGATGCAGGGCGCCCGGCAGTCCGAAAGCCACTTCTCCCGCCAGCGCGCCAATACCATCCTGAACCGCGGCGCGAACCCCGCCGATGTGACGGCCGCCCTGGGGTTCTTCCTCGACAGCCCCTCGGTCACCGGGCAGATGATCGCGGTGGATGGGGGGCAGCACCTGGGCTGGCGGACGCCCGACGTGCTCGGCCCCGAATAGCCCCCGGGGGCGCCGCCAGGACCCGCGCCGCCAAGGGGTGCGGCAAAGTTGTCCACCTTGGCCCCGCGCTTCACATGGCTGTTACGAAAAGGCCTGATTTCTCAAGCGTTTGCCAATCGGTAAAGAATCTTTCGTTGAAAATCATTCGGTTGCATATCTGCCTAAAATTTAGGCAGATCACGGAATCCAGCCGAAAACAACGAGAATCCTGCGGTCGGCAAATCTTCTCCGCAGGGTTATCCACAGAAACGGTGGACAGCTTTCCTCTTGCCCCCGGCCATGGTTCATTGCAGCCAGCCGCCAGAATCGCAGCATCCGAAACCGACCTTTCCGCATGACCGAAAAGCCCCGCACCGGACACGAGGTGATCGCCGATCACCTGCGCACGCTGGACGCCTCGCCCGGCGTCTACCGGATGCTGAATGCGGCGTCGGAGGTGCTTTACGTCGGCAAGGCGCGCAACCTGAAGGCGCGCGTTTCCAGCTACGCCCGGCCCACCGGCCATTCGCTGCGCATCCAGCGGATGATCGCCGAGACCTGCTCGATGATGTTCCTGACCACGCGCACCGAGGTCGAGGCGCTGCTGCTGGAACAGAACCTGATCAAGCAGCTGAAGCCGCGCTACAACGTGCTGATGCGGGACGACAAGAGCTTCCCGAACATCCTGATCGGCAAGGAGCATCCCTTCCCGCAGATCAAGAAGCACCGCGGCGCGAAGAAAGAGAAGGGCAGCTATTTCGGCCCCTTCGCCAGCGCCGGCGCGGTGAACCGGACGCTGAACCAGTTGCAGAAGGTGTTCCTCTTGCGCAACTGCAGCGACCCGATGTTCGAAAGCCGCACCCGGCCCTGCCTGCAGTTCCAGATCAAGCGCTGCTCCGCCCCCTGCGTCGGCCGGATCTCCGAGGTGGAGTATGCCGGGCTGGTTGCCGATGCCGAACGCTTCCTGTCCGGCAAGTCCACCACCGTGCAGGCCGATCTGGCCAAGGCCATGGCCGAGGCCAGCGCGGCGATGGAGTTCGAGCGGGCGGCGGCGCTGCGCGACCGCATCCGCGCGCTGACGGCGGTGCAATCGGCGCAGGGCATCAACCCCCGCGGCGTGACCGAGGCCGACGTGATCGCCCTGCACCTGGATCACGGCCAGGCCTGCGTGCAGGTCTTCTTCATCCGCGCCAACCAGAGCTGGGGCAACCGCGACTTCTACCCCCGCACCGGCTCCGGCGCCGAGGAGCCGGAAATCCTCGAAGCCTTCCTGACCCAGTTCTACGACGACAAGGACCCGCCCCGGCTGATCCTGCTGTCGCATCCGGTGGAAAACCCCGATCTGGTCACCCAGGCCCTGTCCGACCGGGCCGGCCGCAAGGTGGAGCTGGCGGTTCCCCTGCGCGGCGAGAAGGCCGAGCTGGTCGAGAACGCCGCCCGCAATGCCCGCGAAAGCCTCGCTCGCCGCATGGCCGAGGGCGCGACGCAGAACAGGCTGCTGCAGGGGCTGGCCGAGGCTTTCGGGCTGGACGGCCCGCCGCAGCGGATCGAAATCTACGACAACGCCCATATCCAGGGCTCGGACCCGGTGGGCGGCATGGTGGTTGCGGGGCCGGAGGGCTTCGTCAAGTCGCAATACCGTAAGTTCAACATCCGCAGCGAGGCGGGGGCGAACAGCGACGACTTCGGCATGATGAAGGAGGTGCTGTCGCGCCGCTTCGACCGGCTCTTGAAGGAAGACCCGGACCGCAGGACCGAGGCCTGGCCCGACCTGCTGCTGATCGACGGCGGCGCCGGGCAGGTCTCGGCGGTGGCGGAAATCCTGGCCGAGATGGGGGTGGACGACATTCCCGTGGTCGGCGTCGCCAAGG
The DNA here is from genome assembly GCF_011043545.1 of Rhodobacter sp. SGA-6-6. GTDB lineage: Bacteria > Pseudomonadota > Alphaproteobacteria > Rhodobacterales > Rhodobacteraceae > Pseudogemmobacter. The sequence continues at coordinate 142,848 of NZ_JAAKGP010000001.1, read as the reverse complement.
GCATCGACCGCGACGCCGGGAAAGAGGAATTCCACCGCCCCGGCGAGGCCCCCTTCGCGCTGCAACGGAATGACCCCGTCCTCTACTTCATCCAGCGCCTGCGCGACGAGGCGCACCGCTGGGCCAACGGCTTCCACCGGGCGAAGCGGGCCAAGGCCGTGGGCGCCACGCCGCTGGACGAAATCCCCGGCGTCGGCGCGGCGCGCAAGCGCGCGCTCTTGGCGCATTTCGGCTCGGCCAAGGCGGTGGCCCGCGCGGCGCTGCCGGACCTGATGGCGGTGGACGGCATCTCCGAGGCGATGGCCGAGACCGTCTACAACTTTTTCCACCGCGACTGACGGCGGGTAACGGTTTCTGAACCGCTGCCATGGCAGACCGGGGCCGTTCCAGCAGCAGGCCCTGCCATGCACCGCCCCCCTGACAGACAGGCTTCCGGTCCTGAAATCCCGGTCCCGGCCGACGGGCTGATCTATTCGCGGACCAATCCCAACGGTCTGATCCTCTCGGCCAACACCCTGTTCCGGGCGCTGGCGGGCTACGACCTGGCCGAACTGCGCGGCGCGCCGCACAAGATCGTCCGCCACCCCGACATGCCGCGCGGCTTCTTCCACCTGTTCTGGTCGCTGTTGAAGGCGGGCGAACCGGCGGTCGGCTATGTCCGCAACCGCAGCCGGGACGGCGGCTTCTACTGGGTGCTGGCCTGCGCCATCTCCTGCGCCGGCGGCTTCTTCTCGATCCGCATCCGCGCCGCCTCGCCGCTTTTCGCCATCCTGCGCGAGGAATATGCCGCCCTGCGCCGGCGCGAGAAGGCCGAGGCGCTGTCGCCGGAAGCCTCCGCCGCCGCCCTGCTGACCCGCTTGGCGCAGCTGGGTTTCGCCAGCTACATGGAATTCATGGCCCGGGCGCTGGCCGAGGAGATGCGCGCCCGCAACCTGGCGCTGGCCCGGCAGGACGATGCCGACGGCGAACACCTCGCCCGGTTGCTGGCGCTGCTGTCCGAGGTGCAGCAGGTGCAGACCGCGCTGGTGCAGCAATTCTCGGCGCTGATGCTGCTGCCGGTGAACATGCGCCTGATCGCCGCCCGGCTGGAGCCGCAGGGCGGCCCGATCAGCCAGATCTCGATGAACTACAAGACCGCCTCGGACGAGATCGCCCGCAGGCTCTCCAGCTTCGTCCTCGGCGAGTCCAACCTCTCCGCCCGCATGGCCGCGGGGGTGCGGTGCAGCCTCGTCCTCACCCATTGCGCCCGGTTGCAGGCCGAAGTCGTGGCCCGCGGCAACGAGGAGGACCGCGCGCTGGACGCAGAGGAACGCCGGGCCGAGGACGGCATCCTGCGCGAGGTGGCGGCCTGCTGCATCCGGCAGGCGCAGGAGGCGCTGGCACAGGCGGGGCGGGTGGCCGCCGACCTCAGCGCGGCCTCCGGCGAGGTGCGGCGGATGGTGCTGGGGCTGGACACGATCCGCATCCTCGGCCGGGTCGAAAGCCGCCGCGACCTGCTGTCCGAGGCCGCGATGTCCGCCACCATCGACCGGATCGACGCGGTGCAGGGCGGGATTTCCGAAGGGCTGAAGGTCCTGACCGACCTGACCTCGGCCATCCACCTGCAACTGTCGCTGCTGCAACGCCCCGGCACCCTGCCGGTGGCGGCGGAGTAGCGCCGACGGTCATGCCTTTCTGCGGCGGCGATGCCGCTTCTCCCGTCGGGCGCAACTGCTGACCCCGGGCCGAGGATTTCCCAGTCCGCAAGGCGTCCTTTCTTCCGGTGGACGAGCTTGTCCCGGTCCTCCGCCCGCAACGGTTCTTGCAGCGCCCCGGCATCCCCGGCTCCGGTCAGCAACTGCGCGCACCGGCCGCCGGTCCCCGGTTCTCCGTCCGCGCCTGTCATCGCAGCGTTTCCGGTCCCCCGCCGGCAGCAGCGGAACACGCCGCCGGCCATGCTGCCCTGCGGCGGCGATGCCCCCTTCCCCCCCGGTCGGGGGTGGGCTACCAATGCGGCATGACCTGGACGATCCCGAACACGCTGACGGTCCTGAGGTTGCTGGCCGCCCCGGGCGTTGCCATCATGTTCCTCTATTTCCACCGTCCCTGGGCGGACTGGTTCGCCCTGGCGCTTTTCGTCGGCGCCGCGATCACCGACTGGTTCGATGGCTACCTCGCCCGGCTGTGGAAGCAGGAGTCGAAGTTCGGCGCCATGCTGGACCCGATCGCCGACAAGGCGATGGTGGTGATCGCCATCATGGTCATCACCGGCTACAACGGCATGAATCCCTGGCTGATCCTTCCCGCCACCGTGATCCTGTTCCGCGAGGTCTGCGTTTCCGGCCTGCGCGAATACCTCGGCCCGCGGGTGCAGCTGAAGGTGACCAGGCTGGCCAAGTGGAAGACCACCGCCCAGATGGTCGCCATCGCGGTGCTGTTCCTCGGCACCGGGCTGGAATACCTGAACGTGCTGGCGCTGGAGGGGATGACGCCCGAGCAGCATATCGAGGCGGTCGCCGCGGGGCAGGCCGAGGCGATCCGCACCTGCGGCAACCGCGACTGCGCCTCCTATGCCAATCTGGTGGGGATCGGCCTGCTCTGGCTGGCCGGGATCCTGACCGCGCTGACCGGCTGGGAATATTTCCGCAAGGCGATGCCCTATCTGCGGGACGAGCGATGATCGAGGTGCTCTATTTCGCCTGGGTGCGCGAACGCATCGGCCTGCCGCGCGAGAAGGTGGAGACCGCGGCCCCCACCGTGGCGGCGCTGGTCGAGGAGTTGCGCGCGCGGGAAGAGCGCTATGCGCTGGCCTTCGCCGACCTTACCGCCCTGCGGGTGGCGCTGGATCAGGAGCTTGCCGCCTTCAACGCGCCGCTGGCGGGGGTGCGCGAGGTCGCCTTCTTCCCGCCGATGACCGGGGGCTAGGATGCGGGTCGCGGTCCAGACCGCGCCCTTCGATCCGGGCGCCGAGGCCACGGCTTTCGCCGCCGGGGTGGCAGAGGCGGGCGCCATCGTCACCTTCACCGGCCTGGTGCGCGGCGACGGCGGCCGCATCGCCGCGATGGAGATCGAGCATTACCCCGGCATGACCGAACGCGCCATCGCCGCCATGCTGGACAAGGCCGCCGGCCGCTGGCCGCTCTTGGACGCGCTGGTGATCCATCGCCACGGCCGGCTGGTGCCGGGCGAGCCGATCATGATGGTCGCCACCGCCGCCCCGCACCGGGGCGAGGCCTTCGCCGCGGCCGAGTTCCTGATGGACTGGCTGAAATCCCGCGCGCCGTTCTGGAAGAAGGAGATCGGCCCGGGCGGCGCGGAATGGGTGGCGGCGAAGGACAGCGACGAGGATGCGCTGACCCGCTGGTAAGCTCCTCCTTCGCCTTCGGCTAGTCGTCGCGAGGAGTGCCCGAAGGGCATCGACGAGCGGTCAGACCTCCGGCACCGCCAGCCCCAGCCGTCCGGCCAGTTCTGCCAATGCCGCTTGCTCCGCCGCGCCCCAACCCGCCGCGCGCGACAGGAACAGCACCGCCTGGCTCTGGTGGATCAGCCCGTCCGACAGGATCTTCAGGTGGTTCGCCCGCAGCGTCTCGCCGGTCGAGGTGATGTCGGCGATGGCTTCCGCCGTCAGGTTCTTCACCGTGCCCTCGGTCGCGCCCTGGCTGTCGACCAGCGCATAGTCGGCCACCCCGTTCGCGGTCAGGAACTCGCGCACCAGCCGGTGGTATTTGGTGGCGATCCGCAGCCGGTGGCCATGCGCGGCCCGGAACGCCGCCGCCGCCGCGTCCAGGTCGTCCAGCGTGTCCACGTCGATCCAGCCCGCCGGCACTGCGATCACCAGATCGGCATGGCCGAAGCCCATCGGCGCCCAGTCCAGCACCTGCGCCGACCAGTCCGCCAGCTTGTCCCGCACCAGATCGGAGCCGGTCACGCCCAGATGCACCCGCCCCGCCGCCAGCTCGCGCGGGATTTCCCCGGCCGACAGCAGCACCAGCTCCACCCCCGCGATCCCGTCCACCGCGCCGGAATATTCCCGCTCGTTGCCGGTGCGCGCCATGGTCACGCCGCGGGCGCCGAACCAGTCGAAGCACTTCTCCATCAGCCGGCCCTTCGAGGGCACCCCGATCTTCAGCATCAGATGGCCCCCTTCAGCCGCGCCACCAGCCCCGGCCGGACGATCCCGCCCACGGCGGGGATGGACCGGCCGGCGCCGAGGACGGCGGTCAGCGCGTCGTAGCGCCCGCCCGAGGCGACGGGGGGCATCCCCTTCGGCCCGTGGAAGGAGAAGACGAAGCCGTCGTAATATTCCAGCGTGGTGCGGCCGTGGCTGGCCTCGAAGGGCAGCGCCGCCACGTCGATCCCCCGCGCCGCCAGCGCGTCGAGCCTTGCCGCGAAGGCCTCCACCGCCGGGCCGATGGCCGGCAGCAGCGGCGCGATCCCGCGCAGGTGGGCCAGGGCGGCCTGCGCCGGGGCCTCCAGCGACAGCAGGTCGTAAAGCAGCGCGGCCTCGGGCGCGGCGATGGCGGGCGCTTTGGCGTCCTCGATCAGCGCCTCGGCCCGGGCGGCGATGTCCTCGGGGCTGCGCAGGCCGACCAGCGGGCCGGCGGCCTCGATCAGCGCCTCGGGGCTGCCGGAGCGCAGCCGCTCCAGCAGGGCGGCGCGGGCGGGGGGCATCGGCGCGCGGCCGGCGAAACGGTCCAGCAGGGCGCGGAACCGTTGCGGCCGCCAGATGTGCCGCAGGAGCGCGGCCTTGCGCCGCTCGGTGGTGGACAGCCCGCGCACGGCGGCCATCAGGATGCCGATGTCGCCGGTGGCGGGGCGCAGGTCCATCCCCGCCAGCACCCCCTTGAACAGCGCGAAGACCTCGGCATCGGCGGCGGTGGCGTCGCGGTCGAAGACCTCGTAGCCGACCTGCATGTATTCCCGCGCGCGGCCGTCCAGATGCTCCTGCCGCCGGAACACCTCGCCCATATAGGCATAGCGCGCCGGCTCCGCCCCGCCGGACATATGCGCCTGCACCACCGGCACGGTGAAGTCCGGCCGCAGCATCATCTCGCCGTTCAGCGGGTCGGCGGTGACATAGGCGCGGGCGCGGATGTCCTCGCCATAGAGGTCCAGCAGGGTGCCGGCGGGCAGCAGGATGTCGGCCTCCACCGCCACCGCACCCGCGGTCAGGAAGGCGGCGTGCAGCCGCTCCGCCTCGGCCCTTGTGGCGGCTTTCGGCGTCATTTGCCCAGCATCTTCCGCACTTCGGCGACCAGATCGGCCCGCGGCACTTCCACCTGGGCGGGACGGTCCTTCCATTCCTCCAGCGTGGCGCTTTCGGCGATCCTGGCGCCGAGGATCAGGTCCTTCAGGATCACGCTGCCCTTGCCGGCCTCGTCCCAGCCCTGGATCACCGCCACCGGCGACTGCCGCTTGTCGGCATATTTCAGCTGGTTGCCGAAGTTCTTCGGGTTGCCCAGATAGACCTCGGCCCGCAGCCCGGCGGCGCGCAATTCGCCGACCATCGCCATGTAATCGGCCATCCGGTCGCGGTCCATCACCGTCACCACCACCGGCCCGGCGGTATCGCCGGTGCTGCGCCCCTTGGCCCGCAGCGCGGCCAGGAGCCGGTCGATCCCGATGGAGATGCCGGTGGCCGGCACGTCCTGCCCGGTGAAGCGCTTGACCAGCCCGTCATAGCGCCCGCCGCCGGCGACCGAGCCGAACTGCCGCTTGCGGCCCTTGTCGTCGAGGATCTCGAAGGTCAGCTCCGCCTCGAACACCGGCCCGGTATAGTAGCCGAGGCCGCGGACGACGCCCGGATCCAGCACGATCCGGTCGGAACCGTAGCCCTGCGCCTCCAGCAGCGCCGCGATGGTTTCCAGCTCCGCCACGCCCTCGGCGCCCACGGCCGATGCGCCGACCAGTTCGCGCAGCCGGGCGCAGGTCTCGGCCCCGGTTGCGCGTTTGGCGGAGGTGAAGCCCATCACCACCCCGGCCTGCTCCGCCGACAGCCCGGCGCCCTTGGTGAAGTCGCCGCTCTCGTCCCTGCGGCCCTCGCCGAGAAGCGCCCGCACGCCGTCCTCGCCCAGCCGGTCGATCTTGTCGATGGCGCGGAGCACGATGCCGCGCTCGGCCTCCCTGTCGTCGCCGGCCAGACCGGCGACCTCCATCACCCCGTTCAGCACCTTGCGGTTGTTGACCTTGACCACATAGTCGCCGCCGAGGCCGAGGGTCTCGAACACATCCGCCAGCATGGCGCAGATTTCCGCATCCGCCGCGACCGAGCCGGACCCCACCGTATCCGCATCGCATTGGTAGAACTGCCGGAACCGCCCCGGCCCCGGCTTCTCGTTGCGCCAGACCGGACCCATGGCATAGCGGCGATAGGGCGACGGCAGGTCGTTGCGATACTGCGCCGCCACCCGCGCCAGCGGGGCGGTCAGGTCGTAGCGCAGCGCCAGCCAGTCCTGGTCCTCGTCCTGCCAGGCGAAGACGCCTTCGTTCGGGCGGTCCACGTCGGGCAGGAACTTGCCGAGCGCCTCCACCGTCTCCACCGCCGAGGTTTCCAGCGGGTCGAAGCCGTAGCGGTGATAGACCTCGGCGATGCGGTCCAGCATCGCCTTGCGCTCGGTGACTTCGGCGCCGAAATAATCGCGAAAGCCCTTGGGCGTCTCGGCGCGGGGACGGCGGATTTTTCCGGTCGACATGGAGGGAACCCTTGCATCGGTCGGCGCTTCCTGTAGCGGATGGGCCTCGTGCGGGCAAGCGGGGGTGGCGATGGATCGGGTCGAGGTGCTGGAGGAGAAGGTCGCGCATCTGATGCGGGCGGTGGAGGACCTGTCCGACGTGGCCGCCCGCCAGGCGCGCGAGATCGAGGTGCTGGAACGCCGGGTGCGCCTGCTGATGGAACGTGCGGCCGAGGAAGAGGCGCTGCAGGGCGAGGGGCCGGCGGCGAACGTGAAGCCGCCGCATTGGTAAGGTGCGGGGCCTGCGGGACGACATTTCCGTGCTGCCCTGCCGCTTCCCGTGGCGAAGGCCATCGCCTTCGCCATCTCGCAACGCTTCCCCTTGTCCGGCCGGGCCTCAAGGCCCGGCCAGCGCCCGCCCGCCCCTCGGCGGGCGCTTCTCGCCCGCCCGGTCGGGCGCTGGCCTCCCGTGTCCCGTGTCACCTTCTGTTTCCGGGTGAACCCGCCCGCGCGGGCGGGGGCGAGGCAGTGCCTCGCCTGCTCCCGCCCGGACAGACCGCGGCGGTTCCGGTGCGGAATGCCGGCGCCCTCTACACCTCCTCCACCATCACCACCCCCTGCATCGCCTTGATCGCGCCGCGGATTTGCGGGGTCACCGGATAGGGCTGCGGCAGCAGCAGGTCCACCTCGCGGCCTTGGTCGTCGGGGACGCAGAGGGTGACTTGCGCACGGGTGCGGCCTTCGACCTTGGACAGCAGCGCGGCGAGGGAAGGGATCGCCTCCGCCCGGTTCAGGTGGATGCGGATCGGCTGCGCCCCGGCCTGCTCGGCCACCGCGTCGATGGGAGAGACGGCATTGGCCAGCAGCTTCACCCCCTCGCCGTCCGGGTCGGCGCGGACGGTGAGGACGACGTTGCGGCCCGGCTCCAGGAACTCGCGGCAGGCTTCCAGGACGTCGGAGAAGACGGTGACCTCGTAAAGCCCTGTCGGGTCGGACAGCGAGACGAAGGCGAAGCGGTTGCCCTTGGCCGACTTCCGCTCCTGCCGGGCAGAGACCGAGCCCGCCAGCTTCTCGACGCTGGGCGAGCCCTTGGCCAGCACCGCGTTGGTGACTTCGGCCAGGGTCTTCACGCCCTTGCGCCTCAGTGCCGACATGTAGTCGTCCAGCGGGTGGCCCGACAGGTAGAAGCCGACCGCCAGGTGTTCGTTGCCCAGCCGCTCCACCGGCAGCCAGTCGTCGCGCCAGGGCAGGCGGGGCTCGGGGATGTCGGTGCCGCTGTCGCCGAACAGCGACACCTGGTCGGAGGCGCGGGCGTCGTGGATGGCGGCGGAATAGGCCACAAGGGCGTCCAAAGCCTCGAACACCCGGGCGCGGTTGGGGTCGAGCTGGTCGAAGGCGCCGGCGCGGGCCAGCATCTCCAAGGGGCGCTTGCCGATCCGCTTCAGGTCCACCCGGCGGGCGAAGTCGAACAGGGTGGCGAAGGGCTTCTCGCGCCCGTCCACCTGACGCGCCTCGACGATCAGCCGCATCGCCTCGACGCCGACGTTCTTCAGCGCGCCCAGGCCGTAGACCACCTTGCCGTCGCGGGCGTCGAAGGTGGCGAGGGAGCGGTTGATGCAGGGCGGGACCGTCTCGATCTCCAGCTTGTCCAGCTCGCGCTTGTAGATCGCCAGCTTGTCGGTCAGGTGGATGTCGCAGTTCATCACCCCGGCCATGAATTCGACCGGGTGGTTCGCCTTCAGCCAGGCGGTCTGGTAGCTGACTACGGCATAGGCGGCGGCGTGGGACTTGTTGAAGCCGTAGTTGGCGAATTTCTCCAAGAGGTCGAAGACCTCGCCGGATTTCTTCGGGTCGATGGCGTGGGTCTTGGTGCAGCCCTCGATGAACTTCGGCCGCTCCTTCGCCATCTCCTCGGCGATCTTCTTGCCCATGGCGCGGCGCAACAGGTCGGCGCCGCCGAGCGAATAGCCCGCCATCACCTGGGCGATCTGCATCACCTGTTCCTGATAGACGATGATGCCCTGGGTCTCGGCCAGGATATGGTCGATGGTGGGGTGGATCGACTCGATCGGGCGGAGGCCGTTCTTCACCTCGCAATAGGTGGGGATGTTCTCCATCGGGCCGGGGCGATACAGCGCCACCAGCGCCACGATGTCCTCGATGCAGGTCGGCTTCATCCTCCGCAGCGCGTCCATCATCCCCGAGCTTTCCACCTGGAACACGGCGACGGTGCGGGCGGCGGAGTAAAGCTCGTAGCTGGCCTTGTCGTCCAAGGGGATATGGCCGATGTCGTTCTCGGCCCCCGGCTTCGGGTCGTAGAGGGTGCGGCCGTCCTGCGCCACATGCAGCGGACGCCCGGATTTCAGGATCAGGCGGATCGCCTCCTGGATCACCGTCAGGGTCTTCAGGCCGAGGAAGTCGAACTTCACCAGCCCGGCGGCTTCCACCCATTTCATGTTGAACTGGGTGGCCGGCATGTCCGAGCGCGGGTCGCGGTAGAGCGGCACCAGCTGGTCCAGCGGCCGGTCGCCGATGACCACGCCGGCGGCATGGGTGCCTGCCGAGCGGTAAAGCCCCTCGATCTGCTCGGCATACCCAAGCAGACGCCCGACGACTTCTTCCTTCGCGGCCTCGCGCAGCCGCGGCTCGTCGGCCAGTGCCTTGGTGATCGAGACCGGCTTCACCCCCTCCATCGGGATCATCTTCGACAGCCGGTCGACCTGGCCGTAGGAGAGTTGCAGCACCCGGCCCACGTCGCGCACCGCCGCCTTGGACATCAGGCCGCCGAAGGTGATGATCTGCGCCACCCGGTCGCGGCCGTATTTCTCCTGCACGTAGCGGATCACCTCTTCGCGGCGGTCCATGCAGAAGTCGATGTCAAAGTCGGGCATCGAGACCCGCTCGGGGTTCAGGAAGCGCTCGAACAGCAGGGCATAGCGGAGGGGATCGAGGTCGGTGATCAGCAGGGCATAGGCCACCAGCGACCCCGCGCCGGATCCGCGGCCGGGGCCGACCGGGATGCCCTGGTCCTTGGCCCATTTGATGAAGTCGGACACGATCAGGAAGTAGCCGGGGAAGCCCATCTTCTCGATGATGCCGATCTCGAACCGCAGCCGTTCCTCGTAATCCTCGCGCGGGGCGGCAAGCTCGATCACCGCCAGCCGCCGTTCCAGCCCCTCCCAGGCCTGGCGGCGCAGTTCCTCGACCTCGTTCTCGGCGAAGACGGGCAGGATCGGCTTGCGCTTCCCGGCCATGAAGGCGCAGCGCTTCGCGATCTCCACCGTGTTCTCCAGCGCCTCTGGCAGGTCGGCGAAAAGCGCGCACATCTCGGCTTCGGACTTGAAGTAGTGCTGCGGGGTCAGCCGGCGGCGCGGCTCCATCTGGTCGACATAGGCGCCCTCGGCGATGCAAAGCAGCGCATCGTGGGCCTCGAACATCTCGGCTTTCGGGAAATAGACGTCGTTGGTGGCGACCAGCGGCAGGCCCATCTCGTAGGCCAGTTCGATCAGCGGGCGCTCGGTGGCGGCCTCGGCCTCGGGCAGGCGGCCGCCCTCGCCGGGGTGGCGCTGCAGTTCGACGTAAAGCCGGTTGGGATAGGCGGCGGCGAGGCGTTCCAGCAGGGCGCGGGCCTTGGGCAACTGGCCGGCGTGCAGCAGCCGGCCGACCGGGCCTTCCGGGCCGCCGGTCAGGCAGATCAGGCCCTCGGCATGGGTCTCCAGTTCCTCGGGCGTGACATGGGGAAGCTGGCCGTCGCCCCGCAGGTAGAGGCAGGAGTTCAGCTTCATCAGGTTCATGTAGCCCGGCTCGGACTGCGCCAGCAGCACCACCGGCGCCGGCAGGCGCGGCTTCTCGCCCGGCGCGGCCGGGTCGTGGGCCAGCGAAAGCTGGCAGCCGACGATGGGCTGGACGCCGGCATCCTTGGCGTGGCTGGAAAATTCCAGCGCGCAGAACATGTTGTTGGTGTCGGTGACGGCGATGGCGGGCATGTTCAACGCCGCGGCCATCTTGACCAGCTTCTTCACCGGCACCGCGCCTTCCAGAAGGCTGTGCTCGGTATGGGTGCGGAGGTGGATGAATCGGGGCGCGCCGGACATGGGAACAGGGTAGGGGCCGGGGCGGTTGAGGGCAAGTCGTGCAGGGGGCGACTTTCAGGCAAAGGGCAAAAGTGCTTCGCGCCCGTGGAATAAAATTCCGCTTGCCTTGAATCGCCCCCGGGGCCTTGATGGAGGCAACGATAAAGGGCGCATGGCCCGCTTTACGCCGCATCGGGCGGCCATGCAGAATGCCCTGACCGGGGAGAAGGCGGCGGACTGACATATGACCGGGCCAGCAGATGGGCCAGAGTCTGGGATCGCGTTCCTGTTGAACGGGGCGCCGGTGCGCGTGACGGGCGAAAGCCCGACGCGGACGCTGCTGGACTGGCTGCGCGAGACACGGGGACTTTGCGGCACCAAGGAAGGATGCAACGAGGGCGATTGCGGCGCCTGCACCGTGATGGTGACGGATCAGGACGGATCGAAGGCGCTGAACGCCTGCATCCTGTTCCTGCCGCAGCTGCAGGGCAAGGCGGTGCGCACGGTCGAGGGGATCGCCGGCCCGCAAGGCCAGGCGCATCCGGTGCAATCCGCCATGGTGGCACATCACGGCTCGCAATGCGGTTTCTGCACCCCGGGCTTCGTGGTGTCGATGGCGGTGGCCCATGCCAACGGCGACCGCGCGCATGACGACGTGCTGGCGGGCAACCTGTGCCGCTGCACCGGCTATGCCCCGATCATCCGCGCGGCGGAGGCGGCGGTTGAGGCGCCCGTGCCGGAGTGGATGACGGCCGACCGCGCCGGGCTTGCGCAACTGGCCGCGACCGAGGTGCCGGGGGCGTTCCGGCCCACGACCTCGGAAGAATTGGCGGAGTGGTATCTGGCCAATCCGGACGCGGTGCTGGTGGCGGGGGCAACGGATGTCGGTCTCTGGGTGACCAAGCAGCTGCGCGACCTGACGCCGGTGGCCTTCCTGAACGGCATCGCCGACCTGCGCCGGATCGAGCGGCAGGGCGACACCCTGCGCATCGGCGCCGGGGTGACGATCACCGATCTGCGGGCGGCGGTGCAGGACCTGCACCCCTCCTTCGCCGAGATGCTGCGGCGTTATGCCAGCACCCAGGTCCGGAACGCGGCCACCATCGGCGGCAACATCGCCAACGGCTCGCCCATCGGCGACGGCCCGCCGGCGCTGATCGCGCTGGACGCCACGCTGCACCTGCGGCGCGGCAACGACCGGCGCGAGATGCCGCTGGAGCAGTTCTTCATCGAATACCGCAAGCAGAACCGTCTGCCGGGCGAATTCGTCGAGGCGGTGAGCATTCCCGTCACCGCGCCCGCCCTGCGCTGCTACAAGCTGTCGAAGCGCTTCGACCAGGACATCAGCGCGGTCTGCGGCTGCTTCAACGTCACCATCGCGGATGGCCGCGTGACGGATGCGCGGATCGCCTTCGGCGGCATGGCCGGCATCCCCAAGCGCGCCTCCCACGCCGAGGCGGCCCTTCAGGGCCATGAGTGGACCGAAGCGACCATCACCCGGGCCATGCAGGCCATGGCACAGGACTTCGCACCGCTGACCGACATGCGCGCCTCTTCCGCCTACCGGATGAAGACCGCGCAGAACATGATGCGGCGCTATTTCCACGATCTGGCCGGGGTTCCGGTCTCGGTGCTGGAGGTGGAGGCATGAGCATCGGCAAGCCGCTTCCCCACGATTCCGCGCCGCTGCATGTGACCGGGCAGGCGCGCTATCTGGACGACATCCCGCTGCCGGCGGGGGTGCTGCACCTGGCCTTCGGCCTGTCTACCATCACCTGCGGCGAGATCACCGCGATGGACCTCTCGGCGGTGCGCAGCGCCCCCGGCGTGGTGGCGGTGATCACCGCCGAGGATCTGGAGCGCGAGTTCCACGGCATCCCGGACTGTTCGCCCTCGCTGGGCGACGAGCCGCTGCTGACCTCGAAGCAGATCGAGTTCCACTCCCGGCCGATCTTCATCGTGGTGGCGGAAAGCCACCTCGCCGCCCGCAAGGCGGCTCGGCGGGCGAAGATCGAGTATCGGGAAGCCCCGGCCCTCTTGACGCCGGAAGAGGCGTTGGCCGCCAATTCCCGCTTCGAGGACGGGCCTTCGGTCTGGACCATGGGCGATGCTGCCGCGGCCATCGCCGCCGCCCCGCATGTGATCGAGGGCGAGCTGGAGGTCGGCGGGCAGGAGCATTTCTACCTGGAGGGCCAGATCGCCGCGGCGGTGCCGGGCGACGACGGCGGGGTGCATGTCTATTCCTCGACCCAGCACCCGACGGAAGTGCAGCACAAGGTCGCCCATGCCCTGCACCTGCCGATGTCGGCGGTGCGGGTGGAGACCCGGCGGATGGGCGGCGGCTTCGGCGGCAAGGAAGCGCAGGGCAACTGGCTGGCGATCTCCTGCGCGCTGGCCGCCCGCATGACCGGGCGCGCCTGCAAGATGCGCTACGACCGCGACGACGACATGGTGGTGACCGGCAAGCGCCATGACATCAAGGTCCGCTACAAGGTCGGCCATGACGACGAGGGTCGGGTTCTGGGCATCGAATACGTCCACCTGATCCGCTGCGGCTGGTCGCAGGACCTGTCCCTGGCGGTGGCCGACCGGGCGATGCTGCACGCCGAGAACTGCTACTGGATGCCGAACATCCGCATCGAGAGCCATCGGCTGAAGACCAACACCGCCAGCGGCACCGCCTATCGCGGCTTCGGCGGGCCGCAGGGGATCATCGGGGCGGAACGGGTGATGGACCACATCGCCTTTGCGCTGAAGAAGGACCCGGTGGAGGTGCGCCGCGTCAACTATTACCGCGAGATGGGCGATGTGAAGACGGGTCCGGGCACCGGCAAGCGCTATGCCGGGGCGCATTCGCCGAAGGCGGCGGAACCGGAGGTGCAGACCACCCCCTACCGGATGCCGGTCGAGGATTTCATCGGCCGGGCGATGATGGACGAGCTGCTGGCCTCCTGCGACTACTGGGGCCGCAAGGCCGAGATTGCCGAATGGAACGCCGGAAGCCCGGTGCTGAAACGCGGGATCGCCTTCACCCCGGTGAAGTTCGGGATTTCCTTCACCCTGACCTGGCTGAACCAGGCCGGCGCGCTGGTGCATGTCTATCAGGACGGGTCCGTCCACCTGAACCATGGCGGCACCGAGATGGGGCAGGGGCTGAACCAGAAGGTGGCGCAGGTGGTGGCGCATGTCTTCGGGCTGGACGCCGAAAAGGTGCGGATCACGCCCACCGATACCGGCAAGGTGCCGAACACCTCGGCCACCGCGGCGTCGTCGGGGTCGGACCTGAACGGCATGGCCTCGAAACAGGCGGCCGAGGCGATCCGCGACCGGATGGCCGCCTTCCTTGCCGAGAAGCATCAGGTCACCGCCGACAAGGTGCGGTTCGAGGACGGCATGGTCCGGGTCGAGGGGGCGGAATATCCCTTCGAGCAGGTCGCGGCCTGGGCCTATCAGGCGCGGGTCAGCCTGTCCTCCACCGGCTATTACGCCACGCCGAAGATCACCTGGGACCGGGTGAAGGGACAGGGCCGGCCGTTCTTCTACTTCGCCTATGGCGTGGCGGTCAGCGAGGTGGTGATCGACACCCTGACCGGCGAGAACCGCATCCTGCGGGCGGACATCCTGCACGACACCGGATCGAGCCTGAACCCCGCGCTGGACATCGGCCAGGTCGAGGGCGCCTATGTCCAGGGCGCGGGCTGGCTGACCACCGAGGAGCTGGTCTGGGACGGCAAGGGCCGGCTGGCGACCCATGCGCCGAGCACCTACAAGATCCCGGCCTGTTCCGACCGGCCGCGGGTGTTCAACGTGAAGCTGTGGGAACGGCCGAACCCCGAGGATTCGGTCGGCAAGTCGAAGGCAGTGGGCGAGCCGCCGTTCAACCTGGGCATCTCGGCCTTCCTGGCCCTGTCCCATGCGGTCGAGGCTTGCGGCGACGGCTCGGTCTATCCCGACCTGCGGGCGCCGGCGACCGCTGAGGCGGTGCTGGCGGCGGTGGATCGGGTGCGGGCCGGGCACGATTTTTCGGCGAAAAATCGGGGGAATGCCGATGCTTGATCCGGTCGCCCTGCGCGCCGCGGTGGCGGCGCATGGCCCGGTCGCGCGCGTCGTGGTCGCGGCGCATGACGGGTCCTCCCCGCGCGAGCCGGGGGCCGAGATGCTGGTCTGGCCGGGGGGCCAGAGCGGCACCATCGGCGGCGGCACGCTGGAATACGATGCGGCCGAGAAGGCGCGGGCGCTGCTGGCGCGGCGCGGCGGGCCGGTGGGGACGCGGGTGCCGCTGGGGCCGGCGCTCGGCCAGTGCTGCGGCGGGGCGGTGACGCTGGTCACCGCGGTGGTGGACGAGGCGGCGCTGGCGGAAATGGAAGGCCGGGCGGCGGTGGCCACCGGCACGGGGGAGATGCCGCTGGCGGTGCACCGCCTGCTGGCCGATGCGCGCGGCCAGGGCCAGCTTCCGGCGGCGCGGCTGGTCGAGGGCTGGCTGGTCGAGCCTGTGGCGGTGGCGAAGCGGCAGCTGTGGATCTGGGGCGCCGGCCATGTCGGCCGGGCAATGGTCTCGGTGATCGCGCCGCTGCCGGAATTCCAGATCACCTGGGTCGACACCGGCCGCGAGCGGTTCCCCGAGGACATCCCCGAGGGCGTGACCCCGGTCTGGTCCCCCGCGCCCGAGGCGCTGGCGGCCCATGCGCCGGCCGAGGCGCTGCATCTGATCGTCACCTATTCCCACGCGCTGGACCTGGAGCTTTGCCACCGGCTCCTGCTGCGGGGCTTCGGCTGGCTGGGCCTGATCGGCTCGGCCACCAAATGGGCGCGGTTCCGGTCGCGCCTGCGGGCACTGGGGCACCAGCCCCTTGCCATCGACCGCATCACCTGTCCCATCGGGGACCGATCCCTGGGCAAGCTTCCGCAGGCGATTGCATTGGGTGTCGCGGTCCAGCTACTCAAAATGAAAAGAAAATCCGAGACGGAGATCGCGGATGACGGGAACGGGGACGGAAAAGGGCGGCGGGGCCGGACGGCCTGAGCTGCTGAAGATCAGCGGCGTGACCAAGGCCTATCCGGGGGTGATCGCCAACAGCGATGTCGGCTTCACCGTCGGCGAGGGCGAGGTCCATGCCCTGCTGGGCGAGAACGGCGCGGGGAAATCCACGCTGGTCAAGATGATCTACGGGCTGGTCCGGCCCGACAGCGGCAGCATGACCTTCCGCGGCCAGCCCTACCAGCCGGCCAAGCCGGCCGAGGCGCGGCGGCTGGGGGTGGCGATGGTGTTCCAGCACTTCAGCCTGTTCGAGGCGCTGAACGTGGCCGAGAACGTGGCCCTGGGGATGGAAAGCCCGCCGCCGATGCGGGAACTCGCCAGCCGCATCCGCGCGGTCAGCGAGGAATACGGCCTGCCGCTGGACCCGGCGCGGATGGTGGGCGACCTGTCGGCGGGCGAGCGCCAGCGGGTGGAGATCATCCGCTGCCTGCTGCAGGACCCGAAGCTCTTGATCATGGACGAACCGACCTCGGTGCTGACGCCGCAGGAGGTGGAGATCCTGTTCAAGACCCTGCGGCAGCTGTCCTCCGAGGGCACGGCGATCCTCTACATCAGCCACAAGCTGGAGGAGATCAAGGCGCTCTGCGACGAGGCGACGATCCTGCGCCGCGGCAAGGTGGTGGGCACCTGCACCCCGCGCGAGCGGACGGCGCGGGAGATGGCCGAGCTGATGGTCGGCACCACCCTGACCCCGCCGGAGCGGCACCCGGTCGACAAGGGCGAAGTCGCGCTCGGCGTCAGCGACCTGTCGGTCGCCTCGCCCATTCCCTTCGGCACCAGCCTGAAGAACGTCTCCTTCACCGTGGCCAAGGGCGAGGTCCTCGGCATCGCCGGGGTGGCGGGCAACGGGCAGGACGAATTGCTGCTGGCGCTGTCGGGCGAGTTGCGGGTGGAGCCGGACCGGCTGCGCATCGCCAGCCATGCGGCGGGCGACCTCGGCCCGGTGGAGCGGCGGAAGGCGGGCCTCGTCTCCGCCCCCGAGGACCGCTACGGCCATGCGGCGGCCCCGGACATGAGCCTGATCGAGAACGCCTTCCTGACCGGCGCGATCCGGCGCGGGCTGGTGAACCGCGGCTTCATCGACTGGGGCAAGACCCGCGCCTTCGCCGAGGAGGTGATCGCCGAATACGACGTGCGCACCCCGGGGCCGGAGGTGGCGGCGCGGGCGCTGTCGGGCGGCAACCTGCAGAAGTTCCTGATGGGGCGCGAGTTGAACCAGTCGCCCTCGGTGATCGTGATCAACCAACCGACCTGGGGGGTGGACGCCGCCGCCGCGGCGGCGATCCGGCAGGCGATCCTCGACCGCGCGGCGGAAGGCGCCGCGGTGGTGGTGATCAGCCAGGACCTCGACGAACTGCTGGAGGTCTCGGACAATTTCGCGGTGCTGAACGAGGGGCGGCTGACGAAGCCGGTGCCGGTTCAGGGCCTGACCATGGACCAGATCGGCCTGATGATGGGCGGCGCCCACGGGATGGAGGTTGCGCATCATGCGGAATGAGGGAATGCGATTTTTCGCCGAAAAATCGGGGGTGTCCGCATGATCCGGCTTGAGAAACGCCCGAACCCCAGCCGGTTCTGGCTTTACGCCACGCCGCCGGTCGCGGTGCTGCTGACCATGGTGGTGGGCGGCATCCTCTTCGCCGCCATGGGCAAGAACCCGATCGAGGTGATCCGCACCATCTTCTGGGACCCGATCTTCGGCGAATTCGCCTTCTACCTGCGCGGGCAACTGCTGGTGAAGGCGGGGCCGCTGATCCTGATCGCCATCGGCCTCGCGCTCGGCTTCCGGGCCGGGATCTGGAACATCGGGGCGGAAGGGCAATACATCATCGGCGCCATCTGCGGCGCGGCGGTGGGGCTGGCGGTGTTCCCGACCGAGAACCGGCTGATCTTCCCGGCGATGGTGATTGCCGGCGCCTTCGGCGGCTGGCTCTGGGCGATGATCCCGGCGATCCTGAAGACGCGGTTCAACACCAACGAGATCCTGGTCTCGCTGATGCTGGTCTATGTGGCGCAGACGATCCTTGCCAAGGCCTCGACCTCGTTCCTGAAGAACCCGGAAGGCATGGGCTTCCCCGGCAGCCGCAACTTCAACACCTATCCGGCGGCGAAGAACGGCTATCTGATCGAGAGCCTGGGCCTGCACTGGGGCGGGGTGGCGGCGCTGGTGACGGCGGTGCTGATCTACATCCTGCTGACCCGCCACATCGCCGGCTTCCAGATCCGGCTGGCGGGGCAGGCGCCGCGGGCGGCGCGCTTCCACGGCGTCAACCCGACCCGGCTGGTGGTGATGTGCATGGGCATCTCCGGCGCGCTGGCGGGCCTTGCGGGCCTGTTCGAGGTGGCGGGCCCGGCCGGGCAGATCAGCATCGACTTCAACACCGGCTACGGCTTCACCGCGATCATCGTCGCCTTCCTCGGCCGGCTGAACCCGCTGGGGATCGTGCTGGCGGGCTTCCTGATGGCACTGACCTACGTGGGCGGTGAGATGGCCTCCACCAACCTCGGCCTGCCCTCGGCGGCGATCCAGGTGTTCCAGGGAATGCTGCTGTTCTTCCTGCTGGGCGTCGACGTGCTGACCAACTACCGCTTCCGCCTGCCGGCGGCGGCTGCAACCGCGGGGGCGAAGTGATGGATTTCGGCGGTATCAATCCGGTCATCCTGATCGCGGGCCTCATGGCGACCTCGGTGCCGATCCTGCTGGCCGCGCTCGGCGAGGCGGTGGTGGAGCGTTCGGGCGTCCTCAACCTCGGCGTCGAGGGGATGATGATCGTCGGCGCCCTCGGCGGCTTCGTCGTGGCGGTCCATACCGGCAGCCCCTTCGCCGGCTTCCTCGGCGGGGCAGTGGCGGGGGCGGCGCTGAGCCTGATCTTCGCCGCGCTGACCCAGGTGTTCCTGGCCAACCAGGTGGCGACCGGGCTGGCGCTGACGCTGTTCGGCCTGGGGCTCAGCAGCCTTGGCGGACAGGGCTACAACGGCATCAAGCCGCCGCATACCGTGGGCCTGCTGCCCGATGCGCTGGCGAAGATTCCGGTGGCCGGGCCGATCCTCTTCGGCCACGACTGGGTGGTCTATTTCTCGATCCTGATGACGGCGGCCACCTGGTATGTGCTGAAGTTCACCCGGGTCGGCCTGATCATCCGCGCCGTGGGCGAGAACCACGACGCGGCCCATGCCCTCGGCTACAAGGTCAACCGCATCCGGCTGCTCTGCATCATGTTCGGCGGCGCGATGGCGGGGATCGGCGGGGCCTACATCAGCCTGGTGCGAGTGCCGCAATGGGTGGACGGGATCACCGCCGGCGCCGGCTGGATCGCCCTTGCCATCGTGGTCTTCGCCAGCTGGCGGCCCTGGCGGGTGCTGGCCGGGGCCTGGCTCTTCGGCGGCATCTCGGTGCTGCAGCTGAACCTGCAGGCAGCGGGCAGCGCGATCCCGGTCGAATACTTGTCCATGGCGCCCTATCTGCTAACCATCGTGGTGCTGGTCATCATGTCCTCGGGACGCGGCAAGGCCTCGATGGGGGCGCCCGCCAGCCTGGGACAGAACTTTCACGCCGCGCGCTAGAAGCGGCACAACATTGCGGGGCCGCGAAAAGGCCTCGCCACAACGGGGAGACTACCGAATGAAACGCAGACACCTGCTTGCAAGCGCCTCGCTGGCCCTCGGCCTGGCCCTCGGCGGCAGCGCCTTCGCGCAGGGCATGGACAAGGTGAAGGCCTGCTTCGTCTATGTCGGCCCGATCGGCGACGGCGGCTGGACCTACCAGCACCACCAGGGCGCGCTGGCCGTGCAGGAGAAATACGGCGACAAGGTCGAGATCCAGTATCAGGAAAGCGTGCCGGAAGGCGCCGATGCCGAGCGGGTGCTGACCCAGATGGCGCTTGGCGGCTGCAACATCATCTTCACCACCTCCTTCGGCTACATGGACGCCACCAATGCCGTGGCCGCCAAGTTCCCCGACGTGAAGTTCGAGCATGCCACCGGCTTCAAGCGCGACCATGCCAACGTCTCCACCTACAACGCCCGCTTCTACGAGGGCCGCGCGGTGCAGGGCACCATCGCCGGCATGATGACCAAGTCGAACAAGATCGGCTACATCGGGTCCTTCCCGATCCCCGAGGTGATGAACGGCATCAACGCCTATTATCTGGCGGCGAAGAAGGTGAACCCCGATGTGCAGGTCTCGGTGGTCTGGGCCTTCACCTGGTTCGACCCGGCGAAAGAGGCCGATGCCGCCAAGGCGCTGATCGACCAGGGCGTCGACGTGATCGCGGCGCATACCGACTCGACCGCCCCGCTGGCCGAGGCCGCGAAGGCGGGCGGCGCGGTGATCGGCTTCGGCCAGGCGTCCGACATGGAGGCCTACAAGCCCTCGCCCCGCGTGTCCTCGATCATCGACAACTGGGCGCCCTATTACGTGGAGCGGATCGGCGCGCTGCTGGACGGCACCTATGAGCAGAAGGACGTCTGGGCCGGCATCGCCGGCGGCGAGGTGCTGATCGGCGAGATCACCGAAGCGGTTCCGGCCGAGGTGAAGGCCGCGGCCGAGAAGGTGCGCGACGACATCGCCGCGGGCACGCTGCACCCCTTCACCGGCCCGATCAAGAAGCAGGACGGCAGCGACTGGCTGGCCGAGGGCGCGACCGCGCCGGACGGCGACCTGCTGGGGATGGACTTCTTCGTCGAAGGCATCACCGCCGAACTGCCGAAGTGATCCTTCGCGGATGACAAGGGAAAGGCCCGCCTCGCGCGGGCCTTTCGCTTTGCGGCGGAGGAGGCGGGGTGAACCCCGCCCTACACCGGACTCCACCCATCGGACCGGCCGCGAATGGCCGTAGGGCGGGGTTCACCCCGCCGCTCCGCCGGGGCATTGGCGAAGGCCATCGCCTTCGCCACAGTGCAACGCTTCCCCTTGTCCCGGCCGGGCCTCAAAGGCCCGGCCAGCGCCCGCCCCGCCCGGGCGGGCGCTTCTCGCCCGCCCGGGCGGGCGCTGGCCTCTCGGGGTTTAGCGTGACCAATGTCTCCGGTTGAACCTTCGCGCACGGGCGGGGGCGAGGCAGTGCCTCGCCTGTTCCCGCCCGGCCCAGGCTTGGGCAAACCTCGCCGCCGCGCATTTCCTGTTTTGAAATTCAAACATGCGAATGTATACTGATGATAGGCGGGGCGCGAGGGGGAGGATTCGCAATGGCGCATGTGGTGGTTCTGGGGGCGGGCCTGGGCGGGGCCATCATGGCCTACGAGATGAAGGAACAACTCCGGCCCGAGGACCGGATCACCGTCGTCACCCGCGACCCGACCTATCACTTCGTGCCCTCGAACCCCTGGATCGCCGTCGGCTGGCGCGAGCGCGACGACATCACCGTCGACCTGGCTCCGACCATGGCGAAGAAGGGCATCGGCTTCCGCCCCACCGCCGCCCGCAAGGTCCATCCGGCCGAGAACCGGGTGGAGCTGGAGGACGGCTCCTCGGTCGACTACGACTACCTGATCATCGCCACCGGCCCCGACCTCGCCTTCGACGAGATCGAGGGTTTCGGCCCGCACGGCGGCCATACCCAGTCGGTCTGCCACATCGACCACGCGCTGAAGGCCCGCGAGGTCTACGAGCGGCTGCTGAAGGACCCCGGCCCGGTGGTGATCGGCGCGGCGCAGGGGGCAAGCTGCTTCGGCCCGGCCTACGAATTCCTGTTCATCCTGGAAACCGCGCTGCGGCAGGCGAAGATCCGCGACCGGGTGCCGATGACCTTCGTCACCGCCGAGCCCTATGTCGGCCATCTCGGCCTCGACGGGGTGGGCGACACCAAGGGCCTGCTGGAAAGCCAGATGCGCGAGAAGCACATCAAATGGATCACCTCGGCCCGGGTGAAGAAGGTGGAGGAGGGCAAGATGTGGGTGGAGGAAGTGGCCGAGGACGGCAGCCTCCGCGCCACCCGCGAACTGCCCTTCGCCTTCTCGATGATGCTGCCGGCCTTCCGCGGCGTCCCGGCGGTCAGCGGCATCGAGGGGCTGTCCAACCCCCGCGGCTTCACCATCGTCGACCGGCACCAGCGGAACCCGGCCTTCCCCAACATCTTCGCCGTCGGCGTCTGCGTGGCGATCCCGCCGATGGGGCCGACGCCGGTGCCCTGCGGCGTGCCGAAGACCGGCTTCATGATCGAAAGCATGGTGACGGCCACGGCCCATAACATCGGCAACCTGCTGCGCGGCAAGGAGCCCGACCAGGTCGGCACCTGGAACGCGGTCTGCCTGGCCGATTTCGGCGACGGGGGCATCGCCTTCGTGGCGCAGCCGCAGATCCCGCCGCGCAACGTCAACTGGTCCTCCAGCGGCAAATGGGTGCATCTGGCCAAGGTCGGCTTCGAGAAATACTTCATGCGCAAGCTGAAGAAGGGCACCTCGGAGCCGTTCTACGAGACGCTGGCGATGAAGGCGATGGGGATCGCCAAGCTGAAGGAAAGCCGGAAGGGGTAGGGCCGGGGCGCTCGCCTTGGCGAAGGCACGTGCCTTCGCCACAGCGCAACAGTTCAACCCACACCGGCCGGGCCCCAAAGGCCCGGCCAGCTCCCGCCCCGCCCTTGGGCCAGGCGCTTCTCGCCCGCCGGGTCGGGCGCTGGCCTCCCGGGGTTTAGGGCCGACATGTTTCCGGTTGACATGCCACGCACGGGCGGGGGCGAGGCAGTGCCTCGCCTTCTCCCGCCCGCTCCGGTCTCCTGACAAGCGGTGCTTCATTTCCCCCGCAAGGCGGGGTTATATGCCGGGGATAGCCCCACCCCGGACGGAAAGACCAGATGACCGCCGACAGCGCCCCCGACATCATCCTCATCGGCGGCGGCATCGCCGGGATCTCGGCCGGCGCCCGGCTCGCCCCCCATGCCCGGGTGCTGGTGCTGGAGGCGGAAGAGGCGCTCGGCCATCATGCCTCGGGCCGCTCGGCGGCATTGTATGAGCCGCGCTATGGCGCCCCCGCGGTGGTGGAGCTGTCGCTGGCCTCGGAAGACTATTTCCGCTCGGTCCCCGGCATCCTGTCGCCGCGAGGCCTGCTGCTGGTGGGGCGCGAGGACCAGCGGGCGGCCTTCGATGCCGACCTGGAGGGGATGCATTTCGAGCCGATCCCGGTGGAGCGGGCGCTGGAACTGGTGCCGGTGCTGAACTCCGATGTGGTCAGGATGGCGGGCCATGCCAGCCATGCCGAGGACATCGACACCGACCTCTTGCTGCAGGGCTTCGCCCGCGAGATTCGCGCCAATGGCGGGCGGATCGTCACCCGCGCGCGGGTGGAGCGGATCGAGCGCACGGCCAAGGGCTGGCGCGTCCTCTGGCCGGGCGGCGAGGCGGAGGCGCCGCTGCTGGTCAACGCCGCCGGGGCCTGGGTCGACGGCGTGGCGCGGATGGCGGGGGTGCGGCCGCTGGGATTCCAGCCCTACCGCCGGTCGATGGCGCGCATCCCGGCGCCGGGCGGGCTGGACGTATCGGGATGGCCGATGATCTTCGGCCCGGGCGAGGACTGGTATGCCAAGCCGGACGCCGGGGCGCTGATCGTCTCGCCCGCCGAGGAACACCCGATGGACCCCCACGACGCCTGGGCCGACGACATGGTGCTGGCCGAGGGTCTGGCGCGCTACGAGGAATTCGTGACCGCGCCGGTGACGCGGGTGATCTCCAACTGGGCCGGGTTGCGCACCTTCGCGCCCGACCGGGTGCTGGTGATCGGCCGCGATCCGCGCGAGCCGTCGTTCTTCTGGCTGGCGGGGCAGGGCGGCTACGGCTTCCAGTCCAGCGGCGGCGCCAGCCGGCTGGCCGCCGACCTGATCCTCGGCCGCCCGCCCGAGTTGCGGCCCGAACTGGTGGCGGCGCTGTCGCCCGGGCGGTTCGGATGAGCCTGCGGCTGCCCGACAGCGGGGCGCAGGTCGGGGCGGACGGCCGCCGCCACGCCCCTTCGGCCGAACGGAATGCCGGGCCGATCCTGTCCGTGCTGCGCCGGGTGGTCCGCCCGGGCGCGCGGGTGCTGGAACTGGCCTCCGGCACCGGCCAGCACGCTGCGGCCCTCGCGCCGGCGCTGGCGGCGGACTGGCAGCCAACGGATGTGGAGCCGGGCAACTTCGCCTCCATCGCCGCCTGGTCCGGAGCGGTGGCGCGCGCCCCGCGGCTGCTGGACGCCTGCGCGCCGGGATGGTCGGCGGGGGAGGAGTGGGACGCCATCCTGGCGGTGAACCTGCTGCATCTGGTGCCGGAGGAAGGCGCAGCGGTGCTGATCGCCGAGGCGGCCCGAGCGCTGGCTCCGGCCGGGCGGCTGGCGGTCTACGGGCCGTTCCTGCGCGAGGGGCGGGCGACCTCGGCCGGCGATGCGGCCTTCGACGCCGACCTCCGGGCGCAGGACCCCCGGCTGGGCTACAAGGACCTCGGTTGGGTCATGGCGCGGATGGGTGCCGCCGGGCTGGGGGTGGAGGTCACGCCGATGCCCGCCAACAACCTGATGCTGATCGCATTCAAGATTTGATATGTGTCAAGGCCGCCCGCCGCGGCCCATGGCAGGACCCCCCCTGTCAGAAGCAGGAGATGCGCCATGGGCTACCGGGAAAAGATCCAGTCGATGCGGGCCGAGTTGCGGGTGATGAACAAGCTGATGCCGCCGGTCGCCGCCGGTTTCGCCGAACTGTCGAAGGCGGCGAAGGAGGGGCCGGCGCTGTCGGTGAAGGAGAAGGAATATGTCGCGCTCGGCATCGCCATCTCGCAGCGCTGCGAGCCCTGCATCAACTTCCACGTCGAGGCGCTGATGAAGGCGGGCGCGACGCGCGAGGACCTGGGCGATGTGCTGGGAATGTGCATCCAGATGGGCGGCGGCCCGGCGCTGATGTATGCCGCCCATGCGCTGGCGGCTTGGGACGAGCTGGCGGCGCCCGCCGGCTGACCGATTCCGGAGTGACAGGGCGCCGATCTGCCGCCATGGTGCGGGCATGAGAAACGCCCTGCTGCTTGTGTTCTGCCTTGTCCTTGCCGCCTGTGGCGGCTCCCGTTCCCCCGACCGTCCCGATGCCCGGCCTGCCGTGGCCGTGCCGGCGGACCGGGTGGTCAGCGCCAATTTCGGCGATGCCAAGCCTGCCGACCACGGCGGCAGGCCGCCGCGGGCCTATCCGGTGCATGGCATCGACGTGGCGAAATACCAGACCGGCATCGACTGGGCCGAGGCCCGGGCCAACGGCGTCAACTTCGCCTTCATCAAGGCGACCGAGGGCGGCGACCGGGTGGACGAGATGTTCCGCGACCACTGGCGCGGCGCGCATCGCGCCGGGGTCCGGCGCGGCGCCTATCACTTCTTCTACCACTGCCGCCCGGCCATCGAGCAGGCGCAGTGGTTCATCCGCCACGTCCCGAAGACGCCGGGGATGCTGCCGCCGGTGCTGGACATGGAATGGACGCCGTTCTCGCCCACCTGCACCATCCGCCGCCCGCCCGAGGACATCCGCCGCGACGCCGCCATCTTCCTGCGCGCGGTGACGGCGCATTACGGGCAAAGGCCGATCCTCTACACCTCGATCGACTTCTTCGAGGACAACCAGATGTGGCGGGTGGAGGGCGCGGATTTCTGGCTGCGCGCGGTGGCGAAGCACCCGGCGGAACTGTATGACGGCCACCCCTGGACCTTCTGGCAATACACCTCCACCGGGCTGGTGCCGGGGATCCCGGGCAAGGTGGACATCAACGTCTTCGCCGGGTCGGAAGACAACTGGCGCGACTGGCTGGCGGCGCGGGTGCATTAGGGGCGGCCGGGTGGGTCTGCGGCGGGAACCTGCCCGGCCTCCCTGGCGAAGGCCATCGCCTTCGCCACCGCGCAACGCATCCCCTTGTCCCGGCCGGGCCCCAAAGGCCCGGCCAGCGCCCGCCCCGCCCCCGGCGGGCGCTTCTCGCCCGCCGGGTCGGGCGCTGGCCTCTCGGGTTTCTCGTGAACAATGTTTCCGGGTGCAACCCCTGCGCGCGGGCGGGGGCGAGGCAGTGCCTCGCCTTCTCCCGCCCGGCCAAAGCACGGCGCTGGATATCGCCTTGCGCTACCGCAGCCCGATCTCGGCCAGTGCCCGGGCCAGGTCCTCGGGGATCGAATCGTCGCCGCTGCGGGACGGGGCCAGGTCGCGCGGCGCATCCTTGCCCTGCATGTAGCGCCAGCCCTGGAACGGGCGGCGCGGCGCCGCCTCGGTCCGCAGGATCTGCCGGTCCATCACCAGCGCGCAGCGGGGGATGCCGTCGTCGCCCCGCCGCTCTTCCAGCCGGATCAGCCGCTGGCGGCAGAGGATCACCCCCTTGATCACCCAGTAGAGCGAGCCGCCGGACAAGAGTTCCGCCTCGCGCTTCGGCCACATCCGGGTGACGTGGACGGCGCAGCCCGCCGGCCAGCGCGGTGCCTGCGCGGCCTGCCACTGGTCCAGGTCCTCGACGCTTTCGGCGCCGACGCAGAGCTTCAGGATGTGCAGCTGTTCCATCGCCTGCCAGATTAACCTTTGCGCCGGCCGCCGCAAGTTGACCCATGGCCGCAGCGGGCGTATCTTGGGCCTTCCGCCCGGCTTATCCACAAGTTCAAGGACGACTCGCCCGATGTCGCGCTTCGATGCCCCGATTGCCGAACAGATATG
Source organism: Rhodobacter sp. SGA-6-6 (assembly GCF_011043545.1). Taxonomy (GTDB): domain Bacteria; phylum Pseudomonadota; class Alphaproteobacteria; order Rhodobacterales; family Rhodobacteraceae; genus Pseudogemmobacter. Next base: position 116,465 of record NZ_JAAKGP010000001.1, on the reverse strand, counting down.
GGACATGAAGTATCGCTTCAGGGAGGCCGACGGCACGCCCCTCGACGGCTCGGTCGAGGACAGCTGGCGCCGCATCGCCCGCGCGCTGGCCGAGCCCGAGGCCGATCCGGCGCGGTGGGAGCAGCCCTTCTACGAGGCGCTGGAGGATTTCCGCTTCCTGCCCGCCGGACGGATCACCGCGGGGGCGGGCACCGGGCGGCAGGTGACGCTGTTCAACTGCTTCGTGATGGGGACGATCCCGGATTCGATGGGCGGCATCTTCGACGCGCTGAAGGAAGCCGCGCTGACCATGCAGCAGGGCGGCGGCATCGGCTACGATTTCTCGACCATCCGGCCGCGGGGGGCCGAGGTGAAGGGGGTGGCGGCGGATGCCTCCGGGCCGCTGTCCTTCATGGATGTCTGGGACGCGATGTGCCGCACCATCATGTCAGCCGGCAGCCGCCGCGGCGCGATGATGGCGACGATGCGCTGCGACCACCCCGACATCGAGACCTTCATCGAGGCCAAGCGCGACCCGGCCCGGCTGCGGATGTTCAACCTCAGCGTGCTGGTAACCGATGCCTTCATGGCCGCGGTCAAGGCGGATGGCCCCTGGGAGCTGGTCTTCGGCGACAAGGTCTACCGCACGGTGCAGGCGCGCGACCTGTGGAACCGGATCATGCGGTCCACCTACGACTATGCCGAGCCGGGGGTGATCTTCATCGACCGCATCAACGCGATGAACAACCTCGGCTATGCCGAGACCATCGCCGCGACCAATCCTTGCGGCGAGCAGCCCTTGCCGCCCTATGGCGCCTGCCTGCTGGGCAGCATCAACCTGCCGCGGCTGGTGGCCGGGGCCTTCGCGCCCGGGGCCGCGATGGACCTGGAGGCGCTGGACCGGCTGGTGCGGGTCGCGGTGCGGATGATGGACAACGTGGTGGACGTCAGCCGCTTCCCGCTGCCCGAACAGGCGCAGGAAGCGCAGGCCAAGCGGCGGATCGGGCTGGGGGTCACCGGCCTTGCCGATGCGCTGCTGATGCTGGGGCTGCGCTATGGTTCCGAAGAGGCGGCGGAGGTGACCGAGCGGTGGATGCACGCCATCGCCCGCGCGGCCTATCTGGCCTCGGTCGATCTGGCCCGCGAGAAGGGCGCTTTCCCGCTGTTCGAGGCCGGGGGCTATCTGGCCTCGGGCAACATGCGGCATATGGATGCCGATGTGCGCGAGGCCATCGCCGCCCATGGCATCCGCAACGCCCTGCTGACCTCGATCGCGCCGACCGGAACGATCTCGCTTTACGCCGGCAATGTCAGCTCGGGAATCGAGCCGGTCTTCGCCTATGCCTACAAGCGCAAGGTGCTGCAGAAGGACGGGTCGCGGACCGAGGAGGAGGTGGTCGATTACGCCGTCCGCCTGTGGCGCGAGAAATTCGGCGATGCGCCCCTGCCCGACCATTTCGTGGATGCCCAGACCCTGCCGCCGCTCGATCATGTGCGGATGCAGGCGGCGGCGCAGAAATGGGTGGATTCCTCGATCTCGAAGACCATCAACTGCCCGGCCGACATCTCCTTCGACGATTTCAAGGAGGTCTACATGGCCGCCTGGGATCAGGGCTGCAAGGGCTGCACCACCTATCGCCCCAACGAGGTGACGGGGTCGGTGCTGACGGTCTCCGAGACCGCCGCGGTGCCGCCCGCCGCGCAACCGCAGACCGGGGGCGAGGTGGTCTATCTGTCGGACCCGCTGGACCGGCCGGCGGCGCTGGAGGGGCAGACCTACAAGATCAAGTGGCCGGGGTCGGAGCACGCGCTCTACATCACCATCAACGACATCATCATCGCCGGCCACCGGCGGCCCTTCGAGGTTTTCATCAACTCGAAGAACATGGAGCATTTCGCCTGGACCGTGGCGCTGACCCGGATGATCTCGGCGGTGTTCCGGCGCGGCGGCGACATCTCCTTCGTGGTCGAGGAACTGAAGGCGGTGTTCGACCCGCGCGGGGGCGCGTGGATGGAGGGCAAGTATATCCCCTCGATCCTGGCCGCCATCGGCGGGGTGATCGAGCGGCACCTGATCGACATCGGCTTCATCGCCGGAGAGGGGCTGGGGCTGAAGTCCGATCCGAAGGCGGCGGTGATGGCGGTCGGCGCGCGCGGGGCCTCCTGCCCCGCCTGCGGCGCCCAGGAGATGCGGATGGTCGAGGGCTGCATGACCTGCGGCGCCTGCGGCCATTCCAGATGCGGGTGAGCGATATGGGACAGGTGACGGTGCGGCCGGTGGCGGCGGGCGACCGCGAGGGCTGGGACCGGCTTTATGCCGGCTATGCCGAATTCTACCGGGTGGAGCAGACCGGCGCGATGCGCGACCGGGTCTGGAGCTGGCTGCACGATCCGGGGCACGAGACCGAGGGGCTGGTGGCCGAGGTCGACGGCCGGCTGGTCGGCCTTGCGCATTTCCGCGCCTTCGCGCGGCCGCTCTCGGCTTCGGTGGGTGGTTTTCTCGACGATCTGTTCGTGGACCCCGGGGCGCGCGGATCGGGCGCGGCGGCGGCGCTGATCCGGGCGGTGGCCGATCAGGGCCGCGCCCGCGGCTGGACGGCGATCCGCTGGATCACGGCGGAAGACAACTACCGCGCCCGCGGGCTTTACGACCGGGTGGCGGAAAAGACCCGCTGGACCACCTACGACCTGCGGCTGTGATCTTTGTGCCGGGCCGGCGCAAATCGGCCCGTGTTTCCACGCCGGGCTTGCAATGAGGCCGCCGATGCCCCATGTGGGAAGGGCGACACCACTCGATCATCGAACTTCTGTCTCCCTTGCGGCTTCAGGCACTCGATCTTTCTCGTGACGAAGCCGGGCCATCGCATTCCGCGGGTGGCGACATGACAGGAGTATCCACGATGGCCAATGGCACCGTGAAATGGTTCAACAGCACCAAGGGTTTCGGCTTCATCGCCCCGGAAGGCGGCTCGAAGGACGTGTTCGTCCACATCTCGGCGATGGAACGCGCCGGCATCCGTGAGCTGCCCGATGGGCAGGCGGTGACCTTCGACGTCGAGCGTGGCCGCGACGGCCGCGAATCGGCGATCAACCTGGCGCTGGCATAAGCTTTCCGCCCCGGCGGAAACGGAAAGGCCCCGCAGATGCGGGGCCTTTTGCTTTGCAGGGGCCGGGCTTCAGTGATCGGCCTTCGATGCCGCCGCCTTGATCTCGTCCAGCGAGCCGGAGGCGCCGTTGAAGAAGGCGTTCAGCAGAACCGCGGCGATCGAGGCCAGCAGGATGCCGGATTCGATCAGCGGATGCAGGTCGTGCCAGATCCATTGCTTGAAGGCCGGCGCGACCAGCGGGATCATCCCGAAGCCCAGGGAAACCGCGACGATGAACAGGTTGTTGCGGTTCTTCGCGAAGTCCACGCCGGACAGGATGCGGATGCCGGTGGCGGCGACCATGCCGAACATCACGATCCCCGCCCCGCCCAGAACCATGGTCGGGATCGATTCCACCAGCGCCCCCATCTTCGGGATCAGGCCGAGGACGATCAGGATGATGCCGCCCGCCACGCAGACATAGCGGCTCTTGATCCCCGTCACGCCGACGAGGCCGACGTTCTGGCTGAACGAGGTATAGGGGAAGGTGTTGAAGATGCCGCCGATCAGCGTGCCGACGCCATCGGTGCGCAGGCCCGCCGACAGCATCGGCTGCGTCACCTTCCTGTCGGTCATCTCGCCCAGGGCGAGAAACATGCCGGTGGATTCGATCATCACCACGATCATCACCAGCGACATGGTGATGATCGGCACCAATTCGAACACCGGGGTGCCGAAGTGGAAGGGGGTGATCAGGCCGAACCAATGTGCCTCGCCAACCTTGCCGAAGGACATCGCGCCGATGGCGAAGGCGATGACCGCGCCGATCACGATGCCGAGGAGGACCGAGATATTGGCGACGAAGCCACGCCCGAAGCGCGCGATCAGCAGGATCGAGGCCAGAACCACCGCCGAGACGGCGATGTTGCCAAGGGGCGCATAGGCCGGGTTGTTCAGCTTCGGCGCCAGCGACAGGCCGCCGGGGGCTTCGGGCAGGCCGGCGGCGGCGGCGCCCTCGGTCACGGCCTTCAGCCATTCGGCATGGGCCGGGTCCACGATCTGCGGCGCGGTCGGGCCGACCGGGTTGCCGAAGATCCAGTTGATGCCGATCCGCATCAGGCTGACGCCGATGACGAGGATGATGGTGCCGGTGACGACCGGCGGGAAGAAGCGCAGCAGCTTCGACATCAGCGGTGCGATCAGGATCGAGATCACCCCCGCCGCCATGATGGCGCCGAAGATGGTCCGCGCGCCATCGGGGCCGGGATTGTTGCCCGCCATCGCGACCATCGGGCCCACGGCGGCGAAGGTGACGCCCATCATCACCGGCAGCCGGATGCCCAGGTATTTCGTGGCGCCCATCGACTGGATCAGCGTGGCGATGCCGCAGACGAAGAGGTCGGCCGAGATCAGGAAGGCCACATCCTCGGGGCTGAGGCTGAGTGCGCGGCCGATGATCAGCGGCACGGCTACGGCACCGGCATACATCACGAGGACATGCTGGAGGCCGAGCGTGAAGAGTTTTGGCGGCGCGAGAACCTCGTCCACCGGATGAACGTGCGTGGTCATCCCTTGGTTATCCTTTTCCCTCGGGGCGTTATCTTCGCGCCGTCTTCGCGCTGCCCCTGCGCGCGATCCGGTTAGAAGCCCCGGTCAGGGGGCAAGGACCGTCCACGGCTCTGCGTAGCGGTGTTCTTCGAGGTTCGGCGTGGCGCCGATCCGGTCCACCACGGCGAAAAGGCCGGGCGCGGACAGCGGCGTCAGCACCCCGTGCCAGGTGCCGCGGTGCAGGTTGATGCCCTGCGCGCCATTGGTCAGGAAGGCCAGCGGCCGGCTTGCCGTGTCGGCGGCGACGATCACCAGGAAGGGCGCGGCGGTCATCGGGATGAAGGCCTGGCTTCCCTCCGGGTGGCGCTCGACCAGGTCGAAGCTGTAGGGCAGGGCGCGCGGTTCGGCATCGAAGACCGAGATGCCGGCGCGGCCTTCCGGGCCGAAGTCCAGCCGCGCCCGGTCGTGGTGGCGGCGGCAGAGGCCCTCGTTGATCAGGCGGAAATCGCCGCCGGCCTCCAGCACCTCGCCGAAGGGAGCGAAGGCTTCGGCGGTCAGCGGTGCGGCAAGGATCTGGCGCATGGTCACGTCTCCGGTGGCACGAATTTTCGCCGAAAATTCGGGGATTGCGGGTTTTCGGCGAAAACCCGGGATCAGCGCGGCGGCCCGAAGGCGCCCGGGCCGCGCAGCTTGGCGTGGCGGTTCACGTCCTTGTAAAGCAGGTAGCGGAACGGCCCCGGACCGGCGGCATAGCAGGCCTGCGGGCAATAGGCGCGCAGCCACATGAAATCGCCGGCCTCCACCTCCACCCAGTCCTGGTTCAGCTTGTAGACCGCCTTGCCCTCCAGCACGTAGAGCCCGTGCTCCATGACATGGGTTTCCTCGAAGGGGATCAGCCCGCCCGGCTTGAAGGTGACGATGTTGACATGGGCGTCGTGGCGGACGTCCTCGGGCTCCACGAAGCGGGTGGTGCCCCAGTGTTCGTTGGTGTCGGGCATCCAGCGCACCGGCACGTCGCGTTCGTTGATCACCAGCGGCCCGGGCACCGCCACGCCCGGCGCGGGCTCGTAGAGCTTGCGCAGCCAGTGGAAGCGGGCGTGGTCCTTGCCCTCGGCCAGCAGCTTCCAGGCGGTGCCGGCGGGGATATAGGCGTAGCTGCCGGCCTCCATCTCGTAGCCGGTGCCGCCGATGGTCAGGGTGGCAAGCCCTTCGGTGAAGAACAGCCAATGCTCGGCCCCGGTTTCCGGGTCGGGCGAATCCGAGCCGCCGCCGGGGGCGACTTCCATCACATACTGGCTGAAGGTCTCGGAAAAGCCGGACATCGGCCGGGCGATCACCCAGAGCCGGGTGCCGGTCCAGCCGGGCAGGCAACTGGTGACGATGTCGGAGAAGCAGCCCTTCGGGATGAAGGCATAGGCCGGGGTAAAGACGGCGCGCTGCGTCATCAGCGCGGTCTGCGGCGGCAGGCCGCCTTTCGGGGCGTAGTATCCGGTCATGGCAGCTGGTCCTTCAGGCGAAGCTCGGCGATCCGTTCCACCTGCCGGCAGGCGGTGGCGAATTCGGTCTCGGTGTCGTTGCCGATCCTTTCCGCGAAGGCGGCAAGGATCGAGGCCTTGGTGTTGTCGCGCACGGCGATGATGAAGGGGAAGCCGTGCTTGGCCACGTAATCGGCGTTCAGCCGCTGGAAGGCGGCGCGTTCGTCGTCGGTCAGCGCGTCCAGCGCAGCGCTGGCCTGTTCGGCGGTGCTTTCCGCCGTCAGCCGCTTCGCCGCCGCCAGCTTGCCCGCCAGATCGGGGTGGGCCTTGAGGACGCCGAGGCGTTCGTCGCGGCCGGCCGAGCGGAAGACGCGGGCCAGCGCGCTGTGCAGGCCGGCGGCGGAATCATGCGCGGGCCCGAGTTCCAGGTCGAAGGCGCGTTCGGCGATCCAGGGCGAATGCTCGAAGACCGAGCCGAAGCGTTCGACGAAACGCTCGCGGGTCATCTGCGATGGCCGCTCGATCCGCTTCGGCGGATGCACCGCCGCCCAATGCCGGGCGATGTCGATGCGGCGGGGGAACCAGACGCCCTCGTGCCCCTGGGCATAGTCGAGGAAGCGCTTCAGCCCGGCGAACTTGCCCGGGCGGCCGATCAGCCGGTTGTGCAGCCCGATCGAGAACATCTTGGCGCGGCCGTCCTGCCCTTCGGCATAGAGCGTGTCGAAGCTGTCCTTCAGATACTGGAAGAACTGCTCGCCGGTGATGTAGCCCGGCGCGGTGGCGAACCGCATGTCGTTCGCCTCCAGCGTATAGGGGATCACCAGCTGATCGTGGTCGCCGACCTCCAGCCACCAGGGCAGGTCGTCGTCATAGGTGTCGGAGATCCAGGCAAGGCGCTGCGTCTCGGCCGTCAGCCGCACGGTGTTCATGCTGCACCGCCCGGTATACCAGCCGAGCGGCGGCTCGCCGACCACTTCCTCATGCAGGCGGAAGGCCTCGGCGATCTGGCGGGCTTCCTCTTCGGCGGGCATCTCGCGGTGCTCCACCCATTTCAGCCCGTGCGAGGCGATCTCCCAGCCGGCCGCCTTCATCGCCGCCACCTGCTCGGGGTTGCGGGCCAGCGCCGAGGTGACGCCGTAGATGGTGACCGGGATCGACTTTTCGACGAAAAGTCGGTGCAGCCGCCAGAACCCGGCCCGGGCGCCGTAGTCGTAGATCGATTCCATGTTCCAGTGCCGCTGGCCCGGCCATTGCGCCGCGCCGGCGATGTCGGACAGGAAGGCCTCGGACTGCGCATCGCCGTGCAGCAGGCAGTTCTCGCCGCCCTCCTCGTAGTTCAGCACGATGGAGATGGCGATCTTCGCGCCGCCCGGCCAGGCGGCATCCGGCGGGTTCGGCCCGTGGCCACGGAAATCGCGGGGATAGCGGTTCATGGGGCTCTCCTGATCTTTGGCGAAGATTAGTCGGCGCCCGCAGAATATTCTTTCAAGAAATCGGCGAAAGACCTTTCTTTCGCAGCCATGCTCGCCCGGGCCGCCGAGATGGCTAGTATGGGGCAGGCAAACCGGCAGGGGAGAATGGCAATGGCAGGCGGGCGGTTGACGACGCATGTGCTGGACACGGCGCGGGGGAAACCGGCGGCGGGAGTGAGGATCGCGCTTTACCGGGTGACGGGGAACTCGCATCGGAAGATCGCCGAGACGGTGACCAATGCCGACGGCCGCACCGATGCGCCGATGCTGGCGGGCGACAAGCTGGAGGAGGGCAGCTACGAGCTGGTGTTCTTCGCCGGCGACTACCTGCGGAGCAGCGGGCAGGCGGCGGGCGAGGTGCTGTTCCTCGACCAGATCCCGATCCGCTTCGGGGTGCCGGATGCCGGGCAACACTATCATGTGCCGCTGCTGATCTCTCCCTTCGCCTATTCCACCTACCGCGGCAGCTGAGTCGCCGGACCGGATCGGTATCCGCTCCCTCGCCTTGGCGAAGGCCATCGCCTTCGCCACAGGGTAACGCTTCCCCTTGTCCCGGCCGGGCCCTCAAGGCCCGGCCAGCGCCCGCCCCGCCCCCGGCGGGCGCTTCTCGCCCGCCGGGTCGGGCGCTGGCCTCTCGGGGAATGTGCCGCCAGCGTCTCCGGTTGATACGATACGCACGGGCGGGGGCGAGGCATTGCCTCGCCTTATCCCGCCCGATCCGGGGGCGGAGCGTCCGGCGCCGAATCCCGATCCGTCATCCTCTGCCGCAGCCGCCCTCCGGCGCTGGCGCAGATGCGCAGCAGGCGGCGGCGGTCGGCCTCCAGCGCCGCCTCGATCAGCCCGGGCAGGCAGCCGCGGGCCTTGAGGTGCGGAGCCAGCGCGGAATGGGTCAGGCCGGGAAAGAGGATGTGATCCACCCCCTTGCGCTGCGGGAAGGCCAGCGCCTGCGGCAGGTCGTCCGCCATCCCGTGCATCAGGATGATGCGCGGTCCTTCGGGCAGAGGCGCGGCGGGGAAGCGGAAGGCGGCGACGCGGCGGGTCCAGCCGCTCCACCGCTCCTCCGGCATCACCGCGGGATCGACCGAGAACTGCGGGCTGATGGCGATGACCGCATCCGCCGGGATCAGGCTGGCGGCGGCGAGCGCGGCGAAGGCCCCCATCGACTGGCCGATCAGCAGCACCTGCCGCTCCGGCCGACGCGCCTTCACCTCATCGACCGCCCCGGCCAGCACCTCGGCGAAGCCGGGCGCATTGCACCAGCTGCGGCTTGCGTCCGACAGGAACAGCGCCGGCCGCCCGCCCGCGGTGGCGGAGCCGACGAACTCGGGCGAGGGCGTGCGCAAGGGATCGTGTCCGACCGAGGCGAAGGAGACCACCAGCGCCTCGCCCGGCCCGGGCAGGAGCTGCACCGACCACGGAAAGGACGCCGCCAGCGGCTGGAAAACGCGCGCCGGCACGGCCCGCTTGCCGCCGCGCGCGGCCTCTGGCACCCTGATCTTCTGGCCCCTGTCCATGGCCGCCCCGCCTTTCCGCCGATGCCGCAGCAGTGATGATTCCCGGCCTTGCGGAGGCAAGGCAAAAAGGGTTTTCTCCCGCCGCATTCAGTGAACTTGCCCAAGGAGAGCAACATGTTTCAATTCAGGACTTTGGCCGCCGTGCCGGCACTGGTATTTCTCATGGGCGGAACCGCCCACGCTGCCCTGACCGCGGATCAGGTCTGGCAATCCTGGAAGGATGCCGGCGCCATGGCCGGGCTGACCGTCACCGCCGCGACCGAATCGAACGCCGGCGGCGTGCTGACGCTGAACGGCGTCTCGATCGCGCCCGAGGGGGCGGCCAATCCCTTCACCATCTCGGACATGACCCTGACCGAGAACAGCGACGGCACCGTCACCATCGCCCCGGGCGCCGCCATCGGCATTGCTGCAAGCGAAGGCGCCAATGCCGCCAAGGTCGACCTGGTGCATGACGGGCTGGTCATCACCGCCTCGGAAGACGCCGGCGCGCTGGTCTACGACTTCGAGGCCGCGAAGCTGGATGTCACCTACGACATCGCCAGCGAAGGCTATTCCTTCGACGACAGCGCCCCCGCGCCGGTGGTCAAGAACGGCGGCAAGGTCGGCTTCGAGGCGCTGGAAGGCTCCTATTCCGACACGCCCGGCGACAACCGGATGTTCGGCCTGGACCTGACGGCGGCGAAATTCCTGTTCGACAGCACCACCGACGACCCGGGCATGGGGATGAAGACCTCCTCGGTCAGCGAGACCGCGGATTTCACCGCCGGCTTCGACGTGACCCTGCCCTCCACCACCCCGCTGGCCGAGCTGCAGGGCCCGGCCGGCTTCCGCAAGGCGCTGGAAGAGGGCTTCGCCATCGCGCTGACCTTCGGCCAGGGCGCCGGCACCGGCTCCGCCAAGCAGGAGAGCGAGTTCTTCCCCTACGAGATGACCATGGCCAGCGCCGGCGGCGAGGGCTCGGCCTCGTTCGACAAGGACAAGTTCACCATGGTCTCGCAAAGCGGCAACGTGCAGCTGAACATCACCAGCACCGCCTTCCCGGCGCCGATGGAGATGACGCTGGCCGAGGCCGCCATGGACCTGAACCTGCCGGTGATCGCCACCGAGGCGCAGGACGCCTGGATCAAGATGAAGCTGGACCAGCTGGCGCTGAGCGAGGGCGTCTGGGGCATGTTCGACCCCGGCGCGGCGCTGAAGCGCGACCCGCTGGACCTGAACATCGACGTCAGCGGCCGCACCACGCTGGACCTTCTGGCGATGGCCGAGGCCGAGGAAACCGGCGCCACGCCGCCGGTGCCGGCGCCCGAGAAGCTGGACATCACCGACATCACCCTGAAGGTGGCGGGCGCGGCGCTGAACGCGACCGGGGCCTTCACCTTCGACAACTCCATGGGGATGCCGATGCCGGTCGGCACCGCCAAGGTGAACGTGGACGGCGCCAATGCGCTGATCGACGGGCTGATCAAGACCGGGCTGGTGCAGGAGCAGGACGCCATGGGCGTGCGCATGATGATGGGCATGTTCATGAAGCCCTCGGGCAACGGCGACGACAGCCTGACCTCGGACATCGAGGTCAAGGAGGGGATGCAGATCCTGGTGAACGGCCAGCCGCTGCCGATGTGAGACTGCGCCTGCGGGCGGAACCGGGCGCGGGGGAAACCCCGCGCCTTTTTCTTTGGGGGGCATCCATGGCGAAGGCCATCGCCTTCGCCACATCCCGCCATATCAACCATCCCGGCCGGGCCTCCAAGGCCCGGCCAGCGCCCGCCCCGCCCTTGGGCCAGGCGCTTCTCGCCCGCCGGGTCGGGCGCTGGCCTCTCGGGGTCTCGTGCTGACAGGTCTCCGGTGGAAACCGCATGCACAGGCGGGGGCGAGGCAATGCCTCGCCTTCTCCCGCCCGGTCAGGACCGGCCTACCCCTCGGTCGCCCGCCGCATCTCGTCCTTGACGCGGGCGGCCATGAAATCGGTGAACAGCCGCACCTTGGGGTCCTTCAGCCGCCGGTGCTGCGACAGGCTGGAGAGCTGCGTCGGCAGCGGCGGAGTGGCGGTGGCCACCGGCACCAGCCGGCCCGCGCGCAGGTGGTCGGCCACGTCGAAGATCGGCTTCAGCACGATGCCGCGCCCGTCCAGCGCCCAGCCGGTCAGCACGTCGCCGTCATCCGATTCGAAGGGGCCGGTGATCTCGAACCGCCGTGGTCCTTCCGGGGTCTGCAAGGTCCACTGGAATTCCTTCGCGCCCGGGAAGCGCAGGTTCAGGCAATCGTGCCGGTCCGCCACCAGCGCCGCCCCGTCCGCCGGCATCCCCCGCCGCGCCACGTAATCGGGCGAGGCGCAGAGGACCCGGGGGCAATCGGCGATCAGCCGCACCTTCAGCGTGCTGTCGTCCAGGAGGCCCAGGTGGAAGGCCACGTCGATCCCCTCGCTCACCACGTCGATGGAGCGGTCGCTGAGCCTCAGCCGCACGTCGATCTGCGGATACAGGTCCTTGAACGCCGGCACATGCGGCGCGATCAGCCGCCGGCCGATCCCCAGCGGCGCCGCCACGAAGATCGTGCCGCGCGGGTTCTGGGTCACGTCCATCACCGCCGCCTCGGCCTCGTCGATGGCATCCAGGATCTTGCGGGCGCCGTCGTAGAAGATGCGGCCGTTCTCGGTCGCTTGCAGGCTGCGGGTGGTGCGGTTGAAGAGTCGCACGCCGAGGTGTTTCTCCAACTCGGATATCCGCGCCGAGGCCACCGCGGGCGAGGTGCGCTGGTCCCGCGCCGCAGCACTCATGTTGCCAAGTTCGTAGACCCGGACGAACATGCGGATATTGTTGACGTAGCTCATCGGCGGCCTGCGATTTTACGCGGTGGCTTGAAAGTGATCCGGCATTTGACAGGATTAACAGCAAAACCCTTGCCGGTATAGCGTTTCGGGATCAACGGGGGAGAGGGCCGCCATGTATGACTGGGTCGTTCTTTGGGAATGGGTCGAGATCGCATTCCGCTGGCTGCATGTCATCACCGCCATCGCCTGGATCGGGTCCAGCTTCTACTTCATCGCGCTGGACCTGGGCCTGCACCGCGACCGCAACCTGCCCTCGGGGGCGGACGGCGACGAATGGCAGGTCCATGGCGGCGGCTTCTACCACATCCAGAAATACCTCGTCGCCCCGGCGGCGATGCCCGACAACCTGATCTGGTTCAAGTGGGAAAGCTACATGACCTGGATCAGCGGCTTCACCATGCTGGTGCTGGTCTATTACCTGGGGGCCGAGCTTTACCTGATCGACCCCGCGGTGATGGAGCTGCAGGTCTGGCAGGCGGTGGCGATCTCGATGGCCTCGCTGGCCTTCGGCTGGATCGCCTACAACACGCTGTGCAAGGTCTTCGTCAACGCCAACCAGAACGCGCTGATGCTGGCGCTGTTCGCGGTGCTGGTGGGGATGAGCTGGTTCTACACCCAGGTGTTCTCCGGCCGGGCGGCGATGCTGCACCTGGGGGCCTTCACCGCCACCATCATGTCGGCCAACGTGTTCTTCATCATCATGCCGAACCAGCGGGTGGTGGTGGCCGACCTGAAGGCGGGCCGCAAGCCGGACCCGAAATACGGCAAGATCGCCAAGCAGCGCAGCACCCACAACAACTACCTGACGCTGCCTGTCATCTTCCTGATGCTGTCGAACCACTACCCGCTGATCTTCGCCACCAGCTACAACTGGATCATCGCCAGCCTGGTATTCCTGATGGGGGTGACGATCCGGCACTGGTTCAACACCCGCCACGCCCGCCAGGGCAGCCCGCACTGGACCTGGGCCGCGACCACCGTGCTGTTCCTGCTGATCGCCTGGCTGTCCACCGCGCCGATGCGCACCGTGCCCGAGGCCGAGGCGCAGCTGGACGCCACCGCGCAGCTCTATGCCGGCGCGGCGGGGTTCGAGGATGTGGTCGGCATCGTCCAGGGGCGGTGCAGCATGTGCCACGCCGCCGAGCCGGTCTGGGAGGGGCTGCACTGGCCGCCGAAGGGCGTGGTGCTGGAGACCGAGGCGCAGATCGCCCACGAGGCCCGCCGCATCGCCATGCAGTCGGGCTATTCCCACGCCATGCCGCCCGGAAATCTGTCGTTCATGGAACCGCAGGAGCGGCAGGCCATCGTCGACTGGTTCCGCGCCGCCGGGCAGGGCTGAGGGGCACGATCCTTCGCCGAAGGATCGGATTTTCGGGTTTTCGGCGAAAACCCGGTGCCTCCGGCACGGCGGGGCCGGTGCCTTTCCTGCAACAGGCATTGTATCCGACGCCCTGCGGGTCTACCTCTTCCGCAGCCAGACGCCGGAGAATCCCCATGCCCGCTTACCGTTCCCGCACCACCACCCATGGCCGCAACATGGCCGGCGCCCGCGGGCTCTGGCGCGCGACGGGGATGAAGGACGGCGACTTCGGCAAGCCGATCATCGCCATCGTCAACTCCTTCACCCAGTTCGTGCCGGGCCATGTCCACCTCAAGGACCTGGGCCAGCTGGTCGCCCGCGAGGTCGAGGCGGCGGGCGGCGTGGCGAAGGAATTCAACACCATCGCGGTGGACGACGGCATCGCCATGGGCCACGACGGGATGCTTTATTCGCTGCCCTCGCGCGAGATCATCGCCGACAGCGTGGAATACATGGTCAACGCCCATTGCGCCGATGCCATGGTCTGCATCTCCAACTGCGACAAGATCACCCCCGGAATGCTGATGGCCGCGATGCGGCTGAACATCCCGGCGGTCTTCGTCTCCGGCGGGCCGATGGAGGCCGGCAAGGCGGTGGTCAAGGGCAAGGAGATCGCGCTGGACCTGGTGGACGCCATGGTCGTGGCGGCGGACGACAGCTACAGCGACGAGGACGTGGCCACCATCGAGAAGGCGGCCTGCCCGACCTGCGGCTCCTGCTCGGGCATGTTCACGGCGAATTCCATGAACTGCCTGACCGAGGCGCTGGGCCTGTCGCTGCCCGGGAACGGCTCTACCCTGGCGACGCATGAGGACCGGAAGCGGCTGTTCATCGAGGCCGGGCACCTGATCGTCGACGTGACCCGCCGCTACTACGAGCAGAACGACGCCTCGGTCCTGCCGCGCAACGTGGCCAACAAGCAGGCCTTCGAGAACGCGATGGCGCTGGACATCGCCATGGGCGGCTCCACCAACACCGTGCTGCACATCCTGGCGGCGGCGCATGAGGGCGGGGTCGACTTCACCATGGAGGACATCGACCGGCTGTCCCGCAAGGTGCCCTGCCTCTGCAAGGTCGCGCCCGCTAAGCAGGACGTGCATATGGAGGATGTCCACCGCGCCGGCGGGATCATGGCGATCCTCGGCCAGCTGGACAATGCGGGCCTCTTGAACCGCGACTGCACCACCGTGCACAGCCCGACCATGGGCGCGGCGCTGGACCATTGGGACGTGAGCCGCAGCAACCACGACAACGTCCGCCGGTTCTTCATGGCCGCCCCGGGCAACGTCCGCTCCGCCACCGCCTTCAGCCAGGCCGCCCGCTATGTCGAGCTGGACCTCGACCGCGAGAACGGGGTGATCCGGTCCGCGAAGCATCCGTTCTCCAAGGATGGCGGGCTGGCGGTGCTGAAGGGCAATATCGCGCTGGACGGCTGCATCGTGAAGACCGCGGGGGTGGACGAGTCGATCCTGGTCTTCTCCGGTCCCGCGCGGGTGTTCGAGAGCCAGGATGCCGCGGTTTCGGCCATCCTGACCAGCAAGATCAAGGAAGGCGACGTGGTGGTGATCCGCTACGAAGGGCCGAAGGGCGGCCCTGGGATGCAGGAGATGCTGTATCCGACCAGCTACCTGAAGTCGAAGGGCCTGGGGAAAGCCTGCGCGCTCCTGACCGACGGGCGCTTCTCCGGCGGCACCTCGGGCCTGTCCATCGGCCATGTCTCGCCCGAGGCGGCGGCCGGCGGCGCCATCGGCCTGGTGCGCGAGGGCGACATGATCGACATCGACATCCCGGGCCGCAAGATCAGCCTGCGGGTTTCCGACGCCGAACTGGCCGCCCGCCGGGCCGAGCAGGATGCCAAGGGCTGGAAGCCCGCGGCGCCGCGCAGCCGCAAGGTGACCACGGCGCTGAAGGCCTATGCTCTCTTGGCCACCTCCGCCGACAAGGGCGCGGTCCGGCAACTGCCCGACGAGGCCTGAGCCGATTTCTTTGGAGAAATCGGGCGGAGCCTTCAAAGGCTCCGCTGCGGAATTTTTGAAAGTTCCGCTTCAGTCGCCCAGCTTGGCGTGGACCTCGTCCAGGTCGACCTCGGCCTTGGGCATCTTGTTGCCCGGGTTGTCGAAATCGTATTTGAACAGCTGGAAGTCGCGCTTGTAGATTTCCCAGACGATGTGCATCGACAGGTCGTCGAAGTAATCCTCGACCGGATGCGCCCGGGCGGGGCCGTGGCCCTCGCTCTCGTTGAAGCGGGGGATCTTCTTCAGGTCGACCGGATGCTTGACCTTGATGTTGTCCAGCACCACCTGCATTCCGGCGTTGAAATCCTCGGTGAAGAAGATGTGGTCGTAGCGGCCGCCGTTGACGATGAAGGTGCTGATATGCCCCGCCATCGCCGACCAGTGGATGTCCGGCTCCATCGGCTTCCTGAAACGGATGGTGTCGCGCGCGAACAGCAGGAAGCGGCGGAAGCTCTTGATCTGATCGAACTCCTGCTTGCCGTCGTCGCCGCCGACCTCGACCCCGTATTTCTGCACCAGAAGCGGCACCAGGTTGCCGCGGTAGCGCTTGCCGTTCCGCTGGATGCCGCAGATCTTGTCGAAGAAGGACGAGAGAATCCGGGTATAGGGGTTCCGCACGCAGGTGAAGGCGTAGGATTTGTGCTTCTTGACGTTCTTCTCGATCAGCGGCTGGCTGGCCTCGATCGCCCATTTGTGCATCCCCGACATGGCGTCGTGGATGTCGCCGTCGAAGAAGCGGCCATGGTCGGAATAGAACATGATCTGCCCGATGGTCGAGCAGGCGCATTTCGGCACCACGCGGTAGACCACGCTTTCGCTTTCCGTCATCCAGGTGCCGGGGAACCCCATCGCCACACACTCCTGCCCGTCGCTGCCGTCCGGCCGTTATTTCCGGCCTGGAACCAATCCCCGGCAAAAAAGCAAAGAAACTTTGACTTTTCAAGGAAGCACAAAGCACTTTATGGAAACAGTCAGCAGCAGAGGCAGCGCCGACCCACCCCGACATGGCCAAGATCGCCTATATCCTTCTCTGTCACAAGGACCCCGAGGGGATCATCGCCCAGGCCGAGCGCCTGACGGCGGCGGGCGACTTCATCGCCATCCATTTCGACGCCAACGCGAAGCGCGAGGATTTCGACCGGATCAGGGCGGCGCTGGCCGAGAACCCCTCGGTCGCCTTCGCCCGGCGGCGGGTGAAATGCGGCTGGGGCGAATGGTCGCTGGTCGAGGCCACGCTGGGTGCGGTCCGCGCCGCGGTCGACGCCTTTCCGCGGGCGACGCATTTCTACATGCTGTCGGGCGACTGCATGCCGATCAAATCGGCGGAATATGCCCGGTCCTTCCTGGAACGCGAGGATGTCGACTACATCGAAAGCTTCGATTTCTACAATTCCGACTGGATCAAGACCGGCATCAAGGAAGAGCGGCTGATCTACCGCCACTGGTTCAACGAGCGGAACCGCAAGGACTGGTTCTACCGCTCGATGGAGTGGCAGAAGAAGCTGGGGCTGGCCCGCAAGGTGCCCGCCGATCTGGTGATGCAGATCGGCAGCCAGTGGTGGTGCCTGCGCCGGCGCACCGTCGAATGGGTGCTGGAGTTCATCAGGAAGCGCCCCGACGTGCTGCGCTTCTTCCGCACCACCTGGATCCCGGACGAGACCTTCTTCCAGACCATCGTCCGCCATCTGGTGCGCGAAAGCGAGATCAGGACCCGGCCGCTGACCTTCCTGATGTTCACCGACTACGGGATGCCGGTGACCTTCTACAACGACCATTACGAGCTGCTGATCAGCCAGGACTACCTCTTCGCCCGCAAGATCAGCCCCGAGGCGAAGGAGCTGAAGGAAAGGCTGGGCAAGCTCTATTCCGCCACCGGCACCCGGTTCCAGATCTCGAACGAGGGCCGCAGCCTGTTCAAGTTCCTGACCGGCCGCGGCCGCATCGGCCGCCGCTTCGCGCCGCGGTTCTGGGAAGCCGAGACCAGCATCGGCCGCGAGCGCACGCTGATGATGGTGACCTGCAAGAAATGGCACGTCGCCAAGCGGCTGGTCGAACGGGTGAGGAACGTCACCAACACGCCCGCCATCGACTACCTGTTCAACGAGGCCGCGACCCAGCTGCCCGACCTGGGCGGCATCCAGTCCAACCTGGAGAAGCGCACCCGGCACCGCCGGGCGCTGGTGCGGATGCTGTTCGATTACTGGCAGACCGACCGGCTGATCTTCTGCATCGACCCGGCCTCGACCGAGCTGATGCAGGATTTCTACAACGACCGGGCCAAGGTGCGGCTGCTGGAGATCGAATGCGACTTCACCGACGATTACCTGATCGGCCATGCCCGCAGGGTGGGACTTGCCGGCGACCGCACCCCGCAGGAGACCATCGACCGCCTGCTGCCGACCATCCGCTACGATGTGCGCTTCGAGTCCGACCGCATCCGCGAGTTCGACTTTCCCGGCTTCCACCGCATCCGGCAGTCGGCGAGCGTGGACGAGAACACCCTGCCGCTGGCCGAGTTCCTTGACATTCCGGTGGAAAAGGCGCGGGAGATCGTGGCGACCGAGTATCTTTTCGTGGATTGAGAACATGCCCTGGACCTATGACACCTCGAACATCTTCGCCCGCATCCTGAGGGGCGAGATCCCGAACAAGACCGTGCTGGAAACCGCCGACACCCTGGCATTCCACGACATCCGCCCGCAGGCGCCGGTGCATGTGCTGGTGATCCCGAAGGGCGCTTATGTCGATTTCGCGCATTTCGCCGCCGAGGCGACCGAGGCCGAGATCGCCGATTTCCACCGCACCTGCGCCCGGGTCTGCGAGATGCTGGGGGTGAACGGCGACGGCTTCCGCGCCATCACCAACGCCGGCGCCCACGGCCATCAGGAGGTGCCGCATTACCACCTGCACATCCTCGCCGGCCGGCCGCTGGGGCCGATGCTGGTGAGACCGGCCTGATGCCGACCTTCCTCTACCGCATCCTGCCGCCGCGCGCCGATTTCGCGGCGACGGTCACCGAGGCGGAGATGGCGGTGATGGGCCGGCACTTCGGCTATCTGCAAGGGCTCCATGCGGCGGGCAGGCTGCGCTTCGTCGGCCGGGCCGAGAACGGCGATTTCGGGCTGGCGGTGGTCGAGGCGGCGGATGAGGCCGAGGCCCGCGCGGTGGCCGAAGCCGACCCGGCGGTGGCCGAGGGGCTGATGCGGGCCGAGGTCCATGCCTTCCGCATCGTCGACATGGACGGCTGAGCGCCGAAGCCGCAACATCCGGGTCGCCGCCGCGCCCCGGCCCGGCCATCTTCCGGCCCCGGTCCCGGAAGGAGAGCCCGATGCGTTTCACCGCCATCCCCACCGGCCAGGCCCGCGGCCTGTCCGGGCGGGAGAAGGCGAGGCATTGCCTCGCCCCCGCCCGTGCGGATGGGTTCACCCTGTAGACCTGTCAGCCCGAGACCACGGAAGGCCAGCGCCCGACCCGGCGGGCGAGAAGCGCCCGCCGGGTCGGGCGCTGGCCGGGACTGATGGTCCCGGCCGGTCAAGCGGAACCGTTGCGCCGTGGCGAAGGCACGCGCCTTCGCCAGACGGGCCGGAACGGATGTCGACCCACCTAGGTCGCGGGGTTTTCCGCGTCCCACTCCTTCAGCCAGCGCTTCGGCGCCGCCGCCCGCCAGTCGCGGATGAGCCGGGGCCGGGCCCAGTCCGGGTCGATCCGGCCGGCGCGGACCAGCATTAGGTCGTGGTTGCGGTAGTGCGGATGCAGGAAGAAGGTCTCCGGGTCCGCCTCCATCAGCATCTCGCGCTCGTCGCGGCCGGCGCGGAAGACGGCGGCGTCCTCGAAGGGGCTCCACCAGCACCACATCCGGCCGTGGGCCTTCAGCGCCTCGTTGCCCCAGGGATGCTCCAGCGTGACCCGCGGCAGGCCCAGCGACAGGGCGAAGGCCTTCAGTTCTGCCCAGTCGCGGATCATGTCAATGCGCCTCGGCCCAGTTGCGGCCCTGGCCGGCGTCCACCGTCAGCGGCACCTTCAGTTCCACCGCGGGCAGGTTCGCCCCCTCCATCACCCCGCGGGCGATGCGGATCAGATCGGGCGCGGCGGCCTCCTCCACCTCGAACAGCAGTTCGTCGTGGACCTGCAGCAGCATCTTCGCCGGCAGGTCGCGGGTGGCCTCGGGCATCCGCACCATGGCGCGGCGGATCACGTCGGCCGCGGTGCCCTGGATCGGCGCGTTGATCGCGGCGCGGCGGGCGAACCCCGCCCCGGGCCCCTTGGCGTTGATCTCGGGCGTGTGGATTTTCCTGCCGAACAGGGTCTGCACATGGCCGTTCTCCTGCGCGAACTTAATGGTTTCGGACATGTATTCCTTGATGCCCGGAAACCGCTCGAAATAGCGGTCGATGAAGCCCTGCGCCTCGGCCCGCGGGATGCGGAGGTTGCGGGCGAGGCCGAAGCCCGAGATGCCGTAGATCACCCCGAAGTTGATCGCCTTGGCCTTGCGGCGGATCTCGGGCGTCATCTGGTCCAAGGGCACGTTGAACATCTCGGAGGCCGTCATCGCATGGATGTCGATGCCGTCGCGGAACGCCTGCTGCAGCGCCGGAATGTCGGCGATATGGGCCAGGATGCGCAGCTCGATCTGGCTGTAGTCGAGCGAGACCAGAACCTTGCCCGGCGGGGCGATGAAGGCCTCGCGGATCCGCCGCCCTTCCTCGGTCCGCACCGGGATGTTCTGCAGGTTCGGGTCGGTCGAGGCCAGCCGCCCGGTGTTGGCCCCGGCGATGGAATAGGAGGTGTGGACCCGGCCGGTATCGGGGTTGATCGCCTCCTGCAGGGTGTCGGTATAGGTGGATTTCAGCTTGGCGATCTGCCGCCAGTCCAGCACCCGCGCGGCCAGCCGGGCGCCCTGCGGGTGGCTGTCCTCCAGCGTGGTGATGTCCTCCAGCACGTCGGCCCCGGTGCCGTAGGCCCCGGTCTTGCCCTTCTCGCCGCCCGGCACCTGCATCCGGTCGAACAGCACCTCGCCCAGCTGCTTGGGCGAGCCGACGTTGAACTTCTCGCCGGCGATGTCCTGGATTTCGTCCTCCAGCCGCGCCAGGGTCTGGGCAAAGGCGTTCGACATCCGCGCAAGCGTGTCGCGGTCCACCTGGACGCCGGCCATCTCCATCTCGGCCAGCACCGGCACCAGCGGCCGTTCCAGCATCTCGTAGACGGTGGTCACCCGCGCGCGGTGCAGCTGCGGCTTGAACAGGTCCCACAGGCGGAAGGTCACGTCGGCATCCTCGGCCGCGTATTTCACCGCATCCTCGATGGCGACCCGGTCGAAGGTGACCTGCGCCTTGCCGCTGCCGATCAGCGACTTGATCGGGATGCACTGGTGGCCGAGGTATTTTTCCGCCAGCACGTCCATCCCGTGCAGGTTCAGCCCGGCCTGCATCGCGTAGCTCATCAGCATGGTGTCGTCGATGGGGGCGGTGCGGATGCCGTGGCGGGCGAAGATCTTCCAGTCGTATTTCATGTTCTGGCCGATCTTCAGGATCGCCGGGTCCTCCAGCACCGGCTTCAGCGCCGCCAGCACCTCGTCCAGGTCCAGCTGCCCCTCGACCGGCGCGTTCGATCCGAACAGGTCGCCGCCGCCCTGCCGGTGGCCCAGAGGGATGTAGGCCGCATCCCCCGCCTCGACGCAAAGCGAGATGCCGACCAGTTCGGCCCGCATCTCGTCCAGGCTGGTGGTCTCGGTGTCCACGGCGACATGACCGGCCTCGCGGATGCGGGCGATCCACTGGTCCAGCGTGGCGCGGTCGCGGATGGCGACATAGGCGGAATGGTCGAAAGGCTTCGGCGGCTCTTCCTGCACCGGCGTATCGTCGGGCGGCGTGGCGGTGGTGATGGCCGGCACCGCCACTTTCAGCCGCTCCGCCACCCGGCGGGTGATCGAGCGGAACTCCATCTCGGTCAGGAACTTCAGCAGCTTCTCGGGATCGGGCGGGGTGATCTCCAGTTCGTCCAGCGTCTCGGACACCGGCGCGTCGTCCTCCAGCGACACCAGCTGCCGCGAGATGCGGATCAGCTCGGCATTGGCCTCCAGCGCCTCGCGCCGCTTGGGTTGCTTGATCTCTCCCGTCCGGGCCAGCAGCCCGTCCAGGTCGCCGTATTCCTGGATCAGCAGCGCCGCGGTCTTCAGCCCGATCCCCGGCGCGCCGGGCACGTTGTCGGTGCTGTCGCCGGCCAGCGCCTGCACATCGATCACCCGTTCGGGCGGGACGCCGAACTTCTCCAGCACCTCGTCGGGGCCGATGCTGCGGTTCTTCATCGGGTCGAACATGTCGATCCCGGGGCGGACCAGCTGCATCAGGTCCTTGTCCGAGGAGATGATGGTGCAGCTGCCCCCGGCCTCGGCCGCCCGGCGGGCGAGGGTGGCGATGATGTCGTCGGCCTCGTAGCCCTCCAGCTCCAGGCAGGCGACGTTGAAGGCGCGGGTGGCGTCGCGGGTCAGCGGGAACTGCGGCCGCAGGTCCTCGGGCGGCGGCGGGCGGTTGGCCTTGTATTGCGGATAGATCTCGTTGCGGAAGGTCTTCGGCGAATGGTCGAAGACCACCGCCAGATGCGTGGCGGCAGCGCCGTTCGAGCGCGAGATCTCGTTCCACAGGATGTTGCAGAAGCCCGCCACGGCCCCCACCGGCAGCCCGTCCGACTGGCGGGTCAGCGGCGGCAGCGCGTGGTAGGCGCGGAAGATATAGGCCGAGCCGTCGATCAGATGCAGGTGATGGCCCTTGCCGAAGGTCATGCGGTCTCTCCCCCCTGTGTCGGCCTTTCTATGGCACGAAGAGGGGGTCGCTTCCAGCCTCGGGGCGGGCGTTCCGCCACAGCGACAGGTCCACCGCCTGGATGGTCGGGGTCCAGAGGCCGAAGGGCACCCCGGCGGCGCGCAGCCGGCGGCTGATCCACTGGTTGCAGGGATCGAGCAGCGAGAAGCGGCCCTCGGCCTGCCAGAAGCTGTCGGTGGCGGTGAAGCCGGGAGCGGAATCGGGCAGGGGCCGTCGTTCCGCGTCGCGGGGCAGGTCGGCCAGGATGCCCTGCACAAGGGCGTCATACTGGCGCCGGCTGAGGTCGAGCCAGGTCACCGCCTCGAAATCCTCGGGGATATGGGGCAGGTGGTCGATGCGGATCACCGCGGCGTCGCCGGTGGCGGCCTGCCAGGCGATGGCCGGCGAGATGTCGGCATAGCTGCCGGTTGAGGTGTAGAAGCCCTCGGCCCCCCAGCCGACCAGAAGCCAGCCGGTTTCGCCCGCGGCCCCGCCGGCGAAGGCGAAGTCCGCGCGCAGGCGGTCGTCCAGCGGCAGGACGAAGTCGTAGTGGATCAGGCCGTGCAGCAGGCCGATGCGGACCTCGGGCGGGTCGTCCTGCCAGCTGCCGCCGCCGGGCAGCAGGGCGCCGGCGAAGCCCGCAAGGAAGAACAGCACCGGCAGCGCGACCAGCGTGGTGAGGGCGCGGAGGAGAAGCCGCAAGGCGGCCTTAACGCGGAGCGGCATTCAGCACCGGAAATTCCGCGGCTTGGCCGGGCGGGAGAAGGCGAGGCACTGCCTCGCCCCCGCCCGTGCGCGGCGGATCACCCGGATACTGCGGTGGCACGAGACCCGATAGGCCAGCGCCTGCCCGGGCGGGCGAGAAGCGCCCGCCGAGGGGCGGGCGGGCGCTGGCCGCGCCATTGAGGTCCGGCCGGTCCCGGTTGCCATGGTGCGCCGTGGCGAAGGCGATGGCCTTCGCCAGTCGGGACGGGCGCGGCATCGCCAAACACCGGTCTGCCTAGTGGTCGTCGTGGGCGTGGTCGCGGTCGATCACGTATTTCTTGTCGCAATAGCCGCATTCGACGAAGCCGGTGTCGGCCGGGATGGTCAGCCAGACGCGGGGATGGCCGAGCGCGCCCTCGCCGCCGTCGCAGGCCACTTTCCAGGTGGTGACGACTTGGGTTTCCGGGGCGTCGAGGGTCATCGCTTGCATCCTTGGCTTGGGCTAGGCCCGCGGCATATTACGGATGCGGCGGGGGCGGGCAAGAGTAGCGCTGCCGCAGGGGGCCAACGGGCGGCGTAAACCGATGAGATCGCGGCGAAATCGCCCGCTGCGCCGGTCCGGCCGATGCCGGGCGGCCTGCTGTCGCGCCGGCTGGGGCCGGAGGGGCCGCAACGGGCGCCGGGCAGGCGGGGCCGAATCGGTGCCAGAGGCGGTGCGGCAGAGTTGAATTGCAATCCGCCGCGGATCGGGCATCATCCCCGCATTCCCGGCGGTCGCCGTCCCGGCCGCCCCTGCCGCTTTGACCAAGAACCGCTTGTTTCCCGGATCCGTGACATGCTTCGCCTTCTGGTCCTGACCCTGTTCCTGCTGACGCTTCCCTTTCAGGCCTTGGCCGAGAAGCTGGCGCTGGTGATCGGCATGGGGGCCTATTCGCGCATCCCGGCGCTGGCCAACAGCGTCAACGACGCCAGGGGCATCGCCGACACGCTGGAGAAGACGGGGTTCGAGGTCGTGCTGGTCACCGACGCGCCGCTGGCCGAGGTGCAGGCGGCGCTGGACGACTTCGCCTTCCGCGCCGAGACGGCGGAACTGGCGCTGGTCTACTACGCCGGCCACGGGGTGGAGGTGCAGGGCGAGAACTTCCTGATCCCGGTGGATGCCAAGGTGGCCTCGAACCAGGACGTGCAGGCGGCCTCGATCTCGCTGCGGCAGCTGGAGGCGGCGGTGGGCAAGGCGCGGCGGATGGGGGTGATCCTTCTGGACAGCTGCCGCGACAACCCCTTCGGCGGCGGCATCTCGCCCGTGGACGCCGCGGCCGATGCGGGCGACAGCGGCACCCGCGGCGGCGGCACCGCGGGGCTGGCGCCGACCGACCCGGACCGCGGCACGGTGGTGTTCTACGCCGCCCGCCACGGCATGGCGGCGCTGGACGGCGTGGGCGGCAGCCACAGCCCCTTCGCCCAGGCGCTGATCGACAACATGCAGGTGCCGGGGCTGGAGATCGGGGTGATGCTGCGCCGGGTGCGCGACGAGGTGCTGGCCTCGACCGGCAACCTGCAGGAGCCGTTCTCCTACGGCTCGCTGCCCGGGACGCCGTTCTACCTGGCCGGCGCGCGCGAGGGCGAGGCGGATGTCAGCCTTGCGGCGGACCGCGAGGACGGCTGGGCGAAGCTGGCCCCGGACCAGGAGGACCTGCTGCTGGCGCTGGCCGACAGCGGCGACACCCGCTCGCTGCTGGGGTTGGGCTACATCCGGCTGAACCGGAACGACCCGAAGTTCGATGCCGCCGAGGCGCGCGGGTATTTCGAGCGCGCGGCGGAAGCGGGCTCTCCCGAGGCGCAGTTCGAGCTGGCCCGGCTGGTGGAGAAGGGCATCGGCGGCCCGGCCGATCCGGCGCGCGCGCTGGCGCTTTACCAGGCCTCGGCCGACCAGGGCTACGGCAATGCGCTGAACGAACTGGGCTTCATCCATTACCAGGGGCTCTACGGCCTGCCCGCCGATCCGGTGAAGGGCATCCATTACTTCACCCTCGCCGCCGCCGAGCGCGACCCGGAATCGCAATACAACCTGGCGGCGCTGATCGACGACGGCGCGGTGCCCGGCCGCGGCCCCGAGGATGCGGCGGTGCTGCTTTACCAGGCGCTGCGGTCGGGCAATGCGGCGGTGCTGGCGATGATCCCGAAGATGGAAGAGCAGTTCGAGCCGGCGACCCGCCGCGCCCTGCAGCGCGCCTTGCGCCAGAACGGCTTCTACGATGGCGAAGAAGACGGCGCCATCGGCCCCGGAACCGCCGCGGCGATGCGCAAGGCCTTCGGCATCGAAGAAACCTGAGTTGGGGAAAATGAAATCGCTCGACAGTTGTGGGAAGTCGGTTCACGCTGCAAGGGCCTGACGTAACGTTAAGGAGTTTTCATGCAGGGGATTGCGCGGTTTTCCACTTCCGTCGTCCTTGCCGCGCTGATGGCGGGCAGCGCCGGGGCCGAGGACGCCAACTACGTCACCATCGCAGGCATCCGGGCGGGCACCGTGGCGCCCGGCGGGCTGGCCTTCGTCTCGGTCAGCCTGTCGTCGCGGCGCGACATCGGCACCGGCTATGCAACCTCCGGCGGGTTCTGGGACAAGAGGGACGGCTCCATCGCCCTCGGCATGGGCTTCGGCAATGCGGACCAGGGCCTGGGCTTCCAGGTGACGGCCAACATCACCTCGCTGAAGGACGATTTCGGCGATGCGGGCTACCTGACGCTGAAGGCGGCGACCCGGCTGCAGGGCGGCGGCACGCCGATGTATCTGGGCGTGACCGCCGATCACATCGCCGGTTGGGGCGTGGCCGAGTCCCCGGACGAAAGCTTCGACCTGACGCTGACCGCCTTTCCCACCGCGGCCATCGGCGGGGTGGACCGGCGGCTGATGCTGACGCTGGGCGCCGGCACCAACATCCGCAACAACGACAGCGACCCGGGCGTCTATTTCGGCGCCGGCATGGCGATGAACGACAACTGGGCGCTGTCGGCGGCCTGGACCGGCGAGGACGTGACGCTGGGCACCGGCTTCCGGCTGGCGGCGCTGCCGGACATGCAGTTCACCGCCTCGGTCGAGGATGCCTTCGACCAGAACGACGCAAGGCGCTTCACCCTGCAGGTGACGCTGACGACCGACAGGCTGTTCGGAGGGAAGTTCTGATGCGGAAGGCGGAATGGATGGCCCTGAGCGGCGCGCTGGCCTTCGCGCTGGTTCCGGTCTCGGGCGTGCCGGCGCTGGCGGGCAAGGATGCGGTGGATGTCGGCCCGGTCTTCGTGCCGCCTTTGGCCGAGGCCGAACCCTCGGCGGTGGCGCAGGCGGTGGAGGAGATCAACCTTGCGCGCGACTTCTGCAGCCGGCTGAAGCGCAAGGAATATGTGATCGACTGCCTTGCGGCCGAGATGGATTCGGCGGCCGATGCCCTGCCCTCGACCCCGGAATACGCCCCGGCGAAGGCGGCGCTGAAGGACGGCTCGCGCAAGCTGGCGAAGATCGTGACCGACAACCGCTCCTCCTCGCTGCCTGCGGGGGTGGCGCGGGACTCCGGCCATGCCACGCCGCGGCCGATCCGGGCGGTGGAGACCTCGCGCATGGAGGTGGCGACGGATGCGGCGATCGGCGTGATCGAGGAGACCGGGACGATCCTGCTGCGGTCCTCCGAGACCTCGGCCGAGGCCGCGGGCTTCGTGGCGATCTCGACGGCGGTGCGGTCGAACACCATCCTGCTGCGGTCGATCTGAGGCCTCAGCCGCCGATCGGCATCCCGCGCGACTTCAGCGCCTGCAGCCAGGTCAGACCCTGCGCCGTGCCGCGGGCGGGGCGGTATTCGGCGGCGATCCAGACCCCCTCCATCCCGTCCACCGCATCGCAGAGGGCGGGCAGCGAGAAGCCGCCGCCGCCGGGTTCGTTGCGCGAGGGGAAGCCGGCGATCTGCACATGGGCGGTGCGGCAGGCATGGTCGCGCCAGACCGCGCCCGGGTCGCCGTGCAGCCGCGCCGCGTGCCAGAGGTCGAATTGCAGCCCGATCCGCGGATTGCCGATGTCGTCGAGGATCCGCGCCGCCTGGTCGTAGTCGTTCAGGAAATAGCCCGGCATGTCCTCGGGGTTCAGCGGCTCGATGCAGATCCCCAGGTCCGGTGCCTGCGCCAGCGCCCAGGTCAGGTTCTCGACATAGGTGCCCTCGGCCTGCGGTCCCTTGGCGACGCCGGCCATGACATGGATGCGCGGTGCGCCCAGCCTTGTGGCATAGTCGGCGGCGCGCAGGAAGCTGTCGCGGAAGGCGGTCTCGTAGCCGGGCCGCGCGGCGAAGCCGCGGTCGCCGCTGGCCCAGTCCCCCGGGGGCGCGTTGATCAGCGCCAAGGGCAGGCCGGCCAGCGCCTTTTCCCACTCGGCCACCGGGTGGTCGTAGGGGAACAGAACCTCCACCCCGTCGAAGCCGGTGCGTCGCGCCCAGTCGGGCCGGTCGAGCATCGGGACTTCGGTGAAGAGCAGCGTCAGGTTGGCGGCGAAACGGGGCATCTAGGGGTTGGGCAGCTCGGAAGAGGGAATGACCGGAAAGAAGACCCCGCCGGACCAGAGGCCGAACCAGCTATCCCCTTCATGGGTCTCATGGCAACCCAGATCGACAAGCCGGTAGAAGGATTTCCGGTCGATCAGCGCCCAGAGGTCGCTGCGGACCAGCACGTAGGGCGCGGGCTCGCCGTCCTCGCCCCGCTCCACCCGCAGCGGATGCTCCGGCCCGGCGGCGGCGCGGTCCTCGGTCCTGGTGACGAAGGTCAGGCGCTGGTCGCGGCCCTTTCCCTCCACCTCGAAATCCACCGCCAGGAAGGGGGCGTCGTCGACCCTGATCCCCACCTTCTCGACCGGGGTGACGAGGAAATAGCTGTCGCCCTCGCGTTTCAGGATCGAGGAGAACAGCTTGACCATCGGCGCCCGGCCGATGGGGGTGCCGAGGTAATACCAGGTGCCGTCGCGGGCGATCCGCATGTCGATGTCGCCGCAGAAGGGCGGGTTCCACAGGTGGACCGGCGGCAGACCCTTCTCCTTCGAGGCGGCCCTGGCGGCGGCGGCAAGCGTGTCGGCGGTGGGTTTGGTCATGGCGCGACTGTCGCGCGATGCGGCCCGAACGGCAAGGGCGCTTCTATCGGGCCGGTCTCCCGGGACACGCGGCGGATGCCTCCGGCGGGGATATTTGTCGTCCAGAAAGAGGCAGGGCGCTTTCCTCTTTCTGGACCATAAATATCCTCAAGGGGGCCGGGGCAGAATGCCGCCGACTTGCGGCAGGCGGGCTCGCGCCGCTGTCACGATCATTTGTGTCAAGTCGCTTTTTGCCATTTGTGCCCGGCCCGAGACTCCGGTCTAATGTGCCCGACACTTGCAGGAAGGAACCGATGATGGCTGGTGAAGACGCGCTGGTGGCCGAGATCGAAGCCCTGGGCGAGACCCTGGGCCGGGCCAAGGTCTCGATAAACCGGCGCTTCATCGGGCAGGACGGGGTGGTGGACCTTGTCCTTTCCGCCCTCCTGTGCGGCGGCCATGCGCTGCTGGTCGGCCTGCCGGGCCTGGGCAAGACCCGGCTGGTGGACACCCTGGGCACGGTGATGGGCCTCAAGGCGGGCCGCATCCAGTTCACCCCGGACCTGATGCCGGCCGACATCCTCGGCTCCGAAGTGCTGGAGACCGGCGCCGACGGCAGCCGCGCCTTCCGCTTCATCGAGGGGCCGGTGTTCTGCCAGCTTCTGCTGGCGGACGAGATCAACCGCGCCAGCCCCCGGACGCAATCGGCGCTGTTGCAGGCGATGCAGGAGAAGGAAGTGACCATCGCCGGCGAGCACCGCCCGCTCGGCCGCCCCTTCCATGTGCTGGCGACCCAGAACCCGATCGAGCAGGAGGGCACCTATCCCCTGCCCGAGGCGCAGCTGGACCGTTTCCTGGTGCAGGTGGACGTGGACTATCCCGCCCGCGCGGTGGAGCGCGACATCCTGATCGCCACCACCGGGGCCGAGGAGGCGGAATCGCATCCGGTCTTCACCACCGAGGCGCTGCTGGCGGCGCAGTCGGTGGTTCGCCGGATGCCGGTGGGCGACAAGGTGGTGGAGGCGATCCTCGATCTGGTCCGCGCCTGCCGCCCGGGCGAGCCGGAGGGGCGCGACCTCGCCGACAGCCTCGCCTGGGGTCCGGGGCCGCGGGCGGCGCAGGCGCTGATGCTGACCGTCAGGGCGCGGGCGCTGCTGCAGGGGCGGCTGGCGCCTTCGGTCGAGGATGTGGCGGCGCTTGCGCAGGCCTGCCTGGAACACCGGATGGCGCTGTCCTTCGCCGCCCGCGCACGGGGCGAGACGCTGACCGGCATCATCGCCCGCACCGCCACCCGCGTGCTGGGGCTAGAGGCGGCAGCGTGATCCCGACCGGGCAAAGCGGAGACCTGCGGTCCCGGGCCGAGACCCTGGGCCAGACCCTGCCGCCGCTTCTGGCCGAGGCGGAGATGCTGGCGCATACCGTCATGCTGGGCGAACACGGCCGGCGGCGGGCTGGCTTGGGCGACGAGTTCTGGCAATACCGCCCGGCGCATCAGGGCGATCCGGCGCGGATGATCGACTGGCGCCGCTCGGCCCGGTCGGATGCGCATTTCGTGCGGGAACGCGAATGGCAGGCGGCGCAGTCGGTCACGCTCTGGGTCGATCCGTCGAAGAGCATGTCCTTCACCGGCGCCAAGGGCCGGGTGGCCAAGGCCGACCGGGCGCGGCTGCTGGCCTTGGCGCTGGCGGTGCTGCTGCTGCGCGGCGGCGAGCGGGTGGGGCTGGCCGGGCTGGCCGCGCCGCGCTCGGGCCGGACGCAGCTGGTGCGGCTGGCGGCGCGGCTGTCTGGGGCGGAGGAGACCGCCGACTACGGCGCGCCGGAGGCCGAGGGGATGGTGTCCCACGGCCGC
This sequence comes from Rhodobacter sp. SGA-6-6, assembly GCF_011043545.1. Lineage (GTDB taxonomy): Bacteria > Pseudomonadota > Alphaproteobacteria > Rhodobacterales > Rhodobacteraceae > Pseudogemmobacter. Next base: position 86,737 of record NZ_JAAKGP010000001.1, on the reverse strand, counting down.
GCGGTGTTCCTGTCGGATTTCATGGGCGACATCGCGGCGGTGGAGGCGGGGTTCGCCCGTGCCTCGGACCGCGGCGTCAAGGGTGCGGCGCTGATGGTGCTGGACCCGGCGGAGGAGGAGTTCCCCTTCGACGGCCGCACCATCTTCGAGTCGATGGGCGGCGGTCTCCGGCACGAGACCCGCAAGGCGGGCGAGTTGCGCGACCGCTATCTCGCCCGGCTGGCCGAGCGGAAGGACCGCATGGCCGAACTGTCCCGCGCGGTCGGCTGGCATTTCTCCACCCATCACACCGGGCAGCCGGCGCAAGCGGCGCTGCTCTGGCTCTATCGGGCGCTGGAGGGCGGGCGGTAGATGTTCACGCTCGGCCCCATCGGCTTCCTGAACCCCTGGCTGCTGGCGGTGCTGGTGGCGCTGCCGATCCTGTGGTTGCTTCTCCGCGCGGTGCCGCCGGCGCCGATCCGGCGGCGGTTCCCGGGGGTGGCGCTGCTTCTGGGCCTGAAGGACGAGGACGCCGAGACAGACAAGACGCCGTGGTGGCTGCTGCTGTTGCGGGTGCTGGCGGTGGCGGCGGCGATCATCGGCTTCGCCGGCCCGGTGCTGAACCCCGAGGAGCGGCAGGCGGGCTCCGGCCCCCTTCTGGTGGTGCTGGACGGAGGCTGGGCCGAGGCGCGGGACTGGGCGCGGCGGGTGGCCCGGGCCGGGCAGCTGGTCGAGGAAGCCGGGCGCGAGGGCCGCACCGTGGCGGTGATCCGGCTGACCGACCGGCCGGGCGAGACGGTGTTCCAGTCCGCCGAGGCCTGGGCGGGCCGGCTGGCGGGGATGGAACCGGCGGCTTGGGCGCCCTCGGGAATGGAGAGCTGGATCGCCGCGCTGCCGGAGGGCGGCTTCGATACGGTCTGGCTGGCGGACGGGCTGGCCCATGCAGGGCGCGAGACGCTGGCGCAGGCCTTGCGCGACCGCGGCAACGTGACGGTGATCGAGAGCCCGCGGCCGGTCTTCGCCCTGCATCCGGCGGGGTTCGCCGAGGGCAAGGTGATGGTCTCGGCATCCCGCGTGCCGGCGGCGGATGCGGTCGCCGTCGAAGTGGCGGCGCGCGGGCCGGACCCGGCGGGGATCGAGCGGGAACTGGCGCGGGTGGAACTGACCTTCGCGGCCGGAGAGGCCAAGGCCGAGGCGGCGATGGAGCTGCCGCCCGAGCTGCGCAACCGGGTGACGCGGTTCGAGATCCCGGGGATGCGGTCTGCGGGAGCGGTCAGCCTGACCGACGACAGCCTGAAGCGGCGCAAGGTGGCGATCATCGGCGCAGGAGCGGATCAGGAGGGGCTGCAACTGCTGTCCCCAACCCACTACCTGCGGCAGGCGCTGGTGCCGGTGGCCGATCTGGTCGAAGGCTCGCTCTCCGAGGTGCTGGTGGCGAAGCCGGATGTGATCGTGCTGGCCGATGTGGCCCGGGTGACGCAATCCGAGCAGGACGCCATGCTGGACTGGCTGGAGGAGGGCGGCCTCCTGCTGCGCTTCGCCGGCCCCCGGCTGGCGGCCAGCGACGTGAGCCGGTTCGAGGAGGACCCGCTGCTGCCGGTGCGGCTGCGCGAGGGCGGGCGCACGGTGGGCGGTGCGATGAGCTGGGGCGAGCCGAAGGCGCTGGCGCCCTTCCCCGAGGGCAGCCCGTTCTATGGTCTGGCCCTGCCCGATGACGTGCAGGTGAAGGAGCAGGTGCTGGCCCAGCCGGACCCCGACCTCGCCGAACGCACCATCGCCGCGCTGGAGGACGGCACGCCGCTGGTCACCCGCAAGGCGGTGGGGCAGGGGCAGGTGGTGCTGGTGCATGTGACGGCGAATGCCGAATGGTCGACGCTGCCGCTGTCGGGCCTTTTCGTGCAGATGCTGGAGCGGCTGGCGGTCTCCACCCGGCCGGCGATGCCGGAGGCGGGGGACCTTGAGGGCCAGACCTGGGTGCCCGAGGAGGTGCTGGACGCCTGGGGTGCGGCGCGGGATGCCGGCGAGGTGGCCGGGGTCGAAGGGGCGGTGCTGGCGCAGGCGCTGAAGGAGGGCCCGGGGCCGGACCAGCCGCCGGGCCTCTATGCCGGGCAGGAACGGCGGGTGGCGCTGAACGTGATCGGGGCGGAGACCGAGTTGAAGCCGGCGGTCTGGCCGGCGGGCGTGGCGGTGGAGACGCTGGAAGAAGCGGCGGAGCAGTCGTTGAAGGGGCCGCTGCTGGCGGGCGCGCTGGCCCTGCTGCTGGTGGACATCCTGGCCGCGCTCTGGGTGGCCGGGCGGCTTTCCGGCCTGCGGCGGGGGGCGGCGGTGCTGGCCGTGGCGGTGCTGTCCTTGCAGCCGCAGGAGGGCCGGGCGCAGGAGCCGCTGCCCGGCGACGATTTCGCCATCGAGGCGACCTCGGCGGTGGTGCTCGGCCATGTGCTGACCGGCGATGCGCAGGTGGACGAACTGGCGGAGGCCGGGCTGCGCGGCCTCGGCGACCGGCTCTGGGAGCGGACCTCGATCGAGCCCGCCATGCCGATGGGGGTGGACATCGAGAAGGACGAGCTGGCCTTCTTCCCCTTCCTCTACTGGCCGGTCACCGCCGACAGCCCCACCCCCTCGGCCGCGGCCTATGACAAGCTGAACCAGTTCCTGCGCTCGGGCGGGCTGATCCTGTTCGACACGCGGGATGCCGATGTGGCGTCCTTCGGCGGCGCCACCCCGGAAAGCGAGGCGCTGCAACGGATTGCCGCCGGACTGGACATCCCGCCGCTGGAGCAGATCCCGCCGGACCACGTGCTGACCCGCACCTTCTACCTGCTGCAGGATTTCCCCGGCCGCTTCCAGGAGGGCAGCCTCTGGGTCGAGGCCGCGCCGCCGGACGTGGCGCTGGAGGAGGGGATGCCGTTCCGCAACCTGAACGACGGCGTGACCCCGGTGGTGATCGGCGGCAACGACTGGGCCTCGGCCTGGGCGACCGATGACAGCGGTGTGCCGATGCTGCCGGTGGGGCGGGGGTTCGCGGGCGAAAGGCAGCGCGAGATCGCCTATCGCTTCGGCATCAATCTGATCATGCATGTGCTGACCGGGAATTATAAGTCGGACCAGGTGCATGTGCCTGCGCTCTTGGAAAGGCTGGGCCAATGACGCTGGTCTTCGATCCTCTGGTCGGCTGGCCGGTGATCTGGGCGCTTGCCGGCGCGGGGCTCTTGCTGCTGGCGCTGGCGCTGTGGCGGGGCCTCGGCGGCTGGCTGTTGCGCGGCCTGTCGGTGGCGGCGCTGGTGGCGGCGCTGGCCAACCCCTCCTTGCAGGAGGAGGAACGCGCCGGGCTGAACGACATCGTGATCCTGATCGTGGACGACAGCGCCAGCCAGACCCTCGGCGGCCGCCCGGCGCAGGTGATGCAGGCGGTGGCGCGGGTGGAAGCCGAGATCGCCGCCATGCCGGGGACGGAACTGCGCATCCGCCGCTTCTCGGACGGCGAGGAGGATGCCGGCACCCTGGCGATGACGGCGATGGCCGAGGCCCTGGCCGAGGAACCCCGGGCAAGGGTGGCCGGGGTGCTGCTGGTGACCGATGGGCGGGTGCACGACATGGAGATGACGCCCTCCGTTCCCGCGCCGCTGCATGTGCTGCTGACCGGGAAGGAGGCCGACTGGGACCGCCGGCTGGTGATCCGCAACGCCCCCGCCTTCGCCATCATCGGCGAGGAATTCGTGATGAAGCTGATGGTCGAGGATGTGGGCGCCGTGCCGTCCTCGGCCGGGGCCGAGGTCGACCTGACCATCGCCGTGGATGCCGAGCCGCCGCAGGTCTACACCATCCCGGTGGGGGTGGAGCTGGACCTGCCGGTGACGCTGCCGCATGGCGGCATGAACGTGTTGCAGTTCAGCGTCGACCCGATTGAGGGAGAACTGACCGACCGCAACAACGCCCAGGTGGTGCAGGTCAACGGCGTGCGCGACCGGCTGCGGGTGCTGCTGGTCTCGGGCGAGCCCCATGCCGGCGAAAGGGTCTGGCGGAACCTGCTGAAATCGGATGCCTCGGTCGATCTGGTGCATTTCACCATTCTTCGCCCGCCGGAGAAGCAGGACGGCGTACCGGTGGACGAGCTGTCGCTGATCGCCTTCCCGACCCGCGAGCTGTTCGTCGAGAAGATCGAGGAATTCGACCTGATCATCTTCGACCGCTACCGGATGCGGGGCATCCTGCCGATGTCCTATCTGGACAACGTGGTGCAATATGTGCGGAACGGCGGCACGGTGCTGGTGGCGGCGGGGCCGGAATTCGGCGTGGTGGATTCGCTCTACCGTTCGCCGCTGGCGGAAATCCTGCCGGTGGCGCCCACGGCGCAGGTGATCGAGGGCGGGTTCAAGCCGAAGATCACCGAGATCGGCAAGCGCCATCCGGTGACCGAGGGGCTGGAGAAGTTCGCCCCCGAGGGGGAGGAAGGCGCGCCCGGCTGGGGCCGCTGGTTCCGCATCGCCGAGGTCGAGAAGCTGTCGGGTCAGACGGTGATGGAGGGGCCGCAGGGCCTGCCGCTGCTGGTGCTGGACCGGGTGGACGAGGGGCGGATCGCGGTGCTGGCCTCGGACCAGGCCTGGCTCTGGGGCCGCGGCTACGAGGGCGGCGGGCCGCAGCTGGAGCTGCTGCGCCGGCTGGCGCACTGGATGCTGAAGGAGCCGGAGCTGGAGGAGGAGACCCTGACCGCCACGGCGGAGGGCCAGCACCTGACCATCGTCCGCCGCAGCATCGAGGAGGCGGTGCCGGGGCCGCTGACGGTGACCGGACCGGACGGCGCGCAGGTGGTGCTGGAGATGCGCCAGACCCGCCCGGGCCGGTTCGAGGTGGAATGGGATGCGCCGCTTCTGGGCCTCTACCGGCTGGAGCAGGGCGAGCTGACCCGGGTGATCGGCGTCGGCCCGGCCGCGCCGCGGGAATTCGTCGAGACCATCGCCTCGGGCGGGATGCTGGAGCCGGTGGCGGACGGTGCGGGCGGCTCCGTCGCGCGGATCGAGGACGGGGTGCCGGACATCCGTCAGGTGGCCGAGGGCCGCCCCGCCTCCGGCCGCGGCTGGATCGGCATCACCCCGCGCGGCGCCTACGAGACCGAGGAGATCCGGGTCGCCGCGCTGCTGCCCGGCTGGGCCTGGCTGTTGCTGGCCGCGGGGCTGGCAGTGGCGGCCTGGCTGGTCGAGGGGCGCAAGGGCGCGAAGGTCTAGGGGCCTACGGCAATCGCTTCGGCAGGGGAAACTCCCCTCCCGCGCGGCCTCCTTGGCGAAGGCCATCGCCTTCGCCACAACGCAACGCTTCCCCTTGTCCCGGCCGGGACCATAAGTCCCGGCCAGCGCCCGCCCCGCCCTCGGCGGGCGCTTCTCGCCCGCCGGGTCGGGCGCTGGCCTCTCGGGGTCTGGTGCCCCCACCGTCTCCGGGTGCAACCGTCGCGCACGGGCGGGGGCGAGGCCGTGCCTCGCCTGATCCCGCCCGGCCGACCCGTCGATCTCCGATCCTTCCAGGGTCCTACGGGCTCTGACAACCGGCCCCGGGGAAAGGGCTTTGCCGAATCCCCCGGCGGGGCCATGCTGGCGGCATTTCAGACCGTATTTCACCCGGGGGATTTGCCATGGGCGATGTGGATGTGGTGGTGGTCGGCGCCGGCTGCGCCGGGCTGGCGGCGGCCAAGGCGCTGCGGGCGGCGGGCCGCTCCTTCGCGGTGGTCGAGGCGATGGACCGCATCGGCGGAAGGGCCTGGACCACCGACAGCGACTTCGGCGTGCCCTTCGACATCGGCTGCGCCTGGCTGCATGCCGGTGACCGCAATCCCTTCTACCCCGAGGCCCTGGCGGCGGGCTGGACGCTTTATCACCACGACATGGGGCTGGACCACCTCTATTTCGGCAACCGCCGCGCCAGCGACGACGAGATGGCGCGGGTGAAGGCCGCCGATGCGGCGCTGGCGGCGGCGATGGCGGCGCATTCCGGGGCCGACGACCGGCTGGCCGCGCTGATCGCCGACTGCCACTGCCTGCGCGCCAATGCCACCTTCTGCGGGCCGATGGATTTCGCCGCCGATGACGACGAGATCAGCATCGCCGATTTCAACGCCGCGGCGGAACTGGACCCGAACTTCTTCACCCGCGAGGGCTTCGGCGCGCTGGTCCACCGCTGGGGCGCCGACGTGCCGGTGACGACCGGCTGCCCGGCCACCCGCATCCGCTGGGACGGGCCGGGGGTGGAGGTGGAAACGCCGCAGGGCACCCTGCGCGGGCGGGCGGCGATCATCACCGTCTCGCCCGGGGTGCTGCAATTCGGCAGCCCCGGCTTCTACCCGGCCCTGCCCGAGGCGCATCAGGAGGCGGTCTTCGACCTGCCGATGGGCCTCCTGACCAAGATCCCGCTGCAGGTGAAGGGCGACCGGCTGGGGCTGCGGGCCTTCGACGATCTCTTGATCGAGGGGCGGGGACGCAACGACCTGTTCTTCCTGTGCTTCCCCTTCGACCTCGACCTGATGGTCGGCTTCGTCGGCGGCGATTTCGCCTGGGAGATCGAGGCGGCGGGCAGGGCAGCGGCGGTGGACTTCGCCATCGGCCGGCTGGCCGACCTGTTCGGGTCCGAGGTGCGGCGCGCCGTCGGCCACGGCAGCATGACCAACTGGGCAGCCGAGCGCCATGTCCGCGGCGCCTATGCCGCGGCGCGGCCCGGGCGGGCGGCGGCACGCGAGGTGCTGCGCCGGCCGGTCGGCGACCGTATCTGGTTCGCCGGCGAGGCGCTGGCCGGGCAGGGGCTGATGCAGACCGCGGCGGGGGCGCGGCTGTCGGGCGCCGCGGTGGCGGCCGAGGTGATGGCGGCGATCCCGGCCTGAGCCGGTCAGAACGGCTTGACCACCACCGCCCAGAGGATGGCGATCACGCCGATCACGCTGATCTCGTTGAAGATGCGCAGGAACATCTCGCTCTCGCGGAACTCCCCCCGCCGGGCGCGGACCACGAGGACGCCGGTCCAGACGTAATGCGCGGCCAGCAGGACGACCAGGGTCAGCTTCAGGTGGACCCAAGGCTCGAAGCCCCAGACGCTCCAGGCCAGCCACAGGCCGGTGATCAGCGCGATCACCCCCAAGCCGGCGGAGAAGCGGTAAAGCCGCACCGTCAGATCGCCGAGCGGGCCGAACTCCCCCAGCCTTTGCCATTCGCGCCGCCAGTAGATCAGCGCGCGCGGCACGGCGAAGATGGAGGTCATCCAGCCCATGACGCAGAGGATATGTATGATCTTGACCCAGTCCATGCGCCGCAGGCTGATCGCAAAGCGGCGGCGGATGCAAGGGGTCTGGGAAGGATGGGTGGCCGGGCGGGAACCGGCGAGGCATTGCCTCACCCCGCCCGTGCGAGCGGGTTCACCCGGAGACGAAGGCAACGCAAGACCCCGGGAGGCCAGCGTCCGCCCGGGCGGGCGAGAAGCGCCCGCCGAGGGGCGGTCGGGCGCTGGCCGGGACTTGTGGTCCCGTCCGGTCCAGGTTGAAACCGTGCGCTGTGGCGAAGGCGATGGCCTTCGCCAGCACAGGCGGGAACGCCGGATGCTCTAGGGATTGCAAGCGGCGATGGTGCGGGCCAGCGTCACGATCATCTCGGGGTAGAGCGCCGGGCCGGGCTCGAAGGTCGTGCCCTCGGGGTCCAGCGCGCCGCCGACCTTGGCGCCGGTCGCCTCGGCCAGCCGGGTGACCAGCGCGGGGTCGTGCTGCGCCTCGGGGAAGAGGCAGGCGGCGGCGCCGGCCTTTTCCTGCAATTCGGCCAGGTGCCGGGCGCCGGGGGCGGCGGCATCGCCGGCCGAGACGGTGCCGGCGACGGTCAGGCCGTAATGGGCGGTGAAATAGCCGTAGGCGTCGTGGAAGGCGATGAAGGGCCGGTCCTTCACCGGCGCCAGCAGCGCGGCGGCCTCGGCATCGGCGGCCTCGGTGGCGGCCACGGCGGCGGCGGCATTGGCGGCATAGGCGGCGGCGTTCTCCGGGTCCAGCCGCGACAGTTCCGCCGCGATCACCTGCGTCCAGAGCTTGCCGTTCTCGGGGTCGAGCCAAGCATGGGGGTCGAGGCCGGTGTGGACATGATCATGGCCCTCGGCGTCGTCGTGGTCGTGATCATGCTCCGCTTCGTGGTCATGGTCGCCGTGCTCATGCGCCTCGCCTTCCGCATGATCGTGACCATGCTCGTCCTGCGCCGCGAAGTCCTGCCGGTAGGTCCCGGGCGCTTCCAGCAGGGCCAGCGCCTCCGCTCCCTCGGGCCGGGCGGCCAGCGCCTTTTTCAGCCAGGGCGACAGCTGCGGCCCGACCCAGAGCACCAGGTCTGCGCCCACGACCGATTCCATCTGGCTGGGCCGCAGCTGGAATCCGTGCGGCGAGGCGCCGCGGTCCAGAAGCAGCACCGGTGTGCCGAGGTCGCCCATCACCGCGGCGGCCAGCGAATGCACCGGCGGAGTATCGGCCACCACCGCGGGCACCTCGGCGAGGGCGGGAAGCGCTGCGGCGCTGGTCAGCAGGAAGGATATGATATAACGCATCGGAAGACCCCGGGCTTGTCGGAATGGCGAGGGGTATGTATGTTATATCATAACGTGTCAAGGGGCGATCATGGCCGCACCGCATTCCCATGCCGAAACCTGCCCCGGCTGCGCCGATCCCGGCGCGGCCTTCTCGACCCATGACCACGGCCATTGCGCGGCGGATGTGCTGGAACGGGCCGAGGCCTTGGCGGCGGAACAGGGCGCGCGCTTCACCCCGGTGCGGCGCCGGGTGCTGGAGATATTGCTGGAGGAGCACAAGGCGCTTGGCGCCTATGACGTGCTGCAGCGGCTGGCGGCCGAGGGCTTCGGCAACCAGCCGCCGGTGGCCTATCGGGCGCTGGAGTTCCTGGTGGACCAGGGCTTCGCCCATCGCATCCGCCGGCTGAATGCCTTCACCGCCTGTATGCACCCCGGCGAGGCCCATGCCCCCGCCTTCCTGATCTGCCGCGGCTGCGACGCCGTGGCCGAGGCCCCCGCCGCCCCGGTCCGCGTCGCGCTGGAGGCCGCCGCGGGCGCGGTCGGCTTCACCGTCGAGCGGTCGAACATCGAGGCTTTGGGGTTGTGCCCCGCCTGCCGGGAGGCGCAGGAATGAACCTGATCGAGGCGCGGCATCTCTGCGTCCGGCTGGGCGGGGCGGAGATATTGCACGACATCTCGCTGGCGGTGCGGCCGGGCGAGATCATCACCGTGGTCGGGCCGAACGGGTCCGGCAAGTCGACGCTGCTGCGCGCGCTTCTCGGCATCCTGCCGCCGGCCGGGGGGCAGGTGGTGCGGGCGCCGGGGCTGCGGCTGGGATATGTGCCGCAGCGGTTGCAGATCGACCGCTCGATGCCGATCACGGTCCGCCGCTTCCTGTCGCTGCCGCTGCGCGTCACCGATGCGCAGGCGGCCGAGGTGCTGGCCCGGGTGGGCATGGAGGACAGCGGAGCCTTGCAGATGGCGGCGCTGTCGGGCGGGCAGTTGCAGCGGGTGCTGCTGGCGCGCGCGCTGCTGTCGCGGCCGCAGGTGCTGATGCTGGACGAGCCGACGCAGGGGCTGGACCAGCCCGGCGAGGCGGCGTTCTACCGGCTGATCGAGGAGGTGCGGGCCAATACCGGCTGCGCGGTGCTGATGGTCAGCCACGACCTGCATGTGGTGATGGCGGCCAGCGACCGGGTGGTCTGCCTGAACGGCCATGTCTGCTGCGAGGGCACGCCGCAGGTGGTGTCCTCGGCCCCGGAATACCGGGCGCTGTTCGGGCTGGGGACGCAAGGCGCGCTGGCGTTGTATCGCCACGAGCACGACCACGACCATCCGCACGTCCATGATCACGATCATGGGCACGATCATCACGGCCACCATCATGCTTGACGATTTCCTGGTGCGGGCGGCGCTGGCCGGGGTGGGGCTGTCGCTGGCCACCGGCCCCCTGGGCGCCTTCGTGGTCTGGCGGCGGATGGCCTATTTCGGCGATGCCACCGCCCATGCCGCGATCCTCGGCGTGGCGCTGGCGCTGGCGACCGACCTGCCGGTGGCGGCGGGCACGCTGGTGGTGGCACTGGCGATGGCGGTCGCGGTGGCCGGGCTGGCGGCAAAGGGCTGGGCGCTGGACACCACGCTGGGGGTGATGGCGCATTCGGCGCTGGCCTTCGGGCTGGTGGCGGTCAGCTTCCTGCCGCAGGTGCGCACTGACCTGTCGGCCTGGCTGTTCGGCGACATCCTGGCGGTGTCGAAGGCGGACCTGGCGCTGATCTGGGGCGGCGCGGCGGCGGTCGTGGCGCTTCTGGCCTGGCGCTGGCAGGCGCTGCTGGCCTCGACGCTGAACGAGGACCTCGCCCATTCCGCCGGCATCCGCCCGGCCCGCGAGCGGCTGGTGCTGGTTATCGCGCTGGCGCTGGTGGTCGCCGTGGCGCTGAAGGTGGTGGGGGCGCTGCTGATCTCGGCCATGCTGATCATCCCGGCGGCGGCGGCGCGCGGGCTGGCGCGCAGCCCGGAGGGGATGGCCCTCGGTGCGGTGGCGGTGGGGGCGGTCTCGGCGCTGGCCGGGCTGCGGCTGTCGCTGTGGCAGGACACGCCCGCCGGGCCGTCGATGGTGGTCGCCGCCGCGGCGGTCTTCGCGGCGGCAGCGCTGTTCGGGCGGATGCGGCGGCCCTGAGGCCGGGAATGCCTGGCCTCCATGGCGAAGGCGCGTGCCTTCGCCACAGCACAACGCTTCCCCTTGTCCGGCCGGGTGCCCAAAGCACCCGGCCAGCGCCCGCCCCGCCCTCGGCGGGCGCTTCTCGCCCGCCGGGTCGGGCGCTGGCCTCTCGGGGTTCATGCTGCCACCGTCTCCGGGTGCAACCCTTGCGCACGGGCGGGGCGAGGCAGTGCCTCGCCTGTTCCCGCCCGGCCGAACCTTCTGCGCTGGACGCCTGCCGTCAGGACAGCGCCCGCCTCAGCGCCGGGATCGGACCCAGCACCGCAAGGTCCAGTGCGATCACCGCCAGCAGCGCCAGCCCCAGCATCGGGAAGGCCATCGACAGCGCCAGCATGATCAGCAGCGCGCCCTTGGCATAGGGCAGGTCCTCGGGCCGCGGCGGGGCGGCAAGACGCAGCGCCCCGGCGGGCCGGCGCTTCCACCACAGCACCAGCCCCGAGACGGCAAGGAAGATCACCGACAGGCAGAAGCCGGTGTTCAGCGCGAGGTTCCACAGGCCCAGGTCGCCCTCGTGGAAGGCGACGCCCCAGGCCATCGCCCGGGCATAGGCGGAGTAATCGGCATAGCGCACGTCGGCCAGGACGTTGCCGGTATGGCGGTCGATGTGGAGGGTGCGGTCCGCCGCCGGGTCCGGCCCGTCGTTCGACATGCTGTCGTGCGAGACGGTCCAGACCCCGGTGCCATCCTTCGGCAGGGTGATCTGGTAGCGGTGCCGGAAGCCCAGGGCATCGGCGAAACCCGCCACCGCATCCAGCGTCACCGGCCCGGCTATCGCCGCCGCCCCGGCCAGCGAGCCGCTTTCCGGCAGCGGCGTCTGCTCCAGCCCCCAGGGGACTTCCTTGGCGGCGCCGTGGTTCATGCTGGCGTGCAGGTCCTCGGACAGCGGCACGTTGTCCCATTTCTCGGCCGGGAAGGTGGACCAGGCCTGGACGAACTTCTCGCCCCAGACCCCGGACCAGCTGAGGCCCGAGATCAGGAACAGCACCAGGAGGGCCGAGACCCAGAGGCCGACCACCCCGTGCAGCGATTTCCACAAGGCGCGGCCCCGGGCGGAGGCCTGCACCTTCAGCGCCCGGCCCCAGCCTGTGCCGCCGCGGGGCCAGTGCAGGTAGAGGCCGGTGGCGCAGAGCAGCAGGCCCAGGCTGGCCGCGGCCTCGATCAGCCGGTCGCCGAGCGTGCCCAGCATCAGCGTGCCGTGCAGGGTGGTGGCGAAATCATACCACCCGGCCCGCCAGGGGAAGGTGTTCAGCACCGCGCCGGTATAGGGGTCCAGCGTGACGCCGGTGGTGGCTTCCCCATCGGCCACCGCGAAGGCGGCGGTATGTGCGGGCGACAGCGGCGAGACATATTGCGTGGCCTTGCCGCCCGGCACGGCGGCCTCGGCCGCGGCCTGCAGGGCACTGACGGCCAGCGGCGCGCCCGAGGGCGCGACGGTCATCCGCTCGTCGCCGATGCCGGAGAGGAAGGCGATCCACAGCATGATCAGGCCGGTGACGGCCAGCATCAGCAGGAAGGGGATGACATAGAGCCCGGCGTAGAAATGCCAGCGCCAGGCGGCGAAATAGAGCTTGCTTGCGGCTGCGGGGGCCGCGGGGGCGCTCGCCCCCCGGAAGGTGTCGGTCATGGTTGCTCCGTTGTCTGAGGTTTCGTCGGGAAACGTCAGGCAGCGGGCGGGGGGCCGGTGGCGGGCGGCAGGCCGGTGGCGGCGGCATCGGCCAGCACCGGCGGCGGGGCGGGCGGGGCCAGCCGTGTCGTGGACAGCACTGCCGTCAGGACGGCAAGCGGGGCGGGCGTCAGATCGGCGGCGAACTGGCCGCAGGACCAGTCGCAATGGCCGGTCTTGCCCTGCGGCGCCTTTTCGGCGGGCTGGCCGGTGGCCAGGTCCAGCACTATCTCGACCGGGCCGCCGTCGGTGCAAAGCACCATGATCAGCGTGCCCTCGGCGGTGCGGGCGGGCATGGCTGCGGCAGGCAGCAGCGACATCAGCAGGAAGGGCGCAAGCAGCACCCAGACCAGCGCGGCCCGCAGGCCCTGTCGCATTCCCCTTGCCATGCCGCCAGCGCTACAGCCGCACGGGGCGGGCGGTCAAGCGCGGCCTTGCCTGCCTGCGACATGTGGCGCATGTCGTTTTCGGATGCGAAGGGTCGGGCCGGCTTGTCCGGCGGGGGCGCGCTCTGGCAGATATGGGCCGAAACTTTCCGGGGAGTCGGTCCGATGAAGACGCATGTGAAGGCGCTGGTGGTGGGCGGGGGTGCCGTGGGCACGGGGATCGCCTATCACCTGGCGAAGGCCGGCTGGGACACCATGCTGGTGGAGCGCGACGAGCTGACCTCGGGCTCCACCTGGCACGCCGCGGGGCTGCTGCCGCTGTTCAACATGTCTTACGCCACCACCCACATCCACAAGTATTCGGTGGATTTCTACAAGGGGCTGGAGGCCGAGACCGGGCTGAACGCGGGCTTCTACGTCGTCGGCAACCTGCGGATGGCGCAGCGGCAGGAGCGGATGGACGAATACATGCTGTATTCCTCGGTGGCGGAAACCGCCGGGGTCTACCATGAATTCCTGACCCCGGCGCAGATCAAGGAGCGCTGGCCGCTGGTGCGGACCGAGGACCTTGTGGGCGCGCTGTTCCACCCGCAGGACGGCTATATCAACCCGGCCGATGTGACCCAGGCCATGGCCAAGGGCGCCCGCCAGCGCGGCGTGACCATCGAGCGGAAGATCCAGGTCGATGCCTATCGCTGGACCGGCAGCGAGTGGATCGTCTCGGTGATGCGGATGGAGGAGAAGGGCGGGATGCTGGTTCCGTCCGAGGAGAAATACGAGATCCATGCCGAGCATGTGGTGACCGCCACCGGCAACCACGCGCAGCGCACGGCGCGGCTGTTGGGGATCAAGATCCCGGCGATCCCGGTGGAGCACCAGTATATCGTCACCGAGCCGGACCCGATGCTGGTGGAATATCGGAAAAACCACCCGGAGCATCCGGTCCTGCGCGATGCCGATGCCAAGTGGTATGTCCGGGAAGAACGCGGCGGCTGGATTCTGGGGCCTTACGAATACGGCGCCCCGGCGCGGTTCGAGTATGAAGTGCCCGACAGCTTCCGCGCCGACCTGTTCCCGCTGGACCTTGAACGGATCGAGGCGGAATACATGTCGATGATCCATCGACTGCCGTCCTCCGAGACCGTGGGGCTGAAGGACGATTTCAACGGCCCGATCTGCTACACCCCCGACGGCAACCCGCTGGTCGGCCCGGCCCCGGGCCTGCGCAACATGTGGCTGGCGGAAGGGTTCAGCTTCGGCATCACCGCGGCGGGCGGCACCGGCCATTACCTGGCCCAGCTGATGACGGAAGGCGAGGCCGAGATCGACATGGCCTCCCTGGACCCGAAACGCTACGGGTCGTGGATGACCACGGAATATGCGGCGCGGAAGAACGAGGAATGCTACAACCACGTCTTCATCCTGCACCATCCGGACGAGGAGCGCGAAGCCTGCCGGCCGCTGCGCACCGCGCCGGCCTATGACCGCCAGATCGGCATGGGCGCGCAGATGGGGCAGGTGAACGGCTGGGAACGGCCGAACTACTACGGGCCCAAGGATGCGCCGGCGAATTTCGACCATGACAGCCGCAGCTTCCGCCGCGGCGCCTGGTGGCCCTATGCCAAGGCCGAAGCCGAGGCGGTCAGGAACACCGTAGGCATCATCGACGCCTCCGCCTTCACCAAGCACCTGCTGCGCGGGCCGGGGGCGACGGCCTTCCTCGACCATTTCACCTGCAACAAGCTGCCGAACGTGGGCCGGATCAACCTGACCTATGCCCTGACCGAGCATGGCACCACGCGGACGGAATACACCATCGTCCGGCTGAAACAGGACGAATACTACCTGATCTCGGCCGGGGCCTGGACGGCCTATGACTATGATTTCCTGCAAAAATGCGCCGACGACTGGATGGCGGATGGCGGCGGCCATATCGAGATCCACGACATCACCACGCAATGGGGCGTCTATGCGCTGGCCGGTCCGAATGCCCGCGCCCTGCTCAAGGACATCGTCAAGGATCGCGATCCGGCGACCGTGCTGGGCAACAAGCGCTTCCCCTGGCTCAGCTACCGCGACATCGAACTGGGCATGTGCCCGGTCCGGGCGATCCGGGTGGCCTATACCGGCGAACTCGGCTGGGAACTGCACTACCCGATCGAATTCGGCCGCTACCTCTGGGACCTGATCTGGTCTGTGGGTGAGAAGCACGGGCTGAAACCCGTCGGCGCCCGGGCGCAGAACTGGCTGCGGCAGGAGAAAAGCTACCGCGCCTTCGGCAACGAACTCGGCCGCGACGCCACCCCGCTGGAGGCCGCGCTGGATCGCTTCGTCGACCTGTCGAAAGACTTCCGCGGCAAGGCGAAGATGCTGGAGACCGGCATCCGCGCCAAATGCGTGACGCTGCTGATCGACGGGCCTTCGGACACCGATCCCTGGGGCAAGGAGGCGCTGATCCATGACGGCCAGAAGATCGGCCGGCTGACCTCGGGCGGGTATTCGGTGGCCTTCGGCAAGCAGATCGGCATGGGCTATGTCCGCCCCGACCTGGCCGAACCGGGCACGAAGCTGAAGGTGAAGATCCAGCTGAAGGAATGGGACGCGGTGGTGACCGAGGACAGCCCCTTCGACCCGACCAACGCCCGCATCCGGGTGGACGGCTGACGTTCGTTGCAGGACACGGGAAAGAACCGGGGCCGCTCCGCAGGGGCGGCCCTTATCTTATCTTGCCGGTCACCTTGGCCCACCACCAGCGGGTGCCGACCAGCAGGAAGCGCCAGTCGCGGAAGAACTCGGGCGGTTTGCCCTCGATGGCATGGCCGATGAATTGCAGCGCCCAGCCGACGACGAACAGGGCCAGTGCCCAGGGCCAGAGGCCGGAGATGAAAGGGGACAGCAGGAACAGCGCCAGCGAGATCACGATCATCGGGATGCCGATGCTGTGGGTCAGCTGGTTCCAGCGGTTCATGTGGCTGCGCCGATAATCCTCGACCCAGTCCTGCATCGGGCGTCCGCCAAGCATCGTCTCCTCCCTCGCTGACAGGGGGAAGCCTGCGCCCGGGACGGCGTTCCCGCAAGGGGGACGCAACGTCAGCCGAAGCGGCTGGCCCAGCAGGGTTGCAGGTCGCCGGGCATCGGCCGGGCCAGGAAGACCGCCCGGGCGATGGCGCGGGCCAGGCAGGTGGCGGCGGCATGGCCGATCTGGAAGCCCTCGGTCGTCGGGTCGGCCAGCGGCCGCGCTCCGGTGGCGGCGGCGAAGACCAGATCGCCGTCCAGCGGCGTGTGCGAGGGCACCAGCGCCCGCGCCATGCCGTCATGCGCCGCCACCGCCATCCGCTGCGCCTGCGCCTTGGTCAGGGCGGCGTCGGTGGCGACGATGGCGATGGTGGTGGCCTCACCGAGCCGTTTGCGCGGCAGCGGGGCGTCCTGCGGTATCGCCGGCGCGGGGCCGAGGCCGCCGAACTCCGCCCCTTCCTCGAAGGGCGCGGCCCAGAACTGCGGGCCTTCGCCCACCGTGGCGGAACCGAGCGCGTTCACCGCGACCAGCGCCCCCACCGTGACGCCCGAGGGCAGGGTGCAGGAGGCCGAGCCGAGGCCGCCTTTCAGATTTCCGGTCATCGTCCCGAAGCCCGCGCCGGCGGTGCCCAAGGCGAACACATCCGCCGCCGCAAGGAAGGCGGCACGGCCGAGCGCGGGATAGGGGCTGTCGCGCCAGTCCTTGTCGCCGCCGTTCAGCAGGTCGAACAGGATCGCTCCCGGCACGATCGGCACCCGCACCGGCCCGACCGGAAAGCCCCGTCCGGCCTCGCGCAGCGCCGCCATCACCCCGGTGCCGGCATCCAGCCCGAAGGCCGATCCACCGGAGAGGAAAAGCGCATCCACCCGCTCGACCATGCGGTCGGGGGCCAGCAGGTCGGTCTCGCGGGTGCCTGGCGACCCGCCCATCACCTGCACCGCCGCCACGAAGGGCCGCTCCGCGGTCAGCACGGTCACGCCGGAGCGCAGGCCCGCGTCCTCGGCATTGCCGACCAGCAGGCCCGGCACATCGGTGATCAGGTTCCGTCTGCCCGGCCGCATCGTCTTCCTCCGCCCCTTTGCGGCCAGACTAGCCGGAAAGGCTCAGAAGTCGAAGAGGTCGGAGAGGAAGCTCTCGCGCCGCTTGCGCTTGCCGTAGCGGTAGTCGTCGTCATCATCGTCGTGATCGCGCGACCGCCGGCGCTCCTGCGGGGCGGCGCTGCGGGGCTCGGGCTGGTAGACCGGCGCGGCCGGCTGGGGCGCCACCGCCTGCGGGGCAGGAGATGCCGCGCCGGCGCGGTCGATGATCTTGTCCAGTTCCCCGCGGTCCAGCCAGACTCCGCGGCATTTGGGGCAATAGTCGATCTCCACCCCGCCACGGTCGGCCATCACCAGCGTCTCGCCATCCACCGGACATTGCATCTTGGTCGATCCCCTCTCATGTTGCAGCCCTTTACATGGGCAGGCTTTTTCCGGCTGCAAGGGGCCGCCCCGGGTCCGCCTGCCGGAAAATGGCGGGAAACCGCCGTCCCCTGTGGCACCAGCCCCGCGCTTTGTTCGGAAATGTCGCATTGCGGTCTTGACGCCGGGGGGGCGGGCAGGGACATGGTGCCGTGTCAATCCGCCGCAAGCATCGAGTCTCACCGTGAACAGCCTTGCCCTGCGTCTTGCAGTTTTCCTTCTGATCCCGGCGCTTGCCGCCTGCGGCCCACGATCCGAGCCGGAAGCGCCCCCCGCCGGGGTGCCGGGCTACGAGGCGGTGCAGGACGGCGACATCCTGATCCCGGCGGTGGACCCGAAATACCTGATCGAGGGCAACGTCAAGGAAGTGGTGCCCTATACTGCCGACGACCCGGCGGACTCGATCGTGGTCGATGTCTATGCGCGCAAGCTCTACTGGGTGCATGGCGACGGCACCGCCACCCGCTACGGCATCGCCGTCGGGCGCGAGGGGATCAGCTTCCGCGGCACCGGCTATGTCGGGCGCAAGGCGGAATGGCCCAGCTGGACGCCGACCGCCAACATGATCCGCACCCGCCCCGACCTTTACGCCGAATATGCCGGCGGCCTGCCGGGCGGCCTGGAGAATCCGCTGGGGGCGCGGGCGCTCTATCTCTACCGCGGCGGGCGGGACACGATGTTCCGCATCCACGGCACCATCGACAATGCCAGCGTGGGCCGCGCCACCAGCGCCGGCTGCATCCGGCTGTTCAACCAGGATGCGCTCGACCTGTTCGAGAAGGCCCCCATCGGCACCCGGGTCAAGGTGCGGACCGAGGCGGAAAGCCTGGCGGTCGAGGGGCCCTACATGGACGACGCCTTCGGCCGGGTGATGCCCGACACGCCGGAGAACCGCGCCAAGCGGGCCGAGGACGAGGAGAAGCTGGCGCGGAAGGCCGAAGAGGATCGCGTCGCCGCCGAGAAGGCCGAGGCGAAGCGCCTGCGCCAGTGCAAGCGCCGCGGCATCCCGGAAGACGACTGCCCGCCGCTGCATGTCGAGGACATCGAGGCGGTGGAAGCCATGGCGGGCACCAGCGGCGCGCATGGGTGAGCGCTTTGCGGCAACACAACACGAGAGGGGCCGCCCGCAGGGGCGGCCTTTTGCGTGAGAGGGGTGCGGGTCAGACGGCGGGGTGAACCCCGCCCTACCGGCCTCCGTCCATCGGACCGGCCGCGAACTGCCGTAGGGCGGGGTTCACCCCGCCATTCCGCCTGTGCGTTGGCGAAGGCGCGTGCCTTCGCCACAGTGCATCGCTTCTCCTTATCCCGGCCGGGCCTCAAAGGCCCGGCCAGCGCCCGCCCCGCCCTCGGCGGGCGCTTCTCGCCCGCCGGGTCGGGCGCTGGCCTCTCGGGGTTCAGGGCTGCCACCGTCTCCGGGTGATCTCACTCGCACGGGCGGGGCGAGGCAATGCCTCGCCTTTTTCCGCCCGAACTGAGGGGGTGAGGAGCACCTTGCCTCTGCCGCTCCTCAGGTCCGGATCACATAGTCCTTCAGCGTCGTCTCGATCACCTCCCAGGTGCCCTCGAAGCCCGGGCGGATGATCCAGCTGTCACCGGCCCGCAGATGGGTGGCCTTGCCCCCGGCATCGGTCAGCACCGAATGGCCTTCATGGATGTAGACATATTCCCACTCGGCATAGGACACCCGCCAGGTGCCGGGGGTGGATTGCCAGAGGCCGCAGTAGAGGCCGTCCGCTTCTTCCAGGCTCCAGGTGCTGTGGACGGGATCGCCGGCCAGCACCTTCGCGGCTTCGGGGCGAGTGACTTCGGGCGTGATGCCGTCGCGGGCGACGCGCTGGAGCAGGGACATCGGGAGCTTCCTTTTCCGGTTTCGCGCCATTGGCCCGCGCCGGGCGGGCGGCGTCAAGCCTGCGGCTGCAAGGGTGTGACGCTGCGCTGCGGCGTAATCTTCTTGCAAGGGCGGCGGCGCTGTGCCCTAAATGCGGGCAGTTCGCCCAAAGGAAGGCCAGCCATGAGCGCCACCTCCCCCCTCCGGCCCGTGCTGCCCCCCGACATCCGCGCCCGCAAGGGGGCTGCGCCGCTGGTGGTGCTGACGGCCTATTCCACCCCGGTCGCCCGGCTGGTCGACGCCCATTGCGACATCGTTCTGGTCGGCGATTCGGTGGGGATGGTGATCCATGGCCTGCCCTCGACCCTGGGCGTGACGATGGAGATGATGATCCTGCACGGCCGGGCGGTGGTGCGGGGCGCGCAGAAGGCGATGCCGGTGATCGACATGCCCTTCGGCAGCTACGAGGAAAGCCCGAGCCAGGCCTTCCGCAACGCCAGCCGCCTGATGGCCGAGACCGGCGCCCCGGCGGTGAAGCTGGAGGGCGGGCTGCACATGGCCGAGACCATCGCCTTCCTGACCGCCCGCGGCGTGCCGGTGATGGCCCATGTCGGCCTGACCCCGCAGGCGGTGAACACCCTTGGCGGCTACAAGGTGGTGGGCCGGGCGGAAGAGGCAGAGAAGGTGATGGCCGACGCCCGCGCGGTGGAGGAGGCCGGGGCCTTCTCGGTGGTGCTGGAGAAGGTGCCCGAGGGGCTGGCAGCGCGGATCACGCAAAGCCTGACCATCCCCACCATCGGCATCGGCGCCGGGGTGCGCTGCGACGGGCAGGTGCTGGTGGTCGACGACATGCTCGGCCTTTTCACCGATTTCCGGCCGAAGTTCGTCAAGCGCTACGCCGAACTGGGCAAGGCCGCCGACGAGGCCATCGCCGCCTATGCCGCCGATGTCCGCTCCCGCGCCTTCCCGGCGGCGGAACATGCCTTCCCTGACGAGTTGCCGGTGAAGAAATGATCCCCATCCTGCGGACGGTGGCGGAGGTCCGCGCCCTTGCGCGCGGCTGGAAGCAGGCGGGCGACAGCATCGGCGTGGTGCCGACCATGGGCGCGCTGCACGACGGGCATCTCAGCCTGGCGCGCCGGGCAAGGGCGGAATGCGGCCGGGTGATCACCACGATCTTCGTCAACCCCAAGCAGTTCAACAACCCCGAGGACCTGAAGAAATACCCCCGCAGCGAGGAGGCCGACGCCGCCCTGCTGGGCACGGTTCCGGTGGATGCGATCTTCGCGCCGGAACCGGAGGAGGTCTATCCCGAGGGCTTCATCACCACGGTTTCCGTGGGCGGCGTGGCCGAGCCGCTGGAGGGCCGGATGCGCCCGGGCCATTTCGACGGCGTGGCGACGGTGGTGACCAAGCTCTTCGGCATGACGCTGGCCGACCGCGGCTACTTCGGCCAGAAGGACTGGCAGCAGTTGCAGGTGGTGCTGCGGCTGACCCGCGACCTGAACCTGCCCATCGAGATCGTCGGCTGCGAGACCATCCGCGAAGGCGACGGCCTCGCCATGTCCTCGCGCAATGTCCGGCTGACGGCGGCGGGGCGGCGCAAGGCCCCGGTGCTTTACGCCGCGATCACCGCGGCGGCCGACGACATCCGCGCCGGCCAGTCCGACCGCATGGCGATCCGCGAGGCGGCCGAGGCGATGCGCCACGCCGGCTTCGACCGGGTGGAATATATCGAACTGCGCGATGCCGCCACGCTGATGCCCTCGGACGATCCCGCGCGGCCGCGCCGGATGCTGGCGGCGGCCTGGCTGGACGGGGTGCGGCTGATCGACAACATCCCGGTCTGAGCGGCACGATTTTTCGGCGAAAAATCGGGTGCCCGGCCCATGCCGATCCGCTCTTGGCGGCGGGCGGTCTCTGCGGCAAGAATGGCGTGTCGGCGGATGCGGAATGCCCGCCTTGCCGGGATGCGGCGGGGCACGCAAAATTCCCCCATGCCGGGGATGTAATGACGCATTACATTCTTATGTGAATTGGGATTACGCAAGCTGGAGGGCGCGATGGCGGATTTCGAGACCCAGATCAAGGAAAGCCAGGCCCAGGTGGCCGCGGCGCAGGCGAAGATCAGCGCCATCACCGAGACCATCGAGAAGGCGCGGATCAAGCTGGACGAGGGCGTCGCCATCGACGTGGAGAACGCCACGCTGGAGGATGTGCACAAGCACACCGAGGTGATGAACGCCAATATCGCCGAACTGATCATGGGCCTCGACGACGTGACGGCGGGGTTCTCGAAGGACTTCGACGAGATGCGCTCGAAGACCGGCTGGGAAAGCTTCATCGGCATCTTCTCGCGCGGGAAGTCCGAAAGCCTGCGGCAGGAGCGGCTGCGGGACGCCAGCATCGACGACAAGCTGCAGGACCTGATCGCCAAGTCGGACGTGATCGTGAAGCTGCTGCAGGGCCAGCTGGACCTGCTGAACGGCCAGAAGTCGAAGGTGGAGGCCAACCTCGCCTCCACCCTGACCGACCGCGAGGGCACGGTGGCGGCGCTGGAGGCGGTGCGGGTCGAGATCGCGGCGATGGACCCCCAGCTGATCGAGCTGGAGAACAAGATCGCGGTCGAGACCGACGCGGCGGCGCGGACAAAGCTGGAGACCGAGCTTGCCAACCTGAACGCCAAGCACAACGCGCTGGTGCAGGACGAGCAGGTGAAGCTGGCGCGGTCTCAGACGCTGGAGCGCTATATCGAGAAGGGCAAGACCTGGGTGGATTCGCTGACCAACCAGGCGGCGACGCAGCTGGTGCTGATCAACAAGCTGCAGACCGACACCAAGCAGCGGGTGGTGCTGTATGATGCGCTGACCTCTTCGCTGAAGACGGCGCAGCAGCAGGACGTGGCGCACCGGATCAACGAGATCGGGGTGAAGACCGACCAGGAGGCGCAGGCCGCCATGGCCGGGATCGGCGCCGCGACCAATGCGAAGATGGCCGACATGCTGGAGGCGCATGAGGGCCACATGGTCTTTGCCCGCAAGATCCTGGAGGACAAGGCCAAGGCCGATGAGCGCTTTGCCCGGCGGTTCGCGGCCATCGTCGAGAAGCACGACAAGAACGCCTATGGCGGATGAATTTCGCGGCTCAGGTCCGGCGGGCGCTGAGATGGGGCGTCGGGGCAGGGCTGGCGGGGGTGCTGCTGGCCTTCGTCTCGGTCCTGCTTGAGGCGCGGGAATACCGGCTGATGTCGGGCGTGACGGGAATGGCGACCATGGGGCTGATTGCGGGCGGGGCGATGCTGGGGCTGGCGGGCGGCGTGGTCCGCCCGGCGCAGCGCCGGATGTTCCGCCACGGAATGCCCTCCGGCCGGCTGCGCGGCTTCGCGCTGCGCCGGCCTGCGTTGCGCTGGTGGCTGTGGGTGGACGGGAACGGACGGGACCGCGATGTCGGATAACAGCGTCAAGGAAGCCCTGACCTCGGACCATGCCGAGCTTTACGATCCGCTGGTCGCCCGGCGCTACTTCGCCAAGTTCCAGACCATCGGCGGCCATCTGGCCCGGGTCGCGGCCGAGCTGGAGGCCGAGGGGCGGCTGACGCGGACCGAGGCGCGCATCCTCGGCCAGTATCTGGCCGGGATCATCGCCACCTTCCGGGCGCTGAACGACAAATACCTGATGACCGGCAAGGCCGAGGCGGCCTCGCGCCTGACCATCGACCGGCACGAGAGCGGCTTCCCGGTGGCGCAGGAGTTGATGATGATGGCGGTCGACGCCCAGCAGGCCGACAAGCACCTGGCCGGCATGGCCTCGGAGGCCGAGCTGAAGGACCGCATGATCCGCACCATCGTCGGCGAGCTGAAGCTGCCGGTGGGGTTGCAATTCGCGCTGTCGCAGCGGCTCTACTTCGAGGCGCTGAAGGAAGGCGGCCTGTTCTGGCTGCGCAACGATGCCGATGCGCAATGGTTGGGGCAGGAGGGCGAGCGGCGGAAGTATCTGGTCCATTGGGCGGTCTGGGACACCGGGGTGAACCTGCCGGTGGTCTATCTGATGGATGTCGAGGATTCCGGGAAGAAGCCGCTGCCGAACGACGATTACCGCTGGCCGCAGCTGCAGCAGAAGGTGCTGGCGCAATCGGTGGGGGGCTTGAAACTGCTGACCATCGCCACCGGCTTCGACACCGATTTCGAAGCGCTGCACCCGAAGCGGCTGCGGCGGATCACCCTCGGCCCGATGTATTCGGCCGGCTTCACCCTGCAATCCGGCCCGATCTCCCGCGTGCTGGAGGATGCCCGCGCGCCGGAGGGACAGGACTGGGCGCTGGTCTGGACGGTGGAGGATCTGGTGTCCGACCGCGAGGAGGTGGTGAAGGACGGCTGGTTCTCCTCGCGCCCGAAGCAGATCTACCGGCTGGACCCGCTGACCGGCGCCGATACGGGCGCGACGCTGCAGGAGCGGATGATCATCCTGCCCGAGCGGCCCTATCAGGTGCTGGTGGAGCAGGACCCGCCCGGCCTGCGCGGGATACGGAAATTCGTGGTGGGGGCCGGGGGGCGGCTGATCCCGGGGGTTTGAGCCCGGTGGCAGGCGCCGGGGGGCCAGCCCCCCGGGCCCCCCGGGATATTTGTGGACAGATGAAGGGGTTTGCCGATGAGCGTGCGCGACACGATGGAGCTGAAGGAAGAGGCGATCCGGGCGCAGTATGACGCCGCGCTCGGGCTGATTTCCGGCTTCGACCATGCGCCGCGGCTGGCGAAGCCTTTGGAGGCGGCGGTGGCGGCCGAGCGGTCTCCGGGCATCGGCACCCGGCCGCGGTTCCGCTCCACCGTGCCGGGGATGGCGGCGCGGTCCACCGTGCGGCCCGGCGGCGTGCGGATCGCCGAGCGGGTGGAGGGGCTGTCGGACGGCCTCGTCTCGCCGGTGCAGGCGGCGGCGCTGAACGCCCTGCGGCGGGCGCTGGCGATCGCGCTGGCGATGGGGGAGACCTTCGCGGCGCAATCCGGGCTGGCCGAGTTGAAGCGGGCCAATCTGGAAGGCCGGGTGCCGGAGGCCAAGCGGGCGGAATTCGGCGAATTGCTGCAGGCCGAGGCGCTGGTGGTGCTGTTCACTTTCGCCAATGCCACCGCCTATCTGATCGCCCCCCATGTCGGCAGCCAGCCGGTGGAACTGGGCGAGGTGGAGGAAGTGCTGACCGACAACGCGCCGCTGGCCTTGCAAGGCGTGCTGTGGGAGCTGGACCAGGACATCGGCGCGCTGGCGACCGACGATGCGCGGCTGGTCGCGGTGATCTCGGGCTTCGCCGAGGCGCTGATGAAGAAGGTGCAGATCCGGGCCGAGAACGGCGCGCGGACCTCGGCCTTCACCTCCGGCAGCTGGAAGGTGGAGGCGGACCAGCTGACCATCGCCGGCTTCAAGCCGGCCAAGGCGGCGAAGGGCGGGCAGATCGCCATGGCCTTCAAGCAGCCGCATGAGGTGGTGGGCAACCACATCGCCAAATACCAGAGCCTGCGGCTGGCGAAGATGCTGATGGCCTATGACTTCGACCGCCGGCTGAATCCCTTCGCCGAACTCGGCGGCTTCATCTTCACCTTCATGGGCGACGGCAAGCCGGGGACGGGAAAGACCACGCTGATCCAGATGATGGCGGGGCTGCTGGACGGCTATTGCAAGGCGGCGGGCTATCCGTTCCGCTACCAGAACTTCTCCATCGACCAGATCGACAGCTATCAGGGCAAGTCGGGCCAGAACGCCAAGGCCTTCATCGACGCGGTGCTGGACCCGACGGTGATCGGCTTCGGCACCATCGACGACATCGACCAGGTGGCGGGCAAGCGGGGGGACCGGCAGTCCAGCGCCGGCCAGCAGGAGGTGACGGCGGTCTTCATGCAGGCCTTCGCCGGGGCGGGCACGGTGGTGCGGGGGAACTGCACCTTCGGCATGTTCTCGAACTACCCCGAGAACGTGGACGATGCCCTGCGGCAAAGGGCCGGCGCGCGCTTCCTGGTGGACGGGCCGCAGACGAAGGAGGATTACATCGACATCCTCTCGCTGCTCTTGGGCAAGAACCATGCCATCCCGGTGGGCGACCACGACCTGTTCGCGGCGCAGGAGATCAGGAAGGCGGTGGCGGCGAGTTTCGAGGGGCACTCCAAGCCGCATGAGGAGGGGCTGCTGCGGGTCTGGGAGCAGACCGCCGCCGAGATCGGCCCGCTGGATACGATTGCGAAGATCGGCGCCTATCTGAAGGCGATCCAGGGGGCGGACGAGCGCTTCACCGGCCGGGCGATCAAGAACATCACCGATGCGGTGAAGGTCCGCGCGATGGACTTCGAGCTGCCGGACGAATGGATGGAAGACCCGGAGCTGTTCCTGTTCCGGCCCTATGACGAGAAGCTGGCGATGATCAAGGGGCTGATGCAGCCGATCACGGTGGAGATGGTGATCCAGGAGGTCAACCGCTACGCCGATTCCGAATTCCGCTATGCCGACAAGTCGGACGAGGTGGCCATCGAGAATGCCATGCGGGACATGCGGCGGATGGAAGAGGCGAGGCGGCGGTATCAGGAGGGGCGGGGGTGAGCGTCACAGTCTTTTTGAGCTACGCTCACAGCGATAAGTTCTTTGCAGAACTGCTTCAACTGAAGGTTGAAGCAAGCAACATTGGCGTATGGAGAGATACAAGGTCATTTCGGGCTGGCGATAATTGGAGGCAATCTATAGATAAAGGAATTCAGAGTGCTGATGCTCTCATTCTTGCGCTCTCCAAAGACTCAAGTGCATCACACTACGTCACTTACGAGTGGGCCACCGCGATGGCAAAGCTAAAGCCAATTATTCCGGTTCTACTTGAAACTTGTGACCTGCATCCAAAATTGGAACCTCTACAGTATATGGACTTTCGCCAACACTCTGACGCAAGTTGGCAGGAGCTTATTCAGCGGATCAGAGAAGTTCTAGAAGCGTCTGAGAAGGTCGACGATGTGCCGAGTGATCCAGAAGGAGGATCGATTGATGGCGACTCCATCACAGAAACGAATCTGTCAGAAAAGCAGGTAAAAGCAAGAGATGAGATCAAGGCATACTTGAATCGAATGGGCCTCAGACTTGTAAGCTTCCATATTATCAGGAAAAATATTAATAAGTCATACGATGACGAATTTCTCACGACTCTACGAAAGACTGTTTCAGAGTTTGGCCCAGCCAAGGTCAGGATCAGGCGTCCGAAACCAAATGAACCAAAGACTAGAGACGGTATTAAGTTGGTCTAAACTATGAAACGCCTCATCCAGCGCGGCCTGATGTTCGGGAACCTCATCGAGGTCTCCTCTCCCCAACTGGTGGATCGCTACAACCGGGCGCTGAAGCACCTCACCGGCAGGGAAACCGCGCTGAAGGATTTCCACATCGACCTCTCCGGCTATTCCCCCGAGATCGGCGATGAATTCGGCGATCCGGTCTACCTGAACCCCACCGGGGCCAACCGGCAGTTCATCCTGCTGACCACGGCGCAGAAGGAGGCGCCGCTTCTGAACATCAAGTTCTCCACCAGCCGCGGCATCCTCACCCAGTTCATCGAGAAGAACGAGGCGCAGCTGTTCGCGCTGACGGCGCGGGACGTGGTGGCGGGAGAGTTGCAGGGCTCGGTCTATGCCGTCGATACCCCGGCGCAGCTGTTCGAGATCAGGCAGGTCACGGTCGAGGCCGATACCATCGGCGGCCATGTCGCGGATGCGGGCAAGCTGGCCGGGCTGATCGAGACGTTCCGGCGCGAGCCGGACGGCTGGCGCGACGAGGCGCTGGTCACCGAGATGATCGGGCTGGCGCGGAAGACCGGCGACGTGACGCGGGTGCCGATCAGCCTGCCGGCGATGACCTTCGAGCAGGGCAATTTCTGGACCGGCTTCTTCGGCGGCATCTATGTCTTCCGCGACGTGAAGTTCCCCGCCGCCATCAGCCGCCTCGGCATCGGCTCGCTCGGCAAGGTGCCGGTGGCGCAGGTGATGGATTTCAGCCACCGCAACCACATCGCCGACTGGCTGGACCGCAACCAGCTGGTGGAGCCCATCGTGCAGGCCCGGGGCGCCGATGCCGGCGCCATCCTGCGGCAGAAGATGGACTTCATCCTGGTCGATGCCGCCGACCGGCTGGGGATCGAGGTCGGCGATGCCCGCCGCACCGAATTGCGCAAGGTGGCCTACCGACTGGGCACGGCGCTGCCGCCCGAGTTCCTGGGCCTCGCCGCCATGCTGCGGTGGGTGGAGGGGGCGGGGGCATGGCCGAAGATTTCCAGCGAACATCCGGCCTATTTCTATACCCTGCGGGCAAGGCCGGGCCGCGACCGCGACCTGGTGAACATGCTCTTGGCGGAACTGTCGCCGATGGACGTGCGGCAGATGTTCATCACCCACAAGGAACGCTTCTACGAGGAATATGCCGGCTGGTCCGACGCCAAGAAGACCTATGTCGCCGACTTCCTCGCCCGCGAATACAAGGTGGACCGCGAGGGCGCGCGTGAGGCATTGTTCGGGCCGGAGCCGAAGATGGACGAACTCAGCCGGCCCGAGATGCGCGAGGGGCCGAAGGCGGCCCCGGGCATCCGCGGGCCCTGGGGCGCACCGGCGGCAGGACCCTGGGGAGGGCGCAGATGATCCTGGGATGGTTGCGGCTGGCGGCGATGGCGATGATCGTGCTGACGGTCGCCTATTTCCTCGTCGGCATCTACTCCCGCTCGGTCCGGCGCGAGAAGCTGGAGAAACGCTGGGCGGCCGAGCAGATGGAGGGCGACCGCGACGCCTGGATCGAGGCGGGGATGAAAGCCTATGACGGGGGGCTGAAAAGGCGGCTCCTCTGGCTTATCTACATCCTGCCGATGGCGGCCTTCACCGCGATCTTCTTCTATGTGAACTGGGATTGACGCGATGCGCTATGTGAAATGGACGGTCTGGCTGCTGCTGGCGCTGCTGGTCTTCGGCTTCTTCCACTACACCCTGCCGCAGCACGACATCGTGCGCATCGTCGGCACCGAGAACCGTCGGGTCGACATCGGCGACAACTCGATCTTCTGGAGCCGGGCCGAGGTCGGCATGGCGGACAGCACCAGCCGCGACGTGTTCTTCATCAATGCCGTCTACCCGAACGGCAAGACGATGGAATACCGCAACGAGGACACCGGCTGGGGCTGGCCGCCCTATTTCAAGGTCGACAGCTTCGGGTTGCAGACCCAGGCGAAGGAACTGATCTCGACGGTGGACAAGCCGATCTGGGTCTCGGTCACCCATTACGGCTGGCGCAACAAGCTGTTCACCATCTTCCCCAATGCGGTGGCGGTGAAGCAGGTCGAGGGGCCGGATGCGACGATTATTCCCTGGGTCAACATCGTCATTCTCGGCTTCCTCGCCTTCGTCCTGCTGATGATCCGCAAGATGTGGCTGCAGTTCCGCGAACGCACGGTGGACCCGGCGCTGGACCGGGCCGGCGACGCCTGGGACCGGGTGGATGCCCGGGCCGATGCCGCGGCGGGTGAGGTGAAGGGCGTCTGGGGCCGCTTCACCGGCTGGCTGGGCAGCTGGAAGGGCAAGCCGCGCAAGTGATTTTCGCGCCTCTGCCCGGTGCGCCCCGCGGCGTCCGTCCAAATTTTGACACAATTTGACCGCAATCTCGCGCCCAGAACAGGCGGGGAACAACCCCGCCGCGAATGAGGCGGGCAAGGGCAAGTGGCGACGATCAGCGGATCGGCGGGCAACGACAATATTGGCGGCACGACCGGCGCGGACTCTCTCTCGGGTCTGGGCGGCAACGATACGCTGACCGGCGGCAATGGCGATGACACGCTGGACGGCGGCATCGGCAACGATTCGCTTTATGGCGGCAGCGGCGCCGATGTGCTGGACGGCGGCGCCGGCAACGACCGGCTTTACGGCGGCGACGGCAACGATGTCCTGATCGGCGGGGCCGGCAACGACCTGCTGGACGGCGGCACGGGCTCGGCCGACGTTGCGGATTACTCGGGCTCCGGGGCGGCGGTGAACGTCACCCTGGGCAGCACGGGCAGCGGCGGCGATGCGCAGGGCGACACGCTGACCGGGATCGAATACCTTGTCGGCTCGGCCTTCGCCGACACGCTGACGGGGGACAGCGGCGCCAACAGCCTGTCGGGCGGGGCCGGGAACGACCGGCTTTACGGCGGGTCCGGCAACGACACCCTGCAAGGTGGCGCGGGGGCGGACCAGTTCTACGGCGGCAACGGCACCGACACCGCGGATTATTCCGACTCCTCGGCCGGGGTGAACGTCGATCTGGGCGCCAACACCGCCAGCGGCGGCGATGCGCAGGGCGACAGCTTCTCGTCGATCGAGAACCTTTCCGGCTCGGCCCATGCCGACACCCTGACCGGCACCACCGGCGCCAACCGGCTGGAGGGCGGCGCGGGGAACGATCTCCTGTCGGGCGGCGCCGGCTTCGACACGCTTTACGGCGGCGACGGCGACGACACGTTGCGGGGCGGCACCTCGGCGGATGCGCTTTACGGCGGCGACGGCATCGACACCGCCGATTATTCCGGCGCCACCGGCGGGGTGAACATCAACCTCTCCTCGGGCAGCGGCAGCGGCAACGAGGCCGCGGGTGACACGCTCTCGGGGATCGAGAACATCCTCGGCTCCAACTATGCCGACACGCTGACCGGCGATGCCGGGGCGAACTACCTTTACGGCGGCGCCGGCAACGACCAGATCTACGGCGGCGAGGGCGACGACACCCTGCAGGGCGGCGAGGGCCGGGACACGCTGACCGGCGGCGAAGGGCTGGATATCGCCGACTACAGCACCTCGAACGCGGCGGTGAACATCGACCTGACCGACTGGACGGCCTCTGGCGGCCACGCCACCGGCGATGTGCTGCAGGGCATCGACGGGATCATCGGCTCGGAATACGACGACACGCTGATCGGCTTCGACCAGGTCGGCCTGTCCGGCGACATCTACACCAACCTCTTCTACGGCGGCGGCGGCAACGACCACATCGACGGCCGCGCCGGCAACGACAGCCTCTACGGCGGCACCGGCAACGATACCATCCTGGCCGGCGCGGGCGACGACACCGCCGAGGGCGGCGAGGGCAACGACAGCGTCGACGGCGGCGACGGCAACGACCTGCTGGCCGGCGACGAGGGCGACGACCGGCTCTTCGGGGGGACGGGCAACGACACGCTGTCGGGCGGGACGGGCAACGACAGCCTGTCCGGCGGCACCGGGCAGGACCTTCTCACCGGCGGCGCGGGTCAGGACACGCTGCTGGGCGGCGACGGACAGGACACGCTTTACGGCGATCTCGGCAACGACAGCCTGGACGGCGGCGCGGGCCACGACTCGCTCTATGGCGGCCAGGGCAACGATGTCATCCACGGCGGCGCCGGCAACGACACGCTTTACGGCGATGCGGGCGACGATGTCCTGTCGGGCGGCGACGGCAACGACCTGATCTACGGCGGCGACGGCAACGACAGTCTCACCGTGGCCGCGGGCGATACCGTCTACGGCGGGGCGGGCGACAACGTCTTCATCGGCTCGGGCGCCGCATCGCTTTACGGCGGCTCGGGCAACGACCTGTTCCAGGGCGTTCCCGCCGACCATATCGACGGCGGCGAGGGCGGGTCCGAATGGGACGTGCTGGACCTGACCGGCCTCGGCCCGCTGCATGTCACCTATGACCCGCTGAACCCGGAAAACGGCACCGTCACCTTCTACAACGGTCTCCGCCAGGTCATCGGCACGATGACGTTCAGCAATATCGAGAACGTCATCCCCTGCTTCACCCCCGGCACCCTGATCGCCTGCGAGACCGGCGAGCGGCTGGTCGAGGACCTGCGCCCCGGCGACCGGGTGATGACCCGCGACCATGGGCTGCAAGAGCTGCGCTGGGTCGGCCGCAAGCTGCTCGGCCCGGCCGAACTGGCCGCCGAGCCGAAGCTGCAGCCGGTGCTGATCCGGGCCGGCGCGCTCGGCCCCGGCTTGCCGGCGCGCGACATGCGGGTCAGCCGCCAGCACCGGATGCTGGTGACCGGGCCGCGGGCGGAGCTGCTGTTCGGCGCCGAGGAGGTGCTGGTGCAGGCCGAGCACCTGACCCATCTGCCGGGCGTCAGCCATGCGGCGGACCGCAGCGTGACCTATGTCCACCTGCTGTTCGACCGGCACGAGGTGGTGCTGTCCGACGGCACCTGGAGCGAGAGCTTCCAGCCCGGCGACCGCACGCTGGCCGGCATGGACGATGCCGCGCGGGACGAGTTGTTCGCGCTGTTCCCGGCGCTGGCATCCGGCGGCCGCTACCCGGCCGCCCGCCCGACGTTGAAGAAGTTCGAGGCGAAGCTGCTGCTGGCGGCCTGATCGCGGCGCGTCGTTCGCCTTCGGCTCCTCCTCGCTCCGACGAGCGACGAAGTCGGCGAGGAGGTCAGCCCCGCAGCACCCCGCCGGTGGCCTTGGCCACCTTCTCGACGATCTTCGCCGAGACCGCCTCGATCTCTGCATCGGTCAGGGTCTTCTCGCCGGGTTGCAGCCGCACGGTCAAGGCGATGGACTTCTTGCCCGCCCCCATCTGCGCCTCGGCCTTCTCGCCGGTGAACTGGTCGAAGACGCGGACGCTTTCGATCAGCGCCTTGTCGGCGCCCTGCGCGGCGTTCACCGCGGTCAGCGCCTCGACCCGCGCATCCACCACGAAGGCGAAATCGCGTTCCACCGCCTGAAGGTCGCTGATCGCCAGCGCCGGGCGGGTGGGGGTCTTGACCTTGGGCTGCGGCACGTTGGCCACCAGCACGGTGAAGGCCACCGCCGGCCCCTTCACATCCATCGCCGCCAGCACCCGCGGATGCACCTCGCCGAAGGTGGCCAGCACGTTCGGCCCCAGCCCGATCACGCCCGACCGGCCGGGATGCCACCAGCCCGCCGCCTTGCGGGTGATCTGCACCTTCGCCGGCGCGCCGAGCGCGGCCAGCACCGCCTCGGCATCTGCCTTGGCGTCGAAGACGTCCACCATCCGGCGCGACCCGTGCGGATCGCGCGCCGCCGCGGCGCTGACCAGCAGGCCGGCGGCCTGCAGGTGCTGCTCCCCGGGTTCGCCGCCCTGGAAGGCGGGGCCGACCTCGAACAGCGCCAGGTCCATGAAGCCGCGCGCCTGGTTGCGCGCCGCCGCCGCCAGCAGGCCGGGCAGCAGGTCGGGGCGCAGATGCGTCATCTCGGACGAGATCGGGTTCTCCACCCGGACCGCCTCGGTCCCGCCGCCGAACAGGGCAGCGGCGCGGGCGTCGATGAAGCTGTAGGTCACGCATTCGTTGTAGCCGAGCGCCGCGATCTGCCGCCGCGCCGCCTTCTCCCGCTGCTGCAAGGGCGTCAGGATCGGCTTCGGCACCCCCGGCTCGGCCCGCCGCAGGGGCGCGCCCTTCAGCCGGGTCAGGCTGGCGATCCGCGCCACTTCTTCCACCAGATCGGCCTCGCCCAGGATGTCGGGCCGCCAGCTGGGCGGCGTCGCCTCGTTGCCGGCCATGCGGAAGCCGAGCGCGGTCAGCGTCTGGCGCTGCTCGGCCTCGGGGATGTCCATGCCGACCAGCGAAACCACCCGCGCCGGGTTCAGCCGGTAGCTGCGTCTGGTGTCCAGGGGCGCGCCGTCCTGCGCCACCGCCGAGGCCTCGCCGCCGCAGAGGTCGAGGATCATCTGCGTCGCCATGTCGAGGCCCGGCAGGGTGAAGGCCGGGTCCGCCCCGCGCTCGAACCGATAGCGGGCGTCGGAGTTGATCTTCAGCGCCCGGCCGGTGGCGGCGACGGTGATCGGGTCCCACCAGGCGGATTCGAGGAAGACGTTCACCGTGGCTTCGGTGCAGCCCGAATGCTCGCCGCCCATGATCCCGGCCAGCGATGCCACTCCGGCGTCGTCCGAAATCGCCATCTGGCCGGCGGAAAGGGTATAGGTCTTGCCGTCCAGCGCCAGGAACTCTTCGCCGCCCTTGGCGGGATGGACGCGCAGGACGCCGCCCATCACCTTGTCGGCGTCGAAGACGTGCAGCGGGCGGTTCCAGCCATAGGTGAAGAAGTTGGTGATGTCGACCAGGGCCGAGATCGGCCGCAGCCCGATCGCCTTCAGCCGGGCCTGCAGCCAGTCGGGCGAGGGGCCGTTCTTCACGCCGCGGATCAGCCGGCCGGCGAAATGCGGGCAACCCTTCTCCTTCAGCGCCGGGTCGATCTCCACCCGGATCGGCGAGGGGAAGGCGCCCTCGATCATCGGCACCTGCGGCGGGATCAGCCGCCCCAGCCCGCGCGCCGCAAGGTCGCGGGCGATGCCGTGGATGCCAAGGGCATCGGGGCGGTTCGGCGTCACCTTGATCTCGATCACCGGGTCGTTCAGGCCCTTGTAGTCGATGAAGCGTTCGCCAAGCGGCGCATCCTCGGGCAGGTCGATGATGCCGGTGTGGTCGTCCGACAGCATCATCTCGCGTTCCGAACAGAGCATTCCGTTGCTGTCCACGCCGCGGATGTTGCCCGGCTTCAGGTCCACGCCCGTCCCCGGCACATGGGTGCCCACCGGCGCGAAGACGCCCACCAGCCCGGTGCGCGCATTGGGCGCGCCGCAGACCACCTGCACCTCTTCCATCCGCCCGCCGGGGCCGTCGGGATAGGTCGCCACCCGGCAGACCCGCAGCCGGTCGGCGTTGGGGTGCTGCACCGCCTCGATCACCTTGCAGATGCGGAAGGCGCCCAGGCTGGCGGCGGGGTCCTCGATCCCCTCGACCTCCAGCCCGAGGTCGGTCAGCGCCTCGGCGATCGCCTCGACCGGGGCCTCGGTCTCCAGATGGTCGCGGAGCCAGGAGAGGGTGAATTTCATCTGCGGCAGTCCCTTGATCAACGGGAAAACGCATTAGCGCATGGGCAGGGAAAGGGGAAGGCCCGGGCAGGCCGCACATCCCTGGGGCGAAACCTGTGCGCAGGGGGAAACGCGCTGTTGCCCGGCCCGGGGGGCGCATGTCCCGGCAAGCCATGGTAGGAGAGGGCATGGACGACTGGCTGCAAATCCCCGACCGCCCCCGCGGTATGCCGCGCTGGCGGCTGTGCCTGCTGATGGCGATGACCTTCCTGATGCTCTGGGCGGGGTCGCCGGTGCTGTTCGCGCTCGGCCTGCCCGAGGGCTGAGCGCGGCTTCCGCTTGCCCTGATCCCTCCGGCCCTTTATCCCGGCAGCGGGAGTTTGCGGGAGGGCCGTTGCAAGCCATGGCAATCTGGATCGGCAGGGCGTTTCCGGTGCTGTTTCTGCTGGCGGCCTGCGTCGCGCCGGGGGGCGGGGGGGCTGCCGTCACCCCCGTCCTGGGCGGGGCGCTGACGGTCGCGGTGCCCGCAGGCTATTGCATCGACCCGCGCGCCAGCCATGACGACGGCCGAAGCGCGCTGGTGATCGCCGGGCGCTGTGCCGCCGACCGCCCCGTCCCCGCCGCGGTGCTGACCGTCAGCGTGGGGGGCGAAGGCTCCTCCGCCATCCTGAAGGCCGGCGCCCGGGCGCTGACCGACTGGGCCCGCAGCCCCGCCGGCCGTGCCGCGCTGGCCCGCGACGGCAAGGCCGGGTCGGTTGCCGTGCGCGAGACGCTGGTCTGGGACGGCGCCTTCCTGATCCGGCTGGAGGACCGCGCGACCGGCCCCTACTGGCGCGCGGCCATCGGGCTGAAGGGGCGGCTGGTGATGGTCTCGGTCAGCCCGCCGGCGCAGGGCGGCCTGCCGCTGGAGGAGGGCCGGGAGATCCTGGAGCGGGCGATCACCGGGATCAAGCGGGCGAACGCCGCAAGCCCGTGAAATAATTGCCTCATGCCCCGGGGAATGGGTTGGCTTGTCAACACGTTTTCGGTGATATGGGAATCGTTTCCGCGCCGGCAACAGTGCGGAATGTGTAACGGAAAGACTGCGGGTCGGGGAAACGATGGCGGGGCAGTTGGACAAGGTGCTGGACCGGCTGGTCTTCCGGCGTGCGCTGGCCCGCTGGGGCAAGGCGGCGGAAGAGGCGCCGAAGATGGGGTTGGAGGGGCTGCGCGCGCTCCGCTCCCGTGCACGCCAGCTGCGGCGCGAGCTGGACCGGGTGATCCACCAGGCCGAATACCGCCTTGCCCTGCCGGTGATCGGCGTCACCGCGATCCGCAAGCCGATGGGCACCGACTGGGCCTGGCGTCCCGACCTGTGGAAGGGCCAGATCCCGCTGCCCGGCATGTCCTCGGTCCCCGCCCGGGCGCAAGTCTGCGACGGCGCCACCATCTTCCACGACTGCCGCAGGTCCGAGCTGACGGTGCGCCAGATCCGCAACACGCGCGAGGCCGACGTGGCCCCCTTCGGCTTCCGCATGGACGTGTTCAGGTTCGACGGCAGCTTCCTGTCGCTGGTGCTCGACCTGCCGCCCGAGGCCGCGCAGGGCCTGAAGCTGCGCCACCTGATCCGGCTGGACGCCATCGTCGAGATGGAGAAGCCGCTGGAGATCTTCGCCCGGCTGAACGTGAAGCACGGGCCGAACGTCGAGCAGATCGTGCGCGAACTGCCGCTGAACGAGGAAGAGGTGATGGTGGAATTCGACCTCGCCTATACCAAGGTGAACGAGAAGCGGGTCGAGAAGCTGTGGCTGGACCTGATCTTCGAGGGGCCGGAGATGAACCAGATCATCCTGCGCGACGTGACCGTCAGCCGCAGGCCGAGAGCGGAGTTGTAAGGGCCATGGCCGAGGGGATGAAGCTGGTTCAGACGCGCATCCGCGCCGGGGTCTGGGAAGGCGTGCTGACGGGGGCCGGTTCGGGGGCGGGCGCCGCCGTGCCGCAGCTGGAGGTGCTGCATCAGGAACGCAAGCTGTCCGGCGTGACCGTGGCGGCGGTGCCCGGGCGCGAGGGCGACTTCCAGGTCCGGGTGCCGATCCCGCCGGAGGTGCTGAGCGAGGGGGTGCAGACCTTCCTGATCCGCCGCGGCGACGACACCCTGGCGCATTTCACCATCATCACCGGCGTCGCCATGGAAGACGACCTGCGCGCCGAGATCGACCTGCTGCGCGCCGAACTGGACATGCTGAAACGCGCCTTCCGCCGGCATTGCCTGGAGACTATGGGGTAGGGGCGGGCGGGTTCTCCGGTCTCCTTGGCGAAGGCGTGTGTCTTCGCCACAGCGCAACGCTTCCCCTTGTCCGGCCGGGCCCCAAAGGCCCGGCCAGCGCTCGCCCCGACCCGGCGGGCGCTTCTCGCCCGCCGGGGTCGGGCGCTGGCCTCTCGGGTTTAGCGTGACCAATGTCTCCGGTTGACCTCGTTCGCACGGGCGGGGCGAGGCAGCGCCTCGCCTTCTCCCGCCCGGCCGGATCGTGGATTTTCAAAAGCGAATACCGTTCAGAGCCTTACCGCCCGCCCCTCGGCCTTGGCGCTTTCCTCGGCGGCGTCCAGGAGCCTTTGCAGCGCCGCCCCGCGGGCGAAGCCGGGTTCCGCCAGCCGCTCGCCCCGGATCGCGTCGATGAAGCGCTGGTAGACGGTGGGGACCGGCGGGCAATCGACCGGGCGCCAGGCCGCCGCCGGCATGTCCGGGCCGAGACAGGCGGACAGCGACGACACCGCGCCCTCGAACCGCACCTCCAGCCCGCCCCGCTCGCCGTAGATGCGCAGCCGCAGGTCGTTCAGGTGGCCGCTGGCGAAGCGCGTAGCGTGGACCACGCCGAGCGCCCCGCCCGCCAGCCGCAGCTGCATCGTCGCGCTGTCGTTGGCATCCAGCGCATAATCGCCGATCCGCCCGCCCGGGGCCTTGTCGAAGGTGGCCAGCCGGGCCGAGACCTCCACCGCCTCCTCGCCGGCGACGAAGGTGGCGAAGTCGAGGATATGGATGCCGACATCGCCGAGCACCCCCTTCGACCCATGCGCGGTGGAAAGCCGCCAGAGCCATTGCGGTTCCGTCTTCCAGTCGCCCCAGGCCGGCTGGGTCAGCCAGCTTTGCAGGTAGCTGGCCTCGAAATGCCGGACCGGGCCGAGCACGCCCTCGCGCACCATCAGCGCGGCCTGCTGCAGCGCCGGGACGTTGCGGTAGGTCAGGTTGACCATGGCGACCACTCCTGCGGCGGCGGCGGCCCGTGCCATCTCCTCGGCGTCCGGGGCATTGGTCGCCAGCGGCTTCTCGCACAGCACATGCCTGCCCGCGGCCAGCAGCGGCAGGGTGGTGGCGTGATGCGCCGCGTCGGGGGTGACGTTGGTCGCCGCGTCGAACTCGCCCCAGTCCAGCGCCTCCTGCAGGCTGGCGAAGGTCCGCGGCAGCCCGTGCTTCGCGGCGAAGGCGGCCAACTGCTCGGGCCGCGGATCGACGCCCGCGACAAGGCTCACGCCGGGGATCGCGGCAAAGGCCCCGGCCTGGGTATTGGCCATGCCGCCGGTGCCGAGGATCAGCAGGCGGACGGTCATCTGTAGCCTTCCTCTCCGGCGGCGTGCAGCTTCGGTCCGCGCTCGGTGATCGGCTCCAAAGCGGTTTCAACCGGGATGTTGGGGGCGGCGGAGGGATCGGCCAGCCGCGGCGCCGGATTGTGCGCCCAGCGGACGGCATTGGCGATCACCCGCTGGATGTTGGCGTCGTGATAGGTCGGATAGGTCTCGTGCCCGGGGCGGAAGTAGAACACCTTGCCGGCGCCGCGCTTGTAGGTCACGCCCGAGCGGAACACCTCGCCGCCCTGGAACCAGGAGACGAAGACGGTCTCCATCGGGTCGGGGATGCCGAAGGGCTCGCCATACATCTCCTCGTGCTCCAGCTCGAAATGGTCGGGCAGGCCGGCGGCGATGGGATGGCTGCGCGAGGTCAGCCAAAGACGCTCGCGTTCGCCGGCCTCGCGCCAGGTCAGGTTGCAGGGGGTTCCCATCAAGCGCTTGAACGGCTTGGAGAAATGGGCGGAATGCAGGAAGATCGCCCCCATGCCGGACCAGACGGCCTGCGTCACCCGCTCGACGATCTCGTCGCGGACCTCGCCATGGGCGGCATGGCCCCACCAGATCAGCACATCGGTTTCCTCCAGCCGGCCGGGCGGCAGGCCGTGGTCGGGCTGGTCCAGCGTGGCGGTGCCGGCCTCGATCCCGCCGGCGGCGTTCAGCGCATCGGCGATGCATTGGTGCATCCCCTGCGGGTAGACGCCGCGGACCACGGCGGATTTCCGTTCATGGACGTTCTCGCCCCAGACGGTGACGCGGATCCTGGACATGGGCCGATTCCTCTTGTGGTTGCGGGGCAAGGGTAGCGGGAGTCAAAGCGGTTTGGAAGACGGGTCGATAGGGAAGGCGGGCGATGCGGGACCCGGTGCTTTCGCAGGGATGACAGGGCGAGGGGCGGGGGATGACACGATGAGACGGGTCTGCACGGGAAGGGGAGGGCGGGGGCCTGCCTCGAACCGACCGGAGTGCGATGTGTTCCCCGGCCTATTCCCAGGTGCGGAAGAACTTGCCGGCGGGCGAGAGGGTGAAGATCTCGCAGCCCGTGGCCGTGACCCCCACCGAATGCTCGTATTGCGCCGAAAGCGACTTGTCGCGGGTCACCGCGGTCCAGTCGTCGGCCAGCACCTTGGTCTCGGGCCGGCCAAGGTTCACCATCGGCTCGATGGTGAAGAACATGCCTTCCTCCAGCACCGGGCCGGTGCCGGGGCGGCCGTAGTGCAGCACGTTCGGCGGCGCGTGGAACACCCGGCCCAGCCCGTGTCCGCAGAAGTCGCGCACCACCGACATCCGGTTGGCCTCGGCATAGGACTGGATGGCGTGGCCGATGTCGCCGAAGGTGGCGCCGGGCTTCACCGCCGCGATGCCGCGCATCAGCGCCTCGTGCGTCACCTCGATCAGCCGCTCGGCCTTCCGCGGCAGCGTGCCCGCCACATACATCCGCGAGGTGTCGCCATACCAGCCGTCGACGATCACCGTCACGTCGATGTTCAAGATGTCGCCCTCGGCCAGCAGCTTGGCGCCCGGAATCCCGTGGCAGACCACATGGTTCACGCTGATACAGCTGGCGTGCTGATAGCCCTTGTAGCCGATGGTGGCCGAGGTCACGCCGCGCCGCTCGATCTCTCCGCGGATGAAATCGTCCAGCGCGCCGGTGGTCACCCCCGGCTTCACCAGCGGCGCCACCAGGTCCAGGATCTCGGCCGCGCAGCGCCCCGCCTTCGCCATGCCGGCGAAATCCGCATCCTCGTAGATGCGGATGCCTTCGCGGGTGATGCGGGCGCGGGTCTCTTCCATGGCGGGGTCCTTTCGGGCCCTACATAGGCGGAAGGGCCGTGAAACGCCAGAGGGCGGTTGGATTGCCGCGGCGCCGGCGATATACCCGGGGCGCAGGCGGCAAGAGGGGCGGACAGATGGGTAATCCGACGGGCGCGATGGTGGTGATCGGCGACGAGTTGCTCTCGGGCCGGACGCGGGATTCCAACCTGCATTACCTGGCCGGGGAGCTGACCCGCGTCGGCATCGACCTGCGCGAGGCGCGGGTGGTGGCCGACGACCATGCCGCCATCGTCGCCGCGGTGCGGGCGATGTCGGCGGCCCATGACCATGTCTTCACCAGCGGCGGCATCGGGCCGACGCATGACGACATCACCGCCGATGCGGTGGCCGAGGCGATGGGGGCGCAGATCGGCCCGCGCGCCGATGCCATGGCGCTGCTGCAGGAGCATTACGACCGCCAGGGCCTGCCCTTTAACGAGGCCCG
This sequence comes from Rhodobacter sp. SGA-6-6, assembly GCF_011043545.1. Classification (GTDB taxonomy): domain Bacteria; phylum Pseudomonadota; class Alphaproteobacteria; order Rhodobacterales; family Rhodobacteraceae; genus Pseudogemmobacter. Next base: position 46,979 of record NZ_JAAKGP010000001.1, on the reverse strand, counting down.
CCAGCGCATGGCCCGCATCCCGGAGGGCGCGACCCTGATCGACAACCCGGTCTCGGTGGCGCCGGGCTTCTCCATCGGCAATGTCCATGTCATGGCCGGGGTGCCGAAGATCTTCGAGGCGATGCTGGCCGGCATCCTGCCGACGCTGACCGGCGGCGCGCCGCTGCTGTCGCAGTCGCTGCGGGTGCTGCGCGGCGAGGGCGAGATCGCGGCGGAATTCGGCAAGCTGGCGGCGGAATATCCCGACCTGTCGATGGGCTCCTACCCGTTCAACCTGAACGGCGCCTTCGGCACCAATCTGGTGATCCGCGGCACCGATCCGGCCCGGCTGGACGCGGCGATGATGCAACTGGTGCGGCTGTTCGGAGAGCCACAGTGAGCCTGTCCCCGGCCACCCTCGCCGAGGTGATGGAGGCGACATGGCCCGCGGCGGGCCGGACGCGGCTTGGCCCCTTCACCCTGCGGCAGGGCGGGGGCGGCGGGCAAAGGGTCTCGGCCGCCACGGTGGAGGGGGCGTTCACCGAGGGCGATCTGGAGGCCGCGCTTGCCGCGATGCCGGAGCCGCTGTTCGCCATCCACCCCGACCGAAGCGCCGCCGACATGGCGCTGGATGCGGCGCTGGCAGTGCGCGGATTCCGGCTGCATGACCCCGTGGTCGCCTATGCCGCCCCGGTTCCGGCGCTGGCGGGCGAGGTGCCCTTCCTCGCCGCCTTCCCGCACTGGCCGCCGCTGGAGACCGTCCGCGCGCTTTGGGCCGAGGGCGGCATCGGCCCGGCCCGGGTGGAGGTGATGGCGCGCACCGGCGGGCCGCGCACGGCGATCCTCGGCCGCGGCGGCGACCGGCCCGCGGGCGCGGCCTTCGTGGCGGTGCACGGCGGCATCGCCATGCTGCACGCGCTGGAGGTGCGCCCGGGGCAAAGGCGGCAGGGCATGGGCGGCCATCTCCTGCGCGCCGCGGCCAACTGGGCGGCCGGGCAGGGCGCAGAGATCCTGTCGCTGGTGGTGACCGAGCGGAACGCCGCCGCCCGCGCGCTTTATGCCCGGGCGGGCATGGCCGAGGCGGGGCGTTACCACTATCGCAAGGGCTGAGCCGTTGCGAAGGTCCGCCGTGTATCGCTGTCTTCCCCTGCTTCTCCTGTTGTCCGGTCCGGCCTTCGCGCTGGACCTCACCCTGCCCGCGCCGGTGGCGGGGCAGCAGGCGGCCAGCGAGAACCCGGCCAGCGTCGAACTGCCGACCGGCCCCTTCGCCGCGGGGGCGCTGCCGGTCCGCCGGGTCACCGGCGCGCTGGATCGCCGGGCCTGGCAGCTGGACGCGCCGCGTCTTTCGCTGGCCGAACTGGCCGGGCCGTTGCGCGAACAGCTGCTGGCGCAGGGCTACGACATCCTGTTCGACTGCGAGACCAAGGGATGCGGCGGCTTCGACTTCCGCTTCGTCATCGAGGTGATGCCGGAGCCGGGGATGCATGTCGACCTGGGCGACTTCCGCTTCATCGCCGCCGAAAAGGGCGAGGAGGTGGTGAACCTGCTGGTCAGCCGCTCGCCCGGCTACGGCTTCGTCCAGCTGACCCGCGTCGCGCCGGAGCCGATGGCGGATGCCGTGCCCGCTGCGGCCGAACCCGATCCGGTGCCGGCGGTCGCGCCGGCCCCCGCGCCCGCCGCCCCGCCGCCCGGCGACCTGGGCGCGGCGCTGGAGGCCGAGGGGGCGGTGGTGCTGGAGGACCTGGTCTTCGCCTCCGGCTCCTCGGCGCTGGAATCGGGCGACACCCCTTCACTGACCGCGCTGGCCGAGTGGCTGGCGGCCGACCCGGCGCGGCGGGTGGCCCTGGTCGGACATACCGATAATTCCGGCGGGCTGGAGGCGAACATCGCCCTGTCGAAGAAACGCGCCCAGGCGGTGCGGCAGGCGCTGCTGGACCGTGGCGTCGCGGCCGGGCAGGTCAGCGCCGAGGGCGTCGGCCCGCTGGCGCCGCGGGCGACCAACCTGACCGAAGAGGGCCGGCGGAAAAACAGACGGGTCGAGGCCGTGATGGCCTCGACCCAGTAAGCCGCGGTCCGGGCGGGGGCAGGACCGCGGCCAGGCAAGCCCGGCCCGAGGGAGGACCGGGGGCAAGTTCGGATCACCAGTTGTCCGGCCCCTTGTCGATGAAGCGGCGGGCGAGGAAGTCGATGAAGGCGCGCACCTTGGGCTGGGTGAACCGGCCCGGCGGATAGACGGCATAGATGCCCAGGACCTCGGTCGGCAGGCCGGGAATCGCCTCTTCGATCAGTCCCTCGCGCATGGCGTCGGCGTAAAGGAAGCTGGGCAGATAGGCGATGCCGAGGCCCGAGACCGCGGCATTCAAGAGGCTCTGCCCGTCGTTCACCGTCAGCCAGCCGTTCGACCGCACCTGCCGCTTCTCGCCCGAAGGCGCGGTGACCTTCCAGACATTGCCGTTGGCCTGGTTGGAATAATGCAGAAGCTTGTGCTCGTTCAGGTCGTCGATCTTCATCGGCCGGCCGAATTTCTGGAAATAGGCCGGGGAGCCGATCATCCGCCGCGTCGTCTCGGTCAGCTTGCGGGCGCGCAGGCTGGAATCCTCCAGCTCTCCCACCCGGATCGCCATGTCGAAGCCTTCGGAGATCAGTTCGACATAGCGGTTGTTCAGCACCATGTTGACGGTGATCTCGGGATATTCCAGCAGGAAATCCCCCAGGATCGGCGACAGCAGATTCACCCCGAAATCGGTGGCGACGGAAATCCTGAGCAGGCCCGAGGGCGCCGACTGCATCGAGGTGACCAGCGCATCGGCCTCGCCGGCGTCGTTCAGCACCCGGCGGGCGCGGTCGTAATAGGCCAGGCCGATCTCGGTCGGCGAGACGCGGCGGGTGGTGCGGTTCAAGAGCCGCGCGCCGAGGCGGGCTTCCAGGGCGGAGACATGCTTCGAAACGGCAGATTTCGAGATGCCCATCTTCTTGGCCGCGTCCGTGAAGCCGCCCTGATCCACCACGGTGGCGAAGGCTTCCATTTCGGTCAGTCGGTCCATGTCTCTCCCCAAGCAAGCAGATACCAGGTCATCCCCGTGTATTGGCGGCCAAATCGGGCAGGAACGCGGCGAGGGCGCGTCCTATCCGGGGAAATGTGGCGGATCGTTCGAGGCGGAGAAACGCCGATGGCGGGGACGGTGGCGGGAACGATTCTGACAGGCGATGGTTCTGTCCGCGCATTTCCTCCAGGCCGCCGGCCCCGGATCGGGCCCGGCTTGGCGGAAAGCACCTGAGCGACGGGCCGCCGCTGCAACGGCCGCCTGCAGATGCAACAGATACGGAAAGGACTCTGTGATGAAACTCTTCTCGATGTCCCTGTTCGCCTTGGGCCTGCTTGCCGCGCCGGCCTTGGCGCAGGAAGCCATCCCCGTGGTGGCCGACACCAACGGCGACGGCGTCTATTCGGCCGACGAGCTTCGGGTGGTCTGGGTCGACCTGTCCGACGACGACATCAAGATCATCGACACCGATGCGGATGGCAGCATCACCGATGAGGAACTGCGGATCGCCTGGGACACCACCGACGTCCTGAAGGACAACGTCCATGGCGAGGCCGAGGACAAGCAGAACGAGGCCAACACCGGCGGCTGAGGCTGCCGCGAAAGGGTTCGGGGGCCGGGCAGTCTTGCCCGGCCCCTTTGCGTTCGGGCCCCTCTTCGCCGATCCGGCGGGCGGCATCGGCGGCGCAAGGGAAACCGGCGACCGCAGGCAGCTTCCGGCCGGGGGAAAGCCGCGCGTCGGCGGGGGAATTCCGCCGGTCGGCTGCCGTGCTGGACGGGACGGGCGGAAGGGTTCAACTGATGGCCAGGGCGGCGGGCCGATGAGGGCGCGCCGGCCTTGCAGAAGATCGAACGAAAGGATGATCCGATGAAACGCACGATTCCGCTTCTCCTGCCGCTGGTGCTGGCCTCCGCCGCGATGGCGCAGACGGCCGGCAGCACGCCTCCGGCGGTCGAGGACGCAGATGCCAGCGGCAACTGGTCGCTGGCCGAGCTGCAGGCGGTCTGGACCGACCTGACCGAGGACGGCTTCACCGCCATCGACACCAACACCGACGGCGCGGTCGATGCGGCCGAACTGCAGGCGGCCTGGGACAACGGTGTTCTGAAGCCCGTCGAGGGCTGAGGACCGCTCCCTGCCGCGTCCGGCCCGGCTTCCCCCCGGGCAGCGCGGCAGGGGCTGGTCTCAGAGACGGGCGGCGAGGCGGGTGGCCTGGTCGATGGCGCGCTTGGCGTCCAGTTCGGCCGCGACATCCGCCCCGCCGATCAGGTGATGCGCGATCCCCGCCGCAGCGAGCCTCTCCGAAAGACTGCGCGCGGGGTTCTGGCCTGCACAGAGCACGACCGTATCGACGGCAAGCGTCTCGGCCCTGTCGCGCGCCGGGCCGTGGCTGATGTGCAGGCCCTTTTCGTCGATGCGATCGTAATTCACCCCGCCGATCATCTGCACGCCCTTGGCGGCCAGGGTGGCGCGGTGGATCCAGCCGGTGGTGCGGCCCAGCTTGCGGCCGGGTTTCTCCGGCTTGCGCTGGAGCAGCCAGACCTGCCGCGCCGGCGGTTCCGGCTGCGGCTCGGCCAGCCCGCCGCGGGCGGTCCAGGGCGGGGCGACGCCCCATTCCCGCCGCCAGAGGGCGCGGTCCAGCGTCGGGCTGGTGCCCTGGTGGGTCAGGAACTCCGCCACGTCGAAGCCGATGCCGCCCGCGCCGACGATGGCGACGCGCGGTCCGACCGGCGCGCCTTGCAGCACTTCGATGTAGGACAGCACTGGGGCGCCCGGGGTGGCGGGGATGCCCGGATCACGCGGGGTGACGCCGGTGGCGAGGATCACCTCGTCGTAGCCTTGCAGGCTCTCCTCGGTGGCGGCTTCGTTCAGGCGCAGGTCGATCCGGGGATGGTCGAGCTGCCGGGTGAACCAGCCGAGTAGGCCCTGGAATTCCTCTTTCCCCGGGATGGTGGCGGCAAGGTGCAGCTGGCCGCCGGGGCGGGCGGAGGCCTCGAACAATGTGACGCTGTGTCCCCGCCCGGCGGCAGTGATCGCGGCGGCCATCCCTGCCGGGCCGGCACCGACCACGGCGATGCGTTTCGGCGCGGCGGCGGTGTCCAGCGGCAGTTCCGTCTCGTGGCAGGCGCGCGGGTTGACCAGACAGGAGGTCAGCTTGCCCGAGAAAGTGTGGTCCAGACAGGCCTGGTTGCAGGCGATGCAGGGGGCGATGTCCCCGGACCGGCCCGCCGCGGCCTTGGCGATGAAATCGGCATCCGCCAGCCAGGGCCGCGCCATCGACACCATGTCGGCCGCGCCTTCCGCCAGCAGCCGCTCCGCCACCTCGGGCGTGTTGATGCGGTTCGAGGCGATCACCGGGATAGAGACCTCCGGCCGCAGCCTTGCGGTCAGGTCGGCGAAGGCGGCGCGGGGGACCGAGGTGGCGATGGTCGGCACCCGCGCCTCGTGCCAGCCGATGCCGGTGTTGAGCAGCGAGGCCCCTTCGGCCTGAACGGCGCGGGCGAGGGTGAGAACTTCGTCCCAGCTGGACCCGTCCGGCACCAGGTCGATCAGCGACAGCCGGAAGATCAGGATCGGCTCCGGCCCCATCGCGGCACGGACCCGGCGCACCACCTCGACCGGCAGCCGCATCCGGTTCTCGTAAGCCCCGCCCCAGCGGTCGCTGCGGCGGTTGGTGTGGGTCACCAGGAACTGGTTGAGGAAATAGCCCTCGGACCCCATCACCTCCACCCCGTCATAGCCCGCCTCGACGGCACGGGCGGCGGCGGTGGCGATGTCGGCGATCTGCTTCTCGATCCCCTCCTCGTCCAGCTCCCTCGGCGGAAAGGGTGAGATCGGCGACTTGATCGCCGAGGGGGCGACGCAGTCCTTTGAATAGGCGTAGCGGCCGGCGTGCAGGATCTGCATGGCGATATGGCCGCCCTCGGCATGGACGGCATCGGTGACGCGGCGGTGGTTGGCGATGTCCCTGTCGGTGAACAACCCGGCGGCGCCGGGGAAGACCCCGCCCTCGGCATTGGGGGCCATGCCGCCGGTGACGATCAGCCCGGCCCCGCCCCGGGCGCGGGCGGCGTAGAAGGCGGCGACGCGCGACCAGTCGCCGGTCTCCTCCAGCCCCGTGTGCATCGACCCCATCAGGCTGCGGTTGCGCAAGCGTTTCGGGCCGAGCGTCAGCGGGGAAAGAAGGTGCGGATAGCTGGTCATGGCGGTCTCCCTCTGCGGGAGAATGGCGAAGGGCGCGGGGGAAGTCATCCGCAACGCGGCGTCATGGGGGAAGCCGAGGCCGGGGGTTTCACACCCCCGGACCCCCGTGGGATATTTGGAGACAGATGAAATCAGAGGCCGGGGAGGCCGAGAAGGCCGGGCAGGTCGTGCATATCGTGGAAGAGGGGGATGCCGAGGGCCTGCATCCGGCTTGCGGGCGGGGTGCCCGGCCCGTGGGGCGCATAGCCGCGGCAGGGGATGCCGGCGGCGATGGCGGCGCGGGCGCCGGTGGGGCTGTCCTCGATCACCACGCAGTCGGCGGGCGCGGCCCCGCAGGCGGCCGCGGCGGCGAGGAACAGGTCGGGCGCGGGCTTCGGTTTGCCGATGGCCTGCCCGGAGAGCAGGGCGCGGAAGCGCGGGAGCAGGCCGTGCTGGCCGAGGCTGATCCGCATCTTCTCGGGCGAGCCGTTGGAGCCGACGGCATAGGGGATGCCGGCGGCGTCCAGCGCGTCCAGCACCGCGGGCACGCCGGGCATCAGGGCCGTGCCCTGTTCCAGCATCGCATACATCCGGGCGTAGAAATCGGCGACCCAGCCCTCGGGCAGCCGCGCCCCCGCCGCCCGGGCCTTCACCGCCAGCATTTCCACCGTGCCGCCGATATAGTCGGTCTCCAACTGGTGCCGGGTCAGCGCCAGCCCGTGCCGCGCCAGATCCTCGATCAGCAGGTCGAAGGTCGGGCCTTCACTGTCGACCAGCACCCCGTCGCAGTCGAAGATCACCGCCTTCGGGGTCATTCCGGCGCCCTCAGGAGCGTGACGAGGGTGTCGCCATATCTGCGCTGGTCCAGCGGCGCGAAGCCCGGCGGCGCGGCGGGGGCGCTGCCTTCCTCCCAGACCACCAGCGCGCCGGGGGAGAGCCAGCCGCCTGCCAGCGCCGAGGCCAGCGCGGCCTCTCCCAGCCCCTTGCCATAGGGCGGGTCGAGGAACACGAGGCCATAGCCCGGCCCGCGGTTGGGGCCGAGCCGGGTGGCGTCGCGGCGCCAGACATCGGTGCTGCCCATGGCCTGCATCTTCTCGATGTTCGCGCGCAACAGTGCCCGCGCCTTCCCCCCGTCGTCGACGAAGGCCACCCGGGCGGCGCCGCGCGACAGCGCCTCCAGCCCGAGCGCGCCGGTGCCGGCGAACAGGTCCAGCACCCGCGCGCCGGTGACGGGATCGCCGTAGCCGCCGTTCACCAGCAGGTTGAAGATCGCCTCGCGCACCCGGTCCGAGGTCGGGCGCAGATGCGCCTCCGGGTCGCCCGCACCGACATCGGCCAGCAGAAGCCCGCGCCGCGCCCCGCCGATGATCCTCATGCCTTCAAAAGCGCCTTGAGGTCGGGAGTGGAGGCCAGGACCTCCGGCGCCGGGCTTTTCCCGCCCTCGATCAGCCGCTTGCCGACCATATAGGCGCGGGGGTCGTTCATCGCGTCCACCGCCAGCAGCTCCGCGCCGCGGTAATACCAGAACGACACCGCCTCGCCCTCGGCCTTGCGGGTGACGATATGGTCGTAGCCGGTGTTCAGCCCGGCGATCTGCAGCTTCAGGTCGAACTGGTCGGACCAGAACCAGGGCTTCGCCTCGTAGGGCTGGCCGGCGCCCAGCATGTTGGCGGCCACCGCCTCGGCCTGGTCGATGGCATTGCCCACCGATTCCAGCCGGATCCGCCCGCCGCGATACGGAAATGAGGCGCAGTCCCCCGCCGACCAGATCGCCGGGTCCGAGGTGCGTCCTTCGGCATCGGTGGCGATGCCGTTGTCGAGGGTCAGCCCGGCCTCGGCCGCCAGCCGGTCGTTCGGGGAAATCCCGACGCCGACGACGACGAAATCCGCCGGCAGCTCTCGCCCGTCCCGCAGCCGCACCCCGGTGACGCGGGCCTCGCCCAGCAGGCGGTCGAGCCCGGTCTCTTCCAGGATCTCCACCCCATGCCCGCGGTGCAGCGCGGCGACGAAGGCCGAGGTTTCGGGCGAGGCCACCCGCTGCAGGATGCGCGGCGCCATTTCCAGCACGGTGGCCTTCAGCCCCAGCTTGCAGGCCACCGCCGCGGCTTCCAGCCCGATATAGCCGCCGCCGACGATGATCACCCGGCGGCCCGGCTGGAACTCCGCCCGCATGGCATCGACATCGGCGAGCGTGCGGACGGTGTAGACGCCCGGCAGCTCTCCGCCGATGCTGGCGGGCAGGCGGCGGGGGGTGGAGCCGGTGGTCAGCGCGAGGTGATCGTAGGGGATCGCTTCGCCGTTCACCGTCACCGTCTTCGCCGCCCGGTCGATTCCGGCGACGGGCCGGCCCAACCGCAGCTCGATGCCGTTTTCCGCATAGAAATCAGGAGCGCGCAGCCAGAGCCGTTCTTCCTCCATCTCGCCCAGCAGATAGGCCTTGGACAGCGGCGGGCGCTGGTAGGGCGGCGCCGGCTCCTCGCCGATCATCGTGATGGGCCCCTGATGGCCGAGCGCGCGCAGCTTCGCGGCCAGCGCGGCCCCCGCCTGTCCGGCCCCGACGATCACTACCCGCATCCGCATTCCCCCTCTGGCAAACCCGCCGGGCGAGCCTATAACCGAGAGGATGCCGCGTGCAACGCGACGAACAGGAAAGGATGACGAAAATGACGATTGCCGTAGGGGACAAGCTGCCGGACGCCACCCTCCAGCGGGTCGGGGCCGACGGGCCGGAACAGGTGGCGCTGGCGGACAAGCTGAAGGGCCGCAAGGTGGTGATCTTCGGCCTGCCGGGGGCCTATACCGGCACCTGCACCACCGCCCATGTGCCCAGCTTCATGCGGGTGCGCGACGAGCTGGCCGGGAAGGGCGTGGACGAGGTGATCTGCGTTTCGGTCAACGACGGCTTCGTGATGAAGGCCTGGGGCGAGTCGACCGGCGCCGCCGATGCCGGGATCACCATGCTGGGGGACGCGGATTCGTCGTTCACCAAGGCGATCGGGATGGAATTCTCCGCCCCCGCCATCGGGCTCATCGACCGCTCCAAACGCTATTCGCTCTATGCCGAGGACGGGGTGGTCAAGCAGCTGAACCTGGAGGAAAGCCCCGGCACCTGCGAGATTTCGGGCGGCGAGACGCTGCTGAAGCAGCTTTGATGGGCTACGGGGCCTGATCTGGCGAAGGCGCGTGCCTTCGCCACGCGATGCGGGTTCCCCTTGCCCGGCCGGGCCCCAAAGGCCCGGCCAGCGCCCGACCCGCCCCCGGCGGGCGCTTCTCGCCCGCCGGGTCGGGCGCTGGCATCTCCCGGTCTCGTGCTGCCAGTGTCTCCGGGTGATATGCCACGCACGGGCGGGGGCGAGGCAATGCCTCGCCTGCTCCCGCCCGACCAAGCGGTGGACCGTCCCGCGCTGAATGCAAATTCGCTGAGGTTACGCCTTGCGGTGATGCAACTCGCAGAGGCAGGAGACCGGCTCGCCATGGTCGCGCTGGACCTCGGCACCGGGGGCGATCTTGTCCATGAAACCGGCCAGCTGGATGTCCAGCGGGGACAGCCCCTCGCAGGAATGCGTGGTCAGGGTCACGTCCACCACGTTGTAGGTGTTCGACCATTCCGGGTGGTGGTTCAGCTTCTCGGCCCTCAGCGCGGCGCGGGACATGAAGCCCCAGGCTTCCGAGAAGCTGCGGAACTTCCAGATCTTGCGGATGGCGTCGCGGCCGGGCACGGCGGCCCAGCCGGTCTCGCCCAGCGGGGCCAGCGCGGCGGCGCGTTCGTCCTGGGGGATGCGGTCGGTCATGGCTTCTTCTCCATCAGCGCATTGTCCTTCGCATCCGCCGCTGCCCGTGCGGGGCGGTCCTTGATGCGGTTCCAGTAGGAGATGAACGCGGGATCGGCGGGCAGCGTTCCGAACTGCAGGCCCCAGCCGATCTGGCTGCCGACATAGACATCCGCCGCGGTGAAGCGGTTGTCGGCGATGTAGTCCTGCACCGTCAGATGCCCGGCCAGGGTGCGGACCACATCCTCCAGCGTGCCATAGCCGATGCGGCCGCGGTCTTCCGGCCTGGTGGCCTTCCAGCCGAAGGAGGTGTTGACCACCGCCTGCTCCAGCGGCCCGGCGGCGAAGAACATCCAGCGGAAGAAGGCGGCCTTGTCCTCGGCCATCAGGCCCTTCTCCGGGAAGGCCATCGCCAGATAGGTGCAGATCGCGGCGCATTCGGTGACCACGGCGCCGTCATGCACCACCGCCGGCACCTTGCCCATCGGGTTCACCGCCAGGTAGTCCGGCGCCTTCATGGTGGTGCCGTAGTCCAGCACCACGGTCTCGTAGGGCTCGCCGATTTCCTCCAGCATCACCCGGGCGATGCGGCCGCGGCTCATCGGGTTGGTGTAGAAGGTCAGCATCCGGCTCCTCCGATTCTTCGCCCTTCATCTTGGCACAAATACTCCACGGGGGTGTGAAACCCCCGCCGCTACGGTTCCGCCCCCGAGCGGCGGAAAGGCCCGTAAGCGGTGAGGACCTCGATCTCCTCGCCGACCGCCAGCCGCTCCCGCTCCAGATATTCCGCCACCGCGGTGCGGAAGCCGGGATCGGCGATCCAGTGCAGCGAATGGGTCTCCACCGGCAGGTAGCCCCGGGCCAGCTTGTGCTCGCCCTGCGCGCCGGCCTCCACCCGCTGCAACCCATGGGCGATGGCCCAGTCGATGGCCTGATAGTAGCACAGCTCGAAATGCAGGCAGGGGTGGTCCTCGATGGCGCCCCAGTAACGGCCGTAAAGCGCCGAGCGGCCGATGAAGTTCAGCGCCCCCGCCACCGGGCGCTCGCCGTTGAAGGCCAGCACCAGCAGCATGTCGTCGCGCATGGTGGCGTGGAAGGCGTCGAAGGCGGCGCGGGTCAGGTAGGGGCGGCCCCATTTGCGGCTGCCGGTGTCCTGGTAGAAGGCCCAGAACGCATCCCAATGCGCGGGCTCGATCCCGTCGCCGGTCAGGGCGCGGACGGTCAGGCCCGAGGCCAGCGCGGTTTCCCGCTCCTTGCGGATGGTCTTGCGCTTGCGGCTGGAGAGGTCGGCGAGGAAATCGGCAAAGCTGCCGTAGCCCCGGTTCTGCCAGTGGTATTGCTGGGTGACGCGGTGCAGCAGCCCCTCGTGCCCCGCCAGCGCCGCCGCCTCCTCGCCGGTGCAGAAGGTGACATGCAGCGAGGAGAGGTGGTTGCCCCCCGTCAGCCCGATGGCGGCGGAGGCGAGGTCCCGGCGCAGCTCCGGCGGCCCCAGAAAGCGGCGGCCGGGGACCGGGGTGAAGGGCACGGCGGCCTGCAATTTCGGATAGTAGCGCCCGCCGGCCCTTTCCCAGGCATCGGCCCAGCCGTGGTCGAAGATGTATTCGCCTTGGCTGTGGGTCTTGACGTAAAGCGGCAGCGCGGCGGCGGGGCGGCCGTCGTGGTGCAGCACCAACGGCCGCGGCAGCCAGCCGGTGCCCTTGCCGGTGGAGCCGGAGCGTTCCAGCGCCGACAGGAAGCGATGGGTGGTGAAGGGGTCCTCCGGCCGCCCCGTGGCCTGTTCGGGCGCGGCCATCGCGTCCCAGTCGGCGGGGGCGATCTCGGTCAGCGACTCGTGGAGGGCGGTTTCCATGCCGGCGTCAGGCCGCAAGCGGCGGCAGGTAGCCTTCGAAGGTGACGTTCTGCGCCACCCTGCGGGCCAGCGCCTCCTCGGCGGCGGAGCGGATGGTCCAGCACAGGATCGCCGCGCCCTGCGCCTTCAACTCGGCGACGCGGGGGGAGGACAGGTCGGCGGCCTCGTGGCTGACGAAGCTGGACAGGGTGGGATCGTAGTCCGGGATGGCGCGGAAATGCGCGCACATCTCCGGCGGCATCGGGTGCCAGCTTTCCGGGTCGTAGGCGGCGGTGGTGATCCCGCGGGGAATCTCCGGCGCCAGCCGGGCGAGGTGATGGATGCAGGCCGGGTTGAAGGACATCAGCGCCACCTCGCCCCCGTAGCCTTGCAGCGCCGCGGCGGTGGCGGCCTCCAGCCGGCCGTCGGTCGGGCCCATGACCAGCGACTGGTCCTTCAGCTCGATCAACAGCGGCACCCGCCCGCCGACCAGCGCCAGCACCTCCTCCAGCGTCGGGATGCCGTCGCCGCCGCCCGCCAGCCGGATCGCCCGCAGCGCGGCGGCGGGGCGGGCGGCCACGGGGCCGGTCTCGCCGGTCAGCCGCTCCAGGTCCTCGTCGTGGAACACCATCGGCACGCCGTCCTGCGACAGTTGCAGGTCGATCTCGATGGCATAGCCATGGTCGATGGCGGCCCGGATCGCGGCGGGGGAGTTCTCGATCCGCCCCGCCGCGCGGTCGTGCAGGGCGCGATGGGCGATGGGGCGGTGCAGCAGGCCGGGCGGCAGCGGGACGCGCATCAGCGGATCTCGAAGATGCCCTCGATCTCGACCGCGACGCCGAGGGGCAGCGAGGCGGCCGAGACCGCCGAGCGGGCATGGCGGCCGGCATCGCCGAGCGCGGCGACCAGGAAGTCGGAGGCGCCGTTGATCACCTTGGGCTGGTCGGTGAAATCGGCGGTGGAATTGACGAAGCCGGTCAGCTTCACCGCCCGCACCAGCCGCGACAGGTCGCCGCCGCAGGCCTTCTTCAGCTGCGCCAGCAGCGAGATGGCGCAGCGCTTGGCGGCCTCGGCCCCCTGTTCGACGCTGAGATCGGCGCCGAGGCGGCCCTTGATCAGGCCGTCGGGGCCTTGGGAAATCTGGCCGGAGATGTGGACGAGGGTGCCGACCACCACGAAGGGCACGTAGTTCGCCGCCGGGGCGGGCGCGTCGGGCAGGGTGACGCCGAGTTCGGCGAGGCGGGATTCGATCTGGGACATGGCGGACTCCTCTGGTTGGCGCGGAGCCTAGCGGGGCGGGGCGGGGGCGGCAAGGCGGGAGGGGATGGCGGGACTTTCCCGATCCCTTGGCGAAGGCCGGTGCCTTCGCCACAGCGCAACGCTTCCCCCTTGTCCCGGCCGGGCCCCAAAGGCCCGGCCAGCGCCCGCCCGCCCCTCGGCGGGCGCTTCACGCCCGCCCGGGCGGGCGCTGGCCTCTCCGGGTTCAGGGCTGCCAGCGTCTCCGGGTGCAACCGCTGCGCACGGGCGGGGGCGAGGCAGTGCCTCGCCTTCTCCCGCCCGCGGATATCGAGGGAGCGGCGGGATGGACACCGTCCCCCGAGGACAAACGGCCCCTCTCAGCTCTCCCGGAACGCCTTCGAGAAATAATCGGTGAAGGGTTTCAGCAGATAGGCCATCGGCGTCCGCGCCTCGGTCTGGATGAAGGCATCCACCGGCATCCCCGGCAGCAGGGGCTTGCCGTCCAGCCGGGCGATTTCGCCCTCGTCCAGCAGGATCTCGGCCCGGTAATAGGAGGCATGGGTGGCTTGGTCGGTGAAGGCATCGGCCGAGACCACCGAGACCCTGCCGTTCAGATGCGGCGTATCGCGGGAAGAGAAGGCCGAGAACACCAGTTCCACCGGCTGGCCGACATGGACCTGGTCGACATGGATCGGCGCCACCTGCGCGGCGATCACCAGCGGCCGGTCCTGCGGCACGATGTAGAGCACCGGGTCGGCCGGGCGGATCACCGCGCGCGGCGTCGTCACCGTCAGGCCGAGGACCACCCCCGCCACCGGCGCGCGGATGTCCAGGCGGGCGATGCGCTCGTCCACCGCCCGCAGCTTCTCGGCCAGTTCCATCATCGCCGGGCCGATCTCGCGCAGCCCGGCCTCGGCCTCCTCGATGCGGGTGCTGGCCAGGCGGCTGATCTCCAGCTCGATCTCGGTGATCCGTTCCTCGGACTGGCCGCGGCTGGCGGTCAGCTCGCCCTGCTGGCCCAGGAGGCGGGCCTGTTCGCGTTCCAGCGCCAGCACGGTGGAGGCCTGCGCCAGCCCCTTGGCCAGCAGCGCCTGCTGGTTCGCCAGCTCGTCCCCGATCAGCCGCAGCTGGGTGTCCAGCGCGGCCTGCTGCGCCTCCACCCCCTCGACCTGCGAGGCGATCTGGCCGATGCGGCGGCGAAACTGCTCGTTGGTGGTGACGAAGGTCTCCAGCCGGGCGGCGAACAGCCGCTCCTGGCCGTCGATCAGTTCGGCCACCGTCGGGTCGCCGGCGGCCAGCGCGGCCAGCTCGGCAGGGAAGGCCGGCGCCTCCAGCCCGTCACGCTCGGCCAGCAGGCGGGCGCGGCGGGCGGAGAATTCGTTCAGCTGCCCCTGCAGCACCGCACGGTCCGAGCGCAGCAGCGTGCCGTCCAGCCGGACCAGCACCTCGCCGGCGGCGACGGTGGCGCCTTCGATCACGCCGATCTCGGCCACCACGCCGCCGTCGGGGTGCTGGACCACCTGGCGGTTCAGCTCCACCTCGATGCGGCCGGGGGCGACCACCGCGCCCGAGAGTTCGGTCAGCGTGGCCCAGGCCCCGAAGCCGCCGACCAGCAGGGCGAGCGTCGCCAGGCCCAGCAGGACCGGGCCGCGGATCGACCAGAACGGGTGGGCGGTCATGCCACACCTCCGGGCGCGGCGGAGCGGGCGATCTCCCCCGCGTTCCTCACCATGCCGCGCAGCACCTGGTCGCGGGGGCCGAAGGCGGCGGCGGCACCGTCGTTCAGCACCAGCAGCAGGTCGCATTCCTGGATCGCGGCGGGGCGGTGGGCCATGATCAGCACGGCGCGGCCCTTCTCCTTGGCGGCGCGGATCGAGGCGTTCAGCGCCATGGAGCCGTCGTTGTCGAGATTGGAGTTCGGCTCGTCCAGCACCAGGAGCACCGGGTCGCCGTAAAGCGCCCGGGCCATGCCGACGCGCTGGACCTGCCCGCCGGAGAGGCGGCCGCCCATGGTGGCGACCTCGGTGTCGTAGCCCTGCGGCAGCGCCTTGATCAGTTCATGCGCGGCGGCGGATTGCGCGGCGGCGACAATGGCCGCCGGATCGGCCTCGGCGTCCAGCCGGGCGATGTTGGCCGCGATGGTGCCGTCGAACAGCGTCACCCTTTGCGGCAGATAGCCGATGCAGCGGCCGAGCGTGTCGGGATCATACTGATCCAGCGTCGCGCCATCCAGCCGGACCTGTCCGGCGGCGGGCGGCCAGACCCCGATCAGCGCCCGCGCCAGCGAAGACTTGCCCGAGCCGGAAGGCCCGATCACCCCGAGCGCCTGCCCCGGCTCCAGCGTGAAGGAGACGCCGCGCAGCACCGGCTTGCCCTCGCCCGGCACCACCAGCGACAGGTTGCGCACCTCCAGCCGGGCCGCGGGGCGGGGCAGGGCGGTGCGCGGCGCGGGTTCGGGCGCCTGCGACAGCAGCCCTTCCAGCCGGGCTTTCGCCTGGCGGGCGCGGGTCAGGGTGGACCACTGGCCGACCGCAACCTCGATCGGCTGCAGGGCGCGGCCCATCAGGATGGAGCCGGCGATCATCGCCCCCGCGGTCAGTTCGTTCCTCAGCACCAGCCAGGCGCCGACGCCGAGGATGGCCGATTGCAGGAACAGCCGGAAGGTCCGCGTCAGCACGGCGAAGCTGCCCGCGGTGTCGGCGGTGGCCAGCGCCCGCTCCGACGCCCGGCCGCGCAGCCCCTGCCAGCGGGCGAAGGCGGCGCCGGTCATGCCCAGGGCGCGGACCAGTTCGGATTCGGCCTTCAGGTTCTCGGCCTGGCGGTCGGCGCGCAGGCCGAGCGTCACCGCCTCGTTCACCGCCGTCTCGGTCGCGCGCTGGTTCAGCAGCGTCACCGCGACCAGCACCGCCATGCCGGCGATGGCGGTCCAGCCCAGCCAGGGGTGGAAAACGAACAGCGCGCCGGCGAACAGCGGCGTCCAGGGCAGGTCGAACAGCGCCATCAGCGCGGGCGAGGACCAGACCCGCGCCACCGTCTCCAGGTCGCGCTGCGCGGAATGGGCGGCGGCATCCTGCGGGGCGGCGGTCAGCCGGCGGAAGGCGGCCGACAGCACCCGGCGGTCGAGGTCGGCCTGCATCCGCGCGCCGACCCGCACCATCACCCGGTTGCGGGCATGGTCCAGCAGCCCCATCGCCAGGAACAGGAAGGCGACCAGCACCGACAGCGCCAGCAGCGTCGCCTCGGACCGCGAGACCAGCACCCGGTCGTAGACCTGCAGCATGTAGAGCGGCGAGGTCAGCATCAGCAGGTTGACGAAGACCGAGAAGAGGAAGGCCGCCGCCAGCGCCCGGTTCGACCGCCGCCGCACCGCCAGCATCTCCTTCCGTCCCGCTGCGCTGTCCGCTTGTCGCATCGAAGGCGCGTCCTTTCACGGCCCGACCGGCCCCGTTCACGGCCCTGTTGCAGCCTGTGGCCGCTTCCCGCCACCCTGGCCGGAAATCGGGGGGCGGGAGGTTGTCTTGCCCCGGCCCTGCCCCTAAAGGGAGTCGGGTGCGGGAGGCCCGGGAAGGGGCGCCCGCGCCGAGGAACCGATCGGGCGGACGTTAGGGAGTAGGCCGTGCGTTTTCCATTCCTTTTTGCACGGCATCGGGTTTCGCTTGCCTTAACGGCGGCGCTGATGCTGGCGGCCTGCGGCCCGGCCCCGCAGCCGACCGGGATCAACGACCCGCTGGAGCCGATGAACCGCGCCGTCCACGGGCTGAACAAGGGGCTGGACACCGTGATCCTGCGCCCCGGCGCCAAGGCCTACGGCGTGGTGCCCGAGCCGGTGCGGCAGGGCGTGTCCAACGTCGCCGACACGCTGGACCTGCCGGGCGACATGGCCAACCACCTGCTGCAGGGGCGGATCGGCCCGGCCACCACCAACTTCCTGCGCTTCGGCGTCAACGTGGTCTTCGGCCTCGGCGGGCTGATGGACGTGGCGACCGAGGCGGGCCTGCCGCGCGACAGCACCGATTTCGGCGAGACGCTGCATGTCTGGGGCGTCGGCGAGGGGCCCTATGTCGAATTGCCGGGCTTCGGCCCCTCCACCATGCGCGATGCGGTGGGGCTGGCGGTGGACCTGGGGCTGAATCCGGTGAACCGGGTGGCCAAGGGCAAGGATGCCACGGCGGTGACCGTGGCCAAGGTCCTTGCACGATTGCGTGACCGGGGCCGCTATTCCAACACCGTGGATTCGATCCTATATGAAAGCGCCGACAGCTATGCGCAGGCGCGGCTGCTGTATCTGCAGAACCGCCGGTTCGAGCTGTCGCGCGGCGCCGATGCCGGGGGCGAAGGCGCCGCAGCGGATGATTTCATCGACCCCTACGAGGACCCCTATGCCGAGTGACACGATCCTGACCCGCCGCAGCTTCGGCCTGGCCCTGGGGGCCGGGCTGGCCGTCTCGGCCCTGCCGGCGCTGGCGCTGAACGTCGACCAGGCCCGCGCGCTGATCGACAAGGCGGTGGCCGACATAAACCGGGTGATCAACTCGGGCAAGTCCGAGTCGGCGATGTTCCCTGAGTTCGAGAAGCTGTTCGCCCGCTATGCCGACGTGCCGACCATCGCGCGCTCGGCCCTCGGCGTGGCGGCGCGCTCGGCCTCGAACGCGCAGATGAAGGCTTTCACCAAGGCATTCCAGGTCTACATCAGCCGCAAATACGGCCGCCGCTTCCGCGAGTTCATCGGGGGGCGGATCGAAGTGACCGACGCCCATCCGCTGAAAAGCTATTATGAGGTGATCTCGACCGCCCACCTGAAGGGCGAGGCGCCGTTCGAGGTGCGCTGGCATGTGTCGGACAAGGCGGGCAAGAGCCTGTTCTTCAACATCATCATCGAGGGCGTGAACATGCTGGCCAGCGAACGCACCGAGATCGGCGCGATGCTGGACAAGCGGAAGGGCAACCTGGACGCGCTGATCGAGGATCTGAAGAATAGCTGAGTCGGGAGGGTGAGCCCCGCCCTCTTTTCCGTGGGTTCTATGGCGAAGGCGCGTGCCTTCGCCACAGCGCAACGTTTCCCCTTGTCCCGGCCGGGCCTCAATGGCCCGGCCAGCGCCCGCCCCGCCCTCGGCGGGCGCTTCTCGCCCGCCGGGTCGGGCGCTGGCCTCTCGGGGTTCAAGGCTGCAACCGTTTCCGTTTGACATGCTGCGCACGGGCGGGGGCGAGGCAGTGCCTCGCCTGATCCCGCCCGGGGATGCCCCGGTCAGTGGGAGGCGCCGGTAGACTGCCCCCTCAATTGGTCCCCAGAACCTCGTTCAGGATCTGCTCGGCCAGGTCGTCCTCGGTCATCCCGGGCTGGTTGGGGTTGGAGCCGTCGAAATAGGGCACGTCCTCGGGCTGGACGAAATCGTTGGGGTCGTAGGTGCCTTCGTAGCCGCCCATTGCGGGGGTGACGGTGTTGGGCGGGATTTCCTTCGGCAGCGGCTTCGTCTCCACGCCTTCGTTGATGCGCACCATCACCTCGTGCCAGATTTCGGCCGGCAGCCCGCCGCCGGTCACCCCGGTCAGCGGCTTGTTGTCGTCGTAGCCGAGCCAGACCCCCACCACGTAATCGGCGGTGAAGCCGACGAACCAGGCGTCGCGGGCCGAGTTCGTCGTGCCGGTCTTGCCCGCCGCCTCGCGCCCGTCCAGCCGGGCGCGGGTGCCGGTGCCCACCTCGATCACCTGGGTCATCATGTAGATCAGCGCATGTGCCGCCCTTTCGGTGATCACCCGCTCGCCGATGCCGCCGCCCTGGCCGAACAGCTCTTCGTCCTCGTGCTTCAACTTCAGCGCCACGAGGCCATAGGGCGTGACCGAGGAGCCGCCGTTCAGGATGCCGGCATAGGCGCCGGTCATCTCGATCAGCGTCGACTCGCTGGCGCCGAGGGCCAGCGCCGGCCCGTCCGCCAGGTTCTGCGCCACGCCGAACTGGGTCGCCACCTGCTTCACCAGATCGCGGCCCACCAGCTCCTGGATCTTCACCGCCGGGATGTTGCGGCTTTCGGCCAGGGCCTGGGTCAGGGTGATCATGCCCTTGAACTTGCCGTCGTAGTTCTTCGGCGCATAGAGGCCCGAGCCGGGGACGTTGATCGACCAGGGACTGTCGTCGACATAGTCCATGGGGCTGTAGCCGAGGTCCATCGCCACGGCATAGATGAAGGGCTTGAAGGCCGATCCGGTCTGCCGCAGCGCCTGCGTCGCGCGGTTGAAGTCCCCCGCCTGCGGCAGGTCGCGGCCGCCGACCATGGCGCGGACGGCGCCGTCCGCGCTCATCACCACAATGGCGGCCTGGGCCTTGGAGCCCTCCTTCACCTTGTTCTCGAACACCCATTTCAGCGCCTCTTCGGCCTGGGCCTGCATCTTCTGGTCCAGCGTGGTCTGGATGATCACGTCCTCGGTGGTGTCGCGGGCCAGGTAGTCGGGCGTCGTCTCCATCACCCAGTCGGCGAAGAAGCCGCCCATCTTCTGCCGCGCGGCCTTGGACAGCTGCGCGGGGTTGGCGCGGGCCTCGTCGGCCTCCTGCCTGGTCAGGTAGCCCTGTTCCTCCATCAGCCCGATCACCACCGCCGCCCGGTCGCGGGCGCGGTCCATGTTCGAGGTGGGGGCATAGGTCGAAGGGGCCTTCAGCAGCCCCGCCAGCATCGCCGCCTCGGGTGCCGTGACATTGGCCGCCGACTTGCCGAAATAGCGCTGCGCCGCCGCCTCGAAGCCGCGGGCGCCGGCGCCGAGATAGGCGCGGTTGAAGTAGATCGTCAGGATGTCTTCCTTGGAATATTTCAGCTCCATTGCCATGGAGAAGGGCACTTCCTTGATCTTGCGCCACATCCCGCCGGCGCGGCAGTCCTTCTCGTATTCGGCCTCGGTCTTCCAGAGCTGCGGATCGTAGGTCACGCCGAGGCACAGCAGCTTCGCCACCTGCTGGGTGATGGTGGAGCCGCCGTTGCCCTCGAAGGCGCCGCGGCCCTCGGACAGGTTGATGCGGATGGCAGAGGCGATGCCGCGGGGCGAGATGCCGAAATGCCAGTAGAAGCGCTTGTCCTCGGTCGCCACCACGGCGTCGTGCAGGTATTTCGACACCGTGTCGGCGGTGATCTGGCCGCCGAAGGTCTCGCCCCGCCAGGCGAAGACCTCGCCGTTGCGGTCCAGCATGGTGACGGAGCCGCGGGCGCGGCCGTCCAGCAGGTCGGTCATCGGCGGCAGCTGGGCGTAGAAATACAGGACCACCGCGCCCAGGATCAGCGCGCCGACGGCGGTGACGCGCCAGAGCACCGCCCAGATCGCCCGCCAGAAGAACAGCACCACCGAGACGACCAGCCCGTGCTGGCGGCGCGGGCGCTGCGGCTTGCGCGGTTTCTTCGGCGGCGGGGATTTGCGGGCGGGCGGCTGTGCCGATGCGCCCGCGCGGGGATAGCGCCTGTCTGCCACCAGGGGCCTGCCGCCCCCCTTACCTGTCACCATTGGCCTGCCTGTCCGCCTGCTGCGCGATCTGATTGGCGCGGACCATAACCTGCTTTTGCCGGGAAGCGAAGGGCGGGACGCCGCCCCGCGCGCCGATTCGCGTGCGCCGGCCGCCCAAGGATCGGGCAGCGGCGCGGCGGACTGCCGAAAATCCGTGCCCTTGCCCGCTGCGGGGCGGCACGGCCCCGGCGTCCGCTTGTGCTGCAACTGCGAAATGCCGCCTGCTTGGCCGCAAGGGCCCACCCCCGGGTCCCGCAGGGAAGAAGGGGAAGGATGTGAAACTGATCATCGCGGCAATCAAGCCGTTCAAGCTGGACGAGGTGCGCGAGGCGCTGACCGCGATCGGCGTGCGCGGCATGATGGTGACTGAAATCAAGGGCTTCGGCCTGCAATCCGGCCATACCGAGATCTATCGCGGCGCCGAATATGCGGTGAACTTCGTGCCGAAGATCCGGCTGGAGATCGTGGTGGCCGATGCCCTGGCCGAGCAGGTGGTGGCGACGATCCGCACCACCGCGAAGACCGACAAGATCGGCGACGGGAAGATCTTCGTCCTCGACGTGGAACATGCGGTGCGGGTGCGCACCGGCGAAACCGATGACGACGCGCTCTGAGGCGCCGGAGGGACAGATGGACATGAAGAAAAGACTTTCGGGCCTGGTGGCCCTGGCCCCGGCGCTGATGGCCGGGCTGCCCGCCTGGGCGCAGGAGGTGGCGGAAGAGGTGGTCGAGGCCCCGGCCTCGGCCCTGGACAGCGGCGACACCGCCTGGATGATCGTGGCGACGGTGCTGGTGATGTTCATGATCCTGCCCGGCCTGGCGCTGTTCTATGGCGGCCTCGTGCGGGCCAAGAACATGCTGTCGGTGCTGGTGCAGGTCACCGCCGTCGCCGCGACGGTGATGATCGTCTGGGTGGTCTACGGCTATTCCTTCGCCTTCGGCGGCTCGGACAGCCCTTATTTCGGCGGCTTCGGCAAACTGTTCCTGAAAGGGGTTACCGCCACCTCCGAATCCGGCACCATCCCGGAATACCTGTTCATCGCCTTCCAGATGACCTTCGCCGCCATCACCCCGGCTCTGATCGTCGGCGCCTTCGCCGAGCGGATGAGGTTCGGCGCGGTGGTGGCCTTCTCGGTGCTGTGGGTGACCTTCGTCTATTTCCCCATCGCCCACATGGCCTGGGACGCCAACGGGTTGTTCTTCGGTTGGGGCGTGCTGGACTTCGCCGGCGGCACGGTGGTGCACATCAACGCCGGGATCGCCGGTCTGGTGGGGGCGATCCTGCTGGGCAAGCGCACCGGCTACGGCAAGGACAACATGGCGCCGCATTCGCTGCCGCTGGCGGTGGCGGGCGCGGGGATGCTGTGGGTCGGCTGGTTCGGCTTCAACGCCGGCTCGGCGCTTGGCGCGGGAACGCTGGCGACGCTGGCGGTGATCAACACCATGACCGCGACGGCGGGCGCGGTGGTGGCCTGGCTCCTGGTCGAGAAACTGGCGCGCGGCAAGGCCTCGGCCCTCGGCGCGGCCTCGGGCATCATCGCCGGGCTGGTGGCGGTGACGCCGGCGGCGGGCGCGGTCGGCCCGGTGGGGGCGATCCTGCTGGGGGCGGTGGCCTCGCTGGTGGCCTACTGGTTCGTCGCCGTGGTCAAGGTGAAGGCGGGCTACGACGACAGCCTGGATGTCTTCGGCATCCACGGCGTCGCCGGGATCATCGGTGCCGTGGGCACCGGCATCCTCGCCTCGGCCGGCTTCGGCGGGCAGGGCTATGCCGAGGGCGTGACCATGGGCGCGCAGGTCTGGACGCAGATCCTTGCGGTGGCGATCACCGTGGTCTGGTGCGGCGTCGCCTCGGCCATCCTCTACAAGCTGGTGGACGCGGTGATCGGCCTGCGCGTCCCGGTGGATGCCGAGCGCGAGGGGCTGGACCTGACCTCGCACGGCGAAAGCGCCTATCACGGGTAGGCGCCGGCTGTCTGGCGAAGGCGTGTGCCTTCGCCACAGTGCAACGGTTCACCCAAGACCGGCCGGGTGCCCAAAGCACCCGGCCAGCGCCCGCCCCGCCCTCGGCGGGCGCTTCTCGCCCGCCGGGTCGGGCGCTGGCCTCTCGGGATCTCGTGCCACCAGCGTTTCCGGGTGAACCCGTCCGCACGGGCGGGGACGAGGCAGTGCCTCGCCTGTTCCCGCCCGGCCAAGCCGTGATCCGTGAAAACCAAAGGGCCCGCGGTCAGCCGCGGGCCCCTGTTCTTGCCGGCAGGCGGGTCAGATCACCCCGAGCGCCCGCATCGCCTCGGCCACGCGGACGAAGCCGGCGATGTTGGCCCCCAGCACATAGTCGCCCGGGGCGCCGTATTCCTCGGCCGTAGCGGCGCAGGTGTCGTGGATGTTGCGCATGATCGAGGCGAGGCGCGCCTCGGTCTGCTCGAAGGACCAGGAGTCGCGGCTGGCGTTCTGCTGCATCTCCAGCGCCGAGGTCGCCACGCCGCCTGCATTCGCCGCCTTGCCGGGGGCGAACATCACCCCGGCGTCCTGGAAGATGCGGGTGGCGTCCGGGGTGGTGGGCATGTTCGCCCCTTCGCCCACCGCGATCACCCCGTTCTTCACCAGCGCCTTG
The DNA here is from genome assembly GCF_011043545.1 of Rhodobacter sp. SGA-6-6. GTDB lineage: Bacteria > Pseudomonadota > Alphaproteobacteria > Rhodobacterales > Rhodobacteraceae > Pseudogemmobacter. The sequence goes on along the minus strand of NZ_JAAKGP010000001.1, from coordinate 23,842 downwards.
GCGTCCTTGCCGGTCAGTTCGTTCTGCGTCGCCGAGGGCATCGCCACGTCGCAGGCCACGTCCCAGATCGAGCCGTCGCCGGCCTTGACGAACCAGACGCCCTTGCCCTCGCCCTTCAGGCGCAGGTATTCCGAGATCCGGGCGCGGCGGATTTCCTTGATCTCCTGCATCAGCTTCAGGTCGATGCCGTTCTCGTCGACGATGTAGCCCGAGCTGTCGGACATGGCCACCACCGTGCCGCCGAACTCCTGCACCTTTTCCAGCGAATAGATCGCCACGTTGCCCGAGCCGGAGACGACCACCTTCTTGCCGTCGAAGCTGGTGCCGCGGGTCTTCAGCATCGACTCGACGAAATAGGTGTTGCCGTAGCCCGTCGCCTCGGTTCGCGCGCGCGAGCCGCCGTAGAACAGCGCCTTGCCGGTCAGCACGCCGGCCTCGTAGCGGTTGGTCAGGCGCTTGTATTGGCCGAACATATAGCCGATCTCGCGCCCGCCGACGCCGATGTCGCCGGCAGGCACGTCGGTGTATTCGCCGATATGGCGGTGCAGTTCGGTCATGAACGACTGGCAGAAGCGCATGATCTCGCGGTCGGACTTGCCCTTGGGGTCGAAGTCAGACCCGCCCTTGCCGCCGCCGATCGGCATCCCGGTCAGGGCGTTCTTGAAGGTCTGCTCGAAGCCCAGGAACTTGATGATCCCCACGTTCACCGAGGGGTGGAAGCGGATGCCGCCCTTGTAGGGGCCGAGAGCCGAGTTGAACTGCACCCGGAAGGCGCGGTTGATGCGGACCTTGTTCTGGTCATCGATCCACGGCACCCGGAAGATGATCTGGCGTTCGGGTTCGCAGATGCGCTCGATCAGCGCGTCGTCGGCGAAATCGGGGCGCTTGGCGATGACGCGGCCGAGGGATTCCAGCACCTCGCGCACCGCCTGATGGAATTCGGGCTCGCCGGCGTTGCGGCGCATGACCTCGGCGAGGATCGGTTCAAGCTTTTCGTCCAGTTGCATCATGCGGCCCTTCATCCCCGATTCCATTCCAACGGGGCGGGGTTAGGGGAATTTTCAGGCGGTTTGAAGGGTGATTGCGCAGAAAACAGGCAAAATGCCGAAAGGTCGGGCAATCTGCCGCAGAGAGGATCGACGCTGCGACGAGGGGTGCCGAAAGTCCGCGTCCTGTCTGGCGAAGGCCATCGCCTTCGCCACAGCGCACCGCTTCCCCTTGTTCGGCCGGGCCTCAATGACCCGGCCAGCGCCCGCCCGCCCCTCGGCGGGCGCTTCTCGCCCGCCCGGGCGGACGCTGGCCTCTCGGAGTTCAGGGCTGCCGCCGTTTCCGGGTGAACCCGTCCGCACGGGCGGGGCGAGGCAGTGCCTCGCCTTCTCCCGCCCGCGGCAATCACATTGATGGGAATGTGCCCAGGACCCGCGATGAAGGCCTGTCCGCGCCCCGACCGGGCTTACCCCGCGACCTGCGCGATGGCGGCGGCCAGCACCGGCACCGTCCCGGCGTTCAGCCCGGCGATGTTGATGCGGCTGTCGCCGACCATGTAGATGCCGTGCTTCTCGCGCAGGGTGACGACCTGTTCCTCGGTCAGGCCGAGGCGGCTGAACATGCCGCGGTGGTCCGCCACGAAGTCGAAGCGGTCGGAGTTGGTGGCGCGGCGCAACTCGTCCGCCAGCTGCTTGCGCAGGGACAGCATGTTCTGCCGCACCTCCTCCAGCTCGGCCTTCCAGTCGGCCGTCAGGGCGGGGTCCTCCAGGATCATCGTCACCAGCCGGGCGCCGTGGTCGGGCGGGAAGGAATAGTTCTGCCGGTTCAGGAAGTTCAGGTTGCCCTGCACCACGGCCTTGCGGTCGGGGCTGGTCAGGGCGATCAGGATGCCGGTGCGTTCCCGGTAGATACCGAAGTTCTTCGAGCAGGAGGCGGCGATCAGCACCTCGGGGAAGGCGGCCGCGACCTTGCGGGTGGCTTCCGCATCCGCGTCCAGCCCGTCGCCGAAGCCCTGGTAGGCGAGGTCGACCAGCGGCACCGCGCCCTTCCGTTGCAAGAGCGCGATCACCTGGTCCCACTGGTCCTGCGACAGGTTCGCCCCGGTCGGGTTGTGGCAGCAGCCGTGCAGCAGCACCGCATCGCCCGCGGCCACGCCATCCAGGTCCGCCATCAGCCCGGCGAAATCCACCCCGCGGGTGGCGGCGTCGAAGTAGCGGTATTCCGCGGCCGGCATCCCGAGGTATTTCACGATGGAAGGATGGTTCGGCCAGGTCGGGTTCGACATCCAGACCTTCGCCTTGGGCGCGGCCATGCGGATCAGCTCCAGCGCCTGCCGGATCGCCCCCGTCCCCCCGGGCGTGGCGACCGAGGCCGCGCGGTCGGAGAACCCCTCGCCCAGGATCAGCCCCACCATGGCGGCATTGTAGGCCGGCTCGCCCGCCAGCCCGGTGTAGGTCTTGGTGGTCTCCACCTCCCACAGCTTCTTCTCGGCGGCCTTCACGGCGCGCATCACCGGGGTCAGGCCGGTGGCGTCCTTGTAGACGCCGACGCCGAGGTCGATCTTGTCGGTCCTCGGGTCGTCGCGGAACATCGCGATCAGCGCCAGGATCTTGTCCTGCGGCTGCGGGTTCAGGCTTTCCAGCATCATGCGTCCTCAGGCGGCGCCGGTCGCGACCGGCAGGTCCTCATACATGCCCCATTCGGCCCAGGAGCCGTCATAGAGCGCCCAGTCCCGGTGGCCGATCCGCTCCAGCGCCAGCGCGAGGATCGCGGCGGTGACGCCCGAGCCGCAGCTGGTGATGGCGGGCAGCGACAGGTCCACCCCCGCGGCCTGAAACACCGCGCGCAGGGCTGCAGGGTCCTTCATGGTGCCGTCGGGGTTCAGCAGGGTTCCGAAGGGGATGTTCTTCGACCCCGGGATATGGCCGGCGCGCAGGCCGGGCCGCGGCTCCGGCTCCGCCCCGGCGAAGCGGGCGGGGGAGCGGGCGTCCAGCACCTCGGCCAGCCCCAGCTTGGCGGCATGGGCGACTTGCGTGACGTCCTTCACCAGCCCCGCCTGGCGCGAGACGGTCATGTGGCGGTCGCGCACCACCGGCGGCAGGTCCTCGACCTCGCGCCCCTCGGCCTTCCACTTGGGGAAGCCGCCGTCCAGCACGGCGACATCGGTCTTGCCCATCAGCCGGAAGGTCCACCAGACCCGCGCGGCCGAGAACAGGCCCGAGCCGTCGTAGACCACCACCTGATGCCCGTCGCCCACGCCCATGGCGCGCAGGCGGGACATGAACTTCTCGACCGGCGGCGCCATGTGCGGCAGGTCCGAGCGCTGGTCGGAGATTTCCTCGATGTCGAAGAAGCGGGCGCCGGGGATATGGCCGGCCTCGTATTCCGCCCGGGCGTCGCGGCTCGAGGCGGGCAGGAACCAGCTGGCATCCAGCACCCGCAGATCGGGGTCCTTCAGGTGGCGGGCCAGCCAGTCGGTGGAAACCAGCGTCTTCGGGTCGTCGGCAGGGGATGGGGTCATCGCGCGGGCCTTCTGCAACTGCTCCCGTCCTAGCGCGGGCCGGGGGCGAAGTGCAAGGTGGCGGCCCGAAGGAAAGGGGCCCCGGCTTGCGCGCGGGGCCCCCCGGGATGCCGTTGCCGGCCGCTTACTTGGCGACGGCCTTCTTGACCGCGCCGACGATGGCCAGCAGCACCGCGCCGCCGACACCGCCGCCTGCCACGCTCTGCACGATCGCGCCCAGGTCCAGCCCCTCGGCCCCGCCGCCGGCGCCGAGCGCCGAGAGGATCTGCCCGCCGATGCCGCCGCCGACGATCCCGGCGATGGAGTTGCCCAGCGTGCCGAGGCTGAGGTTCTTCGCCGCCGCCCCTGCGGCATTGCCGCCGATCGCGCCCGCGATCAGCTGGATGATCAGTTCCATAGTGCCACCTTTCCCTGTTCCGCCCGGTTCTCCGGCCGGTTCACACACCCCCTGTATCGCGCAGGCCGCGCGCCGGGGGCAGGGGAATGCTGCCGCATCCTTCCCCCGCCGGGAAGCCCCGTTAAGAAAGGTTAACGTGGGGTCAGGAGGGGTTAGGGGCGGGCAGCCTCCTTGGCGAAGGCCATCGCCTTCGCCACAGCGCACCATTTCAGCCGGACCGGCCGGGCCTCAATGGCCCGGCCAGCGCCCGCCCGCCCCTCGGCGGGCGCTTCTCGCCCGCCCGGTCGGGCGCTGGCCTCCCGGGGTCTGGTGTTACGGCCGTCTCCGGCTGCAACCGCTGCGCACGGGCGGGGCGAGGCAGTGCCTCGCCTGTTCCCGCCCGAGGCAATGGGGTTCACCCCACCGCGGCCGCCTTACCCGCCCTGCTTCAGCAGCCGGGCCTTCTGCCGGTCCCAGTCGCGCTTGGCCGAGGTCTCGCGCTTGTCGGACAGCTTCTTGCCCTTGGCGATGCCCAGCTTCAGCTTCACCATGCCGCGGTCGTTGAAATACATCCGGATCGGCACGATGGTCATCCCCTCGCGCGCGGTGGCCGACCACAGCCGCGCCAGTTCCTTGCGGCTGACCAGCAGCTTGCGCCGCCGGCGTTCCTCGTGCCCCCAGGTCTTGGCCTGCAGGTAGGGCGCGATATAGCCGTTGATCAGCCACAGCTCGCCGTTCTCGACCGAGGCATAGCTCTCGCCGATGTTGGCCCCGCCCTGGCGCAGGCTTTTCACCTCGGAGCCCTGCAGGACGATCCCGGCCTCCAGGTCGGATTCGATGTGGTAATCGAAACGCGCCCGCCGGTTCTCGGCGATCAGCTTCGAATTGGGATCGGATTTCTGGACCATGGTCGCTTCCAGATAGGCGGCGGCGGCCGCCCTGTCCAGTGCGGCTACCGCCGGGAAAGCCTCGCCCGGCTGACTTGGCGAAGGCGGGTGCCTTCGCCTTGGCGCGCCATGTCAACCGGACCGGCCGGGCCTCAATGGCCCGGCCAGCGCCCGCCCGCCCCCTGGCGGGCGCTTCTCGCCCGCCCGGGCGGGCGCTGGCCTCTCGGGGGATGTGCTGCCGGCGTTTCCGGATGAAACCTTCCGCACGGGCGGGGGCGAGGCAATGCCTCGCCTGTCCCCGCCCGGACCATCCGGGGCAAACCTCCGTCGGCCCTACCGCCGGGTCAGCCCGAACAGCCCCGCGGCCACGATCAATGCCGCCCCCGCCAGCGTCGCGGCATCCGGCCGCTCGGCGAAGACCAGCGCGCCGAGGATCAGGGCGAAGACCAGCCGCGTGTAGCGGAAGGGGGTGACGGCCGAGACCTCGCCGGTCCGCATCGCCGCGGTCAGCGCGTGGTAGCCGGCAATGCCGAAGCCGGTGGTGGCGGCGATCAGCGCCGCCCCGCCGGCGTCGGGCCAATGCGCCCCGCCGGTCCAGCCCAGGATCAGCGCCCCCGCCAGCCCCAGCATGGCGAAGCCGAGCGTGCCGAGCTGCCGGTTCGACAGCCCCTTAGGCGCAGCCCGGGTGGCGAGGTCGCGCCCGGCGAAGCCGATGGTTCCCGCCACCGCCAGCAGCGACAGCGCGGAAAAGCCCGCAAGCCCCGGCTTCAGGATCATCAGCACGCCGAGAAAGCCGACCCCCACCGCCAGCCAGCGCGACAGCGGCACCTTCTCGCCGAACAGCACCGCCGCCCCGGCGATCACCACCAGCGGCGTAGCCTGCAAGATCGCCGAGGTCGCCGACAGCGTGGTCAGCGCAATGGCCAGCGCATGGAACAGCCGCCCGGCGATCTCGCAGCCCGAGCGCAGCAGCATGGCGCGCGACAGCACGGCGCGGGGCAGGGCGGCCTCGCCGGCGCGGCGCGACATCAGCCCGAAGACGGCCATCCCGGCCAGACCCATGATCACCATCACCTGTCCCACCGGCACCTCGCGGGCGACGGCCTTCAGGCAGAGGTCCTCGATGGCGAAACCGGCCATGGCCGCGGTCATCAGCACCGCGCCGCGCCGGTTGCCGCTCCGGTGGTCGAGGCCGGGAAGCGCGGTCAGTTCAGCAGGCCCGCGTGGCGCATGGCGGCGCGGATCTTCTCCTTCACCCCCTCGGTCAGGCCGACATGGGGCAGGCGCACCTCTTCCGTGCAACGCCCCAGCAGCGACAGGCCGTATTTCGCCCCCACCAGCCCCGGCTCGGCGAAGATGGCGTCGTGCAGCGGCATCAGCCGGTCCTGGTAGTCCAGCGCCTTGCGGTAGTCGCCGGCCAGCGTCGCCTCCTGGAACTCGGCGCAGAGCCGCGGCGCCACGTTGGCGGTGACCGAGATGCAGCCCACCCCGCCATGGGCGTTGAAGCCGAGCGCGGTGGCATCCTCGCCCGACAGCTGGACGAACTCCTTGCCGCAGGTGATGCGGGTCTTCGGCACCCGGCTCAGGTCGCCGGTGGCATCCTTGACGCCGATGATCCGCGGCAGCTTCGCCAGTTCGCCCATCGTCGCCGGCGACATGTCCACCACCGAGCGGCCGGGAATGTTGTAGATGATGATCGGCAGGTTCGAGGCGTCGTGGATCGCGGTGAAATGCGCGATCAGCCCGGCCTGCGTCGGCTTGTTGTAATAGGGCGTCACCACCAGCGCGGCATCGGCGCCGGCGCCCTCGGCGTGGCGGATCAGGTCGATGGCCTCGTCCGTGCTGTTCGATCCGGTGCCGGCGATCACCGGCACCCGGCCGGCGGCGAATTTCACCACCGCCTCGACCACCGCATGGTGTTCGTCATGGCTCAGCGTCGGGCTTTCGCCCGTGGTCCCCACCGGCACCAGCGCGGTGGAACCCTCGGCGATCTGCCAGTCCACCAGCTTCTTCAGCGCGTCCATGTCCACCTTGCCGTCCTTGAACGGCGTGACCAGGGCAGGGATCGACCCCTTGAACATGGCGCGCACTCCTGTGGATGGGCCGGGATTCGGCCGGTTGGGAAACGCGCCCTCCTTATCCGCCCTCACCGCCCTTGCCAAGCGGGGCGCGGGTGTTCGCCCGTCCCCGGCCGGATGACGGCTTCGTGGCTTGTGGCGGGCGGGCGGCTTTGGCAGATTCGGGCCATGTCGCCCCGGTTGCTGATCCCCCGCCTCCTTCTCTGCCTCTGCCTGTTTGCGCCGCCGGCGCTGGCCGACGAAGTGCAGCCGATGCAATCGGCGCTGCGGCTGGCGGCGGCGAAGGACTGGGACGCCGCGCTGGCCGCCGCCCCTGCGGGGGTGGGGCGCGACGTGATCCTGTGGCAGAAGCTGCGCGACGGCAAAGGCAGCCTCGGCGACTACGAGGACTTCCTGTCGCGCCGCGCCGACTGGCCCGGCCTGCCGATGCTGAAGGAAAAGGGCGAGGAGGCCGCCGCACGGTCGACCACGCCGTCGCGCGTCATCGCCTATTTCGGCAACGACCTGCCGCAGACCGCGAAGGGCGCCATCGCGCTGGTCCAGGCGCTGAAGGCCAACGGCCGGCACGACCTGGCCGAGACCGAGGCGATGCGGGCCTGGGCCGAACTGTCCTTCACCGCCGAGGAGGAAACCGCGCTGCTGCTGCTGGAGCCCGAGGCGCTGGCCCGGGTCCACCAGCTGCGGCTGGACAACCTGTTGTGGCAGGGCCGCCGGGCCGAGGCGCTGCGGATGCTGCCGCGGGTGGGGCCGGACTGGCAGCGGCTGGCGGCGGCAAGGATCGGCCTGCGCGCCGACCAGAACGGCACCACCGCGCTGATCGAGGCGGTGCCGCCGGGGCTGAAGGCCGACCCCGGCCTCGCCTATGAGCGTTTCCTCTGGCGGATGCGGCGCGACGCCTATGACGACGCGGTGCAACTGCTGCTGGACACCCCCGCCGACGGCCTGGGCCGCCCCGAACTCTGGGCCGACCGGAGGGCGCTGATGGCGCGCTGGCTGATGCGGAAGGAGCGGCCGAAGGACGCCTATCGCGTCGCCTCCCGCCACGGCCTGACCGCGGGCGCGGCTTATGCCGACCTGGAATTCCTTGCCGGCTTCATCGCCCTGCGCAAGCTGGGCGATGCGGAGACCGCGCTGCGCCATTTCGGCCATCTGAAGGCCGGGGTCTCCACCCCGATCTCGGTCGCGCGGGCGGAATACTGGCTGGGCCGGGCGGAAGAGGCGGCGGGGCGGAACGAGAAGGCCGCCGAACACTACAAGGCCGCCGCGCGGCACCAGACCGCCTATTACGGGCTGCTGGCCGCCGAAAGGCTGGGGCAGGCGCTGGACCCGTTCCTGTTGGACGACAGCCGCCCGGCCGACTGGCGCGGGGCGGGATTTGCAAAATCCTCGGTGCTGGAGGCGGCGCTGCTGCTGTCGAAGGCCGGCGACCGGACGCTGGCCAAGCGCTTCCTGCTGCATCTGGCCGAAACCCAGGATGCCGCCGGGCTGGCGCAGCTGGCCGACTTGGCGCTGGAGCTGGACGAGCCGCATATCGCCGTGCTGGTCGGCAAGGCCGCGGCCGAGCGCGGCGTGATCATCCCGCGCGCCTATTACCCGGTGCCGGGGATGGTGCCCGACGGGTTGTCGGTCAGCCGGGCGCTGGCGCTGGCGATCTCGCGCCGGGAAAGCGAGTTCGACCCGGCGGCGCGGTCCCACGCCGATGCGCGCGGGCTGATGCAGGTGCTGCCCTCCACCGCGAAGCTGGTGGCGAAGGAGCTGGGGCTGGAGTTCGAGGCCGGCAAGCTGATCGCCGACCCGGCCTACAACGTCACCATCGGCTCGGCCTATCTGGCAAGGATGGTGCAGGACTTCGGGCCGTCCATCGCCCTTATCGCCAGCGGCTACAACGCCGGGCCGAACCGGCCGAAGCGCTGGATCGAGGAATTCGGCGACCCGCGGCAGGAGGCGGTGGACGTGGTGGACTGGGTGGAGACCATCCCCTTCGCCGAGACCCGCACCTATGTCATGCGCGTGGTCGAGGGGGTGGTGATCTACCGGGCCAAGCTGAAGGGCCAGGTCGGCCCGGTGCGGATCACGGCGGAGTTGAAGGGGTAGGGGACGATTTTTCGACGAAAAATCGCGCCTCACACCCGATGATAGGGCGATCCCGCCAGGATGGTCGCGGCGCGATAGAGCTGTTCGGCCAGCATCACCCGCACCAGCATGTGCGGCCAGACCATCGCCCCGAAGCTGACCGCCAGGTCGGCCCGCGCCCGAAAGGAAGGGTCGATCCCGTCCGCCCCGCCGATGACGAAGGCCGCGTCCTGCCGCCCGCCGTCGCGCCAGCGCGCCAGCTGCGCGGCGAATTCCGGCGAGGTCATCGCCCGCCCGCGCTCGTCCAGCACGCAGAGTGACGCCCCGGCGGGCACTGTGCGGGCCAGCAGCTCCGCCTCCGCGGCCATGCCGCCGCCGCGCCGGTCTTCCACCTCGTGTTCCGCCACCGGGCCGAGCCCCAGTGGCCGCCCGGTCTTGCCCAGACGGTCGAGGTAGTCGTCCACCAGCGCCCGCTCCGGCCCCGCCCGCAGCCGGCCGACGGCGCAGAGGTGCAGCCGCATCAGCCCTGCGACGCGGGCCGCGCGGCGGCCTGCCCGGCCGGCATCCACATCTTCTCGAGCTGGTAGAAGTCGCGCACCTCGGGCCGGAAGACATGGACGATCACGTCGCCCGAGTCGATCAGCACCCAGTCGCCGGTCTCCTTGCCTTCCATCTTGGCGTTGATGCGGAACTGCTGCTTCAGCCGGTCCGCCAGCTTTTCCGAGATCGCCGCCACCTGCCGGTTCGACCGGCCCGAGCAGATCACCATGTAATCCGCCACGTCCGACCGCCCGCGCAGGTCGATCTGCACGACCTCTTCGGCCTTGTCGTCGTCGACCGAGGCCAGCACGGCGGCCAGGACCTGTTCCGAGGTATAGTCGGCGGGGGCGGGGCGCCCCTCGCGCGGGCCGACCGGCAGGCCGGTCGTTGGGTCAGAGTGAGACAGGACTAGGGTCCTCCGCATGGCGCGCCGATCCGGCCCCGGCGCAGGGTCTTGCCGGATCAGGGTAGCGCCCGAAGGCGGCAATCTCAACATCTCCGGGAAGCGCGGGCGAATATCGCCGAATCGGCGGGGATGCAAGGGAGCGCGCGCGCCCCGCGACCGCGGTTGCCATATTGAGCGGCTTGCGCCGCATTCCTTTTGTCTCGCCTCTGCGCCTTTCAGGCGCAACCGGCTCGGAGGTGCCTCCGGCGGGGATATTTGAGTCCAGAAAGAGGAAAAAGACCTGCTCCTCTTTCTGGACAACAAATATCCTCAGGGGGGTTGGGGGCAGAATGCCCCCATCAGGCGACGGTAGCCGCAGGAGACTCGGTTAGCCGCCACGAAAAGGAATGCGGCGGCAGCCGCACCTTTGGCTCGCCGGGGACTCCGCTTGAACCGCGGGCGCGAAAGGCGTATCTCACCGCCATGATCCGCTTCTTCGACATGGCCGACCGCGCGCGCCTGCCTTGGCGCTTCGCCCGTGAAACCCGGTCGATCTCGGCCCGACTTTAAGCCCCCGGCCGCCGCCCGCGCGGGCGCCCCTCCGCGCATCCCTTTCCCAAAGCCCCAAGGCCGCACGGCCACAGCCAAGGACCCTTTCCATGTCCGCTCCCCACACGCTCTACGACAAGATCTGGGACGATCACGTCGTCCATCGCTCCGATGACGGCACCTGCCTGCTGTATATCGACCGCCATCTGGTGCATGAGGTCACCAGCCCGCAGGCCTTCGAGGGCCTGCGCATGACCGGCCGCAAGGTCCGCGCGCCGGAGAAGACCATCGCGGTGCCGGACCACAACGTCCCCACCACCGCGGGGCGCGAGACCCATATCGACAACGAGGAATCGCGCATCCAGGTCGAGGCGCTGGACAAGAACGCCAAGGACTTCGGCATCAACTATTATCCGGTGTCGGACATCCGCCAGGGCATCGTCCACATCGTCGGGCCGGAGCAGGGCTGGACCCTGCCGGGGATGACCGTGGTCTGCGGCGACAGCCATACTGCGACGCATGGCGCCTTCGGCGCGCTGGCGCATGGCATCGGCACCTCGGAGGTGGAGCATGTGCTGGCCACCCAGACGCTGATCCAGAAGAAGTCGAAGAACATGAAGGTGGAGATCACCGGGTCGCTGCGCCCCGGCGTCACCGCCAAGGACATCACGCTGAGCGTGATCGGCGAGACCGGCACCGCCGGCGGCACCGGCTATGTCATCGAATATTGCGGCCAGGCGATCCGCGAGCTGTCGATGGAAGGCCGGATGACCGTCTGCAACATGGCGATCGAGGGCGGCGCCCGCGCCGGCCTGATCGCGCCGGACGAGAAGACCTTCGCCTATGTCATGGGCCGCCCGCACGCGCCGAAGGGCGCGAAATGGGAGGCCGCGCTGGCCTACTGGAAGACCCTCTTCACCGACGAGGGCGCGCATTTCGACAAGGTCGTCACCATCCGCGGCGAGGACATCGCCCCGGTGGTGACCTGGGGCACCAGCCCCGAGGACGTGCTGCCGATCACCGCCGTGGTGCCCTCGCCCGAGGATTTCACCGGCGGCAAGGTCGAGGCGGCGCGGCGCAGCCTGGACTACATGGGCCTGACCCCGGGCATGAAGCTGACCGACATCAAGATCGACACGGTGTTCATCGGCTCCTGCACCAACGGAAGGATCGAGGACCTGCGGGCGGCGGCGGCGATCCTGAAGGGCAAGAAGATCGCCCCGGGGATGCGGGCGATGGTGGTGCCGGGCTCGGGCCTCGTGCGCGCGCAGGCGGAAGAGGAAGGTCTGGCGCAGATCTTCATCGACGCCGGTTTCGAATGGCGGCTGGCCGGCTGCTCGATGTGCCTTGCCATGAACCCCGACCAGCTGTCGCCGGGCGAACGCTGCGCCGCGACCAGCAACCGCAACTTCGAGGGCCGTCAGGGCCGCGGCGGCCGCACCCATCTGGTCAGCCCCGGCATGGCCGCGGCGGCGGCGATCACCGGGCATCTGACGGATGTGCGGGAGATGATGGCGGAAAGTGTCTGACCCATGGCGATCAGGGTGACACCGCTGCGCGTCATTGCGCTGATCCTCGGCCTTCTGGCCGTGGTGGCGGTGGCGCTCTATGCCTTCGGCATCAACCCCATCGACAAGTTCTGCCGCCACTTCGTGCGCGAGACCAACGAGTTGCCGGAAAGCGTTCGCATCTCGACCTGCCGGACCAACGTCAGCAACGGCGTCGCAACGCGGTTCTTCGCGGCGACGGTCTCGGCCGACGACCTGCGGGTCTTCATGGCTGCACAGGGATTTGCCGAGGACATCCAGGCCGCCGCTCTGCAATCGCAGCGGATCGACTGGCCGAAGGATGGCGGCATGGCCGCGATGGTCTGGGCAGACGGCACATTGAGCTACTCTTTCCAAAGGAATTGACCGCCTTCGCGCGGTTCCAGGAGACCTGAAATGGACAAGTTCACCACCCTGACCGGCATCGCGGCGCCCATGCCGCTGGTCAACATCGACACCGACATGATCATCCCGAAACAGTTCCTGAAGACGATCCAGCGCTCGGGTCTCGGCAAGAACCTGTTCGACGAGATGCGCTATACTCAGGACGGGCAGGAGATCCCGGATTTCGTGCTGAACCAGCCGGCCTACCGCAAGGCCGAGATCATCGTCGCCGGCGACAACTTCGGCTGCGGGTCGTCGCGCGAACATGCGCCCTGGGCGCTGCTGGATTTCGGCATCCGCTGCGTGATCTCGACCAGTTTCGCGGACATCTTCTTCAACAACTGCTTCAAGAACGGCATCCTGCCGGTGGTGCTGCCGCAGGAGGCGGTGGATCACCTGATGGACGACGCGCGGAAGGGCGAGAACGCCCGGCTGACGGTGGACCTGGAGAACCAGACCGTCACCGCCTCGGACGGCACCGCGTTCCGGTTCGAGGTCGATCCGTTCAAGAAGCACTGCCTGCTGAACGGGCTGGACGACATCGGCCTGACGCTCGAGAAGGCGGCCTCCATCGACGCTTTCGAGGCAAAGAACGCCACCCTGCGCCCCTGGGCCTGAGCCTTTCCCCGGCGAAGGTCCGCGCCTTCGCCGGGGATTGTCCATCGGTCCGGTAAATCCTGGTCCGGTCGAATCCGGGCGCCTCGGATCGGCCGTCTCCGCCGCAAACCCCCTTGCACCCGCCGCCTTCCGTTTCCGCCTTGTGGCGAAAAATCCGGCAACCGCAATATGTTGCGTCCCGCCACGGCTTTGCCCGAATCCTGCCCGGAACAGGCGTGACTTTGCTTCAATCCTGCAACACCTTTGCCCTGAAAGCGCCACGCCGCCGCTGTTTACCTCAAGCGACGGTTGCGGGGATCGGCGAAAGAAGGCACAAATTGGGCAAGATTGAGGCAATCCGCCACAATGTGCGGGACATCGTTGGAACAAGGGCGCGGCATCGCATCGCGTCCGTCCATATCGAGGGTGCAAGGGCAGTGGTTTCCCGGATGACCGGCGCCGCAGTGCGCGCGTTTCTGGTTATGGTGCTTGTCGCCACGCCCTCGGTGATCCTGCCGGGGATCGGCGCCGATACCAAGCAGATGGTCGCCCTCGTCGCCCTTTTCGCAGGGGCGCTGACCTTCGCCGAATACAACGCCACCTATCCCAGCCTGGTCGAGTTCCGCGACGCCCCGCCGTTCAACCGCGTCCGCTTCCTGATGCTCTGCGCCATCGTGCTGACCCTTTCCATCGTCGCCTCGGCCAAGGGCAGCGACGCCGCCTTCCCGCGGCTGTTCGAGGCGGTGGCGGTGCTGGTCGGACAGGCGCTGGACTTCCCCTATTCGCCGGTCCGCCTTGCCACGCTGATGATGGCCGAGGGCGCCTCGGACAGCCAGGTGATCGCCGTCCGCACCGCCGCGGGCACCGCCTATATCCTGTCCCTGCTGTCGCTGGCCTTCTTCGTGCTGATCTTCAAGCTGCGCGGCTGGCCCGACCGGGCGCAGGCCTTCAACGTCTGGGTCAACCTGCCGACCTTCGAGCCGACGGCGGGCGGCGACGTGGTCGACCGGCTGGAGCGCGACGCGCGGGCCAACCTGGCGCTTGGCGTGCTGCTGCCCTTCCTGATCCCCGCCGTGGTCAGCCTTGCCTCCATCGGCTTCGAGCCGCTGACCCTTACCTCGCCGCAAACCCTGATCTGGACGATGACAGCATGGGCCTTCCTTCCGGCCAGCCTTCTGATGCGGGGCATTGCCATGGGGCGCATCGCCCTGATGATCCAGGAAAAGCGCGCCCGCAACGGCGCCCTGTCCGGGGCCGTCATCCCGGCCGAGTGATCGCCGCCGCGGTTGCCCTGGCCCTCGCCGCCCCCGCGGCGGCCGAGACCCTGCGCATCGCCACCTGGAACAGCGGGCTGACCCGCGAAGGCCCCGGCCTGCTGGCCCGCGACATCCTGAAGGGCGACGACCCGCAGGTCGAGGCCGCGCTGCAGGTCATCGCCGCGCTGGACGCCGACGTTCTGCTGCTGACCGCGGTGGATTACGACCGCGGGCTGGTGGCGCTTGGCCTGCTGCAGGACCGGCTGGCACAGATCGGCCGGCCCTATCCGCATCTCTTCGCGCTGCGTCCCAACACCGGGATGCAGGCGGGGCTGGACCTTGACGGCGACGGCCGGCTGGGCGAGCCCGAGGATGCCCAGGGCTGGGGCCGCTTCTCGGGCGAGGGCGGCATGGCGATCCTGTCGCGCCTGCCGGTCGGGGAGGCGCGGGATTTCTCGGCCTTCCTCTGGGCCGACCTGCCGGGGACCCTGATCCCGCCCGGCACCGCGCCGGAGGTGCGGGCGGCGCTGCGGCTTTCGACCACCGGCCATTGGGATGTGGCGGTGGCCACCGCTTCCGGCCCGCTGCATCTGCTGGCCTTCCACGCCACGCCGCCGGTCTTCGACGGGCCGGAGGACAGGAACGGCCGCCGCAACCATGACGAGGCGGTGTTCTGGACCCGCCTGCTGGACGGCGCCCTGCCGATGGCGCCGCCGTCGGCGCCCTTCGTCCTGCTGGGCGACGCCAACCTCGATCCGGCCGATGGCGACGGGCTGACCGCCGGGATTTCCGCCCTGCTGGCCCATCCGGCGGTGCAGGACCCGCAGCCAAAGGGCACCCACGGACGGGCGGAGCCCGCGCAAAAGGGCGATCCGGCGCTGGACACCGCGCTTTACGATTTCGGCGGGCTGCGGGTGGATTACGTCCTGCCCTCGGCCGGTCTGCACGTCACCGCAAGCGGAGTCCTTTGGCCGCCCGCCGGGGACCCTTTCGCCGAAACCCTCGCCCGCGCCTCCCGCCACGCACCGGTCTGGGTGGAGGTGGAACCGTCACCCTAGCAGCTTCAGCGCCACGCCGCCGAGGGCCGAGACGATCACCACCGCCCAGGGCGGCGCCTTCCAGGCCGTGAGCAGGACGAAACCTGCCACCGCAAGGGCGAAATCCCGCAGGTCCCCGATGGCGCTGGTGAAGACCGGCGCATAGAGCGCGGCGGCGAGGATGCCGACGACGGCGGCATTCGCCCCCTGCATCAGCGATTGCGCCCGGGGCAGGGCGCGGAAGCGGTCCCAGAACGGCAGGGCGGCGGTCAGGATCAGGAAGCCCGGCAGGAAGATGGAGACCAGCGCCAGCACCGCTCCGGCCACGCCGTTCGGCGCAGGCCCCGAGACCGCGCCCAGATAGGCGGCGAAGGTGAAAAGCGGGCCGGGCACCGCCTGCGCCGCGCCGTAGCCGGACAGGAAGTCGTCGGCCGTGACCCAGCCCGGCGCGACCACCTCGGCCTGCAGAAGCGGCAGCACGACATGCCCGCCGCCGAAGACCAGCGACCCCGCCCGGTAGAAGCCGTCGACCACGGCCAATCCCTGACTGTAGGGCGCGGCCAGCGGCAGCAGGACCAGCAGGCCCAGGAAGGCGGCCAGGGCGCCGAGGCCGATGCCGCGCGAGACGGGCAGGAGGACATGCCCCCCGACCGGCGCTGTGGTTCCGCGCCCCAGGGCCAAGCCCAGGACCGCGCCCAGCAGGATCGCCCCCGCCATGCCGAAGGCGCCGGGGGCGAAGGCCAGCACCGCCACCGCGGCGGCGGCAATCGCCGCGCGCTCCCGGTCCGGGCAGAGCGTCCGGGCCATGCCCAGGACCGCCTGCGCCACGATGGCCACCGCGACGATCTTCAATCCGTGCAGCGCGCCGTTTCCGACCGGGCCGGAAAGGCCGGCCGCGGTCATGGCGAAAACCAGAAGCGCCAGCGCCGAGGGCAGGGTGAAGCCGGCGAAGGCCGCCAGCGCCCCCGGCCAGCCCGCGCGCATCATCCCCAGGGCGAAGCCGACCTGGCTGGAGGTCGGGCCGGGCAGGAACTGGCACAGCGCCACCAGATCGGCATAGGCGCCGTCGTCCAGCCATCCGCGCCGCACCACCAGCTCGTCGCGGAAATAGCCGAGATGGGCGATGGGACCGCCGAAGCTGGTCAGCCCCAGCTTCAGGAAGGCCGAGAACACCTCGCCCGGTGTTCCCTCTGGCGCTTCGGTCGCCTGTGTCCGATCCGTCATCCTGTCCCCCCGGGGCCTCGACCCGGCTCCGATACAGCCGGCCGGCTTCTTCTGTATGACAGTCTGCACCGGAGGCCAAATGCCCTTGCCATCCGCGGCCCCTTCCGGCCCGCCCTTGACCGCGCCCCGGCCTTTGGCTAGGCCAGCCGCGACCCTTATTTCACGCAGGATTCCGCCATGGCCAACCGCTCCCTCCTGATCCTCGCCGGCGACGGCATCGGCCCCGAAGTCATGGCCGAGGTGAAGAAGATCATCGGCTGGATGGAGGCGAAGCGCGGCATCGGCTTCGACGTGTCGGACGACCTCGTCGGCGGGGCCGCCTATGACGCCCACGGCACCCCGCTGACCGACGCCACCATGGCGAAGGCGCAGGAGGTGGATGCGGTGTTGCTCGGCGCTGTCGGCGGGCCGAAATACGACAAGCTGGACTTCAGCGTGAAGCCCGAGCGCGGCCTGCTGCGCCTGCGCAAGGAGATGGACCTGTTCTCCAACCTGCGCCCGGCGCAATGCTTCGATGCGCTGGCCGATTTCTCGTCGCTGAAGCGCGATGTCGTCGCCGGCCTCGACATCATGATCGTGCGCGAACTGACCTCCGGCGTCTATTTCGGCGAGCCGCGCGGCATCTTCAAGGAAGGCAACGAGCGGGTGGGGATCAACACCCAACGCTATACCGAAAGCGAAATCGCCCGGGTGGCGCGTTCGGCCTTCGAGTTGGCGCGGCGGCGGTCGAACAAGGTCTGCTCGATGGAGAAGGCCAATGTGATGGAATCCGGCATCCTCTGGCGCGAGGTGGTGCAGGAGGTCCATGACAAGGACTACCCGGATGTGGAGCTGAGCCACATGTATGCCGACGCCGGCGCGATGCAGTTGTGCCGCTGGCCGAAGCAGTTCGACGTGATCGTCACCGACAACCTGTTCGGCGACCTTCTCTCCGACGCCGCCGCCATGCTGACCGGCTCTCTGGGGATGCTGCCCTCGGCGTCCCTGGGCGCACCGATGGCGAACGGCCGGCCGAAGGCGATGTATGAACCCGTCCACGGCTCTGCCCCCGACATCGCCGGGCAGGGCAAGGCCAACCCGATCGCCTGCATCCTGAGCTTCGCCATGGCGCTGCGCTACAGCTTCGACCTCGGCGACGAGGCGGCGCGGGTCGAGAAGGCGGTCGAGAAGGTGCTGGCCGACGGGCTGCGCACCGCCGACCTGCTGGGCCCGGAAGGCGGCACCCCCATCGGCACCGCGGCCATGGGCGACGCCATCGTCGCGGCGCTGGACGCCAGCCTCTGACCCCTGTCCCTATCGGCGGCGCAATCCCGCGCCGCCCCTTCCCGCCCGGACCTGCCATCATGGCGCTTCCCTCCACCCTGACCGGCGCGGGCCTCGGCCTTCTGGCCTTCGGCGCCTATTCGGCCTACGACGTTTCGGCCAAGCTGCTGGGCGGGGCCTATCACCCGCTGCAGATCATCGCCGCCGCCGGGCTGATGACCATGCCGCTGCTCTTGATCTATGCGCTCCTGGACCGCGGCACCGGATCGCTGCGCCCCGTCCGGCCCGGGCTGATGGCGCTGCGGTCGCTGGGCACCATCCTGAACTTCGTCTGCGGCGTCACCGCCTTCACCCTGCTGCCGCTGGCCGAGGCCTATGTGATCTTCTTCACCATGCCGCTGTTCATCGCGCTGCTGGCCGTGCCGGTGCTGCGCGAGCGGCTGGACCCGCAGCGCGGCCTAGCGATCCTTCTGGGCCTGGCCGGAGTGGTGATCGCGCTGGACCCCACCGCCACGCCGCTGAACCTGGGCCATGCCATGGCGCTGACCGGGGCGCTGGTGGGGGCGATGAACTACGTCATCATCCGCAAGACCGGCGCGGTGGAGCGCACGGCGGTGATGCTGATCTGGCCCCAGGTGGCGCTGTTCCTGACCGTCGCCGCCGCGATGCCCTTCGTCTACCGGCCGATGCCGATCCGCGACCTGGGCATCGCCGCCGCCATGGCCGTGGTGCTGATGGCGGGGATGCTGACCATCCTGGCCGCCTATCGCCGGGCGCCCGCCATCGTGGTGGCGCCGATGCAATATTCGCAGATCGCCTGGGCCGGGCTGTTCGGCACCCTGATGTTCGGCGAGGAGATGGGCCGCGGCACCTTCCTCGGCATGGTGCTGATCGCCGTTGCCGGGGTGATGGTGGTCGCCCGGCAGGACCGCCCGCCGGTGGCGGCCAAGCCGGAAAGCGCCTGAGCGCCCGGCCGCCCCTTGCCTTCGCCGGGCCTCCGCGCCAGAGTGTTTCCGCTAACACGGGCGCCCGGCGGCGCCCCCGCCCGGACCGATGCGACATGTCTCCAATCCTGCGCGGCGCGCTGATCGCGGTCGCGGCCTTCGGGCTGTATTCCACCCATGACGTGGTGGTGAAGCTGCTCGGCCGCCATTACACCTCGTTCCAGATCATCTTCTTCTCCGGCCTGCTCAGCTTTCCCGTGGTCTCGCTCCTGCTCCTGTCGGACAAGACCGACGGCACCCTGGTGCCGCGGCATCCCTGGTGGTCGCTGGCCCGATCCCTGACCGGGGTGGCGACCGGGGCGATGGGGTTCTACGCCTTCTCGGTGCTGCCGATGGCGCAATGCTACGCCATGCTCTTCGCCACGCCGCTGGTGATCACCCTGCTGTCGATCCCGATGCTGGGCGAGAAGGTCGGCCTGCACCGCGGCCTTGCCGTGATGGCAGGGCTGACCGGCGTGCTGATCGTGCTGCGCCCGGGGGCGGAGCCCTTGTCGCTGGGCCATCTGGCCGGCCTGGGCGCGGCGGTGATGGGGGCGCTGTCGGCGATCATCATCAGGAAGATCGGCAAGGACGAACGCTCGGTGGTGCTGATGATGTATCCGATGCTGGTCTCGGTGCTGTCGATGGCGCTGGTGATGCCCTTCGTCTACCGGCCGATGCCGGTGGAGCATCTGGCGCTGAACGGCGTGGTCGCCGTCCTCGGCATGTGCGGCGCCTTCCTGCTGATCCTGGCCTACCGCGCCGCGCCGGCGGTGATCGTCGCGCCGATGCAGTATTCGCAGATCCTCTGGGCGGTGTTCTACGGCTGGCTGCTGTTCTCCGAGGAGATCGACCGCTGGACGGCGGTCGGCGCCGGAGTGATCATCGCCAGCGGCATCTACATCGTGCTGCGCGAGGGCAAAGTGTCGAAGAACCGCCCGGTGTTGGAGAACCGCTCGCGGCTGGACGTCGGCACCCTCCCCCGCACCGGCCTCTGGGCCCGCCGCTTCCGGCAGAGGGAAGGGTAGGGGGGCGGAGGTTGGGTCGGCTTCGGGGGGCCGCTTCCGGCTGGAGGGAGGGTGGAAGCCTGATCTCCGGGTCCGCTGCTTTCAGCCGAGGGAGGGGAGACGGGGCGCCTGGAAGTCGGATGGGCCTCGGGGCCCGCTTCCGGCCGGAAGGGAGGAAGAGGTCGGACTTCTGGGGCCGCTGCTTCCGGCCCAATAAGGGTGGACGGGATGCCCGGAAGCTGCATGGGCCTCGGGGCCCGCTTTCAGCAAAAGCCACCTATTTTGGGCTAAGAAGTTGCCGAGAAGCTGATTGGATGCGTGGCCCGTTAATGTCGCCGCCGCCGCTCATAATGAGCTGCGTCCCGCAACCGTGATCATTCGGCCTCTGATCTTGTAACTATCGGCGCAAAAGCCGCCTATACTTACTAGGACTTAAGCAGAAATGATTGTTGCCGCAGTGAACGGTAGCCCGTCCCGTATCACTACCGCGTCTCTTCGCCACCACCGGAAACCGGATATTCCAGATACCGCAGCTGCAGGTATTGCAGTCGGGCGAAATCTTCGTGCCTTATGTCGGCCATATCCGCGCCTCCGGCCGCAGCATCGAGCAGGTGCGCCTGAACATCCTGACCGCATTGGAGCCCCAGACCCCCAACCCGCAGATCACACTGGAGCGCGTGCCGGGATCGGGCGCAAGCATCAGCCTGCTGGGGGCGGTCACCGCGCAGGGCGTCTACCCGATCGAAGTCGATACCATGCGCCTTACAGCTATGCTGGCGCGGGCGGGCGGGGTGGCCGCACCGCTGGAAGAGACGGTCATCCGCGTTGATCGTGGCCGGACCAGCGGCGAGGCGCGCCTGTCGCTGATCGTCGCCGATCCGGTCCAAGACATCGCGTTGCGCCCCGGCGACCGCATCACCTTTATCCGGGACGACCGCACCATCACCGTCCTCGGCGCCACCGGCGGCCAGACCCGCATTCCCGTGCCGCGCCACGACTACCGGCTGATCGACCTGCTGGGCGATGCCGGCGGCCTGAACGGCAACATCGCCAATGCGAAAGGCGTCTTCGTCTTCCGCTCCACCGAACGGGGCGGGGTGGACACGGAAAGGCTGGTCATCCGCTTCGACCTTTCCACCCCGGCCGGCATCTTCGCCGCCCGCACCTTCCGGATGCGCCATGCCGACACCGTCTATGTCAGCGAGGCGCCGATCCGCAACGCCCAGAAGGTCATCGCCACCGTTACCGGCGTCGCAACGTCGGCCGACGACGTGAATGCGATGGGCAAATGAGCGGGCCGTCCCGTCAGGACGGGCTGGATGTCGTCCTGCCCCTCGGCAAGCCCGGCACCGGAGAGGTGAGAGGTATACCGGAGATGGCGCGGTTCCATGACCGCGCCCTGATCGAATGGGCCGCCGAAGAGGCCATTCTGGCGGGGGCCACCCGCATCATCATGGTCTCAGCCGAAGGCTTCGCCGCCGGGCCGGTGCTGGCCGACAGGCTGCGGCAGTTCGTCAGGACCCATCAGGCCCGGAAGGGGCGCCATATCCGCACGGCGCTTCTGGTCCATCCTGCTGCGGGCGGGGAAGAAGGATGGGATGGCCTGATCCATATGGCCCTCCGGCGTTGCCGCGGGTCCGTCGCGGTCGTGGTCGACCCGACCACCATCCTTCTGCGCGACGGCAAGATCACCACCTATACCGCCTTCATGCTGTGCCGGGCCGCCGGGGACCACGGGCGAAGGCCACTGCTCGCCGTGGCCACGCTCCCCTGGGAAGACGCCCTGTCGCTGCCGGTCCTGACCGGGCCGGAGGAAAGACCCCCCCTCACCTTCGACAGGCCGGGCGATTGCGACTCCCTGACGGTATTCGCCGGGCGGGCCGTCGTGCCGCTGCCGGTGCCGGGCGACGGCCCCGCACCCCCGCCGCTTTACGGCCAGTTCCCATTCGAGCCGCTGACGCAGCTTCTTCTGGCGCGGAACGGGCAAATGCTGCGGCTGCCGTTCAGGCCGGTGGAGTTTCGTCATGCAACCGATGCCGAAACCGCCGCCGGGCCCCGCGGCCTTCTGATGACGGCCCGCCTGGGCCTGTCCGCCCTGCAATAGAGGTCTGTCCTATGGGCATCTCCCTCCCCGGCAAACCGGACGCGACTCTCGCCGGACTTCCCGAGCAGACCGCCGATGCGGCCTTCCGGCTGACCGGTCATTTCGGCCAATTCCGCGTCGATATCCACGAGAAAAGCTCGCTGCGCCGGTTGCGCAGCCGCTTCGCCTTCTCCTGCCTGCCCTTCCCCGTGGCCGAAGACGCCGGCGAGAGGCTGGCCCCTGGCGACTTCCGTCCGCTCCGCGTCACCTATGCGTTCGACATCCTCTCCGGGAAACCGCATCGCCTGCTTTGGGGCATGTCCCACCGGGGCGAGATCCTTACCGTCATCCATCCCCCGCTCCGCTCCGCAACGGATCGCGAGTCCGGCGAAGCCCCCCGCCTCTTGCCGGTAGACCGTCCCACATTCGACCGCGCCGTCACGCCCCGGCCTCCGGTGGCCACCCAACGCAGTTGACTGCCACGAAACGATCCTCCGGCTCGTGTCGAGAGGACCACACGGCTTAAACTCTACCGCCGGGTGTTCGACTTGCCCGAATCCCTGGCCGAGGCCCGCGATCGCGTGAGGATTTCCTTCGCAATTCAGAACGGTTCTGCTGCCAGATTTCCAATCTAACGTATCACCGCACGACCGTTCCAGCACGATGTAGCCATCTCGGTCTTCCCTCGCCAGATTTCCAGCCGGTTCTCAGACGCATGAGCCCCGGCCATGGGGCGGCAGGTTTCACCCGGCTGCCCGTGTCATCCATAATAACCGCCTCGACGATCCGATAGCCGTCCACATCCATCGCCAGCGCCGTATTGGCGACCCTTCCGCAGTACGCCGTTGATCAGGAAGCTCGACTGACCGGTGATGATCAAGCCATCAGGCAGCGTGATCCGCGTCACATCGAACTGCAGTTGGATCTGCCCCTTCGAGACCAGACAAGGATCCGGCGCATTTCACCAATGTCACAGCATCGGAATTTTCGACGAAGACCCCCGCCAAACCACATTTCCTGCGATCCAGATACAAGCCCTTCCCGACAACCCTGGCGGCCATCAGAAGACGCGAAACCCGCACCCTGTTCGCGCGTGCAACGATCGAAATGGGTGTATGATCCACTTCTCTTCGCTTTCGAGGCATCTTGCCGACTTCACACCATTCCGTGACGAAGGCGTCGAGCGTCGTTCGGGCAAAGCCAGCCATCCTGTCGTTGAACCGATAATCCGGGACCAGCAGCCCGTCACCGCCTAGGCTCCAGACTCAATCAAGTCCACCAGATGACGGTTGCTGCGATTGCGACGGCTGATGCGAAGTTGATGGCGAGTTTGTCGTAGCGGGTTGCGATGCGCCGCCAGTCTTTGAGTCGGCAGAGTGAGCCTGTGAACGCCACCGGTTCGAGAGAACAGGCGAACGCGCTCGATCAGATTCCTGTCGCGATATGCCTCGGTATCGTAGGGGATAGGCGTTTTGCGCGATCTGGTCGAGGGGATGACGGCCTCTGTTTCAGTTGCCGCAAGGCGGTCACGCAGGCTATTCGCGTCATAGCCCTTGTCGGCCAGAAGGCGGGTAGGCGCGGGTGATTTGTCCAGAAGCGCGGGGGCTTCCGAGATGTCGGCATGGTTCCCCGGGCTAAGGGCAAAGGCCACCGCCCGCCCGCAACTATCTGTCAGGGCGTGGATTTTGGTGGTCGGCCCGCCACGCGAGCGCCCGATGGCCTGAACTTGCGCCCCCCTTTTCCGCCGTGAGCGGAGCGGTGGGCGCGCACGGCGGTCGAGTCGATGCTTAGATCCCCGGGTAGCTCCGACTGGGCCGCGAGGGTGGCGAAGATGCGCCCCCAAAGGCCGCGATGGCTCCAGCGGTTGAAGCGATTGTAGATCGTCGTCGAAGGGCCGTAGGCGGGCGGGCAATCTTCCCAACGGCACCCGATCCGCAGCACGTGAATGATGCCGCTGATGACGCGGCGGTCATCCACCCGCCGCGCCCCCGGCTGGTTCTTCGGCAACAGCGGCTCAATCGCCGCCCATGCCTGGTCCGAAAGCCAAAACCCTGCCGACATGATC